>CAVTJK010000003.1:2010000-2114208 GCA_963734965.1 uncultured Microthrixaceae bacterium | reverse complement strand
TTCAACCCCGACGACCTCGAACGCCTCGACGCCCGCATCCGCGAGATCATCGCCGAGCGTCAACCGTTCGTCCGCGACGAGATCTCCGAGGTCGACGCCCTCGAGCTGTTCCACGACCATCCCGTTCAAGGTCGAGATCATCCAGGGTCAGGCCGACGATCCGATGTCGGCGACCGAGACGGGCTCGTCCGCACCTACGACAACCCGCCGCGCTTCATCGATCTCTGCCGGGGTCCTCACGTGCCCGACACGGGCCGGCTCGGCCACTTCAAGCTCATGCGGGTCGGCGGGCGCCTATTGGCGCGGCGACGAGAAGAACCCGATGCTCCAGCGCATCTACGGGACGGCATGGGCGTCCAAGAAGGACCTGGCCGCCTACCTCACCCGCCTCGACGAGGCCGAGAAGCGCGACCACCGCAAGCTCGGTGCCGAGCTCGACCTGTTCTCGTTCCCCGACGAGATCGGTTCGGGCCTGGCCGTGTTCCATCCCAAGGGCGGTCTGGTCCGGCGCCTGATGGAAGACTACAGCCGGGTCAGCGCCACGAGCAGGCCGGCTACGACTTCGTGTACTCGCCCCACATCACCAAGTCGAACCTGTTCGAGACCTCGGGCCACCTCGACTGGTTCGCCGACGGCATGTTCCCGCCCGATGGAGCTCGACGGGGGCACCGACTACTACCTCAAGCCGATGAACTGCCCGTTCCACATCCTGATCTACCAGAGTCGCCAGCGGTCCTACCGCGATCTGCCGCTGCGGCTCTTCGAGTTCGGGACGGTGTACCGCTACGAGAAGTCGGGCACGATCCACGGCCTCACCCGCGTGCGGGGCATGACCCAGGACGACGCCCACATCTTCTGCACCAAGGAGCAGATGCCCGGCGAGCTGACCACCACGCTGCTGTTCGTGCTCGACCTGCTGCGCGACTACGGCCTCGACGACTTCTACCTCGAGCTGTCGACCAAGCCGCCCGGCAAGGCCGGTCGGCTCCGACGCCGACTGGGACGAAGCCACCGAGACCCTGCGCGAGGTGGCCGAGGGCATGGATCTCGAGCTCGTGCTCGACGAGGGCGGCGGCGCGTTCTACGGGCCGAAGATCTCGGTGCAGACCCGTGACGCCATCGGGCGCACCTGGCAGATGTCGACGATCCAGCTCGACTTCCAGATGCCCGCAGCGCTTCGGCATGGAGTACATCGGCGCCGACAACGAGCGGCACACGCCGATCATGATCCACCGGGCCCTGTTCGGATCGATCGAGCGCTTCTTCGCCGTGCTCGTCGAGCACTACGCCGGCGCCTTCCCAGCCTGGCTGGCGCCCGTGCAGGTGCGGGTGCTGCCGGTCCGCGACGATCACGACACCTACGCCCGGCGGCTGGTCGACCGCCTCAAGGCCGAGGGCTTCCGAGCCGACATGGTCGAGGCCGACGAGGAGCTCGGTGACCGCATCCGCAAGGCCAAGCTCGAGAAGCTGCCCGTACATCCTGGTCGTGGGCGACGACGACGTCGAGCACTCGACGGTCGGCGTCAACCCGCGCGGCGGCGAGGTCGAGCGCGGCGTGGCCGTCGATGCGTTCGTCGAGCGCCTGGCCGCCGAGGTCGTCGGCCACCTGCAGGTCGGCTGAGCGGCGGTGGGCGATCGCTCGACCATCTGTGGGCCGGCTGGCGCCGGGCCTACATCGAGACGGTCACGTCGACGGCCCGAGCCGCCGCCGGGGGAGGGGTCGCTGTTCGAGCGGATCCTCATGCTCGACGACGAGGAGGGCCTCATCGTGCACCGCGGCCGCTCGCTGCTCGATCCTGCTCAACGCCTACCCCTACACCAGCGGCCACGTGCTGGTGCTGCCCAACCGGGCCGCGGCCGAGCTCGATCAGCTCGACGACGACACCCACGACGAGCTCTGGCGCGAGGTCCGCGCCGCCGTCGCCGCCATCCGCGAGCGCCTACGCCTGCGAGGGCGTGAACGTCGGCATGAACCTCGGGATGGCCGGCGGAGCCGGTGTGCCCGAGCACCTGCACGTCCACGCCCTGCCCCGCTGGCTGGGCGACACCAACTTCATGACGTCGGTGGCCGAGACCCGGGTGCTGCCCGAACCGCTCGACGCCACCTGGACGAAGCTGCGGGCCGCCTGGCCGAGCTGATCGCGGGTTTCGGGCCCTCGAGGGTGCTGCAGTACCGTCGAAGCCCACATGCCTGACCAGCCCGAATCGCCCGACGAGCCGAACGAGGCCGATCGAGCGGCCCGAGACCCGGCCGCTGTCCGAGGATGACGTCCGTGACGCCCTGCCCGAGGATCTCGACGCGTCGGGCTACGTCGGTCCGTACATGTTCCCGAACAACAACCGGCGTCGGGTCCCCGGCTACATCTACCTGGGCCTGGCCGCCATCTGCCTGGCGCTGTGGGTCACCCATCGCAGCGGACCGCAGATCCTGGTGAACGACGGCTTCCTGGCCGCCGCCATCGGGCTGGCCCTGTTCGGCACGTACTCGATCGTCACCGGCTGGGACCTCAAGGTCGACGAGCGCGACGCCCTGGTCGAGTCCGTCAAGCAGGTCGGCTTCCCGGTCGGCCACGCCTCGGCCCAGATGGGCTGGCGCGGGCTGCTGAGTCGCCCGACCTGGCGCATCCTGCTCTACTCGGCCGAGGACCCTCCGACCCAGCGGGGCCTCGTCCTCGTCGACGGCGTCGACGGGACGTCGCTCGAGTGGTTCGTCGAGGACAACCCCGAGGACTGGTCGCAGTACGAGTAGTTCAGTCGGGCTTCACGTGTGATCGGCAACGGGATCAGCTTCAGCGACCCTCTGGGCGCCGAGCTGACGATCACCCACAACGGGATGCCGGAGGGATCTCGCTCGGCCCGATCGAGTTCCCCGACACCTCCGGACTGATCGCCGACAACACCGTCACCGGCGCGAGCGGTCCCGGCATCCAGATCGCCGACGCCGAGAACATGCTGGCGTTCACCGTTCGCCACAACACCGTGGTCGGCAACGCGGGTGACGGGATCGTGATCGCCTCGTCCTGCACGACGCTCCGATCTCCACCTTCCGCCACCAAGGACCGATCACGCTCCGCGGCAACCGCACCGTCGACAACGGGGGCCACGGGATCAATATTCGGTCAACCTCGGCGCTGATCGTCGACGGCGGCAAGAACGTCGCGTCGGGCAACGCGCTCGAGCCTCAGTGCGTCGGAGTGGTCTGCCAGCCCTGAGGCCGTCGAGCGTTCATGGGCCGGGTGGGGGTCGGCCGAGGTGGCGTTGGCTGTGGAGCACGTGGCCGGTGGGGGTGGTCCAGGTGAAGCGCTGGTCGGGGGTGGCGGTCATGGTCCAGCCTCGTCGGTGGGTGACGCCGTGGTGGCGGCGGCACAGCAGGGCGAGGTTGGCGATGTCGGTGGGTCCGCCGTGTTCGTACCAGTCGACGTGGTGGGCGTCGCACCACGACACCGGGGCGTCACAGCCGGGGAACACGCAGCCGCCGTCGCGTACGGCCAGGGCCCGGCGCTGGGCCGGGGTGGCCAGCCGCACGCTCTGGCCGAGGTCGAGGGGCACGCCGAGGGAGTCGACGATGAGGGTGGTGACGCCGGCGTCGCACAGCAGGTGCTGGTAGCGCTCGAGGGTGGTGAGCCGATCCCGTCGACGGTGAACAACCCGGGCCGCTGGATCGTCGACGCTGAACCAGTCCGGCAGGGTGTAGCGTCGTGCGGGCCGTGGGCGTGTCCGGCTCGTCGTCGCACCCGTCGTCGGAGTCGTCGTCGTTGTCGTCCTGCGACGGTCTCGAGCTCGGTCGGCGGTTCCTTGGTGCGGATGACCAGGGTGACGTCACGGTGCGGGGCTCGGGTGGTGGCGGGGTCGGTGGCCAGTCCGGCCCGGCACAGCTCGGCCAATGCCAGGGCGAGCAGCGTTGAACGGGCGGGCATGTCGACGTCTTCGCTCTGGTTGTGGTCGTGGCGGTACCGGCGGGCCAGCTCGTCGGCCTTGAGGTTGAGGGCCTGGGCCACGACCAGGGCGTTCTCACCCGACCAGCTCACCGGAGATCACCAGGCGGGCGTCGCCGACCAGGCTGGCGTGCAACGTGTTGGCGGCCAGGTCCTGGTTCGGGTCATAGCCCCCGTCCTGGTCCAGGAGCTCGACCAACACGGTCAGGTCTCGTCTCCAGATCTCGAACGGGCAGTGCTGCGCCGCCTCCACCAGCTCGGCTTCCAGATCGGCGATCAGGTCCCCGACCCGAGGATTGGCCACCGCGTCGGCCAGCGCCCGGGCGTGCTCGACACCGATCCGGCCCTGCCACAGCGCCTGATCCACCGCCCACAGCTTGCGCAGTCGGGTCCCCAACCGCACCCGCGCCCGACACAGGACCCGCGGCGCATCGGGTCTCGGCCGCCACCCACGATGCCGTGCCCACCCCGAACTCCCGGTCACACACCCCCGCCCCTCGAGCTCCGCCAACACATGAGCTTCGGCCGCATCCAGACCGGCCCGAGCCCGAGCCAGGCCCTTCACGCCCGACAGCAACTCGCCGTCCGACGCGAAGGTCAGATCCTCCAGCGCCGCCTTCTGGCACCGATCCTCGAGGTCCACCAGATCGAACACGTATTCGATTCTAGCCGCGTCGAACAACCGACAACAACCCAAATACACTGTAATCTTCGGATTGTTCGCCTCGTCAGCCGAATCCGCAGCGGCGACGGGCGTGTCGGTAGAGCTCGAGATCCGCCGCGTTGTCGGCCGCCAGTAGCCGCCGGAACGACTCGGGCACCTCGCTCGACCATGACCGGCGTTGAGGCGGGGTGCCTCGACGCCGCCAGCCGAATCGCGCCGACATCTCGTCGAGCATCGTGGCGAGGTGCTCGGTGACGCCGACCACGTCGAGCTGGTCGACGTTGGCCTTGGCCTGCGCCAGCCGCTGGTCGTCGACGACCACCACTTCGGTGGGCGCCCGATCGGCGAGTCGCAGGAGCGTTCGGGCGCTCCAGCCTTCGGCTTGGACCTTCCGCTCGAGGTCCGCCCTGATCGTCGGGTCGTCTGGGTGGTTCTCGCGCATCCAGCGAAGGTGGGGATCGAGGTGATCGAAGACCGGATCCTCCTGGCCGCGCATGGTCTCGTCGTCGGTCATCGAGAAGATCTTGGTCTGGTGGTTCTCGATGTATCGAGGGAAGAACCACGGATCCTCGTAGATCTCCTCGAGCGGCATCGTCCGGTGCTCGATGTGGCTGTTCTGGCAGTGTCGGAGATACGAGATGGTGCGGGCGACCGGCTCGCGAAGGATCGCGATCTTGATGGCGTCAGGACAGGTCAGATCGGCCGTCGCGAACGGCACATGCCCGGTGAAGAAGCGAATGGAGCGCTTGAGCTCGGGGCTCAAGCCGACGTACTTGGCCACGTCGAGATAGCGGAAGACCCGCGCCGACTCGGCCATCTCCTCGTCGGATCGGGGGAAGATCTCGTCGGGCGCGAAATTCGAGATCGCCTGGGACCTGAACGTCGTACCCCCGGTCTTCATCACGTGGATGAAGAAGAACTTTGGCGTCGTCATCACTCGGATAGGCCCAACCGTTGATCGACCCGATGCTGGGCCGCGTCCAGCCGGGAAGTAGGTGGCAGGTTAACGCGGGCGCGACCGGGCCCGGCCAGTGGAGTAAATGGCCGGGCCCGATGCCTCCTCGCTCCACAAGCAACGCCGCCTCGCTCAGCACCTTACCCGACGCCCAGCGCGATATTCCACGGCCCTATTGGTGTCGCACCGCCTCGAGCACCGTGTGCACCCGGGCGAGACCCTCGGCACCGACCCGAACGACCTCTCTGAGCAGGTCGAGGGCGGTGAGCGATCCGCCCCCGGCGATCGGGGCCGTCCGCGCCCAGTCATCGGCCAGGCTGACGGAAGTGACCATCTCGACCAGGTCGTCGCTCTGGCGCTCGAGCAGAGCCAGGGCGTCCTCGGTCGAATCGGGGCCGGGCGTGTCCCAGTGGCGGCGACTCGGATCGGTGACGGCGGGATGCAACGTGGGCTGGTCGGTCGTGAGGACGCGCCGCAGCTCCTGGCCGAGCAGCACCCAGGTGCGGACGACGTCGTTGACGAGGTCGAGCGCCGACTCGCCGTCGGGGCCGAGCCGGGTGGCGAACTCCTCGATCCGGTCGTCGTCGGGGATCGGGACCAGCTCATCGCGGTAGCGACGGGGGAACGACCGCAGGGCGACGACCGCGTCGTCGGGCGCGAGTCGAGACAGATCGAGGCTCACGCCGACGCGCCGGCCGCGGCCGTGTTGCCGGTGGCGACCGAATCGACCAGGTGCGAGGGGAGCACGTCGTAGTGGTCGTGGCGGGTGGTGAAGTGCCCGCGTCCGCTCGTGCGTGAGCGCAGATCGATGGCGTAGCGCCTCAGCTCGGCGGTCGGCACCAGGGCGACGATGATCTGCTCGCCGACGTCGCCGGCCTCGGTTCCCTGCACCCGCGCCCGGCGCGAGTTCAGATCGCCCATCACGTCGCCCTGCAGATCGGTGGGCACGGTGACCTCGAGCAACGAGATGGGCTCGAGGATGACCGGGCTCGGCCTGGGCCAGCGCCTCGCGGAAGCCCAGCCGGCCGGCCATCTTGAAGCTCATCTCGGACGAGTCGACCGGGTGGTACTTGCCGTCGATGCAGTAGACCCGCACGTCGACGACCGGGTAGCCGAACACGCCGCCGTCGGCCATGGCCTCGTCGATGCCCTTCTCGACGGCGGGGATGAACTGGCGGGGGATGGCCCCGCCGACGATCTTGTCGACGAACTCGAAGCCGGCGCCGCGCTCGAGGGGCTCGATCCGCAACGTGGTCACGCCGAACTGGCCGTGGCCGCCGCTCTGCTTCTTGTACTTGCCCTCGGCCTCGGCCGTCGCCGTGATCGTCTCGCGGTAGGGGACCCGCACCTCTTCCTGGTCGACGGCGACGCCGAACTTGCGCTCGAGCTTCTCGAGCGTGATCTGCAGGTGGGTCTCGCCCATGCCCCGGAGGATCGTCTGGTGGGTCTCGTCGTCGCGCTCGACCACCAGCGCCGGATCCTCCTCGACGAGCCGGTGCAGGGCGTTGGCCAGCTTGTCGTCGTCGGTCTGGGTGCGAGCCACCACGGCCACGCCCAGCACGGGCTCGGGTTGGGGCGGCGCCGGCACGACGACGGGCGTGCCCTTCGGCGCGAGCGTGTCGCCGGTCGTGGTGCTCGACAGCTTGGCCACCGCCGCGATGTCGCCGGCCACCGCGGTGTCGACGATCGAGGTGCTCGCGCCCGCGGATGGCGAACAGGCCGTGCAGGCGCTCGTCCGTGCCGGTGCGAGGGTTGACCAGGTGCTCGTCGGTCTGGATGGTGCCCGAGAGCACCTTGAGCAGCGAGATCTGCCCGACGTGGCGGTCGGCGATCGTCTTGAACACGAAGGCGAGGGGCTGGCCGGCGGCGTCGGGCGCGATCTCGACGGACGTGCCCGCCGGCCTCGACCTCGGTCGGGGGTCGATCGAGCGGAGACGGCCCGATCTCGCAGATGAAGTCGGCCAGTCGGTCGATGCCGACCCGGCCGATCGCCGAGCCGCACACGACCGGGAACACCGTCGCGTCGTCGACGCCGTGGGCCAGCGTGTGCTCGAGCTGCTCGAGCGACGGCGTTCTCGCCGTCGAGGAAGCTGCTCGAGCAGGTCGTCGTCGGCCACGACGATGCCCTCGACCAGGTTGTCGTGCACCTGGTGCTCGAGCGCCTCCATCTCGTCGGGGATCTCGCCGACCGTGTGCCCACCCGAGCCGTCGTAGGTGAAGGCGGTGTCGGTCAGCAGGTCGGCCACGCCGCGGAACTCGGCCTCCTCGCCGATCGGCAGCTCGAGCGGAGCGACACCGGCCCCGAAGGTGGCGCGGATGGCATCGAGCGTGCGCTCGAACGACGCCCGCTCACGGTCGAGCTTGTTGACGAACACCATGCGGGGCAGACCCAGGTCCGCCGCGGCCTTCCACAGCTTGGTCGGTCTGCACCTCGACGCCGTCGACGGCGCTCACGACGAACACGGCCAGATCGGCGACGCGCATGGCCGCCAGCGCCTCGCCCTCGAAGTCGGCGTAGCCGGGCGTGTCGATCAGGTTGACCTTGTGGTCGTTCCACTCGAACGGCGCCACGGCCAGGGTCAGCGACTGGTGTCGGCGCTGCTCCTCGGGATCGGCGTCGCACACCGTCGTGCCGTCCTCGACCCGCCCGAACCTCGTGATGGCGCCGGCCTCGTAGCAGCAGGGCCTCGGCCAACGTGGTCTTCCCCGACCCGCTGTGGCCCACCAGCACCACATTGCGGATCTTCTCGGTCGGGACCTGCATCACGAGGCCTCACCCCCCGGTGGTGTCGTGAACCGTAGGGGCCCGAGCGTAGGCCGGTCCGGGGCGGTCGTGCCGAGCGAGTCCGGGGGTCGCGGGTGCCGGGCGAAATCGCAGCAGCGCGATACCCTGAGCCGGTTCTGTTCTGTCGTCTCACCCGGGAGCCTTGATGCTCGACGGTCGCTTCAAGGCGAACATCGAGAAGGGTCTACGCCCGATCGGCGCCAACCTGCGCCGCACCGGCATAACCGCCGACCACCTGACGGCGCTGGGCGTCGTCATGGCCGCTGGCGCGGCGGTGGCCATCGGTGCGGGCCAGCTCCGGGTCGGTCTGCTGCTGCTCATCCTCACCGGTCTGCCCGACGCCCTCGACGGCGCCGTCGCCAAGGCCTCGGGGACGGCCGGACCACGCGGTGCCTTCTTCGACTCCGTGTCGGATCGGGTGTCGGACTCGCTGCTGCTCGGTGGCGTGGCCTGGTACCTGGCCAGCACCCATCCCGGTCATCTCTCGCTGCTGCCGATGGCCGTCCTGGCCGCCTCGCTCATCATCTCCTACCAGCGAGCTCGGGCCGAGGCGCTCGGTTTCGACGCACGGGGCGGGATCATGGAGCGCGCCGAGCGGGTCATCCTGCTCGGCTTCGGTCTGCTCTTCGACTCGCTGCTGATCGGTGTGCTGTGGGTCATGTTGGCCCTGACGTTGGTGACGGCGGTGCAGCGGTTCGTCAAGGTCTGGCGCCAGGCCAGCATCGAGCGGCCCCAGGTGTCGCCCAAGCGCCTGGCTCGCCGGCGCGCGGCGCGCGCCAATCGCAGCGGCCGCGCCACCAGGTCGTCCTCGAACGTCTGGCCCCGCCGGCCCGGCAACCGTCGCCCCAGTTCATCGGGCTGATCCGGCACCGGTCGTGAGGTTCGGGCCGCTGCACATCGAGCCGGTCTCGACCGTCTATCGAGCGGGGTCGGCCTTCGTCCGCTCGGTCCCGCGACCGTTGGCCGATGCCGGCGGAGCCGCCGCCAGCTTCGTCGCCGCCGAGATGTCGGCCGAGCGACGGCTGCTGACCGAACGCAACCTGCAGCGCGCCCACGGACCTCACTTCGACGGGCCCGCCCCTGCGGCGAGCCGTGCACGAGACCTTCCGGTCCTACACGCGCTACTGGGTCGACTCGTTCCGGCTCCCCAAGCTGTCGAGCGAGCAGATCGACGCCGGCTTCGCCGTCGAGGGCTATGACCACATCGAGCGCTCGTTGGCGTCAGGCGTCGGTCCCATCCTCGCCCTCCCGCACCTCGGCGGATGGGAGTGGGCCGCGTTCTGGCTGACGCAGGTGATGGGCGAGCAGGTGACGGCGGTGGTCGAGGCGGTCGAGCCCCAGGAGCTGTTCGACTTCTTCGTCGAGTTCCGCCGCGAGCTGGGCATGCACGTCGTGCCCCTCGGGCCGCGGGCCGGCGCCGAGGTCATCGCCGCCATCAAGGCCAACCACATCACGTGCCTGCTGGCCGACCGTGACATCACCGGGGACGGCGTCGAGGTCGAGTTCTTCGGCGAGCGCACCACCATGACCCCGGGCCCGGTCACGATCGCGTTGCGCACCGGCGCCCCGCTCATCCCGACCGCCGTCTACTTCGAGGGTTCCGGCCACCACGCCGTGGTCGGACCGCCGCTCGACCTGACCCGCGAGGGTCGCTTCCGTGACGACGTCACCCGGCTGACACAGCACCTGGCTACGAGGCTCGAGGTCCTCATCCGCCGCGCCCCCGAGCAGTGGCACCTCCAGTCGCCCAACTGGCCCAGCGACTACGACGCGCTGGCCGCCATCGGCCACCCTCACGCTCGACCGGGCGAGCACGCCGCCTGATGACGGCCGTCGGGTTGAGCGACGCTCTGGATCAGCTGCCGAAGGTCGAGCTGCACTGCCACATCGAAGGCACGATGCGCCCCGAGACCGTCGTCGACCTGGCTCTCCAGAACGGGGTGCCCCTGCCCACGACCGATCTGGCCGAGCTGTACCGCTACGGATCGCTCGACGAGTTCCTGAGCGTGTTCTGGCTCGTGCAGAGCTGCCTGGTCCGGCGCGAGGACTGGGCCCGTCTGGCCTACGAGAGCGTCATCGACGCCGCGTCCCACGGCCGGGTCTACGCCGAGAGCTTCTTCACCCCGGCCCGGCACCTCGACGCGGGGCTGAGCCTGGCCGACATCGTCGCCGGCCTGGCCGACGGACTCGAGGCGGCCGAGGACGAGACCGGCACCCGCTGCGCGCTCATCGCCGACATCGACCGGGCGTTCGGGGCCGACGCCGGACGCGAGCTCGTCGACGGGGTGATCGATCTGCGCGAGCAGGGCGCCCGTGGCGCCGAGCGCATCGTGGGGATCGGGTTGGATTCGACCGAGATCGGCGTCGACCCCCGGTCGTTCACCTCCGCCTACGACACCGCTCGCGCGGCGGGGCTGCGACTGACGGCCCACCAGGGCGAGGACACCGGGCCCGACAGCATCGCCGCGTGCATCGACGCGCTGGGGGCCGAGCGCATCGACCACGGCCTGTCGATCATGGACGACGCCGAGCTGGTGTCCCGATTCGCGGGCGAAGGCATCCCGCTCACGGTCTGCCCGACGTCGAACATCGTCATCGCCAACAAGGTGACGACCTTGGCCGATCATCCGTTCGCGGCCATGCGGTCGGCCGGGCTGCTGGCCACGCTCAACACCGACGACCCGGCCCTGACCGACCTCGACCTGGGCCGGGAGTACGCCGCGGTGGCGCTGGCCTTCCACTGGGGCTTCGACGAGATGGTGGCCGTCTCTCACGACGGCGTCGACGCGACGTGGCTCGACGACGACGAGAAGCGACGCCTGCACCGCGTCGTCGACGACCGGGCCCACGATCTCCGCGCCGACCTGGTCGCCCTCGGCGAGCTCGACGACTGAACCTTCTGGGGCGCGGGCCGGGTCGAATCAGTCACGGGTCACGGGCGGCCACTACCGTGTGGCCGTGCGCATCGGCATCATCAGCCCGTACAGCTTGACGGTGCCCGGTGGGGTGCAGGGACAGATCCTCGGCCTGGCGCGCTCGCTGCGGACCGCCGGCCACGACGTGCGGGTGCTGGGTCCGTGTGACGGTCCGCCTCCCGATGCCGGCGTGACCCCGGTCGGCAACAGCGTCCCGACCTCGGCCAACGGATCCGTCGCCCCCATCGCCCCCGATCCATCCGCACAGCTGCGCACCATCCGGGCGCTGCGGGACGAGGCCTTCGACGTGGTGCACGTCCACGAGCCGTTGTGCCCGGGACCAACCCAGACGGCGATGTTCTTCAAGACGGCGCCGCTCGTCGGGACGTTCCACGCCGCCGGCTCGAGCAAGGCCTACACCTGGTTCTCGCCCGGCGTGAAGTGGCTCTCGAAGAAGCTCGACGTCCGGTGCGCGGTGAGCGAGGACGCGAAGCGGATGGCCAGCCAGGCCCTCGGCGGTGACTACACCGTGCTGTTCAACGGGGTCGAGGTCGAGATGTTCTCGAAGGCGACGCCGTGGCCGACCGAAGGACCGACCATCTTCTTCATCGGGCGCCACGAGCCGCGCAAGGGTCTCGCTGTCCTGCTGACGGCCATGTCCGAGTTGCCGCCCAACGTCCGGCTGTGGATCGCCGGTGAAGGCCCCGAGACCGGGCTGCTGCGCCAGCGCGTCGCCGGCGACGCCCGCATCGAGTGGCTCGGCCGCATCAGCGACGACGAGAAGGCGTCGCGCCTGCGTGCCGCCGATGTGTTCTGCGCCCCCTCGCTCGGTGGTGAGTCCTTCGGCGTCGTGCTGCTCGAAGCCATGGCGGCGGAGGCTCCGGTCGTCGCCAGCGACCTGCCGGGGTACTCGAACGTGGCCCGCGCCGGCCGCGAGGCGGTGCTGGTCGAGCCGGGCAACGCCGGCGCGCTGACCGACGCCCTGCGGCGGGTGCTGACCGATCCGCCCCTGGCCGGGGCCCTCGTGGCCGCGGGCGAGCAGCGGGCCCGCGAGTTCTCGATGGAACGCCTGGCCGAGCGCTACGCCGACCTCTACCGCCAGATCATCTGAGCGGCCCGACGGCCGCGACCGTGCGGCTGGTTCCCGAGGACACAGACCTATGATGCTCTCATGATCATCATTCTCATCGTGCTGGTCGTGCTCGTTGTGCTGGTCATCGCCGTGTTCGTCGGTGGCTACAACGGTCTCGTCCGGCTTCGCAACAAGATCGATGCCGCGTGGGCTCAGATCGACGTGCAGCTCAAGCGCCGATTCGACCTCATCCCCAACCTGGTGGAGACCGTGAAGGGCTACGCCGCTCACGAGAAGGACACCTTCGAGGGCGTCACGCAGGCCCGGGCCAACGCCATCTCGGCTCAGGGCCAGGGCCCGGCGGCCGCCGCCCAGGCCGACAACGTGCTGACCGGGGCGCTCAAGTCGCTGTTCGCCGTGGCCGAGGCCTATCCGGACCTCAAGGCCAACCAGAACTTCCTCGAACTGCAAGAGGAGCTGACCGCGACCGAGGACAAGGTCTCCTACGCGCGGCAGTTCTACAACGACACCGTTCGCGGCTACAACACCAAGATCCAGTCGATTCCGACCAACATCATCGCCGGGGCCTTCCACTTCGAGAAGCGGGAGTACTTCGAGGCCGACGACGACTCACGCGGTCCCGTCAAGGTCTCGTTCTAGGTTCTCCTCCCTTCCTCGCAACCCCTCGCTCCACCGTCTCCGGAGGGTCCGGCCCTGTACGACCAGGTCAAGCAGAACAAACGTCGTTCTGCACTGCTCATGTTGGCCTTCTTCGCGCTCGTCGTGATCGTGGCCGAAGCCTTCAACGTGATCTTCCGGTTCGGTCCGGAGGGCTTCGTCTTCGCGCTCCTCTTCGCCCTGGTGTTCTCCGGCGGCGCGTCGTTCGTCTCCTACTGGAACTCGGACAAGGTGGCGTTGGCCCTCACCCACGCCCAACCGGCCGATCCGCACACCTACGCCCGGCTCTACAACCTGGTCGAGGGGTTGTGCATCGCCAGTGGGCTGCCCCAGCCCAAGCTGTACATCGTCGAGGATGCCGCCCCCAATGCCTTCGCGACGGGTCGCGATCCCAAGCACGCGTCGATCGCGGTGACGTCGGGACTGCTGGCCAAGATGAACCGGGTCGAGCTCGAAGGGGTGCTGGCCCACGAGCTGAGCCACGTGAAGAACTACGACATCCTCGTGTCGTCGATCGCGGTGTGCCTGGTCGGGGTCATCGCCGCGCTGAGCGACTTCGGGCTGCGCTTCTTCATCTTCGGCGGCATGGGCGGACGCCGGAACAACAACAACCAGGGGGGCGACGGGCAGGGTCAGCTCATCATGCTGGTGCTCGCCTTCGTCGTGATCCTGCTGGCTCCGCTCACGGCCACCCTGATGCAGTTCGCCGTCAACCGGCGCCGGGAGGCGCTGGCTGATGTCTCGGCGGTCGAGATGACCCGATATCCGCCGGGGCTGATCTCGGCCCTCGAGAAGCTGCGCGACGATCACACCGTCGTGGCCGAGAACGGCCGGGCCACCGCCCACCTGTGGATCGAAGAGCCGATGAAGCACTACGACGGCGAAGATCAGCGCAAGAGCAAGTGGTCGCACCTGTTCGACACGCACCCGCCGATCGAGGACCGCATCGCCGCCCTGCGCGAGATGTGACGGTGGCCAGCCAGGACCGCGACCCCCGTCGGTCGCTCATCCTCGGGGCGGTCATCGCCGCCGTCGTGCTGCTGATCGTGCTCGTGGTGGTCGTCGCCGGACTGCTCAAGGTGTTCTTGCCGCGCAGCTCCGATCCCGAAGGGATGCGCCCGCCGACGCCGGCCATCCACCTGGTGCGGGCCGTCGATTCCTAGGGTGACGCCCATGTTCCATCGCCGGACAGCCGGGCGTTGGCTGGGGGCGATGGTCGTGGCCACGGTCCTGGCGACGGCCTGCGGGTCGAAGATCGGATCGAAGTCGATCGCCGCCGTCCACGTCACCTCGGCGTCGACCACATCGACGACGTCGACGACGGTGGTCACCGGCCCGCCGTACCCGCTCACGGGCCTGCCCATGGCCGATCCGTCCGCGGCCCAGCACCCGGCCGTGGTCGTCAAGATGGACAACAGCCCCTGGGCCCGACCCCAGGCCGGCATCAACCAGGCCGACATCGTCTATGAGCTGCTGGTCGAAGGGATCACCCGGTACGCCCTCGTGTTCGGATCGGACCTGCCGACCACCGTCGGCCCGGTGCGGTCGGCCCGCTCGAGCGACATCGACCTGCTGGCCGGACTGGGTCGACCTCTCCTGGCGTGGTCGGGCGCCAACCCGACCGTCACGATGCAGGTGGGGGCGGCGGCCCGCCAGGGTCTGCTGGTCGATGCCGGACGAGGCGCCAACCCACCGCAGTACTGGCGCGACGACAGCCGCGAGGCGCCGCACAACCTCTTCGTCAACGTGCCGTTGCTGCTCTCGAAGTTCGGCGGGGGATCCACCACCCCACCCCAGGCCATGCTCCCCATCGGGACCGTCGGCCAGCCCTTGGCACCCACGGCCACCCCCGCCACGGGTGTGACCATCAACTTCGGCAGCGGCGTCGTGGCGGACTACACCTGGAACGGCCCCCACCACGGCTGGGACCGAACCCAGATCGACCAGCTGCACGACCTGGCCCACAGCGCCACCCTCGACCCGAGCGGCGTGCAGGTCTCGCCGCCCAACGTGGTGGTGCTGTTCGTTCCCTACGCGACCTCGATCGCTGACCCGAAGTCGCCCCAGGCCTTGACGGTGGGGCAGGGGACGGGGCTGGTGTTCACCCAGGGTCATCAGATCCCGATCACCTGGAGCCGCGCCGCCAACACCAGCCCGTTCGTGTTCGCGACAGGAGGCGCGCCCTTCGCGCTGCCCCGGGCCGAACGTGGGTGGCGCTCCCCGAGGTCGGGTCGGCCGTGACCGTCCGCTAGGGGAGCGGAGCGAATCTGGCTACCGGGGCGCCCCGGTAGCCCCCCTAGACTGAGGGCCATGGCTGATTCATCGACATCTGCACCTCGCCAGACCGGGACCCAACTGGTCAAGCGGGGCTTGGCCGAGATGCTCAAGGGCGGCGTCATCATGGACGTGGTGCGCCCCGACGAGGCCAAGATCGCCGAGGACGCGGGGGCCACGGCGGTGATGGCCCTCGAGCGGGTCCCGGCCGACATCCGGCGCGACGGCGGGGTGGCCCGCATGAGCGATCCCGAGATGATCGAGGGCATCAAGGCGGCGGTGAGCATCCCCGTCATGGCCAAGGCCCGCATCGGGCACTTCGCCGAGGCCCAGATCCTCCAGGCCCTGGGCGTCGACTACGTCGACGAGAGCGAGGTGCTCACGCCGGCCGACGAGAGCCACCACATCGACAAGTGGGCCTTCACGGTGCCCTTCGTGTGCGGGGCGACCAACCTGGGTGAGGCCCTGCGGCGCATCTCCGAGGGCGCCTGCATGATCCGCTCCAAGGGCGAGGCTGGCACCGGCAACATCGTCGAAGCCGTCCGGCACCTGCGCTCGATCATCGGCGACATCCGCAAGATCACGACCGCCGATCAGGCCGAGCTGTTCGATTGGGCCAAGCGCCTGCAGGCGCCCTTGCCGCTGGTGCAAGAGGTGGCCGAGATCGGCAAGCTGCCCGTCCCCATGTTCTGCGCCGGCGGCATCGCCACGCCAGCCGACGCGTCGCTCGTCATGCAGTTGGGGGCCGAGGCCGTGTTCGTGGGCTCCGGGATCTTCAAGAGCGACGACCCCGCGGGCCGGGCCAAGGCCATCGTCGAGGCGACCACCCACTTCCGCGATGCCGAGATCGTGGCCAAGGTCAGCCGCGGCCTCGGGCCGGCCATGCCGGGACTCGAGATCGGCTCGCTCGACACCAAGCTGGCCGAGCGCGGCTGGTAGTCGCGACCATGGCAGCGTCCGCATCGTCGAAGCCGAGCGAGCCCCCAGGTGCTCGTCGGGGTGCTTTCGCTCCAGGGAGCCAGCGAACTCCACCGAGAGCTGCTGCGCGACCTGGGTGTGGCCAGCACCGAGGTGCGCACGGCCGCTGAGCTCGACGAGGTCGACGCGCTGATCATCCCCGGCGGCGAGTCGACCACCATCTCGAAGCTGGTCGAGGCGGCCGCCCTGTTCGACCCGATCCGCGGCCGACTCGACGACGGGATGGCGGCCCTGGGCACGTGCGCCGGGATGATCCTGCTGGCCGACGACATCATCGACGGCCGGCCCGACCAGCGCAGCTTCGGGGCCATCGACATCGCCGTGCGCCGCAACGCCTTCGGCCGCCAGATCGACTCGTTCGAGACCGACCTGGACGTCGACGGACTCGATGCGCCGCTGCACGCGGTGTTCATACGCGCCCCGGTCGTCGAACGGGTAGGGGATGGGGTGGAGGTGCTGGCCACCGTCGACGGTCGAGCCGTCTGCTGCCGGCAGGGTCCCCTGCTGGTGTCGTCGTTCCACCCCGAGCTGTCGGGCGACCGTCGACTGCACGAGCTGTTCCTGAGTACGGTCGACGCCACGTAGAGAAGAGAGGCACGCATGTCCGGTCATTCCAAGTGGGCCACCATCAAGCACAAGAAGGGGGCGGCCGACGCGGCGCGGGGCAAGTTGTTCGCCAAGCTGATCCGTCAGGTCGAGGTGGCGGCCCGCGAGGGGGGCGGCGACATCGACATGAACCCGACCCTGCGCACCATGTACCAGAAGGCCCGGAGCGCGTCGGTGCCCCTCGACACGATCGAGAAGGCCATCAAGCGGGGCACGGGCGATCTCGAAGGCATCATCTACGAGCAGATCACCTACGAGGGGTACGCGCCGCACGGGGTGGCCGTGCTCATCGACGTGCTCACGGACAACCGCAACCGCACCGGCTCGGACATCCGCACCGCCCTCAAGAAGAACGGCGGCTCGATCGCCGAGCCCGGCTCGGTCGCCTGGCAGTTCGAGCGCAAGGGCATCGCCACCGTGCCCCATTCGGTGGCCGAGGACGACGTGATGCTCGCCGCCCTCGACGCCGGCGCCGAGGACATCACCGACGAGGGTGACACCTGGAGGGTGACCACCGCCCCCGGCGACATCAGCACCGTGCTGGCCGCTCTGGACGAGGCCGGGATACCGGTCGACTCGTCGGACACGACGATGCTGCCCACTTCGGTCGTGTCGCTCGACACGGCCGAGGCGGCCAAATCGGTGCTGCGGGTGATCGACGCACTCGACGACATCGACGACGTCCAGGATGTCTACGCGAACTTCGACATCCCGGACGACGTCATGGCCGGCATCGAGCTGTAGGGGTCCTACATCTCGAGGGCTTCGTAGATCTCCACGTTGCCGCCGTTGGCCAGGATCGGGCAGTCCTTGGCCAGCACGGAGGCGGCGTCGAGGCTGTCGGCGGTCACGACCGAGTAGCCGGTGAGCGCGGCGGTGGCCTTGTCGGCCCCGACGGCGGTCGAGGAGCCGAACGGGTTGCCCATGTCGGTGACGGCCGACCCGAGCTGGCCGAACCAGCCGCCCCAAGCGGCCATGGCCGCCTCTTGCTCGGCGGGCGTGGTCGACATCGAGCCACCCTTGTATGCGAACACGAACTTGGCCATGGTGATCTCCTTGTGGGGTGAGAGGAGGCGCTGGTCGCCCTCCAACCCGTACGACGAACGGGGCGGACCGTGATCGACAGTCCGCCAGGAAAAGTCGGTTCGGTCGGTTCGGTCAGAGCAGGTCGAGCTGGTAGAGGATCGTGGGGGCGTCGAAGCCTCGCAGCTGCACCGGCGCCAGCTCGACGCAGGTGAAGCCCTCGACCGGTTCAGTGACGACGACCCCGCCGGCGGGGGCCTCGGCGACGGCCCGCGCGACCAGGTTGACCATGGGCCCGAAGTAGTCGCCGTCGCGCCCGAGCAGGTCGCCGTAGCCGACCGCTCCCCGCAGGGCCGGCAACACGTCGTGGGCCGACACCGCCGCGCAGAGCTCACGGGCGATCTCGTAGGCCGCGGCCTGGTCCGTGACGACGAACATCACCGCATCGCCGATGTTCTTGACCACCCGACCGCCACGCGCCGCGATGGCGTCGCTGGTCGTGCGCTCGAAGTCGGCCATCGCCGCGCCCTGCACCGCCATGGGCACCGATTCGGTCCACTCGGTGTAGCCGACGAGATCGAGGAACCCGACGGCCAGCCGGAACACGTCGAAGGCGTCGGTGCCCTGGCTGGCCCGCTGGCGTTCGATGACGCTCTCGAGGTGGCGGCGGAAGAGCGGGGCGAACACGTCGGGGACCCGCAGGAGTGCTTCGAGGGCCTCGGTCGACGAACGGGCCCGGACGACGGGCGCGTCTCCTTGTTCGATCATGGGTTGTTCGATGTTGACCAGGAAGCCGAACACCGCCGCTTCGGCCAGTCGAGCCAGCGACTGGCCCATCACCCGGGCGAACTGCAGGATGGCATCGGGGCCGAGCAGCTCGCCGCCCCTGGCCAGCGACGCCAGGAGCCTCACCTCGGCGGCGTCGAAGTGCGTGCTGTCGGCCGACGCGGTCGGCAGTCCGAAGGCCAGCCAGGCCCGCTGGATCTGCGCCGGCGTCAGCCCACTGCGAACGGCGGCATCATCGACGGACAGGGTCCGATCGGGTCGCAGCAGCGCGTCGACCGCCGCGCGCGTCAACGTGCCTGCGGCCTGTCGGGTCACCATCTCGTCGAGCGGGATGTCCCTCGACTCGAGGTAGTGCAGGAGCTCGAGCCGGTCGGCGGCGTCCGCTGCGGCGGGATCGTAGATGCCGGCCGCGATCCACTCCTCGATCATGAGGTCCCGCACTCTAGAGCGCCTCGGTCAGTCGTGTAGGCGCCCGCGGAGCTCGACGTAGACCGCCGAACCGGTGAGCTCGGCCAGCTCGTCGCCCAGCGAGTCGATCACCGGACGATCGCCCACGTAGGCCCGGTCGCCCTCGGTGCAGCACCACGCCATGGTCTCGCCTTCGTCGCCCCAGTCATGGCGCGACCAGCGGCGGACGGTCGCCACCTCGCGTCCGTCGTCGGTCGGCTCCCAGTCGACCTTGATCGGCAGCTGCCAGCACACCGCGGGCTTCCAGTCGATGGGCGATTCGCCGGCGTCGAGGGCGCCCAGGTGCAGCGCGCATCCGGCGCCGCCCGCGAAACCGGGCCGGTTCAGGAAGATGCAGGCCCCGTCGACCAGGCGGGTGCTGGCCGCTCGATCGTCGCCGAAGACACCCCCCGCCACCGCCTCGTCGTGGTGCTCGAACCGAGCAGGATCGAGCATGGCCGCCATGGCGCTGATGAGCCGTGACTCGTCCTCGTCAGCCAGTTCGGCGCCGACCGAGCAGCACCCCTGGCCGAGGTGTTCGGCCGGCTCGTCCAAGATCCCGAGACAGCCCTGTCCCCAGATGCAGCTCCAGTTCGACGTCAGAAACGCTCGATCGAAGCGCCAGATCGTGGTCCCGTCGTCGATCTCCTCTAGATCGGCAGGATCCACGACGTCGACGGGCGGGCGGTCACCCGGCCGCCGCCCAGCTGCAGTTGTGGGCCTTGCCCTTCTCGAGGGCGTACGCGGCGTAGGCACTGGCCCGGTTCTTCGAGGCCTGAGTCGTCCCCGAGGACTTGGTCCAGCCCTGGTAGAGGTGGTCGATCGCGGCGCAGGGGTCCGTGGCGGTGCCGGCGTCGTCGATGGCCACGACGGCGGCGGGGAGCAGGGTGCCGTTCTTGGCCTTGATGAACGCAGCCGACCCGGAGGGGCCACGCGACACGACGATCACGTTGCCCTGCAGATCCGTGTGGGTCCACGTGATCTTGGCCGGCTTCACCGACGTGCCCGTCGCCTTGGCCGTGGTCGTGGTGGTCGCCTTGGGGGCTTTGGGCGCCGCCGTCTTCGACTTCCTGGCCACTCCCACCGCGATCAGCGCCGCCACGGCCAGCACCACCACGACGGCGGCCACGATGGCGGCCGTCGTCACCCAGGGTTGATCGATGAGTCGCGTCGGCGTGGTCGATCCAGCCTGATCTTCGTCGCTCGGATTGTCGCTCAGGGCTCTTCCCCCGTTGGTCTGGTCATCGCGGAACCTCGACACGGTAGACGGTCCGCGCCTCACCCTGGGCACCGCCCGCTCCAAATGGGCAGGGGAGAACCGCGCCGGTAGTGTCCCGACGATGACTCTCGGAGTGGGCGACCCGGCGCCCCCCTTCGCGGCGCAGGGGACCGACGGGACCGCCGCGGGACGGCGGATCTACACGCTCGCCGAGCATCTGGGGACCCCGGTCGTGCTCGTCTTCTATCCCGCCGATCACTCGCCCGTGTGCACCGTCCAGCTGACGACCTACAGCCACGACATCAGCCAGTTCGCCGATCTGGGCGCGCAGATGCTGGCGTTGAGCCCTCAGTCGGTCGCCGAGCACGAGACCTTCGCCGCCGCCAACGGCGGGTTCGCCTTCCCGCTGCTGGCCGACGAGGACAAGAGCATCGCGACCTCCTACGCCATCCTGGGACCGCTCGGGTTCTACCGCCGCTCGCTGTTCGTGGTCGACGGCGAGGGCATCATCCGCTACGCCCACCGGGCGACGGCGGGCCGGACCTTCCGCCCGACCGACGAGATCATCGCGGCGGTCGAGGCGCTGGACCCGTGACGGCAGGCGGACGCGTCGTCACGCGGTAGTGCAGCGCGCCTTCGAAGGCACAGGCCAGCGCCAACACGCCCAGGATGACGACGGCGATCAGGATCCGGATGCGGTCGCGCCGCGACAACGTGAAGGCGACTCGTTGGTACGGCTCGCTCACTGCGGGTCACCGGTGACCGAGACCGCTGGCGCGCCGGGCTCGCTGGGCGTGACGGTCGTCCTGAAGCGGCGCTGCAGGAGCAGGAACGGAGCCTCGACGAACCAGTAGGACGCGGCGGCGACGGGCAACGTGAGCGCGGTCAGGACCGTGACCGACCACAACGAGTCCCGGGTGTGCAGGTTGCGGATGACGAATATGAGGATGGGGTAGTGCCACAGGTAGATGCCGTAGGAGATCCGGCCGAGGTAGGCCAGCGGTCGTAGGGCCAGGGTGCGGCCCGCCCAGCCCACCGGCCACCGGTCGACGAAGCAGATGATCGTCAGCGCGGCCACGCCGATCAGCGCCAGACCGAACGGCTCGGCCCCGGTCCACTGGCGAACCGACCCGTTGAACGCGGTGGCGGCCAGGAACACGACCCCGGCCAGCGCGGCGAGCATGGCGGCCGTTCGTGGGGGGCGCAAGCCGAGGTGCAGGGCGGCGGCCAGAGCGCACCCGAGCAGCAAGACGACGGCGTTGGTGTCGAAGCCGTTGAACCGTCGGAGGTAGTTGGCGTGATGGTCCAAGAGGATCCAAAGCGACGTGATGGAGGCGGCGGCGCCGATCAACGCCGCGGCCAGGACGCCGCGCGCCCCACCTTCGGAAGCTCAGCCAGAACACGAGCGGCCAGACCAGGTAGAACTGCTCTTCGATCGAGAGCGACCACGTGTGCGACAGCATGCCGAGGCTTGCGCCGCTCGCGCTGACCCAGTTGGCGTAGTAGAAGAGCGTGCCCGGGATCGACGTGTCGATCCTCTTCAGGTCGATTCCTGTGAGATGGGCCACGAGGTACACCACGCACACGAGGGCGAAGATGGCGGGCAGCAGTCGCAGCGCCCGTCGGGCGTAGAAGTAGGCGAACGACACGTGCTCGGTGTCGCTCACCTCGCCCAGCAGCAAGCCGGTGATCAAGAAGCCGGACAGTGCGAAGAACACGTACACGCCGATGGTGCCGCCCGGCACGGCGCTGCTCCAGCCGTGCACGAGGATGACCAGCGCAACGGCAACGGCGCGGACGCCGTCGAGCGCTGGATTGCGGCGAAGCCGCCAGTTCTCGGTCACCGGCTTCCCCAGCACATCTCTGTCCGCATCACCCGAGCGAGGATGATCGCACACTTCACAGGTGGCGCCGGGTGGATCGTCTACGCCTCGCTGGCCACGCCCAGGAGGCGAGCCCGCGTGAGCGAACGCATGCCGCTGGCCAACAGCACCAGCCCGACCGTCCACGCCACGCCGCCCATGATCACCGAGATGAAGACGGCCGATCCGCCGAACAGTGCTCCCGTCGACTGGGCGTAGGCGATGATGATCAGCGGGAAGGTGACCAGGCCGGCGGCCTGCTGCGCGGCGGCGGTGCTCTTGACGCGGGCCGACAGGCGCAGCACGAGCGACAGGGCGATCAGCAGGAAGGGCGGCAGCACCCAGAGGATCAGCAGCCACCACGACGGCGTCGGGAAGAACCAGCCGCCGGCGTCGGGGCCGACGATCAAGTTGACCATCAGCGAGTAGAGGCCGAAGCCGATGACCGTCGTGAGGTAGCCCGGGATGAGGCTGGCGACGAGCTTGCCCAGGTAGATCTCACGGACGCCGGCGGGGGAGTGGGCCAGGAACTCGCCGGTGCCCCGCTCGCGCTCGCCGACGATCGAGCTCGAGCCGACGGCGGTCGAGATGGTCAGGGGCACGATGACCGCGATCGGGGCGAGCAGGTACACGGCCAGCACGTAGGACACCTTGGTACCGGCCGACGCGTGCTGCGGGACGCTGCGCTGGGCCGCCTTCGGCAGCAGCTGCAGCGCTTGGGACACCTGGCGGACGGCGCCGATGTTGCCGACGTTGTCGATGATCGACAGCAGGATCGCCGGTACGACGACGAAGAAGATCAGGCCGAGCAGGCCCATCGGGATCCAGAAGTCCTTGGACTGCCACAGCTGGCGCAGATCGGTGCGCATCACGGTGCCCATGCGTTGGAAGTTCATGACGTGATGGACCTCGGGGAAGTAGACGCCGTCGGCCGTCGCCGATCCGCTGCGCCGCTCTCGACGGATGGCGAAGTACAGGTCTTCGAGCGACGGGGTGTGGGGGTCGACCCGGGTGAGGCGCACACCCGCGGCACTGAGGGCGGCGACGATGTCGGGGACGCGGGCGACGTCGTCGAGCTGCACCTCGGTGACGTCGTCGATGCGGTCGAACGCCACCACGCCGGCCATCGTCGCCAGCGGAGCCGAGCTGATCAGGATCTTCGGCGTCGAAGCGCACGAGGTTGGCCGGGCCAGTACCTGCGGGTGAGCTCGTCCTGGGTGCCGTGGATGAGATCGGTGCCGTTCTCGAGCACGACGATCTGGTCGGCCAGGCCTTCGGCCTCGATCAGCAGGTGCGTGCACATCACGACGGTGTGCCCATCGGCGGTCATCTCGCGGATGAGCTCGAGCACGGCGTGCGACGACTCGGGGTCGAGCCCCGAGGTGGGCTCGTCGAACAGGAGCAGCTCGGGGTCGTGCAGCACGGACCGGGCCAGCGCCAGGCGGGTCTTCATGCCGGTCGAGAAGCCGCCGACGCGCTGGTCGAGGGCGTCGAGGATGCCGAAGCGGGCCGCCGCCTCGCGGATCGGCTTGACGGCGTTGCGGCCCAGTCCGTACAGCTCGGCGGAGTACTGGAGGTTGTCCCAGCCCGACAGGCGGTCGTAGAGCGCGGGCTTGGCCGAGACGACACCGCAGCGGCGCCGGACGTCCTCGCCGAAGCGGTCGGGGTCGAACCCGAAGGTCCGCACCGTCCCGCGGTCGGGGGTGAGGGCGCCGGTCACGACGCGGATGGCGGTCGTCTTGCCCGCCCCGTTCGGGCCGAGCAGCACCGTGATGCGGCCCTTGGGGGCCAGGATCGACAGGTGCGACAGGGCCGGGACCCGGCCGAAGGACTTGTCGACGTCGCGGACCTCGACGACGAGGTCGACCGGCGGGGTCGTCTCGGGCGCGGGGGGATCGGGCGAGGGGAGCGGCGCCGCCGGGTTCGTCTGGGCCGCCATCGCGGCCAGATCAGGGGGGATCGAACCTGCGGTAGCCGTTTCTGGGGTCATCCTGGTATTCATCGGCACGCTCGGCGTTCGGTGAAGCTTGGATCCACCATCGCCTGCACCCTACTGGCTAGCTTCGTACGAGTGTTCGTCCTCGGTCTCGATCCCGGTCTGTCGCGATGTGGCTACGCCATCGTCGAGCCGGGGCCGCGGAGCACGGCGCGGGCGGTCGCCCTCGGGGTGCTGACGACGCCGCCGACCGAGTCGGTCCCGCAGCGCCTGGCCGAGCTGCAGCGCGACCTGCGGGCGCTGTTCGACGAGCACGAGCCGGCGGCCGTGGCCGTCGAGCGGGTGCTGTTCCAGGTGAACGTCCGCACCGCCATGGCCGTCGGGCAGGCCAGCGGCGTTGGCCATGGCCGAGGCCGCCAACCGTGGGTGCGAGGTCGTGCAGTACTCACCCAACGAGGTCAAGCAGGCCGTCACCGGCTACGGAGCCGCGACCAAGAAGCAGGTGCAGACGATGGTCCAGACCCTGCTCGGCCTGGCCGAGCTGCCGTCGCCGCCCGATGCGGCCGACGCCGCCGCCTTGGCGCTGTGCCATCTGGCCATGGCACCGATGGCCGCCGCCGCGGCGCGTGCCGAGCAGACCTCGCCCGGGGGCGACGATGATCGGCTCCCTGCGCGGCATCGCTGCTCGACCGGTGGGGCGACGGCGAGCTGCTCATCGAGGTCAGCGGCGTCGGCTACCGCGTGACGGTCACCCCGACGACCGCTCGTCGAGCTGGGCGAGGTCGGCGGCGCCGGTGTTCGTGCACATCCACCACCATCTCCGTGACGACGCCCAGGTGCTCTACGGGTTCCGGCCGCGACCGAGCGCGACTGCTTCGAGAGCCTGCTCGCCGCCCACGGGGTGGGTCCGGCCTTGGCGCTGGGCATCCTGTCGGTCCACGGTCCCGACGCGCTGAGCCGAGTGGTCGCCGACGACGACATCGACGCGTTGTGCCTCGTGCCCGGGGTCGGCAAGAAGACGGCGGCGCGCCTGCTCATCGAGTTGAAGTCGAGCCTCGAGCCGACCCGTGCTCGACGCCATCAACGGTGACGCGCCGACCGAGCGAGCTCGGCGGGCCCTCGGCGCGTTCGCGACGTGCGCGAGGCCTTGGCCAACCTCGGGCTACGGACCCGACGAGGTGGCATCGGTCGTGCGCGAGCTGCCCGACGCCGACGACGTCTCGCTGCTGCTCAAGCAGGCCTTGCAGCGGCTGGCGGTGGGCTGAAGGTGCGCGACGAGCTGCTGAGCCCCGAGCCGGCCGCCGACGAGCGTGACGATCAGCTCGGCGCCCGTCTGGTCGAACGGATCGCGCCCGATGGCCTCGGCGACGAGGGCGGCCTGCGGCCCCGACGCCTCGACGAGTTCGTCGGCCAGGGCGAGCTCAAGGAGCACCTGGGCGATCATCCTCGAGGCGGCCCGTCGGCGCGGCCAGGCCGTCGACCACCTGCTGTTCGCCGGCCCGCCAGGCCTGGGCAAGACGACGCTGGCCGCCATCGTGGCCGTCGAGATGGGCGCCGGCCTGCACATCACGTCGGGTCCGGCGCTCGAACGGGCCGGCGATCTGGCCGCCATCCTGACCCGCCTCGACGAGGGCGACGTGTTGTTCATCGACGAGATCCATCGCCTGTCGAGAACGGTCGAAGAGGTCCTCTATCCGGCCATGGAGGACTTCCAGCTCGACATCGTGCTCGGCAAGGGACCGGCCGCCCGCTCGATCCGCCTCGACCTCCCGCGCTTCACCCTCGTCGGAGCGACGACGCGAACCGGCCTGATCACCGGTCCCCTGCGTGACCGGTTCGGGCTCGTGGCCCGTCTCGACTACTACAGCCCGGCCGATCTCGAGACCATCGTGGTGCGGGCGGCCGGCATCCTCGGCGTCGACATGCCCGACGTCGACCGCGCCCGTCGGGTGCCAGCGAGATCGCTCGGCGGGCGCGTGGCACGCCGCGGATCGCCAACCGCTTGTTGCGTCGCGTCCGCGACTTCGCCGAGGTACGAGGCACGGGTGCCATCGATCTCGAGACGGCGCGTGAGGGCTTGGCGCTGTTCGGGGTGGACGACCGCGGTCTCGACAAGGTCGACCGCGCCATCCTCGACGCCATCTGTTCCCGCTTCGGTGGCGGCCCCGTCGGCCTGTCGACCCTGGCCATCAGCGTGGGCGAGCCGACCGAGACGGTCGAGGACGTCTACGAACCCTTCCTCATCACCCAGGGTCTGCTCATGCGCACACCCCGGGGCCGGGTCGTCACCCCCGCGGCGTGGGCCCATCTCGGCCTCGTGGCTCCGCCCAGCGCGGCCATGGCCGCCGCCGATGAGCCGCCCAGCTTGTTTGGTTGACAGGCCACCGCTCTAGGGTTGGCCGTGGTGGACACGGCTGAGCTCGACTACGACCTTCCTGAAGCGCGGATCGCCCAGGTCCCGCTCGCGGTGCGCGATTCGGCGCGCCTGCTGGTCGATCACGGTGGCCGATTCGAGCACCGCCACATCCACGACCTCCCCGAGCTGGTGGCGCCGGGGGACCTCGTCGTCGTGAACACGACCCGGGTGCTGCCGGCGCGGCTGCACCTGGTCAAGGCGACGGGTGGCGTGGCCGAGGTCCTGTTGCTCGAGGAGCGAGCTGATCTGGGTACCGGGTGCTGGGAGGCACTCGTGCGACCTGGCCGGCGCCTTCCTCCTGGCACGCAGCTGAGCCATCCGGCCAACCCCGGGCTGCTCCAGGTCGAGGTGGGCGACGAGCTCGACGGCACCCGCGTGGTCACGTTGAGCAACGACGGGTCGGTCGATCTGATCGAGGCCGTCACCGTCGTCGGCGAGATGCCCCTCCCGCCGTACATCACGACGATGCTGGTTGACCCCGATCGCTACCAGACGGTCTATGCGGATGTGCACCAAGCCGAGTCGGTGGCGGCGCCGACGGCCGGTCTGCACCTGACACCCGAGCTGCTCGACCGCCTCCGCGCCGGCGACGTCGCCATCGAGAGCGTCGAGCTGACGGTGGGGCTCGGGACGTTCCGCCCGATCGCGGCAGACAAGGTCGAAGACCATCAGATGCACTCGGAGCGCTACCGGGTCCCCGCCGCCACCTTCGACGCGTGCATCGAGACCCACCGGCGCGGCGGTCGAGTGGTGGCCGTGGGCACGACCACGGTCCGCGCCCTCGAAAGTGTGGCCGTCACGGGTGAGCTCGCGGGACGGACCGAGCTGTTCATCCGTGAGGGCTTCGACTTCCAGGTCGTCGATCGGCTGCTCACCAACTTCCACCTGCCGCGGTCGTCGCTGCTGGCCATGATCGATGCCTTCCTG
Source organism: uncultured Microthrixaceae bacterium (assembly GCA_963734965.1). Classification (GTDB taxonomy): domain Bacteria; phylum Actinomycetota; class Acidimicrobiia; order Acidimicrobiales; family Acidimicrobilacustridaceae; genus UBA4742. The sequence goes on along the minus strand of CAVTJK010000003.1, from coordinate 2,086,730 downwards.
GGCGATGCCGAGGACGGCGCGCCCCGGTGGCGCACCCTGTATGAGGTTGCGCTGTCGGGTGACTACCGGTTCTTGTCGTTCGGCGATGCGATGTGGCTGACGCGACATGGCTGACCGGGTGGTCGACCTCGAGATCGACGCCACCGACGGCCTGGCCCGAGCCGGGCGGGTCCACACGGCGAGGGGCACCTTCGAGACGCCGGTGTTCATGCCCGTCGGCACCCGCGCCTCGGTGCGCACGCTCTCGCCCGTCGATCTCGAAGCCCTCGGCGCCGAGATCATGTTGGCCAACACCTATCACCTGATGTTGCGGCCCGGCGCCGACCTGATCGACGAGATGGGCGACCTGCACGGGTTCACCGCGTGGGATCGCCATGTGCTGACCGACTCCGGCGGCTACCAGATCTACTCGCTCGAGCCCAGGGTCAGCGACGAGGGGGCCATCTTCCGCTCGACCTATGACGGCAGCATCCACCACCTGACCCCCGAGTCGGCCGTCGAGATCCAGCGCCAGCTGGGGGCCGACATCCAGATGGTGCTCGACGTGTGTCCGGCCCTGCCGGCCTCGCCCGAGGTCTTGCGCACGGCCGTCGATCGCACGATCACGTGGGCTCGTCGGGGCCGGCAGGCCTTCGTCGGCGGGCGAGACGCAGGTCGGACCGACCAGCAGCGGAGCCAGGCCCAGTTCGGGATCGTGCAGGGCGGCGTCGACCTCGCCCTACGTCGCGAGAGCGCTGAGCGCACCGTCGAGATCGACTTCGACGGCTACGGCATCGGTGGCCTGTCGGTGGGCGAGTCCCGCGACGAGATGCTGCCGGCGCTCGAGGCGGCGATCGGTGTCCTGCCCGCCGACCAGCCGCGCTACCTCATGGGGGTGGGTGATCCGATCGGCTTCGTCGAGGGGATCGCCCGGGGCGTCGACATGTTCGACTGCGTGCTGGCGACGCGGCTGGCCCGTCACGGCACGATCCTGACCAGCTCCGGGCGGCTGAACCTGCGCAACGCCGCCCATGCCCGCAGTGATCGCCCCCTCGACCAGGCCTGCGGCTGCCCGGTCTGCGCCCGCTGGTCGCGTGCCTATCTGCGCCATCTGCTGAGCGTGCAGGAGCCGACGGCTCCCCGCCTGCTCACCATCCACAACCTGCACTGGTGCCTGAGGCTCATGGAACGGGCCCGGGCGGCCATCCGGGCCGGCCGGTTCGACGCCCTGCGCCGCGAGATCCGAGCGATCTGGTCGTGATCGCGGGTGGCGGCCAGGCGGTCTCGCAGACGCCCGACCCTGGAGTAGCCTGCTTCGCGCTCCGGTCCTCACGGACCGGCCTCCCTCCCGTCAGCCATCCGTCTGGGATCCAATGGGCGCCATCATCATCTTTGTGATCTGCGGGCTGCTGTTCGCGGTGCTCATCGTCCCGAAGCAGCGAGAGCTCAAGCGCCACCAGCAGCTCGTCGCGTCGCTGGCCGTGGGTGACGAGGTCATGACCGGTACCGGCATCTACGGCACGATCACCGAGCTCGAGCCCGAGTACGCCTTCCTCGAGATCGCCCCGGACGTCGTGGTGAAGCTGGCCCGTCGGGCGGTGGCCTCCAAGGTCGAAGCCGATGCGACGGGCGCGACCGACGACAGCCGCGATCCGGTCGACCACGACGTCGACGGGTCCGAGGGCTGAGCGATGGCCAAGACCCGGCGGAAGCGACCGTGGAGCCTCATCATCATCGTCGTGATCGCCGTCGCCTGCCTGGCCTACACGGTCTTCACGACCAACCGCCCGTTCCTCGGCCTCGACCTCCAGGGCGGCGTGTCGGTGGTGCTGGCCCCACCACCCAACACCAAGGTCAACTCGGACTCGCTCAACGAAGCCATCACCATCATCAACCAGCGCATCAACTCGCTGGGCGTGGCCGAGGCCCAGGTGTCGCGGCAGGGCAACAACGTCCTCGTCGAGATCCCGGGGGTCAAGGACAAGGACCGCGCCCTGCGACTCGTGGGCGAGACGGCCGAGCTCCAGTTCCGTCCCGTGCTGCAAGGTCCGATCCCGGTCGGCGCTGACGGCAACATCGTGACCGGCACGACGTCCGCCCCGACCACGACGGCGGCGGGGGCGACCACCACGACGGCGGCGGGCGCCACGAGCACCACCGCGGCCGGCGCGTCGAGCACCACCGCGGCGCCGACGACCACGGCGGCCAAGTCGTCGACGACGGCGAGGAGCCTCGGGGGCACCGGCGAACAGGCCGGCGGCATCCAGCCCCCGGTCACCTACAACAACGACCTGGCGGCGGCGGCCACGACGACCACCGCACCAGCGACCAGCACCACGGCCGCCGGCGCCACCACGACGACCGCCAAGGGCGCCACCACGACGACGGCCAAGCCCGGGAAGACCTCGGCCGAGTCGCTGATCACGCCTGACAGCGAGTTGGCCAAGCCGGGCTCTCGAGCCCAGACCGTCGTGTTGCCCGAGCGGGATCTGAAGACCAAGAAGATCACGGCGCTGTGGGAGCTGGGACCGACGGCCGTGACCGGCGGCGGCCTCTCGTCGGCCTCGTCAGACCTGAACCAGCAGGGCCAGTGGGAGGTCCGGCCGGTCTTCAAGAGCGGCAAGGACGGCATCGACAAGTTCAACGCCATCGCCGCCGTCTGCTTCGCCGGCGCCCAGCAGAGCGCGTGCCCGGCCCAGCCGAGCTCGCAGAACGGTCACGGTCAGATCGCTGTCGTGCTCGACAACAACGTGCTCACCGCGCCGACCATCGACGCCCAGACCTTCACCCGTGACCAGATCACGATCAGCGGCTCGTTCGACCAGTCCTCGGCCAACGACGTGGCCACGGCGCTCAAGTACGGCGCTCTCCCGGTCGTGCTCAAGCCCCAGACCAGCCAGATCGTCTCGGCCACCCTCGGCAAGGACGCCCTGCACGCCGGACTGGTGGCCGGCGTCGTCGGGTTCATCCTGGTCGGCCTCTACATGATCGCCTTCTACCGGATCCTCGGCGTGCTGGCCATGGTGAAGCTGGGCATCGAGGGTTGCATCATGTGGGGCTTCCTGTGCTGGGCCGGACCGCATCTCGGCCTGGCCCTGACGCTGGCCGGCATCACCGGCATCATCGTGTCCATCGGTGTCTCGCTCGACTCGAACGTCGTCTACTACGAGCACCTCAAGGAGGACGTCCGCGCCGGGCGCACCGTTCGGGCGTCGGTCGACAAGTCCTTCGCCGCCGCGTGGAGCACGATCCTGGCCGCCGACGGGGCGTCGGTGCTCGGTGCCTTCCTGCTCTACTACCTGACCGTCGGCGCCGTGCGCGGCTTCGCCTTCTACCTCGGGTTGTCGACGATCCTCGACCTCATCACGTCGTGGTGCTACATGCGACCGGCGGTCGCCCGGGCCACGCGCTCGAAGATGTGCCAGGAGCACCCGCACCGATTCGGCCTGCCCAGCCCCGACGATGTCGAGGAAGCGGCCAAGACCACCCGCGAGCTGGTCACCAGCGGGGCCCGATAGCCGTGAGCATGTTCCTCCGCCTCTACCGGGGCCAGAACGACATCGACTTCCCGAAATGGTGGCGACGCGCCCTCATCCTCTCGGTCGTGGTCATGCTCATCAGCGTCGTGTCCTTCTTCACCCGTGGGCTGAACCTCGGCATCGACTTCGTCGGCGGGGTGTCGTGGGAGGTCAAGGCGCCGGGCGTGTCGGTCAGCGAGGCCCGCGCCAAGCTCGGTGACATCGGCGAGGCCGACGCCAAGATCCAGATCGTCGGAACCGACACGTTGCGGGTCCAGGCCCTCAAGGCGTCGACGGCCAAGCAGGCCGAGGTCCGCGACGTCATGGCCAAGCTCGGGAAGACCTCGACCAGCCAGGTCAGCGTGAGCAACGTCGGCCCCTCGTGGGGCAAGGACATCAGCCGCAAGGCCGAGCAGGCGCTCGTGGTGTTCCTGTTGGCGTTGCTCGTCTACCTGAGCCTGCGCCTCGAGTGGAAGATGGCGGTCGGCGCCATCCTGGCCATGATCCACGACGTCATCATCAGCGTGGGGGTGTACTCGGTCTTCCAGTTCGAGGTGACCCCCGAGACCGTCGTCGCCTTCCTGACCATCCTCGGCTACTCGATCTACGACACCATCGTCGTGTTCGACAAGGTGAAGGAGAACCAGGCGCGTCCGGCCCTCGTCAGTCGCCTGACCTACACCGACCTGACCAGCCTGTCGATGAACCAGGTGCTGATGCGATCGATCAACACCTCGATCGTCGCCCTCATCCCCGTGATCTCGATGCTGGTCGTCGGGGCCGGGATCCTCGGTGCGGTCACCCTCGAGCAGTTCTCGATCGCCCTGCTCGTCGGCATGCTGTCGGGCGCGTACTCGTCGATCTTCATCGCCGCCCCGATCGTCGTCTACCTCAAAGAGCGCGAGCCGAGGAACCGGGCCCTGCGCAACCGGCTCGAGTCGGGCCGGGTCGCGCCGCCGACCGAAGCGCAGATCACCGCCGAGGCCGACGACCCGATCGAGCTGGCCGGTGATGCCGACACCGAGGCCGGCACCGTTGTGGCCACTGGAGGGAACGGGACCGCCCGGCGAACCGCGGCGCCCGCGTCGCGACCCTCCCCGTCAGGTCCGGTCACGACCGTCTCACCGGCGATCCCGCCACGGCCTCGCAAGAAGGGCAAGCGTCGCTAGCCCCGCGCCCTCCCATGGCCAACGACTACGAGTCTCTCCGGGCACTGATCCGTGACGTCCCCGACTGGCCCCAGCCCGGCGTCACCTTCAAGGACATCACGCCGCTGTTGAACGACGCCGCCGCCTTCATCAAGGCCGTCGACGGGATGGCCGCGGCCTACGACGAGTCGTTGATCGACCAGGTGCTCGGCGTCGAGGCTCGCGGCTTCATCTTCGCCGCTCCGGTCGCCTATCACCTCGATGCCGGCTTCGTCCCGGTACGCAAGGCGGGCAAGCTGCCCTGGGAGCTCGAGCGCGAGGAGTACGCCCTCGAGTACGGCACTGATCTGCTCGAGATCCACCGCGACGCCATCGTGCCCGGAGCCCGGGTCCTCATCGTCGACGACGTCCTGGCCACCGGGGGAACGGCTTCGGCCACCGCTCGCCTCGTCGAGCGCCTGGGTGGCTCGGTCGTCGGGCTGGCCTTCCTCGTCGACCTCGCCTTCCTGGGCGGTCGGACCAAGCTCGAGGGCTACGAGGTCACCTCGCTCCTGAGATACGAGTAGCTGGTCGCGCGGCTAGGCCGCCCGCATCGGGCACACTAGGACCATGGCCACTGTGGATCGCGTCCTGCCTTGGCGACGCCACAGCGCGCCGCCATCGCTCGAGATCGCTCCGCTGATCGACGCCTTCCGCGAGCAGCACCCGCGGGACTCGACGGCCATGATCACCCGGGCCTACGAACGAGCCCGGGACGCCCACGCCGGCCAGACCCGCAAGTCGGGTGAGCCCTATGTGACCCACCCGGTGTCGGTGGCCAAGATCGTGGCCGAGTTGGGGCTCGACGACATCACGGTGTCGGCGGCCCTGTTGCACGACGCCGTCGAGGACACCGGCGTGACGCTGGCCGATCTGACCGTCGAGTTCGGTCCCGACGTGGCCGCCATCGTCGACGGCGTGACCAAGCTCGACCGGCTCAAGTTCGACTCGAAGGAAGCCCAGCAGGCGGCCACCATGCGCAAGATGCTGGTGGCCATGGCCAAGGACCTGCGGGTCCTGATCATCAAGCTGTCCGATCGCCTGCACAACATGCGAACGCTGGCGGCCATGCCGGCCTGGAAGCAGGAGCGCACGGCGCAGGAGACCCTCGACATCTACGCCCCGCTGGCCCATCGCCTCGGCATGCAGGAGATGAAGCAGCAGCTCGAGGACCTGGCCTTCGCCGCCCTCCACCCCAAGCGCTACGCCGAGATCGACCACATGGTCGCGACGCGCTCGCCCGAGCGGGAGATCTATCTCACCCAGGTGCTCGAGGACGTCCGTGAGCGGCTGATCGAGCTGCGCATCACCGCCGAGGTCACCGGCCGCCCGAAGCACCTGTGGAGCATCTACGAGAAGATGGTGGTCAAGGGGCGCGAGTTCGACGAGATCTTCGACCTGGTCGGCATCCGTGTCGTCGTGCCGACGGTCAAGGACTGCTACGCCGCCCTCGGCTCGATCCACGCGACGTGGAAGCCAGTGCAGGGCCGGTTCAAGGACTACGTCGCCATGCCCAAGTTCAACCTCTACCAGTCGCTGCACACGACGGTGGTCGGACCGCAGGGCAAGCCGCTCGAGGTGCAGATCCGAACGGGCGAGATGCACAGCCGGGCCGAGTTCGGCGTGGCCTCCCACTGGAACTACAAGGACGATCACGCCTCGTCGGCCGATCTGGCCTGGTTGAACCGGATCGTCGACTGGCAGCAGGAGACCAGCGATCCCAGCCAGTTCATGGCCAACCTCAAGATCGACCTCGAGCAGGACGAGGTGTTCGTCTTCACCCCCAAGGGTCGGGTCATCACCCTGCCCGTGGGGGCGACTCCGGTCGATTTCGCGTATGCGATCCACACCGAGGTGGGTCACGCCTGCATCGGCGCCCGGGTCAACGGTCGGCTCGTGCCGCTCGACTCGCCCGTGGCGTCGGGCGACTCGATCGAGATCTTCACGTCCAAGGTCGAGGGCGCGGGCCCGTCCCAGGACTGGCTCAAGTTCGTCAAGACCCATCGGGCCGCCAACAAGATCCGCCAGTGGTACTCGCGAGAGCGTCGCGAGGACGCCATCGAGACGGGCACCGACGAGCTGCTCAAGGCCCTGCGCCGCGAAGGCCTGCCAGTGCAGAAGATCCAGCAGTCCAAGACGCTCGACGAGGTGGCCGAGAGCCTGAACTACACCGACCTCGACGCCCTCAAGGCGGCCGTCGGTGAGAACCACGTGTCGGCCAAGTCGGTGGCCGAGCGCGTCCGCAAGCACCTCCAGGACGTCGACCCGACCCGCGAAGAGCAGCTCTCGGTGTCGGTCCGCGAGCCCACCCGCACCGACCGGCGCAAGGGGTCGAACACTGCTGGCGTGCACGTCGAGGGGCTCGAGGACGTCATGGTCCGGCTGTCACGCTGCTGCACGCCGGTGCCAGGCGACGAGATCATGGGCTTCGTCACGCGGGGACGTGGCGTCTCGGTCCATCGGTCCGACTGCGCCAACGCCGTCTCGCTGGCCGTCGGTCAGTCCGACCGCCTGATCGAGGTCGAGTGGGACGAGGATCGCACGGGCATGTTCGTGGCCTCGATCGAGGTCAAGGCCCTCGATCGTTCGCGGCTGCTGCGTGATGTCAGCGCCGTGCTGGCCGACGCGCACGTCAACATCATCGCCTGCAACACCATCACGGGATCCGATCGCATCTCGAAGATGCGCTTCGACTTCGAGCTGGGCGACGCCGGCCACCTCGACTCGCTGATCCGCTCGATCAAGAACATCGACAGCATCTACGACGCCTATCGCGTGTTGCCGGGCTCGGGCACCAGCCGGGAAAAGGACGACCTGCCCGGAGCGATGGAGGAGCTCTCCGGCTGAACTTGACGCCAGCTGGGACATCGTCGGCAACGTGGTATCGCCGGTCTGGCCTGGACGGGTGCCACATGCAGGGTCAGTGAGGGGACAGGTTGTCGCTCGCCTGGACAGGGGTCGGTTGGTGTCTTAGCTTGCACCTCGCTGGGTCGGGCGAGGAGAGTCCCCAAGTTGGCGAGGCCGCTGTCAGCAGGAAGCAAGGCAGGCGTGACCATCAGATCGGATCAGCGCCGGCGGCCACGGCTGGGGGGCCGCCGGTCCGTTCGATCGAGGCGCGTGGCCACGGCGATGGTGTCGCTGCTCGTGATCGCGGTGACGACGACGGGGTGCGTGAGCCCGTGGCTGCAGTTCGACGGGGGACCCACCCACCAGGGCAACAACACCAACGAGATGACCCTGACCGCGGCCAACGTGTCGGGGTTGCAACAGGCCTGGCAGGTGACGCTGTCGGACCCGGCCGACGGCGCGCCAGTGGTGGCCACCGTCAGCACCCCGAGCGGCTCGATGGACCTGGTGTTCGTCGGGACCTCGCACGGGAACCTCGAGGCCCGAAACCTGCACACGGGTGCGCTCGTCTGGTCCGACAGCTTCCCCAACCCGGGCTGTCTGACCTTCTTCTTCGCCTTCCAGTGCTTCACGACCTCATCGCCGGTGCTCGTCGGAAACTTCGTGTACGTGTACAGCCCCGACGCCAAGGTCCACAAGGTCGCAACGGCCACCGGCGTCGAGGACACCACCGGCGGCTGGCCGGTGACCACCACCCTCAAGCCGACGCTCGACAAGGGCTCGTCGTCGCTCAGCTCCGCCACGGCCGCCGATGGTCACACCTATCTCTACAGCACGTTCTCGAGTTGGGGGGGAGCCGGCGACTACCAGGGCCACGTCGTCGCCATCGACCTGGCCAGCGCCGAGACCCATGTGTTCAACACCGTGTGCAGTGACCAGACGACGTTGTTCACCCGGGATCCGGCGGGCCCGGACTGCCCGCAGGTGAGCGCCGGCGTCTGGGCCCGCTCGGGCACGACCTACGACAAGGCGACCGACCGCATCCTGCTCGCGACCGGCAACGGTCCATACGATCCGGCCGCTCACGACTGGGCCGACAGCGTCCTGGCGTTGCATCCCGACGGCACCGGCGTCGACGGCGGCCCCGTCGACAGCTTCACGCCCACCAACTTCCAGGACCTCCAGGACCAGGATCTCGACCTCGGCAGCACGCTGCCCGCGATCCTCCCCACCCTGGCCGGCAGCACGTTCACCGACCTCGGCGTGCAGGGCGGCAAGGAGCAGAAGCTCTTCCTGCTGAACCTGGCCGACCTCAGCGGGCAGGGCGGCCCCGGCCACACCGGGGGCGAACTGCAGGAGATCGACGTGCCCCAGGGGGGTCAGGTCCTGACGGCGCCGGCCGTGTGGACGAACCCGGCCGACGGACGGGTCTGGATCTTCGTCGGCACATCCAACGGGATCTCCGGCCTCACCGTCGACGTGGGCACGGACGGCGTCCCCGTGCTCACCCCCCAGTGGACGAACGCGTCCCTGTTCGCCAACTCGCCGGTCGTGGCCAACGGTGTCGTCTACGCCGCCGGCGCGCCCCGCTTCATCCCCGGCATCCTCGGCGCCTTCGACCCGACGACCGGGACCAACTTGTGGAAGGCAGCCACGTCCTTCCTCCACTGGCAGAGCCCCGTCGTCGTCGGGGGTTACGTCCTGCTCGAGGACCAGACCGGCAACCTCACCGCCTGGCACCTCTGATGCGTCAGGGCCAGGCGGAACTAGCTCCGCGAGATCCGATAGACGATGCCGCTGCCCCAGTCGCCGACCAAGACGCTCCCGTCGGCGCCGATGACGAGCGGAACGGCATGCTCGAGCCCGCTGACCAACGTGGTCACGGTTCCGGTGTAGGTGGTGCCGTGCCTGGTGAGCGCGACGGCCTCGATCCTGCCGGTCGCCCACTCGGCGACGAGCGCCGAGTTCCCGACCGTCGACCCGAGCTGGCCGGTCACGATGGCCACGCCGTCGGCGCCTGCGTGCTTGTCGAGCACTCCGACCGGTGCGGGCACGCCGCGGCATGCTGATCCGCCCTGGCCGTAGCACTGAGGGAAGTTGAAGGACTGGCCCTTGCTGACCAGCGCGAGCCAGTCGCCAGGCGTCTTGGCTCCGAGGTCGTCACGCTGGTTGAGCGACACGAACAGATCCGAGGTCTTCGGGTAGTAGGCGAGACCGACTGCAGCGCGGATGGCGCTGACGTCGACCCGGAGGTCGCGGCCGTCGGGTTCGAACGACACGATCGACGCGGAGTACTCGGAGCTCACCGTGCAGCTGTCACATGGCGCCGAGATGCCCATCTGGATGCGGCCGTCCGGGGAGAGGACGAGACCGTTGCTCTCGCCAACCCCCGCCGGGAGGGTCAGCACCGTTCGGTGGGTCGCGAAGGTCGTGCCGTCGAAGTCGCTGTAGGCGTCGACGCGCTCCTTCGAGCTCACGAACAGCTGGCTCTGGTACCAGAGCAGACCGAGCGGGGTGTGGAGGTTGCTGATGACGGCGACGGGTGCGGCGCCGGCTTTGGGCACGAGGTAGACGCCGTCGGCCCCGGCATCCTCCGACGCCGCCGTCGACAGCCAGAGCCGACCCTCGGCGTCGATGGCGAACGCCGACACCTGCGGCGGTCCGTGGCTGTAGACGCTCGCTCGGAGTCCGGCCCGGCCCGTCAGGCCGGCGCCGATGGCGACCAGGCTCGTGGCCCCTTTGGCCTGGGCGGTGTCGGGCGCGCACGCGGCGCCGACGACCACGAGGGCCAGCACGAGAGCGATGCGCCTGAACACCGGTGGGTCACCTTTCGGATCGATCGGTGCGGGGTCGGCCCAGACATGAGGGCCGACCCCGCGGTGGACGTGATGGCTACGCGGCCGAGTTGGTGTGAGCCGGACCGTTGCCCGATCCCATGTTGGGACAGGGGTCCGAGCCGCTGGCCGAACCGGACGAGCCGGAGTGGCCGGGCGCCGTGGTCGACGGCGCCGTGGTGGACGGCGCGGTCGATGTGGACGGAGCCGTGCTCGTCGACGGCGCGGTCGATGTGGACGGCGCCGTCGTGGTGGAGGGCGCCGTCGTGGTCGACGTCTGAGCCGATGCCGCGGCGGCACCAGCCCCGGCCAAGGCGCCGGCCACGGCAAACGCGGCGAGGACATGTCTCGGTCGAAGTGTCATCTGATCACCCCCTTTCGTGGAGAGTCCCGTCCACCTTCTGCCGTGAAGCTAGGACGGGCCTGGGATTCGCCTCCGAATCGCGGGCTCCCTGACAACTTGGATCCTGAAGGCCCCTTCATGGGCAGGCATCGCCCACCGTGGAGAGCCAAAACACGAACTTCACACGCCGGCCACATCGGTGTTACATGCAGATCACATACGCATGTCGAAATGAGGCCACCGGAAAACAGCCGGAAAACAGACAATCGAGGTCGCCCATGACCGTCGCTCCTCCTTCCCCCGCACCTGCCCGCCTTGTGCCCATCACGACCGACCAGCTGCGGGAGGCGCTCGAGCGTCGGCGGAGAGATCTGCTCGAGGCCAGCCGCGTGTACGGGCATGGCGGGCCCGGTCAGGGCCGGCCCGATCTGCTGGCCCGCGCCGAGCGCTCGTTGGCCGATGTCGAGCGGGCGTTGGCCCGCATGAGGACCGGGCGCTACGGCACGTGCGAGCGCTGCGGCGAGCGCCTGTCGCTGGCCCGCCTGGCCGCCGATCCTGACACTCGCCGGTGTGTGCTCTGCTCGTGAACCCCTGCGGTTCGAACGACAGGAGGCCCGCTGGGTAGCCTCGCCCCATGCCTGGCCAGGTCCCGCCCCCACCGGAGAGCTATGACGTCCGATTCGAGGAGCACCTCGTACGGGACTCGGACTGCGGCCTCAACTCCCACGACACCGGGACCCTGAACCAGCTCGTCGACACGCTCCGCGATCGCAACGACAAGGGCTGGGAGGCGCTGAGCGTCCATCGCAGCGTCTGGGTGCCCGACGAACCCCTCTATGACGTGCACGGAATCGCGATGCGGGGCCGCAAGGTTCGTCACGAGCTGTCGTTTCGCCGCTCACCACCCCGCAAGAACTTCGAGTACAAGATCGACGCCCTCTCCGATCCTGTCGACACGCATGCCGTCGACATCGTCTCGCAACGCTTTCGCGAGGGGTGGGAGATGATCGGCTGTTCGACGTTCGACTTCCGGGCCAAGACGGCCGGGGTCGACGGCCACGAGATCGAGCACTTCACCAAGGATGCGCTGCTCTTCTGGAAGCGTGGCGCTCGTCGCCGCTGACCGCGGAGCAAGTGGTTCGGGTCACCGCTGGGCCCTCCACTAACGTCGCCAGCCGTGGCCGACTCGTCCCCACCCTTCCAGGCGCCGAAGGGCACCCATGACGTCGTCCCGCCCGAGTCGTCGCGATGGGAAGCGCTCCTGCGCATGTTCGCCGACCTCGTCGAGCGGGCCGGGTACGGACTGATCCAGACGCCGACCTTCGAGGAGATCGGGGTCTTCCAGCGCGTCGGTGAGGGCACGGACGTGGTCCGCAAGGAGATGTACGACTTCACCGACAAAGGGGGCCGGCAGATCGCCCTCCGTCCGGAGGGGACCGCCCCGGTTGCTCGCGCCTTCATCCAGCACCGGCCGGCGGTTCTCCCCTGGAAGGTCTGGTACACCGCGCCGAGCTTCCGCTACGAGCGGGCCCAGGCCAACCGGTACCGCGAGCACCACCAGGTCGGTGTCGAGGCCATAGGCAGCCTCGATCCCGATCTCGATGTCGAGATCATCACGATCCTGTCGGACTTCTACCGGAGCCTCGGACTGCGCCAGGTCGAGCTGGTGCTCAACTCCATCGGCACTCCAGCCGACCGCACGCTCTACGTCACCCGGCTGCGCGCGTTCCTCGAGACGCGGCTCGACGAGTTGGCGCCCGATGACCGCGACAAGGTCGAGACCCATCCCATGCGCGTCCTGGACTCCAAGCGGGCCGAGAGCCAGTCCGTCGTGGCCGATGCCCCGCTGCTGCTCGACAGCATGTCTCCGGACGCCACCGCCCACTTCGAAAGGGTGCAGGCGGGATTGGCGGCGGCCGGCATCGCCTACCGCATAGAGCCCCGTCTGGTGCGGGGGCTCGACTACTACACCCACACCGCCTTCGAGTTTCAGTCGGCCGCGCTCGGCGGGGCCCAGAACACGATCGGTGGTGGCGGCCGCTACGACGGGTTGGTCGAGTCGCTCGGCGGCCCATCCACCCCGGGCGTCGGCTTCGGCTCGGGCATCGAGCGCGTGCTGGCCACCTGCGATGCCGAGCACGTGTTCACCGCGACCGAGCAAGGGCCCGATGTGTTCGTCGTCGATGTCACCGGCGGCGAGCAGGCGCGCGACCTGTGCCTCGAGTTGCGCCGAGCCGGGCTGGCCGCGGAGAGGGCCTTCGCCGTCGAGCCGGGCGAGATCCGTTCGATGCGGTCGCAGATGAAGGCCGCGGACCGCTCGAACGCGACCGTCGCCGTGATCGTCGGCGGTGACGAGCTCGACCGGGGGACCGTGACGCTGCGCCCGCTCGGTGGCGGTCCGACCGATCGCACCCAGGAGGTCGTGGCGCGCGCCGATGTGGTGAGTCGGGTCCACCAGCTGTTGTCGGCGATCGAGGGGTCTTAGGTCACCAGCTCGAGGCCGATGGCGCCGGCGGGAGCCACGGGGAAGATGGGATCGAGCCCTCGTTTGGCCGCTGCCGGCGAGGGGTAGAGGACGACGCGCATCTCGACGGCGTCGCGTCGGGCCAGCAGCTCGGTGGCGGTCGACGTCGACAGCGAGAAGCCGAGCCGCTCGAGCTCGTCAGCGATGCCCGTGCCCACCTCGGCGGCGGTGGCGGTCGTGGTCAGGAAGGCGACCCGGAACGGGTTCGGGATCGACACCGTCCCGTCGACGACGGGTGACAGGCCGCAGGGCATCGTGATCCCCCGAACGGCCTCGGCGACGGTCGGGCGGCCCGTGCCCGGCGCGCTCGGCTCAGTCGTGTCGCCAGGCGCGGCGCCCGCGAAGAAGCCGCTGCGGGCCGACCGATCCGGATCGGTCGGCGGGACCGGAGTCGCGGGGATGCTCGGCGCGGCCGGCTCAGCCGAGCTGGTCGGCGAGACCGACGCGAACGGCGATGGTGGCGCCTCGGGCGCCGATGGTGGGACCGCCGGCGTCGTCGGGGGAGCGGCCGGGACCTCGGTCGGGTACAGGGTCGCGGGAGGCGGCCGCGGGACCGACGAGTCGTCGGTCGATGGCGTCTCCTTGGCCGATCCGCGGATCGGCACCCCCTGCACGCGCCGCCAGATGAAGACGACGAGCCCGCCGAGGACGAGAGCCCACACGAGGACCCGGAGGAACGGAGAGAGGGCGCCGAGGACGACCATCCACTCATCGTTGCACCTCTGATGCGGCCGATGCAGGGACCTCCGCCACCCAAGTAGGGTCCACCGCATGGCCAGCGCGTCGCCCCCGAGCGACCTCTTCGCCGTGGCCGCCACGGATCGACTGACCCGTCAGGCTCCTCTCGCCGCTCGTTTGCGCCCCGCCACCCTCGACCAGATCGTCGGTCAGGACCACCTGCTCGCACCGGGCCGGCCGCTGCGGGCGCTGATCGACGCGGATCGTCTGTCGTCGGTGATCCTCTGGGGTCCGCCGGGCACCGGCAAGACCACGTTGGCCCAGCTCATCGCCCACACGACGGCCAAGGCCTACGTCCAGCTGTCGGCCGTCAACGCCACGGTCAAGGACGTCCGCGAGGTGGCGAGCGACGCCCACGACCGCCTCGGCCAGTACGGCCAGGGCACGATCCTGTTCCTCGACGAGGTCCATCGGTTCAACAAGGCCCAACAGGACGCCCTGCTGCCCTCGGTCGAGTCCGGCCTGCTCGTGCTGGTGGGGGCCACCACCGAGAACCCGTACTTCGAGGTCAACCCGCCGCTGCTCTCGCGCTCGACGCTGTTCCGCCTCGAACCGCTGTCGGATGCCGCCGTGGCCACCTTGATCGACCGCGGGCTGACGGCCGAAGGGGCCACGGCCGAGCCCGATGCCATCGACCACCTCGTCGAGCGGGCCGCCGGCGACGGGCGCCACGCCCTGACCAGCCTCGAGGTGGCGGTGGCGCTGGCCCACGAACGCGGCGATCCGCCCGTCGTCGCGCTGGCCGATGCCGAGGCGGCGCTGGGCACCAAGGCCCTGCGCTACGGGCGCGACGATCACTACGACGTCATCAGCGCCTTCATCAAGAGCATCCGAGGATCGGACCCGGACGCCGGGCTCTATTGGTTGGCCCGCATGCTCGAGTCCGGTGAGGACGCCCGCTACATCGCCCGGAGGCTGGTGATCCTGGCGTCCGAGGACATCGGGCGGGCTGACTCTACGAGCCTGCTCGTCGCCGATGCCGCCGCCCGGGCCGTCGAGTTCGTCGGGCTGCCCGAAGCGCAGCTCAACCTGGCCCATGCCGTGGTGCACCTGGCCACGGCACCGAAGTCGAACCGCGTGACCATGGCGTTGGGACGGGCCCGTTCGGATGTCCGCGAGCTCGGCGCCGGCGAGGTGCCGAACCACCTCCGCGACGCCCACTACCAAGGAGCCAGGAGCCTGGGCCACGGCGAGGGCTACCTCTATCCCCACGACGACCCGAGGGGCTGGCTGGCTCAGCAGTACCGTCCCGACGGCATCCAGGGCCGCACCTACTACGTTCCCTCGGATCACGGCGACGAGGCCGAGGTCGGGCGACGCATGCAACGACGAGACGATGTCGACGGGGAGGACACATGACCGCTGGCGATCTGGCCGCGGTCATCGTGAGCCTCGTGATGATCGCCGCCATCGTCGTCATCGTCGTCGTGGCCGGCTCGATCCTGCGCTCGTTGCGCGACCTCCGATCGACCTTGGCCGAGCTCCGCCGGGAGGCGCTGCCGCTGATGGGTGAGCTGCGGGAGACGGTGTCGGCCGCGGGCGCCGAGGTCGGGCGGGTCGACGACCTGCTCGATTCGGCGGAGGCCATCTCGGCTCGTGTCGACTCGGCCTCGCGGCTCGGCTACCTCGCGTTCCGGGCCCCGATCATCCGTGTCGTGGCGGTCGGTCGCGGGATCGGACGGGGCACCCGGCGCCTCGTCTCGGGGGCGAGGGCGGCCTGATGTTCAAACGGGCCCGATGGTTCACCGTGGGCGCCGCCGCTGGAGCCGGCGCCGTGATGTACAGCTTCGTGCGCCTGCGCGAGAGCCGTGATCGATTCAGCCCCGAGAACGTGGCCGACACCGTGGTGGGCACCGCCCGGGCGGCCGGCCACACCGCCCGCCGCGCCACCGTCGTGCTGGGGTCATCGGTGCGTGACGCCGTGGGCGAGGGTCGGGTCGCGATGCTCGAGGCCGAGGAACGGATAATCGCCGACCTCGACCGTCGCCAACCGTAAGTACGCTGGTCGAGCCATGAACCCCATGACCGCCGACGAGCTGCGCCGCGCCTTCCTCCAGTTCTTCTCCGAGCGCGGCCACACGGTGGTGCCGTCGGCCAGCCTCATCCCGCACGACCCCGACCTGCTCTTCACCGTCGCCGGCATGGTGCCGTTCAAGCCCTACTTCCTCGGCGAGGAGAACCCGCCCTACACGCGGGCCACGACCGTGCAGAAGGTCGTGCGGGTCAACGGCAAGGACGACGACCTCGAGGAGGTCGGTCGTGATCTGAGCCATCTCAGCTTCTTCGAGATGCTCGGCAACTTCAGCTTCGGCGACTACTTCAAGGCCG
Organism: uncultured Microthrixaceae bacterium; assembly: GCA_963734965.1. Taxonomy (GTDB): domain Bacteria; phylum Actinomycetota; class Acidimicrobiia; order Acidimicrobiales; family Acidimicrobilacustridaceae; genus UBA4742. The sequence continues at coordinate 2,070,432 of CAVTJK010000003.1, read as the reverse complement.
AGGCCATCCCGATGGCGTGGGACATGGTCACCAACCTGTTCGGCATCGATCCCGAGCAGATGTGGGTCACGATCCACACCGATGACGACGAGTCCGAAGCGCTGTGGACCGACGAGGTCGGCGTTCGGCCCGACCGGATCCAACGCCTCGAGGACAACTGGTGGGGCCCACCAGGCGGGCCGCCTGGTCCCTGCGGGCCCAACTCCGAGATCTTCGTCGACCTCGGTGAGGCGTACGGCGCTGGCGGGGGACCGGGCTATGGGGGCGACGCCCGCTACCTCGAGATCTGGAACCTCGTGTTCATGCAGTACAACCGCGACAAGGACGGCGTCGACCACGTCCTGCCCCGCAAGAACATCGACACCGGTGCCGGTCTCGAGCGCATCCTCGGGGTCCTGCAGGGCAAGGACTCGGTGTGGGAGATCGATGTCATGGTGCCGCTGGTCGAAGCGGCCCAGTCGGTCACGGGCCGCAAGGTCGGCCGATCCGACGCCGAGGACGTGTCGTTGCGGATCCTGGCCGAGCACGCCCGCACCATGAGCTTCCTCGTCAGCGACGGCGTCTTCCCCTCCAACGAGGGCCGCGGCTATGTCGTGCGCCGCGTGATCCGCCGCGCCGTGCGCCACGCCTACCTGCTCGACGTCGACCACCTGGTCACGCCCAGCCTGGTCGACGCGACGGTCGAGGTCATGGGCGAGGCCTACCCCGGCCTGGTCAAGAGCCACAGCTTCGTGCGCGATGTCGTGGCCCACGAGGAGGAGCGCTTCCGCCAGACGCTCAAGGCCGGCACCGCCATCCTCGACGGCGAGCTCGACACGGTGGGGGAGGGCAACCAGTTGAGCGGGGCCGTGGCTTTCCAGCTGCACGACACGCACGGCTTCCCGCTCGAGCTCACGCGCGAGATCGCTCTCGAACGGGGAATCGGCGTCGACGAGGCGGCGTTCGGGGTGGCCATGGCCGACCAGAAGAAGCGGGCCAAGGACGCCCGTCGCTCCGAGGGGGCCTCGGCTGATCTGCCAGTGTTCCAGGAGGTCCTCGACGAGTTCGGCCCGACCGAGTTCGTGGGCCGCGAGCAGTTCGAGGTCGAGGCCCGGGTCCTGGCCGTGACCGAGCCCGACGACGAGGGCCGGGTGTCGATCGTGCTCGACCGCACCCCGTTCTATGCGGAGAGCGGGGGCCAGGTGGGCGACACCGGCACGATCAGCAGCGAGACCGGGCGGGCCGAGGTGGTCGACACCACGGCGGCGTTGCCAGGTCTGCATCGCCATCTGGCGCGGTTGGTCGAGGGCGAGATCGGGGCCGGTCAGCTGGTCAGTGCCGCCATCGACGTCGAGCGGCGTGACGCCATCCGCCGCAACCACACGGCCACCCATCTGCTGCACTGGGCGCTGCGAGAGGTGCTCGGCGAACACGTGAAGCAGCAGGGTTCGCTGGTCGCGCCGGACCGGTTGCGCTTCGACTTCAGCCACTACGAGGCCGTCTCGGCCGACGAGCTGACCCGGGTCGAGGATCTGACCAATCACGAGATCCTGGCCAACCAGCCGGTCCGCCACTACGAGACGACGAAGGACTTCGCCGAGCAGCTCGGTGCGATCGCCTTCTTCGGGGACAAGTACGGCGACATCGTCCGCGTGCTCGAGGCCGGCCCGCACTCGACCGAGCTGTGCGGGGGCACCCACGTGCGGGCCACGGGCGACATCGGACCCGTGAAGATCATCAGCGAGAGCTCGATCGGATCCAACCAGCGCCGCATCGAGGCCATCACCGGGTTCGGACCGATCGAGCGGTTGCGCCGCGACGAGGCGCGACTCGGCGCCGTCGCTGATCTGCTCGGTGTGGCGGACGACGAAGTCGTCGACGCGGTGAACCGGCGCGTGGCCGAGAACAAGGAGCTCCGGGACGAGATCCGCGACCTGCGCCGCCAATCGGCCCGGGCTCGCTCGACGGAGCTGGCGACGAGCGCCGTCGACGGAGCGGTCGTGGCCCGTCTGGACGGCGTGGCTCGTGACGATCTGCGCGACCTGGCGGTCGCCGTGCGCGACCAGCCGGGGATACGGGCCGTGGTCCTCGGTGGTGCACCCGACGGCGGGGGTGTCTCGATCGTGTCCGCCGTCGTGCCCGACAGCGGCCTGCATGCGTCCGAGCTGATCACCGACGCGGCTCGAACCGTCGGGGGCGGGACGGGCAAGAGCCCCGAGTTGGCGGTCGCCGGGGGCAAGGATGCGAGCCGTCTCGACGAGGCGCTCGACCAGGTGCGCGCCGCCGTCGGCATCCCTGCCCTGGGCGCCTGACGGTGCGGGTCCTCGGGATCGATCTCGGCGCGCGCCGCGTGGGGGTGGCGGTGAGCGATCCGGGCGGGATCCTGGCCTCGCCGTGCGAGGTGGTGCTCCGCTCCGGGGACGAAGACCAGGACCATCGCCGGATCCTCGAGCTGGCGGCCGAGCTCGGGGCCGAGCGCATCGTCGTGGGCCTACCGCTGTCGCTCGACGGGAGCCTCGGACCGGCGGCGACGGCGGCGCTGGCCGAGGTCGAACGGTTGGGTGCCACCACTGACCTACCGATCGACACCTACGATGAGCGCTTCACCACGGTGACCGCCGACCGCAAGCTGAGAGAGCAGAAGATGAAGGGCCCGGCTCGACGTCGTGTCGTCGATCAAGCGGCGGCCGCCGTCATGCTGCAGTCCTGGCTCGATGGGCAACGGCGGGCCGAGGACCCCTCATGACCGATCGCGCCGTGCCCGACTCCCCCCACCCCACCACACCGGCCGACGTCCTCGACGGCGTCGAACCCGATCCGCCCGACTCCGTCGTCGCGGAGCCCGGCGAGCCCACCGGGCCCGACCATGGCGACGCGGCGGACGGGGACGAGCCGATCCTCTATCTGCCGCCCGAACGGGGCGTGCTGCGCCGTAGCGCGCCGGTGATCGGGGCCATCAGCCTCGTCGTGCTGGTCGTGTTGGCCCTCGGTGGTTGGTGGATCAGCCGCCAGATCAATCCGCCAGGGGCACCGGGCCGACCGGTCACGGTCTCGGTGCCTGACGGGTCGAGCGACAGCCAGATCGCCAACCTGTTGGCCCAGCGCGGGGTCGTCACCAACGCGACCGTCTTCCGCTACTACGTGAAGGCCAGCAGTGCCGGACCATTCAAAGCCGGCGTGTATGACGGCCTCTTCGCGCCCGAGGCCATGAGCGCGGTGGTCAAGCGGTTGCAGAAGGGCCCCCTCCCGCCGGCCGTGCGCAAGGTCGTGATCCCCGAGGGGCTGTGGCTCAGCGAGACCAAGGCCCGGATCCTGAAGACGTTCCCGGAGATGAAGGCGGCCGACCTCGATCAGGCGCTGCTCACGGTGCACTCCAAGTATCAGCCGCCGGGCTCGACCAACCTCGAGGGGTTCCTGTTCCCGGCCACCTACGAGGTCCTGCTCACCGACGTCGGCAACCCCAAGAAGCTGGTGCAGCAGATGGTCACCACCTTCGACCAGCAGGCCGACAGCATCGGACTGGCGCAGTCACAGCAGCGGGTCGGGCTGACGCCGTACCAGACGCTCACGCTGGCCTCGATGATCGAGGAGGAGGCCAAGCTGCCCGACGACCGGCCCAAGGTGGCGCGCGTCATCTTCAACCGGCTGGCCAAGCCGATGACCCTGGGCATCGACGCCACGGTGGAGTACGCCCTGCAACAGCGTGTGCTGAACCTCAGCAACTCGCAGTTGGCCGTGAACTCGCCGTACAACACACGCACCCATCCCGGTCTGCCGCCCACACCGATCAGCTCGCCCGGGCGCGCCTCGCTCGAAGCGGCCTTGAACCCGGCCGCGGGGGACTGGCTCTACTTCGTCGTCGTCGACAAGGACGGTGGTGAGTTCTTCACCTCGAACGAGCGTGACTTCCAGCGCGTGGTCAACAAGGCCAAAGCCGAGGGACTGTTCGGCGGATGAGGGCGCCGACGGGCCGCACTCGGTTGGCCGCCGTGATCGGCGATCCGATCCGCCACTCGCGTTCTCCGGACATCTTCAACGCCGCCTTCGACGAGACCGGGCTCGACTGGGTGTACGTCGCGCTCGAGGTCGCGGCCGGCCAGGCGCCGGCGGCGCTGGAGGGGATGCGCGCCTTCGGCCTGGCGGGGATGTCGGTGACGATGCCCCACAAGACCGCGGTGGCCGACTACCTCGATGGTCGTGCCGGCGATGAGCTGTCCGACGCGGCCCGACTGCTGCGCGCCGTCAACTGCGTCGAGCAGCGCGACGGCCGCCTCATCGGCCACAACACCGACGGCGCCGGCTTCGTCGCGTCGCTGCGCGCCGACGCCGACTTCGATCCCGCGGGACGACGCTGCGCGGTGCTGGGCGCCGGGGGCGCCGCTCGCGCCCTGATCGTGGCGCTGGCGGCGGCGGGAGCCGCTGAGGTCCTGGTCGTCAATCGCACGACGTCGTCGGCCGAGGCGGCGGCGGCACTCGCCGGTCCCATCGGCCGAGTGGCCGAGGCCGCCGACGTCGAGGGGGTCGACCTGGTGGTCAACGCCACACCGGTCGGCATGGACGGCGAGTCGTGGTCCCTGCCCCCCGAGCGGCTGGCGCCGAACCAACTGGTGGTCGACATCATCACCCAGCCGACGGTGACGCCGTTGCTGGCGGCGGCGGGCGAGCGGGGCGCCCGCAGCCTCGGCGGTCTCGGGATGCTCGTGCACCAGGCGGCGGTCGCCTTCGAGCTGTGGACGGGCCGGTCCGCCCCCCTGAAGGCCATGGTGAGGGCCGCCCGGGCGCGCTGACCCTGCACTAGATTCGGAAAAGCTCCTCTAATCGGCGCCGGTCGGTGCCGATGGAAGAGAGTCCATCCCCCCTTCCGGAGGTCACCGTGGCTCTACAGGGCACGCTTGAAACCTTTGCCCTTCCTGACGTCCTGCGCCTGCTGGCATCGACCAAGAAGACCGGGCGCCTCCAGCTGAGCGGCGGGCGCGGCACCGGATCGCTCTGGCTGGCGGATGGGGCGATCGTCGCCAGCGAGGCCAGCCAGGCTCCCCTCGCCGACGGCGCCACCGAGGTGCTGTTCGAGTTGCTCCGCTTCAAGGAGGGTGACTTCACCTTCGAAGACGACGCCGTCTCGGCCAACGCCGGCGACGGGGCCGAGATCGAGGGGTCCCTCAACGAGGCCGAGTCGATGCTCGAGGAGTGGAAGTCGATCGAGAAGGTCGTCCCCTCCCTGGCCGGGTGGGTCGCGCTCCGCCAAGACCTCCCGAGCGACGAGGTCACCCTCAACGCCGACCGGTGGCGCGAGATCGTGGCCATCGGCGGTGGCACCACGGTCGGTGGGCTCGGCGACGAGCTCATGCGCGCCGAGTTGGCCGTGTCCCGCACCGTCAAGGATCTGGTCGAGATGGGCCTCGTGACGGTCGGCGAGGCGCCGGCCGGTGCGGCGACGCCCGCGGCCACCTCCAGCTTCATGGCTCCGCCCGAGCCGGCGCCGGCGCCGGCCTATGAACCGCCGCCGGCGTTCGAGCCCGTGGCCGAGCCCGTCAGCGAGTTCACCACCCCGGCGGGCGACTTCGCCCGGTCCGAGGCCGAACCGCCGGTGCTCACGGTCGTGGGTGACGACGCCGCCGGCGACGACCGCTTCGATCCGGGCGGGCTCGTGATCGAGGAGCCGACCTTCGGTGGGTCAGATGTGGTGTCGAGCGAGCCGGCGCCGTCCGACGACGACGAGATGGCCGATGCCGCCGAGATCGCCCGCCAGCTGGCCAACCTCAGCCCCAAAGCGGCCAAGGCGGTGGCCGCCGCGGCCAAGGCCACGACGGTCGAGGAGCGCGAGGCCGCGCTGGCCGAGGTCGACGACACCGAGGATCCGATCAACCGGGGCCTGCTGCTGAAGTTCCTCGGCTCGGTCAACGGCTGATCGACCCGACCCGACCCGTCAACTCGGCGAGCTCGCCCTCGCTGCCATCACGGGCCCCCCACACCCCTCCCGCTACGGTCTCCGCCCGTGAACGCCGCCCCTGTCGTGTGCGCCGTGCTGGCCCTGCCCGTGGGCTGGTTCTCGGGGGTGCTGATCGACCGCGTCCCCGATCGGCTCAGCCTCCGCCCGCTGCCCGGCGTGCGCCTCGAAGGGCGCTACCTGGCGGTGCAGGCCGTCATGTTGGCGTCGTTCATCGGCGTCGGGCTCCGATTCGACGATGCGCCGGCGCTGCTGATCGTGGGGTACCTCGTCCTGGCGTCGATGCTGGTGACCGTGTCGGCGATCGACATCGCCTGCTTCCGCCTGCCTGACCGGATCGTGCTGCCGAGCTTCGCTGTCTCGGTGATCATCGTCGTCGTCGAATCGCTGCGGGCCGGCCATCCCAAGCAGATCGCGTACGCCTTCGCCGGTTGCGGCATCTACTTCGGGATCCTCTTCGTGTTCCATCTGATCTCGCCCCGAGGGATGGGTTTCGGCGATGTGAAGTTGGCGGCGGTGATGGGCCTCTATCTCGGGCTGGCTGAGCGTGGGCTATTCGACGGCGTTCGTTTTGGTGCTCTGGGCCCTCGGACTCGGTGCTGTCTTCGGATCGATCATCGGCATCACCTTGCTGACCATCCAGGGCGCCAGCCGGCGCGCCGCCATCCCGTTCGGTCCGTACCTGGCCCTCGGCACGATGATCGTGGTCCTGCTCACCCCGCATCTGGTCACGCTGACGCTGAGCGCCTGAGTCCGCCCGGATCACCCCAGGTCATTTGTGGGAAAGCCGTCGGGCGGCGACCGGTAACCTGAGCCGATGCTGCGTTTCCTGACCGCCGGCGAGTCTCACGGCCGCGCCCTGGTGGTCGTGCTCGAAGGGGTGCCGGCCGGCCTGACCATCACCGTCGAGGACATCCAGGCCGAGTTGGCCCGTCGCCGACTCGGCTACGGCCGCGGGCCGCGCATGCGCTTCGAACAGGACGAGGTGACGATCGTGGGCGGCGTGCGTCACGGTCGCACGCTCGGATCTCCCATCGCCATCGAGATCGCCAACAGCGAGTGGGAGAAGAAGTGGACCGAGGAGATGTCGCCGGCGCCGGGGCAGACCGCGACGCCGCTGACGACCCCTCGACCGGGCCATGCCGACCTGACCGGGATGCAGAAGTACGACTTCACCGACGCGCGCGATGTGCTCGAGCGGGCCTCCGCCCGAGAGACGGCGGCGCGGGTCGCGGCCGGCGCGGTGGCCAAAGCGCTGCTCGCCACGCTGGGGACCGAGATCGTGTCCCACGTCGTCGCCCTCGGCCGGGTTGGCATCGCCGAAGGGTTGCGGCCCACCCCCGCCGATCTGGCCACGGTCGACGAGTCGCAGGTGCGGTGCTTCGATCCGGACGCCGAGGCGGCCATGGTGACCGAGATCAAGGCGGCGGCCAAGGTCGGTGATTCGCTCGGGGGGCGGGTCGAGGTCCTCGGCTACGGCCTTCCCATCGGGCTGGGCAGCCACGTCCATTGGGACCGCAAGCTCGACGGTCGCATCGCCCAGGCGCTGATGAGCATCCAGGCCGTCAAGGGCGTCGAGATCGGCGACGGCTTCGAGGTCGCCGGGCGCCGAGGGAGCGAGGCGCACGACCCGATCTCGTGGGATGCCGACGAGCAGAGCTACCGCCGGGAGACGACGAGGGCCGGTGGGATCGAGGGCGGCATGAGCACCGGCGAGCTGCTCGTGGCTCGCGTGGCCATGAAGCCCCTGGCCACGCTGAACCGGCCGTCGCTCGGCACCGTCGACACCGCCACCAAGGAGGAGACGGTCTCGTTCAAGGAGCGCACCGACGTCACCGCCGTGCCGGCCATGGGCGTCGTCGCCGAGACCATGGTCGCGCTGGTGTTGGCCAACGAGGTCCTGCGCAAGTTCGGGGGCGATTCGATCTCCGAGCTGGTTCGCAACCATGCCGGGTACGTCGAACAGGTCCACCAAGCAGCCCGCCGCACGACCGCGGTCTCCATCACGGCCGACGAGACCGCGCCTCTCAACTGGGACGCCATCGAGGCGTTCTCGGACCTCGACATGACGGGATCGCCGATGCGCTCGATCCCGGGCACCCCCGGCGGTGGTCTCAAGTCCCATGTCGTGCTGGTCGGCATGATGGGATCGGGCAAGACGTCGGTGGGCCGGCGGCTGGCGTCGGCCTTCGGGCTCAAGTTCGTCGACAGCGACGAGCAGGTCCAGGCTCGCACCGGGCGCACCGTCCGCGAGATCTTCGAGACCGATGGTGAGGCCGCCTTTCGCTTCGAGGAGCGAGCCGCCCTGCGAGCCGCCCTCGCCGCCGACGAGCCATCGATCATCGCCGCCGCGGGCGGGGTCGTGCTCGATCCCGAGAACCGCCGGCTGCTCCAGGATGTCGTGGCCCGGGGCGGCCACGTGGTGTGGCTCAAGGCCGACCCGTCAGTCCTGGCCGGGCGCGTGCGCGTGGGGGACCACCGCCCGCTGTTGGCCGACGACCCGGCCGCCGCGCTGGCCGCCCTGAGCACGGAGCGCGAGCCGCTCTACAAGTCGGTTGCCGACATCGTGCTCGACGAGCGCCGGGGTGACCGCACGCTCGACGTCGACCAGGTCGCCGCGGCCGTGCGCAGTCGTCTGCTCGATCCCGCCCGCTCATGATCACCATCCCGGTCGAGTTGGGGGCGCGCTCGTACGAGGTCGTGGTCGGGGCCGGAGCGGTCGAGGCCCTCGCGGGCGTGGTGCCACCCCGGGCGCGGCGGGTCGCGGTCGTCACCCAGCCGGGCATCGATGTCGACCTCGATCCCGGGGTCGAGCACCAGACGTTCCTGATCGGCGCCGGCGAGGACCAGAAGACCATGGCCACGGTCGAGGAGCTGTGCCGATCGTGGTCGCAGTGGGGACTGACCCGGGCCGACGCTGTCGTCGCCGTCGGCGGGGGGATGGTCACCGACGTGGCGGGGTTCGCGGCCGCCGTGTACCACCGGGGCATCGACGTCGTGCACGTGCCCACGACCTTGCTCGGCCAGGTCGACGCCGCGATCGGCGGCAAGACCGGCGTGAACCTGCCCGAGGGCAAGAACCTGGTTGGCGCCTACTGGCAGCCGCGTGCGGTGCTGTGCGACACCGACCTGCTCGCCACGCTCCCGCCCCGCGAGTTGCGCAGCGGGCAGGGCGAGGTGGCCAAGTACCACTTCCTCGACGACGGAAGCTTCGGCTCGACCCCGATCGAGGAGCTCGATCTGACCAGCCAGGTGGCGCGGTGCGTCGCCATCAAGGCCGCCGTGGTGTCCGGTGACGAGCGCGAGGACGCGCGCCGAGCCACGCTCAACTACGGGCACACGCTGGGCCACGCCCTCGAGATCGCCGGCGACTTCGACCTGCGCCACGGCGAAGCGGTGGCCATCGGACTGATCTTCGCGGCCCTGCTGGCCCACCAGCTCGGCCGCATCGACGACGTCGCGGGTCGACGAGCACCGTCGCGTCGTGGCCGCCTACGACCTGCCCGCCGCCCTGCCGGCCGGGAGCGACCCGGACGAGCTGGTGAGCCTGTTCGGTCGGGACAAGAAGGCCATCGACGGCGTGACCTTCGTGCTGGACGGACCGAACGGAGTCGAAGTGGTCAACGACGTGGATCGCTCGGCTATCGACGCCGCCTTCGCCGCCATGCCGGTCGCCGGCGCCGGCGCCGCGGCGGGCGAGGGTCGGACATGAGCGAGGCCATCATCTTGTTGCTGAGCGGTCCGAACCTGAGCCTGCTCGGCGAGCGCGAGCCCGAGGTCTACGGCACCGACACCCTCGACGATCACGTGGCCACGGCCCGGTCGGTCGCCGAAGCCAACGGCTTCGCGCTCGAACACGTCCAGTCCGATCACGAGGGCGTGCTCATCGAGGCGATCCACGGCGGCCGGGGCCGGTGCGCGGCCATCGTGATCAACCCCGCCGCCTTCACCCACTACGCGTGGGGTCTCCACGACGCACTGGCGGCCTTCGAAGGGCCGGTGATCGAGGTCCACCTGTCCAACCCGAACGCTCGCGAGCCGTGGCGGCACACGTCGGTGGTCGCGCCCGTGGCCACCGGGACCATCACCGGGTTGGGCGGCCTCGGGTATGCGCTCGCGGTCGAGGCCGCCGTGCGGAGCCTGCCGTGACCGCCGTACTCGGGCTCGACCGCCTGGCCCCGATGGACGTGGCCGGGCGGGTCCCTCGCCTGCGCGCCGCCCTGGCCGCCGCCGGAACGGCCGACGCGTTGCTCGTCAACAAGATGGTCAACATCCGCTACCTGACCGGGTTCACGGGCTCGGCGGGGGCGGTGCTGGTCCTGCCCGACGATCTGCTGCTCGTGACCGACGGGCGCTACGGCCAGCAGGCGGCCGAGCAGCTGTCGGCGGCCGGCGTCGAGGCCGAGATCGACGTGGCCGGCGTGACCGCCCGCGAGGTGGTCGGCGATGCCGTCCGTGCGGCCGGCGTGGCGCGACTGGCGCTCGAAGCCGACGCCATCACCTGGGACCAGCAGCGCGTCTTCGCCCAGACCTGGTTCGACGGCGTCGACCTGGTGGCCACCGTGGGGCTGGTGGACGACCTGCGGCTGGTCAAGGACGACGGCGAGGTGGCCCGGATCGAGGCGGCGGCGGCCATCGCCGATCAGGCGTTGGCCAATGTCCGGACGCGCCTGCTCGACGAGCTCACCGAGCAGGAGTTCGGCATAGAGCTCGACTTCGAGATCCGTCGCCTCGGTGCCTCGGGCAACTCCTTCGAGACCATCGTCGGCTCCGGTCCGAACGGGGCCAAGCCGCACCACCGGCCCTCGAGCCGCCGGATCGTCGAGGGCGACCTCGTCGTGCTCGACTTCGGAGCCGTCGTCGACGGGTACTGCTCGGACATGACTCGCACCGTCATGCTGGGCGAACCGTCACCGACCCAGGCGCGGATGCTCGAGGTCGTCACCGCCGCCCAGCAGGCCGGTGTCGACGCCATCGCTGATGGCGTGGCGGTCGCCGACATCGACGCCGCCTGCCGGGCCGTGATCGGCGAGGCCGGATGGGCCGACGCCTTCCTGCACGCCACCGGTCACGGCGTCGGGCTCGAGATCCACGAGGCCCCACGGGTGGCGGCGACGGCCGATGCTACGCTCGCTCCCGGATTCGTCGTCACCGTCGAGCCGGGTGTGTACCTGCCCACCCATGGCGGCGTGCGCGTCGAGGACACCCTCGTCGTCACCGCCGACGGGAGCCGACCTCTCACCCTCACCCCCAAGACCACCGCGGTCTGACCGACCGCAGGAGCGCATTCCATGGCCGCCATCACCACCAACGATCTGAAGAACGGCATGACCCTCAACCTCGACGACGGGTTGTTCCAGGTCGTCGAGTTCCAGCACGTCAAGCCGGGCAAGGGCGGGGCCTTCGTGCGCACGACGCTCAAGAACGTGCGCAACGGGGCCGTGGTCGACCGCACCTTCCGAGGGGGCGAGAAGGTCGAGCGGGCCATGATCGACAAGCGTGAGATGCAGTTCCTCTACCGCGAGGGCGACGACTACGTCTTCATGGACAACTCGTCCTATGAGCAGCTCAACGTGGGCCCGGCCGCCTTGGGTGACGCCACCAACTACGTCGTCGAAGGGTCGGGCGCAGTGCTCGAGATGTACGCCGACGAGATCGTCGGCGTCGAGCTGCCGGCCGCGGTCGAGCTCAACATCGCCCAGACCGAGCCCGGCGTCCAGGGCGACCGGGTGTCGGGCGCCCGCAAGCCGGCCACGCTCGAGACCGGACTGGTCGTGCAGGTACCGCTGTTCGTCGAGCCGGGTGATCGGATCAAGGTGGACACGCGCAGCGGCGAGTACCTGACCCGGGCGTGAGCGACGCCGTCCGGCCTCGGCGGGGGCGTCGGGAGTCGTCGAGAGGCGCGCGAGCGGGCGCTGGCCCTGCTCTACGAGGCCGAGGCCAAGTCCGAGACGCCGGCCGAGGTCATCGCCGCGCTGCCGGTCGAGGCCGAACCGTTCGCCGTCGAGCTCGTGATCGGGGTGGGCGAACACGTCGACGAGGTCGATGCCACGATCCGGGCCTACGCCAAGGGGTGGAGCCTCGAGCGGATGCCGAGCATCGACCGCCAGCTGCTGCGCATCGGCGTCTACGAGCTCGTGTACCGACCCGACGTCCCCACCGGCGCGGTCATCAACGAGGCCGTCTCTTTGGCCAAGTCCTTCAGCACCGACGACTCGCCACGCTTCGTCAACGGCCTGCTCTCCGCCGTGGCCGCCGACGAACGCGGCGACCCCCAAGCGGATTGACCACTCGAACCTGTGCCGCAAACGCGCGCCCATGGACACATCGGACGGCACAGGTTCGCCAGCGTGGAAGGAGGAGCGTGTCTGCTAGGGTGAACGCCTGACCGTGAAGTGAGTCCCGTGAGGCTCACACGGACAGGAAGGCATCACGCGATGGCCGAACGCGAACGCCGCATCACGCCCCCATACGGGGGCGTTTTTCATGCCCGGACCCGGGTCATGGGCCCCGACGACATCCAGCGGGCTGTCTGGCGGATGGCCCACGAGGTCATCGAGCGCAACCACGGGCTCGACGAGGTCGTGATCATCGGGTTGCAGACCGGCGGGGTGGGGCTGGCCGGCCTGCTGGCCGACGACCTCAACCAGATCGAACAGGTCGACATCCCCCTCGGCACCCTCGACGTGGCCTTCTATCGCGACGACATCGGGCTGCGGCCGGTCCTGCCCGAAGCCGTCACCGACATCCCGTTCGACCTCGGCGGCAAGATCGTCGTGCTGGTCGACGACGTGCTCTTCACCGGTCGGACCATCCGGGCTGCGCTCGACGCCCTGACCGACTTCGGCCGCCCTCGGGCCGTGCAGCTGGCCGTCATGATCGACCGCGGCCACCGTGAGCTGCCCATTCGTCCCGACTTCGTGGGCAAGAACCTGCCGACGCGGCGCGACGAAGTGGTCGATGTCGGACCGGAAGGGGTCGAGCTGGGGGAGATGCGCAAGTGAAGCACCTGTTGAGCATCGACGACCTGGGGGCCGACGGCATCGACGAGGTCCTGCGCCTCACCGACAGCTTCGTCGAGGTCAGCGCCCGATCGATCCCCAAGGTGCCGGCCCTGCGGGGCAAGACCGTCGTGTCGGTCTTCTTCGAGGACTCGACGCGCACCCGCCTGAGCTTCGACGCCGCCGCCAAACGGCTCGGCGCCGACTCGATGACCTTCACCGCCGGCTCGTCGTCGCTCAAGAAGGGCGAGTCGATCCGTGACACGATCCAGACCATCGAGGCCATGGGCGTCGACGCCCTGGTCGTGAGGCACGGCTCGGCCGGCGTGCCCGCCCAGATCGCCCGGTGGGCGACCTCGTCGGTGATCAACGCCGGCGACGGTTGGCACGAGCATCCGACCCAGGCCCTGCTCGACTGCTACACGATCCGCCAACGCCTCGGTTCGCTCGACGGGCGGCGCATCGCCATCGTCGGCGACATCAAGCACAGCCGGGTCGCTCGCTCGGACGTCGCTGCCTTCACCGCCCTCGGTGCGCAGGTGACACTCGTCGCCCCGCCCACGCTGCTGCCGCCCAGCCTCGTCGGCTGGCCGGTCGAGGTCACCCACGATCTCGATGCCGTCCTCGAGCAGACCGACGTCGTCTACCTGCTGCGCATGCAACGCGAGCGCATGACCGAGGCGCTCGTGCCGTCATTGCGCGAGTACACCGCCGGCTACGGCCTGACCCCCGATCGGGCCGACCGGGCCGAGGCCGTCGGCGCCATCGTCATGCACCCGGGACCCATGAACCGAGGGGTGGAGATCGCGGCCGAGGTGGCCGACCGCCCCAACGTGGCCGTCGTCGACCAGGTGCGCAACGGCGTACCCGTCCGCATGGCGGTGCTGTTCCTGATGCTCGGCTCGGGAAGCGAGGCCTTCGGGACCCCACCCCCCGACGAGATCGACCGCACGGCCGCGGTGGACGACGGCGGCCCGGCGCCGGGACCGACACCGACCCGAGCCGCCGACGAGGTCGAGGTGGGGGCCCGTGGCTGAGCTCGTCATCAAGGGCGGTGACGTCGTCGATCGGGACGGGCGCCGCCGTGCCGATGTCGCCATCGACGGGGGACAGGTGGTCGAGGTCGGGCTCGAGCTCGACGCGACCGATGCTCGCGTCCTCGACGCGTCCGGCGCAGTGGTGGCTCCCGGCCTGGTCGACATCCACACCCACCTGCGCGAGCCCGGGCGCGAGGACGCCGAGACCATCGAATCGGGCAGCCGGGCGGCCGTGCTCGGCGGCTACACGTCGGTCGTGGCCATGCCCAACACGGAGCCGGCCATCGACGACGTGGGCACGGTCGAGTGGATCCGCGAGCGCAAGGCGCTCTGCCACGTGTGGCCCGCGGCCGCCATCACGGTCGGTCGCGACGGCGAAGCGCTCGCGCCGATGGCCGAGCTGGCCGGCGCCGGCGTGCGCCTCTTCACCGACGACGGCAACGGTGTGCAGGACGACCGCCTCATGCGCCGGGCCATGGAGTACGCCACGGGGCTGAGCGTGAGGGTGACGCTGGCCCAGCACTGCGAGATCGACGAGCTGGCCGCCGGCGGTTGCATGCACGAAGGCGAGTGGTCGTCACGCCTCGGTGTGCCTGGGATCCCGGCCGAGGCCGAGGAGCTCATGGTCACCCGCGATCTGGCCCTGGCCCGTCTGACGGGCTGTCGCATCCACTTCCAGCACCTGTCGACCGCCGGTTCGGTCGAGCTGGTGCGAGCGGCCAAGGCCGCGGGTCTGGCCGTCACAGCCGAGGCGACCACGCATCACTTCACGCTGACCCACGCGGCGCTCGCCGATTACGACCCGACCTTCAAGGTCAACCCTCCGCTGCGCACCGACGCCGACGTGGCCGCCATCAAGGCCGGACTGGCCGACGGGACCATCGACGCCATCGCCACCGATCACGCACCCCACACCCAGGACGCCAAGGAGCGTCCGCTCGACCAGGCCCCGCCGGGCATGCTGGGGCTCGAGACGGCGATGGCGCTGGCTCTCGGTGAGCTCGACCTGCCCATCGAGCGGGTGATCGCCCTCATGTCCTGGCAACCGGCCGTCATCGCCGGCCTCGACGACGAGCGCGGTGGGCGCGTCAGCGCAGGTCAGGCGGCTGATCTGTGCGTCATCGATCCGGCGACGACGTGGACGGTCGACCCCCAGGTGCTGGCCAGCCTCAGTCGCAACACGCCTTACGCCGGGCGCGCGCTCACCGGTCGGGTCCGTCACACCCTGGTAAACGGACAGGCCATGGTCATCGACGGCGAGGCCCAACGATGACCGGATCGATCACCGAGTCGCGGCTCGTGCTCGCCGACGGCACCACCTTCGAAGGCGAGGCCATCGGCGCCGTGCCCCCAGGAGGAGTGGCTACTGGTGAGGTCGTGTTCAACACCGTCCTCACCGGTTACCAGGAGGTGCTGACCGACCCCTCCTATGCCGGGCAGATCATCACCTTCACCTACCCCCACATCGGCAACTACGGGGTCACGCCCGTCGACGACGAGAGCGTCCGGCCGTTCTGCCGAGGCGTCATCGTGCGAGACCTGGCGCGCCGCCGCAGCAACTGGCGCAGCGAGGGCGATCTTGACGGCTTCCTCCGCCGCCACGGCATCCCCGGGATCGCCGGCGTCGACACCCGTCGCCTCACGCGCCACCTGCGCGACGCCGGCGCCATGCCCGCCGCCTTCGGGACGGCGGACGACGTGACCCTCAAGGCGGCGGCGCAGGCCGAGCCCGGCACCGACGGTCGCGACCTCGTGCAGGAGGTGACCTGCACCGAGCCCTACACCATCGGCGACGGTCCCCGCCGCGTGGTGGCCTACGACTTCGGCATCAAGCGGGCGATCCTGCAACAGCTCGGCCAGAGCGCGACGGTCGAGGTCGTGCCCGCATCGACGCCGGCGGCGGCGGTGCTGGCCCGCCGGCCCGACGGCGTCTTCTTGTCCAACGGTCCCGGCGATCCCGCCGCCGTCGGCTATGCCACCGAAGCCATCAAGGGGTTGCTGGGCGAGGTGCCCGTGTTCGGGATCTGCCTGGGCCATCAGCTGCTCGCCGGAGCGCTCGGACTCGAGACCTACAAGCTTCCCTTCGGCCACCACGGCGGCAACCATCCGGTGCGCCGCCTCGAGACGGGCGCGGTCGAGATCACGAGCCAGAACCACAACTACTCGGTCGTCGACACGCCGTCGACGGCCGTCGAGGTGACCCACCGCAACCTCAACGACGGCACCATCGAGGGCCTCCGCTCGCTCGAGGTGGCCGCCTTCAGCGTGCAGCACCATCCCGAGGCGGGGCCCGGCCCCCACGACGCGCGCTACCTCTTCACCCTCTTCGACGAGTTGATGGAAACCACCTGATGGAAGCGACCTGATGCCTCGCCGCGACGACATCCACTCGATCCTGCTGATCGGCTCGGGGCCGATCGTGATCGGCCAGGCGTGCGAGTTCGACTACTCGGGCACCCAGGCCTGCCGCGTGCTGCGTGAGGAGGGCTACCGAGTCATCCTGGCCAACTCGAACCCGGCGACGATCATGACCGATCCCGACTTCGCCGACGCGACCTACATCGAGCCGCTCGACATCGACATCCTCACCAAGATCATCGAGCGCGAGCACCCCGACGCCCTCCTGCCGACCCTCGGGGGCCAGACCGCCCTCAACCTGGCCATGGAGCTCGTGGCGGCCGGAGTGCTCGAACGAGAAGGGGTCGAGCTGATCGGCGCCAAGGCCGAGGCCATCGCCACCGCCGAGGACCGCGAGCAGTTCAAGGTGGCCATGGCCGAGATCGGGCTGGCCTCGCCGGCGTCGGCCATCGCCCACACCCTCGACGAGGCCATGGCGCGCGTGACCGAGATCGGGCTGCCGGTCGTGATCCGTCCCGCCTACATCCTGGGCGGTCGCGGCACGGGCATCGCCGCGACGATCGACGAGTTCGAGCGCGCCGCGGCCATCGGCCTCGACGCCAGCCCGATCTCCGAGATCCTGATCGAGGCATCGATCGCAGGGTGGAAGGAGTACGAGCTCGAGGTCATGCGCGATCGCGCCGACAACTGCGTCGTCGTGTGCTCGATCGAGAACCTCGATCCCATGGGCGTGCACACGGGCGACTCGATCACGGTCGCTCCTGCCCAGACCCTGAGCGATGTCGAGTATCAGCGGATGCGCGACGCCGCCTTCGCCTGCATACGTCGCGTCGGCGTAGAGACCGGCGGCTCGAACGTGCAGTTCGCGCTCGATCCCACCAACGGCGAGATGGTGATCATCGAGATGAACCCGCGGGTCTCGCGGTCGTCGGCGCTGGCGTCGAAGGCCACGGGCTTCCCCATCGCCAAGATCGCCGCTCGTCTGGCCGTGGGCTACACGCTCGACGAGATCTCCAACGACATCACCCGCAAGACGCCGGCCAGCTTCGAGCCGGTCATCGACTACGTCGTCACGAAGATCCCGCGGTGGGCGTTCGAGAAGTTCCCCGGCACGCCCGCCGTGCTGGGCACGAGCATGCAATCGGTCGGCGAGGCCATGGCCATCGGCCGGACCTTCCCCGAGTCGCTCCAGAAGGGGCTGCGGTCACTCGAGCACGGCCGGCACGGGCTCAACTGCGATCCGGGCGAGGCCCTCTACGACGATCTCAACGACGACGACCTCGTGATCCAGGCCGCCATCGCCACGCCGGACCGGCCCTTCCAGCTCGAAGCCGCGCTGCGCCGCGGCATCTCGGTCGACGACCTGTACGCCGCGACCCGTGTCGATCCCTGGTTCCTCGACCAGATCCTCGCCATCGTCGAAGAGCGCGCCCATCTGGCCGAGCTCTTCGAGACCGGTGGACTGGCCGCGCTGAGCCGGGCCGGGTGGCGGCGCGCCAAGCGCCTCGGGTTCTCGGACGCCCAGCTGGCCTGGCTCCACAACCAGTCACGCGCCGGTACCGGCGACGAGTCCGCGCCGATCAGCGAGCTCGACGTGCGGGCGGCGCGGCTGGCCGCGGGGGTCGCACCGACGTTCAAGACGGTCGACACGTGTGCGGCCGAGTTCGACGCCGACACGCCGTATCACTACTCAACCTGGGAGGATGAGGACGAGGTTCGCCCGAGCACTCGGCCCAAGATCGTCATCCTGGGCTCCGGGCCGAACCGGATCGGGCAGGGGATCGAGTTCGACTACTGCTGCGTGCACGCCAGCTTCGCCCTGCGCGACGCCGGGTTCGAGACGGTGATGGTCAACTGCAACCCCGAGACGGTGTCCACCGACTACGACACCAGCGACCGGCTGTACTTCGAGCCCCTCACCTATGAGGACGTCATGAACGTCATCGAGGCCGAGCAGCCGGTCGGCGTCATCGTCGCCCTCGGGGGCCAGACGCCGCTCAAGCTGGCCGCCCAACTGCCCCAGGAGCTCGTGTTGGGCACGAGTCCGGCGTCGATCGACCTGGCCGAGGACCGTGAGCGCTGGAACGGGTTGTGCGCCCGCCTCGAGATCTCCCAGCCCGCCGGCGGCACCGCGACCGAGGTGGCCGAGGCCATGGCCGTCGTCGAGCGCGTCGGCTACCCGGTGCTGATGCGCCCCTCCTATGTGCTCGGCGGCCGGGCCATGGAGATCGTGTACGACGACGACAGCCTCAAGCGGGCCATGGCCGCGCTGGCCGGGTTCGGGAGCCTGGGCAAGGAGGGCGGCCTGTCGGCCGAGCGGCCCGTGCTCGTCGATCGCTTCCTCGAAGACGCCATCGAGGTCGACGTCGACGCCATCCGTGACGCCACCGGCGACGTCGTCATCGGTGGGGTCATGGAGCACGTCGAGGAGGCGGGCGTGCACTCGGGCGACAGCGCGTGCGTGCTGCCACCGCCGCACCTGTCGGCCGAGACGATCAGCGTCATCGAGGACCACACGCGGCGGATCGCCGACGCCCTCGACGTGCGCGGCCTCATCAACGTCCAGTATGCGGTGAAGGCCAACCAGGTGTTCGTGATCGAGGCCAACCCCCGCGCCTCGCGGACGGTGCCGTTCGTGGCCAAGGCGACCGGAGTGCCGCTGGCCAAGGTGGCGGCGCGGGTGATGACCGGATCGACGCTGGCCGAGCTCCGCGAGCAGGGCCTGCTGGTGCCCGGTGTCACCGGCGATCACATCGCGGTCAAGGAAGCGGTCCTGCCCTTCAGCCGGTTCCCCGACGCCGACGCCGTGCTCGGGCCCGAGATGCGCTCGACCGGCGAGGTCATGGGCATCGACCTGACCGTTGGCCTGGCCTTCGTCAAGAGCCAGCTGGCGGCCGGCAACCGCTTACCCGAGCGGGGCACCGTGTTCCTCTCCCTCGCCGATCGCGACAAGCCGACCGCGGTCAAGGCGGCCCAGCAGTTCGTCGACCTCGGCTTCGAGATCGCGGCGACCTCGGGCACGGCCGACTACCTGGCCGCGCAGGGCGTGGCCGTCACGACGGTGGTGGCGAAGCTGGGAGAGGATGGAACCGACGCCGTCACCCTCATCGCCAGCGGCCAGGTGCAGCTGGTGGTGAACAGCCCACGAGGTCGGGGGCCGCGCACCGACGGGGCCCACATCCGCGCCGCCGCAGGCAGCCACCGCGTCCCGCTGCTCACGACCGCCGCCGCCGGGCTGGCGGCGGCCAACGGCATGGCTGACTGGGCCCGACACCCGCTGCGCGTGCGCACGTTGCAGGAGTACCAACAAGGGATCAACGACGACCAGCTAAGACTGGATCTGGAATAGATGGACCTGAGAACCCGCGTCGGCTCGGTCGAACTGGCCAACCCGGTCATGACGGCGTCGGGGACGGCGGGACACGGCGCCGAGCTGGCCCGCCACGTCGACCTGGCCTCGCTCGGGGCGGTCGTCGTCAAGTCGCTGTCCGCCGAGGCCTGGGCCGGAAACCCGGCGCCGCGGGTCCACGAGACCCCCGCCGGGATGCTCAACTCGGTCGGGCTGCAGGGTCCCGGTGTCGAGCACTGGCTGGCCCACGAGCTGCCGTCGCTCGTCGAGACGGGCGCGACGGTCGTGGCCAGCATCTGGGGCCGCACGGTCGACGACTACGCCAAGGCGGCGGCCATGATGGCTGACGCCCCGGCCGAGGTCGTGGCCGTCGAGGTCAACCTGTCTTGTCCGAACCTCGATCACCGCTCGGGCGAGATGTTCGCCCAGCGCCCCGAGGCGGCCGCCGCCGCCATCGAGGCGTCCAGCGCCTGCCGCCGTCCGGTCTGGGCCAAGCTGACGCCCGCGGTGGCCAATTTGGTCGAGGTGGCCGACGCCGTTGCCCGAGCCGGCGCCGACGCCGTCACGCTGATCAACACCGTGCCCGGGCTGGCCCTCGACATCGACTCGCGGCGACCCCGTCTCGGTGGGGGCGGAGGTGGGCTGTCGGGGCCGGCCATCCATCCGGTGGCCGTGCGGGCGGTCCATGACGTGCACGCCGCTCTGAGGGATCTGCCCATCGTGGGGGTCGGCGGGGTGGCGGGGGCGGTCGACGCCGTCGAGCTGATCATGGCCGGGGCGTCGGCCGTCCAGGTCGGCACGGCCACCTTCGCCGACCCACGCGCCGTCGGTCGCATCGCCCGCGACCTCGAATCCTGGTGCCGGAGCCACGGCATCCGTACCATCACCGAACTGATCGGAGCTGTCCATGCCCGCTGATACCGCCGTCGACCCCGAGATCCGTGAGCGACTCGCGCTCGTGCTCGATGTCGACGACCTCGTATCCGCACTGCGACTCGCTCGCAGCCTGCGCCCGTACTTCGGGGTGGCCAAGGTGGGGCTCGAGCTGTATGCCGCCGCTGGCCCCGACGCCATCTCGAGCCTGATGGACCAGGGCTACGACGTGTTCGTCGACCTCAAGCTGCTCGACATCCCGACGACGGTCGGCAAGACCGCGCGTGTGCTCGGGTCGCTCGGCGCGCGGTACCTCACGATGCACGCGCGCGGCGACGCCCCGATGTTGAGCGCGGGTGTCGAGGGCCTCCGCGATGGCGCCGAGCGCGCCGGCTTGCCCACGCCGTATCCACTGGCCGTCACCGTCCTCACGAGCGACATCGGCGCGCCGGCTCACATCTTCCCCCATCGCGTCGCGCTGGCCGCCGAGACGGGGTGCGGCGGCATCGTGTGCGCGGCGTCAGACCTGGTCGACGCCCGACAGCTCGCGCCCCGCCTGCTGCGCGTGGTTCCGGGCATCCGGCGCGCCGGCACCGACGTGCACGATCAGGCCCGGGCGTCGACACCTCGCGCCGCGTTCGATGGTGGCGCGGATCTCCTCGTCGTCGGGCGAACCGTGACCGAGGCCGACGATCCGGTGGCGGCCGCCGACGCGCTCGTCGCCGAGCTGGTCTGACGGCTCGTCGACTCTCGTCACGACCCTTATCGCTGTCGCGATAGGGTGCCGCCCATGCCGCTTCCTCCTGCACTCTCCGCCGAGCAGCGCCAAGCCCGCGCTCGAAAAGGCCGCCTTGGCCCGCAAGGCCCGCGCCGAGCTCAAAGAACGACTGAAGATGGGCTCGGTCAACTTGAGCGAGCTCCTCGCTCAGGCTGAGAACGACGACATCGTCGCCAAGATGAAGGTCGTGGCCGTGCTCGAGTCTCTCCCTGGCGTGGGCAAGGTCAAGGCCCGTCGCACCATGGAGGAGATCGGCATCAGCGAGACCCGTCGGGTCCGCGGCCTCGGCGCGCAGCAGCGTGAGGCGCTGCTGCGGTCGTTCCCCGGCTGATCGCCCCCCACCCCGTCCATGATCGTGGTCGTCTCCGGCCCAGGCGGGGTCGGCAAGGGGACGGTCGTCGATCGCCTGCTCGAGCGTGACGCCACGCTGTGGTTGAGCCGCTCGTGGACGACACGCGCCCGACGCGAGGGCGAGGCCGCCGATGCCTACCGGTTCGTGACGCGTCCGGAGTTC
The DNA here is from genome assembly GCA_963734965.1 of uncultured Microthrixaceae bacterium. Classification (GTDB taxonomy): domain Bacteria; phylum Actinomycetota; class Acidimicrobiia; order Acidimicrobiales; family Acidimicrobilacustridaceae; genus UBA4742. The sequence continues at coordinate 2,048,596 of CAVTJK010000003.1, read as the reverse complement.
GAGCAACGCATCGCCGCCGGCGGCTTCCTCGAGTGGACCGACTTCCTCGGCTACCTCTACGGCACGCCGTTGCCCGAGCCGCCTGACGGCGCCGACGTGGTGCTCGAGATCGACGTCGACGGGGCCGCTCAGGTCCAGGCCCTCGGTCTCGACGCCGTCCTCATCTTCCTCGAGGCCCCCTCTCGCGAGGAGCAGGAGCACCGCCTGAGGGCCCGGGGCGATCCGCCCGACCTGCTTCGTCAGCGGCTGGCCAAGGCTGGTCAGGAAGCCGACGCCGGGCGTCGCCTGGGCGCCCACGTCGTGGTCAACGACCAGGTCGACGACACCGTCGAGCAGATCCAGGACCTGATCGCGGCGGCCCGGGCGGCCCGGGCCTGAGCGGGCGGGCCCCTGACCACGAGTTTCAGGTAGGTGGGGCCCGCTGCTAGGATGGAGGACCGCTTGGATAGGGATCGACCCGTCGAGCGCGAACCGGGAGGTTCCTGTGGCGCAGGTCCATGACTCGATGATGAACCCCAAGATCGAGAACCTCCTGAGCAAGGTCGACTCCAAGTTCACGCTGGTCACGCTGGGTTCGACCCGGGCCCGCCAGATCAACTCGTACTTCGGCCAGCTCGGCGACGGCCTTGGGGCCAACGTGCCGCCTCAGGTCACCTCCGTGGCCCGCAAGCCGCTGTCGATCGCCTTCGAGGAGATCGCCGCCGACAAGATCGTGGCCATCCCCGTCGAGGCCGAAGTCGAGCCCATCGACGGCGAGTCGGCCTGACCGACGGTCGAGGACCGAGTCGATGTTGGGCGGGCGCACCATCGTCTTGGGTGTTTCAGGGGGCATCGCCGCCTACAAGGCCATCGACGTCTGTCGACGGTTGGTCGATGCCGGCGCCCACGTCGCGCCGGTGCTCACGCGAGGGGCCACGCGGTTCGTCGGTGAGGTGACCTTCTCGGCGCTGGCGTCCGAGCCGGTGCAGACCTCGCTGTGGAACGAGCGTGACCCGATTCCGCACACGCGGCTGGGCCAGCGCGCCGACCTGATCCTCGTCTGCCCGGCCACCGCGCGGTCTGATCGGCGACTACGCCGCCGGCATCTCCCATGACCTGTTGACGGCCACGTTGCTGGCCACCCGGGCGCCCGTCGTGATCTGCCCGGCCATGCACACCGAGATGTGGGAGCACCCAGCCGTGCAGGACAACCTGGCCACGCTGCGGCGCCGCGGCGTGATCGTCGTCGATCCCGGCGAAGGTCGTTTGGCGGGCGGCGACATCGGGGTCGGGCGGCTGGCCGACGTGGGCGACATCGTCGACGCCGCCGAACGCGCCCTCGGATCGGCCAGCGCCGGATCCGACCTCGACGGCCTGCGCGTGCTCGTGACCGCCGGCGGAACGCGCGAGGCCATCGACCCGGTGCGCGTCATCACCAACCGCTCGTCGGGCAAGCAGGGATACGCCGTGGCCGAGCGCGCCCAGGCCCGGGGGGCCAAGGTCACCCTGGTGACGACGGTCGACCGTCCCGCGCCGGTCGGCATCGAGGTCATCGAGGTGACCAGCGCCGCCGAGATGCAGGCCGCGGTCCTGCCCCGCAGCGGCGACCACGATGTGATCGTCATGGCCGCGGCCGTGGCCGACTTCCGCCCCGCGGTCGTGGCCGACCACAAGATCAAGAAGGGGGTCGGGCTGCCCGAGATCGTGCTCGAACCCACCCACGACTTCCTCGTCGACCTCGGCTCGACCAAGCCGGCCGGCCAGACGCTGGTCGGCTTCGCCGCCGAGACCGATGATCTGGTGGCCAACGCTCGCCAGAAGCTCGAACGCAAGGGCCTCGATCTCATCGTGGCCAACGACGTGCTCGGCGCCCGGGGCCGGCTTCGAACACGACACCAACGCGGTCGTGATCATCGATGCCGCCGGGACCGACCATCATGTGGCGCTGAGCGACAAGCGGTCGATCGCCGACGCGGTGCTCGATGCCGTCGTGGCCTGGCGCCACACCCACCCGACCGCTGGCCCCCCGAACGCCGGTCGCCCGACCGGCACCGAACAGGAGACATCGTGAGCAGCTGGACCTTCACCTCGGAGTCCGTCACCGAAGGCCATCCCGACAAGATGGCCGACCAGATCTCCGACGCCATCCTCGACGCCATGCTCGACCAGGACCCGATGAGTCGCGTGGCGTGCGAGACCTTCGTCACGACCGGCCTGGCCATCGTGGGCGGCGAGATCACCACCAACGGCTATGTCGACATCCCGAAGATCGTCCGCGGCACGATCAACGAGATCGGCTACAACCGCGAGTCCTACGGCTATGACGGCAACACGGTCGGCGTGCTGGTGTCGCTCGACGAGCAGTCGCCCGACATCGCCCAGGGCGTCGACGACTCCGAAGAGGTGCGCTCGGGATCGTCGGGCGAGGACCTGCTCAACAAGCAGGGCGCCGGTGACCAGGGGATGATGTTCGGCTACGCCTGCGACGAGACCGACGTGTTGATGCCGCTGCCGATCCACCTGGCCCACCGCATGGCCGAACGGCTCTCCGAGGTCCGTCGGGCGGGGACCGTGCCGTACCTGCGGCCCGACGGCAAGACCCAGGTCACCTTCGACTACACCGACGGCCGCCCGACCCGGCTGCGCACCGTGCTCATCTCGACCCAGCACAACGACGGCATCGATCGCGACGAGGTCATCCGGCCGGATCTGATCGAGCACGTGATCCGTCCCGTCGTCCCCGCCGAGTTCGCCGACGACGACTACGAGGTCTACATCAACCCGACGGGCCGCTTCGTGATCGGCGGCCCGGTCGGCGACGCCGGCCTCACCGGGCGCAAGATCATCGTCGACACCTACGGCGGCATGGGTCGCCACGGAGGCGGCGCCTTCTCGGGCAAGGATCCGTCCAAGGTCGACCGATCGGCCGCCTATGCGGCCCGTTGGGTCGCCAAGAACGTCGTCGCCGCGGGCGCCGCGAGCCGCTGCGAGGTCCAGGTCGCCTACGCCATCGGCGTGGCCCGCCCGATCTCGGTCCTGGTCGAGACGTTCGGGACCGAGAAGGTCGACAACACCAAGATCGTCGAGGCCATCTCGAACATCTTCGACCTGCGCCCCGCCGCCATCCTTCGCGACCTCGACCTGCGGCGCCCGATCTACAAGCGCACCGCCGCGTACGGTCACTTCGGGCGCCCCGCCGAGGACGGGGGCTTCACCTGGGAGCGCACCGACAAGGTCGACGACCTGCGTTCGGCTCTGGGGCTCTGACCCTCCCGCTTCCGTTCGCGCCGGCATCGCCCGAACCGGCCTCGACCCCCGATCCTCGGCCCGAGGACGGGCTTCGAGAGGAGCGGGCCTCGCTCGGCGTGGTGCGGGTGCTGCCGGATCAGCCGGCCATCAACAAGACCTTCGACTACCTCGTCCCGGAGCGCCTGCGCGACCAGGTTCGGGTGGCGTCGATGGTGCGCGTCGCCCTGCACGGTCGGCGGGTCGGGGGCTGGGTGGTGGCGACCGACGTGGTGCCGCCGCCGGGAGTCGATCTGGCGCCGATCGCCAAGGTCACCGGATGGGGTCCCGCCGCCGACCTGGTGTCGCTGGCCGATTGGGCGGCATGGCGGTGGGCCGGCCGGCCTGCTCAGCTCTTGCGGACGGCGTCGCCCGACCACGCGGTGCGGGCGTTGCCGGCGCCGGCCCGCTCGCACGCGCCGGTCGGGCTGGCCGACGACGGGTTGGCGGTCGACGCCCTGGCCCGACCGCGATCGGTCGTGCGGCTGGGCCCGGCTGCTGATCCGTACCCGATCGTGCTCGAGGCCGCGTCGCGGGGTCACGCTCTCGTGCTGGCGACCTCGGCCCGGGCGGCGCGCCATATCGGACTGCGGCTGCGCCGGGCTGGTGTGGGCGTGGCCGTCATGCCCCAGGACTGGGCCCAGGCGGCGGCCGGCGCGACCGTGATCGGGACCCGGGCGGCGGCCTGGGCGCCGGTCGCGGATCTGGCCGCCGTGGTCGTGCTCGACGAGCACGACGAGTCGTGGCAGCAGGAGCGGGCCCCGACCTGGCACGCCCGGGATGTCGTGATCGAGCGGGCCCGGCGCGCTGGGGTGCCGTGCGTTCTGGTGTCACCGGCACCGTCGCTCGAGGCGCTCGAGTGGGGAGAGCTGCTGGTGCCCTCGCGCCAGGACGAGCGTGACGGCTGGCCCCAGGTAGATGTGATCGATCGCCGCAACGACGACATCGGCCGCACCGGCCTCTTCTCCGAGCGGCTCGTGCGGGCCCTCCGCGGTGACGGGCGCATCGTCTGCGTGCTCAACCGGAAGGGTCGGGCCATGTTGTCGGCCTGCAACACCTGCGGCGAGACGGCACGCTGCGAACGATGCGATGCCGCCGTCACCAGCGGCGCCGACCAGCAGTTCACGTGCCGCCGGTGTGGAACCGTTCGGCCCAAGGTGTGCCTCAGCTGCGGCGGGAGCGGCTTCAAGAACCTGCGTCCGGGCGTGACCCGGGTGCGTGAGGAGCTCGAAGCGCTGGCTCGCGCCCCGGTGGCCGAGGTCACCGCCACCACGGATGAGGTCGATCGCGACGCCCGGATCTACGTCGGCACCGAGGCCGTCCTGCATCGGGTCGACGCCGCCGACGTCGTTGCCTTCCTCGACTTCGACCAGGAGCTGCTGGCGCCGCGCTACCGGGCCGCCGAGGAGGCGCTGGCGCTGCTGGTGCGGGGCGCTCGCCTGGTCGGCGGCCGTCGCGGTCCTGGTCGGTTGATGCTGCAGACCCGGCTCCCGCACCACGAGGTCGTGCAGGCCGCCCTGCTCGGCGACCCGGCTCGGGTCGCCGCCGCCGAGCTCGAGCGCCGTCGGCTGCTTCGGTTCCCGCCGTGCGCGGCGCTGGCCGCCGTGTCGGGGGCGGCGGCGCCCGCCTTCGTCGAGCGGCTGGGCCGGCCCGACGGGGTCGAGGTCGTCGGGCCGAGCGAGGGGCAGTGGCTGGTCCGCAGCGAGGACCGCACCGCCCTGCTCGACGTCCTGGCCGCCACCCCCCGCCCCCCGGGCCGCCTTCGCGTCGCCGTCGACCCCCTCCGCCTCTGACCCCTTGGCTGCTTGGGGCCCCTCGGCTTCTGGCGGCGATGAAGGGCGTCCCACGCCCTCAATCGCCGCCAGAACGGGTGGTGGGCTCGATCAGGGAGCGGTCCAGGCCCGGCGGCGGACCTCGTACATGGCGATGGCGGCGGCGGTGGCCACGTTGAGCGATCCGATGGGCCCGAGCTGGGGGAGGTAGGCAACCGTGGCGCAGCGAGCCAGCGTCTCCTTGGACAGGCCCCGGTCCTCGTGGCCGAGGGCCAGGCACACGTCGGCGGGCAGGTCGATCTCGTGCAGCGGCCGGGCGCCCTCGGCCAGCTCGATGCCGACGAGGGTGTAGCCGGCGGTGGCCACCTCGTCGGCGGCCGGGCCGATCTCGGCGCACTCGGTCCACGTCACGAACCGCTGCGAACCGAGGGCCGTCTTCTGCGTCTTCGGGTGCATCGGCGAGGACGTGGCCCCGATCAGCCACAGGTGCTCGACCCGGTAGGCCGCCGCGGTCCGCAGGATCGATCCGACGTTGTACGGCGTCTGGACGGCGTCGAGCAGCAGGGCCAGGCGGCCTTCGGTCGAGCGGCGCCATTCGCGGTGCAGCCGCTTGAGCTCGGTGCCGGTGAGGTTGCGCATGGACGCCTCCTCAGACCGACGGGTCGGCGCGGGTGATGTCGAGCATCCGGTATCCCGCTCGCGACCCCAGGCGGGTGGTGGACCAGCCGGTGTCGTCCAGCCATCGGGCGAACGAGTCCGCGCCCAGGTGCTTGTGCACCACGAAGACAGCGTGGCCGCCGTCGCGGAGCCGGGCGAGCCAGTCGGTGACGAGCGCGTGCAGTCGCGCCTTGCCGACGCGGATGGGTGGGTTCGACCAGATGGCGTCGAACCGGACCGACTCGGGCATCCCGCCGGTCACGGCCGCTCGGACATCGCCGGCGGTCAGGGCCCTGACGTTGTCCAGGTCCAGCGACGCCGCGTTCTGACGCGTCAGATCGACGGCCCGCTCGTTGGAGTCGACCGCCCACACCGTCGCCCCGGGCGCTCGGCGGGCCAAGGTCACCGCTATGGGGCCGTAGCCGCATCCGAGATCGAGCAGGTCGGTAGGCGAGGGGGCCAGCTCGGGACCGGCCTGGAGCAGGTAGCGCGTGCCTTGATCGACGGCGTCGGCCGAGAACACGCCGCGGTCGGCCGTCAGCTCCGCGGTGAGATCAGGCAGGGTCAGGCGCACCTGATGGGGCTTCGACGTGACGCGCGGCTGGGGTTCGAAGTACTGGTCCGCGTGCGTTCCCTCCACCGGACCGACGCTACCCTGGTGGCCATGGCTCCCTACACCATCCGCGTGTTCGGCGACCCTGTGCTCAAGCGGCGGGCCGCCGAGGTCACCGACATCAACGGTGCCATCGCGCGCCTGGCCGACGACATGTTCGCCACGTTGTACGACGCTCACGGCGCCGGGCTGGCCGCCCCGCAGATCGGCGTGCAGAAGCGACTGTTCGTCTATGACATCGACGACGAGCCGATCGTGATCGTCAATCCAGTCATCGCCGAGAGCCGGGGCGAGTGGTCCTATCTCGAAGGGTGCCTCTCGGTGCCCGGCCTGAGCTGGGAGATCGTGCGCCCCAAGGAGGTCCTGCTCACGGGCTATGACCTCGAGGGCAACGAGATCCAGGTCGAAGCCGACGAGCTCGAGGCGCGTGTCTTCCAGCACGAGCTCGACCATCTCGACGGTGTGCTGCTGCTCGACCATCTCGACGACGATCAGCGCAAAGAGGCCAAGAAGGTGCTGCGCGAGCGCGCCTTGAGCGGCGACGAGGTCGAGGTTCCGAGCATCGGCCTCGGGAAGCTCTGAGCGCGCCGGTCCCCAGCCATCCGCGTCGCCTGGTGTTCCTCGGAACACCCGAAGCCGCGGTTCCTCCTTTGCGCGCTCTGCACGAGGCCGGGTTCGCCATCGCCCTCGTGGTGAGCCGGGCCGACGCCCGGCGGGGTCGCGGCAAGGGCCTGTCGCCCAGTCCGGTCAAGGCGGCCGCCATCGAGCTCGGTCTACCGGTGTCCGACCAGGTCGACGACGTCCTGGCCGCGGGCGCCGACCTCGGCGTCGTCGTGGCCTTCGGCCGGCTCATCAAGCCGCACGTGATCGACGTCGTGCCGATGGTCAACCTCCACTTCTCGGCCTTGCCCCGGTGGCGCGGCGCGGCGCCGGTGGAACGGGCCATCCTGGCCGGCGACGACGAGACGGCCGTGTGCCTGATGGACATCGAGGAGGGACTCGACACGGGCGGAATCCGCGCCGAGACCTTCGTCGCCATCGATCCCGACGAGACCGCTGACGAGCTGCGCCACCGGCTGGTGGACGTCGGCACGCGGCTGCTCGTCGACGCGCTGCGCGACGGCATCGGCCCCGCCGTGGCCCAGGTCGGCGAACCGACCTACGCCGAGAAGATCCAGCCCGACGAGTTGCGCCTCGACTGGACCTGTCCGGCCGACGCGCTGCACCGCCTGGTGCGGGTCGGCGGCGCCTACACGACGTTCCGGGACAAGCGCCTCAAGGTCTGGCGGACGAGTCGGGTCGACGACGGCTCGCCGGTGACGGATCCAGATGCGCCCGGGCGCCTCGACGGGTTGCGGGTGGCGACCGGCGACGGACATCTCGATCTGGTCGAGGTCCAGCCCGAGGGCAAGGCCCGACTGGCCGCTGACGCGTGGCGGCGCGGCCTGCATCCGCCCCTGGCGGCCGACGACCGCCTGGGTCCATGAGCACGAGCCGCCGCACGCGTCCGCGGCGGAGTCTCGGCGCGGGCGGTGGCCGTCGACGCGCTGGTGCGGATCGAGCGGGACGGGGCCTACGCCAACCTGGTGGTTCCCGCCGCGCTCGGTCGATCCCACCTCGATGACCGCGACCGCAACTTCGTGACCGAGTTGGTCTACGGCGTCACCCGGATGCGGCGCTCATGCGACTGGCTCATCGATCGCTTCGTCACGCGAGATCCCGACACCGAGACCCGGGCGGTGCTGCGCCTCGGCGCCTATCAGCTCGTCTTCCTCGAGACCCCCCCGCACGCCGCGGTCAGCGCGACGGTCGAGGTGGCCCCGGCCCGCACCCGGGGCCTCGTGAACGCGGTGTTGCGCCGCATCAGCGAGGGCGGGCACGACTGGCCCGACACGCCGACGCGGTCTCAGCTACCCGGACTGGATCATCGACCGGCTCACGACTGACCTTGGCACCGACGTGGCCGCCGCCGCCCTCGAATCGATGAACGTGGCCGCCTCCGCCGTCGAGCGCGACGATGGGTACCGCCAGGACACGGCGTCACAGTGGGTCACCGAGGCCGTCGGAGCTCGACCGGGCGAGCTCGTCATCGACGTGTGCGCCGGACCGGGCGGCAAGGCGACCGGCCTGGCGGCGACGGGCGCGGCGGTGGTCGCCCTCGAGCTGCATCCGGCACGGGCCAACCTCATCGCCGCCAACGCCCGCCGCCTGGGATCGCGCCACCTCGCGGTGGTGGCGGCCGATGCCCGCTCGGCTCCGCTGCGCGACGGCCGGGCCGACCGAGTCCTGGTCGACGCGCCCTGCTCGGGGCTGGGGTCGTTGCGGCGCCGGCCTGACGCCCGCTGGCGCATCGCTCCTGACGACGTGGACCACCTCGCGGTCCTGCAGCGCGAGCTGCTCGGCGCCGCCGTCGGCCTCGTTCGCGCCGGTGGCGAGATCACCTACAGCACCTGCACGATGACCGATGCCGAGACTCGCGAGATCGACTCGTGGCTCGAGTCACACCATCCCGAGTTGGCCCCGATCGCGGCCGGGCCCGGCCCGCTCACCGACGCCGCGACACCGCACGGCCGAGGCCTCCTGGTGCTGCCCCAGACGGCCGGTACCGACGGCATGTTCGTCCTGCGCCTGCGCCGGACCTGACGAGGCCGGCACTAGCCTCGCACCCGTGCCCGACCACGACGCCCGCCAGCTGCAGGCCAAGGTGCTGACCGTCTCGGACGGCGTGAAGGGCGGCACCCGTGAGGATCGAGGCGGACAGGGACTGGTCGATCGGCTGGGGGCCGAGGGCTACGAGGTCGTGGCCCACGAGGTCACCGCCGACGGTCGCGAGGTGGTGGGGGAGGCCCTGGTCGAGCTGGCCGAGGGCTTCGCCGGGCTGATCGTGACGACGGGAGGCACCGGCTTCGGGCCCCGCGACCTCACGCCTGAGGGCACGCTGGTCGTGCTCGATCGCCAGGCGCCCGGGTTGGCCGAGGCCATGCGGCTCGTGTCGCCCCTGGGTCGCTTGTCCCGCGCCGTGGCCGGCACCCGCGGCCAGGCGCTCATCCTGAACACGCCGGGGTCACCGGCGGGCGCCGTCGAGTGCCTCGAGGCGGTGCTCGACGTCGTGCCCCACGTCCTGCGCCTCCTGAGCGGCGAACCCACCCACCACTGACCGTCCGAGGTGACGAGGAATTAGAACGCGTTCTTCTTTTCGTCTTCCCAAACGGAGCCGTCGGGGATATGCTGGTCGCCAAGTCCGTCGACCGTAGGTAAATTCGACCGGACGGCCAGCGAGTGCCAGATCCGACCGCCGACACGAGACAGGCCCCACTCTGTGAACACCAGCGACGCCGACCGCATGCGACAGGCCATGGCCGCCGCCGCCGCGTCGCGGCGCTCGGTGTCGCCTCGGCCCTGGGTCGGGGCCGTGGTCGTTCCCGCCGACGCCGCGCTGGACCATCCCGGATTCGCCGGCGCGACCCAGGGCCGAGCCGGGAACCATGCCGAGGTCGTCGCCCTCCAAGCCGCAGGGGCGGCGGCGCAGGGGGCCACCATGTTCGTGACCCTCGAACCGTGCTGTCATCCGGGGCGTCGGCCCAGCTCGTGCGCCGATGCCATCATCGCCGCGGGCGTGGCCCGCGTGGTGGTCGCCGTCGTCGATCCCGACGAGCGGGTCGCGGGCCGTGGCCTCGCCCGGCTCCGCGAGGCGGGCGTGGTCGTCGATGTCGCCGACGCCGTCCCCGAGTTGTCCGCCGTGGCCACCGACGCTCGCGACCAGCTCGGCCCCTACCTCCATCACCGCCGCACCGGCCGGCCCTTCGTCGTCCTGAAGCTCGCCGCCAGCCTCGACGGGCGCACCGCCGCCCCTGATGGGACCAGCCAGTGGATCACCGGGGCCGAAGCCGCGCCGCGATGCCCACCAGCTTCGCGCCGACAGCGACGCCGTCCTCGTGGGGGCGGGGACCGTCCGCGCCGACGATCCGGCCCTCACCGTCCGGCTCCCCCCGGCCGAACTGCCCCCAGGGTTCGTGCAACCGCTGCGAGTGGTGCTGGGGACGGCGCCGCCGGGCGCGGCCGTGCAGCCCGCCGTCGAGTTGAGCGGTGATGTGGGCCTGGTCCTCGACGAGCTCGGTCGGCGCGGCGTGCTGCAGCTCCTGGTCGAGGGCGGCGCGACGGTCGCGCACGGACTGCACGCCGCCGGACTGGTCGACCGCTACGTGATCTACCTGGCCCCCATGCTGTTCGGAGGCGACGATGCCCGCGGCCTGTTCACGGGCCCCGGCGCGGCCACGCTGGCCGACGCCTGGCGCGGTCGGCTGGTCGGCGTCCGGCCCCTCGGCGACGATCTGCGGATCGATCTCGCCGCCAGGGTCGAGCCCCTCGCCGCCGCCTCGGCGACCCACCACGTAGCCGAACCGGCGACCTCGGGAGCCTGACCATGTTCACCGGAATCATCGAAGAGCTCGGGTCCGTGGCCAGCCGGGACGGCGCCAAGCTGCGGATCAACGCCAAGACCGTGCTCGACGGCGTCGGCATCGGCGACTCGACGGCGGTCAACGGGTGCTGTCTCACCGTCGTGGACTTCGACGTGGCCGCCGGCTGGTGGGAGGCCGACGTCAGCGACGAGACCTACGACCGCACGGCCCTGGGTGCCCTCGAGCCGGGCGATCCGGTCAACCTCGAACGGCCCGTCCGGGTCGAGGATCGCCTCGGAGGCCATGTGGTGCAGGGCCACGTCGATGCCGTGGGCCAGATCGTCGAACCGGCGCCCGACCTGCGGGTGCGGATGCCCGACTCGTTGCTGCGCTACATCGTCGAGAAGGGCTCGATCACCGTCGACGGCGTGAGCCTGACCGTCGTCGATGTGCTCGACGACGGGTTCACCGTGGCCCTCATCCCGCATACTGCGGCGGTGACGACGCTCGGCCACAAAGGCGCCGGTGCCGACGTGAACCTCGAAGTGGACGTGATGGCCAAGTACGTCGAGCGGCTCTTGGCCGCGCAGCTGGCCGCGACAAGGAGGGCGCCATGAGCGTCAAGCATGAGATCAGAGAGGGTTTCGCCGAGATCCCCGACGCCATCGCCGCCGTCGCACGCGGCGAGATCGTCGTCGTGGTCGACGACGAGGACCGTGAGAACGAGGGTGACCTCATCATGGCGGCCGAGTGGGCCACCCCCGAGAAGATCGCCTTCTTCGTGCGCCACACGTCGGGCGTGATCTGCGCCCCGCTGACCGGCGACCGCCTGGACGAGCTCGACATCCCGCTGATGGTGCGCGACAACACCGAGGCCCAGCGCACGGCGTTCACCTACAGCGTCGACTTCCGTCACGGCACGTCGACCGGCATCTCGGCCGGGGACCGGGCGGCGACGATCCGCTCGCTCATCGACCCGGCGACCCGTCCCGGCGATCTGGCCCGACCTGGTCACATCTTCCCGTTGCGCTACGCCGACGGCGGGGTGCTCAAGCGGGCCGGCCACACCGAGGCCGCCGTCGACCTGGCTCGCATGGCCGGGCTGTACCCCGCGGGCGTGCTCTGCGAGATCGTCAACGACGACGGCACCATGGCCCGGGTGCCCGAGCTGCGCCGGTTCTGCGACGAGCACGGGCTGCTGATGATCTCGATCGCCGAGCTGATCCGCTACCGGCGCCAGACTGAGAAGCTGGTCAAGCGGATCGCGGAGGCGCGCATCCCCACCGACTGGGGCGACTTCACCTGTTACGTGTACGAGTCCGTGCTCAACGGCGAGCAGCACATCGCCATGGTCAAGGGCGCGGTGCAGGGCGAGGACGACGTGCTGGTGCGGGTGCACAGCGAGTGCCTCACCGGCGACGTGTTCGGCTCGTTGCGCTGCGACTGCGGCATCCAGCTCGACCAGGCCATGCGCCAGATCTCCGACGAGGAGCTCGGCGTGCTGGTGTACCTGCGCGGCCACGAAGGCCGCGGCATCGGCATCGGCCACAAGATCCGGGCCTACAACCTGCAGGATCAGGGGCGCGACACCGTCGACGCCAACCTCGAGCTGGGCCTGCCCATCGACAGCCGCGAGTACGGCATCGGCGCCCAGATCCTGGTCGACCTGGGCATCACGACGATGCGGCTGCTCACCAACAATCCGGCCAAGTTCGGCGGGCTCGAAGGCTTCGGCCTCGAGGTCACCGGTCGGGTCCCGGTCGAGACCATCCCGAACCCCGAGAACCTGGCCTACCTACGCACGAAGCGCGAGCGCATGGGCCACATCCTCGACGGGCTCGACGGGGTCGACGAGGTCCCCTGAGGGGCCCTCGTCGCCTGAGCGGTCGGGTGTGACGTGACGCTTGGGGCGCAGCAGGCGCAGAGCCCGACGCTCGACCAGGTGCCACGAGGCGTAGCCGAAGATGACCGCCAGCACGGTGGCCTCGACGAAGGACAGCCAGGGCTGGTCGCGGTGCACCAGACCGGTCCACATGAGCGTCTGCTGGATGACGAAGCCATAGAGGTACATGCCGTAGGACGGATCACCGAGACGGTGCAGCACGTCGGCCGGGCGGAAGGGCAGGGTGCCGAGGTAGATGACCAGGAAGGCCAGCGCTGGGATGGCGATCCAGTCCTGGTGGATCCAGATCCCGACCAGGGCCGCCACCACGGCCACCGCGGCGACGCGATGGCGACGGACGACCAGATGCCGTGCCTCGCACAGGAGGGCGCCGAGTACGAACCACACGCCGAGGCGGACGAGGTTCTGGACGACCAGGCCGTTCCACGAGTCCCACAGCGAGATGGTCTTGTTCGAGATGCCGAGGTGGTACAGGGCCAGCGCGAAGACGGTGAGGGCGGCGAGCACCCACCAGCGCAGCATGCGCGTGACGCCCAGCACCAGCAGGGCCAGATAGGCGCCGACCTCGTAGGGCAGCGTCCAGAGGCTGCCGTTGATGCCGTTGAGGGGCTGGTGGCGGAACACGCCGGGCAGGTTGAAGGTGATGGGCGACATCACCGCGTTGTGCAACAGGTAGCCCCACGTGTGGTAGTCGGCGAAGTAGGCGCGCCGACTCCAGGTCGTGGCGATCGGACCGAGCACGAAGACGCTGAGGCCGACGACGACGAGGAAGCCGGGCCAGATCCGCAGCGCCCGCTTGGCCAGGTACCGGAGCCCGTCGGGCTGACGCCGCCAGCTCTGGGTCACCAGGAAGCCGCTGGTCACGAAGAAGATGGCCACCCCGATGTGGCCCCAGGTGACGTCGAGGCGCCCGAAGTGGATCGGCTGGGGTTCGTGGCGCCCCGTCGTCGTGAAGGCGTGGCTGAAGATCACCATCAGCGCCGCGAGCAGGCGGATGGCGTCGAACAGGGGATAGCGCTCGGGAGAGGGGGACGGGGGCGACGAGGCCGACGATGTGGCGGGGGTCATCGGGGCGTCTTCGCCCGCACGGGGGCCGCGCATGAGCAGAGAGGCTGGCATTCAAGGCTCCGGGGAGGATGAGATCACGATGAGAATAGGCTGTGAAGCGCCTTGGCTAAGGTCACGGTGATGTCCACGAACTTCAAAGCGGCGCGATCGGTGACGGGTGAGGTCGACGGCGCCGGCGTTCGAGTCGCCATCGTGTGCGGACGTTTCAACGATCTGATCACTACCCAGTTGCTCGAAGGAGCACTCGGTGGTCTGGCCCGCAAAGGGGTGGCCGAGGCTGACGTGACCGTCGTCTGGGTGCCCGGGGCCTTCGAGATCCCCCTCGCCGCCAAGCGGTGCGCGACCTCGGGCCACTTCGACGCCGTGGTCTGTCTCGGGGCGGTGATCCGGGGCGATACCGCTCACTTCGAGTACGTGGCCGGGCCCTGTGCCGAGGGGATCCAGCGGGCGGCGCTCGACACGGGCATCCCCATCGTGTTCGGCGTGCTGACCACCGAGAACCTCGACCAGGCCCTGGCCCGCAGCGATCTCAACGGCGAGAACAAAGGGGACGAGGCGGCCTGCACCGCCCTCGAGATGGCCGATCTCCTGAAGCGACTGCCGGGTTAGGAAACGGCGCCGAGGGCGGCGCCGAGCAGGGCGCCCACGGTCATGGCCAGTCCACCCAGGCCCAGCATGCGGACGGTCGGTCGGCCGAAGGCCGCCCCCCCGACCCATGCGCCGGCGGCGCCGAGGGCGGCGAGCGCCAGCATCGACACCGCACCGGTGACCACCACGCGTGCCGCGACCGTGCTGCCGGCGACCAGCACGGCGACGAACGGGATCAGCGCGCCGAGCGAGAACGACAGCGCGGAGGAGGCCGCCGCCAGGCGGGGGCGGGCCAGGTTGTCGACGGTGAGGCCCAGCTCCTCGGCCATGTGCACCGCCAGCACGTCGCCGCGCGACAACTCGGTGGCGACCTCCTGGGCCAGATCGTGTGACAGGCCCTTGTCCATGTAGATGCGGGTCAGCTCGCGCAGCTCGCGCTCGGGCGTCTCGGCCAGCTCGCGGCGCTCCTTGGCGATGTCGGCCTGTTCGGCGTCTCGCTGTGAGCTCACCGAGGTGTACTCGCCGATGGCCATCGACAGCGCGCCGGCGACCAGTGACGCCGCGCCGGCGGTGAACAGGGTCGAGCGCGATGCTCCCGCGGCGGCCACGGCGATCACGAGGCAGGCCACCGAGACGATGCCGTCGTTGGCCCCGAGCACCGCGGCGCGAAGCCACCCGCCGCGATGGCTGAAGTGGCGTTCGGGATGCAGCACGGCGGGGGGCACCGCCTCATCAAACCCCCTTCCGCGAGCGATGACAACGGAGGGATGCCACCCCTGGCCTGTTCGGCATGCCTATGGCGCGCAGGCAAGGGCACCGGCTTCGCTACGGTGTCAAGCCATGTTGAGGTTGGTTCTGCCCAAGGGTTCGCTCGAGAAGGCCACACTCGATCTGTTCGAGGCGGCCGACCTCCGGGTGCACCGCGATTCCGAGGTGACCTATCGGGCCGAGATCAACGATCCGCGTGTCGACGAGGTGCGCATCCTGCGACCGCAGGAGATCCCGACCTATCTGGAGGACGGCCTGTTCGACCTCGGGATCGCCGGCCGTGACTGGATCGAGGAGACGTCGAGCAAGGTCGAGAGCATCGGCCGCCTCGAGTACTCGAAGGCGACCGACAACCCGGTCAAGATCGTCGTGGCCGTGGCCGCCGACTCACGCTGGACCGAGGCCCGCGATCTGCCCCAGGCCGTGCGGGTGTCGACCGAGTACCCCCGGCTGACCCAGCGCTACTTCGCCGGGCTGGGCATCGAGGCCGACGTGCGGCTGTCCTACGGGGCCACCGAGGCCAAGGTCCCCGACATCGTCGACTGCATCGTCGAGCTCACCGAGACCGGTCGGGCGCTGCGAGCGGCGGGACTGCGGATCATCGACACGGTCATGACCTCCTACACCGAGCTCATCGCCAATCCGGCGGCCGCCGCCGATCCGGCCAAGGCGCACGCCATGGGCCAGATCCACACGCTGCTCACCGGTGTGCTCGAGGCTCGGGGCAAGGTCCTGGTCAAGCTCAACGTGCAAGCGGCCCAGCTCGACGCCGTGATCGGCCTGCTGCCGGCCATGAAGACGCCGACGGTCAACGAGCTCTACGCCGGCCAGGGCTACGCCGTCGAGACGGTGGTGCCCAAGTCCGACATCAACGTGTTGATCCCGGCGCTGCGTGATCAGGGTGCGACCGACATCATCGAGCTGCCGATCGCCAAGATCGTCCACTGATGGGAGCCGACGGCGGCGAGACGATCGTCGGCGCGGTGGTCGATTTCGACGATCCCCGTGGCTACGGCCACGTGCAGGCCGACGACGGACGCGGACCGTGGTTCTTCCACTGCACCGCCATCGCTGACGGCACCCGCACCGTCGAGGTGGGGACGGCGGTGGCCTTCGAGATCGAGCCGGGCCACCTGGGCCGCTTCGAGGCCGCCCACCTCCGCCCTGTCTGATCTATTGGCTCTCTGGTCGGCGGATCATCCCGCCGAGCGGCTTCGCCCATCCGGGTGTCATCTCGCGAGCGGCTCCACCGCTCCGCCACCTCGGGATTCTGATGCCGCGAACGGGCCCGAGAGGGTCACGCGACGGCACCGGAACTGGAAGGGCCGGGGGATCAGCTCGGTGAGGCGTCGCTGTCGGCGAAGCGCTCGCGGAGCTGCACGAAAGCCATCTGCAGCTGGTTCAAGGCGTCGCGCAGGGCGTGGCCGTCGGGGCCGAGGCGGTCCTCGACCGCGTCGAGCACCGCCGCCAACCCGTCGATGGCCAGCGCCGCCTCGTCGAAGTGAGGCGGATCCTGGCTGAGGTGGATGCGGGCCAGCTCGTAGAACCCGCCGAGGTGGTTGAGGATGACCTCTGATGCCGGCGCCGACGCCAGCCGGGCCTGAGCCTCGGCCATCTCGAGCATCATGGCCTCGAGCTGGGCCCGCTCGTCGGGCGAGAGCGACTCGAGGTCGATCCCGGCGGCGGCGGCCGCCTCGGCCAGCACCTCCTCCGACAAGGCCGGGCGCTCGGAGCCCGGACCACCATCCGGGGCCCCTCCGCCCGGTCGGCCCCGGCCCGGGGCGCCCGATCCGGACGGGTCCGATCCGGCCGGCTCGCGGTTGACGGGCACCTCGCCACCAGGGGTCCACAGGCTCATGACATCGGCTCCGATTTTCGGGAAGGGCAGGGGAACTGCGGGGGGATCGACACGGCCGGCGCGCCCAGAGTCGTCTTCGGCCAGCTGCCCTGGTACTCTATGCGGGCTACAACCCAGGAAAGCGGGGTTCGCCCCCACCTGGCCACCGAGACTCCCTCATGGGGCGTGACGCGTGCGCCGGGTCGACTCGTCAGCCGGACGCGGTGCGCCCGGCGTGAGGCGGATGTCGGCTCTCCGACTCCGCCTCGGTCTTCGTTTTCGGGGCGGTGTGCCCACCCGACGCGACGGATAGGACCTGCGCATTGATGAAGAGTGACCGGCGATAGCTGCTCCACCGAACGACGAGCCGAGGATCAACGATCGGATCCGCGCCCGTGAGGTGCGCCTGGTGGCGCCCGACGGGGAGCAGATCGGCATCAAACCGTTGCCCGAGGCGTTGGCCATGGCCCGCGAGCTCGAGCTCGACCTGGTCGAGGTGGCCGACAAGGCCAACCCGCCGGTCTGTCGGATCATGGACTACGGCAAGTACAAGTACGAAGCAGCCCAACGAGCCAAGGAATCCCGCCGCAAGAGCACCAACGTCGTGGTCAAGGAGATGAAGTACCGGCCCAAGATCGGGCACGGCGACTTCGACACCAAGACCAAGAAGGTCGAGAAGTTCCTCGGTGAGGGCCACAAGGTCAAGGTGACCATCATGTTCCGTGGCCGTGAGATGCAGCACCCCGAGCTCGGCAAGCGCATCCTCGACGAGGTCGCCACCGACGTGGCCCACATGGGCCGGGTCGAGGTCTATCCCAAGCTCGATGGTCGCAACATGACGATGGTGCTCGCTCCCGACAAGCGGGCCCAAGCCGCCCGAGCGGCCGAGCGCAAGCGCCAGACCGATCCCGATCCCACCGCCAACGGGGCTCAGCCCGAAACCACGCCCGACAGCCCGGCGCCATCACCTTCCGAATCCAGCTCTGCCCCGGACACCACCCCCGAGGCGGTCGAGGTCGTCGACGCGACGATCGAGGCCGACGAAACCGGCTCCTGAGCTCCCCTCACCAGCCACCCCGACGAAAGACCAGACCATGCCGAAGATGAAGACCCACAGGGGCGCGGCCAAGCGCTTCAAGCAGACGGGGTCAGGCAAGATCATGCGCCGCAAGGCCAACCTGAACCACATCCTCGAGAAGAAGAGTCCGGCCCGCAAGCGTCGCCTGGGTCGCACCACCGAGCTGACGGGCGGCGATCTGTCCCACGTCAAGCGCCAGCTCGGCTTGAAGTAGCCCCGACCCCTCCCCGGTCGCGCCCATCTGGGGCGCGACGGCTTCTCGATCTTCCCCCGTCTCCCGAAAGGAGCTCCCGATGGCCAGAGTGAAGCGTGCCGTCCAGAGCAAGAAGCACCGCCGCACGACCCTCGAGCGGGCCAAGGGCTACTACGGCAACAAGAGCCGCTCGTACCGCGCCGCCAACGAGCAGGTCATGCACTCGATGCAGTACGCGTACCGCGACCGCCGGGCGCGCAAGGGGGAGTTCCGCAAGCTGTGGATCCAGCGGATCAACGCCGCCTGTCGACTCAACGGCATCAGCTACAGCCGCTTCATCAGCGGACTGCACCTGGCCGAGGTCGAGGTCGACCGCAAGGTCCTGGCCGATCTGGCCGTGGCCGAGCCCGAGGCGTTCGCCGCCCTGGTCGAGGTGGCCAACGGAGCGAACGCATCGGTGGCCAAGGCCTCCTGACCGAGGCCGACGGCTTCACCGCCTGACCGGTGCCCTTCGAGTCGGTCGGGACCAAGCACCCGCTCATCGCCCAGACCCGCCGCTTGGCGCGTCGCCGCACCGAGCGCACGGCCCAGAGCCGGTTCCTCATCGAGGGCGCCACCATGTTGGCGGTCGCCCTCGACGCCGACGCATCGATCGAGCTGGTGATCCGCGATGGCGGCGCGCCGCTCGATGATGCGGTCGAGGCGTTGGCCGAACGGGCGGCGGCCACCGGCGCCCGTCTGGTCGAGCTGCCGGCGGGGGCCATGAGCCGGGTGACCGACACGGTCACCCCCCAGCCCGTCGCCGCCGTGGTCGCCGAGCGGCGCGCCGAGCTGGCCGATGCGCTGGCCGGTGCCGCCGCCTCGCAGCGCCCGGTGCTGGTGCTGGCCGAGGTGGCCGACCCCGGCAACGCCGGCACGCTGCTGCGATCGGCCGAAGCCTCCGGGTGCTCGGCGGTCATCTTCAGCGGCGGGGTCGATCCGTTCGGACCCAAGACCGTCAGGGCGTCGGCCGGGGCCGTCTTCCTGGTTCCGGTGGTCACCGAGCCGGAGCTGGCTGTCGCGCTGGAGGCGCTGGGCGCCGCCGGCCTGCGGCGCGTCGGGCTGGCCGCCCACGACGGCACCCCTCTCGACACCGCGGAGCTGACCGGTCCAGTGGCCTTCGTGGTGGGCAGCGAGGCCCACGGGCTGCCCGACGGCGTCGACGGCCTCCTCGACCTGCTCGTCACGATCCCGTTGGCGGGGCGGACCGAGAGCCTGAACGTGGCCATGGCGGCCACGTTGGCCGTGTTCGAAGCGGCGCGTCAGCGTCGTTCGAGCCTCTGAAGGGGCTCGCCGGGTCGCCACCACTCGATCAACAGGAAGTCGCCGCTCGGGCGCAGCATCGACACCTCGGTCGGCTCGACGCGGAACAGCTCGAAGGGCGTGGGGACGTCGAAGTCGGTCTCCTGCTTGAAGGCCACGGTGTAGCCGGCCTTGGTCGGGTCATCGGTGACCTCGACCGCCCGCCCGGAGATCTTGGCGTCGCCGTCCTTGGCGTCCTTGTCGGCGGTGGCGTTGTGCAGCACCAGACGACCGTCGCGCCGCAGGTCGGCGTTCTTGCGCGAGCCGGGCATGCTGCCGAGCCAGATCTGGCCGTCGGCGAACAGCGGCTCCCAGCCGCTCACCCGAGGCGAGCCGTCGGCGCGGATCGTGCCCACCAGGGCCAGGCCGGTCTGCTCGAAGCGGGACCGGACCCGCTGGGCCAGATCGGGCTCGGTCTGTTCGAACTCTCCCCAGGTCGTCATACTCGGACTGTCGCGCCTCATCCCTGACATCGAGTGTCAGGGATGAGCATCTATCCTCGGCCTCATGCGTGCCAGCCGGCTGGTGGCGGTCCTGCTGCACCTCCAGGCCCGGGGATCGGCCACCGCGCCCGAGCTGGCCGGTCTGCTCGGCGTGTCGGTGCGCACGATCTACCGCGACATCAGTGCCCTCCAGGCCGCCGGCGCCCCGCTGTGGACCCAGACCGGCCCCTCGGGCGGGGTGCGGCTGGTCGAGGGATGGCGGACCGATCTCGACGGCTTGACCAGCGAGGAGGCGGCGGCGCTCTTCCTCGGGACTCCGTCGGGTATCGCCGACGACCTCGGCCTGGGTCCGGTGCTGGCCGCCGCCCAGGTCAAGATGCTGGCCACGCTCAGCCCCACCGCCGCCGTGCGGGCGTCGGAGGCCCGCGCTCGGTTCCTGCTCGACGCGCCGGGCTGGTTCCACCGCGACGAGGCGACCGAGGCCCTCAGCGTCGTGGCCGCCGCTGTGTGGAGCGACCGTCGCCTCGACCTGCGCTACGCCGTGGGCGACCGCCTCCTCGATCGACGGATCGACCCGCTCGGCCTCGTGCTCAAGGCCGGCACCTGGTACCTGTTGGCTCGCCATCGCCGGGCGCTGCGGACCTACCGCGTGAGCCGGATCCAGTGGGCGTCGGTCCGTGACGAACCGGTCGAGCGCCCGGAGCCCTTCGATCTGGCGCGGGCCTGGGCCGAGGTGTCGGCCGACTTCGACCGCTCGATGCTCCGTGACACCGTGCGGCTGCGCGTGAGTCCGGCGGCCGAGCGCATGCTCCCGCGTCGTGCCGTCGGTCGCCACCACCGACGCCCTCGCCGCGGCCGGCTCGCCGGGACCCGACGGGTGGCGCGAGGTGACGCTGCCGGTCGAGTCCCTCCCTATCGCCCACGGCCAGCTGCTCGGTCTCGGCGCCGAGTTCGAGGTGCTGGCCCCGGCCAGCCTGCGCGCCGCCCTGGCCGACACCGCCGTGGCCATGGCCCGACGCCACGGCCAGGACGACCTGATTGGACGGGATGGCGAGCCGGCGGCAAGCTCGCCCGGACCGGCCCGACCGCACAGGAGGTAGTCCCGATGCTGATCGGGATGCTGACCGGGGGTGGCGACTGCCCCGGGTCTGAACGCCGTGATGCGCGCCGTGGTGCGCAAGGCCGAGCGGATCTACGGCGACGACGTGCTCGGATTCATCGACGGCTGGCAGGGGGTGATCGACGGCACCGTGCGCTCGCTCGACGTGGAGGCGCTGCGGGGCACCCTGCCCGCGGGGAGGCACGATCATCGGATCGTCGCGCACCAACCCCTACAACATCGAGGGTGGCGTCGACGCCGTGCTGGCATCGATCGCCCGGCTCGGGGTCGACGCGCTCATCGCCATCGGTGGCGACGACACGCTGGGGGTGGCCGACGGCCTCTTCGGCCTCGGGCGTGCCCGTCGTCGGTGTGCCCAAGACCATCGACAACGACCTCAGCGCCACCGAGCTCACCTTCGGCTTCGACACGGCGGTGCAGATCGCGACCGACGCCATCGACCGGCTGCACACCACGGCCGAGTCCGCACCACCGGGTCATCGTGGTCGAGGTGATGGGCCGCCACGCCGGTCACATCGCCATGTGGTCGGGCATCGCCGGAGGCGCAACGGTCATCCTGATCCCCGAGGAGCCCTACGACATCGATGCGGTCTGCGCCGCCCTCACCCAACGTCGTCGGCTCGGTCGCTTCGCGTCCATCGTGGTGGTGGCCGAGGGGGCCACGCCCGGCAGGTGGCCCGAGGACGTTGCTGTCGGAGCGACACCGACGACTTCGGCCACGTGCGCCTGGGCGGGATCGGTGAGCAGGTCGCCCACGAGATCGAGCAGCGGACCGGGTTCGAGACCCGCGCCACGGTCCTGGGCCACGTGCAGCGCGGCGGTACACCCACCGCCTATCGACCGGATGCTGGCCACCCGGTTCGGCATCGCCGCCATCGACGCCGTCCACGACGGGGCCGTTCGGCACCATGATGGCGTTGCGCAGCGATCAGATCGTCCGCGTCCCCTGGCCGAGGCGTCGGCGCCCCCAAGCTGGTCGATCCCGCGCTCTACCACGGCGTGGCCGAGGTGTTCTTCGCGGGATGAGCGAGGCACCGAGCCGCTCGTCGCCCCCGGCTGGTTCACGCCGCGCCCTGGCCGTTCCCTTCAGCGACGGGCGCCGTCACGTCGACGGGGCCGCCATCCACCATCTCGGGCTGGGGCCGAGCCCGGCCGGCGGGGCCTCGTGTTCGTGCACGGTGGCGGGGCCCACGCCCACTGGTGGACCCATGTGGCGGCGTCGTTCGCCGTCGGAGTTCCGTGTCCTGGCCGTCGACCTGTCGGGTCACGGCGACAGCCAGCACCGGCAGGGGTACTCACCTCGAGCAGTGGACCGACGAGGTCATGGCGGTGGCCGAGGCCGGGGCCATCGACGGTCCGCCGGTCGTGATCGGCCACAGCATGGGCGGGTTCGTCACCATCGCCACCGTGGCGCGCCACGCGGACCGGGTGGCCGGGGCGGTCGTCTGCGACTCGCCGGTGACCGAGCCCGATCCCGAGATCGAGGCCTTCCAGCTGCGCGAGGCGTTCGGGACGCCCCGCACCTACGAGACCGTCGAGGACGCGATGGCGCGCTTTCGCACCGTGCCGCCCCAGGAGCACTACCTCGACTACGTGATCGACCACGTGGCCCGGCGGTCGCTGCTCGCGGTCGACGGGGGCTGGCAGTGGAAGTTCGACCGGCGGATCTTCGAGCAGTTCGGTGGGGGACTGCGGTCGGTGGCCTTGCCCTACCTGCCGGATGTGACCTGCCGTCTGGCCCTGCTGCGCTCGGAGTACGGGCTGGTCACCCCTGACATCGGCCAGTCGATGTACGAGAAGCTGGGTCGCGTCACGCCGATCATCGAGATCGCCGAGGCCGGCCACCACGCCATGCTCGATCAGCCCCTGCTGTTGCTCACCGCCCTGCGGACGTTGCTGGCCGACTGGGATCACTCGGACCCACACCATCGCGACTGACGTGCCGTCGTCTTCCGCCGCAACTGATTGGACGAGGGCGAGACGAGGCGGCAAGGTTCCCGGACGATGATCGACGAGATCCAGCGGATTGCGGCCGAGGCTGCTGATCGCGCTCGTGGCGCGGCCACCCTCGACGACCTGCGCGCCGTCGAGGTGGATGTCTTGGGCAAGCGGGCGCCCATGGTCGAGTTCAAGAAGCAGGTCGGGGGGCTCGAGCCCGACGAGCGGCGCTCGGTCGGCCAAGCCCTCAACGAGGCTCGGGTGTCGATCGAGCAGGCGCTGGCCGGACGCCGAACCGAGCTCGAGGTCGAGGCCCGCCGCCAGCAGCTCGACGCTGATCGCCTCGACCTGACCGAGCACGAGGCCGCGGCCCGCCGAGGTCACCTCCACCTGGTGACCCAGACCCGGGATCGGCTCGAGGACGTCTTCGTCGGCATGGGCTTCACCGTGGCCGAGGGCCCCGAGGCCGAGAGCGACTGGTACAACTTCGGCGCCCTCAACATCCCCGTGGCCCATCCTGCCCGCAGCATGTACGACACGCTGTACCTCGACGTCGGCGAGCCCGAGAGCACGATGCTGCGGACCCACACGTCGCCGGTCCAGATCCGGGTGATGGAGGCCCAGGACCCGCCGGTGTACTCGATCATGCCGGGCCGGGTGTACCGGCGCGACACGGCCGACGCCAGCCACATGCCCGTGTTCCACCAGATCGAGGGTCTGGTCGTCGACCGGGGGATCACCTTCGGCCACCTGGCCGGCACCCTCGAGGCCTTCACCACGGCCTACTTCGGAGGATCGATCCACTCGCGGCTGCGGCCGTCGTACTTCCCGTTCACCGAACCGTCGGCCGAGTACGACATCAACTGCTTGTTCTGCGAGGGCTCGGGCTGTCGCACCTGTGGCCAGACCGGATGGCTCGAGCTGGGGGGCTGCGGCATGGTCCACCCGAACGTGTTCGCCGCGGTCGGCTACGACCCCGAGGAATGGTCCGGGTTCGCCTTCGGATTCGGCACCGACCGCCTGTCGCTGATGCGCTACGGCATCGACGACATCCGCGACCTGTTCACCAACGACGTCCGCTTCCTGAGTCAGTTCTGATGAAGCGTCCTTCTCTCCTGGATGCGCGAGTTCGCGCCGATCGAGGGCGATCCTGTCTGGCTGGGCGAGCAGATGAGCGACCTCGGCATGGCCGTCGAGTCCATCGATCGCGTGGGTGAGGGCCTCGACGGCATCGTCGTGGCCAAGGTGCTCGATCTGCGGGCCCATCCTCGGGCCGATCGCATCCAGCTCGTGGACGTCGACCTCGGAGACGGCGAGGCCCTGCAGATCTGTTGCGGGGCCTTCAACATGAGCGTCGGCGACCTCGTGCCGCTGGCCACCATCGGGACGAAGATGCCGGGTGGGGCGACCATCGAGCGCAAGAAGCTGCGGGGCGAGTGGTCGAACGGGATGCTGTGCTCGGGCCGCGAGATCGGTCTGGGCGACGACCACGAGGGCATCCTCATCCTCGATCGCGACCTCGAGCTGGGGTCGGCCCTGACCGACGCCCTGGGCCTGGCGCCCGACGTGCTCTACGACCTCGAGATCAACCCGAACCGGCCCGATGCCATGTCGGTGGCCGGCGTGGCCCGTGATCTGGCGGCCCGGCTCGGTGTCCCGTTCCAGCAGCTCGACCCGGTCGTGAGCGAGGCCGAGGTCGGCCGGCGCGCCGCCGTGACCATCGTCGACCCCGACCTGTGCGGTCGCTTCTACGCCCGGGTCCTCGACGGCGTCAGCATCGGCCCATCGCCGGCGTGGATCGCCAACCGCCTGCGCGCCCTGGGCATGCGCCCGATCAATCGCGTGGTCGACGCATCGAACTACGTGATGCTCGAGCTGGGCCAACCCAACCACACCTACGACCTCGATCGGCTGGCGACGACCGCCAGTGGCCAGGCCGAGCTGCGGGTGCGCTTCGCCCGGTCCGGCGAGACCATGGAGACCCTCGATGGGATCGAGCGCACGCTGTCGGACGCCGACGGCGTGATCGCCGACGCCAACGACGTGGCCGTCGGCCTGGCCGGCGTGATGGGCGGAGCGTCGACCGAGATCTCGGCGGCCACGACCGCGGTGCTGCTCGAGCTGGCGTGGTGGGACCCCATGACCATCGCCCGCACCTCCAAGCGGCTCAACCTGCGCAGCGAGGCCTCGGCCCGCTTCGAGCGCGGCACCGATCCCGAGATCGTCGAGGTGGCGGCCCGCCGCTTCGCCGAGCTGCTGGCGCCCGAGGGTGCTCGCCTGAGCAGTTCGGTCGTCGACGAGCACGGCGCCCTGCCCGCGCCGCCTCGCCTGCGGGTTCGCACGGCGCGGGTCAACGGGCTGCTCGGCACCGAGCTCGAGCCGGCCCAGATCCGCGACCTGCTCGAACCGATCGGGTTCGAGGTGACGCCCGTGGGTGATGACCAGGACGTCGCCGTGCCCAGCTTCCGGCCCGACACGACGATCGAGATCGACGTCGTAGAAGAGGTCGCCCGCCACTACGGCTACGCCAAGATCCCGCGGACCGTGCCCCCGTCGGTGCGGGCCGGCTACCTGACCGACCGACAGACCGATCGTCGTCGGATCCGAGACGTCATGGTCGGTCTCGGGCTCGATGAAGCCATGCCGCTGGCCTTCCTCGCCCCCGAGGACGTGGCTCGGGCCGGGATCGACCAGCCGTCGATCACCCTGACCAATCCACTGGCGGCGGAGGAGTCGGTGCTGCGCCCCTCGCTGCGCCCCGGCCTGCTCAAGAGCGTGCTCTACAACCAGTCCCATCGGAACCCCGACGTCGGCCTGTTCGAGATCGGCCAGGCGTTCCGCCCGCCGCTTGCTGATGAGCGCCTGCCCGACGAGCACGAGATCCTCGCCGCCGTGCGCCCGGGCCAGGACGCGACCGCCGCCGTCGACGCGTGGACCGTGCTGGCCGAGACCTTGCGGATCGATGGGGTGCGACTCGAACAAGGCCCGCTCGACGGGCTGCATCCGGGTCGGTCGGCGCGACTGGTCGTGGACGACGGTCGGGCCGACGGCGACGGCGAGCTGGGCCGTTTGGGCGAGATCGATCCGGCCGTGCTCGAGGCGCTGGGGATCGTCGGTCGCGTCGCCTGGCTCGAGGTCGACCTCGATCGTCTGTTGGCTCGTCCCCATGGCACGCAGGCCTACGTGCCGGTCAGCCGCTACCCGTCGAGCGACGTCGATCTGGCCTTCGTGGTGGACGACGACGTCGACGCCGCCGACGTGCGGGCCACGATCGCCACCGCTGGCGCGCCTCTCCTGGTGGCCCTCGAGCTGTTCGACGTCTTCCGCAACGAGGCCTTGGGTTCGGACCGGCGCAGCCTGGCCTTCCGGCTGCGCCTTCAGGCCGACGACCACACCCTCACCGACGAGGAGGTCGGCCGGGCGCGCGCCGCGGTGGTCTCGGCCGTCGAGTCGGCCCACGCCGCCACGTTGCGAGGCTGACGTCGTCGACGGCGGTGCGCCGCCGCCGCAACAACCCGCCTCACCATGTGATCCCGCTCCAGGTGCCGTCGGCCAGGGATCAGGGAGTGTCCCCCTCCTTGGCCGTTCGTGACAGGGCCCGAACGCCTGGCGCAGAGGCTCATGATCCGGGGATCCCAGGCGACATCGGGGAGCTGTTGGACCTTCTGAGCCGAGCGCCGCCGCGCCCGATGGCTGATACTGGTCCCGATGTTCGAGCGCTTCACCGACCGGGCCCGCCGGGTCGTCGTCCTGGCCCAGGAAGAAGCGCGGCTGCTCAACCACAACTACATCGGGACCGAGCACATCCTGCTCGGGCTGATCCACGAGGGTGACGGCGTGGCCGCCCAGGCGCTCACGTCCCTGGGGATCTCCTTCGACGCTGTACGCGACGAGATCGAGGAGATCATCGGTCGGGGTGAATCGGTGCCATCGGGTCACATCCCGTTCACGCCCCGGGCCAAGAAGGTCCTCGAGATGTCGCTCCGTGAGGCGTTGCAGCTGGGTCACAACTACATCGGCACCGAGCACATCCTCCTGGGTTTGATCCACGAGGGCGAAGGGGTGGCGGCCCAGGTCCTCGTGCGCAAGGGCGCCGAGCTGACCCGGGTCCGACAGCAGGTCATCCAACTCCTCTCCGGCTATTCCGCCGTGACGGAGAAGACCCTCGCCACCACCGATGATCCGCAGATCCGGTCGTCCAGGCCTCCGGCCACCCCGGGCCGCGAGAGGGAGCACCGGCTGTTCGTGGACCTGCTTCGGGCCAGCGAAGAGATCCGTGCTGCGACGCTCGAGGCGCTGGTCGCGCTCTGGGACGCCGATGACGACCAGCTCCGAGAACGGCTGGCCGAGCTCGTGCGCATGGCGACGCTGTCCGGGGACGCGGCGCTGCTGGACCGCCTGTTGCGCATCGTCGACATCGATGATGCCGAGACCGGGCAGGTCCGGCTCAAGCCCCGACCCGACGGCGAAGGCGACGTCAGCGCGTCTTGAGCAGGTACTCGCTCATGGCGGCCAGGCGGATGCGGTCGAGGTCGAGGAACGCGGTGACGCTGTCGATCATGGTCTTCAGGTTGGCGTCGAGCGTGGCCTGGTCGCCGTCGGCGCAGTAGAAGAGCATCGGATCGTTGACGTGCTCGATCGACGGCCACGCTTCCTCGACGATGCCGCGATAGGGCGGCGCGTCCGGCGTCAGCGGCCGAGCGACGGCGTTGCGGACGTAGCGGATCCGGGGTTGGATCGCCGTCGACATCGGCGTCTGGGTGCCGTACCAGTGGGCGTACCAGTCGTCGGTCGCCATCCGATCGGGCTGCTCCATCAGGGTCAGCATGGTGACGCCGGGGGAGCGCTGGCCGTCGGGCCAGTCTCGGGCCGAGGACCACTCGTTGTCGCCGTAGTCGGTGGGGATCGACTCGGTCACGAGGTAGCCGGCCAGGCGCTCGGCCACCGGCGCCAGGATGGCCTCGACGGCGGCGCGGTCGTCGTGGTTGTCCAGCCAGACCGACACGATGGCCACCGGCGCCGGGTCATCGGGGGGCGGGGGCATCGGCAGTCGGACGGCGGCGGCGTCGGCGTCGGCCAGCCCGATGGCCAGGCCGGCCGGTTCGAGGGCCGCCAATCGGTCGGCCACCGGCCCCAGTACCTCTCCTCCCAGCTCGGCCGAGACCGGGCCCGTCCCGTTCCACACGAGGTACACCAGCTTTTCCATCGCCCCTGTCTACCCGCTCCCGTCGCGGCGGCAGATCGGGGTTGTTCTGATACCCATCGGCCGCCGCGATCGGTTGGGGGGAGGACGTCCCGGAACCATCTTGCATGAGTATGCGTCTGTCCGTATGATATTGCGATGCTGTCCGTGGGTGTCATCGGAGCCTCTGGCTATGCCGGAGCCGAGCTGTTGCGTCTGGTCGCCGGCCATCCCGACCTGCGCGTCGAGATGGCCACCGGCGACAGCCAGGCCGGGACGCTGGTCGCCGACCTCTACCCGAGCCTGGCGGCGGCCTACGGGGGCCTGGTGTTCACGTCCTATGACCCGACGGCGGCCGCCGGGCTCGATCTGTGCTTCCTGGCCCTGCCCCACGGGGCATCGCAGTCGATCGTCGCCGAGCTGCGGCCGCAGGTGAAGTGGCTTGTCGACCTGGCCGCCGACTTCCGCCTGCACGATCCGGCGCTCTATCCGCAGTGGTACGGCGAGGACCACATCGCGCCCGAGCTGCTGAGCGAGCTGGCCTACGGCCTGCCCGAGCTGTTCCGCGACCAGATCACCGGCGCGTCGGCCGTGGCCGCACCGGGCTGCTACCCGACGGCGTCGGCGCTGGCCCTGGCCCCTCTGGTCCGGGCCGGTCTGATCGAGCCGCGGGGGATCATCGTCGATGCCGCCAGCGGGGTGTCGGGCGCCGGCCGCCCGCCCAAGCCGACGACGTCGTTCTGCACGGTCGACGAAGACTTCACCGCCTACGGCCTGTTGAACCACCGCCACACACCCGAGATCGAGCAGGCCGTGGCCGAGGCGTCGGGTCTGGTGCCGGGCGACGACGTCCAGGTCCTGTTCACGCCGCACCTCGCCCCCATGAACCGAGGCATCCTGGCCACCTGCTACGCCCGGCCCACGGGCTCGACCTCGACCGACGAGCTGCTCGACTGCTACGAGGACAGCTACGGCGACGAGCCGTTCGTCGTGGTGAGCCCATCGTCGCCGTCGACCAAGGCCACCTTCGGCTCGAACGCCGCTCACGTGACGGCTCGCTACGACGAGCGCACGGGCTACGTGATGGCCATCAGCGCCATCGACAACTTGGTCAAGGGGGCGTCGGGTCAAGCCGTGCAGTGCGCCAACATCCTCGCCGGACTGAACGAGACCACGGGCTTGTCCGCGGTCGGCGTCTTCCCATGAGCGACGCCAAGCGGCTGGCGGCGGCGCACGAGAGCGCGGCGGTCCTCGTCGAGGCCCTGCCCTACATCCGGCGCTTCTTCGGCTCCACGGTCGTGGTCAAGTACGGCGGCAACGCCATGGTCGACTCCGATCTGGCTGCCCGTTTCGCCGAGGACGTCGTGTTGTTGCAGGCGGTCGGCATCCGCACGGTCGTGGTGCACGGCGGCGGTCCCCAGATCGGCGAGCTCATGTCTCGGTTGGGCAAGACGGCCGAGTTCCGGGACGGGCTGCGCGTCACCGACGCCGAGACCCTCGACATCGCCCGCATGGTGCTGGTCGGCAAGATCAACCGCGACATCGTGTCGTCCATCAACCGGCACGGTCCGCTGGCCGTCGGCCTGTCGGGCGAGGATGCCGGACTGATCACCGCCCACGAGCGCAGCCCCGATCTCGGTTTCGTAGGCGACGTCGACGACATCAACCCGGCCATCCTCGAACGTCTCCTGGCCGAGAACCTGATCCCGGTGCTCTCGACCATCGGCGTGGACCTGTCGGGCCAGGCCTACAACATCAACGCCGACAGCGTGGCCGGAGCCGTGGCCGCGGCCCTCGGGGCCGAGAAGGTCATGTACCTGACTGACATCGAGGGGCTGATGCGCGATCTCGACGACCCCAGCAGCCTCATCACCCGGATCTCGGCCCCTGAGCTGCGAGCGCTCATGAACGAGGGCGCCCTCAGCGGCGGGATGATCCCCAAGATCACGGCCTGCCTCGACGCCTTGGACCGCGGGGTGGGCTCGGCCCACCTGCTCGACGGCCGGCTGGCCCACGTCGTGCTGCTCGAGCTGTTCACCGATGCCGGCATCGGCACCATGATCACCCGATCGATCGGAGTGACGCCGTGAGCTCGCTGCCGCCGGCCACCCTCGCCGCGCCCCACCCGCCCGAGCCCAGCGCACCGGCGGGTCAGGATCACTGCCCGTTCTGGCCGACCTACGCCCCGCCCACGGTCCAGTTCGTCCGGGGCTCGGGCAGTGAGCTGTGGGACAGCGCCGGTCGCCGCTACCTGGACTTCCTCGGCGGGCTCGCCGTCGTGGCCCTCGGTCACGCTCATCCCGAGGTGGCCGAAGCCATCGCCGCCCAGGCCTCGACGCTGCTGCACACCTCCAACCTGTTCGCCACCGTCCCCGGTGCCGAAGTGGCCGTGGCCCTCGACCAGCTCCTCGGTGGCGGCGGCCAGGTCTTCATGTGCAACTCGGGGGCCGAAGCCAACGAGGCCGCCATCAAGCTGGCCCGCAAGTGGGGCGGACGGGGCAAGCACGTGGTCGTGAGCGCCTACGGCTCGTTCCATGGTCGGACGCTGGCCACCCTCCACGCCACCGGCCAGCCGGCCAAGCACGAGGCCTTCCAACCGATGCCCGAAGGCTTCCGCCACGTGGCCTGGGACGATCTCGATGCTCTCGAAGCGGCCCTCGATCCCAGCGTGGCCGCGGTGCTGCTCGAGCCCGTGCAGGGCGAGGGCGGGGTGAACCCGGCCAGCGCGACCTACTTCCAGGGCGTCCGGCGCATCTGCGACGAGCGCGAGATCCTCTTCATCATCGACGAGGTCCAGACCGGACTCGGTCGCACCGGACGCTGGTTCGGGTTCGAGCACTTCGGAGTCGAGCCCGATGTGGTCACCATGGCCAAGGCCCTGGGCAACGGCATGCCCATCGGAGCCTGCTGGGCCCGTCGGGACGTGGCTGCGGTCATGGTTCCCGGCGACCACGGCAGCACCTATGGGGGACAGCCGATGGCGGCCGCCGCCGCCCGGGCGACCCTCGCCATCATGGTCCGCGAGGACGTCCCGTCCCGCGCTGGTCGGGCCGGCGAGCGCCTCGCGGCCGCCCTCAACGAGCTGCCGGGCGTCGTGGGCGTGCGCGGGTTCGGGTTGCTGCTCGGAGCCGAGCTGGCGCCGGGCATCAACGCCCCGCAGGTCGCGACCGCAGCCCTTGGCCTGGGCCTGATCGTCAACGCCGTCACGCCCACGACCATCCGGGTCGCGCCGTCGCTGCTGGTGTCCGACGACGAGATCGACGAAGCCATGAGCCTGCTGGCCACGGCCCTGACCGCCGCGACATCGGAGGTCGACGCATGAGGCATCTGCTCGAGATCGACGACCTGACGACCGACGAGCTGCTCGACGTGCTCGACCGGTCAGAGCGCTCAGGTCTGGATCCGGTGCTCGCCGGCCAGGGCATGGCGCTCATCTTCGAGAAGCCCTCGGCCCGGACGCGCAACTCGATGGAGATGGCCGTCCGCCAGCTGGGTGGTCACCCGGTGACCATCCGGGGCGACGAGGTGGCCCTCGACGTGCGCGAGAGCGTCGAGGACGTCACCCGGACCCTGGCCTGCTACCACGCCGCCATCGGCGCTCGTGTCTTCGAGCACGACAAGGTCGAGCGCATGGCCGCCCTCGACTGCGTCCCCACCGTGAACCTGCTGTCCGACCAGGCCCATCCGATGCAGGCCCTGGCCGACATGCTCACGATCCGTCAGCACTTCGGCGCGACCGAGGGACGCGTGCTGGCCTATGTGGGTGACGGCAACAACGTGTGCCGCTCGCTGGTGCTGGCCGCCGGGCGCGTCGGCATGGAGGTGCGGGTGGCCACGCCGCCGGGTTACGGGCTGTCCGACCACGACCTCGATCGGATCGGCGGGGCCGGCGTCGACGTCACGCTGGCCGATCGGGCGGAGACCGCGGTCGAGGGGGCCGACGTCATCTACACGGACGTGTGGACCTCGATGGGCCAGGAAGCCGAAGCCGAGCAGCGCCGCCGCGCCTTCGAGGGCTTCACGGTGGACGATCGGTTGTTGGCGCGCGCCGGCCCCAAGGCCGTCTTCTTGCACTGCCTGCCGGCGCACCGCGGCGAAGAGGCCTCGGCGTCGGTGGTCGACGGTCCCCAGAGCCTGATCTGGACCCAGGCGGCCAACCGCATGCACGCGGCGCGGGGGGCCCTGAGCTGGCTGCTGGAGGTCTCGTGACGGCCAAGCCCGACAGCGTCGCGCCCAAGACGGCCAAGCTGGGCAAGCCCCAACGCCAGCACCTGATCGGCAAGTTGATCGAACAGGGCGCGGTCGAGAACCAGGCCCAGCTCGTCGAGCTGCTGGCCGCCCACGGCTGTCTGGCCACCCAGGCCACGGTGTCGCGCGACCTCGACGACCTGGGGGCCATCAAGGTGCGCGTTCCCGGAGGCGAGAGCGCGTACGCCATCCCGGCGCTGCCCAAGCAGCAGCTCGCGCCCGAGGACCATCTGCGTCGGGTCTGCGGTGACTGGGTGGTCGAGGTCGCCTATTCGCACAACCTGGTCGTGCTCCGCACCCCGCCTGGCTCGGCCCACGTCGTCGCCTCGGCCCTCGATCGCGCCGGCTTGCCCGATCTGCTCGGGACCGTCGCCGGTGACGACACGCTTATCGTGGTCACCGCCGAGGACGTCGGCGGGGCCAAGGTCGCCGACCTGCTCACCGATCTGGCCGGACTCTCGTAGCTCGGCCCCACTTCCGCTGCTCAGCCGTCCGTCCCGCCTGATCCGCATCTGATCGTCACCCGAGGGAGTTCCATGCCGAAGCGAGTCGTCCTTGCCTACAGCGGCGGCCTCGACACGTCCGTGGCCGTGCGCTGGATGATCGAGGAGATGGACGTCGAGGTCATCGCCGTGGCCTGCGACGTCGGCCAGGGCGGCGACTGGGAGGCCCTGCAGGCGAGGGCCCTGGCCGCCGGCGCCATCGACGCCATCGTCGTCGACTGCCGCGAGGAGTTCGCCCGCGACTTCGTCGGACCGGCCCTGCGCGCCAACGCCCTCTACGAGAACCGCTATCCCCTCGTGTCGGCCCTGTCCCGGCCGGTGATCGTGCGCCATCTGGTCGACGTGGCCCGGCGCCATGGGGCCGACGCAGTGGCCCACGGCTGCACGGGCAAGGGCAACGACCAGGTGCGCTTCGAGGTGGCCACCCGCGCTCTGGCTCCCGATCTCGAGGTCGTCGCCCCGGTGCGCAACTGGGGGATGACCCGGGCCGACTCGGTCGACTACGCCGCCCGCTACGGCATCCCCATCAAGGCCACCAAGGCGGCGCCCTACTCGATCGACGACAACCTCTGGGGTCGGGCCATCGAGTGCGGGGAGATGGAGGACCCGTGGGCCCGGCCGCCCGAAGGGGTCTGGTCGCTGACGACTGTGCGCGCCGCCGAGGCGCGCGAGCTGACCATCGGGTTCGATCAGGGAACGCCGGCGATCCTCGACGGCGTGGCCATGCCGTTGCACGAGCTGATCGTCGAGCTGAACGACGTCGTCGGGTCCTACGGGTGGGGTCGCCTCGACATGGTCGAGAACCGGCGCGTCGGCATCAAGAGCCGCGAGACCTACGAGGCCCCGGCGGCGCTGGCGCTGATCATGGCCCACGTCGATCTCGAGAGCATCTGCCTCGAGCGCGACCTGTTCCACGAGAAGCAACGGCTTGAGGGCCGCTATGCCGACCTCGTCTATGACGGCATGTGGTACTCGCCGCTCAAGCAGGCGCTCGATGCCTTCATCGACGAGAGCCAGCGCTTCGTCACCGGCGAGGTGCGGCTGCGACTCGAACCTGGCCGGTGCTTCGTGGTCGGCCGGCGCAGCGACCACTCGCTCTACGACTACGGCCTGGCCACCTACGAGGCGGCCGACACGTTCAACCACACCGACTCGGAGGGCTTCGTGCGGCTCTGGGGCCTCGGGCTGCAGACGTGGTCGGCCAAGCAGGGCGAAGGCCGTCCGGGCGCCAGCGGCAGCGGCACGGCGGACAGCGTCTCGGGTCCGGCCGAGGGCCCGGCCGAGGCCGCCGAGTAGTGAGCACCTTGTGGCACGGCCGTTTCGAGGGCGGTCCCGCCGACGAGCTCATGGCCTTCACCGTCAGCCTGGGCTATGACCGGCGCCTCGCCGGCGACGACCTGGCCGGCTCGCGGGCCCACGTCGGAGGGCTGGTCCGGGCGGGGGTCCTGAGCGTCACCGAGGCCGATCAGGTCCTGGCCGCCCTCGATCAGGTCGAAGCCGAACTGGACGACGAGACCTTCGCGTTCGTCGCGTCGGACGAGGACATCCACACCGCCGTCGAGCGGCGGGTCACCGAGATCGCCGGTCCGGTGGGGGCCAAGCTGCACACGGGCCGCAGCCGAAACGACCAGGTGGCCACCGACCTGCGCCTGTTCACCAAACGGGCCCTGACCGACGTGATCGAACGGGTCCTCGCCCTGCAGGACGTCCTGACCGTTCGGGCGACCGAGGCCGGCGACGCCTACCTGCCCGGCTACACGCACCTCCAGCGCGCTCAGCCCGTCCTTCTCGCTCACCATCTGCTGGCCCACGGCTGGGCCTTGAGCCGTGACGTCGACCGTCTCTTCGACGCTCGCCGTCGCCTCGATGTCTCGCCCCTCGGTGCCGGCGCGCTGGCCGGCTCGTCGCTCGCCCTCGATCCCGCGGGTGTGGCGGCCGAGCTCGGCTTCGCCACCGTGTTCGACAACTCGCTCGACGCCGTGAGCGACCGAGACTTCGTGGCCGAGTCGCTGTTCGGGCTCACCCTGTGCGGACTGCACTTGTCGCGGCTCGGCGAGGAGATCGTCCTCTGGTCGAGCGCCGAGTTCGGGTTCCTCCAGTTGGCCGACGAGTACTCGACCGGGAGCTCGATGCTGCCGCAGAAGAAGAACCCCGACATCGCCGAACTGGCCCGCGGCAAGAGCGGTCGGCTCATCGGGGACCTGACCGGCTTCCTGGCCACGCTCAAGGGGCTTCCGCTCGCCTACAACCGTGACCTCCAAGAGGACAAGGAGCCGCTGTTCGACGCCGTCGACCAGCTCAGCCTGGCGCTCGCCGCCATCGCCGGCCTGCTGGCCTCCTCGACCTTCGACACCGCGGCCATGCAGGCGGCGGCGGACGGACCCGAGGTGGCGGCGACCGATCTGGCCGAGCACCTGGTCGGCCGAGGGGTGCCGTTCCGCGACGCTCACGCCATCGTGGGCGCGCTCGTGCGCCAGTCGGTCGACGAGGACGTGGCGCTCGGCCCGCTGGTGGCCGCCCACCCCCAACTCGGCCCCGACGCCGTCGCCTTGCTGGAACCGGGCGTGGCCGTGCGCCGCCGCAGCACCCCAGGTGGGGCGGGTCCCGGTCCGGTGGCGACCCAGCTGCGGTCGTTCGAGGCGCGGCTGGCCACCGATCGCCGGCGGCTGGCTGCGATCGCGACCCCGGACTCCTGAGGTGGCGTCGCACCACGAGGTCGAGGTCCGCTACGGCGAGGTCGACCTGCAGCGGGTCGTGTTCAACGCCCACTACCTGGCCTACATCGACGACGCCATGGACCGATGGCTGCGCCGACTCGACGCCCGGTTCGAGACGCTCGGCTGGGATTTCATGCTCAAGCACGCCTCGCTCGAGTGGACGGGCGCGGCAGGGCTGGGTGACACGATCAGCATCGACAGCGCGGTGGTGCGGTGGGGACGCACGTCCTTCGTCGTCCGCCACGACCTGGCCGTGGGCGATCGCGCTGTCATGGTCGCGGACATCACCTACGTCGGCGTCGAGCCGGGCACGGCCAACCCGATCGAACCGCCCGCCGCCATCCGGTCGCACCTTGATTAGCTCTCTGGTCGGGCGGGGCCTCCCTCCGAGCGCTTCGCCATCTGGTTCCCACGTCACGAGCGGCTCCGCCGCGTGAGGTCGCGGGTTCTGCCGCGGTCGTTCTATCGGCGGGACAGCCTGAGCGTCGCGCCCGAGCTGCTCAACAAGGTGCTCGTCCACGACGGTCGGGCGGCGCGCATCGTCGAGGTCGAGGCCTACATGGCCGGCGACGACCCGGCCAGCCATGCCTATCGCGGTCCGACGGCGCGCAACGCCGTGATGTTCGGGCCGCCCGGTCATCTCTACGTGTACTTCACCTATGGCATGCACTGGTGTGCCAACGCCGTGTGCGGACCGGTCGGCCAGGCCACCGCCGTGCTGTTGCGCGCCGGGGCACCTCTGCGCGGGCTCGCGGCCATGCGTGCGGCTCGCCCCGCGGCTCGGCGCGATCGCGACCTGGCCAGCGGGCCGGCCAAGCTGTGCCAGGCCCTCGGGGTCGATCAGGCCCACGACGGTGCCGACCTGGTGAGCGGCGATCGAGCCGTCCGGATCGTCGACGACGGCGTGGCCCCACCCGAGCGGCCGGGCGTCAGCGGGCGCATCGGGCTGAGCGTGGCCTCGGATCGACCGTGGCGCTGGTACGTTCCCGGCGACCCGAACGTGTCGCGGCGGCGCTGAGGAGAGGGACGCGACGATGGCCATCGCCCTGCTCGCTCCCGACGACGCTCGACTCGCTCCCGGATCGGATCTGGCTCAGACGCGGGCGCAGATCGAGGGGTGCATCAGCACCGAGCCGGGGCAGGCGCAGGTACGCGAGACCATGCTCAGCTTCCTCGCCGAGCACGCCGATGCCCTGTTGCGCACCTGCCCCGAAGGCCACTTCACCGGCTCGGCGCTGGTGGTCGACGCCGCTGCCGAGCACGTGCTGGTCCTGTTCCACCGCAAGGCCCAGCGCTGGCTCCAACCCGGTGGACACGCCGACGGCGACGCCAACCTGGCCCACGTGGCGTGGCGCGAGGCCACCGAGGAGACGGGCATGGCCGGGCTGTCGGTCGCCACCCCGGCCATCGATCTCGACATCCACCGAGTCCACTTCGCCGGCGAGCACGCTCACCTGCACCTCGACGTTCGCCATCTGGTCGTCGCTCCACCTGGAGCCGAAGTCACCGGGAACCACGAATCCGAGGCGCTGCGGTGGGTCACCTCCGACGAGCTCGAGACCCTCGACGTCGACGAGGGCACCGTGCGCATGGCCCGAGCCGGCCTGGCCGTGGCCACCGAGCTCCTCTGACTAGAAGTGGGTGGGGCTCCAGGCGGCGACCGACGAGCGGAACATGGCGTCGGCTCGGGCCACGGCGCCCGCGGTCAGCTCGGTCACCCGGCCCCCTCGGGCCATGTCGGCCAGGGTGTAACCCCCGAGGTAGGCGCTCGACAGGGTCGACACAGACAGGGCGAGATCGGCGGGTTCGCCGGTCGGGGTGCAGGTGGCGTGGTCGGGTCCGGCATCGAGGGCGAATCGGCCGTGGGCGTGGCCGAGGGCATCGTCGACCTCGAGCACGAGGCGACCTTCGCAGAGGTAGCGCCGACCGCCCAGGGCGGCGGAGACGTCGAGGATGCGCAGCCAGAACATGTCGATGCGATCGTGCTGGGCCAACGCCCGAGCATCGGCGACGTGCCACGCCACCGGATCGGCGACGGTGCGGTCACCGGCCACGACGCTGCCGACCCAGTCGATCTCGGCGCAGTAGCGCCAGAGGCGGACCGTCGCGGCGGCGTCGACGCCGATCAGGTTGTCGACCTGGAGCTGGCCGCGCGGGCGTCCGTGCTCCCAACGATCCTTGACCCGGTAGGCGACGAACCCGTCGACGGCGCCCGACTCGTCCCGGCTCAGGGCCAACCAGCTCGACGGTTCCCGGGGTTCGGCCTCAGCCGTCCCGAGGTGCAGGTCCCACCACCACGGTTGGCGGGCGATGGCACCAGGCTGGTTCGCTCGGAAGCGCTCGTACACCTCGATCGCCGCCGGCCGGAAGGCGTCCCGGTCGACGAGCTCGACTGATCCGATCCGGTCGGTGGTGAAGGTGACGGTGGCGTCGAGGGTCAGCTCGACGCTCTCGGCCGCCGGTCCGTACCCGTAGCGGCCGTAGATCGGATACTCGGCCGCGATCAGCACGCTGACCGCGTCGCCCCGGCTGGCGCACGAGGCCAGGTCCGACGTGATCATCTCGGTGAGCAGACCCTGACGCCGGTGGCGTCCCGGACACCGTCACGTTGGTCAGTCCCGTCGCCGCGATGTCGAGGCCACCCGGCACGGCGACGGGAGTGGCGAAGCTGCGTAGCGTCCCGACGATCCGGCCGTCGTCGACGGCGGCCCAGGTGTGGTCCAGGTCGGCGGTCTCGGCGAGCCTGGCGGCGTCGGGGCCGTGAGCCGGTGGGGCGTTCAAGAAGCCGGACCACATGGCCTCGAACCACGCGTGGGTCTCGTCGTTGGTGATCGTGCGGACCTCGGCACCCATGGCCGGGACACTAGGAGCCAGGCGCGGCGCCCGCGCCGCCATTTTCGCCGCGGGAGGGGCGGTCGTCCGGTGTCAGGACAGGTCTTCGGGAGCCACGCAGGAGTGCATGC
>CAVTJK010000003.1:0-2005000 GCA_963734965.1 uncultured Microthrixaceae bacterium | reverse complement strand
GAAGAATGAGCCAACGAGTTACGGTGTGTGGCGAGGTTAACCCGTGAGGGGAAGCCGGAGCGAAAGCGAGTCTGAATAGGGCGTTCAGTCGCATGCTGTAGACCCGAAGCCGAGTGATCTATCCATGGGCAGGTTGAAGCGGGGGTAAGACCCCGTGGAGGACCGAACCCACCTAGGTTGAAAACTGGGGGGATGACCTGTGGATAGGGGTGAAAGGCCAAGCAAACTCGGTGATAGCTGGTTCTCCGCGAAATGCATTTAGGTGCAGCGTCGCGTGTTCAGCAGTAGGGGTAGAGCACTGGATGGGTTAGGGGGCCTACAAGCTTACCGACCCCAACCAAACTCCGAATACTACTGCTCCAGAGCGCGGCAGTGAGACCATGGGGGATGAGCTTCATGGTCGAAAGGGAAACAGCCCAGACCGCCGGCTAAGGCCCCTAATTCTGGACTAAGTGGAAAACGATGTGAGATTGCCCAGACAGCCAGGAGGTTGGCTTAGAAGCAGCCACCCTTGAAAGAGTGCGTAACAGCTCACTGGTCGAGTGATCTTGCGCGGACAATGTAACGGGGCTCAAGTCCAGAGCCGAAGCCGCGGATCCATCTTCGGATGGGTGGTAGCGGAGCGTCGATCCTGCAGCGAAGCGGTGGTGTGAACCGTCGTGGAGCGGGGTCGAGTGAGAATGTTGGCATGAGTAGCGAGAGAGGGGTGAGAAACCCCTCCGCCGAAAGCCCAAGGGTTCCTGGGGAAGGCTAATCCTCCCAGGGTGAGTCGGGAGCTAAGGCGAGGCCGAAAGGCGTAGTCGATGCACAACCGGTTGATATTCCGGTACCACCGTGTCCGCGCCCATGCCGAGACCACTGTTGCTAAGGGGCTGTCTGCCTTCGGGTAGAGCGAACCGACCCACGGTGGCGAGGCCAGCAATGAGGGGACGCAGGAGGGTAGGTGAACCCAGGCGATGGTTGTCCTGGGGTAAGCGTGTAGGGAGAGGTCCAGGCAAATCCGGCCCTCATACATCCTGAGACGCGATGCCGAGCCGATACAGGCGAAGTCACTCAATCCCATGCTGCCTAGAAAAGCCTCTAGCGAGCTGACACGGTGCCCGTACCCCAAACCAACTCAGGTGGGCAGGTAGAGAATACCAAGGCGATCGGGAGAACTGTGGTTAAGGAACTCGGCAAAATACCTCCGTAACTTCGGGAGAAGGAGGACCTCATGTAGGGTGAACGACTTCGCGTCGGAAGCCTGAAGAGGTGGCACAGACCAGGGGAAAGCGACTGTTTACTAAAAACACAGCAGCGTGCGAAGTCGTAAGACGATGTATACGCTGTGACGCCTGCCCGGTGCCGGAAGGTTACGGGGAAGGGTCAGCCCACTTGTGGGCGAAGCTCTGAACCTAAGCCCCGGTAAACGGCGGCCGTAACTATAACGGTCCTAAGGTAGCGAAATTCCTTGTCGGGTAAGTTCCGACCTGCACGAATGGCGTAACGACTTTCCTACTGTCTCAACCACAGACCCGGCGAAATTGAAGTACGAGTAAAGATGCTCGTTAGCTGCAGAAGGACGGAAAGACCCCGTGGACCTTTACTACAACTTGATGTTGGGTTTTGGTATGTGTTGTGTAGGATAGGTGGGAGGCTAGGAAGCATTGGCGCTAGCCAGTGTGGAGCCAACCTTGAAATACCACCCTGCTCATACTGGAACTCTAACCTAGGTCCGTTATCCGGATCGGGAACAGCGTCAGGCGGGTAGTTTGACTGGGGCGGTCGCCTCCTAAAGAGTAACGGAGGCGCCCAAAGGTTCCCTCAGGCTGGTTGGCAATCAGCCGTCGAGTGCAATGGCACAAGGGAGCTTGACTGCGAGACCTACAAGTCAAGCAGGTGCGAAAGCAGGGCATAGTGATCCGGCGGTTGCGTGTGGAAGCGCCGTCGCTCAACGGATAAAAGGTACCCCGGGGATAACAGGCTCATCTTCCCCAAGAGTCCATATCGACGGGAAGGTTTGGCACCTCGATGTCGGCTCATCGCATCCTGGGGCTGAAGCAGGTCCCAAGGGTTGGGCTGTTCGCCCATTAAAGCGGTACGCGAGCTGGGTTTAGAACGTCGTGAGACAGTTCGGTCCCTATCCTCTGCAGCCGTAGGAGATTTGAGGAAGGCTGTCCCTAGTACGAGAGGACCGGGACGGACGCAGCTCTGGTGTGCCAGTTGTCCTGCCAAGGGCACGGCTGGTTAGCCACCTGCGGAAGAGATAAGCGCTGAAAGCATCTAAGTGCGAAGCTCGTTCCGAGATGAGATCTCCCACTGGATAACCAGGTAAGGCCCGTGGCCAGATCACCACGTTGATAGGCCGGAGGTGTAAGCACGGTGACGTGTTCAGCCGACCGGTACTAATCGGCCGAGGGCTTGGATCGACAATGATGTTCGTGCTCGCTATGGAGTTCTCTCAGGGACTCGAGCGCCCGGTTTCGGCCGATCGCGCTCGTCCTTGACAACAGATTTCGGTGGCCATAGCGGTGGGGTCACACCCGTTCCCATCCCGAACACGGAAGTTAAGCCCACCAGCGCCGATGGTACTTGGGAGGAGACTCCCTGGGAGAGTAGGTCGCCGCCGGATTTCTCCTGATGAACGAGGCCCTTCGGGGCCTCGTTCGACGTTTTGGGGTCGTTTCGGCCCCCCTCCTTTGCGGCGGTACGCTGCGGCCATGCCCGAGCGCTCGCCCCGTCCTCCGTCGCGCCGCTCGGGCCGAACATCGCCGGGTCGGTCGTCGTCGAGCCGCGGTGGCGCCCGGCGCTCGTCGTCGGGCCGGGGGGCACCGCGGGCCGGTTCGTCCTCACGCCCCGGCGGGTCCTCGCGGGCGTGGTTCCTCGTCCCGGGGTCGGATCCTCCGCCCGCCGCGCCTCAGGTCGGGCCCCCAGCCGCCCCTCCAGCCGGTCCACCTCCGCGGCGCACCGAGCGCGACGACGGGTCGCGCCCGTCGGGGCGCCGTTCGCCCCGCCGGTCATCTCGGCGGTCACCGTCGCGGTCGCCTCGCC
Organism: uncultured Microthrixaceae bacterium; assembly: GCA_963734965.1. GTDB lineage: Bacteria > Actinomycetota > Acidimicrobiia > Acidimicrobiales > Acidimicrobilacustridaceae > UBA4742. The sequence continues at coordinate 2,001,970 of CAVTJK010000003.1, read as the reverse complement.
GATCGTCGCGTCGGCTCCGACACCTCGTCGGCCGGGCCGCGAGGGCGAGTGGCCGATGGTCGGCGACCCCAAGTGGGGAGGCCTGGCCCGCAAGGCGGCCGGGCGCATCGACGAGGGCGGCTCGGGCGCCTCGGCCACCTGGCGCCAGGCCATGGACCGGGCCCGGGCCGACGAGGCCGGGACCTCCGATCCCCGACAGATCGAGGAGTGGGTCCGGGTCGACGAGGTGCGGGACGAGGCCAGCTCGGCGGTCGATCGAGGCCGGCGCCGCGCCCGAGGGGTGAGCCCCGATGGCTCCGCCGATCGCCAAGCTCGAGGACGAGATCCGGCGGAGCTGGCCCGTGCGGTCGGTGCGACCCGGGCGCCCCGACTCGAGCAGCGCCTGGCCGACGCCTCGCGGGCGTTCGCCGGCCGAGCGCTACACCGACGCGGCCCGCATCCTGCGCAAGCTCGGTCGACGAGGCGCCCGGCGTGGCCGCGGCCGCGCGAGCTCTACGGCCTGACCCTCTACCGCCAGGGCAAGTGGCGGCCGGCGGTCAAGCAGCTCGAGGCCTTCCGCGCTGCTCACCGGCTCGACCGAGCAGCACCCGGTGCTGGCCGACTGCTACCGGGCCCTGGGCGAGGACGCGCAGGGTCGACGAGCTGTGGGACGAGCTCCGCCAGGCCTCGCCCAGCGCCGAGCTGGTGGTCGAGGGGCGCATCGTGATGGCCGGGATGATGGCCGACCGCGGCGACCTTCCCGGCGCCATCCGGCTGCTCGAGCAGGGCTGGAAGCTGCCGAGCGTCCCCTCGAGCACCATCTGCGCCGTGGCTACGCCCTGGCCGACCTCTACGAGCGGGCCGGCGACGTGGCCCGGGCCCGCGAGCTGTTCGGCCGCCTGGCCGGCGTCGCTCCCGACTTCGCCGACGTCCCCCAGCGCGTCCGGGCCCTGGCCTAGAACCTGTCGTACCCCACGGGTATCGTGGCCGTCGCGTCCTTCCCCCGAGGTTGTCATCCCTGGGAGGAACGCCGTGCCCCGATCAAGCCCTGTCCTCGACGACCAGCCGGCTGATCACTCGATCACGCTGCTGATCGGTCACCTGAGCCGAGAGCCCGAGCGGCGCGTGCTGCCGTCGGGCACCACGGTGTTGGCCCTCGAAGTGTCGACCCGTCCACTCGATGGGCCGGTCGAATCGGTCCCCGTGGCCTGGTTCGACCCGCCCGACCGACTGCCCTTCGGGGCGGGCGACCGCATCACCGTGCGTCGGCCGCACCAAACGAAGGTTCTTCCGGGCCACCGGGACGACCCAATCGCGGACCGAGGTGGTGGCCGAGCGGGTCGTCCCCGCCCGCCACGAGGCCCGGACCGCCAGCCTGCTCGCCCTGGCCCTCGACCGCATGGCCGCCGCCGGGTCCGGTGACGACCAGACCCGATCATGACGGCCCCACCGCCGCGCCGAGTTCGATCCTGGCCCGCCCGCTCGCCTACGCTGGGCGGTGCCGATGGACGCCTTGCTCCATGGGCGCCCGGGCGCGATCCGTGCCTGCAGTCACGAGCTGAGGAGTGGCATGACCGACATCCAAGGTCTGCTCGGCGACGAGGCCGACAGCCTGCTCACCCACGTGTCCAAGGGCATCGCCCGCGAGGACCTGACGTTGCCCGGCCCCGACATCGTCGACCGGGTCTACAAGGACACCGACCGGTCGCCCCAGGTGCTGCGCAACCTGCAGGCCCTGTTCGGCCACGGTCGTCTCGGCGGCACGGGCTACGTGTCGATCCTGCCCGTCGACCAGGGCATCGAGCACTCGGCCGCGGCCTCGTTCGCGCCCAACCCCAAGTACTTCGATCCGCAGAACATCGTCGAGCTGGCCATCGAGGGCGGCTGCAACGCGGTGGCCACGACCTTCGGTGTGCTCGGCATGTGCTCGCGCCGGTTCGCCCACCAGATCCCGTTCATCGTCAAGCTCAACCACAACGAGCTGCTGACCTACCCGAACGAGTTCGACCAGATCATGTTCGGCTCGGTCGAGCAGGCCTACGACCTCGGGGCGGCCGGCGTCGGCGCCACCATCTACTTCGGTTCGCCCGAGTCGCACCGCCAGATCATCGAGGTCAGCGAGGCCTTCCAGCAGGCCCACCAGCTCGGGCATGTTCACCGTGCTGTGGTGCTACCTGCGCAACAACGCGTTCAAGGTCGACGGGGTCGACTACCACGTCGCCGCCGACCTCACCGGCCAGGCCAACCACCTCGGCGTCACGATCGAGGCCGACATCATCAAGCAGAAGCTGCCCGAGAACAACGGCGGCTTCAACGTCCTGTCGAACTACGGCAAGACGAGCAAGCTGGTCTACAGCGAGCTCACCACCGATCACCCGATCGACCTCACCCGCTGGCAGGTGGCCAACTGCTACATGGGCAAGATCGGGCTCATCAACTCGGGCGGCGCGTCGTCGGGAGCCAGCGACCTGGCCGAGGCGGTGCGCACCGCGGTGATCAACAAGCGGGCCGGCGGCACCGGGCTGATCAGCGGGCGCAAGGCCTTCCAGCGGCCGACGCCGGAGGGCGTCGAGCTGCTCAACGCCATCCAGGACGTCTATCTCGACCAGACGATCGACATCGCCTGATCAGATTGACGTCCTTTCGTCACCGAGGGTGTCATGTGGGCCACCTTGGGGCCGATAGATTGACCGAGGTCTACGAAAACAGCCAGGGACAAGGGGGTCCACGTGGCCGATACCGCCGAGCGCACGACACCGCGAGAGCTCGACCGGGTGATCATCCGATTCGCCGGCGACTCGGGTGACGGCATGCAGCTCACCGGTGATCGTTTCACCAGCGCCAGCGCGCTGTTCGGCAACGACCTGGCCACCCTGCCCGAGTTCCCGGCCGAGATCCGCGCCCCCGCCGGCACCCTCGCCGGCGTGTCCGCCTTCCAGGTCCACATCTCCGACCACGACATCACGACGCCGGGCGATGCGCCCAACGTCCTGGTGGCCATGAACCCGGCCGCCCTGCACGCCGAGCTGGACAAGCTCGAGCCGGGCGGCACCGTGATCATCAACATCGACACCTTCGACGAGCGCAACCTGACCAAGGCCGGCTACGACACCAACCCGCTCACCGACGGCACCCTCAAGGGCTACAACGTCTACGAGGTCCCGATGACGTCGCTGACCAAGGAGGCGTGCGCCCCGCTCGGGGTCAAGCCCCGCGACGCCGACCGATCGAAGAACCTGTTCGCGCTGGGGCTGATCTCGTGGATGTACACGCGGCCCGAGCAGCCGACCATCGACTGGATCTCCGAGAAGTTCGCCAAGCGGCCGCTGGTGCGCGACGCCAACCTGGCCGCCTTCCGCGCCGGCCACGCCTTCGGCGAGACCGCCGAGCTGTTCGACCACCCCTACCAGGTGCATGCCGGCCCCGCAGAAGCCGGGCGTCTACACCAACATCACCGGCAACACCGCCCTGGCGTGGGGTCTGGTCGCCGCCGGTCAGCTGGCCCAGCTGCCCGTCTTCCTGGGCTCGTACCCCATCACGCCGGCGTCGGACATCCTCCACGAGCTGTCCAAGCACAAGAACTTCGGCGTGCGCACCCTGCAGGCCGAGGACGAGATCGCCGGCATCGGCGCCGCCCTCGGGCGCGTCCTACGGCGGCCACCTCGGCGTGACCACCACGAGCGGACCCGGTCGTGGCCCTCAAGTCCGAGACGATCGGCCTGGCCATCAGCCTCGAGCTGCCGCTGCTGATCATCGACATCCAGCGCGGGCGGACCGTCGACCGGTCTGCCCACCAAGACCGAGCAGAGCGACCTGCTGCTGGCCATGTACGGCCACCACGGCGAGTCGCCGCTGCCGATCATCGCCGCCGCACAGCCCGTCGGACTGCTTCGAGGTCGCCATCGAGGCGGCCCGCATCGCGCTGACCTACCGCACGCCGGTGATCCTGCTGTCCGACGGCTACCTGGCCAACGGCTCCGAGCCGTGGCTGCTGCCCGACGTCGACGCGCTCGCGCCGATCGACATCGAGCTTCGCCACCGAGCCCAACCACCACGGCGACGACGGCGAGGCCGAGTTCTGGCCCTACCTGCGCGATCCCGAGACGCTGGCCCGCCCGCTGGCGCTGCCGGGCACGCCCGGACTGATGCACCGCATCGGGGGCATCGAGAAGGAAGACGGCAGCGGCAACATCAGCTACGACCCGAGCCAACCACGGCCGCATGGTCGATCTGCGGGCCGCCAAGATCGCCGGCATCGCCCGCGACATCCCGCCGATCGAGGTCGGCGGCGACGTCGACGACGCCGAGCTGCTCGTCGTCGGCTGGGGCTCGACCTGGGGCGCCATCAGCGGCGCCGTCGACCGGGTGCGCAGCCGCGGGCGCAAGGTCGCCCAGATCCACCTCACGCACCTCAACCCGTTCCCGGCCAACCTCGGCGAGATCCTGGCCCGCTACCCGAAGGTGCTCGTCCCCGAGATGAACCTCGGCCAGCTGAGCCGCATGCTGCGGGCCGAGTTCCTGGTGGACGCCAAGTCGGTGAGCAAGGTGAAGGGCGTCCCCTTCACCGCCGGCGAGCTCGAGCACTGCGATCCTGGAGCCCTCGATGACTGACGTCACCATCCCCGTCACCATCGAAGAAGGACTGGTCGAGCGACCAGGAGGTCCGGTGGTGTCCGGGCTGCGGTGACTACTCGATCCTCACCGCCGTGCAGTTCCTGATGCCCGAGCTCGGGGTCAGCCGCGAGAACACCGTGTTCGTGTCGGGCATCGGGTGCGCGGCGCGCTTCCCGTACTACATGAACACCTACGGCATGCACAGCATCCACGGGCGGGCTCCCGCCATCGCCACCGGCCTGGCCATCGCTCGTCCCGATCTGGACGTGTGGGTGGTCGGCGGCGACGGCGACATGCTGTCGATCGGTGGCAACCACCTCATCCACGCCCTGCGCCGCAACGTGAACCTCACGATCCTGATGTTCAACAACCAGATCTACGGGCTGACCAAGGGCCAGTACTCGCCGACCAGCGAGGTCGGCAAGGTCACCAAGTCGACGCCGTTCGGCTCGATCGACCAGCCCTTCAACCCCATCAGCGTGGCCATCGGGGCCGAGGCCACCTTCGTGGCCCGCACCCACGACATGGACCGCAAGCACATGATGGAGACGTTCCGCCGGGCCCACGACCACCAGGGCGCCGCCTTCGTCGAGATCTATCAGAACTGCAACGTCTTCAACGACGGCGCCTTCGAGGCGGTCACCGCCAAGGACAACCGCGCCGAGATGCTCATCCCGCTCGAGCACGGCGAGCCGATTCGCTTCGGAGCCGACCTCGAGCACGGCGTGATCATGGGATCGGACGGCAAGCTGCGCATCGTCGACGTGGCCGACGTCGGCGCCGACGCGCTGCTCGTGCACGACGAGACGAACCAAGGCCTGGCCTTCCAGCTCTCCCAGCTGGCCAGCGGCCCGACCGAGCCGACGCCGATCGGCGTCTTCCGTGCCGTCGAGCGACCCGACTACGGCACCGAGGTCAGCCGCCAGCTGGCCGTGGCCCAGGACCGCAACGGCCCGGGCGACCTGGTCGAGCTGCTGCACTCGGGCGCCACCTGGACGGTCGACTGATCCACGGGCCGCTGGTCGGCCCGCCGGCGTTCGTCGAGGTCGGCTATTCGTCCAACAGGCGGAACACCACGCCCGTGCGCGGCTTGGGCGAGAAGAACGTCGTCTTGGGGGGCATGCGCTCGCCGCCGTGGGCGATGTCGACGATCTGATCGACCGTCGCCGGGCGCAGCAGGAACCCGGCCTGGGCCTGGCCGCTGGCCACGGCGGCGCGCACCTCGGTGGCGTCGTGTTGGTAGGTCACCTCGTGGACGGGCAGGGCCTCTCGGGCCAGGTCGAGACGGCTCGAGTCGAGATCTCGGACCCCAGCCATCTTGTCGGGTCGTGGGGTCAACCAGCGCGACCCGTCCTTGGTCACCAGCTCGATTCCCCTGGGCTCGTCGCTCGTCGAGAAGAACGGGTCCATGGCGGCGACGACGTCGAAGCCGTCGGGCAGACCCGTGATCACTCGGTGGATGGGCCGGACGTCGAGCTCGTCGCTCACCAGCTCGACGACGTAGGCCAGGATCGACTCGGCGCCGGGCGCGAGCGAACGAGGGTCGGCCCGCTGCTCGTCGCGGTAGGTCAGGCTGGTCTCGTAGCGATGGTGCCCGTCGGCGATGACCACCGGCTCGGCCCCGATGGCGGCGGTGATGGCCGCCAGCCGATCAGGATCCTCGATCGTCCAGAGGGCGTGGTCGACGCCGTCGTTCGACCAGGTGAGGGCGGTGGCGGGATCCGAGACCAGCAGATCGGTCAGGCCGGTCGCGGGCGACAGCGCCCACACGGCCGACAGGTTGGCTCGAGTGGCCCGGATGAGGTTCAGTCGATCCGACTTGGCCTTGGGCGTGGTGTGCTCGTGGGGCAGGATCCGGCCCTCGTCGGGCCGAGACAGCTCGAGGGCGCCGAACACACCGGTCGTGTGACGCCGCGTCCCCGACGGGCTCGAATACGACATGCGGTAGACGTACAGCGACGGATCGTCGCGGCGGAGGGTGCCGTCGGCCATCCAGGTCTCGAGGCAGCGCCGGGCCTGTTCGTAGGCCTCGGGTGTGGGATCCGGGAGGTCGATGGTGACCACGTTGCACGGATGCTCGCCGGCCAATGTCGCCCGTCCGACCTCGTCGATCACGTCGTAAGGCGGGGCGGTGACGCGGGCCAGGTCGACGCGTGCGGGGTCGTAGCGCACGCCGCGGAAGGGGGCGAAGGGGGGCACCCTCCAGTCCTATCAGACCGGCGGCCCGGGTCGAGCCGGGCGGGGAACCGGCCCGACCCCTCGGGTTCTGGCGGCGATGAAGGGCGTTCTACGCCGTCGGATGCCACCAGAAGCCAGCGTGGGCACGGCTGTCGGCGGCAAGGCGGGGGCGGCGGACGCCGTCGGGTGCCACCAGAGGGGTGTGTCAGGCTGAGCCCGTGGTGTGGGTGCTCGATCTCGACGGGGTCATCTGGCGCGGCGACGCGTCGATCGCCGGCGCGTCCGAGGCCGTGGCCCGACTCCGGTCCGCCGGCGAACGGGTGCTGTTCGTCACGAACAACGCCCTGCCGACCCGAGCCGACGTGGCCACCAAGCTGGCCGACCACGGCATCGAGGCGGGTGACGACCTGATCACCTCGCCGATGGCGGCAGCGTCGCTCGTGCAGGAGGGCGAACGGGTGCTGGCCTGTGCCGGGCCCGGTGTGATCGACGCCCTGACCAGCCGAGGCGTGGTCGCCATCGACGCCGACGAAGCCGACGACGCCGACCACGGGGGCTTCGACGCGGTCGTGGTCGGCCTGCACCTCAACTTCGACTACCGCCGGCTCACCGTCGCCGCCCAGGCCGCTCGGGCCGGCGCCCGCCTGATCGCCACCAACGACGACACGACCTATCCCGGCGAGCACGGCCTGACCCCCGGCGCCGGCGCGCTGTTGGCGGCCGTGGTCGCGGCCAGCGGCGTCGACCCGGTGATCGCGGGCAAGCCCTACCCGCCCATGGTCGACCTCGTTCGCCGCATCGCCGGCCCGACAGGCGTGGCCGTCGGCGACCGCGCCGACACCGACGGGCGCTTCGCCCGAGCCCTCGGCTATCGGTTCGGCCTGGTCCTCAGCGGGGTCACCACGCCCGCGGACCTACCCGTCGACCCGGCCCCCGACCAGGTGGCCGCCGACCTGCTCGCCCTCGTCGACCGACCCTGGTGAGGGCCAGCTTCCTCTCGTAGGCTCGGCTCATGGGTGACGACGACCGAGGCCCGTGAGCACCCGACGCCGGCTCGACGAAGAACTGGTCCGTCGCCGTCTGGCTCCCTCGCGGACCCACGCCCAGGCCGACATCCTGGCTGGCCGGGTGATGGTCGGGGGCGCGCCGGCCACCAAGGCGGCCAGGTTGGTGCTCCCCGGTGACGCCATCGTCGTGGCGGCCGACGGTCCTCGCTTCGTGAGTCGAGCGGGGATCAAGCTCGACGCCGCCCTCGACCGCTTCGCCCTCGACGTGACGGGTTGGCGAGTGCTCGATGCCGGCGCGTCGACTGGGGGGTTCGTCGACTGCCTGCTGCAGCGCGGCGCGGCCGAGGTGGTGGCGGTGGACGTCGGGTACGGCCAGCTCCACGAACGGGTCGCCGGCGACGGCCGAGTGCGCGTCGTCGATCGCACCAACGTGCGCGATCTCGATCCGGCCGTGGTCGGCCTCCCCGTCGACCTGGTCACCGCGGACCTGTCGTTCATCTCGTTGCGGCTCGTCCTGGACGCCTTGCTGGCCGTGCTCGGCCCCGATGGTCAGATGGTGGTGCTGGTGAAGCCCCAGTTCGAGGCCGGTCGTCAAGTGGTGTCGAAGGGACGGGGGATCGTGAGGGATCCGGCCGTCTGGGCCGAGGTGCTCGACGGGGTGGCGTCCGCCATGGTCGAGCGCTCAGCCACCATCATGGGGATCATGGCGTCGCCGATCACCGGTACTGATGGCAACGTCGAGTTCGTCATGCACGCCCGGCGCGGGCAGGCTGGCCTCGGTGATGACGACCCGGCCCGCATCGATGATGTCGCGGCGATGATCGACGACGCGCTGGGCGAGGTCGCCGGCCGCGTCCCCGGTGGGATCTGAGATGGCGACCGTCGGCTTGGTCGTGCACCACGGCCGGGACGAGGCCAGTGCCGCGGCGCATCAGCTCCACGACTGGTTGGTCGCCGCCGGCCACGAGGTCCGCCTGCCGCTGGTCGACGCCGAGCTGGCGGGCCTCGACGCCCTGGGAGTCGGCGAGGACACGTTTGCCAAAGGGCTCGACGTGGCCGTCAGCCTCGGCGGGGACGGCTGCATGCTCCGCGCCGTGCAGCTCGTCGCCGCCGACGGCGTGGCGGTGCTCGGAGTCAACCTGGGCCGTCTCGGCTACCTCACCGAGGTCGAGCCCGGCGGCCTGCACGAGGCCCTGACCCGCTTCCTGGCCGGCGACTTCATCATCGAGGAGCGGATGCTGCTCGAAGTCACCGTCGAGCGGGCCGGCTCGGACCCGTCCGGTCCCTTGCTGGCCCTCAACGACGCCGTCATCGGCAAGACCGTTGCCGGCCACACGGTCAGGGTTGAGGTGACGATCGACGATCAACCGTTCACGCCCTATGCAGCTGACGGGGTCATCGTCGCCACGCCGACGGGATCGACCGCCTACAACCTGTCGGCCCGCGGTCCGATCGTGGCTCCGTCGCACCATGCCCTGCTGCTGACCCCGGTCTCGCCCCACATGCTGTTCGACCGGTCGCTGGTGCTCGAGCCGACCACGCATCTGCGCCTCACCGTCGGCGAACCGGCCGTGGCCGCCCTGGCCATCGACGGACGCGAGGCCGGCGACCTGGTGCCCGGAGACGCCATCGTGTGCACGGCCTCGGCCCACCACGCCCGCCTCGTGATCTTCACGCCTCGCGACTTCCACCGCATCCTGAAGGCCAAGTTCCGGCTGCGCGATCGATGATCCCCGGCACCCTCCCGACCCGCCGATGCTGATCGAGCTGGCCGTCACCGATCTCGGGGTGATCTCCGAGCTGGCGCTCGTGCTCGGCCCGGGGATGACCGCGGTCACGGGCGAGACCGGAGCCGGCAAGACCCTGATCGTCGGGGCCATCGAGCTGCTGGTGGGCGGGCGCGCCGAGGCCACGATGGTCCGTCACGGCGCGACCGAAGCGGTGGTCGAGGGCCGCTTCGAGCTCGACGATGTCGAGGTGGTCGTCCGCCGGGTCGTGTCGGCGGCCGGGCGGTCGCGGGCCTACGTCGACGGACGGTTGGCCACGGCGTCGACGCTCGCTGAGCTGGGGCGGGCCATGGTCGACCTGCACGGCCAGCACGACCACCAGTCCCTGCTGTCGCCGGCGCTGCAACGCGACGCATTGGATCGCTTCGGTGGCATCGACCTCGAGCCTCTGTCGAGCGCTCGAAAGGAGCTGCAGGCCGTCGACCGCGAGCTGGCCGAGCTGGGCGGCGACGAGCGGGCCCGAGCGCGCGAGGTCGACCTCTTGCGCTTCCAGGTGGACGAGATCGACCAGGCCGGCCTCGGCGATCCGGACGAAGACGAGAAGCTCGAGGTGGTCGAGGCCACACTGGCCGACGCCCTGGCTCACCGTGAGGCGGCGCAGATTGCGCTTGGGGCGCTCGATGCCGACGAGGGTGCCGTGAGCGGTCTGGCCGTGGCGCTCGCCGCCCTCGATGGGCGCGCCCCGTTCGCCGAACTGGTCGATCGCCTGCGCAGCCTGGCCGCCGATGTCAGCGATGTCGCCAGCACGGTGCGGACCGTGGGCGAGTCGATCGAGGACGACCCGGCTCGGCTGGCCGAGGTGCAGCAGCGCCGGCGTCAGCTGAGCGAGCTGCGGCGCAAGTACGGCGACACCCTGGCCGACGTGATCGCCTTCCACGGCGAGACGGCGGCGCGCCTGGCGGCGCTGACCGATCGCGATCGCCTGGCCGCCGAGCTCGATGCCCGCCGGGTCGAGGTGCTGGCCCAGGTTGCGGTGGCCGAACGGGCCGTCGGCGCGGCCCGGCGCGAGGCGGCGCCGCGCCTGGCGGCGGCCACTCAGGCGCACCTCGTCGAGCTGGCCATGCCCAAGGCGCTGGTCGAGGTCGACGTGGGAGACGACCCGGGTGACGAGGTGGCCTATCTGCTGGCGGCCAATGCCGGCAGCCCGCCGCTCCCGCTCAGCCGGGTGGCGTCGGGGGGTGAGCTGGCCCGCTCGATGTTGGCGCTGCGGCTCGTGCTGTCCGAGGCGCCGCCCACGCTGGTGTTCGACGAGGTCGACGCCGGGATCGGCGGGACGGCGGCCACTGCCGTGGGCCGGGCGCTGGCGTCGTTGGCGACGGATCACCAGGTGCTGGTCGTCACCCACCTTCCGCAGGTGGCGGCGTGGGCCGATGTCCAGGTCGGGATCACCAAGACCGAGGGGGACGACGCGACCTACACCGAGGCGCTCGTCCTCGACGCCGAGGCCCGGGAGATCGAGGTGGCCCGGATGCTGTCGGGCTCACCGGACAGCGCCACGGCCCGTCGTCACGCGTCCGAGCTGCTGGCGGGATCTCGACGCGCCGGCCGCTAGCGCGGTGTCAGGCGCGAGGTCGATGCACCGCACCTCGCGCCCGGCGCGCTACGGTGAGAGTCCGTCGAGATATCCGACGGCCTAGGAGGAAGCGAGCAGTGTCGAAGCACATCTTCGTGACCGGAGGTGTGGCGAGCTCCCTCGGTAAGGGCCTCACCGCGTCGTCCCTGGGTCGCCTGTTGAAGTCCCGTGGCCTGCGCGTCACGATGCAGAAGCTCGACCCGTACATCAACCTCGATCCCGGCACGATGAACCCCTTCGAGCACGGCGAGGTGTACGTCACCGACGACGGCGGCGAGACCGATCTCGACCTGGGCCACTACGAGCGCTTCATCGACGAGGCCCTGTCCAAGGACTCGAACGCCACGACCGGCTCGATCTACTCGGCCGTGCTCGCCGCGGAGCGCCGCGGCGACTACCTGGGCCGCACCGTCCAGGTCATCCCCCACATCACCGACGAGATCAAGCGGCGCATCACCCGCCTCGACGGTGACGACGTCGACGTCGTCATCACCGAAGTGGGCGGCACCGTCGGCGACATCGAGATCCTGCCGTTCCTCGAGGCCATCCGGCAGTTCCGCCTCGACGTCGGACGCGAGAACGTGTGCTACGTGCACGTGACGCTCGTACCGTTCATCGGCCCGTCGGGCGAGCAGAAGACCAAGCCGACGCAGCACTCGGTCACCGAGCTGCGCAGCCGAGGCATCCAGCCCGATGCCATCGTCTGTCGCAGCGAGTCGCCCATCTCGAACGATCTCAAGCGCAAGATCTCGAACCTGTGCGACGTGCCGGTGGCCGCGGTGGTCAACGCCGCTGACGCTCGCAGCCTCTATGAGATCCCGCTCGTGCTGCACGAGGAGGGGCTCGACATCGAGGTGTGCAAGATCCTCCAGCTCGACGGTCGCGACATCGACCTGTCCGAGTGGGAGATCATGATCGACCGGATCGAGACGGCCGTCGATCCGGTGCGGGTCGGCATCATCGGCAAGTACGTGAGCCTGCCCGATGCCTATCTCTCGGTGATCGAGTCGCTCAAGCACGCGGGCTTCCACCACGGCGCCGCCGTCGAGATCGAGTTGATCCAGGCCGAGGAGGTCGAGGGCCTGCTGGCCGACGGGCGCCTCCGCGATCTCGACGGCATCGTCATCCCGGGCGGCTTCGGCGAGCGGGGGATCGAGGGCAAGATCGCCGCCGCCGGCTACGCCCGCGAGAACGACGTGCCCTGCCTCGGGCTCTGCCTGGGGATGCACGTGATGACCGTCGACTTCGCCCGCAACGTGTTGGGCATGGCGGGGGCCAACTCGAGCGAGTTCGACGCCCAGACCCCCTATCCGGTCATCGACCTCATGGATTCGCAGCGCGACATCACCGACATGGGCGGCACGATGCGCCTCGGTGCCTACGTGGCCAAGTTGGTTCCCGGCTCGAAGGTCGCCCTGACCTATGGCGAAGAGGTCGTGTCCGAGCGTCACCGTCACCGCTACGAGTTCAACCCGAAGTTCCGCAGCCGCTTCGACGAGACCGACTTCGTGTGCTCGGGTTCCTCGCCCGACGGCCGACTGGTCGAGTTCATCGAGCTGGCCTCGCATCCGTTCTGGGTCGGGACCCAGGCCCACCCCGAGTTCAAGAGCCGGCCCAACCGGCCCGCCCCGCTGTTCCGCGAGCTCATCGCCGCATCTCTGGCGCGGGCCGAGGGCCGCAACCCGCGCATCATCCAGCTCGACCGCGAAACCGCCGCCGCTTCGTGAGCGAGCCCGTTTCGGGGTTCGCGCGCGTCTCTGAGCGCGAGGTCTACCGAGGCGGGTTGTTCAGCGTCGCCATCGGGACGTTTCGCGATCCTGAGGGGCAGACCTTCGAACGCGACCTCGTCCACCACCCTGGCGCCGTGGCGGTCGTGCCGCTGGTCGACCACGATCAGGTCGTGCTCGTCCGCCAGTACCGGGCGCCGCTCGATCGGTGGCTGCTCGAGATCCCCGCCGGGGTCCGTGACGTCAGCGGCGAACCGCCTGAGCGGACAGCCGCCCGCGAGCTGGCCGAGGAGGTGGGCCGGCGGGCGGGTTCACTCGAGCTTCTGTGCGCAGTCGACAACACCGCGGGATGGTGCGACGAGCGCGTGATGATCTATCTGGCCACCGACGTGGGACCTGACACGACCTCGCGCCAGGGGATCGAGGAAGAGCACATGACGATCGAGGAGATCTCGATCGACGACGTCCCTGGCCTGATCGCGGCGGGCGAGCTGACCGACGCCAAGTCGATCATCGGACTGACCCTCACCCTGCGTCGCCTTGGGCGTTGACCCCCCTCCTCGGACCCCGATCGAGGTCGAGGAGTACCTGACCTGGCTGTCGGCCGAGCGGGGCCGGGCCCCCAACACCGTCGCCGCCTACCGCCGCGACCTCACCGCCTACAGCGCCTGGCTGGCCCAGCGTCACCTCGCGCTCGACGCCGTCGGCGAAGCCGATCTCGGCGACTACGTGACGGCCTTCGCGCGCCTCGGGCAAGGCGGCGTCGTCGGTGGCGCGGGCACTGGTCGTCGTCCGGTCGCTGCACCGGTTCCTCGTCGAGGAGGGGATGGCCTCGGCCGATCCCGGGGCCGGGCTGGAACAACCGAAGGTGCCCAAGGGTCTGCCCAAGCCGTTGAGCGAGACCGAGGTCACGACGCTCATCGACGCCGTGACCGGTGACGATGCCCTGGCCCGGCGGGACCGGGCGATCCTCGAGGTCCTCTACGGGACCGGCCTGCGCATCTCCGAGCTGGTGGGCCTGTCCTTGTCCGATCTCGATCTCGACGGCTCGTTGCTGCGGGCAATGGGCAAGGGTTCGAAGGAGCGGATCGTGCCCCTCGGTCGCCTGGCCAACGAAGCGCTGGGCGAATACCTGTCGGTCCCCGGGCGCGACGAGCTCGTGCCCGAGCGGTGGGCTCGACGCGGCGACGCCGAGGCCGTCTTCCTCAACCGCCGCGGCAGCCGGCTCTCGCGCCAGGGCGCCTGGCAGATCGTGCGGCGCTACGGCGATCGCTGCGGGCTCGGCGACCATCTCAGCCCCCATGTCCTCCGGCACTCGTGCGCAACCCACATGCTCGACCACGGGGCCGACATCCGCGTGGTCCAGGAGCTGCTCGGTCACGCCTCGCTCAGCACCACGCAGGTGTACACGCTGGTCTCGACCGAGCGGATCTGGTCGGTGTACCGGTCGGCCCACCCGCGGGCCTCCGGACCACCTGGGGACCCCACGTGATCGGCCCGCTGCACCACTTCGGCCTCACCGTCCGTGACGTCGAGGCCAGCGCCATCTGGTACGAGGACGTCCTCGGGTTCCGCCGGGTGGACCAGTACGAGTCCCCGGACGGGACGCGTCGCAAGGTGTTCCTCGGCCACGACGGTCTCGGGGTGCGCGTCGGGCTCACCGAGCATCGTTCGGGCGACCACAGCCCCTTCGACGAGACGCGTGTCGGCCTCGATCATCTGGCCTTCTCGGTGACCGGCCGCGACGAGCTCGACGCCTGGGCCGCTCGGCTGACCGAGCTCGGTGTCGTCCACTCGCCGATCGCCGCCGCCAACTCGATCCCGGGGGCGGCGGTGCTCGTGTTCCGCGATCCCGACAACATCCAACTCGAGCTGTTCCACGATCCGGGCGCCTAGGGCCCTCCACCGCTGGGCCGCCGGACGGCCCTAGGAGGCACCAGCAGGCCGACGATTGGCTACCCTGGCGCCGTGAGCAAGGACACTGGGCTGGGGCCCGAGCCAAGCGGGCCTGTGGAGGCCATCGACGCGACCGAGGTGGCCGCGCTCAGGGTCGAGCTGCGCTCCGAGCAGGATCAGCTGGCGACCCAGCTCGACGATCTGCACGTCGGTGATCCGGCCGAGAACCACGACGAGAACTTCGCCGACAGCGGTCAGGTGGCGGCCGAGCAGGGCGAGAGCATGGTGTTGGCCAACAAGCTGCGTGAGCAGCTCGACGACGTCCAGAAGGCCCTCGACAAGCTCGACAGCGGCAGCTACGGCTTGTGCGAGGTGTGCGGCGAGTCGATCGGTGACGCCCGGCTCGAGGCCATGCCGGCCACTCGCTTCTGCATCGCCCATGCCGGCTGAGCCGTGGCGCACGTCGGCCATCTGACCAAGCGGTTCTTCGGGTCGCTCCGGCCCGGGGGCCCGCCCCGGAGCGAGGTCGCCTGGGTCACCGAGCAGTTGACGCCGCTCGAGCTGGAGCTGTGGCGCGAGATGCCCGGTCCCGATCGGCGGCACTCGGTCGTCGTGGCCCGCCGCGTCGAGCGGACGCTCGGCCATGAAGCCACCCCGCCGGTGCTGGCCGCGGCCTTGCTTCACGATGTCGGCAAGACCCAGTCCGGGCTCGGGACCTACGGGCGCGTGATCGCGACCCTGTCGGGGGCGGCGGTCGGTCGCGATCCCGAGACCATCAAGAACTGGACGCGCACCCGCGGCTTCACGCGCCGGGTGGGCCTGTACCTCCAGCACCCCAAGCTCGGCGGCGATCTGCTCGGCATGGCCGGCAGCGATCCGCTGACCGAGGCGTGGGCGCGCCAACACCATCTGCCGGCCGACGAGTGGACGATCGATCCGGCCATCGCCTCGGCGCTGTCCGCCGCGGACGACGACTGAGCAGCCGGGTGCCGGCGGATCGACGTGGCGTCGCCGTCGTCGATCAACCAGTGAGGGTCCGGAGCTCGGTGTGGCGAGCGATGGTCTCGAAGTCGCGATCGTTGTGGAGCACAGGCAGATCGTTGCGGATGGCTACCGCGGCGATGAGGCAATCGGTGAGCTGGCGCGGCGTCTCGCCCCCACGGCGGCACCTTCGGTAGATGTCGGCTGCCTGCTCGGCGTCGATGCCGGGGGCGAGACCGAGCGAGGTAGCCGAGCCGAGCATCTGGCGCAGCTGGGCCAGATGCCGGGCGTCTCGGGCTCCGGCCAGCAGTTCGAGGGCGACGATGTCGGTGGTGAAGAGCTCCTCCTCGCGTTCGATGAGCGAGGTCAGACTCCGATCGGCGTCCGATCCGTCCGCTCGCGTGAACGAGATCCACGCCGAGGTGTCGACGAGCGTCACAGGTCCGGAGGTGCCCAACCCGGCCGCAGAACGTCGAGATCGATGTCGAATCCCGACCCTCGCATCGCCAACAGCTCGTCTCGCGTCATCGGATCGCCTCCGACCAGCGTCTTCAGCGCCAGAACGACGGCTTCCCGTTTGGTCTCGAGCTGGTACATCCGCATGGCCTGCTCGAGGAGGTCGTCAGGGATGTCGATGTTCGTGCGGCTCACCGGGCCAGCGTACACATCACTACACCAGATGGTGTACACGTACACTCGAATCGGCGATCGGATGGCTTGGATCCGATCTAGCGTCCTCGTCGTGGGGTTCGACCGCTGCCAGGAATGTGGGTTCGAGTACGACCTGGATGACGCGCCCATGGCCGGTGCCGAGATCACGGCCAACGTGGCCGAGCTCCTCGTGCTGCTCGCCGACGGCGATGGCGACGTAGGTGCGCGCCGCGAGCCGGCGACGTGGTCGCCGCTCGAATACACCTGCCACCTGCGCGATGTGCTGTTGGTCCAGCGCGAGCGCGTGCTCGAGGCTCGGCGGACCGACAGCCCGTCGTTCGCGCCGATGGGTCGCGACGAGCGCGTCGCCCACGACGGCTATGCCGATCAGGATCCCGACGATGTCGCCCGCCAGCTGAGCGACGCGGCCGCCCTGTTCGCCAACGTGTTGGATCGCCTCGACCCGGCCGACCTCGACCGCCTGGTGGTCTACAACTACCCGAGGCCGGCCGAGCGCTCGCTCGCCTGGGTGGCGGTCCACACGGTCCACGAGTCCCGCCACCACCTGCTCGACGTCCGTCGCCAGGTGACGGGGTAGTGGCTCAGAGCAGACCCAGTGCCTGCTTGGCGCGGGCGAGGGTCGGGGCGGCCAGCGCCCGCGCCTTGTCGGCCCCACGGTCGAGCAACGTGGCGGTGACGGTCGGGTCGGCGGCGAGATCGGCGTAGCGCTTCTGGATCGGTTCGAGCAGGGCGACGACGGCATCGGCCGTGTCCGCCTTGAGCGGCCCGTACCGGGTGTAGCCCTCGGCACAGGCCTCGGGCGAGCGATCCGTCGCCGCGCCGAGGATCGACAGCAGGTTGGACACGCCGGGCTTGGCCACCGGATCGAACCGGACCTCGTCGTCGGTGTCGGTGACCGCCCGCTTGATCTTCTTGGCGACCGAGGCCGGGTCCTCGAGCACCAGGATCAGGCCCTGGGGCGACTCGGCCGACTTGGACATCTTGTTGGTGGGGTGCTGCAGGTCCATGACGCGGGCCCCCACCGGCGGGATCGACGCCTCGGGGACGACGAAGGTCGACCCGTAGCGGCTGTTGAAGCGTTCGGCCAGGTCGCGCGTCAGCTCGAGGTGCTGGCGCTGGTCGTCGCCGACCGGGACCCGATCGGTGTCATACAGCAGGATGTCGGCCGCCATCAGCGCCGGGTAGGTGAACAGACCGGCCGACACGAAATCCGCGCTCTCGGACTTCTCCTTGAACTGGGTCATCCGCCGCAGCTCGCCGAAGGCGGCCGTGCACTGCATGATCCAGGCCAGCTCGGCGTGCTCGTGCACGTGGCTCTGGGCGAACAGCGTCGAGAGGTCGGGGTCGATGCCGGCGGCGATGAGGAGCTGAGTCAGCTCGAGGGTGCCGGACCGCAGCTCGGCCGGATCCTGCGGAACCGTCAGGGCGTGCAGATCGACCACGCAGTAGAGGGCGTCGGCGTCGTGCTGCAGGGCCACCCAGTACTGGATCGCGCCCAGCAGGTTGCCGAGGTGCAGCGATCCGGATGGTTGGATGCCAGAGAAGACGCGGGCCATGGCCGGCGATGCTACCGGGGCGTCAGGACGCGACGACAACGAGATGAGGCGCGTCCGGACCCGGCCTCACGGCGGGGCGACGACCTCGACGGCGCCGATGTCGCACGCGGCGCCCTGGGGTCGAGCCACGCCGCGCTGGTCGGTCGGGATGGTCCTGTCGCAGAGCTCCGTCGTGCCGATCGGTACGGCGTCGATGACCGGTGAGCCGAGCCCGGGTGATCGAGTGGCCGTGGGCCCCCCGTTGTGGGCCAAGGGCCCGAGCTGGGCGTCGGTGGACTGCAGGTCTCCAGGGCCGGTCAGAGCACAGCTCGCGTCGGACACGGCGTTGTGGCCGAGGGAGTGGACGGTCACCGACGTGACGTCCTCGATGAAGACGCATGCCGGGCCGCTGGGCGACGACACGATGGAGCCCTGCATCGTGAGGACGCCGCGAAGCAGGCGCGAGCTGTCGGCGCCCGGGGTGCCGGCGATGGTGTCGTCGATCAACGTCGTCGATCCGTCACCCGCCACCGCCTCGTCGATCAGTGCCGGGAAGTCAGGGTCCGACACGGTGTTGCCGCTCAGCGTCGTGTTGGTGACGACGGCGGTGCCCGCGGCGACCCAGAGCCCGCCGCTGACGGCCGGCTCGCCGACGGCCCCTTCGGCGGTGCCGGAGTTGTCGGCGATGGTCGAGCCCGAGATCGTGAGCGAACCGCCCGCGGCGTAGATGGCCGCCGTACCGGCGGGCGCGAGGGTGTCCGATCCCAGCGCGAGCTGAGCGTTGTTGGCGGTGACCGTCGTGTCCCGGATGACCGTGGTGGGACCGTCGGCCTCGATGGCGGCCCCCCGGTTGTCGGACTCGTTGCCGTAGATGCTCGAGTCGACGATGGTCAGGGGACCGGTGGCGAAGATCGCACCACCCGGTGCCGTCCCGCGATCGAAGCCGCGGGCCTGGTTGCCGGTCAGCGTGACGCTGGTCAGAGTCAGCTCCCCGGCCGAGGAGATGGCCCCGCCTTGGTTGCGCTGGGAACCACCGGTGTCGATCGGGGAGGCGCTGTCCGACAAGCCGCCGGTGATGGTGAGGTCGTCGATGGCGAGCGGTCCGGCCAGGTCGTCAAATGCCCGATCGAGCTGGTTGGCGTCGAGGGTGGCGCCGTTGCCGTGGAGGGTCAGACCGTCGACGACGTCGAGATCGCCAGTGGCGTTGGCATCCTCGACGGGACCCGGGATGGTGAGGGTGGGATTCACGCCGGCGGCGATGCTGGCGGTGTCACCGCTCGATGGGTAGGCATTGGCCTCGTCGACGGCGGCACGGAGGGTGCAGGTGCCGACCGTCGTCGCGCAGCGCCCGTCGCCAGGATGGGCATCGGAGGCGTCGGCGGCCGAGTTGACGGTCAACGACAGCGGTGTGAAGTCGGCTTCGATGGCGCCGCGGTCACAACCCGATCCGATGGGCATGGCGTGGCCCGCCTGGTCCACCAAGGTCGACGCCGGTTGGCACAACCCGACGCCGGTAGGAATGGCATTGATGGCCGGTGAGCCCTTCCTCGGCGGATGAGCGGCCAGCGCCGTGTGGGTCAGGGGCTTCAGTTCCGCCGGCTGGGCCGAGACGTCGCCATTCGCCGACAGTCCGCACGAGGAGTCGCTGTCGAGGTTGAAGCCGGTCGAGGCGGCGGGGGTGGCACAGTCCGGGCCGCCGGCCTGGTCGGCCACGATCGACGCTTCGAGCGACACCGGGCTCGAGCCCAGCACGCCGCCCCCGGAGTTGGCCGTGACGGTCGTGAAGGTGGCTCGCAGGTTGCCGTCGTTCACGATGCCGGCGCCCTGGTTGTCCGAGAGGGTCACGTGGTTGGTGCCGGCCGTTGCGCCGGCGGCGACGATGAGGCCGGCCCCGTTGTCGTGGGACGACCCGGAGGTCACGTCGAGCGTGGCTCCCGACTGCGCGGCGTAGCCGCCGCCCGTCGCGCCGGTCACCGCCACACCGAACACGAGGGTTGCTCCGCCCGTGACACCGAGCCCGACGGGAGCCCCGTTGGCGTCGATCAGCGCGCCGGGCGCAGCCGCCTGGATGATCGTCAGCCCCGCCGCCGGGTGGTTGGCCAGCTCGCCGAGGGTGAGAACGTAACGGCCGGGAGGCACCGTGATCACCGGCACCTTCACCGCCGAGGCGTTGGCCTCTTCGACCGCGGCGCGAAGCGAGCAGTTGCCCTGGCCGGCCTTCATCTCGCAGATGCCGTCGCCGGGATGAGCATCGTGGCCGTCTTTGGTGGTGTTCACATCGAGGGCGAGGTTGTGGGGGCCGGGCAGGCAGGCGGTGGCCGCCAGCCCGAGTCCTCCGGCCACCATCACCGAGACGACGACGCGCCGGATGGGACTCGACGCCAGCCTCGTCCGCCCGAACGACCTCCAGTGCACCATCGCAAACCTCCGCGCTGGTCGAGCTTGGGCCCACACCGACTGGGCGCGGCGAGCCTAGCCCTCAGCTGGTCGTGTCGGTCGTGGTGATGTCACCCACTGAGATGTGGCACGTGGCCAGGACGCCGTTGGTGATCTTGCCCAACTCGGCGGTCTGCAGATCGCCGAGGGCAGTCGGTACGGCCAGCCCGGCCAGCATCGTGGCCCGATCGTCCTCGCTGAGAGCGGTCACGGCCTGGCGGACGCAGGCCTGCTGGGCGGCGGTGAGGGGAGTCGAGCCTTGGTCGGCCCCGCCGACCACGGCGTCGGCCAGCGTGGACACCGCGATGCACGACGCCGCGACCTGGCCGAGGGCGGCCAGATCGGAATCGCGGGCCGGCGAGTTGCTGGCCAGGGGACGCGTTGCGTCGCGGTGGGTCGTGAAGGCTCGCTGGAGGCAGCGCTGCTCGGCCGCCGAGAGCCGGTAGACCGAGGCGAAGGTCTGGGCGGCGGCGGCGGGCGCGACGGTCGGCTTGGAGCTACCACAACCAGCGACCAGCACCAGGAGGCCGGCCAGGCCCACCAGACCAGCCCGACTCGTTCGCACCGCGACCCCGCTGACCAGGGATCCACGACGCCGGAGGCGCCGCCGAGGGGGTCGGGACACGCGGGCGACCGTAGCCGGGCTCAGACATCGCCCGGCGCATGCGCGGAGGGGGTGGGGGAGCCCTCTATCGTGTCGGGATGCCCTACGCGGTCCAGACCCCGGTGTACGAGGGTCCGTTCGACCTGCTGTTGCATCTCATCCTGCGCCAGCAGGTCGACCTCTACGAGGTGTCGCTGTCGGCCATCGTCGACGCCTACCTCGTCGAGCTCGAGCAGATGGAAGGGCTCGACCTCGAGGTCGCCACCGAGTTCCTGCTCATCGCCGCCACCCTGGTCGAGCTCAAGGCCCGGCGCCTGCTACCCGACGACTCCGAGCTCGACCTCGACGACGAGCTGGCGCTGTGGGAAGAGCGCGATCTGCTCCTGGCCCGGCTGCTGGAGTGCAAGACCTACAAGGACGCGTCGCTCGTGCTGCAGCGGCTGTCGGTCGAGGCGGCCCGTTCCTATCCCCGCACGGCCGGGCTCGAGGATCGCTTCTTGAGCCTCACCCCGGATCTGCTCGAAGGCGTCACGGCGACCGACCTGGCCGCCGCCATGCGCCGGGCACTGGCGCCCCGGCCCGTGCCGATGGTCGAGATCGCCCACATCCACGCCAGTCGGGCCAGCGTCATCGACGCGGTGCGCCGAGCTGCTCGACGAGCTGCCACGGGTCGGTCGCATCACCTTCCGCGCCCTCACCGAGCAACTCGTCGAACGCCTCGAGATCGTCGTGCGCTTCCTGGCCGTGCTCGAGCTGTTCAAGCAGGGGATCATCGACATCGACCAGGCCAGGTCCTTCGGCGAGATCGAGATCAGCTGGATCGGTGCCGACGGCGCCGACGGTGAGGATGACGACGTGTTCGGCGCCATCGGTCGGGCCCGCGCCGGCGCCGAGCTCGACGCCGTCGACCTGGCCGCCGTCGACGCCTACGAGGGCTGATGTCGGACGAAGCCCGTCGGGCCGTCGAAGCCATCTTGATGGTGGCCGACCGCCCGGTCGATCCCCATCTGTTGGCCCAGGTGACCGAGATGGCACCGGCGGCCATGGAGGCCTTGCTCGCCGAGCTGGCGACGTCCTATGAGAACGAGGATCGCGGCTTCGTCCTGGTCAAGGTGGCCGGCGGCTACCGCTTCCAGAGCCACCCCGATCTCACCGGCTACGTCGAGCGGTTCGTGCTCGAGGGCCAGAACGCCCGCCTGTCGTCGGCCGCCCTCGAGACGATGGCCATCATCGCCTACAAGCAGCCGATCTCGAGGGCGCAGATCGCGTCCATCCGCGGCGTCAACGTCGACGGCGTCGTCCGCACGCTCGAACAGCGGGGCTACATCGGCGAGGTCGGGCGCGATCCCGGTCCGGGCCAGGCGGTGCTGTTCGGTACGACCGAGCAGTTCCTCGAGCGGATGGGCCTGGCCGGTCTCGAGGACCTGCCCTCGATCGCCGAGTTCGTGCCCGGCGCCGAGGTGGTCGAGGCCCTCGAGCACGGCTTGCTCGTCGATCTGGCCTCGTCCCCGGCGCGCGACGCTCGCCCCGCCGACGACACCGAAGGTGACGCCGCCGACGCCAGACACGACGCCGGCGACGATCTCGGCGGCGATCTCGGTCACGTCGGTCACCTCGGTCAGGGCGGCGACGTGGTCCCGACGGTCGCGCCGCTGGGACTCGACGACGACCTGGACTGATCCACCGTGGCCGAGGAGTACGACGGCGAACGCCTGCAGAAGGTGCTGGCCCGCGCCGGCATCGGGAGCCGCCGGGCCTGTGAGGTCCTCATCGACGACGGCCGGGTCACGGTCAACGGCCAGGTGGCCGAGCTGGGCCGACGGGTCAGCGTCGACGACGATCTGATCGAGGTCGACGGAGCCGCCATCGGCGTGCGCCCGGGGCTGGTCCACTACCTGCTCAACAAGCCCGCCGGGGTGGTCACCACGGCCGATGACCCGCAGGGCCGACCGACGGTCCTCGACCTGGTCCCGGCCGAGCCCCGCGTCTTCCCGGTCGGGCGCCTCGATCTCGATACCGAGGGGCTCCTCGTGCTGACCAACGACGGCGAGCTGACCCATCGCCTGACCCATCCGTCCTACGGCGTGGACAAGGAGTACCTGGTCCATGTCGAGGGTCGGCCGACGCGCGCCGCTCTGCGCCAGCTGCGCGAGGGCGT
The DNA here is from genome assembly GCA_963734965.1 of uncultured Microthrixaceae bacterium. Lineage (GTDB taxonomy): Bacteria > Actinomycetota > Acidimicrobiia > Acidimicrobiales > Acidimicrobilacustridaceae > UBA4742. The sequence goes on along the minus strand of CAVTJK010000003.1, from coordinate 1,978,823 downwards.
CGAGCTCGACGACGGCCTGACCGCGCCCGCTCAGGTCGGGGTGGTCACCGACGGCCTCATCCGCATCGTCATCCACGAGGGTCGCAATCGCCAGGTGCGCCGCATGTGCGACACCGTGGGCTTCCCCGTCCAGCGCCTGGTGCGCAGCCGGATCGGTCCTCTGACCGACCGCAAGCTCAAGCCCGGCACGTGGCGCGAGCTCACCACTGACGAGGTCCGATCCCTCGAGCGGGCCGCCACCCACCAGTAGCCCCGCGTCTAGCATCCCGCCCATGCCCACAGCTGTGCGTGCCCTGCGCGGTGCCACCACCGTCGACGAGGACACCCGCGAGCAGGTCCGCGACCGCACCGTCGCGCTGGTCAAGCAGATGCTCGAGGCCAACGGCATCCACCACGACGACCTGATCAGCGTCATCTTCACCGCGACCGACGACATCCACTCGATGTTCCCGGCGCTGGCCGCACGGGAGTACGGACTGGGCGACGTGCCGCTCATGTGCGCGCGTGAGCTCGATATCGAGGGGGCCCGGCCGTCGTGCATCCGTATCCTCATGCACATGACGACCGAGCGTGAGCGCGACGAGCTGCACCACATCTACCTCGAGGGTGCCACCGACCTGCGCGACGACCTCCCCAGCTGAGCGGATCGCCGATCCCATGAGCGAGATCCGGCGCGCCCAGATCGTCGGCACCGGATTGATCGGCGGATCGATCGGCCTGGCCCTGCGGGCCCAGGGCTGGCACGTCACCGGACGCGACCACTCCGAGGCCATGGCCGCCCGCGCCCTCGAGCTCGGGGCCCTCGACGTCGTCGGACTCGATCCCGATGCCGAGGTGACCTTCGTGGCCACGCCCGTGGGGGTGGTGGCGACGGAGGTGCGGGCCGCGCTCGGCATCGACCGACGGGCTGGTCACCGACGTGGGGAGCGTCAAGACGCCCATGCTCGACCTGATGGACGATCCCCGCTACGTGGGCGGCCACCCCATGGCCGGGTCCGAGCTCGAGGGCGTCGACGGATCGCGACCCGATCTGTTCGAAGGGGCGACCTGGGTGCTCACGCCCGTCGCCGGCACCGACGACGATGCCTTCGCCGCCATCCGCACGATCGTCACCGGTCTCGGTGCGTCGGTGGTGGCCATCCCCCCTGATCGCCACGACGCTCTGGTGGCCATGGTCTCGCACGTGCCCCACCTCACGGCGGCGACGATGATGCGCCTGGCGGCCGAGCGCTCCGAGGAGCACCGCGCCGTGCTGCGGCTGGCCGCGGGCGGCTTTCGCGACATGACGCGCATCGCGGCCGGCCATCCGGGCATCTGGCCCGACATCTGCGCCGAGAACCGCGACGCCATCGTGATCGAGTTGGACGAGCTGATCGCGGGGCTGGGCGAGGTGCGCACGATCGTGGCTGAAGGCGATCGCGATCGGCTGCTCGACGTGCTGGGTCAGGCGCGGCGGGCGAGGGTCAACCTGCCGGCGCGCGTGGCCCGACCCGAGGACCTGGTCGAGCTCCGCCTGACCATCCCCGACCGCGAAGGCGTGCTGGCGCCGATCTTCACCCTGGCCACCGATCTCGACGTCAGCATCGTCGACTTCGAGGTCGCCCATTCGATGGAGGGCCCCGAGGGCGTGCTCATCCTGGTCGTCGACGCCGATCGGGGTGAACGGCTGCGGCGGCGGGCTGATGGCACAGGGCTACCGACCCTCGCTGCGATCGATCGAATGAGCCCGTCGCCGCGGACGGATCCGTACCCGGTCGAGCGCCTGGGCGGCCCGATCGACGCCATCGTCACCGTGCCGGGCTCGAAGAGCCTGACCAACCGGGCGCTGATCTGCGCGGCGTTGGCCGAGGGTCCGAGCGCGCTGTCGGGGGCGCTCTTCGCTGACGACACCGAGGCCATGATCGAGCGCGTTGTCGCAGCTCGGCGTGGGGATCGACGCCGACGCCGCGGCGCAGACCGTCGAGGTCCAGGGGGTCGGCCATCGCCTGGCCGACCCCTCGGGGGGCGTGACGGGTGCGACGACCGACATCGACATCGACGCGCGCCAGTCGGGGACCACGGCCCGTTTCCTCGCTCCCGTCCTGGCCCTCGGTCCCGGCCATTGCCGGCTCGACGGCGCGGACTCGTTGCGCCGGCGGTCGATGGCTCCGATCATCGAGCTGATGCGCGAGGCGGGCGTCGAGGTCGCCGAGGAGGGCGAGGCGGGCCACCTCCCGATACGGATCCGCGGGTGGCGGCTCTGGCCCAGCGAGCTGTCGGTGGACGCCAGCGTGTCGAGCCAGTTCGTCTCGGGCCTGCTCATGGCGGCGCCGTACTTCTCGGTCGGGCTCGATCTGGCCCTCACCGGCTCGATCGTCTCGCGGCCCTACCTCGACATGACCGTCGACGTCATGAAGGCCTTCGGGGCCATGGTCGAACCGCTCGGCGATCGTGCCTACCGCGTCGAGTCCGGCGTCTACCGCGGCGCGCCTGGGACATCGAGCCCGATGCGTCCTCGGCGTCGTACTTCCTGGCGGCGACGGCGATCTGCGGCGGGCGCGTCGTCATCGACGGACTGGGGCGCCGGTCACGCCAGGGCGACGCTGCTTTCGTGGACATCCTCGAACGCATGGGCGCGACGGTCGTGCGGGGGGACACGACGACCGAGCTGAGCTCGACGGGCGCCTTGCAGGGCATCGACGTCGACCTGAGCGACCAACCGGACATGGCCCAGACCTTGGCGGCGGTGGCCGTGTTCGCCGACGGGCCGACGACCGTGAGCGGGGTGAGCCTGATCCGAGACCACGAGACCGATCGCATCGCCGCCGTCGTCGCCGAGCTGCGCCGCGCCGGGATCGACGCTTCCGAGACCGACGACGGCTTCGTGATCCAGCCGGGCTCGCCCCGACCTGCGGTCATCCAGACCTACGACGATCACCGCATGGCCATGAGCTTCGCCCTGCTCGGTCTCAAGGCCCCGGGCATCGAGATCGCCGACCCCGGATGCGTGGCCAAGACCTTCCCGACCTTCTGGGAGGTCCTGGGCGAACTGGGGACCAGCGGCCGGGTCGGCCGCGGTTAGGGTTCGAGGGCCATGACGATCATCGCCATCGATGGCCCGGCGGGCTCGGGCAAGTCGACCGTCGCCCGCGCCGTGGCCTCGCGACTCGGACTCCAATACCTCGACACGGGCGCGATGTACCGGGCCGTGACCTTCGCCGCATTGCGCCGAGGCGTCGATCCCGACGACATCGAACCGGTCGCCAAGGTCGCTCGCGACCTCGACCTGCGCATGCCCGAGGACGGCACGATCACCGTCGACGGCGTCGATGCTTCGATCGAGATCCGGGGTCCCGAGGTGACCAGGGCCGTCAGCATCGTCGCCGCCAACCCCGGGGTGCGCGAGGAGATGCGCCGACGCCAGCGCGAGTGGGTCGCCAAGCGCGGCGGGGGTGTGATGGAGGGCCGCGACATCGGCACGGTCGTCTTCCCCGACGCGGATCTGAAGGTCTATCTCGACGCCTCGCCCGAGGTGCGAGCGTCGAGGCGTTCCAAGGAGGTCGCCGAGCTGGCCTATGAGACGGTGGCCGCCGACCTGGCTCGGCGTGACGCCCTCGACCAGGGCCGCACCCACGATCCGCTGCGCGAGGCGAGTGACGCCGTCGTGATCGACACGAGTGACCTGTCGGTGGACGAGATCGTCGGCGCGGTGCTGTCCCACCTCGACCGATGAAGCTCGAGCCGTGAGCCCCGAGATCATCCAACTCGAAGGTCACGAGCCCGGCGAGCAGATGACCCTGGCCATGCGGGCCTGGTACCGCGTGCTACGGGGTGTCGTGATCACCGTGGCCCGGACCTACTTCCGCGCCTCTGTCGTCGGCACGGAGAACGTGCCCGAGACGGGCGCGTTCATCCTGGCTCCGATCCACCGGTCGAACCTCGACACGCCGCTCGTCGCCCTGGTCACCCGCCGCCGGCTGCGATACATGGGCAAGGAGTCGCTCTGGAAGTCGAAGTTCGGTGCCTGGTTCTTCTCGGGCGCCGGCGGGTTCCCCGTGCGGCGCGGCTCGGCTGATCGGGAGGCGTTGCAGGCGTGCCAGAAGGTGCTCGAACGGGGCGAGCCGCTCGTGCTGTTCCCCGAGGGGACCCGCCAGACCGGGCGCGAGGTCGAGGTCGCGGCCTTCAAGGATGGAGCCGCGTATCTGGCGTGCCGTACGGGTGCGCCGATCGTGCCGGTCGGCCTGGGCGGCACCGAGGCGGCCATGCGCAAGGGCTCGAAGATGGTCTACCCGGTGAAGATGAGCGTCGTCGTGGGCGAGCCGCTCTACCCGCCACCCAAGCCCGAGAGCGGCCGTGTGTCGCGCAAGGCCGTCCGCCAGCTGACCCAGGACCTCGTCGAGCAGATCCAGGAGCTCTACGACACCGCGCAGGAGATGGCAGGCCGCTAGCGCCGCGTGTCGACGACCCGAGCTCGATTCGGCGGAGCTACTGCGGGACGATCTGCGCCCGAGCCGTCATCTCGCGCACGAGGGGCTCGAAGTGCTCGAGCGGCAGCGTGTCGTAGTCGGGATCGAATGCGATCTGATCCCACTCGTCGGCGAACTTGGCCGTGAGATCGAACCACGGCTCGCCCTCGTACTGGGCCCGGGCATCAGGGTCGCCGCCGAAGTGGGCGTAGTAGTGCTTGCCCTGGAAGTCCTGGTGGGCCTTGATCATGTGGTAGGTGTCGCTGCTGACGTAGGGCCGCAGGATCTCGGCGGCGATGGCCGGGTGGTTGGGCACGCTCACCGCCTTGCCGATGTCGTGGCACAGCGAGGCGAACACGACTTCGGGCTCGGCCCCGGCCCGCTCGGCCAACGTGGCCGTCTGCAGGCAGTGGGTGAGCTGGTCGGTGCCGAAGCCGTCGGTGATCTCGCTCAGCGACTCGAGCATGGCCAGTATCCGGTCGGCCACGCGCCCCTGGTTGGCGCTCGTCTCCTTGCCGATGACCATCCACTGCTCGAGGGTGGATTCGTCCATGCGGGTGAAGGTGTCAGCCATGCCCACCAGGCTATCTCGACCTTCCTGGCCCGGCGATAGTTCGCCGGGCTGCCTTCGGCATGTGGCTGTCACGCTTCGAGCGGCTGCGCTCTGCTTCGCCGCGTCAACCGAGACTGGCCAGGACCTCGCTGGCCTGCAGGGAGCGGTCGTTGACCGCCGGGCGATCGCCGATCGGACCCCCCAGGCCGAAGGTGGCGCACAGGTCGACGGCCGCCAGCAGGTCACGGAGGTTGCGCGGGGGCGGGAAGTACTCGTCCTCGTCGGTGATCGAGATCTCGTCGACGCCGTGACGGGGCGAGAGCTGCGCGATCACCGCCTCGACCAGCTCCTCGGGTGCTGATGCTCCTGCGGTGACCCCGACCGTGCCGGTCAGGTCGTCGGGCAGCTCCTCGGGGCCGTTCACCCGATGGACTCGGGCGCAGCCTGCGTCACGGGCCAGGCTCTCGAGCGCGCGCGTGTTGGACGAGTTGGCCGACCCGATCACCACGACGGCGTCGCAGCGGGACGCGATCTCCATCAGCGCCGACTGGCGGTTGGTGGTGGCGAAGCACAGATCGCTGCGCCCGGGCATCCACATGGCGGGGAAGCGGTCGTGGGTGGCGGCGAGGACGTCGTCCCAGTCGCGATGGCTCAGGGTGGTCTGGGCCAGCAGGGCAACGGGATCGTCGAAGGCCGGTAGGGCGGCCACGTCCTCGACGCTCTCGACGCGATGGATCGAGTCGGGGGCGACGGCCATGGTGCCGACCGCCTCTTCGTGGCCCTCGTGGCCGACGTAGACGATCTGGTAGCCCTTCCCGGCGCGGACCTTGACCTCGTGATGGACCTTGGTCACGAGCGGGCAGACGGCGTCGACCACGTAGCCCCCGCCGGCGCGGGCCTGGGCCACGACCTCGGGCGCCGATCCGTGGGCGCTGAGCATGAGGGGCCGGCCGGGCGGCACGACGGCCACGTCGTCGACGAACACGACGCCGAGATCCTCGAACCGGTTCACGACCCGCTGGTTGTGGACGATCTCGTGGTAGCAGTAGACGGGCGGCTCGAACGCTCGCACCATCCACGCCAGCGCCTTGATGGCCATCTCGACGCCGGCGCAGAAGCCGCGGGGCGCGGCCAGCAGCACCTTGTCGACGTCCACACCTTCAGGCTACCGCCGTCGCCTGAGGGCTCGGAGCGGCCAGCCGGTAGCATGGTCGGCCATGTCTGCTCCCCGAGTTGTTGCTGTCGCGCCCGGATCTCCGGCCGATCGCGCCGGGGTCGTGGTGGGTGACGAGATCGTCGCCATCGCCGGGCAGATCCCCCGGGATGTGATCCAGTACCGGCTGCTGGTCGACGAGCCCGATGTGGCCCTCGATCTCAACCGGGGCGGGCTCGAGGTGTCGGTCGAGGTGGCCAAGGGCGCCGGTGAGACCCTCGGCATCGAGGTCCACTCGGCCGTGTTCGACCAGGTCCGCACGTGTGACAACCACTGCGAGTTCTGCTTCATCTACCAGCTGCCGCCGGGGATGCGAGAGAGCCTCTACCTCAAGGACGACGACTACCGACTCTCGTTCCTGTACGGCAACTTCACCACCCTCACCCGGTTCACCGAGGCCGATCTCGAGCGGGTGGTGACCGAACGGCTGTCGCCGTTGAACGTGAGCATCCACGCCACGGATCCCGACGTGCGTTCGGATCTGCTCCACAACCGCCGTGGGGCGACCAGCCTGCGCTGGCTCCGGGCGCTGCTCGACCACGGCATCGAGGTCCACGGCCAGGTCGTGGTGTGCCCCAGCGTCAACGACGGTCGTGTCCTCGATGACACCCTGGCCGGGGTGCTCGATCGCTACCCCGAACTGGCCAGCTTGTGCATCGTGCCGCTCGGCGTGAGCCGCTGGTCGAACGCGCCCCGCATGCGACCCCACACGCGCGACGAGGCCGCCGCCGTGCTCGACGCCGTGCACGACTGGCAGGACGTCTACCTGGCCACGCTCGGGCATCGCCTGGCCTTCGCCGCCGACGAGTACTACCTCCTGGCCGGACGACCCTTCCCCGACGCCGAGGCCTACGAGGGCTTCGCCATGCACGAGGACGGCATCGGCATGGCCCGGACCTTCGAGCTCGAGCTCACGGGGGTCGCCGACGAGGCGACCGGCGTCCGGCCCGGATTCTTCGCCTGGGTCGACGGCGCCCCGGCCGAGGGCTACCGCGCCCCGCGAACGGGCCCCCGGTCCGCGGTGCACCTGCGGCCGTCGGCCAACGCCCCGGTAGGCATCCTCACCGGTCCGCTCGGCGCCCAGGTGCTCGGTCCGCTGGTGGCCACACTCGGTCGCGACGACGTTCGGGTCATCAGCGTCCCCAACGAGTTCTTCGGCGGCAACATCGGCGTCACCGGGCTCATGGTCGGCGAGGACCTGGCCCGGGTCCTGCGCGACGAGCCCGAGGGCCACCGCTACCTGCTGCCCGACGTCTGCCTGTCCAAGGGCCGCTTCCTCGACGACACCACCCCCGACGACCTGCCCCGGGCGGTCGAGGTCGTCGCCACCGACGGCGCCGCCCTGCGCGCTGCCGTCACCCGGGCGGCCTGACATGAGCCTGCCTGTCGTCGCCATCGTCGGGCGACCGAACGTCGGCAAGTCGACGCTGCTCAACCGCATCGTCGGCCGCCGCGAGGCCATCGTCGAGGAGAAGCCCGGTGTCACCCGCGACCGCAAGGAGGTCGAGGGCGAATGGCAGGGTCAACCTTTCCTGCTCGTCGACACCGGCGGCTGGCTCCCCGGCGGCAACGACCTCGACGAGAAGGTCAGTCGGCAGAGCGAACGCGCCATCCACGACGCCCAAGCGGTGATCATGGTGGTCGACGCCGTGGTCGGCGTGACCGAGGAGGACAGCCGGGTGGCCAACCTCCTGCGACGCGTCGACACGCCCGTGCTGCTCGTGGCCAACAAGGTCGACGACACCAACCGCGAGAACCTGGTGTGGGACTTCGTGAGCCTCGGGCTCGGCGATCCGTACCCCGTCAGCGCGCTGCACGGCCGCGGCACGGGCGATCTGCTCGACGCGCTGTGCGACGCGCTGCCCAACACCAAGGAGGCGGCGGCCGAGGAGGCCCGCCAGGCCGAGGAGGAGCAAGCGGCGGCCGGTCCGAAGGTGTTCTCGGTGGCGTTGGTCGGACGGCCCAACGTCGGCAAGTCGACGCTGTTCAACCGGCTCATCGGCGACGATCGCTCGGTCGTGCACGACCTGCCGGGCACCACTCGCGACTCGATCGACACCGTGGTCGAGACCGAAGAGGGCCCGGTTCGCTTCGTGGACACGGCGGGCATGCGTCGCAAGGCTCGCATCGACGAAGGCACCGAGTACTACTCCTTCGTCCGGGCCCTGCAGTCGATCGACACGGCCGACGTGGCCCTGCTCGTGATCGACGCCACCGTCGGCGTCACCCACCAGGATCAGCGCCTGGCCGAGCGCATCGACGTGGCCGGCTGCCCCGTCGTGGTCCTGTTGAACAAGTGGGAGACCCTCGACGCCGAACAGCGGCTCGACGTCACCTACCAGGTGGGCCAGAAGCTGCACTTCCTGGGCGAATCGCCGGTGCTCAAGATCAGCGCGCTGACCGGCAAGGGCGTGCACCAACTGCTGCCGGCGTTGGCCGACACCATCGACGACTACCACAAGCGCGTACCCACCCGGAAGGTCAACGAGATCATCCGCACCGCTCAGGCCGCCCAACCCGGTCCCCATGGCGTGCGGGTGCTCTACGCCGTGCAGGGTGCGACCGATCCGCCGACCTTCACGCTCTTCGCCAACAAGACGGTGCCCGCGACCTACCTGCGCTATCTCGAACGCAAGCTGCGCGAGGAGTTCGGTCTCGGGTCGACCCCGATCAAGATGCGCGTCCGTCAGCGTTCGAGCTGAGCCGCCGCCCGTCCGGGGTTGGCGCGCGTGGCACGCTGCTGGGCGTGAAGATCTCCGACATCCTCGACCTGACGGCCCACGGCTCCGACACGTACGTGGGCACGGGCCCGCAGTACCCGTGGGGCGGTCTCTACGGCGGCCAGATCGTGGCCCAGGCTCTGCAGGCGGCGTCGGGCACGATCGACGACGACTACCGGGTCCATTCGCTGCGCGCCTACTTCATCCGGCGCGGCGATCACAACGAGCCGGTGCGCTACGAAGTCGATCGCATCCGCAACGGGCGCTCGTTCTGCACGCGCCGCGTGGTCGCTCGCCAGTCGATCGGCGCCATCCTCAACCTCGAGGCGTCGTTCCAGATCCCCGAGGACACCCTCGACATCGAGACCGTCTCGTTCCCCCGGGACCTGCCCCGCGCCGAGTCGCTCGAGAACACGTCCTGGACGCCGATGTTCGAACGGGCCTTCGTGCCGGCGACCAGCATCGAGGAGACCGGTCGCTCCGGCCAGGGCCGAGCGGCGGCGTGGCTCCGGTTCACCGAGCCGCTCGACGACCGGCCCGACCTGCACCTGGGCGGGTTGGCCTACCTCTCCGACGACCTGGCCACCGATGCCGTCGTGCGGGCCCACCCCCTCGGTCGGTTGCCGCTCGAGGAGCTGCACGGGGCCATCTTCAGCGCCAGCCTGGACCACACGATCTGGTTCCACCGCCCGATGCGACCCGACCGGTGGCACCTGCACGACTTCAGTTGCCAGACCTATGTGGGGGGTCGGGGACTGTCCATCGGCCACATCTTCGACGAGGGAGCCAGCCACGTGGCCACCGTCGCCCAGGAAGTGCTGTTGCGCGACGACCGCGACCGCTGAGCGTGGTGGTGGTCCGACCTGGTCCGGCGCAGGGCGCCCCTGATCCGCCGCAGGGCGCGGCGGCCGGTCGCTCAGGGTGATCTGGGTCGGACAGACCGCGTCCCGGTCCGGGGGCTCCGGTAGCATCGATCCACCATGGAACAGCCAGTTCTGGCGGTGGCGGCCCTCGCTTGCGTCGTCGCCGCCGGGGTGTGGGGCCGATCGGCCCGGTACCGCCTGCGGGTGTTGCACCGCGTCGAGTCCGGGGCCGACGACACCGATCTCGAGGCCATCGCCCGGTCGGACTACCGCAAGGACCTCCACACGACGGTGCTCTACGCGCTGCTCGCGGTCGTGTGCCTGGTCGACGCCTTCGCCCACAGCACCGAGGCCATCCTCATCACGCTGGTCGTGGCCATCCCCGCCGTCATGTCGATGATCCTCGGCCGCAACTTCGTGAAGGAGGCCCGGCTCGAGCAGAACCGCACCGAGCTCGAACGGCGGGCCCAGGAGGTGCTGGTGCAGGACGAGCTGGCGCCCCGCCGGTGGGCCGAGCGGCTGGCGCCCGACGACCTGCCCGAGATCGCCGGCTTCGAGCTCGGTCGGGTCTACCAGGCCGGCTCGGGCCTGATGGCCGGTGACTTCTACGACGTCGTGCGCATCGCCCCGACCCGGATCGCCGCCGTCATCGGCGACGTGACCGGTCATGGCATCGATCCCGCCATCACCGCCTTCCAGGCCAAGTACCTGCTGCGCGTGTTCCTGCGCCAGTACCGCGATCCGGCCCAGGCCCTGGACGAGCTGAACACGCAGATGTCGGCCCTCGGTCGCCATGAGGAGTTCATCTCTCTGTGCGTGGTCGTGTTCGACACGCAGGCCGGGACCTTGCGCTTCTCGTCGGCCGGCCACCCTGCGGCGTGGTTGTGGCACGACCGCGACGTCAACCCCCTGCGCGCCACCGGTCCGCTGCTGATGCTCGACCCGACCGCCAGCTACTACAGCCGTGAGATCCGGCTCGATCCGAACGACCTGTTGCTGCTCTACACCGACGGGCTGGCCGAGGCGCGCGACGGTGAGCAGCTCTTCGGCGAGGAGCGCGTCGCCAACCATTTGCGGCGCGATCCGGGGGCGGCGCCCGACGTCCTGTGCAAGGCGCTGCTCGAGGCGGCCCGCGATTTCTCGGCCGGTCCCATCACCGATGACGTCGCCATCCTCGCCGTCCGGCGCAGCTGAGCTCGCCCGTGGATGACGACCGGACCGGCCCCGACGGCTTGGCGCGGCTCGCCTCGCGCGCCCGCCGCGGCAACCTCGACAAGGGTGCCGCCAAGTTGGAGGCCCAGCACAAGCTGTTCGTCCGCGATCGGATCGATCTGCTGGTCGACCCCGACTCGTTCGTCGAGGATGGCCTGCTGGCCAACTCGGCCGCCGACGACCTGCCGGCCGACGGGGTGGTCACCGGCGTGGGCACCGTCGACGGGCGTCCCGTGTGCATCATGGCCAACGACCCGACGGTCAAGGCCGGTTCGTGGGGGGCGCGGACCGTCGAGAAGATCGTACGGATCACCGAGCGGGCCCTTCGCGACGAGCTCCCCGTGTTCTGGCTGGTCGACTCGGCCGGAGCCCGGATCACCGACCAGGTCGAGCTGTTCCCGGGCCGGCGCGGCGCCGGGCGGATCTTCTACAACCAGGTGCGCTTGTCGGGCCGGGTGCCGCAGGTGTGCTGCCTGTTCGGTCCCTCGGCGGCCGGCGGGGCCTACATCCCGTCGTTCTGCGACATGGTGGTGATGGTCGAGGGCAACGCCTCGATGTACCTCGGCTCGCCCCGCATGGCCGAGATGGTCATTGGCGAGATCGCCACGCTTGACGAGATGGGCGGCGCTCGGATGCACGCGACCGTCTCGGGCTGCGGAGACAACCTGGCCACCGACGACGCGGACGCCATCGAACAGGCCAAGGCCTGGTTCTCGTACCTGCCTGATCGCTGGCGCGATGCGCCGCCCGTCTATCAGGGCGAGCCGCCCGTTCGGCCGCTTCGAGCCGAGGTCGTCCCGGTCGAGGAGGCGCGGGGCTACGACATGCACGATCTCATCGACGGGGTCGTCGATGCCGAGAGCTTCTTCGAGATCAAGCCCTTGTTCGCGCCCGAGCTGGTGATCGGGCTGGCCCGACTCGACGGGCGGCCCGTGGGGATCGTGGCCAACAACCCGATGCACAAGGGCGGGGTCCTGTTCGTCGATTCAGCCGACAAGGCGGCTCGCTTCATCTGGTTCTGCGATGCCTTCAACATCCCGCTCGTCTTCCTGGCCGACGTGCCCGGCTTCATGGTCGGCACGGCCGTCGAGCGCCAGGGCATCATCCGCCACGGAGCCAAGATGATCACCGCCGTGTGCGAGGCGACCGTGCCCAAGGTGTCGGTCATCGTGCGCAAGGCCTACGGCGCCGGTCTCTACGCCATGGCCGGACCGGCCTTCGACCCCGAGGCCACCCTGGCGCTGCCGACGGCCAAGATCGCGGTGATGGGTCCCGAGGCGGCGGTGAACGCCGTGTTCGCCAACCGCATCGCCGCCATCGAGGACGCCGACGAGCGCGAGAAGTTCGTGGCCGAGCAGCGGCGCCTCTACGAAGAGGACGTCGACCTGGCCCGGCTGGCATCCGAGCTGGTCATCGATGCCGTCGTCGAGTTCGCCGATCTGCGGGACGAGGTGGCGCGGCGACTGCGCTATGCCGGGGGAGCGCGAGGTCGGTTCACCGAGCGCCACCACGGCGTGCCCCCCGTCTGATCTGATCTCGCCGTGCCCTGGTGTGACGACTGCAGCAAGTTCTGGAACCCCAACTCGATGCCGCCCGACGGCACGTGCCCGTCGTGTGGCCGGCTGATCGGCGATCCACCCAAGGCCCAGAAGGTGCCATGGCACTTCTGGATCCTGATCGTCGCGCTGGCGATCTACCTGGGCTGGCGGGCCGTCCAGGGCGTCGAGTGGCTCATCCACCGCTGAACCCGGATTTGGGGGCGCACGTCAGCGACTAAGGTGACTCGCTCACGGGCTGTGGCGCAGCTTGGTTAGCGCGTCGGTCTGGGGGACCGAAGGTCGTGGGTTCGAATCCCGCCAGCCCGACTCTGAAACCCGCAGGTGAGCGCGGGTGCGGGTCGTCCACAATCGTGTCGCGGTCGTCCGCTCGTCCGGCGCAACGGACGGGGAAGCGCAGGGTAGGCTCGAGGAGTGGGGCCGCGAGCGGAGACCTCGACACGGGATCATTCGGCCGATCGCGGCGGATCGTGAGTGCTGGCCAGAGAGGCTCCCGCGCCACGGCCCCAGCTCGACCCTCAGGGTCCCGAAGGAGACCGTGGGGATGCCCGTGAGCCGATCGTTGCTCCCGTGCATCGACTCGGCGGTCCGCGGGCCGGGACCGCCGAAGCGACCCCCGGTACAGTGCCGAGGCCGCGCATGAACTAGCGGATACCCCGTGCGGTTGGCTTGTCCAACGTTGGGTAGGGAGCAACGATGTACATCGGAGCGGGAACCCTCGTCGTCAACGCGTCGAACGCGACAGGCCGAGCTGAGGGGGGCCCGCCGTGGTAGCCGGACTCGGCGTCATTGTCATCCTGGTGATCAGCGCGGTGCTCGCCGCTAGGTTCTTCGGCAACCGCTACAACGCGAAGCACCCCGGCGAAGGTGCCGAGGGCAGCGATCTGCATCCTCGTCACGCACGCGCCACGGGCCCCGCTCGAGCCCCCCAACAGGCCCGCAACGCCGCCGAACAGCCCCGCCCCCGCTGCGCCAACCGGCGCCCACCGGACGGGCGGTGGCATGAGGCAAGGAACGTCGACAGCACCGCAGCGAGTCTGGCGGATGCACACCTTCCCCACGCGGGTCTGAGCCCGTTATACGCCCGAAGTGCCGTTCGGCGTGCCCTGTGACTCGCGTGCGGGCACAGGCGTTCGGACACCCAGTGCAGGAAGGCGCACTACTGGGGGACCCATCCGCCGCCGCCTCAGAGCCGCTCCGCGCTGTTGGAGATGTCGCCGCGTGCAGACGGGGCCGGTGGTGTAGACAGCTGTCCCTGTTGCACCTCAGGCCGAGGGGGTGGACGCCGCAGCGTCTCGTTCGGCTCGTACAGAATCGGTACCCACTCGCACGCCGCTAGGAGCTGACTGTGACCACATCGCCGAGCCTCGACGACGCGGTGCACGAGGCGCAGGTCGATCTGCACACTCAGCACCGCGTTGGCGCGATCGACGAGAGGATCTTCTCCGGGTTCCTGGAGCACATGGGTCGCGCCGTGTATGAGGGGCGTGTTCGATCCTGGTAGCCCGCTGAGCGATGAGCGCGGGTTCCGCCGCGACGTGATCGACGCTCTCGCTGCCCTGCGCATGCCGATGGTTCGCTACCCCGGCGGGAACTTCGTCTCGAACTACGACTGGCGCGACGGTGTCGGGCCCCTCGACCAGCGCCCCCGGCGCCCCGACTTCGCCTGGCGCTCGATCGAGACCAATCGCTTCGGCACCGATGAGTTCATGTCCTGGTGCCAAGAGGTTGGGACCGAACCGATGATGGCGGTCAACCTGGGCACGGCCAGCGCCAAGCAGGCGGCGGAACTCCTCGAGTACTGCAACCTGCCGACTGGTACGAGCATCGCTGACGAGCGCGCGGCCAACGGCCATCCCGAGCCCTACAGGGTGAAGATGTGGTGCCTGGGCAACGAGATGGACAGCGCCTTGGCAAGCCGGGCACGTCTCCGCCGCGACCTACGCCGAGCGAGCGAGTGCCGCTGGCGCTCTCATGAAGGGCATCGACCCGACCATCGAGACGGTCGCCTGCGGCTCCAGCACCAACTGGCTCCCGACCTACCCCGAATGGGACCGCATCATTCTCGAGGGGTGCTGGAACCACATCGACTACATATCCGCCCACCACTACAGCCGCAACGACGATGACGACACGGCGTCCTTCCTCGGTCAGGGCGTCGAGCTTGACGCGATCATCACCCAGTACCGCGGCCTGCTCGACCACGTCTTCGCCCTCAAGCGCAGCTTCAACCGAGTCCATGTCTCTTTCGACGAGTGGAACGTCTGGTACCGCGAGATGCCAACCCGCGGTGACTTCCAAGAAGCACCCCACCTGCTCGAGGAGACCTACAACGTCCAGGACGCCCTCGTGTGCGCGCAGTACCTCCACGCGTTCCTCCGCCACGCGGACGTCGTCAAGGTCGCCTGCATCGCGCAGATCGTCAACGTCATCGCCCCAATCCTGACCCGCCCTGACGGCCTTCTCGTACAGACCATCTACTGGCCGTTCCGTATGCTGCGCGACGCGATCGCCGGCGACGCCCTCCGCGTTGCGATACGCGCGCCCGAGATGAAAACCAGTCGCCGCGGCGACATCCCAGTCATCGACGTAGCCGCCACCTTCGACGAGCAGACCGGCACCGGGTCCGTGTCCCTCGTCAACCGCGACGCGAACAAGCCCGTCGACGTACAGCTACGAATCTCCGATCGCGCCATGACCATCGCCTCCGCAACCGTGCTCCACGCCCACCCCAAGGCCCAGAACGACTGGGACTCACCCAACACGGTCGCACCCACCGACCTTCCTGTATTCAGTCACGACGACGACACGCTGCGGTTCCGCCTCCCAGCACCTGCACATGCCGTGCTGAAACTCCGCACGTCACCGGCAGGCGAGGGGCTCAGCGGCTAGTTCCAGTGCGACCATGTCCGGGGCGGCCCGCACGGAGAAATGTCAACACCTTGTCAACGCTGCGGACGGCGGACTCACGTCGAAATACTTGATCACCTACAAGGCTGCAGCGTCGTCCTGCATGCCCGGCACGACGTGGGTGTAGAGGTCGAGCGTGATGCTGATCGACGAGTGACCGAGCATCTCCTGGACCACCTTGGCCGGCACGCCCTGGGTGAGAGCGATGGCGTCAGACCGGATGAGCGAGGTGCTGCCCACTCAGTACCAAGCGAGCAACACCCCACCCCAACATCCTCACTGCCGCTCGGGCGCAACCGCGGCGCGTGCCCGTATCGGGGGTTGGGGACACCTCGGAGGTCCCCGGCCTACTTCCGGTGGGCCGCACCGGACGAGGTCCGCTTCTCGATCCCGACCGACTGCCGTAGCTGCTCAGCGGCGCGGTCAATCTCATGGTCGTCGCACGGGACCTCGAGGGCATGCATGAGCCGGTGGACCGACACCGTCGTCTCGGCCAGACCACCTGCGACCGCGTCGAGCTTCTTGTTGAAGAAGACTCACTCGCTACCGCCCCGACCCCGAGGCCCGACGGGGTGTACGGTGCGGGTTGACACGGAGTGCGTACCCGCACCGTGTTGGACTCTGCCCTTGGAATCGGCACCCTCCCGGGAGCGTTGCTCCAGTCCCTGGTAGCGCATGACGTGTACTCGCGTTCCATCGGCAGGGAGGCCGTCATGTGGCGGTTGCAATGCCTTCGCAGTCGCCGTGCGCCGAGCTCGACCTCTTGTCCGCTCTCACGACGGTCGTCGTGCGGCCCGAGGGCCTAGGACCGGCTGATCGCTCAGACGAAGAGGATCTGACATGCCAGAGAAACCTGTCAACCACAGCGACCTCGGACGAAGGATCGCGCACCGCCGGAATGAACTGGGCCTGAGCGTGGAAGCGGTGGCGAAGGAGTCGGACATCGACCCGAGCTACCTGTCGTACCTCGAACAGACGCCTGGTCCTGACGTCGGCATCGGGGTCGTGCTTCGACTGGCTTCTGCCCTCGAGACGACGGTGGATGCGCTCCTCGGCTCTGGTTTCGATCGGCCCCCCGGCCCAGGGCCGGCCGGCCGGAACCCGGTCCTCGAGCATATGGAGTCGGGCGAGTGCTGGGGTCTGCTGGCCGAGGGCGGGGTGGGTCGCTTGGTCTTTGTCGATGCCGATGGAGGCCCGTCTGCCCTGCCGTTGAACTTCGCCACCATCGACCATCGGATCGTGTTCCGGACCGCTGCCGACTCGCCGCTGCAACGCGCTGGAGACGTTCACATATGGGTCGGTTTCGAGGTCGACCGCATCGACGAGGTGCAGCGCACAGGGTGGAGCATCCTCGTGCGCGGACAACTCCGTGCGGTGACCGACGACGACGAACTGGAGCTCCTGAAGGCGACGAACATCTCGCCGTGGGCCGGCGGCGAGCGCGACCGGTTCTTCAGCGTCGAGGCAGAGACAGTGTCAGGCCGGCGCATAGAGGCATCTCGCTGACCGCTTCGGATCGGTGAGCCAGCGCAGCCTCCCCAACCGGTGCGGTGCTTCAGGCCGGGCGCCAGGCCGGACAAGGTCAAGGGGCAACGCAGGACGAGGCGCCCACGCCCTGGAGGCGTTCCAGGGTCATCGTCACGTGCGTGACTCCGGATTGCATCTTGGCCGAGGTGACCGAGCCTGTGTTTTGGAAGACCCTCAACATCTCGTGGTTCTCGCAGAGGGTGTCGGCGACGAATAGGACCACTCCCTCTCGCCGGGCGCGATCGGCCAGATTCAGGAGGAGCGCGGTCGCGGCTCCGTGGCTCTGCCACGCATCGCTCACGACAAATGCAACTTCAGCCTGGGCGCTCCCCGGTTCTCGGTCGTAGCGGCCGACGGCGATGATCTCGTCGCGAGCCAGCATGACCAGGGCCTCGCGGTTGTGGTGGTCCACAGTCGTGAACCGTGTCATTTCGACGGAGCTGAGGTGGGGGTGGACCGTGAAGAATCGCATGCGGGTGGTGTGATCGCTCAGCTCTTGATGAAATTGGTCCAGTGCCGACGCGTCGGAGGGCTGAATCGGACGAACTCGGACGGGGGTGCCGTCCACGAGTCGGTCGGCGTGGACTTCGGCGGGGTCGGATAGGTCGTGGAGCTCGGTGGTCTGTGCCCGATCCATGAGCGCTTCGGCAACGGTGGCGGGTGAGTGGGTTCCCATCAGCACGGCCTGGACCTGGCTCGCTATGGGGAGCTCGACATCAACGGAGCCGGCCAGCGCGAGGACCGCCGGCGCCGAGGTGACGCCTTCGGCGACGGTGTTGGTGTCGGCCAAAATGTCGGCCAACGCTCGGCCCTGTCCGAGCTCGAATCCGACGCGCCGGTTTCGGCTCTGTGGGCTGCTACAGGTGGCGATCAGATCCCCGTTGCCAGCTAGGCCCAGGAACGTGAGGGGCTCTCCGCCGAGCGCGACCCCAAGGCGTGCCAGCTCGGCCAGACCGCGTGTGATCAAGGCCGCCTTCGTGTTCCACCCATATCCGAGACCGTCGGCCATGCCGACCGCGATGGCGATCACGTTCTTGACGGCCCCGCCGATCTCACAGCCGACGACGTCGGTGCTGGTGTAGACGCGGAAGCGGTTGGTCATCAGGACCGTCTGAAGGCGTCTGCACCAGGTCGGATCCGGAACCGCGACGACCGTCGCCGAGGGTTCCCCCGCGGCGATCTCGTGGGCCAGGTTCGGACCGGAGAGCACGCCGAGAAGGGACGGGTCGTGATCGGTCAGCACTTGGCCGAGGATCTGCGAAGGGCGGAGCAGCGTGCCGAGCTCCAGTCCTTTGGCCAAGCTGACGATGGCCACGTTTGGCTCGACCAACGAGGTCATGGCAGCTGGCCGCACCCCGAAGATGCTGGGTGGGGACGGCGACGATCAGGAGCTCTCGGCTCTCGACCACCTCCTCCATGGATGCGGACGCCCGAAGCGATGTCGCCAGGCCTACGCCGGGCAGGAAGATGGGGTTCTCGTGCGTGCGCGTCACGGCCTCGGCGATCTCGGTTTCGCGAGCCCACAACAGCGTGTCGTGACGGTCGGCGAGCATCGACGCGAACGTGGTGCCCCACGCTCCCGCTCCGATCACGCCGATCTTCATCGCGGCTCATCCTCGCTGACGGTGACCGGCGTGTTGCCGTTGGCGGGGATCCGGGGGTCCTGGGAGTAGGACTTCTGTAGCTCCCGCTTCAGCACCTCGAACCGAGTGGCACTCCCGCGTGGCACCACGACGGTAGACATCGGCGGAGCGGGAGCTCCGTCGACCGACGCCTGCGGGGCGGGGGTGACAGACATGAGACTTCCTCGTTCGGTTGAGAGGCAGCGAATGGCCTGCTTTCCAACCTGCTCCTCAACGACAGGACAGGGCTAGGGACCTTGGACCCTCATTTGGTGACAGATGTCCTTCCTTGCTACCCCCCGGTCGGACGCGATCGTCTCGGTGATGGCTGTTGAGCGTGACGGTGGCTGCCGACTGGCAGGATGGAGGGGATGTCCATCCGTGTGTTCCTTCTTGACGATCACGAGCTGGTTCGTCGGGGGGTTCGTGAGGTGATGTCGGCCGAGGAGGACATCATCGTCGTGGGGGAGGCGGCAACGGGTGAGGAGGCCATGGGACGGATCCCGGCCACAAGGCCCGATGTTGCCGTGCTCGATGTGCGTCTCGGTGATGATCCGACTGGGATGACGGGGGTCGAGGTTTGCCGCGACGTGCGCTCGTCTCATCCGGAGGTGGCGTGCTTGATGTTGACCAGCTTCGCCGATGATGAGGCCCTCTTCGCGTCGATCATGGCGGGCGCCGCCGGGTATGTCCTCAAACAGATTCGAGGTTCCGCTCTCATCGATGGCATTCGGCGCGTGGCAGCGGGCGAGAGCCTCTTGGATCCAGCGGTCACGACCAGAGTGCTCGAACGACTTCGTGCCCCGGAGATCGATCCTTTGGCCGGGCTCACGCCGCAGGAGCGTCGGATTCTCGACCTGATCACCGATGGGATGACCAATCGTCAGATCGGCGAGGAGATGTCGCTCGCGGAGAAGACCGTGAAGAACTATGTGAGTCATCTGCTCGCCAAGCTGGGCATGGAGCGTCGGACCGAGGCCGCGGCCTATGCGGCGACCTTGGCCGAGCGCCGCCGGTCCCCGGGTTGAGCCCGCTTCGAGGGATCGACGATCCTGAACGGCTCCGGGCGTTGGTCGAGGCCATCCAAGCGGTCGGCTCCGACTTGTCGTTGCCTGTCGTGCTCCGCCACATCGTCGAGTCGGCCATCACGCTCATCGGCGCCCGCTATGGCGCGCTTGGTGTGCTGGATGCGAGAGGCGTTGGGCTGTCGGAGTTCATCAACGTCGGTCTGACTCCTGAGGAGATCACCGACATCGGTCCTCTCCCTGAGGGCCATGGGATCCTCGGATTGCTCACCCTCGAACCCAAGCCGCTACGTCTGGCCGATCTCGGGGCCCACGCTGAGAGCTACGGCTTTCCCGAGCACCATCCGGCCATGACGTCCTTCCTCGGTGTTCCCATCCGGGTACGTGGTCAGGTATTCGGCAACTTGTACCTGACCGACAAGCGGGGCGCGGCCGAGTTCTCCGATGACGACGAGGTGCTGGCCGTCACGCTGGCCGGCGCAGCTGGCATCGCCATCGAGAATTCGCGGCTGCTCGCTCGGATCGGGGCCGTGACACTCGTCGAGGATCGAGAACGGATCGCGGCTGATCTCCACGACACGGTCATCCAACGGCTCTTCGCGACGGGCCTCGGGTTGCAAGCTCTGACTCGTACGCTCGACGAGCCTGCTGTGACGCGACTCCGACAAGCTGTCGACGAGCTCGACGAGACCATCCGTCAAATCCGTTCCACGGTGTTCGCGCTTCAGAGTCCCAGGGTGCCGGGCCGAGGCTTGCGCGACGAGATCCTGGCCTTGGCCCGCGAGGCCCGGAGCAGCCTCGGGTTCGATCCTGTGGTGCAGTTCGATGGATTGATCGATCATCGAGTCGGTGACCAAGTCGGCATCCAACTGCTGGCTGTCCTGCGCGAAGCTCTCTCGAATGTCGTCCGTCACGCCGGCGCGTCCCGTGTGACGGTAGGCGTTGTCGTCACCGACCTCGAGCTCGTCGCGACGGTGGCCGACAACGGAGTCGGGGCTGGTCCTGGTCGACGAGCGGGTGGCCAAGGCCTCGCCAGCCTGCGCCACCGGGCTGAGACACTGGGGGGGACCCTGGAGTTGCAGGCAGGCAGCAATGGGACGGGAACCGCGGTGTGCTGGCGAGTGCCGCTGCCGATCCTGGATGCTTAGCCGCTCGCCCTCCAGCCCTCCATGATCTCAGAAGCCAGGTGGAACGTGAGTGCTCCCGACTGGCTGGTCAATGAGCCGGCCACGCCCGTGACGTGCACATGCCACCCGGGCCGGCCAGAGGCTCCGACTTGATCGGTCTCGAACGCCACCACCGCGTGGTCGACGGCATCGGTGGTGTCGATGCCGTCGACGAGGCGGTAGCTGAATCGGACATCGTCGTCGACCAGAGCGAACGTCACGGGAATGATGACGGGAAGGGCGCGCATCGTGGCCGCCACCCGTCCTCTTCCCCCTGGTGTGAGCAGGGCGAGACATTCGGCGCGGGTCAACCGTTGCTGACTTCTCGAATCGCTCAGGTCCGGGGCCATCGGGCCGCGGGCCATTTCCAGGCGACGGCAGCGGTCACGGTGTGACGACGACCTTGAGCGCTCCGGTGTCGGCGGCCCGGGCGAATGTGTCGTAGGCGGCCATGAAGTCGTCCATCTGGAAGTGGTGGGTGACGAACCGCTTGACGTCGAGTTGGTGGCCGACGAGGCGGAGCAACGTCGGGGTCGAGTAGGTGTCGACCAGGCCCGTGGTGATGGTCACGTCCTTGGTCCAGAGCTGCTCGAGGTGCAAGGTCGCCGGTTGGCCGTGGACACCGATGTTGGCCACGTGGCCGCCGGGCCGGATCAGCGTCGTGGCCAGCTCGAAGGTGGTCGGGACCCCGACCGCTTCGATGGCCACGTCGGCGCCGAGCCCGTCGGTCAGCTCGTTGATCACCTCGAGCGGATCC
Source organism: uncultured Microthrixaceae bacterium (assembly GCA_963734965.1). Classification (GTDB taxonomy): domain Bacteria; phylum Actinomycetota; class Acidimicrobiia; order Acidimicrobiales; family Acidimicrobilacustridaceae; genus UBA4742. Next base: position 1,957,254 of record CAVTJK010000003.1, on the reverse strand, counting down.
TCGTGACCGTTGTTGACGATCACGTCGGCCCCGAACTGCTTGGCTGACTCGAGGCGGCTGTCGGCCAGGTCGATGGCCACGATGTGGCTGGGGCTGAACAGGCCGGCTCCCATGATGGCCGACAGGCCGATGGGCCCGGCGCCGACAACGGCCACCACGTCGCCGGGCTGGACCCCACCGTTGAGCACACCGACCTCGTAGCCGGTGGGCAGGATGTCGGACATCATCAGGAGGTCCTCGTCGGACACGCCGGCCGGGGCCGGATAGGTGGACGTGTCGGCGAACGGAACCCGTACGTACTCGGCCTGGGTGCCGTCGATGAGATGGCCGAGGATCCAGCCACCTCCGCCGAGGCACTGCCCGTAGCGGGCGGCCCGGCAGATACCGGCAGGTCCCGCAGGCCGTGATGCACGAGACCAGGACCCGGTCGCCGACCCGGAGGTTCTTGACCGACGATCCAACCTCGTCGACCGTGCCCACCGCCTCGTGGCCGAGGATGCGACCGTCGGTGACCTCGGGCAGATCGCCCTTGAGGATGTGGAGGTCCGAGCCGCAGATGGTGGTGGCGTCGACCCGCACGATGGCGTCGGTGTCGTCGACGAGTCGAGGCTTGGGGACCTCGTCCCAGCTCTTCCGGCCGGGGCCGTGGTACACGAGTGCATGCATGATGACTCCTTCTGCCTGGTCGCTGGCGGTTCAGGACGGGCTGATGTGGTGGGCGGCGATCCGGGGGTCAGCCACGAAGTCGCCGACGGTGACGACGAGCATGATGAAGAAGCCGATCAGGGCGGCGATGGCGGCGTAGAGCGCGATGGTGCTGACCACTGACCAGCCCCAGGCGTAGAGCAGCAGGCCGCGGAGCGTCTCGCCCTTGAAGAGGGTGGCGACCTGGCCGGTCAGCTTGGCGTTGGTCGGGTCGGCGATCGATGCTGCACTGACCTGCGAATAGGTCTTGCCGCCGGCGACTTCGGCGAGGTGGCGGTTGATGAACCCGTTGGCGTAGGCCTTGGCCTTCGGCCCGGTGTCGACCTTCTGGCCGGCGTACTGCTGCAGGTCGGGGAACGTCTTCGGGATCAAGCGCCGTTGCTGCCGGCCGCGGGGAACGAGATGTTCTGCGCCGCCAGCTGGGTGTGGACCATGTCGAGGCCGAAGTGGCTGCCATAGAACAGCAGGCCGGCGCCGACCCCGAGGATGAGGGTCAGGATGACCTCGACGATGCGACGGGTGGTCACGAAGCCGAGCGAGGTGCGCCGAACGGCGGGGACCGCCGCGGACGGCGGGACCGCGTCGGTGGCCGGGGGCGTAGAAACAGTGACAGCAGACATGAAGACTCTGATCGGGTAGACGGGCAGCGAATGGCCTGCCCCGAGACTGCGCCCCGGCCACCGCCCAGCGATAGGGACCTTCGACTCCGATCTCGCGCCAACCGGCCCTCTCCACCGAACCGGAGCATCGTCAGCCGTGGCCGGCTTGGCTGCGTGATCTCGTGTTCTACTGGGACAAGTTCGGGAGCACGGTCATCTCATGCGATCATGACCTTCCTGTCCCCAAGGTTCTGGATGGCCATCCTTGGGTAGGAATCATGGATGTTCCTCGGAGTGGGCAGCCTCATTGCCATCGTCGTCGTCGTGATGCGGTGTTGCTGCGAGGGCCCGGGTGACGCGACCCGACCCTCGCCCCAGCTGACGGGCGTCGTCGGTCGACGATGGTCACTCGGGCCGGATTCGTCGGCTGGATGCAAGATGCCCCGCCCAAGACAACGACAGCAGGCCTCCCCCCGACCAGGGCCGCCTCGCCGACAATCGCACGTCCATCTCGCCCATCCTCGGTGTCGGATCTGTCCCGCTCGCCCACGATCGTCTTGAGCTTGGCCCTTGCCACGGATAGCGCTATCGGACCCACCGATACAGGTCACGGAGCACGCAGACTTGTGTGCCGTGGTGGCTGATCTCGTTGAGCGTCGACGCCACTGAGAAGTAGCCCGGCACCTCGGGCCCCGGCGGACCGACCACCATCAGGCCACCTCGAGGTGGTTCGGGGGCATAGGTGTACCTCGCGGTCAGCCGCTCCATCTGCTCGTCCTCGGCGCCCTCGAGCGCCGCCGTCAGTGCCTGCCAACCGGCTCGGAACGTCTCGGTGGCGTCCGATGCCGTGGCGAACACGGGGTGATGGCTGAGATACGGCGACGTCCATCCGCTCGAGAGGGTCCGGCTGCCGCCGAGGAAGTCCAGCTGAGCCAATCGGCCCGGCATGGATCCGATGTGCCACAACAGCCATCCGATGGTCGTCATCGGCTCGATCTCGCCTCGCGACATCGCGGCCAGAACGAGCTCGTTGTCGAAGTCAGCCAGCCAGTCGCCGTCGCCGAAGGGGGTGGGAGTTCGGCACTCGTCTCGCCGCCGGACCCCCCACGCGCCCGCGGCCGGCTCCCAGAAGAGCTCGTCGTCGCTGAGTTGGGTCCAGGCGCGCTGGAGAGTGAACGTCTCGATGCGCTCCATCAGCACGAGCAGGGTGCCGGCTCGCTTCCCGGCCATCGCGTACACGATATGCCTGACATCGCCCAGCGTTGGATCCCGCTGGCGTTCCCGGTCCATTTGATGCGGACAGGCCCACCTGCCCCCTCGTCAGGAGCCGGAGACGTCGCGGTCTGGCAACCAGTCGCTCGATGGGGGGTCGATCCAGACGCCTGTCGGCTGTTGAAGCTCACGCCAAGCGAGGAGGCCGGCGACTGCGCCCCAGGCGGCCACGAAGCCGATACCGATCTTGATCCATCGTCGTCGCCCATTCACCGTCTGGCTTTCGACTCACAACGTGCTCGGCTTGAGAGCTGTCGGGCGCGATCGGCGCGATGCCAGACCCCTTCGGAACCGACACGACAGATGCGACCACCGTCGTGCTCCTGGGCTCACCGGCGCGTCCGGTCCCTCCTGCGAGGGCGAGGAGCCTCGCCCGAATCGAACAGCCGCGGCTCGATCCGGTGACTGAGGACGACCAACGCGACCGCGGCGATGACGACCGCGACCAGTGCGACGGCAAGGTCGGCTACGAGCCACAGCTCATGCGCTGGCACCCTTCCGAGAGTACCGGTACGCGTGCAAGGACGGGGTGCGCGCGTCCCGACCCTGCTCGAGCCCGCAACAAAGCGCCGGACGGCCCATCAAGGCCGGAGCGGTCGGTGTCGAGGGTGAACACAGGGCGAAGCCACCGACGTGCACGCAAACGAAGAGGCTCAGGGCACATGCAAGAGGACCGACCACAAGCGGACCGACCATTGGATCTACGCGATCGCTGCAAAGCGTTCGTCGTTCTCTCCGCCGAGTTCGCCGAAGACATCAGCCACTACGCTCGATGTGAGGTCGGCGATGGGTGCGCCGTGTCGCACCTGCGCGAGAACCAGGACCGCTGGATCTTCGCGCACGCCGGTGTCCGCACGCTCGAGGGATAGAGACCGCAACGCAGTCGCTGCGGTGGGGGATTGCTCGTCGGTCGAGGCCTGGCGATTGGCTCACCACGCGAAACGACCCCCGGCGAGTGCAGCGGCGGGGGTCGTCTCGGATCTCTGTCAGCCGCAGCCTAGTTGTCGCTCGATCGCTAAATCTAGGGTTCTTCGGGACTCGAGATCTTCTTCGAAAGCGACCCGTTCTGCATCACCACCCTCATCCCGACGCCCTGACCGGCGATCGAGGTCATGTGCCCAAGTATCGCCGCTCGTGATCTGGAGGCGTCTAGGAGCTGGTCTCGTCGAGCAGCTGGAGCAGGTCGTGGGCGGCGAGCTCGACCTCCTTGTGGCGCCACTCCGATGCTCGGTACACGGATGCGATCAGCCCTGAGCGGTGCACCCGACGGAGGTCTCCGTAGACGAAGGCGTAGCGGGCCTTGGTTCCGTCCGCGGCGCCCTCGGTCAGGCCGAGGTGCCACTTGCCGTACTCGTCCCACTCGTGGGTCTCGAGGAACTGGTTCTCCTGATCGGCCTTCGGCTGCACGGCGCCCCAATCGCTCTCGAGCACGTACTGGTGGGCGAGGATCAGCCGGCGGCCATAGGCGACCGCCTCCTTGTTGACGATGTAGGAAGCCATGGTGTGGACCGTCCCGTGGACTCGACGCTCGGCTCGACGAGCTGCGTTGGCTGTCTCCACCCATACCCACCGCCAGACGGTCCGATCCCTGCTGACCAGGACGCGCCACGACCCCCGCTCGAGCGTCGCACTGGAGGCGGGACCAGGGCGGGCTGTTTCGGTGGCGGAACCGTGAGCAGGGGCCGTGACGGGGCGGGCGAACCCGCCTCAGGGTGCACCGCGACCCGGTGGGTGAGGGCGAAGCTCCCGAGGGGCCGTGCGGGGCGCACCGCGGTCCACTGTCGCGGATCGACCTGAAGCCGGGCTGAATGATCCCGAACTTTTGGATTCCAGAATTCGCCGGGCGGCGGGTCACCGCTGCGCTAACTGGGGGTGAACGATCGCCGGCCCTTGTTGACGAGTCAGCGGGCGAAGCACCTGCGCAGCGCAGATGTCCCCGCGTCGATGGTGCGCCAGATCGTCAAGATCGACCGCGAGCTGCTCGGCGGGCGAGTCCTTCTCGACTATGCCGGCCAGCCGATCTGACGCCGCGCGACTCGATCGTTGTCCAGCACGTCGTCATGGACGTGCACTGTAGGACCGCGCTACTCGCCTTCCCCGTACTCGCGATCGCGGCGCTTGACGCGCACGAACGCGTAGACGAGCAGCACCGCCAAGAGGAAGAAGATGATCCCACCCGACCAGTAGTACATGGCCGCAGGCTACGCCGCTTCGTGCCACGTGCCTCGGATGCCCGATCCGCGGATCGGCGCCCGTCGCGACGCAGTCGGGCCCGCCACCGGCGGCTGAGGCGCCGGGGAGCGTGTCACAGGTCGTCACCGTGGCCGTGCCGCGTGCCGCCGTCAGCGCCGACACGCGAACCTCAGGGGAGCTGCCGATCACCGGAGGACCGCTCGTCGTGTTGCTGCTCACTGCGGGCGTCGTCCTCTGGGTCACCGGTCTCGCGCTGGTGTCCCTTGCTCGTCGCGGCCGAACCCTGATGCTCGGGAGACCATGGTCGGACCCGCGCCGGCTCAGCGAGGCGGAAGCTCGAAGGGGATCTCCACGGGTCCGTCTCGGCGCGCCGCTTCGTCGATCGACTTCCGAACGTCGTGGGCGACCAGCATCAGACCGAGAGCGACCCACGCCCCCAAGACCGCCACGACACGATGTGTCACCACCACCCGCACATGGCGAATGTAGCAGTCGCGTGACAAACGGGAAAGGGAAAGTCTCAGGTTCGGTGGCGCCGTGGGATCGCGCCCACGACCTGATCGAGATCTCGACGCGAAGCGACCCCCGACGAGTGCGGGCGCGGGGGTCGCTTCGATACTGCTGGAGCGGCCAGATTAGTGACTCGAGCCGCCGTTGTGTCGCTTCTACTACAACGCGCCTGACCTCCTGCTTCTCATGAGGAGGCTCTCATGTCGGCCCGAGCGTCACCGCGGCCACAGGTCGGGCTCGACCGGCCGGCTACCCGCCGTTGGGCGTCGCCGGTCGCGCCACACGACCAGGACCAGGAGGGCCGCGCCGACTGCGGCAGTTGTGAGGAGGCGCCGTCGCCAAGGGTGGCCGCCAGAGGTGTTCATGCCCGGGACTTCGACCAGCGGTCACAGCCGATTCATAGTCCGATCGGCCGGTTCTCGGATCGGCGCGGTGGGAGAGCAGCGCGCTGCGGGTCAGCGGGTCGTGGGTCGGTGCGGGCCGCGTCGCTAGCTGTCGGTCGGATCGGGAACGGAAGGGCCCTGGTCGGGTCCGGTGGTGAACCACGCTCCGATCAGAGCCAGCGCCGCGAACCCGAGGAAGATCAGGCCGTGCTTGTAGTGCGTCTTGGTCAGACCGGACTGATGGCCTGGGAAGAACGCGGGCAGGTTCGTCGCGGTGGTCGTGAAGTAGACGACGGCCACGGCGATGAGCACGACCGCGAGCCCGATCAGGAGCCACGTTGCCGGTCGCATCACGAGCCTGCGTTGAGCAGCCATCCATCCCTCTCCTCGAGCGAGGGACGTTACCGGCGAGGGTTGCCCAGATCGATCAGTTGCCCCCGAACTTGACCAAACCTTTGCCGAAGCTCGGTCGCTCACTCGGCCGAGAGGGAGGTGAGCAGGTCGAGGCGCGAGGCGCGGCGGGCGGGCAACCATGCGGCGAAGGTCCCGACCAGCGCGCCCAGCACGACGAGGACGATGAGCGACCCGGCCGGGAGGCTGAGTCGGTCGATGCCCTGGTCCTTGAGGGCCTGCACGAGGACCCACCCGAAGAACACGCCGATGATCAGGCCCAGCAGCGTGCCGAACAAGGCGATGATCACCGCCTCCCACCTGACCGTCGAGCGCACCTGGGCGCGGGTCATGCCCACGGCCCGGAGCAGGCCGATCTCACGGGTCCGCTCGAGGATCGAGAGCGCCAACGTGTTGCCGATCCCGAAGACGGCGATGAGGATCGCCATCAGCAACAGGGCGTAGATGAGGTTGAGCACCTGGGTGATCTGCTTGGCCTGGGCGGCCTTGAAGTCGGCCTGGTTCTGGAGCTTGCCGTTCGGGTAGCGCTTCAGCACCGACTCGATGGCGGCACGCGTCGACGCCGGCGCGTTCGGGTCGGTCTTGATCATCACGATGGTGTCGGACTGCTGGGTGAAGTTCTGCTCGAAGTTGGCCAGCGAGATGACGTGGGATCCGGCCAGCGCCTGCTCGTCGTAGATGGCGCGGACGGTGAGGGTGGACGGTCCGGTCTTGGCGTACTGGACGGGCACCTTGGTGCCGAGCGTCCAGTGCTTGGTCGAGGCCACGTTCTTGTAGATGGCCAGGCCGTCGGTGCCGAGGTCGGCCAGGCGTCCCTCGGTCACGCCGATGTCGAACAGCTGACCGACGACCGCGGGATCGACCGCTTGGACCTGCTCGACGGTGCCATCGATCTTCATCGAACCGATGCGCAGGCCGGACGTGACCGCGACGCCGGGGATCTTCCGGATCTCGTCCTCGACGGCCGGGGGAAGCGTGCTGCCGGGACCGCCGGTGTTGACGATGTAGTCGGCCTTCATCTCCGAGTCGATGACATGGTTGACCGACGCCGTCGCCGACGCGGCGAAGATCGTCACGAACCCGACCAGACCCACCCCGATCATCAGGGCCGCCGCGGTCGACGCGGTGCGCTTGGGGTTGCGCATGGCGTTCTGGCGGGCCAATCGCCCGGTCATCCCACGCAGCGCAGGCAGCGGCGCGCCGATCAGCCAGGCCGCCGGCCGGGCGATGAGCGAGCCGAGGATCGTCACGCCGACGAAGATGATGAGGGCGCCGGTGGCCACCTTCAGCCCGGCGCTGCTGCCCCCGCCGAACAGGCCGCTGAGCAGGGACGCGACGCCCAGCAGGACGACGATGACGCCCGCCACGATCCGACCGACGCTCGGACGGGTGCGCTCGATCGCCACGGCCCGCATGGCCGCGATGGGAGGGATCCGCGACGCCTTCAGCGCCGGGCTGAGCGAGGCGACCAGGGTCACGAGGATCCCGACGGCCAGCGAGACGATGATCGTGCCCGGCTTCACCACGGTGCCGCCGGCCGGTATGTCGATGCCGAGCGCGGCCAGCAGCGCCTTGAGTCCCGATGCCAGGGCGATGCCAGCGAAGAGGCCGATCACCGAGGCGATGACTCCGACTGTGAGGGCCTCGATGAACACGCCGGACGTGACCTGGAGTCGCGTGGCTCCGACGGCGCGGAGCAGGGCGTTCTCGCGCTGACGTTGGGCCACGGTGATCGAGAAGGTGTTGTAGATGACGAACGAGCCGACGACGAGGGCCACGACGGCGAACACGAGCAGGAACTGGCTGAAGAAGCGGAAGTTGTCCTGGAAGCTGCTCTGTCCTTCCTGGATGACCTTGGCCCCGGTCGACCACCTCGAGGCCCGGTTGGTCGTGCAGGGCCTGGCGGACCCGCGTGACGAGGGTCTCCTGCGACACACCCGGATCGGCCGTCATCTGGATGTTGTCGACCTTGCCGGGCTGAGCGAGCAGCCGCTCGAGCCACCTCCGGCGTGAAGAACACGAGCGAGGCTCCGGCTGGGCTGTCCGCCGAGCCGAACTTGCCGATGCCCGACAGGCGGTAGAGCGCGCTCGTGCCCGTCTCCGACACGGTCACGACGCGTACGTGGTCACCGACCTTGAACCCGGTCACGTCGGCCGAATGCTTGTCGATGACGATCTCGTCGGCGGCCGTTGGAGCCCGACCGGCGACCAGGTGCATCGGGTTGAGGTCCGCACTCGACCTCCACGCGAAGGCCAACGGCGGGGCCTGGCCGTTGATGTTGAGCCCCTTGCCCTGCTTGTCGACGATCACGCCCGTACCCGAGATGCTGAAGTCGGCGTCCTTGACGCCGGGTACCGCGCGGACGGTGTCGATCAGACTGGCGTCGATCCGGTCACGCTGCTGGGTGCCTTGCGCGTCCTTGAACGTCGCCTGGCCCCGCACCTCGGCGGCGACCGATCCGTTCACGCTCACCACCAGGTTGTTGAACGTGCGCGTGATCGTGTCGGACAGCACGAGCGTCCCGGCCATGAACGCGACCCCGAGCACGATCGCCACCGAGATCATCAGGATCCGCAGCTTTCGAGCCGCTATGCCTTTGAGGGTGACCTTCCACATGGCGGACGCTCCTGGGGAGGATGATCCTTGGGCTGGTCCTGGATTGGCTCTCGACGGGCCAGGTCGGGGCGGTCAGCGCCCGCCGTTGCGGACGATCTCGACGCCCCGCTTGACCTTGCGCTCGACCTTCTTGGTCATGTCTCGCACATAGCCGCTGGGCACGAGCCGCCGGGATTGGCCAGGACGTAGGTGGAACAGCGTCGAGTGGTCGTGCCCGTCCCAGTCGGCCGGCGCCGTCTCGGTGTAGTAGTACGCGGCGAAGGATCGGCGGGACGCATCTGGTGGTGGGTGGATCACGTCGTAGCCGTGGAACGAGGTCGAGGTGGTGGCGAACATCGCCATGCGGTTGAACACCGGCACGATCGAGCGGACCGGTTTGGTCATGTCGTTGTCCCACAGCTCGAGGACGCCGCCGTTGTCGGTGGTCCAGCCTTCGTTGAGGAACACGAGGACGTTGAGCCGGCGGAACCACTTGAACTCGGTGTGGCGGTTGAAGTCGGCGTGCACGTCGAGGTACATGCCCTCGCCCGACTGGTGGATGCCGCCCCCAGGTTCGTCGGGTCGACGATCAGGTCGTCGATCCCGGTCACGTAGCCCAGCCAGGCGACGAAGCGAGGGGAGTTGAGGTCGTCGAACGCGGTCTGGACGATCTGGTCGCACTTGCTGAGATCGTCGAGGGCGGCCTTGTACTCGTGGTTGTTCTTGAACCGCACACTCATCTGATCGGTCGTCGGGAACCGATCGAGCACCTGGTGGAGTTGATCTGCGTGGTAGAAGTCGTCGACGACCAGCGACGGGAACGGGTCGGCCCCGAGGAACTGATCACGCCACTCGTCCTTGGTGGGCTCGAGTTGGTCGAAGTCGATCATCCTGCGGTTTTAGCCGATCAACCTGCTGCTCGTCACTGTGTTGGACGGCCATATCGCCAAGCTGAAGCGGAATTCAGCGGGCGCCGACACCCGAGCGTGGAGTGCGGTCGTCTCGGTCACATGGCACGGTCGATCGGGTGCTGACGGGATGAACTCGTATCCGATCCCGGCGCCTCCGACCGGGCGAGCCGTCGGGCGCTACCAGGTCGATGAAGCGCTGGCGTCGTCGAGATCGCCCTCGAGGTCGCGGCGCCGTCGCGGGCGCGGGTCGGGGGACGGGCGGAGGTCGATGACGACGTCGTGGCGCAGATCGATCACGACGCCCGGCGCCTCGGAGTCGTCCGACGCGGTCTGGCGGAGTGCCTCGGCCTTCTGCGACTGGGCCAGCCAGTCCAACAACGCCGTCTGCTCGCGGCGGTCGCGCTCCAAGGCACGATCGAAACGGCCGCGGGCCCCGTCGGGATGCTCGGCAGAGGAACTCACGTCGTAAGTCTTGCACGTCGCAGCTCGCGATCGACACCAGGCACCCCCCGGTGGCGTGGGAGCCGGACCGACTGATCGGGCGTCGCGGAGCCGATCGCGGGCCTGGACAAGCGTCGCGATGGGCGCGAGCGCACCCTGTAGCGTCGCGGTCCGAATGAGCGATGAACCGCCCGACGCGCCCGACGGGGCAGACGAGCCCGACGACGCGTCGGCCGCGACCGCCATCCGAGCGCAGCGGTTGGCCAAGATCGAGCGCCTCCGGGCCGAAGGAATCGTGCCGTACCCGCCCCGATTCGATCGGGACCAGAGCCTGACCGAGCTCCGTCGCACCTACGGGCATCTGGAGGCGGGGGACGAGAGCGAGGACGAGGTTCGGGTCGCGGGGCGCCTCATGCTCAAGCGCGAGCAGGGCAAGCTGACGTTCGCGACCATCCGTGATCGCGACGGCGAGATTCAGCTGTTCGTCTCGCTCAAGGAGATCGGCGACGAGGCCTTCGCCCGGTTCAGCGACCTCGATCGAGGCGACTGGGTCGGGGTGACCGGCACGCCGATGGTCACCCGCAAGGGCGAGCTCTCGGTGCGGGTCGGCACGGTCGAGTTGCTGGCCAAGGCCCTTCGTCCCCTGCCGGACAAGTGGAAGGGGCTCACCGACATCGACCAGCGCTATCGCCAGCGCTACGTCGATCTGGTCGTCAACGAAGATGCCCGGCGGATCTTGGACGTGCGCGTGGCCGCCGTGGCCGCGATCCGCGAGACGCTCAACGGTCGGGGCTTCATCGAGGTCGAGACTCCGATGCTGAACATGACCCAAGGCGGCGCCACGGCGCTGCCCTTCGTCACCAGGTACAACGCGTTGGGCATCGACACCTTCTTGCGTCTGGCCCTCGAACTGCCGCTCAAGCGCCTGATCGTGGGGGGGATGGAGCGGGTGTTCGAGATCGGGCGCGTGTTTCGAAACGAGGGCCTCGACACCCGCCACAACCCCGAGTTCACGATGCTCGAGACCTACGCCGCCTTCGAGGACTACACGGACATGATGGCCCTCACCGAGGAGGTGGTCTCTCGGGCGGCGTCGGCCGCCATTGGCCGGACCGAGATCAGCGTCCGGGGCCAAGCCGTCGACCTGGCTCCGCCGTGGCGCCGGGTGTCGATGGCCGAGCTCATCACCGAGACCCTGGGCGTCACGATCCACTCGTCGATGGAGCAGGCCGAGGCGCGTGCCGTGCTGGACGGGCTCGGGCTCGGGTGGAAGCCGTCGTGGGGGTCGGGCCGACTCACCTACGAGGTGTACGACGAGCTGGTCGAGGGCCGGGTCGACGGTCCGGTCATCGTGCTCGACTACCCGCGTGAGATCTCGCCGCTGGCCAAGCCTCATCGCGACGATCCCAACCTGGTCGAGCGCTTCGAGGTCATCATCGGTGGACGCGAGCTGGCCAACGCCTACAGCGAGCTCAACGACCCGGTCGAACAGCTGGCGCGCTTTCGCGACGAGGCCAGAGCCAAGGCGGCCGGGGACCCCGAAGCCGGCGATGTCGACCTCGACTACGTGCGTGCGCTCGAGTACGGGATGCCGCCGGCGGGAGGGATGGGCATGGGGATCGACCGGCTGATCATGTTGTTGGCCGAGGTCGATTCGATCCGTGAGGTCATCCTGTTCCCGACGCTTCGACCCGAGGCCGGTCTCACCGACGCCGACTTCGCGCCACCGGCCGCGACCGATCCCGACTGAGCCCGTGCGGCACACCTCGCTGAGAGCCCGCGTCATCGGGTGGCTGACCGCGCTGTCGGGGGGCTTGCTCGTGATCTCGACGCTGCCGCGCGTGCCCGAGCGGCTCGCCAGCGCCTATCGCTTCGTGCCGCTGCCGCTTCGGGTCAGCGGGCGGATCGTGACCATGCTGGTCGGGCTGCTCCTGCTGTTCCTGGCCGGGCAACTCGGACGGCGCAAGCACCGGGCCTGGCAGGTCGCCGTGCTGTTGTTCAGCGTCAACGTCGTGGCCAACGTGGCCCGCCTCGACCGGCCCCTGTCGGCCGCCCTGTCGGCGGTGATGCTGGTGCTGCTGATCGTCACGCGAGACGAGTTCGGCGCCCCACCCGACCCGCCGACGCTCTTCCAGTTCATGCGCTTCCTGCCCATGTACTTCGCGACGGTCGTCATCTACGGGTTCGCGTTCGTCTTCGTCCAGCGCGACCACATCTCACCCAGCCCGACCATCGGCAACACCTTCACCGCCATCTTCGACGGCCTGGTGGGCGATCCCGGCCCGTACAACTTCCACAGCGAGTTCTTCGAGCGGGCCTTCCGCGGCTCGATGTTCGCGGCCGGGATCATCGGTCTGATCATCGGTCTGACGCTGTTGTTCCGTCCCATCGTCTCGCGGCCACAGCAGCGCCGAGGAGCGTGGGAGCACGCTGACCGGCTCGTCCACGCCTTCGGGACCGACACCTTGTCGTACTTCGCCCTCCGCGATGACAAGAGCTTCTTCTTCTCGTCGGACGGCGAAGCCATGATCGCCTACACCTACGTCGGTCGCTACGCGCTGGCCTCGGGCGATCCCATCGGTCGACCCGAATCGATCGAGCTGGTGATCGACGAGTTCCTGGCCATGTGCCGTCGGCGGGCGTGGGGAGTGGCGTTCTTGGCCGTGCTCGAGAGCACGCGCGACCTCTATGTCGAGCGCGGGCTGCACACCTTCTACCTCGGCGACGAGGCGATCGTGCACTGCGAGGGCTTCACGCTCAAGGGCAAGAAGTGGAAGAGCGTCCGCCAGTCGTCCCAACGGGTCGAACGGACCTACCACTTCGAGATGATGGCCGAGACCGACGCCTCGCCCGAGCTGATCCAGCAGCTGAACGACCTCAGCGCCAAGTGGCGCGGAAAGGCACCCGAGCGCGGCTTCACCATGACGCTCAGCCGTGACGTCGAGGGCGTCAACCCCGAGTTCCGCCTGTGCATCGCCCTGGATGAGGACGGCCACCCCGGAGGCTTCCTGAGGATCGTGCCCGTGTACGGCGATTCGCTCGGCTACACGCTCGATCTCATGCGTCGCGACCCGGACACGCCGAACGGCATGAGCGAGTTCCTGCTCACCCGGACGATCATGCGGATGGACGAGCTGGGGTTCGAGCGGTTGTCCATGAACTTCGCCGCGTGGGGCCGCCTCTTCTATGAGGACATCCACTACACGCTGCCCCAGCGGATCGCCAAGCAGCTGCTCGAGCTGATCAACCCCTTCTACCAGATCAAGTCGCTCAAGGCCTTCAACCAGCGCTTCTACCCGGAATGGGTGCCGCGGATCATCGTCTATGACGACGTGCGGGCCTTGCCGCGGGTCGGATTGCTCTTCGGCGGGGTCGAGGGCTTCGTCGCCATTCCCGTCATCGGCAAGTACCTCGTCCCGCGAACCGTGCCCCACGTGAAGTCCGGGCACTGACGCGGTCGGGGTGCGCGTCGGCCAGTACCGTTCCCGGCATGTGTGGCCGCTTCGTCTCGTCCTCGCCGCCTGACGAGATCGCCCAGTACTTCGACGCCGTGAACGACGTACCCGAGGCCCTCGAGCCGAACTACAACGTGGCCCCGACCCAGGACGTCTACGCCGTGCTCGCCGATGGGGGAGTGCGCAAGGTCGAATCGCTCCACTGGGGCCTCGTGCCCTTCTGGGCCAAGGACCCCAAGGTCGGCAACCGGATGATCAACGCGCGAGCCGAGACCCTGGCGACCAAGAACGCGTACAAGCGCGCTCTGCAGAAGCGTCGCTGCATCATCCCGGCCGACGGCTTCTACGAGTGGAAGGTCGTGCCCGGCCAGAAGCAGAAGCAGCCGATGTACATCAACCGACCTGACGGCGAGCCACTCGCCTTCGCCGGGCTCTGGGAGGTGTGGCGCAACAAGGACGTTCCCGGCGATGAGCTGCACTCGTGCACGATCATCACGACCTCCGCCAACGACACGATGGCTCCGGTGCACGACCGCATGCCGGTCCTGTTGCCGCCCTCGGCGTGGGACACGTGGCTGAACCCCGAGATCGACGACGTCGAACTGCTGGGGAAGTTCCTGGTCCCGGCACCGAACGAACTGATCGAGCTGCGACCGGTCAGCACCGAGGTCAACAACGTCCGCAACCAGGGCGCCCACCTCACCGACCGGGTCGACCCGGATTGACCCTCACCTTCCGACGAAGGGTCGACAACCTCTTCCTGCGCTGGCAGGGCCGGTTGGATGGCGAGACGACCGATCGGCTGGCGCCGTGGATCGTGGCGTCGGGCCTGTTCGTCGTGCTCGTCCTGATCTCGCTGGCCCAGGCCCGCTCGCTGCACGGCTCGGTCGATCTGGCGGCCTACACGCAGGCGTCGTGGCTGATCGGCCACGGCCGCGACCCCATCACGACGGTGTCCAATGGGACCAACGTGTTCGCCCAACAAGGCGCCTTCGTCCTCTACGGCCTGGCCCAGCTGACGAACTGGATACCCGCCATCGCGCTGCTGCTGGTCGCCCAGTCCCTGGCGCTCGCCCTGACGGTGGTGCCCCTGTGGCGCGTGGCTCGTCGGCTGGCGTCGTTGCGGGCCGGTGCCGCGCTGCTCGTCCTGTTGGTCTTCGCCGTCTATCCGATCGTGCAGACGCTGAACCTCGACGGGTTCCACCCCGAAACGCTGGCCCTGCCGTTCCTCCTGGCCGCCGCCTACCTCGGCCTGTCGCAGCACTGGCGTCGGTTCGCGCTGTGCTGCGTCATCGTCATGTTGTGCCGGGCCGATCTCGGGCTGGCCGTGGCCGGGCTCGGCGTGCTGCTGATGGTGCAAGGCCATCGCGGTCGGGGCGCCGTCGCGACCGTCGTCGGCCTGGCGTGGGGCTTCGGCTTCCTGTTCGTGGTCCAGCCGCACATCGGCCATCACGGTGTGACCCAGCTCGATGCGTACGCGGCCTACGGGGACACGCCGGTCTCAGTCGCATGGGGGATGTTGAGCCATCCGATCGATCTGTTCGGCCACATCTTCAGCCGCGGCAACTTCCAACTGCTCGTGTACCTGTTCGCGCCCGTGCTCTTCCTCCCGTTCCTCTCACCGCGCTACCTGCTGCCGGTCATCCCCCTCGAACTTCTGTATCTGGCCGGCAACGTCCCCAGCGCGGCGCGCTACGGACCGCAGGCCGTGGCCATCACCGCCTTCATCTTCCTGGCCACGCCGATGGGCCTGGCCCGGCTCGGGCGCCGCAACGTCGAGAAGGTCACCATCGATCGGCGCGTCCTCATCACGCTCATGTTGGCGTGCCTGTCGTTCTACGTCCTGATCGCGCCGAGCTCGCCCTACGAGCAACCGTGGGACTGGGGCGGCCGCGACGCGGTCGACGGAGCCCGGCTGCAGGCCCGCGACGACGCCGGCCGCGACACTCGGGTGCGAGCGAGCCCATCCCTGCTCATGATCCTGGCCCAGCGCACGACGCTCTACCCGCTCGACGCCCACGCGCTCGAGCAGCCGGCGAAGGGCGCCGCCGCCGCGGTCAAGGGCGTCGACGTCGTCGTCATCGATCGCCGGGACGATCCGCAGGCATCCGGCGCCGAGGTGAGCGCCTTCAGCCAGGCCATGGCCGACCACGGGTTCGTGCTGCAATCGGACGAGCTCGGGATCGCCCTCTACAAGCGCCAGGGCTGAGGTCAGTCGCTCACGAAGGGGCCGTGGCCGGCGGCGCGCAGGCCGGCTCGGATCTTCTCCGCGGCCTGCCCGATCTCGGCGGGATCGGGTTGAGCCGCGGCGTTGGCGAAGTCGAAGTCCTGCATCCCGCGGGTCGGGATGACGTGCACGTGGCAGTGGGGGACCTCGAACCCGGCGATCACCAGACCGACGCGTGCCGGCTCGAAGGCGTCGTGTTGGGCGCGGCCGATGTGGTGGGCGACAGCCGTCAGGTGCTCGGCGTGCGCCACCTCGAGATCGGTCCACTGGTCGACCTCTGCGATCGGCACCACCAACGTGTGACCGGGTTGGATCGGATTGATCGACAGGAAGGCGACGCACTCGTCGTCTCGCCACACGAAGGTCCCGGGTAGCTCGCCGCTGATGATCCGGCTGAAGATGGTCGCCATGGCGGCGAATCGTAGGCTGGGTCGGTGACCGCCGCCGAGGATCCCGAATCGCGGATCCTGACCATCCCCAACGCCATCACCCTGGTGCGCCTGGCGTGCCTCCCGCTGTACCTCTACCTGCTGTTCGGGCGGGACAACCGCGCCGGCGCCGCCGCGCTGCTCGCGGTGCTGGGGGCCACCGACTGGGTGGACGGATACGTGGCCCGGCACTTCCACCAGGTGTCGAACCTGGGCAAGATCCTCGACCCCATCGCCGATCGCCTCCTCTTCTTCGTGGGCGTCGGGGGCATCATCGTGGTCGGCGGAGCGGCACCGGTGTGGTTCTCGTGGGCCGTGATCGCTCGCGAGATCTTCGTGTCCGTCGCCGTGGTCGGTCTGGCCCTGCTCGGCGCCAAGCGGATCGACGTGACCTGGTTCGGCAAGGCCGGCACCTTCGCGCTCATGGTCGCGTTCCCGTGCTTCCTGGCCGGATCCTCGACGCTGTCGGTGGCATGGCTCTTCCACGACGTGGCCTGGTTGGTCGGGATCCCCGGCCTCGTCCTGTCCTACTACGCCGCCGTGCTGTACATCCCGATCGGGTTGCAGGCGCTGCGTGAGGGCCGGGCGGCGAGGGCGGCCCGGTCAACGGGACCGGTCGCGGGGTAGGTTCGGTCCCATGAAGGCCGTGATCATGGCCGGCGGCGAGGGCACTCGTTTGCGCCCGCTGACGTCGAACGCCCCCAAACCGATGCTGCCGCTGGTCAACCGGCCGATGATGGAGCACGTCATCGACCTGCTGACGCGCCACGACATCGACGAGATCATCGTCACCGTCGCCTTCATGGCCAACTCGATCCGCACCTATTTCGGCGACGGCTCCGAGTTCGGGGTGCAGATCGAGTACGCCACCGAGGAATCGCCTCTCGGCACCGCCGGCTCGGTCCGCAACGCCATGGAGCACCTCGACGAGCGCTTCCTCGTCATATCGGGCGACGTGCTCACCGACATCGATCTCGGCGCCATCGTGGCCACCCACAACGAGTCGGGGGCCTTGGCCACCATCGGCCTCGTGCACGTCGAGAACCCGCTCGAGTTCGGGATCGTGATCACCCACGAGGATGGTCGCATCGAGCGCTTCCTCGAGAAGCCGACGTGGGGGCAGGTGTTCAGCGACACCATCAACACCGGCATCTTCGTGCTCGAACCCGAGGTGTTCGATCACATCGAAGCCGATCGGCCCGTCGACTTCTCGAGCGAGGTGTTCCCCAAGCTGCTGGCCGAGGACCTGCCGCTCTACGGCGCCGTTGCCGAGGGCTACTGGGAGGACGTGGGCACCCTCGAGGCCTACGTGCGGGCTCATCGCGACATCCTCGACGGCGCCGTCCACGTCAACATCCCCGGCTTCGAGCTCTCGGACGGCGTGTGGCTGGGCGAGGGCGCCGAGATCAACCCCGAGGCGACCCTCGTGGGGCCGGCGGTCATCGGCGACAACTGCCGGATCGAAGCCGGGGCCCGCATCGGCCAGTACACGGTTCTCGGCGCCAACGTGCGCGTTCGCCACGACGCCCAGCTCGATCGGACGGTCGTCAACGACAACGCCTATCTCGGCGAGGCCGTGCGCCTGCGGGGCGCCGTGGTCGGTCGGGCGTGCGACCTGCGCAAGGGCGCCCGCGCCGACGAGGGCGTGATCATCGGCGACGAGTGCTTCATCGGCGAAGAGGCCCATCTCGGAGCTGAGGTCAAGGTCTACCCGTTCAAGACGGTCGAGGCCGGCGCGACCGTCAACGACTCGATCGTGTGGGAGTCGCGGGGAGCCCGCAGCCTGTTCGGCCGCACGGGCGTGTCGGGGTTGGCCAACGTCGACGTCACGCCCGAGTTCGCCACCAAGGTGGCCATGGCCTACGGGTCGATGCTCAAGAAGGGCTCGAGCGTCATCACGTCGCGCGATTCGAGCCGGTCGGCGCGCATGCTCAAGCGGGCCATGATGGCCGGTCTCAACGCGGCGGGGGTCGACGTCGAAGACCTCGAGGTGGCCTCGGTCCCCGTCACCCGCTTCGTGGTGCGGCGGCCATCGAGCGCCGGCGGGATCACGATCCGGCTGGTGCACGACGACCCGCAGTCGGTGATCATCCGGTTCTTCGACGACCAGGGCCTCGACATCACCGAGGACGCTCAGCGCAAGATCGCCCGGCTGTTCAACCGGGAGGACTTCCGGCGCGTCTTCCCCGGCGAGATCGGCGACATCGGCTTCGCCCCGCGGGCGCTCGAGCACTACGCCACCGCCCTCGAGGCGACGGTCGACGTCGATCGCATCAGGGCCGGACAGTTCAAGGTCGTGATCGACTACGCCTTCGGCTCGACCTCGTTCGCCATGCCGAACGTGTTGGCCAAGCTCGGCCTCGAGGTGCTGGCGGTCAACCCCTACGTGTCGACGGCCGGGCTCCTGCGGGCCGACCTCGAGGCCCACGCCCTGCGGGTGGCCGACCTGGTCAGGGCGTCGGGATCGCACCTGGGGGCGGTGCTCGACCCCGATGGCGAGCGCCTGACCCTGATCGACGACGAGGGCCACGTCCTGACCGACATCGAGGCCCTGCTGGCCCTGCTCTCGCTCCTTCCGGGCAAGCTGGCCGGCGACAAGGTCGCCCTGCCGGTGTCGGTGACGCACCTGGCCGGCGACATCGTCCGGGCTGGCGGCCAAGAAGTGGTCGACACGAAGCTCAGCAACCCGGCACTGATGGATGCCGCTACCGAGTCGGGCGTCGGCTTCGCCGGCAACGCCGACGGCGGGTTCATCCTCCCGGGCTTCCTGCCTGCCTTCGACGCGGCGGCCACGTTCATCAAGGTCCTGGATCTGCTCGCCTTCCAGGAGCGCCGCCTGTCCGACGTCGTCGCCGGGTTGGCCCGTCCTCACGTCGCCCACGAGGTCGTGGTCACGCCGTGGGAGCACAAGGGCATGGTCATGCGCACCCTGGTCGAGCAGAGCAAGGACCGCGAGGTCGAGCTCGTCGATGGGGTGAAGGTCCGCCACGGTGACGGTTGGGCGTTGGCCCTCCCCGATCCCGAAGAGCCGGTGACCCATGTGTGGGCCGAAGCCACGACCGAGGCCGATGCCCGACGTCTGGCCCAGGAATACGCCAGGCGGATCCGCCAGATCGTGCGCTGAACCGGCGCTCGGCACCCCAACCCTCTTCTGCGGGTTGAGGGTTCGGCGGATCGTATAGCGTGCGCAGGATGAACGTGCCGACTGACCTGCGGTATTCGTCCGACCACGAGTGGCTGCGGACCGAGGGGCAGACCGTGAGGGTCGGCATCACCGACTACGCCCAGGATGCGTTGGGCGATGTCGTGTACGTCGAGGTGCCCGAGGTGGGGGCGACGTTCGGCGCGGGCGACAAGATGAGCGAGGTCGAGTCGACCAAGTCGGTGAGCGACATCTTCGCCCCGGTCGCCGGAACCATCGTCGCCGTCAACACCGATCTGGCCGACGCCCCCGAGACGCTCAACAGCGATCCGTACGGCGAGGGCTGGATCTGCGTGATCGAGCCCTCCGACGGCGCCGGGTCGGACGGTCTGCTCGACGCCGCCGCCTACACCGACCTGATCGCCGACTGAGGCCGTACCGATCGTGGCCGACGTGTACTGCAACAGCTGCGGTCATCGCAACGAGGTGGGAGCGAACTTCTGCTCGTCCTGCGGGGCGGTGCTCGAGACGGCTCCGGCTGACAACACGACGATCACGTTCCACCCGACCGCGCCGACCGACCCGGTCGAGGCCACCAGCGACGAGGTCGAGATCGACCGGGGGGATCTGGCCGACGACGTGGCCGTGCTGGTCGTGATGCGGGGTCCCTACGCCGGATCGCGATTCGCCCTCACCGAGGTGGTCACGACGGCCGGTCGCCATCCCGACAGCGAGATCTTCCTCGACGACGTGACCGTCTCACGGCGCCACGCCGAGATCGTGGCCGGCGAGAACGGCTACTCGGTGCGTGACGTGGGCTCGCTCAACGGCACCTACGTGAACCGGGTGCGGATCGAGGAGTCGCCGCTCGAGAACGGCGACGAGCTCCAGATCGGCAAGTTCAAGCTCGTGCTCGACCTCGGACGCGATCCGGGGGAGTGATGGCCATGACGACCGGCCGGCGCCCGTGACCGAACGCTCCCATCTCTCGATCGGCGAGGTGCTCAACCTCCTGCAGGACGAGTTCCCCGACATCACGATCTCCAAGATCCGCTTTCTCGAGAGCCAGGGTCTGCTCGATCCTGAGCGCACGCCGTCGGGCTATCGCAAGTTCTACGAGGAGGACATCGAACGCCTGCGTTGGATCCTGCGCCAGCAGAAGGACAACTTCCTTCCCCTCAAGGTGATCAAGGATCGGTTGGCGAGCGGCCAGCTCGACGACCCGCCAGCCGCGCTCAGCGCCGCGGCCGCGCCGTCGCCGCGAGCTGGTGCTCGAACCAATGGCCGTTGCGCCGGCGGCGAGGGTCGCTCCCGTCGAGGCCGCGGCGGTCGAGGGCGCAACGGACGGGCCGGCGCCTCGAGCGGCCGCGGCCCGGCGATCACCGGCGCGAGCTGGTCGCCGCTCGACGCGTCCCCGGACCGAGCCGACGGGAACCGAACCGCTGCTCGAGCCGAACCTCACCGGGGTGAGCCTCACGCGTGACGAGGTGCTGACGGCCTCGGGCCTGACGGCCAAGGACCTGGGTGAGCTCGAGCGCTTCGGACTGGTCAACGGGCACTCGCTGGGCAACACCACCTACTACGGCGACGACGCCCTGCTCGTCGCCCAACTGGCCGCCGGTTTCATGAGCCACGGCGTCGAGGCCCGACACCTGCGCATGTACAAGGTGGCGGCCGAACGCGAGGCGGGCGTGTTCGAGCAGCTCGTGATGCCGCTGCTCAAGCAGCGCAACCCGGCCTCGCGCCAACAGGCGACCGAACGCCTCGACGAGCTGGCCGGCCTCGGCGGCCGCCTGCGCGCCGCCATGTTGCGTCAAGCCCTCCAGGAGAACCTCGGCGGCCCGTAGCCGGCCACCCTCGGTCCCCGAAGCCGGGCGGTGCCGACACGACGCGGGGGTAACGTAGCGGGGTGATCCAAATGGAGGTCATAGGCGTACGGGTCGAGTTGCCGAGCAACACGCCCATCGTCCTGCTCCGCGAGGTCGAGGGCACCCGCCGCCTCCTGCCCATCTTCATCGGCGGCCCCGAGGCCACCGCCATCGCGCTGGCCCTCGACGAGGTCCAGACGCCCCGGCCGATGACCCATGACCTCATCAAGAACATGCTCGACGATCTCGGCGTGACCTTCGATCGCCTCGAGATCACCGACCTGTCCGAGGGCACCTTCTACGCCGAGCTGCACCTCAAGGCGGCCGGGCGCATGACGGTCATCTCGAGCCGCCCGTCCGACGGCATCGCCCTGGCCATCCGCATGGCCGCTCCGGTGTTCGCCGCCGAAGCGGTGGTCGACGAGGCCGGCTACCTGGCCGACGACGAAGAGGAGCGCGAGGACGTCGTCGAGCAGTTCCGAGAGTTCATCGACACCGTCAATCCCGACGATTTCGCCTCATAGTCCGTGTCGGGCAAGGTTTGCGCCCGGCCACGCCGTCCACGAACGTCGCCGGGCACGGCACAGGGCGTCCGAGGCGATTCGGGTCGATCGTTGACGGGGGAGCCCACGATCGCTTACCCTCGACCTTCCCGTCACAGTGCTGTAGTTACGTGATGGTGATCCAGAGGTCGAGGTCGAGGGTTTCGAGCGCCTGGCGCGACTCGACGAGGGTCCGGGAGGGCAACGAGATGGTTGATCACAGCCACGAGGGCTACAGCGGGGCCAAGGCGGCCGAGATCGTCGGCATCACCTACCGCCAACTCGACTACTGGGCCCGCACGGATCTGGTGCGGCCCTCGTTGGTCGATGCGACCGGGAGCGGCAGTCGTCGGCGGTACTCATATCGAGACCTGCTCGAGTTGCGGGTCATCAAGTCGCTGCTCGACGCCGGCATCAAGCTCGAGTCGGTGCGCGAGGTGTTCAGCTACCTGCGCGAGAACCTGGGCGAGGACGTGGCCACGGCCAACCTCGTGATCCAGGGCAACCAGGCCGTGCTGGTCCGCGATGGGGGCGAGCTGATCGATCTGGTCAAGAAGGGCCAGGGCGTGCTCAACGTGCTGGCCCTGTCCCACGTCGTGACCGATCTCGACGCCCGCATCGTCGAGCTGCGCCCCGCGGTGCCCGAGGCCACCGTGACCCGGCTGGCCAGCGGTCACTGATCCGTTCTGCCTGATCAGATCCACCTGATCCAGAAGCTCCGTTCGATCCCGTAGCACCCGACGCTCCGGCATCGGTCGACCGTGATGGTCGATCAGCGCCGGAGCGTCGTCGCGTCCCGGCCGCGCCGCGCTCAGGGCCGCGGGTGGCGACGCGGTCGTGGGGGAGCGATCAGGACGCCAGGTGGACATCCGCGCCCGGAATCTGAACCTGGTTCATACTTTGAACATGGTTCGACTTTCGGTGGTCCCGAACGACCGGCGCGAGCGCACCCGCGACAAGAAGCGCCAGCGGTTCCTCGACGCCGCCAGCCGGATCATCGACCGCGACGGTCTGAGCGGCGTCACGATGCAGGCCATCGCCGACGAGCTCGATTGCGCCATCGGCACGATCTATGGCTACTTCCCGTCGAAGGCGGCGCTCCTGGCCGCGCTGACCCAGCAGGCAGTGGCCACGCTGCGGGCCTCGTATCTGACCGCGCGCCACACCTGGGACGCCTTCCTGGTCACGGAGTCGGTCGAGCCCGAACTGCTACCTCTCGTCCACCTCCAGGCGTTCACCTCGTTCTTGGTGGCGGCGTCGGTCGTGTTGGCCGACGAGTTCGCCCTGCAGCGGGCGCTGCTGTCCGAGGTGGTCGGCCTCGAACCGGCGGACGAGGCCCGGCCGTCGCGGGACGTGCTCCTGGCGCTGCTCGAGGATCCTCGAGGGCTCGTGGTCGAGGCGGTCGAGGCGGGCGTGCTCGACCCCGACGATGCCCTAGAACGGGCCCTGCGGTGGGTGACGGCACTCAACGGCGTGCTGCTGGTCGATCGGCTGGCCCCCCTCGATCGTCAGCTCTTCCGGGGCGCCCACCAGGCTCGGGCCCTGACCGCCGACCTGCTGGTCGGGTGGGGGGCGGCACGCGACGCCGTCGAAGGGGCGGCGGCCCAGGTGGACCGATTGGCCGCCCTCGGGCCCATGGCCCCGCCGCCCGAGGCGTAGGGCCGTCACCGGACACGGCACTAGATTCGCCTGATGACCTTGCGCACGTCGCCGCTCGACGCCGCCCATCGGGCCCTGGGGGCCAAGATGGTCCCGTTCGGTGGTTGGGACATGCCGCTCAACTACTCGGACGGCACCCTGGCCGAGCATCGGGCCTGCCGTCACGGCGCCGTGGCCTTCGACGTCAGCCATCTGGGCACCGTGCGGGTCGCCGGCCCGGCGGCGCTCGAACGCCTGCAGTGGGCGCTGACCAACGATCTCGGTCGGATCGAGCCGGGCCGGGCCCAATACACGCATCTGCTCGACGAGGCCGACGCGTCCGTGCTCGACGACATCATCGTGTGGTGGCTGGCGCCGGACCGCTTCGACGTGATGCCCAACGCCTCGAACACCGAACGGGTCACCGAGCGCGCTGGCCGGCGACGGCGTCGACGTGGCCGACGTGACCCCGACCCGAGCCGTCATCGCGGTGCAGGGTCCCGAGGCCCGGGCCCGGTTGACCGGGGTCAGCCCCGAGGCGGCGGCGGTGGAGCGCTTCCACGTGGCCCCCCTCGCCTGGAACGGCGTCGAGGTGACCGTCGCCGGAACGGGCTACACGGGCGAGGACGGCGTCGAGATCTCCGTGCCGGCCGAGCACGCGCCGAGGCTCTGGGATGCCCTGCTGGCGGCCGGGATCACGCCGGCCGGGCTGGGGGCCCGCGACACCCTTCGGCTCGAGGCGGGCCTGCCCCTGCACGGGCACGAGCTCGGCCCGGGGATCACGCCCCTGCAGGCCGGCCTCGGCTGGGTGGTCGGCTGGGACAAGGGCGACTTCCGGGGCCGGGCCCCGCTGGCCGCCGAACGCGAACGGGGGCCCGCTCGGCGGCTGCGGGCGCTGGTGGTCGAGGGCCGCCGCCCGCCCCGCGCCGACCAGTCGGTGATGCGGGACGGCCAAGCGATCGGCGTCGTCACCAGCGGCAACTTCTCACCCGAGCTGGGCCACGGCATCGCCCTCGGCTTCGTGCCTCCCGACGTCGAGATCGGCGACGTCCTGGCCATCGATCAGCGCGGCGCCCTCACCCCGGCCCGCGTCGTCAAGCCCCCCTTCATCCCCAAGCACTGACCCATCGGTCCGCCACTCGGCCGAGGGAGGCCCCGCCGACTCCTGACGCGGCGGAACGGAGTGGAGCCGCGGGCGAGATGACACTCGGATGGGCGAAGCCGCCCGGAGGGAGGCCCCGCCGACTCCTGACGCGGCGGAACGGAGTGGAGCCGCGGGCGAGATGACACTCGGATGGGCGAAGCCGCCCGGAGGGAGGCCCCGCCGACTCCTGACGCGGCGGAACGGAGTGGAGCCGCGGGCGAGATGACACTCGGATGGGCGAAGCCGCCCGGAGGGAGGCCCCGCCGACTCCTGACGCGGCGGAACGGAGTGGAGCCGCGGGCGAGATGACACTCGGATGGGCGAAGCCGCCCGGAGGGAGGCCCCGCCGACCGGAGGGCCAAGAGATCAGATGCAGCTGCAGAAGACGTTGCGGTCGCCGTAGGCGCCGTCGATGCGCCCGACCGGCGGGAAGTACTTGTCGGCGCGCGGACCGCCGGCTCCGAAGGCGCCCAGCTCGCGCTCATAAGGTCGTGTCCAGTCCGGCGAGAGCAGGTCCGCCGCGGTGTGGGGAGCGTGGTGCAGCGGGCTGTCCTCGAGGGGCCAGCGCCCGGCCGCGACCTCGTCGATCTCGGCGCGGATGGCGATCATGGCGTCACAGAACCGATCCAGCTCGGCCTTGGACTCGGACTCGGTGGGCTCGATCATCAACGTCCCGGCCACGGGGAACGACATGGTGGGGGCGTGGAACCCGTAGTCGATGAGGCGCTTGGCCACGTCGTCGACGCTCACCCCCGTCTGACTGGTGATGGGCCGCAGGTCGACGATGCACTCGTGGGCGACCATGCCGTTCTGGCCCGTGTAGAGCACCGGGAAGTGCTTGGCCAGACGGCGGGCCACGTAGTTGGCGTTCAGGATGGCCACCCGCGTGGCCTCGAGCAGTCCCTCGCGGCCCATCATCGTGATGTAGGCCCACGAGATGGGCAGGATGCCGGCCGAACCCCACGGCGCCGCCGCGATGCTGCCCGGCCCGGTGGCCGGGCCGGCTTCGGCGACCAACGGATGGTTGGGCAGGTACGGGGCCAGATGCTGGCGCACCGCGACCGGACCGACACCCGGGCCGCCACCACCGTGAGGGATGCAGAAGGTCTTGTGCAGGTTGAGGTGCGAGACGTCGGCGCCGAAGCGGCCGGGTCGGGCCACGCCGACGAGGGCGTTGAGGTTGGCGCCGTCGAGGTACACCTGCCCACCGCGCTCGTGGATCACCTCGCAGATGTCGGTGATGGCGGCCTCGAAGACGCCGTGGGTCGAGGGGTAGGTGACCATGAGGCACGACAGGCGCTCGGCGTGCTCGTCGGCCTTGGCCGCCAGGTCGACCAGGTCGACGTTGCCGTCGTCGTCGCAGGCGACCACCACGACGTCGAGCCCGGCCATCGCGGCGCTGGCGGCGTTGGTGCCGTGGGCCGACGCGGGGATCAGGCACAGATCGCGATGGGTGTCGCCCTGGGCGGCGTGGAACGCCTGGATGGCCAGCAGGCCGGCCAGCTCGCCCTGAGATCCGGCGTTGGGCTGCAACGAGACGGCGTCGTAGCCGGTGATCTCGGCCAGAGCCGTCTCGAGGTCGCCGATCAGCTCGCGGTAGCCGGCGACCTGATCGCTCGGTGCGAACGGGTGGATCGATCCGAACCCCGGCCACGTCACCGGGATCATCTCGGTCGTGGCGTTGAGCTTCATCGTGCACGAGCCGAGCGGGATCATGGTGCGATCGAGAGCCAGGTCGCGGTCGGCCAGGCGGCGCAGGTAGCGGAGCATCTCGGTCTCGGACCGATGGCGGTGGAACACGGGGTGGGTCAGGAAGGGGCTCGTGCGCGCCAGCGGTTCGGGGATGGTCGAGTCGACCTGGGCGTCGAGATCCGCGACGGCGGCGTCGACACCGAACGCCGTCCACACGGCCTCGACGGTCGCTCGACCGCTGGTCTCGTCGAGGCTGATGCCGATGTGGTCGGCGTCGATCCGTCGCAGGTTCAGCCGCTGATCGAGGGCCGCCCGCACCACCTCGTCGGCCCGGCCGGGCACCTCGGCCACGATCGTGTCGAACACCACCGTCGGGGCCACGACCACACCGCCGCCGCGCAAGCCGTCGGCCAGGATGGCGGTCAGGCGGTGGACGCGCTCGGCGATGCGGGTGAGCCCCTCGGGGCCGTGATAGGTCGCGTAGAGCCCGGCCATGACGGCGAGGAGCACCTGGGCGGTGCAGATGTTGCTGGTCGCCTTCTCGCGGCGGATGTGCTGCTCGCGGGTCTGCAAGGTCAGGCGGTAGGCGGGCCGGCCGGCGGCGTCGACCGAGACCCCGACCAGGCGGCCCGGCAGCGTGCGCTTGTGGGCGTCCCGGGTGGCGATGTACGCGGCGTGGGGACCACCGAAGCCGAGAGGGACCCCGAATCGCTGTGACGATCCGACCACGACGTCGGCGCCGATCTCGCCCGGCGGACGCAACAGCACGAGGCCGAGCAGGTCGGCGGCGACCGTCACCAGCGCGCCCGCCTCGTGGGCGGCGGCGATCGTGGCCTCGTGGTCGCGCACCGTGCCGCTCGAGCCCGGGTACTGCAGCAGCACACCGAAGGAGCGTTCCAGCTCCGACGCCGACAGGTGGTCGGGATCGACCACCACGATCTCGATCCCGAGCGGTCGGGCGCGCGTCTGGATCACGTCGATCGTCTGGGGATGGCAGTCGGCATCCACCACGAAGGTGGGGCCGGCCTTCGGCTTGAGCCGACGGCACATGGCCATGGCCTCGGCGGCGGCGGTGGCCTCGTCGAGCAGCGACGCGTTGGCCAGCTCCATGCCGGTCAGGTCGCACACCATCGTCTGGAAGTTGAGCAACGCCTCGAGCCGACCCTGGGAGATCTCGGGCTGGTAGGGCGTGTAGGCCGTGTACCACGCCGGGTTCTCGAGGACGTTGCGAAGGATCACGCCGGGCGTGATCGTGTCCGAGTAGCCCAGGCCGATGAGCGAGGTCAGCACCTGGTTGCGATCGGCCAGCGCCGTCAGGCGGGCCAACGCCTCGGCCTCGCTCACTCCGGAGGCCAGAGCCAGCGGCTCGGTCGAACGGATGGGGGCCGGGACCACCTGATCGATCAGCGCGTCGAGCGAGGGCACCCCCAGCTCGGCCAGCATCTTGGCCTGGTCGGACGGGTCGGGGCCGACGTGGCGGGCCGTGAACTCGGCATGGTTCTCGAGATCGTCAAGTGACAGCATCAGCAGGTCCTCACGGGCAGGTGGGCGTGTCGCCGCCGAGGCGGCACCCCCGCTGTCGGATGGACCTGAGAGTTTCCCCGACCGGCGGTCATCGGACCGCGGCCGGGTTTCCCCGTCGGTGAGCCGGTCCCGGGGACCAGCTGCTTTCCAGCGTTGCCTACGCGTGCGGTTCGTGGGCCTGAGAGATTCCGGGGTGGTTGCTCCTTCGGCGCTGCCGCTCACCGGTCACCCGGTCACCGGCAGCTCTCCCACACGCGATGATCAGCGTCGGTTGTAGCCAGGACTCTACTTGCTGGCCCGGCGATCGGAGACCTCCGGCTTTCTGGCGGCATCCAAGGGCGTGGTACGCCCTTCATGGCCGCAAGAAGCCCGGAGCGTGGGGGTCTAGCTCCCGACTGGGGCCTCGGCCTCGGCCGATTCGGGGTTGGCCTTGGCCGCCTGCTCCTCGCCGTGCTTGGCCATGGCCGTCATGATGGCTTGGCCGGCGGCGCCGATGAAGGTGGGCCGGTTCTCGGCCACCCAGTCCTTGGACTCGGCGGGGCGCTGGGCCGTCCCCTGGAAGTGGGGCATCACCTTCTGGGCGATCAGCTCGTAGGACCGCTGGGTGGCGACGGGATTGGCCCACTCGTGGGCCTGGACCAGGATCGTGCCGAACCCGCCGTTGCTCTGCTCGATGAGCCGCTCGATGAGCTCGATGCAGTCGTCGGGCGTGCCGATCACGCCGCCACCGCTGGCGTTGAGCTGGTCGGCCAGGTCGTCGGGTCCGCCCTCGGGCACGACGGGCAGCGCGGCGACCTTGCGGAAGTACTCGAAGTAGTCGTCGAGCCCGTAGGCCACGTCCTCGTAGGCCTGCTCGCGCGTCTCGGCCACGTGGATCTGCGACACGAGTCGCCAGCTCTGACGGTCGGCCACGTTGTCGAACTCGGCGCAGCGCTGCTCCATGACGTCCCAGTGGTGCCCGAGCATGTCGAACCCGGCGGTCTGGGTGGCGCCGATCGACAGCAGCGAGGTGCCGTAGCGGCCGGCGGCCCTCGGTCCCGACGGCGAGATCATGGCCGCCACCGCCACCTCCGGATGGGGGAGCGAGTAGGGCTTGAGGTGGAGGCGGGCGTTGCTGAGCGTGAACCACTCGCACTCGTAGCTGATGGGCTCGTCGCTCGCGCAGCAGGCGCAGGATGATGGCGAGGGACTCCTCCATGCGATCGCGCTGATCGGCCGGGTCGATCCCGAGCATGAAGGCGTCGCTGGGCAGGGCCCCGGGCCCGACGCCGAGCATGACCCGACCCTTGGTGAGGTGGTCGAGCAGCACGAGGCGCTGGGCGACCATGAACGGGTGGTGGTAGGGCAGTGACACCACGCCGGTGCCGAGCCGGATGTTCTTGGTGCGCTCGGCGGCGGTGGCGATGAAGATCTCGGGGGAGGCGATGATCTCGTAGCCCCCGGAGTGGTGCTCGCCGATCCACGCCTCGTCGAAGCCCAGCCGGTCGAGCAGCTCGATCAGATCGAGGTCGCGCTGGAGCGCGAACGTCGGGTTCTGACCCGTCGGGTGGAACGGGGCGATGAATGTGCCAAACCTCAGGGGCCAGTCCATCCGGCCACTCAACCCCGAACTTGACCGATCGGTCAAGTAGAAACGTCGGGGATGGCTCAGTCGAGCAGGTCGGGTTGCTGCTTGACGATCTGGGCGTAGAGCGGCTGGAAGCTCAGCCAGCCGGCCAGGTGGCCGCCCACCTGGGTCTGGGTCATGGCTGCCATCTCGGGGTCGATCGAGATCGGCGAACCGGCGGCCATGGCCAGCAGCTGGGCCTGGCAGGTGCGCTCCATGGTGATGAACCACCAGGCCGCCTCGTCCACCGAGTGCCCGACGGTGAGCAGGCCGTGGTTGCGCAGGATGACCGCCTTGCTCTCGCCCAGGGCGTGGGCGATGCGCTTGCCCTCCTCGGTGTCGAGCACGACGCCGGTGTAGTCGTCGAACAGCTCATGGTCGCCGTGGAAGGCGCAGGCGTCCTGGGTCAGGGGATCGAGCAGGCGGCCGAGCGACGAGAAGGCCTTGCCGTTCACCGAGTGGGCGTGGGCCGCGGCCTTCACATCGGGACGAGCGGCGTGCACCTGCGAGTGGATGGCGAAGGCGGCGCGGTTGACGTCCCACTTGCCCTCGACGACCTCGCCGTCGTGGTTCACGAGGATCAGATCCGACGCCTTGATCAGGCTGAAGTCGATGGCGAACGGGTTGACCCAGAAGTGGTCGGACAGCTCGGGGTCGCGGGCGGTGATGTGACCGG
Organism: uncultured Microthrixaceae bacterium; assembly: GCA_963734965.1. Classification (GTDB taxonomy): domain Bacteria; phylum Actinomycetota; class Acidimicrobiia; order Acidimicrobiales; family Acidimicrobilacustridaceae; genus UBA4742. The sequence goes on along the minus strand of CAVTJK010000003.1, from coordinate 1,927,291 downwards.
CCACGCCCTCGCTGAACCCGAACTTGCCGAAGAGGCGGAAGGCCGCCGCCAGCCGCTGCTTGAGGTGCTGGCGCTCGTCATCGACGTTGTCGAAGGTCGGCATGGCGTACGGGATCGGCTTGGACACGGGGAGTCCTCCTGGGCGCGGCGAGTTGACTTGAGTGTAGGGTGCCGCTCGCAACGAGTCCTGTGTCAGTGGGGGAAGCCGGTCGAAGTCCGGCACTGTCCCGCAGCCGTAGGTCACCTGAACTCCTTCGGGGGAGCAGGCGACGAGTCGGAATGCCCCTGGCCGGGTGGCTCTCGATGCACCGTCGTGGAAAACGGGGCAGAGCCTGAGGCCTTCACCTTCGTGTGAGGTTCCCCGGGAATCGACCCGCAGAGAGGAACCTGCACATGAACACCTGTCACTCGCACCGACGCGTTCCCCTTCGCCTGGGGGCGCTGATCACCGCCTTCGCCCTCGTCCTGACCCTGGGGAGCGCGAGCCTGGCTGGAACGGCGGCTGCCGCCCCGCCGACGTCGGATCCCGCGACCGCGGCGGGCTACGCCGGCCGCTGGCTCGCGGGCCGGGTCAACGCCGACGGCTTCGTGCCCGACGACATGGGCGATCCGGCCCCCGCCGACACGGTGGCGACCGCCGTGTCGCTGGCCGCGGCCGGCGCCGAGCAGGAGACCTTCAACCGGGTCGTCAACTGGCTCGAGGCCAACGTCGACACCGTCACGGGCACCGGCGTCAACGCTGATCCCGGCCAGATCGGCTACCTCATGATGGTCGTGGTCGTGTCGGGCCACGACGTCACCAACTTCGGCGGGGTCAACCTCGTGACCCGCCTCAACGCCACCCTCGGCGCCTTCGAGCCGGGTCTCTACGGGAGCTATGCGTCGGTCGGCGACCCGACCTACAGCGGTGTGTTCACCCAGTCGCTGGCCATCCTCGGGCTGGCGGCGGCCGGCGTCTCGCAGAGCTCGGCCGCCCTCGACTGGCTGGCTGCTCAGCAGTGCGGCGGCGCCGACGAGTTCAACGGCGCGTGGATGTCGTATCGCCCTCACACCGATCCGTCCGATCCGACCAGCCCGCTCGTGGCGTGCACGCCCTTCGACTCGAGCCTGTTCACGGGGATCGACACGAACAGCACCTCGATCGCCTACGAGGCGATGGTGGCCGCCGGCCGCACGCCTGGCTTCGACGCCCTGGCCTGGCTCAACCGCACCGAGAACGCCGACGGCTCGTTCGGGTTCTTCGTGGGCAACGACGGCGATCCCGACTCGGACGCGCTCGTCATCCAGGCGATCGTGGCCGGAGGCGAATCACCCACCGCCGGACGCTGGGCCCTGGCGGGCGGCGATCCCATGACGTCGCTGCTGTCGTTCCAACTCGGCTGCGACCAGCCCGCGAGCGATCAGGGCGCCTTCACCTTCTCCGGCAGCGGGGGAGCGACCAACGCGCTGGCCACCGAGCAGGCCACGTGGGGCGCGGCCCAGGCGCCCTTCCCGCTCGACTCGGTGGAGTTCACAGCGACACCCGTGCCCTGCCAGATCGTCCCGCCGACCACGACACCGACCACGGGAAGCGGCTCGGCCGGCGTCGAGCCGGCCACCGCCGTGGAGGCCACGCCCGCCCTCACCGGCTGAGCCCGGGCATCGAAGGGACCCACGGCCTAAGGTCGAATGCGTGGCCATCGATCCTGTCGACGCGATGACGGCCTACGGCGCCCTGCGCCGAGCGCGTCACCGCACTGGTGGGCGACATGGACGACGACACGGCGGCCACGATCCGCGTGCCCGCCTGTCCCGAGTGGACCGTCGTCGAGGTGGCGGGCCATCTGTGTGGGGTGTGCGTCGACATCCTCGAGGGCAACCTCGACGGGGTCGGCACCGCGCCGTGGGCCGACGCCCAGGCCCAGCGGCTGGCTCCCCTCGGCCTGGCCGGCGTCCTGGCCCGATGGGACGACCTCGGGCCGCAGGTCGAGGCCATCGGCGAGCACTTCCCGGCCCGGGGCGCGGCGCAGTTCGTGTTCGACGCCACCACCCACGAGCACGATCTGCGTGACGCCCTCGGCTCGACCGACGCCCGTCAGACCGAGCTGCTGGTCATCCCTCTCGACTTCCTGGCCGAGCGGCTCGATGAGTTCGTGCGGGACAAGTCGTTGCCGACCCTGCGCGTGGCCGCGCCCGACGGCTGGGCCACGGTGGCGGGGGAGGGAGACTCCGACATCGAGCTGTCGGCCACGACCTTCGACGTGTTCCGCTCGTTCGGCGGCCGTCGGTCCCTGGACCAGATCCGCGCCCTCGACTGGTCGGGCGACCCCGAGCCCTACTTCTCGATCTTCGATGAAGGTCCCCTCACGCCGCCGACTTGATTGGCTCTTCGGTCGGCGGGGCCTCCCTGCGAGCGCTTCGCCATCTGGGTGTCTCTGTGTGAGCGGCTGCACTCCGTTCCGCCGCATGGATCCCGTGAGCCGAGCCTGAGATCTCCTAATATCGTCACGTGACGATATGGACGGTGAAGCCCAGGTGCCGGTGGTGTGGCCGGGTCCTGCCCGAACCGGTGGGTCCGGGCCGGCCTCGACGGTTCTGTCGCCAAGGCTGTCGCCAGCAGGCCCACATGGCCCGCAAGCTGGCGGCGGCTCACGGGTTGGGCGACGACGACGTCATCGTGTCCCGAGCCCAGCTCGACGAGCTGCAGAGCCGGCTGTACTGCCTGGCCGCCGCCCTCGAAGACGTGGACCGGGACCTGGCCGCTTCGTCGGGCCCCGACGACGTGAGCGAGGCGCTGAGCTGGATCCTCGAGAACGCCCGTCCCGCCGCCGAGCTGTGGATCGAGCCCCGCACGACGGACAGCCCCGTGGATCCGCTATGAATTGACATAACGAGCATTATGGGCGGTTGGGGAGCCGGCTCGGTGGCTGGCCCCGCTCCCATCGCGACGGCAGATCGGTCTCGAAGCGACCCACGTCCGCCAGAACCGACCGGTCAACCCCGACGATGGTGTCGTCGGGTTCTGGCGGCGATGAAGGGCGTTCTACGCCGTCGGATGCCGCCAGAAGCGGTGAGGGCGGTCAGGGGCGGGTCAGGCGCCGATGACGTTGGGGCGATCGAGCCCGGCGGCTTCGGCCAGGGCCAGATAGGCCTCGAGGATGAAGGCGGCGTCGAACACCGACTCGACGTTGCCGTCGTCATCCAAGTTGAGGTTGGCCCCCCAGATGCTGAACCAGACGTCGGTCACCTCAGTGTTGTCCTCGGGGACGATGAGGGTGTGCACCGAGCCGGCCGGCTCGAACAGGTACGAGCCCGCCCGGTTGACCTCGGGGTACTCGGCGTACTTCCACGCCCCGCTCAGGGTGAAGGCGTAGACGGGACCGGTGTGCTTGTGGCGCTGCACCTTGGCTCCGGGTTGGAAGCGGTTGCGCACCACCCAGAGGCCCTGGTCGATGTCGACGTGGACGACCTTCAGCTGCATCCCCTCGCCGGCGTCGACGAAGGGGCATTCGTCCTCGCCCCGATGGATGGCCTGTGGGATTCCTTCGACGATGGTCATGGCTCCATGAAAGCACCCTTACGCCGTCGAGTCATTGGCCACGCCCTGAACCGCTCCGATAGCGTCGGGGGCCATGTCCCGCCGGATCGAGGTCGAGCTCACGAGCAATCGTGACGACGGCACCTGGACCTGGCGCGCCGCCGGCGCCAAGCAACCCAAGGGCGAGCTCGACGGTCGCTTGTTGCCGTCCGGCGCCAAGGTGGGCGACGTCTTGAGGGCCGACGCCGACTTCGACATCGAAGGGATCACCGTGACGGCGGTCCTGCCCCCAAAGGGGCGCGGCGCGAGCCCGAGCGGATCGAGATCATCGGGCCCAAGCGCGACGAGCAGCTGGTCACGAGCACGCTGGTCGCCAAATCCGGCCGCGGCGGGCGCCGCGACGGTGGCGACCGACCGGACGGTTCCGGTCGACGCGGCCCTCGCCGTGATCGCGGCGATCGGGGCGACCGGGGCACTCGGGGGACCGCGGGGATCGTCCTGGACGGCCCCGGGCCGACGATGGCGGCAGCGGGCGCCCGCGCCGCGCTGGTGAGACCGGCGACCGGCCCGCTCGGCGCGACCGTCCGCCGCGCCCGCCCCGCCCCGAACCCGAGGCCCGCCCCAAGGCCAAGCGGCTGCGCGCCGGTCGGGCCCATCGCAACGAGGTGCTCGCCTCGTTGCCCGAGGAGCAGAAGCCGATCGCCGAGCAGGTGCTGCGCGGCGGCATCCCCGCGGTCCGCCAGGCCGTCGACAAGCAGAACAGCGAGGCGCGGGCCGCCGGTACACCCGAGATCAAGCCCGCCGGATTGATCGCCATCGCCGAGCAGCTGCTCCCCCGCCTTCGTACCGCCGAGTGGCACGACCGGGCCGACGCCGCGTTGGCTGATGTCGACGAGGTGGCCCTGGCCGATCTCCGATCGGTGGTGGTCGCGGCCGACGTGGCCGCCCGCGACGACGTCACCCGCGACCTGGCCCAGCAGCTGCGCGACGCGCTGACCCGCCGGGTCGAACAGGAGCACGCGGCGTGGCTGACCGAGATCGCCGAGACGTTGGCCAGCGGACGCACGGTGCGGGCGCTGCGCCTCAGCTCGCGCCCGCCCAAGGCGGGTGCTCCCCTGCCGCCCGACCTGTCGGCTCGCCTGGCCGAGGCGGCCAGCGCGGCGCTGACCGCCGACACCGCGCCCGATCGCTTCGCCACCGTGCTCGATGCGCTGGCCTACGCCCCCGTTCGCGGCGTGGTCGTGGCCCAGGGCATCCCCGCCGAACCAGGCGACGCCCTGTTGGCGGTGGTGGCCAAGCTGGCCAGCCGACTGCCCCAGATCGCGACGCTGTTCGGCGTCGAGGCCGCCCCGACCGCCGCCCGCCGCGGCCCGCGCCGGGGGGCCAAGCGCGTCCCCGCTCCCCCGCCGCGCTCGGAGACGCCGGTGGCGGCCGAGCCGACGGCTACCGCCGAGCCCCAGGCTGAGCCGACGACCGCGGCTGAGCCGACGACCGCGGCTGAGCCCGAACCCCAGCCGGAGCCTGAGCCGGCCGCCGGGTCGGAGCCGACGCCGGAGACGACCGGCACGGTCGCCGAGCCCGATCCCCAACCTGAGCCTGAGTCCCGACCCGAGCCCGAGGCGGTTCCCGCTCCGGCCGAATGAGCCTCAGCCGTCGAGGTGGGCGAGCACCTCGACCGGGTGGCGCAGGACCAGATCGCCGGGCGCCGCCTCGGATCGCGGGTTCCACGCCGCCAGCGCGAACGACGCCCCGACGTCTCGGGCACAGCGCCGATCGTGGGCGGTGTCGCCGACGAACACGATGTCGGACGGGCCGAGGTCGAGCGCGGCCAGCACCGGGGCCAGCTGCTTGGGCCCGGCAAAGGCGTCGCTGAACAGGGCGACCTCGGGAGCCCAACCCAGGCGCGCCAGCTCGGCCCGACCGGCGAAGGCGTGCTTGTTCGAACAGACCGCCCAGCGCTCCAGTCCCGACAGCAGCTCGGACACCCCGTCGAAGGGCTGGGCCTGGTTGTCGTCGTAGGCGGCGAGGTAGTCGTCGACGTCGATGCCGAGCCGCTCGCACTCGACGTCGAGCACGTGGCCGAAGCTGATGGCCGACCGCTCGACGCCGAGGGCCACGAACGGGGCGATGAGGGCCTCGTCCGAATCGAGCAACGTCCCGTCGAGGTCGAACACCGGGGTGAGCCGCATCTGCGCAGTCTGTCGCTTCCCGACGAGGGACTAGGGTGCGGCTCCATGGTCGACTACGAAACCCGCGGGCACGTCGGTGTCCTCAAGCTCAACCGCCCCGACAAGAAGAACGCCGTCAACGGCGACGTGGCTGCCGGCATGGAGGCGGCCATCGATCAGGTCGAGGAGGACGACGACATCTGGGTCGCCGTGCTCACCCACGCCGGCGACGTCTTCTCGGCCGGCGCCGACCTCAAGGCCATCAACGAGGGACGGGGCGGCGAGCTCTCCACGGCCAAGGGCGGGTTCGGCGGCATCGCCAGCCGCAGTCGCACCAAGCCCATCATCGCCGCCGTCGACGGCCCGGCCCTGGCCGGTGGCACCGAGATCGTGCTGTCGTGTGACCTCGTCGTGGCCAGCTCGGCGGCATCGTTCGGCATCCCCGAGGTCAAGCGGTCCCTCGTCGCCGGCGCCGGCGGCCTGTTCCGTCTGCCCAGGGTGCTGCCCCGCAACGTCGCCCTCGAGCTGGGACTCACGGGCGATCCCATCACGGCCGAGCGGGCGTACCACTTCGGCCTGGTCAACGAGCTGTGCGAGGCCGGCCAGGCGCTCGACACGGCGATGGTCCTGGCCGAACGGGTCGCGGCCAACGCCCCGTTGGCCGTGCGCGAGACCCGTCGCCTGATGCTCTCGCTGCCCAACGAGGACGACGAGACCGGGTTCAAGGAGTCGAACCAGGCCATGATGGGTCTGGCCAACTCCGAGGACTTCTGGGAGGGCCCGAAGGCCTTCCTCGAGAAGCGCCCGCCGGTGTGGAAGGGTCGCTGACCCGACGACTGCCGCGGCCCCCGTCGGTCACGTGATGACGTCGACGATGCCGTGGTCGTGGAGGAACTCGGCCAGGCCGTCGGCCAGCCGCCGGTCGACGACCTGACCCAGCGGCACCCACTCGGCCTCGGCGGCGTCGTCACCGGCGACGGGCGGGGTGTCGTCGAGCACGGTGACCTGGAAGTCGAGCACGACGAAGTGGGTGCCGAGCTCGTCGTCGATGAGCTCGGTCCAGCCCACCAGCTCGCCGCACACCCCTTCGAGTCCGGTCTCTTCGCGCAGCTCGCGGACGACGGCCTCGACGAGCACCTCGCCCCGCTCGACGCGACCCCCGGGATCGACCACTCCCCCGCGGCGGGGCCGTGGCCGCGCCTGATCATCAGCAGGTTGCCGTCGTGGCAGGCGACGGCGCCGACGCACAGCTCGGGGCGAGGGGGCATCCCCCGCATCATTCCAGGCTGCGGTGGACCACGAGGGCTCGAGCCTTGAGCCCGAAGGTCTCGAAGAAGTTCTTGGTCCCGCGGTCACCGGGGAGGGCGACGGCGTCGATCCCGACGCAGTGCCGCTCGGTGCACCACTCGACGAGCAGATCCATCATGGCCTCGCCGACACCGACGGCCCGGGCCCCCTCGGCCACGAACAGCTCCTCGATGACGCCCAGCGCGCGTCCGTCGGCCAACCCTTGGACGCCGACGACGCCATAGCCGATCACGGTCTCGTCGATCAGACCGACCACGACGCGTTGATCGGGATCGACCAGGGCCGCCTCCAGGCTGGCCGCGAGCGGCTCCTGGCGGCCGAGGGTGAGCGACCACAGCACGCCGCCGCGCAGCGACCGCATCTGGTCGATGGCCTGGCGCGCCAACCATTCGAGGTCGCCGAGGTCGCGGACGTCCGCGACGCGTGCGGTCTCGGTCACGAGGCTCTCAGCTGGGCGATCTTGTTGAGGATGGTCTTGCGACCCCGCTTGTTGGCCTCGTAGTGGCGGACGGCCTCGAGCTCGGTGCCCGACAGCCCTCCGAGCCGCGGCACGACCTGGGAGGCCGACAGGTTGTCGTAGTCGGGGATGGCGAGCGAGGCCACCTCGGGCGTGTCGGCCGGCACCGGCGCGTCGGCATCGGACCCCTGCGGGCGAGGTCCCGAGCGTGGGCTCTCGACATCGCCCCCGTCGGGCTCGCGTTCGAACGACACCACCGCGTCGGCGAAGTCGTCGAGGTCGGTCTGGTCGACGTCGGGTCCCCGATCGTCGGGCAACAGACCGAAGGCCTGCAGCACCGCCGACACCTGGTCATGGCTCTGCCCGAGGTAGCTCTCGGCGCGGGTCGAGCCCTTCTCGACCGCGTAGCGGCCAACCACGCGGGCCAGCACGACCTGGCTGCGGCCGCGGTCGATGAAGCGCGGCAGGAGCTGGCGGGCGTCGAGGGCGAACCCGAGGGGGGCGTAGACGAAGAGCTCGAACCACTGCTCGACCGGGCTCTTCGGTCGCCCTGAAGGGTTGGCGTGGCCCTCGTCGCTGACCATGGGGAGCGGCCGCGGCTACTTCTTGGCCTTCTGCAGCTGAGCGATGGCCGGGCAGTCGCTCTCGCCCACGGGGCAGGTCATGTTGTCGGCCGGGCCGAACTGGCCGCGGTTGACCAACAGGAAGCAGCCGGGGCACACGAACTCGTTGGCCTTCTTGGGCGTGACCCCGTCGGGCGTCTCCGGACCACGTGGGTCGGGGACCTCGACCTCTTCCTCGTCCTCGTCCTCGTCGTCGGCGGCGGCGATGCGGTCCTTCAGGATGGTGTCGAGGTCGGCTTCGACGTCGTCGGGATCGACGACCTCCTCGTCCTCTTCGGGCTCGTCGTCGCCGCTGGCCTTCTTGCGGGCTCGCGGGGCCGGCTCCTCGGGGACCACGACGTCGGGCTCGTCCTCGGCAACGGCCACGAAGTCGTCGTCGGCGACGGCCAGATCGTCATCGAGCGGGTCGTCCTCGAGTGCGTCTTCGTCGAGCTCGTCGACGTCGATGTCGGGATCGAGGTCCTCCTCGAACCCGTCCGCATCATCGATCACATCGTCGTCAGCCATGTCGTCCTTGCGTTCCGGGAATAACCGCGGGCGGATGATAGACACACACGCGCCCGTTCGTGCGACTTCACCCGCGATTCCTACCCGATCCGACGGGCGGATCTCCGGCGGTTCAGCCGCCTTGGCGCCGCAACTCGGCCCGCCGCTCGGCATCGAGGCGTTCGAGGGCCGGCTCGCCGGTGTGGTCGACGAACGACATCATGGCCGCCACCGCCGGGTGTCCGGCCTCCTCGGCGATGAGCCGGTGCATCTCCTGGCCGACCTGGCGGTAGGCGGGGTGGCCCTGGGGGGTCGTGCGCAGCTCGAGCAGGTGCATGGCCTCGCGGGCGTTGAGCTGCATGACGAACCTGACCCGGTAGGCCAGGGCCACGGCGTAGGGCGCCTGGGCCGGGAAGCGGTCGGCCATGGCGGCGTAGAGGTCGGCCGAGCGCTCCATGGCGGCATCGAAGCCGGCTTGTTCGCCGGCGGCGTCGACCGCGTCGGGTCGGGTGAACCCGTGCTGGGTGGTCAGGGCCTGCCACTCGATGGTCAGCATGCGATGGCGCTGGAGGTCGCGGAACGCCCCGTAGTCGACGAGGACGTCGAAGCGGTAGCCGAGTCGTTCGAGGGCGCGCCCGGGCTTGTGGCGCCGATTGGTCCGGTCCCCCACGTAGGCGGCCACGACGGCGAGGCGATCCTCGACGGACATGGCCCGCACACGGCGCTCGATCTGATCCTCGGGCAGCGTGAGGTGGCTGTAGAGCATGGCCGTCACCAGCTTGACCTCGGCGTCGGGGTCGAAGTCGATGAGCCGGACGAGCGGCGCCGGGTCGACCGGGGTGCCGGCCGGGAAGAGCCGCTCGGTCACGTCCTCCATGGCCGCTCGATTGGTGGCCAGGTAGTTGCTCCATGCCACCCCGCGATCGTCGAGGTCGACGCGCTTGAGGAACGACGGCACGACCTTGCGGAGCTCGCCCAGCATCAGATCGGCGTAGGTGCGGGCCTCGGGCAGCGGCTGGGCCCGCAGGCGCAGCAGGAGCTGCTCGTAGCCCTGACCGGTCCCGTAGATGCCGACGTTGGACAACGAAGCGGCCGGCAGGATGCCCCGCAGGGCGTCGAACGCCTTGGCCCGGATCGCCTGGCGGTACACGAAGTCCGAATCGGCATCGCTCTTGGGGAACCGTTCGCGGAAGAAGTCCTGCATCCGCGGCAGGAGCTCGGCGTAGGTGTCGAACAGCCGATCCATATCGCCGACGTAGCGGGTGCCCAGCGACGACATGAGCACATCGGGATCGCGGTGGAACCGGTAGCGGCCTCCGATGCGGGCGTCGTAGGCGATGTAGCGCGTCGACTGCTCGAGATAGGACATGAGCCGGCCCCACTCGAGCATCTTGGTCAGCACGTTCGACGCCTGCTCACAGGCCAGGTGGACCCCTCCGAGCTGGGCCACCGAATCGTCCCCGTACTCGAAGAACACGCGGTCGTAGAGCTCCTCGGCCCGCCTCAACCCGACGGTGGCGTCGATGGTCGCGTCACCAGAGATGTCGAGCTCGTTGACGAACTCGTCGAGGAAGAGGCGCCGGAGGCTCTTGGCCGATCGCGAGTAGCGGGCGAACAGGGCGCCTTTGACCACCTCGGGCAGGTTGACCAGGGCGAACACCGGACCGTCGAGGTTGGTGAAGTAGCGCCGAAGGACGTCGGACTCCTCGGAAGTGAACTCTTCGGCGACGTAGGCGGTCACGGTCGGCGAGAGTAGAAGGTCGAATTGATGGGACCGCGGATGGCTCGCGACCCCTTGCCGGGGGCGACCAACGCCTCGACGGGCATCGAGATCAGGCTTCCGACGAGGCGCCGAAGGAGGCGGTGGCCCGCTCGAGGGCCCCCGGTTGGAGCCACAGATCGGCGATGGTCATGGCCATGGCCTTGGCCCCGTCGAGCACCGCCGTATCACCCTGGACGCCACCGGCGTAGACCTCGAACTCGGGGGTGTGGATCGAGATGTGGGCCGGCGAGACGGCGAGCATCGGGTGGATGCTGGGGACCTCGTAGCTCACGTTGCCCATGTCGGTGCTGCCCACCACCGAGAACGAGTCGGTCGGCGCCACCGGGTGGCGGCCGACGGCTGAGGCGTTGGCCGAATAGAGCTCGATCATCGGATCGTTGTCGCGCATGTCGGCATACACGGGATCCTGCCAATCGAACTCGACGGTGCAGCCGGCGGCGTCGGCCCCCGCCTGGAGGCAGGCGATCACCCGGGGGCGAAGCGCCTCGAGGCGGGCCACGTTCCCGGCCCGCACGTACCACTCGGCTGCCGACCGGGCCGGGACGATGTTGGGCTTGTCGCCGGCTTCGGTGAAGATCCCGTGCAGCCGCTCCTCGGGGCGGATGTGCTGGCGCAGAGCGGCCACGTTCATGTAGCCGAGCACGGCGGCATCGAGGGCGTTGCGACCCTTGTAGGGGAAGGCGGCGGCGTGGGCGGCCGCGCCGTGGTAGGTGACGTTGACCCGGTGGACGGCGATCACGTTCATGGCGGTGAGGTCGCCCCCCGCGGGATGCACCATCATCGCCGCGTCGACCTGGGCGAAGGCGCCCGCATCGATCAGCCGGACCTTGCCTCCACCCCCTTCTTCGGCCGGCGTCCCCAGGATCACGATCCGGCCGCCCGCCTCGTCGGCGATCCTCGCGGCGGCCAGGCCGGCACCGAGCCCGGCGGCGGCGATGATGTTGTGCCCGCAGGCGTGGCCGATGCCGGGCAGCGCGTCGTACTCGCAGCAGACGGCGATGGTGGGACCGCGGTGGCCGGCGCGTCCTTCGAAGGCGGTGGCCAGGCCATAGGCGTGGGGTACGACGTCGAGGCCCTCATCGGCGATGACCGAGGTGAGCAGGTCGTGGGCGAAGACCTCTTCGTAGCCCAGCTCGGGCTGCTCGTGGATCCGGTGGGAGGTGTCAAGCAGCAACTCGGCGCACCGGTCGACCTCGGCCACGACCTGGGCTTTGGCCTGCTCGAGATCCATGGGCGGCAGCGTAGCGGGGTCTAAACCACCACCTGGATGGCGTCGGGTTCGACCTTGATGCTGAGTCGGCGCGTCCGACCTACGTGGTCGCCGTCGAGCCACACCCCGAGGGGCCGGGGCAGCTCGATGTCGACCTCCCCCCGACGAAAGGTGTGCAGCGCCGGGTGGGGCAGGTGCGTGCCGAGCCGGACCCGCTGGCGGGCCTTGAGCAGATCGCCGAGCGGCAGGGCGCCGTCGGTGACGTCGAGCAGCGCGTCTCCGGGGTGGGCGCGGGGGCCGAGATCCCACGAGCCGAGCCACTGGGCGTTCATCACGGCCACCGCTCGTCCGATCCAGGCGCGGTGGCGGGCGATGGCGTGGGCCAGGAACCAGTGCTCGCGGCCGTCGATGGCGATGCGTCCCAGGTCCACGGGGAAGGTCATGGCGTCGTCGGATCGCAGCCGGTCGCCGTCGCCCGTCCCCCCGAGGGTCTTGCAGAGGTCACCTCCCAGCAGGCCGAGGGTGGGGATCGGATGGCCGGCGGACCGGGCCGACTCGACGATCCGACGGGCTTGGGCGTCGCTGTGCACGATCACGCCGTCGTCGGGCAGGGCCCCGGGCTGGCCCCACGCCTGGCCCTTCTGGATGGTCACGGTTCCTCGGTGGGCTCGGCGCCGCCGACCGACGAGGCGGCGACGACACCCCGGAACATGCGATCCGACGCCTCACGAGCCGTGCGAGCGGTGGTCGGATCAGGGGCGGCCTCGCTGATCTGACCGAGCAGGTCGATGAGGAGCTTGGCGTTGCGCACGAAGTCGCCCCCTGACAGCTCTTCGTCGTCGAGGACGGCGTCGAGGGACTCCCCCGCCACCCAGGCGTGGGCCAGGGCGAAGAAGCCCGATTCGGGAGCCCGGGTCAGCGGCAGCCCGAGCGCCTGCTCGTCGGTGTTCAACTCGGCGGCCAGCTGATCGAGGTGGGCGACGCGCTGGGCGACGGCCTTGGAGGGGAACCAGGGCGCGGGCGGCGGTGTCGGGCTGCGGTGCTCATAGGTGAAGCAGGACACGAGCCCGGCCAGCGCCGCGGCGTCCAGATCGTCGAGGAGCCCGGTCTCGATGCCCTCGGCGATGAGCAGGTCGGACTCGTGGAAGATGCGCACGAGCCGCTCGCCGCGGTCGGTCAGCGCCCATCCGTCGAGGTGACCCCAGGACTCGAGCAGCTGGAGGACCTTGTCGAAGCGCCGGGCCAGCGACTCGGTGCGACCCGTGATCTGGCGCTTCAGGTCGCCGACCTCGCGCTCGACGCGGACGGCCTGGCGGGCGGCGCGCAGGTGTTCGCGCAGGTCGGGGCACTTGGCCACGGGATGGTCAGAGCCGGGCACCGGTTCCGGCTCGCCGTCCTGTTCGCCGTCTCGGTGCCCTGGCTCGACCCGGTCGCGGAGATCGAGGCGATCGAGGGCGCGGATGACGGCGCGTTGGAAGTCCGAGCTCTGGGGGGCGAAGGGAGCCGGTAGGTCGATGCGACCGAGCAGCTCGGGTCGCTCGTCGAAGTCGGTGCTGCCCAGGTTGAAGACGCGCCGTCGGGGGGTGATCACTCGCACGCGCACCGACCCGCCCTTGCGCCGAGCCACCGTGAGCACGGCGGCGCGTCCGGCCGAGGTCCCGCGCTCGAGGCGGATCACGTCGCCAGGTCGGAGTCGGCCGAGGGCATCGTCGAGGTTGCGCCGCGGCGACGGGGCGACGGGCTGGTGGTCGCCGACGACGGCGCGGTAGGCGGCGATGTCGCCGAGCTCGCAGGTCGCCGCCACCTGCAGCTCGCGCAGCGTCGATTCGCGCCGGGCCAGTCGGGTCTCGAGGCGCACCACGGCCTGATCGGCCTGGAACTGGGCGAAGGACAGGTTGAGCAGGTGGTGGGCCGTGTCGGCGGGATAGCGGCGAACGAGGTTGGCGGCCATGTTGTAGGTCGGCCGGAACGCGGAGCTGAGCACGAAGCTGCGACTGGCGGCCAACCCGGCCACCTCGGCGAAGGACACGAAGGGCGACCACAGCACGATGGCGGTGCCCGCCGTGTCGATCCCCCGCCGCCCGGCCCGACCCGTCAACTGCGTGTACTGCCCGGGGCTGAGGAACTCGTGGCGTTCACCGGTGAACTTGGTCAGCTTCTCGATGACGACCGTGCGAGCGGGCATGTTGACGCCGAGGGCCAGCGTCTCGGTCGCGAACACCACCCGGACCAGCCCCTCGATGAAGCAGCTCTCGACTGCCTCTTTGAACGGCGGCACCATCCCGGCGTGGTGAGCGGCGATGCCGCAATCGAGGCCCGCTCGCCAGCGGCCGTAGTCGAGCACGTCGAGATCGTCGTCGGACAGCCCGGCGACGTGCTCGTCCACGATCTCGGCCACGCGGGCCCGCTCGTCGGAGTCGATGAGTCGGAGGCCGGCCTGGAGGCAGTTGGCAACGGCATCGTCACAGGCGTTGCGGCTGAAGATGAAGTAGATGGCCGGCAGCAGATCACGGTCGTCGAGCTCGTCGATCACCTCGATGCGCCGGGGGGTGAACCATCGCCGACGCGGCCGTCGCGGGCCCGGGGCGCGGACGGCCAGGTCGAACCGCTCGCCTTCGGAGTTGGGCCGACCGTCCACCAAGGTGGGGATGAGCACCGGCTTCTCGCTGGACTTGTCGCCGACCATGAACAGGTTGTCGAGCTCGACCGGCCGTTCGGTCTCGATGACCGTCGCCGTCGGTCCGCGCACGGTGCCGATCCACTCGGCCAGCTCGGCCGCGTTCGAAACCGTGGCTGACAGGCACACGAGTCGCACCGAGGTGGGCAGGTGGATGATGACCTCCTCCCACACCGGACCGCGATAGGCGTCCTGGAGGTAGTGGACCTCGTCGAGGATCACCCAGCCCAGGCGATCGAGCGCCGCCGCCCGGCTGTAGATCATGTTGCGGAGGACCTCGGTGGTCATCACCACGATCGGCGCGTCGCCGTTGATGGCGTTGTCGCCGGTCAGCAGGCCGATCTGCTCGCGGCCGTGGCGCTCGACCAGGTCGCGGTACTTCTGGTTGGACAGGGCCTTGATCGGCGTGGTGTAGAACGCCTTGCGTCCTTCGAGCGAGCGCACGGCTGACGGCGTGCTCGGCCACGACGGTCTTGCCTGATCCGGTCGGGGCGGCGACGAGCACCGACTCGTCCCGGTCGATGGCGGCGATGGCTTCGCGTTGGAAGCGATCCAGCTCGAAGTCGGGGGCCGGCCGCGAGCCGGTCGTCACCTATCGGGGCCGTCGGCCACGGCGGCCCTTGCGGCGCGCCGGCGCTTGTTCTTGTTGTAGGCCCAGCCGAACACGATGGCCAACTCGTAGAACAGGTAGAGCGGGATGGCCAGGGCCAGCATGCTGAACGGGTCGCTGCTCGGGGTGATCACGGCGGACACGACGACGATGCCGACGATGGCCCACCTCCGGACCGAGCTCAGCTGTCGGGGCGTGATCACGCCCGCGATCTCGAGGGCGACGAGCAGGATCGGGAACTCGAAGCCGACGCCGAAGATCAACATCATCAACACGACCAGCTTGAGGTAGTCGCCGATGTTGTAGACGGGCTTGATGTTGGAGCCGCCGACCGCGTTGAGGAACGTCAGGGTCGGGACCAGCGAGACGTAGGCCACCGCCGCCCCGAGGAAGAAGAAGAACACCGCCCCCGCCGTGAACGGCACGGCGTAGCGCTTCTCGTGTGGGTACAGGCCCGGGGTGATGAACCGCCACAGCTGCCACACGAGCACGGGCATGGCCAGCATGATCCCGGCGTAGCCGGCGATCTTGATGCGGGTGAGCAGCGGGGCGATCGGGCTGCCGGCGATGATGATGGCCGACTTCTCGGCGCTGTGGAGCGGATGGGTCAGGAAGTCGAACAGCCAGTCATAGAGGAACCAGCCGATCACCATCCCTACGAAGACGGCGGCGATGGACTTGATCAGCCGGGAGCGCAGCTCGGCGATGTGCTCCCAGAGCGTCATGCGGCCCTCGTCGGCCACCTTCGATGTCGATGCGTCGCTCATGAGCGCCCGGTGGCGGACCGGTCAGGCCGGTCCGGCGTTGTTGGAATCGAGCTCCCAGATCAGCGCCGGGATCTCGATGTCGATCGGCGCGTCGTCGCCCGCGGCCGTCGCGACCTCCGGGGCGCCGGCGCCGTTGGTCGAGGCGTCGACCGGCATGGGTTCAGCGGGTGTGGTCGGTTCGGTCGTCGAAGCCGTCGGTTCCGCACCGACCGGTGTGGTCGGGGCCGGGGACGCGACCACCGCCGTGGTCTCGGTCGGTTCGGGTTCGGTCAGCGCCGCCGCGGCGGGGGCCAACGTCGGTCCGTGGCCGGCCCCGGTGTCGGGATCGGACTCAGGATCGGGATCGGGATCCGGTTCGGGATCGGCCGGAGCCGCGGTCGAGGTGGTGGGGTCCGAGTGGATGTCGGCCATGTCTATGGCGCTGCGGAGCTCGTTCTGGAAGCCCTGGGAGATCCGGCGGAACTCGTTGAGGTACTTGCCGATCTGGCGGGCGGCGTTGGGCAGCTTGTCGGGCCCGAGGACGATGAGGGCGATGAAGAGCACCATCATCAGCTTCTCGGGACCGATGTTGAACATGACCAGATCCTACTGACGCGGCGGTGGCGTGAGAGAGTCGAAGGTGAGGGCGGCGGCCCGAGCGGTGCGCCGGGACTCGGCCTGCACCATCCGGGCCCGGTCGCGAAGGGCAACCAGTCCTCGTTGTTCTTCGGAGAGGGCGACCACTTCGGATCGAACCGCCTGCGACACGCCCACGAGCAGGGCGGCCGCCACCACGGCCAGCGTGGACGGGATCAACCAGACCAGTGACACGACCGCGAGCCTAGCGGCCCGCCGGTGGTCGAGGTCAGCGTTCGAGCAGCTCGGACATGGCGTCCATGAGCCGCAGGTCATCACTCAACAGATCGTGGAAGTCGAGGAGCTCGTCGTGGGTGATCGGCTCGCCGTGACCGCGGGGCTCGCTCAGCTCGAGCGGCGGGGTCCAGGTCTCGTAGGTGACGCCGGACGCCACCAGCAGATCGACGGTGCGGGCCTCGGCCGGCTTCACCACGGTCATGAGACAGACCGGGCAGCGGAACGAATAGGTCCCCTGGTTGTCGGCCGTGCACACCCGGACGCGCACGTCCGCCGTGGTCAGCTCCACATCTCCACACTCTGCGCAGCTGGCCCTGATCGTTGCCATTGACGCCCTCTCCTCCGGTTTCTGGGTTTGGAATCGGCAGCACCTCCAAGGGTCTTGAGCGCAACTGGTGGGCCGTATGGCCCATTTCACGGGATCACTACTATGCGCAGGTGCCCACCAGGCTTCCTTCGCTGCGACGACCACCCATAGCGTTCGCACATCGGGGGGCGCGCGCCAACGCGCCGGAGAACACCATCGAGGCCTTCGAGCTCGGATTGCGCCTCGGCGCCACCGGGCTCGAGAGCGATGCCTGGCTCACCGCCGACGGCCACGCCGTGCTCGACCACGACGGCGTCATCGGGGGCCGTCTGCGCCGCCGCACCATCAACGAGGCCCGGCGGGCGGATCTGCCGGTCCACATCCCCGAGCTGCGCCAGCTCTACGAGGCGTGCGGTCACGACTTCGAGCTGTCGCTCGACCTGAAGGACGCGGCGGTCGCCGACGCCGTCGTGGCCGCGGCCGCCCAGGCCGGCGCCGACGCCGTCGCCCGGCTGTGGCTGTGCCATCACGACCTCGACACGCTGGTCGAGTGGCGGGAGCGCTGGCCCGAGGTCCATCTCGTGCACTCGACGACCACCCGCCGCCTGCGTGACGGATCCGAGCGCCACGCCGCCGTCCTGGCCGATCACCGGGTCGAGGTGGTGAACCTCCACCACACCGAGTGGACCGGTGGGCTGATCGCCCTCTACCACCGGTTCGAGCGGCTCGCCTTCGCCTGGGACGTGCAGTTCGAACGCCAGATGGACGAGCTGTTCGACTCCGGCATCGACGGCATCTACAGCGACCACGTCGAGCGGCTCATGACCGCCCTCGCCCGGCTGGGCTAGGGGCCAGCGCCGCTAGAGGGGACCCATCCTGGTCACGGGCCATATCCGGAAGAAGGCGCGGCCCACCACCGACGATTCAGGGATCGGGCCGAAGTAGCGGCTGTCCTCGGAGTTGGTGCGGTTGTCACCCATCACCCAGATCTGGCCGGCGGGGATCTTGCAGGGCGAGGCGGGCGTGCACGCGTACTTGCCGCCCGACACGGGCTGGATGCTCGTCCCCTTCGGCAGGTACGGCTCGTCGAGGGGACGGCCGTTGATCGAGACCTGGTTGTCGGCGATGGTCACCGTCTCGCCCGGCAACGCCACCACCCGCTTGATCAGGTCGTTGATGTTGCTGGCCAGCTCGCCCTTGGGCTTGCTGAACACGACGATGTCACCCCGATGGATCGGGTGCAGCCGATAGCTCCACTTGTTGACCAGCACCCGGTCGCCGACATCGAGGGTGTGTTGCATCGAGGCGGTCGGGATGAAGAAGGCCTGGAACGAGGTGGCCTGGATGATCAGGGCGACGACGACCGCACCGGCCACCACGATGATCCACTCGAGCGCGCTGCGCTGCCACGCGTCGGGACGTTTGCCGCTCTTGGTGGCGGCATCCGCCTCGGTGTCGTCGCCTTCGGTCGGCGACGGCGAGGGGGAGATCATGCGAGGGCGGATCCTTGCTGAGCGGGGTGCGCCCCGAGCCGGACACTCGGGTAGCGGCCAAGGCTAGTCGACGGGTTTGGTCATCCGACCTCGGCTGCGGCGTAGCGGGCCAGGATCCGCCGGGCGGCCTCGGCGCCGGCGTCGCGCAGGTCGGCCGGTCCCTCGATGACCGATCCGCTCGGACCGAGGCGCAGCAGCAGCCGTTCCAGCCACGGCCGCGCCGTGATGGCCAGCGTCACCAGGATCCGGCCCTCGGCGCCCTCGACGATCTTCTCGACCGGGTACTGCTCGGCGACCCACCGCGCGTCCGGCGCCAGCTCGATCACGATCCTCGGATCGTCCGCGGCCGGGCTGAACAAGTTCTCCGACGGGCGCGACGTCGGAGCTTCGAACCGTGAGTCGAGCACCTCGGCCGAGCTGATGCGGTCGATCCGGAAGAGGCGCTCGTCGTCGGCGGAGTGGCACCAGCCCGACACGTACCACTGGCCGTGATCGCTCGTGACCCGGTGGGGATCGATGATCCGCCGCGTGTGCTCGTCGCGGCCGTAGGCGTAGTAGTCGATCGCCACCTGGCGCCGCTCGGCCACGGCGACGCGGAGGCGATCGAGCACGTCGGCCTGCACCTCGCCCAGCCTGACCTCGACGCTGGCCTCGTCGCCCGCACCGAGCACCGCCGACAGCTTGGCCAGCCCGCGCGCCAGCGGCCCGTCGGCGTCGGCCCCCGGCACGCTCAGCAGGCTCGAACCGGCGGCCACCAGGGCCAGGGCCTGCTCGGGGGTGAGCTGGAGGGGACGGTCGAAGGCCTGGGGCAGGGTGATGTGGACCTCGCCCTCGTCGACGTACAGCTCGACCAGCTCGTCGGGCGTGTAGGGGTAGAGGCCGACCATCGAGACGGTGTCGAGATCGCTGAGCAGCTGCGCCACGTCGATGTCGAACCGCCGGCAGATCTCGCTGATGGGGGCGCTCCCCCGCGCCGCGACCCACGGGACCAGGCTGAGCATGCGCGCCACCCGAGCGGGGGCCCCGCCCCGGCTCATCCGGCCACCTCGCCCAGCCAGGTCAGCAGGTCGGCGCGCCGCTCGGGCGGCCCGATCAGCTCGGCGTGGTCGAGGAAGCCGAGCACGAAGGAGCGAAAGGCCGGCCAGTTGGTGACGGCGACGTCGAAGACGCCGGCGCCGTCGGCGCGGATCTCGACGAGCGTGTCCTCGCCCAGCTGTTGGGTGGCCCAGGCGACCTGATCGGCGTCGACCAGCAGCCGGGCCGACACCTCAGGCCCCTCGCCGAGGCGCCAGGGATCGGCGGGCAGTCCCGAGGAGGGTGTGCCCTCGCGAGGGGCGAAGGCGTTCGGGGCGCCCGTCTCGACCGAACCCTCGATGCGATCGAGACGGAAGTTGCGCTCGCCGCGCCGCTCGTGGTCATACCCGGTGAGGTACCAGTGCCCGCGCTGGTAGCCGATCCGGTGAGGGTCGATGGTGCGGTCCTCGCCGTTGTAGACGAAGTGGGCGGTCCGCCGCTCGGCGCAGGCCTGGAACAAGGGGGCCAGGTTGGGATCGGCCGGGAGGGACGCGAAGGCTCGCTCGGGCGCGGGGTCCGCTCCGGTGTCGTCGGAGACCCCGCCCAGCTTCCAGAGGCCGTCGGACCCGTCGAACCCGTCGAGGCGGACGGCGGTGGCGGCGAGATGCAAGGCGGTGAGCTCGTCGGGTTCGAACCCGGGATCTTGGAGGTAGTAGCGCTGGCGATCGATCCGGTAGCCCTCGACGGGAGGGTCGACGCCCTCGATCGGTTCGAGCAGCAGCGGGATCGCCCATCTCGCGAAGGTCCTCCTTGTCCCGTTCGAAGGCGCGCCGGAAGCTCACCTTGGCGTCGGGATAGCCCGGCACGCGGGCGCGCAGCTCCTCGGCGGTCAGCGGCCGGGACGTGGCCAACAGCGCGCTGATCAGGTTGAGGAGGCGTTCGAGCTTGTCCACCAGCCAGCGGCCTGCCTACAGCGACGCGATCAGCTTCTCGACCCGCTCGTCACGCGACTTGAACGGGTCCTTGCACAGCACCGTGCGCTGGGCCTGGTCGTTGAGCTTGAGGTGCACCCAGTCGACCGTGTAGTCGCGCTTGCGCTCCTTGGCCCGGCGGATGAACTCGCCCCGCAGGCGGGCCCGGGTCGTCTGGGGCGGGATGTCCATGGCCGTCTCGATGTCGGCGTCGTCGCAGATGCGCTCGACCAGGCCGCGAGCCTGCAGCTTGTAGAAGAGGCCGCGGTCGCGGTTGACGTCGTGGTACTGCAGGTCGAGCAGCGCGACCCGCGGATGGCTGAGCGGCAGGTCGTCGCGCTCGCGGTAGCGCTCGATCAGGTTGTGCTTGATCACCCAGTCGACCTCGCGGTCGAGCTTGAGCGGATCGTTCTCGATGGTGGTGAGGCAGTGCTCCCACATCTCGAGCGCCTTGGTCTCGAGCGGGGTGAGCTCGCGCCGCTCGGCGTACTTGAGGGCCCGGTTGAGGTACTCGCGTCTGGATGTCGAGGGCGCTGGCCTCGCGTCCGTTGGCCAGCCGGACCCGGCGCCGACAGGTGATGTCGTGGCTGATCTCGCGGATCGCCCGGATCGGGTTCTCGAGGGTCATGTCGCGCAGCACGACGTTGGGTTCCTCGAGCATCCGCAGCAGGATGCTGGCCGCGCCGACCTTGAGGAAGGTGGAGTACTCGCTCATGTTCGAGTCGCCCACGATGACGTGCAGCCGCCGGTAGCGCTCGGCGTCGGCGTGGGGCTCGTCGCGGGTGTTGATGATCGGTCTCGACCGGGTGGTCGCGCTCGAGATGCCCTCCCAGATGTGCTCGGCCCGCTGGCTCACGCAGAACATCGCGCCGCGGGCGGTCTGGAGCACCTTGCCGGCCCCGGCGTAGATCTGGCGGCTGACGAGGAACGGGATGAGCACCTCGGCGTAGGTGCCGAAGTCGTCGCGGCGGCTGGTCAGGTAGTTCTCGTGGCAGCCGTAGCTGTTGCCGGCCGAGTCGGTGTTGTTCTTGAACAGGTAGATGACGCCACGGATGCCCTCTTCGCGCAGACGCTGCTCGGCGCTGGCCAGGAGCTGTTCGAGGATCCGCTCGCCCGCCTTGTCGTGCACGACGAGGTCGTAGATCGAGTCGCACTCGGGCGTGGCGTACTCGGGGTGGGAGCCGACGTCGAGGTACAGCCGGGCGCCGTTGGCCAGGAAGACGTTGCTGCTGCGACCCCACGAGACGACGCGGCGGAACAGGTAGCGAGCCACCTCGTCGGGGCTCAGCCGCCGCTGACCGCGCAACGTGCAGGTGACGCCGTACTCGTTCTCGAGGCCGAAGATCCGTCGCTCCACGAGGCCACGCTATCGGGGTACGAGGTCGAGACCCGGTACCGTGGCTCGGTGGATCGCCTGTCGATGATCCCCGTGGCCACGGCCGCGAGCGGTTTCGAAGCCAAGCTCATGGCCGCCCGACTCGGTGCGGAGGGTGTGGTCTGGGAGCTGCGCCCCGATGTCGACGGCGTCTATCCCGTCACCGACATCGAGATCCTGGTGCCTGCCGCCGAGGCCGATCGGGCCCGGGACGTGCTGAGCGGCCCCTCGGACGAGGATGTGGAGAGCTGGCCCTGGGCCGAGGGCTCAGCCGAGTAGTCCCGTGCGCTCGTCGAGCTCGAGGCGGCGGAAGGCCCGGCGGGTGTCGGTGCGCTCGAGCACGGCGGCCTCGAGCTCGCCGGCGGCCAAGGTCCGGTCCGGTCCGGCCAGGGCCGTGACTGCGGCCCGCAGCGCGCCGGGCAGATCGAGGCTGTCGGTCCACGATTCCTGCAGTCGGCTGTTGATGGCCTCGGCCTCGCCGCCGAGCACCGTGAAGCCTTCCTCGTCCATGACGGTGCCGTCGTAGAGGATGTGGAACAGCCGGTCGTCGTCGCGCCCGGTCCCGACCTCGGCCACGAGGATCTCGACCTCCATCGGCTTCATCTCGTGGGTGAAGATCTGGCCGAGGATGGATGCGTACTGGTTGGCCAGGCTGCGGGCGTCGACGTCCTCGCGGCTGTAGGCGTAGCCCTTGAGGTCGGCCGCCCGAACGCCGGCGATCCTGAGCTGGTCGAACTCGTTGTACTTGCCCACGCCGGCGAAGGCGATGCGGTCGTAGATCTCGCTGACCTTGCGCAGCGTCGACGACGGGTTCTCGGCGCAGATCACGATCCCGCCGTCGTAGACCACCGCGGCGAGGGCCCGGCCGCGGGCGATGCCCTTGCGGGCGTAGTCGGCCCGGTCCTTCATGACCTGCTCGGGGGCGACGTAGAACGGCATGCTCATGGCTGGAGTCCCCCGATGTCGCTCGTCGTCTCGGCCTGGCGTGACTGGCCGCTCTCGCGCGCCGACAGCGTGTCGAGCAGGGCGGTGAAGCGCTCCGCGATCTCGGGCTCGCCCACTCGCTCGAACCCGCCGCTCGTGATCGTGGCCATCGTCGGGTAGATGCCGCGGACGATGTCGGGCCCGCCGGTGGCCGAGTCCTCGTCGGCCGCGGTGAACAAGGCGTTGATGGCCAGATCGAGGGTGGCCTCCCGACTCAGCCCTTCGCGGAAGCCGAGCTTGATGACCGTGCTGGCGTGGAGGCTTCCTGAGCCCGTGGACGAGTAGTTGCTCTCCTCGTAGCGGCCACCGGTCACGTCGTACTGGAACAACCGGCCCGTGCTCCGAGCCAGGTCGTACCCGGCGAACAGCGGCACCACGGCCAGGCCCTGCATGGCCGCGGGGAGGTGGTTGCGGACCATCGACGACAGCTGGTTGGCCTTGCCGTCGAGGCTGAGGGCCGAGGCCTCGACCTTCTCGTAGTGCTCGAGCTGGAGCTGGAACAGCCGCACCATGTCCATGGCCGGACCGGCGGCGCCGGCGATGGCCACTCCCGAGTGGCGGTCGGCCGGGAAGACCTTCTCGATGGCCCGGTGCGAGATCAGGTTGCCGCTCGTCGCCCGGCGGTCACCGGCCATCACCACACCGTCCGCGTAGCGGATGGCCACGACGGTGGTGCCGTGGGTGATGGTCAGGACCCCGTCGAGGCTGGTCGCCGGCGCCGGCGGCTCGAGTCCGACGCGGCGCAGCAGCTCGGCGAAGCTGGGCCCCGGATCGTCGTGGGGCGAGAACATGGGCAAAGTCACGCCGCGCAGGCTACCGGGTGTCCGGCGCGGGTCGCGTCACGTCGCAGCGCCCAAGCGTGGCGAAGCAGAGCGGAGCCGCTCGCGTTGCGAACATGGATGCCGAAGGCGGCCCGGCGGATTATCGCTGGGCCAAGCAATTGGTCGTCACGGAGATTGCCGATGGCCGCGTTGCAACGGAAGCAGAGCAATCCGCGGACGACTCCGGTCTCGTGGTCGTGATCGACGTGCAGCGCCGTCTTGGCGGGCGGGTCGCCGCAGATCGCGCACCCGCCGTGCTGAGCGGCGAGCAGGGCGTCGTAGTCCTCGAGCGTCAGCCCGAACTTCCGCTTGAGGTGATCGCGTCTGTCCGCCCGCTTCTTCTTGTCGAGCTTGCCGTAGGCCCGTTTGTAGTCGCGGTAGCGCTCTTCGTTGTCGGCGATCCACTGGCGGGTCCGCTGGCGTCCGCGTTCTCGAAGCTCGGGCTTGGCGTCAGCACGCGCCACCGCTTTGGCCTGGAAGCAATCCCGGCACTCACCTCGCCGTCCATCGACGCACCCCGCGGCCTTGTAGAACTGCTCGAGGCCCTTGACCTCGCCGCAGACCTTGCATCGCTTCTTCCCCAACTCGAAACCCCTTGATCGATCCGGGCGGGGAAGGATCCCGGAGCAGTCTGTGTATTAGCGGCTACGTGCTTTACTCTCCACCCTTCTGGACGTAGCTGCGGACGAACTCCTCGGCGTTCGTCTCGAGGACGCCGTCGATCTCGTCGAGGAGGTCGTCGAGCTCGGCCTTGATCTTCTCGCCCTTCTCGGACGGCGCAGGCGCCTCTTCGATCTCGGTGTCCTTCTTGGCCGGCGCCGGCTTGCGTATCTGCTCTCGTTCAGCCATCTGGCCCTCTCACAACTCCTAGGTGCCCAACTTGTCCAACAACTCGGAGGACGTTTTGCAATCGGCCAACAACGTACCCACGTGAGCCTTCGTTCCGCGCGAGGGTTCCATCATCGGGACCCGCCGGAGCGGTTCGCGGCCGATGTCGAAGACCAGGGAATCCCAGTTGGCGGCCACGATGTCGTCGGCCCAGCGCTGCAGGCACTTGCCCCGGAAGTAGGCCCGGGTGTCCTCAGGTGGCTCGGAGGTGGCCAGCGCCACCTCGTCGTCGTTCGTGATGCGCTCGACGCCGAGCCGCGCGAACAGCGACTTGTCGGGGCGCAGATCGTGGTACTGCAGGTCCATCGCGGCCAGGCGGGCGTCGGTCCAGTCGACATCGTGGCGCTGGCGGTAGCCGTCGATCAACCGGTACTTGGCCACCCAGTCGAGCTGGTCGGCCAACGACATCGGATCGACCTCGAGGGCGGTGAGCACGCTCTCCCACCGTCGCAGCACGTCGGCGCCGACGGCCTCGCCGACGCACTCGAGGCCGAACGAGTCGGCGTACTTGCGGGCTCGGTCGAGCAGCTCCCATTGCACGTCGAGCGCGGTCACCGTCGTGGCGTCGACCAACTCGAGCGGGGCGCGCAGACTGAGGTCGTAGGACACGCGCCGCATGGCGGCGACCGGCGCGTTGAACACGAACTGTCGCGGCAGGGCGTCGTCTTCGATCATGGCCAGGACGATGGCCGTCGTACCGACCTTGAGGTAGGTCGAGATCTCGGACAGGTTGGCGTCGCCGACGATCACGTGCAGGCGCCGGTACTTGGTGGCGTCGCAGTGGGGCTCGTCGCGCGTGTTGACGATCGGTCGCTTGAGCGTCGTCTCGAGGCCGACCTCCTCCTCGAAGAAGTCGGCGCGCTGGGTGATCTGGAAGGGCACGTCGTCGATGGTGAGGCCGGCGGCCTCGGTCCCGACCTTGCCCGCGCCCGTGAAGATCTGCCGCGTGATGAAGTGGGGCATCACGTGGGTCACGATGCGTCCGAAGGGCACCTGGCGATCCATGAGGTAGTTCTCGTGGCAGCCGTAGCTGTTGCCCTTGCCGTCCGAGTTGTTCTTGTAGACGACGATCTCCTGGCCCTCGGGCAGGACCCGCTTGGCCGCCTCCATCGAGTCGACCAGGATCGACTCGGCGGCGCGGTCGAAGACGACGACGGCGCGGGCGTCGGCGCACTCGGGCGTGGACAGCTCGGGATGGGCGTGATCGACGTAGTAGCGGGCGCCGTTGGTGAGCACGGCGTTGACGAGGTGGGTCTCGACCTCGGGTGGCATCGATCCGGCCGGCGTCGAGCCGCGGGCATCGTTGCCGGGCGACTCGTCCTCGAAGTCCCACCCCACGTTGGGCACGGCGACGGGTGCCTTGGATCGTCGCGTCTCGTGCAGGTAGGCGTTGATCAGCATGGACGAGGCCGCGATGGGGTTCGACTCGGCCACCCCACGCATCAGGATGGCGAACTCGGTCTCGATGCCACAGATCTTGGTGATCGCCACAGAACGACCTTATCTGCGCGTGAGTCGGCGGCGGTGGGCATCACAGCCCCGTAACCTCCGACGATGGTCCGACATCTGTGGGAGCTCACCGAGCCCTACCACGCCCTCGCCTACTTCGCCCCGGAGGTGGTCGAGGCCGACACCCGCCTGGGTCTGAAGGGTTTCTGGATGAGCTACTTCGCCGGTCGGGCCGCACCGATGGGCGCGGTCGGGCCCGAGGTGGTCACGGCGAGCTTCTTCAACTTCGCGCCGGCCATGGTCGCCAGGGCCCTCCCGGATGCGTGGTCGAAGGCGTCGCCGGAGGCGGTCGTGGCCAATCGGTGCGACACCATGGACCGGGTGCTGCGCGGCATGCTCGAGGGACACGTGGCGTCGTCCGACATCGTCGAGGCCGCCCGGCTGGCCCGGCTGGCGGCCGACGCCTGCGTGACGGTCGGTCGACCCCTCGCCGCCGCCTGGGCCGCCCTCGAGCGCGCCGATTCGCCCTGGCTCGATCTCTGGTTGGCGTTGAGCACCTTGCGCGAGCACCGCGGCGACGGTCACGTCGCGGCGCTGACCGAGGCCGGGCTCGACGGGTGCGAGGCGCACGTCGTGCTCGTCGCCGCGGGCCGATCGACACGCGACGTCCAGCTGTCGGCGCGCGGCTGGACCGACGAAGACTGGCGCGCCGCAGTCGAGCGACTCACCGATCGGAGATGGGTCGACGCCTCCGGCTCGTTCACCGACGAGGGCCGGGCCCGCCACCAGACGGTCGAGGACACGACCGACCGCCTGGCTTCGCCTCCGTGGGCCGCGCTCGGGTCCGGCGATCAGGACCGCTTCGTCGAGCTCATCTCCCCGCTTCGGAGGCGGATCGTCGATGCCGACCTCATCCGCTTCCCCAACCCGATGGGACTGGTCAAGGGTTGATCTTGAACGACTTCAGGTAGGGATCGATCTTGTCGGTGTCGGTCGGGGTCGTGCCGGCCACCACCACGAAGAGATGGGTCGGTGTCATGACGGCGATCCCCTTGGCCACCGCGTTCTGCGAGGGCGCCCGGTAGCTGAAGCTCTGCGCCGGGTACCCCTGGAACGTCGTCGGGGTCGAGGCGGTGATCGTGGCGCTGGGCACCGTCGCGGTCACGGCGGTGGGGACAGCGGCCAGGACCTTGGCCGCGTCGACCTGGACGCCCGGGCTGATGACGTCGTCTTCGACCGAGAAGCTGGACGAGTGGTTCTTGGCCTGCCACTGGCTGGTCGAGCTCAGCCCGGGCTCGGTGGGCGTGGCCAGTTGGCTGGGAGTGCCGCGCATCATCACGGTGACGGCACCGTCGGGGGTGGTCCAGGCGTGAGCGGAGGGGTCGCTCTCGCTTCGCCCGAGGAGCGTGACGGCCACGATGAGCACCACGAACAGCGCGACCACGCAGGCCACGACGATGGCGACCACGCGAAGCGCCGTGTGGCCGCCTGACGGAGTCGGCGCCATCCACGGAAGTGCGGGGGCCGCCGGTGGCAGCCCGGCCGCCGGGGTCAGGGGCGGGCCGGGAGGAGGCAACGGCGGGGCGGGGGGAGGCAGGCCAGGCGCTCCCCCGGCACGGGCCGCGGGTGGGACGGTCGCGACAGGTGGGGCCAGCGCCGCGGTCGTCCGAGCTCGCAGCCCGTCGGGGTCGTAGCCGCATCGCTCGCACCAGTCCCAGTGGGGCTGGACCTCGGTGCCGCACTGCGGGCACGCCGGCATGGGGTCTACAGGTATTGGCCCGTGGCCACGCGTTCGATGGCACGCCCGCCGGTGGGATCGGCGTCGTCGCGCTTGATGAGGGTGCGTACGTAGATGATGCGCTCGCCCTTCTTGCCCGAGATCTTGGCCCAGTCGTCCGGGTTGGTCGTGTTGGGCAGATCCTCGTGCTCTTTGTACTCCTGGTGGATCGACTCGATCATGTCCTGGACGCAGATGCCCGGGTTGCCGTGGTCGATCAGCCGCTTGATGGCCAGCTTCTTGGCCCGGCGCACGATGTTCTCGATCATGGCTCCCGACGAGAAGTCCTTGAAGTACATGACCTCCTTGTCGCCGTTCTGGTAGGTCACCTCGAGGAACTGGTTGGCCTCGTCGTCGCGGTACATCTCGGCGACGGTGTCCTCGATCATCGCCCGGACGGCCTTGTCGCGATCGCCGCCGCCGAGCGACGCGACCTCGCCGGCGTCGAGGGGCAGGTCCGAGGTCAGGTACCGCCCGAAGATCTGGGCCGCTGCCTCCATGTTGGGGCGCTCGATCTTGATCTTCACGTCGAGTCGGCCAGGCCGGAGGATGGCCGGGTCGATCAGGTCCTCGCGGTTGGAGGCACCGATGACGATGACGTTCTTGAGCGTCTCGACGCCGTCGATCTCGGCCAGCAGCTGGGGGACGATGGTCGACTCCATGTCCGAGCTGATGCCAGTGCCGCGGGTGCGAAACAGCGAGTCCATCTCGTCGAAGAAGACGATGACGGGCCAGCCCTCCTCGCTCTTCTCGCGAGCGCGCTGGAACACGAGGCGGATCTGGCGCTCGGTCTCGCCCACGTACTTGTTGAGCAGCTCGGGGCCCTTGATGTTGAGGAAGTAGCTGCGGGCGTGCTGGTCGCCGCTGACCTCGGCCACCTTCTTGGCCAGCGAGTTGGCCACGGCCTTGGCGATCAGCGTCTTGCCGCAGCCCGGCGGGCCGTAGAGCAGGATGCCCTTCGGCGCGGGTAGCCGGTACTCGGCGAACAGGTCGTGGTGGACGAAGGGCAGCTCGACGGCGTCGGTGATCTGCTCGATCTGGCTGTCGAGGCCGCCGACGTCGTCATAGGAGATGTCGGGCACCTCCTCGAGCACGAGCTCCTCGACCTCGGGTCGAGGCAGGACCTCGAGCAGCAGGCCCGAGCGCATGTCCTGGAGCACCGAGTCGCCGGCCCGGATCTTCTGGCCCTGGAGGGTGTCGGCCAGCTCGGCCACGCGCTCCTCGTCGGCTCGACCGACGATCATGGCCCGACGGCCGTCGTCGAGCAGCTCCTTGAAGGTGACGACCTCGCCGGTCAGCTCGGGGGTGCGGGCCAACACGACGTTGAGCGACTCGTTGAGCACGACCTCCGAGCCGCGGGTCAGCTCGTCGGTGGTGATGTCGGGATGGACGGCGACGCGCATCTTGCGCCCGCCGGAGAACACGTCGACGGTGCCGTCCTCGTTGGCGCCGAGCAGCGTGCCGTAGGCGGCGGGGGGCTGGGTGAGCTTCTCGACCTCGTCGCGTAGCGCGGCGATGTGCTCGCGTGCTTCCCGGAGCGTGTAGGTGAGCTTCTCGTTCTGCGAGACGGCCTGGGCCAGCTGTCCCTTGGTCTCGAGCAGTCGCTCCTCGAGGGTGCGCACGCGCTTGGGCGCGTCCTGCAGCCGACGGCGCAGCGAGACGACCTCCTCCTCGAGGGTCTTCGACTGCTCCCGCAGCTCGGCCAGCTCGGATTGCTGAGCGGTCAGACGTCGTTCGTACTCGACCTCGTCGACGAGGATCACCCCCTCCGGGTTGGTGGTTCGGACCCTACACCGGGGTCTCGAACGAGAGACGGAGCCGACACGGATTCGTCCAACTTGATTTCCCCCGTGTGAACCGTGTTTATTGTCGGCGGGCCAACTACACTGTCGGTCATTCGCTCCCCCCACCATTCGAGAGAGGCACAGGCGAACCATGAAGGTCTGGATCGATCAGGATCTCTGCACCGGCGACGGGCTCTGCGAGGAGATCGCGCCCGACGTGTTCACGCTTCTCGACGACGGCCTGGCCTACGTCAAAGAGGGTGACAAGGTCTTCTCGAATCCAGGCGGGGCCGAGGGTCTGGCCAACGTGCCGGCCGGGCAGGACGAAGCGGTCATCGAGTCCGCCGAGGAGTGCCCCGGCGAGTGCATCTTCATCGAGATCGAGTAACCGCTAGCGCTCCATGACGGGGGTATGGAGTGGTCGGCTGCTGATCGCCGGGCCCAGCCTGGGCGATTCGAACTTCGACCGGACGATCGTCTACCTGCTCGAACACGGCCCGGAAGGCGCGCTCGGCGTGGTGATCAATCGCCCGAGCGAGTTCCCGGTCGGCGATGCCCTGCCGTTGTGGACCGGCACCGTCGGCGAGCCGGGGGTCGTGTTCAGCGGCGGCCCGGTCGAATCCGGCGTGGCCCTGGGCCTGGCCCGGGTCCGAGATGCGATCGACTGCGCGGGATGGTCCGAAGTGGACGCCCCCATCGGGTCGGTGGATCTGGCCATGGATCCCGACGCCATCGACGCCGGCGTCGAGGTGGCGCGGGTGTTCGTCGGCTACTCCGGGTGGGGTCCGGGCCAGCTCGACCGAGAGGTCGAGGGCGGCGCCTGGTTCGTCGTAGCCGCCGGACCCGACGATCTGTTCACCACCGAGCCCGCGCTCCTGTGGGGCGCGGTGTTGCGGCGCGAAGAGGCGCGGGCAGCCATGGCCGAGGCCAACCCGAGCTGGAACTAGACCGCGGCAGGCGCCCGTGGACACCGGGGTGGCGTGGGGTCCATCGAGCATGGATCGCACTTCGGACGGCGCGAGCGCGTAGGCGGTGTTCGGCCGGTTGCTCGACACGGCGAAGGCCACGGCGACGACCTGGCCGGTCGTGTCGACCACGGCCGACCCTGAATCGCCCGGAGCCAGCGCCGCCGCCAGTTCGAGCACCTGGCGACGAGTCGACCCTGTGCCGTAGATGTTGTCGCCGACGGCGCTGATGGCGCGCTCGATCTGGAACGGAGCGACGCGCAGCGGCCCGCCCTCGGGATGGCCGAACACCCCACCGGTCTGGCCAGCGGCCGGCTCGGCCAGGGTCAACGGCGACCGGCTGATCCCCGGGACCGCCAGCAGCGCCACATCGCGGTCGGGGTCGAAGGCCACCACGGTGGCGCCGAGGCGTCGTCCGTCGTCGCGGAGCACAACGGTGGACCGCTCCCCCGCCACCACGTGGGCGTTGGTGACGATCAACCCCGGCGCGACCACGAACCCGCTCCCGTCGACGATCCGTTGACACGCGATCCCCTCGACCTTGACCGTCGAGCGCGTGGTGCCCGCGGTCAGCGCCGGGCTCAGTCCCGTCGTCGCCGGCGGGGCCGCCGCGGGCCCCGGCGGCGACAGCTCCTCGATGACCTCGGGGAATTGGCTCGGACCGACGAAGGCGCGGGCGATCTGGGTGGCGTCGGGCGCCGTCGGGAGGTTCTCGGCGAACGCCCTGGCGATGGTCGACTCGGCCGTGGCCTCCGACAGCCAGCCGGGCGTGGTGGCCAGCAGCGGGAGCAGGAGCCAGGCCAACACGGCGATGCCGACGAGCCCGGCCACCGCGCCGAGCGCGTGGTCGACCTTGGCCACGGTGCCGGAGCGCCGGCCGGGTGAGATCCGGTTGCTGATGGCCAAGCCCGCGGCTTGGCCGAGCGATGCTCCGACCAGCACCACGGCCACGGCCACCAGGACGAGCTGGAAGCGCTCGGCCCCCTGCAGGTGGCCGAGCAGGAGCGGAAGCACGCGCACGCCGACCAGCAGGCCGATGCCCAGGCCGAGCCAGGACACCACGCGAGTGGCGAAGCCGAGGCGGTAGCCGCCGACGATGGCGAGCATGGCGGCGAGCACCAGCGCCACGTCGAGGGCGTTCACCCGACCAGCTTCACCGACCGAGCAGGCGGGCGTGGGTCAGGAAGCCGGTGTGGGCCACCATGCGGTGGTCCGGTCGGACGGCCTGGCCCTCGACGTGCCAGGTGCGCTGCAGGACCTCGAGCGTCTCGGCCAGCGCGAACTCGCTGTCGTCGAGCGCGGCGCGCAGCTGCATGGCCTGGGTGATGCTCGGGGTGTAGGCGACGAGGATCCCACCCGACGCCAGCGCCGTCGCCGCGTGCGGCAGCACGCGCCACGGCTCGGGCAGGTCCAACACGATGCGGTCATACGGACCATCGGGTGTGTCGATGCCGTCGTAGCAGTCGCGGATCTCGACGCAGTAGCGGTCGAGGGCCTCGGCGCCGAGGAACGACGCCACGTTGGTGGTTGCTCGCTCGGCGAAGTCGTCGCGCAGCTCATAGCCCGTCACGATCGCTCCGGCCCGCAGGATCGCCATCGACAGCGCACCGGAACCGACGCCCGACTCGAGCACGCGTTGGCCGGGCGCGATGTCGGCCAGCATGAGGATCGGACCGATGTCCTTGGGATAGATGACCTGGGCGCCTCGGGGCATCTTGAGGATGAAGTCCGACAGGGTCGGCCGCAGGACGCGATACCCCTGACCTCGGGTCGACCGGACGGTCACGCCCTCGACCTGGCCGACCATGTCCTCGTGGGGCACGAAGCCCGCGTGGGAGTGGAACTGGCCGCCCTCCTGCAGCGTGACCAGGTAGCGGCGCTTCTTGGTGTCGATCAGCAGGACCCGCTCGCCGTGCGCCAGCGGGCGACTCACCGAAGCTCGACCGGGTGGCCGCCGGCCCGCTCGACCAGCCGGCAGAAGGCACAGATCTCGCTCGTCGTCGGCGCCCCGCAGCTCGAGCACGGTTGCAGGTCGGCCTGTTCGTCGGTGGCGTCGCCCACGAAGCGCTCGGACGCCCGAGCCAGGAAGCCGAAGTAGAAGTCGTGCTTGGTGCCCGGCGAGGTCGCCTCGACGGCGTTGAGCGAATCCTTGTAGCCGAGGTGCTTGTTGCCCGCTGCCATCGGGCACTCCTCGACGATGTAGTCGATGCCGCGCACGACGCAGTACGCGGCCGTCTCTCGCTCACCGAGGCGCACCAGGGGCTTCACCTTGCGGGGGAAGCCGTCGCGCTCGGGCAGCACCGGCAGCTGGCGACCGAGGTAGTTGGTCTGCCAGCGCAGCACGTTGCCGAACAGCACGGCGGCCTCGTCGTCGAGGTTGTGACCGGTGGCCACGACGTCGTACCCGCCGTCGATCGCCGCCTGGTCGAACAGGTGGCGCTTCGAGAGCCCGCAGGCCGAGCAGGGCACCCGCCGGGCCGCCTTGGCGCCGGACGGGATGTCGTAGCCGTAGTCGCGCGGCAGGTCGATCTCGACCAGGTCGAGGCCCCGTTCGCGTGCGAAGGCTCGGGCGTGGTCACCCGAGTGGTCGCTGTAGTCGCCGATGCCAAGGCCCAGGTAGAGCCCGTCGACCTCGTACCCGAGCTCGATCAGGATGTCCCACAGGGCGAGCGAGTCCTTGCCCCCGGAGACGGCCACGAGTACGCGGTCCCCCGGCTCGATCATCTCGAAGTCGGCGATGGCCTTGACGACCTGATCGCGGCACAGGCGCAGGAAGTGCTCGGCGCAGAAGTTGGCGTTGTGGCGTCGGATGTCGATGATCGCGGGCTCGCGGCACACCCGGCACTTCACGGGAGGTCACCGCCCGAGATGACGGGGCGGATCTCGATGTGATCGGTGTCGTCGAGCCACGCGTCGCCGGGCACGATCGTGTCGGTGCGGATCACGAGCACCGACTCGCGGTTGATCTCGAGACGGGCCAGGAGCGTGGACACCTGCATCGAGCCGGACACCTCGATCTCGCGCTTCGGGTTGCGCAGCAGCACCTTCATCGCTTCGCGGCGCGCTTGGCCTGGCGGCGCTCGCGGCGCGTAGGCGGCGGCTCGTGGTGGCTGATCACGATGCTCTGGCCCGCGCCGAGGCGATCGCGATAGATGACCGCGGTCTCGGGACGGGTGAGCCATTGGAAGAACTTCACGGTCCACACCACGAACCCGATCACGAGCCAGATCTGACTGCCGCCGAGGAAGCCGCGGCTGAGGGCCTTGGCGCGCAGGTACGCCAGCATCAGATCCTCCGCACCTCGACGATCGTCCGGTTGCGACGACCGCGGCGCCGTCCGAGCACGAAGGCCACGGCCACGATGCCCACCACGACGATCGCCCCGAGCGTGATGCCGTAGCTCCGCGCCTCCTCGCCGATGATCTCGACCTCGCCCTGGAGCTCGCGGAGCTTGGCCTCGATGTCGTCGCGGCTGATTGGCGCGACCGGCTCGGTCTCGGTCTCGGTGTCGGCCATGTCAGGTCACTTCCCCGTGTTCGCGATGGGCGCCCCTGGTGATGTGCCAGACGGCCACGCCGATCACCAGCGACAGGGCGACGGCCACGATCAGGTAGGGCGCCCACGACCAGCTACCGGTGAAGGTCGTGCCGGTCTGGGTCTGCAGCGCCCGCAGCAGGCTGAGGGCCAGGAAGAACAGTCCCGTGGCCAGGAGCAAGGCGCCGGTGACGCCCCACGCCAGGTAGATGCCGAGGGACTTGATGGGGTCGAGCGTCTGTTGTTGCGCGTAGGTCCTGAGCAGCTCGAAGAGCTCCTGCGCGATCTCGGTGACGCTCTTTTGCTGTGGCCTGGCCACGGATGACCTCGCGAATCGGGGCAGCGGCGGGTTCGGAAGGTGTATCCCGGCTGTCGCCGACGTGCAAGCAACACCGAGCGAGGCGAGCTCAGGGATCGAAGTCGAGGCGGTGGCGGAGGTCGGATTCGTGGTCGCTCAGCAACTGGTCGAGCAGGGCCAAGCGGTCGGTGGTCGTCTCGGTCCCGAGCAGCGACTGATGGTCTGCCGGACCCAGAGGTGCCACCGCGGCGGCCTGGAAGCTGGCCAGCACCGGGTCGTCGGACAGCTCGACGGTGGCGGCGGCGACGGGATCCCCGAGCTCGGCGTGGATGGCCAGCACGCGCCGCAGTCGACCGGTCACGGCCACCAGGGCCTCGTCCGGGCTCGGCTCGCCGGGCGGATCGGGCCAGGGTTCGATCTCGGCACGCGGGAAAGGGTCGTCGTCGAGCCATCTGACGATGCGGATCCGGTGGGTGCCGAGGGCCCCGAGGGCCCAGCGCCCGTCGGCCATCTCGGTCGCCTCGACGATGCGGGCCGCGGTACCGACCATCGTCCGCACATCTCCGCCGCCCACCTCGCTCCCCCGTTCGATGAGCACGACGCCGAAGGTCTCGTCGTGGTCGAGGCAATGGCGCACCAGCGCTCGGTACCGCTCCTCGAACACGTGCAGCGGGAGGTACAAGGTCGGGAAGAGGACCGTCCCCAGCGGGAACATGGCCTGGTCGACCACGGTGGTCAGGGTCCGGGCGATCGGGGGCCGAGGTTGGCCAGCGAGATGCCCGAGCCGTACTGCGCCAACGAGATGGCGACCTGGTCCATCCCGGCGCACTGGCACGCGCTCTTCTGCGGGCGGTTGAACACCAGCGCGAAGGTGAGGGTCTGGCCGCTGGCGGCGCGGGCGAACCCGGCCAGCGAGGTGGCCGTGTCGAGCGTGCCGGTCTTGGCGACGACCTTGCCGTCCGCCGGCGTGCCCTTGAGCCGGAACCGCAGCGTCCCGCTCTGGGCCGCCACGGGCAGGCCGCGGGCCAGACCCGACGCCGGCCCGAAATGATCGAGCAACGTGGTCAGCAGGTTGCAGGTCACGTGATCGCTGAGGTCGAGGCCGGAGCCGTCGACGGTGTCGGTTCCCTTGGTCGGGAGTCCGAGCTTGGTGAGCGCCGCCTGCACCGCCTTGGCGCCAGCCGTGGTCGTTCCCGATCCCGACACCATGACGCCGAGATCCTTGTTCAGCACCTCGGCGGTGGTGTTGTCGCTGCGCCGCAACATCTCGGTGAGGATGTCGGACAGGGGCAGCGAGTCGAGGGTGGCGATCGGGTGGGTCCCGGCCGGGGCCGTCCCGGTCCCGGCGATGCCCGTGACCTTGATGCCCCGCTCGTGCAGCAGCGTGATCAACGTCGCCGCCGCCAGCGCCGGTGGGTTGCCGGGATGGCGGTCCGAGGTCGGCGTCTCGGGGTGATCGCTCAGGCCGTCGAAGCCTCCGTTGACCATCAGGGCACTCAGCGGACCCACCTCGCCATCGGTGATGTAGTGGCTCGGCCAGCTCGGCACGTAGCGCTGCGAGTCGAACTTCGACTCGTCGCCGACGACGTTGCCGGCGATGGTGGTGACCCCGGCGGCCTTGATGGCGTCGGCCAGCTTGGCGAAGTCGTTGTAGGGCTCGTTCGGGTCTTCCTGCGACGGCTGGTAGCCGGAGGTCTGCAGCAGCGGATCGCCGTCGCCGACGATGTAGAGATCCCCGTCGATGGTGCCGTTGCTGGGCGCGGCGGTGGCCACGGCGCGGGTCTTGAAGCGGTAGGTCGGCGGGACCTGGGCCAGCAGGGCCGTGGCCGTCAGCAACTTCTCGGTCGACGCCCCCTGGAGGGGCATGTCGCCGTTGAGGGCGTAGACCGTGCGGCCGTCGGCCTTGACCACCAGGCACCGGGTCGGGTCGGGCGTGGCCATGATGGGATCGAGGGCCGCCTTGAGCTGGGTGTCGGCCTGGCTGGCGGCCAGCAGCCCGGGCAGGCGGCGGGCCGACAGGACGGGCGTGACCAGCTCCGTGCTGTCGGTGGTCGTCGCCAGACCCTTGGTGGTGGACGGGGTCGCTCCCGACGCCACGCCTTGGCCCGTGCCGGCCGCCAGGCCGAGGGTCACCAGCAGGGCCGCCGTCCTTCTGAGCATCCGGGTGAGCGTAGGGGGTCGGGAGGGCCGGGTGATGGCAGGCCGCTGGTGGGCCTTCAGCCCGTCCGGTGTTGGCGCCAGCGCGATCGTTGCCAGAGGCGATCGAGGGCGCCGACGGCCCGGTTGGACGAGGGGTAGCAGAGCTTCCCGCTCTCGACGGCGCCGCGCACCGCGGCGTTGTCGGGGAAGGTGACCGCGAGCTCGGTGGCCACCAGCATCGGCTTGTGGAGCTCGTCGCAGAGGGCGGCGGCCAGCGAGGTGTACCGATGGTCCTGGCGGTCGTGGTAGGCGGCGATGCGCTCGAGCCCGTGGTCGGGGAAGAAGGGGCCCTCGCGCTCCATGCGGCCCTGGTTGGACTGGATGCCCATCCCCAACAGGATGACGGCGTCCACGGCCGGGTGCCGGGCGACGATCTCGAGCACGGTCGTGATCGTGTCCTTGGTCTCGCCGCCGGCCATGTCGATCGGGTTGTTGCGGCTCCAACGGGGCGGCAGCTCGGCGTCGAGGGCGGCGATCAGGTCGTCGGGCAGCGCCATGAGCTCGAGCGACGTGGCGGCGATGGCGTCGGCGGTCACGACCCCCCAGCCCCCGGCCGTGCTGACGACCGCGACCCGGTTGCCGACCGGCTCGGGTTGGGTGGCGAAGGTGGCGGCGACCTCGTAGGCCTCTTCGATCGAGCCGGCGCGGATCACACCGGCCTGGCGGCACATGCCGTCGAAGACGCGATCGTCGGTCGCCAGCGATCCGGTGTGGCTGGCGGCGGCGCGCTGACCGCCGCTGGTCGCGCCCCCCTTGACCAACACGACCGGCATGCGCTCGGCGACGGCGCTGATCTCCTGGAAGAACCGTCGGCCGTCGGTGATCCCCTCGACATAGGCCAGGCCGACGTCGGTGAACGGATCATCGGCGTAGAAGCCCAGGAAGTCGGTGACCCCGACCATCGCCGAGTTGCCGGCCGACACCGCTCGGCTGATCCCGACGCCGCTGGCGCAGGCGTAGTTCATGAACGACGAGACGAAGTTGCCCGACTGGCTGGCTACGCCGATGCGACCGGCCGGCGGGTAGGGCGCCACGATCTGGGCGCAGAGCGACGACGGCGTCGACACCACGCCCTGCCCGTTGGGGCCGACGATCAGCACCCCCAGCTCGTCGGCCAGCTCGACCAGTTCGTCCTGAGCGCGCCGGCCCTCGTCGCCCGCCTCCCCATAGCCGGCCGAAGCGAGGAACGCGGCGGTGATGCCCTTGGCCGCGGCGTCGCGCAGCACGTCGGGGTTGGTCGACGCCGGGGTGCACACGAAGACGAGGTCGGCCTCGCCGTCGGGTACGTCGGCCAGCGACGGCACCGTCTCGATCCCCAGCACGGGGGTCCCGTCCCGATTGGTGGCGAAGACCCTTCCCTCGTAGCCGTTGGCCAGGATGTTGTGGAGGGCGACGAAGCCGAACTTGCCGGGATGGGTCGACGCGCCGGCCACGACCACGCCACGGGGATCGAACAGGGCCCGGAACTGCTCGTAGCGATCGCTCACCCTCGCACCTCGACGAGGGCGTCGACGGCCACGGGCGATCCGTCCACCACGATGAGCGGGTTGAGATCGACCGAGGCCAGCTCGGGCGTCTCGGTGGCGGCTCGCGAGAGGCCCAGCAGGACGTCTGCCAGCTGGTCGCGATCGACGGCCGGCTCACCCCGGAAGGCGCCGAGGAGAGGTTGCGTCGACAGCTCGTCGATCATGTCCATGGCGTCGGGCCGACGGATCGGCACCAGGCGGATGGCGACGTCGGCCACCGCCTCGGCCAGCACCCCGCCGATGCCCGACCATCACCGTCATGCCG
This sequence comes from uncultured Microthrixaceae bacterium, assembly GCA_963734965.1. Classification (GTDB taxonomy): domain Bacteria; phylum Actinomycetota; class Acidimicrobiia; order Acidimicrobiales; family Acidimicrobilacustridaceae; genus UBA4742. The sequence goes on along the minus strand of CAVTJK010000003.1, from coordinate 1,889,183 downwards.
AACTGCGGGTCGTCGGCCAGACCGGCGATCAGCTCGCGGTTGCCCTTGACCATCGGCGCCACCAGGACAGCGACGTCGCCGTCCTCGACCGTCGCCGCGGCCAGCAGGTCGGCCGCCGCCGCCCGCACGGCGGCGGCGTCACCGAGGTTGAGACGGACGAGCCCGCGCTCGGTCTTGTGGGCGATGTGATCACCGCAGAGCTTGGCCACCACGGGATAGCCGAGGGCGTCGGCGGCGCTCACCGCGCCGTCGAGGTCGTCGGCCAGGCGTTCGGCGAGGACGGGAAGACCGAAGCGGGCCAGCAGGGCCTTGGAGTCGGCCTCCGAGAGCGTGGGCATGGTTGCGTACCCTACTCAGCATGACGACCTCTCCCGGTTGGCAGGTGCGCGGCCTCATCGAGGGCTTCTACGGACCGCCGTGGAGCTGGTCGGCACGCGCCGAAGTCATGCGGTGGTGCCACGGACGCGGCATGACCCACTACCTCTACGGACCCAAGGACGACCCCCGTCATCGCGAGAAGTGGCGGGAGCCCTATGAGCCCGCCGAGCTCGACGGGTTCGCCACCCTCGTCGCCGAGGACACGTTGCGCGTCGGGTTCGCCATCTCCCCGGGCCTGTCGATCGACCCCGACTCGGCTGAGGATCGGGCCGCCCTGGCCAGCAAGGTCGACCAGATGCTGACCCTCGGCATCGACATGATCGCCCTGCTGCTCGACGACATCCCCGTGCGGCCCGGGCTCGGGCCGGTCCACGCCCAGCTCACCACCTGGCTGCACGATCACCTCGATGGCCGGGCCCAGCTGATCCTCACCCCGACCGAGTACGCCGGCACCGCAGCGTCGGCCTATCTCGACGTGCTGGCGACAGGGGTGCCGCCGGACGTGGCGATCGGGTGGACCGGACCGCGCGTCGTGTGCGACCGCATCACGGTGGCCGACGCGCAGGCCGGGCGGCGGCCGTCGGCGATCGACCGCCCTTCCTGTGGGACAACTACCCCGTCAACGACGCGCTCATGGCCGATCGCCTCTTCCTCGGTCCGCTCCGGGGCGCGACGTCGGGCTCGGAGACGTGTGCTCGGGCTACGCCGCCAACCCGATGGTCCAGCCCCTGGCCTCGAAGCTGGCGCTGTCGTCGATCGCGGGCTACCTGCGCGGCGAGGACCCCGAGGCGGTCTGGTCCACCGAGGTCGGGCCGCTGCGCACCTTCGCCGAGGCCTGCGACGGTGAACGTCCCCGCCTGCTGGTCGGTGCCGCGCTGGCCCCCGATCCATCGCCTGACGCCCTCGATGCGCTCGACGACTGGCTGGGCCAGGCCGCGGCCTGCACGGCCCGCGGTCTCGACGACGACGTGGTCCCGTGGCTGGACCAGGTGCACGCCGAGGCCGACCTGGGTCTGCGGGCCGTGCGGCTGCTGCGGGCGCGCCGGGCCGACGCCGAGGCTCCGATCGGCGAGGCCGCCATCGCCGTCGCCCTTATGTGGCGGGCGGCGCGGCGGGCCCGGGTGACGGTCATGGGTCCCCGATGCAGCATCCGACCGATGATCTGGCACGACCCCGACGGCAACTGGCGGTGGGATCCGGCCTCGGTCGACACCGACGACAACGCCGTCGACGCTCTCGTGCGCCACGCCCTCGGGTTGGCGCCCTCAGGGCTCTAGCGCGGCCCGGAAGAAGTCGAGGAAGTGCTCGAGGCGGGCCGCCAGCATCTCTTCGGACAGCGGATCTTGCTCGATCAGCCCTTCGATGAAGGGCAGGTCGCTGAAGTAGCTGAGCAGGGCGCCGTAGCCGGTGAGCAGCAGCTGCTCGGGATCGAACTTGCGGAAGCGACCCGCACCCATCTCCCGATCGAAGTAGCTCGTGGCCTGTTCGAAGAGGGGCCGCAGGGCCTCGCCGAGGTTGACCTCGAGGCGGCCCTCGGACTCGAGCGCCTCGCGCCGCACGATGCGCACGAACTCGGCGTTCTCGCGGAAGAACTCGAAGGCGGTGGTGATGACCAGGTCGACCTGGCTCCAGCCCTCGCCGGTGTGGTCGCCGGCGGTGGCCACGTCGACCCGGTCGGAGAACTCCAGCAGGGCGGTCTGGAAGACCTCCTGGTACACCGCCTCCTTGGACGGGAAGTGGTGCAGGACGCTCGACCGGCGGATGCCGACGGCCTCGGCGATGTCGTTCAGCGACGTGCCGTCGTAGCCGTGCTCGGCGAACCCGTGCGCGCGCCTCGAGCAGGATGGCCTCGCGTGTCGAAGGCGTCCGATCGTCGTTCGCCACCTGGTAAGGGTACCGAATGGGCCGAACCGGACCGAGGCCTCGGGCTCACTAGGGTCGGGAGATGGACATCGTCGCCGCCCTCTTCATCGAAGGCATCGACCTGCGCTCGGTACCCGGTCCCTCGACCCGCATCGACCTCACCGGGGTGCAGTTCTCGGCGCCGGCCACCGGACCGCTGCCGATCACCATCGAGCCGCACCTCGTGGTGATCGTCCGCTGCGCGGCCCGACGACCCGGGCAACGGAGTGCTCGAGGTCGTCTACCAGCGCGGCGAGCGAGCAGGTGGCCCGCAACGTCCAACCGCTCCAGGTCGAGCCCGGGAAGTTCAACTACCGCCTCGTGCGGGCCGAGCTCGAGCTTCGACGAGCTCGGCACGGTCGAGGCCCACTGCCGGGTCGATCAGGGCCCCGTCACCGTGGTGCCTTTCACCCTCCTTGCACCCGTGAGTTGACCAGCGACCTCGGGGAAATCAAGCGCTACCCATTGGGTAGGGTGAGGCCACCGGAAGCCACAGGAGGATCCGTGACCACACCCGACCTCGAGCAGCGGGCCATCGACGTGATCCGCGGCTTGGCCATGGACGCGCCCAACGCCGCCCGTTCGGGCCACCAGGGCACGGCCATGGCTCTGGCGCCGCTGGCCCACGTGCTGTGGACGCGGGTCATGAACTACGACGCCGAGGACCCCGACTGGCCCGACCGGGACCGGTTCGTGCTGTCCAACGGGCACGCGTCGATCCTGCTCTACTCGATGCTCTACCTGACCGGGTACGGCCTCACCCTCGACGACCTCGAAGGACTTCCGCCAGTGGGGCAGCCGCACCCCTGGCCACCCCGAGGTCCGCCACACCGCCGGGGTCGAGGTCGACCACCGGTCCGCTCGGTCAGGGCTTCGCCAACGGCGTCGGCTTCGGTCTGGCCGAGCGTTGGCTGCGCTCGCGCTTCGGCCCGGACGTCGTCGACCATCACACGTTCGTGATCGCCGGCGACGGCTGCCTCGAAGAGGGCATCAGCCATGAGGCGGCATCGCTCGCCGGCCATCTCAAGCTCGGCCGGCTCGTGTACATCTACGACGACAACCACATCTCGATCGACGGTCCGACCGAGCTGGCGCTCGACGACGACCCGGTCGAGCGGTTCGAGGCCTACGGGTGGCACGTCGACAACGTCGGCGAGATCGCCAACGACCTCGACGGGCTCGAGGCGGCGCTGCGTCGGGCCATGGCCGACGAGGAGGCGCCGTCGCTGATCGTGCTCCGCAGCCACATCGCCTATCCGTCGCCCGACCACACCGACGACTTCGAGACCCACGGCTACGCCCTCAAGGACGCGGAGATCGCCGCGACCAAAGCGGTGATGGGCATCCCCGACGAGCTCGTTCTGGGTGCCCGACGACGTCGTGGCCATGTACCGCGAGGCCGGCCGGCGGGGTCGGGACCGCCGGATCGAGTGGGAGGACGCGGCTGGCGGCATGGGGCGGCGATCGGGCCAGCTTCGACGCCGCGCTGGCCGGCACCGGGCTGCCCGGCTGGGACACCAAGCTCCCGTCGTTCACCACCGGCGACAAGATCGCGACCCGGGTGGCCAGCGGCACCTGCCTCAACGCCATCGCCGACGTCGTGCCCGGTCTGTTGCCCGGCGCCGCCGACCTGACGGGCAACACCGGCGTCAAGCTGACCGACGGCGAGACGCAGTCGGCGGCGACACCTGGGGGCCGTCAGGTCCACTACGGCATCCGCGAGCACGGGATGGGCGGGATCATGAACGGCCTGGCCATGCACGGCGGCGTCCTGCCCGTCGGCGGGACCTTCTTCGTCTTCAGCGACTACATGCGGGGTTCGGTCCGGCTGGCCGCCATCGAGCAGGCCAAGGTCATCTATTCGTGGACCCACGATTCGGTCGGCGTCGGCGAGGACGGTCCGACCCATCAGCCGGTCGAGCAGCTCGCCGCGATGCGGGCCATGCCCGGGCTGCGGGTCATCCGACCGGCCGATGCCAACGAGACGGCCGAGGCCTGGCACATCGCCGTCTCGTCGGACGGACCGACCGCCCTGATCCTCAGCCGCCAGAGCATCCCCGTGCTCGACGGCACCGCCGGCGGCGATCGGGTGGCCAAGGGCGGCTACGTCCTCGTCGACGCCGAGCGACGGTCCCCCGGCAGTCGTGCTGGTGGCGACGGGCAGCGAGGTCTGGGTGTGCGTCGACGCGGCGGCGGCGCTCAGCGCCGACGGGCGTGCGGGCACCGCGTCGTCTCGCTGCCGTGCTGGGACCCTCTTCGCCGCCCAGGGCGCCGAGTACCGCGACGGCGTTCTCCCGCCAGGTGTGCCCACGCTCTCGGTCGAGGCGGCCACCACCTTCGGCTGGGATCGCTACGCCGACGACTCCCTCGGCATCGACCACTTCGGCGCCAGCGCGCCAGGTGATGTCGTGTTCGCGCGAGTTCGGCTTCACCCCGGAAAATGTCGCGGCCCGAGCCCGGGCCCTGCTCGAGAGGCGCTCCCCTTGACCCGACTTCAGGATCTCCATGACCAGCAGGACCAGAGCCCATGGCTCGACAACCTCAAGCGGGGCTACATCACGGGCGGCGAGCTGGCGCGCCTGACTGGTGACGGCATCCGTGGGATCACGTCGAACCCGTCGATCTTCCAGAAGGCGATCGAGGGCAACGTCGACTACGACGACCAGTTGCGCGCCCTCGTCAGCGAAGGGACCACGGTCGACGAGACCTATTGGGATCTGGTCACCAAGGACATCCGTGACGCCCTGGCCATCCTGCGTCCGGTCTTCGACCAGAGCGACGGGATCGACGGCTTCGTCTCGGTCGAGGTGGCCCCGTCCCTGGCCCGCGACACCGACGGAACCATCGCCGCCGCCCGGCAGCTGCACGAGACGATCGCCGAACCCAACCTCTACGTGAAGATCCCGGGTACGGCCGAGGGGGTGCCGGCGATCCGCCAGATGATCAGCGAGGGCCGCAGCATCAACGTGACGCTGCTGTTCTCGCTCGCGCGCTACGCCGAGGTCATCGAGGCCTACCTGTCCGGGCTCGAGGCCTACGACGGCGACCTGGCGCCGGTGTCGTCGGTCGCGTCGTTCTTCGTGAGCCGCGTCGACACCGAGGTCGACCACCGCCTCGAGCAGATCGGCTCGGACGAGGCCCTCGCCCTGCGCGGCAAGGCCGCCGTCGCCAACGCCAAGCTGGCCTACGCCCTGTTCGTCGAGCGCTTCTCGGGTCCGCGGTGGGAGGCGCTCGCCGCCCGGGGCGCGGGTGCAGCGACCCCTGTGGGCCTCCACGTCGACCAAGAACCCGGCCTATGCCGACACGCTCTACATCGACGAGCTCATCGGCCCGCACACGGTCAACACCATCCCCGACGCCACGATCGCCGCCTTCGAGGATCATGGCACCGTGGCCCGCACGGTCGACCAGGGTGTCGACGAGGCCGAGGCCGACCTCGAGGCGCTGGCTGCGGTCGGGGTCGACCTCGACGATGTCGGCCGAGTCCTCGAAGATGAGGGCGTCACCGCCTTCACCAAGTCTTTCGACGAGCTGATCGGTAGCCTGTCGGCCAAGGCGGAGACGTTCCGGGCCTGAACAGACCACACGATCGGGAGCACGCGGGATGAACGGGTCGCTGATCGTCACCGACGACGTACCCGGCGAGTTCGTGGCGCGCACGGTCGCCGCCTTCCAGGGCCGTCCGAACGACGGGTTCTCGCTGGCCCTGTCGGGGGGCGAGACGGCCCGCGCCTGCTACGAGCGGTTGGCCCAGGTGGCCGACACGCGGATCGACTGGTGGAAGGTCGACTTCTATTGGGGCGACGAGCGGTGCGTGCCCCTCGACGACCCCGAGTCGAACTTCCGTCTGGCGCGAGAGACGCTGCTCGAACAGGTGGGTGCGGCCAACGCCGCCTACCCCATGCGCTGTGACGAGGGGCCCGATCCCTACCAGCTGCGCGTGGGCGAGCTCGGCCACTTCGACGTGGTCCATCTCGGTCTCGGGCCCGACGGCCACACCGCGTCGTTGTTCCCCGGCTCTGCCGCCCTCGATGCCGACCCGGGCCGCCTGGTGGTCATGAACGACGACCCCAACGGGGTCAACCCGTTCCGGCGGATGACGCTGACCTTTGCCGGGATCGCCCGGGCGCGGCCTGGCGCTCGTGACCGTCGTCGGTGAGTCCAAGCGCGAGGCCCTCGCTCGGGTGATGGCCGGTGAGGACGTGCCGGCGGCCCGCATCCAGGCCGACGAGGTCGTGTGGCTGGCCGATCCGGCCGCCGCCGCACATGCTTGAGACCGAGGACGCACCGATAAGGTGCCCCGGATGACCACCGATTTCGAGGGCGTCGGCCTGGCCGAGTTGATGGCTCGGGCTCGTGAGGTGCGCAACCAGGCGACGGGAACGAGGGTCACGTACTCGCCGAAGGTGTTCATCCCGCTCACGATGCTGTGTCGCGACAAGTGCGGCTACTGCACCTTCGCTCAGCCCCCGGCGCGACTCGACTCGCCCTATCTCGATCCCGACCAGGTCCTGGCCATCGCCCGGGCGGGGCGCGTGCCGGTTGTCACGAGGCCCTGTTCACGTTGGGCGAGCGGCCCGAGGATCGCTATCCGGTGGCCGCCGAGTGGCTCGCCGTCCACGGGTACAGCTCGACCGTCGACTATCTGGTCGCCATGGCGCGACTGGTCGTCGACGAGGTCGGGCTGCTCCCCCACGCCAACGCCGGGGCGTTGTTCACCGACGAGCTGGCCGCCCTCCGCCAGGTGTCGCCCTCACAGGGGATGATGATCGAGTCGCTCAACGCCGATCTCGAGGCCCACCGCGGTTCGCCCGACAAGACGCCGGAGCGGCGCGTGGCCACCCTCGAATCCGCTGGAGAGCTGGCCATCCCGTTCACGACCGGCATCCTGGTCGGCATCGGCGAGACCCGGGCCGACCGCATCGAGGCGCTCGAGGCCATCGCCGCCTCGCACCGGCGTTGGGGGCACGTGCAGGAGGTCATCGTCCAGAACTTCCTGCCCAAGGCGGGCACGACGATGTTCCGATCTCGGCCGTGCCCGACCGACGACTATCTCGAGGCCATTGCCCTGGCCCGCCTCATCCTCCCCGCCGAGGTCCACGTCCAGGCCCCGCCGAACCTGTCTGACGACTTCGGAGTCCTGCTCGACGCCGGCATCGACGACTGGGGCGGCGTGTCGCCCGTGACCGCCGACCACGTGAACCCTGAGCGGCCCTGGCCCGATCTCGACCGACTGCGAGACGTCACGGAGGCCAACGGCTTCGTCCTGGCGCCCCGCCTCACCATCTATCCCGAGTTCGTGACCGACCCGTCCCGGTGGATCGACGACGGGTTGCGCTTCGCCGTCATGGACCGAAGCGATGCCGAGGGCCTCGGTCGCGACGACCGGGGGCCGTCTTCGTGCAGCGGATCAAGCCGGCCCCGCCCGAACAGGTCGACCAGGGCATCGAGGTGCTGCACATCGGTGCCCGCAGCACGGCGTGGTACTCGGGGGCCGCGGCCGAGCCACCCGTGCTCGTCCCTGGCCAGCCGCGAGTCCGAGGGGCGGTGGCCGAGGTGCTGGCGGGCGTGCAACTGGGACAGGAGGTCGACGTCGACGAGATCGTCACGCTGTTCTCGGCGCGCGGTCCCGAGGTCGCGGCGGTGGCCGAGGTCGCCGATGACCTGCGGCGCCAGGTCGTGGGCGACGAGGTCACCTTCGTGCACAACCGCAACATCAACTACACGAACGTCTGCACGTTCAAGTGCAAGTTCTGCGGTTTCTCGAAGGGTCCCCTCTCGCTCAACCTTCGGGGCACGCCCTACCTGTTGACCCTCGAGGACATCCAGGCCCGGGTCGTCGAAGCCGCCGATCTCGGCGCGACCGAGGTGTGCTTGCAGGGTGGCATCCATCCCAGCTTCGACGGCGACTACTACATCGACGTCACCAGGGCGGTGAAGCAGGCCGCGCCCGAGATCCACGTGCACGGCTTCACCGCCCTCGAGGTCACCGAAGGAGCGAAGCGCCTGGGCGAGCCGCTGTCCTCCTATCTCGCCCGGCTGCGCGACGAGGGCCTGCGCACGCTGCCCGGCACGGCCGCCGAGATCCTCGACGACGAGATCCGCGCCGTGCTGTGCCCCGACAAGATCAACACCGAGGAGTGGCTCGAAGCCCACCGCGTCGCCCACTCGGTCGGCCTCAACTCGAACATCACGATCATGTTCGGAGCCGTCGAGCGTCCGTTGCACTGGGCCCGGCACATGGTCCGCACCCGCGACCTGCAGAAGGAGACGGGTGGCTTCACCGAGTTCGTCCCTCTGCCGTTCGTGCACATGGCGGCGCCGATCTACCTCCAGCGAAAGTCGCGGCGCGGACCGACCTTCCGTGAGGCCGTCCTCATGCACGCTGTCGGCCGCATCGCCTACCACGGCTGGATCGACAACATCCAGGTCTCGTGGGTGAAGATGGGCCACGCCGGTGTGCGCCAGATGCTCCAGGCCGGCGTCAACGACCTGGGCGGCACGCTCATGGACGAGAACATCTCGCGAGCCGCCGGTGCGTCCCATGGCCAGGGGCTCGAAGAGGCGGACTTCCGCGAGCTGGTCGAGCCGCTCGGGCGCACGCTGGCCCAGCGCACGACGCTGTACGGCCGCGCCGCGGTCGCCTGATCGATGGCGCGGCGGGCCCGGTATCGCACCGGCCACGACGAGCTCGACACGCAGATCGCGGCGCTCATCGACGCCGCCGGCGTCAACGAGAACCAGGACCTCGTGTTCGAGATGGTCGTGTCGGCCGTGCGCATGGGACGCGAGGCGGTCGACCGCGGCGACCTCAAGTTGGTCAACGCCGCCCTGAAGGAGCTGCGCTACTCGTTCCTCGTGTTCCAGCCCTACATCGACGTTCCCAAGGTGTCGATCTTCGGATCGGCTCGCCTCACCCACGATCAGCCTGCGTACGCCATGGCCCGCGACTTCGGTCACGCCATGGCCGAACGGGAGTGGATGGTGATCACCGGCGCCGGACCCGGGATCATGGAGGCCGGGATCGAGGGCGCTGGCACTGAGCACGCCTTCGGCGTCAACATCGTGCTGCCCTTCGAGCAGGATGCCAGCCCCTTGCTCGCCGGTGACCCCAAGCTCATCAACTACCGCTACTTCTTCACCCGCAAGCTCACCTTCATGAAGGAGTCGAAGGGCTTCGCGCTCCTGCCTGGTGGGTTCGGCACGATGGACGAGGGCTTCGAGCTGCTCACGCTCATGCAGACCGGCCGGTCGCCCATCGCCCCCGTCGTCCTGCTCGCCGAGCCGGGCAGCCAGTTCTGGGAGGAGTGGCTCACCTTCGTCACCGACGAGCTGGGCGGTCGCCGGCTCATCTCCGACGACGACCTCAACCTGGTGAAGATCACCCATGACATCGACGAGGCGGTCGAGGAGATCACGGCCTTCTACTCGACGTTCCACTCGATGCGCTTCGTCGGCCGACGGCTGGTGCTGCGGCTCAACCGCGATCTGACCGACGCCGAGCTCGCCGGTCTCGATCGTGACTTCTCCGACATCGCCACGTCGGGTGCCTTCGAGCGCGTCACCGCCGCGCCGTCCGAGGTCGAGGACGGGGACGTCCCGGATCTGGCCCGAGTGGCGTTCCGATTCGACCGCATGAGCTACGCGCGGCTGCGGCGTCTGATCGACCGGCTGAACGGGCGCGATTGACCCTGGTCACTGTCACAGGGGCTCACTAGGGTCGAGGTCATGAGTGGGGCGGATCCCACGGCGGCAGCCGATGCTCAGCAGCAACTGACCGACCTGGCGGCGCGAGGCCGGCAGGTCGCGTCGCAGATCTCGGCGTTGCAGGGCGAGCTGATCGACATCGCCGGTGCTGTCCGCCGGCTCGAAGGCTCGTTGGCGGGAGGCACCGCCCGGGAGTGGATCGCCCTCGAGTGGGGATTGACGCCGGCCGAGGCGGCCCGCACCGTGCGCCTGGCCGGTCGTCTGTCTGATCTGCCGGAGCTCTCGGCCGGGCTGGCGTCGGGGCGCTTGTCGGAGGGCACGGTCGACCTCTTGGCGCGGGTCGCCAGTCCGGCCAACGAGGCGCGGCTCGTCGAGACGGCGCGGGTCGCCACCGGCGCGCAGCTCCGGACCCTGGTCGGCGACATGAAGCACGCCGCGGCCGCCGCGGCGGTCGCCGGCGGAGGTCCCGAGCCGGATCGGCCGGACACGTTCGCCTGGCACATCGACGAGACCGGCCGGTACCGCTGGCGGGGGTCGACCTCGGCCGATCTCGGGGCGCCCATCGCCGCCGCGATCGACGCGGCCCGCCAGATCGACCTCGATGATGCCGGCGCGGGCGCTGAGCCGTTGACCAACGCCGAGGCCATGTCCCAGGTCGCCGAGACCTACCTGGCCGGCACGGCCAAGGCCGACGGGGTCGTGCCCGAGACCTACCAGGCCATCGTCGAGATCGATGAGTCTGGCGCCCACCTCCACGACGGCGGCCACCTCGAGCCCGCCAACGCCAACCAGCTGCTGTGCCAAGCCTGGATCGTGGCCATGGTCACCCGCAACGGCCGCCCGGTCACCGCCACCTCACCGACCCGCCTGGCCACACCCGCCCAGCGGCGTGCCCTCATCGCTCGGGACCGCTGCTGCCAGTACCCCGGCTGTGGTCGCACCCGGCTCCTGCGCGCTCACCACATCTGGTGGTCGTCCCAGGGCGGGCCGACCCAGCTCGACAACCTTGTCCTGTTGTGTCCGATCCACCATCGACGCATCCACCGACCCGGGTGGGTCCTCCAGCGCCGAGCGGATGGCCTCCAGTTCCGACGCCCCGACGGATCACTCGTGACGGCCCAGCCTCGGCCGCCGCCCCGACCTGACCATCCCCTCCCCACGATCGAGACCCGGACTCCGGTGGCGCGTGACTACCTCACCCGATTCGGGCGCGATGTCATCCTCCACCACTGGATCAGCGCGGCCTGAGCGCCGCGCTCGATCCGCGCCTCAGTCGTCGAGCAGGTCGTCGGCCTCTCGCAGGATGCCGATGGCCCGCTCGACTGCCCGCCGGGCGCGGGTCAGTCGCCGTTCATCGACCGGCAGCTCGGTTCCGCCGGCATCGATGGACTCGCGCAGCCGCACGATGGCCAGGTCGGCCAGTTCCTCGCTGATGGCCTCGAGGCGCCCTCGGATGTCGTCGAACTCGCCCGCCATCCACTCTTCCTAGCGCAGATACGCTGCGCCTACCATGACCTCCCCCGATGACCTGCACGAGTGGCTCTCGTTCGATCTGGAGGACGAGACCTACCAGTTCGACCTGACCTTCCTGACCAGTCCGTGGACCTGCATCTTCGGCCGCGGTTGCCCCGGTGTGCTCACCGGTCCGGCGCCCGAGCTCGAGCAGGGGTGTTGCAGCTACGGCGCCCACTTCACCGGCAAGGCGGATCGCAAGCGGGTCGAGAAGCGGGCCGCCGCCCTGACCAAGGACGAGTGGCAGTTCAAGGCGGACTCTGATGCGTTCGGCGGCCCCATCCACAAGAACGAGGAGGGCGAATGGGCGACCCGGCTGGTCGACGATGCCTGCATCTTCCTCAATCGGCCCGATCATCCGGGCGGTGCTGGATGTGCCCTCCACTCGGCGGCGCTGGCTCGGGGCGAGCGCTTCATGGACTGGAAGCCGGATGTGTGCTGGCAGCTCCCGCTCCGGCTCGAACAGCGCGTCGACGAGAACGAGCACACGACCAACGTGTTGCGGGAGTGGAAGCGTCGGGACTGGGGCGAGGGCGGTTTCGACTTCCACTGGTGGTGCACCGAGGCCCCGGACGCCTTCATCGGCTCCCGTCCGGTCTATGAGGAGCTCCATGACGAAATCGTCGAGCTGGTGGGCGAGATAGCCTTCGAAACGTTCATGGGCGAGGTGAAACGGCGCCAACCGGCGCAAGTCCTTCCTCACCCTGCCCTCAAGAAGCGGCCCTGAGCGGCCGACAGGAGCGCCATGCGTGCCTTCACCGCCGACGAGCTCGAGCGGGCCGCCACCGAGGAGGGGATGATCTTCCCCGACTACGTGATCGACCAGCTCGTGGCCGCCATCGACGCTGGAAAACACGTCATCCTCACCGGCCCCCCAGGGACCGGGAAGACGACCCTCGCCTACCTGGCGGCGGATGTGGCCCGCCAGGCCATGTTCTGCACGGGCTACCTGCCCACCACCGCCACCTCCGAATGGACCACGTTCGAGACGATCGGCGGCCTGCAGCCCACTCCGGACGGTCTGATCTACCGCCCCGGCCTGTTCGTCGAGGCCATCGAGAGCGGGCGTTGGCTGGTCATCGACGAGCTCAACCGGTCGAACTTCGACCGGGCCTTCGGCCAGTTGTTCACGGTCCTGTCGGGATCGGCGGTGGTCCTGCCCTTCAAGCGCAAGGGCCAGCCCGATCCCCTGTCGATCGTGCCGAGCGGGGTCGATCCGCCCGAGAAGACCGACGTCATCCGGGTGCCGGCCAACTGGCGCATCATCGCCACCATGAACGTGTTCGACAAGAACCTGCTGTTCGACATGTCCTACGCGCTGATGCGGCGCTTCGCCTTCATCGAGGTCGGCACGCCCGACGACTGGGCCTACGAGAAGCTGTTGCAGGGACCCGGTGAGATCGTGGCCAAGCTCCTGCCGCTGCGTCGCTTCACCAACCTCGGGCCGGCGGTCTACCTCGACGCGGCGAAGTACGCGGCGCGTCGAGCCAAGGACGCGCCGAGCGAGTCCCGGCTGATCTACGAGGTGTTCTACGCCTACTTCCTGCCGCAGTTCGAGGGCATGGAGGACCGCCGGGCGACCACGCTGTACCGCACGGTGGCCCAGCTCCTCGATCCCCCCGAGCAGGCCGAGGCCCAGCGGACGATCTCCGAGGTGCTCGGGGTCGAGCTCGCGGTCTGAGCCGGCGGATGCGCCCGTGACCGTCATCGATCAGTCGCTGTCCTCGGGTCCGGGCGATACGGAGGACGCCTTCCTCGAGATCTGGAACCGCCTGTCGCGCCCGTTCGACGTCGTGCGGACGATCTCGGCGTTGATCGGGATCCCTCCCAACGAGATCGCACAGATGGTCGGTGCCCGGGTCGCCACCTCGCCCGAGGCGGACTCCCTGCTCGAGGCCATGCCCAAGACCGTGCGGTCGCTCGCCACCTCGTTGCAGACCCAGGCCGAGAGGTGCGTCGGCAGCCTTCGGGGGCCCGTGCTGTGGAGCGAGACCATGTCGGCGCGAGCGTCGAGCTTCGGCGACGAGGGCCTCTTCGTGTGCAAGACGCCATCGCGCGCCTATGACATCGCTGAGAACCGGGTGTTGGTCGCCGCCCTCATGTCGATCCGGGACTCGGCCTACATCGCCGAGCACAACAACGAGCGAGCCCTCGACGACCCCCTGCTGCGAGCGGCCCGCCGCAACGGCAATGACGCCAACCGCTTCGTCGAGCACCCGTCGCTCGCCCGGGTCAGTCGCGAGCGCCCCGATGCCCGGGCCATGAAGCGCACCCGGTCAGGCAAGCACCGCAAGTCCTATCAGCCGGCGCTCGAGATGCTCGACCGGTTCGCCAACCCGCTTGACGCCCAGGACGTCCGGGCCCTGTGCGACGACCGGACCCACGCCCAGCATCGTGTCCTCATCGGGCTCATCCAACGTCTCGAACGGCACGGTTCGACCCGTCTGCCGCCCTTCCGCGTCGAACGCGGTGCCCTCTTCAGCGGACCCGTGCAGTACTACCACGGGCGCCGGCTGGGCGACCGCAAACGGCTCTCGGGCATCGTCGTCGGTCAGCTCCTGGTCGATGTGCCCGATCGACTCCACGATCCGAGCCGGCGTCGAGCCGAGGCTCGCCTGGCCGCTCGGGCCGGGGGACGCAAGGCGCTCGTGGTCCTCGACGAGGCCGATCTCGACCGCGCCGTTCGGCTGGCCATCGACCTCGCTACCGGCTGATCAGCGCTTCTGACGCCGGCGATCCTGCTCGCGCAGGAGGCGCTTGCGCACGCGCAGGTTGGTGGGCGTCACCTCGACGAGCTCGTCGTCGGCGATGAACTCGATACCGGTCTCGAGGGTGACGACCCGCGGTGGCGTGAGCTTGATGGCCTCGTCGGAGGCGTGGGTGCGGATGTTGGTCTTCTGCTTCTCGCGCACGACGTTGACGATCATGTCGTCGGGCTTGGCGTTCTCGCCGACGACCATGCCTTCGTAGACCGACTCGCCGGGGCCGATGAAGAACTCGCCGCGGGCCTGCAGGTTGTCGAGGGCGTAGCCGGTCGAGGTGCCGGGTCGATCGGCGATCATGGCCCCGCCCTTGCGGCTGGGCAGGTCGCCGACCCACGGCACCCATCCGGCGTGATGTTGGTGCATGAGCGCCGTGCCCCGTGTGGCCGTCAGCATGAGGGATCGGAAGCCGATGAGGCCACGGCTCGGGGCTTCGATGCTCACGATCGTGCGCCCGGTGTCACCTTGGCGCATGTCGGTGACCTTGCCCTTGCGCGGGGCCAGCGACTGGGTGATGGTGCCGACGTACTCGTCGGGGACGTCGATGACGGCGCGTTCGAGCGGCTCGTGGCGCTTGCCGTTGATCTCGCGGACGATGACCTCGGGGCGGCTCACCTGCAGCTCGTAGCCTTCACGCCGCATCGATTCGATGAGCACCGAGAGCTGGAGCTCGCCCCGCCCGGCGACCTCGATGATGTCGGGGGAGGCGGTCTCGTTCAGCCGGATCGACACGTTGCCGAGGACCTCACGATCGAGCCGCTCGCGCAGGTGGCGCGACGTGAGGAAGGTCCCCCCGTCCTTGCCGGCCAGCGGTGAGGTGTTGACGCCGAACGTCATGCGCAGGACTGGCTCGTCGACCACGAGTCGCGGAAGTGCTTTGGGCTCGATGGGATCGGCGATGGTGTCGCCGATCTCGACCTCGGGGAAACCGCCGATCACGAACAGATCGCCGGCGGCGCGCTCGTCGACGTCGATGCGCGAGATGCCCTCGAACCCCATCAGGGTGCCCAGCTTGCGTCGCAACGGGTTCTGACCCTCGTCCTCTTCGCACAGCGCGATCTGATCGCCCCGGCGAAGCGTTCCCTCGATGACCCGGCCGACGGCGAGCCGTCCGAGGTACTCAGATGCATCGAGGTTGGTGACGATGGCCTGCAAGGGGGCATCCGGATTGCCGCCGGGTGCGGGCAGCGTGTTGACGATGGCCTCGAACAGCGGGTCGAGGTTGGCGTCGGGTCCGGGCATGCCCACGCCTTCGACCGCCCGACCTTCGCGGGCCACCGTCGAGATGATGGGGAACTCGATGTTGGTGTCGTCGGCATCGAGGTCGAGGAACAGTTGGTAGATCTCGTCGAGGACCTCGTCGGCGCGAGCGTCCTGTCGATCGACCTTGTTCAACACGACCACCGCTGGCAGGCCGGCGGCGAGCGCTTTCGAGAGCACATAGCGCGTCTGCGGCAGGGGTCCCTCGGCGGCATCGACGAGCAGCAGAACGCCGTCGACGAGGGCCAACGCCCGTTCGACCTCGCCGCCGAAGTCGGCGTGGCCCGGCGTGTCGACCAGGTTGATGCGCACGTCGCGCCATTGGACCGACGCCGCCTTGGCCAGGATCGTGATGCCGCGCTCGCGCTCCTGGTCGTTGGAGTCCATCACCCGGTCGACGAGAGCCTCGTGGGTGCCGAAGACGTGGGTGGCGCGCAGCATGGCGTCGACCAATGTGGTCTTCCCATGGTCGACGTGGGCGACGAGCGCGAGGTTACGAAGCGATGTCACAGCGGGGGTTTCTCTTCTTGGGGGGGTGTGTCGGGCCGAGCTAGGAGGGGAACAGGCCCTCGTCGCTCTCCTCGTGGAGGCACCACGACGCATGGTCGTGGCCGGGCTCAGCGGCGCATTCGGGGCACGGCTCGGAGTCTCGGCGATCGAGGATCGCATCGAAATCGAGGTCGTTGGTGTGCTTCAGTGCTCGGGCCTCTTCGAAGCGCCGATGCCGCCCCTTTTTCACGGGCCAACTCCCAAGTGCTGACAATGATCGCTCGTGCAGTGTAGCGGCTGGATGACCTTTCGCCACGCTGACCTGCAGTGATAAACGTCGAGGGTCCATCAGGTCAATGGCGTGTGGGACCTGACCTCGAGCCGCAGCTCTCCCCCGCCGTCAAAGGCCAGGGCGGCCTCGCCGTCGACCAGGCGCCGGATGGGCTCGCCCACCAGCTCGGCCCGCCAACCCTGGGCCAGGCGGGCCCCCGGATCGTGGCGCAGCAGGGCCTCGATGTCAGCTCTGGTGCCGAGCAGCCCCGTGTCGATCTCGAGGTTTCGGGCCAGCTGGCTGACCCAGGCCGACACGAGGCTCACGGCCGGGCGCAGGTCGCGGTCGAGCTCGCGGACCTCGGATTCGTCGTGGGGCTGGGGGGCCCGGGCGGTGCCCTCGGCGATGGCGGCGAGGATCTCGCTGACCTGCGGACCCCGCAGGTGTCGGTCGTCGAGCCCCCGCACCTGGCGCAGCTGCTCGGCGGTCGTGGGGTGGCGCTGGGCGATCCCGACGATGGCCAGATCGGGCAGCACGTGGCGCACCGGCTGGTCGGTCGTGGCGGCGCGCCGCTCGCGCCAGGCGGCCACGGCCTGGGCGACCCGCAGCGGCGTGCCCCGCAGCTGGCGAATCTCCTTGACCCGACGCCAGGCCTGCTCAGGGTCCCGGCTGCCTCGCTCGCGCTGGCGCACCTGTTCGCACTCGTCGAGCACCCACTGCAGCCGGCCTCGACTCTCGAGCTCGGCGGTCAGCTTCTCGTAGGACGCCAGCAGGTGCTCGACGTCGCCGGCGGCGTAGGTGAGCTGGTGCTCGTCGAGGGGGCGGGCCAACCAGTCGGTGAGGCGATGCCCTTTGGCCACCCGGATCCCCAGGACGCGCTCGTAGAGCGCGGCGAGCGAGGGGGTCGACATGCCGATGAAGCCGGCAGCGATCTGGGTGTCGAACAGCTGGGCCGGGATGGTGCCACAGGCCAGCTCGAGCACCTCGAGGTCCTGGTCCGAGGCGTGCAGGACGGCCACGCCGGGTCCGTCGAGGACCTCGGCCAGCGGCGCGATGTCCACTGCCAGCGGATCGATCAGCGCCAGGCCGTCGTCCCAGGCCACTTGCACGAGCGCCAGGCGGGGGAAGTAGGTGCGTTCGCGGTGGAACTCGGTGTCGACGGCGTACGCCGGAGCCTCACGGAGATGGGCCAGCACCGCCCGGAAGGCATCGTCGTTGTCTACGAGCTCGAGGTCGGTCACCGGTCGACGGGGAACCCGGCGTCGATCCAGGCCATCGTGCCACCGGCGACGTTGTGGACCTGGTAGCCCTGCGTGGCGAGATACTCGGCCGCCCGCCGGCTGCGCGCCCCGGTCTTGCAGATCAGGTAGATGTCGCCGGTGTCGGGCAGCTCCTCGATCCGCTCGGGAACCTCCTGGAGCGGGATGAGCCGGGCGCCCGGCACATGGCCTTCCTCGTATTCATCGGGTTCGCGGACGTCGATCACGTTGGCACCACCCATCTGCAGCGGCCGCAGCTCCTCGACGTCGATCTCGGGAATGGTCACGTTGGCCGAGCGTAGCGGCGAAGATCCTCTGGTCGGTCGACATCACCCAGGGCATCGGCATCGAGGCCGTCGACGTTGACGATCACGCGGCCGCTGATGGCCCGGCGCACGGCCCGTTCCCCGTTGGCGAAGCTGGCCTCGAGCGAGCCGAGGATGCGTCGTCGGTAGACCGCCGTGATGGCCTGGACGCGACCGTCGACCACGGCGACCGCGCCGTCGGCATCGGGAGCGGCATCGATTGCGTCGACCAGGCTGCGCACGACCGGACCGGCGATGGCCGGCATGTCGCAAGCGAGAACGGCGACGAGATCGTTCGACGCGAGGCGCAGGGCGGTGATGAGCCCACCCAGGGGCCCCTCATCGGGATGGTCGTCGGGACGGGCATCGAGGCCGAGAGCCGACAGGGCGGCGACGTCGCCGCCGATGGTCAGCACCTCGGCCGCGCCTGCGGCTCGGAAGGCCTCCACCGCGATCTTGACGAGAGGACGCCCCCCGAGGTCGAGGAGCGCCTTGTCGGTCCCCATCCGCGTCGAGCTCCCGCCGGTCAGCACCGCTCCGGTGAACGCAGGTGGAGCGCTCAAGTGCAGAGGCAGAACTCGTTGCCCACCGGATCGGCCATGACGAACCACTGTGCGCCATCTTCGCTGAACACCTCAGGGCTGATCTGGGTGGCGCCGAGGTCGGTGAGTCGGGCGATCTCGGCCTCGAGCTCGGCGGCGGGCACATAGATGTCGAGATGGACCCGCGCCTTGCCCCGCTTGGGCTCGGGCACGCGCTGCAGCACGATGGGCACCATCCCTTCGCCCGTGGGTGGATGGATGATCACGTAGCGGTCGCCGCGCTCGATGGTGACGGCGTGGATGGTCTCGGCCCAGAAGTCGACGAGGCCGTGGGGGTCGGGACAGTCCATCGTGATCTCGAAGCGCATCGTCAACCCCCGTAGTTCATGCGCGTGTCCTCCATGCGCAGAACCGGAGTGTCCTCGACCTTCTGGAAGCCGCAGCCGACGATCTCGCCGACGAACAACGTACTGGTGCCGACCTCGACGGCCTGGCGCAGCTCGCAGTCGAACCAGGCCACCGCCTGGTCGAGGATCGGCGCGCCGGTCGGTCCGTCGTGGAACGCGAAGCCGTTGGCGGTGTGGGCGGCCTCATCGATCTCGACCGGCTTGGTGAACTTGCGCACGATGGCGCGATCCTCACGATCGATCGTGTTGAGGCTGAAACGGCCGCCCTCGCTGATGAGCTCGTGAGTGAGTGCCTCGTGCTCGACCGAGATGGCCAGCAGCTTGGGCTCGAAGCTCACCTGGGTCGCCCAGTTCAGCGTCATCAGGTTGCGCCGATCGCCCGCGTGGCTCCCGACGACGTAGAGCCCGCTCGGCATCGTCCACAAGGCGCGTCGGCGCATCCGGTCGTACTCGTCGTGCTCATCGGGCGCGTCGGAGTCCTCAGTCACTCCGGCACTCTAGGTCGCCGGCTCCGCGTCGCCGCCAGGCCGCTCAAGGCAGACAGACGATGCCCACACACTGAGGGTCTGTCGAGTTGGCGGAGGCGGTGTTGTTCTTGGCGGTGAGGGTGAAGGCAGTCGGCGCACCTTCGATGTTGAACCCGTGACCGCCGTTGCCGATGGCCACGTTTCCCTTCACGACCTCGCTTGGGACCGTGGCCGCCAGCCCGACCGTGCCGACGAGCTGGAACCCGTCGCCGTGGTTCGCCACCAGCAGGTTGTTCGTGATGGTGAAGGACCCGAGGGCGGTGAACGGCGCCGGCGTCAACGAGATGGCTGCCCCCGCCGAGTTGGTGATCACGTTGCCCGACACGGTCGCCACGAAGTCCCCCTGCTCCGCCAAGAAGTTCAGTTCGAACGAGATCCCGTCGTTGGGGCTCTGCGTGATGAGGTTGTGGGTGATCCGCAGTTGGGGGAAGCAGAACGAGGGACAGTCGTCATCGCCTCTGACGGAGCCGAAGATCACGTTGTGGTCGATCGTCGCCGAGCCCTCGACTTCGACAGAGCCATGGATCGTGTTGTGGGAGATGCGAGCGTCGGCCAAGCCATCGATGAAGACGCCCTGGTCCACTGTGCTGTCGCGGATACGTCCGTTCCGGCCACCGAGGTCGATCGCACCTTCGACATGCAGACGACTGAGCAGCCCACCGGCCGAACCCGGCAGGCCGAAGCGGTTCGGATTGGTGTAGACGATGTTGCCGGCGACGGCTCCGTTGATGATGTCCACCACGGTTCCCGGCTCCTGCACGAAGACCTCGCAGGGCGTCGGTCCGATGCCACCGCAATTGCCTGACGTGAAGCTGAGCGTGTGGCCGCCGAGGTCGATGGTCAGATCGGGCGGCGCGGCCGGACCGCCTGAATCGGGTTGGATGATCTGGATGCCGTCGGGGCAGTTCAGGTCGTGGCGCAGCTTCACGCTCGTCGTTATGGGACCGCAGGTGAGGTCCGGCAACGGCGTGGCAGACGCCGCCACCGCTGGGAGTCCGATCCCGACACAAGCGATCGCGACCAGCGCCGCGAGTCGTCGGATCACGGCCAGCAGACGATCCCCACGCACTGCGGTTGGGTGTGGTTGGCGAAGGCGATGTTGCCGTCCGCGTTGATGGTGAACGCAGCCGGCGCGCCCTGGATGTTGAATCCATGGCCGCCGTTGGCCACGGCGATGTTGCCGACCACGACCTCGTTCGGAACGATGGGTCGTCCCGGCGCTTCGACCAGCGTGAGCCCGTCACCGCCATTGGCGGCGAGCAGGTTGTTGGTCACGACGTAGGCGCCGGTGATGTCGCTCGACAGCGAGATCCCGGCCCCGGCCGACTTGGCGATGACGTTGCCGGATATCGTCGCGATGTGCCGGCCCTGGTTGGGCCCGATGCTCAGGTCGAACGAGACGCCGTCGCTCGGGCTGTTCACGATGAGGTTGTGCGTCACCGTCAGCTCAGGACCGCAGATGCTGGCGCACAGATCGGTGGCACCCACTCCGCCCGAGATGATGTTCCGATCGATGACAGCTGTGCCCTCGACCAGCATGCCCCGGGCGATGGTGTTGTTCGAGACGTTCGCCGAACCGAAGCCGCCGACCATCACGTCCGAGCCGACTGAGCTCGTGCGCAGGGTCCCGGACAGACCGCCCAGGACGACCTCGCCCCCGACGTGTACGCCACTGACGACACCGCCGAGCGCGGGATGGTTGGCGGTCACGTTCACGTTCCCGTCGGCGTAGTTGATGCCGTCGCTCACGCGCCCGTTGCGGATGTTCACGGTGGTGTGTTCGGCCGACACGTAGATCGAGGCGCACGGCGGCCCGAACGGTCCGCCGCAGTCAGCGGCCGGCGTGGTGGTCAGGGTGTGGCCGCCGAGGTCGATGGTCAGCGAGGCCGGCAGGGCCGGGGCGCCGCCGGGAGCGTCGGCGACCTGGACGCCACCGGCGCAGGTCAGGTCGTGGCGCAGCCGCACGCTGGTCGTAATGGGACCGCACATGAGATCGGGCAATTGATACCCGGTGGCCGAGGCCGCCACCGCCGGAACCCCGAGACCCACACACGCCACCACTACCAAGACCGCGAACCGTCGAATCATCGCTGTGCCCCCCTCGGTGCCACCAGACTGAGATCGCAGTGTCACACCCGAACCTGAAGTGCCGCTGAAGCTGCTAGACCCTGGCCGATGCGACTTCGGGTCCTGGCCACGGCGGTGACGGTGGTCGCCGCCACGTTGGTCGCCCTCGGGTGCGCCCATGCCACGGCCTATGACCCGTATTTGGCCACGCTCGACATCCAGGCCGCTGCCAACGAGGCGGCCAACGACACAGGACTCAACCTGTACTTCGGCTATGAGTGCGAGATCGACGGCGATCCCCACGACGACTCACGGTTCACCGTCAACTGCCAGACGACGACCGGCGACGGCCGGATCACGACCATGACGGGCCACGGCCAGTCCGACTCGAGCCGTCACTACCACGGCACCTTCGTGATCAAGGTCGACGACAAGGCGGTGGCTACGCGTCATTGCCTGGGGAGCCAGGAGGCGCCTCGCTGCTGAGCTCGGCGTCCAGACGGGCGACGAGCGTCTTCGGGGCGACCACCCGGTAGGCGTCGGTCACGATCTGGGCGATCTCATCCCAATCAGGATCGCGGTCGAGGCGCACGCCGACCCAGCCGCGATGGCCCACGTAGGGCGGCACGAAGAACCGATCGGGCTCCTCGTCGACCAAGGTGGCCTGAACTCCAGGCGGCGCCGCGACCCAGATGGCGAGCCGGCCGTCGCCGTGGTGGTCGTCGAGGCACATGACGAAGGTCTTCTTGTCCCGGATGAAGAAGGTCGGCGAACCGTGGCTCAGGCGCTCGTTCACCTCGGGCAGACCGAGACATCGGGCCCGCACCGGCTCGAACGGATCAGTCTTCGAGCGAGCCACGGGCTTCGGGGTCGACCACGTCGAAGTAGTCCGGGTGCTGCTGGATGTATCGGGCGACGAACGGACAGGTCGGCGTGACCCGCAGGCCTCGTGCTCGCAGGTCGTCGAGGGCGCCCTGGGCCAACTGACCGCCGAGGCCATGGCCTTCGAAGTCGGGATCGATCTCGGTGTGGACGAGCTCGACGAGGTCGCCGTGACGGGAGTAGTTGGTGAAGCCCGCGAGTCGATCGTCGACACGGATCTCATAGCGCAGCCGGTCGGGATTGTCGACGACGACGGTGCTCATCGGTCGCTCGGGGGCCAATCCGGGTCGAGCTGGCGCAGGAAGACCGCGCAGCGCTCCTCTTCGTCGGTCTCGCCGATGACGCGGGCCGACTCGCGCAGCCCGTCGACGGCGCGCAGGAAGCCCCGGTTGGCGGGATGGGCCCAGCGGACATAGCCCGAGCCTCGCCAGCCGCTCTGGCGGAGACGGTCGAGGCCACGGTGGTAGCCCACGCGGAACGCGGCGTAGCTCTCAATCGGGTCGCGTCCGAGCTCGCCGAGACGAGCCCAACCGTCGAGGAAGCGAGGATGGTCGGCCACGATGTCGGACACGGCGCGCCGGCGTTCGTCATCGGCGAGCGGCCGCGCCAGCGCCGCGGCCAGCGCGGCGTCGAGCTCGGCCGGCTCGGGCTCGAGGACCGTCTCGGGGGGACCGGACGAGAAGTTGACGGCGGACGGGTCGGACATGGTCACCGATCGTATGCCGCCCGCTCGACGACCCGTCGCACGAACGCGGCGTAGGCGCTGGGATGGCTGAGGTGCACCCCGTGGCCCGATCCTTCGACGACCACCAGCTCACCGTCGGGAGCGAGGCGGGCCAGCTCCCGCGCCGCATCCTGGTGGTAGGGCTTGGACTCGGTGCCGTAGCCGGCCAGGACAGGCACGTCGAGGCGCGCCGGATCATAGGGAGGGGCCTGGCGCATCGATGCCAGCTCGGCGACCAGGGCAGGGCCCTCGGCGCGCCGGTGAGCGCGGGTACGGCTGGGCAAGCGCTCCCACACCTGATCCCCGAGCACGCCGCGCATGAACCGTTCCGCGGCATCAGCGGCGTCGCGCTCATGGAGCGCCTTGCCGCCGGCCGAGCCCGTCGGCCAGGTCGCCAGCCACGACGTGGGTGATTCGAACGCGCCGACCGACGGGATGCGATCGGGACGGCGCTGCGCAGCCGCGAGCGCGATCACGCCTCCGAGGCTGTGGCCCACGACGGGCGTCGGGGTCGGACCGACGATCGTGAACAGGTCCTCGATGTGCTCGTCGATCGTGGTCGCCACCCCCGCGGCCGCCGATCGTCCGTAGCCGCGGCGGTCGTAGCGGACGACGTCGAGCTCGCCCAACCGCCGCGTCACCTTGGCGAACGAGGCGGCCCGATCCATCGAACCGTGCACGAGCACGACCCGGGGCGCTCCTGGCGGACCGTGATGCTCGTAGACCTCCAGCGTCACGGCACGCGCATCAGGCGCAACGTGTCGGTCGCCCGGCCGTGGCGGTCGGGCGAGCCGGAGAGGACGGCCACCAACTCACCGGAGCGAACCTCGCCCCTGGTGCGCGCCACCTCGACCGCCCGCGCCACCATCTCGTCGATGGGCAGCGGGTCGATGCTGTAGGCGCGCACGCCCCAGCTCATCGAGAGCTGGCGCACGGTGCGCTCGTCCGGGCTGAAGGCCAGGATCCGCGCTTCGGGCCGGAGCCGGGCGATCGAGCGAGCGGTGAACCCGGTGGTCGTGATGCAGATCGTCGCCGCCGCGTGCGTCTCGAGGGCGGCGCGCCAAGCGGCCATGGTCATGGCCTCGGTGATCCCCTGATCGACGTCGTCGGACGAAGCCAGGTTGAGGCCGGCGAGGCCGCGCGCCCAGCCGTTGTAGTCGAACAGCTGGTCGGCTCGGTTGGCGATGCGCGCCATCGTGCTCACCGCGTTGACGGGATCGGTGCCGATGGCGGTCTCGCCCGACAACATGAGCGCCGACGAACCGTCGAACACGGCGTTGGCGATGTCGGAGGCCTCGGCCCGGGTGGGCGTCGGAGCGTGCACCATGGATTCGAGCATCTGGGTCGCGGTGATGGCGGGGCGACCGAGCGCGATGCACTTGCGCAGGATCTGCTTCTGCAGGTGCGGGAGCTCCTCGATGGGCATCTCGGCCCCGAGGTCGCCGCGGGCCACCATGACCGCGCCCGAGGCCTCGATGATCCCCTCGAGGTTCTCGACGGCCGCCCGGGTCTCGATCTTGGCCACCACGAGGGGCCCTCGCGGGTGAGGTTCGACGCCCACGCGCCGCACGTCGTGAGCCGAGCGCACGAACGAGATGGCGACCATGTCGACACCGGCTTCGACGAAGGCGTCGAGCATGAGCAGGTCCTCGGCCGTCGGGGTCGAGAGCCGGAGCCGGTCAGATGGGATGTGCACGCCGGGTCGGCCCGTGAGCACCCCCCCGTGGATGACGCGGACCTCGATGGCGTCGCCGTCGTCCCCGATGGCCTCGACGACCACGGCGCCGTCGCCGAACCCCAGGGTGTCGCCGCGGCCGCACGTCGCCCAGCAGATCCTCGTAGTCGACGTGGATCACCTCGGCCGTGCTGTCGTCGTGACCCGGGGCCAGCCGGATCGTCTCGCCCTCGATCAGGTTGATGCCGTCGTCGCCGATGTGGCCGGCGCGCACCTTGGGACCGGGCAGATCGGCCAGGATGCCGATCTCGCGGTCGAGCGCCGCGGCGGCGGCGCGGATGCGATGGAACCGGGCCAGCACGGCGTCGAGGCTGTCGTGGGCCAGGCCGATGCGGGCCACGTCCATGCCCGCCGCGATCATGTCCTTGAGCGTGGCCTCGGAGTCCGACGCGGGGCCGATGGTGGCGATGATCTTGGTGCGACGGGCCATCCGGTCACGGTACTGCCCCGCATGTGGCCGGATGACGATGTCGCAAACTGGCCAGCGCGAATGACGCCGTTGGTGTTTGCTTGACCCATGCACGAGGACTTCGACGCCTGCTACCGAGCCTGCCTGGCACGCGATCCTCGCTTCGACGGGTGGATCTTCGTCGGCGTCACCTCGACGGGCATCTACTGCCGGCCGAGCTGTCCGGCCAACACCCCGAAGCCGGCCAACCTCCGCTTCTACCCCACCGCAGCCGCCGCCCAGCACGCCGGCTTCCGGGCCTGCCGACGCTGCCGTCCCGACGCGTCGCCGGGTTCGCCCGAATGGGACGTGCGGGCCGACGTCGTGGCCCGGGCCATGCGCGGCATCGCCGACGGCGTCGTCGACCGTGAAGGCGTGGCCGGACTCGCTCGCCGGTTGGGTTACGGCGTCCGCCAGCTCGAACGGCTCATGCAGGCCGAGCTCGGCACCGGACCGCTCGCCATCGCCCGTGCCCAGCGGGCCCAGACGGCCCGTGTGCTCATCGAGACCACTGATCTCGAGTTCTCGGCCATAGCCTTCGCCGCTGGGTTCTCGAGCATCCGCCAGTTCAACGGCACCATCCAGCAGGTGTTCGCCTTCACGCCCACCCAGATGCGTGGTCGGCGCCGCCCACCCGACGCCCCGTCCAGCCAGACGATCCACGTGCGGTTGGCCCACCGGTTGCCCTACAGCGCCGACGGGGTGCTGGCCCACCTGGCCCTGACGGCGGTGCCCGGTGTCGAGGCGTTCGATGGCGAGACGATGACCTTCCGCCGGACCCTGCGGCTGCCCCGGGGATCAGGCGTCGTGGCCCTCACGCCGGCCCCAGACCACATCTCGGCCCGCCTG
Organism: uncultured Microthrixaceae bacterium; assembly: GCA_963734965.1. Taxonomy (GTDB): domain Bacteria; phylum Actinomycetota; class Acidimicrobiia; order Acidimicrobiales; family Acidimicrobilacustridaceae; genus UBA4742. The sequence goes on along the minus strand of CAVTJK010000003.1, from coordinate 1,863,157 downwards.
CGCCTGAGCGATCTCCGCGACCTGCCCGCCGCCGTCGCCCGCTGTCGCTGGTTGCTCGACCTCGACGCCGACCCCGCCGCCGTCGACGACCATCTGAGCCACGATCCGGCGTTGGCGCCGGCGATCGCACGCGACCCGGGCCGCCGGGTTCCCCGGACCCCCGACGGCGCCGAGCTGGCCCTGCGCGTGCTCATCGGCCAGCAGGTGTCCACCATGGCGGCCCAGCGCCACACAGCTCGCCTCGTCCACGCGCTGGGTGAGCCCCTCGACCCGCCCGACGACGGCCTGACCCATGTCTTCCCCACGGCGGCCGCCGTGGCCGACGCGCCCGACGAGCTGCTGCGCTTCCCGGCCAGACGGCGCCAGACCATCCGATCGGTGGCGCGGTTGCTGGCCGACGGCGAGCTCGTGCTCGAACCCGACGCCGATCGCGACGAGACCGTCAGCCTGCTGGCCGAGATCGGCGGCGTCGGACCATGGACCACCGCCACCATCGCCATGCGCGCCCTGGGCGATCCCGACGCCTTCCTGCCCGACGATCTGGGCGTGCGCGTCGCCGCCGAACAGCTCGGTCTCGGATCGGGCCGGCGGCTCATCGAGCGCAGCGCCGCCTGGCGGCCCTGGCGGGCCTACGCCACCCAATACCTGTGGTCGTCGCTCGATCACCCCATCGCCAGCCTGAGGAGACCCGCATGAACCACCCATCCGACGCCACCACCCGCTACTCGGTCGCGCCCAGCCCGATCGGCGAGCTCCTCGTGCTCGTCGACGACGACAAGCGAGTGACCGGGCTCTACCTCGACGCCGAACGGGGTGCTCCGATGATCGAGTCGCACTGGGAGCGCGACGAATCGGCGTGCGGAACCGCGCTCGATCAGCTCGATGCCTACTTCGACGGTGAGCTCACCGCCTTCGACCTCGACCTGAACCCCGTCGGCACGCCGTTCCAACTCGAGGTCTGGTCGACCCTTGCGGCCATCCCGTTCGCCGAGACGCTGTCGTATCGCGAGGTCGCCGAGGAGGTCGGCCGACCGCTGGCCAGCCGGGCCGTCGGTCAGGCCAACGGCTGCAACCCGATCTCGATCGTCGTCCCCTGCCATCGCGTCATCGCCGCCGACGGCACCCTCGGCGGCTACGGCTGGGGTCTCGAGCGCAAGCAATGGCTGCTCGATCACGAGGCGCGGATCGCGGCGAGCACCCCCTAGTCTCCCGATGTGGAGCTGCTGCTGATCCGTCACGCCCTGCCCCTGCGCGTCGAGCTGGACGCGGGGCCGGCCGACCCTGAGCTGTCACCCGAAGGCTGGACCCAGGCCGCCAAGCTGGCGGCGTGGCTGGCGTCGGAGTCACTCGACGCCGTCTACAGCAGCCCTCTGCGGCGCGCCGTGCAGACGGCGGAGCCGTTGGCCGAGATCACCGGGCTGAAGTCCGAGATCGTCGACGGTCTGGCCGAGTGGGATCGCCAGGCCAGCTCGTACATCCCCATCGAGGAGCTCCAGGCCGAGAACGACCCGATGTGGAAGTCGTTGGCGACCGGCGCCCTCCACGAGCTCGGCGTCGACGGGCCCAGCTTCCAGGCCCACGTCGTCAGCGCGGTTGACGGCATCGCCAAGGCCCATCCGAGCCAGACCGTGGCCGTCGTGTGCCACGGCGGCGTGATCAACGCCTATGTAGCCGACGTGCTCGGGCTCGACCGGGTCCTCTTCTTCCAGCCCCGACTACACCTGCATCAACCGGCTGCGCGTCTCGAGCTCGGGCATCCGCTCGCTCTGCACGCTCAACGAGACGCCCCACCTGGCCCGGCGCTGACTGCTCCGACTACGACCGTGGCACCTCGCGCCACGGGAGCTCCTTGTCGGTGCGGACGTCGCCGGGCAGACCGAGCACCCGCTCGCCCAGGATGTTCTTCATGACCTCGGTCGTGCCGCCCTCGATCGAGTTGGCCCGCATCCGCAGGAAGCGCCTTCTGCGGGCAGTCCCATGACATGGTCGACGTCGGTCGCACCATCTCGTAGCTCGTGTAGAGCATCCCCTCGGCGCCCATGAGGTCGACGACGAACGAGGTCACCGCCTTGTTGTGCTCGGCCGAGAGGATCTTGCCGACCGATCCCTCGGGTCCGGGCGTGCCCTTCGATCGCAGCTGCGAGGCGCGGATGTTGGTCAGGCGCAGCACCTCGGCGTCGATCCACAGCCGGGTGAGCTCGTCGCGTTGCACCGGGTTGGCCCGGGCGGCGCCGCCCTTGCGCCACGTCCTCGCAGGGCGACGCGGATCATCCCGCCCTCGCGGGGCGGGATGGCGCCTCCGATCGACACCCGCTCGTTCATGAGCGTGGTCAGCGAGACACGCCAGCCCTCGCCGACGTCGCCCAGGCGCTCGGCGTCGGGGATGCGGACATCGGTCATGAAGACCTCGTTGAACTCGGCCTCGCCGGTCATCTGCCGCAGCGGCCGGACCTCGACGCCGGGCGCCTGCATGTCGATCACGAAGTAGGTCATGCCCTTGTGCTTGGGCGCGTCCGGATCGGTGCGGGCGATGAGCATCCCCCACCGGGACAGGTGGGCCAGCGTGGTCCAGACCTTCTGACCGTTGACGATCCACTCGTCGCCGTCGCGCACCGCCGTGGTGGCCAGCGAGGCCACGTCCGATCCGGCTCCGGGCTCGCTGAACAGCTGGCACCAGATCTCCTCGCCCGTGAACAGCGGGCGCAGGTAGCGCGCCCGTTGCGCGTCGCTGCCGTGGGCGACGAGGGTCGGCGCGCCCATGCCGTAGCCGATCGGGTTGCGGCCGTAGGGCACGGGAGCCTTGGCCTCGAGCCAGATGCTCGGCCGCCGTGCGCTGCTGGCGCGGGCTCAGACCCAGTCCGCCGAACCCTTCGGGGAAGTGCACCCACGCCAGGCCGGCGTCGTACTGGGCGCCGAGGAACTCCTTGGCCGACATCGTGGCCGGGTCGTGCTCGCCGAGCAGCTGCTCGCACCGCTCGATCACCGTTGCTCTTCGTCTCATGCGCCAGAGGTTAGCAGCGAGCGGCCGCTGCCAGCAGACCGTCCGCTTGGGCGGCTTCTCGGTCAGCGCCGCGACCAGCCGCTGGCTGTCGAAGCCGGGCAGGCGGGTGAGGGCCTCGGCCACGCCGCTGTCCTCGAGCCGGTCGATGGGGACCAGGCAGCCGTGCTGCTCGTCGCCGCACAGGATCACCACCCCGCCGGCGGCGCCGTGGGGACCGGACTTGGCGGTGAGCACCTCGACCTCGGTCACGTCGACCCAGTCGACGCCCTCCTCACGGCCGTCGGCCAGCGCTCGGTGGACGCCGAACTCGTCGACCCGCAGCTCGGTCGTGCTCGACCGCAGGGCCGACAGCTTCTTGTGGTTCCGCGACACGGCGATCAGCACGAAGATCGGAGCGAACAGCAAGGATGCCCAGCACCAGACGTTCACGCTCGCTCGCTCAGTTCAGCCGGGCCCGGAGGCGCTCGGCGTTGCGGCGGTACTCGGCGCCGAGCGAGCCGCCCAGCTGAGTCGCCGGCCTGGTCGTACTCGTCGGCGGCGTCGACGAAGCGACCGGCCGACGGCCAGGGCGCCGGCCAGCTCGCCGCGATCCTCGGCCGAGGTGCCGGGCAGCCGGTTGCGCAGCTCGAGCACGTCCACCAGCGCGGCCCGGTCGCCGCGGGCGGCGAAGATGCTGCGCAGGTTGGCCAGCAGCGCGCGTCAGGATGCGCGACGGTCCCGACCGGAGCGAGGTACGCGTCGTCGAAGGCGGCGTCGGGGCCGTGCACGGCGTGGAACGTCGCGGTGCAGCCGGCCCGGTCGAGCAGCAGTCCGCCGCCGAACGGATCGACGAACACGTCCGTGGTCGACCTGGTCGCGCAGCAGGAAGTGGCCGGGCATGCCCACACCGACCAGCGGGACGCCGAGACGCCGGCCGACGACCATGGTGAGCACGCCGAGGGTGATCGGGATGCCGACGCGGCGGGTCACGACCTGGTCGAGGTAGGAGTTGCGCGGGTCGTAGTAGTCGAGCCGGTTGCCGGCGAAGCCGAGATCCGAGAACAGGTAGGCGACGAGGGCGTCGAGGGTCGGGGCGAAGCAGCCGCTCGGCCAGGTGGTCGAGGCCGCCGGAGCTCGCGGGCGAGGTCGAGGTCGGGCGGGCGTGCGCGGCGATCACCAGGGCCGCCTCGTCGAGGGGGATCTCGGTCTCGGGGCGGGACACCAGCTCGCCGAAGCGCTCGTTGAGCCGACCCGTGTCCACGGCGGTCACGGTAGCGGCGGCCCGCCCGCGCTCGCGTCGCGGACTAGGTTCGCTGGCCATGTACCCGGGCACCTTCGCCGAGACCACACCGGACAAGGCGGCCGTGATCATGGCCGGCTCCGGCCAGACCGTGACCTACGGCGAGCTGGACGACGAGGCCAACCGCTTGCTCGCAGCTGCTGCGCTCGGCCGGGCTCGCGCCGGGCGACCACATCGCCTTCTGTCTCGAGAACCAGGCGCACTTCCACGCGGTGGCCTGGGGCGCGCACTACGCCGGCCTCTACTACACCGCCATCAGCACCCGACTCACGGCCGACGAGGCGGCCTACATCGTCAACGACTGCGAGCGCCCGCGTCTTCATCACCTCCGCGGCCAAGGCCGATCTGGCCGGCGAGTTGACGGACCGCACCCCGAAGGTCGAGCTGCGCCTGATGGTCGGGGACGCGACCGTCGACGGCTACGAGTCCTACGAGGACGCCATCGCCGCCCAGCCGGCCGAGCCCCTCGCCGATCGTGTGGCCGGCCGGGACATGCTCTACAGCTCGGGCACCACCGGACGCCCCAAGGGCATCAAGACGGCCGCCGCGTCCGATCCCGTCGACACACCCAGCGCCGTCACGGGGCTGGGGCTGCTCCTGTTCGGGTTCGGACCGGACACCATCTACCTGTCGCCGGCACCGCTGTACCACTCGGCGCCGCTGCGCTTCACGATGGCCGTGCACCAGGTCGGCGGCACGGTGGTCGTGATGGAGCACTTCGACGCGAGCGAGGCGTTGGCCCTCATCGAGCGCTACCGCGTGACCACCAGCCAGTGGGTCCCGACCATGTTCATGCGCCTGCTCAAGTTGCCCGCCGACGTGCGAGCCGGCTTCGACGTCTCGAGCCTGGAGGTCGCCATCCACGCGGCGGCGCCGTGCCCCGTCGAGGTCAAGCGCCAGATGATCGAGTGGTGGGGACCGGTGCTCCACGAGTACTACGCCGGGACCGAGGGCAACGGATTCGTGTACACGAACTCCGAGGACTGGTTGGCCCATCCCGGCACGGTCGGGCGCAACCTGACCGGCGAGATCCACATCGTCGGGGACGACGGCGACGAGTGCCCGATCGGCGAGCCGGGCACGATCTGGTTCGCTGGCACCGCCGAGTTCGAGTACCACAACGATCCCGACAAGACGGCGGAGTCGCGCGACGAACGCGGCTGGACCACGCTCGGCGACGTCGGACGGCTCGACGACGACGGCTTCCTCTACCTCACCGATCGCAAGTCGTACATGATCATCTCGGGTGGCGTGAACATCTATCCGCAGGAGACCGAGAACCTGCTCACCGTGCATCCGGCGGTGTTCGACGTCGCCGTCATCGGCGTACCGAACGAAGACTTCGGCGAGGAGGTGAAGGCCGTCGTGCAGGTCGCCGACGGCGCGACCGCCGGAGCCGGATCTCGAGCGCGAGCTGATCGCCTACTGCCGCCAGCACCTGGCCGACGTCAAGTGCCCGCGGTCCGTCGACTTCGTGGACGAGCTGCCGCGGCACCCCACCGGGAAGCTCTACAAGCGGCTGCTCCGCGACCAGTACTGGGCTGGTCACGACTCGTCGATCATCTGATGTTGGCGTTCCTGGACCACCCCGGGCCGATCCCGTTCGCCCACCGGGGTGGGGCCGGCGCGTGGCCCGAGAACACGATGCCGGCCTTCGCCGGCGCCGTGGCCCTCGGGTACCGCTACGTCGAGACCGATGTCCACGTCACCGCCGACGGTGTGCTGTGCGCCTTCCACGACGAGCGACTCGATCGGGTCACCGATCGCGTCGGCCTGATCCGCGAGCTGCCGTGGGCGGAGGTGTCGCGCGCCCGGGTCGACGGCACCGAGCCGATCCCCCTGCTGACCGACCTGCTCGAGGCCTGGCCCGACCTGCGCGTCAACATCGACCCCAAGCACGACTCGGCGGTCGACGCACTGGCCGACACGCTGCGTCGGACCAACTCGGTCGAGCGGGTCTGCATCGGCGCCTTCTCGGACCGTCGCCTGGCGCGTCTGCGCGCGCTGCTGGGTCCGACGCTGTGCACCTCGCTGGGGCCGGGCGGGGTGGCGCGTCTGAGAGCGGCCAGCTTCGGCCCGCCGTCGGGAGCCCTGCCGGCGGCGTGCGTGCAGGTGCCGCCCAATCAGGGGCGGGTCACCCTGGTCGACGAACGGTTCCTGCGGGCCGCCCACGAGCGCTCGATGCCCGTGCACATCTGGACGATCGACGACCCGACCGAGATGGGTCGGCTGCTCGACCTCGGCGTCGACGGGATCATGACCGACGAGCCCGCGGTGCTCAAGGCGGTGCTCGAGTCGCGAGGTCAGTGGTACTAGGCGGTACTAGGGCAGGAGCACGTGTGGGTTGAGGATGCCGGCCGGGTCGAGGGCGGACTTGATGGCGCGGAAGGTGTCGATCTCGACCTCGGAGCGGCACAGGTGCAGCCACGCTCGCTTGGACGCGCCGATGCCGTGCTCCGCGCTGATGCTGCCGCCTTGGTCGGCGACGAAGGTGAGCACCGCCTCGTCCACGGCGTCGTCGTCGGGCGCGACGTTGGTGATGTTGACGTGGATGTTGCCGTCGCCGAGATGACCGAACTGCCACACGTCGGCCTCAGGTCGCACCGAAGCGACTACGCCGGGCACGTGATCGACGAAGTCGGCCAGCGCGCCGATCGGGAGCGTGACGTCGAGCTTGTGCGGCGCTCCCAGTGCGTTGATGGCGAGGGTGTGGTCCTCGCGCAGGGCCCACAACGCGGCGCGCGGTCCCGCGGCGGTCGCCACCGCCGAGGGCACGTCGTCGCCGATGGCCTCGATGAGGGCGGGGGCCGGATCGTCGGTCCCGCGTCCTTCGATCAGCACGACGGCCGGCCACGGTTGGGGAAGAGGCCGGCTCCTTCCCAGCTGGGCGCACACCAGCTCGACGCCGTCGGCCAGCATCAGCTCGGCCGCGGTGAGCCCGGGCGCCGTCGTGCGCAGCGAGCTCACGGCCCTCACGGCGGCGGCGACGGAATCGAAACCGAGCACGGCGACAGCGATCCTCGGCTCGATCGGCACCAGGCGGAGCCGGGCGGCGGTGACGACGGCGAGGGTCCCTTCGCTGCCGCACAACAGGCCTGAGAGGTCGTAGCCGGTGTTGTCCTTGTCCAGCCCTGCCAGGTGACTCAGGACGCGGCCGTCGGCTCGCACCGCCTCGATCCCGGCGATCTGGGCGCGCGTCGAGCCCCAGCGCAGCACATGGACCCCGCCGGCGTTGGTGGCGATCGTGCCGCCGACGGTGGCGCTGTCGCGCGCCGCGAAGTCGACCGCATAGGTCATCGAATGCGGCGCGGCGGCCGCCTGGACGGCGGCGACGGTGACCCCGGCGCCGACCGTGACCTGCCGGGCCAGCGGATCGACGGGGCCGACGTGATCGAGGCGCACGAGGGAGAGCACGAGCTCGTCGTGGAGAGGCACGCTGCCGCCGACCAGACCGGTGTTGCCGCCCTGGGGCACGACCGAGGTCCTCGTGGCGTGGCAGTGGGCCAGCACCGCCGCGACCTCGTCGGTCGATCCCGGGCGTACGACCGCCGGCGTGGCGCCGCGGAACCGGCCGGTCCAGTCGACGGCGGCCGAGCTCACCCGATCCGGATCGGTGATCACCTGGTCGGCGCCCACGATGTCGCGAAGTACGTCGAGCGAGCCGGGCGCGAGCATGCGCCAGTCTCGCGCCGGGCTTACTAGCGTGATCCACCGTGCCCGGCCATGCATATGCCTCCGCCCCGCTCGCCACCCACTACGCGCCCCACGGCATGGTGTGCAGCGTCGACCACCTGGCCTCGTCCGCGGGCGTGGCGATCCTGCGGGCGGGAGGCTCCGCCGCCGACGCCGCCATCGCGACCAGCGCGGTCCTGGCCGTGACCACCCCGTACATGTGCGGGATGGGTGGCGACCTCTTCGCGCTGGTGCACGACGGCGAGGTGGCGGCCCTCGACGCGTCGGGCCGAGCGGGCCAGGGCGCCGATGCCGATCGGCTGGTGGCCGAGGGCGCCACCCGCATGCCCTTCGAGGGCGACATCCGCTCGGTGACCGTGCCCGGCTGCGTCGACGGCTGGCTGGCGCTGCACGAGCGCTTCGGGCGCCTGGCGCTGGGCGAGGTGCTGGCCCCGGCCATCGGCTACGCCCGTGACGGCTTCCCCGCTGGGAAGTTCCTGGCCGCCATGGTCCCGCTGGTGGTCGGGGTGGAGGGCGCCGACGACTTCCGACCCGGTGGCACTCCGCCTGCAGCCCGGACAGACGTGTCGGCGCCCCGGGGTGGCCGGTCCCTCGAGGCGGTCGTGGCGTCAGGCCGCGACGGCTTCTACGGCGGCGAGTTCGGCGAGGGCCTGCTCGCCGTCGGCGCCGGTGAGTACGGGCCCGACGATCTGGCCCGCCCGCTGGCCGACTGGGTGACCCCGCTCGGGCGACGGGTCTGGGGACACGACGTGTGGACGATCCCGCCTGCCTCGCAGGGCTACCTGACCCTGGCCTCGGCGCTCATCGCCGAGGGCCTCGACCTGCCGGCTGACCCCGCCGAAGGCGCCTGGGCTCACCTCCTGGTCGAGAGCGCCCGTCAGGCCGGCCACGATCGCCTGGCTCGCCTGCACGAGGGCGCCGACCCTGATGCCCTGCTCGACCCCGACGAGTTGGACCGCCGACGCGCCGCCATCGATCCCCGCCGAGTGTCACCGCTGGGCCATCCCGGTGCCGACGGCGGCACGATCCACCTCGCGGCCGTCGACGCCGACCACATGGGCGTGTCGCTCATCCAGTCGAACGCCAGCGGTTTCGGGTCCAGGATCTTCGAGCCGGCGCCACCGGGATCAACCTGCACAACCGGGGCATCGGCTTCTGCCATCGCGCCCGGCCATCCGGCCCGCTACGGCCCGGGTCGGCGCCCACCGCACACGCTGGCGCCGGCGCTGATCACCCGACCCGACGGCCGCGTGCGTGCCGTGCTGGGATCGATGGGCGGAGACGCCCAGCCGCAGATCGTGCTGCAGCTGCTCGCCCGATTCCTGCAGGCGGGTCAGTCACCCGGCTGCGACGGTGCAGTCGCCGCGGTTCGTGCTCATGCGCCACGCCCGGGGTCAGGGCTTCGACACTTGGGACGACCTCGGTGTCCTCGGCGTCGACATCGAAGCCGACATCGCCTCCGACTGGGAAGCGGCCCTCGACGCGAACGGGGCCACGACGTGCGAGTGGTCGGCCGGGCCAGCCACGGCATGGGCCACGCCCATCTCATCGCGGTCACCGACGACGGTCTCGCTGGCGCCAGCGACTGGCGCGCCGGCGCCGGCGCCGCCATCGGCTACTAGCGCGGCGGAACGGAGTGCAGCCGCTAGGTGGATGTCACCCGAATGGGCGAAGCCGCTCGCAGGGAGGCTTGCCCGACCGGAGAGCCAAGCAGATGGGCGAAGCCGCTCGCAGGGGGAGGCTTGTCCGACGGTTCCCACCGCGGCGGAACGGCGTGGAGCCGCGAGGTGGATGTCACCCGGATGCCGAAGGCGTCCGGAGGGAGGCTCCGCCGACCAGAGGACACAGCTCAGTAGGGCCAGGCCTGGTCGGCGTCGAGGCCGAGCTTGACGGCCAGGGGACGCTGGCGGCCGAGGATCAGGGCCTTGAACACGACGTTGCGGGCGAACCAGGGCAGCTCGGCGAGCTGGCGCCCGACGTTGGTCAGCCAGTCGAGCCCACCGAGGCGAGAGCGGCGGTACTCGGTCATCGAGCCCGCCCGGCCCATGTAGCGCCAGCGCGGTGAGAGCGTGAGGCTGGTCAGGATGGCGCCGGTGACGCCGACCGAGCTGAACGAGTCGTGGATCAACAACGTCCCGCCGGGTGTCACCCGGTCGCCCCAACCCCGGATGTCGTCGCGGGCCGGCGAGTAGCGATGGGCCCCGTCGATGTAGAGCAGGTCGACGGGCGCGTCGTGGTCGCCGAGCGCGTCCTGGGACCACGCCCGCACGTAGGTGACGCGGTCGCGAACCCCGGCTTCGGTGAGGTTGCGTTCGAACACCTGGCTGTCGGTCTCGGCTTCGGCTTCCTTCCCACTGATCTCCTGCGGGCCGCGATCGGTGCCGGCGTGAGGGTCGATGGCGGTCACGGTGGCACCAGCAGGGGCGGCCCGGCTCAAGACGATGGTCGATCGACCCTGATAGCTCCCGATCTCGACGACCGAGTGGCTCGGTTGCAGCGCCTGGGCCGAGTCCCACAAGAGGCGGGCCTGATCGGCGGTCAGCCATCCTTCGATGCCCTCGATGTCGACCAGGACCTGGTCGAACTGGTCGGTGGGATGGGGCGTCTCGGTAGGCATGGCGGTCACAGTAGCGGGAGGCCCAGGGCCACCGATGCCGCCACTTGGGGGCGCGGAGCCGCCAAGATGGCGCCATGGCCGGTGCTCGTCTGAGGTGGTCGCGCGCGCTCGCGCTGGGCCTGGCGCTGACGGCGGTGGTCCTGACGTCGCTGGTGCGCGCCGCCGGGCCGGTGGCCGCCGCTCCGAGTGCCTCGGCCGCGTCACCGACCCCCGCCCCGCCCCCGGTGGATGATCCGCGGTTGTCGCCCGCCCTCGACGCCGTGGCCGTCTCGAGCCCGAGCTACGACCAGGCCAACCGGACCTATCTCAGCGACTGGCAGCGGTTGCTCGGGGCCCAGGGGCGCGCCGGCGCCGCCCAGTCCCAGCTGACGCTGCTTGGGCAGACCGAAGCCCGCTTGGCGAGCGACCTCAACACGGCCGTCCGCCGCCATGACAAGTCCCAGGCCCGGGTGGTGGCACTGCGCGCCAGCCTGCAGTCGTTGGTCGTGGCCGAGTACATGAACGGACGCGCCTCGCGCGGCGTCTCCGAGCTCGATCCCCGCCAGTCCAACCAGATCCAGACCTCCCAGGTGATGGTCGACTCGATCGGTCGTACCCGGCTCTCGGACCTCACGGTGAACCAGGCCATCGTCGACCAGACCGATCACCAGGCACGCGCCGACTCGGCCAGTCTGGACGACGTCCACAGCCGCCAAGGCGTGGCGACGGCTCAGCTCACGTCCGCCCAGTCGGACGAATCGGCTGCCAACGCGGCGCTGGCTCGCGACCGCCAGCGCGTCGGTCGACACGCGTCTGACGGCCCGCGTCACCGGCACCGACCTGACCCTCGTCGTGCTCGACGCCTACTGGCGCGCCGCGGCGCTCCTGGCCGTCCGCCAACCGGCGTGCCGCATCAGCTGGCCGGCCCTCGCCGGCATCGGCCGCGTCGAGAGCGGTCAGGGCACCTTCCGCGGCGACTCGGTCACCGCCACCGGCGACGAGGCCCGGCCGATCATCGGCATCGCCCTCGACGGCACCAACCACACGGCGGTGGTCGGCGACACCGATGCCGGCGCGCTCGACGGAGATGCCGTGCACGATCGCGCCGTCGGTCCGATGCAGGTCCTGCCGTCGGCGTGGCGTCGTTACGGGCTCGACGGCAACGCCGACGGTCGCCTCGATCCGCAGAACATGTACGACGCGGCGGCGACGGCGGCGGTCATGTTGTGCCGCTACGGCGCCCTCGACAGCGACGCCGGTCTGCGTCAGACCTACTTCCACTACAACCCGTCGAACGCGTACGTCGATCAGGTGCTCGGCTACACCCACGGCTACGCCTCGTTCGTCATCCCGCCGGTGACCTGAGGACCGCGCCGGGCCCGCGCCTGTGGGCAGAGTTGTCGACAACCCGACTCGTCCTGGGGACGATCAGAGAAAGTGTGGGGACAACCCTGGGGATCGCTGATTCGTGCTTGACCCCCGGCCGATGGTGGCGGAATCTGCTCTTCAGCCCGGCTGTGATGGTGAGCGGAGCGAGGGGATCCGAAGGGGCAACCCGGAGAGGAACCGAGCAACGGGAGCCATCGGCGGTCGGTCGAAGGAGAGCCTGTGGGGCAACCCGCGGGGGAACCGGAGGCCGGCGGTCACCGGCGGTCGGTCGAAGGGAAACCGAGGGGGCAACCCGCGGGGGAACCGGAGGCCGGCGGCCAACCAGCAGGGTGAGGAACAGGAGCTCCGCCCCTCCCTTCGGGGAGAACGGCACTGCGTTGACGTCGAGCACTCGGCAACGACGCGGTGGTGAGCTCCTGGTTCGCACGGGTCGGCCCCGAGAAGCTGAACCGGCTGCGGCCGGACCGCTTCTCGGGGCCGCTGTGCGTTTCGGCCCGGCGTGGTCACGCCTGTTCGCCGCCGGGGGGTGTTATTGACACCGTGGCAGCCCGAGCCTAGGTTCGGCGCTTGTGGCGGGAGTCACACAATTCGACCGGGGGAACTGACCTTGGATCCTGTGCACCCGCGCCATCGCTGGACTGCTCTGTTGGGACTGATCTGCGTGATGGCACTGGCCGCCACGGCCTGTGGCAAGAGCTCATCGGGATCGGGTGACCAGAGCGCCCATCCGCCCGTGACGGGAGCCCAGACCAACCAGACGATCGCCCCGACCGGCAACCCCAAGCCGGGCGGCTCGATCACCGTCGGGCTCGAAGCCGACGAGAGCGGGTTCAACCCGGCGTCATCCAACACGCGCTGGGACATCTCGGGCACCGAGATCGGCCTGGCCGTCTATGACCCGCTGGCCGCGTTCGACGCCAACGGCAACGCGGCGCCGTACCTGGCCCAGTCCTTCGACCACAACGCGACCTACACCGAGTGGACCATCAACGTCCGGCCCGAACATCAAGTTCCAGAACGGCCAGGCGCTGACCGGCGACGCCGTGACGACGGCCTACAAGGCCTTCATCGGCAACGCGCTGACCGGTCCCATCTTCTCCGACGTGACGTCGGTCGCCGACCAGCGGGCCGCTGTCGACCAAGTTCACGATGAAGGACCCCTGGGTCGCCTTCCCGGCGTCGTTGTCGTCCCAGGTCGGGATGGTGCCGGCTCCGGCGACCTTCGGCTCCGATGGCAAGGCGACCGAGGCCAGCAACCAGCATCCGATCGGCACCGGCCCGTTCACCTTCGTCGAGTACGAGCCCAACAGCCACTTCACCGTCAAGAAGAACACCGACTACTGGCGCAAGGACAGCAACGGCGTCCAGCTCCCCTATCTGGACGGCATCACCTTCAAGCCGATCAGCGATCACACGACCCGCGACGCCGCCCTCCGGTCGGGCAACCTCGACGTCGAGCAGACGTCGAACGCGGTCAGCATCGGCGAGTTCCGCCAGGAGGCGGCCCAGGGCAAGGTTCAGCTCGTCGAGGACAACGGCGCCGCCCAAGAGTCGGACTTCGTGATCATCAACACCCAGAACGACTCCATGAAGGACCAGCTGGTGCGCCAGGCCATGGCCTACGCCACCGACCGCAACACGTACAACAAGGTCGTCAACGGCGGCCTGCAGCCCGACGCCAACGGTCCGTTCAAGACCAACTCGAAGTGGTACGTCCCGACGAACTACCCGAACTTCAACCTGGCCAAGGCCAAGGACGTGGTGGCCCAGTACGTCAAGAAGTACGGCAAGCCGCCGTCGTTCACGCTGAACGCCACGACCGATCCCGACTCGCAGAAGGGCGCCAGCGTCCTCAAGCAGATGTGGGAGGCGGCGGGGATGCAGGTCCAGACGACGGCCACGGACCAGACCCAGTTCATCACCGACGCCGTGCTCGGCAACTACCAGGCCAACCTGTGGCGTCAGTTCGGGGCCGTCGATCCCGACACCGATGCCCTGTGGTGGTACTCGACCAACACGGGCCAAGGGGCCAACCAGGGCCTGGCTCTCAACATCGCCCGCAACCGGGATCCCCAGATCGATGCCGCCCTCGACAAGGGCCGCCAGTCGAGCGACCCGGCCGAACGCAAGGCGGCCTACGCCACGCTTCAGCAGCGCTTCGCCGCCGACATCCCCTACATCTGGCTCCAGCACACCATCTGGGCCATCGTGGCCGGCCCGAAGGTGAGAGGGCTGACCAACGGTCCGCTGCCCGACGGGCAGGCATCGCTGCCGATCGGTGGCGGCGGGGACTTCGGTGGAGTGGTCCGTTGGACTCAGTATTGGTTGCAATAGGGCCGCGAAGCGGGCGGGCGCGACCTGATCTCGCCTAGATTTGCGTGGCGGTGGCCCGACACCTGAACCGACCAACTTCCCTTTCCCCCAAGGATGCAACCATGAGGTTGATGCAGCAATGAGGTTCCTTCGCAAGCGGGTCACGCAGCTGTTCTTCGTGCTCTTCGCGGTGACGTTCCTGTCGTTCCTCATGCTGAACCTGCTGCCCGGCGACACGGCCCAGGTGGTGTGCGGATTCAGCTGCGACCAGGCCGGGCTGCAGGCCACGCGCGACGAGCTCGGGCTCGACAAGCCCATCCCGATTCGCTACGTCGAGTGGCTGAAGGACATGGCCACCGGGGACATGGGCAAGTCGGCGGTGAACCACGTGCCGGTGGCCGAGTCGCTCAAGCAGCGCCTGCCCGTGACCATCGAGCTGCTGCTCTACTCGCAGATCCTGGCGCTGCTGCTGGCCATCCCCGTCGCCCTCATCGCCGCCCAGAGGTCGGGGAGCGTGTTCGACCGATCATCGACGACGGTCGCGTTCGGGATGTTATCCGTGCCCGATTTCGTGGTCGGGATCTTGTTGATCCTGATCTTCAGCGTGAACCTCCGATGGTTCCCGGTGACCAAGACGACGCCCTTCTTCAGTGATCCGATCGCCAACCTGCACGATTTCTTCCTGCCCGCATTGACCCTCGCCTTCGGCGAGATGGCCGTGTACATGCGGCTCTTGCGCACCGACCTCATATCGACGCTGCAAGAGGACTACGTGACCATGGCCAAGGCCAAGGGCATCTCGTCGCGCCGGGTGCTGATCCGCCACGCCTTCCGCCCCTCGAGCTTCTCGCTGGTCACCGTCATCGGCCTCGACATGGGCCGGCTGATCGGCGGCGCCTTCATCGTCGAGCAGCTGTTCGCCCTCAACGGGATCGGCAGCTACATCGTCCAGGGCATCTTGTCGCGTGACTACATACCGGTGCAGGGCGGCGTGGTGCTGGTCGCCGTCGGCTACGTGCTGGTCAACTTCGGCGTCGACCTCCTCTACGCCGTCATCGATCCAAGGATCCGCCATGCCCGCGCCCTCGCCTAGCTCCCGACCGGGGGGGATGTCCCAGGCCCCCGGCTCGGAATACTTCCCCGAGAGCGACTTCCTCGAGTCGGGCAGCATGGCCAACCGCGTCAGCCAGATCGCCGACGGCCAGGTCGCCGAGCTCGAGGTCTTCCACACCCTCGACCCCGACCAGGTCGCCGACGTCGTCGCCAAGAAGCGCCTCGGCTTGGGGTTCTGGATCGCCATCGGGCTGGGTCGGGCTCATCGCGCTGCTGGCCCTGCTGGCGCCGGTGCTGCCGCTGACCGATCCCAACTTCCAGAACTACAACGCCGTCAAGGTCGCCCCCAACTCGCAGTTCTGGCTGGGCACCGACGACCTCGGTCGCGATCAGCTGTCGCGGATCATCTACGGCGCCCGGGTGTCGCTGACCGTCGGCATCGCCGCCATCCTGCTGTCGCTGATCGTGGGCGGCAGCATCGGGCTGATATCGGGGTTCTTCAAGGGCAGGACCGAGACGACGTTGATGGGCGCCATGGACGTCCTGCTGGCCTTCCCCGCCCTGCTGCTGGCGCTGGCCATCGTGGCCTTCACCGACTCCCACAGCGTGGCGACGGTGACCCTCGCCATCGCCATCGTGTCGATCGCGCCGATCGCCCGATTGGTGCGGGCCAGCACCCTCGTGTTCACCGAGCGCGAGTTCGTGCTGGCCAGCCGGACGTTAGGCGCGAGCAAACGCCGCATCATGATCAAGGAGATACTGCCCAACGTGTTGTTGCCGGTGCTCTCCTTCGCCATCATCGGCGTGGCCGTGGCCATCGTGGCCGAGGGCGGCCTGGCCTTCCTGGGTCTGTCGGTGTCACCACCGACCGCCACCTGGGGCGGGATGATCAACGAGGGCCGCAACCTGCTCGACACCGACCCTTGGATCTCGCTGCTGCCGTGCCTGGTCATGTTCCTGACCGTGCTGTCGCTCAACCTGGCCGGCGACCGCGTGCGGGAGTACTTCGACGTCAAGGAAGGCGGCCTGTGAGGCGGAAGGTCATCACAGGCCCGGCGACCGGCAACCTCGAAGCCGGAGCCGATCTGCTCAAGGTCGTCGACCTCAAGACCCACTTCCGCACCGACCGGGGCTCGGTGCGCGCCGTCGACGGGGTCTCCCTCGAACTGGCGCAGGGCCACACCCTCGGAGTCGTGGGCGAGTCCGGGTCGGGCAAGACGATCCTGTCGCGCTCGATCATGGGCCTGCTGCCGCGCAAGAACGTGGTCCGCGAGGGCCACATCTACTACGACGGGCACCGACATCCTCGGCTACTCCCAGGACCAGATGCGCAACATCTGGGGGGCCGAGATGGCCATGGTCTTCCAGGACCCGATGACCTCGCTCAACCCGGTCATGAAGATCGGCAAGCAGATCACCGAGTCGCTCGTCCACCACCTGCGCATGGACAAGAACGAGGCCAACGAGACGGCGTTGGCGCTGCTGCAGTCGGTCGGCATCCCCGAGCCCGACCAGCGCCTCGGCGAGTACCCGCATCAGCTGTCGGGCGGCATGCGCCAGCGCGTGACCATCGCCATCGCCCTGGCCTGCGGACCCAAGATCCTCTTCGCCGACGAGCCGACCACCGCGCTCGACGTGACCGTGCAGGCCCAGATCCTCAACCTGCTCGGTCGCCAGCAGTCCGAGCGGCACATGGCCATGATCCTCGTCACCCACGACCTCGGGGTCGTGGCCGGCCGCACCGACGACATCGTCGTCATGTACGCGGGCAAGGTCGTCGAGCAGGCGCCGACGAGCGTCCTGTTCTCGAAGATGAAGATGCCCTACACCGAAGCGCTGATGAGCTCGATCCCCAAGCTCGAGAACCCGAGCCACACCTCGCTCGAGATCATCCCCGGCCGCCCGCCGGACCTGGTCCACCCACCCAAGGGCTGCAACTTCGCGCCGCGCTGCAAGTACGTGCAGGAGAAGTGCCTGACCGAGGAGCCTCCGCTGATCCAGGCCGAGACACCCGGACACCTCTACCGCTGCTGGTATCCCGTCGACTCCCCCGAGGGCGCCGACGCGTTGGCCCGCAACCTGGCCGCCACCAACGGGCACGACTCGATCACTGCGACCACGACCACGTCGGTGCCCGTCACCGCTGCGAAGGAGAACTGATGGCCGGGAGCGGTACCGCTCACCTGCCGCGAGGCGGACGACACGCTGCTGCGCGGCGAGAACCTGGTCGTCGAGTTCCCGGTCGGCTCGACCGGCTTGAAGGTCCACGCCGTCACCGACGTCAGCATCGACGTGCGCGAAGGCGAGACGCTCGGGCTGGTCGGCGAGTCCGGGTGCGGCAAGTCGACGACGGGTCGGGCGCTCATGCAGCTCCCCCGTCCGACCGGCGGCTCGGTGATCTACGACGGTCGGGACCTGACCAAGCTCAACGACCACGACCTGCGCCTGGTCCGGCCCGAGATGCAGATGATCTTCCAGGATCCGATCTCGTCGCTGAACCCGAGGCGCAAGGTCAAAGACATCGTCGCCGAGCCGCTGCGGATCTGGAACCGCGGCAGCGGCGAGGAGCAGCGCAAGATCGTCAACGACACGCTCGAGGCGGTGGGTCTCGATCCCGACGCCGCGCTCAACCGCCGTCCTCATGAGTTCTCCGGGGGGCAGTGCCAGCGCATCTGCATCGCCCGTTCGCTCGTCCTCGACCCGAAGCTGATCATCTGCGACGAGCCCGTGTCGGCCCTCGACGTCTCGGTCCAGGCCCAGATCCTGAACCTGCTCGAGGACATGAAGGAGCGCTACGGGCTCACGCTGGTCTTCATCGCCCACGACCTGGCTGTGGTCAAGAACATCAGCGACCGGGTGGCGGTCATGTACCTCGGCAAGCTGTGCGAGGTGGCCAAGCCCGACGACCTGTACGCCAAGCCGGCCCATCCCTACACCGCCGCGCTGCTGGGCTCGATCCCGGTGCCCGATCCTGCCGTGAAGGTCAGGGAGGGCGACGCCCTGGCCGGCGAGCTCCCCTCCCCGATCGCCCCGCCGAGTGGCTGTCGGTTCCGCACGCGGTGCCCACGGGCCCAGGACATGTGCGCGCAGGTCGAACCCAAGATGCACTCGATCGGCCTCGGGCACTACGTGGCCTGCCACTTCCCCCTCGAGCTCGAACCACGACCATGAAGACCGCCGCTCACCCCCGGACGCGGCTGGATCCGGAGGTGCGACGGGGCCAGATCCTCGCCGCTGCGGCCCGCGTGCTGGCCGATCGCGATCCGGCCGACGTGACCTTCGAGGAGTTCGCCGCCGCCGCCGGTGTGTCGAGGGCGCTGGTCTACAACTACTTCGGCGACAAGAGCGGCCTCGTCGCGGCGGTGTACATCCGTAGCCTCAACGACCTCCACGACGAGCTCGACCTGGCCATCGATCGTGAGGCGCCCGCCCCGGTGCGTCTGCGCGCCGCGGTCCGCTGCTACCTCCGCTTCGCGCAGGAGAACGCCGGGGTCTGGAGGCTGACGGGTCACACCGCGGCCGCCGATCATCCCGACGTCCGACGGGCGCGGCGAAGCCGATTCGAGGATCTGGCCCGAGGGTGGGGAGGCACACCCGAGGCTCGCACCGCGGCCCGCGGGCTGGTCGGCTTCCTCGAGGCGACCACCCGTGACTGGCTCGAATCGGGCGCCCATGACCTCGAACGGACGACCGAGCTGCTGTTCACGATCCTGTGGCACGGCCTGTCGGCCTTTCCCAGCGCCGAGGACCGTCAGGTGACCGGGCCCGAACCGTCGGCGTCGGCCGCGCGCCAGCAGTACCACGCGGCGACGCTGCGATAGGGCCGGAACCGCTCGCCGACCTCGTCGAGCTGCCGGGGCGACGGTGGCTCGGTCATGCCGTAGGCGATCCCGTATCCGGTGCGCACGCCGTAGTCGCCCGTGGGCCACACGTCGAGACGTTGCAGCGTGAACAGCAGGAACATGTGCGCCGTCCAGGGTCCGATCCCCCGGACCGCCACGAGCTGGCCGAGGATCTCGTCGTCGCTCAGCCGCCCGGCGCGCTCGAGGGCGAGGGTCCCGTCGACCACGTGGCGCGACAGATCGACGATGGCGGCCGCCTTGGCGCCCGACAGGCCGGCGGCACGCAGGTCGACCAGCGGCGCGGCGATCACCGCGGCCGGATCGAGCGGACCGGCCGGGAACAGCGCCCGGAAGCGCCCCCAGATGGTGGCCGCCGCCTTCCCGTGTAGCTGCTGGTAGGCGATCGATTCGGCCAGCTGCTCGTATCGCGCCGTCGCCGCGACCGGGCGTGGCAGGCGCATGGGTCCGTAGCGGGCCACGAGCGCGCTCATCACGGGGTCGAGCTCGGCCAGGCGCGCGCTGGCCTCGGCATGGGTCACTCGAGCCATGACGCGACCCTACGTCGGAGGGTGCAAGGATGACCGCATGCCAACTGAGCCAGAGATGACCATCGACACCAACACGATCTATCGAGTCACGATCGGCACCGACCGCGGCGACATCGTGATGGATCTCGACCCGCGGCTGGCGCCCCGGACCGTGAACAACTTCGTGACCCTGGCCCGCGCCGGCTTCTACGACAACCTCAACTTCCACCGGGTCGAACCCAACTTCGTGATCCAGGGCGGCTGCCCCGAAGGCTCGGGGCGCGGCGGGCCCGGCTACCGCTTCGCTGACGAACCCGTGCAGGGCGAGTACCTGCCCGGCGCCGTGGCCATGGCCAACGCCGGTCCCGACACCAACGGGTCGCAGTTCTTCATCTGTCTGAGCGACCTGCGCAACGGGTTGGGCAAGCAGTACAACCTCTTCGGCGAGGTGACCAGCGGCATGGACGCGGTCGCCGCCATCCAGAAGGGCGACTCGTTCAACTCGGTCACGGTCGAGGAGCTCCCGATCACGTGACGAGGCTCGTGCCGCCGCACGAGATCGACGTCGTCCGCACGGTTCGCTCGCTCAACGAAGGCGGTCGCTTCCGGTTCGCCCGCGATGGGATCTGGTGGCCGACCCGCACGTCCGACGGCCCGGCCACAGTGCAGATCGTCGCCGGGGTCGGCGCCGGTCGCGGGACCGTCGACGTGCGAGGGTGGGGGCCAGGTTCGGAGCGGGCCTTGGCCGCCGTGCCCGACCTCTTGGGCTTCCACGACACCGCCGACTTCGTCCCTCGACAGACGTCGCTCCGCGAGCAGCACCGCCGCCACCCGGGCCTGCGCATCGGTCGGATCGCCTCGGTGGTCGAGCCGTTGCTGCCGATCATCGTCGCCCAGAAGGTGCCCGGCCGAGACGCCAGCCGCAGCTGGCGGCGGCTGGTGTGGGCGTTGGCCGAACCCGCGCCGGGTCCCGCCGATCTGACCCTGCCCCCCGATCCGGTCCGCCTGGCCCGGTGGTCATACACGGATCTGCATCGCTTCGGGATCGAGCGCAAGCGGGCCGAGCCCTTGCTGGCAGCGTGTCGCGCCGCCACCCATCTCGAACGCCTGGCGACGCGCTCGGCCGATCAGGTCATGGCCGGACTCCGGCAGATCCGCGGGCTCGGGCCCTGGACCGCCACCAAGGTGGCGCGGGTCGTCGTGGGCGATCCCGACACGGTCGTGGTCGGCGACTACGGCTTCCCCGCCCTGGTGGCGTGGAACCTGGCCGGCGAGCGCACCGCCGACGACGCCCGCATGCTCGAGCTGCTCGAGCCGGAGCGACCGCATCGCGCCCGCGCCGTGCAGCTCATCATGGCGGCCGGGGCCACCCCGCCTCGCCACGGTCCCCGCCTGCGCCCCGCGGCGGTCACCTACGTGTGAAGGCCGCCGATCAGTCCTTCAGGGCGACGGCGTTGGGCGTGACGTTCATCTTGGGCTCGTAGTCGACGGCCTCGGCCAGGTGCCCGACCGACCCGAGCGTCGCCCGCAGCTCGTCGCGACACGCCGGACACGGTCCGTAGAACCGGGCCACGACCTCGGTCCCACAGCGCGGGCAGGTCACCTCGAGATCGGCGTCGATCGTCATGACCCGAGGATGGCACACCGACCGGCGCGCCGGAGCGGATGCCTCGGCGTCTCGGCTGTGGAAAACCCGCGCAATCCACAGGGTTGTACCTCTTCCTGCTCACAGGCGACTGGCCATAGCGTCAACCGGTGGCCAGGTACGAGGTGACGCTGAAGGACCGGACCGTCGAGATGATCGACGGCGCCGACGCCTACCAGCAGGAAGGCCAGATGACCACGTTCTTCGCCGTGGGCGACGAGCGCCGCGTCGTCGATTGCTGGAGCACACGGGTGGCCAGCTTCCGCACGTCGGAGATCCTGATCATCCGCCGTCACCGAGCGGCGGGGGGAACATCACGACCGACGCCGGTTCGAAGTACTTGTCTCCACCGGACACCACGATCGTCGACGCGCCCGGCCGGGCCACCGTCAGCGCGTCGAGCAGGGCCTCGCACTGGCCTTCCAAGGTCCGGTAGGCGCCCTGCCACACCAGGAAGATGCGGTGGTCCCCGGCGCGGGCCACGATCTGCTTGGCGACGGCGTCGGGGTGGGCGGCGGCGTTGCGCTTGGCGTAGTCGACCCAGTTGACCCGAAGGGGCGAGCCGAGCGTCGGGTACACCACCTCGTCCAGTCCGCTTCGCAGCGGCCGGCTGAAGGCCGGTCCGAGCTGATCGGGGCAGAACACGACCAGGTCCCCGGGCTGGGCCACCTTGTTGATGGCCTGGGCGGCGACGCGGGCCTGGCTGCGGGGGTAGGTCACGTTCCAGTAGGCACCGAGGAGGCAGAACGCCAGGAACACGGCCAGCGCCGCCGTCAGCACCCGCGGGGCGGTGAAGCAGGCCAGGCCGGCGGCCACGAGCAGCGCGAACAAGGGGTAGATGACCGACGCGTAGCGCGTGGCGTAGGTCGTGGCCGTGAACAGGCCGACGGTGCCGCCGATGGCGATGGTGAGGGCGGCCACGCTGGCTTCGTCACGGAAGTGGCGCCGGGTGTGGAGGTCGAGCTGGATGTGGCGACCGTCGATCGCCTGACCCAAGAGACCGAGCAGGCTGAGGGCGACCAGGATCGCCCCGACCAGGATGGCGTCCTTGAAGGCGCCGCCGCCGAAGTCCTGGATGGTGGCGCCGAGCAGGTTGGTCGGTCGCAGCCGGCCGGCCCAGGGCGTACCGGTGTGGGCCGCCTGGTAGAGGAACGACGGCAGCCACGGCACGAACAGCAGGCCGCCGGCGGCGACCGCGAGGAAGGCCGGAGCGAACCGATGGCGTTCGGCGGGCCGACGCCACCAGTACCAGGCGAGCAGCAGCTCGACGGCGCCGAGCAGCCAGATCGACCAGTAGTGGGTGACGAGCATGAGCCCGGAGACGAGTGCCAGCGCGACGAGGCGGGGCCAGGTCCGTCGCCCCCGCCGCACGACGTCGTCGACCAGCAGGTACAGGACCATCGTCGCCAACATGAGCAGCGAGTACATGCGTGTCTCGGTGGCGTAGCGCAGGGCGAACGGCGACATGGCCATGACCGCGGTGAACAGCCAACCGAGAGTCGGGCCTCCGCGGCGCCGGCCGATGATCCAGGCCAGCGGCAGGGTGGCAACCGCGAACAACCCCGACAGGGAGCGCACGGCCACGTCGCCCGTTCCGAACAGCGAGATCCACCCGTGCAGCAGCAGGTAGTACAGCGGAGGGTGGCCGTCGTGACGCAGAGCGGCCGGGATCTGGCTCACCGGGAGCTTGGCGATGTTCACCGAGAGCGCTTCGTCGAGCCAGAGCGGAGAACGGGTCACGAAGCGCAGGACGAGCCCAGCCACGATGGCGACGATGGCCAGGCCGACGACCGGCCGGGGGGTCGCCACGTCGCCCGGGGCGCGCCGGGTCGGCGTCTCGATGTCGATCATCGGCCGCACCCTAGTTTCGGCCCAGGGGTGGCCGGGCCCAGGCCCCACCCCTCACTAGACTGCGCACGCTTCATATCCGCCTGATCTTTGTCCGAGAGCGCCCTGCATGTCCGCATCCCCAGCTGAACCCACTGGCCCCGACTCCCCCGAGGTGGTCATCATCGGAGCCGGTCCGGCCGGACTGACCGCGGCCTACGAGTTGGTCAAGCGGGGAGCCACCCCGGTCGTGCTCGAGTCCGACTCCGTCGTCGGCGGGATCAGTCGCACGGCGCGGGCCGACGGTTGGCGTTTCGACATCGGCGGACACCGGTTCTTCACCAAGGTGGCGTCGGTCGAGAAGCTCTGGCACGAGATCTTGAGCGACGACGAGTTCCTCACGCGGCCGCGGCTCAGCCGCATGTACTACCAGGGCAAGTACTACGACTACCCGATCAAGCCGTTCAACGCCCTCAAGAACCTGGGGCTGATCGAAGCCACGCGCTGCATGCTGTCGTACGCGTGGGTCAAGGTCCATCCGCCGAAGAACCAGGACGGGCTCGAGGGCTACATCGCCGCCGACTACGGCTGGCGGCTCTACAACCACTTCTTCAAGACCTACAACGAGAAGCTGTGGGGTGTTCCGGCCTCGTCGATCTCGTCGGACTTCGCCGCTCAGCGCATCAAGGGCATGTCGTTGATCGACGCCCTCTGGGAACCGCTGCGGGCCAAGATCTTCGGCCGTCGCGACAAGGCGGGTCAGGTCACCAGCCTCATCGAGGAGTTCCAGTACCCGAAGTACGGGCCCGGGATGATGTGGGAGCGTTGCCGCGAGCTGGTGGAAGCAGGGGGGGCCGAGGTGGTGATGGACACCAAGGTCACCGCCATCCGCCACCACGACGGACGAGCCACCGAGGTCGTGGCCGCATCGGCGGACGGCGAGTCGGTCCGTCCCGCTGACCATGTGATCTCATCGATGCCCTTCCCCCGCCTGCTCCAGGCCATGGACCCGCCCGTGCCCGACGAGGTCCGCGGCGCGGCCGAGGCGCTGGGGTTCCGCGACTTCCTCACGGTGGCCGTCGTGATCCCCGAAGAAGCGGGGTTCCCCGACAACTGGATCTACATCCACTCCCCCGAGGTCCAGGTCGGGCGCATCCAGAACTTCGGCTCGTGGTCGCCGTACCTGGTCAAGGACGGCCGCACCTGCCTGGGCCTCGAGTACTTCGTGTTCGAAGGCGACGAGACCTGGTCCAAACCCGATGACGAGCTCATCGAGCAGGCCAAGCACGAGCTCCAGGTCCTCGGCCTGGTCGACCCCGCCGTCGTCGAATCCGGCTACGTCGTGCGGATGCCCAAGGCCTATCCGGTCTACGACGAGACCTACCGGGCCAACGTGGCTGTGCTGCGCGAATGGCTCGAGACCCACACGCCCAACGTGCATCCGGTGGGCCGCAACGGCATGCACAAGTACAACAACCAAGATCATTCGATGTACACGGCCATGCTGACCGTCGAGAACATCTACGGAGCGCACAACGACATCTGGACGGTCAACGTCGAGGAGGAGTACCACGAGACGCAGTCGGCGTCGGATCGGGCGCCCGAGTCCGGAACCGGCCGCGACCGCGCCCGTGATCCCTCGCGACGCCTACCCGCCCGGCCATCCCCTGGCCGCCTCCACCCCCCCGTGACCGAGCCGATGCTGTCGGGCGGTCCGGGAGAGATGGCGGAGATGGCGCGAGCGGCGGGTCTGCGCCGGGTACACGTGCTGGCCTGGCGTGACCTGGCCGACGTCGAGGCCGGAGGCTCCGAGGTCCACTGCGCCGAGGTCGTGCGCCGCTGGGCCGAGGCCGGCCTCGAGGTCACCATGCGGACCTCATACGCCCAGGGTCACCCACCCGAGGCGGTGCGAGACGGCTACCGCGTGATCCGCAAGCACGGCCGGTTCATGGTCTTCCCCACGACCGTCATATCCGAGGTCCTCGGCCGAACCGGTCCGACCGACGGGTTGGTCGAGTACTGGAACGGCACGCCCTACCTGAGCCCGATCTGGTCGCGTACGCCGCACATCACCGTCGTCCACCACGTCCACAAGGACATGTGGCGGTTGGTGCTCGACGAGAAGCTGGCGCCGTGGGGCGAGTGGATCGAGCGGCGCGTGGCACCCCCGATCTACCGGCGGACGGCACTGGTCACCCTGTCCGAATCGTCGCGGCGTGAGCTCATCGACTACCTCCACTTCTCTCCCGATCAGATCACCGTGGTGCCGCCCGGCATCGATCATCGCTTCGCGCCCAGCGGGACGCGCAGCGCCACTCCCCTCGTGGTCAGCGTCGGCCGGCTCATGGCTCCCAAGCGGTTCGACGAGCTGATCCGCGTGATGGCCGAGGTGCGCGAGCAGCACCCCACGGTGCAACTGGTCATCGTCGGGGATGGCTACGAACGACTGGCCCTCGAACAGCAGATCTCGGACCTCGACGCGGGCCACTGGGTCCGCCTGGCCGGTCATGCGTCCGACGCCGAGCTGCTCGCCCTGTACCGACGAGCCTGGCTGATCACCAGCGCGTCGATCGCCGAGGGCTGGGGCATGACCATCACCGAGGCCGCCGCCTGCGGGACGCCGTCGGTCGTGACGCGCATCAACGGCCACACCGACGCCGTCGTCGACGGCCAGAGCGGTCTGCTCGCCGACTCGTCACGCGACCTGGCGCAGAAGATCGGCGCCGTCATCGGTGACCAGGATCTGCGAGATCGCCTGAGCGACGGCGCCCTCAAGTACGCGGCCACCCTCACCTGGGACGCGACCGCCATGGGGGTCCTCACGCCGCTCGCCCAGCAGGCCTTGCGGCGCCAGCTCCGCTCCGGCGAACGTTCGCGCTCGTGAGCGCCACTGCGGCCCTGGGCCGTCCTGTCGCGGACGCGAGCCCGCCCGTCACCGGGTCGCGACACTCGCGGCTGGGGGCCTGGCTCACCATCCTCATCCCGGCCGTGCTGACCTACGTGCCGCTGCTGCTGACCCAGGCCGGCCAGGTCGGGGCCGACACCAAGACCTACCTCTACCTCGATCCCGGCAAGGTGCTGGCCGAGGCGCCCTACGTCTGGAACAGCCAGATCGGGATGGGCACCGTCACCCACCAGTACATCGGCTACCTCTGGCCGATGGGCCCCTTCTACTGGGTCTTCCAACAGCTCGGCGTGCCCGACTGGGTGGCCCAGCGGATCTGGCTCGGCACCATCATGCTGGCCGCCGGCCTCGGCGTCCGCTACCTGTGCCGGACGCTCGGCTGGGGCCGCGTCGAGGGCGACGCCGACGGTCGCGAGGCCTGGGGCGGCATCCTCGTCGCCAGCCTGGCCTACATGTTCAGCCCGTACCTGCTCGAGTACGCGGCCCGGATCTCGGTCATCCTGCTGCCGTGGGCGGCGCTGCCGTGGATGATCGCGCTGACAGCCCGCGCCCTGCGGCGCGGTGGCTGGCGCTACCCGGCGCTGTTCGCCTTGGTCGTGCTGACCGTCGGCGGGATCAACGCGACCGCCCTGATCATGATCGGCACGGGTCCGCTGCTGTATGTGGCCTGGGCCACCTTCGTCGAGCACGAGGTCACGGGCCGAGAGGCGCTGGCCACGATGGCCCGAATGGGCGTCCTCACGGTGCTCACCTCGTTGTGGTGGATCGCCGGCCTGTGGGCCGAGGGCAAGTACGGCCTCCCGGTCACGCGCTACACCGAGACCTACAAGACCGTGGCCGAGGTGTCGAGCGCGCCCGAGGTGCTGCGGGGACTCGGGTACTGGTTCTTCTACGGCAACGACAAGCTCGGCCCGTGGACGGCGCCGAGCGCGACCTACACGACCAACCTGGCCGCGCTCGGCCTCAGCTACTTCATCCCGTTCATGGCCATCGTCGCCGGCGCGCTGGTGCGATGGCGCTACCGGGCCCTGTTCCTCGGAATCGTCGTGGTGGGGGCCTTCACCGCCATCGCGTCCCATCCGTGGGACAACCCGTCGCTGCTCGGCGCGCTGTTCAAGGCGTTCAGCCGCACCGACGCCGGCCTGGCCCTGCGCAGCACGCCACGCGCCGTCCCGCTGGTCGTGCTCGGCCTGGCCATGTTCCTGGGCGCGGGCGTGTCCGCGCTCGGACGCCAGATCCCGCGTCTGTCGATCCTCGTCACCGCCCTCGCCGCCACCTTGCTGTTCGCCAACCTCTCGACGTTGTGGACCGGCCAGATGGTGGCCGAGAACCTCAAGCGGCCCGAGGCCATCCCCTCGTACTACGACGAGGCGGCGCAGTACCTCCAGAGCCAGGGCAACAGCACGCGGGTGCTCGAGGTGCCGGGTTCGGACTTCGCCAGCTACCGCTGGGGCAACACCGTCGATCCCGTGCTGCCGGGCTTGATGGACCGGCCGTATGAGGCCCACGAGCTGTTCCAGTACGGGTCGGCGCAGTCGGCGGCGTTGCTCGACGCCTTCGACAGCCGCTTCGCCGAAGGCGACATGGACCCGGCGTCGATCGCGCCCATCGCCCGCCTGATGGGTGTCGGTGACATCGTGGATCGCAGCGACCTGCAGTACGAGCGGTACCGGACGGCTCGGCCCATCCCCATGTGGCAGCTCCTGACCCACACCGAGGGATTGGAGGATCCGGTCACGTTCGGGCCGCCGACGCCCAACATCGCGGGGCCCAAGCAGCCGATGATCGACGAGGTCGCTCTCGGGACCGATCCGTCGCTGCCCAACCCGCCGCCGCTGTCGAGCTTCGCGGTGAAGGGCGCGGTCCCGATCGTGCGGACCCATGCCGCCCAGGGCGCATCGCTGTTCGCCGGGAGCGCGGACGGCCTCGTCGACTCGGCCGGTCTCGGCCTGCTCGACGGACCGCAGGCCGACTTCTTCTCGGCCTCCTACGCCAAGGACCGCTCCGCCTTCAACCGGATCTACTCGGCCGACGCCGACCTGGTGGTGACCGACACGAACCGCAAGCGGGCCGAGCGGTGGGGCACCATCCGCGAGCAGACGGGATACACCGAGCAGGCCGACGAGGTGGCGCCCTATGACCCCACCGATCAGCGACTCGAGGTCTTCCCCGGTCAGTCCTCGGCCGATCAGACCGTCACCGAGCAGCGCGGTGGCGCCACGGTCACCGCCACCGACTACGGCAACCCCGTCACCTATACCCCCGACGACCGTCCCGCCAACGCCATGGACGGGGATCCCAACAGCGCCTGGCGGGTGGGCGCCCTCGAGGACCCGACCGGCGCCAGGCTCAAGATCGACCTCGCCCATCCGGTGACGACCGATCACCTCCAGTTGCTCCAGCCGATCAACCTCGTCCGCAACCGCTGGATCACCGAGGTGGCGCTGCACTTCGACAACCGACCCCCGGTGGTCCTGCATCTGGACGACTCGTCGCGATCCCTTCCTGGTCAGACGGTGCAGTTCCCGAAGCAGACCTTCCACCACCTCGAGATCGAGGTCCGCGGCACCAACATCGCCAAGCGACCCGAGTACGACGGCGTCAGCGGCGTCGGCTTCGCCGAGGTGAAGATCCCCGGTGTCGCGCCGGTCGACGAGCTCGTGCGACCTCCGACCGACCTGCTGACCTGGGCCGGGACCTCGTCGCTCAGCCACCGCCTGGTCGAGGTGTTCACCCGTCTCCGCTCGAACCCGGCCGAGCCCGTCCGCCTCGACGAAGAGGTCCGGATGAATCGGATCATCGACCTGCCGACCGCCCGATCGTTCTCGATCGCCGGCTCGGCGGCCTTGTCGGACTACGTGAGCGACGCCACCATCGACAGCCTCCTGGGACTACCCGATGCGTCGCAGGGCGGCATCACCGCCAACTCGTCCGGCCATCTCCAGGGGTCGATCGAGATGCGCGCCTCGGCCGCGCTCGACGGCGATCCCAAGACCTTCTGGAGCAGCGTCTTCAACCAGCCCACCGGCGCGTGGCTCTCCTACGACTTCGGCCACCCGATCACGGTGTCGCACCTCGACCTGCAGATCGTCGCCGACGGCCACCACTCGGTTCCCACCGAGATCACCGTCACGCCCGACGGTGATCAGGCCAAGGCCGTGAAGGTGGCCATCCCGGCGATCCAGGACCAGTCGCAAGCCAACGCGACGGTGTCGGTGCCGGTCACGCTCCCCGCGGCCGTGACGGGCTCGTCGTTGCAGTTCACCATCACCGGGTCCCGCCAGGTCAAGGAGAAGGACTGGTACTCGGACTCGAAGACGGCGGCGCCGATCGCCATCGCCGAGCTGGGCATCCCTGGTGAGCGCATGGCCTCGACGCCGACCAGCTTCGACAGCGGCTGTCGCAGTGACCTCATCACGATCGACGGCCACGCCGTCCCCGTTCGCGTCACCGGCACCGCCGCCGACGCCGTGGCTCGCAAGCCGTTGAAGGTCACGGCATGCGGGACGCCGATCGACCTGAGCAAGGGCGAACACATCCTGCGCACGGCGACGGGCCGCGACCTCGGCATCGACGTCGACCAGCTGGCGTTGGCATCGGCACCGGGCGGAGCGGCCCTGCCCCTGACCCAGGCCGTCGCCGCCGACTCGTCGGGGCCGGCCGCGCCCAAGGTCGTGACCGAGCACACCGGACGGGTCAGCTACGACCTGTCGGTCCCCCATCCGTCCGGACCGTTCTGGCTGGCCGTCGACCAGTCGTGGAGCGACGGCTGGCACGCCACGGTGAACGGCAAGGCCCTGCCTCCCCCGCAGGTCATCGACGGCTACGGCAACGGATGGCTCATCAATCCGTCGGACTACGGGACCGGCGCGCTCAAGATCCACGTCGAGTGGAAGCCGCAGTCGGTCGTGTGGATCGCGCTCGTCATCAGCGCGGTGGGTGTGGTCCTGGCCCTCGCGCTCGTCCTCGTGAGCCGGGGCCGCCGACGCGCTCGAAAGCTCGCTCCGTCGAGTGACCATCCGACCATGCCGACGATCGAGCACCCGCTCTCGGATCGTCAGGGCGTCGTCGGCGCCCGCGCCACGGGCGCCGCGGCCATCGCCATGGGGTTGTTCGTGGCGTTGGCCACGCCCTTCCACGGCTTGACCATGCCCACCATGGTGGTGGTCGTGGTCGGGCTGGTGCTCGTCTGCTACCGCCACGCGCGGGCGCGTGGCATCCTGGCGCTCGTCGGCGCGGGCGGCCTGGCGGTGGCGACGCTCTACACGCTCCAGGCGCAGTTCCGTCACCCGAACCCGGCCGACTTCCAGTGGGCCGTCCAGTTCGACAAGGTGAATCCGCTCGGGCTGCTGGCGTTGTTCATGCTGTTGGCCGAAGCCGGCCGGGAGCTGCTGATCCGTCGCCGCACCGATCCTCGGCCGGTCGATCCCCTCCCTGTAGGAGACCACCATGGATGATGCGGGTCCCGACGTCACCGCCGTTCCGCCGTGCCTGTCGGTCGTGATGCCGTGCTTCAACGAGTTGGCCACCGTCGCCGAGGTGGTCGAGGCCGTCCTCGCCTCGCCGCACACGGCCGAGCTCATCATCGTCGACGACGGATCGAACGACGGCACCCGTGAGGTCCTGGCCGACCTCGACGACCCGCGGGTCCGGGTGATCCTCCAGGACCGCAACCGGGGCAAGGGGGCGGCGCTGCGCCGCGGGTTCGCCGAGGCCAAGGCGGCGTTCGTGATGATCCAAGACGCCGATCTGGAGTATGACCCCTGCGAGTACGGCGATCTCATCGCTCCGTTGCTGAGCGACAAGGCCGATGTCGTCTACGGCAGTCGATTCCTCGGCGGACGCCCGCACCGCGTCCTGTACTTCTGGCACTCGGTCGGCAACAAGCTGCTCACCATCGTGTCGAACATGGTCACCGACCTGAACCTCACGGACATGGAGACGTGCTACAAGGTCTTCCGGCGCGAGGTGCTCGAGAGCTTCGAGCTCGAAGAGGACCGGTTCGGGATCGAGCCCGAGATCACGGCCAAGGTC
This sequence comes from uncultured Microthrixaceae bacterium, assembly GCA_963734965.1. Lineage (GTDB taxonomy): Bacteria > Actinomycetota > Acidimicrobiia > Acidimicrobiales > Acidimicrobilacustridaceae > UBA4742. Next base: position 1,832,053 of record CAVTJK010000003.1, on the reverse strand, counting down.
GCCGCCGCCCGCTGGCGCGTCTATGAGATCGGCATCTCCTACAGCGGGCGGACCTACGACGAGGGCAAGAAGATCGGCTGGAAGGACGGCGTCCGCGCCGTGTACTGCATCTTCCGGTACTCGCGGCCGGCCATGGCTCGCCGACACCGCCAGTCCGACCAGCCTCAGTCCTGAGGAGTCTGTCGATCGCGCTTGCGGGTCGACTGGCGGCGCTTGTCGTCGAGCCGGCGCTGGCGCGCCGCCCGGCTCGGCCTCGTCGCCCGCCGCGGCGGCGGCACGTACAGCGCCTGGCCGAGTCGCTCGGCGAGCCGTTCGAGGGCCAGGGCCCGGTTGCGGGTCTGGGATCTCTCGTCGTCGGCGACGATCCGCAGCTCGCGGCCGATCTCGTCGACCAACCGGGATCGCTGAGCCTCGGTGAGCGACGGAGAACCGGCCACGTCGAAGCGCAGCTCGACCCGCGTGTTCGAGCGGTTGGCGTGCTGGCCGCCCGGGCCCCCGCTCGGTCCGAAGCGCATCGTGATCTCCTCGATGGGGATCACGCAGCCCGGCGCGACCTCGATCGATGTCGACGGCGTCGGGCTCACGGTCGGAGGGTAGTGGCCTCACCACCGGCTGACTAAGGTCACGGCGTGGCTGATGCACCCTCTGCGCCTCCAGTCGTGCTCGTCCACGGGTTTGCCACCTCGAGCGCTCGCACGTGGGGCGAGACCGGTTGGCTGGACCTGCTGGCCGACGCCGGCCGCCAGGTCGTTCCCATCGATCTGCTCGGTCACGGCGATGCCGCCAAGCCGCACGAGCCCGAGGCCTACGACCAGCTCGAGCAGATCGCCCTCGAGTCCTTCCCGTCCGAGCCGGTCGACGCCGTCGGCTTCTCGATGGGGGCCAGGACGTTGCTCGTGTTGGCCTCGGCCCATCCCGAGCGGTTCCACCGCCTCGTCGTGGCCGGGGTCGGCGCCAACTTGTTCCGTCGAGACGACTCCGCCCACCTGCTGGCCGACGCCGTCGAGAGCGCGACGCAGGGCGCGGCGGCGGGGGCTGACGGCGATGGCTCGCCGGTGGCCCAGTACTTCCGCGGTCAGGCCGCCGAGCCGGGCAACGACCCCGTCGCGCTGGCCGCCTGCCTGCGCCGACCAGGCGCGCCGTCGATCACCGACGAAGGCCTGGCCCGCATCACCTGCCCCGTCCTGATCGTGATCGGCGACCGCGACTTCGCCGGTCCCGCCGATCCGCTGGCCGAGCGACTGAGCGACGCCAAGGTCGTGTCGCTGCGCAACGTGGATCACTTCGCGACGCCGAAGGACTTCGGATTCCTCGACGCCGGCCTCGACTTCCTCGGGGCGTCCATCAGCTGATGGACGTCGGCGAGTTCGTGCTGGCGGTCGATCTCGACGGGGTCTGCGCCGATCACAGCGCCGCCTTCGCCCAGGTCGTCGCGGCCGAGCGGGGGATCGACGCGGCGGCCTTGGGCCCGCAACGGTCGTGGAACTTCCACGAGTGGGGGTTGACCGACTCGGACTTCGACGCGCTGCATCGTCGCGGTGTCCTCGTCCATCGGATGTTCCGCGACATGCCCATGGTGCCGGATGCGGCCGAGGTGCTCTGGCGCCTCAGCGACGCCGGCGTGTGGATCCGCATCGTCACCCATCGGCTCTACGCCAACTGGGGCCACGCCGTCGCCGCCGCCGACACGGTGGCCTGGCTCGACGCCGTCGGCATCCCCTATCGAGACCTCTGCTTCCTCGGCCGCAAGCCCGCCGTCGAGGCCGATCTCTACGTCGAGGACGCCCCGCACAACGTCGACGAGCTGCGAGCGGCCGGCAACGAGGTGGTGGTGTTCGACCAGCCCTACAACCGCGGGCTGGGTGAGCCTCGTGCCCTCGGATGGCTGGATGTCGAGCGGCTGGTGCTCGAGATGCGCCTCCGGCGCGGCCAGGCCGTCCAAGCCGCCCTGCCGCTCGATGACTGGGGGGCTCAACGTGCCGGCCCATCCGCCGATGGATAGGGTGCCGCGAGCGACACCCAAACCATCGGATCACCCGTGAACGGAACCATCGACCGCGAACAGCAGCAGGGTCGCCAAACCGGCGAGACCAGCGACGCCGGGGCGGGTCGAGACCTGGGCTGGATCCTCGCCTTCGCCGCCGTCTTCACCCTCCTGTTGTTCACCACGGGCGCCTTGGGCGCGCTGACCGACTGGGCCAGCGGGCTGCCCGAGCGCGATCGCATCGGGCTGATCGGCGCCCTGCTGCTCTTCCCCATCGGCGCCGGCATCTACGCCGCGCTGCGCTACCGCGACGCCAAGGACACGCGCGCCACGCTCTACCGACTGGCCTACCACGACGCCCTCACGGGGCTGGCCAACCGCCGCTTCCTGGGTGATGGCTTCGACCAGATGTTGAAGTACACCCGACGCCACAACGGACGCATCGCCGTCCTGTTCGTGGACCTCGACGGCGTCGAGGAGATCAACCACTCCTACGGCCAGGCTCTCGGCGACCAGACGATCGCCGCCGTGGCCGCCCGCCTTGTCGAGGTCGCGGGCCCCGACGACCGCGCCGTGCGCTACGGCGGGGACCAGTTCGTGCTGTTCTGCCCCGACGTCTCGACGGCGACATCGGCCGAACGGATCGCCAAAGCCATCCTGTCGGCTCTGCAGGCGCCGTTCGAGCTCGACGGGGGGACGATCACCGTGTCCGCCTACATCGGGATCGCCATCACCGAGGAGCGTTGCACCCGTCCCGACGAGGTGCTCCACGATGCCGATGCTGCGCTGAACCAGGCCAAGCAGGACAGCCCGACGCGCGTCGTGCTCTACGACCGGGCCATGCGCGACCGGGTCACGCCGTCGACGGCCGAGCGGCGTCTGCGCGCCGCCCTCGAGAAGGGCGAGCTCCGGCTGTACTACCAGCCCATCGTGTCGCTGTGGACCAAGCGGCTCGTCGGCGTCGAGGCGCTGCTGCGCTGGAACGAGCCGGTCCGCGGCCTGGTGAGCCCCGAGGAGTTCATGAGCGCACTCGAGGACACGGGGTTGATCCTGCCCATCGGTCGTTGGGTGATCGACGAGGTGGCGCGCCAGGCCAAGGCGTGGCACGACGCCTATCCCGATCGGCCCACCCTGAGCATCAAGGTCAACGTGTCGGAGCGTCAGCTGGGCCAGGCCAACTTCGTCAGCCAGCTCCGTGACACCCTGGCCCGCTTCGGCACCGATCCGAGCGGCCTGTACCTCGAGATCGCGGAGGGCGTGCTGCGCCACGAGCCCGACGCCATCACGGCGACGCTGACCGAAGCCCACGGACTCGGGGTCAAGCTGGCCCTCGACCACTTCGGAACCGGCTACTCGTCGCTGAGCCACCTGCGCCGGCTCGGTCTCGACATGCTGACCGTCGACCGGTCCTTCGTGGCCGGGCTGGGCCACTCCGAGGAGGACGCCACCATCGTCACCCACGTCATCGGGATGGCCAAGGCCCTCGGCATGGTCACGGTGGCCGAGGGCGTCGAGGAGGACGTCCAGGTGCAGCGGCTGCGTGACCTCAGCTGCGACCTGGCTCAGGGCTACCTGTTCAGCCACCCCCAGCCGCCCTATGTCATCACCGAGCTGCTGGGGCGGGCCACGGGTCAGGAGTGGCAGCCACCCAGCCGGCCCGCCGACGACCTGGCCGCCCCCGTGGTCGTGCTCGACCGCTTCGACGCGGCGTCTCGCTGAGCCGGATGCGGGCCTGGCAGGTCCACGACCTCGGCGAGCCGGCCGAGGTGCTCTCGCTCGAGGAGGTCCCTGACCTCGTCGCCGACGGTCGCGGCGTGCTGCTCACGGTGAGCACCTGCGCGTTGAACTTCGCCGACTCGCTGCTGTGCCAGGGGACCTACCAGGACAAGCCCCCGCGGCCGTTCACGCCCGGCCTCGAGGTGTGCGCCCGGATCGCCGATCCAGGGACGTCCGGGCTCGACCAGGGTCAGCGGGTGCTGGCCTTCCCGGCCCTCCCCCACGGCGGCCTGGCCCAGATGGCGGCGGCCGAACCCACCGACGTCCATCCCCTTCCCGACACGATCGACGACGTCACCGCCGCCACCCTCGGGGTGACCTACCAGACCGGTTGGTTCGGGCTCTACCACCGCGCCCGCCTCGAACCCTCCGAGACGGTCCTGGTGCACGCGGGGGCCGGCGGGGTCGGCTCCGCCGCCATCCAGCTCGCCCGCGCTCGGGGCGCCCGCGTCATCGCCACCGCCGGCGGACCGGACAAGGTGGCGCGCTGTCTCGAGCTCGGGGCCGAGGTCGCCATCGACTACCGCGCCGACGACTTCGTCGCCGTGACCAACGAGCTGACCGAGGGGCGAGGCGCGGATGTCATCTACGACTCGGTCGGCGGTGAGACGTTCCACCGGTCGCGGCGCTGCATCGCGTTCGAAGGACGGATCGTCATCGTGGGCTTCGCCGGCGGTGACATCGCCGACGCACCGACCAACCACCTCCTGGTCAAGAACTACAGCGTCGTGGGACTGCACTGGAGCCTCTACCGGCGGCGCCGGCCCGAGCTCGTGCGCGCCGCCCACGTGGATCTGGTGCGGCTCTTCGAGGCGGGCCTCATCGAGCCGCTGGTCAGCGAGGTCCGGCCCTTGGCCGACGCCGTCCGAGCCCTGACCGATCTGACCCGTCGGGCCACGACCGGCAAGATCGTGATCGACTGCGCCGGTCAATCGCCGCCGGGGACGGGGACCATGGTGCCGCCCGCCGCCGATCGGTAGAGCGCGTCGGCCACCAGGTGGGCTCGCAGCGCATCGGCGAAATCAGGGGTCGCCGGTCGTCCCTCGGCCACCGCCTCGATGAAGGCGCGGTCCGGGTTGCGGCTCGGCGTCGGACCGGCCGACAGCGCGTCGACGAGCTCGGTGCCGCCGAGCTGGCCCTCGTCGCCCCCGGGTCGCGACCAATGGACCGGTCCGTCGTTGTCGTTGTCGAGCCAGAAGTAGCCCCGCTCGCAGAAGACCTCGATGCGGCGCAGGCTCGGCCGCTCGAGCAGGTCGTGCCAGATCGACACCAGCGACCCGAGGGCGCCTGACTCGAATCGCAGCGTCGCGGCGGCGACGTCTTCGATGCCGGCCAGCTCGTGGAACTCGGCCGACATGGCGCTGACGGCGGTGATGGGTCCGAGCAACCACTCGAGGATGTCGAGATCGTGGATCGAGTGCTCGAGCAGCGCCCCTGAGCCGGCCTTGGCCGGATCGGCTCGCCAGTCCGACGCGTAGTGGCCCTGGATGGGGATGAACTGATCGTTGCGGAACACCACGCTCATCACCCGCCCGGCGTCGCCGCGCCCGACCAGGTCTCGCAGCATGAGGAAGGCGGGCGAGTCCCGCAGCACCAGGCCCACCTGGTTGACGACCCCGGCCTGGCCCACGGCGGCGACCATCTCGGTGGCCCCGGCCAGGTCGATGGCCAGGGGCTTCTCGCAGAAGACGGCCAGGCCGCGTCGCGCCGCTTCGGCCACCAACCGGGGGTGCTCGGCCGTCCAGGTGCACACGTAGACGGCGTCGACCGACTCCCAGACCTCGGCCTCCGTGGCCGCCACCCGGGCCCCGCTGGCCTCCGCGAACCGCTCGGCCTTGGCCCGGTCCGGATCGTGGACCACGGCGAGGCTGGCATCGACCCCGGAGGTGTGCAGCATGCGGCCGTGGTAGTGGGCGATGAACCCGCCCCCCAGGAAGCCCACGCGGACGGTCATCCGGGCATCGTAGGGGGTGGGAATAGCTGGTGCCGGGACTAGGTTATGTCACCTGTAATTCTGTAATCACCTGTACCGAGCTGTCCCCCCATCCCTGCCCGCCTGGGAGATCCGATGCCTGATCTGACCACGTTGACCCTACCGGTGCTGCCCCTGACCCAGGGTGTGGTGCTCCCCCAGATGGTCGTGACCATCGCCCTCGAGACCGACGAGGCCGCCGCTGCGGCGGCCGCCGCCGGCGAGGACCGGCTCCTGCTCGTGCCCCAGGTCGACGGGCGCTACGCCCGCGTCGGGGCCGTGGCCTCGATCGAGGACCGCGGGCAGCTCCCCAACGGCAGCCCCGCCCTGGTCGTGCGGGCCGAGCGTCGGGCCCTCGTGGGCCAGGGCGTGGTCGGCACGGGCGACGCCCTGTGGGTGCAGGCCGAACTGGTCGACGAGCCTGACCCCAGCGAGCACACCGAGGAACTGGCTCGGGAGTACCGCGCCGCGGCCGGAGTCCTGCTCGAACGGCTGGGCGGTCGGCGCATGAGCGCCATGCTGCGCGACGTCGAGTCGCCCGGTGCCCTGGCCGACACGGCTGGTTGGTGGCCTGACCTCTCGGTCGAGCGCAAGATCGAGCTGCTCGAGGCCACCGATGTCGACGCCCGCCTCGAGAAGGTGACGGCGTGGGTCAAGGAGTTCCTGGCCGAAGCCGAGGTGGCCGATCGCATCCGCAACGACGTGACCGAAGGCATGGAGAAGAACCAGCGCGAGTTCCTCCTGCGCCAGCAGCTCGCCGCCATCCGCAAGGAGCTGGGCGACGAGACCGGCGAAGAGGACCTGGTCGCGGAGTATCGCGAGAAGCTGCAGGGTCGCGAGCTGCCCGACGACGTCATGGTCGCGGTCGAGCGTGAGCTGGGCCGTCTCGAGCGCACCAGTCCCCAAGCGGCCGAGCACGGGTGGATCCGCACCTGGCTCGACACCGTGATCGAGCTCCCATGGGGAGTGCGTTCGCCCGATCACCTCGATCTGGTCGACGCCCGCGCCGTGCTCGACGCCGATCACACCGGCCTCGACGAGGTCAAGGACCGCATCGTCGAGGACCTCGCCGTGCGCAAGCTGCGCATCGAGCGCAACGTCACCCTCGAGGACCGTGGTTCCATCCTGGTCCTGGTCGGTCCCCCAGGAGTCGGCAAGACCTCGCTCGGCGAGTCGGTCGCCCGCGCCCTCGGCCGCAAGTTCGTCCGGGTCGCACTGGGTGGCATCCGCGACGAGGCCGAGATCCGCGGTCATCGCCGCACCTACGTCGGCGCCCAGCCGGGGCGGATCGCTCGGGCCATGGTCGAGGCCGGGACGATGAACCCGGTCTTCCTGCTCGACGAGATCGACAAGGTCGGCAACGACTGGCGAGGCGACCCCTCCTCCGCGCTGCTCGAGGTGCTCGATCCCGCCCAGAACCACTCGTTCCGCGATCACTACCTCGAGGTCGACCTCGACCTGTCGGGGGTGCTGTTCATCGCCACCGCCAACGTGCTCGACACCATCCCCGGGCCGCTGCTCGACCGGATGGAGATCATCACGCTGGACGGCTACACCGACGAGGAGAAGGTGGCCATCGCCCGCCAGCACCTGCTGGCCCGCCAGCTCGAGCGCAACGGACTCGGCCCCGACGAGGTGTCGGTGACCGACGAGGCGCTCGCCGCACTGGTCTCGGACTACACGCGTGAGGCCGGAGTTCGCGGCCTCGAGCGCCAGCTGGGCAAGCTGCTGCGCAAGGCGGCCACCGAGATCGCATCGGTCGACGACGACGAGGCGACCCGCGTGGTCACCCTCGACGTCGCCAAGGTTCGCGACGGGCTCGGTCGCCCGCGGTTCACCCGCGACGAGGCCAACCAGACCGCCACGCCCGGCGTGGTGAACGGCCTGGCCGTCACCGGAGCCGGAGGCGATGTCCTCATCGTCGAGGCCACATCCATGGACGGCGAGGCCAGCCTCAAGCTGACCGGCCAACTCGGCGAGGTCATGACCGAGTCGGGCGAGATCGCCCTGTCGTTCATCAGGGCCAACCGCGAGGCGCTCGGGATCGACGCCGCCGCGCTCGAGCGACGGATCCACGTCCACTTCCCGGCTGGCGCCATCCCCAAGGACGGTCCCTCGGCCGGCGTCACCATGACGACGGCTCTGGCCAGCCTGCTCAGCGGTCGCGCCGTCAAGCCCTCAGTGGCCATGACCGGCGAGGTCACGCTGCAGGGCAAGGTGCTGCCGATCGGTGGCGTCAAGCAGAAGCTGCTGGCGGCCCACCGCGCCGGCATCACCGACGTCATCATCCCCGCCCGCAACGAACCCGACCTGGACGATCTGCCCGACGCCATCCGCGAGGGGTTGAACATCCACCCGGTGGCCGACGTGCGTCAGGTCCTCGAGCTCGCCCTCGAGGACCCGGCGCCGGTCGCGGTCGCCGCCTAGGTCAACCGAAGCGGCGACCGAGCCAGTCGATCAACAGCCGGCTCACGTCGTCGCCTCGCTCCAGTGGGGTCCAGTGCCCGCATCGGGCCAGCTGGTGCATCTCGAGGTCCGAGATCATGTCGGGCATCGACTGGGCCAGCGCCGGTGTGAGCACCGGATCCCACTCGGCGGTGATCATCATCGTCGGCAGCCCGTCGATGTGCAGGCCGTCCTGCTCGGGCGTCATCTCCCAGTTGCGGTCGAAGTTGCGATACCAGTTGATCCCGCCGGTGAACCCCGTGTCGGTGAACGTGTCGACGTAGACCGCCATCTGCTCGGGCGTGAGCAGGGGTTCGCCCAGGCGTGGTCCGGCGATGACCCGTTCGAAGGTCGTGCCGGTCGTCTCGGTCGAGGCGGCCAACTCGGCGATCTGGGCCGGATCGACGGCCGAGCGCAACAGGGCGTCGAACAGGCCGGAGACGTCGCGCGTCAGGATCTCGTCGACGACGCCCGGTGCCTGGAACTCGACGATGTAGTTGCTCTCACCGCCGACCATGCGGAACAGATCGGTCGGTCGCATCGGGAAGCGCGGGGTGTACGGGGTGTTCAGGCCGACCACGCCCGCGACGCGGTCGCGGTGCAGCAGCGGCATCTGCCAGACGACGAAGCCGCCCCAGTCGTGGCCGACGAAGACGGCCTGGTCGATGTCGAGGGCGTCGAGCAGGGCCACCAGGTCGCCGGTCAGGTGGAAGATGTCGTAGTCGGTGACCTCGCTCGGCTTCGAGCTGGCGCCGTAGCCGCGCTGATCGGGCGCGATGGCCCGGATGCCGGCCTCGGCCAGCGCCGGCAGCTGGTTCTTCCACGAGTAGGCCAGCTCGGGGAAGCCGTGGCTGAACACCACCGCCGGTCCACGGCCATCGGTCGGGCCGGCCTCGTGCACGGACAGCGTGACGTCACCGAGATCGACGAGGCGTTGGCTGGCGCCCGGGATCGTGTAGGTCATCGGCCGAACGCGCCCGACGAGACGATGGCCTTGCTGAACGGGCGCACCAGCTGGCGCAGCCGGTCGCACCCGTCCTCGCCCAGCCGCTGCCACGGCGCCATGGCCAGCGCGTCCGTGCGGTCCTCCACGTCGGTTCGATGCGCTCGACCCTCGTCGGTGAGCTCGCCCTCGGCGTCGAGCCAGCCCCGTCGGCGCAGCCCCTCGATCGTGGCCTGCCACTCGTCGTCGGTGCGGGCCCGGCTGGCCTGGAGGATGCCGGCCGGCACCTCGCCCATGGCTCCGTGCAGCACCAGCGCTTCGCATCCCGACACACCGTCGGTCACCAGGCAGGCGATGTGGCCGTCGCCCCGGAACTCGCGGAGCAGCGTGATGGCGTGCCAGAGGACCATGTGGGGCGCGTCGGGCCAGTCGAGGGATCGGTGGCCGGCGTAGAGCGGCCGGCCCTCGGGGTAGCAGCCTTCGGCCGCGGTGCGGGCCAGCTCGGCCGCCTCGACCGTCGCGTCCGTGTCGAGGTCGTCGCCGAGCACGCGCCGGAGGGCGGCGTCGATGCCGGCATGGCGAGCGACGAGCACCTCGGCCGGCGTGGCGCGTGTCCAGGCCTCGGGGATGGCCCGGCGCACCAGGTCGGGCGAGAAGTTGAAGAAGGTGGCGATGACGACGTCGGCCGGGACCGCACCCATGGGCGCGGCCGCGAGGCGAAGTAGCCCATCTGCCGGTCGTCGATGCCGAGCTCGGCATAGGCGGCGGCGGGCTCGGCCGCGAAGTAGACGAACCCGTGGTAGGGCTCGAGCGTCCGGTGCATCTTGCGGGCCAGGGTCGAGTCGAGATCGGTCACGATCCCGGAGCCTAACGGGACCGAGTGGGTAGCTTCGCGAGATGGGTGGCCTCGCGCACGTGCTCTGGACGATCGTCGTCCTGGCCGTCTTGTGCGTGCCGCTGGCCATCTCGATGTGGGCCCTGCTCGACGCCGCCCGCCGCCCGTCGTGGGCGTGGTCGCTGGCCGAACGCGATCAGACGAAGTGGATCGCCATCGTCCTGTTCGGGTTCCTCACCGTCATCGGTGGGCTGATCATCTCGATCTACTACCTGCGCCGGGTCCGACCGGCGATCGCGGCGGCCGAGGAGGGACGCCTGCCCGAGCCGGGCTGAGTCAGCCGGCGGCGGCCGAGGCGCGCACGAGGGCGTGCTGCACGAGCTCGAGCAGCGCGATCTTGGTCGCCGCCCGGTCCCGGGCGTCGGTCGTGATCATGGGCACGTCATCGGGGACGGCCAGCGCTTCGCGCACGTCCTCGAGGGCGTGCTGCTGCTTGCCGTGGAACAGGTTGACGGCCACGATGAAGGGCACGCCCTGGGTCTCCATGTAGTCGACGGCCGGGAAGCAGTCGGCCAGGCGGCTGGTGTCGACGAGCACGACCGCACCGATGGCGCCGCGGACGAGGTCGTCCCACATGAACTTGAAGCGGTCCTGACCGGGCGTGCCGAACAGGTAGAGGATCAGGTCCGAGCCGAGCGTGATGCGGCCGAAGTCCATGGCCACCGTCGTCGACGTCTTGCCGGTGTTGGTGCCCCCGGTCTCGTCGATCCCCTCGGCGATCTTGGTCATGGCCGCCTCGGTCGTCAGCGGAGCGATCTCGGAGATGGAGCCCACGAAGGTGGTCTTGCCCACCGCGAAGCCACCGGCCACGATGATCTTGACCGGGAGGGGGACACCCTCTTCGTCCGGAACGGATTCGGCTGAGGCCGGGGCCTCAGAGCGCTTGAATGCCATCGAGCACCCTTTCGAGCAGTTTGAGGTCCGGGCGTTCGCCCGTCTTGGCATGTTGTGGTTGGTAGCTGGCGAGCAGACCCTGCTCGGCCATGTCCCCGACGAGGACCCGGGCGACTCCGAGGGGAATCTTCAGGTGAGCGGAGATCTCAGCGATCGAGATCGGCGCGTTGCACAGCGCAACGATCTTCTTGCGTTCGAGAGCGAGTCGAGGGGTGGCCGACACGCCCTGGGGGGTGACCCGAACCAGGGTCTCGAGCGGGAGATCGACAGACGAGCGCGTTCGACCCTGCGTGATCACGTACGAACGTACGCGAAATGCGGGGCCACCCTCTTCGGGCTCGTCGTCGATCGTGCTCATCGCGGTAGTGCGCTCTGCAGTTCTGCCCTGATCTCGGGCGTCAGGACAGCGCCGGCCTTCTCGACCAGCACTGCCATCTCGTAGCCGACCAGGCCGACATCGCACTCGGCGTTGGCGACACAGGCCAGACAGGACCCATCACTGATGCCAGTCACGAAGAGGAAGGCGTTCTCCATTTCGATGATGACCTCGTTGACCGCTCCCCCGCCGAAGCGGCCCGCTGCACCGTAGGCCAGACCGATCAGACCCGACGACACGGCGGCGAACCGATCGGCGGCATCTCGGTCGAGACCAGAGGACGTAGCGATGGGAAGTCCATCGGATGATACGACGACCGCCTCATTGACGCCGGGCACGCGCTCGGCGAAGTTCTGCACCAGCCAGTTGAGATTCCTGGCTTCGGAGCTGAGTTCCATGGGTGTAATCCTGTCCTCCGGGGGCTACGAATCAGTCGTATCGGTATTGGAACCATCGGCCCCGCCCCGGCCTTTATTGAGGCCCGAGCGGTAGCGAGAGAGCATCTTGCGCACTTCTTCAGGTGAGCGTTGGCTGCTGTTGGACGCTCGGGTGGCCATGATGGGCATACCGCCGCCGCTGGCATCCTCGTCGCGCTTCTTGGGCGTGCGCTTGACCAGACCCGCCGCCGTGAGGGGGGCGTCGGCCGGCTTGGCCTCAGGAGGGGCGTCGAGCGTGGTCGCCGAGGCGCTGACCAGCGGGGCCTCGTCGGGGGTGGCTTCGGGACCCTGGACCTCGACCGCCGGGGCCGGGGCCGGGGGCTCGTCGAGGGTGCTCGGCGTGCCGAAGGCTCCGGGGACGCTGTCGGTGTCGGACAGGCCGTCGCCGGCGGGCTCGGTGGGGAGCTGACCGGGAGCGCCTTCGACCGGCCCGGGTGCGAGCTCGTCGCTGACCAGCGACTGCAGGCCGCGTTCGAACTCGTCGCCCTCGGGGACGGCGTCGAGGTAGCTCGTCGGCTCCTCGACCAGCTCGTCGAGCAGACCGGCCTCGCTGTCGTCCACCTCGACCGCCGCGTCGGCGACGGGGGCGGCGTCGTCGGGATGCAGGTCGCGGACCTCGGCCTCGAAGTCGTCGAGCTCGCGCTCGCGTCCGGCCTGGCCATCGGCCACGATCTCGGCGTCGGTCGCCTCGTCGATGAGGATGACGTCGGCTTCGGGCTCGGCGTAGGGCGCAGGTTCGTAGGGTGCCAGCTCCTCGGCCACCACGGCGGCCTCGGCGACCGGAGGCGCCGGGAGGTCGGCCTCGGGCGCGGCGACCATGGGCTCGCCGTCGATGGTGACGAGATCGCCGGGCAGCAGGACCAGCGCCGTGACCCCGCCCGAAGGCGACGAGGTCAGCTTCACGACGACGCCGAACCGGGCGGCCAGACGGCCGATGACGATGAAGCCGAGCGAACGGCTCAGCGCCAGGCCGACGAGCGGCGGGCGGGCCAGCTGCTGGTTGGCCTCGTTGAGCTGATCGGCGCTCATGCCGATGCCCTGATCGCTGACCGAGAGGGTGTAGCCCTCGTTGGACTGGTGGCCGACGATCTCGACGGTGGTGTCGGGCGGCGAGAAGTGGGTGGCGTTCTCCATCAGCTCGGAGAGCAGATGGGCGAGGTCGACCGCGACGTTGCCGCCGACAGTGACCTCGTCGAGGGCCAGCAGCGAGATGCGGGCGAAGTCCTCGACCTCGCCGATGGCCACGCGGACCACGTCGGCCAGGGCCACGGGACGGCCCCGGCGTCGGGGCGGCTCGGCGCCGGCGAGCACCAGCAGCGACTCGGCGTTGCGGCGCATGCGGGTCGCCAGGTGGTCGAGCTTGAACAGGTTGTCGAGCTGGTCGGGGTCTTCCTCGTTGGCCTCGAGCTGGTCGATGAACTCGATCTGGCGGTCGAGCAGGGTCTGGTTGCGGCGGGCCAAGTTGATGAAGATGTCGCCGATGCCCTTGCGCAGCAGGGCGCCCTGCTCCTCGGCCACCTCGATCGTCACGTGCTGGATCGAGTTGAAGGCGTCGGCCAGCTGGCCGATCTCGTCCTTGGAGTGGATGTCGATCGGTTGCAACGCCTCGCTCAGCGTGCCGACGTTCTCGTCGGGGTTCCGCAGTCGCTCGACCAGGCCGGGCAGCTTGTCGGTGGACAGCGTGTAGGCGGCGCTGGTGAGCTTCTTGAGGGGCACCGTCACGGCTCGGGCGACGTAGAAGGCGATGAGCAGGGCGATGGCGATGGCGCCGAAGGCACCGATGACGAACAGGGTGGCTTCCTGTTGGGCCTGGTCACGCAGGTGCTGGGCCTGCGAGGCCACCTGACCGATGATGACGTTCTCGGTGGCCTTGAGGTCGTCGAGCTGGCCGGTGGCGGCGGCGACGATGTCGGCCGACTTGATGGCCAGGAAGGTGTGCGCCGCGGTGAGGGTCACCTTGGGGGACCATGGCGTGAGGTTGGGTCCGCTTCCGCTCGGCACGGTGGCGACGCTGTTGGTGGCGTTGAGCACCTGCGAGGCGGCGGCGCCCGATTCGGAGGCGGCCGGATAGGCGTTGACGACGGTCTCGAAGATCTGCTTCTCGTACTCGCCCATGTTGGTGCTCGCCGGCCGGCCCGCGGCGGTGCGCTGCAGCTGCTTCTGGTCGGCGGTGGCCGAGTCGTTGTAGACGCCGAGGTCGTTGCCGGCGGTCGTCTGGGCCTGAGTCAGCTGGTTGAAGACCAGGCAGTCCCCGTTGACCACGTCGCAGGGCACGGCCGCCTGGCCGGTCGACGGCCACTGCTTCGGGAACTGCTGGATGGTGGCGAGGGCGACCGAGATCGAGGACTGGTCGGCGGTCGACTGCTTGAACGAGTTGAGGTTGGCGAAGGTGGTGAGGCCACGCGACAGGGTGGGGTCGTCGGTTGCGTGGGCGATGGCCGTGTCGAACTGGGCGAGGGCCTGCGAGGCGGTGTCGTACTGGGAGATGGCGGTCGGCGCCGGCGTCTCGAGGCCGTCGACCGACGAGCGCTGGACCCTCAGGTTGGTGATGGCGTCGCGCACCGCGCTGCTGGTGGTGGTGAGGTCGGCCGAGTCCTTGGCCGGGTTGACCTTGGCCAGCGTCGTCGTGTAGCTGGCGATGGCGACGTCGGTGCGCTTGCGGGCCGCATCGAGCTCGGGCTTCCACTGCGTGCCGACACTGCCCATGTAGGCGGCGGAGAGGACCCCTTCGTGCTGGAGGGCGTTGGCCAGCGTGGCGTTCACGGCGGCCATCTGGGCGAGCTGTTCGGTGCGCTGGGCGTTCTTCGACGTCGAGAGGCGTTGGCTGACTCCGACATACCCCAGGATGAGCAGAACGAGCACGGGTGCGACGAGCACCGCGATGAGCTTGGTTCCGACCTTCATGTTCTTGAGCATCACTGGCCTCGGGTCTGTGGATACGACACGTCGCTTCGCCCCTTGCTCGGGCTGTGGGTGGCGAAAAAGCCCCCGCAGAGTCCTGGTTCCATCGACCGCCGAGGGTGGTTCTTGAGATCTCGACTCACGAATTTCACCGTCGTCATACCTCCGCTCCAAGCCACGCTAGTGATCCCGCGCCGGTCGGTCACGCATGACGGTCCAGATGGCCTATGCCGCGAGATGTCGTCGTGTTGTGTCGACGATCCCGGCTTGGCTCGCCCCGGATCGCTAAGGTGTCGGCGATTCGTCCGAGGAGAGGGAGGCAGCTGGTGAGCGACACTTCGCAGGGACCAGGCTGGTGGCAGGCGTCCGACGGCAAGTGGTACCCACCTGAGCAGGCTCCCGGCTACCAGCCCCCGGCCGACGGCGGTGCCGCAGGCGGCGGGGGCGGCGCGGTCGGCGGCGGCGGCGTGACCGGCGGCGGTGGGGCGCCGACGCTCGATCTGGGCGCCGCGCTCGGCTACGGCTGGAACAAGTTCGTCCAGTACATCGGCACGATCATCGTCATCGTCCTGATCATCTTCGCCGTCGAGATCGTGTTCAACGTCGTCAGCCGGGTGATCCTGGCCACGGTCGACAGCTTCTTCATCTTCTTCTTCCTCTACTTCATCTTCCTCGCCGTGGGGTTCTTCCTCACGTTCCTGCTGCAAGCAGGCCTGATCCGGGTGGGCCTGGCCATCACTCGAGGCGAAGCCCCCGAGGCGAGCATGCTGTTCGACACCGACCACCTCGGGCCCTTCGCCCTGGCCTCGATCCTCGTCGCCGCCCTCGTGTTCGTCGGTTTCTTCTTCTGCTGCATCGGTGCCCTGGTCGTCGCCCTCTTCACCCTCTTCTACGGGTACTACGTGCTCGACAAGGACGAGGGGCCGACCGCCTCGATCGGGTCGAGCTTCAACCTGGTCAAGGACAACTTCGGCATGGTGGTGCTGTTCGCCTTCATCGTCGTGATCCTGAACGTGGTCACCTGCGGGCTGGCCGTGGGCGTGACCCAGATCGCGGTGGCCTACGCCTACCGCACCCTCAACGGCGAGCCCGTCTCCGCCTGATCGTCTCGTTCGAGCGAACGCGGCCCCGGCTCCGGCCGGGGCCTCTTCGCGTCACGGCGACGAGCGGCGCCGGCAGGAGGGTGTCGCCCATGAGGTGGCGGTCGACGGCGGCCGCGCCGACCGGCCCTCGGCGATGGCCCACACGATCAGGCTCTGGCCCCGTCCCATGTCGCCGCACACGAACACGTCGGCCACGTTGGTGGCCCAGCGGTCGTCGCGGGCCACGTTGCCCCGGTCGTTGAGCTCGACGCCGAGCTCGGCCAGCAGCCCCGCCGGCTCGGGACCGGTGAAGCCCATGGCCAGCAGCACCAGCTCGCACGGCAGCTCGAAGTCCGTGCCCTCGACCCGTTCGAACGTCGGCCGACCGTCGACCATCACGCTCTCGACCTCGTGGCCCTGGAGCCGGGCCACGCCGCCGTCGTCGTCGCCCACGAACTCGGTCGTGGTGACCGAGTACACGCGCTCACCGCCCTCCTCGTGGGCCGACGAGGTCCGCAGCATCAGCGGCCACAGCGGCCACGGCGTCGACTCGGCCCGCTCGTCGGGCGGGCGCGGCATGATCTCGAACTGGTGGACCGACGCCGCGCCCTGGCGATGGGCCGTGCCCAGGCAGTCGGCGCCGGTGTCGCCGCCGCCGATGATCACCACCCGCTTGCCTGACGCGCTGATGCGGCGAGGCCTCGAGGTCGCCCTGCTGCACCCGGTTGGCCAGCGGCAGGAACTCCATGGCCTGGTGGATGCCGCTCGAGCTCGCGGCCGGGGATCGGCAGGTCGCGGGCCACGGTGGAGCCGCCGGCCAGGACGATGGCGTCGAAGTTGTCGCGCAGCTCGTCGGTCGTGATGTCGACGCCGACGTCGGTCGAGGTCCGGAACTCGGTGCCCTCGGCCCGCATCTGGTCGAGGCGACGGTCGAGGTGGCGCTTCTCCATCTTGAACTCGGGGATGCCGTAGCGCAGCAGGCCCGCCGAGGCGGTCGGCCCGCTCGAACACCACCACGGTGTGCCCGGCCCGGGTCAGCTGCTGGGCGGCGGCCAGGCCGGCCGGGCCCGAGCCGATGACCGCCACCCGCTTGCCGGTGCGCACGCTCGGGCGCACGCGGCGCGACCCAGCCCTCGGACAAGGCCCGGTCGATGATCTCGACCTCGACCTGCTTGATGGTGACCGGGTCGGCGTTGATGCCGAGCACGCAGGCCGCCTCGCACGGCGCCGGGCACAGCCGCCCGGTGAACTCGGGGAAGTTGTTGGTGGCGTGCAGCCGGTCGATGGCCTCGCGCCAGTGGTCCCGGTAGACGAGGTCGTTCCAGTCGGGGATGAGGTTGCCGAGCGGGCAGCCGTTGTTGCAGAACGGGATGCCGCAGTCCATGCACCGGCTGGCCTGGGTGCGGGTGTGCTCGATCGGGAACGGCTCGTAGACCTCGCGCCAGTCCTTCAGCCGCACCGGCACGGCGCGCCGCCGCGGCAGCTCTCGTCCGTGCTTCAGGAACCCGGTCGTGGGTCACCCACGTCTCATCGGTCCTGTCGCCCACGAGGCTCATCGTCAGGCTCCGTCGCGCGCTTGCCATGATCGCTTCCATCGGGTCGCTGCCGTCGGCCTCGGCGCTGGCGCTGGGCCTCGAGCACCCGCTTGTAGTCGCGGGGCATGACCTTGCACGAACCGGGCCAGCGATTCGGTCCAGTCGTCGAGCAGACGGCGGGCCACGGCCGAGTCGGTCTCGGCCAGGTGGCGCTCGATGCGGTCGCGCAGCCAGCTCGCGTCGTCGTCGCCGAGCGGCTCGAGGTCGACCATCTCGGGGTTGACGCGCCGCTGAAGGTCGAGCCGTCGGTGTCGTAGACGTAGGCGATGCCGCCGGACATGCCGGCGCCGAAGTTGCGACCGGTCGCGCCGAGCACGACGACCCGGCCACCGGTCATGTACTCGCAGCCGTGGTCGCCGACGCCCTCGACGACGGCGACGGCGCCCGAGTTGCGCACGCGAAGCGCTCGCCGACGACGCCGCGCAGGAACACCTCGCCGCTGGTGGCGCCGTAGAGGATGACGTTGCCGGCGATGATGTTCTCCTCGGCCACGAACGGTCGACGCCGGCGGGGGCCGCAGGACGAGTCGGCCCGCCGGACAGGCCCTTGCCGACGTAGTCGTTGGCGTCGCCTTCGAGGCGCAGCGTGATGCCGCGGGGCAGGAAGGCGCCGAAGCTCTGGCCGGCCGAGCCGGTGAAGGAGATGGTGATGGTGTCGTCGGGCAGCCCGTCGCCGCCGTGGCGGCGGGTCAGCTCGGAGCCGAGCATGGTGCCGACCGTGCGGTTGACGTTGGCGATGGGCGAGCGAGATCTCGACTCGCTCGCCCCGCTCGAGGGCGGCGCTGGCACTGCTCGATGAGGGACCGGTCGAGGGCCCGATCCAGACCGTGGTCCTGCCCGACGACCTGGTGCAGGTGGGTGCCGGCGGGCAGCGCCGGCTGGTGCAGGATCGGCGTCAGGTCGAGCCCGGACGCCTTCCAGTGGTCGACCGCCTCGGCGACGTCGAGCGGCTCGACCTGGCCGATGGCCTCGGCCAGGGTGCGAAAGCCGAGCTCGGCCAGCAGCTCGCGCACCTCCTCGGCGATGTACTCGAAGAAGGTGACGACGAACTCGGGCTTGCCGCTGAAGCGCTTGCGCAGCTCGGGGTTCTGGGTGGCCACGCCGACCGGGCAGGTGTCGAGGTGGCAGACGCGCATCATCACGCAGCCCGACACCACCAGCGGGGCGGTGGCGAAGCCGAACTCCTCGGCGCCGAGCAGGGCGGCGATCACCACGTCGCGGCCGGTCTTGAGCTGGCCGTCGACCTGCACGACGATGCGGTCGCGCAGCCCGTTGAGCAGCAGCGTCTGCTGGGTCTCGGCCAGGCCGAGCTCCCACGGCGCGCCGGCGTGCTTGAGCGAGGTCAGCGGCGAGGCCCCGGTGCCGCCGTCGTGGCCCGAGATGAGCACCACGTCGGCGTGGGCCTTGGACACGCCGGCGGCCACCGTGCCGACCCCGACCTCGGCCACCAGCTTCACGTGCACCCGCGCCGGCGGGTTGGCGTTCTTGAGGTCGTGGATGAGCTGGGCCAGGTCCTCGATCGAGTAGATGTCGTGGTGCGGCGGCGGGCTGATGAGCCCGACCCCGGGCGTCGAGTGCCGGGTCTTGGCGATCCACGGGTACACCTTGTGGCCCGGCAGCTGGCCGCCCTCGCCGGGCTTGGCCCCCTGGGCCATCTTGATCTGGAGGTCGTCGGCGTTGACCAGGTACTCGCTGGTGACGCCGAAGCGGCCCGAGGCCACCTGCTTGATCGCGCTGCGGCGCAGGTCGCCGTTGTCGTCGGGCACGAAGCGGTCGGGCGTCCTCGCCGCCCTCGCCGGTGTTGGACTTGCCGCCGATGCGGTTCATGGCGATGGCCAGCGTCTCGTGGGCCTCGGCCGAGATCGAGCCGTAGGACATGGCGCCGGTCGCGAACCGCTTGACGATCTCGCTGACCGGCTCGACCTCGTCGATCGGCACCGGCGGGCGCTCGCCGGTGCGGAACCGGAACAGCCCCCGCAGGGTGGCCAGCTCGCGGCTCTGGTCGTCGACGGCGCTGGGTGTACTCCTTGAAGATCTCGTAGCGCTTCGGCCCGGGTGGCGTGCTGGAGCTTGAAGACGGTGTCGGGGTTGAACAGGTGGTACTCGCCCTCGCGGCGCCACTGGTACTCGCCGCCGACCTCGAGCTGGCGGTGGGCGCGCTCCTCGGGGCGCGGCGGGTAGGCGAGCGCGTGGCGCTCGGCGACCTCTCGGGCGAGCTCGTCGAGGCCGACGCCGCCGAGCCGGCTGACGGTGCCGGTGAAGAACTCGTCGACGAGGTCCTGGGACAGGCCGATGGCCTCGAAGATCTGGGCGCCGGTGTAGGACGCCACCGTCGAGATGCCCATCTTGGACATGACCTTGAGCACGCCCTTGCCGCAGGCCTTGATGTAGTTGCGCACGGCCTTGACCGGGTCGGTGATCTCGGTCAGGCCCTCGGCGATGAGGTCCTCGATGGTCTCGAAGGCCAGGTACGGGTTGATGGCGGCGGCGCCGTAGCCGACCAGCAGCGCCATGTGGTGCACCTCGCGGGCGTCACCGCACTCGACGACCAGGCCGACCCGGGTGCGGGTCTTCTCGCGGATCAGGTGGTGGTGCACGGCGGCGATCGCCAGCAACGACGGGATCGGCGCCAGGCTCGCGGTCGAGTTGCGATCGGACAGGATGAGGATGTTGGCGCCGGCCTCGATGGCCTGGCTGGCGTGGCGGCGCAGCTCGTCGAGGGCCGGCGCGCAGGCCGGCGCCGCCGGCGGTCACCTCGAACAGGCAGGTCAGGGTGGTGGCAGCGGAAGTCGTCCATGCCGTCGTAGGTGTCGATCTCGGCCAGCTTGGCCAGCTCGTCGTTGTCGATGATCGGGCGGGACAGGTGGATCTGGCGACACGACAGCGGCGCCGGGTGCGAGCAGGTTGCCCTCGGGGCCGATCGTGCCGCCGAGCGAGGTGACCAGCTCCTCGCGGATGGCGTCGAGCGGCGGGTTGGTGACCTGGGCGAACAGCTGGGTGAAGTAGTCGAACAGCAGCCGGGGCCGCGACGACAGCACGGCGATGGGCGTGTCGGTGCCCATCGAGCCGAGCGGCTCGCCGCCGGTGCGGGCCATGGGCTCGATGAGGATCTTGAGCTCCTCGGTGGTGTAGCCGAACACCTGCTGGCGGTGCACGACCGAGCCTGGTGCGGTCGCAGCTCGTGGGCCCGGTAGGGCAGGCTCGTCGAGATCGACCAGCTGGTCGTCGAGCCACTGCTGGTAGGGGTGGGCGGCGGCCAGGCGGTCCTTGATCTCGTCGTCGCCGACGATGCGGCCCTTGGCCGTGTCGACCAGGAACATGCGGCCGGGCTGGAGCCGACCCTTGCTGCACCACCTTGGCCGGGTCGACGTCGAGCACGCCGACCTCCGACGCCATGATGACCAGGTCGTCGGAGGTGACCCAGTAGCGCGACGGGCGCAGCCCGTTGCGGTCGAGCACGGCGCCGATGACGGTGCCGTCGGTGAAGGCGATCGACGCCGGGCCGTCCCACGGCTCCATGAGCGAGGAGTGGTAGCGGTAGAAGGCCTGCTGCTCGGGCGGCATCGACTCGTGGTTCTCCCACGCCTCGGGGATCATCATCAGCACGGCGTGGGGCAGCTCGTAGCCGCCCATGTGCAGCAGCTCGAGCACCTCGTCGAAGGTGGCCGAGTCGCTGGCGCCGGGCGTGCAGATCGGGAAGATGCGCTCGAGGTCGCCGGTCAGCACTCGGGATGGGCCAGCAGGGCCTCGCGGGCCCGCATCCAGTTGCGGTTGCCCTGCACGGTGTTGATCTCGCCGTTGTGGGCGATGTAGCGGAACGGGTGGGCCAGCGGCCACGACGGGAACGTGTTGGTCGAGAAGCGGGTGTGCACCAGGGCCAGAGCCGACTCGACCCGCTCGTCGCGCAGGTCGGGGAAGAACTCGGCCAGCTGCGGGCGTGGTGAGCATCCCCTTGTAGACGAGGGTGCGGCACGACAGGCTCGGGAAGTAGACGCTGCCCTCTCCCCCGGGCGCGCCGACCTCGTGCTCGATGCGCTTGCGCACGATGTAGACCCGGCGCTCGAGGGTGTCGTCGACCAGACCGTCGCCGGCGAGGAAGACCTGGCGGAACGACGGCTCGACCGCCTTGGCGGTCGACCCGATCATCGAGTCGTCGACTGGGATGTCGCGCCAGCCGAGGACCCGCAGGCCCTCGCTGGCGGCGATCTTCTCGACGGCGTCGGCCGCTTCGTCGGCCTTGGCCGGATCCGAGGGCAGGAAGGCGATGCCGGTGGCGTAGGCGCCCTCGGCGGGCAGCGCGAAGCCCACCACCTCGCGCAGGAACCGGTCGGGGATCTGGATCAGGATGCCGGCGCCGTCGCCGGTGTTGACCTCGCTGCCCGAGGCGCCACGGTGCTGCAGGTTGCAGAGGGCGCCGATGCCCTGCTGCACGATGTCGTGGCTGCGCAGGCCCTTCATGTGGACGACGAAGTTGACCCCGCAGGCGTCGTGCTCGAATGCGGGGTCGTAGAGGCCCTGGGGGCCCGGCTGGTCGTGGCGCATGTGTCTTCCCTGGAACGGTGCTGCGTGTGCAGGTCATTCACGCTGCCGGGACGACACTGGCCCTGCTGCTGAGCCTGGAATCGTACACAGGCTCGACCGACTCTGGCGAACCGATTTCGGGCCGCCGGTTAACCTCCAGGCGTGTCCACCCCTGCTTCGGCCCCCGAGCCCGATCCGGCCCCTGATCGGCGCCCTCGGGCGCCCGATGCGGCCGACGTCATCGCTTTCATCGACGCCTCTCCGTCGCCGTACCACGCCGTGGCCGAAGCGGCTCGCCGCCTGGCCGCCGCCGGCTTCGTCGAGCTGAGCGAGCTCGACGACTGGTCGGGTCGCTCCGGTCCCCTCTTCCTGCGCCGCGGTGGGAGCCTGGTGGCCTGGATCGGTCGGCCGGGCAGCCTCGGCGCCGGGCGTGGCTTTCGGGTCGTCGGCGCCCACACCGACAGCCCCAACCTGCGGATCAAGCCCCGACCCGACCGCGGCGCGGCCGGGTGGCGCCAGCTCGGCGTCGAGGTCTACGGCGGCGTCCTGTTGAACTCCTGGCTCGACCGCGACCTGGGCCTGTCGGGGCGGGTCGGCGTCATCGACGGGGCCGAGTCCGAGCTCCGCCTGTTCCGCGACGACCGAGCCCTGCTCCGGATCCCGCAGCTGGCCATCCACCTCGACCGCGACGTCAACCAGACCGGGCTGAAGCTCAACCCCCAGCTGCACCTCACCCCGATCTGGGGGGTCGGGCCCAGGTGGCCGGGGGGTTCGTCGCTACCTGGCCGACCGGGTCGGCACCGATCCTGACGCCATCGTGTCCTGGGACGTCATGGCCCACGACGTCGTCGGCGGCGCGCTGGCCGGGCGCGACGACGAGCTGATCAGCTCGGCGCGGATCGACAACCTGCTGTCGTGCTGGGCGGCCATCGCCGTCATCTCGGCGGCGACCGGTGCCATCGCCGAGCCGACGCCGATCGTGGCGCTGTTCGACCACGAGGAGATCGGCAGCGTCTCGGCGTCGGGGGCCGACAGCGACCTTCTGGCGACGACGATCGAACGCATCGTCGTGAGCAACGGCGGGGACACGCAGGCCGTCATGCGCTCGATCGCCGCGTCACGGTGCGCGTCGGTGGACGGCGCCCACGCCACGAACCCCAACTACCCCGACCGCCACGACCCGAACCACCTGATCGCCGTGAACGGTGGACCGGTCATCAAGCACAACGCCAACGTGCGCTATGCCACCGACGCCGAGACCGCGCTCTGGTTCGAGTCGGCGTGCCGCGACGCCGGCGTCGGCGTGCAGCACTTCGTCTCCCGCAACGACATCCCGTGCGGTTCGACCATCGGGCCGATGACCGCGGCCCGGTTGGGCATCGCCACGGTCGACGTCGGGGTGGCCCAGCTGGCCATGCACTCGTCGCGCGAGCTGTGCGGCTCGACCGACCCGACGCTGCTGGTCGCGGCCCTCACCGCGTTCCTCGTCGCGGCCGATTGATCGTGGAGCTGGACGAGGCGCTGGGCGTCCTCGGGGTCAGCCGCGGCGCCAGCAGTGACGAGGTGCGCCGCGCCTATCTGCGACTGATCCGCGATCGGCACCCCGATCGGGCCGACAGCGGCCCCGACGCCAACCGTCTCACGGCCCGGCTCAACGAGGCCCACTCGATCGTGCGCCGGGCCCTGGCCGAGACCGACGACGACGTCGTTCCGCGTCGAGCCGCGCCCGACGAGGCCCAACCGGTCGACGGACCAGTCGAGGCCCCGATCGAGGTCCGCGCCGACGAGGACTCGCTCACCATCGCCGCCCCCGCCGACGAGGCCTTCGCCGTGCTCTTCGAGGCGGCCGGACGAGTCGGCCACATCGCCTACTTCGATCGGCACCTCGGGATCCTCGAGACGGTCGTGCGCTTCGAGGGCGGCCCCTCGTGCTCGGTCCTCATCACGTTGCAGGGGCGGGCCGAGGGCACCGAGGCGTTCTGCACCATGGAGTCGATGGAAGCGGCGCCCACCCCCCCGATCGCGCCCGTGGTCGAGGCTCTTGTCGCCGAGCTGGCGCGCTGAGCCGCGCGCTGAGCCGTGACGGATCAGGCGTCGGCGCCGAAGGGCCCGACGTCCACTCCCCCGGCGATGTCGAGCAGGCTGCCCAGCGCCTGCACCGACAACAGACGACTGATCGGAGCCGGTGTCGCCGGCGTCCCGACCGGCACCAGCACGGTCAGACCGCCGGGCACGATGCGGACGTCGAGGGGCACGGCCAGGTCCATCGCCTCGCCGTCGACTCCGGCGGCTGCGGTTGCATGGTGCGATTCGAGCACCACCGATGGCGCCGTCCATTGGTCGAAGCCGTCGATCTCTTCGATGGATGAGCCGAGGGTCAGGCGTCGGGCGGCGGCGGCCAGCTCGTCGGGATCGCTGACCGCCACGACCATGACGCCGAGCACCCCGCCGGTGAGCGACTCGCGCCGGCCGACCCCGGTGACGTCGCCCAGCTCGCGGTAGGGGTTGTTCGAGATCAGGACGACCTGCGGGTTCGAGTACGTCCGTCCTGAGGGCGAGGTGATGCGCAGGTCGTCCATCTCGCCGGGTTCGGTCATCAGCTTCGGCAGCAGCTCAGCCGCAGTCCGGAGTCGCCCGTCTCGATATTGCGGATCGGACACGATCCGCGGGTAGACGCCCATCGACACGTTGTTCACGAAGAACCGATCGCCGGCGCGGCCGTGGTCGATGTGCAGCTCGACGGCATCGACGAAGGCGTCGAGCGCCGGACGGGGATCGGCCCGATCGAGGTTGAGATCGAGGGCGAAGTGGTTCCGCGTCCCCGCCGGCACGCAGACGAAGGGCAGATCGTGGGCGACGCACACCGAGGCCACGTCCGCCTGCGAGCCGTCTCCCCCGGCCATCCCGAGCACCTGGGCGCCGTCGGCGACGGCCTGCTCGGCCAGCACCACGAGGTCGTCGTCCCGACCGAGCACGACGGCTTCGACCCCGCGGCGTGCGGCCTCGGCCACCAGGTCGAACTGGTCGACCTTGCCTCCGCCTGACTTCGGGTTGAGGAACAGCACCCGCCGGCGGTCGTGCACCGCGCGGCGAGGCCCGGCGACGTCAGGGGCGGCGGTCGAGCGCACGAACCCGCGTCGGGCGTAGACGCCCAACCATCCGGCCACGGCCAGGGCCACGACGAGCAGACCGAGCAGCCAGGGTCGCGAGATGGCCAGGGCCACGATGCCGCTGACGAGCAGGACGAGGGCGATCGCCGCGGCCACGAGCCAACGGACGCGGAGGGCCCCGGTGGTGACGAAGAGACGCACCACCGAGGTCGCCATCAAGGCCATCGAGGCGAGCGCGACGACGAGGATGAGCGGGTGGGTGACGGCCAAGAAGATGACGACCACCGACGCGACGGCGACGACCGCCAACGCCGCGATGGCCGCACTCCGCCGTCGCGCCGACATCCCCGAACCGGCCATCGGGTCAGGCTAGGCGAGGCCGCGGGGGCCAGCATCCGCGTCGCGACCCCTGTGCTGCAGCACCATAGGGGCTCATGCAAGCCATGGAGCGAGTGCATGTGATCCGGGACCCGGCCCGGGTCGGGCGCGCCAGAGCCAGCTCGAACCGAGCTTGGCTCCTCGAGCCCGAGACGTTCCACCACGATTTCGACGAGCTCTACCGCGAGACGGCGACGTCGGAAGGGCTCGTGCGGATGCGGTGGTTGGCCACCCAGATCTGGCGCAGCACCGACCAGTCGATCCACCAGTACGTCGACCTGCTCCACACGAGCTCGCCCGATGACTGGGAGGGCGACTTCGACGACTCGCAGCTCGGCGACTGGTACCGCGTGCTGATGGCCGAGCACCTGGTGTCGGTGCCCGCCGTGTCCGATCCCCGGGCCCTGCGTGAGGGGCTGCCCGCCCTCGGCTTCACACCGGCCGAAGCTCGGCGCCTGGCCTATGGGCGCGAGCTCAAGAGCCTGGTCGAGACCTATGGGTCGGAGCTGGCGGCGACCGAGATCGCGCCGCAGCTCCTGCTGGACAGCCGCGGCTGGCTCGGAGCCGACGACATCGAGGCGGGCCTGGCCCGCCTCCGCGGCCTCGATCGCGAGGCGTTCCGTGACGCCCAGCCGATGGTGCCGCTGGTCGAGGAGCTCTACGGCCAGCTGGTCGCCGGTCAGGCTCAGCCCGACCGGGTCCTGCTGCTCCTGGCCGACTGACCGGGCCGATTGAAGCCTGGTCGACCCCGCGTTCTAGAGTTGCACCATGACTGCAACGGGGGACAACGCCATCATCGACGAGCTGCGCGCCTGGCTCGAGCTGAACTGGGATCCGGACCTGACCGTCGCCGAGTGGTGGGAACGCCTGGGCATGGCCGGATGGGCCGCGCCCACGTGGCCGGTCGAGTGGTACGGCAAAGGCGTGAGCCGCGACGAGGCCAACCAGATCTCGTCGGTGATCGGCGAGTTCGGTGCCATCGGGCCGCCCGGCCGGGCTGGGCCTGCTGCTGGCCGGGCCGACCATCGTCGTGCACGGCACCGACGAGCAGCGCGCGCCGGTTCCTGCCCGACATCGTCACGGGCCGCAAGGCCTGGTGCCAGCTCTTCAGCGAGCCGGGTGCCGGATCGGACCTGGCCGGGCTGCAGAGCAAGGCCCAGCGCGACGGCGACGAGTGGGTCGTCAACGGCCAGAAGGTGTGGACCTCGGGGGCGCAGGTGGCCGACCTCGGCATGCTGCTGGCGCGCACCGACCCCGACGTGCCCAAGCACTCCGGCATCAGCTACTTCGGCATCGACATGGACCAGCCGGGCATCGACATCCGGCCGCTCCGCGAGATGACCGGTCGGGCCCTCTTCAACGAGGTGTTCATGACCGACGCCCGGGTCGCCGACGCCGACCTGATCGGCGGGCTCAACAACGGCTGG
Source organism: uncultured Microthrixaceae bacterium (assembly GCA_963734965.1). GTDB lineage: Bacteria > Actinomycetota > Acidimicrobiia > Acidimicrobiales > Acidimicrobilacustridaceae > UBA4742. The sequence continues at coordinate 1,805,318 of CAVTJK010000003.1, read as the reverse complement.
GCGGTGGCCAACACCACGCTGGCCAACGAGCGCGCCGGACTCGGCGCCGGGGGCGGCGGTGGCGCCGGCGGCAGCGCGATGCCGGGCACCAAGTCCGGTCAGCTCGATCAGCGCGTCGGTGACTTCGTCGGCAGCCCGCCGGGCTCGCGGCGGCGCCATGATGGCCGGCCGCGGCAGCTCGATGCTGGTCGACCTGGCCAAGGGCCTGGGCCAGGCCGACGATCGGGTCCTGCGCCAGGACCTCATGCGGCTGTACACCCTCAACGAGATCGCCCGCTACACCAACCTGCGCATGAAGGCGGCCAAGGCGGCCGGCGCGGACCCGGTCCCGAGGCCAACACGGCCAAGCTGTCGATGAGTCGCATCACCCGGCTGAGCCGCGACCTCGGACTGCAGATCGTGGGCGCCGGCGGCATGCTGATCGGGCGCCGACGCGCCGCTCAACGGCATGCTCGGCGAGATGGCCCTGTTCGCCCCCGCCGTGTCGATCTACGGCGGCAGCGACGAGATCCAGAAGAACATCATCGGCGAGCGCGTGCTGGGCCTGCCCAGCGAGCCTCGCAACGACAAGGACCTGCCCTTCAAGGACCTGAAGGTCGGCACGCAGTCCGCCTAGCGCGGCGTCAGGCCAGGAAGCTCTCCACCACCTCGGCCGCGGGGCGAGCGATCACCGCCCGTCCGTCGCGCACCAGGATCGGCCGCTGCATGAGCTCGGGGTACTCGACCAGCAGGTCGATGACGGCGTCGCGCTCGACGTAGTCATCGGGATCGAGGTCGAGCTCGGCGAAGCGCTTGTCGTGGCGCACCAACGCGGCCGGCTCGTCGTCGAGGATGTCGAGCAGGGCCCCGAGGCCAGCCCGATCGAGCGGCGTCTTGAGGTACTCGACGACCTCGAGGTCGAGCCCGCGATCGCGCAACTCACCAAGCGCCGTGCGAGACGAGCTGCACTTCGGGTTGTGGTAGATGGTGATGTCGGCCATGGCGCCGACACTAGCGGCGGCCACGAGCCGGCTCAGAAGTCGGCCAACTCATCTCGTAGCCGGTCGAGGCCGAGTGGACCGAGGTCGAGGGCGTAGGCGTGGAACGCCTTGAGGTCGAAGGTGCCGCCGTGGCGGGCGCTGGGCTGCCGGCCCGGGCCTCGAGCCACACCCGCTCACCGACCTTGTAGCTGATGGCCTGGCCGGGCCAGCCCAGGTAGCGCACGATCTCGCTGGCCATGAACGACTCGGGGTGGCGCGACCGCGGCGTAGAGGAACGTCCGGCCCAGCTCCGGCGTCCACGCTCACCGGGGTGGAACGGCGGCTCGGGTCCGGGTGGGCGACGTCGGGATCTCGAGGCTCGAGGTGCATCCCGATGTCGATGATGACGCGGACGGCCCGCAGCGCCTGGGCGGCCAGCATCCCCATGCGGTACTCGGGGCGGTCCAGGAAGCCGAGCTCGTCCATCAGCCGCTCGGCGTAGAGGGCCCAGCCCTCGCCGTGCCCGGAGATCCAGCCGAGGCGCTGGAAGCGCGACAGCTGGTCTCGCTGCAGCACCACCTGGGCCACCTGGAGGTGATGGCCGGGCACACCCTCGTGGTAGGCCGTCGACATCTCGCTCCACAGCGGGAAGCGCGTCGCCCCGTTGGCCGGGTACCAGGTGCGGCCGGGTCGGCTGAAGTCCTCCGACGGGGCCGGTGTAGTACATGGCCGCGGCGCCGCCGGGCGGGGCGATCATGGCCTCGACCCGGCGCACCGGCGCGGCGATGTCGAAGTGGGTGCCGTCGAGCGCGTCGATGGCTCCATCCATGAGCTGCTGGAGCCAGTCGCGCAGCGCGTCCTCGCCGTCGACCAGCCAGCTCGCTCTGGTGATCGAGCCAGTCGACCGTCTCGCTGATCGACGCGCCCGGGCGGATGCGGCCGCACTCGGCGACCATGTCGGTCTCGATGCGGCCCAGCTCGTCCCAGGCCCACTCGTAGGCCTCGGTCAGGTCGATGTCGGCCCCGAGGAAGGCGCGGGCGAACAGCTCGTAGCGCTCGGCGCCGACGGCGTCGGCTTCGGGCGCGGCCGGCGCGTAGACGTCGCTGCAGGTAGTCGCCGAGCCGGCCGTAGGCGTCCGTGGCCGACGCGGCGGCCCGGCGACAGCTCGCTCGCCAAGGTCGGGGCGCACCGTCGGCCTCGGCCCGGCCGACGAGGTCGGCGAAGAACGGGGCCGAGTCGGCCCGGCCGGCCCAGCTCGACGCCTGGTGCGCGGCCTCCAACGCCTGGCGGCGCGCCGCCATCAGCCCGCGGCTCCGGCCGTCCTCGTAGGCTGGCGATCAGGCCGGTCACCGCCTCGGGCACGCGGCCCAGCCGCCGTGCCGCCACCTCCCAGTCGGCCTCGGAGCCATACGGCATCAGGTCGAACACCTGGCGGATCTCCTGCACCGGGCTGGCGATGTTGTTGAGCTGGCGGGCCGACTCGTCGGCGTCGACCATGGCCAGGTCGGTGGCCAGCCGCTCGGTCATGAACGCCGCCGCCCGCTCCTCCAGTGGACCGGACCGCTCGGCCCCGGCCAGATCGACCAGGGCCTGACGGGCCAGCTCGGCGCGCCCGTCGATCCCTTCGGGCGAGTAGTCGGTCATCTCGTCGTCGTGACCGCCGATCCCGGCACCGGTCGCCCAGATCGGGTCGAGGTCGGCCGACTCGACGATGTAGCGATCGGCCAGGCGGAAGACCGGGGTCTCGGCGAGCGAGTCCAGCGTGGGGTCCATGTCCCGATCTTCGCAGGCGGAGACCATCATGGTCGGAGTGGAGACCTCCGAGCTGGTCGCGGCCGCGACCGCCAACCTCATCGCCTGGCACGACTGCTCGGTGCGAGCCCTCGGGTTCACGACCCGACACGGCGACCATTGGTGGACCAACCCCACGCCCGGCCCGTCGATCTACTTCACGGCGATCGAGGCCCGTCCGGCGTCAGGACGCGTCGGCCGCGATGCGTCCCGACGTGAGTTGCGTCGCCATCTCGATGACCCGAACGGGAGCTACGAGGCGGTGTGCGTGAGCTTCGCCGACCTGGATCTGCGGCGCGAAGGCCTGAGCTCGCGCAACAGCGGGCTCTGGTACGGCCGACCGCCGGGCTCGCCTCCGGCGGCGAGAGGCGGTGCCGATCTCGACATCGTCGAGGTCACCAACGACGAGGAGTTGGCCGAGTTCGAGGTGGCCACGACGGCTGCCTTCGAGGCGCCGGCACCGATCGCCCGCTTCGACATCCACGCCCCGGCGGTGCTCGACGACCCTCGCATGCACATCTTCATCGGGCGCCACGACGGCCAGGTGGTCAGCGGGGCCATGGCCTACGAGGACGATGACGTCCTCGGCATCTACGGCGTCGGCACCGTGCCGGGGCACCGGGGGCGGGGCTGGGCCACGGCCATCACCACCGCGGCGCTGGCGACGGCGACCGATCGCCCGGCTGTGCTCCAGCCGTCGCTCGCCGCGGCACGGATGTACCGGACGATGGGGTTCGCCGAGATCGGACAGTTCGTCCACTGGGGTTGACGATTCCCTTGCCGTGGGGGGCTTCGCCGCCGACAGGATGGACATGCTCGAACGACTCGGTCGGGGGTCGGCCCGCCACCACTGGGCGGTGATCGGCGGATGGCTGGCGGCGGCGGTGATCCTGGCCGTGATCGCCGCTGGTCAGGGCGGGCACACCCACGACGTCTTCACCATCCCCGGCACCCAGTCGCAGCGGGCCGTCGACGTGCTGGCGCAGTGACTTCCCCGGCGCCAACGGCGCCACCGCCCAGGTCGTGTTCCGGTCGCGCGACGGGCCCGTCACCGAGGCGAACGACGGCGGCGGCCATCCAGGCGACGGTCACCCGCCTCGGGAAGGTCGCCCGACGTCAAGGCCGTGACCAATCCGACCAGCCCGCTCTTCGCCAGCGCCGTCGTCGCCCGACAGGCGGATCGCCTACGCGACGGTCGCCTTCGACGCCCAGGTCGGCGCGCTGCCGGCTGACACCTTCGCCGCCCTCGAGCACGCCACCGCCCCGGCGACCGCGCGCCGGGAGTCGACGTCGCAGCTCGGCGGCGCCGTCGTCGACGACCTCAACCCGCCGAAGAGCGCCATCTCCGGACCACGCCGACGAGATCGGCCTGGCCATCGCCGTCGTGATCCTGCTCATCGCCGCTCGGCTCGGTCGTGTCGATGGCGGTGCCCATCACGCTTGGCCCTGTTCGCGCTGACCTGTTCGAGCCTGGTGCTCAAGATCCTCGAGGCCCACGTCACCATCGGCACGGTCGCACCCATCCTCGGGCACGATGATCGGCCTCGGCGTGGGCATCGACTACTCGTTGTTCATCGTCAGCCGCCACCGCCAGAACCTCGCCGACGGCATGGACGTCGAGACGCGCCGCCGGGCGTGGCGCTGGCCACGTCGGGCTCGGCCGTCCTGTTCGCCGCCATCACCGTGTGCCTGGCCCTGTGCGGCCTGGCCCTGCTGCGCATCCCCTACGTGACCACGCTGGGGTTCAGCGCCGCCATGTACGTCGCCGTCACCGTGGTCGCCGCCCTGACGCTGCTGCCGGCCATGCTGGGCGCTGCTGGGACCGCGGATCGGCGCGCTGGCGCTGCGCCATCGCACCGCGGCCAGGCGCAGACGGGACCGACCCTGTCGGCGCGCTGGGCCGGCCAGGTGGCCCGGCGCCCGATCGTGTTCTGCGGCGTCAGCCTCGGCATCCTGCTGCTGGCCCTGGCGTCGCCGCTGTTCGGGATCCACCTCGGCTTCCCGTCCGACGCCAGCGCGCCGACCTCGACGACCCAGCGCCAGGCCTACGACCTCATGCAGCGGGGCTTCGGGCCCGGCGCCAACGGGCCTCTGCTGCTGGTGGTCAGCCTGCCCGCGCCCACCCACGGCCGATCCGGCCGTGCAGACCGACCTCGACCGCCTGGTCGCACGCCGTCGGCGCCGCCCCGGGCGTCGAAGGCGTGTCAGCTCCGCCCGTGGCCCCGCACGGGAACGTGGCCATCGTCGAGATCACTCCCAAGACCTCACCCACCGATCCGGCCACCACCGACGCTCGTCCGCATCGCTGCGCAACGACGTCGTTCCCGCCGCCACGGCCACCGGCGTCGATCGCGCCGAGCCGACGTCCTCCTCGGTGGGGCCACCGCCGACGACCATCGACCTGACCGACCTCCTCCAGGCCCGCCTGTTCCCCTTCATCGGCGGGGTGATCCTCGGCGCCTTCATCTTGTTGACGATGGTCTTCCGGTCGCTGTTCGTGCCGTTCAAGGCCGCGGTCATGAACGTGCTGTCCATCGGCGCCGCCTACGGCGTCGATCGTCGCCGTCTTCCAGTGGGGCTGGGCCAAGGGCCTCATCGGACTGCAGGAGACGGTGCCCGATCGTCGCCTTCGTGCCGGTGATGATGTTCGCCATCCTCTTCGGCCTGTCGATGGACTACGAGGTGTTCCTGCTCAGCCGCATCCGTGAGGACTACGACCGCGACCGGTGACAGCCGCACGTCGGTCGTCAACGGACTGGCCGCCACCGCGCGGGTCATCACGTGCCGCCGCCCTCATCATGATCTCGGTGTTCCTGGCCTTCGTGACCAACCCGTCGCCGACGGTCAAGATGATCGGCCTGGGCATGGCGGCGGCCGTGTTCATCGACGCCACCATCGTGCGGATGATGCTGGTGCCGGCGACGATGGAGCTGGCCGGCAAGATCAACTGGTGGTGTCCGGCCTGGTTGGATCGGATCCTGCCCCACATCGAGATCGATCGCCCCGACGCCGTCACCGCCGAAGTCGGGCTCCGATCATGATCGAGGCGAAGTACAGCAGACTGCAGACGATGGTGACGCCCCAGAAGAGCGGGTCGGTCGGTCGGTGGAGGTACCGGTCGAAGCCGATGCCTAGGGCGACGGCCATCGGCACCGTCAGCCACATCTGCAGCACCGGGTGGTACTCGATCACCCCGAGGTGCTCGAGGATGAACTCGAGCACGGCGGGTACGGGCAACAAGATCACGAGGGCGACGTCGAGCGACGATGGCCACCGCACACCGGCCAGGGCCAGGCCCAGCACGAAGAAGGTGACAGGCCAGATGACGATGCAGCGGCGGCACACGTGGTTGCGGCCGGTCCAGACGCAGCGGTCGTAGTCCTCGGGGTAGTGGTGGGCGAGCCACATCGGTGAGATGGCCTGATCAGACCGCGGTCGCTCCATCACTGGATGGTATGTCGGCCATTACACTGCCCAGCGTGACGATCCAGGCGCAACAGATCTCGAAGGTGATCATCAACGGCGAGTGGCTCAGCGTCGAGCTGGGCTCGTTCGAAGTGGTCGAGATGGCATTCGTCGACGAGACCGGCCAACAGATGCACGACGAGCTCGACACCATGGCCTACTCGTTCACCACCACCAACCGCGATCACTACTACGGCCCGCTGTCGGCCATCACCTTGTTCAAGCTGGCCGACTACTAGAGGCAGCCCCCGGCGGTCCCGAGCCGCCACAGACCGTTGAGATCGCCGAGGTCGTAGCCGTCCGAGGTGGCCGAGCTGGTGCCCGGGTGCATGACCTCCGTGGGATCGGCGACGTGAGCCAGTCCGACCAGGTGGCCGAGCTCGTGCAGCAGCACGTTCCCCTCGGTCGAGCCCGGCCCGAACCCCGGAGCCTCGAGGTTGGTCGGACGGAGCATGGCCGACCCGCCGACGTACTGCATCGGCCCGCCCGGCCGACGCGATTCGACCGGTCCCCCGACGCCGACGGCATCCGGGGCGCCGCCCTTCACCCGGGCGAACGCGGTCGTCTCGTCCGTCGCCGCCCAGCCGATCCAGACCGGGTCGCCCCGGGGCTCGAAACCCTTGGCCGGGACCTCGTCGGTCGGCCCGTCGTAGTGGAACGTCAGACCGGTCGCCGCACTCAACTTGGCGACGCCCTCTTGCACGAAGGCGACGCCGTCGGCCGGTCCAGGTCCCACCCGCACGACGTAGTGGATGACGTGGCACGGATCGAAACGAACCGGCTGGCCACGGTCATCGACGTTCTCGAATGCGTAGTTCGGGTTCTGGGCGGGCTTGGTCGGCACGAGCAGCTGGCTGGCCTGAAGGTCGTGGCGGAACATCCGGGCCGACGCCGTCGAGAGCTGGTGCTCTCGCCAGGCCAGCACCCCGATCAGCGCCAGCGCGACCAGCAACGCCGGGCTGCGGTACCACTTCCGCTCCACCGGCTGAGCTTGTCACCCCTAAGGTGGCCGAAACCGGACAAGGAGGCCACGAGCGATGCCGACGACCGTACGAGGGGTGGTCTCGCGATCGAAGGGCGCGCCCGTCGAGGTGGCCGAGATCGTCGTCCCGGACCCGGGCCCGGGTGAGGTCACCGTCACGGTGCAGGCCTGCGGGGTGTGTCACACCGATCTGCACTATCGCGAGGGGGGCATCAACGACGACTACCCGTTCCTGCTCGGCCACGAGGCCGCCGGAACCATCTCGGTCGTGGGTGACGGGGTCACCGATGTCGCCCCAGGCGATTTCGTGATCCTCAACTGGCGCGCCGTGTGCGGGCAGTGTCGGGCCTGTCGCCGCGGCCGTCCCCAGTACTGCTTCGCCACCCACAACGCGGCCCAGAAGATGACGCTGGCCGACGGCACCGAGTTGTCCCCGGCCCTCGGCATCGGCGCCTTCACCGAGTTGACGTTGGTGGCCGCCGGTCAGGCGACCAAGGTGGATCCCAGCGCGGATCCGGCCGCCGCCGGCCTGCTCGGCTGCGGGGTGATGGCTGGGTTCGGAGCCGCGGTGAACACCGGCGGGGTCGGGCTGGGCGATTCGATCGCCGTGTTCGGGTGCGGGGGCGTCGGCAACGCTGCCATCGCCGGAGCGGCGCTGGTCGGCGCCAGCCCGATCATCGCCGTCGACCTCGACGCCACCAAGCTCGAGTGGGCGCGCCAGTTCGGGGCGACCGACACCGTCGACGCGTCAGCTGTCGACCCCGTCGAGGCCATCCGCGCCCTCACCGGCGGCTTCGGCGCTGACGTCTGCATCGAGGCGGTCGGCCACCCGAAGGTGCTCGAGCAGGCGTTCTTCGCACGCGACCTGGCCGGCACGGTGGTCCAGGTCGGCGTGCCCACGCCCGGCATGGCTCTGCCCGACATCCCCATGATCGAGTTCTTCGGCCGGGGCGGCGCCCTCAAGCCCTCGTGGTACGGCGACTGCCTGCCCAGCCGCGACTTCCCCATGCTGGTCGACCACCATCTCCACGGCCGCTTCCCCCTCGATCGCTTCGTCAGCGAGCGGATCGGCCTCGACGACGTCGAGGCGGCGTTCGGGCGCATGGAGCGCGGCGAGGTGCTGCGTTCGGTCGTCGTGATCGGCTGAGCAGTCCGAGTAGGGTTGGCTCCGATGTCCGAGCCCAGCGGTGGTGGTCAGACCGATGTCGACGTGGACGTTGATGTCGACATCGACCCCACACTCGGCGACGGCGACCACGAGCGCTTCGCCCACATCGTCAAGCGGAACGAGCTGACCGACGCGATGGTCTTCGGCAAGGAGATCACGGCGCTGTGCGGCAAGAAGTGGATCCCAACGCGCGATCCCGAGAAGTTCCCGGTGTGTCCCGACTGCCGGGACCGCCTGTCGTCGCTGCCCTGACGGGTTCGGCCGACCTCAGTTGAAGGACGGCACGATGATCGACACCGACTGCGCCGGCATCGTGTAGAGGAAGCCGTTCTGGACCGGCGCGGAGATGCTGGCGGCCGCCTTGGGCGTCGTCGCCGCGCTGGTGATCGTGTACACCTTGGCCGCGTGATAGATCGCTTCGGCGGTCAGCTTGATCGACGCCGTCTTGGCCGTCGTGGCCTTGTTGATGGCGATGATCACCAGCTGGTTGTGGTTCGCGGCGTTCATCGACGCGTACACCGTTGCGGTGGGCACGCTGCTGCTGCTGGCCAGGATCGAGGTGTCGCCGAAGGACCCGCCGTTGCCGTCGTAGTTGCGGAAGGCCTCGAAGGCGGCCATCGAGTACGTCTCGTTCGCGAACAGCGGCCAGTAGGCGGCCTCGGTGACCCCTTGCTGACCGTAGATGCCGAGCACGTCGGCGTCGGCGATGGCCCCACTGATCTCGTTGCCGCCGCCGTAGTTCCACTCGCTGATGCCCAGGCCGGTGCCGGGGTTGTCGGCGTTGATCTTGCCCTGCATCCACGGGATGAGGTTGATCGGGCCGTGGAGCACGTCGTTGGTGATCCAGCTGTTCTCGACGTAGGTGGGGTCCCAGAGCGAGCGCGGCGCCTGCTCGCGGGCCGCGATCTCAGCCGCGCTGTCACCGGAGGCGTCGTTGGTGATCCGGTTGCCGCCGCCGGTCGCTTCGGGGTACCAGTGCACGTCGAGCGTGTCGACCAGCCGATGGCCGGCCGTCGTCGAGGCCGCCTGCGTCTTCTTCAGGAAGTAGTCGAGGAAGTTGCCGTTGGCCCCCGAGTCCGAGGCGTTCTGCAGGTTGACCATGCCCTCGTAGCCGTAGTTCACCGGCCCGTACACCTTGGCCGACGGCCACACCGCCTTGATGGCGGAAGCGTAGGTGATCGTGCGTTGGAGCAGCTCGGCATAGGTGACGGGGTTGGGATGGACCTCGGCGTGGGTGCCGCTCCAGAGGTCGGGCTCGTTGTCGAGCTGGAAGATGACGTTGGCGCTGGGCTCGGTCTGCTTGAGCCAGTTGACGAACTCGTCCTGGTAGACGAAGCCGTCGGCGGCGTTGGGGGTCAGCGAGAAGGCCGAGCCCTTCGTCGCCTTGTTCTGCTTGAAGTGCAGGGCCAGGTAGTTGGGCGTGTTCTGGACGTTGCACTGGGCCGCTTCGTCACCGGCGACGTAGTCGACGATGGGGACGGTGACGATGGCGGCGGCGCCGGCCGCCGTGGCCGCGTCCACCGTTGGCTTCACCGCCGCGCCCGGCGTGGTGGACGACGTGAGGTAGTTGTCGTTCTCGAAGCAGTAGTCGCTGCCGGCGTTGGAGGCGTTGGTCTCCCAGTTGTAGGCCGTCCACCGGTTGCCGCCGAGACGGATGAGCGTCGTGCGCGTGGCCGCGATGGTTGCCGCGCTCGGGAAGTTGATCCCGTAGATCAGCGGCGAGATCGGGCGGTTGGCCTGACTCGTGTCGATGGTCAACGTCACGTCGGCCGCGCCTGGGTCGCTGGGGCTGAACAGACAGCCGCTCAACCCGAACATCCCGACCACGACCATGCCGATCAGCAACGTCCGCAGCCGGCGGCCACCCCCAGGCGTGTCTCCGCTCGCATAGGCCATAGGGCCTATGTCGGTAGCTGGCCCGGATGACTTGAACTTTTGTCGCCGCGGCCGACTACGGCGCCGTTTGGTAGACAGCGGGCATGGCCGAACCGAAGTCCTTCCATCTGAGCGCCGAGATCCACGCCTACATCATGGGCCACAGCAGCTCGATCGACGAGGTGCAGGCCGATCTCATCGCCGAGACGCTCGAGGCCACCGGTGGCCTGGCCGGCATGCAGATCTCGCCCGAGCAGGGCATCTTCATGCACCTGCTGACCCGCGTGCTCGGCGTCCACGACGCCGTCGAGGTCGGGACCTTCACCGGCTACTCGTCGCTCGCCGTCGCCCGGGCCCTGCCGGCCGACGGCCACCTGCTGTGCTGCGACGTGAGCGAGGAATGGACCTCGATCGCCCGGCGGTACTGGGAGCGGGCGGGCATCGCCGATCGCGTCGAGCTGCGTCTGGGGCCGGCCGCCGACACCCTCGCCGCCCTCGATCCCGGTCCGCAGTTCGACCTGGCCTTCATCGACGCGGACAAGGTCGGCTACGCGCGGTACTACGACGAGATCGTGCCTCGCCTACGTCCGAAGGGGGTGATGCTCGTCGACAACGTGCTGTGGCACGGCAGGATCATCGACGACAGCGACACGTCCGCCGACACCGTCGCGCTGCGGGCCTTCAACGACATGGTGGTGGCCGACCCGAGGGTCGAGTCGGTGATGCTGCCCGTCGGCGACGGCCTCAGCATGATCACCCTGGCCTGAAGATCCACGGATCGCGAGGCAACTGCTGCGGGTCGAACCCGGCCAGCAGGTCGGTCGGCGCCGCCGGTGCGCCGCCCTCGACCAGCCCGAGGCTGGCGGCCAGGCGGTAGCGGATCTGCTCGGGGCTCTCGCCCGCCTCGCGGAGGTCGCCCCAGGTCACCGCGCCGTCGCGCTTGGCCAGCCGCTGGCCATCGGGACCCAACACGAGTGGGACGTGGGCGTAGGTGATCGGCGCGTAACCGAGGAGTCGGCCGAGGTGGACCTGTCGCGGCGTGGACAGCAACAAGTCGTCCCCCCGCACCACCTCACCGATCCCCTGGTGGTGGTCGTCGACCACGACGGCCAGGTTGTAGGCCGCCACGCCGTCGGCGCGACGCAAGACGAAATCGTCGACCACCGCGGTCACGTCACCGCACTGGCGGTCGGTCACGTCGACCGTGGCCCCTCCGGCCCGGAGGCGAAGCGCCCCTCGCCGGCCCTCGGCGGCGTCGGCGCGCTCTTTGGCGATCGGTCAGGTGCCGGCACGTCCCGGGGTAGGCCCCTTCAGGCGCGGGCCCATGCGGGGCGGTGGCGGCATCTCGGATCTCGCGACGCGTGCAGTAGCAGAGGTAGGTCAGGTCGCGGGCGATCAGGTGGTCGATGGCCTCGTCGTAGGCCTCGCGGCGATCTCGTTGGTGCAGGACGGGCCCGTCCCAGTCGAGGCCCAGTCCCACCAGGTCGTCGAGCTGGCGGCGACCGATCGTCGCCGGCTGCGCCGCCGGATCGAGGTCCTCCATGCGGACCACGAAGCGCGAGCCGGCCGAGCGGGCGAACAGCCATGCCAGCAGGGCAGTCCGGAGGTTTCCGAGGTGCAGGTCCGCAGTGGGGCTGGGAGCGAAGCGTCCGTCGGCCATCGATGAGCATCGTCGCGCGCCACACCCCGCCTACGATGCAGTCGTGGCTGGGACGAGGTGGCTCGACGATGAAGAGATGGCCACCTGGCGGACGTTGCTGCGTCACTCGCTGCTCATGCTCGATCATCTCGACAGCGAGCTGCGCCAAGCCCACGACGTCGGCTTGGCCGACTACGAGATCCTGGTGCAGCTGTCGGCCGCGCCGAGGCACCGCCTGCGGATGAGCGAGTTGGCCGATCAGGCCCTGGTGTCGCGGAGCCGGCTGACCCATCGGGTCGATCGCCTGGTCGACGCTGGTCTGGTCGGCCGCGAGCGGTGCCCGACCGACCGCCGAGGGGTCGAGGCGGTGCTCACACCGGCGGGCCTGGCCCGACTCGAGGAAGCCGCGCCGACCCATGTGGCGGGTGTCCGCCGCTACATCATCGATCCGCTCGACCGGACGACCCAGGCGGCGCTGGTCGACCAGCTCGGGCCGGTGGTGGCTGACCTCGAGCTCGGCGAGCTCAACGGCGCCTGCGACTCGGACGACTGAACGCCCGGCGCGTGGCCGCCGCGCCGGCGCGAGCCTCAGCGCCGACGCGTGCCCAGCCGGCCCGCCCGACCGACCAAGGTGGCGCGTGCCGATCGAGCAGCGCCCGGGCGGCGGCCGGCACTTCGGGGGGCCGGTCCCAGGCCGGGGCGCCCTCGGGGCCGGAGCCGAAGACCAGCGCCATGAGATCGCTGGTGCCGAGATCGACCGGCACCGCCAGGAACGGGACGACGGTGGTCGGCCACTCGAGGTTGGCGCCGGGAGTCGTCCGCCGCGACCTGCCGGGGCGGCTCCCCGACGGATCGACCAGCCCTGATCGTCCGAGCGGCGACGTGACCACCGCGATCCCGGCTCCGGTCATGTCCTCGGGCTCGCCGCCCTCGTCGGTCAGGCCGAGGGCGAAGCCCCACTCGTGTGCCATCAGTCGCCGACCGGAGCGGATGCGGTGCAGACGACCGTGCCACGGCGCCTGGCCCCACAGCACGGTGTCGACGATGACGTCGGGCCACGGGCACCACCGGACGGCGATGAGGTCGTCCTCGATCACCACCTCGGCGGCGGTGTCGCGGATGCGGCGGATACCTCGGCCATCGGTGAGCCACAGCGTCGAGTCGCTCGTGGCCGTCTCGTCGCCCGCCGCGTCGTCGATCGTGAAGCCGAAGCGGGACGAGTAGGCGAACCGGCCGTACTTGGCGCGGGCCTGACCGAGTCCGGCCGACGCGGATTGACCGGCGGTCACGGCCAGGACCTGTTCGGCGTCGTGGCTGAGCATCAGACGGGGCACCGCCTGGATGACCGTCGGGCCGATCGGGTCCAGGGGCTCCTCGGCCGCCGTCCAGAACGGATGGGCGGCGGGCACGGCCAGCGCCAGGAAGGCCTTCATGGCCCAGTAGGGCGAGCCCGCCGAGTTGTACGGCTCGGCCAGGGTGGGGCTCGCATAGCCGTAGCCCACGCTCAGCACGCCGTCGGCTCGGGCGATGGGGCGACCGGCCCAGTGGCGGAGCTGACGCAGGTAGAGCCCCTTGATCTCTCCCCAGCTCATGGCTTCGATCTCGACATCGGCCAGGGCCAGCGCGCCCCAGAAGGCGGCTTGAGCGAACCGATAGGTCATCGACCGGCCGTAGGGCACGGCGGCACCGTCGGGCGCGTACCAGTGCCGTAGTTGGGTCGGCGAAGCGCTCGCGCCCGGGCCCGGTACTCGGCCGCCGCTGCGGATCACCGAGTCCCGACGCGGCGTAGACCAGTCCGTAGGTGTGGAACGCGAACGCGTCGTACCAGTCGTAGCGGCGTTGCGGACCGTCGCGGTACCAGCCCTCGCCGACGTACAGGGCGTCGATGGCGTCGAGGGCCTCGCGCTCGGCCGCAGCGTCGCCTGGGCGGCCCACCCGGCTGAGCCCGAGGTGCGCGATCACGCGGAAGAACTGCCAGTTGTTGGGCCACAGCTGACACACATCGATCTGGCTCAGCCACTCGACGAGGTGACTCTGCGCCGCTGGTGGCAGCGGCGTCCACGCGTCGTCGGGCGCCAGCAGCAGGGCGACGCCGATGGCCGCCATCTCGACCAGCCGCTGATCATGGTCGGTCGCCGGACCCCAGTACTCGGGGTGGTCGGGATCGGTGCCCGACTCGAGCCCCTGGCGCACCAGGTCCCAATGCGCGAAGTCACCGCCGCCCGCGGCGAGCGGGGCGATGCCCCACAGCGGCCGGGCGAAGCCCTCCAGCTCGCCGCCGTGACTGATGGAGTCGGTGCCGGCCGGGCTCAGCTCGACTCGGGCCCGACCCGCGCTGAGGTGGGTCACCAGGGGCTCGTAGCAGTCGCGCGCGGCCGCGGCCACGTCGGCCCGTGTCACCAGCGGGTTGCCGGCCAGCGGATTGGCGGCCAGCGGGTCGGGCACCCGGGCATTGGTCGGGGTCGCCACGCCGGGAGCCTGCCATAGGATCGTCTGATGACCGATCTCCCCCACGGATTCGGCGTGCACGTCGGTTCGATCGGCATCAAGGACCGGTCCGACGACTTCATGGTCCTCGCCGCCGATCATCCCGGCGCCGGCTGCCGCCGTCTTCACCCGCAGCCGGTTCGAGGGCCCGAGCGTCACCATCAGCCGCCAACACGTCGCCGACCACACGCTGCAGGCCTTCGTCGTCATCGCCAAGAACGCCAACGTGGCCACGGGCGAGCAGGGCCGTCGCGACGCCCAAGAGGTGGTGGAGTCGGTGGCCTCCGCCCTCGACATCGCACCCGAGGCGTGCTGATCGCGTCGACCGGGGTGATCGGTCGGCCCTATCCGATGGATCGGGTGCGGACCCATCTGGCCGATCTCCACGGTCCGCTCACGGGCCGCGACGCCGAGCCGGCCGCCACCGCCATGATGACCACCGACACCGTGGCCAAGGTGGCGTCGGCCGCGCTGCGCCGGCGGTTCGATCGTCGGGATGGCCAAGGGCGTCGGCATGATCGAGCCCGACATGGCCACGCTCATCGCCCTCTTCTGCACCGACCTCGACGTGGCGCCCGATGCGCTCGATGCCGTGTTCCGGCGGGTGATCGACCGCACCCTCAACGCGCTGAGCATCGACACCGACACCTCGACCAGCGACACGGCGGCGGTGATGGCGAGCGGGCGGGCCGGACCCGTCGACCTCGACCAGTTCGAGACGGCCTTGGGCGAGGTGGCGCTGTCGTTGACCCGCCAGATCGCCCGCGACGGCGAAGGGGCCACCACGCTGATCGAGGTGCGCGTCGACGGGGCCCGTGACGACGCCCAGGCCAAGCGCGTCGCCAAGGCCATCGTCAACTCGCCCCTGGTCAAGACGGCCGTGCACGGCGCCGACCCGAACTGGGGACGCGTGGCCATGGCCATAGGCAAGTGCGCCGACGACACCGACATCGATCCCGACCGGGTCGTGATCCGCTTCGGCTCCGACGAGGTCTACCCCCACCTCCTGCACGACGAGGCCCTGGCTGCCGCTCAGCACCTACCTCGCCGGCGACGAGGTGGTCATCAGCGTGAGCCTGGGCATCGACACCGGCCGCTTCACGGTCTACGGCTGCGATCTGACCGACGGATACGTCCGCATCAACGCCGACTACACAACTTGAGCGAAAGGGGGACCGATGCAGTCGCTCATGCCGTTCCTGATGTTCTGTGGCGCGCAACATGGCAACGCGGAGGAGGCGATCACCTTCTACTGCTCGGTCTTCGAAGATTCACGGATCGTGAACATCGACCGCTACGGACCAGACGAAGGCGAGGCCGAAGGGACGGTACGCGTAGCCGAGTTCACGATCGGCGGCCATACCGTTCGGGCCATCGACAGCGGCGGCCCGCATGAGTTCACCTTCACGCCCGCCATCTCGCTCTGGGTGGAGTGTTCGTCCCGAACCGAGCTCGAAGGTCTGGCCGAGGCCTTGGTGGACGGGGGGTCGATGCTCATGCCGGTCGGGAGCTACGGGTTCAGCGAGCTGTTCTGCTGGGTCGCCGATCGCTATGGCGTGACCTGGCAGCTGAACCTGACGTGAACGACGCGCCCGGTCCGGGCGCCGCTCTGTCCACGGCTCCTCACGCGCGGCGACCAGTTCGAACCTAGGGTCGACTCATGCATGCAGCGGTGATCAGCGGTCCGGGTGAGGTCGAGGTGGCAACGGTCGATGATCCCGCGCCTCGGGACGGCGAGGTGGTCGTGTCGGTGGCCGCCTGTGGCATCTGCGGCACCGACCTTCACATCCTCGAGGGGGCGTTCGCGCCGTCGCTTCCGATCGTGCCGGGCCACGAGTTCGCCGGCGAGGTCGTCGCCGTCGGGCGAGGCGTCGAGCAGGTCGCGGTCGGGGACCGAGTCGCCGTCGACCCGAGCCTGTACTGCGGCGCGTGCTCGGAGTGCCGTCGAGGGAGGGGCAACCTGTGTGAGCGATGGGGCGCCATCGGCGTGTCGACCGCCGGAGGAGCGGCGGACTTCGCCGTGGCGCCGGCCAGGAGCTGCGTCCTGTTGCCCGAGCACGTCGACCTGCGCGACGCCGCCCTCATCGAGCCGCTCTCGTGCGCTGTGCGCGGGTTCGACGTCGTCGACGTGCGCCTCGGTGATCGCTGTCTGATCTACGGCGCCGGGACCATGGGGCTGATCAACCTCGCGCTCGCACTGCGCTCGGGCGCAACGACCGTCGATGTGGTCGACCTCAACCCGGCTCGCCTCGATCGGGCGAAGGCCGCCGGGGCCACCTCTGCAGTCGTCAGCGCGGACGAGCTCGATGCCGGTCGGGGCTGGGACCTGGTGGTCGATTGCACGGGGGCCGTTGCCGCAATCGAGGACGGGCTCGGCCGGGTGCGACGGGGCGGCACGTTCTTGCAGTTCGGCGTGGCGAACGAGGCCGCGGTGGCGTCGTGGTCGCCGTTCCAGATCTACAACAACGAGATCACCATCGCAGGGTCGATGGCCGTGCTGCACTCCTTCGAGCGCGCCGCCGAGCTCTTCGCCGCTGGGGTGATCGACGGGGCGTCCATCATCTCGGACCGGATCCCGCTCGAGCAGTACCCCGATGCCATCGACCGGTTCCGCCGGGGGCTCGGCACCAAGACCCAGGTCCTGCCCGGAGGCTGACGAAGCCGACGCCAGTAGCCACCGACCGATCGGACGCCAATGCAGCTCTCCACCACCACGATCGGGTCGGGCTCGCGCACGGCGGCTCTCGTGCACGGCCTCTCGGCCTCGTCCCAGCACTGGACCGAGTTCGCCCGCCTCCTCGCCGACGAGCACGACTGCACCGTCACGCTCGTCGACCTCCGCGGCCACGGCGACAGCCCGCGGGCTGACCGCTACCACCTCGAGGACTTCCCGGATGACCTGGTCGACACGCTGCCACAGGGACTCGACTTCCTGATCGGGCAGTCGCTCGGCGGCCTGTCGGTGATGCTGGCCGCCGAGCGGCTCCAGCCCAAGCGGCTCATCGCTCTCGACCCGGCACTCAAGATCGGTCCGGGCTTCATGTTCGTGCTGCGCTACGTGTCCCCGTTCCAGGCTCGCTTCCCCGACGCCGCACTCCGCAAGGTCGTCTTCGGCGGCGGCGGGACCGTCGACTCGGCCGAGGCGATCGCTCGGATCCGCGTCGGCTGGACGAAGTTCGACCCGGCCGCGCGCAAGGGCCTCATCGCCTCCGTGCCCAAGCAGCCGTTCACCATCGCACCACCCGCGGTGCCGTCCACCGTCCTCATCGCCGAGAACAGCCTCGTCGTCCGCCCACCGGTGCCCGAGGAGCTCCGAGCGGCGGGCTGGGACGTTCGCGAGAAGCCGGGTGCCACCCATGAGATCCACGTCCAGGACCCCGCCGGCGTCCTCGAGCTGCTCTCCGACATCCTCGCCTGACGAGTGGCCTACCGTGTGCCAGTGAGCGGCGAACCCACCGACGCGGCTGAGGTCGTCCACCTGTGGCCCGACGGCCTACCGACGCCGATCGAGGATCCGCCCGACGAGGTGGAGTACGACGCACCTGCTGGGCTGGCCGCGGGCAGCCGGGTCCTACGGAACATTTGCGACCCGACCCTGAGCGTCTACGCGCCATCCGAAGGGCTCGGCAACGGGGTGGGGGTGGTCGTCGCCCCCGGTGGTGGATGGAGGGTCGTCATGTGGGAGCACGAGGGAGTCGACGTCGCCCGATGGCTCACCGCCAACGGGTACACGGCCTTCGTCCTGAAGTACCGGGTCCAGCCGTCGAGGATCGACCAGGCGAAGTTCGAGACGCTCATGGCCATCAGCGACGACGTCATCGCGAGCCCGCGCCCGACGTCCGACCGTCCAACCGCGATGTCCGACTTGGTCTCCCACGAGGGTTACCTGCAGGCGCGAGCAGACGCGCTCGAAGACGGCCGTCGGGCCGTCGAGATCGCCCGGGAGCTCGCGCCCAGGTACTCGGTGCATGCCGACGCGATCGGGATGATTGGCTTCTCGGCCGGGGCCTTCCTCACCGTCGACCTGGCCCTCGACCCCCGGGCTGATCCCCTCGCCTTCATCGCACCGATCTACGGCGGTGAGACCGCCGGCGCGTCCGTGCCGGTCGACGCACCGCCGATGTTCACCGCCGTTGCGCACGACGACATTCTCCGCCGGATCGTCGAGGGCGTGTACCTCGACTGGTCAGCGGCCGACCGACCGGCCGAGCTCCACTTGTTCGCCCGTGGGCAACACGGGTTCGGAGTGGTGCGCCAAGGGTCGCCGTCGGACCGCTGGACCGATCTGTTCCTGGCGTGGCTCGAGGACTCTGGGACGACCACCGCGTCGGTCAACCGTCGTCGGCTTCCACGGGCTCGGCGTCCAGCGGGTCGAGGAACTCCCTGACCGCCCGCTTGGACCGGAGCACGTGAAGGGCCACATGCTGCCCACGCTGGGCGATGATCTCGCGTTCCCGCTCCGGTTGTGAGCGGCGCTTCTGCCAGATGCGCACGGCCAGACGCCACTCGTCGCGGAATCGCCCCCAGGCCGAATACTCGCACCCTTCAGGCAACTCGTCCGGCATTCGAAAGCCCCGCACGAGCGCTCGTCCGGCGCAAAGCCACCAGGGCATATCAAGAAACACAACGGTGTCCGCGCGTCCGAGCCGGAGATCGAGTGTCTCGTGGTAGTTGCCGTCGGCGATCCACGCGTCGCCGGCGAGCACGGCACGTTGCTTCTCACGCCACTCGGTCTCCGACGGTGCCACCCAGCCGGGCTTCCAGAAGTGGAGGTCGAGATGAATGACCGGCAAGCCCGTCTTGGCGGCGAGCGCGAGCGAGAGCGTGCTCTTGCCGGACCCGGCCAGCCCAGTGACTATGATCCGGCGTCCAAGCGCCGACGGGGCTTCACTCATCGCAATCTGAGGTGCATTCGGACGGTCTTGTCGTGTCGAGAGGTCTCCTCGAACCCTCGGCGGGCATAGAGGCGCAGAGCCGCCTCGTTCCATGTGTTGGTGGTCAGCGCGATCACCTCCACCTTGGTCGGCCGGGCCGACGCTATGAGGCCATCCAGGAGGAGGCCGCCGATGCCGACCGATCGATGGTCCCTTTCGATGCCGATCGCCATCACGGGTATGGATGGATCGTCGACTGGTTCGAGGTCGTCGCCATCGAAGCGACGGATCCAGGCCGCGCCGATCGCTCGGCCTTCGCGTTCAGCCACCACGCCGAGATCATCGTCGCGCCCCCAGGCGAACCAGAACCGCCGATTCCTTGGTTCGCGCATCGAGACATCGAAATCGGACCATGTCTTGCCCGGACGGGTGTTCACCGCCTCGTAGAGCATTCGCTGAAGGAAAGCCACGTCTTCCGCCACGGCCGACCTCACGACCACCGGCCTATCCACAACCGGATTGTCGCGCCGCTGCCCACCGTTGTTCACTGGTGCGACACTGGGGCAGATGGAGGCGCTTCACTACGCTGATTCGGCCGGTCATCAGGTGGCGTATCGGGTTCGACCTGGGGTCAGTGGCGGGGAGGTCGTGCTGACCACGCCGGGTGGCACCATTCCGATGGACTTCCTTGGGCGCGACCGCGTGGGCGCGCGGCTCCTCGACGGGTTGGCGCGGATCGGCAGTGTGGTTCAGTTCGACCGACGCGGGATCGGGCTCTCGGATCCGATCAGCGACTGGTCCCAGCCCTTGGTGGAGCAGTGGGCCGAGGACTTGGCCACCATCGTGGAAACGGCGTGTGTCGAACCACCAGTCATCGTGAGTCTTGGCGACTACTGGGGGCCAGCGCGCCTCTTCGCGGGCGCTCATCCCGATGCCCTCACCGCGCTGGTTCTCTATGAGCCCACGGGTCCAATCGAGCTCGTCGATTTGGTTCAGAGCGTGCAGACGAATCTGGGGACCGATGACGATTGGGTCGGGCGGGTCTGTCCAAGCCGGGCCCATGATCTGGCCTTCCGGGAATGGTTCGAGTTGGCAGGGCGCACAGGAGCCAGTCCCCGCGTCGCGTCGCGGATCTACGAACGTCCGCCGCCTGAGATCGTGAAGAATCTGGAGATCGCGCAAGGGTCTATCTCGGTCCCGACCCTCGTCCTGCGACGACCAGAAAATCGTCTGGGAAGTCCGGAGCCGCCTGATCCGGTGGCGACGGCCATCCCCGGCGGTCATCGGGTCGACTTGGCGGGCGACGATTATCACTGGCTGGGCGAGGACGTCGACCTGCTGCTGGGCGAGATCTCGCGATTCGTGACGGGCGAGAGTCGCCTGCCGACGCCCAAGCGCACGCTCTGCGCGCTGCTGTTCACCGACCTCGTGCAATCGACCGAACAGGCGACAAGAGTGGGTGATCGGCAATGGAGCGCCACGCTCGATCGCCATGACCTCACCATCGCCGAGGAGGTCGAAGGTAACGGCGGCCGCGTCGTCAAGACCACCGGCGACGGCGTGCTGGCCACTCTGCCCTCGACCGATCAGGCGGTGCGCGCCGCCCGAGCCATCCGCTCGCGACTGAGCGCCGACGGGCTCCGCGTACGCATGGGCATCCACGTCGGTGACGTCGAGAACCGCGGAGACGACCTCGCCGGAGTCGCCGTCCACATCGCCGCTCGGGTGATGGCGCTGGCCGGGCCCGGCGAACTGCTCGTGACCGCCTCGGTGCCACCCGCCGCGGCCGGCGCCAACCATCAGTTCATCCCGGTCGGTGACCACGAGCTGCGGGGCGTACCCGGAACGTGGGCCCTCTTTCGAGAGGCTTCGAACGACGACATCGGAGCCGGTTGACCGGCATCCGGTGCCGCGACCATTCGCCACGCTTGCGCTCGCCTATCGACTATCGATAGATTACCATCGCTACTCGATAGAAGGACGGGGCAATGGGAAAGCTTGCAGTGCGTGCGCTCCGCGCCGTGCTCGTGGTGGTGCTCGCAGGCACCGTGGTCGTGCAGGCCGGAATGGTGTGGGCGTTGGTCACCGGGAGCGACCCCGAGGACGGCTCGCTCCCCCTGACCGCGTTCCGCGTCATGACGATCCTGGGGATGGTGTCGGTCCAGGTCGCCCTGGTCTGCGTCTTGCGACTGGTGACCATGGTGCGCCGCGGAACCGTGTTCTCCCCCGCCGCCTTCCGATACGTGGACATCGTGATCGGCGCGATCGTGTCGGCTGCCCTCCTGTGGTTCGTCGTTACGACCATCAATGCGCCGGACCAGCGCGATGACCCAGGCGTCACCATCATCATGGGCGGCATTGGCGTGGCCATCCTCGGTGTCGCGCTCATCGTGCTGGTACTTCGGATGCTGCTCGCCCAGGCGGTCGTGCGCGACGTCGAAGCCGCGCAGATGCAGGCCGACCTGGACGAGGTGATCTGATGCCGATCGCCGTCGACATCGACGTGATGCTGGCCAGGCGGAAGATGTCCGTCGGCGAGCTCGCGGACCGCGTAGGGATCACTCCCGCCAACCTGGCGGTACTCAAGAACGGCCGCGCCAAGGCCGTCCGCTTCTCGACGCTCGCCGCGCTCTGCGAGGAACTCGACTGCCAGCCAGGCGACCTGCTGCGCTGGGAGACAGCGACGTTGAGCCTACGCAGCGACAATGAAGGATCCGGGCAGTGATCGAGACAATGGATCTCTGACCAAGCGCTACCGGGCGAAGGTGGCGGTGACGACCTCAGCTTCGAACCGGCACTCGGGCCGAGCGCCGAAGTGCCGCTAGGACGCGACTTTGAGGCGCCGACTAGCGTCGCGTTTGATGAGCGCATCCCAGATCTTCTCGGGGATCGCGCTCATTGTTGGCCTGGCCGTCGGCTGCCAGATCGTCGCTTCGAAGCTGCGAGTCCCTGCGATCATCCTGCTGCTTCCCGCTGGCTTCGCGGTGTCGGTGGCGCTTTTGCTCGCGCGCTAGAGACCCTCGATGAGGCGGAGCAGGTCGGGGTCACCCTTGTGGGTTTTCGATGGCCTTTCGAGGCCGAGCGCTAGCGGGCAGCATGTGAGTGCCGCCACCAGTCGCGACGAACGCGGGGGCCGGCCCGACGGCAGTCGAGCGCTGGTGCATCACCGTCGTCCAGGGGATCCAGCCAGCGGTGTCGAAGGCGGGAACGTCGTGCCCACGCGGAGCGGCGTTGTCGCGAATCGGCTGGTAACTACTACGTGTAACGTAGTAGTGTTGGCGTGTGCCTCTACGACGATCCACCTCCGCCGGCGGTTTGGACAGGCCCAACGAGCCCGCCGTGCTGATCCTTACCAGTCTGGCCGCTGGACCCCGGCACGGGTACGGCCTAGCCAAGGACATCGAGACCTTCGCCGGTGTGAGCTTGGGACCGGGCACCCTCTACGGCGCCATCACCCGGCTGGAGGAGCGTGGCCTGATCGCCCCCGTGCCCAGCGACGAGCGGCGCCAGCCCTACCGCATCACGACCAGCGGTCGTGTGGCCCTGGAGGGGGCGGTCCGCGACATGCGTGCCCTGGCCGAGGTCGGCGCGGGCCGGCTGGGTCTCGGCTCCGGTATCGCCGGAGCGCCGGCATGAGTCCGCGCCACCGTCACGCATGGCTTCTGCGCTGCTACCCGGTGGCGTGGCGTCGGCGCTACGGCAACGAGCTCATGGCTCTGCTGGCCGACAGCTTCCCCACCGGCGTGCCCGCGCGGGCGCAACTCGAGCTGATTCGGGCTGGGGCAATCGAGCGGTTGCGGGCCCTCGGTTTGCGCCGCCACCCCGATCCGGCCCCCGCGCCCGCGACGGTGCTCTCCTGGTGTTGTGGGCTTGGGCGCTGTTCGTGGTGGCCGGCAGCGCATTCGCGAAGTTCGCTGAGCACTGGGACGCTGCCGCCCATCCGGCGACCCATCCCCTGCCGGCCGTCGGGTTCGCTGCGGTCCGCGCTGGTGCCCTGCTCGGTGGCCTGCTCGTGCTGGCCGCCGCCGCTGTCGCCCTACCAGCGTTCGTGCGGGCAGCGCGCGCCGGCCAGCTCGGGTCGGCGGCGCGCCCGTTGTTGCGGGCCGCGGTCATCATGGGTGTGACGGCGGTGGCCACCGTCGCCTTCGTCGCGTTCGCCCATCACCTCGGGTCCGTGCGACGCAACAACGCCTCGCTGCCGTTCCTGGGCACCGGTGCGGCCTGGGTCGCCCTGGTGGTGGCCTCAATCTGGGCGGGCACCGCCGCGTCCAGCGCCTGCGCCCGGGTGGTCGATCTGACCAACCGCCAGCTCCGGCAGCTCGGAGGCCTCGCCCTGGCCGCCGCTTCCTGCATGCTGACCGTGGCCAGTGGCGTGACCGCCTGGTGGATCGGCCTGGCCTCGGCCGCCCCCGCCTTCCTGGCTACGGGCCCCTCCGCGGTGGCCGGCTCGCCGTTCCCTCCGGCACTGATGGTCGCCGCCGCTCTCATGGCCGGCGGTCTGGCGCTGGCCATCGTCGGTGCGGTCAAGGTCGGGTCCTCGCTGAGCCAGCTGACCTCCTGACACCGCCCGATCGCCACGCAGCACCTGCCTCGCGTGCTGGTCGACCCCACCCCCGTCCCGGCCGGGCTCGAGGCGCATGCACAGCGAGCCGTGGCCACCTGTCCAACGCTGGCCCTGCTTTGCCTCCACGCCGGCGGGTCAGCTTGTCAGACCCTAGGGTCAGCCAACTTTGACGTGGTGCCAGTTGGCGCCAATCCCTGACAGGGACCAGGCGCCCAGGAGGACGCCGGTCACCAGGATGGTGACCATCAGCAGGCGGCGGGCAGTGGCCCCCGCCAAAGGCTGACGCCCAGGGCGGTAGTCGACTGACGCCAGCGTCGGAGTCTCACGCAAGTGGCCGAGCACGTGAATGGCCATCGCGCCGAACCACAACACGAAGCTGACCTTGTGGGCGACTCCGAGCGGATGGCTACCACCGGACACCAACAGAGCCACGCCCGACACGATTACAAGGTACGTGGTCGCGATCACCAACGGACCCAGCAGGCGCAGCACGATGGCCGGCGGACCCTTGCGCAGATACGCGGGGTCGCCTGTGTAGTACCGGTAGATCCGGTAGCTCGTGCTGGCCGTCTTCACCAGGACCGCTGGCACCAGCATCATCCCCAGGAACACGTGCCACGGAAGCTGACTACCCACGTGACCGAGGATGGTCAGCCCCTCCAGCGCGAAGAGCACGAACAGGATCAAGCCCAGGGTCCCAGTCATCCGGGCGTTGGCCTCCACCCCGTCGGTGACCCTTCCCGCATCCCGACGGTCCGCCGTAGCTCTCGAGTCACCTCGGCGAAGTCCCATGCCGAAGAGCCTGCTCGGCGAGCCAATCGCGGGCACCGCGCTTCGGCAAAGAATGGGCAAAGCCCGATCCGGAACGGCGAGCTCCGTGAACCGGATGGGGCTCCCGGGCGGTACATATAGTCATGACGAACCTCATCCCCACCACCGTGAACCGGTCCCCCTCACTGCTTCGGCGGAACCCCCGTCGTCGGGCTGGGCTGGCCGCATGCGTCGTGGCCGTCGCCTTGCTTGGGGCAGCATGCTCCTCGTCGCCCAAGGTGTCGACGGGCAATTCCACGACGACCACCGCCGCGACCAAGACGACGACCGCCCCCACGAGCACCACGACCGCCCCGACGAGCACCACCAAGCCGAAGTCGGGAGGCGGCGGTGGTGGGGTCGGGTTCTAGCCGACTCGCGGAACGGCTCGACGTCGGGCCGTCACGGTCCGTCGATGCCCCACGGATCTACCTGCCTGCAGCGGCGATCGTGGTGGCCGCCTCCGCGCTCATCGCCGTCGGATGGCTGAGTCATTGGGGCGGGGTGAGCTTTGCTGCCTCGATGGCCGACCAGCGGGTGGTGGTCGTCGGTCCGCTGACGCTCGGCGTCTTGGCGGTGATCCTCGTTGTCGAGCGGGTGCGACCAGCTCAGATCCGACCGCTTGTGGCCCGCGGCCATCGACAAGACGCGCTCTACACGATGCTCAACGCGACGGTGGTGGTGCCGCTTGTGGTGGCCCTGTCGCTGTCGTTCGCCGCAGTCGCGAGACGGGAAGTCGGGTGGATCGTGGTGCCGCAGGTCGGCTACCTGCCGCGATGGGCGGTCATCATGCTGATCTTCGTGGCGATGGACGGCTGCAACTGGCTTGCGCACCTCGCCAATCACCGGGTCCGGGTGTTCTGGCGCTTCCACGAGCTGCACCACTCCCAAGAGGACATGAGCGTGCTCACGGTGTTCCGGACCCATCCTCTGATCCACGTGTCGTACCTCGTCGCGCTGATCCCGGGGATCGTGCTCATGGCCAACGGCGCCGTGCCGGCGGCATTGCTCGTCGGCTACGCGGCCTTCGTGGCCTTCGAGCATTCGAACACCAATCTCGGGTTCGGACCATTGGAGCGGATCTTCGTCAGCCCCAACTATCACCGCATCCACCACCAGCTCGACGGTCCCCAGGACGTCAACCTCGGCTTCGCGCTCACCATCTGGGACCAGCTCTTCCATCGGGCGGTGTTCCCGACCGAGGCCACGATCCGAACCGACACCGGACTGCCCGGACGGCCACTCGTCGTGGAACAGGCGGGCGACCGACCGCGCCACGTCGCCACGATGCTCGGCCAGCTCTGGGGGCCGTTCCGTCCGCTCGACCGTCGCAGCGACGAAGGGGCAGGGTCGTGATCGCGCCGACACGTGGAACGAGCCGAGCGGCCAGCGGCCGGTCGCTGCTCGCGACCATGTTCAGCACGGAACCGTCCGCCCTGGGCACCGATATCGCCGTGGTTTCCGTTCGCGATCGTGCTCGTCTGGATCTTCATCTACTACGGAGCGGGCAAGCTCTTCGGTGCGTTCGACGGTCCGGGCATCCACGAGACGTCGCTGTTCATGGCGTCGACGGCCCACCTGCACCCAGGCGGACTGTTCGCCGTCGTTGCCGGCGTGATCGAGTTCGGTGGTGCCGTCGCGCTCGCGCTCGGTCTCGCGTCGCGGCTCGCCGCCCTCGCCCTCTTCGGTGACCAGGTCATCGCTATGGTCACCGTGACCTGGTCCCAGGGTCTCTCGTCGTCGACGGCGCCTGGCTACGAGCTCAACCTCGCACTCGTCGCAATGGCCCTCGTGATCGTCGGGCTCGGCGCGGGCCGACCAAGTCTCGACGCGATCATCGGACGCCGCCTCCGGGCTGGCTCCGACACCGACCCCCCATCACGATGACCGACGGCGCGCCGCGACCCGACGCCGATCTCGCCGGCCCGCACGTCCCTGGCTCCGCAGCGATGCCACAGGAACCGGTGATCGACGGCGGGCGTTACCTCGAAGCTCCCGAGCCGTCACGGCTGGCGCGCCTGGTCCGCACGTGGGCCAACGTCGTCGGTGCTGCCGGCGCCACGTGGTTCGCCGTGGCCGGATACCGCTACTACCAGCAGAGCCGTTCGTTGA
This sequence comes from uncultured Microthrixaceae bacterium, assembly GCA_963734965.1. GTDB lineage: Bacteria > Actinomycetota > Acidimicrobiia > Acidimicrobiales > Acidimicrobilacustridaceae > UBA4742. The sequence continues at coordinate 1,778,591 of CAVTJK010000003.1, read as the reverse complement.
TCGGCGCGGTGTTCTTCGCCGTGCAGCTGTGGATCGTGATCGCCTACCTCGTGCGACGCCCCGCCCGCCGCGTGAGTCAGCGCGCGAGCGACTGGCTGCTCGCCTTCGGCGGCACGTTCGGCGGTGTGATGTTCAGGCCCGACGGCCTGCACCCACACTTGGGCGTGGTCGTGGGATTCGGTCTCCAGGTGGCGGGCCTGGCCGTATGCGCGTCCGCGCTTGTCGCCCTCGGCCGCTCGTTCGGGTTCGCGCCAGCCGATCGGGGCGTGAGGCGGCACGGACCCTACGCGATCGTCCGTCACCCCATCTACGCGTCCTACGTCCTCCTCCAACTCGGATACCTCTCACAGAGCCTCTCGACACGGAACGCGCTGGTGATGGCCTTCGTCTGCGGTTGCAACGTCGGGCGGATCCGCGCCGAAGAGCGCTTCCTCGCCACCGGGACCGAGTACGCCAGCTACCAGGCCGCCGTGCGCTGGAGGGTCGTCCCGGGCATCTGGTGACCCCCTCCCGCGACACAGGTACACGATCTCGGTCCCTATGCCGGTAGTCGGATCCCGGTCGATCACCCTGAAAGAGCTGCTCCAAGGAGACCAGATCGACCTCCGGCCGAAGTCGCCGGCGACGGCCCCCGAAAGGCCAGCTTCAAAGACGTGGGCTGGGTGCTGCCGTCGTGGCTCATCTCAGCGCCACGGGAGGCCGTCGTCCTCGCCCGGACGCATCGATGGTCGCTCGCCTGGACAACATGATCGCGCTGCCTGCCGCACGCCGATGTGCCGTTCGGGCGCGGGCTGGTAGTGCTCAGATGGCATGGCCGTTCGGCGATGAGGGCGTTGGTCAAGTCAGCCGGTCCGTGCCTGGCAAGTGGGTGCGGTCGTGGAGGAACGGCGCTGGAGGCGAGTCGTAGTCTGACTCCAGCGAACGCCTCAGCGACTCGATGGTTCGGGCCCGCTCACTTCTCGCCATCAGGGCCGCAACCGGTTTCATCAGCCGCATCATCCCGAAGAGCTCACCCTCCGCAATGTGAACAACAATCGTCTGGTCCCGGTCCGCCTCGAGGATGTACTCCGGTCGCGCCTCCATCAGGTCAGAGCCGAACCAGCGGAGGGTCTCGCGAAAGCCGATCCGCGTCGGTGGCTCGAATTCGGTGACTTTCCCGCGGAACGTGCCCATCCTCGTGGCGTCGAAATACGCCGTTCCCAGGCCGAGAGGGCCGTCGGAGGTTTGCCCGGACCGGCGAAACAAGCCCGTGCGGCGCATCCACGTCCTGTAACCATCCAGGTCGGCCAAACGCGTGAACACGTCGCGGATGGGTCGGTCGATCGTCGTGCGCATCTCGTACCGAACGATGGTGCTGGCTCTATTCGACATCTCCCCCTCCGTCTGCCGCCTGAGTCGTAGAGGCCCGGGAGTGTGCCACAACATCTAGCCGGTTCGCTACGAAGCCCCCCACACCTGCCCGTGAACTGGCTTCGGTGGCGGCGAGGGTGCTCCGCTGTGGACGAACGAAGAGCTCTTTCTCCCGGCTGGGTGCATGACAGGCGCTCGGGGCACGCCGAGGTGCCGTTAGGGCGCGGCTTTGCGGTCACACCTCCGGCGCTGTCGGTGGCGGAAGCTTCTATAGGTCATACGGCCCACGGCCGATACCAGGGAGCAGATGCGACACCCAGCCGTCAGAAGGGGAACTCAGATGAACAAGTCCCAGCCGTTCACTCGGCGCGTACGCGTGCCGGCCGCCCTGGTCCTGGCCGGGCTGAGTCTGATTCTGCTTGTTGCCCCGAGCGCGTCGGCCGACGCGCCCAGCAGCCTGACGATGGGACCACAGGCCATGGAAGGGAACCTGCGGGTCGCGCCGGGAACAACGCTGCTGGTCGGGTTCGACTTCACCATCCCAGGCACCCATCCCACCGCGAACATCACCTTCGTAGACCCCCAGGTTGAGTTCACCGCCACCTGCGTGACCGGAGACCCAGGAGGTTCCTTCGTGGTGGGGATCCCCACCTCCACCTACGCGGACCCGAGCAACTCGAGCAACTGGTATCCCAGCGGAGACCAACACAGCGCCGCTGTGTACCAAGGGCAGCTGGCCATGCCCGACCTCTGCGGTGGCGGACAGATGAGCCTGTCCCAAGGCGGCACCTTCACCACGACGGTCAACTCCGACGTTTTGTTGAAGGGCGTCCACGTGCGTTGGCACTACAGCGCCAACGGCACGTCGGGCTCCTGGAGCGGAACGGCCAATGTTTCGCCTGACGCCAGCGGTGGCGGTGGCGGTGGCGGCGTCGTCCACGGCTGAGCGCCACCCCTAGGGCGGTCACACCACGCCCTGCCGATCGCTACCCAGCGTGGCCTCATCTCGGCCCGGGGAACGAGCACCCAACCGGCGATCGGGGCGCGCCGAAGTGCCGTTCTGTGCTCGATCGGAACTTTTTGCGCCGAGCTAGCGTCGGACGATCATGGTGCGCTCAGTGGCAGTGGTCGGCCTTCTCGGCCTGCTCGGGGGCACCGGATGCACCGCGAATGCAGCGTGCCGGAGTGCTGTGATGAGCCTGGGTGCCAACGCCATCGGCCAGGCCTCGCCGACTAAGGCCATGATCACCTTCGCCAAGAGCCGACAGGCGCCTGGCGGGCTGCCACGATCAGGGTGGAAGCCCAGCGGGTCGGGCCACTTCAGGAGTGGACGTTCCACCGTCACGGTCAGTCGCCTGGCCAATGGCACCTATCTCGTGACCGAGGCCAACGCCTGCTGAGACAATGCAGACCGGCGGCCAGTTCGAGCGCCGATGTGCCGTTCGGGGTGCTTGCCGGGCCTGACTCAAGTCGGCGTCGCCCCATTGGTCTCTCGGTGAGCAGGTCGATCTGTTCACCGGATGGTCCTCCTGCGACACTGGAACGGTGCCGTCCGTCGAGGAGATAGACCCCACAGGCGAACTGCGCCGTCGGTCCCTCGATGTCGACGAAAGGCTCGGGCTCGGACACGAGAACGTGATGGGTGTCCTCTGGCAGATGGACGAGGCCCCGCAAGGCGACCTGCGGGATGTCTCGGAGGTCCAGGCCAGACTGCGAGCCGTGGCGCTGATCGTTGGAGAGTTGCTCGACGCGTCCTGGGCGATCGGGCCAGTCCCCGCCCCAGTCGCGACCGGCTGACCACGAGTCCCTCGACCGTCTCCTGGGCCGCCCCGATGTGCAGTTCGGCGCTCGCGCTCATGGGACCATTGGGGTGCGCGGCGTCATTCGGACGACGCTTCGAGCGCGAGTGTCAGCACCCCGACACCTCATCTGTCGCAGGGTCGACTGACCAGCAGGCGCCAAGTCGCAGATAATGTCCACCTCGGACATCCGTGATGTGTCCGTGCGGGAGGGCAGAGGTCGTGGGACGTCAAAGGGGTCGGACAGGGCACCGGTCGGCGCGGGTGGCAGTGACGTTGTTGATGATGGTGACGCTGGTGGCCGGGGTGCGTACGGGGGTCGGATCGGGGGTGGCGGGCGCATCGACGCCCACCCGTGACGTCGTCGACTTCCCCGACCCCAGCATCGATACGCCCGAGGGGATTGCGTCCGGCCCCGACGGGAACCTTTGGTTCACCAACGCCAACGTCGACAACAGCTCGATCGGCCGCATCACCCCATCGGGGGTGGTGAGCAACTACACCGATCCCAGCATCGACGCCCCCTTCCAGATCGCTGCGGGTCCGGACGGGAACCTGTGGTTCACCAACTGCCTGGGCAACTCGATCGGGCGGATCACCCCCGCCGGCGTGGTGACGCACTTCACCGGAACCGGCATCGCGCACCCCGAGGGCATCACCTTGGGTCCCGACGGGAACCTGTGGTTCACCAACTTCGACAACAACTCGATCGGGCGGATCACCGTCGCCGGAGTGGTGAGCAACTACACGGGCGCCATCGACGGCCCGCAGGGGATCACCCCCGGCCCCGACGGCGATCTGTGGTTCACCAACTTCACCGGGGGCTCGATCGGGCGGATCACCCCGGCCGGCGTGGTGACGAACCACACCGGCACGGGCATCGTCTCGCCCGAGGGGATCACGACCGGTCCGGACGGCAACCTGTGGTTCACGAACGGCGGGGGCGGAGGTGGCTTGGGCACGATCGGGCGAATCACCCCCGAGGGCGTGGTTTCGAACTTCGCCGGCCCCGGCACCCTCCCGGGCATCTTCCGACCCCAGGGGATCACGGCGAGCCCCGACGGGAACGTCTGGTTCACCAACGAGGGAAACAACTCGATCGGCCAGATCACCCCGGCGGGGGTCATCACGAACTTCACCGCCGCTGGCATCGACGGGCCGCAGGAGATCACCCAGGGTCCCGACGCCAAGCTCTGGTTCACCAACTTCGGCAACAACCAGTTGCCGAGCAACGACTCGATCGGTCGCCTCGATCCGACCCCGCCGCCGCCCCCTCCACCTGATCCGACTGGCGACTACACGCCCCTGACCCCGGCGCGGATCCTCGACACCCGTGACGGGACCGGTGGGCACCGCGGCCCGTTGGGGCCGGGTGGCTCGATCGACGTACAGATCACCGGCCACGGCGGGGTGCCCGCCAGTGGCGTGTCGGCGGTGGTCCTCAACGCCACGGCCACCGATCCCACCGAGTCGAGCTTCTTGACTATTTGGCCGACCGGGGTGGCGCGACCCGAGATCTCCAACCTGAACTTCGTGGCCGGTCAGACCGTGCCCAACGCGGTGACGGTCGAGGTCGGCTCGGGAGGTCAGGTGAGCGTGTTGAACCTGGCGGGGGACACCGACGTGGTCTTCGATGTGGTCGGCTTCTACGCCAATGCCAGCGGGCCGTTGGGCAGTCGGTTCCACGGCCTCCCACCGTCGCGGTTGTTCGATACGCGGGATGGCACCGGTGGCGTTCCCGTGTCGCCGTTGGGTCGGGACTCGACGATGCGGTTCAAGGTGACCGGCCGCGGTGGTGTCCCGGCGTCGGGCGTGACGGGCGTGGTCATGAACGTCACCGTCACTGATCCGACCCTCGCGAGCTTCGTCACCGTCTACCCCGATGACGTCTCCCGACCATGGGTGTCGAACCTGAACTTCGTCGCCGGCCAAACGGTCCCCAACCTCGTGATCGCCCGGGTGCCGGCCAGTGGAACCATCGACTTCTACAACCTCTTCGGCACAACACATCTCCTCGCCGACGTGGTCGGCTACTACGACCAGGACACGTCCAGCGAGGCCGGGCGCCTTATCCCCCTCACACCACAAAGACTCCTCGACACCCGCGAGCTCGATGAGGGCTTGGGGCCCGACTCAGTGGGACAGCTCCAGATCATCGGATTCGGCGGCGTCCCCCATGGCGGTGCCAGGTCCGTAGTACTGAACGTGACGGTCACCAATCCAGACGCGCCCAGTTATGTGACGGTCTTTCCCGACGACGCCTGCTCGGTCCCACTGGCCTCGAACCTGAACTTCGTGGCCGGTCAGACCGTCCCCAACCTTGTGATGGTCCCAGTGTCCACCCTCACCGGGTGCGCGCAATACGACGGCACGATCGACATCTTCAACGCGTTCGGCGACGTCGATGTGATCGTCGACGTGTTCGGGTACTTCACCTGACCTCCTCGGCCACATGAAGTCCAGCCCGGGTGTGGGCGCCACGTGTCATCATCGCGCCCTCGACGACGGGGTGTCCCTCCGAGACGCGCACGGCGCCGCCTCGCGCCGGTACGACGAGTGGCGCCGAGTCCTGGAAGAGCTGCAGGCTCGACATCGAAATCTGGGCCCGCTGGTCGCCGCCAAGCGCTTCGCACCTAACCCGCGATCAGCGCACACCGAAGTGCCGTTAGGGCGCGACCCTGATCCGGTCTTCTGGGATACCGCCGCGCGTCAGGCGGTCTGCTTGCGCGGTTCGAGGACGATGACCGGAGTCTTGGTCGATCGCCGGCCCGCAAACGCGTCGATCCTGGGATCGACCGCCGCCCAGCGCTGCCACAGCCGATCACGCTCTTCCCCCGTCGAAAGGCGTGCGTGCACAGGGCGCGCCTGCTTGTCGGCCAGTCGAATGACGGCATCCGGATGCGCCTCGAGGTTGAGCCACCACGCGGGGCAGCCCTCGTCCCAGCCGTTCATCGCGAGCGCGACCAGGTTGGCGCCGTCTTCGAGGTAACCGACGATCACGCTCCGCTCTTGCCCGGACTTCCGTCCGACGGTCGTGAGGCGCAACGAACCCCAGCCGCGTTTGTTCGACGTGGTCCACAGGAATCGGCCGCCGCTCAGCCGGTACAACGCGCGATGAACGTGCCAAGCCGTGTGCACGAACCACGGCGGCGGGTGTTTCGGCGGCCGCGTTGGCGCATGGCTCATGCCGATACCTCCTCGCTGGCGACCCTAGTACGCCGCAACGAACGGTATGCGTGGCGGCCGAGGCCAACGCCGCACCCTGTCGATGGCCCCAACGGACGCAGACGCGCCCTGACCGGCGTTAGGGCACGCCGGAGTGCCGTTAGGCGCAATCGGGTGGCTTTCGTGTCAGGCTTCGTGTTGAGGACGCCGCGAGCCTCTAGGAGGTCATCATGTCTAAGTTCTTGTTCCAGGCGAGCTATACAAGCGAGGGACTCACCGGTCTGAAGCAGGCGGGCGCAGCGAGTCGCGTTGCGGCGATCGCCGAGATGTGCAGCAGCGTTGGCGGCAGCCTGGAATCCTTCCACTTTGCTTTCGGCGACATCGACGTCTTTGCCATCTGTGACCTGCCCGACGACGAAACGGCAGCTGCGGTGGCGTTCACGATCGGCGCCGCCGGCGCGGTCAAACTCGAGACAGTCAAGTTGCTGACTGTCGAGCAAGCGGACAAGGCCATAGGCCACTCGGTCGCGTACCGCCCGCCCGGCTCCTGACCGCTTCCTTTTCGCTCAGCGTTGGGCGGGCTCGGCCCCGCGGAGCGGTGGCACCTGAATCGTCGCCGATGTGCCGTTAGGCGCTCGGGCCAAGCAAACCCATCAAGCGGCGCACCTCGGAGATCAGCCTCGGTATGTCCTGGCGCGCCGAGGCGATGAAGTCCTGGTGGGCCGCGGTCGCGGGCTTGCCCTCACGGCTGATCTCCATGTCCTCGCCTCGAAGGTCACCGACGCCCACCATGATGAAGCTCGAACCGGAGACGTGGTCCCTGCCCTCGACGTAGGACTTCCACGGGCCGCCCGAAGCTGCGTTGCATCGCGCTTCGATCTCATCAAGTTCTGCCGGTTGCATGGGCGGAGCGTAGGTTCCGGGCGTGCCCGATGTGCCGTTATGTGCGGTCGGCCGGGCGACGCGACTGGTTCGGCCTGCTGGCCTGGCTGGGTGATGGGGACGGCCGGTTCGGTCGCGGGCGTGCGAGGCTGTCAGATGAAGCAGTGAGTCGATGCGAGGAGACTGTCATGGCGAGGTTTGTCCCCTGCAGGGGGGGCGGAGCGGGCCGGGCGAGCGGGTTCCGCGTCGTCGAGGCCACCGATCCCCACGATGCTGTCGTCATGTCCAAGCGATGCCCCGGCTTGGCCAGCGGCGGCTCGATCCGCGTGTACCAGGCCGTCCAGCCGGGGGGACCGATGGCTGCCCGCTGCGACCACACGAGCTGCTGGAACCAGACGGGCCGATGGTGACGGCGACTGGAGGTGGGGCGGTTGCGTCGTCGTGGCGGCGTGCGCACTTGACGGTTGACCAGCGGGTGGCCAGGGGACGAGCAGCCCGCCAGGAGGCGCCACGGTCGCAGCATGGCCGGTGGCAACCGGCGCCGGATCGCCCGGATCCAGTCGCGCTGCTGGGGGAACAGGCGGCATCGCGGGTGCCAGAGCTGGTACCGCTCCGGTATGGGCGGATGCTGGTGTCGCCGTTCACCTTTTACCGGGGGGCGGCAGCGATCATGGCGGCCGACCTGGCGCCCACCGCCGTGTCGGGGATCAACGTGCAGCTATGCGGGGATGCGCACCTGTCTAACTTCGGCCTTTTCGGCACCCCGGAGCGCCAGCTCATCTTCGACATCAATGATTTTGACGAGACGCTCCCCGGTCCGTGGGAATGGGACGTAAAGCGGATGGCGGCCAGTTTTGAGGTCATGGGCCGCTTTCGTGGTTTTCCTCCCGACGACCGGTATGCGATCGTCTCCGCGGGGGTTCGGGAGTACCGCCAGCAGATGCGCCGGGCCGCCGGAATGCCAACCCTGGGCGTGTGGTACGACCAGCTGGAGGCCGGGGTGCTGCTCAAGTTGGTCCGGCAGCAGGTTCGCGTCGAGCACCTGGACAAGAAATCGGCGCGGCGGGCGGGAAAGCATGTGGCCGAGGCCTATACGCGCGACAGCGCCCGGGTGTTCGCCAAACGGGCGACGGATGTCGAGGGCGATCTGCGGATAGTCGCGGATCCGCCGGTCATCGTGCCGATCGAGGACTTGATCCTGCCGGGGTCCGAGTGGGAGGACCCAGATCCTCTGATCAAGAACCTGCTCGCCGCCTACCGACAGACGTTGGGTCACCAGGCACACCCGCTGGAGGAGTTCCGTTACGTTCACGCCGCGCGCAAGGTGGTGGGGGTGGGGAGCGTCGGCACTCGCTGTTACGTCTTGCTGCTCATTGGCCGCGACGAGGATGACCCGCTGTTCTTGCAGGTGAAGGAGGCGCAGGCCTCGGTTCTGGAGCCGTATGCTGGCCCCAGCACTTACCCACACCATGGCCAGCGGGTGGTGATGGGCCAACGCTTGATGCAGGCGGCCACCGACATCTTTCTGGGCTGGCAGCGCATTAGAGGTCTCGACGGCACGACCCGCGACTACTACGTGCGCCAGTTCCACGACTGGAAGGGTGGCGCGGATGTGGAACGGATACCCATGCCCGGCGCCGCGCTGTACGCGCAATTCTGCGGGGCGACGCTGGCTCGGGCGCACGCGCGCTGGGGCGACCGGATCGCGATCGCCTCCTACCTCGGCCAAGGAGACAGGTTTGACCGGGCCATCGCCGAGTTCTCCGCCGCCTACGCCGACCAGAACGAACGCGACTATCAGGACTTCACCGAGGCCGTGAGCTCCGGACGGCTGATCGCCCAAACCGGCGTGTAGCCAACTACGACCTGTGGCCAGGGTCCCACAACACCCGGCCGGAAGTTTCCCGTTCGGCTCACCCCTTCGGGGTAACGGGCTCGCGCGCGGCGCACCGAACCGGCGTCAGGGGCGGCTAAAGGCGCAGTGCGGCGGCCAGCTAGCGCCCACGTGGTTCGACTCTGCTCTTGTCCCGGATGGTCGGCGAGCACTTCGCCGGTAAGTACTTCGCTTCCGACTGAGGCCGCTTGAGTAGGCTCGGGCGGTGGTGCTGGGGCCCGAGATCCGCTACGCGCGTTCGAGGGAAGGTCTGAGGCTCTCGTACGCGATGTTGGGTACTGGACCGCCCAACCTCATCCGGCTGATCGGCGCGATGACCGATCTCCGCCTCACGATCGGGGATCCGATCATCGGTGGATTCGAACGACGGCTGTCGACCTTCTCCGGCCTGGTCACGATGGATGAACGGGGCGCCGGCATGTCCGATCCGGTGGCGCTGGCCGACCTCCCGACCCTCGAGCAGAGAGTTGACGACGCATTGGCGGTCCTCGACGACACCGGCGTCGAGGAGCGTCACTGCCCTCGGAATCGGCAGCGGGAGCGCAGTCGCCGTGATGCTCGCCGTCACCCATCCACAACGAATCGATTCGATGGTGCTCGTCTCGCCGTGGGCGAGAGTCGCCGTCGCCCCCGACTACCCGATTGGGTTCGAGCCCGAGGTTCTCCAGCGGTTCGCCGAGGCGGTGGGCACCGGGTGGGGCACCGGGTCCTTCCTCGACCTCATGGGACCAGGCGTCGCCAGGACTCCCCTGCGAGAGAGGTTCGCCGAGTTCGAGCTCAGCTCGGCCAGTCCGGGCCCAGGCCCTGGTCCAGCGGGGATTCGATCACGACGTGCGCCAACTCCTCCCCCTCGTCGCCATACCGACCCTGGTCGTGCACCGCACCGGCGACCTGGTCGTTCCGGTGGCCATGGGCCGCTACGTCGCCGAACACATTCCCGGGCGCGCCTCGTCGAGCTTCCCGGTCAGGACAATCTGCCGTTCCTCGGCGACGTCGACGCCCTGACCAGTGAGATCGAGGAGTTCCTCACGGGCGAGCGCGGCCATCCTTCCGCCGACCGAGTCTTGGCGACGGTGCTGTTCAGCGACATCGTCGATTCCACCGGTGTGGCGGCGCGCCTCGGGGATCGGGGCTGGCACGACCTTCTCGATGCGCATGACGCGATGGTTCGTCGCCAACTCGACCGGTTCGGCGGACGCGAGGTGAAGACCACTGGGGACGGCTTCCTCGCGACCTTCGACGGCCCGGCCCGGGCGATCGGTTGCAGCGTCGCTCTGCGAGACGGCGCGGCCCGCCTCGGACTCGAGCTCACCGTCGGACTCCACACTGGCGAGATCGAGATGCGCCAGGACGGCGACGTGGCAGGAATCGGGGTGCACATCGCCGCCCGTGTCCTCGCGGTGGCGACGCCCGGTCAGATCCTGGTGTCCTCGGCCATACCCCCTCTCGTCTCTGGCTCGGGGATCGAGTTCAAGGATCTCGGTCGCCACGATCTCAGAGGAGTGCCCGGGGACTGGAATCTCCTTGTGGTCGAATCGTGACCGGCTGAGCTGAGCTACGTTCTCACCAGATCTGACGAGGCGTCAGAAGAGCCTGAGGGGGAACCACATGCTGTCGTCCTGGGACGACTTTCCGGTGCACCAGGTCGCCGAGCCGATCCGCCACGCCGGCACCAGCGATCGCAACTTCTACGACCGCTACTACTTCAACCTGCACGGCTCGACCGACGAGCTGTTCATGATCATGGGGCTCGGCCAGTACCCGAACCTGGCGGTGACGCAGGACGCCTTCGTCGCCGTGCGGCGAGGCGACCGAGCACCGGGTCGTGCGGTCGTCGATGGAGCTGGTCGACCGCTCGGTCACCTCGGTCGGTCCGATCCGCGTCGAGGTCATCGAGCGGCTGAAGTCGGTGCGCGTCGTCGCTCGAGCCCAACGAGTGGGACCTCGTCGTTCGACCTGCGATGGGACGGCGCCATGCCCGGCCTACGAAGAGCCGCGCCACTTCATCCGCAAGCACGGACGGGTGATGTTCGACACCATGCGCTTCGCCCAGACGGGCTACTGGACCGGCGAGATCCACGTCGAGGACGAGACGATCGAGGTCACCCCCGACCGGTGGAAGGGCACGCGCGACCGCTCGTGGGGTGTCCGCCCCGTCGGCGAGGCCGAGCCGGCCGGGATCCACGCCGACGATCCGTCGGTCTCGGGCTTCTGGAACTACGCCCCGATGCAGTTCGACGACTACTCCATCCTCTACATGGTGCAGGAGCCCGACTGGCGGCGAGCGGGTGATGGACGAGGCGACCCGCATCTGGAACGACCCCGACCGCGAGCCCGAGTGGCTCGGCCGAGCCGAGCACGCCCACACCTTCGTGCCCGGGCACCCGGATGGTCGCCTCGTCGGTGCTCTCGTTCCCCGACGCCCCCGGCGGTCCGCTCGAGGTCGAGGTCGACGCCGCTGGTGGACAGCCACATCGGCATCGGCACGGGCTACGGCATGGACGCCGACTGGAGGCACGGCATGTAGCAGGGCCCGCTCGTCGTCCAGGGCCTCACCCTCGACACCGAGGCCGACAAGGACCGCTTCTTCGGCATCGTCGATGCGGTCGCCCGGTTCGAGACCAACACCGGCGACGTCGGCTACGGGCTGCACGAGTACATGTTCCTCGGGCCCTACGCGCCCTACGGCTTCACCAGCTTCATGGAGGTGCCCTGATGGCTTCGGGTCTGTCGAGCGACGAGATGCGCGCCCTGGCCGAGCGGTTCTGGCACGCCCTCTACGTCGACCGCGATCTCGACGCGGTGGGCCGGTTCTTCGCGCTCGACGGGTTCTACACCGACGTACCGATCGACGACGGCGGGGCCACGGGTCCGGCTCAGATCGCGGCGCGGGTGCGCATCGGGTTCGAGCCCGTGCAGAGCTTCGACCACGAGATCCATCGCATCGTCGTCGAGGGCGACACCGTCATCACCGAGCACACCGAGACGTGGCACTTCGACGACGACGTCACCGTGGCCCTGCCTTTCGTGTCGGTGCAGGTCGTGCGCGACGGTCAGCTCGTGCTGTGGAAGGACTACTCGAACATGGACACGCTGCTGAACGGCGCCCCCGCGTGGTGGATCGAGCACATCATGGCCCAGCCGCCGCTGGCCGAGCTGGCTGCGCCGGGCACGGGGATCCCCGAGAGCTGACCGCGATCAGCACGTCGAGTTGACGCCACGCCGGGCGGGCCAGATCCACCGACCCCCGGCCGGGGAACCAGGTGCGGGGCATGGTCACGATCCGACGGCGCCCGTCATGGAGTCGGTCGCCCAGGGCGGCCGCCCACCAGGACAGCGACGAGTTGGCCATGACGAGGTGATCGACCCGGCTCATGGCCATCAAGGTGGCGACCGCCGGGTCGTCGTGGTCGCCGCGCACCGGCGGCCGCCGTGGCCTGCCGCCCGGCCGACACCAGGTGCTCGACCATCAGATCGGCGAAGACCGGATCGTCGGAGAAGACCACCAGGCGCGGGTCCGACACCTCGACGTCGATCAGGGCCAGCGCCTGGTCGTAGTACGGCATCGGCAGTGCCCAGTCCCGAGGGAGGTAGTCGCCCCGACGGAAGTGCAGGCCGACGACCTCGCCGGCTGCACTGGCATCGTCGTCGAGCCCGAGCTCACCGACGATCCGGTCGCAGACCTGATCGAGCACATCGTCGAAGTAGGCCAAGTTCTGGAAGTACCCGGATACGAGACTGGGCGCGGCGACCCGCTCGAATCGCTCGTCGTAGCCGAGGGACTCCTCGATGACGAGCCGGCGCTCGGGTCGGCCGCGAGCCTGGCGGTACGGGAGCCACAGCCGCTTCTGCAGGCTGCGCACCAGGCGGCTCACCGAACCGGAGTCGTCCAGCTCGGCGCACCGGAGCAGCTCGGCGTGAGTCGCGGTCACGAAGGCGTCGCCGACGCACGCGGCCACGCGTGGGCGGAAAGGGCCCGACCACGAACCGCACCGGGTCGCCGGTCCGCTCGGCCAGAGCCATCCCCGCGGCGAACTGGAACAGCTGGTTCCCGAGCTGGCCTCTCAGCGGGATGACGAGGACGCCGTCGGCGTGGCGGGCCGCGAACGCCGCCGCCATCACGTGCCGAGGCCTCACTCCGACACCCTACGAGCCAAGGGCGCGCTCAGCCACGGGTAACGTCGGCCCATGAGCCTCGTGCTGGTGGACAGCCCCCTCGCCCACGTCCGCGTGATCACGCTGAACCGCCCCGAACGGCTCAACGCGATGTCGATCGACCTGGTGATCGAGCTCCACGACGCCCTCGAAGCGGTGGCCGCCGACAACGACTGCTACGTGGTGGTGCTGACGGGATCGGGCCGGGCGTTCTGCTCGGGACTCGACCTCAAGGACTACGGCGTCATCCCCAACATCGACGGTCTCACCGTCGGTCGGATCGCCCAACGGTCGATGCGCTACTACTCGCGCCTGGTGCCGACGATGCGCGCCATGCCCCAACCCGTGATCGCCGCGGTCAACGGTCCGTCCTACGGCGGAGGGATGTGCCTGTCGTTGGCCGCCGAGCTGCGCTTCGCCAGCGAATCGGCGACCTTCAACAGCACGGGCATCGTCAACGGGCTGACCAGCACCGAGCTGGGGGCCAGCTGGCTGCTCCCCCGCCTCATCGGTGCGGCCCAGTCCAACGACATCCTCCTGACCGGTCGCACCATCGACGCCGCCGAGGCCTTGAGCATGGGCCTGGTGTCGCGGGTCGTGGCCGACGACGAGCTGTTGGCGGCCACCCTCGAGGTGGCCGAGCGCATGAGCAACTACAGCCCGTACGGCCTGGCCATGACCAAGGACATCATCTGGGTGAACCTCGAGAACCCGAGCCTGACCTCGGCCATCGAGATCGAGGACCGCAACCAGCTCATGCTCGGCTTCACCGAGAACCTGCCCGAGGCCATCCGGGCCTTCGACCAGCATCGCGAGCCCGTCTACACCGACGAGCCCCGACGGGACCTGTTCACCTGATCTCAACCTGTGGGTGACAGGATGAGCGCCATGGAGATCTCACGCCGGTCCTTCCTGGTCGGCTCCAGCGCGGCGGCTGCGGCCGCGGTGACCCTGGGAGCCTGTTCGAGCTCGAAGTCGACGACCTCAGCGGGGACGACCATCCCCCGGACGACGACAACGACGACCAAGATCCGCCGCGTCGGCGAACGGCCTGATCCGTCCAAGCCCGAAGGCACCGACCTGATCCCCCACATCGAGCACGTCGTCGTGCTGATGATGGAGAACCACTCCTACGACAACTACTTCGGGCTGCTCGGTCGGGGCGACGGGTTCACGGTCGACAAGAACGGCAAGCCCACCGCATCCAACGACGATGCCGCCGGCAACGCCGTGCGCGCGTTCCGGATGGCCAACACCTGCCAGCCCGACGCCAAGCCGAGCCAGCAGTGGAACGACATGATCACACAGTGGAACAACGGCAAGATGGACGGCTTCGTCCGCAGCGCCAGCGGCCCGACCGGGATGGGCTACTGGACCGGCGACGACATCCCCTTCTACACGTCGATGGCCAAGACGTTCCCGGTCTGCGATCGCTGGTTCGCGTCGTGCTTCGGCCAGACCTATCCGAACCGTCGCTTCCTGTTCGCGGGTACGTCGATGGGCACGATCCACACCATCCCCGAAGCCGATCCCATCGTGCCGCCCAACGGCACCATCGTCGACGCCCTGAACCGCAACAACCTCACATGGATCGAGTACTTCTCGAACGCGCCCAGCCTGGCCCTGTTCTTGCCGACCTTCGCCCACAACCAAGAGAAGACGACCAAGATGGATCAGTACTTCACCGACGTGGCGGCCGGGAAGCTGCCGCAGGTGTCGTTCCTCGAACCGGACTTCGACAAGCAGTCCGAGGAGGATCCGCAGGACATCTCGGTCGGCGAGACCTTCGCGGCCAAGGTGATCAACGCCACCATGGCCGGACCGCTGTGGCCCAAGACGATGCTGATCTGGATCTACGACGAGCACGGGGGCTACTACGACCACGTCCCGCCGCCCGCCGCCGTCGCCCCCGACGACATCCCGCCCCGGCTCAAGCCCGGTGACAAGCCCTTCGGGTTCGATCGCTACGGGTTCCGCGTGCCGGCCACCATCGTCTCGCCCTACGCCAAGAAGGACTACGTCTCCCACGTCGTGCACGATCACACCTCGGTGCTCAGCTTCATCGAGCACAAGTGGAACCTGCCGGCCATGACCAACCGAGACGGCGCCGCCGACAACCTGCTCGACTCGCTCGACCTCGAGGCCAAGCCCGCGTTCCTCACTCCCCCGACGCTGGCGGCCCCCAAGAACACCAATCCCAGCAATCCGATCGCGGCGCCGATCTGCACGGCCCCCGGTCCCATCCCCAACCCGGCCGGTTGATCGGCGAGCTCCGCTTCCTCTATGTGGGCGCCGGCGACACCACCGACGCCGTCGCCTTCTACACGGGTGTGCTCGGTGGCCGGCTGCGGTGGCGGTTCCAACGGTTCGGAGCGGATGTGGCCGGGATCGAGCTGCCGGCGGGTCCGCTGATCCTGCTGGCCGACCACCGACCGGCCGGCAGCGTGTTGCCGATCTGGACCGTCGACGACCTGACCGCCACGCTCACCGAGCTGCGGGCCGCGGGCGCGTCAGTGGTCGGTCCGGAGGGGACACCCGAGGGCGACGTGGTCGTCGTACAGGGACCCGGCGGTCACGAACTGGCCTTCATCGAGGTGGTCCGCCCCGACGCCCTCGACCACGCCTTCGTGGACGACGCCAACCCGCATCGCGTCACCCCGTGAAGGCGGGTGCCGCGGTGGTGGCGACGGCCGGGGCGGGGGTCGCCTCCGGGCAGGTGTCGGGAGCCGGCCGTCCGGCCATCCGCCCGTCGGCCCACGCCAGCATGGTCGCCTGACCCACGTCGAGGATCCCTTCGTGGGTCTGACCCGGGTAGGTGACGAAGTCGACGATCTGGCCGGTGGCGCACATCCGAGGGACGAGCACCGTGCTGGCCAGATAGGGCACCTCGTCGTCATCGGTGCCGTGCACGATGAGCACCGGGCTGGCACCCAGGCGATACCCGGGTTCGCTGGCGAGCAGCGCCGCCCGCCAGTCGGGCACATCGGCGGCCGGGGTCTTCACGATCTCCGATCCGGTCAGATCGGCGTACGCGTCCTCGACCCCTTGCTGGCAGGTCATGTCGACGACGCTCCATGCGGGCGACGGCCTCGTCGGTGAACACGGCGTGCAGGTCGAGGCCGGGATACTGGTCGGCGAAGGCCGCGCCCATCAGGATCACCGCGGCGCCGACGACGGGGCTGGTCTGGATCAGGTTCCACGCCGCGTACAGCTGCGACGCGGGCGCCGCCGCGATGGTGCCGAGGATGCGGAGCTCAGGAGCGTAGGTCGGCGCCAGCTCATTGGCGAACAGCGCGGCGTGCCCGCCCTGGGAGTGACCGAAGATCATCACGTCGCGCCCAGCGTGGGCGACCAGTAGGGCCTCGGCGGCCCGCACCGAGTCGAGCACGCCGCGTCCCTCGCTGTCGCCGACCAGATAGGGATGCAGTCCCGGCGTCCCCATCCCCTGGTAGTCGGTGGCGGCGACGACGTAGCCCCGCTCGAGCCACTGCGTGAGGTAGACGGGGTCGTAGCCCCCGAGCGAGGGGGCGCACTGGTCGGCGGCGCCGGTCGTGCCGTGGGCCCATGCCAGCACCGGTCGTGGCTCGGCCGGGGCCGGGCCCGAAGGCACGAACACCAGGCCGGTCACAGGGATGTCGGCGCCCTGGATCGACCGGGAGTGGTACATGATCCGGTAGCGCTCGCCGCCGGCGACCGGGCCGAGGTCCTCGGACTTGATCAGGGTGCCAGGCGCTCCGGTCGACAGCGGATCGGGCACGGCGTAGAACGCGGGGAGCGGCGGCACGACGGCTTGGGCGGGCGACGGGACGAGCAACCAGCCGAGGACCAGGACGACGGAGCCAACGAGCCACATCGGCCGGACACGAACCATCGTGGCAGGCTAGGTGACATGACTCTGGTCGACCTGTACAGCCCCGACACCTACGTCGCCGGCCCACCCCACGAGTGGTTCGACGAGCTGCGCGAGTCCCAGCCCGTCTACTGGCAGGACATCCCGGGCGAACCGGGCTACTGGGCTGTCCTGCGCCACGCCGACGTCGTGCGCGTCGCCCGGGAGCCGCGGCTGTTCTCGGCCTACGAGGGCGGCATCGTCCTCGAGGACCTGCCTCCGGATTCGCTCGAGATGCTGCGGGGAACCTTGCTCTCGATGGATCCGCCCCGTCACCAGGACTATCGCCGGCCCCTGGCTCCGAGCTTCAGCCGGAAGGTGATCGACGGGCTCGGTGATCGCATCCGCGAGCTGTGCCGCGAGATCATGGTCAAGGCCGAAGCCAAGCGCGACGTCGAGTTCGTCCACGAGGTGACCTCGCAACTGCCGTCGCAGGTCATCGGCGATCTGATGGGCCTTCCCCCTGAGGACTGGGACCTGATCCACTCGCTGGCCGAGCAGAACACGAGCGGCCAGGATCCCGACCTGGTCGCAGCGGGCGAGGCCGATGCCGACCAGGCCATGACCTCGTCGATCGAGATGGCCATGTACGCCATCGAGTTCGCGGCGCGCCGCCGCACCGAACCCGCCCGCCCGGATCTCACCACGCTGATGCTCGAGTCGGACTTCGGCGGTCAACCCATGTCCGACCTGGACTTCGGGAGCTTCTTCGTCCAGCTGGTCACGGCCGGCAACGACACCACCAAGACCATGTTGTCGTCGGGGCTGCTCGCCCTGATCGAACACCCCGAGGCCCTGGCCGAGGTCCGGGTCGACCCGTCGCTGATCCCCGGCACGGTCGAGGAGATCCTCCGCTGGGCCAACCCGCTTCACTACTTCCGGCGCACGGCGACGGCCGACACGGTCTTGGGTGAGACGCCGATCAAGTCCGGCGACAAGGTGGCGATGTACTACACCGCCGCCAACCGCGATCCGGCGGTGTTCGACGATCCCCACGCCTTCGACATCCACCGCGACCCGAACCCGCACCTGTCGTTCGGCATCGCGGAGCACTTCTGCCTCGGCGTGCACCTGGCCCGCCTCGAAGGCCGCGTCTTCTTCGACGAGCTGCTCTCGACGTTCTCGCGCATCGAGCTGACGGGCGCACCGACCCGGGTTCGCTCCAACCTCAACAACGCATTGAAGACGCTGCCGGTGAGGCTGACCGTTTGATCGATGCCCGGACGCCCGTCCTCGTCGGCGCGGCCACGATCACCCAACGACTCGATGATCCACTCCGCGGTGACGAAGCCGTCGAGCTCATGCGCCGGGCCGTGGTCACCGCCGCGGGGGATGCGGGGTCGACCGCCCTGCTCGGCCGCATCGGCCTCATCCTCGTGCCCAAGGGCATCTGGTCCTACGGCGATCCGGGCCGGTTGGTGGCCGAGTCGTTCGGGGCCTCACCCCGGACCGTCCTGGCCGAGGTCGGAGTCCTGCAACAGACGCTGATCTCCGCCGCGGTGCAGGCCGTCGCCGATGGCACGACCGACGTCGCCGTGGTCTGCGGCGGTGAGGCCAAGCACCGCGACTTGCAGGCCACGATCGCCGGCGCCCAGGTGACGATCACCACCGACGAGCGAGCGCCCGATGAGCTCTGGGAACCGGCGGCCGACATCCTCACCCGAGCCGAGATCGAGCGAGACCTGGCCATCCCGGCCCACCAGTACGCCGTGATCGAGAGTGCGTTGCGCCACGCCAGCGGCGACGACGACGCCCAGCAACGCGATCGGTTGGGTCGGCTCTGGTCGGCGTTCGGGCGCATCGCCGAGAGTCGCCCGGACGCGTGGGATCCTTCGGCGCCCTCGGCCGACCAGATCACCGACACCTGGTCCCGGCAACCGGATGATGGCGACGCCCTACACCAAGCGCTTGTGCTCGCAGTGGAACGTCGATCAGGCGGCGGCGCTGATCGTGGTCTCGGTCGCCGAGGCGCAACGGCTGGGGCTGGCCAGTGACCGCTGGGTCTTCCCCACGGCGGCCGCCGAGTCGAACGCCATGACCGTGCTGCCGGCCCGGGCCGAACTGCATCGCTCGCCGGCGGTCGCCGCCATGGGCCGGGCGGCGCTGGGCCACGTCGACCTGACCATCGACCGCGTCGACCACCTCGACCTCTACAGCTGCTTCCCGGCCGCCGTCCAGGTCCAGGCCCTCGAGCTCGGCCTCGACCTGGATCGCTCCCTCACCGTCACCGGGGGCATGACCTTCGGCGGTGGTCCGCTGAACAACTACGTGCTGCAGGCCACGGCCACCATGGTCGAACGCCTGCGTGAGGATCCCGGATCGACCGGAATGGTGACGTCGGTGAGCGGCATGCTGACCAAGACGGGCGTCGGCCTGTGGTCGAGCGCGGCGCCCACGGTTCCCTTCGCGGCGATCGATGTGTCCGATGTGGTGACCGCCACCACCGCGCTGCGTCCGTTCGACCCGGATGCGACCGGGATGGCGACGATCGTCGGCTCGACTGTCGTGCACGACCGAGGTCTGCCGGCCCGGGCCGTCGTGGTGGCCGAACTGGCCGACGGCCATCGGACCGTCGCCGTCGGTCGCGATCGGGACGTGGCCGTGGCCATGACCACGGGCGACTGGTGCGGTCGCTCGGTCGTGGTCGGTCCGGCGGGGGCGTTCGAGCCGTCCTGAGCGAACGGGGCTACGTTGCCCCCTGATGGTCGCCGCGCCCGTGATCGAGGGGCAGAACTGGACGGACCCCGAGATCCACCGTCGCCGGTGGTGGATCCTCGCCGTGCTCTGCCTGTCACTGCTGATCGTCGGCATCGACGGCACGATCGTCAACGTCGCCCTCCCGAGCTTCGTGCGCGAGCTCGGTGCCACCACCAGCCAGCTCCAGTGGATCAGCGACGCCTACACCCTCGCCTTCGCCAGCCTCCTGCTGACGGCCGGCAGCCTGGGCGACCGGTTCGGACGGCGAGGCACGCTGATCGTCGGCCTGGTCGATCTTCGGGCTCGGTTCGCTGGCCTCGGGCCTGGCCGGATCGGCCGGACAGCTGATCGTCACGCGCGCGGTGCAGGGCGTCGGCGCCGCCTTCATCATGCCGTCGACGCTGTCGATCCTCACCAACGTCTTCGACGACGGCGAGCGAGGTCGCGCCATCGGCATCTGGGCCGGCGTGTCGGGCCTGGGGGTGGCCATCGGCCCCGTCACCGGCGGATGGCTGCTCGACCACTACTGGTGGGGCGCCATCTTCATGGTGAACCTGCCCGATCGTGGTGGTCGCCGTCGTCGCGACCGTGTTGCATCGTGCCCGACGTCGAAGGATCCGTCCGGCGCGCACATCGACCTCGCTGGGCACCGTGCTGTCGATCGCGATGCTGGTCACCATCCTGTTCGCCATCATCGAAGGACCGAGCCACGGATGGACGATCGCCCCTGATCCTGTCCGTGCTTCGCCGTCGGCGCGGTGCTGCTCGTCGCGTTCGTGCTGTGGGAGCTGCACGTCGAGCACCCCATGCTCGACGTGTCGTTCTTCGCGAACCCTCGGTTCTCCGCGGCGTCGATCGCCGTGACGCTCGTGTTCTTCGCCATGTTCGGCTCGATGTTCTTCCTGACCCAGTACATGCAGTTCGTGCTTGGGCTACACGCCGCTGCAGGCCGGAGTGCGCCTCATCCCCGTCGCCGTCGTGCTGATGATCGCCGCGCCGCTCAGCTCGGTGCTCGTGGCCCGGTTCGGCACCAAGATCATCGTCACGTTCGGCCTGTTCATCGTGGCCGCCGCGCTCCTGTTGCTCTCGCGAGCCACCAGTTCGAGCGGATACGGCCTGGTCGTCGTCGTGCTCGTCGTGCTCGGTCTCGGCATGGGCATCGGCCATGGCGCCGGCCACCGACTCGATCATGGGGTCGCTGCCGCCGGCCAAGGCCGGCGTCGGATCGGCCGTCAACGACACGACCCGTGAGATAGGTGGCGCGCTGGGCGTCGCCGTGCTCGGCAGCCTGACCGCCGCCGCCTACACCTCGCACCTCGCCCACTCGGTCGTGCTCGACACGCTGGCCAAGGCCGGGCCCGAGGGCCAACAGGCGGCCGACGCCGTGCGCAGCTCGATCGGCGGCGCCGCCGTCGTGACCGACCAGCTGGCCAAGCTGGAGAAGCTGGGCAAGGTGCCGGCCGGTACGTCGGCGGCGCTGACCGCGGTGACCAACAGCGCCTTCATCTACGGCATGGACCACGCCGTCGTGGTCGGGCGCGGTGGTGGCCCTGATCGGTGCGCTTGGTGGCGCTGATCTTCCTGCCGGCCGCGGCCCGAGCGGGCGCGGGCCGAGGGCCTGGGCGACCTGAACGCCGTGGTGCACGAGACGGCCCAGGACCTGCCGATCGAGACCCCGGTGACCCAGGACTCGACGCGCCCGGCCATCGCCGGCGTCATCATGCGCCTGCTGGCCGAGGCCGGCTTCTCGAGCCTCAGCTTCCACGGCGTGGCCACCCGGGCCGGCGTGTAGCACCTCGACCATCGAGCGCCACTGGACCTCGAAGCTCGACCTGGTCGTCGACGCGCTGCGCGCCGGCCCTGGCCGACCATCCCGTGCCCGACACCGGGACGCTGGCCGGCGACTGTCGCGCCGTACCTCGCCGACTTCGGCACCGCGCTCGGCGCTGCCCGACTGCCGGCGCCGTGGTGGCCGGCGCTCATCGACGACGCCGCCCGCGATCCGGCGTTGGCCGCCGCCTTGCGCGAGCGCCTGATCGCGCCGCGGCGACGCGACCTGGCCGCCATGGTGCACCGCGTGGCGTCGACCGCGGCGAGGTCCGGCCCGGGCGTCGATCCCGACGTGCTCGTCGACATGCTCATCGGGCCGCTCTATCACCGCGTGCTCGTCACCGGCGACCCGATCGACCGCGAGGTCACCGACGAGATCGTCGACGTCGTGCTCAGCGGCGCCGCTCGCTAGCGCGACCTAAGACAGCAGCAGCTCGCACGTGCGGTCGAGCAGATCGCTGACCTCGTCGAAGGTCATGCGACCCTTCACCCATTCGGACAACCCGTGGTACCAGACGGCCCCGACGACGCGAAGCACGCCTTCGCGGCGGTCGGCCTCGATGCCCTCGAGCGCCCGACCCAGTGTGGCGAACACGACGGTCCCCATGTCCTGGAAGCAGGCACTGGCGAACGGGTCCGGCGAGTTGGCCACGAAGACGAGGAGCCGGGCGAAGTCCGGCTGGCGGCGGTAGGCGCGCAGGGCCTGGTGCAGCACGGCGGCCAGCCGTTCGGCCGGCGTCCCGTCGAGGACGCGTCGGGGGCGGGCCGAGGACTCGAGGCGGCTGGCCCACTCGACCAGCGCCGCCGCCAGCAGGTGGTCCTTGGACGAGAAGTAGCGGTACACGGTCCCCAGCGCGACACCCGCCCGCTCGGCGATGTCCTTCATGGCCACGTCGGCCGCCATCTCCGACTCGCGCCCTTCGTCGACCAGGTCGATGACGGCGTCGATGAGTCGCTGGCGTCGGGCCAGCTGCATCGGCGTCATCGACTCGGGCGCCTGGGGCGCGGCCGGGATCGTGCTCAAGGGGTCAGCTGCACCGGAAGGTGCTTGATGCCGTTGATGAAGTTCGAGCGCAGGCGATCGGGAGGACCCAGCTGCGTGATGTCGGGCGCCAGGCGCACCAGTTCCTCGAAGAGGACCTTGATCTCCATGCGGGCCAGGTTGGCGCCGAGGCAGAAGTGCGGGCCCCCGCCGCCGAAGGCGATGTGAGGATTGGGCTGGCGGGTGATGTCGAAGGTGTAGGGGTCGTCGAACACCGTCTCGTCACGGTTGGCCGAGATGTACCAGAGGCTGACCTTCTCGCCCTCGCGGAGCTGGTGGCCCTTGTAGTCGACATCGGCGGTGACGTTGCGGCGGAAGAACATGACCGGACTGGCCCACCGCAGGATCTCCTCGACGGCCGTGTCGATCAGCGACGGATCCTCGACGAGCATCTGGTACTGCTCAGGGTGATCGAGCAACGCCGCCATCCCGTGCGACATGGCGTTGCGGGTCGTCTCGTTGCCGGCCACGGCCAGCAGGAGGAAGAACTGGTTGAAGTCCATCTCGGACAGGCGGTCGCCGTCGACCTCACCGTGGATGAGCGTGCTGACGATGTCGTCACGCGGGTTCTCGCGACGCTCCTCGCCCAGCGCGTGGGCGTACACGAACATCTGGATCTGGGCATCGAGCTGGGCGTCGGCGCTCACCGCGTACTCGGGGTCTTCGCTGCCGATCATGCGGTTCGACCAGTCGAAGAGCTTGTGGCGATCCACGCGGTCGACGCCGAGGAACTCGGCGATGGCCTCGAGCGGCAGCTCGGCGGCGACGTCGACCACGAAGTCGCATGCGCCGCCGTCGGCCGAGGCCCGTTCGATGATCCGCACGCTCATGTCGCGCAGGTGATCCTCGAGGGAGCGGATGACCTTGGGCGTGAACCCGCGGTTGACCAGCTTGCGGTGCCGCGTGTGGTCGGGCGGATCCATCATCAGCATCAACCGGCCGGCGTCGCCGGCCGCGTCCATGGCCGCCTGGGCCTCGGGATCCAGGTCCTCGAGCGTGACCACCCCGCCACGCGACATCTCCGATGAGTAGGTCTCCCAGTCGCGGTTGAGCACAGCGACGTCCTCGTGGGCGGTGAAGACCCAGAACCCCGGACCATCCGGCTCGGGATGGCGGAAGATCGGAGCGTTCTGACGAAGGAACGCGAACCACTCGTGCGGGACGTGGTCGGCGAAGACATCCCGGTCGAGCAGGTCGATGTCGTCGAGGCTGAGTCCGGCCACCTGGCCGGCGATGTCGGTGGGTGGCATCGAGTCCGTCTCCCCCTGTAGATTGAAATGAGATTCTAGTACGGGCCTTCGACCCGGGGGAGCACAACCATGAGCCAGCAGGCCAGCCGGCACGACGAGCACTACACGATCATCTCCGCCGACTGCCACGCCGGCGGCAACCACGAGATGTACCGCGAATACCTCGATCCGGCCTGGCGCGACGAATTCGACGCGTGGCGCGAGAAGTACCGCAACCCCTTCCGCGACCTGCAGGACGGCGGCCGCGTCCGCAACTGGGACGACGAGCGCCGCATCGGTGACCTCGAGGCCGACGGCATCGTGGCCGAGGTCGTCTTCCCCAACACCGTGCCCCCCTTCTTCCCGAGCTTCATCCTGTTCGCCCGACCGCCCAAGCCCGAGGAGTACGCGCCCCGGCTGGCCGGCATCCGCGCCCACAACCGGTGGCTGGCGGACTGGTGCGGGCGCTACCCGGATCGACGGGCCGGCATCGGCCAGATCTTCCTCAACGACGTCGACGACGCCATCGCCGACGTGCGCTGGTGCAAGGAGCACGGCCTGCGCGGCGGGGTGCTCATCTCGGCGATCCCCCCCGACTGCAAGTACGTCAAGCCGCTGTATGACCCCTGCTACGACCCGTTGTGGGCCGTCTGCGAGGAGCTCGAGATGCCGGTCAACAGCCACGGGGGCACCGGGATGCCCGACTACGGCAAGTACCCGGCGGCGGCGCTGCTGTTCATCAACGAGGTTCCGTTCTATTCGCAACGCCCCTTCCTGCAGCTGATGTTCTCGGGCGTGTTCGAGCGGTTCCCACGTCTCAAGTTCGTGATGACCGAGATGGGTTGCTCGTGGCTGCCACCGATGCTCGAGCGGCTCGACCGGACGCTGGCCCAGATCCGCGAGACCGGGCGCACCGGCGAGATGCGCTACTCCGAGGAGCACATCCTGCCCAAGTCGGCCACCGACTACTTCCAGCAGAACTGCTTCATGGGCGTGAGCCAGCCCGGACCCGACGACGCGGCGGCTCGCTATGCCATCGGTCTCGACCGGTTCATGTGGGGGAGCGACTATCCCCACGACGAAGGCACGGGCCCCTACACCCGTGAGCACCTCCGACAGCGCTTCTCGGACACGTCGCCCACCGAGCTGCGCAAGATCCTCGGGGCCAACGCCGCCGCGCTGTACGGCTTCGACCTGGATGTCCTGGCCCCGATCGCGGCCAAGGTGGGCCCGACCGTCGCCGAGATCGCCACTCCCCTCGATCGGCTCCCCGAGCATCCCAACGAGGCGCTCCTGCGGGTCTGAGCCACACTGGCGACGTGGCCTGGGAGTTCCTGCGCGGGACCTACGACACCGTCTCGGAGAGCTACGAGGCGCGCTTCCACGACGAGCTCGACCGCAAGCCGCGGGACCGTGAGCTCCTCGATGCCTTCGGCGCCTCGGTGGGCGACCCTGTCCTCGACGTGGGCTGTGGACCGGGTCACATCGGCGCGTACCTGAAGGACCGCCGCACGTACGGGCTGGATCTCAGCGGGGAGATGGCGAAGCTGGCGGCGCGGCGTCTGTCCGGTGCGGCGGTCGCCGACATGCGCGCCCTTCCGATCGGGTCGGGCCGCATCGGCGGGGTGGTCGCCTTCTATTCGCTGATCCACCTGCGACGCGAGGAGGTCGCGGCCGTGTTGGGCGAGTTCAATCGGGTGCTCGGCACCGGCGGTCGCGTGCTCCTGTCGGTCCACGAAGGAAGCGGCGAAGTCACACTCGACGAGTTCGTCGGCCACCAGGTGCCGTTCGTCGCCACGCTCTTCGAGCTCGACGAGCTGAGCGCCGCCTGCGAACAGGCGGGGTTCGACGTCGCCCTGGCCGAGCGGCGGGAGCACTACGAGGGCGAACGGACGACGCGGCTCTACGTCGAGGCGCTCAAGCCCGGCTTCACCGCACGGCGTCCGGATTGACGACATTGGTGGGCGTACCGGCGGCAAAGGCGTTGATCTGCTCGAAGACGCTCGTGAACTGGAGCTCCCACTCGTCGCGCGTCACGTACCCCAGGTGAGGAGTGCAGACGACGTTGTCGAGGGTCAGCAACGGATCGGCGGGGTCGAGCAGCGGCTCAGTCTCGTAGACGTCGACGGCGGCCTGACCAGGTCGACCAGCTCGTAGCGCGGCGACCAGCGCGCCTGGCTCGATCAGACCGGCCCGACTGGTGTTGACCAACAACGCCGTCGACCTCATGCGGGCCAGATCGTCGGCGGTGACGATCCCCCTGGTTGCGTCGACCAGGCGCATGTGCAGCGACAACACGTTGCACCTCTCGAAGAAGCTCGCCTTCGAATCCGCCACCTCGTAGCCGTCGGCTCGGGCTCGCTCGAGCGACGCCGGTCGGCCCCACACCAGCACCGGCATGGCGAAGGCGCGGCCGTAGGTGGCGATGACCTGGCCGATGCGGCCGTACCCGAAGATGCCGAGCGTCTTGGACCGCAGGCTCTCGCCCACCGCGGTCTGCCACCCGCCGGCCTGGAGCGAGGCCATCTGCTGGGGGATCTGGCGCATGGCCGCCAGCACGAGTCCCCAGGTGAGCTCGGCGGTGGCGTAGGACGGCGACCCGGCATGCAGATCGGACGAGACGACGATGCCCAGTCGCGTGCACGCATCGATGTCGATGTGGGGATAGGCACTGCGCTGGCTGATGAGGCGCAGCCGGCCGAGCCGTTCGAGCAGGGGGGCTCGGATCTGGGTGCGCTCGCGGATCAGCACCAGGACCTCGGTGTCGCGCAGGCGCTCGGCCAGGACGTCTTCGTCCTGGGTGTGATCCGTCCACACGGTCACGTCGTGATCCGACAGGAGGGCGAAGCACTGAAGGGTGCGCAGGGTGTCGACGTAGTCGTCCAGCACGGTGACCTTCACACCACACTTGTATCAGACTTGTATTGTCCCGTCGAGGGGTCGGGCGGCGCGCGACCATGGTCCATGGCCGGAGCCACCCCCACCGCCGGGTGGGACGATCCCACCCAGGTCGGCTGGTACCTCGACCGACTCGATCGGTTGCCGCCCCGGCTGGCCGGCGAGGCCGTGATGGCCGAGCTGCTCCCGCCCGCCCCGACATCGGTCCTCGACCTGGGTTGTGGCGACGGGCGACTGGCCGCTTTGGTCCTCGACGCCCGGCCCTCGACCGAGACCGTCGTGGCCGTCGACCTGTCGCCGCCGATGCTCGAACGCGCCCATGCCCGCTTCGGCGACGACGAGCGGGTCGACATCCGGCGCTGGGATCTCGCCGACCCCATCACCGCGCTCGGGAGCTTCGATTGCATCGTCTCGGGCTTCGCCATCCACCATCTCGAAGACGATCGCAAGCAGGCGCTGTTCGCCGAGGTCGCGGCCCAGCTCGAACCGGGCGGGCTGTTCGCCAACCTCGAGATCGTCACCTCCGCCACCCCCGAGTTGCACGCCGAGTTCCTCACCGCCATCGGCCGCACCGCGGACGACCCCGAGGACCGTCTCGCCGCCGTCGAGGATCAGGCGTCGTGGATGCGCGCCGCCGGCCTCACCCAGGTCGACTGCATCTGGCGTTGGCGGGGCATGGCCGTGCTCGCCGGCCGCGCGCCCGGCTAGGCCGCGAACCGGTAGCGCGTCTGGCTGTACGGCTCCTTGGCGAAGGCCAGGACCTTCGTCGGCGACACCCCGAAGACCAGACCGCTTCGACCATCGGCATCGCGAAACCCCTCGTCGCCGATCTCGAAGTCCCAGTCGAGCTTCGACTTCCACAACGCGGCGAGGTGCTCGAGCGTCCCTCGATCGGTCACCCGCCGGGCCTCACCCTCGACGACGACGTCGAGCCCGGACCGCAGGTCGCTCGTGCCCGTCGTGAGGATGCACCGAGGCTCGAACGTCAGGTTCTTCGCCTTCTGCTCGGCGGATCCCGTGCAGACGTGCAGCGCCCCGTCCAGCCAGATCGCGGGCAGCGGCGTGACGTGCGGCCGTCCATTGCCCCGAACGGTCGACAACCAGAACATCTCCGATGTGGTCAGCACCTCGACCACATCGGCCCACGCAGGCGCGGCGCCGCCCGGTCCGCTGTATTCCTCGCACAGCTCGACGATCGGTTCGCGGTCGGACATCACCTGCTCCTATGGGTTCGGAACGATCTCTGACACCTATCCGACCCGGCATGACGATGGAACTCATCGCTCAGCGTTTCGGTGGGGGTCGGCCGAGGTGGCGTTGGCTGTGGAGCACGTGGCCGGTGGGGGTGGTCCAGGTGAAGTGTTGGTCGGGGGTGGTGGTCATGGTCCAGCCGTGGCGGTGGGTGACGCCGTGGTGGCGGCGGCACAGCAGGGCGAGGTTGGCGATGTCGGTGGGGCCGCCGTGTTCGTACCAGTCGACGTGGTGGGCGTCGCACCATGACACGGGGCGTCACAGCCGGGGAACACGCAGCCGCCGTCGCGTATGGCCAGGGCCCGGCGCTGGGCCGGGGTGGCCAGCCGCACGGTCTGGCCCAGGTCCAACGGCACGCCGAGGGAGTCGACGATGAGCGCGGTGACGCCGGCGTCGCACAGCAGGTGCTGGTAGCGCTCGAGGGTGGTGAGCCGATCCCCGTCGACGGTGAACAACCCGGGCCGATCGTCGTCGCGACCGAACCAGTCCGGCAGGTCGTGGCATCGCCGTCGGCGTCCTCGTGGCGCTGTCCGGCTCGTCGCCTTGATCGAGTTCGGTCGGCGTGCCTTCGGTGCGGATGACCAGGGTGACGTCGGGGTGGGGGGCTCGGGTGGTGGCGAGGTCGGTGGCCAGTCCGGCCCGGCACAGTTCGGCCAACGCCAGGGCGAGCAGCGTTGAACGGGCGGGCATGTCGACGTCGTCGGTCTGGTTGTGGTCGTGGCGGTACCGGCGGGCCAGTTCGTCAGCCTTGAGGTTGAGGGCTTGGGCCACGACCAGGGCGTTCTCACCCACCAGCTCACCGGAGATCACGAGCCGGGCGTCGCCGACCAGGCTGGCGTGCAACGTGTTGGCGGCCAGGTCCTGGTTCGGGTCATAGCCCCCGTCCTGGTCCAACAGTTCGACCAACACGGTCAGGTCTCGTTTCCAGATCTCGAACGGGCAGTGCTGCGCCGCCTCCACCAACTCGGCTTCCAGATCCGGCGATCAGGTCCCCGACCCGAGGATTGGCCACCGCGTCACCCAGAGCCCGGGCGTGCTCGACACCGATCCGGCCCTCCGACAACGCCCGATCGACCGACCGACAGCTTGCGCAGCCGGGTCCCCAGCCGCACCCGCGACCGACACGCCGCACGCGCGACCCGTGAGTCTCGGCCGCCACCCACGATGCGGTCCCCACCCCGAAATCCCGATCACACACCCCCCGAGACTCGAGCTCCGCCAGGGCGTGGGCCTCGGCCGCATCCAGACCGGCCCGAGCCCGAGCCACCAACTCGTCACCGCCCAGCACAACTCGTCGTCGGACACGAAGGTCAGTCCTCCAGCGCCGCCTTCTGGCACCGATCCTCGAGGTCGACTAGATCGAACATGTGTTCGACTCTAGCCAGCGTCGAACACCCCACAACAACCTAAATACACTGTAATCTTTGCCAACGTCGACCTGATCGCAAGCGTTCGCGGCCGCCGTGACACGGCGCTAGCCTCCGACGCCGTGGCAGACCCGTGGTCCTCAGCGCTGGTGACCGGCGCGTCGAGCGGGATCGGCCGGGCCTTCGCACTGCAACTCGCCGCCGCCGATGTGAGCCTCGTGCTGGTGGCTCGGCGGGCCGACCGCCTGGACGAGCTGGCCGCCGAGATAGGAGGGCAGACGGCGGCGCCCGTCGACGTGCTGAGTGCCGACCTGGCCACCCCCGCCGGTCGCGAAGAGGTGGCCGAGCGGCTGGCCGCGGTCGATCGACCCATCGACCTGCTGGTCAACTGCGCCGGACTCGGCTCGGCCGGCCCCTTCGCCGACGGTGACCTCGACCGCTACCGCCAGATCCTCGACGTCAACATCGAAGCGGTGGTCGAGTTGAGCCACGCCGCCCTCGGACCCATGCGCGCCCGGCGTCGTGGTTGGATCCTGAACGTGTCGTCCCTGGGGGGGCTCGCCCCGGCCCCCGCTTCGCCGTCTACTCCGCCAGCAAGGCCTTCGTGACCAGCTTCAGCGAGGCGCTGCACGAGGAGCTCCGCACCACCGGCGTGGTCGTGACCGTCGTGTGTCCCGGCGCGACCCGCACCGAGTTCGGCGACGTGGCGGGGGCCACCGCCGACGACCTCCCCGCCTTCCTCTGGCAGGACGCCGACGAGGTCGTGGCCGAGGCACTCGAGGCCGCAGCCAAGGCGCGAGCTGTACGCGTCACCGGGCTACCCAATCGAGTTACCGCCTCGCTGGCCAGCGTGCTTCCCCGATCGCTCAACCGCCGCATGGCGGCCCTCGTCGCCGGCCGACTCTGAGCGCGAGCGATCGACGATGCCCCGCCGACCCCTGTTCCTGCGCACGCGGCTCGCGGTCGTCGTCGGAGTCCTGCTCGTAGCCGCCGCCTGCAGCTCGTCGTCGGCGACTCGGGCCGCGAATCCCATCCTGCGACCATCGGCCGGTAGCTCGCGAGGGCGGACCGTCGCCCAGCCTCTCGTCTCGGGCCCGGTCACGGGCGGGCACCCGGACGTGCCCGCCAACGCCATGCCGGCCGGGCTGGCCCAGAGATATGGGTACGACGAGCGCGAGTACTTCGTCTCCGGTCGGGCCACCGCTTACCAGCCCGTGGGAACCTGGGGTGCGGACGGCCAGTGGACCGCCGCGCCCTCGACCACCGCGGCCTACAAGACCCGCATCATCGTGCGCACCCCGAAAGATCCGACCAAGTTCAACGGCACCGTCGTCGTCGAGTGGTTGAACGTCACCTCCGGTCGCGACACCGACCCGGACTTCGGGTTCGCGTATCCCCTGCTGATGAGCCAGGGCTACGCCTATGTGGGCGTCACCGCCCAGAAGGTCGGCGTGACGGGTGGCGCCGCCCTGCCCATCCCCGGCTATCACCCCAAAGGCCTGGTCGACCAGAACCCCACGCGCTACGCCAGCCTCAGCCATCCCGGTGACGACTACTCCTACGACATCTTCTCGCAGGCGGCCCAGGCCGTCCGGCGGCCCAAGGGGCTCAACCCGCTCGGATCGCTGCATCCGAAGAGGATCATCGCCGACGGTGAATCGCAGTCGGCCAGTCGCATGGCCACCTACGTGAACGCGGTGGCGCCGATCACGAAGATGTTCGACGCCTACCTGATCCACAGTCGCGGCTCGGGCGGTGCATCGGTGGATGGCAAGCCAACCGACGTCCCCAAGACCTTCTTCCTCCGTTCCGATCGCACCGACCCGGTCATGCAGATCGAGACCGAGACCGACCTCTTCGGCCTCGGGTTCTACCCGGCCCGCCAGGATGACGACGCCCATCTCCGCACGTGGGAGCTGGCCGGGACCTCACACGTCGACCAGACCACGCTCGACTACGGCATCGCGTCGGGCCACGTGTGGTCGCCGGGCGAAGTGGCGCCCGACTTCCTGGCACTGTGCGGCCGCGTGAACGATGGGCCCGAGAGCTACTTGATGCGAGCCGCCTTCGCGTCGCTCAACACCTGGATCACCACCGGCCATCCACCCGCCACCGGCCAGCGCTTCGCCGTCGCCGCCGGATCCATCGCTCGCGACGGGCGAGGCAACGCCATCGGTGGGGTGCGCACACCCGCCGTCGACGTGCCCATCTCGACGTTGACCGGTGTCGCCGACGCGAACGCCAGCATCATCTGCTCGCTGTTCGGTGGGTCGAAGCCCTTCGATGCGGCGACGCTGACGGCCTTGTACCCCACCCATCGGGACTACCTGCAGAAGGTCACCGCGTCGGCGGCCGCCGCCGTCAAGGCCGGCTTCCTGCTGCCCGCCGATCAGAAGCTGATCGTGGCCCAGGCCGCCACCGCCCCGGTTCCGGACTAGGAGCAGTGGTCGGTCGGGGCCACATCGATCGCCGGGTTCCGGTCGAAGAAGCCGACCGGGAGGAGCTGGAAGCCGGTGTACTCGACGGGCATGACCGGCCAGTCCTCGGGCCGGGGAACGTGGGTGACGCCGAAGGTGTGCCAGACGACGACGTCGGTGTCGACGATGTCGCGGTCGGCCGCGGTCCACGCCGGCAACCCGTCGCCCCCGGCGTGTTGGTTGGGATAGTCACCGGCGGCTCGGCGCTCGGTCGGTTCATAGGGTGTGACCCAGAGGTTGCGGGTCGCGAAGCCGGCACGCCGGGCCACGCTCGAGCTGGGATCGGCCAGCAAGGTCGGACTGGCGGCGGGCACCAGCTTGTAGGCCACCGGTTCGCCGACGGCGTTGCGCACCTCCGGGTTGGCGATCTTCCAGGCCCGGCTGCGGGCCGGGTCGACCAGACGCTGCGCCTCGCGCTCGGTGCGCAGCGGAGTGACCACGGCCGTGATGACGTTGCCCAGCTCGTTGTCGGGTCCAGGGGGCGTCGGCCCGGTGTCGACCTCGTAGACGGTGTTGCAGGGTCCGTCGACGTCGAAGTCGAGCCGGGCGCTGAACAGATGCTGGTGATAGGGAGCCGCCAGCTGGGGCGCGACCATCGACGCGTGAGCGGGCCGCTCGCCGTCGGCCACGGCCATCGTCGACATGATCCCGGTCAGCTTGACCTCGAGCTGCATCGAGCCGTCGAGGTAGAAGTACCAGTAGAAGCCGTATTCGTAGTTGCCCACCGTGGCGATGGAGCTGACGACGAGGCGGCGAGAGCGACGCACCTCGGTCGTGCCCGCGTGCAGGTCGACGTGCTTCCAGAGGATCCCGTAGTCCTCCTCGTGCAGGCAGATGGCGTTGGCCACGACGTAAGGGTCGCCCGTCTCCTTGGCCAGCACGGCATCGAAGTAGTGGATCTCGCCGAGGCAATCGCAGCCCATCGTGAGTGAGTTGGCCATCCGGCCCAGCCCCCACTCCCCCGCGTCGAACGCGTTCTTCCAGTTGTGCATCGGGCTCGGATGGCCATACGGCACGACCATCTCGCTGATGGACGCCCGGTGCAGGATCGGACGCAGCCGTCCACCGTCGGTGTAGCCGATCGTGTGCAGCACCAATCCTTCGTAGGGGTCCATCGACACGCGCAGCGACCATCGCTGCCACTCGATCAGGTTGCCCTCGACGGTGAAGCTGACGCCCTCGGGCTGGCTGATGTCGAGCGTCTTCAGGTCGGTGCGCAGCGGAGCGATGTCGTCGGCCCGGTAGGCGCCCGAGTCCGTCGGGAGCGGCACCACGCCGTAGTCGACGACCTCGAGCACCTCGCCGCGCGCCATGTCGACGAAGGCGAGGAGTCCTTCGATCGGGCGTCCGTAGCCGTTGTCCGTCGGCGCCTCGCGGTAGTAGGCGAGGCACCGCGTGATGCGCCGATCGTCCTCGTGCGCCAGCCCGAAGTTGCCGGCGGGCCACGGGTCGATCTGCACGCGATCGACATCGGCGATGCCTCGCCGAGCCAGTGCGGCCACCCAATCGGGATGCTCGCGGATGGCAACGATGGCGTTGAGCGAGTCCTCGAAGAGCAGGGCGGGGCGGACGTCGGGCACCTCGGTCCAGGTGGTCACCGCGGCCTGGCTCAGATCGACCGTGGCCTCGATCACGTCGGCGGCCGGGCCCGGCACGATCACCAGGCGCACCCGTCGCGGGCACCCGTCACCCCTCGTCCAGGCGGCGAGCTCGTCCTTGGTCGGCTCGTCCAGACCGACGTAGGCGAAGCGAGCGGCCTCGTCCATGTCCGACCGCGAAGCCACGATGGCGACGGCCGCCTCGATCTCGGACGCGGTCAGCGTCTCCAGGGGATGCGCACTCGGCTTGGACGTCACCACAGTGGACGATACTGACCTTCGCCCGTACGCTGCCGCGGCGTGACCGATACCTGGACCGTCAAGGGGAGCAACGTCGTCGTGACCGGCGCGTCGTCGGGCATCGGCGCCGGCCTGGCCGAGGGCCTGGCCGCAGCCGGGGCCAACGTGGCGCTGGCGGCGCGTCGGGCCGATCGGCTCGAGGCCGTGGCCGCCCGTTGCCGGGCTCACGGTGTCGGCGTCCACACGTTCGTCGTCGATCTGGCTGACGAGGATCAGGTCGACGGGCTGGCTCGCGATGCGGTCGAAGCCATGGGCGGGGTCGACATGTTGATCAACAACGCCGGCATCCCCAAGCGCCGCCACGTCAGCGCCCTCGATCCCGCCACCGTGGCCAACGTGATGGCCGTCAACTACCTCGCGCCGGTCCGACTCACCCTTGCGTTGCTGCCCCAGATGCTCGAGCGAGGTGCGGGCCGCATCGTCAACCTGTCGTCGGTGGCGGCGACCCTCTCGCCTCCCGGTGAGTCCGCGTACGCCGCCTCGAAAGCGGCCCTGACCGTTTTCAGCGAGTCGATGGCGGTCGACCTCTGGGACACAGGAGTGCGGGTCCTCGTCGTCTATCCGGGCGTGGTCGACACCGAGCTGTTCACGCTCCCCGACAACGATCCCTTCACCGCTCCCGTCGAGTTCATCACCGTCGACGAGCTGGTCACGGCCGTCCTCGGTGCCCTCGACCGCGGCGTGCTCGAGATCTACGTGCCCGAGTACTTCAAGGAGTTCGCCGTCGGCAAGGCCAGCGACATCGAGGGCTTCCTGCGCGGCACCGCCGAGTTCGTGCGTCAGCAGTCTGGGCCCGACTCGCCTCCTTCGTGACGCGGCCCTTGAACCGAAGCCCCAGCCGTTCCGTAGTGGCGGGGGTGAGACGAGGACTGTCCCCTCTGCGAGTCGGTCTGGTCGCCCTTCCCCTGTGCGTCGCCGTGCTGGCGGCGTGCTCGTCCTCGAAGGTCGACCCGATCGCGGCGACCAAACCGACCCAGGCGACCACGACGACCGCGTCGTCGCCGGACCTCGACATGCAGGCCGCCGACTTCGTCAGCCTCAAGCACATGACGCCGGTGCGCGGGTTCTTCATCGCCAACCGGCTCGGGCACCTGAAACAGGCGCTGGCCGTGGCCGACAACCCGAAGGGCGGCACCTACCCGGTCGGTACGGTCATCCAGCTCATCCCGACCGAAGCCATGGTCAAGCGGCAGGCCGGATTCGATCCGGCCACCCACGACTGGGAGTTCTTCAGCCTCGCTGTCTCGAGCTCGGGCACGACCATCCTCAACCGAGGCGGGAGCCAGGTCGTGAACCGGTTCGGGGGCAACTGCGCCAGCTGTCACGGCCAGGCCGAGGCCCAGTTCGACTCGGTCTGTGAGCAGGACCACGGGTGTGCCCCGCTGCCGTTCACGGCGACGCAGCTCAAGGCGGTGCAGCAGGCCGACCCGCGGCCCTAGGTCCCCTTCTCAGGAGACTCTCAGGGAGTCCCGAGGATGTCGACGGTCACGACGTGACACCCTGGTCACGTGAACCTGGCTTTATGTCCGGTGCGGTAAGTGTCCTTCCGACGGTCACCTCCAGGCCCGCTACTCGACCCCTCGGAGCCCATTTCATGAGCGATCTGCCGCCTCAGCCGCCCCAGTACGACCCCAACGCGTCCGGTCCAGCCGGATGGGTCGCGCCCGAGACCAACCAACTCCCCCCGACGCCGCCGGCGCCCGGCAACTGGTCGGCGACCGCGCCGGCCTACGGCTGGACTCCGCCGCCCCAGGGCTGGACTCCCCCGTACGGCAACCCGCAGCAGTACCCCTTCACCGGGAGCCCGACTCCGGCCCCCGCCGCCGAACCGGTGGCCCCGTCGACCCGCCAGCACCACGTCCTCGCCTTCGTCGGGGGCCTGGTGGCGGCCACCGTCCTCATCCTCGCCGCCGTCCTGGTCAAGTCCGGGGTCGAGAACACCCTGCAGACCAAGTCGGCGTCCAGCCAGAACCCCGCCGCCACCCCGGCCCAGCCCAGCACGCCCTTCGGCGGCAACGGGTCGTCCAACTCGAACGGTGCCAACAACAGCAGCGGCGGCACCAGCAGCCTCGGCAGCGGCGCCGTCTCGTCCATCGCCGCCAAGGTCTCGGCCGGCGTCGTCGACATCGACACCAAGCTGGGCTACCAGCAGGCCGCCGCCGCCGGCACCGGCATGGTCATCACGGCCAACGGTGACGTCCTCACCAACAACCACGTCATCGACGGGGCCACCTCGATCACGGCCACCATCGTGACCACGGGCAAGACCTACACCGCGACGGTGGTGGGCACCGACGTCACCGCTGACATCGCCGTGCTGCACCTCCAGGGCGCGTCGGGGCTGACCACGGTTCCGACTGGCGACTCCTCGACGGTGGCTCGCGGTGACTCGATCATCGCCATCGGCAACGCCGGGGGCACCGGCGGGGCGCCGAGCGTGGTCACCGGCACGATCACCGACCTCAACCAGTCGATCACGGCCAGCGATGAGAACGGCTCGAACGCCGAGCAGCTCACCGGCCTGCTGCAGACCGACGCCGCCATCGTGGCCGGCGACTCGGGTGGACCCATGGTGAGCGCCAAGGGCCAGGTCATCGGCATCGACACCGCGGCCTCGAGCACCAACCAGTACATGGCGCAGAACAGCACCGGCTACGCCATCCCGATCAACAAGGCGCTTTCGATCGCCAAGCAGATCCAGCAGGGCAAGGCCAGCGCCACCATCCACATCGGCCCCAACGCCTTCCTCGGCGTGCAGGTCACGAAGGCCGGAGCGG
Source organism: uncultured Microthrixaceae bacterium (assembly GCA_963734965.1). Lineage (GTDB taxonomy): Bacteria > Actinomycetota > Acidimicrobiia > Acidimicrobiales > Acidimicrobilacustridaceae > UBA4742. Next base: position 1,741,991 of record CAVTJK010000003.1, on the reverse strand, counting down.
ACCCGACGGGCGGCTCGGGCTTCTTCGGTGGCAACGGCAGCGCCAACGGCAACTCCTCGGGCTCGGCCACCAGCTCGGGGGCCCAGGTCGCCGATGTCGTCCAGGGCTCGCCCGCCGACAAGGCCGGGCTCCAGCAGGGCGACACCATCACCTCGTTCGACGGATCGAGCGTCTCGACGCCCGACGCCCTCACCGCCCTGACGCAGAAGCACCACCCGGGCGACAAGGTGAGCATCGGATGGACCGACTCGTCAGGTCAGACCCACACCGCCACCATCACCCTGGCCACCGGCCCGGCCGCCTGAGGGCGTCGACGGGCTCAGACACCCTTGAAGGCCACGACCGCCTGGCCGGCCGGCACGAACAGCCGGCCGGCCGAGGCGGCCAGAGTCGGGAAGGACGTCGACAACGAGCCGAGCGTGAAGTTGAACTTGCGGTCCCCCGTGCTGCGGTCCCGGCCTTCGAGCCGGCCGCTGCGCGTCACGGCCCACACCAGGCCACCTGAGAGGACCGGCGGACCCACCTGCTCGTTGCCGGCGCCCACAGCGGAGAACCTGGGCTTGGACCCACCCGTCACCGTGACCTCGTGCAGGCCGTCACGACAGGACACGTAGACCGTCGAGCCGTCGACGGCCGAACCGCCGTAGGCCGAGTTGCACACGCGGGCCGAGAAGACCTCGCCGCCGACCCCGCCGAGATCATCCGAGCGCAACAGGTAGCCGATGCCCTCCTTGCCGACCTGCAGGACGAGGCCGTCATCGAGCAGGGCCGGTGAGGTCGTGCCCAGATCGAGGTCGTCGTCGTTGAGTCGGGCCCAGCTCTGCGGGGCGAAGGAATCCAGCTCGGTCAGCGTCGGCGACAGGCGCACCACCGCGTCAGAATCCCGGTCGGCATCGGTCGAGTCGCCGTTGCCGGTGGCGACGAACAGGCTGCCGTCGCCGGCGGCGGTGGGTCCGGGCGGCGCCCACACCCCGGCGCGCTTGGCGTTGGTGACGCGCCACGACAGCCGAGCGCCCGTGCCGGCGTCGGCGAAGCCCACCACCCAGCCCAGGTAGTCGCCGCAATCGCCGTACAGCCCCCCATAGGGCACGTACACGGTGTTGTTGACCAAGGTGAGCGCGCCACGGCCCTGCTCGACGCTCGGGTCGGCGCCCGGGGCGTCGGCGGCACGACTCGAGCGCACGTGGCCATCGCTCAGGTCGAGGCCGTAGAGCTCGTGATGGGTCGGAGGCTCGAAGGAGACCACCCAGATCGTCTTGGTGGCCGGATCGATGACGGGTGTGCTGGTGATGCCGCTCGGGTCGATGTTGCCGCACGGGAGGCTGCCGCCGTCGACGGGATTGGCCAGGTGCCGCGACCACTTGACCGTCCCCGACGTGGCGTCGAGGGCGTACACGGTGTTGTTCTCGGTGGCCACGACGACGGTGTCGCCGACGACCAGCGGTTCGGCGTAGACGACGCCGTCGACCGAACGTGACCAGTCCTGCTTCACCGCGCCCGCGGCGGGTGACGACCGGTCCATCCCGCTGCGACGCGGATCGTGGTGGTAGGTGAGCCAGTCCGCCGATGTCGAGGCCGGGGACGACGTTCCCGGTGAGCCGGTCGTCCCGGTGGCATTCGACCCTCCGGGACCTGAGAAGCCCGACGAGTTCGACGATCCCGACGACCCGCACGCGCCGAGCAGGAGCGTGCCGACGAGCATCGCCCCCACCACGCTCCTGGTGTTCATGGCTCGAGGTCGCCTCCGTCCGCGGACGGCGATCACCGTACCGGAGCCGCCTGGACCGGGCCTCGGCCACGGGCCCTGCGACCAGGACGTCGGTAGAGTGACGTGTCATGTTGCTCGATGGGTTCAACCACGTCGCCACGTTGACCAACGACACGGAACGGCTCAAGACCTTCTATCGCGAGGTCTTCGACGCGACCGTCCGCCACGACGGCCCCGAGCCGGGACCACCAGGACCGCCAGGAGCACCCAGCGGGGTCCACCTCACCATCATCGATGTCGGTCCCTTCTCGGAGCTGAACGTGTTCGAGATCGACGACAACACCGAGGCCGACCGGCAGATCCCGATGTTCGGCCGGGGCCGCATCGACCACCTGGCGTTGCAGGCGGCGTCGCTCGATGCCTTCGAGACGGCTCGCCGTCGACTCATCGAGCGCGGCGCCGCGGACGAGTTCGTCACCGACTTCGGCCCCATCCTGAGTCTGTTCTTCCGCGATCCCGACGGCCTCGAGTGCGAGCTGTGCGTGGCCAACCCCGACGCCGAACCGGGCGTGTTCCATCCCCCGGGCACACCCGCGCCGAGGTACGTGGCCGACGCCTGAGCTCAGCGACGCGAGTCGATGGCCACCTTGATGGCCCCGGTGTGCTCCTGCTCGGCGATGGTCAGGAAGGCTTCTCGCCACTCCGAGAGCCCGAAGGTGTGGGTGAGCATCGCCCTCAGATCGATGCGACCGTCGGCCACCAGATCGAGGTAGTGCTCGATGCCGTGCCGGCGCACTCCGTCGACCGTCTCGATGCCGAAGGCGTTGGACCCGACCCAGCTGATCTCCTTGAAGTAGAGCGGGCTCCACTCCCATCGCCCTGGGGCGTGCACGCCGCTCTTGACCAGCGTGCCGCGGGCCTTGAGCAGGCGTACCTCGAGCTCGAAGGTCTCGGGCTTGCCGACGGTGTCGTAGGCCACGTCGACGCCACCTGGGTGGCACATGGGCAGGCCACCCAGGCCCTCCATCGTCGGATGCAGCACGCCACCCGACCAGGCGGCCAGCTCGTCGAGCAGCTCCTCGCGTGGACCGAGACGCACGACCTTGTGGGCGCCCAGGGCGCTCGCCAGCGCCGCTTGGGCGTCGAAACGAGCGACGACGGCGATCTCGACGCTCGGATACAGGGCCCGGAGGATGGCCACCGCACACGATCCCAGCGACCCTGCACCCCACACGATCACCTTGCCGCCCTCGGGAGGCGGGTGACGCGTGATGCTGTGCAGCGACACCGCGAACGGGTCGGCGAAGATGGCCTGCTCGTCGGGGATCGAGTCGGGTACGGCGAACAGCATCGTGCTGTGCGCCGGCATCAGCTCGGCGTAGCCGCCCGTCGCATCGCTCGACACACCGGTGTGGATGCCCTTGCTGATGTCGCCGCTCGTGAAGCTCCAGCACAAGCTGTAGTCGCCGGCGGCGCACGCTGGACAGATCGGCTCGATGCCGCGGGGCCGACATGACAGCCACGGGTTCAAGACGACCCGCTGGCCGACGTCGAAGCCGCTTGCCTGCGGGCCGAGCTCGACCACCTCGGCCACCACCTCGTGCCCCATCACCTGGGGGAACGAGCAGAAGCCGCTCATGGCGTTGTCGCTGTCACCGTCGCCGAAGTCGAGCAGGATCTGCTTCGAGTCCGAACCGCATATCCCCGTCAGCAGCGGTCGGGTGACGAGCCAGTCGGGCCGCAACGGACGGGCGTCGGGGATGTCGCGGAGCGCGACCGGTGTGACCGCGAGGTTCTGGGCCAAGGGACCAGCGCCGGGTGGCGCCGACCAGGGCTCGGCCTTCGTGCCGAACACGAGCGCCTTCATCGACAGCCTCCTCGGTTAGCGTCACGGTCATGGCCTTCTTCACCGTCGAACGTCGGGACGCGATCAGCCTGGTGACCTTCACCCGACCGCCCCGCAACCTCATGAGCATGGCGGCCATGAGCGAGCTCGAGGCCGTGCTGAGCGAGATCGCCGACGACGAGGCGGTGAGCGTGGTCGTGCTCACCGGTGGCATCGAGGGCTACTTCGTCGCCCACGCCGACCTCGAAGACCTCATGCGCCTGGGCCGCGGTGAACCGGTAGAGGGGGATCCCGGCAGCTGGGGTCGGGTCATGCACCTGGCCGAGTCGATGCCCCAGGTCGTCGTGGCCGCCGTCAACGGACAGGCGTGGGGTGGGGGATGCGAGCTGATGCAGGCATGCACGGTGCGGATCGCCGCCGCCTCGGCCCACTTCAGCCAGCCCGAAGTGATCGTCGGCATCATCCCCGGTGGTGGCGGCACGCAGCGCCTGCCGCGCCTGATCGGTCCCGGACGGGCCGCTGATCTCGTGTTGTCGGGCCGGGTGATCGATGCCGCCGAGGCCGAGCGGATCGGCCTGGTGCAGGCCGTCCTGGCCGACGAGAACTTCCTCGACCACGCCCTCGAATGGGCGGGTCGCATCGCCGCTCAGCCCCGCCACGCCCTCGTGGCGGCCAAGCGCGCCCTTGTCGACGGCATACGACTGCCGCTCGACGAGGGTCTGCGGCTCGAAGCTCAGCTGTTCATCGGGTGCCAGACGGCCGGCGCGACCCTCGCCCTCCAGCAGCGCGTCGCCGACACCTACCGAAACGCCGACGACGGCGAGCACGTCACCCTCGACTGACGCCATCTAGTCGAAGACGACGACGTTGCGAGCGATCTGACCGGACTTGAGCTCGACGAAACCCTCGTTGATCTGGTCGAGCGGGATGCGGTGCGACACCAGCTCGTCGAGCTTGATGCGGCCCTGCAGGTAGAGATCGATGATGCGGGGCATGTCGACCCGGAACCGGTTCGAGCCCATCATGGCCCCCTGTATCCGCTTCTCGGAGAGGAAGTCGACAGCCGAGACCGACACTCGCTCGGTCGGCGGCACCATCCCGATCACATAGGCCGTGCCGTCGAGGCGGAGCATGGCGAAGGCGTCCTCGGCCGTGGCGCGGAGCCCGATGGCCTCGAAGGCGTGCTGCACTCCGCCGCTGGTCAACTCGATCACCTCGGCCACGGCGTTCCCGTTCGACGCGTCAACGACATCGGTGGCCCCGAACTGCCGGGCCAGATCGAGCTTCTCGGCCAACATGTCGACGGCGATGATGCGCCCGGCACCGGCTACATAGGCGCCCTGAACGACGTTGAGGCCGATGCCGCCGCACCCCACCACGGCGACCGTGTCACCGGGCCGGACCTGGGCCGTGTTCCAGGCCGCGCCGATGCCGGTCATCACGCCGCAGCCGATGAGCGAGGCGATGTCGAGAGGCATGTCCTCGCGGATCTTCACGCAGGCGTTCTCGTGCACGAGCATCATCTCGGCGAACGAACCGAGGGCGGCGAACTGCATGGCGTCCTCGTCGTCGATCGAGAGGCGACCCGGGCGCCGCGTGTCGAGCGAGCGGCACAGGTACGTCTTCCCCGTGAGGCAGTACTCGCACTGACCGCAGAACATCGACAGGCACGTGATCACATGGTCACCGGGGGCCAGGTAGGTGACCTGATCGCCGACCGCCTCGATCACCCCCGCCGACTCGTGCCCCATCACAGCCGGCGTCGGATGCGGATAGATCCCCTCGATGAAGTGCAGGTCGCTGTGACACAACCCGGCGGCCGCGGTGCGCACCAACACCTCGCGAGGAGCGACTGGAGCGACACCGACCTCCTCGATCGTCAGGTCACCCGGTGCGCTTCGCAACACAGCTGCTCTCATGTCAGATCCCCCATGGCCGCCATTAGAGCACGAGGCCGCCACGACCCGACGTGCGGACGAGAACGGCGGTAGCTTCGCCCGCCATGAGGACCTCAGCCACGACTCACCCGTCTCGCTCGCGCCTCCTCGACGGGCGCCGGCTCCTCGCCGCCGCGCTGGCCGCCGGCCTGTTGAGCGCGACCGTGGCCCTGGCCCCGCCCAGCGCGGCGGCCACGACGACGAGCAAGAGCGCCCGCAAGCCGTCAGGCTGCCTGCCGGCCGGCGACCGCGCCGCCGACACGAAGGGTCCATACGCCGTCGGCGAGCGCACCGTCACCTTCGTGGACTCGAGCCGGCCGACGGCCGCCGACCCGGCGCGCGGGCTGCCGGCCCACCCCGACCGCACCCTCGTCACCACGCTGCTGTATCCGGCCGAAGGATCGGCCGCCACCGCGGCGCTGGTCCAGGGCGCCACGCCGGCCGCCGGTCGGTTCCCCATCGTCGAGTTCTCGCACGGGGTCACCGCGAACGGACCGGTCTACGCAGCGGTCCTCGCCGCGTGGGTTCGGGCCGGCTACGTCGTGGCCGCACCGACGTTCCCGCTCACGAGCGGACCGGGTGCCAGCATCGTCGACGAGGTCAACCAGCCGGCTGACGTCAGCTTCCTGCTCACCTCGCTCATCGCCCTCGGCCACGAGCCGAGCGATCCCCTCTTCGGGCATCTGATCGACGATTGCCTCGCCATCGCCGGTCACTCCCTCGGTGCCGTCACCACGCTCGACACGGCCTATGACTCGTGCTGTGTCGAGCCGCGCATCAGCGCCGCCATCTCGCTCTCCGGTCTCCTGCTCCCGATCAACCACGGCAACTTCACCGATCCGCCCAAGACACCACTGCTTCTGGTGCACGGCGACGCCGACACGACGGTTCCCATCGCCTTCAGCCAGCAGGCCTTCGCGCAGCTCCCGGTTCCCCGTTGGTTCGTCACCATGAACGGGGCCGGCCACGTCAGCATCTTCGTGCCGCCCTGGGGCGAGCTGACCAACGAGGCGGCGGTGGCCTTCTTGAACCTCGAGCTCAAGGGGAGCCAGGTCAAGATGAACCTCTTCGTCCGCGCCGTGAAGGCGTCCGGCGTGGCCACGCTGCAACGGGCCCGCTAGAACGGCGCCGACCCGCCGGGCGAGTACGCCACGGCCGGATCGTACGCGCCTGCTAGAAGTGCTGGTGTGACTGACTCGATGGACGTGGCGGACACCGGCGGCGTGCGGTTGGTGACCTGGAACCGTCCCGAAGCGCTGAACGCCATGTCGATGGAGCTCTGGGATGGCACTCGCGATGCCTTGGCCACCGCGGCCGATGCCCACATCGGCTGCATCGTGTTGACCGGGACCGGGCGGGCCTTCAACGTCGGCCAGGACCTCGGTGAGTTCGGCCACCCGGCCCAGGCCGACGAGAGCCGGGGACTGCGCGGCGTCATGGGCGCCATCGCATCGGTCGAGGTTCCGTTGGTGGCGGCCGTCAACGGCATGGCCGTCGGGTTCGGCGCCACGCTGCTGCCCTGGTGCGACATCGTCCTGGTCAGCCCCGAGGCCCGGTTCAAGGTGCCGTTCCTGTCGCTCGGGGTCACGACCGAGGCGGGCAGCAGCGCCAGCTTGCCCGAGGTGATGGGTCCCCAGGCGGCGGCCAGATTCGTGCTGACCGGCGATTGGTTGTCAGCACCTGACGCCGTCGCCTGCGCGTTGGCCTCCGAGCTGGTGCCCGCCGACGAGCTGGTCGGGCGGGCGATGGCTCTGGCGACTCGGATCGCCGACCAGCCCCGTCAGGCGCTGCTGGCCACGACGCGCCTGCTGCGCAGCGGTCGCCGCGAGCGCTGGCTGGCGGCCGCCGACCGCGAGTACGAGGACATGGCGCGCCTGGCCGGCAGCCCCGAGAACCTGGCCGCCATCGACCACTTCTTCAGCGGCACCTAACTACGGTCGCAGGCGTGAACCGAATCGTCGATCGCGCCGGGGTGCGGGTCAGCCTGGCCTTCGTCGCGTTCGCCGCCGTGGCCTGCGGAACCGACAAGGCCTCGACGGCAGTGGGCCACCGCGACCGATCCACCGTCGTCACCCACTCCGCCACGTCGGCGTCGACGTCGACGGTGCTCACGACGACCTCGACGACCACCGTCCCATCGACGACACCCACGGCGCCGAGCACCAGTCGGGCGCCGGCGGTCCGGCCTCCGGCACCGGCGGCGGCACCGACCAACGGGCTCGTGAGCATGGTCACCGCCGCTCAGTTGGGCGGCAGCTGGCATGCCGGGTGTCCTGTCGGCCCGTCGCAGCTGCGCCTCCTGACCCTGCCGTACTGGGGGTTCGACGAGCAGGCGCATCAAGGCCAGTTGATCGTCAACGTGAGCGTCGTCTCGGCCGTGACCACGGTGTTCTCGCGGCTGTTCAGCGCCCGGTTCCCGATCCGGAAGATGGTCACGATCGAGCACTACCCCGGCACGGGCGTGACCCTCGACGACGAGTCGCTCGCCGATGACAACACGGCCGCGTTCAACTGCCGCAACGCCGTCAGCCCCGGTGCGGCCCCGTCCTGGTCCGTGCACGCCTACGGCCAGGCCATCGACGTCAATCCCGTCGAGAACCCCTACGTCGAGTCCAACGGCGTGGTCGATCCGACCAACGGGGCCGCCTACGTCGACCGCAGCAACCACCGTCCGGGCATGGCCTTTGTCGGCAGCGACCTCAACGCCGCCTTCTCCGCCGTGGGCTGGGGCTGGGGTGGAAACTTCGCCGGCCATCCCGACTACCAGCACTTCTCGGTGAACGGGAGGTGAGCCGCCGTCGGATCGTCCCGATCGTCGTCGTCGCCCTCGTGGCCCTCGCCTGCGGTCGCGCCGACCACGAGCGCGTGACGGCGGCCAAGCGGCGACCTTCGTCGACGACGGCGTCGACCACCACGTCGACCACCACGACCCCGTCGCCGCCCACGACCGTGACGGCTCCGACGACCGCCACGTCGTCCCCCCACCGAGCGCTGGTCCCACCGACGGCGAAGGCGGCACCGGCACCCGCGACGCGGCTGATCGACCAGATCGCCGACACGGGCGGGGCGACCAAGGTCATCACCGTCGACTCGCCGTCATGGGCGTCGACCTCGGCGACCATGATCCTCTGGGAGCGCCAAGGCGGCGGCGTGGGTCCAGGTCGCAGGGCCCTGGTCGGCGTGGACGGGCGCCCACGGGTGGTCCTACGCACCCGGTGAGTCGACGCTGCGATCACCGATCGGATCGTTCAGCTTCGGCGTGGGCTTCGGTACGGCGGCCAACCCGGGCTACCGCCTCGGCTGGTTCGGTGTCGGGCCGACGGACTACTGGGTCGAGGACCCTGCCAGCTCGGTCTACAACACGCACCAGCAGGGTCCCAGCGACGAGAGCCAGGCGCCTTGGGGTCACTTCGAGCGGTTGATCGACCAACCCGTCGCCTATCAGTACTCCGTGCTCATCAACTTCAACGTGCCGGCCCACGGGGCGCGCGGCTCGGGGATCTTCCTGCACGTCGTCGAAGGGGGCGCCGACCGCTGGATGTGTCAGCCTGCCCGTGGGCGAGCTGCTCACCGCACTGCGGTGGATCGATGCCAACACCCGCATCATCATGGGCCCCGACGCCGAGATCCGAAAGCTCTGAGCGGCTAGGGACTCGGATTGGACGCCGGGTCCTCGTTGGTGATCGGCGGGAGCAGCGGCCGGATGCGCGCCGACGCGACGAAGGCCACGACCACGGCACAGATGACGAGCGGCATGAGCGCCAGCGCATCCGCCTGGAGGAACACGCTGACGAGCAGGACCGACGTCAGGGGGAGGTCCAACATGACGACCGTCATGGCGCCGATGCCCATGCCCACGCCCGCGATCATCGGGAGGCCGGCCAGATGGGACAGGGCCATGCCCCCGGCGGCGCCGATGAACATGCCTGGGAAGGTGGGCCCGCCGCGGAACGCGCTCAGCGACGCGCTGTAGGCCAGGCCCTTGAACAGCACGAGCAGCACGAGCGCACCGGCCGTCCAACCAGCTGCCCCCTCGATCAGCCCGGCCAAGCTGTTCTCGCCCGAGAACAGGACCAATGAGGAGCTCTTGCCCGTGGCCTCGGCAAAGGCGATGGCGCAGCCGGCGACGACCAGGCCGACGACCGGCGACAGCAACAGACGTCGTCTCACGACGAATGGCTTGACGATCAAGGCCAGATAGCGGATGGCGTTGCCCAACACCGAAGCGGCGAGTCCGATCACGATGGCCCACAGGAACTCGGATCCGGTGGGCGAGCCGGCGTGGGGGATGTCGGGCACGGCCAGCGAGTAGGTGCCGAACCCGGTCCACTTGTCGAGGCCCACGAAGATCAGCGCGCCGATGCCCGCGGCCAGTAGACCGGGCATCATCACCACCGCCATCAGGGTGCCCCCCAGTCCGGCCGCCTCCATGAGCAGGAAGGCACCGGTCAGCGGTGATCCCAGCAACGTGCTGATGGCGGCGAAGCTCCCCGCCCCGCCGATCACCATGGTGGCCATCGCGGGCGCGTCGCGCTTGATCAGGTGCACGGCCAGGGCGCCCAGCCCGCCGCCGATGGCGACCAGCGGAGCCTCGGGACCGAGCACGGCGCCGAGCGCCAGGGTCGCGAACGAGGCCAGGAAGACACCGGGCAGCTCGATGCCCGTCGGCGGGCCTCCGAACTGGAACCCGTTGGCCGGCTCGTGGCCCCCCGGTCCAGGCAGGTAGTGGATGGCCAGCGCGACGAGGATGCCGCAAAGGGCCAGCAGCGGCAGCGGCCACCACATCGGCTCGCCGTGGAAGCCGAGATCGTTCGGGAGCGTGGTGAACAGGTACTTCTGCGACTCGTTGGTCGCCTTCAGGTAGAAGAAGGCCACCGCGGCCACGGGCACACCGACGATGGCCCCCAGGACCAGCAGGCCCACATAGCTGCGGCTCCGCAGCAACGTCGCCGGGTCGGCCGGAGTGGGCGGAGTGGGCGGCGCCGCCTCGGGCGGATCGGCAGGGCTCGTCATCTGGCGAGGACCCTAGACGAGCTCACACCGAACCGAGCGGCTTGCGCAGCCACAGCGCGGCATCGCCGTCGGGGTAGTCCTCCACCCGCCCGACCACCTCGTAGCCCCGATCGCGGTAGAACTGTCCGGCCTGGAAGGCGTGGCTGAAGAAGATGATCTGGCCACAGCCCCGACGTGTCGCCTCCGCCTCGACCTCGGCCAGCAGCCGGGTCCCGACGCCGGTTCGACGGAGTGATTCGTCGACCCAGAGGTGGTGGAGCTCGCACGTCGTTCCCCAAGTCCATCCATAGGTGCCGGCGGTGATGGCGCCGGCACCGTCCCGCACGAACATGGCCAGCTGACGCGGCGCGTCCCCCGATCCGATCTTGGGTGATGTCGTTGATCCGGCCTTCGAGGAAGGCCACGTCGGCGGGATCGGGATCGGATTCGACCCGCCAGGTCACCGCTGGTCGGATCCGATCAGGAGATGCTCATCAGCATCTGCTCGATCAGCGCGGCGTCGTCGAAGTAGTGCCGGAAGGCGCAGATCTGCTCGCCGCGGAACTCGGCGAAGCTGGCGCCGGCGAGGACGAGGCGAGCCCCGGTGGCCTCGAGGACGACGTCCTCATCCAGGCGCAGGGGCCCGGTGTGGTCGGCGGCCAGACGCCATTCCGCGATGGCCTTGTCGCCGATCACGTCGAGGCTGTCGACCGAGAACACCACGTTGGACAGCGCGTCATCGCGATCGGCCAGCTCGGCTTCGAGCTCGGCTCGCGACGAGACGGAGATGTTCGGTGACCACCCGACGACGTCCTCGGTGAAGGCCGTCTCGATCACGTCGACGTCACCGGTCACAGCCGCTTCGATGGCCAGGGCCAGGACGGCTCCGGGATTGGCAGGCATGGGCACTCCTTGGTTGGCAGGGCGAGAAAAGGGTGGTCTGCGTCAGGACGAGGTGCGGAGCTAGATGCCGAGGATCTTGGCCTTGGCCGCCGCGAACTCTTCGTCGGTGAGGGCCCCGGAGCTGTGCAGCGCGGCCAGGTTGGTCAGCTGGTCGGTGCTGCTCTGGGCGGGCGGAGCGGGAGCGGCCGCCGCGGGCGGCGGAGGCGGGGGCGCGTACTGGGGCGCCGGGGCGTCCTGGGTGGCGGCATAGGCCTGCTGGGCCTGGTCGTTGACGTCGGCCTGCTGCTGGCCCTTCTTGCCCATGTGGTAGGCCACCCCGGCGGTGGCGGCACCAGCGGCCACGCGCATCATCGGGCGGCGACGGCGCATCATGAGTCCCATGGTGGTGCTCCTCGTGTGAATAGGCGGATGGGTTCAGATCCCGGTTTCGGCCGAGACCCTACCCTGAGCGATCGCTTCGGTCAGCGCCGCGTGGTCGAGATCGTTCTGTTCGGCGTAGAGACGGGCGAAGCGGGCGATCGACTCGTCGAAGGTGGCGCCGCTTCCCAGGTAGGCGCCGATGGCGACACGGTCGCCCGAGCGGGCGTGGCCGCGAGCCAACGTCCACCCGCAGATCTGGCCATAGACGCTCAGGACGGCCGCGTCCATGGTGTCGACGTTGGCGGACGCCTTCCAGTCCCACAACTGGCGCATGTAGAAGTCGCGGGGCTGGCCGTCCATCCCCTCGATGCGCTCCCAGCCCAGCAGGATGTCGCTGGCCGACTGCATGAGGCGCTGACCTTCGACGACTCGCTGGCCGTGGTTGGCGAACTTGGACTTGGCCAGGTAGGGCTCGAGCACCGACGCTTCGGCCTGCTTGACCTGCAGGAACAGCGGATCGTCCTCGTCTCGGCCGAGCATGAGCACCACCCAGCATCGGGTGCCGACGCTGCCGACGCCGACGACCTTGCGGGCCAACTCGATGAAGCGGTAGCTCTCGAGGAGACGGCGGCGATCGCCCTGGAGCGTTCGCCGATACGAGCGCAGGGCCCTGTGGATGGCTTGCTCGAACACGGTCCGGTCGACGTCGCTGAACAGCTCGTCAGCCGGGACGAGCAGCGGCGGATCGCTCAGGAACTGCGGGACGCCGTCGACCACGTGGGTCAGCTTGGCCTTGGCCTTGAGCCGATCCTTCGACTCCGCCTTGGCGACGGTCCGCTGCAGGTTGGCGATGGCGTTGCCCCCGAGCTCACCGCCCCATCGCTTGGCGATCTCGTCGACCCCGAGCTGCGCGTACCAGACATCCAGGTTGCGCATCGAGGCGAAGGTGCGGATCCTCTCGCGATACGAACGCACCGAGTCGGCGACGATCCGCCCGCGCGTCTTGGCGTCGAAGCCCCGACTGCGTGCCGCGATCTCGAGGCTGGCGGCCAGGCGCTTGACGTCCCACTCGAACGGACCCGGATGGGTCTCGTCGAAGTCGTTGATGTCGAACACGAGCGAGCGCTCTGGTGACGCGAACCCGCCGAAGTTGGCCAGGTGGGCGTCGCCGCAGAGCTGCACGTTGAGCCCGGTCCGGGGCGCGGCGGCCAGATCGGCGGCGAGCACGTTGGCGGCGCCGCGGTAGAAGGCGAACGGTGACGCCGCCATCCGCCCGTGGCGGATGGGCACCAGCTCAGTGACACGATCCTGCTCCTGCTGCGTCAGCAGGTCGATGGGATCGGGACGGTCGTCCGCCGGCGCCCACTCGCCGTGGATCGAACGCGGCACCTTCGCCCGGGCGGCCTTGCCCACCGCGATCCGTTCGGCTCGCGTCAGATGATCGACACGTGGTCCCTCTGCACTTGCCAACGCCTTGGTCACGTTGTCTCCTCCCTCTGGGCCTCAGACTCGGCTTCATCGGGTATCAGCAGCACCGCTCCGGCGAAGAAGCAGATGGCGCCGACGAAGGTCCCGAGGTTGGCCAGCTGGGCGTTGCGCAGACTACCCGTCGTGCCGACGATCTGGGCGCCGAGCGCCGAGATGCCGAACGCGACCGAGCCGACCATGTTCAGCATGGCCACCGACCAGTTCAGGCTCCGTGGGCGCCACCGCAGCCAGGGACGGCGGACATCGGCGAAGGCCAACGAGCTGGCCACGAGGAACGCGATCGACCCGAGCGCGTCCGGTGTCCACACGCGTCGCGTGGCCTGCGTGCTGCTGAGCGCGGCGTTGAGGGCGGCGAAGGTGCTGACGTTGAACAGGAGCGTCCCCACGAACTGGACGACGGCCGCCCACCACTCCGGTCGGTGCGGCGCCCGCACCAAGGTGCGCCAGCGGACACCGGCCAGCGGGCGCGACATGCGGGGCACGACCCCGGCCGAGAGCAGGAGCTGCAGGAAGGCGGCCGAGGTGAAGAACAGCGAGCCGACGAAGTAGGTGATCCCGTCGCCGGTGAACCCGGCCCAGGCGGCATAGGGCGGGAACGAGCCGAGGGCGAAGCAGGTCGACCCGACGATGAACAGGACCGCGACCCACCAGTCCGGGTTGGCCGGCGCCAACCACATCGACCGCTCAGAGGTGACTGAAGCCGACGGACTCCTCCTTGGTCATCGGCGTCACGATCGGGTGCTTGTCGAAGTGGGCGATGGCCTCCCGGAAGTCGTCGAGCAGCAGGCCGGCCAGGTCGCGGCTCACGCCCTGGCGCACCAGGATGCGCTGCACGGGGATGTCCGAGGCCGTGCCGGTGAGCGTGTAGGCCGGCACCTGCCACCCCTTGATCCGCAGCCGGTCGGCCAGGTCGAACAACGTGTAGCCGGGGTCGGCTCCGTCCTGGATGCGCCACGTGACCGTCGGGATGCCGGTTTCGGGCCGGCTGTCGCACAGCAGCTCGAACGGCCCGCAGCTTCACGATCTCGGCGGCGAGCCACTGACCGGTGTCGTAGGAGGCGGTGTGCACCCGCCGGTAGCCCTCGTGGCCGAGCCGGACGAAGTCGTAGTACTGGGCGACGATCTGGCCGGCCGGTCGCGAGAAGTTGATCTGGAAGACCGGCATGTCGCCGCCGAGGTAGTTCACGTGGAAGATGAGGTCGTCGGGCAGCTCGGCCTTGTCGCGCCAGATCACCCAGCCGACTCCCAAGGGGGCCAGCCCGAACTTGTGGCCGGAGGTGCTGATCGACTTCACCCGCGGCAGCCGGAAGTCCCACTCGAGGTCGGGCGCGCAGAACGGCGCGAGGAAGCCGCCGCTGGCCGCGTCGACGTGGATGTCGACGTCGAGCCCGGTGTCGGCCTGGAGCTCGTCGAGCGCGTCGGCCAGCGGCTTCACCAGCTCGTAGGCCCCGGTGTAGGTCACCCCGAGGGTGGGCACGACCATGATCGTGTTCTCGTCGACTCGCTCGAGCATGTCCTCGGGCGTCATCTCGTAGTGGCCTGGTGACATCGGGACCTCGCGCATCTCGATGTCCCAGTACTTGGCGAACTTGTGCCACACCACCTGCACCGGCACCGCAGACCATGTTGGGCGAGTCGGTCGACAGCCCGGCCGCCCGGCGCTTCTCCCGCCAGCGCCACTTGGCCGCCATCCCGCCCAACATGCAGGCCTCCGACGAGCCGATGGCCGAGGTGCCGACGGTGTTGGCCGAGTCCGGGGCGTTCCACAGATCGGCCATCATGTGGACGGCCCGGCGCTCGATCTCGGCGGTCTGCGGGTACTCGTCCTTGTCGATCATGTTCTTGTCGATCGACAGCTCCATCAGCGCGTGGACCTCGGGCTCCTCCCAGGTCTGGCAGAACGTGGCCAGGTTCTGGCGGGAGTTGCCGTCGAGCATGAGCTCGTCGGCGATCAGCTGGAACACCTGCAGCGGCGGGTTCTCGTCCTTCGGGAATCGGTACTTCGGGCAGGCGTTGGCCAGTTCGGCGCCCGCGAAGAGCGATTCGTCGAGCTGGTCGCGGATGGACTCACGTTCGTGCAGCGGCATCTAGATTCCTTTGGCCCAGGCGGTGGTACCTGGAGACTACGGAATGCAAGGCACCCAGTCGTCATCCACACTGGGGGAGAACCGGGGGAAGCGATGGAACCGAGTCCGGAGCCCACGAGCGAGTCGAAGCCCGCGTTCCGCAACGGGTCCCGCCGCCAACAGCGGCGGACCATCCTGTGGGTCGGCGCCAGGGCCGGCGCTACGGCGGTCGTCCTCGTCTTCCTCTACTACACGCTTCCCTTCGATCGGGACATGACCTCGACCTGGATCGCCGTGCTCGTCATCGGTCTGATCGTCGTGGCTGCCATCATCGGTTGGGAGGTACGCGAGATCCTGCACTCGCCCCATCCGCTGATCCGAGCAGTCGAGGCGCTGGCCTTCGCCATCCCCCTGTTCCTCCTGCTGTTCGCGACCACCTACTTCCTCATGCAGCACACGGACCAGGGGGCGTTCAACAGCTCGCTCACGCGGACCGACTCGCTCTACTTCACGATCACCGTGTTCGCCACGGTCGGCTTCGGCGACATCGTGCCCAAGACCGAACTGGCCCGGCTGGTCGTCTCGCTGCAGATGATCACCGACCTGATCCTCATCGGGCTGGTGGTGCACGCCATCGTCGGCGCCGCTCGGATGGGTCTGCAGCGCCGTTACGGGATGGATCCGCCGTTAGGGTGAACCCGACTCAGTGAGGGCTCGTGAGGGGGGTCGTGCGTGGCCAAGGTGGCCGTGACGTTGAGCGATGGACCCGGCCCGCCGATGGCGTCGGTGGCCCTCCCCGACCCGCGTCCGCCGACCGCGCCCGAGTACTTCCACGTGATGGCCAAGCCGTCCGGCCCGATCTGCAACCTCGACTGCGAATACTGCTTCTTCCTCTCGAAGGAGGCCCTGTACCCCGGCGACCGGTTCCGCATGGCCGACGACCTGCTCGAGACCTACCTGCGCCAGCTCCTCGAATCCCAGGCCGCCGATGAGGTGACCGTCGCGTGGCAAGGCGGCGAGCCGACCCTGATGGGCGTCGACTTCTTCCGCCGGGCCCTGGCCCTGGCCGACCAGTACCGCCGCCCCGGTCAGACCCTGACCCACACGATCCAGACCAACGGCACCCTGCTCACCGACGAGTGGTGCGAGCTGTTCAAGGCCCACGACTTCCTGGTCGGGCATCAGCCTCGACGGGCCCCGTG
Organism: uncultured Microthrixaceae bacterium; assembly: GCA_963734965.1. Lineage (GTDB taxonomy): Bacteria > Actinomycetota > Acidimicrobiia > Acidimicrobiales > Acidimicrobilacustridaceae > UBA4742. The sequence continues at coordinate 1,725,489 of CAVTJK010000003.1, read as the reverse complement.
ATCGCCACGACGTCTACCGCGTGGACAAGAAGGGCAACCCGACCTTCGACCGCGTGCTCCGTGGGTTCGAGCTGCTCAAGGCCCACGGCGTCGAGTTCAACATCCTCTGCACGGTGAACGCGGCCAACCAGGATCGGCCCCTCGAGCTGTACCGGTTCTTCCGCGACGAGCTCGGCGCCCACCACATCCAGTTCATCCCGATCGTCGAGCGCGACAACGACACCGGCTTCCAGGAAGGCGACTCCGTGACCGACCGTTCGGTCGAGTCCGACGCGTGGGGCCACTTTCTGATCACGGTGTTCGACGAATGGGTGCGCCGCGACGTCGGCACGGTGTTCGTGGCGCACTTCGACGCGGCCTTGGCGTCCTGGGTCGGTGTGTCGCCGGCACTGTGCATCTTCGGCGAGACGTGTGGCAACGCGCTGGCCCTCGAGCACAACGGCGACCTGTACTCCTGTGACCACTTCGTCGAGCCGAAGCACCTGCTCGGCAACATCAGGACCACCCACATGGTCGAGCTGGTCGCTTCGCCCAAGCAACGCGCCTTCGGCGAAGCCAAGCGCGACACCTTGCCTCGCTACTGCCGCGAGTGCGACGTCCGCTTCGCGTGCCATGGCGAGTGCCCAAAGAACCGGTTCATCCTCACCCCCGACGGTGAAGCGGGCCTGAACTACCTGTGCGCCGGCTACAAGCGGTTCTTCACCCACATCGACGGGTCGATGCGGATCATGGCCGATCTGCTGCGCCAGGGCCGCTTCGCTGACGAGATCATCACCGTTCTGGCCACGGCTGGGCGCAACGAGCCGTGTCCGTGCGGCAGCGGTCGCAAGGCCAAGCACTGCCACCAGTCCTGATCGTCGCCCGCGGGCCGTGCCGCTCAGTTCTGCGTGATCAGGGTGTACAGACCCTGACCCAGCAGCCAGAGACCGACGCTGGCCGAGATGATGACGATCCCCTGGTCTCGATGGCGGTCGAGCCACTGGTGGAGGGCGTCGAGCCTGGCCCGAGCCGCTTCTGGCTCGCGGATCGTGTAGATCTCCATCGTGAACAGCACCGAAGTGCCCAGCAGCGCGAACAGCACGAGGCTGGCCACGGCCAGCCCGTTCGACACGTCGGCCTGGGACACGGCGGCGGCGCCCGCGGCCACGAGCCCCCACGGCTGCAACAGGAAGCCGAGGAGGGCGGCCCCGCCGGCCCGCATGCCGTCGACCCGCTTCATCCACGAGGGTTGGGGCCGCGGCACGTCGGCGGGCCGCTGGCGCACCCGCGCCGCGACACCGAGCAGGAACGCGCCGATCACGAGGTAGATGACGGCGACGAGATTGGCAGGGGCCGTGCCCTCGTGCGGTGGAGCACCACCCGTCAACGCCAGCGTCGCGATGATGATCGCGACCAGGCACGCCACCCAGGCCGCGATGAAGGCGGCGCCGTTGCGGGCGCCGCGATCGGTGCCCAGCACGAGGATGAACCCGATGATCGGCAACGGCTCGATGGCGATGACCAGGCCGAGCGCGATCAGTTCAAGCACGTTGTCGGTCCCCCACTGCGACGATCATGCCACAGCGCTCCGAGCCGCCAACGTGCATCCCATAGGGTGAGGCGATGGGCGAGGGAGGACTGTCACCGAGCGAGGTCGGCAAGGAGATCGCCGAGCATCGTCAACACAGCGAGCTCGGCGAAGCGACGGGCCGCGACCGGGTCATCACCATCGTCGAAGCGATCCTGCTGGCCGTCGTCGCGGTCCTGGCCGCGTGGTCGGGCTTCGCCTCGTCGAAGTGGAGCACCGAGTCGTCGTTGACGTTGGCGCGCGCTTCGGCGGCGCGCAGCACGGCCAACCGGGCCAGTCTGAACGCGTCGGACCTGCGCAACTTCGACTCGTCGACCTTCACCGCCTGGTTCACCGCCTACATCGCCGGCAACCAGTCGGCCATGGACATCGCCCAGCGTCGCTTCCGGCCCGAGTTCAAGGTGGCGTTCGACGCCTGGCTGGCGACCAGCCCGGCCACCAACCCCAAGGCACCCCCGGGCCCCACCTACATGCCCGAGTACAAGCAGCCCGACTTGGCCAAGGCCGACGCCCTCGACGCCAAGGCCGACGAGCTCTACAAGGAAGGAGCCAAGGACGGCAGCACGGCCGACGACTACGTGCGCACGACGGTCTTCCTGGCGACCGTCCTCTTCCTCGTCGGCATCAGCGGCCACTTCCGGGTGCGGGCGGCGCGCTACGGTCTGGTCGCGGTGGGCGCCATCATCCTCACCGTGGCCATCGTGATCCTCATCGGCGCGCCGAAGCCGCCGACCTAGTCACCAACCATGTCCGGTGAACCGCCTGTGCCCCGGCCCACTCGCCGAGCGGCGCTGGGCCAGACGATCGTGCGCCTGGCCGGCGCCGTCCGCGACGCCGACGAGGGCGAGGTCGAGACCGCCCTGCAGGAACTGGGCCGATCGCGGCGGCTGTTCGCCCCGCTGGGCTATGTCGCCGGTGGGTTCGCTCTCCTGGTGGACGGCATCAAGCTCCTCTTCACGAACTGGCGCCTTACGCTGATCGAGATCCTGCCGGCCGTCTGGATCTGGGCGACGTTCTGGAACCTCAAGGCCCACGCCCTCCACGGTCGCTCTTTCACCATCGTGCGCGGTCCGCTGGCTCTGGCCCTCGCCGTCCTCGTCGTGGCCATCACGGTCGGCGCCTACTGGTGCAACGCCATCTTCGCCTTCGCCGTCGCCGGCCCGAAGCCACCGCTCATCCGACCGGCCGTCGCCCAGGCGCGACGCCACCTGCGCCTCATCCTCGGCTGGGGCGTGCTCGTCGGGTTGGGCCACGCCGCCACCACCATCTTCGTGGCCCGCATCGGCAAACCGTGGTTCGGGCTGTGCCTCGGCGCCGTCCTCGTCGTCATGACCGTCACGTTCGTGTCGGTCCCCGCCCAGTTGATCGGAGCGGTCCAGCACAAGCCGCCGCTCAAGGACAAGATCAGCGGGGTGGCGGCCAGCGGCGCCCTCAGCGCCGTGCTGACCAGCCCGGGGTTCCTCATGAACCGCCTCGGGCTCCTGCTCCTCGGCGTCAAGGCGCTGCGCATCCCGGGCGTCATCGTGTTCTCGATCGGGATCGCGCTGCAGGCGGCGGCCACGTCGGGGGCCAAGGCCGTCAAGCTCGGCACGCGCTGGGGCGTGGCGGCGACGCCGGCCGAACCGGGCGCTACTGGATCGTCGAGCTGACGACGACGGGCGGTCCGCTGCCGAGGTAGAAGATCCCCGGGAAGCCCGCCGTGTGGAAGCCGTCGTTGGGATTGGCCGTCAGGGTCGAGCTCTCGATGTGGAGCGTGCCGGTGCGGTCGTTGCTCACGAAGAAGATCGCTCCGCCACCCTCGTTGGCGTGGTTGTTCGACATGATCGTGCCGGCCACGCGCAGGGTGAAGGTGTTGCCGTCGTTGTAGATGCCCGCGCCGCTGCCCCCGCCCGGCGTGCCCGATCGGGCCGGGTTGGCCCCGTGGCCGATGGCGTTGTTGTTGCTGATGACGCTGTTGAGCACGATCCACGACACGCCGATGCTGCTGAGGGCGCCCCCGTTCGAGCAGGTGTTGCCCTGGCCGTCGGCTCCGCCGAAGGTGCTGTGGACGATGTACACGGGCAGGCCGCTGGACTGGCTCAGCACGCGGATGGCACCGCCACCGATGTCGGGACCGGTCGACTCGCAGACGTTGCGGAAGAACCGCGAGTTGACGACCTTGAACCGGCCACCGCGGACGAAGATGGCGCCGCCACCGCCACCGTCGAAGTCCTGACCGGTCGAGTTCCCGTCGACGAAGGTGAGGTTCTGCACCGTCAGGTTGGGCGTGGTCTGGTCCTGGCAGTGCGACGTGGTCCACACCTGGGCCTGATCGCACGTGTCCATGTAGAGGATCCGGCGGGCCCCTCCCCCGCTCAGCGTGACCAGGTTGCCGCCGTCGATCACGATGTTCGGACCGGTGTTGTTGACGATCTTGGCCGTGGCCGCCAGCGTGATGGTGACGGGGTCGGGTCCGCAGCTGAAGGTGATGATCCCGCCGTTGGCCACCGCCTTGACCACGGCGGCCGAGGTGCAGCTGGCCGCGGTGCCGGTGCCGATCACCTGGTTGGGATGCGAGCTGTCGGCCGCCTGGGCCTCGGCCGGTACCGTCACGTGACCGTCGGGGTTGCCGGCCGCGGGCAGGCAGGCGACCGCGGCCAGCGCCAGCACGCCGATGACGGCGACCCCCAATGGTCGGCTCCTCACCACAGTCGATCTCCCCGTGCCCCTAGGTCGTTCGGATCATCTTGGCTTCGTCGCGTTGGCGTGACGCCTTGAGCCGAGATCGGGAACGACATCGGCCCGGGTCCGAAGAACCCGGGCCGATGGCCGTGACCGTCAGGAGATGGAGATCAGGTCGTGGGTGCGGCCAACGACACCGTGAAGGTGTTGCCCGAGCCCGGGATGATGAGGTTGAGGACCGGCGTGATCAGGCCACACCCGGCGAACTTCGGGATGGTGAAGTCCGACGAGAAGGTGTTGGACCCCGTCAGGTTGATCGGCCCGGACAGGGTCTGGGTGATCGGTTGGGAGCCGTGGCAGTTGTTCCCGACCAGGTTCAGCCTGGGCAGTATCGAGGCCGTGATGCTCGTGATGTTGAAGGTGAACGAGGCCGTGATCGACGCCGTGCCGTGAGCCAGATCGACGGTGCCGTGGACCGGACCGTTCGAACCGAGGGCGAAGGTGGCCGTGGCCAGCGGGATGCCGAGCAGCGAGATCGACTGCTTGGCCGGGGGCAGCGTCAGGTTGCCGGTGAGGGCACCGGTGGTCAGGTCCACCTGGCCGACGAACGTCCCCGGCGGCACGGTCACATCCATGTTCAACGACTTGAGGTGCGTCGATGCGTTGACCACGAAGTTGACGGGGACGATGGTGTCGGCCGCGGTGGCGGCCGGCGCGCTGACCAGACCGAAGGTGGCCAACATGAACACCATCAGTGCGGCCAGGCCGCCACGATGTACACGGGTGAGCATGAACGTTGTCTCCTGGTTGGATGGAACCGGCTGACCCGGTCGGGCTCCGGCTGGCCGACCCCATGGCCATGCAGACAGGAGGAGCCGACATCGGGGCGCGTTGCTCCCACAGGTGGACGTCACCCCGATGCCGTGGACTCCCCCCGTCCGCGATGGCCGGGCCGCCCGTGTCATACCGCAGGGAGCGGTAACTGACAGTGACAGTGTCACTCTCAGTGTGACGGATGTCAACTAAAGTTTGCGGTCATACAAGTCGACGTCGAGGCGGGCTGGGAAGAGCCTGCGGCGGGACCCGACCAGCAGTCGGGCAAGCGGTCGGACGCGGCGGAGTTCTTCAGGATCTCTTCAGGCTCGGGGCAGGAGGATTCCAGGACCGGGGCCCATGCTCGGGCCCTCGGCCACTCCTCGCGGCCGCTCAACCATGCTCCGGCTCAAGGAGAACGTTTCATGATCGTGCGTCGCCGCCCCCGCTTCCGGATCACCGCCATGGCGAGCGTGCTGCTCGTGATGCTCGCCTCCGCCGGGATCCTGACGCTCGGGACGACCGCCGCCGGAGCGGCCCCGCCCTGTCCCTGCTCGCTGTTCGCGTCCTCGGCCACACCGACGACGATCGACTCGAACGACAACAACGCGGTCGAGGTGGGCGTGCAGTTCAGCTCGACGACGAGCGGGTTCATCAGCGGCGTGCGGTTCTACAAGGCGGCCGCCAACACCGGGATCCACGTCGGCAGCCTGTGGACCAGCGACGGCACCCTGCTGGCCCAGGCCACCTTCTCCAACGAGACGACCAGCGGCTGGCAGCAAGTGACCTTCGCCCACGCCGTGGCCGTGACCGCCAACACGATCTACGTCGCCGGCTACCACACCAACGTCGGTCACTACTCGGTCGACGACGGCTTCTTCACCAGCGGCGGCGTGACCAACGATCCGCTCAGCGCGCCGGCCAGCAGCTCCGGAACGCCCAACGGCGTGTTCACCTACAGCCCCACGCCCACCTTCCCGGCCTCGACCTTCAACGGGAGCAACTACTGGGTCGATGTCGTCTACACGACAACGGCTCCGACCCCGTCTCCCGCCGCGACCTCGCTGTGGGGACCGAACACGACTCCGACGATCGTCGACTCGACCGACCCCCAGGCCGTCGAGGTGGGCGTCCGCTTCAGCTCGGCCACCAATGGGTTCATCAACGGCGTGCGCTTCTACAAGGCTGACGCCAACACCGGCGAGCACATCGGGAGCCTCTGGACCAGCGACGGCAGCCTGCTCGCCCAGGCCACCTTCTCCAACGAGACGGCCAACGGCTGGCAACAGGTGACGTTCTCCCAACCAGTGGCGATCACGGCCGGCACCGTCTACGTCGCCGGCTACCACACCAACACCGGTCACTATTCCCAGGACAACGCCTACTTCGCGACGAGTGGTTACACCAACGATCCCCTCACCGCACCCGGTGGCAGTGCATCGCAACCGAACGGCGTGTTCACCTACAGCGCCACACCGGCCTTCCCGGCCTCGACGTTCAACGGCACCAACTACTGGGTCGACGTCGTGTTCAGCCCGAATCCCATCCCCGTCTCGATCTCGGTGACCACCGTTGCGACCTCGCTCCCCCGCGGCACCAGCGAGCAGGCGGTCGCCACCGAACAGCTGAGCGACGGCTCGAGCGTCGACGTCACGAACCAGGCCACCTGGGCCAGCACCAACCCGGCCGCCGTATCGGTGTCCGCCAGCGGTCTGATCACGGCTGTCGCCCCCGGTTCGTCCATGGTTTCGGCGACCCTCGCCGGCCTGAGCGGGACGATCGGCATCAGGGCGGTGGCACCGGTCGCACTCCTCCTCGTGTCGCCGCTGCTCGCGACCCTGCAGATCGGACAGACCCAGCAGCTCACGGCCACCGCCTTCCTGACCGACGGTTCCCGTTTGGCCGTCACCGGTCTGGTCCGGTGGAGCGCCTTCCCATCCGGCGTGACCGTGAGCCCGAGCGGGCTGGTCACCGCCAACCGCGTATCGCTCTCGATCGTGACCGCATCCGTCGGCCGGGCCGAGGGCTTCAGCCTCGTGGCCGTGCTACCCGCGCCGCCTCCGCGCCGCTGGTGACCGAGCACCCGCCCCGCCGGTGACGTAGTGTCACCGGCGGTCGGCGGGCATGGGGACCCTCGACCGTCAGCCCAGAGCGACACGTTCCAGGGGGGACCGATGAAGATCAATCCCGACGCGGCCGGCTTCGACAGTGGACGGCTGGCCCTGATCGACGAGCACCTGGCCACGCGGTACGTGGAGCCAGGCAAGATCGCCGGTTGCCAGGTGGCCGTCGTTCGCCGAGGTCAGCTGGCTCATCTGAGCTCGATCGGGTCGATGGACCGCGAGCGCCAGCGGCCCGTCGCCGCCGACACCATCTGGCGGCTGTACTCGATGACCAAGCCCATCACCGGCGTGGCCCTGCTCAGCCTGTACGAGCGCGGCCTGTTCCAGCTGAACGATCCCGTGCACCGCTACCTGCCCGAGTTCAGGGAGGTGAAGGTCTCCGAGCGGCGCGAAGACGGAACGCGCCAGTTGGTCGATCCGGAACGACCGATCTCGGTGCGCGACGCCATGATGCACATGACCGGCATCGGCTACGGGCCCGCGAACGCCCGTCTCGACATGGCCACGATCGGGACGCGCCAGCGCGGCGGCGGCCTGGGCAAGGGCGCGACGCTCGACACGTTGATGAAGGCCCTGGCCGGCGAACCATTGCGCTTCCATCCGGGTACGCACTGGCTCTACTCGTACTCGACCGACGTGTGCGCCCGCCTCGTCGAGGTCATCTCTGGTCAACGCTTCGACGAGTACCTCCAGGCGACGATCCTCGATCCTCTGGGGATGGTCGACACCGGGTTCTCGGTGTCGCCGAGTCAGGTCCCGCGCTTGGCCGCCCTCTACCGGCGCGACGAGAACAAGCAACTGCAGCTGCTCGACGATCCCGAGACCAGCACCTGACCCGCCAGCCATCGCTCCTGTCGGGCGGCGGTGGTCTGTTCGGCACCACCGCCGACTACCTGCGCTTCGCCCAGATGCTCGTGAACGGCGGCGAGCTCGACGGGACGCGGGTCCTGGCGCCCAAGACCGTCGAGCTGATGAGCAGCGAACCACCTCCCGGACGGCGCCGATCTCCGAGCGTTCGCCCTGCCGGGCGGGTACGGCGAGGTCGGATTCGACGGCATGGGCTTCGGGCTCACGGTGGCCGTCAGCAACGGACCCGTGGCTAACGCCGCCACCGGATCGAGAGGCGAGTACATGTGGGGCGGCGCGGCGTCGACCGCGTTCTGGATCGATCCCGCCGAAGAGCTGGTCGTCGTCTTCATGACCCAGCTGATCCCGTCGGGCACGTTCAACTTCCGCGGCCAGCTCAAGTCGCTCGTGTACTCCGCCATCGTGGAGTGACCCAGGCTTGTCAATCGACGCCGAGCCGGACGCCGAGGTCGTGGACGTCGCCGGGATCGAGTAGCGACTGGAGCAGGCCCCACACTCCGGCGAAGACCTCGGGCGGGGCCTCGGCTTGCATGCCTCCGAGCAGCTCGGTGCGGTCGTCGATGTTCATGGCGGGGATCATGAGGGCCAACGAGTCGGCCATCTGGTCGGGCGGGAGGGCGCGCAGGATCGCCTGGTGGATCTCGACGACGGCCTCGACGCCGATGGCGGCTTCGAGACCGGGCATGACGTTGCGCTCCTCGACGTCCTGGTGGGCCAGGTAGGCGCCGGTGAACGAGGCCAGGTCGGCGTAGAGGTGGTGCAGGCAGTGACGCCGGTCGTCAGGGGAAGCGTCGACCGCGGCGGCGGCCAACTCGGTCAGCAGCTCCATGCGGTGCTCGAGGGTGGCGTGGTCGATCGCGATCTGATCGGCCAGATCGGGCAGGTGGACCTCGAGTGCGGGCTGCACGGCGGTGTCCTCGTGGAGGGCATGCTGCACCAGCAACTCGACCATGCTGTTGACCCGGGCATCGAGGGCGATCCGACCCTGGCGGTGCGCCGGGTCGAGTCGACCGGCCTCGCCGGTCACGGCGAACAGCTCGGCGCGGATCCCCTTGTGGACGTCTCGGTACAGGTCGAAGGTCACGATCTTGAACTCAGGACGGGTGGGGACTTCGGTCATGCTCATGTCCAACTCCTCGGTCTCAACGGGTTGTGGGTTGCCTCCATCGTGAGCGGTCCCGGTCGAGTCCGCGGCTCAAAGACCCGTAGCGAAATGCTAAGAAGTCCGTATCTCAGCGCTGGGAGCGAGATAGGTGATCGAAGCCGAGGTTGCGCGGTTCCTCGAGGGCGGTTGTGCCTTGATCGTCGGGAGTGTCGACGCCGAGGGCCAACCGCACGCCACGCGCGGCTGGGGCCTCGACGTGCTCGACCCGACGACGGGCCGGCTCCGGCTGCTCCTGCCCGTCGAGGACGCCACGACGATCGCGAACCTGTCGGCTCCCGATGCGGCCATCGCCGTCACCGGTGCCGACGTGACCAGCTTTCGATCCGTGCAGATCAAGGGCCAGGTCGAGTCGCTCGAGCCGGGAGGGCCCGGCGACCACGAGCGGGCCTTTCGCTTCTACGACCGCTTCTTCGAGGACATCCACAGGACCGACGGCACACCCCGCCAGATGACCGACCTGATGATCCCTTCGGGCTACGTGGTCGGAGTCATCCTGGTCGACGAGCTCTTCGATCAGACGCCCGGTCCGGCGGCGGGCGCCCCCCTCGTCGACGAGCCACGATGAGCGCAGGGCCCGAGCGCCGGTCGCTCACGGTGGGAGATCTGGCGTTGTGCTTCGAGGGGGCGATCCCCGCCGTCATCGCGACCGCATCGGCGCAGGGGACCCCCAACATCACCTATCTGTCGCGGATCCGCCGCGTCGACGACCAGCGGATCGCCCTGTCGAACCAGTTCTTCTCGAAGACGGTCCGCAACCTCACCGAGAACCCGCGCGCCAGCGTGCTCCTCATCGATCCCACGACCTATGACGAGTACCGCCTGACGATCGTCTACGAGCGCACCGATCAGCGCGGGCCGGTGTTCGAGAAGCTGCGCGAGGACGTCGACACGGTGGCCGCGCTCGAAGGCATGCAGGATGTGTTCAAGCTGCGCGCCGCCGACATCTACCGGGTGCAGCACGTCGAGCGGGTGCGGGCCCGGATGCAACCGGCCGACACCGACGTGCGGACCTCCGGCCCCCGCTCAGTGCAACTGGCCGAGCTCACGGCGCGCATCGGTCGGTCCACCGATCTCGACACGCTGGTCAACGTGACCGTGGACGGTCTCCGCGAGTTGCTGGGGTTCGAGCATTCGATGCTGCTGCTCTGTGACGAGCGGGGCGAACGCCTCTTCACCATCGCCAGTCGCGGCTACGAGGCCGAGGGCGTCGGATCAGAGATACCCGTCGGCGAGGGCACCATCGGGATGGCCGCGGCCCGCTGCACGTCGATGCGCCTGGGCAACCTGCGCCAGATGGCCCGCTATTCGAAGTCGGTGCGCAAGTCGTTCGAGGACGCCGAATGGGTCGGACCCGGGCGCGAGATCCCTGTTCCGGGACTCGTCGACGTGCAGAGCCGGCTGGCCGCACCGGCGATGGCAGCCGGCCAGCTCGTCGGCGTGCTCGTGGTCGAGAGCCCGCAACTCATCGCCTTCGACGAGACCGATGAGGCCCTCCTCGCCGTCGTTGGGTCGCTCGTGGCCAACGCCATCGAGCTGCAGCACGCTCGTGACCCGGCCGACGACGATGCCGCGGCCCGTGCCGACCTCGCGGCCGCGCCCACCCACCCGTCGAACCCACCGACGCGGGTGCGGTACTTTCCCGTCGACGGGAGCACGTTCCTCGACGGTGACTACCTCATCAAGGGAGTGGCCGGACGGATCCTGTGGCTGCTGCTCGCCCACTACGACCGCGACGGGCGCATCGAGTTCACCAACCGTGAGGTGCGCCTGGACCCGACCCTCGAGCTTCCCGAGTTCCGCGACAACCTCGAGAGCCGCCTGATCCTGTTGAAGCGGCGCCTGGTCGAACGCGACGCCCCCATCCAGATCGAGAAGACGGGCCGGGGACGGTTCCGGCTGATCGTCGACACGCCCCTCGTCCTCGAAGCAGCCGGCGCGGGCCTCTCCTAAGGTCGGGTACGTGCCCGAACTCGCCGCCCGCTCATGACCACCGTCTCGTTCCCCCGACGGCTGGCCGACCTGGCCGCCGCCGATCCCGATCGCCCTGCCGTCACCTGTGGCGAAGCCAGCATCACCCGGGCCGGGCTCGAGGATCGGGCCGATCGACTGGCCCGCCGACTGCGCACCGACGGCGTCGCCGCCGGGGACATGGTCACGATCGCGCTGCCCAACTCGATCGACTGGTTCACCTCGGTGGTCGCCCTGTGGAAGCTCGGGGCCATCCCCCAGCCGGTGTCGGCCCGACTGCCCGAGCGCGAGCTGGCCGCCATCGTCGAGCTCGCCGATCCGCCTGTCGTGCTGGGTGCAGCGGCCGGAGCCTTTCCCGACCGGATCTGCATCCCGGCGGCCGAGCTGGCCGCAAGCCTCGACGACCCCGACGCCGACAGGTCGGCTGATCCGCTGCCCGATGCCATCTCGCCGGCGTGGAAGGCCCCGACCTCCGGCGGCTCGACGGGGCGCCCGAAGCTCATCGTGTCCGGCGACGACGCGACCCTCGACGACGAGGCCCCACCGGCGCTGCTGATCCAGGCCGACGGCTGCCTGGTGATGCCCGGTCCGCTCTATCACAACGGTCCGATCGTCTGGGCCTGCGCCGGCCTGCTGGCCGGGAGCCACGTCGTGTTGTTGCCTCGCTTCGATCCCCGAGGCGACCCTCGCCGCGATCGAGCGGTTCCGCGCCGACATCATCTACCTGGTCCCGACGATGATGAAGCGCATCTGGCGGCTGCCCATCGACGTGCGCGAGCGCTACGACCTCGACTCGCTGAAGATCGTCTGGCACCTGGCCGAGCCGTGCCCGCCGTGGCTGAAGGACGCGTGGATCACGTGGCTGGGTCCGGAGCGGATCATGGAGCTCTACGCCGGGACCGAAGCACAGACCGCCACCGTCATCACGGGACACGACTGGCTCGAACACCGGGGTTCGGTCGGGCACCCCGCTCCCGACTCGGTGATGATCTGCGACGCGGAGGGCGAGCCGGTCGAACCGGGGATCGAGGGCGAGGTGTGGCTGCGCTCGGTGACCGAGCGGCCCACCTATCGCTACATCGGCGCCGAGGCCCGCACTCGGCCCGGCGGCTGGGAATCGTTGGGCGACCTCGGATGGATCGACGAGGACGGCTACCTCTACCTCGGGGATCGCATGGCCGACATGATCCTCACCGGCGGCTCGAACGTGTACCCGGCCGAGGTCGAGTTCGCCATCCAGGAGCATCCATCGGTCGAGTCATGCGCGGTCATCGGCCTACCCGACGACGATCTCGGCCAGCGGGTCCACGCCATCGTCCAGCCGGGCGCCGACTCGCTCGACCCGGACGAGCTGTTGACGTTCCTGGGCGAGCGGCTGGTCCGCTACAAGATCCCGCGCACGATCGAACTGGTCGACGAGCCCCTGCGCAGCGACGCCGGCAAGGTCCGCCGCAGCGCCTTGCGCGCCGAGCGGATCGAATCGGGGTCGACCTGAACACTCGGTGAACACCGTCCCCGGCCTCTCAGCGCTCGCGACACGAGGCTAGGTTCGTCTCATGGCTGAAGACATCTCTCGCCGATCGTTCCTCGTGGGCCTCGGAGCAGCATCGGGGCTGGCCCTGGCCAAGTGCGGACCGATCCAACCCCACCACGGGCTCGGCCAGCCGGGCGATCGGCCGTTCCCCAAGCTCCCCGAGGGCATCGACACGATGCCCCAGGTGGCTCACATCATCATCTACATGCAGGAGAACCACTCCTACGACTCGTACTTCGGCATGTACGGGCGAGGTGACGGGTACCGGCGGCACAAGGGCGTTCCGCTCAACAGCAATCCCGATCCTGACCTGGGCGGCAACCCTGTCACGTCTTCCACGCCAGCGACACGTGCCAGACCGGCGAGGGCGTGTCGCAGAACTGGGCCAACACCCACACCCAGGTCGACGGTGGGCGCATGGACGGGTTCCTGTTCAACGGCAACACCAACGCCATGCGCTACTGGGACGGCACCGATCTGCCCTTCTACTACTCGCTGGCCGATCACTTCCCCCTGTGCGACCGCTGGTTCGCATCGGCCCCGTGCCAGACCTACCCGAATCGCCTCTACCTGCAGGCGGCGACGTGCCAGAGCTTGATCGCCACCAACCTCCAGTCCATCCTGACGATGCCGCACCCGGCCAACGGCACGATCTGGGACAAGCTCAACGCCTTCGGCATCGACTGGACCGACTACGCGTGGGACCTGCCCGACATCGCCCTGTTCCAGCACACCTACCAAGCCAACGTGGGCCACGTGAAGACGTTCACCGACTTCCTCGCCGACTGCGGGTCAGGGCACCTGCCGTCCGTGTCGATCGTCAGCCCCGGGATCAACAGCTACACCGAGGAGAACCCCCACGACGTGCAGCTCGGCGAGGCCTACAGCTCGTCGATCATCAACGCCGTCATGCACAGCCCGGCGTGGCCCCAGACGGTCCTGCTCTTCATGTACGACGAGCACGGCGGCTACTACGACCACGTCGCGCCGCCGGCTGCCATCCCCCCCGATGACATCCCGCCCGCGGTCGACCCCGCGCCCGAACGCGCCGGCGGCGTGGAACATGTACGGGCTGCGGGTGCCGGCGTTCGTCATCTCGCCCTACGCGAAGCGCAACCACATCTCCCACACCGTTCGCGACCACACCTCGGTGCTCAAGTTCATCGAGACGAAGTTCAACCTCGGTGCCCTCACCCGGCGCGACGCCAATGCGGCCAGCATCACCGGGTGCCTCGACTTCGAGCATCCCGGCTTCCTCGATCCGCCGGCGTTGGCCGCACCGGGCCTACCGGCCACCGGCAGCCTGTGCACACCCGACATCCCGCCGCCGCCGACCGAGCCGGCGGTCGCCGCGGCGATGGCGTCGAGTCCGTCGACCGCGTCGAGCGCCAACCTCCCGCCCTTGACCGCGTCCCAGGACGACCGCCTCAAGCTCCTCGACCACATCAACCGCACCGCGCCCCTGCCGTCATAACCCCATGGGGTTCCGGTACGAGCGGGCGTGGCGCATCCCCATGGCCGTCGACGACCTGTGGGCCAGCCTCGAGCAGACCGACCGGTACCCCCAGTGGTGGCCGTGGCTCCGTGACGCCGCACTGCCGGCCCTCACGACGGGGTCGACCGCCTCGTTCACGGTCGCCCCTCCACTGCCCTATCACCTCTCCCTCCAGCTGCACCTCGTCGCGGTCGAGCCGGCGCGCCGCATCGACGCCGTCGTCGCCGGGGATCTGGTGGGCTCGGCATCGCTGAACGTCCGCGCTGACGGGCCGTCGAGCTCGGTGGTCGAGCTGCGTTGGGACCTGAACCTGGCCCGACCGGCCCTGCAGCGGCTCTCGGCGGTGGCGAGACCCGTGCTCGAGTGGGGCCACGAGATGGTCGTGCACGCCGCTGTCGCCGGCTTCGCCACCGCCCACGGTCTCGCCCCCGAGGAGCTGGTCGCGCTGGACTCCGACGGCCGGCCCGCTCGGCACCGACCGGTGAGCCAGGTGATCACCGACGGGCTCTGGGCCGGCGCCGTCGCCGCCGTCGTCAGCGGGATGCCGTCGACCTTGGTCGCCGTCGTGGGTCGCCAGCCCCTGTTCGAGTCGACCCGGGCCGCGGGGACGCTGTTCGGGGCACCGACGTTGCCGCGAGCGGTCCTGGCCCACGGTGCCATCTCGCTGGGATGGGGCGTGGCGCTGAGCGCGATGTTGCCGTCGTCGCATCGGGTCGCCCTCGGAGTGGGGGCCGGCGCCGCCATCGCCGCCCTCGACCTGGGCGTCCTCGCCCGCCGGCACTTCCCCGCGATCGCCGCGCTGGCCCCGGCGCCGCAGATCGCCGACCACCTGCTCTACGGAGCTGTCGTGGGGGCGGTGCTCGGTCTGCGTTCGTCGTCGCGCCCCACCTCGATGTCGGATGGCAGACTCAGACCATGACCGCGCTCGAACCCGACCCGTACGGGACCGACATCTACACGGAACCTGACGGTGACCCCGACACGCTGGCCAACCTCGGACCGCTGACGCCGATGGCCGGCACCTGGGAAGGAACCATGGGGGCCGACGAGCACCCCGTGGCCTTGGGTGTCGAGCGCGATCAGTTCGTCGAGCGCATCGAGCTGCAACCCATCGATCCCCAGACGAACGGGCCTCAGCTCTTCTACGGCCTGCGCTACCACACCCATATCACGAAGCCGGGCGAAACCGAGACGTTCCACGACCAGGTCGGCTACTGGTTGTGGGAGCCGGCGACCGACACGGTCACCCTCACGCTGGGGATCCCACGCGGCCAGGTGCTGTTGGCCGGCGGTCAGGCCGCGCCCGATGCCACCGAGTTCGAGGTCACCGCGGCGGTGGGTTCGGAGGTGTACGGCATCCTCTCCAACCCCTTCCTCGATCAGGCCTTCCGCACCCTCAGCTACCGCATGCACGTGACCGTGAACGGCGACGGCACGTGGTCCTACGAGGAGGAGGGCCAGTTGGCCATCCCCGGGCGGAACGTGCCGTTCCCCCACATCGACCGCAACACCCTGACGCGCGTGGCCCCGCCGACGCCCAACCCGCTCGCCAGCGTGGCGAGCGCCGACACCAGTCTCGGCATCGGCAGCCTCAGGGGGGCGCGCTCGATGCTCTAGCGACAGCCGGGCTCAGCCCAGTTGGCGCACCCGCTCGACGCGAGCGTCGTCAGGGCCGAGGTAGCGCACGAGGACCCCGACCACGCGATCGAGGTCGAGCGTGCCCGCCGCCTGCATCTCCTCGAGATCGGCCCAATCCTTCGTGCGGTTGAAGAAGGCCTTGAACACCCCGACGTCGGCGCACGACAGGAAGGGCAGCTCGACTCCGCCGAAGTCGTGCCACTGGGCCCGCCGCGCCGCCTGGGTGTGGAACTCGGTCGTGTTCATGAAGATGTCGACCGGTGTCGTGTCCCACCACACGCGAACCTGCCCCTCCTGCTCGATCGCCTCGCGGTCGACGTCGGACCAGGCCACCCCGCTGGGCAGGGCGGCCAGCGCGTCCGCCGCCCGATCGACCTCGGCGAAGATGTTGAGGTCGATGTCGATGGTGCCCCTGGCCCGCTCGGTGCACCAGGCCAGGGCCAGCGCCCCGCCGAAACCGTGGGCGATGCCGGCCCGTTCGAGGGCGCGGTGGATGGCGATGATCTTGTCGGGCAGTCCCGTCACCGCGAGCCGAACTTGGGGTACTCGAGGTCGGGTGCGTGGCGGGCAGGGAACAGTGCCGCCAGTTCGAGCACCTCGATCAACTCTCGACCACGCGACCCGGCGCCGTCGCCGACGCCGGGACCGAGCTCGACCCCGAGCTCGAAGCCGGCGGCCCGCACGATCCGATCGAGGGTGGCCACCGATGGGGTCTTGCTCCCGGCCTCGTAGGCGGCCAGCGTCGAGCTGGAGGTACCGGCCCGGCGGGCCAGCTCGCGCCGGGACAGCCCGGCTTCATCTCGGGCCCGACACAGCGTGGATGCAGCGTTCATGTCTTGATGATACCCGATCGGGTACCACATGGGGACCGTCAGGCGCCGAAGGCGAAGAACATCATCTGCGTGGCATAGGCCACGAGGCGGCGGTCGCTGGGGTCCCAGAGGGCCATCTCGACCGAGGCGTACCCGTCGCCGGCATGCCGGGCCTTGTTGTGGGCCAGCAGCCATCCGGGCCGGGCCGACCCCAGCAGGTGGATGGTGAAGTCGGCGCTGGGACCGAACCACGAGCCCGAGTCGGGTCCGAGCCGTTGGCCGACGGCTCCCGGCATCGTGTCGCACAAGACGATGGCGCCGATGGGGTCGAGCCGACCGTCGTCGAGCAGGGGCGGGGTGTCGAGTCGATACCAGTAGGCGGCCTCGGCCGGGCTGTCCTCGTAGGGCTCCCATGGCGGGCGACCGATCGCCGGGCGGGACTCGACGATCTCCTCCCAGAACGGCATCGGGGGACGATCGAACTCGAAGTCGACACCCTCGGGCAGCGGGTCACGGAAGCTTCGCAGGCCCTCGGGACCGGGCAGTTCGGGGAACTCGAGCTCGGTGAACTCGAAGCCCTGGCGCACGGCTCCGAACACGGCGACCGCGGTGAGCCCGGCCGGCGCGCCAGGGTTGCGCACCGTCGCCGTGAGCTGGGACATCGACCGGCCTCGGCGCAACACGGTGACGTCGATCTCGACCGGCCCGACGTTGACCAGCCCGGCGAACACCACCGACAGGCTGCGGAGCGTCTGGTCGGCCACACCGAGCGTGGCGGCCATGGCTCGCGCCGCCAGTGCGGCCACACATCCGCCCTGGGGGACCACGACCAGCATCCAGCGCTCGCCGATGGTCGCGGTGTAGCGACCCGGCTCGTCGGTCGCCGTCACGTCGAGGTCTTCCCAGCCCACGATGCCCATGACCCGCACCCTACCGACGAGGTGTGACCCCGCCCGGCCGAGTTTCGCAGAGCTCGATGTCCGCCCGGCGTCAGCCCAGCTGCTCGATGAACTCCCTGGAGCTCATGGGCTCGGAGAACATCGGGTAGTCATAGGCCAGCGCGTTGTCGTGCTCCTCGATCGAGGTCGCGGCGACGCAGTCGTTGAGCGTGATCACCTTGTAGCCGTTCTCGTAGCCACTGCGCATGGTCGACTCGACGCAGCAGTTGGTGAGGAACCCACCCAGCACGATCGTCTGGATCCCCTTGCTGCGCAGGATGAAGTCCAAGTTGGTGCTGGCGAAGGTGTCCAAGCCGCGCTTGCCCTCGATCACGATGTCGTCGGGCTGTGGAGCCAGCTCGTCGACGATGGCCGCGCCCCAGCTGTCCTTGACGAAGGCATTGCCGTCGACGACGCCCTTGAGGATGCCGTAGGGGTGCGAGCTCAGCTCGTTGTAGCCCTCGGCGAACGTGATGGGCGCGTGCATGACCGTGCCGCCGGCATCGCGGACGGCGTCGACCACCCGCTTGGTGTTGTCGATCATGCCCGTCTTGTCCATCACCGCCTCGACCGCGCCGTGCAACACCCCGCCCTCCGACGTGAAGTCGTTCTGGTATTCGATGAGCACCACAGCGGTGGTGGACGGGTCGATGGCCATGTCGGCCCCCTTGGTCGCGTACTGCGACTCTAACTTCTACGATGACGGCCGTGCCGAGGACAAGGTCAGCGACGAGAGGTGGCTGACGTCGTCACCCAGCTGGTCGATCGGCTGGACGCTGATCGAGTCGTGAGCGACCCCGACATCATCGCGACCTACAGCCGGGACCACGCCCAACTGGTCGTCGCCGGGGTCGCCCGCGTGGTCGTACGGGCCCGATCGATCGACGACGTTTCGACCACCTTGGAGGTGGCGTCGGCCGGGGGCGTCCCCGTCGTGACCCGCGGAGCGGGGACGGGTCTGGCCGGCGGCGCCAACGCCATCGACGGCTGCATCGTGCTGTCGACCGCGGCCATGGACGAGATCCTCGACATCGACGTGGCCCACCGAACGGTGCGGGCCCAATGCGGCGTGCTGAACGCGGACCTGGCCGCCGCGGTGGCCGAGCGAGGTCTCTGGTATCCGCCCGATCCGGCCAGCCGGGCGATATCGACCATCGGCGGCAACATCGCCACCAACGCCGGCGGCGCGTGCTGCCTCAAGTACGGGGTCACGGGTGATCACGTCGCCGCCCTCACCGCAGTGATGGCCGACGGCACGGTCATCTCCACCGGAGGTGTCACCCGGAAGAACGTCGCCGGCTTCGACCTCACTCGCCTGCTCGTTGGCTCCGAAGGAGCCTTGGCCGTCATCGTCGAAGCCACGCTCCGCCTCCGGTTGGCGGCCCGGCCGCCGGCGACGCTCGTAGCCAGCTTCGCCACGACGGCGGCGGCGGGCGAGGCCATCGTGGGGATCGAGGGCGTCGCCGAGCCGTCGCTGCTCGAGCTCATGGATCACACCACCATCGGCGCGGTCGAGGCGCTGACCAGGATGGACCTCGACACCGGTGCCGGCGCGCTGCTCATCGTGCAGTCCGATGGTGCGACCGCCGTGGACGACATCGAACGATGTGCGACTGCCTGCGGCGCGGCGGGCGCCACCTACCTCGCCCACACGACCGATCCCGTCGAAGGCGAGATGTTGCTGGCGGCGCGACGGTCTGCTCTCCCCGCGCTCGAACGGCTCGGGACGACGTTGCTCGACGACGTCGCCGTCCCCAAGCCGGCCATCCCGGCCATGCTCGACACCATCGAGGCCATCGCCGCCCGGCACGAGGTGGTCATCGGAACGTTCGGCCACGCCGGCGACGGCAACCTGCACCCCACCATCGTCTTCCACCCGGATGACCCGGCGTCGGCCGAGCGAGCCGGTCACGCCTTCGACGACATCGTGCTCGCCGCCCTCGCCGTCGGCGGCAGCCTCACCGGCGAGCACGGCGTGGGCTCGCTGAAGACGCCCTACCTCGCCCGGATGTTCGGCGCACCCGAACGCGATCTCATGGCGCGGATCAAGGCCGCCTTCGATCCGCAAGGGATCCTCAATCCGGGTCGGGCGATCTGAGCCGGATCGTCAGGCACTAGCGTCGCCGGTCGTGACCTACTGCCTGGCCCTGCGCCTCGACGAAGGCCTGGTGTTCCTCGCCGACACCCGCACGAACGCGGGGGTCGACAACGTCGGGACCTACCGCAAGCTGCACGTCCTGCGCCCCGCTCCCGATCGCGTCTTCGTCATCGAATCGGCCGGAAACCTGGCCACGACCCAAGAGGTCCTCGACCGCATCAACCGCGACCTGAGCGGGGCGGGCGAGCACGAGAGCCTGGCCACCGTGTCGCATCTGTTCGAGGCGGCGCTCTACGTCGGGCGGCTGGGCCAAGCGGTCAGCGCCAACCATCACGAGGCGTTGGCCGGTGTTGGTGCGGACGGGACGGCGACGTTCATCCTGGGTGGTCAGATCGCCGGCCAGTCACCCGACATCTTGCTCGTCTACCCCGAAGGGAACTACATCCGGGCGTCCGACGAGCGGCCCTTCCTGCAGATCGGCGAGAGCAAGTACGGCAAGTTCATGCTCGAGCTGGCCGTCGAGGCCGAGGTCGATCTGGCCACCGCGACCAAGGTCGCGCTCGGCTCGATGATGAGCACGGCCCGGGCCAACCTGTCGGTTGGACCGCCCTACGACATCGCCATCCTCACCGACGACGGCTCGCTCCGCCTGGTCGAGTTCCGGGTGGCGGCCGACTCGACGTTGCTTACCGAGTTGCACGAGGTCTGGGAGAAGCACGTGCTCAACGCGGTGGCCGACCTCCCCGACATCTCGCCTGACGATTTCGAACGGATCGACGCCAGCGGTCCGGCCAACCCGTGACCAGGTGGCCCGACGCCGCCGAACGGCGCGTGTCCACGGGTGCCCTGCCCTCCCCGGACGAGGTGCGGGCGGTGCTCACCGACGCCTACGAGCGCTACCGGACCGTCGACGACGGGCATGTTGCCGACTACATCCCGGTCTTGGCCGAGGCCTCGCCTGCGACCTTCGGGATGTGCGTGGCCAGCGTGCGCGGTGAGACGTTCGGCGTCGGCGACACGACCGTCGAGTTCTCGATCCAGAGCGTGTCGAAACCGTTCGTGTTCGCGCTGGTGTGCCACGCGCTCGGCGCCGAAGAGGCGCGAGCGCAGTTGGGGGTCAACAACACCGGCCTGGCGTTCGACTCGGTCATGGCGATCGAGCTCAACGAGCACCGCGCCATGAATCCGCTGGTCAACGCGGGTGCCATCACCACCACCAGCCTCGTGCCGGGACGGACCGCCGACGAGAAGTGGGAGTTCATCCTCGAGGGACTCTCGGCCTTCGCCGGTCGACCGCTGGCCATGGACGAGCGGGTGTACGAGTCAGAGGCGGCGACGAACCAGCGCAATCGCGGCATGGCGCGTCTGCTGGACAGCTACGGCCAGCTGCCGTTCGATCCCGACGAGGCCACGGACGTCTACACCAAGCAATGCTCGGTCAACGTGTGCGTGACCGATCTGGCCGTGATGGGCGCCACGCTGGCCGACGGCGGCATCAATCCGGTGACCGGCCAGCGGGTGATCGACGAGGAGCTGTGCCCGCGGATCCTGGCCGTCATGGCCGCCAACGGACTCTACGAACGCTCGGGCGACTGGCTCTACGACATCGGGCTGCCGGGCAAGAGCGGGGTGAGCGGCGGGATCGTCACCATCGCCCCCGGCAAGGGCGGGCTCGGAACGTTCTCGCCCCCGCTCGACCCGGCCGGCAACAGCGTGCGAGGCATCCTGGCGACGACGCACCTGTCTGTGGCCCTCGGCCTCAACCTGTTCGCCTCCAAGCCGGCCTAGCGATCGACCGCGCGGTCAGCTCGTCTCGCCGACGACCACGACCGGGCACGGCGCGTTGCGCACGACGTGGTCCGAGACCGACCCGAGCAGGGCGCGCTTGATGCCGCCCCGCCCCCTCGTGCCCATGACGATGGCCGACGCCGACTCGTCGAGGGCCAGCCGGCAGATCTCCGGACCGGGGCTGCCCTCGAGGACGCGGCTCTCCCCCACGGCGGTCCCGAGCACGCCAAGCGTGGCCTCGAGAGCCAGCCGCCCCTCCTCGGCGGCGCGACGGCGCTGGTCGTCGAGCTCGGCCTCGGTGAAGCTCGCCCCAGCATGGCCCGAGCCGTCGTAGGCCAGCGTGGGATCGATCTGGGCCACGACGGTGACCACCAGGACGAGGTCGGCGGGGGCCAGGACCGAGAGGCCCCGGCTCGCCGCCTCGATGGCGATCTCGGACCCGTCAGTGCACAGGATCACGGTCGAAGACATCCCGCGAGTATCACACCATCTGCAAGGGAGCCCGGGCGACGTCGTGCGGGAGCATGGGCTCGGCCCACTCGGGCCACGGCGACGGCTCAGGTGTCGGGAGATGCGCGGCCAGTGATCGCGTCACGGCCTCGATCGACGCCGGGCGACCGCTCGGATCCGGGCAGAGCAGCTCGATGGCGAGCTCGCCGACCGGCCGACCCGACCCGGTCAGCCGATCGGTGACGGCGCGGGGGTCGCGACGATCGGCCGCCGCCACGCCGGGATCGAAGGCGGCGACGCCGGCGAGCGATTCGAGCAGGATCAGGCCGAGGGCGTAGATGTCCATCCGCCGATCGATCGGAGCGCCGGCCTCGAGGTCGGGTGAGGCGTAGCCGGCCGAGCCCATCGCCGGACCCGGGCCGATCCGGTAGCCGAACGGGCGCACCGAACCGAGGTCGAGCAGCACCGGGCGGCCATCGTGGATCACCACATTGGCGGGCTCGAGGTCGAGGTGGGCCACGCCGAGTCGGTGCAGACGGCGCAGCGAGGCGGCCAGGTGCAACGTGAGGAGGACCGCGTCGGCCGTGTCGAGCGGGTGCCCGTGGATGGCGTGGCTGAGGAGCGGGCCGTCGACGTACTCGGTCACCAGGTACGGAACGGTGGCCGCCTGGCCATCGGCCAGCAACCGCGGGAAGCCCGGATGGGCCACCCACAGCAGCCAGTCCGACTGGCGCGCCAACGAGGCGCGCGCCCGAAGCTGATCGCTCTGGCCGGGTCGGGGGAGCTTGACCACGACCGGTGAGTTGCGATTCGGGTCCCACGCCAGCCAGGTTTCGCACCGGCGGCTCACGCCGAGGCGTCGCCGTGCCAGGTACTCGTCCACGAGCGGCCGTCCGGGCTCGACCGGCCACAGCGGTTCATCGTCGGTCTCGTCCAGCCCCGGGATCCGCACGATGTCCACCATCGTGGCGGCTGGGTCGGAGCTGCCAGTGGACTTTGGTCCTAGCCCTTGTCACCCACGGGATGCGAGACGGCCGCGTCGGCGAGGGTCGAGAGGGCGTCGGCCAGTTGCGAGCGGATCCTCTCGTCGGTGATGAGCCCGTCGGCCCCGACCGCCTGGCGGGGTACGGGCAGCTCCACGCATGCCGACTCGACGATGCGAGCGTTGACGTACCCGAGCACGATCCGGAGCGATCGATGAGCGTTGGCCGCTCCGCCGGTGCTCGAGGCGTTGACCCACGCGACGGGCTTCTCGTAGATCGAGCCGATCTGGCCGTCGCCGACGGCCCAATCGAGCACGTTCTTGAACGAGCCCGGCAGCGCACCGGCGTACTCGGGCGTCGAGACCATGATCGCATCGGCGGAGCGGATGGCGCTTCGCAGGCCGTCAACGGCCGGATCGAGCGGATCCTGGTCGTCATCGGGATTGAAGTGGGGCAGCCCGGCCAGGCCCTGGTAGACCTCGACAGAGACACCGGGCACCGACAGGGCCGCCGCCGTGCTCACCAGGGCGGTGTTGGTCGAGCCTCGTCGCAGGCTGCCCGAGATCATGAGGATCGTCGTCATCGGTGCTTGGCAACCGATCGACCGGCCCGTCCATTCCGGCTGGGAGCCGGTGGCGGACACCAGGCTCGCCTGCGGGGGGCGACCTCAGACCGTGGGGGCGGTGGCTCCGAAAGCGGTCGCGATCTTGGCCACCGTGTCGCGCTCGACGTCGCTCACTCCCTTGCTGGCCCGCGCCACCGCTACGGCGATGTCGACGAGCCAGGCGCCCACTTGCGCGTGTTCGTCGGCTGGCAGCTTGGTCAGAGCGGTGGCCGCCGGTTCGAGCCGGGTCAGGCACTGGGCCACCATGTCCTCGACCGAGGTGCCGTGCGGGTGGCCGGTGTCGTGGCGGGCCTGCTTGCTCTCGGCGATGGGGATGATCTCGGCGATCAGCCCGTTGGCCGGCCCCCGGTCACCAGGTCGGGTGATGGCGTGCACACCCGCGCTCGACTCCTTGATCATCGAGATCGGACCGTGCTGGCCGGCGGCGAACATGGCCACCGTGACTCCGAGCGGCGCCTCGGTGATCGCGATCCATTCGTCGTCGGAGAAGTCGGACTTGGTGGACATGGAGACCCCTGTCGTGTCGGCGAGCGAGCGGACTCTATCTCGCACCGAACTAGTCTTCCGCCGTGCCGAACTCGACGTCGCCACGGTTCTTCTTCGTGCACGTGATGAAGACCGGTGGCACGACGTTGCAGAGCCAGGCCGAGAACAACTTCTCGCCCGACGAGATGTTCCCGAGCCCCAACGACGGCCTGACCGAGCTGGGCAAGGTCGTTCGAGCCGTCGAAGTGCGTCAGTTCGTCGAGCAGTCGCCCGAGGCGCGCCAGCGCATCCGTTTCTACTCGGGCAACATCCCTTTCGCCACGGCTGACCTCACCTGCCCCGAGGCGGTGAAGATCGCCATCCTCCGCGATCCCGTCGAGCGAACGCTCTCCTACCTCCGCCACTGCCGGCGCGACCACGGCGAGCATCGTTCCCTCGCGCTCGAGGAGATCTACGAGGACGACTGGTTCTTCCCGCGGTTCATGGAGAACTACCAGACCAAGATCTTCGCCATGACGCCGGACGAGGCCCTGTCCAGCCAGGTCGATCCCACCCTCACCCACGAACGCCCCGATCCCGAGATGCGCGACAAGCTGGCCGAGAGCCCCGAGTTCAAGGCGGACCTGATCCGCCTGCTTCGTGCGGAGGGGCCGAGCGCCCGTACCGTCCTCCGGTTCGCCGATCGGGCCCCGACCGAGCTCGTCGTCGTCGATGACCACCGGCTGGCCGACGCCAAGGCCAACGTCGAGCGCATCGATGTGCTCGGGGTGACCGAGCGGTTCGACCGCGTGCTCGACCACATGGCCGACCGGCACGGATGGCGCATACGACACGGACGCGTCCTCAATGCCACCGAAGCCGGCGAGGTGCCGGCATCGTTCCGGGCGCGCATCGCCAACGATTGCGCGGCGGACATCGAGCTCTACCACCACGCCCGCGATCTGGCCCTCTAGTCAGATGACGACGAGAAGGGCGGGAACGAGGGATGTCGAGGCGCTGCAGGCTCTACGCTTCCAGGCGCTGCTCGACTCGCCGGCGGGTTTCAGCACGACCTTCGAACGCGAAGCCGACCGCACCACGGCGGACTGGGCGCGCTGGTTGGCGCCCGGCGCCACGTTCATCTTCGAGGGAGCGTCGGAGCCGGCCGGACTGGTGGCCGTCGTGCTCGACGCCGACGATCCGACCGTCGCCTCGATCGTGGCCATGTGGGTCCATCCCGATGTCCGACTCACTCGGGCCGGCGACGAGCTGATCGACGCCGTCGTCGTCTGGGCCAAGGACGCCGGCGCGACGGCCGTGAGCGTCGACGTCGTCGAGTCCGACCTGGCGGCGATGCGCCTCTACCGGCGCAACGGCTTCCTGCGCACGCGTCGGCGCCGGGCCACCAGCCGCGACGGGCTCACCGAGATCGAGCTCATCCGTCCGGTTCCGCCGGGATGACCCGGTTCCGCCGGGATGACCCGGTCCCGCCGGGATGACCGCTACTTCTCGAACCAGCCCGACACGTCGATGATGGCGTCGACCGCCGTCGAGGCGGTCAGGTCGATCGAGTTGGCCGACGCCAGCGACGACACGGTCAGCGCGGCCCGGTTCTGGAACGGACCCGACCAGTTCACCGACGACGCGTTCGGAAGGGGTGTGCCAACCGGGTGGGCGGTGATGAACCCGCCGGCGATGGTGTCGGTGGCCGTGAGGTTGTAGAGGACGGCGTCGGACGGCGACGGGGCCAGGCCGGTGAAGTTCATCGTGGCGTGGCCTCCCGATGCGATGCGCGGGAACGGCGCGCCGGGCTGGCGCGAGTCGGCGACACGTTGAGGGGTCACGGCCGTGAACAAGCCGTGGGTCCCCGAAGCGGTCGTGAACCAGCCGACGAGGTCGACGACGACATCGGTGCGGCTCAGCGACACGATGCTGACCTTGCCCCCGGTGCCGAGCGCGACGAGAGCCAGGTTGGAACGGATGTCACCCGGACCGTTCGGATTGGACGTCGAGGCGTTCGGTAGCGGTTGGCCTGTCGGCCAGACCGTGAGGAACCCCGCCTGGGCGACGTTGGTGTAGGTGACGGTGAGCGCCGCCGCCGTGGCCCCCGAGGGCACGCCACCGACCCCCTTCACCGCAAGATCGAACTGCTGGCCCGGCGAGAAGGGCGTGGCCTTGCCTCCGGTGCCGGTGCGGGTGTCGAGCAGGCGCGTCGGCGTGGCCGCGGCCTGGAAGCGACCGTTGGTCGAACTGCCCACATCGGTGAAGTAGCCGGTCACGTCGGCGATGAGGTGCAAGCCGTTGAGCGTGCGGAAGTTGACCTGACCGCCGGCACCGACCGGCACCACGACGGCGTTGGCCGCGGTCTCGTTGGCCGCCGACAGGTTCAGGCTCGATGTTCCCGGCTGCGCCTGACCGGTCGGCCACGCCGTCACGAAGCCGGCGCCGTCGGTGTTGGTGGCGGTGAGGTTGAGCGCCACGGCCTTGGCCGACGTCGGGATGATCCCGCCCGTGACCTTGACGCTGATCGCCGCGCCAGGCGTGAGCTTGCCTGGTGCGACCCCGCCTCCGTTGCGCGTGTCAAGGACCCGCGTCGGCTGCACGGCGGTGAACTTGGTGTCGGGGACGGTGGTCGGCGGTGGACTCGGCGAGGGTCCGACGATGACGCGCAGCTGACCGTTGTTGGCATAGGTCGTGTAGAAGAGCTCGTAGGTGCCGTCCGCCTGGAAGAACTCGAGATCGGTCGTCTGGTCCATGCCGGTGGCCAGCGTGGCCGGCGGGGTCCCCGTCTGTCCCGGCTGGGCCACGAACAAGCTCCCGCACCCGTTGTCCACGAACAGGTAGGCCCCGTCATAGCCGGCCCACGTGTCGGGCGGCACGAAGGCTCCGCCGGTGATGACGTTGCACCCCGTCGAGTGGTTGTACCAGAGCAGCGGATCGGTGGTGGGCGTGTTGCACGCGGCCGTGCTGGCATGCGACGCCGGACCCTCTCGACACGGCCAGCCGTAGTGGGCGCCCTTGATCCCCGCGTCGACCTCTTCCCAGGTGGAGTCGCCGACATCGTTGATCCGGTACTTGATGCCGGACGCGGCTGCGTCCCAACCGAGGCGGAAGGGGTTGCGCAGCCCGTCGGCCCAGATCTCGCCGCACACCTTGCTCGAGCCTGGAGGTCCCCAGGCGTTCTTGCAGACCGTCGTGCCGTGGGGGTTGTCGGCCGGGATGGTGCCATCGAGGTTGATCCGCAGGATCTTGCCGTTGGGCATGCTCAGATCGGCCGGATTGGTGTCGGGCCGCCCAACGCCCCCGTCACCGACCGACGCGAACAGGGTCCCGTCGTTGGCGACGTGCAGGCCGCCGCCGTTGTGGTTGCCGCCGTACTCGGGCATGTTGTCGAGCAGGATCACCTCGCTGGCGGCGCTCACCGTCGAGCCGGTCAACGTGAAGCGCGACACCCGGTTCTTGGCCCCACCGGGACTGGCGCCGTTGAGGGCGCAGCTGCCGACCTTGGCCGTGTAGTAGAGGAAGATGTGGCCGGTGGTGGCGAAGGCCGGGTCGACAGCCACGCCCAACAGGCCCTCCTCGGCGTCGGCGCAGACCTTCGACAAGTTGGCCAGGTCGAGGGCGGTCGTGGCGGTGCCGTTGTGCACGACGCGCAGCTGGCCGGTCTGGCTGGTGACGAGGAAGCGGCCATCGGGCAGCTGGGCGACGGCGGTCGGCGTGCCGAGGCTGCCGACGACGGCCGTGTCGGTGAAGCCCGACGGGAACACCGATGCCGCCGCCGGCGGCGCCGACAGGATCGGGACGAGGGCCAGCAGGACCGAAGCGACGACGACACAGGCGAGGCGGCGAGACACCACCTACAGGCTTAGTGCACCTACGGGCCCTTGTGGCCGATCCCTCGCCGTCGTCTGACCTCGACCCGCACCTCGTCCGGCGACTGGGGCCTGTCGTCAAGGAACAGATCGTGGATCTCGATGGCCGAGACGGCCAGTTGCGTCGCGGTGGGCGCAGACGCCCCGTCGCCGAGGACATCCGGATGGGTTCGCAGGAAGCGGGCCGCCGCCCGGCTCGCGTCGTGGCGGGCGCGGTCGGCCTCGGTGGCGTAGGTGAACTCCCAGCGGGCCGCCTGCCGAGCGATCCCTCCCTTGTCGTCGTCGTCCTCGTCGACTGATACGCCCGTCGCGGGGAAGACGCGGCAGTCGTAGGTGCGACACGTCACAGGGCGGTGCTCGTAGATCGAGCAGCGGTCGTCGACCAGCATCGGGCAGTGCCCTCGCTCGTCATATCCGAGCAGCACGTGGCCGCGCCCACGTCCCGGAGCCGGGAAGAGGAACTCGGGAGGGATGTGGGCAAGGGTGTCGGCCTCGTCCGGGGCGATGTGGACGAACTGCGACGCGGTGCAGCAGGCGGTGCATCCGTCGCAGGGCACGTCGGCGCCCCGTTCGCCGGCGATCGCGCCCGTCACCTCGCTCATCCACGACGAGAAGTCGCCAGCGTCCATCGACCATCCACTATGGCAGGATGCACGCATGACTGATGAACGGATCGAGGTCGGGCGGACCATCCACGCGGCTCCGGCAGACATCTTCCGTGTCCTGTGCGATCCGCAGGGTCACGTGTCGATCGACAGCTCGGGGATGCTGCAGTCGGCCAGCGGCGAACCCGTCGGCGCGGTCGGTGACAGCTTCGTGGTCCACATGGACCGCGAAGCGCTGAACGACTACCCGATGGGCCTCTACGACGTCACGGTCAGCATCACGACGTTCGAACCCGACCGCGAGATCGCCTGGACGATCCTCGGTCAGCTGGAGATCGGTCACATCTACGGCTACACGCTCGAGCCCACCGACGACGGCACGCTCGTCACCTCGTACTACGACTGGTCGACCATCAGTGACGAGTGGAAGGAAGCGAACATCTTCCCGATCATCTCCGAGGGCGCCCTGCGCGCCACGCTCGGAATCCTCGACCGCACGGTGACCGGGGGCCGGCCATGACCGCCGAGCACTTCGACGTCATCGTCGTCGGCGCCGGCATCTCGGGGATAGGCGCCGGCTACCACCTCCAGACCCTCAGTCCGGACCGGTCCTACGCCATCTTGGAAGGCCGCGACGATCTCGGCGGCACGTGGGACCTGTTCCGCTACCCCGGCGTCCGCTCCGACAGCGATATGCACACCCTCGGCTACTCGTTCAAGCCGTGGACGGCGGCCAAGTCGATCGCCGACGGACCGTCGATCCTGACCTATCTGCGGGAGACGGCGAGCGAGTACGGCATCGACCGCCACATCCGCTTCCGGCACGTCGTGAGCAAGGCCGAGTGGTCATCGGCCGACGCCCGATGGAGCGTCGAGGCCCACATCAAGGACACGGGCGAGCCCGTCACGTTCACGTGCCAGTACCTGTTCATGTGCTCGGGGTACTACAGCTACAAGAAGGGCTACACCCCTGACTTCCCCGGCATCGACCGGTTCGGCGGGCAGATCGTGCATCCCCAGCAGTGGCCCGAGGACCTCGACTACCGCGACAAGCGGGTCGTCGTCATCGGATCGGGCGCGACCGCCATGACGCTGATCCCGGCCATGGCCGACACCGCCGCCCACGTCACCATGCTCCAGCGGTCCCCCACCTACGTGGTGTCGCGACCCGACACCGACCGCATCGCCAACCGCATGCGCAGGGTGCTGCCCGAGAAGGTCGCCTACGACCTGACTCGGCGCAAGAACATCGCCTTCCAGCAGATGATGTACAAGCGAACTCGCACCAAGCCCGACGACGTCAAGACGCGGCTGCTCGACATGGTGCGCGACGAGCTCGGGCCGGACTACGACGTCGACACCCACTTCACCCCGAGCTACAACCCATGGGACCAGCGCCTCTGTCTCGTGCCCAACAGCGACCTGTTCGAGACGATCCGCGCCGGTCGTGCCTCGGTCGTCACCGACACGATCGACACGTTCACCGAGACCGGCATCAAGCTGACGTCAGGCGACGAGCTCGAAGCCGACATCATCATCACGGCCACGGGACTGCAGATGGTGACGCTGGGTGAGATGGACTTCGTCGTCGACGGCGACCCCGTCGACTTCTCGCAGACGTGGACGTACAAAGGCTTCGCCTACTCCGACGTGCCGAACCTGGCGTCGTCGTTCGGGTACATCAACGCCTCGTGGACGCTGCGCGCCGATCTCATCTGCGAGTACGTCTGTCGCCTGCTGAACCACATGGAGAAGACCGGCACGGTGCAGTGCACGCCCCGGCTGCGACCGTCGGATCGCTCGATGCCCGAGCGACCGTGGATCGACGACTTCAGCTCGGGCTACATGCAGCGGATGATGCATCGTCTGCCCAAGCAGGGGAACCATGAGCCGTGGATCAATCCGCAGAACTACGGCCGCGACCGCAAGATGTTCAAGAAGTCACCCGTCGCCGACGGCGTGATGCAGTTCACCCGGGCGACGGCGCGGGTCACCGCCGGCCAGAGCTGATCGATGTCGAGGACGGGCGATCAGCTTCGACGTCCCGGCTGAAGCATCCACTCAGCCCACAGGAGAACCGTCATGGCCAAGCTGCGCGTCCACAACTTCTCGGTGTCGCTCGACGGCTACGGCGCCGGGCCCGACCAGAGCCTCGACAACCCGCTCGGCGTGGGCGGCCAAAGGCTCCACGAGTGGGTGTTCGCCACCCGGTTCGGCAATCGGATGATCGGTCGGGACGGAGGCCTCGAGGGACCCGACGAGGACTTCATGGTCGAGGGCGACACCGGGATCGGCGCCACCATCATGGGGCGCAACATGTTCGGGCCGATCCGGGGACCCTGGGGCGACGACGACTGGACCGGCTGGTGGGGCGACAACCCGCCGTATCACCACCCCGTGTTCGTGCTCACCCACCACCCTCGGCCCCCGCTCACCATGGCGGGCGGGACCACCTTCAACTTCGTCGACGACGACATCGAGACCGTTCTCGAGCGGGCCTTCGAGGCCGCCGGCGGCCAGGACGTCAGGCTCGGCGGCGGGGTCTCCACCGTCCAGCAGTATCTGCGCGCCGGGTTGATCGACGAGTTGCACATCCCAATCGTGCCGGTGCTGCTCGGCCGGGGCGAGCGCCTGTTCGACGACAGCACCGACGGCTACGAGTGCGTCGAGTATCATCCCGACCGCCACCATCGCCCACGTCCGCCTGGCCGATCCACTAGCGTCAGCCGCCGCCAGGAACGGGCGGCGGTCGGCCGAGGTGGCGTTGGCTGTGGAGCACGTGGCCGCTGGGGGTGGTCCAGGTGAAGTCGTTGGTCGGGGGTGGTGGTCATGGTCCAGCCGTGGCGGTGGGTGATGCCGTGGTGGCGGCGGCACAGCAGGGCGAGGTTGGCGATGTCGGTGGGGCCGCCGTGTTCGTACCAGTCGACGTGGTGGGCGTCGCACCATGACACCGGGGCGTCACAGCCGGGAAACACGCAGCCGCCGTCGCGGACGGCCAGGGCCCGGCGCTGGGCCGGGGTGGCCAGCCGCACGGTCTGGCCCAGGTCCAACGGCACGCCGAGGGAGTCGACGATGAGGGTGGTGACGCCGGCGTCACACAGCAGGTGTTGGTAGCGCTCGAGGGTGGTGAGCCGATCCCCGTCGATGGTGAACAGCCCGGGCTGATCGTCGTTGCGGCCGAACCAGTCCGGCAGGTCATAGCTGGGTTGTTCGTCAGGCTCGTCGCCTTCGTCGTGTCCGGTCTGCGAGCTCTGGGTGCGGATGACCAGGGTGACGTCGGGGTGGGGGGCTCGGGTGGTGGCGGGGTCGGTGGCCAGTCCGGCCCGGCACAGTTCGGCCAACGCCAGAGCGAGCAGCGTTGAACGGGCGGGCATGTCGACGTCGTCGCTCTGGTTGTGGTCGTGGCGGTAGCGGCGGGCCAGTTCGTCGGCCTTGATGTTGAGGGCTTGGGCCACCACCAGGGCGTTCTCACCCACCAGCTCACCGGAGATGACCAGGCGGGCGTCGCCGACCAGGCTGGCGTGCAACGTGTTGGCGGCCAGGTCCTGGTTCGGGTCATAGCCCCCGTCCTGATCCAACAACTCGACCAGCACGGTCAGGTCTCGTTTCCAGATCTCGAACGGGCAGTGCTGCGCCGCCTCCACCAACTCGGCTTCCAGATCGGCGATCAGGTCCCCGACCCGAGGATTGGCCACCGCGTCGCCCAGGGCGTTGGCATGGGGCAAGCCGATCCGGCCTTGCGACAACGCGCTGATCGACCGCCCACAGCTTGCGCAGTCGGGTCCCCAACCGCACCCGCGACCGACACACCGCCCGCGGCGCACCGCGTCTCGGTCGCCGCCCACGATGCGGTCCCCACCCCGAAATCCCGATCACACACCCCCCGGCTCTCGAGCTCGGCCAACACATGGGCCTCGGCCGCATCCAGACCGGCCCGAGCCCGAGCCAGACCCTTGACCACCACACACAGCTCGTCGTCGGACGCGAACGTCAGATCCTCCAGCGCCGCCTTCTGGCACCGATCCTCGAGGTCGACCACATCGAACATGCGTACCACTGTACCCGCCGGTTATTCCAGAGATCAACGCAAATAGACGGATAGTTGTGATATATCAGTCCATTCGACTCGCGGGCGCGGGTCAGTTCGGACTGAACTCGAAGCGCAGATCAGAGCTGTCGGCAACGATGATGTTGCGCTGGTCGTTCGGATCGCTCGGCCGCAGGAAGTAGTTGTGCTCGGCGCGGAACAGCAGCTTGAGGCCGCTGTAGCGGTAGCGATAGGCGGCGTTGGTCGGGTCCGGGAGCACCGTCTCGGTGACGGGCGGCTCGAGGTAGAGCCGCTTGGCGCTGTAGATCGTCACGTTGGGTTGGAACGCGACCTCCTGATCGGCCTGGGCGGCCAGGTCGACGCCCCGGATCCCCGCATAGTGCGAGACGGTCCAGAAGGCGCTCAAGAAGAACAACACGGTCACCAGCGACCACGCCAGCGGGGCCAACGGCCGAGCTCCGCGCGCCAGCTCGCCGCGACCCAGACCTGGTCCGTAGAGCAGGAACAGATGGGCGGCGTAGGCCAGGACGACGATGCTGATCATGACGGCCACGGGCGCAGCGAGGGACACGAACCGCGATGGGTACGTGACGTGAGCCCCCATCGTGCCGAGGATGATCAGCACCACGCCGACAATCGTGAGGACGGCGGTGAGGATCCGGGCGTAGCGGATGCGGCGGGGGTCAGTCGGGTCGTCGTCCAGCCACGCGGTGACTACTCCGTGGACCACCAGTCCGCCCAACAACGCCACGGCCCCGATGAACAGCGGCCAGTACATCGACGAGATGCTGCGCAGGATGTAGTCCTGCGTCGAATAGCCGAAGAGCGAGTCGTCCATCCCCAGGGCATGCGCCTCGGCGCTCGTCCGGGCCCACCCGAAGTAGTAGAGCAGCGCGACGACCAACGTGGTCGGTGCCACGATCGAGAGCACTCCCCGCACCGTTGACCGCAACGACTTCATCGGCACCGAGGACGTGAGGTCCTCGACGGCCGTGTCGGTCGGCTCAGACCCCACCGGAGAGGGGACGGCCATCGGCTTCATCGGTGATCTAGCCGTCGTGCGGACACGACGATGGTGTCGTGGACGGCACAAAGACGGGTGCGAAGTTCGGGTCGTTGGCCCGCTCACCGATGAGCGCAGTGACCCACTGCAGCACGGCGGTTCGGGAGCACACGTGGTTGTTGAACGTGGGAGTGGTGGACATCTGCGCGAAGGCCGACTTGGCATCGTCCCACCGGCCGAGGCAGATGTCAGCGGCGCTGATGTAGAGGTGGACGGTGTCGAGCCCCTCGACCTCGAAGACTCCGCCAGGACTCAGCTTCGGTTCGGTCTCGGTCCAACTCGCGGTCGCGGCCAGGAGCTTGCTGCACTGGTTCGACGTGAGGAGTTGGTACGCAGGATCGCCAGGCGGGAAGATCTGGTCGACCGGACCGCCGTGGGGATACTCGCGCCGCGGATGACCCACCGTCGGCGTCGGCGAACCGCCGCCGGGCGGCCCCGACGTCGCCGATGTGCGAGCCGGGCCCGACGTCGCCGTGGTACCGGTGTGGTCGGACGGACCGGTCGTGCCGATCGTGCCGGTCAGATCGGTCGAGCCGGTCGTGTCGTTCGGTCCAGTCGTACCGGACGAATCCGACGACGGCGCCGACCTGGCCGAACGCACGCTCTTGGCCGTCGACCCGCACGCGCCGACCACCACCAACAGCAGTGTCACTGCACCCGCCACCACCCACCGCGTGGTGGTCGTCCACATGGGTCGACCAACCATGGTGCCCCCTTCCCAGCTGTGCACCGGCGGTCCCACCGACCGCATCGAAATCGTACTCCTGAGCTGCGTGTGGAACCGTGTGTCATCCGACACCGTGCCGATCGAGAACCGGATCGCCACGACCCGGCGTACCAAGCATGAATGACCACGAACCACCCAGTCCCCGGGCCGGAAGGCAGCCCCCCATGCCGTCCGTGACCCCCACGAGACCACCCCGCTCGGCCGCGCCGCCGAGCGGGGTGTTCTCGACTCGGTACGCTCCCCTCTCCCCCGACGTGCTCGACGCGTTCCGGCGCCGCGAGGACCATGCCGTGCGAGCGCTCTACCGAAAGTACGGACGCCTCGTCTACAGCGTGGCCCGTCGAGTGCTCGACCGCGACGACCTGGCCGAAGAGGCCGCGGCCCAGACCTTCGTGCGCGCCTGGCAGGCCGCCGACCGCATCGATGTCGACCGCGATCCCGGACCGTGGCTGGCGACGATCGCCAAGCACGCAGCCGTGGACATCTACCGCCGCGAGTCGCGTCGGCCGGCGACCTCGCTCGACGATGTCGCCATCTATGACCCGGCGGTGGTCAGCCTGCCGCCCGAGCTCGAGTCGTTGGACGCGGTGTGGCAGGTACGGCGGGCCATCGACGCGCTCCCGCCCGAGGAGGCCACCGTCGTCCGTTTGCAACACCTCGACGGCCTCACCCAACAGGAGATCTCCGAGCAGCTCGGCATCGCGTTGGGAACCGTGAAGTCGAGATCGCACCGTGCCCACCGGAAGCTCGCCTCGCTTCTCGGTCATCTCCGGAGCAGCTCACATGACTGACGATTCGACGAACCCCGTGCGCCACGCCCTGATCGCCGGCGATCGCCTCGACGACCTCGGCCCCGACGAGACGGCCGACCTGCAGCTGCTCTCGGATCTGCTGGGTGACGCGGCGACGTGGACCGAACCGCCGGCGGATCTCGAAGCGCGGATCGTGCAGGCCGTCACCACCGCCGACGCGGTCGCAGCGACGGTGCCCGTCCAGTCGACGAGGGCGGCAACGCGCGCCCGACGGGCCGCCAAGTCGCGCTCGCGCCGGATGGTGGTGGCGGTTGGCGCCGCCGCCGCGGCGATCCTGGTCGTCGTGGCGAGTGCCCTGACCCTCGGCGGCGGCGCCGGCACCGACTTCAGCGGCCAGCTGGCGGCCACGCGCCTGGCGCCCGACGCCCATGCCGCGGTCGCCATCACCCGCAACGGCGCGGGCTTCCGCGTCGCCCTCGACGCCAAGGGTCTGCCCCCGCTACGCAACGGTGAGTTCTACCAGGCGTGGCTGAAGAACCCAGCGGGCACGCTCGTGCCGATCGGATCGTTCAGCTCGAGCGATGGCCGCGTCACGCTGTGGTCGGGAGTCTCACCCAAGGCCTTCCCCGTCCTCACCGTGACGATCGAGGCTCCCGACGGCAATCAGGCCTCATCGGGGCGCCGCGTGCTCGTCGGCCCGGTGGTCGCCGGCTGACGCGGCGCCCTCGGCGCCCCTCATCAGGGCTGCTTGGGGAGACGGGCGCTGTGAACGGACATGCCGCCGTCGATGCAGATGCTCTGACCCGTGATGTAGCGGGCTTCGGACGACACGAGGAACGCCACCAGATCGGCGACATCTTGGGGCTCACCGACGAAGGGCGTGAGCAGACGGCTCGAATACGACTCGAGCATGGCCGCTGGGATCTGGGCCCGCACGGGCTCGGTGAGGACGAGACCAGGCACGATGGCGTTGACCCGGATGCCCTGACGGCCGTACTGCGTCGCCAGCGACTTGGTGAGGGTCGAGATCCCCGCCTTGGACACGCTGTACGCCGTTCGGATCAGGTCACCGGTGTTCGCCGCGCCCGATGACATGTTCACGATGGCTCCGCCGCCGCGCTCGATCATGGGCGGGATCGCGTGCTTGGACATCAGCATCTGGCTGCGCAGGTTGACCGCCATCATGGCGTCCCACACCTCGATGTCCATGTCCGTGACGCTCGTGTCACGAGCCAACACCCCGGCATCGGTGAGCGCCGCGTTGTTGTCGAGGATGTCGACCCCACCGAAGTGATCGACGGTCTGGGCCATGAGCTCGACGATCTGGTCCTCGTGCGCCAGATCGACCTCGATGGCCGCGGCCCGGCCGCCAGTGGCCGAGACCTCGTCGGCCACCCCGATGGCTCCGTCGTGGTCGAGGTCGGCCACGACGACGGCGGCCCCCTGCGCGGCCAAGGTCAGCGCGACCACGCGGCCCATCCCGCCGGCCCCACCCGTGACGATGGCGACCTTCCCGTCGAAGCGTGAGGCCATCGCCGGAGGGTACCGGACCGCGATCGACCCAGTACGGTGTAAGCACCTCGATGGGGATTGAGATCGGGGGCCGGATCGTCGCCCGCCCGGCGACAGCACAGAGGGGAAGCGTCGCCATGCCCAGGATCGCACCCATTCCGTTCGAGGATCTCCCCCCGGAGTCACGCGAGATCATCGACAACGGCTTCGGGGAAGGGCTGTACTCGACCCAGGTGCCGCTGCAGATCTTCGCCTATCGCACGGCCCAACTCGCCTCGGTGCACCAGGCCAGGACGAGCTACGGGGGCGGCTCGCTCATCGGCGGGCGCATCCTCGAGCTCATCCGCATCCGCAGCGCGCAGCTCGGCGAGTGCCAGCCGTGCATGCAATCGCGCAAGCACGACTCGATCACCGACGAGGACGTGGCCTGTCTCATCGCGCCCGGCCACGACGAGCTGAACGATCAAGAGCGGTTGGCCGTCGAGTTCCTCGATCTGCTGTCGGCCGATCACTACGCCATCGACCGCGAGTTCTACGAGCGGCTGGCCGAGGTGTTCACGGCCGCCCAGATCGTCGAGCTCGGCTTCGCGTGTGCCAACACGATGGGCCTGCACCGGTTCCTGCACACCCTCGACCTCTACGGCACCGAGCCTCCCGTGATCGACTACGACCCCGGCGAAGTCGACGCCAGGAAGCAGGATTGGGCACCGGCGGCGGCCGACTCCAGCCGCCCGTGACGACGATCTTCGTCACCGGGGCCACCGGCCTGACCGGATCCAACGTCTGCGCCCAGTTGATCGAGCGGGGCGACCGCGTGCGAGCGCTCGTGCGGCCGACGTCGGACACGGCGGCACTGGCGACCATGGGCGTCGATCTGGTGGAGGGCGACATCACCGAGCCCGACGATGTCCGACGGGCCGCCGAGGGATGCGAGGCCGCCATCCACACGGCCGCGCTGCTGGGGGCGGCGCAACAGGACCGGACCGAGTTCGAGGCGGTGAACACGGCCGGCACCATCCACGTGCTCGACGCCGCCGCCGACGTCGGCATGCGTCGGGTCGTCGCCCTCAGCACCGGCACGTTCTTCGACACCAGCGCTGGCGGGTCGCTCGAGGACGCACCCGTCGCCGACCTGCCCAGCGACGATCCCTACAACCAGACGAAGCTGGCCGCCTTCACCGAGGCTCACGCGCGCGCCGCCGCGGGCCAGGACGTGGTGACCTGTCACCCTGGCGCCATCTTCGGACCCGCGCCCGTCGTGAGCCGGGCCCTGGCGATGACCAGCTTCAACCGGGTGCTGCGGGGGGCGCTGCGCGGCAAGCTGACGGCCTACCTGCGGTTCCCCGTCGTGTGGGTGCTGGCCACCGACGTGGCCTGGGGATCGATCTCGGCCCTCGACCACGGCGTCTCGGGTGAGCGCTACCTGCTGCAGGGACGGCCCGAGGACGAGGTCAGCATCGCCGAGGCCTGCAACCGCTTGTGCGCCATGGCCGGGATCGACCACCACGTGGAGGACGTCGAGCCGTCGGAGGACCCCGCGGTCGCCGCCGCCTTCGGCCCGACCATGGTCGCCATCGCCCAGAAGGCCGCGGCCCAGGCCGGACCGCGCTCGGGCCCCGGCCCCGGGGCGCCGCGCACGGCGGCCCGCCTGGGCTATGACCCCACGGCCCTCGACGACGGCCTGGGCCAGTTCCTCGACTGGCTGCGCGCCCTCGGCCAGATCCCGTCCTGAACCGATCCGGTCCTCACTGCGACCTGTGACTAGTCCAACTCGGGCGGGAAGCCGCCGGTGGCGATCGGACCCCACCGCTCGACGGTGAGTCGGATCAGGCACTTCCCCTGGTCCTGCATGGCGGCGCGGTACTCGTCCCAGTCGGGGTGCTCGCCGGCGATGCTGCGGAAGTAGTCCACGAGCGGTTCGAGCGCGTCGGGCAGGTCGAGCACCTCGGCCGTGCCGTCGACCTGGACCCACGGCCCGTTCCACTCGTCGGACAGCACGCAGACCGAGGCCTCGGGTCGGCGCCGCAGGTTCCGGACCTTGGCTCGCTGCGGGTAGGTGGCCACGACGAGGCGTCCGGCGTCGTCGACCCCGCACGTGACCGGCGAGAACTGCACCGAGCCGTCGCCGCGGGTGGTCGAGAGGATCACGTGGTGTCGAGGCCGGACGAAGTCGAGCAACTCACGGCGCTCGACGTCCAGGTTGGTAGCGATGGGGCGGGCCATGCCGGGACCCTTCCACGCACTGGATCGATCGGCAATCCCGAGGGTCAGGGAGCGATCTCGTGGCGCGGCGGGTGGGCGGCCAGCCCGAGGGCATCGACGACCAGCTGAGCCACCAACCCCGGCGATTCGTTGGGGATGAAGAAGGTGGCGCCGGGGATGGTGATCACCGTGATCTGGCCGCTGGCCTCGAGCGTCGCCCGCTCGTCGTCGGTGACCCCGCCGTCGCCGGTCTCGCCGTGCACGACCCAGGCGCGAACCCCGGCGTCGACGAGCCTTGGCGCAACCGAGCCGTAGCGATCGAGGTACCGCAGATAGCCGTGGATGGCCCGGCGGACCTCGCGGGGATCGTTCTGGCGCAACACGGCCACCAGCTCGTCGAGTCGCTCGCGTGGCAGCGGACTGTCCTTCACCGCCAGGCCGACCATCTTCAGCATGGCCGAGAACGGCAGCCGCCCGAAGACCCTGGCCAACCGGTCGAGCCCCCGCAGGAACACCGCTTCGTCCTGTCGCGAGAACGACGGCGCCAGCAAGACCACGGGACCCTTGTACGCGCCGGACCCGACCATCTCGATGGCCACTGTCGCCCCCATGCTGAAGCCGACGACGGCGTCGCAGCCGAGATCGGCGGCCAGCTCACCGGTGAGGCGCGCGTAGTTCTCGACCGAGCAGTCCGACAGAGGCGGCGCCCCGCCCTGCCCCGGCAGCGTCACGGCGACGAGGTGGACACCGGCGAGGGCGGGCTCACCCATCAGCTCCTCGTAGGACATCGCGGTGCACATCCCGCCCGGGAGCAGCAGGACGGTGTGGTCGGCACCGCGCGGGCCCGAATCTCGGCGATCCCAGTTCGTCCATTCGGCACTCGTGGTGTGAGGATCGCGATCCGTCATCAGGGCTCCTGGGTCAGTGGGTGGTCGATCAACCGTCGCGCCGGCACCGGGCGACGGTCATGGGGCATTCACCTCATCTCCACGGAGCACGCGGGCGCCGGCGGCCCGCATCAAGACGGTCACCCAGGTCCGCCATGGCGACCATCTCGAGGCCAAGGTCTCCAGTTCGCACTGGGTCGCGGGCCCACCGAGCTCGTAGAGCTCGCCGACGATCGCCAACAGCCGCGGCTCGTCGGCGACCAACACATCGGTCCGGCCGAGAGCACGGATCAGGATGAGGTCGGCGTAGAAAGGTCCGATGCCCGAGATGGTGCGCAGCTCGCGGCGCACCTGGTCGTCATCGAGGACGGCCAGGCGGTCGACATCGAGCAGTCCTTGGGCGGCGGCGTGGGCGACGCCGACGACCCGTTCGGCCCGCAGGGGGTCGATCCCACACGCCCGACACCCTGCGGGACCGAGGGCGAGGATGCGATCGGGTAGGGGCACCGCGGTGTGCTCCTCGCCGTCGATGTCGAACGAGACGCCCGCATGAGCAGCCAGACGACGGCGCCACGCCTCGGCCGTTCGGGGCGACCGGCGAGCGCTGATCACGGCCCAGAGGGCGGCTTCGTAGGGCGAGTGGAACAACGGGGGACGGAGGCCCGGCGCGGCGGCCAGCAGTCGGTCGACGACAGGGTCGGCGCCAGCGAGGGCGGCGTAGCTCGTCGCATCGTGATCGAGCGACAGCACCCGAGCCACTTGGCCCACCACCGCTGACGGCTCGACGACGCCGCGGCGGTCGGCAATGCGGACCACGATGCTGCCGTCGCCACGCTGGCGGACGGTCACGGCCGCCTGTCCCTGGTACCCGTCCACGCAGAACGCCATCCGCATCGTGCCGTCGAAGCTGGTGGCATGGCGCTGGCCGAATCCGAACATCGCCGCCTCCCGCAGGGAGAAGGGCCCTTGCGGCCAGATGGTGAACGTGTCTGTCGCTGTCGTCTCTGGTGCGATCACGAGATTGATCCCTTCCGGGTCGAACGAACACGCACACCGTACGAAGGTGAACCGGTCATCCAGTGACCGGTTTGGAGGATCCACAGGAAGGTGATCGAGGGGGACCCCGTGGTCAATGGAGCCGGCGCCGCTGGGCGTTAGCGTCTCGCCGCATGATCGAACATCACCTCGACATCGCCACCGCGCACGGAGCGATGAACACGTTCATCACCCACCCCGAAGAAGGCGGTCCCCATCCCGTCGTGTTCTTCTACATGGACGCCCCGGGCAAGCGCGAGGAGCTGCACGACATGGCGCGGCGGCTCGGCACCGCGGGGTACTACGTGATCCTGCCCAACCTCTACTACCGGTCGACGCGCGACTTCAACGTGTTCTCGGGCAATCCGGCCCACACCCGCGAGGCCTTGGTGACCCTGATGGGCTCGCTGACCCATGAGCTCGTGCTCGGCGACACCACGGCACTGTTCGCCCATGTCGATGCGGACCCGGCCGCTGACGCGACCCGGGTCGGGTGCGTGGGCTACTGCATGAGCGGCCCGTTCTCGTTCGCCGTCGCCGGCACCTTTCCCGAACGGATCAAGGCGGCTGCGTCGGTCTACGGCGTGCGCCTCTTCGGCGCCGGCTCACCAGCTCCACTGGCCGCCGACGTTCGGGGCGAGCTCTACTTCGCCTGTGCGGAGTTCGACGACTATGCCCCCACCGAGATGATCGAAGGCCTCGAGGCCCATCTGCGCGACGTAGGCGCCAACGCGCGCGTGGAGTGGTACCCGGGCACCCATCACGGCTTCGCCTTCCCCGACCGTGGCGCCATCTACGACAAGCCGTCGGCGGAACGGCACTGGGAACGGCTGCACGCGCTCTTCGCCCGCAACCTCCAGAGGAGCTGAGCCGATGAGCATCACCGCAGTCGAACACGTCACGTTGGACGGGGTCATGCAGGCGCCGGGAGCACCTGACGAGGACACTCGAGACGGCTTCGAGCACGGGGGATGGTCGGCTCCCTATGGCGATCAGGTCCTCGGCGAGTTCATGGGCCGCAGGATGGCCGACGGCGCCGGCGGCGCGATGTTGCTCGGTCGCTGGACGTATGAGGACCTCTACCGTGCGTGGCACGGTCGAACCGACGACAACCCGTTCACTGCTGTGCTCGACAACATGTCGAAGTATGTGGTGTCCAACACGCTCGTCGAGCCACTGGCGTGGGCGAACTCGACGCTCGTCACGGGTGATGCCGGCGACGCCGTCGCCGAGCTCAAGCGTGGGTCGGACCAAGACCTCACGATCCTCGGGAGCGCGACGCTCGTGCAGTCGTTGCTGCGGCGGAGCCTGGTGGACGAGCTGGTGCTGACGATCCATCCACTGGTCCTGGGTCCCGGCCGACGTCTGTTCACCACCGACGGCGCGTTCGCGTCCTTCGAGCTGATCGAGTCAATGCCGACCACGACCGGGGTGCTGATCGCGACCTACCGGCTACGCGGCTGAGCCGGGCCAGGATGCGCCCATGACCGGCGATCTCACGGCCCTGCTGCAACTCGAGCTCGAGACGCTGTGGATGACCGACGACCGAGGTCGCATCGAGCGGTGCCGGGCCGACGGCGTGCCCTTCGAGCCGCTTCTCGTCGTCGCCGCGGGCCGCAGCGGGCGGTGTTGGGCCGCGTCGGTTCACGTTCCGACCGAATGCGACGCCGCCATCGCCGAGGCGCTGGTGAACGCGCAACCGGCCCTCGCCGTCGGCTGGGCCCCCGAGTGCGCCGCCGAACTGTTGCGGATCATCGACGCCGTACCGACCCTGGGACCGCTCGCTCGACCGCTGGGCGGTCCGTCGTGGCTCATGGAGGCGCCCGTCGACAGAGCACCAACAACCGTTGAGCTCCATCGGAGCGTCGACTTCGATGCCGAGAGCTGGCGGGAGCGGATACCGGGGCGCGACCGCGAGCTGACCGAGCCATGGGTGATGGCCGTCGTCGACGATCAGGTGGCCGCCATCTGCGAAACCGCTCGGTCAGCGCCGAAGTCGGTCGAGGCCGGCGTCTGGACCTACGAGCCCTATCGAGGACGTGGCCTCGCCGTCGCCGTCACGGCGGAGTGGTCGTCTCTCGTGTCCGCTCGGACGGTCTTCTACAGCACGTCGTGGGACAACGTGGCCAGCCAGGGGGTCGCCCGCCGGCTGGGACTCGAACCACTGGGCCACTGGTGGCAGATCTGTCGGCGCGAGTACTAGAGGCGGGTCACGAGCCCGAGGCCAGGAGCTGGGCGCGGATCTCGGGAGGCACGAAGTTGTTCTCCTCGGTCGTGTCGGCCTCGGTCAACTCGACGAGCTTGTCGCTCACCTCGGCCGGGTCCATCTGTCCCGTCGTGACCAGCTCGCCCATCACTTTGAACATGTCCGAGGCCGGCGCGTTCAGCGAACCGTCGCCGAACCATTCCCACATCGACTCGGCCATGCGATCGTTGAACCCGGTCTGGTAGGGACCGGGGTTCACCAAGGTCACGTCGATGCCCAGGGGTGCCAGCTCGGCCCGCATGGCCTTGCCCATGGCCTCGAGCGCGTGCTTGGTCATCGAGTAGGGGCCGAACGACGGTCCCACCATGACGCCGGCGATCGACGACAGGATGATGACCCGCCCACTCCCCCGGGCCACCATGCCCGGCAACACCTGCTGGGTCACCGCCAGGGTCCCGAACACGTTCACGTCGAACAGACGGCGCACGCGATCGATGGGCACATCAGCCATCGGTCCGGTTTGGCCCGCACCCGCGTTGTTGATGAGCACGTCGATGTCCCACGCCGCCGCCTTGGTCACGTCGTCGGTCGTGATGTCGACGCGCTCGACGGTCAGCTCCGGCGCCTCGGCCCGCAGGGCGTCGGCTTGGGCATCGGTCTCGGTCGTGGCGATCACATGATGGCCCCGCCCCGCCAGCGCCGT
Source organism: uncultured Microthrixaceae bacterium (assembly GCA_963734965.1). Lineage (GTDB taxonomy): Bacteria > Actinomycetota > Acidimicrobiia > Acidimicrobiales > Acidimicrobilacustridaceae > UBA4742. Next base: position 1,681,887 of record CAVTJK010000003.1, on the reverse strand, counting down.
GGCCGTCGCCTTGCCGAACCCTGAGCCCGCACCGGTGATCATCACGTTCTTGGTCATGGGCCCACCGTAGATCGGATCGGCCTTCGCCTCCTTCGGGTGCGTCGTTGGTGGTTATGGTCTTGCTGTGTCGACCGACGCCGCACCCCGCCCGACGGTCGACGTGCGCGAGGCCCGCCGGCTGTTTCCGGCGACCTCCCATGCTCGCGTACTTCAACACCGCCGCGGTGGGCCTGGCCAGCCAATCGTTGGCCGATGCCTACCACCGGCTACGTCGACGAGTGGACCGAGTCCGGACTCGACTACCTGCGAGGCGAGGCGGCGGCCGAGACGGGCGCGGACCGCCGTCGCCGGCCTGATCGGCGCTCGCCCGGCCGACGTGGCCTTGATCGCCTCGGTGTCGTCGGCCGCGGGTCTGGTGGCCGCCCAGTTCGGCCCGGCCCGCGCCCGGCCAGAACGTCGTGATCGGCGAGCGCGAGTACAGCTCGAACCACTTCCCGTGGCGACTGCTGGGCGACAAGGGCTACGACGTCCGTCAGGTCCCGTTCCGCAACGGCGGACTCGAACCCGACGACATCGCCGAACGGGTCGACGCCGGCACGTGCCTTGGTCGCCTTCAGCGGCGTGCAGACGGCCACCGGCCACCGGTCCGACATCCAGGCGATCAGCGCCGTCGCCCGAGCCGTGGATGCCATCGTGTTCGTGGACGGCTCCCAGCTGGTCGGCGCCCTGCCCGTTGCCGACGACCTCGCCGCCATCGACGTGTTGACGACCTCCGATCACAAGTTCCTGCTGAACGCCGGCCGGGGTGTCGGCTACTGCTACCTCTCGCCGGCGGTGCAGGATCGGCTTCGTCGCCGGTCAACGCCGGGTGGAAGGCCGGGCGCGTGCCGTTCGAGAGCTTCTTCGGGCCGTCCATGGACCTGTCACCGACGGCGTCGCGCTTCGACAACTCGATCAGCTGGCTCGCCGCCATCGGCAACGAGGCCGCTCTCGGCGTCTTCGACGATCTTCGGCGCCGAAGCCATCTACGAGCGCAACCGAGAGCTGGCCGACCGGCTGCAGGACCTCGCTCACCGAGATCGGGTGGGCGCCGGTCGACCTGCCGCCGGCGAATCGCAGCACCATCGTGTCGGTGCCCACTGGGCGACCGCGACCCCGCCCGCCTGCTGGGCGAGCTGAAGCAGCGAGGCGTCGTCTGTGCCGCTCGCGACGGCAATCTGCGCTGTCGCCGTCCACTTCTACAACCACGAGGACGACATCGACCGGGTCGCGGCCGTGCTCAGCCAGCTCTGACGTCGCCTCGCGTCAGGCGCCGCACGCGGCCAACGTGGGTGGCTGCTGCTGGCCGGCCTTGAACACGTGGAACTTGTTGGTCTGGTTCCACCATCCGACCGTGGTCCAGGTCAGCGTCGAGCGGTCGAAGCAGTTCACCGTCTGGACCTGGTACGTCGGCGACGGCACCGTGGGCGTCGATGCACTCGCTCGACGGCGCGTAGGTCGACGGGTCAGCTCCCTCGCTGAACCACTTCGAGCACTTCGGCAGCGACGACGCTCTGGTTGCCCCGGTCCCCGAGCTCGCGCCGTTCGAGGTGTTCACCGACTTGGCTGCCGTCGAGCACCCGGCGATCACCAACACCAGAACGGCACCGACGATGAGCCTTCTCATGGCCGCCTCCTACCTCTCCGCCTTCGCAGGGTAGTCATCGTCGCCCTCCGCCGGGTGGACCACGATGCCGCTGATCCGGACCGGCCGGACCTCCGACTCAGCGCCCCGCGCCCGGGGTGGCCACACCGAGCTCGTACGCGAGCATCACCAGCTGGGCTCGGTCCCGGGCGGCCAGCTTGGTGAGCAAGCGGCTGACGTGGGTCTTGGCCGTGGCGTGCGAGATGAACAGCGTGTCGGCGATCTCGGTGTTCGACAGCCCACGCGCCACGGCTACGAGCACCTCGCCCTCGCGCGGCGTGAGCGAGTCGAGCGCGCGTTGCTGCTCGGAAGGCCGAGTGGCTCCGGTCGTCGCTGGTCGACGGGCGAACTCCTCGACCAGGCGCCGCGTGATGCTCGGCGCCAGCAGGGCGTCCCCTCCCGCCACGACCCTCACCGCGGCGAGCAGGTCGGCCGGCAGCGTGTCCTTGAGCAGGAACCCACTCGCACCGGCGCGCAACGCCTCGAACACGTACTCGTCGAGATCGAACGTCGTCAGGATGAGGACGCGTGTCGAGGCCAGCCCCGGGTCCGACGTGATGTGGCGCGTGGCCTCGACGCCGTCCATCTCGGGCATGCGGATGTCCATCAAGACGACATCGGGCCGATCGCGGCTCACGAGCTCGACCGCGGAGCGCCCATTCGCCGCCTCGCCGACCACTTCGATGTCGTCAGCTGTGCCCAAGAGGACGCTGAACCCGCTGCGCACCAAGGCCTGGTCGTCCGCCACCACGACGCGGATCATGCGAGCGAATCCTCGTAGGGCAGTCGGGCGGCGATGCGGAAGCCACCAGTGGCGTCGGGTCCGACCTCGAGCGAGCCACCGTAGACCGCAACCCGCTCGCGCATGCCGACGAGACCGTGACCGCCGAGCGACGCGCCGGTCGGACCGCGACCGTCGTCGGCCACCTCGATCCGCAGCTCACCGGGCGTCGTGTCGAGGCGAACCGTGGCCCGGTGGGCCTCGGCATGGCGCAGAGTGTTCGTGAGCGCTTCCTGCACGATCCGGTAGGCCGTCACCCCCACACTGCCCGGAACGGCGTCGATGTCGCCCTCGACGCGGACGTCGACCGCCAGCCCGACACCGGTCACGCCTTCGACCAGACGGGGCAGGTCGGCCAAGCCAGGCGCGGGCGCGTACCGAGGCACGCCTTCGGAGTCGCGCACCATGCCGAGCAGCCGACGGATCTCGGTGAGGCTGGTGCGGCTCGCCCGTGAGATGTTCTCGAGGGCGCGCCGGGCCTCGTCCGGATCGGAGTCGATGACGTGCATCCCGACCCCCGCCTGGACGGCGATCACGCCCAGCGAGTGGGCCACGACGTCGTGGAGCTCCTGGGCGATCCGCAACCGCTCCTCGGTGGCCGCCCGTCTTGCCGCCTCCTCCTGCTCGTCGTCGAACGAGTCGATGCGCTGGCGCCGGGCCTGCATCGTCCAGCCGATGATCATCACGACGGCGAACGCGGCCACGCCCGACAGGAACTCGCCGGCGCCGAAGTCCCGAGTGGGACCGACCAGCAGCGCGATCAGCAGAGCGAGGGCGAAGACGGCGGCGAAGGCCAACTCCCGTGTCGGGCGATAGGCGGCCACGGTGTAGGCCCCGACCAGGACGACCCACGGCAGTGCCCCTGAGTCGTAGCCGCCGAGCATCAAGGCCACCACGGCGCTCAGCGTGACGAGGAACACCGGCATCGGCGCCCGCCGCCTCAGGGCGTAGGGAACGGTGGCCAACAGGATGAGAGCCCAGGCGAGCGGTCCGCGCGCCTCGTGGGTCACGCCTGCTTCGGTTGTGGCACCGGTGGTGAGCACACCGACCACCAGGCAGAGCGCGGCCAAGGCCGCGTCCTGGGCGATGGCGGGGACACGATCGACTCGCCGTTCGGCTCGGGTCACCAGGTCGCTGATCGCCACGGCTCGACCGTAACCCGTGTACCCGATCGCAGCATCGGGCTGGCGACCGACCCCGACGTACACCTCGAGAGGTACGCGATGTGGCCGCCAGCCCGACGACACCCACATCGGATCGGCTCATCGTGGAACCACCAGCCCGATGACACGGAGGGAAGGCCATGACTGTCACGCCGGAGGATCTGGAGTCCGCAGAACGCTCGCAGATGGTGGACGGCGGCCTTCGCCACCGCGCCCGGCCGGCGGTCACGATCCCGCAGTATCGGATACGAGTCATCCTCGCCGTGTGGGCCGCCGCCGCGGTGCCGATGGCCGTGCTGGCGTGGATCGTCGCTCCGATCGTGGCCTCCTCGCTCGGCGGCAGCCATCCGCTCTCGCGGGCGCTCATCGTCTGCCTGACCCTCGGCCTCATCTGGCAGTTCCTCCTCGTGGTGGCACTGGTCTGGCACGAACAGCGGTCCCTGCGATGGACCGTGGTGCGCGACGCGCTGTGGTTGCGCTCGCCGCGCAGTCCTCGCTCGGGCCGGGTCGGCGGCAGGCTGTGGCTGGTCTTGATCCCGCTCATCGTGGCGACGGCCGCGGAGGAGCTCATCCCCCTCGTCAACCACCCCGCGGCCCGGGACATGGGCGAGTTCCTCGACTCGCACGGGGGCCACGCCCTGCTGAGGGGGTCGTGGACGTGGTTCGCCGTGATCGTCGTGCTCGAGGTGTTCAACACCGTGCTGGGCGAGGAGCTGCTGTTCCGTGGCTTCCTGCTCCCCCGGATGAGCGGCGCTTTCGGACGCTGGGACTGGGTCGCCAACGGCGTCCTGTTCGCCGGCTATCACCTGCACGTCCCGTGGGTGATCCCGAGCGCGCTGGCCGACGCGCTGATCATCTCGTATCCGACGAAGCGCTATCGCAGCGCCTGGATCGGCATCGCCGTCCACAGCGCCCAGTCCGTGGTGTTCGTGCTTGGCGCCCTGGCGCTGGTGCTCGCCTAGGACTCTGTGCCAGAGTCAGCGCCTCGGTGAGCCGCCCAGTCGGAGGTCGATGTGGCCGAGGCGACATCCAGAGATCTCACGACGGCCGAGGCTCCGATCAAGACGTGGCTGCTCGATCACCTGAGCGGTCACGGCCAGCCCGTCACCGATCTGGTCGTCGACCTCCAAGGTCACGTCGGCGGCGGGTACTCGAACGAGATCATCATGGTGGCGGCCTCGTTTCGACTCGCCGGCCAGCCAGGTGAGACTCGCCTCGTCGTCCGCCTTCCGCCTGCGGGCGCCGCGCTGTTCCCCACCTACGACCTGGCGATGCAAGTCGCCGTGCAGCAGGCGGTCGGGGCGCACGGAGTACCGGTTCCCGGCCCGATCACCCTCGAGCCCGACGCTCGCTGGCTCGGCGCACCGTTCCTGGCCATGCCCCTTGTGGCCGGTCACGATCTGGGTGAGCTTCCGGCCGCCGACCCGTGGATCATGGCCGCGTCGGCCGACGAGCAACGCACGTTGCACCAGGGCTTCCTCGACACATTGGCGCTGATCCACACCACCCCGTGGCGCGGCCAACCGGTCGCCACCCAGATGCGGGGCGCCACCGGATCGCTCGACGACGAGATCCGATGGTGGGAAGACCTGGTGGACTGGAGCTTCGAGGGCGATCCTCCCGCGGTGCTCACCGAGACGTTCACGTGGTGTCGTACCCACCGACCGCGCCCCGAGCCGCCGTCGGGCGTGCTCTGGGGCGATGTCCGCCTCGGCAACGTGATCTTCGACGACTCCTTCGCCCCGGCTGCCGTCCTCGACTGGGAGATGGCATCCATCGGCCCCGCCGAGTTGGATCTGGCCTGGTACACCGCGCTCGAGGCCATGACCGAGCACTTCTCCGGGCTGCGGGTCCCGGGATTTCTCACCCGCGACGAGATCGTCGCCGGCCACGAGCAGGCGCTGGGGCGAGCGCTGGTGGACCTGAGGTGGTTCGAGATCTTCGCCATGTGCCGCTCGGCCGCGCTCAACATCCGCGCCGACCGACTGGTCGCCCTCCGTCTGGGCAAGGCGCCGAGACCGGCCGAGGGCAACGCGGTGCTGGCCTACACGCGGGCCGCCATCCAGGCGCTCAGCTGAACGAGGCCTCCTCGGTGAGACCGAGGTCGGGGTGGGGACCCGTCACGATCGACTGCAGGGTGCCGACGCCGAGCGACCCGTCGGTGGTGTCGGTGACCCGGACGATGCAATCGCGGTGCTGGTGGATGCGTCGTGCCACCTCGACCTGGTCGCACGCCTCGACGTGGTCGCCCTCGACGTGGAGATCGCCACGGAACTCCCCGTGCACGTGGCCGTCGTAGCCGCCGTAGAGACCCGTCCCCAGATGGAACCCCGTGTCGGAGACCGGTTCGATGTGCAGCACCCGCTCGCCTCCGCCGGCCTCGACGCAGCGCAGGTCGCCGCCGAGGAATCGCCGCGTCCCGTCGTCGAAGGCGAGGGCGGGCACGATGTCGCGAAAGGGCCGCCGTCGCCCGTCGGCCAACTCGATCGCCCCTTGGGCGCTGCCGGTCGACCACCCCTCGCCGGCGTGGCGCTGGTAGTACACGAACAGCGTCGAGTGGCGTCCATCCGGACGGGTCATGGTGACCGGCATCCAGAGGACGAGTGTCGACGTCCCGGGGGGGACGGGGCTGGCCTCGACGTCGTCGATCGGCTGGCCGACGCCGTAGCGGACGCCCCACGATCGGTCGCGGGCGCCGACCCATGCCTCGTCGTCCACCTCGACGCGGCCGCCGTCGACCTCGACCCAGCCACGCGCGACGCCGCTCTGGTGGAACCGAACGACGTCGGCGTCGATCCGATACCGGCTGCGGCTCAGGTGGGTCTCCCGCTCCTCGACGACCGGTGGGATCTCGCTGGTGATCTCGAGGTCGAAGGCGATCGGCGCGGCGTCGCTCGGGGCCAGCGCGATCCGCGTGCAGCGCAGAGGTTCGACGATCTCGTAGGTGATCGGCCCGACCACGTTCTCCTCAGGACGGGGCGCCAGGCGGCGACTGGCGCGGACCGTCCACTGCTCGGTCCCGCGTGAGATCCCGGCGAAGGCATCCATGACGTTGCGGTTGACGTACTTGCCCAGGCCGAAGGCGACGCTGAGCGAGCCGTCTCGAGCCGCGGCCATGGCCCACACCTTCTCGGTCCAGGCCCGGTCGCTCTGCGACACCCGCGCGAAGGTGTCCGCGATCTGGTGGGTCAGCGACTCGTCGGCCGCCAACAGAGGTCCCGATGCCGTCATGGCGACAGACAGTAGTGACCGACCATGGTCACACCCGATCGACGGCGCGGCCGTGGCGACGGAACTGGGCCTCGAGGGCCAGACGGTCCTCCGCGGTGAAGGGGCGGTAGGGACCGCTGCGCTCGGGACGCCAGTAGAGAGGATCATCGGTGTACCAGCGCTCGGTCCGCAACGGCTTCTTGTCGATCTTGTTCGTCGCTCCCACCGGAAGCGTGGTGATGCGGACATAGCGCGGCGACCACTTGGTGCCGAGGTCGGCCTGCTCGTCGAGGAAGGCGGCGAAGTCGAGCGGGTCGAAGACCTCGCCCGCGGCCAGCTCGAAGGCCACCATCACCTGGTCGTCCGCCGTTCGCTCGTCGGGGACCGGGTAGACGGCCGTCCCCCGCACCGGTGGATAGCGCCCGAGGATCCGTTCGATGGGTGCCGGCGCGAAGTTCTCGGCATCGACGCGGAGCCACTCGCCGGCGCGGCCGGCGAAGTAGAAGATGCCGGCCTCATCGCGGTAGCCCAGATCGCCCGACCAGTACCAGCCGTTCCGGGTTCGCTCGGCGTCGGCGGCCGGGTTGTTGTAGTAGCCCTCGAAGCGATCGACGACGTTGCGCCCGACCAGCTCGCCGATGGCCTCGGCCGCGTTGACCAGCTTGCCGTCGGCGTCGAATCGGGCGACGGCGCGCTCGTGCATGGTGTCGGGGTCGACGATGGCGGCGTCGGTGCCCTCCTGAGGCACGCCGAGCGCGTCCTTCGGCATCCCCGCCACGGGCGTCATGATGACGGCGTTCTCGCTCGACCCGTAGCCGGTGAAGCACGGGATGGCGAAGCGATCGCGGAACGCCCTCAGGTCGGCGGGCGACGACTCGGGTGCCAGCGCGAACTTCACGTGGTGGTCACGGTCCGCTGGGGACTCGGGCGTGGCCAGCACGTAGGACAGCGCCCGGCCGACGGTGCTGAAGAAGGTCGCGTCGTACCGGCGGATGTCGGGCATGAACTGCGACGCCGAGAACCGAGGGCGAAGGGCGATGGTCGCGCCAGTGGCGACGGCCGGCAGGACGATGGCGTTCAGGGCGTTGCCATGGAACAGCGGCATGGCGCTGTAGAGGACGTCGTCGGCGCCGAGCCAGGTCGCGCTCGTGGCCGCCCGGACCGCTCGTCGGTGCGTCATCCGCACGGCTTTGGGGGCACCGGTCGAGCCGGACGTGAAGATGAGGACGAACAGGTCGTCGGCGTCAGGTCCGTGAAGGGTCCGGGCCTCGGCATCGACCTGGTCAGCGGCCGCGGCCCATCCGGGTCCATCGATGCGCAACACCGGGATGGTGCCGAGGTCCACACCGGCGAGCAGCGCGGCGTGCGTCGAGTCGGTGACGACGCACTGGCAGTCGGTGTGGCGGATGTCGCGCTCGAGCTCGGCGCCTCGGCGCGTGTTGTTGATGCCGACCACGACGGCGCCGGCGAGAGCGGCCCCGAACAACGTGAAGAGGTAGTCCGGCGTGTTGTCGAGCAGGACCCCGATGTGGAAGGGACCCGCCTGCCGCTGGGCCTCGAGCCGTCCGGCCACCGTCGAGCTGCGATCGAAGACCTCGCGCCACGACCACGCGTCGCCGCCGCACACGATCCCGACGCCGTCGTCGTCCGCCCGATCGGCGAGCAGCCGCGCGACCGTGTCGGGCGCCGTCATCGCCGTCCGTCCGCGCCCTCCGAGCGGGCCAGATCGATGACCTGCTCGCCCGTAGCGCTCGAGGGTCTCGAGCGCGTGCTCGAGCGAGTCGCCGGGGATGCCCACGCCGTTCCAGGTCACGCCCAGCGCGGCCAGCTCGTCCAGGCCGGCCAGATGGGCGTCGGCGTCGAAGCTGTCCGCGCCCGGTGGGCCGCCGGCCGAGGTCCCGAAGGCGACGTCGATGGTGGCGGGGTCACGCCCGGCCCCGTCGACTCGACGCCAGAGATCGTCGAGCATGCCCATCAGGTCCTCGGTGGTCTCCAGCACCGGGGTCTTGGCCGTGCGGGCCAAGGCCGCGGGCGCCGGGAACGGGTTCCAGCCATCGCCGACCTCGGCCACTCGTCGCCGAGCCTTCTGGCTGTTGCCGCCGATCCAGATCGGCACGCCGGCCGGCTTGGGGTTGGCGGTCGAGCCCTCGGGCCGTGAAGTTCCGGCCCTCGTAGGCGAAGTCGTCGGTCGTCCACACGCCCCGCAGCACCTGGAGCGCTTCGTCGAAGAGCTCGTTGCGCGCGTCGAAGTCGACCCCGAGGGCGAGGTACTCGGAGCGCAGGTAGCCCGTCGCCGTCGCCAGGACGAACCGACCGCCCGACAAGACGTCGATGGTGGCCACGGTCTTGGCCACGAGGAAGGGGTTGCGATAGGGCAGCACGGCGATGTTGGGGATCAGGAGCAGGCGATCGGTGACCGCCGCCGTGAAGGCCAGGGCGGCGAACGGGTCGAGGGCGTCGTGGCCGCCGGCCTGCAGCCACTTGTGCGACGGCGCCGGGTGGTCGGTGAACCCGATCCCGTCGAACCCCGCCGTCTCGGCCGTCCGAGCGAAGCGCACGAGCGCGTCCTTCGACACGAAGGCCGGGTCGTAGGGATGAGCGATCAGCGGGTACGTGACCCAGTGCTTCATGGGGTTCGACCTCCAGGGTCACGCTCAGGTGAAGTCCGAGCCACCATCGACGTTGATGTTGGCGCCGGTCATGTAGGTGTTGCGAGCCGAAGCCGCGAACGCGATCACCGGACCGATCTCGGACGGGTCGGCGGCCCGGTCGAGGAAGACATGGTGGCCGAAGTTCTCGTTGATGAAGCGCATCACGTCGTGCAGGTCGTTCTCGTCGAGGTCGGGTACCGGAGCCAGCGCCGTCTTGAGCGAGGCCGACACGAAGGTGCCAGGGCTGACGGTGTTGACGAGGATGCCATCCGCGGCAAGGGACTGGGCCAGGTTCTTGGACACGCTGGTCAGCGCCGATTTGGCCGCGGTGTAGGCGACCAGCGAGGGCGACTGGCGCTTGGTGGACATGGCCGACACGTTGACGATGCGCGCCCACTCGGCCGCTCGCAGCAGCGGAAGCGCGGCCCGGATGGTCCGCACCGAGCTGAGCGTCAGGCCGTTGAAGACGCCGAGCCACTCCTCGTCGGAGTAGGTGTCGAAGCTCTTGAGCCCGCCGGCCAGGGGCCCAGCCGCATTGACGACGGCATTGAGATGACCCCACCGGTCACCGAGGCCGGCCAGTGCCGCGTCGATGGCGTCGCCATCGAACAGATCCACCTGCAGGGCAACGGCGTCGGGCGATCCGAGCTGGGTCAATGCTTCGATGGTCTCGTCGAGGGCTTCGCGAGATCGGGCCATGACCGCGACGAGCGCGCCGTCGGCGGCGAAGCAGTCGGCCGCGGCTCGGCCCATCCCGGTCGTACCTCCGGCGACGAGGACGTGGGCGCCGCTCAGTCCGAGGTCCATGGCGGTCAGGCCCCGAACCGGCGCTGGACGGCCCGCCGCCGACGTTCGATGATCTCGGCGCGCTGAGCCGCCGAGATCGTAGGAGTGGCCGGCGGGAGGTGGTCGCCGATCTCGGCGAAGGGCACGACCCGCGTCGTCGCCGCCGGACCGTGATCGGCCACGACCCAACGGAACAGCAGCGGACCCTTCGTGTGACCCATCGTGTCGATCCAGTTGGGGACCCCGGGATCGTGGTGAGCCACGACGGCCCGAAAGACGCCGTCGTCGTCGACGACGGCCTGGTGGTCGTTGATGCTGGTGTGGCGGGTGGCGTAGTCGAGCGACTCCCACCAGAAGTTCCCGGCGTGCAGGCTCCAATACCGAGCCGCCGGTGGGGTGGCCTCGACGATCAGCGCCTCGTCGGGACCAAGGTCGTAGTGGCCCCAGGCGTTGATGTTCTCCTGGGCGCCTCCCATGTCGGACTTCACGGTCGCGTCGTCGAAGGCGTTGGGGCGAGCGTCCTGGCCCAGGACCTCGACGTCGTTCCAGAACTTGGCGTTGGCCTCGAGCCAGGTGGCCATCGCCGAGAGTTGACGCGCCACCCGGTCGGGAGTGGCCACGAGCAGGTCGGCTCCGGCATCGTCGGGCACCGGCGACACCAGCTCGATGTCGAAGCGGGCCCGCTCCTCGTGGTCCCAGTCGGCGAAGAACTGTCGGCTGATGATGGCGTCCGCGTCGAGGCGAGGTGGGCAGCCAGTTGCCGGGTCGTGCGTCGGGGCCGACCCAGAGCTCGAAGTTGCCCTGCTCGTCGCAGTCCAGCTGGTCGTTGCGGATGTTGCCGTGGTTGGCCAGGCCCTCGCTGATCTGGAAGCTGAGATAGCGAACCGTCCCGATGTTGCCGGTGATCCGGTAGGTCAGATCGCCTCGTATGGCGGTCGTGCGGTAGGCGCAGTCGGGGCAGTCGAGCCCCCATTTGAAGATGTCGGTCCGCGAGATGGCGCCGAAGGTGGGCGCGCAGGGATCGGCGGGGACCAGAGCGTGGGTGATCCCGTTGCCGACGAGCGCGAACAGGTGGCGGTAGCCCGCGGCCCGGTCGACCGGCGCGCCCGGGACGTCAGGTCGCTGCACCTGGTCGCCCATGCGGGCGATCGCGGCGGCGAAGTCGGTCCAGGCAGTGCCGTCCATCAGGCCGGCGTTGTCGTACGTGTCGGTGTGCAACGCCTCGTCGATGTTGCCGATGTACCAGTCGAACTGCACGGTCATGGCTCCACTCCTGTCGAGGGGTCATCGCGAGCCGGGCCCACGAAGCGATCGTTGTAGAACGCGAACTGCCGTGCGGAGGTCGTCGAGGTCGATGCCGTACTGCTCCGGTCCGTACTCGTGCACGCCTTGCTTGTCGGCGGGGTTGCTCGTCCACCACGCCAGCATCGCCGTGGCCAGCTCGTCGGTGAGCTCGATGCCCAGCCAGTCGTACAGCCCACGGATCTCGGCGATCGGATCGACCCGCATGGCGCCGAAGGCGAGGTCGAAGAACCGATCCTCGTGGCCGTCGTCGCGGTACGCCAGCGTGGTCCGCAGCGCCTGCTCCCAGATCGCGGCCTGGTTGGCGGCGAAGTCCGGAGCCAACGGTCCGGTTCGCAACATCTCGGACGTCGCGTCGAAGAGGCTCACGACCGAGGGGATCACCTGGGCGATGTCGCGGTGAGTCATCACGAAGCGCGAGTCGGGATACACCTCGAGCAACGCTTCGATGGACGACATGTGGGCCGGCGACTTGAGCCGCCACGGCCGTGGCGGGAACCTCCACTGCAGGATCTTGAGCACCCGCCGGTGGTACTCGTAGGCCGACACCATGTCGCAGCTCGCCAACCACCGCTCGTAGCCGCGGTTGTCGCCCAGGGCCCCGAACATGGCCGACCGGAAGTCGAGAGCCAAGATCTGGAGGCACTCGTTCGGGCCGGTGGCCGACGTGGGCAGCATGACCTTGAACTTCGGTGCCATCTCGTCGATCAGCGAGATGCTGGCCTCGGTCTCGGCGATCCGGGGGTCGGTGTCGTAGGTCGCGGGGTCGGGCGGGGGCGTGGGCGAGCCGGTCTCCCACGCCAGGAGCGACCGACTCCGATGATCTTCGGCCAGCAGGAAGCTCAGCGCGGTCGAACCCGTCCGCGGCAACCCGAGCCCGAACAGCGGGGCCATGATCTCCTGGTCGTCGATCTCGGGATGACGTCGATACCAGTCTTCGACCGATAGTCGGGTCGACAGGAACCCGATCGCCTGGTCGTGCAGCACGGCGATGCCGAGCTCGTTGAACGTCCCGGCCGCTTCGGCTCCCTCGATCAACGCGACCAGGCCCTCGTGGAACGACTCGGGGCCGAGGTCGACGAGTCCGGTCCGCTCCCGCGCACTCGCGATCAGCTCGTCGACCGTGTTCACGGCGCCGCCCTCATCCGGCCACCGTGGCCATCGAGCGTTGCCCCACTCCGGCCAGGCTGCGCAGGTTGGCCAGCAAGACCTCGGGTTCGGGATGGGGCACCAGGTAGTGCGAGTAGGCCAACCGCAAGAAGAGCTCCGCGGCGTCGTCGGCCGACAGCACCCCGTCACGCACCGCCGGCACCTGCTCGAACGCGTCGCCGAGCAGACCCACGAGCGCTTCGACCTGCGGTCCGAGCGACTCGGCCAGGGACCGCAGCGCGAACGCCGGGTCGACCCCGATCGGATCGGGCCCCATCGATCCGTCGAGGTAGAGCACGAGGAAGCGAAGAGCGGCGTCCAGGCGCTGAGCCGGGCGGCGCTGGTCGTCGATGGCCGCCTGGAGCCCGACATCGAACTGATCCTTGGCGTAGACGGTGAGCGCGGCGAGCAGGTCGGCCTTGGTCGGGAACCAGCGGTACAGCGTGGGGCGCGACACTCCGGCGGCGGCGGCGACAGCCGACAACGTCAGCTTGCCCGGCCCCCGCGTCGCGATGGCCTCCATGGCCGCGGCGAGGATGGCATCCACGCTCGTCGACTGGGGCACCCGGACAACGTTACAGTTCTCCAGGGAGATGTAAAGGGTGACCGCGCCCGATCAGGCGTCGTAGCCCATGATGGCCTTGGTCTCGAGGAACTCCTCGAGACCAAGCGGCCCCCACTCGCGGCCGTTGCCCGATTGGCCGTAACCGCCGAAGGGGGCGTTGAAGTCCGGGCCGGCCCCGTTGAGGTGGACGTTGCCGCTGCGGATCCGACGGGCCATGGCCTTGGCCCGCTCGGGGTCGCCCGAGATGTAGCCCGACAGGCCGTAGACGGTGTCGTTGGCGATGCGGACGGCGTCGTCGTCGTCCTCGTAGCCGATCATCACCAGCACCGGGCCGAAGATCTCCTCGCGGGCGATCGTCATGTCGTTGGACACGTGCGAGAAGACGGTCGGCTGCACGTAGTAGCCGGTCTCGAGACCCTCGGGCTTGCCCGGCCCACCGACCTGGAGCTTGGCTCCCTCGCCGATCCCCTTCTCGATCAGCTGCTGGATGCGGCTGAACTGGGTGGCCGACACGACCGGACCGATGTTGGTCGTGGCCTCTCGGGGATCGCCGACCTGGATCTTCTCGGCCGCGGCGGCCGCGATGGCGGCAGCTTCGTCCATGCGGGCGTTGGGCACGAGCATCCGGGTCGGAGCGTTGCAGGACTGTCCCGAGTTCGTGCACATCGAGGTCATGTCGCGCGAGATCGTGGCCTCGAAGTCCACGTCGTCCAAGATGATGTTGGCCGACTTGCCCCCGAGCTCCTGGGCGACACGCTTGACGGTCGGTGCCGCGTTGCGGGCCACCTCGATGCCGGCGCGGGTCGAGCCGGTGAACGACATCATGTCGACGTCGGGATGGGCCGACAGGGGCGCCCCCACGCTGACCCCGTCGCCGTTGACGAGGTTGAACACCCCGGCGGGCACCCCGGCCTCGTCGAGGATCTCGGCGAAGAGGATGGCGTTCAGCGGTGCCACCTCGGACGGCTTGAGCACCATCGTGCAACCGGCGGCCAGGGCCGGCGCCACCTTGCAGCCGATCTGGTTGAGCGGCCAGTTCCAGGGGGTGATCATCCCGCACACGCCGACGGGCTCGCGCACGATGAGGGTGGTGCCCTTGGGCGTGTCGAACTCGAAGTCGGCCAGCACGGCCCGGGCGGTGCCGAAGTGAGCCAGACCGGCGACGGCCTGGGCCGCCTGGGCCAGCCACAGCGGCGCGCCCATCTCCTGGCTGATGATGTCGGCCAGCTCGTCGAGGCGGCCCGAGTACACGGCGATGATGCTGTCGAGCAGGGCGAGCCGCTCGTCCTTGCTGGTCAACGAGAAGGTCTCGAACGCGGCCTTGGCCGCGGCGACGGCCGCGTCGACATCGTCGGCGCCACCCATGGCGATCGACTCGATCGGCTCCTCGGTCGCCGGGTTGATCACGTCGAGCGTGTCACTGGTGAGCGGCGCCACCCACTGGCCGCCGATGTAGAACTGCTTGACGTGATCCATGACTTCCCCCTGTGGTGCCGGCTGAGCCGGATGGTTGCGTCGTGACGGCGGCTGGGGCCGGTGTTTCGAGCGAGTCTAGGGGCCGCCGGGACCGGGCGACCTCAGTGGTTCGTGTAGTCGATGGCCCCGGCCCCCGGCACGGCGACCGCGAAGCAGAAGCAATGGATGGCCTCGTCGCCGGTGGGTCGCAAGCTGTGGACCTTGTCCGGCGGGATGTGGACGAGGTCGCTCGGCTTCACCGGCTGCTCCTCGCCGTCGATCGTCATGATCCCCTCCCCCGTCATCACGAAGTAGAACTCATGGGTCGGGTGGCTGTGGGGGAACACCTCGCCCCCGACCGCGACCTCGAACTCGTTGGCCAGCTCGAGGTAGCCCCCCTCGGTGAGGGCCTGCATCTCCTGGGGACGGATGAGCCACCACACCGGCACGGTCCCGTTGTGCTCGACCTCGGGCTCGACCGTCGCCACGTTGCGTACGTCCATCGTTCAACCCTCCGTGGTCACCACACCTGGGCGGGTGCTGCTCGCCCGATGGTGCCACAAGCACGGTCGCCGGCGGGCAATAGTGGTCGCTCCGATGACCGAGATGACGCAGAGGACCAGCCGGCACGGGCTCGGCGCCGGAGCGGCGCTGGCGGCGGCGACGATGCTGGTCGCGCTGGCGTGCTCGAGCTCGACCCATCGCGGACTGGCGGCGGGCCGTGGCCCCTCGACGACCGCCGTAGCGGTCCGGTCGACGACGACCAGTGCGCCGACGACCACCCTCGCACCCCTGCCGCCGGCCACCGTCGCGGCCCGCCGAGCCTTCTTCGGTTCCGACAACGTCGATACCGGAGGGCACGTGCGAGCCGACCGGGTGATCGTCTCGTGGTTCGGCATCGCCAGCCTGGCGGTGTCGATCGAGGGCCGCGTCGTCCTTCTTGACACCTACATCAACAACCCCGGTCCCTGCGGGTCGTCGGACAGTGCCGGGACGGTGGGGTCGAAGCCCTATGTCCCCACCGACTACGCCCAACTGGCGGCGCTGAAGCCGGAGGCCATCTTCGTCGGCCACGGCCACAGCGACCACGCGTGCGAGCTCGGCCAGCTCGTGCGCCAGACAGGTGCCACCGTCGTCGGCTTGCCCCAGCACTGCGCGCTGGCCGAGCGCGAGGCGGGCACCAGCGTCTCGTGCCTCGACGTGCTGCCGGCGGACTCGAAGTTCGGCGCCACCGCCGAGGTCCATCCCCTCGGCGACCAGATCCAGGTGACCGCCGTGCGAAACCTGCACAGTGGCCCCGACACCGAGCCGCCGTGCAACACCGGAGGGTGCGAAGCGGTCCTCTACCGGTTTTCCGTCGACGGCCTGTCGTTCGTCTGGAACGACACCAACGGACCCATCGCCACCGAGGCGCCCGATCTCGTCAAGGCCCTGCAGGCCCTACCGGCGTCCGACGTCGAGTTCGGCTCGATCCTGGGGCTCGGACTCGCGGTGCAGGGCATGCGCGATCCGGTCGACTACGCCCAGGCCCTTCGGGTCGGCGTGCTCTACCCGCTCCACCACGACACCGGTCGAGGCGGTGGGTCGGCCGGCTTTCGCGCCCCGCTCGACAAGGCGCTGGCCGCCCGGCCCGGACTCATGACCACCTTGCACTGGTTGCAGGACCCCGCCGACTACCTGCGCCCGATCGTCCTCACGCCGAGACCACACCCGCCCGCCTGACGGATCGACCGCGGCTCAGGTGCGCTCGGCGATGGTCAGGCGATGCAGCTCGCGGCGGTGGCCCTCGTATCCTCCTGTCGCCGAGTGCAACACGCAGCGGTTGTCCCACAAGGCGACCATGCCCGGAGCCCAACGATGACGGTAGATGTGCTCGGCCGGAGCCAGGTGTGCGAAGAGCTCGCCGAGCAGGGCATTGCCGTCGGCCTCGTCGAGCCCGTCGACGCCGATGGTGTAGGCCAGGCTGCAATAGAGCGCGGATCGCCCGGTCTCGGGGTGCACACGGACCAACGGATGGAGTTGCGTGGCCAGCGCGTCATCGGAGGCCACGATGGCCATCGAGCGCCCGACGTCGCGGTCCCCGTACAAACCGGCCCTCGAGTAGCCCCGCCGCGCCGAGTGGATCCCCTGCCGCCCGTCGATGCGGTCCTTGAGCGCACTCGGCAGCAGGTCGTACGCCGCGTACTGATCGGCGAACAACGTGTCGCCGCCCGAGGGCGGGATGTCGACGCCGTAGAGCAAGGTGCCCGCTGGTGGCGAGGGCAGGAAGCTCCAGTCCGAGTGCCACACATCGGCGAACAGGGGGCTGACTTCCTCAGCCTCCCGAGTCAGCGCCACTACATGTGACTGCCCGGGGATCGGTCGGAAGTAAGGATCCTCGCCGATCGGTCCGAACGCGGAGGCGACCGTCTCGAGCTCGGCGAAGGACAGCTCCTGATCCGGGAGGACCACGACCTGATGCTGGAGCCAGAGGGCGCGCAGCCGCTCGGTCGTCCGAGAATCGAGATCGCGCCGGAGGTCGAGGCCCCGCACCTGCACCCCGGGCCCGGCCGCGGTCGGCTCGACGATGAGATCAGCCATGAGAGACGATGCTCCCACACACCCGCCCGGCCGCCACCGAACGAGCCACTCGCAGGGCCGCCGCGCCGCGTCAACCGGCGTGGCGACGGGCGTCGATGCGGTCGCTGATGTGAGCGAGCGAGGTCACGGTGTGCACGCCCAACCAACGCAGCGGCTCGGGTTCCCAGGTCCGCGAGTGCCCACCGACCCATGGCAAGCGCACCAGCTCGGTGTCGACTTCGCGGATGAGGTCCGCGAGCGTTCGGCCGGCGACGTTGGCGGCGGCGACGCCGGCACCGTTGTAGCCGCCGCCCCAGGCCAGGCCGGTCGAGCGATCGATGCCCACCCTCGCGCGCAGATCCCGGGGGACGCCGAGCACGCCTCCCCAATGGTGGGTGAACCTCACCCCGTGCAGGACGGGGAAGCGGGTGACGAGGGAACGTTCGAGTCGGGCCTGCACCCGGCGATCCTGCATGGGCGATGCCGGGATGCCCGAGCGCCACCAGTAGGGCGCGCTGAGACCACCCCACGCGATCCGGCCGTCAGCGGTTCGCTGGCCGTAGCCGAGCATCGTGGCGTTGTCCTCGAACAGCTCACGGTTGGCCAGACCGATCTGGGCCCAGACCCCGTTGTCGATGGGCTCGGTCGCCACCATGTAGTTGCCCAACGGCAGGAAGTCACGCTCGTGGCCCTTGATCGTCCCCGTGTAGGCCTCGGTGGCCCGGACGACCACCGAGGCCCGGACGGTCCCGTGATCGGTCCGCACGAGACCGGGCTCGATGGCGCGCACACCGGTCCGTTCGTGCACGACGCCACCGTTGGCTTCGACGGCGACGGCCAGCCCTCGAGCCAGCCGCGCCGGATGGAGCGCGGCGGCGTGGGGGGTGAACACCCCGCCGAGGGCTCCGGCGAAGTCGACCATGTCGAGCGTCTGGCGCCGGTCGAGGCGCTCGTAGGCCTCGCCGACGCCGTAGCGCTCGTGGAGCTCGAGGCGGCGCTGCAGGTGACCCAGCTGGCGCGGGGTCGACGCCAGGTAGATGGCACCACCCTTGGCGAACCCGCAGTCGATGTGCTCTCGGTCCACGATGGCACCGACCTCGTCGACGCTGCGGTGCATCTCTCGAACCATCGCCGCGGCGGCGCCCGGACCGCCGTCGCGCTCGAGGGCCGCCAGCGAGATCCCCTGATCGGCCACGCACCAGCCCCCGTTGCGACCCGACGCCCCGAAGCCGGCGTGGTCACGTTCGAGCACGACGACCCGAAGTGTCGGGTCGGCTCGACGCAGGTAGTACGCGGTCCACAGACCGGTGAAGCCGGCGCCGACGATCGCCACGTCGACGTCGCAGTCCCCCGGGAGGGCAGGGCGAGGATCGAGGTCGTCACCCGCGACGAGTGAGTCGTGCCAGAACGAGAGCGCAACCATGCCGATGACCCTGTCCCCCAGTAGCGGCCTTGGCCCCCTAAAGTATACATGATGTCTCGTTTACAAGCGGCGGACCCGTCGTCGGCACCGGTCAGGACGCGGGCCGGCGGGCGCAGCGAGCGAGTCCGCCTGCTCGTGGCCCAGGCCTGCCTCGACCTGCTCGCCGAGGGTCAGGCCGATCCCGGACCGGTCGAGGTCGCTCGCCGGGCCGGAGTCAGTCGGGCCACGGTCCACCGATGGTGGCCGACCCAGGCCGACCTGCTGCGAGAGGCCCTCAGGCTGCACACGAACGACCTCGTGGCGCCCGACACCGGATCGTGGCGCGGCGACGTGCACGCCTTGGCCGCCCAGCTGGCCGAGTTCTTCAGCGCCCCGGTCGAGGTCTCTCAGAACGCGATCATGGCGTCCGGTGCTCATCCGGAGTACACCGAGGCTGTGCTCGAGCACTACCAGCCGCTCTTCGATGCCTGGCGCGGCGTCGTCGAACGAGCGCGGTCTCGTGGCGAGGTCCGAGCCGACGTCGATACCGACACCGTGCTGCTCACGCTCACCTCGCCGCTGCTGATGCTCCCGCTCCTGATGCGGTACACCCCGTCGAAGGCGGACGTCGAGGGCATCGCCGAGCTCGTGGTGGCGGCGACGTCATGCGACTGACGTGCGCGTTCGCGACTTCGTTGGACACCCACGAGCACATCCGGCTCGCCGAGTCGCTCGGCTACGAGCGGGCGTGGTGCTACGACTCCCCCGCCCTCTACCCCGACGTCTGGGTGCAGCTGTGTCGCGCCGCCGAGCGAACCACGACCATCGGACTGGGACCAGGCGTGCTCATCCCCAGCCTGCGTCACCCGATGGTGACCGCGGCGGCCATCGGCACGCTCGTCGACATCGCGGGACCGGGACGGGTCGCCGTGGCGGTCGGGACCGGCTTCACGGGCCGGTTCGCGATGGGCCAACGACCGCTGAAGTGGGCCGACGTCGCGACCTATGTGGACACAGTGAGGGCCCTCCTGCGCGGCGAGACCGTCACCTGGGAGGGAGGTCGCCTGCGGATGCTGCAGCCGGACGGCTTCGGACCGAGCCGACCGATCGAGGTCCCGTTCCTGCTCGGCGCGGCGGGACCAAGGGGCATCGCCATCGCGAAGGAGGTCGCCGACGGCCTCTTCCTCGCCGGCGCCGGTCCGGTGCCGGGGTTCGCGTGGGAGGCCTACCTCTTCCCCGGCACGGTCCTGGGCGAGGGCGAGGACATCGACTCGCCCCGGGTCATGGCCGCGGCCGGACACGCCGTCCCTGTCGCGTACCACTTCGTGACCGAGAACCGACTGCCGCACGAGCTCATCCCCGGTCTCGACGACTGGCTTCACGCCTACGACGACGTAGCCCCCGAGGAACGCCATCTGGCGATGCACGACCTGCACCTGATCGATGTCAACGAACGGGATCGACCCTTCGTCTCGCCCACCCATGTCCAACTCATGGGCTACGCCTGGACGACGACCGAGCTCCGCGACCGACTGGCCGCACTCGAGGCGGCCGGAGTCACCGACATCGCCTACCAACCCGCCGGGAACATCCCCGCTGAGCTCGAGTCGTTCGCCGCCGCCGTGAACGGCTGAGCTGTCGCAGTGCTCGTCCCGCCGGCACGACTACCCGGGGGGCGACCCAGCGCCGATGACGTTGTTGTACGTGGCGCGGATGGAGGCGCCGTCGACGGACGGGTCGGGATCGACGGTCGCCGCCGGACCGTGGCCCCAGGCGTCGGTGATGTCGTCGAAGGCGCAGCCGGTGAGCACGGCCGCGGCCTGGACCGCGGCGCCGCGGGCGACGACCTCGTCCGCGTCGGGCACGAGGACGGTCCGACCGGTCAGGTCGGCGACGACCTGGCGATAGGCGGCGCTGCGGGCGCCTCCGCCGATGAGCAGCAGCCGGCCCGCCCGGCGCCGGGCACCGTCGGACGAGCTGGTCGGCGCCGGCGAGCAGGTTGCACACGACGCCTTCGACGGCGGCGCGGGCCAGCTGCTCGCGGGTGATGTCGGAGCGGATGCCGGTGAGCAGTGCCGGTGGCGTCGGGCCGGTTCGGCGTGCGCTCGCCATCGAGGTGCGGGACGAGCACGAGGCCGCCGGCGCCGGCGGGCGCGGCCAGGGCGAGGCCGTCGAGGCCGGCCGCGTCGACGCCGAGCAGGCGGGCGACGGTGTCGGTGACCTTGGTGGCGTTGAGCGTGCAGACCAGCGGCAGGTAGCGGCCGGTGGCGTCGGCGAACCCGGCCACGGTGCCCGATGGCGTCGGCGGTCGGGTCGCTCGCTGACGCAGAACGCGGTGCCGCTGGTGCCGAGGCTGAGCGCCAGGTCGCCCGGCGCGCAGGCCGAGTCCGAGGGCGGCGGCCATGTTGTCGCCCGGTGCCCGGGCCGACGACCATGCCCTCCCACTCCCCGGCCGGCTCGGTGGGCGCCAGCACCTCGGGGAGCATGCCGCTCCCACGCCACGGTGTCGTCCACCAGCGCGAGCAGGTCGTAGCGGTAGCGCTCCTCGGCCGGCGACCACCACCCGGTCCCCGACGCGTCGCCGCGATCGGTCGGTCGGCGCGCCGGTGAGCTGGCGCCGTCAGCCAGTCGTGGGGCAGCAGCGACGTGGGCGAGCCGGCGCGAACACGTCGGGCTCGCAGCGGCGCAGCCATCGGAGCTTCGTGATGGTGAAGCTGGCGACCGGGACGCTCCCGCACGCGCTCGCCCACGCACCGGGCACCGAGCGCGGCGACCAGCTCGTCGGCGTCGGGCGCCGACTCGGTGTCGTTCCACAGCTTGGCCGGGCGCAGCACCTCGCCGGCGGCGTCGAGCGCGACCAGACCGTGCTGCTGGCCGGCGACGGCGATCGCCGCCGGGCGGTTGCGGCCGAGCGACGCCCGCCTCGGCGCAGGCCGTCTCGAAGGCCGCCCACCAGTCGCCGCGGATCCTGCTCGCTGCGCGGCGGCGTGGTCGGCGGGTGCGGCGCCCGACCGGCGGCGACGAGCTCGCCGGTGTCGGCGTCGCGGACCTCGACCTTGCACGCCGAGGTCGACGAGTCGACCCCGGCGACCAGTGGCATCAGCGCACGCCGAGCAGCAGCTCGGTCACGAGCTGGTCGAGGCGCTCGTGGCCGTAGCCCTGCGCGGCCAGCGCGTCCTCGTCGAAGGTCGCGGCGCGAACGGCCGCGAGCGGCCCGGTCGGCTCGGCTCAGCTGATCGGCCTTCGCCGCGCGCCAGCGCCTCCTGGATCTCGGCGTCGTCGCGCATGCGCTCGGCCTTGTCCTTGAGGATCAGGTAGGTGCGCATGCAGCCGGCGGCGAAGTCCCACACGCCGTCGGCGTCCTCGGTGCGGTAGGCGTGGGCGTCGAAGTGGCGCATGCCGTCCCACCCCGAGTCCTCCAGCAGGCGCACCAGGTAGAAGGCGTCGCGGATGCCCTTCGGAGCCGAAGCGGAAGTCCTGGTCGAACTTGCCGATCCGCTGGCGCGTTGAGGTCGATGTGGAAGAGCTTGCCGTGCCACAGCGCCTGGGCCACCCCGTGGGTGAAGTTCAGCCCGACATCGTCTCGTGGGCGAACTCCGGGTTGAGACCCGACCATGTCGGGCCACTCGAGCTCGCCGATGAACGCCAGCGCGTGGCCGACCGTCGGCAGGAAGATGTCGCCTCGCGGCTCGTTCGGCTTCGGCTCGAGCGCGATCCGCATGTCGTAGCCGCGCTCGCGGATGTGCTCGCAGCACAGGTCGACCGCCTCCTTGTAGCGGTCGAGCGCCAGCGCGCACGTCCTTGGCCGCGTCGGCCTCGACGCCCTCGCGGCCGCCCCACATCACGAAGACCTCGGCCCCGAGCTCGGCGCCCAGGTCGATGGCGTCGAGGGTCTTGGCGCACGGCGAAGCGGCGGACGTCCGGGTCGTTGGCGGTGAAGGCGCCCTCCTTGAACACCGGCCGGGAGAACAGGTTCGTCGTGGTCATCGGCACCTTCATGCCGGTCTCGTCGAGCGCCTGGTCCGGAACCGCTTGAGGATCGCCTCGCGCTCGGCGGGCGACGAGCCGTACGGGCACGAGGTCGTCGTCGTGGAAGTTCACGCCGTAGGCGCCGAGCTCGGCCAGGCGGTGGACCGAGTCGACGGGGTCGAGCGGCGGGCGGACCTCGTGCCCGAACGGGTCGCGGCCCGGGTTGCCGACCGTCCAGAGGCCGAAGGTGAACCGGTCGTCGGGATGCGGGACGAGGTGATCAGTCATGCCGAGAGTCTGCCCGCGGCCCCTCGATGGCGTCGTCGATTCAGTCCTCGGGCCCGTCAGCCACCGCGGCCACCCTGAGCGTGGCCAGGTCCCGCTCGGCGTAGCCGTTGTGATGCCACTCCTCGTTGATGACGATGAGTAGGCACTCCTTGAACGGGAACGTCTCGAAGCGGGGCCATCCCGGTGCGGTCTGCGACACCTGGGATGCGAGCTGCTCGTCGGTGAGCGACCCGATCACCCCGCTGACCATCGCCTGGCGTTGGTGGCGTACATCGAGCACGACATCGAGGGTCGGCCGGGCGCCGCGATCCCAGGGAATGCCGTCCCAGCCGGGCGCCTCGTCCCACGGGAGATCGAGCGGGTGCCACGGGGACGGGTCGCCGAGGACCATCCGACCGACCCAGGCGGCGCTGGCGAAGTTGAGGTGGCGCAGGGTCTCGATGAACGACCACTCGCCGTTCACGCGCGTGTGGAGCGCCTCGGCCGGCAACGACTGGGTGCTCTGGATCGTGGCCTCCCAGCGCGGCCGAAGGATCGCCCACGCTTCGGTGAAACCCTCGACGTCGTCGGGACGCATCTTCGCCTGCTCCAGCGTGCGCTGGCCCCCCTCCCGTTCGTCGCCGTCGGCCATGGCGATCACTCCTCGGGCATCGCCGCGTACTCCCGTTTGGTCTTCCGGTACCACTTCATCCCCGTGATGGGATGCTTCCACCGGCCCTTCATGTCCGCCAGCGCATTCTTGTGCGCTTCGTCGCCCTCGGCGACGATGTCGTTCAGATGCTTGTCCTGAGCCTTGATCACCTCGTCGGCGGTGTTGCCCTGGAGCGCAAGATCACACGCTCCGCCCAACTGCTTGCACGTCATGGTCTTCACGGTGCCGGGTCCCTTCCTGAGTCGGCTGCCGCCAGCGGCCACGAGTCGGCAACTGGCATGCGTCGACCCTATGAGCACCTCACGCAGGGATGCTTCTCCGATGCTGCTCGGTTCGAGCTCGAACCCGGCGGGGCACGCTAGGTCGGGGCCAGCCCCGCCAGCTCGGGGCCGTCAGCCTCGAGGATCGGACACGGCTTGAATCCCTTGACGATGAGGTAGATGCCGAGCGACAGCTCCCAGATGAACTCCGGGATGGTGGCGACGGCCTGAACCGGGGAGCCGTTGCCGGCGATGACGCCGAACAGGACGAGGACCCCCGAGGCGCAGATCAGGGACCCGCCGACGATGCCCAGCATCGCCATCCCCCGGGGCACCAGGCCGGACCGGTACATCAGGTAGCCCAGCAGCAGCCCGTTGCCGATGCCGACGATGAACCCCGGTCCGAGGAGGAACGTCCAGTCATGGACCGCGACGAGGGCCTTGCCGAGGGCGGCGTTCGCGCCGTGGACGCCGTCCTCTCGCACGGTCAGGATGGCCAGCAGGCTCACGATGCCGATGGCGATGAACGTCGATTCGATGAGGCGGGCCGCGACGTAGCCCAGAGCACCCGCTTCGCTCTGCCGCTTGAGGATCGGGAAGAGCACGACCGCGGTGCCGATGTTGGCCACGATGAGGAGCACTTCGAGCAGCGCCCCGAGAGCGACGGCGTTGTGGGCGTCGGTGCCGGCACCGGTGATGTAGTTGGACTTGTGCAGGACCGGGCCGTAGAGGATGAGCTGCGCGGGGATCGAGGTGACGAAGGTCGCCACGAACAGCCAGCCGGCGAGCGCCGCCGTTCGACGATTGGAGTCGCTCCCGCTGCGGGCGACGGGGTGGGGCGATGCGATCATCAGCAGCCTTCGTGGTCGAGGAACAGGGCTGCCGGGATCCGGGGCGACTCGCGAGGGACGGTACACCTCTCCGTTGCGTCGTCCGCGAGGAGGCGAGGAACCTCGGCCCGGGCGCCTACAGGTCGACGCCCGTCTGTTGCGCCAGACGGGTCAGGCCGCCGACGAGGTAGTTCTCGGCGATCGCGGTCGCGACAGCGGGATGGACCTGCCGTCGGTGCATCGTCAGGGTCGTGGCCCTCAGCACGGCGATTCCCATCGCCGTGGCGACCGGTAGGACGTCGCCGGCGGTGGCCAGCTCGGGGAACAGGTCGAGTTGCTCGATCGTCCGCAGCCAGCCGACCGACTCGAGCTCGGCCTGGCGCGGCATCGACGCCACCGGCAGCAGAACCGCCTGGTACTCCGGGTGCTCGTAGTGCACCTCGAGGTTCGCCCGGATGGCGGCTCGAAGTCGCTCGAGGTTGGATCCGGCCTGCGCCATCGCACCGAACAGGCGGAGCGCGATGCGGGTGACGATCGCAGTCCGCACCTGTTGGAAGAGCTCCTCCTTCCCCGACCAGTACGTGAAGACGGCCGACGCGGTCGTGTCGGCCTCGGCGGCGATGTCCTCGAGCCGGGCGAGGTCGTAGCCGACCTGGGCGAACACGTCGAGCGCCGCGTCGAGCAGCCGACCCTCGAGTGCGGATCGGGTGGTCACCGTCGCTGACAAGGGCTCAGCGGGCCGCCGGCGCGGCCGGCGGGTCACCGACGGCAGGGTCGTCAACGCCGCCAGACCGCCCTCCACGACCGCGACGATGGCCTCGCGCACCTGGTCCGCGGGGAGGTCCAGCGCGGCGGACGAAGGCACACCGACCCACCCGCGCAGCGTCGCCAGCACGACCGCGTCCACCAGGGCTCGCGCCACCTCGGCCTGGCCAGGGACGACCACCCGGGCGACGGCCGCAGTGAGCACGTCATCGAGGGCGTCGAGCTCGGGCGCGGCCCCGTTGAGCGCCGGGCGGTGAACCAGGGGGTCGAACATGGCGTGCACCGGCCGGTCGAAGAAGCCGACGACGGCCGTGGCCACCGCCGGCAGCGGCCGGGCGGGAGCCGACCAGCGCGCGTGCTCGATCCAACCGCGGTAGCGCTCGTCGAGACGAAGGGCGACCTCGTCGAGCAGGGCCTCCTTGGTCGGCCAGTACCGGAAGACGAGCGCTTTCGACACGCCCGCTGACGCGGCGATGTCCTCGACCCGGGCCGAGGTCCCACTGGCCCCGAACACGGCCTCGGCGTGGGCCAGCAGCCGCGGCCGCCCGCCGGCTCTGTGCTCTCCAGCTGAATCGATGGTCATCTACACCGTACGTCCCCGGACGTCACAATTTCCCCTAGACAAAGGCTTGATGTCTCGTCATCCTAGCAGATATGAATCACGGGTCACTTATTCTAGATTATCCAAACCGCCCCATGAGCGCCTCAGCCCGCCCCGAGGCCGACCAGATGGTGGCGGCGGCGCAGTACACGGTCGCGCGGCGCGAGGCCGAGGAGCGGGACTTCCTGGCGGCGCATCCGGACTTCGACCCGGCGGGCACCTTCCCGAGCATGCGGCGGCGCGAGTACGGACGGCTCGACGCCACGGGCCACGTCTACCTCGACTACACCGGCGGCGGACTGCACGCCACCAGCCAGGTCGACGCCCACGCCCAGCTGCTGCGCGAACACGTCCTCGGCAACCCGCACTCCGCACAACCCGACCTCACGGGCGTCGACCGAGCTGGTGGAGCACACCCGGCAGACGGTCCTCGACTACTTCAACGCCCCGGAGGACGAATACCTCTGCATCTTCACCGCCAACGCCAGCGCCGCGCTCAAGCTGGTCGGCGAGTCCTATCGGTTCGAACCCGGCGGCACGTTTGCCCTCACCTTCGACAACCACAACTCGGTGAACGGGATCCGCGAGTTCGCCGGCGCGCCGGGGAGCGAACGTCGTCTACGTGCCCGTGCGCGCGCCGGACCTTCGCATCGACCACGACGCCATGCGCCGAGTGCTGCAGTCGGCTGACCCGACACGGAAGAACCTGCTGGCGTTCCCCGCGCAGTCCAACTTCTCCGGTGTGCAACATCCGCTCGACCTCGTGGCCGAGGCGCAGGCCTGCGGATGGGACGTCCTGGTCGACACGGCGGCGTTCGCCCCGACCAACCGCCTCGACCTGGCGCAGGTTCGGCCCGACTTCGCCTGCATCTCGTTCTACAAGATGATGGGCTACCCGACCGGCGCCGGCTGCCTGCTCGTGCGGCGCGAGGCCGCGAATGCTCTCACCCGGCCGTGGTTCGCGGGCGGGACGGTCACCATCGCGTCGGTCCAGGGCGCGCGGCCACTACCTCCAGGACGGCGAGGCCGGGTTCGAGGACGGCACCGTCGACTACACCAACCTGCCCGCGGTCGACATCGGGCTTCGACACCTGAGCGGCCTGGGCATCGACCGCATCCACGCTCGGGTCACGGCGCTCACCGGGTGGCTGCTCGACGCGTTCGCTGGACTGCGCCACGCGAACGGCCGGCCCGTCGTCGAGGTCCTCGGCCCGTGCGACAACGTGGAACGCGGAGGAACCGTGGCCTTCCAGGTGCTCGATCGCAACGGCCGCGTCGTCCCCCTTCACACCGTCGAGGAGCTCGCCGGACGCGCCAACATCTCGCTGCGCACCGGGTGCTTCTGCAACCCCGGCGCCGGCGAGGTCGCGCACCACCTCGGCGCCCGCGAGCTGACGGACTGGTTCGGCCGCGACGAGGTCGTCACCTTCGACGAGCTGCGCGACGGCCTGCTCCGTGACCACGACGCCCAAATGGGTGCCGTTCGGGTCTCGCTCGGGTCGGCCTCGAGCTTCGGCGACGTCTACCGGTTCCTGTGCTTCGCCGAGGGCTTCGTCGACCACGCGGTCGACGAGATCGAACGGACCCGAGCCCGAACCATCGACCTGAGGAGCGATCGATGAGCCTGCGACCCTACGGTCAGATCGTCCCCGCAGCTCTCACACCGTGGCGAGCCGGTGCGGGCGGGCGTCTTCAACGAGATCCAGGTGCGGGTCGCGGCCGGGCTGACCCTGGCCGCGGCGGCGACGGCTTTCGCCTACGCCAACTTCGGCCACGTCTTCGGTCCGATCAAGTTCGTCACGACGTTCTTCTTCGTGGACTTCTCGATCCGGGTGACGGCCGGGCTCGGCTACAGCCCGACCGGCGCGGTCGCCGGATGGATGACTCGCCGCCAGCCGCCCCAATGGGTGTCGGCCAAGCCCAAGCGCTTCGCGTGGACGCTCGGCCTGGTCATGTCGGCCGCCATGACCGTGATCACCAACCTGAACATCCACGGGCTGCTGCCCCGCACGATCTGCCTGACCTGCCTGACACTGATGTGGCTCGAGGCGGTGCTGGGCCTGTGCATCGGGTGCGAGATCTACCGCCTGTCGGTCCGGCGCGGGTGGAGGGGCCAGGACGACGCCATCGAGATCTGCGCCGGCGGAGCGTGCGAGATCGCCCGTCCGATGGCGCCGGGATCATCCGGTGACCGAAGCCCTGTAGTTCGAGACCGCGAATCCGCTAGGGCGACCTCGTGAAGATCTCGACCAGGCTCGTGTTGGACACCCAGTTCATCCTGAACGCGAGGCTGGAGACGCCGAACCTCGCCGTAGGTGCGCCGGGCTCGGCCGACGACCAGCCCGGGACCTCGGGCTGGAACTTGGCGGTGACGACCGTGTCGTATCCGGCCAGGTCCTTCGGAGAGATCTCCCCCTTGATCGACGCGACCGTGACGTGCCCGGGGATGCGGTCGAGCTCACTGGGCAGGATCCTGAGCTCGTCAGCCACCAGCACCCGCTGATCGTCGCGTGTGTGGGCGACCAGCCAGTCGACGGCTTGGACGCGGGTGTCGGTCGTCCCCAGCGAGGGACGCAGCGTCGGGTGAGACCCACTCAGGCCGATGGCGGCCACCACCAACACAGCCGCGACCCCGATGGCGGCCAGCTCCTGTGATGGGCCTGCGCTGAACCATCGAGCCACGGCTCGGACGACGGCGACGAGGGCGACGGCGGCGAGCACGGCCATGAAGGGCACGAGGGGCAGCACGTTGCGGAACTGTTGGTAGTTGCTGGCGACCAACGGGATCAGCAGAACGATGGCGAAGGCGATCCACCCGGCCGTGAGCACGCGGGTCTTCGGCCGCGTCAACGCCAGGATCAGACCCCCGACGGCCAGGACCGTGATCAGCCATCCGACCTCCGTGCCCGAGACGAGCTGCTGCAAGTAGTTGGTCGGCGTGGCCGAGACCCTGTACCAGGCGTACTGGAACCTGATCGCCTCGCGCACCTGGGAGGTGCGCAGCACCAGCGCTGGCATCGTCACCAGGGCGGCCACCCCGAAGCTCGCGATGGCCACGAGGGCGCGGGTGATCCGTCGTCGGAGGTCGAGGGGCGAGGCGAAGGCCAACACCACGAGCACCACCACGATCACCGCTCCCGAGCCGTACTTGGAGGTCAAGGCCAGACCGGCGCACACTCCGGCGGCGATCGTCAGCAGGAGGCCCCGACGCGACCGGGCTCGCGCCCCGACGCGGCCAGGATCGACGCCATCACGAAGAAGGTCGCGGGTGTGTCGACGATGACGATCGCGCTCCTGACGACCAACGCGGGCAGCACGGCCACGATGCAACCGCTGACGACACCGACGGCCCGGCCGGCCATGCGGCGGGCCACGACCATGGTGACCACGACCGTGCCGAGGCTGGCGAGCAGCACCAGCATCCGAGCGATCAGGACCATCGAGATCGGCTCGACGATGTCATAGGCAGGATTCGCGTCCGTCGTCGCCGCCTGACGGTCGACGCTCGGCGTCACGGTGCCCCAGAGCTTCGTCAGCGCGGCGGTGCCGTCGAACAGGAGCGACGAGTACCCGTACCAGCCCGGATCCCACGTCGAGTGGGCCACCATGTGGGCCGTGGGCTTGAGCACGAAGGACTCGTCGACGTATCCCGTGTAGGGCAACCCGGCATTGAGCGGACCCACCCGCACCACAGCCGACAGCGCCAGGATCGCCAGCATCGCGAGGATCCACCGCCGGTCGTGCGTAGAACCATGCGCTTCGTGCCGGTGAGGCCGTTCACCGGTCGACGGAACGCGGAGATCGGTCGCCGCGACGGCATCGAAATCGATCGGTGTTGTCGCCGTTGGCCCTTCCGCCCGGACGCCACTATCCATCCGGTACTGCTACCACCAATCTGTTGTCATGAGAACTGACAGCCCGCGACGATCGTACTGCTAGGACGGCGAGGCGGAGGCTGAACGAGCGCAGGAGCGGCGGCGACGGGCGCGACTTGACCGGAGCCCTATGCTGAAGAGGGCGGGATGACGGAGATCTCGGGTCAGATCGTCCGGAGCCGACGGGCGTGCCCCGTCGGCCGAGACAGGGATGTGCCCGATGCCCAACCCGGCCCACAACGCTCGGTGACCCCGAAGATCGAGTACGCGCGACGAGGCGACCTCTACATCGCGTACTCGGTGCTCGGTGACGGTCCGATCGACGTCGTGTTGGTCCCAGGTTCGGTCTCGAACCTCCACCGAACCCTTGACCCTGAGGGCTGGCCGACAGGGGCGGCCTGGCTCGAGCGGATGAGTCGCTTCGCGCGGGTGATCACCTTCGACCAGACGGGAATGGGGCTGAGCGACCGCACCGTCGATGTGCCCCCTCTCGATGCTCGCATGGACGACGTGCGTGCGGTGATGGACACCGTCGGCTCGCAGCGAGCGGCACTCGTCGGCATCTCCGGCGGTGGTCCGATGTCGATCTTGTTCGCGGCGACGTTCCCCGACCGCGTGCACTCACTGACGTTGTACGGTTCGTTCGCCTCGATCGTGCGCACCGCCGATCAGCCCTGGCTGTCGACCGCGGCAGAACGCGCCGAGGTTCGCTCGCTCATCTCGACCTACTGGGGCACGGGCCTGTGCCTGGCGACCTATTGCCCGCCGGAGGAGGCCACCGAGGAGCACCTCGAGGACCTGGCCGCCGCCGAGATGGACTGCGCGAGCCCTGGCGCCGTGATCCGGCTGGAAGAGATGGATGAGCTGATCGACGTGCGGGCCGTGCTTTCGACCATCTCGGTGCCCACCCTCGTCGTCCACGCGACCGGCGACACGACCGTGCCGTTTGCTTCAGGCGAATATCTCGCCCGGCACATACCCAACGCCCAGTTCCTCCCCATCGACTTTCCCGCCCACGTGTCGTTCGTGCAGACCACTGGCCCGATCGTCGACTGGGTCGACGACTTCGCCGAGTTCGTCACCGGCGTGCGGCCGGTTGGCCTCACCGACCGGGTGCTCTCGACCGTGCTGTACACCGACATCGTCGACTCGACGGCACGTGCTTCGGCGATCGGTGATGCCGAGTGGAGGACGCTGCTCGACCGTCATGACCGGCTGGTGGCACGCGAGATCGACCGTCACCGGGGAGTGCTGGTCAAGTCGACGGGCGACGGTGCGCTCGCCCGCTTCGACGGCCCCGCACGAGCGGTGTTGTGTGGCCTGTCGATTGCCGACGCCGCGCCCGACCTCGGGCTGCAGGTCCGAGTCGGACTGCACACGGGTGAGATCGAGTTGCGGGGCGACGACATCGGTGGCATCGCCGCCCATGTCGGTGCTCGGGTCGCGGGCCTGGCCGCCCCCCATGAGGTGCTCGTGTCGCGAACCGTTCGTGATCTGGTCGCCGGCTCGGGGCTGACGTTCGTCGATCGTGGCGAGCACGAGCTGAAGGGCGTGTCCGACCGCTGGAACGTCTATGCCGCGGCGCGCGCCGTGGACGGCAGGGCTTGAGCACCTGATCCTCGCGCTCAGGCTCGTGCCGGGCGCACGCCGTTGGCGGCGAAGCTCCGCCGCGCCCAGAGGAACGACACCACGGTGATGGCGGTGGCCCACAGGATCGCGGCGACGATGTCGCCACCGTCGGGCTTGCCCGCCAGCAGACCGCGGACCGACTCGATCATCGGCGTGAACGGCTGGTGCTCGGCGAACCACCGCAGGCCCTCGGGCATCGATTCGGTGGGCACGAACCCACTCCCCAGGAACGGAAGCAGGATGAGGAACATCGGCAGGTTGCTGGCCGTCTCGACGCTGTCGGCCGCCATTCCGAGCGCGACCGAAAGCCACGTGAAGGCGAGGGAGATGAGAAGCAGGATCCCGACGAGACCAAGTGTGTCGGCAGCAGATGCGGCGGGGCGGAACCCGAGCAGCACGGCCACGACCAGCACCGTGGCGATGGCCAGGACGGTCTGCACCAATGCTCCGATCACGTGGCCGGTGAGGATCGATGATCGAGCGATGGCCATCGTCCGGAAGCGGGCGACGATGCCTTCGGTCATGTCCATCGCTACTGAGATGGCGGTGCTCTGGGCGATGCTGGCGATGGTGATGATGAAGATGCCGGGCACGAGGTAGGCGAGGTACTGGGCCCGTCCGCCCCCGGGATCGATGCCGGCGCCCATCGTTCCGCCGAGGACGTAGACGAAGAGCAGCAGGAACACGACCGGCATGCCGACGACCATGACGGTCATCGAGGGGTAGCGGCGCAGCCGGCGCAGGTTGCGCCGGACCATCGTGCGGGAGTCGGTGAGGGTCAGGGCGAAGGTGTTCATCGGGCGGGCTCCTTCCGGGCGTGATCGGTGATGGCGAGGAAGACGTCATCGAGGTCGGGCTGGTGCAACGTCAAGCTTTCGACTCCGGTGCCGTCGAGTCGGTCGAGCAGGCCGCGAAGCGAGTCGATCCCTCCGTCGCTCGGCACCGACAGCGTGAGCGCGTCGACGTCGCGAACGGCACCGGCGTCGAAGCTGACCGACGCGGCCACCAAGGCGTGCTGGTCGGCGAAGCGGAGCAGGACGTGACCTCCGGGTACGAGGCGCTTGAGCTCGTCGGCGGTGCCTTCGGCAATGAGGGTGCCGTGGTCGAGCACACCGATGCGGTGCGCCAGCTGATCGGCTTCGTCGAGGTACTGGGTGGTGAGGAGGATGGTCACCCCATCCGCCACCAGCTCTCGGACGATGTCCCACATCTCGCGACGCCCCCGTGGGTCGAGGCCCGTGGTGGGCTCGTCGAGGAAGATCACCGACGGGCGCCCGACCAGGGTCATGGCCAGATCGAGACGTCGCTTCATGCCTCCCGAGTACGTGCTGGCCGGCTTGCGGGCCGCCTCGACGAGGTCGAATCGCTCGATCAACTCGGCGGCGCGCTCGACGCGACGCCATCGTTCCGAGGTGGGCCAAGTCGCCCATGAGCCGCAGGTTCTCCTCTCCGGTGAGCAAGCCGTCGACGGCCGAGAACTGGCCGGTGACGCCGATGGCGGCGCGCACCGATTGGGGGTCGCGGACCGGGTCGTGGCCGGCGACTCGGACGGTGCCGCCATCGGCCGGCACCAACGTCGAGAGGATCTGCACGATGGTCGTCTTGCCGGCCCCGTTGGGTCCGAGGAGAGCGAAGATCGTGCCGCGCTCGACCTCGAAGTCGACGTGGGCGAGGACGACCTTGTCGCCGTAGCGCTTCTGCAGGCCGGCCACCTCGATGGCGGATGTGATGGTGGGGGTGGTCAACTCAGACATGGGGTCTCCCTTCAGTCGGGTCGTCTGCGAGATCCGGCCGGACTCGGCGGATCTCGATGTCGCCCGCGCTGGTGCGGGCCAGGATGTGGGCGCGGCGGCCGCCCGCGGCGGGGGCCGGGCTGGCGTCGAGGCCGCGGTCGACGTGGCCGTGCGTCGTCGAGACGTCGAGGTAGGCGGCGGTGCCGGCGACGATGCCGATCGAGATGTCCCCGACCGAGGTGTGCGCGCTCATCGTCCCCTCGCGGACGGCGTCGACGTGGATGGTGCCGACTGCCGTCTTGGCGGTGATCTCGCCGTCGGCGCGACCGATCCTGATGTCGCCGTTGGCGCTCTTCACCGACACGTCGCCATTCGCCGAGCCGATGTCGGTGGCGCCGTTCGAGTTCTTGACCGTGGCCGGGCCCCGCACGCTCTCGACGCGGATCCGACCGGTGCCCGTGCTGGTGGTCAACGAGCCGTCGACGGCGCCGACGTTCACGTTGCCCATCCCGGTGTGCAGCTCGGCGGAGCTGGCTCGGTCGACGACGATGTGCCCGGCACCCGTGCGGAACCGGCATTCGGTCAGCCGGCCGGTGACGCCCAGCGCGGCGAGGTCGGCCTGGGCGTCGAGCTCGGAGCCCTCGGGTAGCGCGATGCGGACATCCACTGACCCGTCGTTGATCCACGTGTAGCGCCGCCAGGTGCGAGGGGCGACGATGGACAACCGCCCATCGGTGAGCTCGACAGTGGTGCGCTCGGCGGCGGCCACGTCATCGCGCTTGGCCGGATTGCTGGGCCCGATCTCGACCACGGTGTCGGTGCGAGCACCGGCTTCTACCCGCAGGTCGCCTTGCGTCAGCACGACGCGAGCGGCGATCGGCATCGGGGTCTCAAACGTCGTCATGGCGGTCCTCCTCGTCCCTCACTGCGTCCAGCCGGTGAAGTGGTCGCCGCCGGTCGCGGCCCGACGCGGCTGAGACGCGCGCTCAGGGTCGACGGCCGCTGCCACGGCCCGTACCAACCACGCGTTGATCGACAGGCCCTCGCTCGCCGCCGCCCGCTCGACCTGATCCTTGAGTCCCTTGGCCAGGCGCAGGTTGATGCGGGCCAGTTCGGCGTCCTCGACGTCACCCGTCGATGCCCGCTCGTCGACCATGGGCGACGACGGCGCATCCTGCGCCTCGTGCTCGGCCGGCGGCAACGCCACCACCCAACTGGGTTCGCGTCCCCGCAGCCGCAGCTCGACCGAGCCCGGCGCCAACTCGGCCGTGAGCTCCGCGGCCGCGTCCCCGAGGGCATCGAGCAAAGCCAGGTGCACCGCCGGCGCCGCCGCCGCGGCCAAGAGGTCGGCGGCGGCGCGCACCTCGTCGCCGCCGGTCTCGGCGGCCACGAGCAGCTGCTGGCGCACCTCATCGACATACCGTTCCAGATGCATGGTGCCACTATGGCATCACACTGGCACTATCGCAACCTCTCTTTGATGCCGAGTGATGCCACCTCGCTCACTGGCGTCGTGCCTGTTGATCCGAGGCCGGGCGGGACGGGGCCCGACTGGCCCCAGTCGTCGCCAGCGTCGGTCCTCCCGTCGTGCGGGCGGGTGGCGCGGCGGCGGCCACTGTGGCCAGCACGGACTCCCGCGAGCCGGGGCCGACCAGCACGGTGACGATGTCGACCAGGGCGTCCCAGCGCGCCACCTGGCTCGCCACGTCGTCACCGTCGCCGTAGGCGGCGAACTGCGCGAGCAGCGGATCGGCGACGACCGGCCAATCGAGGCGGCCGGGAGCCGGTCGGGGGTTGGCTCGGCGGAGGCCGTCGACGGCGGCCGGGAACCCCTGCTTGGCGACGACGTCACCGTAGAAGGTACCCATGCCGGTGAGATACCAGCCGAGGAGTTGCCGCACGGCCGGACCGGCATCCACGCCGACCGCCGCCATCGGCCCGCACAGGACCTCTGGGTCGCCCGCGGCTCCTGACGCGGCATCACCGACCACCGCCGACATCCGATCGGCGGGGATCATGGCCGGGAACCACCCGTCGGCCAGGCTGGTGGCGACGGCGACGGCTCGGGGACCCAGCGCGGCGATCCAGATCGGGAGGTCAGGGCGCGCCGCGATCCCCAGCCGCAGACCAGCCCCGGAGGACGCCGCCGGGGTGCGGTCGCCGTCGAGCAGGGCCCGAACCGCCACCGCGGTGTCGCGAAGGCGGTTGGCTGGTTGTTCGAAGCGCACGCCGTGGAAGCGCTCGGCCAGGATCGGCGTGCTCGCGCCCAGACCGAGCGCGGCACGCCCGCCGGAGAGGTCGTCGAGGGTCGCCGCCGCCATCGCCAGGGTGCCGGCCGATCGACCCCAGATCGATGCGATGCCGGTGGCCAGGCGGATGCGGTGGGTGCGCAGGGCGATCT
Source organism: uncultured Microthrixaceae bacterium (assembly GCA_963734965.1). GTDB lineage: Bacteria > Actinomycetota > Acidimicrobiia > Acidimicrobiales > Acidimicrobilacustridaceae > UBA4742. The sequence goes on along the minus strand of CAVTJK010000003.1, from coordinate 1,646,177 downwards.
CGGCCAGGACGATCGTCGCGTCGAAGCCCCAACCCTCGGGCACCAGCACCGCCTCGTAGCCGAGTTGCTCGGCGAGGACGGCCGCCTCGACGACCAACGTGCGATCTCTCTCCATGGGCGTGAAGACGAGAGCCCGCCGACAGGTCTGGTCGATCCGGTGCAGGCTCACGGGGCCACCTCCGCCTCGATCGCGAACCACGTCGCCCTGGCGAGGGCGCGCACCCGGTGGTCGGGCCCGAGCACGGCGGCCTCGGTGAAGATGCGCCGGCCGGAACGGCCGGCTTCGCGGCTCACGATGACGTGCGGCTCGTCCCCGCGGACCTGCTCGCGGATGTCGACGGCCAGCTCTCCCGTCACCATGGCGGTACCGGGTCGCGCCGCGATCGCCGGTGCGCCGCTCGGGCAGTCGAGGGCGGCCCAGACGAGCCACGAGGGAAGCGGGCCGTCGACGCCCGGGTCCCAACGGGTGGCATGGCCGCGCCGCCCGTCCAGTGGACCCGGCCGCAGCCCGAGCCCATCGCACCGGGCCGGCCCGCAGGCGAAGCAGGTCGGGAAGGGGTGCTCCGATGCCCCGGGCCATCCGGCCTCGGCTCGGCGGACCTCGTCCTCCGAGACCTCCGGGAAGGGCGCGGCGACCAGCCGCTCGTCGAGACGGCGGACCGTGGCGATCAGCGTCGGCCCAGCACACACGTCGAAGGCGCCGTCGGCCCGCGCCCGCGGAACCAATGCCGTCTCGAGGGGCACGGGGGCGAGCAGGCGGACGATCGCCCGGTTCCCGTCGATCAAGCTGGCGATCCGCCCGGCGGCGACCCCACCGTGAGCCGATCCGGGCGGCCCGTTGTGACGTCGGTCGATCGTGATCGACTCGGGCTCGGGATGGTCGCACCGGTGGCCGACGGTCGGGCCGGCGCCACGAGCCGGACGGCTCGCGCCGATGGTGCCGTGCTCACCACGGGTGGTCTGAGGGTCGGTGGCGTGAGGCATGTCCCCACCTTGGGACCGGCGGACCCCCGGAGTCTTGGCGGTGATCGGGAGAAGTCGTGGAGACTCGGTGGCCGCCGCGGGAGCCCGATGCCGGGGATGATGGCGGTCGTGTGGCCCGGGTGTCCGTTCAGCGTGCTCGCAGGCGGCGTCGGCTGTGCATCCAGTCGAGCGCGTCCGCCCCGACGGCCTCGAGGGTGCTGCCGTCCAGCACCGGGTCGTCGGCGATGCCCGTGACCTGGCGGAGACGCCGGTACGCGCAGGTCACCTGGAAGCTCTGGGTGGGGCGGCCGGCGTCGCGCACCGCCCGCACCCAACGCCGGGCGAGCTCGTCCTCGCCGAGGTGGTGGGCAAGGGCGGCAGCCGGGACGAGGAGGTCCGGCAACCAGTCCTGTCCCGCGGCCTGCAGCTCGCGCCGCACCCGATCGACGAGCTCGACCGCCTCGCGGACCTCTCCGACCGACGCCAGGATCGTGGCGCTGACCACGAGGTTGCCCCACATCGGCTCGGCCGGAGAAGGCAGGGACACGAGCGCGTCGATCCAGCCTCGGGCCAGCTCGGGGCGTCCGACCGCATCGCACGCCGCGAGCATCGTGACCGCCACGAACGACTCCTGTCCCGCGCCCTCGGACAACGGCGGATCGCCGGCGACCGAGTGGGCCTGGTCGATGGCCTCGTCGTACCGTCGCAGCCAGGCCAGGTAGTAGGCCCGGTACGAGTCGGCGAGCTTCCGCACCATGCGGTGCCCCTGGGCCGACGCCATTGAGCTGGCCTCCTCGACCATGGCCAGGGCCTGCTCGGGATGGTCGAGCACCGTCGCCCACGAGGCGTGGACCAGGGCAACCGCCTGCAGGACGGCATCGTCGGTCGCCCCCGCCGCCTCGAGCGCGGCTGTCCCGTGGAGGGCCATCGTCTCCGGCGACCGCGTCGCCATGCCGCACAGGACTCCGGTGATGTGCAATCGGGCGGCGAGGGCAACGTCATCCAACTCGCCGAGCAGATGCCCGATCTCGGTCAAGACGTCGGCGGCCCGGGCACCGGTATCGCAGTGCATCGCCAACCCGGTGCCGGCGAGCAGCCGGGCCGCTTCGCGCCGTCGGCGAGCGTGGGCCAGGCGTCGCTCGGCGGCCCGGACATCGTCGTAGTGCGTGGCACACCAGGTCGCGACCCGGAAGTCGAACAGGTTCTCGGTCAGCGTGTCGCCCAGCTGGACCTGGCACCACCGGAGGTGGCGTTCGGCGTGGTCGTCGCCGTCAGTGCGCGACGACGCGAACAGACGCACGGTCTCGAGGAGACGGAAGCGGCGCTCGTCACCGGACAGGCTGACGACCAGCGAGCGATCGACCAGGCCGGCGAGGGTCCGCGCCGCGACACCGCGGGCCAGATCGTCGCAGAGCTGCTCGACGTCGACGAGCGAGAAGGCCCCGGCGAAGGACGCCAACCGCCCGGCCAGCTCCTGCTCTTGCTTGTCGAGCAGGTCCCAGGTGTCCTCCAAGACGGCCATGAGGCTGGTGTGGCGCGCTCGGCCCGGTCGATGCGGTTCGTGCAGGAGCTCGAACCGCTCGTCGAGCCGGTCCGCGACCTCGCTGGGGTGCAGGACCCGGAGCTGAGCCGCGGCGAGCTCGATGGCCAGCGGCAGACCGTCGAGGTGCCGGCAGATGCGCTCGATCGTGGGGAGTTCGTCTGGCCCCACGGTGGCCCCGACGCGCTCGGCGGAGGCGCGGAACAGCATCGTGGCGGGGGCGGCCCAGTCACCGACCGGCAGAGGACCGACTGCCATGCGGCGCTCGTCGGGGAGGTCGAGCGGTTCGCGACTGGTGGTCAGGAAGCGCGGCGCGGTGGTGTGGGCGAGGAGGTGATCGAGAACGGAGACGACCTCGTCGCGAACGTGCTCGCAGTTGTCCAGCACGATCAGCGCGCGACGGGAGTCGAGCAGCCGAGCGAGCTGCGGCCGCGCATCACCGGTCGAGACGGCGAGGCCGAGATCGTGGGCGATCGCCGTCTCGACCGACCCCTCGCCACCGGCGGGCACGAGATCGACGAACCAGACGCCATCGGGATGGTGTTCGAGGGCGGCGCGCCCGACGGCGGTGGCGAGCCTGGTCTTGCCGACCCCTCCGATGCCGAGCAGGGTCACGAGCCGGTTGGCACCGATCAGGTCCAGGGTGTCGGCGATCTCATCGGCCCGGCCGACGAGCGGCGTTCGGTCAGCCGGGAGGTTGTGCCGCGCCGACACCTCGGCGCCGACGGGCCCGGATGAGGCGCCATCCGTGTCCTCGAGCATCGTGACCTCGGCGACGAAGCGGTACCCGCGGCCGTGCACGGTTCTGACCAGCTCTTGACGCTGGCCGTCGTCGCCGAGCGCGCGCCGCACGTGCTTGATCCTCGATGTCAGGGCCGACTCGCTCACGAAGCGGTCGCCCCACACTTCGTCGAGGAGCTCCTCCTTGGTGACCACACGGTCGCGGTGGCGGACGAGGTGAGCGAGGACCTCGAACACCTGGGGCTCGACCCCCACCGGCTCGCCGTCGTTGCGCAGCTCGTACGTCGTCGTATCGACTTCGAATCCCCCGAACGACACCCTCACGGCACTGTGTGTATCGCGCGTCCGGTGATTGCGACAACGTCGTGCACCGGCAAGCTCAGCGCCGAGATGTCGCTCGTCACGCCGGCTCCCTTCCGTCGTCGGAGATCGAGCCGACCGCGGCGGGTCGCGGCTCGAGTTCGCGTCACGAGCCCGACGGGGAGAGAGCGACGCCGGGCTCGTGGCCAGTGGGTCGCATGGCTACCAAGCGAGCAGCCCACTTGCCCTCAATGCTAAGGGTCCAGGCATCAGGCTCCACGACGTCGAGTGACAGGCCTTGGCTAGCTTCTTGCCCCTGCGAGGTGTGATGGGAACTCAGATGATCGACGAGTGGGCCAACTTCTTCGTGGCCAGCGCAGGGGCCGCCGCCGCGTTGACCGGCCTCCTGTTCATCGCGGTGTCCCTGCGGCCAGGCGAGATACGCCGCTCCCCCCTCATGATCGGACGGGCCCGTTCGGCCTTCTATGCCTTCGCCACCATCACCCTGGTGGCCTTGCTGGCCCTGGCCGGCACCGAGTCCGCCCTCATCGGTCTGGCCCAGCTCGTCGTGGCCCTCGGGGCGGTGGCGGTCTCAGCTCCTTTCACCCTCGCGGCGATACGAGTCCATCGCCTCAACTACCCACGCGCCATCGCCTACCACGCCGGCCTCCTCGTGATCGCGGCCGGCGGAGCCGTGCGAGCGCTCGACGGCGATCCCCGGGACTACTCGGCGGTGCTCGGCTCGGGCGTTCTCCTCCTGCTCGCGATCGCCCTCAGCAACTCCTGGCAGCTCGTCATCTCCCACGAGCCAGACGGGAACGAAGAGGACTAGCTCAGTCAGACAGGCGGAAGTGCCGGGCTCATGCGACGAGGTAGGTCTCGTAGGTCACGCCTCCGGACCGTCGACCGCCGACGCTGACGAAGACGCCTTTGTTCAGCCAGTCGAGGTCGGGGGCGGCGGTCTCGATCTGCGTCGCGGTACGGAAGGTGTACCGGCTGGCGTCGACCTCCTCGCCGTGGCCGAGACGTGCGAGTACGTCGGCGGGGCCGTGTCGGACACTTCGTGATTGGACGTACAGCAGATCACCGCCGTCGGTCTGCAGTGTGTATCGGATGTCGCCGAGCGTGGTGCCATCGCCCAGGACGATCTGCCAATCGGCGCTGGCGCCGGGGAGCAGCTTCCCATTGAGCGCAGGACCCGTGAAGGTGCCGCCGCTCAGGGCCACGATGCGCCGGTGACCTTGGGCGGTGTCGCCGACATCGAGGGGTTGGGCGAGAGTGGCGTCCAAGCGGTACATGAGGGAGAGGCACGGTTCGGGAAGCTGATTCCTGCCGGCTGGCTGTCGCGCCGCCGGGTCGTTGGGATGGGCCTCGAGCGGTGTGACGGTCACGTGCAGCCAACCGGCGAGCGGTAAGGCACTGAGCAGCCCATCGAGCTGGGCTTCGCTGTCGGCGCGGTACAGGCCAATGATCGAGGTCTGGCCCTGTGCGCCCGAACCCCAGACTCGGACAAGATGCCCTTCGTCGGCCAACCTGGCTGTGGCCGCTGCTTCCGCGCTCTCGCGATCGCTGATCTCCGACTTCGGGGTTCCCGCCGGAATGTCGAGCGCAAAGCCGACCAGGAATTCCATGACCTACCTCATCGCCGCTTCGACGATGGTCACGTCGCGCTCCGTCGTTCCGCCGCTGACTCCGACGCGGGCGATCACCTGGTCCTCGCACTGAGGAACGTGAGCTCGGTGGCGACGGTGAGAGAAGGCATTGCTTCGCTCCATTTCTGGGATCCCGCTCAACGCGGGTTCGAGCATGAGGATGCGCCCGGCGGGCCACACCAGCGACAGCTCCGGGCGGGCGCGAAATGGTTACGCCGGCAGTTCACTCCCGGCCTGCTCGGCCACCATGTAGGAGGCGTACCAAGCTGGCCAGTTCTCGTCCTGGCTCGAGCGGTGAAGGAGGTGCGAACGCCCCGTGCGCTTCTCGTGCTCGACATGGGCGGCCTCGGCACGCCAAAGCGCGTTTTCCAGGTCGTCCGCGGACGCGAACGCCGTTTCCGTGGGGTCGATCCGGCCTGGGCGCCGAGTGGTGACCTCTTGGACGAGCCACAGATTGCCGTCGGGATCGTTGAAGGAGCAGAAAGACCCGTAGCTGGTGCGCTCGGGGTCCGGGCCGGGTTGCCGCGCCTCGCGAGGGAAGGGCGGCCCGTGCCACACGTCACTCACATCGATGCCACGGCCGACGAGTCCGTCGTGGGCTGCCTCGATGTCGGAGACGGTGAGCCCGGCCTCGGCCGAGCCCGGCGCGGCCGTTGTGAGTCCGTTGCCGAACGTGATCGAGGTCGCCGAGCCTGGGGGTGTGAACTGGACGATGCGTAGCCCGTCGAGCGGCGCGACGTCATCGTCGAGCCTCCAACCCAGTCGCTGGTAGAACCCCTTGGCTCGGTCCACGTCGGACACGGGGATGACGTCGATTTCGAGCTTCATGGTGACACCGCGAACGCTCGTCTCGCCGGTGACGGTGGAGACTTCGGTGTGGCTCATGGCTGCCTCTTGCTTTCTTTGGTTTGGTGGTGGCGACGCGTCGCAATCCGAATGCCGTCGCTCGGGTCGGGAACTCACCTTCGTCGCTCTGCTTCGCAAGCGAAGATCCTGAGTTCGAGTCAACCCTTGTCCTCGACCTGGGTCCACGACTTATCACCAAACTGTGGTAGGCCCCGCCTATCACCCCAGGTCAGGTACCATCGACCGCGTGGAACTCCGGCAGCTGACCTACTTCGTCGCCGTCGCCGAGGAACTGCATTTCGGTCGGGCCGCAGAGCGGCTTCACCTTGCTGGACCGTCGCTCTCTCAGCAGATCAGCAACCTCGAACGTGAGCTTGGGACCCAGCTCCTCGTCCGCGACCGCCGACACGTCGAATTGACGCCCGCCGGCAGCCAGTTCCTGACCGATGCTCGAGAGGTGTTGGGCGCCGCTGCACGGGCGATCGATCGGGCCCGCAACGGAGGCGGAGAGCTACCTCTGCGACTGGGCTATGTCAGTTGGCTTCCCCCGGAGGCAGCAGCAATGCCCGACCTCCGGGTCCGTGTCGACGAATGGGTCCTACCGTCACACACCCAAGCGGCACGGGTGGCCGAAGGCAGCCTCGACCTGGCCATCGCCTGGATTGAGGAGGCCGACATCGAACGGCACAACTTGACCGCCCACCTCTTGTGGTACGAGAGCCTGGAGGCCGTCATGCCACGCGCCCATCGGGCGACTCGTCACGAGAGCGTGCCGGCAGCCGAGATCACGGTGCTCGTCGATGTTGACGAAGCGTCGTGGTGGTCATGGAACCGCTACGCCTCTGCGTTCGCGAAGGCCAACCAGGCGTCAGTGACCAAGATCGACGACGGCGGTATCACCGGGCCTGCATTCTTCGACCACGTGGCCCGCTTGCGGCGGCCGGTGCTCGAGTCGCCGAAGCGCCACTCGGCGCCGATGCCGCCGACGTTGACCCGCCGGCCTGTCCGATCCCCGGTGCCCCTCTGGGCCTGGGCGCTACTTCACCGCGCCGATGACACCCGGCCGATGGTTGCTCGCGCCACCCGGACTCTGATCGACCACGCCTCGGCCCTTGGCTGGCGAACACCGCCGTCCGAACCACACTGGCCTCCAGCCAGAGAGAAGCTGGCCTGACGCCGGGAACGGGGACGAGGCGATCGGCTACGTCGGCCTGTTCCTCGCGACGCGGTTCTCGCAGGGCGAGCGGCACGAGCGGCACATCGCCATGCGGTCCCGGCCTCAGCGGGCATCGAATCGGGCGAGGGCCCACTCGGCCAGTGGCAGCCCGGAGACGGAGTCGGGCACTGCCTGACCGAGGGCCCTGGCGCGGGCGCGGTTGCCTTCACCGATGATCGTCAGCTTGAACGCGGCGAGCACGAGGTGGAAGGTGACCGCGTCCGGGTCGGCGCCGTAGCGGGCCACCAGCTCGTCGGTGGTGAGGAACCCCGGGAGATCGGCGACCAGTTGGCTCGGGTTGATCGGGGGCCGGTCGCTCGTCCCCCACCACAGCAGCGTGTACCCGACGTCGGCGAGGGGATCCCCCAGCGTCGCCATCTCCCAGTCGAAGACGCCGACGATGGCGCTGCCGGGATCGGCGATCATCACGTTGCCGAGGCGGTAGTCGCCGTGCACGATCGTGGCCGGGCCCGACGGTGGGAGGCGATCGTGCAGCCGCACCGCGAGCTCGTCGATGACCGGCGCGTCCGCTTCCTTGGCCCGGTGCCACTGGTCGGTCCACCGGGTCACCTGGCGTTCGAGATAGCCCGTGCGCTTGGCGGCCCCGCCCAGACCCACCGCGTCGATGTCGACCTCGTGGATCAGGCGCAGCACGTCGACGAACCGCTCGCTGACCGCACGGCCCTCCTCCGAGGTGAGGTGGGCCAGGGCGCTGGGCTCGTGCGGAACGATGCCGTGCAGCCGACGCATCACGTAGAACGGGGCGCCGATCACGTCGACGTCGTCGCAGAAGCCGAGCACGTCGGGCACCGGCACCGCGCTGCCCTGGAGCGCCGAGAGGTATTGGTACTCCCGCGACACGTCGTTGGCCGACGGCAGGAACGCGCCCACAGGCGGTCGGCGGACGACGAGCTCTTCGGCGCCCACGGTCACCCCGATGGTGAGGTTCGACGCGCCGCCGCTGATGACCTCGTGCTGGATGGCGCCCTCGACCCCGAGGTGGTCGGCGAGCCAGCGGCCGAGCGAGTCGAGGTCGAGGTCGCTCATCGACCCACGTAGCGCGGCTCGCGCTTCTCGAGGAACGACGCCACGCCCTCGCGGTGGTCCTCGGTGAGGAAGAGCTGTCCCAGGCTCGCGCTGACCCACCGCCCGAGATCCTCCCAATCAGGGTCGAGGGCGCGACGAAGCCCCTGCTTGATGCGCTGGACCGCCAGTGGGGGGTTGGCCGCGATCTCGTGCGCCAGGGTCATCGTCGTCGACAGCAGCTCGTCGTGGGGCACGACACGGCGGGTCAGGCCGAGCTCCTTGGCCTCGTCGGCCGAGACGATGCGTCCGGTGAAGAGCAGTTCGGCCGCCGCCTCCCGACCGACCAGCTCCGCGAGCCGACCGAGCCCGGGCACGTCGCAACACAGACCCCGCTTCACGAACAGCTCGCCGAGCTTGGCCTTCTCGGAGAGGACGCGGATGTCGGCCATGATCGCCAGCTCCATGCCCCACCCGACGGCTGCGCCGTTGACCGCGGCGATCACGGGAACGTCCGTCGAGAGGAGCGCGCCGGCCGCGGGAGTGAGCCGGGGTTCGGCGCGCAGGCTCTGCGACACCTGCTCGCCGGCCGCCTTCATGACCTGCTTGACGTCGTCGCCGGAGCAGAAGGCCGGGTCGGCACCGGTGATCACCAGGCAGCGGGCCTTCGTGGACTCGACGGCGTCCTGCAGTTCGGCATACGTGGTGTGGGTGAGGGCGTTGTGCGCCTCGGGTCGATCGATCGTGATCACGCCGACGTCGCCGTCGGTCTCGTAGCGGATCTCGGAGTAGGTCACATCTTCCCCTTTGTCGCCCCTGTGCATCCAACCATCAACCGGCGACGCCCGCTCCCTGGTGCACCCGTCGAACCTACCAATCGCTAAGTTGTGGCCGCCTGCGGCACGGACGCGGCCGCCCGACGCGAAGAGGATGCGCGATGCAGCCAGCACGATCGTTGGCCGGTGCACTCGAGCCGGTCACCGGACAGGTCTACTTCTCGCCAGAGTGCCACGCCGCCTACGAGGCGATCGGCTTCGGGCCTTCTCCCGGCGAGTTCGCCGGCGTCGCCGGCCCGGAGATGTCGTCGTACTTCTGCTCGCGAGGGTCGGTGATGGGGCAGGTCCCGGGCGAGGTCATCGCGTCTGCCTTCGGCGTGTTCAACCCGGCGATCGTCGTGCCCACGGTGGCGCAGGGGTGGACCATCACCGATGCGCCGAGCATCTGCGATGCTCGCACGGAGGGCGCGATCAGCCAGCTCGTCCGCCTGCTGGGCGAATCGCCCGACGGCCTGGCCGCGGCGCGCGATCTGCTCACGCGAGCCGTCGAGCCCCTGCGACCCGAGGGCAAGCCGCTGTTCGCCGGTCAACGGTCGCTGCCCCTGCCGGACCACCCGCTCGGTGAGGTGTGGCGGCTCGGCGACATGCTCAGGGAGTACCGGGGCGATGCCCACGTCGCGGCGTGGACCACGGCCGGGTTCGACGCCACCGAGATCGGCTTGCTCACCGAGCCGTACTGGGGCCTGCCGATGCGCACCTACGTCCGCACCCGGGCCTGGTCCGACGATGATCTGGATGCCGCCTACGAGCGCCTCGCGGCGCGGGACCTCGTCGACGACGGACAGCTGACCGACAAGGGCCGAGCGGAGCGGGAGGCGGTCGAGGTCGCCACCGACGGGCAATGCCAGCCGATCGTCGACGCGCTGGGCGACGACTTGTCGACCCTCGTCGCCATCCTGCTCCCGTGGGGCGCGACCGTGCAACAGGGCCACGGCTACCCGTCGCTCGGCCCGCACGACCTCGCTGACGCGGTGGCCGCGGTGAAGACGCAGCCGTGAGCCAGTGACGGCCAGGAGGTCGGCGCAGCCTGCGAGACGACCGGCGCCGCGGCCGACGGCGACCCCAGCGAAGCGTCCCTACCAGCGCTTCGCCGTGAGGCTCGCCCGCGGCTGACCCCGCGCCGGCCGTGGATCTCAGGGCGGTGGTCCGGAGGATTTTGCCTCTTGCCTATCAGTGATCGTTCTTCTATCATTGATAGATAATCGATCAGGCATCCATATCCTCTTCGAAAGGACGGCATGACCTCTGCTCCCGCACCGACGACTGACCGCCGCCGAGAACGACACCTCGCCAAACGGGCCACCATCGTCGCCGAGGCCTGGACGCTCGCGCAGCGCGATGGGCTGGCGGCCATCTCGCTCCGGGATCTGGCCGCGCAGGTCGGCCTCCGGCAGCCGTCGCTGTACGCCTACTTCGCCTCGAAGCTCGCGCTCTACGACGCGATGTTCGCCGACGGCAACAGGCAGTTGATCGAGGATGTCACAGCCCTGCCCGATCGCGACGACCCGCACGAGGCGCTCGTGGAGCTCGTGGAGGCGGTCACCCGCTTCTCGGCCGGAGACAGCGTTCGCCACCAGTTGCTCTTCCAACGCACGATCCCGGGCTTCGAGCCATCGGCGGAGTCCTACGCCGCCGCCGAGGAGTTCTATGCGATCAGCCAGAAGCACCTCGCGGCCGCCGGCGTGTCCGACCCCGGTGACCTCGACATCTTCACGGCTCTCGTGTCGGGCCTGGGTCACCAACAGGTCGCGAACGACCCCGGCGGTGATCGCTGGGTGCGGCTGTCCCGGCGAGCGGTCGACATGTACCTCGCCGAGGTCGCTCGCCACCGACGAGCATTCACTTCGGCCTCCACCAGGAAATCCACTTCGAGAAAGGCCCCGAAATGACGACCAAATCCGCCGTCGACGTGACCGCGATCGATCGCATCGCCCATGTCGAAGCCATGGCGATCACCGCTGTCGAGAACCGGAAGTTCGCCGAGCAGCTGCGCAGTCTCGGTCCCGACGACTGGTCCGCCAGCACCGACTGCGAGCGATGGGACGTGAGAGCGATGGCCGCGCACGTCGTTGGTGCCGCGGCCGGGCAGATCTCCCCGCGCGAGTTCGTGCGCCAGGTCCGCGCCGGCCGCCCCATCGTGAAGGAGATCGGGGCGCAGCACTGGTGGGACGGCATGAACGAGGTCCAGGTCCGGGAACGCGAGCACTTGAGCACCGATGAGGTCATCGCCGAGTGGGACAACAACTCCGAGAAGGCCCGCATCGCCCGCAACAAGCTCCCCAAGCTGATCGGCCGCCTACCGCTGCTCAACCTGCCCACACCGGTTGGGCGGCAACGACTGACCTACCTCTTCGACATGGGCTTCACCCGTGACGTGTGGGCACACCGCATGGACATCGCGGCAGCTACCGAACGCCCGATGGACCTGGACGCCGAGCACGACGGACGGATCGTGTCCGATGTCGTCGCCGAGTGGGCGAGCTACTTCGACGAGCCCTTCACGCTCGAACTGACCGGCCCCGCTGGTGGCTCCTTCACCTCGAGATCGGGTGGCGAATCGATCCAGATCGACACGCTCGAGTTCATGACGATCGTGGCCGAGCGCTCGGAGGGAACCGGCGTACTGCGCCACACGCTGCCGCTTTGACCTCGCAGAACCCGGGCCTAGGGCTTCGCGACTGCAGTTGCCCAGAGGACGACGAGCGATCAGTGGCTTCGGAGGGGCGTTTGGAACCGTGAGTCGAGGCGCGATCCGAGACGAGATCCTGCTCGGCTAGGCCCCGCTCCCCCACTTGCATCCGGTGCCGTGGGTTAGCTGCTGTTGAGCCGATTCAACCAGGCTGCTCCTGAGGCTTGGGACCTCGAATCCCTGCGGGCCCCACCACTTCGCCCATTGCTCGGGCTCGGCATGCATCGTGAACACGAGCGGTGCAGGCGCGGGCAGCACGCGGTCCAGGTGCAGCGTCAATTCACTCACAGCCGCCGCCCGGTTCTCGAATTTGGAGCCACCGCTAGCCTCCTTGGCGGATGGGTCAGGTGCGCAGATAGAGCAACACGGCCAGCACCCGCCGCGACTCGGTACCCGTCGCGGGAATGTCCAGCTTGGTGAAGACGCTGGAGACGTACTTCTCGGCGGCGCGCAGCGAGATCACCATCGCGTCGGCGATCCCCTGGTTCGAGTTCCCGGCGGCCATCAACTCGAGCACTTCGCCCTCGCGCGGTGTCAGGACCGCGAGGGGGTCGTCGCTGCGCCGTTTCGCGACGAGCCGCGAGACGATGAGCGGATCGAGTGCCGATCCACCTTCGGCGACACGCCGAACCGATGCGACGAACTCCTTGACGTCACTGATTCGGTCCTTGAGCAGGTAGCCGACTCCCTCAGCAGACTCCGCGAGCAGCTTGAGGGCGAGTCCGAGCTCGAGGTACTGCGACAGCACGAGAACTCCGACGGAAGGATGGTCGGCACGGATCTCGAGTGCGGCCCGCAACCCTTCGTCCGAGTGGGTGGGAGGTAGCCGGATGTCGACGATCGCAACATCCGGTGCGCTGGCGCACACGATCGCCAGGAGTTCCTCGGCGGTGTCGCAGCTGCCCACCACTTCGAATCCGTTGTCGTCCAAGAGGCGCTCGAGGCCCTCCCGCAACAGCACGCTGTCCTCGGCGATCACGACTCGCATGGGATCTCCGCCCTCACGCGAGTGCCGCCGCCCTGCGGCGTCCAGATCCGAAGCCGGCCGCCGAGCGCCTCGACCCGGTCCGCGAGCCCCCGCAAGCCGGACCCTCGTTCGGTATCGGCTCCGCCAACGCCGTCGTCGACGATCTCGACGATGACCGGCGCGCCGTCGCGCGTGTCATCTCGCGCGACGAACACCGTGGCCGACGTGGCATGCGCATGCTTGCCGATGTTGGCGATGCTCTCGCAGATGACGTAGTACGCGGCAACCTCGACGGGCTCGGGCAACCGTCCGTCGATCTCGACTCGTCAGAGCCAGGGGGACGGGGGCATGGGCGGTGAGCTCTTCGAGCGCGATTGCGAGTCCGTGTGCGCTCACGACCGCGGGATGGATCCCGCGGGCGACGTCGCGGAGCTCGGAGAGAGACACCGCGATCTGTTCTCTCGCCTGATCGATGTCGGATCTTCGCGTGGGGGTCGCCGCCGACGTGCTCCTCGAGTCGACCGAGGTCGAGTGACAACGCGACGAGTCGCTGCTGGGCACCGTCGTGGAGGTTGCGCTCCAACCGTTGCCGCTCCTTCTGCTCGGCTTCGATCACGCGAGCTCGCGATGCAGCGAGCTCATCGACGCGGGCTCGGAGGTCGGCCTGCAAACGGGCGTTCTCGAAGGCGATGCCTGCGGCCGCGGCGACCGAATCGAGCAATTCGGGCTCATCGCGCAGCGACGCGTCGTGGAGTAGCGCCGCGACCGGCGCTCCTTCCCGTTCGATCAGCGTTACCGTCCGCCCGTTGTCCGAGCTCGGCAGGGTGACGGCCCGGCCCTCGAGATCGGCGTAGCAATCGAAGTTGGGCAGCCAGTAAGCAAGCGTGAGCGATGGGTCGCGCAACGCGCGTGCCATCGCGTCCCGGAGACCCTGCGGGGCAGGATCCGCGCGCAGCTCGAGCACGAGATCACCAACGCCGGAGCGCAGCAGACGGGCATGGAGCAGCCCGACGAGGAACGCGATGGGCGCGAGCCCGATCACGAAGAAGGTGGCGCGGCGGATGGTCTCGAATGCCGGGTCCCCTTCCACCAGTCCGAAGGCGGCAGACAGGAACAAGAAGGCGATCATCACGAGCCCGAGCGCGAACGAATCGATGAGCAGCGCGAGAGAGCGGCGTAGCGGCCGGCCCGTGCTATGCCTCCGTGCTGCAAGTACGCCGATCCCCGCGAGCGAAACCGCGGCCAGCACCACAAGCTGGACGCGCGCCAACCACAACGCCACATTGGGCAGCGAGACGATCGCGAGCAGGTTGTCCGGCCCGAATCCGTCGACCACCATCGCGACGAGCTGAAGCCCGAAAGCCGTCACGTACCCCACGACGACGAGCGCCCGCTCGAATCGGGACCCCAGCCGACCGGTCGGGAACGCGAGGAACACGTGCAGGAACAGAACCGCGGGCACGAGGTCGAACGCGATCCCGATGGTGAAGAGCACGGGCCCGTTCGACCAGGAGAGGCTCGACACGAAGATCGTGAGTCCCGCGGCGACCATGAGTGGCCCGAAGCGGCCAGGGCGACGCCACCACGCCACCAATCCGGCGAAGACGTACCCGAGGACCATCCATACCATGAGGGCCGACTGCACCCCCGGCTCCGCGACGTGGTCGCTTGCGAACGCGAGCCACACGGCCATCCCCGCTGCGGCGCAGCCGGCGAGGGCGATAGCCCAGAGCACGGCAGGCGGCGGCGCGCGAGGAACGCGAGTCGCACTCAGCGGCGGCGCGGTGATGACCATCGTCCTCCCGACCCCACCGCACGTGGCGCTCACGACGACACCCGAGCGGGCACGCACCAGGCAACCGTCCCCAGCGGAGGCTCGCCGTGAGCGTACTAGGTCCGCCGCCCTCCGGGGCCTCCTGACGCCCACCACCCGTCGGGGCCACGAGGTACCAGAAAACCGGCCCCTCAAACCGCCAGGCTGCCCGCTTACGCACGGTCATCGTTCCTGCGACGGTGAGCAAGTCGTCAACATCAGGGAGCAGCCATGAAGACCCGAGTGATCCAATCCGAATCGAGCCGGCGGATCTCGTCGAACAGCTCCTCACCCGTCATACCGAGCCGCGCGGACGAGCCGGGCCCAGCACGGGAGGGCACCGAAATGGCAGCCCTCATCCGCCGTCACCCACTTGCCGCGTTCTTCGTGATCGCTTTCGCCCTAACGTGGGCAACCGTCCCGTTCGGCGTGTTCATGGCGGCGGGACCGTTCGTCGCGGCCCTCATCGTCACCGGGATGGTCGACGGCCGGGCCGGCCTCCGCGAGCTCCGGAGCCGCATGCTTCGTTGGCGCGTCGGCTTGCGGTGGTATGCCGCGGCCATCCTGATCCCCGTGGGCGTCGCCCTCGCGACCGGAGGACTCAATGTGGCACTCGGCGCGTCGCACTCCCCATTTGCCAAGATCGAGCTGTCTGCGCTGGTCCTCCTGTTCGCGATGCGCCTCGTCGTGCCCCTCTTCGCCCCCATCGGCGAAGAGCCCGGGTGGCGCGGCTTCGCGCTGCCGCGGCTGCAAGCCGAACGTTCACCGCTGGTATCCACGCTGATCCTCGGGATCGTCGTCGCCCTCTGGCACCTGCCGCTCATCTTCCTCACCGAGGAGCACTTCTCGCCGATGTTCCTCGTTGCGACCGTGGCCGTGACCTTCTTCTACTCCTGGATCTTCAACCACACCCGCGGCAGCGTGTTCATGACGATCGTTGCGCACGCCGCCGAGGGTGTGCTCGCCGGCGCCTTCATCGGGAAGGACGGGTTCGTCGGAGCCAGCGGGACGCGGTTCGCGGTGCTCTACACCGCCGGATGGTGCGTGGTTGCCCTTGCGCTGGTCGTCTTCGACCGCGAGATGTGGCGCAAGCCCGCCCGAGTCTGAGCCGCGCTCGTTGCGGAAGTTGAATCCACATGTGCCCCTCCAGCCGGAGGGGCACACTGGGGTTCGTGTCGGAGGGCATCTGCGGGAGCTCGTCGATCGCCTCCGTGCCGGCGACGACCGCGCCTTCATCACCCTCGTCTCCCGGCATCACGAGGCGATGGTGCGGTTGGCCTCGACCTTCGTGCCCGACGCGGCCGCCGAGGAGGTGGTCCAGGACACGTGGATGGTGGTCGTGCGAGGCATCCATCGCTTCGAGGGTCGGTCGTCGCTGCAGACGTGGCTGATGCGCATCGTCGCGAACCGGGCTCGCTCCTTGACCTGCCCCCGCCAGAAAGGGCACAAACCGGTCGCTCCATGACCGGTTTTGCCGCGTACGGTCCTGGGGTACGTGTACGTCATCCGAGTACTGGAGGAATCGACATGCCTGAACGCGACGGCTACATCCCCGGCGTGCCCTGTTGGGTCGACTCGAGCCAACCCGACCCGAAGGCCGCGGCCGGCTTCTACGGCGATCTGTTCGGGTGGGAGGTCGAGGACGTGATGCCGGAGGGAGCCGGCGCCAGCTACTTCATCGGTCGCATCCGCGGGGGTGATGTCGGCGCGGTGGGCCCGCTGCCCGACGGCGCGCCCGCGCAGGCGACGTGGAACACCTACATCTGGGTCGACGACGTCAACGCCATCGTGGCCCTGGCCAGAAAGGCCGGTGGAGAGGCGACCGAGCCGATGGACGTGATGGATGCCGGCCGGATGGCCGTGGTCACCGACCCCGAAGGGGCCACGTTCATGCTCTGGCAGGCCAAGGCCAACCGGGGGTCGCAGATCGTCAACGAGCACGGCTCGGTGAACTTCAACAACCTCGTGACCGCCGACCTGAAGCAGGCCGAGGACTTCTACGGCGCGGTGTTCGGGTGGAAGGCGCTGACGTTGCCTTCCGGGATCATGTGGACGCTGCCCGGGTACGGCAACCACCTCGAGGAGTCCACACCAGGACTTCGGAAGCAGATGGCCGAGATGGGCGCACCCGATGGATTCATCGACGTGGTCGCGGCCGTCGAGCCCATGGCCGGCGGCGACTCGGCGCCTGCGCACTGGACGGTCACCTTCGGTGTCGACGATGTCGATGCGGCCGTGACGAAGGCCCAGCGACTCGGCGCCACGATCGTGACCAAGCCGCACGATGCGCCGTGGAGCCGCCAGAGCGTCATCGAGGACCCGCAGGGCGCGAGCTTCGTGACGTCCCAGTTCGTCCCCGAGAACCGCGACGTCGAGGCGTAGGTTCACGTCGACGCGACTGACTCGCTCACACGCATCGCTCGACCCGGCTCGACATCGTGACCGACGGTGCAAGCGTCCCCATCGCTTCCTCGCAGGTGCGTGAGCCCTAGTCCTGTGAGACGCCAGACCTTCGTGATGAAGACGATCCCCGGGCGGACATCGAGTCAGGGGCCGAGGCCATCTGACTCCATGCAGACCGAGGCGGCCGAATCCGTGGCCTCGGTGCTCGGCCGTGAGCAGTTCCGTTTGCAATAGCCGCGGTAGACGGGTCCGGGGCCCATGAGCAGCGTCTTTGTCGTGTCGGAGGGGGGACTTGAACCCCCACGCCCTTGCGGGCACCAGCCCCTCAAGCTGGCGCGTCTGCCTATTCCGCCACTCCGACGTGGCTTGCCCTGGGGCCTCCCGGTCCCCTGGTGCGAAGAGCAACCCTAGCGCGACCGGGTACCCCTTCCGAACCCCGTAGCTGTCCGTCGATCCGCTAGCCGGCCGCCCCCTGCACCTCGACGCGGTCGACGTCGAAGGTGCCGTCGAGGCGGGCGGCGTAGTGCTGCACCCGCTTCGAAAGGGCCACGACCTGGTTGAACGACGCCAACGGCACGATCGGCACCTGGCCCATGATCTGGGTCTGCAAGGCCTCGTAGTCGGCGAGCCGCTTGGTGTCGCTGGCCGTGCCCTGGGCCGCCGCCA
This sequence comes from uncultured Microthrixaceae bacterium, assembly GCA_963734965.1. Taxonomy (GTDB): domain Bacteria; phylum Actinomycetota; class Acidimicrobiia; order Acidimicrobiales; family Acidimicrobilacustridaceae; genus UBA4742. The sequence continues at coordinate 1,628,522 of CAVTJK010000003.1, read as the reverse complement.
GACCGGCGTCGACGGCGGCCGACTTGAACGCCGTGGAGTTGTCGAGCGAGTTCGACCGGAACAGCGGTCCGAGGTAGGCGCCGGCCGACGGCGACAACCCGACCCAACCCGTCCGGAACAGCTGCTGGCGGCCCGACGTGATGAACGTCTGGTACTCGGCAAACGTGAACGTCTTGACCAGGATCGGGATGCCGACGGTGCCCAGTTGGAAGGCGACCGTGTTGGCCAGGGTGATGTCGGCGGGATCGTTGTCGGTGTCGATCTCGACCTGCGGGATCCCTCCGGTGGGATAGGCCTGCGCCAACAGAGCCTTGGCCGCGGCCGGGTCGAAGGTGCAGGTGGCGCCGCACGGATCGGCCACCGCGCCCGGCACCCCGTTGGGGACCACGCCGGCGCTCACCTCGAGGCCGGGCAGCGCCTGGTTGACGATGCTCTTCGGATCGATCGACTTGACGATGGCCTGCCGCAGCGCCGGGTTGGCGAAGGTCGGGCTGGCCAGGTTCATGCCGAAGAACTCCTCGGCGCCCAGGGGGCTCCGCACCACCGTGGCGATGCCACCCCCGACGAGCGTCGCTGAGTCAGCAGGAGGGGCTTCGGCCCAATCGGCTCGGCCCGCCTTCACGGCGCCGATGGCGTCAGCCGTGGTCGCCTTGCGGATCAGATCGACTTCGTCGAGCTCGGCCGTCGAGGTCGAGGTGCGGATCAGGCGAAGCGTGGTGCCGTCATCGGATTTGAGCATGAACGGTCCCGACCCGATCGGCGCCGCCAGCTTGGCCGGCTTGGTCGTGGTCGACGAGGCGCCGGCGGAGGTCGAGGGCGCCGCTGCCGCGCTCGTCGAGGTCGTGGGCGACGAGGATTTGGAGGAGCCCCCCTTGACCACGGCATAGACGGGCGAGCCCAACAGCATCGGCAACTCGGCGTCGGGCGCGGTCGTGGTGATCTCGACGGTCCCGGACCCGGCCCGCAGGCCCGACAGCGTCTTGGTCCGTCCGGCGACGAGCTCGGCGTAGCCCTTGATGACGTCGAGGCGGGCCCCGGCCAGGGTGGTGTTCCCGCCCCTGGCCACAGCGGTCAGCGACGAGATCACCGACGCCGGCGTGACCGCACTCCCATCCGAGAACCGAGCGGCCGGATCCAGGGTGAAGGTCCAAGTGGTCCCGACCACCGCCGGGCCGGCCGGGCTCGCGGCGCCGCCCGTGCTCGAGGTCGCCGACTTGGCACTGGTCGTCGTCGATGCGGCGGGGGCGTTGCTCGACCACTTCGTCGCCAGCGCCGGCACCACCCGGTTGTGCGCCGGTTCGATCGCGGTCAGTCCCCGGGCCAGCAGGTTCACCGCCACGATGTCGGCCTGGTTGGTGGGGACCAACGTGCCCGGATCGAGGCTGTCGAGGCCGACCACGGCCAGCCGCAGGGTTCCCCCAGCATGAGGCACCGCCACCGTCTTGTCCTTCGACCCGCTCGAACAACCAGCCACAACCAGGGCCGCGATGGTGAGGATCGCCGCGGTGCGGCGCATCGGCAGTGTCACCCACGTCTTATCGGCGCGACGCCGCCCTCGATCAAGGCGGTGTGACCCTCTTCCTGCCTCCTGGGCCCTCACCGACCTCTTGCCGCCGACCCCCTTCGGTGGGGCCTGACGCCGGTCCGATCGCGGCCTCATGAACGCGCGGTGCCGCTCGAGGGCCTACCTTCGGGGTGTCAGGTCGGGGTGACCAGCTCGCGACGGCCCGTCCGACTCGGCGCATCCTCGTAGAGGCGGGTCGCCGCTTGGCGGGTGATGCCCAACGTCTTGGCCGCGGCGGTCAGCGACATCCCTCTCGTGTCGACCAGGCAGGCGATGAACTCGGTTCGAAACTGGCGCATCGTCACCTCGTACCGGTCGATCGCGGTGGCCAAGTTGGTGCGATAGCACGTCGAGGCGTCGGATGACGTGCTCTCTTCCGACTCGTCGAGCAGGTAGTCGAGCACGGCGTCGACGTCCCCGTTCGCCCCGAGCGCCTGAACGTCAATGGCGCGCTGCAAGACATTGGCCATCGGTTCTTCCAGGTCCCGAAGTCGGTCTTCGAGCGTCGCGGCGAGCGACACGAGCAGTTCCGGCATCCGGGCACGGTACTGAAGCGAGCACCCTGGGACAAGGCGGCCGGGGCCCGAGCCGAGGGGCTCGCCGCCGCTCCAGAGCCGTGACCGAGGTCACATAGCGCACCCCCAGGTTGCGGCCTTGACGCACCTGGGCGGTGCACCCGTACCGTCCTCCCCGACCGGGCAGCGTCGGGCTCCCACCGGGGAGTCGGCCAGATGACGGGAACGGGACTCGTCATCGCTTCGAAATCGGAGCCGGCGGCGGTGCCACGGTCACAGTGACACTGGGCGGCGACGACGGGGCCTTCGGAGGGCGCGGAGGCCCCGTCGGCCGGAGAACGAGCGGGTCCTCTCGACGCCCCGTTGCCTACTCGTCCTTTGCGCCATCGACCTCGGCCAACGCCGACTGCAGCATCGCCTGGGCGGACCACCGCATCAGCTTCCTGGCTTCCGGGCGCGAGAGTCCGGCGACATCGGTCAGCCATGCCAGCGCTTCGATCCCGGTCGCGCTTCGTATCGCGATGGCGAGGCGGTGAACCGCGTCGTCGGACATCTCGGGGCGGAGCGGCGCCAGCGCTTCCTCGATCCACTTGATCGCCCGTCCTTGCCGCAACGGCAGTCGGGCCCGCTCGACCGGGTCGGCTTCGAGCGACAGTCGTAGCATCGTGCGTTGTTGCGGCTCGTTCTCGACGTTCGAGCGCGTGAACCGATCGATCGACCAGGTCGAGTCGAGCCGCCACGTCGTCGGGGGCGTTGTCGGGGAGCAGGGACACGGCACCCGTCTCCGGGTGGGCCGCGACCAAGAGGGCACGTCGATTCGGGAAGTACCGGTAGGCGGTGGTGCGAGAGATCGACGCCGCTTCTGCGGCCGCTTCGACCGTGGGTGTCTCGCCGTTGGCCACGAGCTCGCGGGCGGCGGCGACGAGTGCGTCGCGGGTGCGTCGCTTCTGGTCGATGCGGCCGTTGAGCTCATATGGGATTGACATGCCCATGATGGTACCGTACGTTGGTCATGGGACATGAGTCCCACGAACCGGAGAGTAGGCGATTCCAGATGGGCGCACCAGTTCCGATCATCCGAGCCAACGGCGAAGGCGACAAGCAGGCGTTCCTCGGAGGGGGCCTGCACACGTGGAAGCTCATGGCCGAAGAAACCGACGGCGCGTTCTTCCTGTTCGAAGACGCCCTGTCGAAGGGCAAGACCACCCCACTGCATCGCCACCCCGAATCCGATGAGACGATCTACGTGCTCGAGGGCGAGATCGTCGTCAACGTCGACGGCCAAGAGAGTCGAGTCGGCACCGGCGGCATGTCGTTCGTGCCGAGGGGTGTCGCGCACGCCTTCCTCGTCGTCTCCGACCAGGCCCGGCTGCTCACCCTGAAGACGCCCGGCATCGGCCAGGAGTTCTACCGCGGCGCCAGCGAGCCGGCGACCGACGACACGTCCGACCAAGGTGGACATCGCACGCGTGCAGGCGTCGGCGAAAGAGAACGGCGGCATCGAGCTCCTCGGACCGCCGCCGTTCGACACCCTCGAGGTCGGCTGAAGTCGCAGGTCAGTGACCTGCGGCCGTCACTTGTCCATCAAGAAGGCGAGTGAGATCGACGTGATCGTGAAGAGCAGCGCCGCGATCAGCGTGAGCCGGTCGAGGTTCTTCTCGACGACCGTCGAGCCGGCCGCCGAGGCGCCCAGTCCCCCACCGAACATGTCCGACAGCCCGCCGCCCTTGCCGCTGTGCAGCAGCACCAGGAAGATCAGCGAGCCGCACACGGCCACGTGCACGGTGAGGACGAAGATGAGCACAGCTGCTCCCGGAGGACTGGAACCGGCGGACGCGAACCGGTCGAGACTACCAGCCCGACCCCCTCAGGACGACTTCAGGGTCCAGTCCTGCATGTTCCAGAACAGGCCCAGCAAGGCGTTGTAGGACACGGGTCCGTCGATCTTCTTGCTCCAGAGCCCGAGGTTCACGAGCTGGTCCAGCGGCAGGCTCACGGCGTTCTGGGCCGTGAGGCGGTCGGCCTGCTTGTTGGACTGGGTCCGGAACTTGTCGTCGAGGCTGTTGTCGACCGTCTGGAGGGCGCTGTCGAGCGGGGCCACGCTCGTGCGGGTGTAGTTCTGCCCGACCAGGTTGTTGGCGCCGCTCGGGATGCTCGACGTGCAGAACTCGAAGCAGCGGCCAGGATCGAGGCTCGTGAGATCCTGCGTGTAGATGGCCAGTTGGAAGGCGCCGTTGGGCAGGGTCGTGGCGAACAGGTCGTTGCTCGACTGGTTGGTGACCGTCGTCTTGATCCCGATGGCGGTCAGCGACTGCTGCACGATGAGCTCGGTCATCTGGCGGCGGGCGTCGTTCTCGGTCGTGGTCAGCGCCAGGACCAGCTCGTTGCCGTTCTTGGCGTAGATGCCGTTGGCGTCCTTGACCCACCCGTCGCCGGTGAGCAGCGAGTTGGCCTTGTCCAGGTCGTGGTCGTACTGGCTGAAGGCCTGGGTGTCCGAGAACGAGGCCACGATCGGCGCGTTGAGCACCTGCAGCGGTCGGTTCATCCCCACCTTGCCGAACAGCCGCCGCACGATCAGCGGACGGTCGATGGCGTAGCTGATGGCTCGGCGCACGACCGGGTCGTCGAGCGGGGCCGAGGCGTTGTTCATCCACAGTGCCTCGTAGCTGCCGGTGTCGGAGTCGTAGGTCGAGTTGGTGTCGGGCAGTCCCGTCGCGATCTGAGCGACGACATCGGGCTCGGGCTGAGGACTGATGGCCAGCACCTCGCCCGACTTGAACGCCTCGAACTCAGAGGGCGTCGTACCGAAGAACTCGAAGGTCACCTGCTTGATGGTGGGCTTGTCGGGTCCGTACCACTTGGGGTTGGCCTCGAGCACGAGTGACGCGCTCTTGTCCCACGACTTCATGACCCACGGCCCGCCCGACCACGAGTAGCCGTCCTTCATCAGCGCGTGCCGATCCTTGCCCTGCAGGATGTGGGACGGGAACAGGCCGTACCGACCGCCGAACAGCGACTGCCACACGGGGTACGCCCTGGCGAAGGTGACGACTGCCGTGTGCGGATCGGTCGCGTCGATCGACTCGATGTTGGCGTAGCCGCTGCGGTCGTAGATGTTCGGACCGAACGCGATCTGCTCCCAGGTGTACTTGAAGTCGGCCGAGGTGATGGGCGTCCCGTCGCTCCAGACCGCCTTGGGGTTGATGCGGTACGTGACGATCTGCTTGGGCGTCGTGACCAACTTGGGTGCGCCGGCCAACAGCACGTTGGGCACGTAGGTGTAGCTGCCGCCGTCCTGCTTGATCGGATCGAAGGCCCGCGGCATCGTCGAGACCTCGAGCGTCCACCGTCCCCAGCTCGACGTGGCACAGGCGTCGATCCAATCAGCGCACTGGAACGTCTGATCGGCGCCGACCACGATCGATCCCGAGGGCGCCGACGACGACTGCGTGGTCGGCTTCTTGTCGCCCGCGCTCGAACCCGAGCTCGAGCAGGCCCCGACCAGGAGGGTGCCGACGACAACCAGCAGGAGCCACACGCGCGTGGTCTCCTGGCGTCGGCTCACACCCATCTCCCGGGTCGGGGGCGAGGGACCAAGCTAGCCGTGTCGGTAGCGCACGACCTGGGCGAACACGTCGGGATCCAGACTGGCGCCACCGACCAGCGCCCCGTCGATGTCGGCCTGGCCCATCAGCTCGGCGGCGTTGTCGGGCTTCACCGAGCCGCCGTACTGGATGCGCACCGCGGCGGCGGCGTCGGCCCCGGCCACATCGGCCACCGTGGCGCGGATCGACGCGCACACGGTCTGGGCGTCCTCGGCCGTGGCCGTCCGGCCCGTGCCGATGGCCCAGATGGGTTCGTAGGCGATGACCAGGCCGGCCACCTGGTCGGCCTTGACCCCTTGGAGCCCGGCCCGCACCTGGCCCGTCACCTTGGCCTCGGTCGAGTCGGCCTCGCGCTCCTCGAGCGTCTCGCCCACGCACAGGATCGGGACCATGCGCGTGCTTGAGCACGGCGCGCAGCTTGAGGCTGACCCAGTCGTCGGTGTCGCCGAACAGCTCGCGCCGCTCGGAGTGACCGACGATCACGTACGTGACGTTGAGCTTGGCGAGGAAGGCCGGGGACACCTCGCCGGTGTAGGCACCGCTGTCCTCCCAGTGGCAGTTCTGGGCGCCGAGAGCGATGTCGACCTTCTCGGACTCGAGCAAGGTCTGGGCGCTGCGGATGTCGGTGAAGGGCGGATGAACCGACACCTCGACCTCGGCCAGGTCGGCGTCGGACACCAGGTACCGCAGCTTGTCGAGCATGGCCACCGTGTCCCAGTGGTTCAGGTTCATCTTCCAGTTGCCGCTGATCAGCGGCTGACGCTCGTCAGGCATTGGGGGCTCCTCGCAGAGCTTCGAGGCCGGGGAGATCGCCCTGCTCGAGCAGTTCGAGCGACGCTCCCCCACCGGTGGACACGTGATCGACGTCGCTCTGCAGATCGAAGGCGGCCAACGCCGCCGCGCTGTCGCCGCCGCCGACGACGGTGAAGGCGCGCGACTCGGCCATGGCCTCGGCCACGGTGCGCGTTCCGGCGGCGAACCGCGGATCCTCGAACACGCCCATCGGCCCGTTCCAGAACACGGTGCGCGCCGCGCCGATCAGGTCGGTGAACTCGGCCGCCGAACCGGGTCCGATGTCGAGGCCCATCCAGCCGTCGGGGATCTCGACGCCCATCTGGCGCACCTCCCCGCCCGCCGACGGATCGCCGATCTGGCCGCCGGGCCCGAGGGCCGTGATGTCGTGAGGGACCGTGATGGGCGCGCCGGACTCGAGCAGCCGCTGGCAGGCTTCGATCTGGTCCGGCTCGAGCAGGCTGGATCCCACGCGATGACCCTGGGCGGCCAGGAAGGTGAAGCACATGCCGCCGCCGATGATCAACCGATCGGCCACGTCGAGCAGCGCGCCGATCACCCCGAGCTTGTCGCTCACCTTCGACCCACCCAGCACGACCACGAACGGCCGACGCGGGTCATCCCGCAGCGGCAGCAGCACCTCGACCTCGCGCTCGAGGAGCCGCCCGGCGGCGCTGGGCAGGAACTGGGGCGGCCCGACGATCGACGCGTGCGCGCGGTGCGACGCGCCGAAGGCGTCGTTGACGTAGGCGTCCTGGCCCTTGATCAGCTGCTGGACGAAGGCCGGATCGTTGGCCGTCTCCCCCGGATCGAACCGCAGGTTCTCGAGCAGCTCGACGCCCGGCGCCAACTCGGCCAACCGCTGGCGCACCGGCTCGACCGAGTATCGGAGGTCGGGCGCGCCCTTGGGCCGGCCCAGGTGGGTGCAGGCCGTGACCGTCGCGCCCTGGCCCTGGAGCCACTCGATGGTGGGGAGGGCCGCCCGGATGCGCAGGTCGTCGGTGATGCGACCGTCCTCGATGGGGACGTTGAAGTCGGCGCGCAGCAGGACCCGTCGACCGTCGATCGGGCCGAGGTCCTCGAGCCCAGGGACCGTCACTGGTTGGCGGCGCCGACGATCTTGACCAGATCGACCAAGCGGTTCGAATAGCCCCACTCGTTGTCGTACCAGCCGAGGACCTTGACCAGGTTGCCCATGGCCATGGTCAGCTTCGAGTCGAACGTGCACGACGCAGGCGAGCCGACGATGTCGCTCGACACGAGAGGTGCCTCGCTGTAGACGAGCACGTCGGACAGCGGCCCGTTGGTCGCGGCATCGCTGAAGGCCGTGTTGATCTCGTCGACGGTCACGTCGCGCTTGAGCACGCCGACGAAGTCGGTGATCGAACCGTCGGGCGTCGGCACCCGCATCGACGTGCCGTCGAGCTTGCCGTTGAGCGACTGGAGCACGAGGCCGGTGGCCCGGGCCGCGCCCGTCGAGGCCGGGATGATGTTGATGGCCGCGGCGCGAGCCCGGCGGGCGTCGTTGTGCGGTCCGTCGACGAGGTTCTGGTCGCTGGTGTAGGAGTGGACCGTGGTCATGAGGCCCTTCTCGACGCCGAAGGCCTGGTCGAGCACCTGGACCATGGGGACGAAGCAGTTGGTCGTGCACGAGGCGTTGGACACGACGAGGTGGGCGTCGGGATCGAAGCTGTCGTCGTTGACCCCGATCACGAACGTGGCGTCCGCACCGGTGGCGGGGGCCGAGATGATGACGCGAGGGGCGCCGGCGTCGAGGTGGGCCGCCGCCTTGGCCCGATCGGTGAAGAAGCCCGTGGACTCGACGACCACATCGACGCCGAGCTCACCCCAGGGCAGGTCCTTGGGGTCGCGCTCGGCCGTGATCTGGATCAGCTTGCCGTCGACCTCGATCCCCTTGTCGGTGGCCTGCACGTCGCCGTCGAGGCGCCCCGAGACCGAGTCGTACTTCAGCAGATGGGCCATGTCGGCCACCGAGCCCAGGTCGTTGGCCGACACGATCTCGACGTCGGCGCCCGACTCGCGCACGGCACGGTAGAAGTTCCGGCCGATGCGCCCGAAGCCGTTGATGCCTACCCGGATGGTCATGAACTGCATCCTCCTGAAGTTGCTTTCCCAGCGCTGCGAACGCTCCATCCGACCACGGAACGCCGGCTTCTTGCCAGTTTGTGCCACCGTCGATGAAATATTGTTGCTCCGTGCGAGCTCAGCACATGGACCCCTCCGAGCCCGCGGCGTGGACCCCCGCGACGGCATCCCCCGATCACGAAAGCCCGGCCAGCACGGGAGTTCGTGGGCGCGCCTGGTCATCCCAGGCCACTCGAGCAGGTGTGGCGCTGGTGGTCCTGGGCACGGTCCTGCGCCTCCGCGAATACCTGTTCGATCGGTCTCTGTGGCGCGACGAGGCCTCGCTGGTGTTCAACCTGCAGCATCGAGGCCTGACCGGGTTCGCCAAGCCCTTCGTCTTCAACCAGGCGGCGCCGCCGGGCTTCTACGTGGGCGAGCACGTCGTCGCTGACGCGCTCGGCCGCTCCGAGCTCGCCTACCGGCTGATCCCGCTCATGGCCGGCATAGGCGCCCTCGTCGTGTTGCTCGTGCTGGTCCGACGCGAGCTGGACGCCCGGACCGGCCTGATCACCCTGGCCCTGTGCACGGCCGCGGTGTCACTGACCGAGTACAGCAACGAGGTCAAGCAGTACACCATCGACCTGCTGGTCGCCCTGCTGCTGGTGGTGGCCACATCGGTCGCCGTCCGTGCCCGCCTCGACCGACGGAGCGCACTGGTCGTGGCCGGGGCCGGGATGGTGGCGTGCTGGTTCTCCCACACGACGGTCTTCGTGCTGGTCGGATGCGGAGCCGTGCTGGCCTGGTCGCCGATCCGAGACCGAGACCTGACCCGACTCAAGCGCGTGGCGGCCATCGGAACGAGCTGGGTGGCCTCGTGGGCGACCTTCTACTTCGTGCTGGCCCGCGAGATCAGCGACAACTCCTTCTTCCGGCGCACCCTGCCCGATGCCTTCCTCCCACTGCCGCCCCACAACTCGGTCGGATTCCACCGCTGGGCCCAAGGCTGGTCGAGCATCGTGAGCATGCTCACCGGGCGTCCGAGCGCGACGCTGATCCTCACGTTGCTCATGGCGCTCGGCGTCGTGTGGCTCTGGCGCCAGGGCCGTCAAGGCGTGATCGCCATCGTCGCCCTCCCCTACGGCGCGGCGGTCACGGCATCGGCCTTCTACCAATATCCGGCCGTCGAGCGCTGGATGTTGTTCATCCTCCCCGGCCTGGCGGTGTTCGTCGCCGCCGGCATCGTGGCCATCGCCGACTGGCTGCGCCCCCGGACACCCTTGCTCGCGACGGCCACCGTGATCGTGATCCCCGGGCTCATCATGTCCGGCGTGCTGTCGCTGTTCGACCGGCCGACGACGATCGAGGAGATGCGACCTCTGGCCGCCCGGATGGCCTCGGAGATCCGCCCGGGCGACAGCGCCTACGCCACCGTCATCTCCGAACCGGCCTTCGACTACTACGTGAACCGCGACCACCTCCACCCGGCGCGGATCATCATCGGACGGACCGACCCCAACGACCGGGCCGCGCTCGAGCAGGAGCTCGAGCCGTTGCGGGGCCGCGCCCGGGTGTGGGTGATGACCTCGGCGTTCTGGCAACCCGAGGGTCACCTGACTCCACAGGTGACCGCGGTGCTCGACTCGCTCGGCCGCAGGCTCGAGCGCTACGACGAGCCAGGCGTGAGCCTCTACCTCTACGACCTGTCGTCCAACCCGAAGTGACCGGCCTGTCGGCTCATCGGTCGATGTCGCGGTGGGACACCTTGGGCTCGTAGCCCCGTTGGCGCAGCCGCCGCGCCATCTCCTCGGCGATGGCGACCGAGCGGTGGCGGCCGCCGGTGCAGCCGAGGGCCAGCGTCAGGTAGCTCTTGCCCTCGCTCACGTAGGCCGGCAGCAGCAACTCGAGCAGCGAGGTGAGCTCGTCGAGGAACTGGTCCGACACCGCCTGGCCCAGCACGTAGTCGCGGACCGGCGTCGTCCAGGCCGGTGAGATCGGCCGCAGTTCGCTCGACCCAGTGCGGGTTGGGCAGGAACCGGCAGTCGATCACGAGGTCGGTGTCGAGCGGCAGCCCGTGCTTGTAGCCGAACGACACGATGGTCGTCTGCATGCCGGTCTCGGGGGCGTCGTCGCCGAAGAGGTCGAGCATGCGCGGCCCGCAGCTGGTGGACGTTGAGGTCGGAGGTGTCGACGACGACGTCGGCCTCGCCCTTGGCCGGCTCGCAGCAGCCGCCGCTCGGCCTCGATGGCCTCGGCCAGGCTGCGGTCGCCGGCCGAGCGGGTGGCGGCGACGGGTGCTCTCGTAGCGGCGGACGAGCACGTCGGTCGACGCCTCGAGGAACACGATGCGCAGCCGCACGCCCTGCGCCGCCAGCATCTGCGAGGGCCGGGAGCACCTCGTCGTGGTACGGCCCGTGCCGACCACCAGGACGACCCGGCGAGATGCTCGACCCGGGCGAGCTGGCCAGCTCGGACACCTTCGGGATGAGCGGCGGCGGCAGGTTGTCGATCACGAACCAGCCGAGATCCTCGAGGATGTCCGCGGCCTGCGACCGACCCGCGCCGGACAACCCGGTGATCACGATGAACTCGTTCACCTCGCGAGCGTACTGGTGGCCACCGGGCCGAGCCGACTCATCGCCTGGGCCGGCTGGCTCGGTTCGGATGCGCTCGCCGCGTTCGACACGGGGACGTCGATCACAGAGATCGACCCGGTCGGCGTCTGCGGGCTAACGCTTGGCGGCCACCAGGACGAGGAGCCGCGGGATGGTGGCGGCGTCGGCGTACTCGCTGCGCCCGGGCCAGGAAGCCGGGCGGCGGCGCCGGCTCGACCATGCGCTCGAGGACCAGCCCGGCGCTCGGCCATGGCGTTGACGTAGCGGCTCAGCGGCCGGTGCACGAAGCGGATGAACACGCCCGGACTCGACCTGCTCGATCGTCGACGCCTCGGTGAGGTACGGGCCGATGCGCCAGTACTGCTCGGGCGGGTCGAGGATCTGGTCGTCGATCCAGCCGCTGCCCGGGGTCTGCAGCAGCGGGTGGTTGAGGAAGAGCACGAAGCGCCCGCCGGGCGCCAGCACCCGCGCCACCTCGGCGATGGCGCGCGTCGAGGTCGTCGATGTGCTCGAACACGAGGCAGGCGACCGCGGCGTCGAACGACCGTCGGCGGAACGGCAGCGGCGGCCGCGGTCGCGCCGGCACGTAGGCCGGGCCTCCGCCGCGCGCCGCCGGCCTCGGCCACCTGGGCCCGCGTCGGGTCGACGCCGACCACCCAGGCCCCGCCGGCGCGACCAGTCGCCGGGCGAGCTGACCCTCGCCGGTGCCGACGTCGAGCACCCGCGCCGGTACCCGGCCAGCCACTCGTCGGCCAGCGGCAGGATCTGCTCGCTCGTACTCCGGGTCGGCGCCGTCGGTGAAGCTCCTGCTGCCACCAGGCGGCGTGCTGCTCCCACTCGTCGGTCATCGTCGCCGCGTCAGCGTCACGACCGACCGTGGATCTTGGAGTACACCGCCTCGGCCACCGGGTCGGGCAGCCACGACAGCTCCTCGAGCTGCTTCGAGCGACGCCTGCTTCACCGCGCCGACCCCGCCCAGCTCCTTGAGCAGCCGCTTCTTGCGGGTCGGGCCGAGGCCGGGGATGTCGTCGAGCACCGACTTGGTCATGCGCTTGCCCCGCAGCTCGCGGTGGTAGGTGATGGCGAAGCGGTGGGCCTCGTCGCGGACCCGCTGCAGCAGGTAGAGCGCCTCGCTCTGGCGGGGGATGCGCACCGGCTCGGACCGGCCCGGGCACGTAGACCTCCTCGAACCGCTTGGCCAGCGACGCGATCGGGATCTCGTCGGTCAGGCCGAGCTCGTCGACCACCCGCTCGGCCACGCTCAGCTGGCCCTTGCCCCCGTCGACCAGCAGCAGCTGGGGCGGGTAGGCGAAGCGGCCGCCTCGCTCGCTCACCGGCTTGTCCCGCTGCTCGAGGTAGTTGGTGCAGGCGCCGGGTGAGCACCTCCTCCATGGCCGCGAAGTCGTCGTTGCCGTGCGACGCCCTTGATCTTGAAGCGCCGGTACTCGCTCTTGGCCGGCAGCCCGTCCTCGAGCACGACCATCGAGCCGACGTAGTCGCTGCCCTGGATGTGGCTCATGTCGTAGCACTCGATGCGCAGCGGGGCCTCGGGCAGGCCGAGCGCGTCCTGCAGCTCGTTGAGCGCCTTGGCCCGGCTGTTGTGGTCCGACGCCCGCCGCAGCCGGTGCCGGACGAACTCCTCGTTGGCGTTGCGCGTGACGGTCTCGAGCAGCGCGCGCTTGTCGCCGCGCTGCGGCACCCGGATCGTGACCCGAGCACCGCGCTGCTCGGTCAGCCACGCGCTCGTAGAGGTCGGGGTCGGCCGACTCGACCGGCACCAGCACCTGCTTGGGCACGCCGAGCGGCGGCGGGTCGTAGTAGAGGCCCTCGAGCACGGTGTCGACCAGCTCGCCCGGCGTGACGTCCTCGACCTTGTCGACGACGAAGCCCTTGCGGCCCGACCACCCGGCCCCGGCGCACGAAGAACACCTGCACGGCCGCCTCGAGCTCGTCCTCGGCGATGCCGATGACGTCGACGTCCTCGGACTTGTCGACCACCATCTGCTGCTTCTCGATGGCCTTGCGCACCGACTCGAGCCGATCGCGCAGCCGGGCGGCCCGCTCGAACTCGAGCTCGTCGGCCGCCTCGCGCATCTGCGTCTCGAGGCGCTTGACGATGGTGTCGGTGTCGCCGTCGAGGAAGTCGATCAGCTCGCCGACCAGCACGTCGTAGGCCTCCTGGTCGATCTCGCCGACGCACGGCCCCGAGCACTTCTCGATGTGGAACAGCAGGCACGGCCGGCCGAGCTTCTGGTGGCGGCCGAGCTTGTTGTCCGAGCAGGTGCGGATCGGGAAGGTGCGCAGCAGCAGGTCGAGCGTCTCGCGGATGGCGTAGGCGTGGCCGTAGGGCCCGAAGTAGCGCACGCCCTTGCGCTTCGAGCCCCGCATGACCATCGCCCGGGGCCACTCGTCGTCGAGGGTGACGGCCAGGAACGGGTAGCTCTTGTCGTCCTTCAGCCGGATGTTGAACCGGGGCTGGTGCTGCTTGATGAGGCTGTACTCGAGCATCAGCGCCTCGACGTCGTTGCGGACCTGGATCCACTCGACGGTCTCGGCCGTGGCCACCATCTGGGCGGTGCGCGGGCGCCAGGTTGGCCGGGTTCTGGAAGTAGTTGCGACAGCCGCGACCGCAGGCTCTTGGCCTTGCCGACGTAGATGACCCGGCCCTAGCGCGTCCTTGAACTGGTAGCTGCCGGGGGCGTCGGGGATGGTGCCGGCGGGCGGGCGTTGGATCACCCGCCCATCCTGCCGGATGACGGGCTCGGCGCGACGCTGTCGTGTCAACCTTCGGCCCGAGGCGGTCCAGTACTGTCGATCAGTGCCCCCGCCACCGACCGAGACGGTTCTCGATGCGCCGCGTGTCGAGTCGGACTCCTCCACGGTGGCCGACGAGAAGACCTCGATGCGGTACCTGGCCTTCGGTGTGCTCCTCGCCGCCATGGTCTTCTTCGTGGTCGTGAACGCCGCCCAGTTCACGGCCCCGTTCGGCGACTCCCACGACGGGCGGCAACGCCGGTGTGTGGGCCGCACGGCAGCCGGGCTCTCCGCGAGGACGGCACCGATCGAGTCGCGACTCGGCGGCCTGCACCTCGACGGCATCGCCCTACGCCAACCATCCCCCGCTCATCGTACGTCGAGACGGCGCTGAGCGAGTCCATCGCTCGGCGAGCACCCGTGGGCCAGCCAAGCTCCCGCGCGCTCCTGTCGACCCTCGCGACGGCGCTCCTGCTCTACCTGCTGCTGCGCGACGCCGGGCTCCGCAGCCTCACCGGCCGCGCCGGGCGCGTCCATCGGTCTGCTGACGCCGATGGTGCTCGTCGTACGGATCGATGCTCGACACCCCCATGACCTCGCTGGCCTTCGGCGTCGCGGATGCTGGTCGTGTGGCAACGCGCAGCGGCCAGGGTCGCCCGCCGCCGACCGTGGCTCGCCGGCGCCGCTGGCCTCGCTCGGCCTGCCTGGCCGGCTGGGAGGCGACCGTCCTGGTCGCCATGGCTGGCGGCCGCCGACATCGCTCGTGGCGCTCGCCAGGCGCACCCGCGGCACGTCCGCGCCGCGCTGCCCTGCCTGGTCGGCGGCGCGCTCGTCGGCACGGCCCTCACGCTCGGCTGGGCCACCTGGGTCTACGGCGACCTTCGACGCTCTGGACGACCAGCTCGATCGGCCGCTCGAGCGGCGACACGCTCGGCCGGCCGGTCGGGCGCTCTGCGCCTCCAGGCTCCCGTGGATGGCTCAGCTGCTTCGGCGGCCGATCTGCTCGGCCTGGTCGCCTGCGTCGTCGGCCGTCGTCGTCGACCGCCGGTTCCGGCCGCTGGCCGCCATCGCCCTGGCATCGCGACCGTCGTCTACCCGGTCGTCCTCTACAACGGCGCCGTACTACCACGACTACTGGAACTACTGGGTCGCTGTTGCCGATCGCGCTCGGCGCCGGCTGGGCGCTCACCGGCTCTGGTCGTCGCTGAGCCGACCGGGGGGCGCGCCCGTCGCTCGGCGCGCCGGCACCGTCGCGTCGCGATCGGTCTGGTCGTCGTGCATCCGGCCGCTTCAGACCTCGCCGGCCGACAAGGCGCAGACCTGCATCGACCGCCGGCCACCGCGGCGGCCGACCTGGTCGCCGCCGCCCGCTTCCACGCCCTCAGCCAGCGCACGCTGGCCGACGTCGGCCGAGCCCTACCGAGGCCGACGCACTGGCTCGGCTACTACGCCCGACCTCGCCGAGCAGCACCAGTTCGATCCCGCGATGTTCCTCGCGCTCGCCGCCGCCCATCCCGACAGCCCGGCTCCTCCTGGGCAACTGCGCTGCGCACCGGTGCCGACCGGTCCTGTGCCAGGCCGTGGCCGACGAACGGGCCGGTCGACACCGATCCCGCGCGTCGGTACGTGGCCTCGGCCGCCGACCTGGCCGGCGATACCGGCGCACGCGCCGCGGCTGAGCGCCCAGACGGCGCTCGTAGTCGGGCGTCCGGCCGATGCCATGCGTTGCCGTGCCGACGGCAGTTCGCCTACACTGACTCGATGCCGGCCTGGTATCCGGCGACATATCGGCTCCGAGACCGACATCCCCGTGGCGTGGCGACCAGGCTGTCCCCACCGGTCATTCAATCGGAGCCTCCCGACCGGAGGTTCCACCCACATCATGCTGCGGCTCCAAGCACCGCTCCCCGAGCGGTACACCGACGCACCCGCGCCGACGCTCGACGCGCTGGATCGGCGACGGCCAAGGCGCGCGCTCGGCGACCGGGTCTTCATCCTCGGCCACCACTACCAGCGCGACGAGGTCATGCGCTGGGCCGACGCCCGCGGCGACTCGTTCCGGCTGTCGGTGCTCGCCCAGGAGCACCCCGAGGCCGACTACATCGTGTTCTGCGGCGTGCACTTCATGGCCGAGTCGGCCGACGTGCTCACCGGCGACCACCAGCAGGTGATCCTGCCCGACCTGAACGCCGGCTGCTCGATGGCCGACATGGCCGACATCGACCAGGTCGACGAGGCGTGGGACGAGCTCGGCCGCGGTCACCGACATCGAACGGCTCGTGCCGATCACCTACATGAACTCCTCGGCCGCCCTGAAGGCGTTCGTCGGCGACCACGGCGGCGCCGTGTGCACGTCGACCAACGCCCGGGCCGTGCTCGAGTGGGCCTTCCGCGATCGCGCCGAGGGCGGGGCCGGCGGCCGCCAGGTGCTGTTCTTCCCCGATCAGCACCTCGGCCGCAACACCGGCTTCGAGATGGGCTACACCGAGGCCGACATGCGGGTCTGGAACCCTCGCTTCGAGCTCGGCGGGCTGACCGACGTCGAGGCCAAGCAGGCCACGTTCCTGCTGTGGAAGGGCCACTGCTCGGTGCACCAGCGCTTCACGCCCCGCGCACGTCGAGGCGTTCCGGGCCGAGCACCCCGACGGCATCGTGATCGCCCATCCCGAGACGCTCGCACGAGGTGTGCGAGGTCGCCGACCAGGTCGGCTCGACCGACTACATCATCCGGGCCGTCGACGCCGCGCCCGCCGGCTCGACCATCGCCGTCGCCACCGAGATCCACCTGGTGCAGCGGCTCGACGCCGAGACGCCCGACAAGACGATCGTCTCGCTCGACCCGCTCATCTGCCCGTGCTCGACCATGTTCCGCATCGACGCCCCCCACCTGGCCTGGGTGCTCGAGAGCCTCGTCGACGGGTCGGGTGATCAACCGGATCACCGTCGACACCGGAGGTCAGCGCGTCGGCCAAGGTGGCGCTCGACCGCATGCTCGCCATCACCTGAAACACCACGGCGATGGCCCCGAATCCGGGAGGATCTCGCCTACGCTCTCGGCATGCCCCCCTCGGATACGACCTTCGCGGCCGTCGACATCGAGTCGGTTCGGTCCTACTGGAACGACCGGCCGTGCAACATCCGCCATTCGACCCAGCCGGTCGGCTCGCGTGAGTACTTCGACGAAGTCGAGGCGCGGAAGTACTTCGTCGAGCCCCACATCCCGGGCTTCGCCGACTTCGGGGCCTGGGCCGGCAAGAACGTGCTCGAGGTCGGGTGCGGCATGGGGACCGACACCATGAACTTCGCCCGGGCCGGCGCTCAGGTGACCGCCGTGGACCTCTCCGACGAGTCCCTCGCCCTGGCCCGCCAACGGGCCGACCTCTTCGGGCTCGACAACATCGAGTTCTTCCAGGCTGACGCCGAACACCTGACCGACGTGGTGCCGGTCAAGCCCTACGACCTCGTCTACTCGTTCGGGGTGATCCATCACACGCCCGATCCCGGCGCTGCCGTCGCCCAGATCCGCCAGTTCGTCGCCCCCGACGGCGAGCTGCGGCTCATGGTCTACAGCCGCGTCAGCTACAAGCTCTTCTGGATCATGCGGGAGGAGAACGTGTGGGATCTCGGCCAGCTCGACGAGCTCGTGGCCCGCAACTCCGAGGCCCAGACGGGCTGCCCGGTCACCTACTCGTACACGCCGGACGGCGTCGGGCGCCTGCTTGACGGCTTCGAGATCCTCGAGCTGACCAAGGCCCACATCTTCACGTGGGACGTCGAGCCCTACACGCGCTACGAGTACCGGAAGGACCCCGCGTGGGCCGGCGTCAGTGACGAGGAACTGGCCGAACTCGAGAAGGAACTGGGCTGGCACACCCTCGTTCGCGCCCGTCTCGTCTGAGGTCGTCCCCTCCGGTCGATCAGCTCAGACGGCGACCAGACTCGGGTCGCGGCGACCACCGACGAGCTGATCGTGGATCCAGCTGTAGGTCCGCTCGAGCCCGTCCTCGAGCGAGATGCCCGGGCTCCACTTGAGAACCTCGTTGATCCGTGTGTTGTCGCTGTTGCGACCCCGCACACCCTTGGGCGCGTCGAGGTTGTACACCCGCTTGAGCTTCACACCGGCGAGCATCTCGGCGATGTCCACGAGCTGGTTGATGGTCACCAGCTGATCGCTACCGATGTTGAGCGGATCGGTGTGGTCGCTGTCCATCAAGCGCAACGAGCCCTCGAGGCAGTCGTCGATGTACATGAAGCTCCGGGTCTGCTCACCGTCGCCCCAGATCTCGATCTCCTTGTTGCCGGTCAGCTTCGCCTCGGCCACCTTGCGACAGATGGCGGCGGGCGCCTTCTCACGGCCCCCGTCCCAGGTGCCGTTCGGTCCGTAGACGTTGTGGTACCGCGCGACGCGCGTCTCGAGACCGAACTCGTCGGTGAAGTGCCGACACATGCGCTCGGTGAACAGCTTCTCCCAGCCGTATCCGTCCTCGGGCATGGCTGGGTAGGCGTCGTCCTCGCTCAGCGGCACGACGGCGGCCTCGAGCTGACGATCGGCGTTGTAGACGCAGGCCGAGGACGAGAAGAACAGTCGCTTGACTCCGTTGTCACGAGCGGCCAGCAGCAGATGCGTGCTGATCAGCACCGACAGCATGCAGTCGGCCTTGTGGTACTCGATGAAGCCCATGCCGCCCATGTCGGCGGCCAAGTCGAACACGTAGGAGGCGCCCTCGGTGACGCGGTAGCACGCGTCTGCAGGTCGCAGGTCGGCCTGGACGTACTCGACGTCCGGGGGTCGCTGATGCCACTGGCCGATGGGCTTGGAGTCGACGGCGCGGATCCGGCGGTAGCCCTGATCGAGGAGACTCGACACGAGGGCGCCGCCGATGAACCCACCGGCGCCGGCCACCACGATCAGGTCATCCTTTTCCATCACACTCATCTCGTCGGCTCCTCAGGTTCGGACGTCGCATACCTGTCGGCATCACCCAGCGGTTGTTGAACAGCCCTTCCAACGCCGATGTGGACGATCTCGACCGCCGCCTCCGCGGGCGACTCGCCGGGCGGATCGAGCTGGTGCCAGCAGTCGAAGACCACGCGCGTGCCCCTGGCGGCCAGCTGCTCGAGCGAGATCTTGGCGAACTCGGGCCATGGCGTGGCCATGACCACGACCTCGGCTCCATCCACACAACCGTCGACATCGTCGTGGTAGGTGACGCGGTCGCCGAGGCGCCCGCGTGCGCTCTCGTTGGCCAGCGGGTCGTACACCGACACGCTGAAACCAAGCGACGCGAGAGCCTCGGCCACGGCCAGCCCGGGTGACTCGTCGACCACCGGCGTGTCGGGCTTGTAGGCCAGACCCAGGACTGCGACCCGACCATCGGCCTCGGCGGCCTGTCGCACGCGATCGACCAACCGGGACACCTGCCGACGGTTCACGGCGTCGGTGGCCTCGGCCAGGTCGGCCTGCGTACCGATCGAGCAGCGCGAGTTGAGCGAACGCGATGTTGTCGCGCGGGAAGCACGGGCCGCCGTAAGCCATGGCGCCCCGCAGGTACTTCGGACCGATCCGCGTGTCCAACCCGATCGCCGAAGTCACCACATCGGCATCGGCGCCCTCGAGGTGCTCGCACATCTCGGCCAGCATGTTGGCGTAAGAGATCTTCGTCGTGACGTACGTGTTGACCGAGATCTTGGCCAGCTCCGCGTTGACCAGGGACATCCGCTGCACAGGAGGATCGGTGAGCACGACACCGGAGAGCAGCTCACCGAGCTTGGTGCCGGCGATCGGATCGCTCTCGCCGACCAGGATGAGGTCCGGGTGCAGGAGGTCGCGCACGACCGTCCCGAGGGCGATGAACTCGGGGCTGTAGCAGAGGCCAACGTCCACACCGACGCGCAAGCCCGACGCCGCCTCGAGCGCCTCACGGATGGGACCACCGGTCGACCCTGGCATCACGGTGCTGGTGATGACGACGACGTGCGGCGCGCCCTGGGCCGGATGCGCCCCCAGCGCTCGGCCGACCGCGTCGACGGCGGGAAGCACGTAGTCGAGCACGAAGGTCCCGTCCGGGCCACTGGGGGTGGGGACCAGGATGAAGGTCACCTCGGTCTCACCGACGGCCTCGGCGATGTCGGTCGTGGCCCGGATCCGTCCGTCGGCTTCGTCCAGCAGCTCCTGCAAACGGGGCTCGGCCACGGGCGCCCGCCCCTCGTTGAGGGCCTGCACAGGGGCCTCGAAGAGGTCGACGCCGATCACGTCGTGGCCCCTCCAGGCCAACACGGCGGCGAGCGGCGCGCCGAGCTTGCCGAGGCCGATCACTGACAGTCTCATCTGTCTCCTTGGGTGTGGGGGGTCAGGCCGTCCATGGGTCCGTCGTCGGACAGCACCCCGAGGCCAGTCAGCCAGATCAGTCGTTCGTTGGGACAGGCGACGACATTGGCATCGTCCTGCGTCGCTTCGCGCTTGACCGTGGGCCGGCCCGAGCTCGCATCGAACGGCAGGACGACGTAGTCGAGCGAGGCCAGGCGAGAGGCCAGCTCGTCGATCGACGACCCCTGGCGACGCAGAGAATCGTCCTGCCACTCGAGCAGGATGATGGGACGGCTACCGGCGATGACGCCGCGGGCTCCGTCGAGCAGGCGGACCTCAGCTCCCTCGACGTCGGCCTTGATGAGGTCGACAGCAGTCCAGCCCTGGCGGTCGACCAACTCGTCGAGCGTCGTGGTCGGCACCACCTCATCGCCGGCGGTGTCCACGCCGGCGTGGACGAACCCGCCGAACGTGTTCTGGCCGGCATGGTGGGCGTCGGCCAAGTGGAGCAGGGACGAGCCGATCTCGTCGGCGAGAGCCTCCGCCGCGACCGTGACGTTCGAGAAGTGGTTGAGCGCGACGTTGGCCTCGAGCCGAGCCCGCTCACGCGAGCTCGGCTCGATGGCGAGGACCGAGCCGCCGGTCCCGACCTGGCGGGCGGCCAGCACCGTGTAGAGCCCTTCGTTGGCACCCGCATCGACCACCATCATGCCGGGGAGGCACACATCGGCCCAAAAGGCCAGCTCGTTGGGCTCGAACGCGCCTCCGACATAGAGGCACCGGCTGATGTCGTTGCCGAGCCAGCAACCGATTCGCGTGTTGTCGGTCCATCGCATGTCCACGGGCCGCTCCAGGACGAGGAAGCGCCCCACGGCCCAGAGAGCCATGCGCAGCCTCGCCCACCGAGGATCGAGGATCTGGCCGAACTCATAGTCGGGCGTGCGGACCTGCCTGGTGCGCGCCGGGATCCGGGCGACCCTCGCGACCGATTGCGACACCGCCATCGGGACCGGGATCCGAGCCGACGCGTGCGAGCGCAGCTCGGTCCGCCAGTCGCGGCGCCACTCGTTGAGCTGGCGCCGCCACGGCCGGGTGAACCGCAGGAGATGACTGGCCACCCGTCGCGGGCGCGCCAGGCGGTACTTGAGCCCACGGGCTCTGACGATCTCGCCGGTCGGCGTGAACATGTGACGGGCGTGAGCGACGGCGTGATAGCGGGACCAGTGTCCGATCATCTCGTGAGCCCGCTGGGCTTCGGGCCCCTCCCAAACCGCCTTCATCCCTCCGGCGTGGGAGTAATCGTGGTTCTGGTGCACGATCATCATGAACGGCGTGGCGTCGATGACCGCCGCCCCGGTGTCGCCCGCATGCCACACCAACCAGTTGTCGTAGGCGGACCGCCCGATCGCGAACGGAGGGAGCTCGTCGAACTCGCCGGTCGGGAAGATGAAGTAGTCCAGGAATATCTCCGACCGCAGCTTGCCGTCCCGTCGGGCCTCTCGTTGCAACGCGTCCTGCCAACCGGGCGCGAAGGCCAGCTCCTCGGGCACGTCGACATCGTGGCGCTGACCGACCACCAGGTAGCGACGGCCGAAACGGGCTCGGGCCGCGTCGACCACCTGCTCGAGCTCCTGGAAGAGAACGATGTCCGAGTTCACGAAGCAACAGGTGTCGAAGATGGCCAGGCGCTGGGCCTGGGCGAACATGTCGCTCACGAGCGGCGTTCCGAGGTCGCTCGTCTCCACATCGGGAACGTGCGTCAGGCCGAGCTCGGCGCAGATCTCCGCGGTGCCCGCATCGTCGCCGAACAGGATGATCTGCGGACGCGGCTCGAGCTGTGTCCAACTCGTCAGCGCATTGCGCTGGATCACACCGAAGATGCCCTCGAAGCGTCGGGCGGTGGAGAAGATCGTCAGCATGGGGCGTCCTCGACGTCAGCATGAATCTGGAGTGGCTCGTCGAGGGCGGCCCGCCGGCGCACCAGGGGATACAGGCTCCCGGCGAGAAAGAACTGGGAGACGACGGTAGCCCAGGCCGCACCCGTGGCCCCGTATCTCGGGATCACCACCAGGTTGATGCCGACGTTGAGCACGAGCGCCAGGACGGCGGCGGTCGCGAACAGGCGACGGTCAGCCACTCCCGCCAGGGGCACGAGCGTGGCGGCCGCCGCCCCCGGCACGCTGGACAGCAGCAAGATCACGGCGACGCCGGCCGCCGACGAGTACGAGGAGGGGAACAGCAGACGGATCGCAGGACCCACGAGCACGGTGCCCACCACCGCCACGGGCACGGCGACACCGACCGACTGGATGAGGAATCGGTGGACCTCGGCCAACCGCTCGCGCCCCCGCAGGGGGGCGACGTGGGCCAGCACGGTGTGGTTCAAGACCAACGCCGGAAGCATGGCGAAATCGAGGAACCGGTAGGCCGCGGCGTAGATGGCGGCCTCATCCGAACCCCCCAAGAGGCCCACGAGGTACCCGTCGACGCGCAAGTACACGAGCCAGATCGTGATGGCCACCGCCAGCGAAGCCGTGGCCCGGAGCCGCAGATCGGGCTCCGGCCGGTGGTCGTCGCGGACGAAGTAGCGACGGGCCACGTACCACGTGACGGCTACGGCCGAGACGATGTCGGCCATGGGGTACACGCTGGATGCCGCCAGCAGACGCCCACCCGCCAGCAGCAGGGCGGTCCCGGCGATCAGCACTCCGAGGCGCGAGAGGATCTCGTTGGCCGCATCGACGGCTACTCGGCCACGCGCCCGGTAGCCAGCCAGGACGATCTGATAGACGGCCGTGCCCAGCACCGATCCCGCGAAGAGGACGGGAACGATCGGGTTCTTGTCCGTCGCGGCCAGGAGGTAGAGCCCCACCACCACGATGGCGCAGACCAAGGCGTAGACCAGCCGCCGACGTATCCCCTCGAGCACGACGGACCGCGAGATGGCGCCGGCACGCGCGACGTGGTCGCCGATCACCACCTGTAGTCCGGCGTCGCTGATGTTGATGAAGATCGAACCCAGTGCCAGCAGGATGCTGAGATCGCCGAACTGGCTCAGCGAGAGGTGGTGGGCGGCCAGGATCAGCCAGACGGCGGACACGGCGGACGCCACCCCGCGGGCGCTGGTCAGACCGAACAGATGCTTGATCTGGCGTCGTTGCCGGCCCCGCTCGAGCGTTTCGGCGTCAGTCGGCTCCATGAGGACCCCAGACCAGCCCGACGAAGAACCCGGCGCCCCAAGGAAGGTGCATCAGCGGAAAGGCCAGCACAAGACCCGGGGCGACCGTTGGATCCTCGCGACTGGCCATGGCTCCGAGGACCACGACTCCCCCGAGGTAGGCCGAGGCCACGCGCCGGCGCCAAGGCGAGATGAGACCCAGGACCAGCAACGGCGCCGCCAGCTGGCGCGCCGACAAGGTCGAAGGGTGCTGGCGGAGGGTCACCGCTCGGCCGATGCCGTATCGGAAGTACTGGCGGGCCAGCAGTCGGAACGAGGCGCGCGGCGCGTAGACGGAGCGGATCGACGGCTCGAAGTAGACGCCACCCTGATCGGCCATACGGATGGCGAACTCGGCGTCCTCGTTGATGGCCACGGGCTGGTAGCCGCCGACGGCCCGAGCGGCCTCGATCCAGTACGCCCCCATGTACACGGTGTCGGCCCAGCCGGCGACGGTTCCGGTCCGGAAGCGAGCCGGCCCGGCCCCGAACGGCGAGCGCATGGCGAGGGCGATGGCCCGGCCGCGCCAGCGTCGACCCCACCGGCTGTTGGCGACCCCCGACCATCGCGGCACCGCTCGCCACCAGCGTCTGCACGGCCCGCTCGACATAGTCGACATCGATCAGGGTGTGGGCGTCGACTCGTACGAGGATCTCGCCTTTGGCCTGCTCGATGGCCAGATTGAGGGCCACCGACTGCAGGCGGCCGGGGTTGTCGATCACGCTCACACCATCGAAGCCATGGGCGATGGATCGGGTCGCGTCCGTCGATCCGCCATCGATCACGAGCACCTCGACGATCCCGTCGTAGGTCTGGGCGGTGATGGCATCGAGGCACGCGCCGACATGGGCCGCCTCATCGAGGGTCGGGATCGCGACGGAGACGGTCGGTCGATCCCGGGGACTGCTGATCAACGACCCTCACCGCCCAGCACGCTGCGGATCGTGCGCCCCAGGATGCGAGCATCGAGACCCAGGCTCTGGTGGCGCAGGTAGTAGAACTCGTACTGGAGCTTCTCGAGGGCGTCGCTCTCGTCGCCGGCGTAGCCGTACTTGACCTGAGCCCACCCGGTCAGACCAGGTCGGACCAGGTGCCGCACATCGTAGAAGGGCAGCTTGTCGCGCAGCTCGGTGACGTAGCGGGGCTGCTCGGGGCGGGGACCGACCAAGGCCAGATCGCCCTTGAGGATGTTGATCAGCTGGGGCAGCTCGTCGAGGTGGCTGACCCGCAGCAGCCGTCCGAACGGCGTGATCCGCGGGTCGCGCTTGGTCGTCCATTCGGTCGGTGCCGTGTCGGGCGCGTCCCGCATGCTGCGGAACTTGTGGATGCGGAAGACCTCGCCGTTCTTGCCGACGCGCTCCTGCGAGTAGAAGAGGCGACCGCGGTTGGCGATGAGGTTGCCGACGGCGACCCCGATGGTGGCGAGGATCAGGAACGGGAGCCCGATCAGCGCCAGCGCGAAGTCGATGATGCGCTTGACCCGACCGTAGCGACCGCGATGCAGCTCGCCGATGTCGAACAGCAGCGACACCCGCTCGAGCTCGCCGACCGGCAACATCCCCAACCACTGCTCGTAGAACAGCGACATGGTCCGCACCCGCGTACCGTCCTGGTGCAGCGCCGCCACCTGGGCCACGACCGGCGACGATGCCTGGGCCTCGCGGTCGAGCACGATGACCGAGATCTGCTCGCGACGGGCCTGCTCGACGAGGGGTTGGGCGCGGGAACCGGTGGGCTCGACGGCCTCGACTCGCGTGACCGCCACCAGCTTGGCCGGCCGTTCGGCGCTGTGCGCCAGGTCCTGCCGCAGCTCGTTGGCGCTGGCCGTGTCGCTCACCACGAGGACGCGATCACGCCCCGCCGCCGAGGCCTTCCCCTCGGTCGCGATGGCGGCGCAGACCAGGTACCACGGGACCAACAAGATGGCCGAGCCGAACACGACGAACCGGGGCAAGAGGGCGTCGCCCACGACCAGCTGCACGATGGAGATGGCCAGCGCCCCGCCCACGCTGGCCGCCAACGCGCCGACCAGCGCCTGGCGGGCGTTGCGGGGCAGGTCGGGCAGGCCGAGCCCGTAGGCGGCCAGAGCCAGCAGCACGATGTAGGCCAGCGCCCAGGCGAAGCGGCTCGAGCCGTGGAACACGTAGGGCGGCTGGGCGATGAAGCGGGCATGGATCTTGCTCAGCCCGAGGACGACCGCGGCGATTCCGAGGAACATCGCCGGTCGGGCGGCGCGCCGCACGAGCTCAGCTCGCTTCGAGCAGCGGCGCGAGGAAGCGACCGGTGTAGCTACCCGGGGTCTTGGCCACCAGCTCGGGGGTGCCTTCGACTACCACGCTGCCGCCTCCGTCGCCCCCTTCGGGGCCAAGGTCGATGATCCAGTCAGCGGTCTTGATGACATCGAGGTTGTGCTCGATCACCAGAACCGTATTCCCTTGATCGACCAGTCGGCTGAGCACTGTGAGGAGTTTGCGGATGTCCTCGAAGTGCAGCCCGGTGGTCGGCTCGTCGAGGATGTACATGGTGTGGCCGGTCGAGCGCTTGGCCAGCTCGCTGGCCAGCTTGACCCGCTGGGCCTCGCCGCCCGACAACGTGGGGGCGGGTTGGCCCAGTCGGACATAGCCCAGACCCACGTCGACGATGGTCTGCATGTGGCGGGCGATGGCCGGCTGGTTGGCGAAGAACTCGAGCGCTTCCTCACACGACAGATCGAGCACATCGGCGATGTTCTTGCCCTTGAAGGTGATGTCGAGGGTGTCCCGGTTGTAGCGAGCGCCCTTGCACACCTCGCACGGCACGTACACGTCGGGCAGGAAGTGCATCTCGATCTTGATGGTCCCGTCGCCGGCGCAGGCTTCGCACCTGCCGCCGTTGACGTTGAACGAGAACCGACCGGGCAGGTAGCCGCGGACCTTGGCCTCGGTCGTCTGGGCGAACAGCTTGCGGACGTGATCGAACACGCCCGTATAGGTGGCCGGGTTGGATCGGGGCGTGCGCCCGATGGGCGACTGGTCGATGTTGATGACCTTGTCGATGGCATCGAGGCCTTCGACGGTGCGGTGTCGGCCCGGCGGGACCTTCGATCCGTACACGCGCTGCATCAGCGACCGCAGCAGGATGTCGTTGACGAGGGTCGACTTGCCTGATCCCGACACGCCGGTGACGGCAACCAGGCAGCCGAGCGGGAATTCGACGTCGATGTCCTTGAGGTTGTTCTCGCGCGCCCGCGCACCGTGACCGACTCGGCCGCCGGCTTGCGGCGCAGTTCGGGGACCGGGATCGTCTTCTTGCCCGACAGGTACTTGCCCGTGATCGACGTCCGCGACCTGAGCAGACCCTTGACCGCGCCCTCGTACACGATGCCGCCGCCGTGCTCGCCGGCGCCGGGGCCGATGTCGACGACGTGGTCGGCGACCTTGATCGTCTCTTCGTCGTGCTCGACCACGAGCACCGTGTTGCCGAGATCGCGGAGCCGCACGAGGGTCTCGATCAGGCGACGGTTGTCGCGCTGGTGCAGCCCGATCGACGGCTCGTCGAGCACGTAGAGGACGCCCACCAGCCCGCTGCCGATCTGGGAGGCCAGCCGGATCCGTTGCGCCTCTCCGCCGGCCAGGGTGGCCGCGGAGCGACCCAGGTTCAGGTAGTCGAGCCCGACGTCGAGCAGGAAGCCCATGCGGGCGTTGATCTCCTTCACCACGCGATCGGCGATGAGGTGGTCGCGCTCGCTCAAGGTCAGCGCCTCGAGGGCGGCGGCGGCGTTGCGGATCGACATGGACGAGATGTCGTGGATCGAATGCCCGTCGATCGTGACCGCCAGCGACAGGGGCTTGAGGCGCGCCCCGCCGCACTCGGGGCACGGCACCTCGCGCATGTACCCCTCGACCTGTTCGCGCTGTCGCGTCGCTCTCGGCCTCGCTGTGGCGCCGCTGCAGATAGGGAACGATGCCCTCGAAGCGCGCCTCGTAGCTGCGGGTGCGGCCGTAGCGGTTGCGGTACTGGACCTTGACCCGGCCCGGTACGCCGTAGAGCAGCAGCTTCTGCTTGGACTTGGGGATCTTGGACCACGGCACGTCGGCGGCGATGCCGTGGGCCTCGCACACCGATTCGAGCAGTCGCGAGAAGTACTGGCTGCGCCCGCCCGCCCACGGGGCGATGGCGCCCTGTTCGACGGTCAGCGCCGGGTTGGGCACGACCAGTTCGGGATCGACCTCGAAGCGCGTGCCGAGGCCGTCGCAGTGCTCGCAGGCGCCGTAGGGCGAGTTGAACGAGAAGGCCCGGGGGGCCAGCTCGTCGTAGGACCGGCCACAGGTCGGGCAGGCCAGGTGCTGCGAGAAGGTCAGGGTCTCGGTCTCGCCTTCGCCCGCCTTGGGCACCAGATGAACCTCGGCCACACCGTCGGCCAGACGCAGCGCCGTCTCGAGCGAATCGGTCAGCCGCCGCTCGATGCCCTCCCGACTGACCAGGCGGTCGACGATCACCTCGATGGTGTGCTGCTCGTAGCGCGCCAGCTCGAGGGTGTCGGTGAGCTCGTGCACCTCGCCGTCGACGCGCGCCCGGGCGAAGCCCTGAGCCGACAGGTCGGCCATCAGCGTGTCGTAGGTGCCCTTTCGCCCCCGCACGACGGGCGCCAGCACCTCGAAGCGGGTGCCGTCGGGCAGCTCGAGGATCCGGTCGACGATCTGCTGAGGGGTCTGGCGGGTGATGGCCGTGCCGTCGAACGGGCAGTGTGGGATCCCCACCCGGGCGTACAGCAGCCGGAGGTAGTCGTAGACCTCGGTGATGGTCCCGACCGTGGATCGCGGGTTGCGCGAGGCGCTCTTCTGATCGATCGAGATCGCCGGCGACAGACCCTCGATGAAGTCGACGTCGGGCTTGTCCATCTGCCCGAGGAACTGCCGGGCATAGGCCGAGAGCGACTCGACGTAGCGGCGCTGGCCCTCGGCGTAGATCGTGTCGAAGGCAAGGGAGGACTTGCCGGACCCCGACAGCCCGGTGAACACGATCAGCCGGTCGCGTGGCAGCTCGAGCGAGATGTTGCGAAGGTTGTGCTCGCGCGCGCCCCGGATCGTGATGGTGTCGGCCACCGAGCCATCCTACCGGCGGCCGACAACCCGAACACGTGTTTGTTCGGACCCCTTTCGCGGCGGCGATCCCAGCCCTCTCGACGCCGCTCCCCGCCGCTCCGCGCCGCCCGGATCTCAGCCCGAGTGCTCGAGCACGGCCACGTCCAGAGCCAGGCCGGGCTGGGACGACACCACGCGCCAGCCCGGCAGCTCGGCGACCTCGGCCGCCTGGTCGCCGGACACGAGGACGATCCGGTCGACGCCGGTGCCGGCCAGGCGATCGGTGTAGCGACGCAACCCGTCGGAGTTGGGCACGACCCAGTCGTAGCGGTCGAAGTCGCGGTAGCCGATCTGGGGCAGCAGCCGGTTCGTCGACACCACCACGGGGCGGTGGTGGCCCCCGCTCGTGCCGGCGATGGCGGCCTGGGTGCGGATGCCGTCGAGCACGGCGGCGGTGGCCTGATGGACGTCGCGCAGGGTCCGCACCGCCGTCAACGAGGCGGCGACCGACATCACCACGAGCGCGACCACGACGATCCGGACCAGATCAGGGCGGTGCCGGCGGATCACCGGTGCCGCGGCGAAGACGAGCGCGGGGATGGCGATGGGGACCACCACGGCGAAGTATCGGCCGCCCCATTCGACCCCACCGCCGATGGCGTACTGCGTCACCAGCACGACCGCGGTGACGGCCGCGGCGGTCCCCGCCAGGACCGGGGCGGCGACGCCCGAGAGCACACGACGCCCCGACGCCCAAAGCAGGAACCAACCGGCCGGGAAGGCCAGGGCCAGGCCCGGGATCGAGTCGACCGGACCACCGACGAGGCGAGCGACGTAGCACGCGGCGGCGCCGATGATGGCGACGACGACCCAGGACTGGCGATCTCGGCGGCCGTGCAGGAGCAGGGCGGCCACGACGAGCAGGACGGCGCCGAGCTCGAGGACGAGATCGCTGTTGCGGCTGCCGATGTAGCTCGGTTGGAGCCAAGTGGTGTGGAAGCTCTGCCACCGCCCGGCCAGCCACGACGAGGGCGCGGCGTTGGGCACGCCCGGCGCCTGCCTCCCGAGGATGGCCCCGGCCGCCCAGCGATCGATCATCCAGGCGGCCCCGCTGGCACCGACCCCGGCGATGGCCACCACGGCGGCGCGGCGCCGCGGCATCCGTCCCAGCCCGGCCAAGACCGCGCAGGCCAAGGCCAGGGCCACACCGACGAACAACGCCTCGGTGCGCAACATCGACGCGACGGTCAGGCAGATCGCCGCGCCGATCGTGATGGCCAGGCGGCGGGGCGGAGGTTGGCGGGGGCCCAGAGCGACCACGGCCAGCAGGATCCCGGCGGCGACCGCCGCCGCCGCCATCGTGTGGGCCAGGACGACGTAGCCGTCGAAGAACAGGGGGCTGGCCGCGCCGACCACCCAGAGGACGACGCGATCGAGGCGCGGGTCGAGCCGTCGGCTGATCAGGGCGGCGAACAAGGCCGCCAGCAGCGTCCCGGCGACCCCCCCGAGGAAGATCCCCCATGTCCCCCCGACGAGGTCGAGCCCGGCCAGCACGATCGGATACAGCGGATGCTTGGCGTAGGGCGAGATGCCGTTGGTGCCCAGGTCGCCGCGCACGAAGGGGCGGGCCTGGTCCTCGCGATCGATCGCGGCCAAGGGATAGCGGTAGTGCCAGCCCTCGCCGCTGCGCAACATCCGGGCCTGGAGCACGGCCGCGCCCTCGTCGCTGCTGTAGGCCACGTGCGGCCCGATCAGGAAGAGGCCAACGACCAGGACGGCGGCCAGCGCCAGGACGTGCCAGGCCAAGGGCCGGGCCCAGGCCCGGGCGGCGAGCGAGGCGCGGCCCGCCGCAGGGGCCGCCGTCTCGATCACGTCGGGTCTCGGGCGTACACGGTGTACCGGAAGGGCACGCCGAGCCAGTCCTGGACCTCCTGGGACACCTCGTGGAAGCCCGGCACGCGCGGCGACGCCTGACCGTGCGAATCGAAGGACAGGAGGCCGAACCGGTCGAACCCGGCGTCGGTCACGACCGTCGCGGCGCGGTCGAGATCGTGGGGCCGATCGACGGTCAGCCAACGGTGATCGGGCTCATAGCTGCCGGACTCGCGAAGCCAGAACTGCGCGCTCGACACCACCACCGGCTCGGGACGCGACGCGATCCATGCACCGGCGTCGGCCACGCCGTGGGTCCGCTGCGACATCCAGGCCAGGCCGAACACCGTGACGGCCACGGCGAGGGTCACGAAGAACTGGCGCGCCCATCGGGCCGCCGACTCGGTCCGGGCGATGCCCACCACGCCCAGCAGCAGGCCGCTCGTCAGGATGTAGCGCCCGCCCCACTGCGGCAGCACCCCGCCCGTGAAGTCCGTGAACCAGACCAGCACCGCCCCGACGATGGCGATGATGGCGGCGACGCGAGCCGACACCTGCTTCCAGGCCAGGGCCAGGCCGGCGGCGGCGAACGGCGTCGTGGCCACGAGACCGGGGACGAATCCGAGGCCCTGGACGACGAGGGCGAGGTACAGCGCGACCACGACTGCGGCGACGACCTGAGCAGGACGCTGATCTCGGCGCTGCGAGGCGCGATAGGCGATGAAGGTCAGCATCGCGATGAGTCCGAAGATCACGATGGTGCCGTTGTGGTCGGTCGAGCCCAACAGACCGCCCGACATCGTGACGGCCTCCTTCACCCGTGTACCCAGGTCGTCACCGCTGCCCTGGGCCGTCCCGGCCGCCCGAGCCGCACGGATCGTCGACCCGAGCAGCGCCGTCTCGATCGCGGCGTTGGCCGCCATCACCACACCGAACCCGAGGCTGGCCATCGCACCGACGACCAGGGCGGGCCGCAACGAGCGACGCTGGCGCACCAGCAGCACGCACACGACCGCCGTCGCCACGAACACGTAGGCGATGGCCTCGGTGCGCATCGTCGCGGCCACACCGAAGGCCAGCCCGCCGAGCAGACCGCGCTTCCACGTTGGTCGGCGCGCCACGCGTGTCGATCAGGGCGACGGCCCCCCAGCCCATGAAGGCCAGGCCGAGGCTGTGCTCCCACAGGTCGAGGGCGTAGATGGTGACCGGCGAGGCCAGCCCGACGATCCAGAACGCAGCCCATCCGTCGCGCGCGCCGAAGCGGCGGGCCAGCGCGCGGGCCGCGAACGCGCAGGCCACCGCGCCGGCCATGGGCACGAGCAACGCCAGCCGGTATCCGCCCAGGGCGTAGAGCGGCAGGGCGGCGTAGATCATCGGCAGGGTCGTGACGTTGAGGTACCGGTTGCCGACCTTGTACGTGTAGTACAGCCCGTCGAGCGACGCCTTGGGATCCCACTTGGCGGCCCAATAGCCCAGGTTCGGGTCGAGCCCACCGCCGTGATGAGCCATGACCTCGAGGGTCGCCACCTTCCCGCCGGTGTCGGTGCCGAGGTACCCCTTCGGGCTCATGAAGAGCGACAGCAGCACGTAGGCGCCGAGCAGCACCAGTGCCGCGATCACCGGACGTCGCAGCCAGCCGCGCACGTCCGCGCCGCGATGGCGCGCTCCGGGCCGTTCGGCGGCAGGGGCGGTGGTCTCGCTCACCGGCTCAGGCCGCGCTCGACCAACCCGGGCCGCGGAATCGAAGCATCCTCGTGCGTGAGCGACCGCTCGGTCGCGAGAGGGCCGGGGGGGACGAACGTAGCCATGACCTTCCTCGTCGGCGGGAGCGCGGCGGTTTGGAGGCTCATGCTCGAGCGGGGGACCTGGCGCCGGCCGGGCCGGCTACCCGACCTCGCGCAGCTCGCGCTTGAGGTCCTTGATCTCGTCGCGTAGACGCGCAGCGTACTCGAAGCGAAGGTCGGCAGAGGCGTCATGCATCTCGTCCTCGAGCGTCTGGATCAGGCGCGCCAGCTCGTCGTGGGGCAGCTCGGCCAGGTCGGTCCGCGGCTGGTCGCGCCGACGCGAACGCTGATCGGCGCCGGGCACCGGAGCGGTCTGGCGACGGCCGCAGGTAGGCCAGGATGTCGGTGACCGCCTTGCGGATGGTCTGCGGATCGATCCCGTGCTCGATGTTGTAGGCCTGCTGCAGGCCGCGCCGGCGATTGGTCTCGGAGATGGCCCGCTGCATCGAGTCGGTGACCCTGTCGGCGTACATGATCACCTGGCCGTCGACGTTGCGCGCCGCCCGACCGATCGTCTGGATGAGCGACGTCTCGCTGCGCAGGAAGCCCTCCTTGTCGGCGTCGAGGATGGCCACCAGCGACACCTCGGGCAGGTCGAGGCCCTCACGCAGGAGGTTGATGCCGACGAGCACGTCGAACTCGCCGAGGCGCAGGTCGCGGAGGATCTCGATGCGCTCGATCGTGTCGATCTCGCTGTGCAGGTAGCGGACCCGCACGCCCAGCTCGAGCAGGTAGTCGCTCAGGTCCTCGGACATCTTCTTGGTGAGCGTGGTGACCAGCACGCGGGCGCCGGCGGTCGACCCGTTGGTTGATCTGCTCGATGAGGTCGTCGATCTGGCCCTTGGTCGGCTTCACGATGATCTCGGGGTCGACCAGACCGGTCGGGCGCACCACCTGCTCGACGATCTGGGCCGAGTGGTCGAGCTCGAACGGGCCCGGCGTGGCCGAGAGGAACACGATCTGGCCGACCCGGCTCATGAACTCCTCGAAGCGCAGCGGTCGGTTGTCGGCCGCCGACGGCAAGCGGAAGCCGTGGTCGATGAGGGTCTCCTTGCGGCTGCGATCGCCCTCGTACTGCCCGTGCAGCTGAGGCACGGACTGGTGCGACTCGTCGAGCACCACCAGGAAGTCGTCGGGGAAGAAGTCGAGCAGCGTGTTGGGCGGCTCGCCGGGCGAGCGCCCGTCGATGGGCGCGCTGTAGTTCTCGATGCCGTTGCAGAACCCGACCTCTTGCATCATCTCGAGGTCGTACTGCGTGCGCATGCGCAGGCGCTGTGCCTCGAGCAGCTTGCCCTCCGTCTCGAAGGTGGCCAGGCGGTCCGCCAGCTCGGCCTCGATGCGGCCGATGGCGACGCGCATGCGCTCGTCGCCGGCGACGTAGTGGGTGGCCGGGAAGATCACGAGCTCGTCGAGCGAGGTCGACCCGCTCGCCGGTCAGCGGGTCGACCACGGTGATGGCCTCGATCTCGTCGCCGAACAGCTCGATGCGCACGGCCGTCTCGTCGTAGGCCGGGTGCACCTCGATCGTGTCGCCCCGCACCCGGAACTTGCCCCGCACGAGGTTCATGTCGTTGCGCTCGTACTGCATGTCGACGAGCCGGCGCAGGATCGACCGCTGGTCGTGCTCCTCGCCCGTGCGCACGACGAGGAGCTGGTCGCGGTACTCCTCGGGCGAGCCGAGGCCGTAGATGCACGACACCGAGGCCACCACGATGGTGTCGCGCCGGGTGAGCAGGGCCGACGTCGCCGAGTGGCGGAGCCGGTCGATCTCGTCGTTGACCGAGCTGTCCTTCTCGATGTAGGTGTCGCTCGCGACCATGTAGGCCTCGGGCTGGTAGTAGTCGTAGTAGGACACGAAGTACTCGACCCGGTTCTCGGGGAAGAACTCGCGGAACTCGTTGGCGAGCTGAGCGGCCAGCGACTTGTTGGGGGCGATGACCAGCGTGGGGCGCTGCACCCGCTCGATCGTCCACGCGATGGTGGCGCTCTTGCCGCTGCCGGTGATCCCGAGCAGCGTCTGGAAGCGATCGCCGCGCTCGAGCCCCGTGGCCAGCTGGTCGATGGCGGCGGGCTGGTCGCCGGCCGGGGCGAAGTCGGACACCAGCCGGAACGGCTTGGTCGTCGGCGCGGTGAGCGTGATCTTGGCCATGCGTCACAGGCTACCGATGGGGTGTGACAGCCACATTGGCGCGGGGCACGGGCCCCGGCCCTCACCAGCTGGGCGCGGGACCTAGCCGGCCGTCACCTCGCCGTCGGCGTGCAGCTCGGAGACCTTCGTGATGTCGAAGCGCTGGCCGGGTGGATAGCGCTCGAACTGCCGACGGTTGAAAGCCAATCCCGCTTTCAGGTGGGGATCGTCATAGGCCAGTTGGAGAGCACCTTCGATGTTGGACTGATCGAGGTAGGCGCTGAGGTCCTGCTGTTGGATGGGGGCGGGTCCGACGACGACCACGCCGTTGGGGTGAGGGATGGCGGCGACCACACCCTTCTGTATCGCCAACGCGTCATGTCCGGCTCGGTGCCACAGCACCGCCCGATCGATGCGAGCGACGCCGGCCGCAACGGCCAACCCGATGACGACCACCACCGACAACGGTCGCCGCCATGCCCATGCCATCGCGGTGACACCCGCCCACACCATGGCTCCGCCGATCGACGAGACGAAGTTGAACCGATCCCCCGCACCGAGCGGCGCGTACAGGTATCGAGCGAACGGGATGGTGCCGAGGACCATGATGGCCAACCCGGCCGCGACGCACCACTCGGGTGGACCCGCCTGCGACCGAACCGATGGCATCACCAAACGGGCTACGGCCAGGGCCGACCCGATCAGCCCGACCAACAGCAACACCGACGCGACTGGTCCGCTCGGGACGATCCCCCATCCGAAATGGGCGGCGAAGATCTGAGAGAGGTCGGCCCAGCTCTTGGACACCTGCTTGGCCGGCTGCCAGTGGGTCACGACCCACAGCGCGACACCGCCGAGCGCCACCGCCCCCCCGCCGACGAGACGCCAGTCGGGACGACCGCGGCGAATCCAAGGAACGATCAGGATCAGGGCGGCGGCCAGCGGCAGGATCGCCTCGTAGCACAGGCCGGCGGCCGCGAACACGACCAGCGCCGACCAGCGCACCGCCGGCCTGGTGGCGCAGAGCATGTCCGTGGCGGCCACCGCGAGGAGGACGCAGAGCGAGATGTTGGTTGCCGAGGCCCACACCTCGAGGGAGGTGTGGTTCGGCAGCAGCACCCACAGCAACGTGGCGCCGAGCGCCAGGTTGAGCGGTAGGAACCGCCCCAGGAGCCGGACGAGCAACATCGCCGTGGCCGCGCCGATCACCGCTTGCACCGCCAGCGTGACCAACGGGTGCTGGCCGATCACGCCGAAGATGATGGCGTAGACCACCGCTGCCCCGGGTCGGGCCGTCTGTTGCGCGGTCCCCGCCGAGGCCCACGCCCCTTGGAAATGGGCGTTGCGGAGGGTGAACCAGTCATCGAGGACGTAGCCCGTACCGAGCACCGCGTACAGACCGGAAGCGACGAGGCTGCAGGCCCCAGCCACGACCATGGCCGTCCTCAGCCCCACCGGGCAGTGGTTCTCGGTCCGTCCGGCCCAGGCTCCGTGCCGCCCGGAGCCTCCTTGTGGACCTGGGTCATGGTCGAAGCGTAGATGGCACCTCCATCTCCGCGCCCGATACCACGGCGGGTAATGTTGCGGTGTCCGCCCCACGGGTTCGACCCGCCGCCGCGACCCATCGCCTCTCAGTTCTCCTCGGAGCCCGCATGCAGGACGCCCTCGGATCTCCCCAATCAGTGCTGGTCCTCGGGGGCACCTCCGAGATCGCGCTGGCCGTCGTGCGGCGGCTCATCGAGACCAGGGTGCAACGGGTCGTCCTGGCCGTCCGGGACCCTGACGCGGCCAAGGAAGCGGCCGAGGACCTCGAGCAGCGGGGCCCCGAGGTCGAGATCGTCTCCTTCGACGCCCTCGACACCGAGTCGCACCGGGACGTGATCGATGCGGTGTTCGCCGCCGGCGACATCGACCTGGTGCTGGTGGCCTTCGGCGTGCTCGGCGACCAGGCCGACTTCGATGCCCATCCCGAGCGCGCCGTCGACGCGGCTCGGATCAACTACGTCGGCGCCGTGTCGGCGGGGCTCGTCGTCGCCGACCGCTTCCGCCACCAGGGCCACGGCACGCTGGTCGTCCTGTCGTCGGTGGCCGGCGAGCGGGCCCGGCGCACCAACTTCGTCTACGGCTCGACCAAGGCCGGCCTCGACGCCTTCGCCCAGGGCCTGGGCGACTCGTTGGTCGACAGCGGGGCGCGGGTCATGGTGGTACGTCCCGGATTCGTCCACACCCGCATGACGGCGGGCATGGAGGCCCAGCCGCTGTCGACCACGCCCGAGGTCGTCGCCGATCAGGTGATGCGGGGCCTCGAGCGCGGGGCCGACATCGTGTGGGCTCCGCCTCCGCTGCGCTGGGTGTTCGCCGTGCTCCGCCACCTCCCCCGACGACTGTGGCGAGTCGTGTCGGCCCGGTGAGCGTGGCCGATCCCGCCCGGGTGACCGCCGATGGTCCGCCACCGTCCGGGTCGTCTGTGGGCGCCTACGTGCGGAGCCTGCGGCCGCGCCAGTGGGTCAAGAACGTGCTCGTGTTCGCCGCTCCCATCGCCGCCGGCGACGCCAGGCACGCGTCGACCATGGCCAAGGCCGGCCTGGCCTTCGTGGCCTTCTGCCTGGGCGCCAGCGCGACCTACCTGCTCAACGACGTGCGTGACGTCGAAGCGGACCGCCGGCACCCCGTCAAGCGCAACCGCCCCATCGCCGCCGGACAGGTGCCGGTCCCGGTCGCGTACGCGATCGCCGCCGTCCTGCTGGTGGCGTCGATCGCCCTCGCGTTCGCCACGACGATCAACCTCGGGTGGACGCTCCTCGGCTACCTGGCCCTCACCACCTCGTACTCGCTGGTGCTCAAGCGCGAGCCGATCCTCGACATCGTCGCCGTCGCCGGCTGCTACGTGCTGCGCGCCGTGGCCGGGGCCACCGCCACCGGCCTGCCCATCTCGGAGTGGTTCTTCATCGTCACCAGCTTCGGCGCCCTCATGATCGTGGTGGGCAAGCGCGAGAGCGAGCTGCGATCGCTCGGCGGCGAGGCCGGCGCGATCCGGGCCACCCTCAACGTGTACACGGTGGAGTTCCTGCGCTACGCTCCGCGGGCGTGGCGACCGGCGTGGTGCTCGTCGCCTACTGCCTGTGGGCCTTCGAGTCCGCCGCCAACAGCAACAGCTCGATCTGGTTCCAGCTCTCGATCGTCCCGTTCGCCACCGCCATCCTCCAGTACGGCCTCGTGATCGAACGGGGCGGAGGCGAGAACCCCGAGCTGGTCCTGACCACGGACCGGGCCATCCTGCTGTCGGGCGCCGCCTGGGTCCTCGTGTACGCCTATGCCGTCTACCGGGGCTGATCCGGCCGGCCGGCGCCGGGTCCTCCGGGGTTGGGCGGGAACCGCTCCCAGCTCGGCGCTGGTCACCCGACCCACGTCGAGCGTGGCGCTGGCCAGGGCGCTCGACGAGCGCGACGAGCGGGGCACCATCGCCCGCGGCCTCGGCCGCGGCTACGGCGACGGCGCCCAGAACGCCGGCGGCCGGGTGATCGACACCACGGGGGTCATCGACTTCGACCTCGACCCGGCGACCGGGGTGGTGCGCGCCGCCGCCGGCGCCAGCCTCGACGCCATCCTCCGCGACATCGTGCCGCGGGGCTGGTTCGTGCCCGTCACCCCCGGAACCCGCTACGTCACGGTCGGGGGGGCGGTGGCCGCCGACATCCACGGCAAGAACCACCACGTGTCCGGTTCATGGTTCGACAACCTCATCAGCCTGGATCTGGCCCTGCCCGACGGCTCGCTCGTCACCGTGTCGCGCCAGGTCGACCCCGAGCTGTTCTGGGCCACCGCCGGGGGGATGGGCCTGACCGGCTTGGTCCTCGCGGCGACGTTCCAGTGCAAGCCGATCGAGACCAGCCGTCTGCTCATCGACACCGACCGCACGCCTGACCTCGAATCGGTCATGGCGCTCATGGACGACGGCGACGCCGGCTACGAGTACTCGGTGGCCTGGATCGATCTCATGGCCCGCGGTCGATCGATGGGACGCTCGGTGCTGACCCGTGGGCGCTTCGCCCTGGCCGACGAGATCCCCGGCGACGAGTCGCAGCGGCGGGCCTATGACCCCACCGTGTCGGTCAGCGCCCCGCCGCTGCTGCCGTCGGGCCTGCTCAACCGCGTCAGCATCCAGGCCTTCAACGAGCTCTGGTACCGCAAGGCGCCGGCTCGCCGACGCGACGAGCGCCAGAGCATCGCCACCTTCTTCTACCCGCTCGACATGGTCGACCGCTGGAACCGCATCTATGGGCCCACGGGGCTTCCTGCAGTGGCAGTGCGTCCTCCCCTACGGCGCCGAAGCCACGCTCACCCGCGCCGTCGAACGGCTCAGCGGCAGCGGCTTCACCTCGTTCGTCGACGTGATCAAGCGCTTCGGGCCCGCCAACCCCGGCCCCCTGTCGTTCCCGATGGCCGGGTGGACCCTCGCCCTCGACATCCCGGTCGGTCCCCACGGGCTCGGGCCTCTGCTCGACCAGCTCGACGAGGACGTCGTCGAGGCGGGAGGGCGGATCTACCTGGCCAAGGACAGCCGGGTCCGACCCGAGCTGCTCGGCGCCATGTACCCGCGCCTCGACGAGTGGCGCCAGGTCCGCCGCCGCGTCGACCCCGAAGGTTGCCTGTGCAGCGACATGGCCCGGCGGCTGTCACTGGTCTGAGGGCTCAGACTCCGTGGTCGCCTCGCCCGCGGCCGGGGCCGGCTCTCGATCCACGCCCACGCCCGCTCGATCTGCTCGTCGAGCTGATCCCGGTCGCCGTCGTTGTGGATGACGAAGTCGGCTCGCTCGACGCGCTCAGCCCGCGACGCCTGCCGCGCGATCCGCGCCCTCGCATCGGCCTCGTTGAAGCCCCGGTGCTCGACGAGGCGAGCCACCGCGATCTCGGGATCGGTGTCGACGACCAGCATGGCCGCCATGTCGTCGCGGCCCGACTCGACCAGCAGCGGCACATCCAGCACCACGATGTGGTCGGTGGCCACCTCCGCACCCAGGCGTCGGGCGATCTCGGCCCCCACCGCCGGGTGCACGATGCCATTGAGGTCCTTGAGCGCATCGGCGTCGTGGAACACCACGTCGGCGACCGCCTGACGGTCGAGCGAGCCGTCGGCGGCGACGATCCCGGGCCCGAACCGCTCGACCATGGCCTCGAACACCGGCTGGCCCGGCGACTGCAGCTCGCGGGTGATCAGATCAGCATCGATCACAACGGCGCCTCGGTCGATCAGACTGCTCGAAACGGTCGACTTGCCGGCCCCGATTCCACCGGTGAGTCCAATCAGCAGCACGGCGACGGAAGGTACCATTTCGCATGCGCCCGCTCCTCAACTACGAGGCCACGATGACCGACAAGGGCAGGTAGTGGATGAATCCTCTCTTGCCGAGGCCGTGAGCCGCGAGCCGCGTCCTGACGCGCCCGATCGGGCTCGCGGCTGGCGTCGACGCATCAAGGACCTGGGCGACACGACCGACGGCTCGACCAGCGCGGACGGCATCGGCCTCGTCGAACCGGTCGATCGCGTCGAGGCCTTCGCACCGGGGATCATCGCCATCCGCTGGGGCACCACCATCGCCTCGCTGGCCCTGGCCATCGACCACTACGACGGCCGGACCTCGATCGCCTTCTTCGCCGTGGTCATCGTCGCCTACACCGTGCTGCGGACCTTCCAGCCGATCCGGTACCTCGGCAACCTCCGCAGCCTCGTCGAGGTCATCGCCGAGGTCGCCTTGGGCGTGGCCGCCGTCAGCTGCACCGGCGGGTGGGAGTCCCCGTTCATCTTCTCGCTCATGACGGCGGTGATCGTGGCCGGGTTCGCCCGAGGCTTCGCCTTCGCCCTGCGCCTGGCCCTGGTCTCGGCGGCCGCGGTGACCATCACCTTCCTGCGCACCGGCGTGACCAACGAGCAGGTCCAGCTCTCCATCGAGTGGAGCCTCGTCGTCATCCTGGTGGCCGTGGTCGCCGGCTACGCCCGGCGGATCTCGGGCGAAGCCGATCGGCAGCACTCCCTGGCCCTCGACCGCCTGGGGCGGCTCACCGACGCCAACGCCCTGCTGTTCTCCCTGCACCGCGTCACCCAGACGCTGCCGGCCTCGCTCGACCTGGACGACGTGCTGGACACCACCATCAACCGTCTCCGGGGCCTGTTCGAGTTCGACTCGGCCGCCATCCTCGTCCTCGACGACACCACCTCCGGATGGCAGGTGGCCCGCCGCGAGAACGTCAGGCTGGCTCCCCACTTCGGCCGCAACGAGCTGCCCCCGCCCCTGCGCATGGCGGTCAACGCCAACAGCGTGGTCAGCGTAGCCGATCTCAGCGCCGAGGGCGGTCCCGGCCTCAGCCCGAAGGCCTCATCGGGCCTCTACGCCGTGCTGGCGGCCCGAGGGGCTGTGATCGGGCTCCTGGCCGTCGAGCACGCCAACCTGCGGTCCTTCACCAACCGGGACCTCGAGCTGCTCCGAGGCTTCGTCGAGCCCGTCGCCCTGGCCATCGACAACGCCCGCTGGTTCGGCCGGCTCCGCACCGTGGGTGCCGACGAGGAACGCACCCGCATCGCCCGCGACCTGCACGATCGCATCGGCCAGTCGCTGGCCTACCTGGCCTTCGAGCTCGATCGGATCGTGGCCACCGACGGCAAGGGCGAGGCCGTCGGGCCGTCGCTCGAGCACCTCCGAGACGACGTCCGCTCGGTCATCCGCGAGGTCCGAGACACGCTCTATGACCTGCGGACCGACGTGTCGGACCGCCAGGACATGGGCGCCACCCTCGAGGCCTACATCGGCCGGGTCCGCGAGCGCAGCCGCCTCGAGATCGAGCTCTTCTGCGATCGCGGGGCCCGCCTGCCCATCCTGCAGGAGCGCGAGATGTGGCGCATCGCCCAGGAGGCGCTGACCAACGTCGAACGCCATGCCCATGCGACCCGGGCCCGCGTCCTGTGGCGCTGCAACGGGGTCTCGGCCGCCCTGGAGATCACCGACAACGGGCAGGGCTTCCCCATCGGCACCGCGGGCCGCCTGGACTCCTACGGGATCCTCGGCATGCGCGAGCGGGCGTCGAGCATCGGGGCCAGCCTCGAGCTCTCGAGCCAGGTGGGACGGGGCACCCGTGTCCGCTGCAGCCTCATCCAGACCGACGACTCCGACTCCAAGCCCCGGACCGAATCCCTCGCCACCCAGGCCTGACGGGCCGCCAATGGTCCGGAGATACCCCGATAGGCCGTTGGGACCAGTAGGCTGCGCTGGCGACTGGGCACCTCGACGCCCGGCGGCACGAGTCTCGACGAGGGGGCACGCGTGAGCATCCGCTTGATGCTGGCTGACGACCATCGCATGTTGCGCGAGGGACTGCGTCGGTCGATGATCGACCAGGGCTTCGACGTGGTCGGCGAGGCCCGCGACGGCGAAGAGGCGATCCGCCTGGCCAACGAGCTGCGGCCCGAGGTCATCCTCATGGACGTCACCATGCCCGAAGTCGATGGCGTCGAGGCCACCCGGGCCATCCGCTCGAGCCACCCCGAGATCAAGGTCGTCATGCTGACGATGCACGCCGATCAGGAGGTCCTCACCTCGGCCATCCGGGCCGGGGCCAACGGCTACCTGGTGAAGGACTGCTCGACCGACGAGATCGCCTCGGCCGTGCGCATGGCCGTCAGCGGTGAGACGGCGCTGTCGCCCCAGCTGGCGGCCAGCATGCTCGACGAGGTCCGCCGCCTCGATCGGCCGTCGAGCGACGAGGACCGCATCGTCACCCGCCGCGAGGAAGAGGTCCTGCAGCTGATCGCCGACGGCTGTTCCACACCGGAAGTGGCCGAAAAGCTCTACATCAGCCAGAAGACCGTGAAGAACCACCTGGCGTCGAT
Organism: uncultured Microthrixaceae bacterium; assembly: GCA_963734965.1. GTDB lineage: Bacteria > Actinomycetota > Acidimicrobiia > Acidimicrobiales > Acidimicrobilacustridaceae > UBA4742. The sequence continues at coordinate 1,586,342 of CAVTJK010000003.1, read as the reverse complement.
CTACCAGAAGCTCGATGCCCGTGACCGCACCCAGGCCGTGCTCCAGGCCGTGCGGATGGGGATCGTAAGCCTGGACTGAGATCCGGGCCGTTCCGGGGGGTCAGCGGCCGCTCGCCCGACCCGCCCCCGATGGCACCTGAAATAGGTCTGAAGCCCTATTAAGGTTCCGCGCCTCTCCCGACGATACTTCGTGCAGACAGGAAAGCCGGCCTCGGGCTATCCGGGGTACCCATCAGCACCAATCAAGGGAGACCTACCCAAATGCTTACCTCGTATGAGTTCGTGAATGCTTGGCTCCAGGCCCGTTGCAAGACCGACCGTGGCGCCTCGCTCGTTGAGTACGCCCTGCTCGTGGCGCTCATCGCCGTTGTCTGCATCGTCGCCGTGACCCTCCTCGGCCAGCAGGCCTCGAGCAAGTTCTCGACGGTCGCTTCCTCGATCAAGGGCTAATCCCCGCAGCAGGACGGCAACGGGGCGGGTCTCACGACCCGCCCCGATTCCGTTCCGGCCGCGTGCGAGTCGAAAGGGGCTTGCATGGCTTCGAGTCACTCGAACGGCCGGGATCCGGAGCGGTTCAAGGGCGATCACGGCGCGAGTCTTGTGGAGTATGCGTTTCTCCTCGCGCTGATCACCGTCGTCTGCCTCGGGGCGGTCACGTTCTTCGGCCAAGCCGTTGGGGGCAGCATCTCGAAGTCGGGAAGCTCCATCATCGGTGCCGGACACTGACCTACCGGCCAGATCACGTACAGAAGTGTCACCTTTCAGGGGAGCGGACTCAGGTCCGCTCCCCTGATCGCGTCGGGGCCACCGCCGGGACCAACATGGGTCGATGCCGTATGACCCCACCGTCTTCGCGGGATCGGCCCGCCACTACCTCAGCGGGCGCCCCCCGTACTCGGCCGAGCTGGCCGCCACGCTGAGTCGCGAGCTGGGGCTCGACGGACACGGCCGGCTCCTCGACGTCGGCTGCGGACCCGGCTCGGTGGCTCTCCGGCTGGCCCACCTGTTCGAGGAGGCCGTCGGCCTCGATCCTGACGCCGAGATGCTGGCCGTGGCGGCCGAGACCGCCGCCGAGCGGGACGTCACCAACGTGACCTGGGTCCAGGAGGTCGCCGAGCACCTGGATCTGGTCGGCGGCCCTCCGTGGCGGCTGGTGAGCTTCGGGCAGTCCTATCACTGGACCCAGCGCGAAGCGGTCGCCGAGCTGGTCTTCGACCGCCTGGAGCCGGGCGGGGCCATCGTGTTGCTGGCCCACACCGTCGACGGTCGCCCCGAGCCCCCGAACCCGGGCCACCCGCCGATCCCGCACGAGCAGGTGGAGGAGCTCGTGGCCCAATACCTGGGTCCCCGACGTCGAGCCGGCCAGGGCTTCGCCACCCCGCCCTCAACGCGGTATGAGGAGTCCCTGGCCCGCACGCGGTTCGGCCCGGCCCGGATCGTGTTCGCACCCGGCCGCGCCGACCTCGTCCGGGATGTCGACGGCGTGGTCGCCGGCTACTACTCCCTCTCGTGGTGCGCCCCGCACCTGTTCGGCGACCGGCGCGGGCGCTTCGAGGCCGAGCTGCGCGAGCTCTTGGCGGCCCAGTCCGTCGATGGCCGCTTCTGGGACTGGCCGGGTGACACCGAGATGGTGATCGGGACGAAGGCGAGCTGAGGCCGGCTCGCGTGTCAGCAGCGGCCGAGCGAGCCGCCGAGCTCGGTGCCTCGCCGGCAGCTGAGCGACCAGTCCTTGTCCTGGTAGAGCACCCGCCAGGTGCCCGAGGCGCTCATGAGGCCCGTCAGGGGGGCATCCCGGTCCCAGAGGACGAGCTTGACCTTGTGGGCATCGAGCACCTGTTGCCAGGTCGGTGACCCGTGGACGAGCACCAGGTAGTCGTCGACGACCGACGCCGGGTACATGTCGACGCGGTCGTCCAGGAACGCATCGGCCCTCGTGCCGTACAAGAGCTCGAGGTAGTTGCCGGTCGTGTCCGACGTGGCCATGGGCAGATCGGGTCGGTGGAGCCCGTGCTGGTCGATCCAGGCCACGGGGGCGACGGGGAACGTCGACAGGTCGAAGCTCGGCTTGGCCAGCGACGTTCGCACGACGAGGGCGCCCAGCGCGACGATGGCGACCAGGAGCACCGCCGACACCGGGGTTCGCTGCCGGCCGTCGAGCGAGCCGAGGCCCCCGAAGCCCCTCGCCATCCCGGGGACCATGACGATGGCGGCCACCCCGACGTTGCGCTCGCCGAGCAGCGCGGCGGCCGTGAACACCACGAGCGGGATGGCGGCGCGGTAGGACGGTCGCCGGACGAGCAACAGCACGGCGATGGCGATCTGCACGAGGAACAAACGCGCCCAGCCGAGGTCGAACGATGGCGACTGCCACTCGATGATGTTGCGCAGCACGCTCATCTTGCCCAGCAGGTGCAGAGGGAACACGCAGCAGCGTCGGCCCGAGCGGGTTCACGGCGGCCAGCACGGTGCCGCCCAGGGCGAACCAGATGCAGCGCAGCTCGAGCGAGCCGTCCTGCTTGTCGGCCCGACGGCCGAGCCAGAGCGCGCCCAGGGCCACGAGACCGAGCGGGAACGACCCGTGCGTGTTCACCCAGATCCAGAAGACCGGGATCAGCAGCCAGGGCGGGAGGCCCCCTTCGGCCACCAGCAGCGTCACGGTGAGCATCACCAGCCCGATGAGCAGCGGCCTCGGCGTCCAGACCGCCGATCCCACACCGACCACCAGGCCGCAGATCACGATGCGACCCACGAGCGCCTTGGCCGGCCGGGTCAGCCGCCAGACCATGGCGGCCAGCACCGCCGTCGTCAGCCCCATGAGGACCCGCAGGCCCTGGGCTCCGAACCAGCTGTCGATCCAGCCGTAGAGGACCGACGCCAGCCAGCTCTGCACCACCCAGGGTTCGCCCCTCGCCGTGAACGAGTACACGTCGTGGGTCGGGATGCCGGCCCCGCCGGCGATCAGGCGACCGGTGGCCAGATGGGTGAAGAAGCTGTTGTCGCTGAGCTGGCCCAGGCCGATGAACAGCCCCCAGAGCGCGAACCCGGCGCCGAGGGCGAAGGCCAGGGTCGGCGGCCAGTGCCGCGACGACGAGCGACCCTTCGGCGTCGGCTGACTCGGCCGGCTGGCCACCGTGGCCGGCCCACCGACGGTCGGTGGCATCGAGCTCAGGAGAAGGCGGCGCGGATGTTGATGATGGCGGGGCCGATCACGACCACGAACAGCGAGGGGAAGACGCAGAACACCATCGGGATCAGCATCTTCACCGGGGCCTTCTGGGCCCGCTCCTGTGCCATCTGGCGGCGCTTGATGCGCATCTCTTCGGCCTGGGAGCGCAGCACGCGCCCGATCGACACACCGAAGGTGTCGGCCTGGAGGATGGCCAGCACGAAGGACCGGACCTCGGCCACGTTGGTGCGCTGATCGAGCGCTCGCATGGCGTCGGCACGGGTCGCACCGGCTCGCACCTCGCCCAGCATGCGGGCGAACTCGTCAGACAGGGCGCCCGGCACCGCGGCGATGGTGCGGTCGAGGGCCTGCTCGAAGCCGAGGCCGGCCTCGACGCTGATGGTCAGCAGGTCGAGGATGTCGGGGAGCTTGATGCGCAGATCGTGCTGGCGTTCCTCGACCCGTCGGCTCAACAGCGTGTACGGCGCGAAGATCAGGGCGCCGCACAGGATGGCCGCCACGAGCAGTTGGGGCATCCCCGTCATGTGCAGCGGATTGAGGACGAACAGGAACCACAGGACCGGGACGACCAGCGCCAGCATGATGACCTGCATGGCCATGAAGCGGTCGACGGCGTCGGCCGAGCCGTTGCCGGCCTGGATGAACTTCTTGCGGATCGTGTCGCTGTAGCCGACCGGAGTCAGCCGCCGCCCGACCTTGGTCAGACCGCCCATGACCGGTACCAGGGCGCGCTCGGTGATCGGAGCCAACAGCTCCTGGTCGCGGACGTTCTCGACCTCGTAGCCGTCGAGCTGGCGCAACGAGTTGCGCACGACCGACTTCTCGTTCATCTGCGACAGCACGGCGTAGACGACGAGGAAGATGGCGCCCCCGATGAGGACCAAGCCGATGAGTAGTTGCATGTTGTCCATGGGTCAGATCTCGATGTTGATGATTTTCTTCATCCAAAGGAACCCGACGACCATCCCGAGTATGGCCAGGCCGAGCATGATGTTGCCGAGCGTGTCGTTGAAGAGCTTGCTCATGTAGACCGGGTTGATCACATACATCATGATGCCCAGGCCGATGGGGAGGCAGGCCAGCACCAGGGCGCTGATCCGACCTTCGGCGGTGAGAGCGGCGACGTCACGACGGAGCCGTTCGCGCTGGGTCATGGTGTCAGCCACCGTCAGCAGGAGCTCGGAGAGGTTGCCGCCGACCTCGCGCTGGATGCGGATGGCCATCACCGTCCACGAGAAGTCGGGGCTGTCCATGCGCTCGGCCACGCCTTCGAGGGATTCCTCGAGCGGACGGCCGAGCCGTGACTCGGTGACCACCCGGCGCAGCTCCTGGCCCATGGGGTCGTCGACCTCTTGGGAGATGGCCTCGACGCCCTGCATGAGCGAGTAGCCGGCGCGGAGCGTGCCCGACAGCAGCTGCAAGGTGTCGGGCAGCAGGGCCAGGAACTTCTTCCGACGCCGGTTGGCCATGTAGCTGACCGTGGCGATCGGGATGAGTGCCACCAGCATGCCGAGGATCAGGCCCACGAACAGGCCCCAGATGGCGAAGGCGAGGATCGTGGTGATGATCACGACGGCGGCGTAGAAGAACAGTGCCTCGCCGGCGCGCAGCGGGAGGTTGGCCCGTTCGAGGGCGGACTCGGCCCGGGCCAGGTAGCCCTGGCTGTCGGCGAACTGCTCGGTGACCTCGACCGCACGTTGGATGATCGCGGTCTTGGCGTAGGACCCGTCACCCTCCTCGTCGAGGTCGCTCTGGGGCCCGTAGCCCTCGGAGTAGGGCTGGAGCACGTTGTTGAGGCTGTTGTCCCGCGTGACCAGGAGCATGATGCCGTAGGCGGCCATGGCGACGGCCACGAGCACGAGCAGGACGGCGAGGAGCAGCCCGAGGTTGCCCTGCAGGATGGAGACGCCGCCGGTGCCGCTCTTGTTGGCGGCGGCCGTGAGCCCCGCATAGCCCGAGGTCGACGTGCCCGACGTGTAGACCGCGGCGGTGGTCAGCCCGCCCGAGGCCAGGCTGAGGTCGACGACCTGGTTGGCCTTGGCCGTCGAGGGGTAGGCGACGGTGAACTGGCCGTGGTCGATGATGGCCTGGACCTTCGAGACCAGCGCCCCCATCTGCGGACCCTGGTCGGTGGTGAGCAGCTCACCGCCGTAGGTGCCCGACAGGTTGGCCAGCTCGTCGCCGCTGTAGCCGTTGCCGGTGTAGGCCAGTCCGAAGACCGGGGTGTTCGAGCTGGCGATCCCGCCGACCGCGGCGTCCTTCTCGCCCTTCGAGGCGTTGTCGGCCTGCGAGCTCATGATGATCAGGTTGGGCTGGAGATCGCTGTTGCTGTTGAGATCGGCGGTGGCCTGGCGGACCGCAGCCCACATCGCCGTCTTGTCTCGTCCCTCTTCCTTGGAAGGAGGAGCCACCTGGTCGATGGCGGCCAGGATCTTGGACGTGTCCGCCGTGCACGGCTGGCTGATGACGCCGACGTCGTTGGCGGCGTAGATGCCGAACTGCTCGGCGAGCATGGCCCCCGGCGACCGACCCTGGACCCAGCTCTTCAGCGAGGCCTTGGCGGCGACGAGCGAACCGGAGGTGTCCGCCCCGCTCGACGTGTCGAGGACGACGGCGTTGCACCGGGCCGTGTCGTCGGGCAACGGCGTGGGCGTGCCCGGCGTGACCGACTTGCCGTTCTCGGTGATCGTGGGGGTCTTGCCGGCGTTGGCGTCGAAGTACCCGATGACCGGCTTGGCCGGATCGAGGGCGTTGACCGAACGGACCTGGAGGAACCCCGACGAGGACGAGTCGGCCGCCATGGCGGCGGGGCCGATGCCCACGAGCGCGGTGACGAGGGCGGCGCCGGCCAGGCGGCGGAGGGTGGAGTGCTTCACTGGCCGCCGACCGCCTTGCGCGTGAAGCCCTCGGGCTGGAACACCTCTTGACCGAGCCGGATGCCCAGGTCGGCCAGCTTCTCGGCGAACTTGGGGCGGACGCCGGTGGCCTTGAGATGGCCCTTGAAGCGGCCGTGCTCGTCGACACCCATGCCGAAGTCGAACAGGAAGATGTCCTGGAGGGTGATGACGTCGCCCTCCATGCCCTGCACCTCGGTGATGTAGGTGATGCGACGCGTGCCGTCACGAAGGCGTGAGAGGTGGACGATGCAGTCGAGGGCCGACGCCATCTGCTCACGGATGGCCCGGATGGGCAGGTCGAAGCCGGCCATCAGGACGAGAGTCTCGAGACGGGCCAGCGTGTCGCGCGGGCTGTTCGAGTGCACCGTGGTCAGTGAGCCGTCGTGGCCCGTGTTCATGGCCTGGAGCATGTCGAGCGCTTCACCGGAACGGCACTCGCCGACCACGATGCGGTCGGGGCGCATGCGCAGGCAGTTCTTGACCAGGTCGCGGATCGTGACCTCGCCGCGACCCTCGATGTTCGGTGGGCGAGCCTCGAGCGAGAGCACGTGGTCCTGGTGGAGCTGGAGCTCCTTGGCGTCCTCGACGGTGACGATGCGCTCGTCGGAGGGGATGAACGACGACAGCACGTTGAGGGTGGTCGTCTTGCCGGTGCCCGTACCGCCGGACACGATCAGGTTCAAGCGACCTACGACGCACGCCTGCAAGAAGCGGGCGGCGTGGGCGTTCAGCGTGCCGAAGCGGATCAGGTCGTCGACCTGCAGCTTCTCGGTGGAGAACTTCCGGATGGTCAGGAAGGGCCCACCGATGGCCAGCGGGTGGATCACGGCGTTGACGCGGGAGCCGTCAGGGAGGCGGGCGTCGCAGAGCGGGTTGGCCTCGTCGATGCGCCGGCCGATCTCGCTCACGATCTTGTCGATGATGCGCCGCAGATGGGTCTCGTCGACGAAGGTCGCCGTCGACTTCTCGAGCCGGCCCGACCGCTCGACGTAGACCGACTCGGGGCCGTTGCACATGACCTCGGTGACCTCTTCGTCGTGCAGGAGGCGGTCGATCGGCCCGTAGCCGAGGATGTCGTCGGAGACATCCTGGATCAGCTGGGCCTTGTCGGCGGCCGACAGCGGGGCCCGCTCCTGGGCCAGCGCGGCGTGCAGCTGGTCGTTGACGCGGCGACGCAGGTCGTCCTCGGAGAGCCTCTTGTCATAGAGGATCGGACCGAGCTCGTCGATCAGGTGGTGGTGGATCTTCTGGCGCAGCTCGTCCAGGACCGGATCGCGCCGCTTGTTCCCCGTGGCGGGGGCCGCTTGTACGTCGTGAAGGCGCTTGTAGAGCGACACTGCGTCTCCTAAGTCGGGGCCCGGGCAGGGCGGATGGGACGGGGACCTAGCGCTTCTTGCGCTTGTCGGCGGCGGCCGGCAAGAACAGGTCGGCGAGCTGGTTGATCGACTGCGTGACACCGGAGCGAGGCGCGCTGAGCACAACGGGCTCGCCCTTGTTGACGGCTTGGGGGACGACCACATCGCTCGGGATGAGCGATTGGGCCTGGATGCCGAGCGTGCGCTCGACCTCGCCCACATCGAGCTTGACCTTCGAGTTGGCCCGGTTCAGCACCAGACGGAGCTTCTCCATCGGGGTGTTCAACAGGCGCAGGGTCTGAAGACCGATCTTGACGTTCTTGATGTTGGGGATGTCCATGCCCGCCACGAGGAGCACGTCGTCGCTGATCTCGATCAGGCCGAGCACCACATCGTTGAAGTAGGCCGGCGTGTCGATCACCACGAACGAGCAGAAGGTGCGGAGCATCTCGACGATGCGCACCATCTCGGGGGCGCCGATCTGATCGGCGAAGGCCGGCTCGAGCGGCGCCGGCAGGACCATGAGGCCCGACCCCGGGTGCTCGATCAGCAGGCTCTGCAGCAGCGGCATGTCGAGACGATCGAGGGCGCTGACGGCATCGACGACGGTGTGCTGGGGCGACAACTTGAGCATGACGGCGATGTCGCCGAACTGCAGGTCGGCGTCGACCAGCACGACCGGCTTCGGAGCCCGGCGGGCCAGGGTGACGGCCAGGTTGGTGGCGACGACGGACTTGCCGGCGCCGCCCTTGGTCGAGAACACGGTGATGACCCGACCCAGCTCGCCGTCAGCTTCGAAGGTCCCGGGCAGGGTGGGAACCGGCGCCGCCATGACCAGCCCGGCGGCGACACGCGCGACGGCCTCGGCCAGCTGAGCCGGCTCGACCGGCGCCTGCAGGACGTCCTTGACGCCCGAGCGCAGGGCCCGCTGGAGCATGTCGGTGGACAGCTCGTTGGTGACCATGATGGCGCCGACATCGCGTCGGGCGGCCAGCAGCTGCTCGACGGCGGCCAGCTCGGGGCTGCCCCCGAACGAGGGGCCGAGCACGATGACGACGGGGATGGAGCCGAGGCGTGACGCCAGGTCGTTGATCGACCCGAACGGGGTGGCGCCCTGGCCGAGCTGCATGGCCAGGCGGCTACGAGCCGTCTGGTCCGAGTCGACGACCGCGACCGCGACCTGGCCTCCTCCGCCACCGGTGGGGGCTCCCGCCCCGGGCTGAGGCATGTACTCGCCCGGCTGGCCCGCGAACGGGCTGGTCACTGCCCCTGCTTCGGTCCAGCCGTGCCGCTGGGGCCATAGGGCGTCAGCTGAGCGGGATCCTGACCGGGCAGGGTCGGGACCAGGCCGTTGGTCGGCAAGGCGGGGATCACCGAGGGCACGTAGTCCTTGGTGACCAGGCTGAGGTAGATGCCGCCGGCCTCGTTGGCCGCCTCGAGATACAGGGCGTAGTTGGGCGGCACCTCGAAGGTGAGCGTCCCGCTCTGGCCGGTGCTGGTCTGGGTGGTGCTGACGGTCTCGCCTGGCTGGAGGGCCGGCTGGTCGCCGACGGCCAGGATGAAGGCCTTCTGGAAGAGCACGTTGGGGATGGCCCCGATGCGCCAGCCCGGCGTGTTCGGCGCCGGCGGGTTGACCGCGGCCTCGGGCACGCTGATGTTGACCTCGTCACCGGCGACCAGGAACCCACCCACCTCGTGGACCGCGTCGGCGGTGATGCTGACGGCGACCCAGCTCTTGTTGGTGATGCGGTCTCGGAAGCTGATCTGAGCCGTGGCGGGATCGACGAACATGTCGGTCACGATGACACTGTTCTTCGGGATGTTGAAGAGGGCGACCTTCTTCGACAGCTGGTCGGTCGTCGTGATGGCGGTGGCCGGCTTGAACTGCTGCGGGATCTGGGCCGTGTCGATGGCCTTGCTGCCCGTCGCCGCTTCACCGGTCGTGCCCTTGGCCACGTCGCTCTTGGCGACGTAGACGGTCACCAGCTTGGCGTCGTTGTTGGCTCGATTGTTGATGCCCTGCACATAGTTGTAGATGAGCAGGGCAGCAATGACGCCGATGAGGATCGCGCCTACCAGGATCAATGTTCTCCGAGAACTCACTGCCCCGACCTCATTCCTCGCTGTTGGGCCCAGCCCTTGCGGGCGGGGCGGAACCATCTTGGCAACCGGTGCGCCAGAAAATCGGGATACCTGGCGAAACCAGTGCCTTACTCCTTCGGTCGCGAGCGGGAGCGGATTAACCGAATTCTGCGAAAACCGGCGCGGGCTGCCCGTTCGCGGGGCGTCGACGCAGGTCCCGGCGCCGCGGCCGGGGCTCGCGGGCCCTGAGTATGGTCCTCAGACCCTCAGTTGTGGGGTCGGGCCGGGGCCCGACCGGGGCGCGATCGCGGCGCTTCAGGCGTCCGGATCGTCGGCGACGGGTGGTCTCGGTCGGGACCGGCTCCGGCTCGGGCTCGGCCGCCGGAGCCGCCTCGGCCACGGCGGGGGCCGCCTCGTCGGTGGAGGACCCGGCTTCGGTCGAGGCCTCGGCGTCGCCCGGAGCGGCGACGGCGGCGTCCCCGTCGGCGAAGTACTCGGCCCAGGCCTCCTGAGCCTCGGAGTCGGTCCCACCGATGTAGTTGCCCTCGTCGTCGTAGGCGTGCTCGCCGAAGTGCTCCTGGTACTCGGCGGCCACCACGCCGCCCTCGGCGGCCTGCTTGATCGAGAGGCTGATGCGGCGACGCTGGAGGTCGAGGTCGATGATCTTGACCCACAGCTCCTCACCGGGGGTGACGACCTGCTCGGGCAGCTCGACGTGGTGCGCCGACATCTCCGAGATGTGGACGAGACCCTCGATACCGTCCCCCACCTGCACGAACGCGCCGAACGGCACGAGCTTGGTCACCCGGCCGTAGACGAGCTCCTCGACGCGGTGGTTGGTGGCGAACTCCTGCCACGGATCCTGCTGGGTGGCCTTGAGCGAGAGGCTGATCCGCTCGCGGTCGAGATCGACCTCGAGCACCTGGACCTGGATCTTGTCGCCCACCTGCACGACCGAGCCGGGGTGGTCGACGTGCTTCCAGGACAGCTCCGAGACGTGCACCAGCCCGTCCATGCCGCCCAGATCGACGAAGGCGCCGAAGTTCACGACCGACGAGACGGTTCCCTCTCGGATCTCCCCGGGCTTGAGGTTGGTCAGGAAGTCCTCGCGCTGCTCCTTCTGGGTCTCCTCGAGCCACGCCCGACGGGACAGCACCACGTTGTTGCGGTTCTTGTCGAGCTCGATGATCTTGGCTTCGAGGGTGGTGCCCACATACGGCTGGAGGTCACGAACTCGCCGGAGCTCGACGAGCGAGGCGGGCAGGAAGCCGCGGAGGCCGATGTCGAGGATGAGGCCGCCCTTGACCACCTCGATGACCGGTCCCGAGACGACGCCGTCGGACTCCTTGATCTGCTCGATCGTGCCCCAGGCGCGCTCGTACTGCGCCCGCTTCTTGGACAGGACGAGTCGACCCTCCTTGTCCTCCTTCTGCAGGACCAGGGCCTCGACCTGCTCGCCGAGCGAGACGATCTCGCCCGGATCGACGTCGTTGCGGATCGAGAGCTCGCGGGCCGGGATGACGCCCTCGGACTTGTAGCCGATGTCGAGCAGGACCTCGTCGCGATCGACCTTGACCACGGTGCCCTCGACGATCTGGCCGTCCTCGACCTCGACCATCGTCGCGGTGTAGGCATCGTCGATCGACATGCCCCCGAGGTCGTCCTCGGTCACCCGCCGGGGGGTGTAGCTCCCGTCCTCACCGAAGGTGCCCATACCGGTCGGTGCATCCTGGGTCGGAGGGACTTCACCTCCGGCGTCGGCGACCATCGTCGCGGTGGAGGGTTGGGAGCTCGCAGCGGCAGGTTCCGCTTGGGTGGGTGCCTGATCGGACAACGTGATCGCCTTCTCTGGGGGTTTTCCGGACAGCCGCAAGGAGCGGCAGAGGGCGCGCGGGACGGTCCTCGCGCGCGGGACGGGGCATGTTACACCCGCAAGGAGAGATTCCTTATTTGACGGCGATCAGCAGAAATTCGGGGTGGTCCAGATCCGGGGGGTTGGCGGCGTAGGCGCCGGGGGTGACCGACCACACGTGCTCGGGGACCAACCCAGCGGCGCGGGCCAACAGCCGCAGCTCCCGCGGCGTGAAGCACGAGGTCCAGAGGTCATGGACCGCCTCCGCCCCGGCGGGGTCCTTGAGGGTCGCCCGTTCGTGGTTGACGCCCCGATCGGCGTCGAAGGCGTCGTCGGGTTCGAGGAACCGCACCTGGAAGTAGGACGAGAAGGCGGACACGGCCAGCCTCGCGCCGGGACGCAAGGCCCGGGCCATGCCGGCCAGGATGACCCCATCGGGGTCGGCGACGGCGGCCGGTCCGACCTCGTGAGCGCTCGACGGTCCCCCGCTGGCCAGCCCGAAGGCGCCCTGGCACAGCGAGATCACGGCGTCGAACTCCTCGTCGAAGGCCAGCGCCCGGGCGTCCATGCGTACGAACGAGGCCCCCGGCGGGGCCGATTGCCGCGCCAACTCGACGAACCGCTCCGAGATGTCGATGCCGACGACCTCCATCCCGGCCTCGGCCAACGCCGCCGCGTGGCGGCCCGGGCCGCACCCGACGTCGAGCACCCGTTGGCCGGCCGCGAGCCCGAGCGCCTCGATCAGGAACCGGACCTCGTTGGCCGTGCCCTTGGTGAACGAATAGCGGAGGTAGGCCGATCCGAGGTGGTCGGCCAAGGGCTCGAACCAGTGGTCCGGGCCCGCAGCGGGGGGATCAGCCACCGGGACGGGCGGAGATCAGCCGGTGATCGCGACCTCGCACTGCCAGTGCGGGGGCGGTGTCCAGATCCACTTGGCCGGGTTGCCCTTCCCGCAGTGGTCGACGGTCACGGCGGCGGTGGCGCCGTAGTAGATGGCGACGATGATCACCACGACGAGCACGATGGAGAGCTGGTTGGTGCGCCGGTCGCGGGGCATGCGCGGGGCTCCCTCCTTGGTGCGTCGTGCTGACGGTCTGTGGTCCGATCATACGACTCCGCACCCCGTGAGCTGGGGATTGGGAACGGCGCAGCCTGCTGGGCCGGCGATGATCCGCCGGCCTGGCTTCGCCATCCGTCATCGCCTCCTGAGCTGCTGTGCTCCGCGCCGCAGCTTGGTCATCATGCCTTGGCGTCGGCCCAGCTGGCGCCGAAGGCCAGGTTCACCTCGAGGGGGACGCGCAGGGCGAAGGCACCGTGCATGGCGTCGAGGGTCACCTCGGTGGCCTGGTCGCGTTCGCTCGGCGGCACCTCGAGGATCACCTCGTCGTGGACCTGCAGGATCACCCGGCTCGCCATCTCGTGGGTGTCGAGGGCCGCGTCGAGGCGCACCAGCGCCACCTTGAAGATGTCGGCGGCCAACCCCTGGATCCCGGCGTTCATGGCCTGGCGCTCGCCGGCCTGGCGGATGCGGAAGTTCCGCGAGCTCAGCTCGGGGATCTGGCGGCGCCGGCCGAACAGCGTCTCGGTGTAGCCCCGCTCGCGCGCCTCGGCCACGGTCTCGTCCATGTAGGCGCGCACGGCGGGGAAGGCCTCGAAGTAGGCGTCGAGGATCGTCTGGGCCTCCGACGTCGGGATGCTCAGCCGCTGGCCGAGGCCGTAGGCCTCCATGCCGTAGGCCAGGCCGTAGGACACCATCTTGGCCTTCGACCGCTGCTCGGTCGTGACGTCGGTCTGATCGACGCCGAAGATGCGCGCCGCCGTCTCGGTGTGGATGTCCGTGCCGCTCTCGAAGGCGGCGATCAGTCCTGGGTCGCTGGCCAGATGGGCGATGCACCGCAGTTCGATCTGGTTGTAGTCGGCCACCAGGAACTCGGTGCCGGCCGCCGGGACGAAGGCGGCCCGAAAGCCCCGACCGACCTCGCTGCGCACCGGGATGTTGTGGAGGTTGGGCGCGTCCGAGCTCAGGCGGCCGGTGCGCGCCACGGTCTGGTTGAAGGTGGCGTGGATGCGCCCGTCGGGCCGGACCTCGACGAGCAGCCCCTCGCCGTAGGTCGAGCGCAGCTTCTCGACCTCGCGATAGCGGAGCAGGTGGTCGACGATCGGATGCTCGCCGGCCAGCTTCTCGAGGGAGGCGGCGTCGGTCGAGAAGCCGGTCTTGGTCTTCTTGACCGGGGTGAGTCCGAGCTTGTCGAACAGGATGGTCCGAAGCTGCGGGGTCGAGTTGACGTTGAACTCCTCGCCCGCGTCCTTCCAGATGAGGGCCGTGAGCGAAGCGCACTCGGAGGCCATCTCGTCGTTGAGCCGACGGAGCTGCTCGGTGTCGACACCGATGCCGGCGTGCTCCATCCGGGCCAGCACGCGGACCAGGGGCACCTCGATCTCGTCGTGCAGGGCGCGCAGCCCCTGGGCGTCGAGAGCCGCCAACATCGGCTCGATGAGGTTGGCCACCGCCAAGGCCCGCCGCGAGGCCTCGAGCGACGCGTCGACCCGAGTGCCCCCCAGATCGAGCTGGCCCTCGGGAACGGATTCGGCGTCGGGCAGGCGTTGGTGGGCGTATCGGCTGAGCAGGTCGTCGAGCAGGTAGCGGGCCTCGGCCGGATCGAGCAGGTAGGCGGCCAGCGACGGATCCAGACGCAAGGTGACCAGATCGATCCCCATGTCGAGCAGCGCCCGCATGAGCGCCTTGGCCCCGTGCACCGCCAACGGCCGCCCGCCGGCCCCGAAGATGAGGGCCAAGGCCTCGCCCACCTCGTCGGTGGCCAACACCGAGGCGGGGAGGAACACCACGTCGCCCGTGGCCGGGTCACGCACGAGGGCCAGGCCGGCCAGCGGCGATCGGCCCTCGTCGGGGCCGGTCCAGGCGGCGGCCAGCGCGAGCGTACCGGTCGCATCGCCCAGCGACTCGAGCGCGGCCACGGCCTCGGCCGCCTCGTCGATCTCGGTCACCTCGGCTTCGAGCACGGCGACCTCGGGGGCCGATCCGCCGAGGAGATCCCCGAACGCCTCGCCCAGCCGCTCGTAGAGGCTGTGGAACTCGAGGAAGTCGAACAGCTGGTGCAGCTCGTCGACGTCGACCTGGCCGATCTCGAGATCGTCGACCGCGACGTCGAGGACGACGTCGCGCACGAGCACCATCACCTCGGCGTTCTGGCGCACCTGCTGCTCGTGTTCGGCCAGGTTGGCCCGGAGCTTGGGCGTCTGCTCGTCGACGTGGGCGAATATCCCGTCGAGACCACCGTAGGTGTTGATCAGCTTGGCCGCCGTCTTCTCGCCGACGCCGGGCACCCCCGGGAGGTTGTCGGACGGGTCGCCCCGAAGGGCGGCGTACTGCACATAGAGGGCCGGCGTCACACCTGTCCGCTCGAGGATGCCGGCCTCGTCGTAGAAGGCGTAGTCCGACACGCCCCGCTTGTTGTAGAGGACCTTGACCAGCGGATCCTCGACGAGCTGGTAGCTGTCGCGATCGCCCGTCACGATGATGACCTCGTCGCCGGCATCGCGAGCCGCCGAGGCCAGCGTGGCGATGACGTCGTCGGCCTCGAAACCGGGCTTTTCGACGATGGGCAGGCGCAGGGCCTCGACGACCTGGCGCACGAGGCCGAGCTGCTGGCGCAGGATGTCGGGGGCCTGGGTGCGCGTGGCCTTGTAGGTCTCGACCTTCTCGTGGCGGAACGTCGGCTCGGGCCGGTCGAAGGCGACGATGACCCGATCGGGCTGATGGTCGCGCACGAGGTTGATGAGCATCGATGTGAAGCCGTAGACCGCGTTGGTCACCTGGCCGCTGGCCGTCGTCAGATCGGTCGGCAGGGCGAAGAAGGCGCGGTAGGCGAGCGAGTGGCCGTCGACCAGCATCACCTTCATGACGCCGGCGGGATCAGCTCGCCCGCGATGACCTGCTCGCTCACGATCTTCATGGTGAGCCGCTCTTTCATGGCCGTGCGTTGGATGAAGCTGAAGGCCTCCTGCTCGGAGAGGCCCTGGGTGTCCATCAGTCGCCCCTTGGCCCGGTCGACGACCTTGCGGGTCTCGAGCTGATCCTCGAGGCTCTGGGCCTGGTCGTGCAGCGCCTTGATCTCACGGAAGCGGCCGATGGCGACCTCGAGAGCCGGCACCAGCTCGCTGCGTTGGAAGGGCTTGACCAGGTAGGCCAGCGCGCCGGCGTCGCGGGCCTGCTCGATGAGGTCACGCTGGCTGAAGGCGGTGAGGATCAGCACCGCGGCCAAGCGTTCGCTGGTGATCTCCCGGGCCGCCGAGAGCCCGTCGAGACCCGGCATCTTCACGTCGAGGATGGCCACGTCGGGCCCGTGGCGTCGGACCAGCTCGACCGCCTCGTCGCCCCGCCCGGTCTCGCCCACGACCAGGTAGCCCTCTTCTTCGAGGGTCTCCTTCAGATCGAGGCGGATGATGGCCTCGTCCTCGGCGATGACGACGCGGATCGACAACCTGGACCTCTCCTGTGGCGGGCTCCGGGCCCCGACATCGGTCGGTGACCCCCGGTTCGCCGCATCGTACTGCGCACCACCAAATCCCCGTTTGGCGGCGGAGCAGAGCGGAGCCGCTCGCAAGACGACACCCGGATGGGCGAAGCCCGCCCGGCGGATTATCGCCGGGCCAGCAAGTCAGCTGGCGATGAGGCGGTCGAGCAGCTCGTCCTGGGCTCGTTCGAGTCGTTCGATCTCGCCCACGACCACCGTGCGGTGCCGGCTCATGGCCTCGGCGTGGCGAGCTGCCTCGCGGTGCTCCTGGGTGGCGAGGGGCGTCTCGGACACGAGGGAACGCAGGCGGGCCTCGTCGGCCACCGCCACCAGGTGAGCCAGCTGCTCGTCGACCACGTCGAGCTCGCGCTGGGCATCACGCAGGCGGTCGGACGTCTCGGTGAGACGCCGCTCGATCAAGGTGCGTGACATGCGGCGATTGTAGGCCCGACCGATCCCCTCCCTGTCGATGGCATGGGCGACGGGTCGGCGACCCAGACCCGGGCGAGACCCCCAACTGGCTACGGGCCGCCTCAGCGCGGTTGGTAGGGTCGGGACGCCGCGCGGCGGTGCTGGAACTGGCATACAGGGCGGGCTCAAACCCCGCTGTTCTTCGGGACTTGTGGGTTCGAATCCCACCCGCCGCACTCCACAGCCCAGGCCTGCGTGTCGAGGGCCCGGCCGGCGCGTAACCTGCGACGATGAGCCGGTCGCCTCGATCCCAACCGTCGCCCCCGCGGCGCTGGGGCAAGCGGATCCGCCGCCTGGCGATGGTCAGCGGCCTGGCGGCGGCGGTCATCGGGGCCCGGCGGATGCTGCTCGACCGCGATCAGCAGGCGTTCGACGAGCGGTACGGCCCGACCTGATGCCCGGTCCGGCGAGTGTGACCAACGCCATTGAAACCTCCGGCCCGGGCGGCGAGTCTGAGACGACACCGCCAGCGGAGGATCTGCGTCACCGATGATCGCGTTCACGTTCCCGGGCCAGGGCTCACAGAAGCCCGGCATGGGCGAGGCTTGGCTCGAACACCCCTCGTGGGAGCTGGTGGACGAGGCGTCGGCCGCATCGGATCGGGATGTGGCCGAGCTGTTGCTGCACGCCGACGCGGACGAGCTCAAGGCCACGCGCAACGCTCAGCTGGCCACGTTCGTCCTGAGCCTGGTCGTGCTCGACGCCGTCGAGCGCGTCGGCGTCGAACCCGGCGTCGCCGCCGGCCACAGCCTGGGCGAGTACACCGCCCTCGTCGCCTCTGGCGCCCTGGCCTTCGACGACGGGGTCCGCCTCGTCGTGGCCCGAGGTGAGGCCATGCAGAAGGCGGCCGCCGCCCGACCCGGCACGATGGCCGCGGTCATCGGCCTCGACGACGACAAGGTCGAGCTGGCCTGCGCCCGGGTCGACGAGGACGTCTGGGTCGCCAACTACAACGCCCCCGGCCAGGTCGTGATCGCCGGATCACCGGACGGGGTCGAGGCGGCCTCGGCCGCGGCCAAGGATCTCGGGGCCAAGAAGGTGCTGTCGATGGCCGTGAGCGGCGCGTTCCACACCCCGTTCATGTCACCGGCCCGAGACGAGGTGCGCGCCGCGCTGGCCGTCGCTGACCTCCGCGCCCCCGAGCTGCCCGTCTACGCCAACGTCGACGCCCTCCCCCATGTCGGCGGCGACGAGTGGCCGACGCTGCTCGGCGCCCAGCTGTCGAGCCCCGTGCGCTGGCGCCAGACGCTGCACCACCTCGAGGAAGCAGGGGCCACGACCTTCGTCGAGCTGGGGCCCGGCACCGTGCTCACGGGACTGGCCAAACGCACCGTCTCGGGCGGACGCACCTTGGCGGTCGGGACGCCGAGCGAGCTCGACCGCCTGCTCGAGACCCTGGCCCGACCCCGCGCCGAAGCCGTCGGCGTCCACGAGGGCGAGCACCTCTTCGCCACCGAGCGGGTGGTGGTCAGCCCGAGCAGCGGCGTCTTCCACCCCGCCGAGAGCACCCAGGTGGGCATGAGCCTCCAGCCCGGCGACATCCTCGGCACGGTCGGCACCGACGCCGTTCGCTCCCCCTTCGCCGGCACCGTGATGGGGATGCTGACCGAGGACGGCGAACGGGTTTCGTCCCAGGAGCCGATCGCCTGGTTGCGAGTCGGTTGATGCCCGCCACGCCTCGCGGCATGCGCATCACCGGCTGGGGTTCGGCCCTGCCCGACAAGATCGTGACCAACGCCGACCTCGAGCTGACCCTCGACACATCCGACACCTGGATCATCGAGCGCACCGGCATCCGCGAGCGCCGCGTGGGCGGGACCACGGCGTCGCTCGGTGCCGAAGCCGGCGCCGCCGCCCTGGCCATGGCCGGGGTCACGGGGGCCGACGTCGACACCGTGATCGTCGCCACGACCTCCCCCGATCAGACCGTTCCGGGCACCTCGGCTCACGTGCACGAGCTGCTCGAGATCCGCGGCGGCGCCTTCGACGTGAACGCGGCCTGCTCGGGATTCGTCTACGCCCTGGCGTCGGCCGCCGGGTTGGTGGCCACGGGCCTCGACCGGGTGCTGCTCATCGGGTCCGAGACCATGAGCCGCATCACCGACTGGGACGACCGGGGCACGGCCATCCTGTTCGGCGACGCCGCCGGCGCCGTCGTCATCGAAGCGTGCAGCGACGGGCCGGGCGACCTGCTCGCCTATGACCTCGCCGCCGACGGCACGACCCGACACCTCCTCTATGCCGAGGTCGGCGGCTACATGTTGATGGAGGGACGCGAGCTGTTCCGCAAGGCGGTCCGGGCCATGGTCGACTCGTCGCAGCGGTGCCTCGACCACGCGGGTCTGACCGTCGACGACGTCGATCTCTTCGTTCCCCACCAGGCCAACCTCCGGATCATCGAGGCTGCCGCCAGCCGCCTCGGCATACCCATGAGCCGCGCCGCCATCGTGCTCGACCGCACGGGCAACACCAGCGCAGCGTCGATCCCCCTCGCCCTGGTCGACGCCGTCGACCGCGATCAGCTCCACGCCGGCGACCTCGTGCTGCTCTGCGGGTTCGGCGCCGGCATGACGACCGCGAGCGCGGTCCTGCGCTGGCCCGATCTCACGGCGAGCGGCCCGTCCTGATGAGCCGGGTCGTGCTGGTGACTGGAGGAGCGCGAGGCATCGGCCTGGCCTGCGCGCACGCCTTCGTCGAGGCCGGCGACCGGGTGGCCATCACCTACCGCAGCGCGCCACCCGACGACGCCGACGCCGAGCACCTGATGTGCGTCGCCTGCGACATCACCGACGCAACCCAGGTCGACGCCGCCTTCACCGCCGTCGAAGCCGAGCTGGGACCGGTCGAGATCCTGGTCGCCAACGCCGGCATCACCAACGACATGTTGGTGCTGCGCATGGACGACGACGCCTTCGGCGACGTCGTCGACACCAACCTGTCCGGTGGGTTCCGCACCGCCAAGCGAGCCGTGCAGAAGATGATGCGCGCCCGCTGGGGTCGGATCATCTTCATCTCGTCGGTCGTCGGCTCGACCGGGCAGGCCGGCCAGGCCAACTACGCGGCATCCAAAGCCGGTCTCGTCGGGCTGGCCCGCTCGTTGGCTCGTGAGTTCGCCTCTCGCCACATCACGGTCAACGTCGTGGCGCCGGGCCCGGTCACGACGGAGATGACGGACGCGCTGAGCGACGAGCGCCGAGCCGCCATCGAGGCGGCCGTGCCGCTCGGCCGCTTCGCCACCACCGCCGAGATCGCCGAGACCGTGCGCTTCCTCGCCTCTGACGGCGCCGCCTACATCACCGGAGCGGTCGTCCCCGTCGACGGAGGCCTCGGCATGGGGGCCTCGTGACCACTACCGTCGACCGTCGAGAACGCCATGCCCGCCCGATCCACCCAGAACAGAAACGGAGATCCGTCCCGTGAGTGACGACCCGAATTTCGAGCGATTCAAGAAGTGCGCCGTCGAGGTGCTGGCCGTCGAGCCGGACAAGATCACGTCCGACGCGCGCTTCGCCGAGGACCTCGATGCCGACAGCCTCGATCTCGTCGAGCTGGTCATGGCCCTCGAGGAGGAGTTCGACGTGGCCGTCGACGAGGACGAGCTCGAGGGCGTCGAGACCGTGGGCCAGGCCCTCACCCTGGTCACCTCCAAGCTCTGATGGACGGACGCCGGGTCGCCGTCACGGGCATGGGTGCCCTGGCTCGCTGTGGGACCGGTACCGACGCGTTCTGGGAGGGACTGCTCGCCGAGGTTCCCGACGAGAGCCGCGCCCTCGACGACTTCGATCCTGAAACGTGGTTCGACAACCCCAAGGAGGCGCGGCGGACCGACCGCTTCGCCCAGTTCGCGCTGGCCGTGGCCCAGATGGCCATCGACCAGGCCGGCGACATCGCCGTCGATCCCCTGCGCCGCGGCGTGATCTTCGGCACCGGCGTCGGCGGACTCAACACCCTCGAGGAACAGATCCTGACGTTCCACCAGAAGGGTCCGCGACGGGTCTCGCCCTTCCTCGTCCCGATGATGATGCCCAACGCCGGCGCCGCCGCCATCTCGATGCGCCACGGTTGGCAGGGGCCCTGCGAGACCGTCGTCACCGCCTGTGCGACCGGCGCCCACTCGATCGGTGCCGCCGCTCGCCTCGTGGCCACCGGCCGCTGTGACGCCGTGCTGACCGGCAGCTCCGAGGCGGCCATGACACCCGTCGGCATCCAGGGCTTCGCCAACATGACGGCGTTGTCGACCAGCGGCGTGTCGCGCCCGTTCGACGTTCGCCGTGACGGTTTCGTCATGGCCGAGGGCGCGGGGGCGCTCGTGCTCGAGGACTGGGACCACGCGGCAGCACGCGGGGCCACCATCCTCGCCGAGGTCATGGGCGCCGGCGACACGGCCGACGCCCACCACATCACCGCTCCGTCACCCGGTGGGGCCGGGGCCATCGCCTGCATGGAACAGGCCCTCGAGGACGCCGGCATCTCGGCCGGCGACATCCGCCAGATCAACGCCCACGGCACCTCGACCCCGTTGAACGACGCGGCCGAGGCCGAGGCCATCGCCAAGGTGTTCGGCCACGACGGTCCACCCGTCACGTCGATCAAGGGCATCACCGGCCACGCCCTGGGGGCGGCCGGTTCGCTCGAAGCGGTGGCCGTCGTGCAGTCGATGCTCACCGGGACGATCCCGCCCACGGTCGGCTACGGCGAGCCCGACCCCGAGCTGGCCGTCATCGACATCGTGACCGAGGCCCGCACCTGGACCCCCGGACCGACCTTGTCGAACTCGTTCGGCTTCGGCGGCCACAACGGCTGCCTGGTCCTCGGCCCGGCCAGCTAGGCGTCCACCAGGACGAAGAGCAGGTCGGCCGAGCAGGCCAGCTCGCCGTTGACGGTGGCTTCGCCGTGGCCCTTGCCGGCCCGGGCCGACATGCGGCCCAGCTCGACGGTGAGATCGAGGGTGTCACCGGGCCCGACCTGGCGGCGGAAGCGGGCGCCGTCCACCCCGCCGAACAGGGGCAGCTTGCCGGCGAAGCGGGGGTCGGCGAGCACGGCGGCCGCCCCCAGTTGGGCGATGGCCTCGACCATGAGGACCCCCGGCACGGTGGGGCGGCCGGGGAAGTGGCCGGCCAGGAAGGCCTCGTCGCCGGTGATGTGCCAGCGCCCGGCCGCACGGACGCCGGGCTCGAGCTCGACCAGCTCGTCGAGCAGCAGGAACGGCGGGCGGTGCGGGATCAGGTCCGTGGGCGACGGCAGCGGACCTGGACCCGGCCCGACGGTCACGACTCGGCCAGCGCCTGCTGCAGCTTCACCGGTGTGTCCTTGGGGCTGATCTTGTACCAGGCGTGGGCGATCTTGCCCTTCTCGTCGATCAGGAACGCCGAGCGGACGATGCCGAAGTACTTGCGGCCGTACATGCTCTTCTCGGCCCACACCCCGTAGGCCTCGGCTACGGCGTGATCCTCGTCGGCCAGAAGCGGGAAGCCGAGGGAGTACTTGGTGTCGAACTTCTTCTGCCGGGCCGGGGCGTCGGGGCTGATGCCGACGATGGCCGTGTCGCCGACGTCTCCCGCGATGTCACGCAGGGCACAGGACTGGGTCGTGCATCCCGGCGTGTCGGCCTTCGGGTAGAAGTACACGAGCACCTTGTGGCCCTTGAGGGCGGAGAGCTTGACGGTCTTGCCGTCCTGGTCGGGCAGCGAGATGGCGGGCGCCTTGTCACCGGCAGCGAGGCGGGAGGGTTCGGTCATGGCCGAAACCTAACGCAGCCCTGCAACGGCCGCGGGGAGCGCCTGAGCGCTCCCCGCAAGACCGGCATGGACGGCGCGAGGCCGTCGTTTCGAGATGGGACCGAGGCGGCTAGGTGGAGGCCTTGGCCACCGCCTTGAGCTTGGACCCCGCTGTCACCTTGACCGCGTTGGCCGCGGGGACCTGGATGGTCGCCCCGGTCTGGGGATTGCGGCCGGTACGAGCCGCTCGGCGCGTGCGCTCGAACGACAAGAAGCCGGGAAGGGTCAGCTTGTCTCCGCCCTTGGACACGATCTTGTGGACCTCGTCCTCGAAGCCTTTGAGCACCTTCTCGACGTCACTCTTGGCGACACCTGAGCTATCAGAGATAGCCGCCACCAGTTCGGTCTTCGTCATGTTCTACTCCTTCTCGGTGATCCGGGTTTACGGGCTGTCCGTAGCGGGTGAGGCCCGGACCAATGAGTTCCACGCTTCTGGAAAGGCCACCCGGCGTCAAGCTTTGCCAACTGTGGCGCGGAAAGGGTGGATGGGCGGGCCGGGATCCGTTGGATGGGCGGGCCGGGATCAGCCGGGCTGGTTGATCAACGATGTGGCGGCCATGTCGAAGTAGTTCAGGAAGGCGGCCTCGTCGTCGGGCTCGAGGCCGCCGGCGGCGACGGCGGCGGCCATGTGCCCGAACCACGCGTCGCGCTCGGCGAGCCCGATGGCGAAGCGCACGTGGCGCATGCGCAGGCGGGGGTGGCCGCGCTGCTCGCTGTAGGTCATGGGCCCGCCCCAGTACTGCACCAGGAAGCCGGCCAGGTGGGCCCGGGCCTCGCTGAGATCGTCGGGATAGAGCGGTCGCAGCACCGGGTCGATGGCCACGCCGGCATAGAAGCGCTCGACCAGCGCGACGAACCACGCCTCGCCGCCCACCCGGGCGTACATCGACGCCACCTGGGCCGGATCCAGCCCCCCGGTCTGGGGGCCCTTGGCCACCGCCCGCACGGCGAACTGGCGACCGACCCCGGCGTCGGAGGGGCCATCGGATTCAGGCGGAGCGACCATCGGCGTCACGCTACCGGCCCGGCGATGGTCCGCTGGCGGCCCACTAGGGTGCGGCCATGAGCCGGGGGGCGATCACCGCCATCGACCCGCGCCACGCCGATCACGTCGCCAACCGGGCGGCCATGCTCGAGCTGCTCGAGCAGGTCACCGAGGCCCAGACCCAGGTGCTCGACGGCGGGGGCGAACGCTACGTGGCCCGTCATCGCGAGCGGGGTCGCCTGCTGGTGCGCGAGCGGGTCGATCTGCTCCTCGATCGCCGGCTCGCCGTTCCTCGAGCTGCTCACCCCTCGCCGGCTGGGGCACCGACGACCCGCTCGGTGGCGGCCTGGTGACCGGGATCGGCCTGGTCGAGGGCGTCGAGTGCGTGATCAGCGCCAACGACCCGACCGTGCGCGGCGGCACCTCCAGCCCGACGACGGTGGCCAAGGGGCTGCGCGCCCAGGAGGTCGCCCGCACCAATCGGCTCCCGCTGATCAACCTCACCGAGTCCGGCGGCGCCGACCTGCCCCGCCAGGCCGAGATCTTCGTGCCCGGCGGGGCCACCTTCAAGGGCCTGACCCAGCTCTCGGCCGCCGGCATCCCGACCATCACCCTGGTGTTCGGATCGTCCACCGCCGGCGGCGCCTACGTCCCCGGGATGAGCGACTACACGGTCTTCGTGGCCGACCAGGCCCGGGTGTTCCTGGGCGGGCCGCCCCTGGTGAAGATGGCCATCGACGAGGACGCCGACGAGGAGGAGCTCGGCGGGGCGGCCATGCACGCCCGGACCTCGGGCCTGGCCGACTTCCTCGCCGCCGACGAGGCCGACGCCCTCCGCCTCGGACGGGTGATCGTGCGCCGGCTGAACTGGCGCAAGCTCGGGCCCGGACCCGTCGCGCCGCCCGAGCCACCCGAGCTCGACCCCGACGAGTTGCTCGGCATCGCGTCGAGCGACGTCCGGATCCCCTTCGACGTCCGCGAGATCCTGCGTCGGGTCGTCGACCGCTCCGAGCTCGACGAGTTCAAGCCTCTCTACGGCACCCAACTCGTGTGCGGGTGGGCCACGCTGTGCGGCTACCCCGTCGCCGTCCTGGCCAACAACGGCATCCTCTTCAGCGAGGAATCCCAGAAGGGCGCCCAGTTCATCCAACTGGCCAACCGCTCCGACACCCCGCTGCTGTTCGTCCAGAACATCACCGGCTTCATGGTCGGCACCGCGCTACGAGCAGGGCGGGATCATCAAGCACGGCAGCCAGCTGATCAACGCCGTGTCCAACTCGACGGTCCCCCACCTCACGCTGATGGTGGGCGCGTCCTACGGCGCCGGCAACTACGGCATGTCGGGCCGCGCCTATGACCCCCGTTTCGTGTTCAGCTGGCCCAACCACCGCATCGCCGTGATGGGGCCCAAGCAGCTGGCCGGGGTGATGTCGATCGTGCAGCGCTCCGCCGCCGAGCGCGCCGGGCGAGCGTTCGACGAAGAAGCCGACGCCGTCGCCCGCCAGGCCATCGAGGCCCAGATCGACGGCCGAGTCGACCGCCCTGTTCGCCACCGGTCACCTCTGGGACGACGGCATCATCGATCCGCGCGACACGCGCACCGTCGCTCGGCATCGCGCTGTCGGCCGTGCACAGCGGGCCGATCAAGGGCGCCGAGTCCTTCGGCGTGTTCCGACTGTGATCGCAGCGACCATGACCGATCAGGCCGATCCGCACGCTGCTCGTCGCCAACCGGGGTGAGATCGCCATCCGGGTGCTCGATGCCGCCCACCAGCTCGGTCTGCGCACCGTCGCCGTCTACGCCGAACCGGACCGCGCCGCAGCCCATGTCCACCTGGCCGACGTGGCCGTGCCCCTCGGCGGATCGAAGGCGGCCGACACCTATCTCGACCAGACCAAGCTGCTCGACGCCGCCCTCTGCCCAGGGTGCCGACGCCGTGCATCCGGGCTACGGCTTCCTGTCCGAGAACGCCGACTTCGCCCAGGCGGTCGTCGACGCCGGACTGACCTGGGTCGGGCCCCATCCCGAAGCCATCGCGGTCGATGGGCGACAAGCTGGCGGCCAAGCGGCTGGCCGTCGACGTCGGCATCCCCACCCTGCCCAGCGCCGAGTTGACCGGCGACGACGAGCTCGAGCTGGTCGCGTCCAGGCCGACGACGTCGGCTACCCGCTGCTGATCAAGGCGGCCGCCGGGCGGCGGCGGGCGGGGCATGCGGCTCGTGGCCGGCGAGGACGAGCTGGGCGAGGCGGTGCGCTCGGCCCGCCGCGAAGCGGAGGCCTCCTTCGGCCACCCGACCGTGTTCGCCGAGCGCTGGCTGGCCGACGCCCCGACCACGTCGAGGTGCAGGTCGTCGCCGACCAGCTCGGCAACGCCATCCACCTGGGCGAGCGCGAGTGCTCGATCCAGCGCCGGCACCAGAAGCTGATCGAGGAGTGCCCGTCGCCGGCGGTCGACGACGTCCTGCGCGAGAGCCTGGGGGCGGCCGCGCTCGACGCTGGCCCGGGCCATCGGCTACGACAACGTCGGCACCGTCGAGTTCCTGCTCGATCCCGCGAGCGGCGGCAGTTCTACTTCCTCGAGATGAACACCCGCATCCAGGTCGAGCACCGGGTGACCGAGGAGGTCGTCGGCTGCGACCTGGTGTGGTGGCAGATCCAGTGCGCCCGTGGCGAGCCCCTCGAGTGGATCCAGGACGACGTCGACCTGACCGATCACCCACGCCATCGAGGTCCGGCTCTACGCCGAGGACCCGGCTCAGGACTGGCTGCCCGTCACCGGCACGATCCACCGGTTCG
The DNA here is from genome assembly GCA_963734965.1 of uncultured Microthrixaceae bacterium. Classification (GTDB taxonomy): domain Bacteria; phylum Actinomycetota; class Acidimicrobiia; order Acidimicrobiales; family Acidimicrobilacustridaceae; genus UBA4742. Next base: position 1,560,404 of record CAVTJK010000003.1, on the reverse strand, counting down.
AGGGTCTGCCCGGCCACACTTCCACGACGACTACGTGATGGTGGACAGCGGGATGGCCGTGAACGTCGACGGACCCGGTCCGGTAGAGGTCACGCCCGCACTTCGACCCGCTGCTGGCCAAGTTCACCGGCCACGGCCCCACCGGGAGACGGCGATCGGTCGGCTCGTGCGCTACCTGATCGAGCTCGAGCTCCACGGCGTGACCACCAACCGCGACTACCTGCTCGCCGTCCTCCAGCACCCCGACTTCCTCGACGGCCGCACCACCACGCTGTTCGTGGCCGACCACCCCGTGCTGCTCGACGCCGGGCCCGATGCCGACACCGTCGCTCGCCACGCCGCTCGCCACCTCGTCTGGCGCGACACCGAGGCGGCCACGACCAGAACCGTCCTGGCCCTTCGCCCCGCTCGGGCTGGCGCAACGTCGGGCCGGCCCGGCTGGATCTCGGGCTCCGCCACCGGGACCGCGACTTCGACGTCACCTGCGCCTGGATCGTCCGACGAGCGGTTCGCGGCCGAAGTGGACGGCGTCTCGGTCGAGGGCCGGCTGCTCGAGCGCCGGCCCGACCACGTGCTGCTCGAGATCGACGGCGCCACCCGTTGCTACTGGGTGTCGCCGTCACGGTCGACACCGCCTATGTCAACTCGAGCGCTCGGGCCAGACCGACCTGGTCGTGCTCCGGACCGCTTCGGCGAGCCGGCCAGCGCCGGCGATCGACGGCGGGCCCGTCGCCCCCGTGCCCGGCCGGGTCGTGGCCGTCGAGGTGGCGGTGGGCGACACGGTCTCGGCGGGCCAGACACTGGTCGTGCTCGAGTCCGATGAAGGTCGAGCATCAGATCCGTGCACCGTCGGCCGGTGTCGTTCCGCAATCCTGGTGGCCGTGGATGACACCGTCGAGGCGCACCAGATCCTGATCCGCCTGGCGGAGCGCGCATGAGTGACGACCCAACCCGCCGGCCGGAGCGCCCAGCCGGCCCCACCCCGACGCCCAGGAGCTCATGGCCGCCCGGCGCAAGTGTGCGGCGGGGATGGAGTACGAGACCGACCCGACCGCGCACCGACCTCGACGACGACAGCCCGGCGCCCCCGCCGCCCCCCGTCCACCACCTCGAGGGCGCGCCCGCCGCCCGAGCCCGCACCCGACCCGAGCCCCTGCGCGTGGCCAACTGCAGCGGCTTCTACGGCGACCGGCTGTCGGCCGCCCGCGAGATGGTCGAGCGGCGGGCCCATCGACGTCCTGACCGGCGACTGGCTGGCCGAGCTGACCATGCTCATCCTGGCCAAGGGCACGCTGCAAGGATCCCGACCTGGGCTTCGCCACGACCTTCCTGACCCAGATGGAGCAGGTGCTGGGCACCTGCCTGGCCGAAGGGATCGTCGTCGTGTCCAACGCCGGCGGGCTGAACCCGGCCGGCTGCGCCGAGGCCCTGCAGCGCCCTGGCCGCCCGACTCGGGCTGTCGCCCAAGATCGCCTACGTGCAGGGCGACGACCTGCTGCGCCCGCCTCGACGAGCTCGCGCCGAGCGGGCATCGACCTGCCCAACCTCGACACCGGCGAGTCGCTGGACGAGCTCGGCGTCATCGCCCCTGACCGCCAACGCCTACCTGGGCGCCTGGGGCATCTGCGAGGCCCTCGACCACGACGCCGACGTGGTCATCACCGGGCGCGTGCACCGACGCCGCGCTGGTGCTCGGCCCGGCCGCGTCGCGCTTCGGGTGGGAGCAGCACCGACTGGGATCGCCTGGCCGGCGCGGTCGTCGCCGGCCACGTCATCGAGTGCGGCGCCCAGTGCACCGGCGGCAACTACGCCTTCTTCGACGAGGTGCCCGGGCTGGAGCGTCCCGGCTTCCCCATGGCCGAGATCCACCAGGACGGATCGCTTCGTGGTCACCAAGCATCCCGGGACGGGGGGCTGGTCTCGGTCGACACCGTCACCGCCCAGCTGCTCTACGAGATCCAGGGCCTCGGCTACTACAACCCCGACGTGGTGGTGGCCTTCGACTCGATCCGTCTGACCGACGACGGCCCCGACCGGGTGCGGGTCTCAGGGGTGACGGGCCGACCGGCGCCCGACACCACCAAGGTGGCCCTCAACTACCTCGGCGGGCTACCGCAACTCGATGACCTTCCTGCTCACCGGTCTCGACATCGAGGCCAAGGCCGAACTGGCCGAGCGGACGCTGTGGTCCCTGCTGCCCGGCGGGCAGGAGGGCTTCGACACCGCCGACGTCGCCCTGCGCCGCACCGACCACGCCGATCCGGCCACCAACGAGGACGCCTCGCCGAGCTGCGCATCACCGTGATGGACCCCGACGAGGACCAAGGTCGGGCCGCGCCTTCTCGAACACGGCCATCGAGATGGTGCTGGCCAACTACCCCGGGCTGTTCACCGCCTCCCCACCACCCGACGCCTCCAGCTTCGGCGTCTACTGGCCCACCCTCGTGCCCGACGACGTGCCCGACCACGAGGTGGTCATGAACGGCACGCGGATCCCGATCGAGACCGTGCCTCGCTCGGCCCGGCGCGCACCATCGACCAGTCCGTGTACGGGCTCTTGAAGTGGGACGTCGAGCCCGGCTCGGACGCCAACGAGCGAGCGGCTGTGGCCCGAGCACCTGGCCGAATCGGTGCGCGCCCCGGATCCCCGACGAGCCGACCGTCGCTGTCCCCCTCGGCCGGGTCGTCGGGGCCCGCTCCGGCGACAAGGGAGGCAACGCCAACGTCGGCGTTGTGGGCCCGTCGCGACGAGGCCTACGACTGGCTCGCCGCTTACCTGACCGTCGAGCGGCTGCGCGAGCTCCTGCCGCGCCGAGACCGAGGACCTCGCCGTGCGACGCTACGAGCTGCCCAACCTCCGGGCCCTCAACTTCGTGATCATCGGCCTGCTCGGCCGGGGCGTGGCGGCGTCGACGCGCATCGATCCGCAGGCCAAGGGTCTCGGCGAGTACCTGCGGGCCAAGGTGGTCGACGTCTCCCACCCGCCTGCTGGTGCCCGATGCCGCCGCTCGATCAGCTCCCGCCGCCGCCCTCGAGCGGCGCCGCGCTGATGGAGTTCACCCCCGAGCACGAGCTGTTCCGCAAACCGTCCGCGACGTCGTCGAGCACGAGATCGACCCCCACGTCGACGAGTGGGAGGCCGACGGCATCTTCCCGGCCCACGAGCTGTTCCCGAAGCTGGCCGAGGTCGGCATCCTCGGGCTCGAGTACGACCCGGCCTACGGCGGCCAGGGAGCCGACCACAGCTACACCCTGATCTACGGCGAGGAGATGGGCCGGGCGGGCTGTGGCGGGGTGCCGATGGCCGTCAGCGTCCAGACCGACATGGCCACCCCGTCGCTGCACCGCTTCGGGAGCCACGAGCTCAAGCAGCAGGTACCTGGCGCCGGCGCATGCGAGGAGAGATGGTGGCCGCCATCGCGGTCACCGAGCCCGACGCCGGCAGCGACGTCGCCGGCATCCGCACCCGCGCCGTGCGCGACGGCGACGAGTGGGTGATCAACGGAACCAAGCTCTACATCACCAACGGCACCCAGGCCGACTGGCTCTGCCTGCTGGCCCGCACGTCCGACATCGACGACGACGAGCGGGCCGCCACCGCGGCATGAGCCAGATCATCGTCCCCACCGACACGCCCGGGCTTCTCGGTCAGCCGCAAGCTCGACAAGCTCGGGCAACCGGTCGAGCGACACGGCCGAGCTCTCGTTGGTCGACGTGCGGGTGCCGGTGGCCAACACCATCGGTGAGATCGGTCGGGGCTTCCAACAACAGATGGCGCAGTTCCAGAACGAGCGCATGATCGCGGCGTACATGGCCGTGGGCGGGATGGCGGTGGCGGTCGAGCGCACCATCGACTACGTCAAGGAGCGGGTCACGTTCGGTCACGCCTGGTCGACAACCAGCACATCCAGTTCGAGCTGGCCGACCTCGTGGCCGACATCGACGTCGCCCGCAGCTACAACCACGCCTGCGCCGAGGCCTACCTGCGGGGCGAGGACACGACGCGGTTCGCCACCATCGCCAAGCTCAAGACCGGTCGCCTGAACCGGCGGGTGGCCGACGTCTGCCTCCAGTTCCACGGCGGCATCGGCTACATGGAGGAGACCTGGACGGCGCGCTACTTCCGCGACTCGCGCCTGCTTGTCGATCGGCGGCGGCGCCGACGAGGTCATGCTGCGGGTCCTGGCCCAGCTCGAGGGAATCGGCTGAGTTCGACTGAGTGCTCTCGTGGCGGTCGGCCCAGTCGGCGGATGCCGGTCAGGGCCTGTTGTTCGTTGGCCCAGCACTCGGCGTCGCGTTGGCTCAGGCGGATCTTGTAGCGCTCACCCTGACCGTTGGTCGTGGCGCGTCCACACCTCCCACACCAGCTCGGGAGGTTCGCACAGCTCGATGAACCGCACCGGGTCGTCGATCCGCAGCAGGTGCATGTCATAGGCGGGCACGCCGAGATGGCGCAGGGCGTGGGCCACGTCGGCGGCATCGAGTTGGATCTCGAGCTGCTCGCTCAGCTGGTGGAACTGCAGACCCATGACCATGCCGCAGGTCCACTCGATGTCCCAGTACAGGCGCGGGTCGGTCTCGATCGGATCGGTCATCGCCGTCGGGTCGCCGAGGGCCTGGAACAGGCTCAGCTCGTTGGTGCGCACCCGACACAGCGGCACCTCGATCAGACGACTCCGAGGGAAGGCCCGCAGTTTCGTCATCCCGTCGCGCACCCGACACAGCCTAGGGGACGGAGGTGTCGTCTAGGTCGTATGGACTATGGCCGCGCGAGCGCACCGATCGAGTCCGCCGCCCGTCAGATCTGGGTCATCGGCGCGGCTGATCCGGGACCCGAACCGACCGGAGCGGCTCGTCAGCGCGGGCGCGATCCTGGTAGTACGACAGGCCCGTGAGCTCGCGGAGCCGGGCGTCCGAGTCCCGGAAGCGCTCGACCAAGGCCGAGCGCAGCACCGGATCGATCACGCCGGCGGGACCCACGTTGACCCTCGGCAGGGACACGCCATCGAGGCCATGCGGGTCGACACCGATGTGGTCGAGGAGGCGCGGCACCCAGACCTCGGGCTGCTCGTACAGGTCCTCGCACCGGTACACCAGGATCTGGCCAGGCTCATAGCGTCGCAGCCACGTCTCGAGGTAGTCGCCGTAGCGGCCCCGGGCCAGGTAGCCGTGAAGCGGGCGCTGCCCACGGCCCGGCGACTCCCAGGTCAGCTCGCCCCCGTGCTCGGCCTCGGCCGCGATGGCATCCGGGAAGGGCAGCAGCTCGGTGCCCTTCTGGATGTCCATTCGCCAGTGGGAGAAAGCCCGGTCGACCGGATCGCGGAGCGCCACGATCAGCCGGGCGTGGGGCACGAGCTCGTGCAGCTGGGCATCGGCGCCATCGAGGAAGAAGTAGTCGGGCGTCTTCTCGCCCGTCACGGCGCGCCGGCCCGTGCGGCGCTCGTGGCGCCGCAGCGTCGAGCGCAGGGGGAACCACGAGCGATACCAGTTCGGGCCGCGGTCGCGGCTCCAGTCGAGGAAGTGGACCTCCTTGCGGCTGGCCCAGTAGATGTCGGGATGCTCGAAGAGGAGGTCGCGAAGCGTGCTCGTGCCCGCCTTCTGCACCCCGAGCACGACGAAGTCGGGCAACGCCCGGCGCGGCGCGCTGGCGTAGGCCACGAGGTGTCGAGCGCGCACGACCCGGGGCGAACGGGCCCACGGGTGAGTCGCCATGCGCGTTGGACCTCCCCAACTGGAACGAGCCCCGACGGCCGTTCCCCGGAGGGGTCAGCCTCTCACAGGCGCCACCGACCGGGCGCGGACGCAGGTCATGGCGCGACCCGACGGCACTAGTAGTACGACAGGCCGCAGAGGTCGCGCAGGCGCCCGTCAGCGGCCCGGAACCGCTCGACCAGTGCGGCGCGCACGACGGGATCGATCCGCCCGGGTTCACCCTGGAGGACCCGCGGGAACGTCACGCCGTCGAGGCGCCGTGGGTCGACGCCGATGTGATCGAGGATCCGGGGGATCCATTCGTCGGGCGCGGCGAACAGGTCCTCGCAGCGGTAGACGAAGATGCGTTCGGGGCCGAACTGCGCGAGCCATGGCTCGAGCCGATCCGCGTACCGACCTCGGGCCACATAGCCCTGGTTGAACAGCTCCGAGCCCTTGACCGGACCGGTCGGCAACGGCGCATCGTCGGCCTCGGCGGCCATGGCGTCGGGGAACGGACGGACCTCGAGCCCGCGTCGGCTGGCGGCTCGCCACTGCGAGAACGCCCGCTCGACCGGATCGCGGACCGCGACGATCAATCGGGCCTGCGGGATCAGCGAGTGGAGACGCTCGGGCCCGTCCGCGATGAACACGTACTCGGGTGTCTTCTCGCCCGCCACGACCGGTCGCCCGGAGCGTCGGGCCTGGCGGTGCAACGTCGAGCGCAGCGGGAACCAGGAGCGATACCAAGCCGGTCCCCTCTCGAAGTAGCGATCGAGGTAGTGGATCTCGCTCGCGCAGTAGATGTCAGGATGGGAGTCGAGGTGATTCCGCAGCGACGACGTACCGGCCTTCTGCGAACCGATGATCACGAAGTCGGGCAGGGCTCGAAGTCGGGCCGTGCCCCGAGCCGCGCCGCGCCGAGCCCGGACCGCCATCCTCGTCATGGTCGACCTCCTGCCGGCCACCGGCCCGGCTCCCCCGTCATCGCGTCGATCCGAGTCAAGCCGAGTCGAGCCCGCGGCGCACCGACTCCACGAACTGGCCCACGCCGAGGGGCCCCTCGCCGTCGAGCAGTCGGCGGATGAGGGCCGATCCCATCACCACGCCGTCGGCCTCGCGGCAGATCTCGATGGCCTGGGCGGCGCTCGAGACCCCGACCCCGACCAGCACCGGCTTGTCCGTGATCGCCTTGACGCGCCTGGCGATCACCAGCGAGCTGGCGGCCAGGTCGTCGCGCTCGCCGGTGACGCCGAGCAGACCGACGGCGTACACGAACCCGCGGGCGCGCTCGCAGACCCGAGCCAGACGATCGTCCGACGCGGTGGGGGCGGCGAACATGACGGTCTCGACGCCGGCCTCGTCCGCGGCGCGTGTCCACGGCCCGGCCTCCTCGAGCGGCATGTCGGGCAGGATCACGCCGGCCACGCCCGACGCCGCCAGGGTCGAGGCGAAGCGGCTCAGGCCCGAGCGGAAGGCGATGTTGTAGTACGTCATGACGGCCAGCGGCACGCCGGCGTCCGCCGCCGCGCAGCTCGTCGAGGATGCTCACGGGGCGTGGCTCCCGCGGCCAGGGCCGCCTCGCTCGCCGCCTGGATGACGGGCCCGTCCATCACGGGGTCGCTGAAGGGGATGCCGATCTCGATGGCGTCGGCGCCGGCATCGGCCACGGCGCGGACGGCGTCGAGCCAGTCGGGCCCGAGCCCACCGGTCAGGTACGGGACGAGGAGCTTGCGCCCCTCGGCGCGCCGGGCGCGCAGTGCCGCCTCGAGCGGCCCCACTGATGTGGTCACGTGAGGATGTCCATCATCTGCGCCACATCCTTGTCGCCCCGCCCCGACAGGTTGATCAGCACGGTGCGTCCGGCCAACGACCGGCGCGCCCGCGACACCCAGGCCAGCGCGTGGGCCGGCTCGAGCGCCGGGATGATCCCCTCGGTGCGGGCCAGGAGCGCGAAGGCGTCGATCACCTCGGCGTCGGTGACGCTCTCGTAGCGAGCTCGACCGATCGAGGCCAGGTACGAGTGCTCGGGTCCGACGCCCGGATAGTCGAGGCCGGCCGAGATGGACTGCGCTTCGAGCACCTGCCCGAACTCGTCCTGCTTGAGGTAGGACTGCATGCCGTGGACGACGCCCGGCACGCCCCCGCCGATGGCGGCGCCGCCCGCCGGCTCGACGCCCACCAGCTCGGCGTCGGTGTCGGCGAACCCGGAGAAGATGCCGGCCGCGTTCGACCCGCCTCCGACGCACGCGGTGACCACGTCGGGGACACCGCCGTCGAGCAGGGCGGCGCACTGGGCCCGGGCCTCGTCGCCGATGACTCGCTGGAACTCGCGGACCATCCAGGGATAGGGGTGGGGCCCCATCACCGATCCCAGGCAGTAGTGGCTCGACTCGACCGTCGCGACCCAGTCGCGCATGGCCTCGTTCACCGCATCCTTGAGGGTGCGGCTACCTGAGGTGGCCGGGACGACCTCGGCGCCGAGCAGGCGCATCCGAAAGACGTTGAGGGCCTGGCGTTCGATGTCGACCTCGCCCATGTAGACCATGCAGTCCATGCCCAACAGCGCCGCGGCGGTCGCGGTGGCCACCCCGTGCTGGCCGGCGCCGGTCTCGGCGACGAGACGGGACTTGCCCATGCGGCGAGCCAACAAGGCCTGCCCGAGCACGTTGTTGATCTTGTGCGAACCCGTGTGGTTGAGGTCCTCGCGCTTGAGCAGCACGCGCACCCCGAGCTCGTCCGACAGGCGATGGCACTCGGTCAACGGTGACGGGCGGCCGGCGTAGTCGCGCAGGAGGTCGTCGAGCTCGGTGCGGAACACGGGGTCGCCCCACGCGGCTCGGAAGGCCTGCTCGAGCTCGATGCAGGCCGGCATCAGCGTCTCGGGCACGTAGCGGCCGCCGAACTCGCCGAACCGACCCTCGGGGGTCGGCTCGCTCATGAACGACGGTTGGGGCGACGACGACAACGGTGGGCTCCTCGGGGCTCGTGATCGACGACCGGGTCGGACTGCGCCTAACGCGCCGAGTGGTCGTCTTCCCAGTCGTAGAAGGCGGGCTCGTCCTCGGCCGCGTCGCCGCCGGCGGCGGCCACCGGTTCGAGCGGACCGTCGAGATCGATGGTCTCCTCGCCGTCGGCGATCGCCGCCTGCTTGGCCTCGTTCACGAAGCGCATCAGCTTCGACACGTCCTTGCGGCCCGGCTCACGCTCGACGCCCGTCGACACGTCGACGCCCCAGGGGTGGATCCGGTGGATGGCCTCGGCCACGTTCTCGGGCGTCAGCCCACCGGCCAGGATGACCCGGCGATCGAGCGGCAGGCCCTCGGCCAGCACCCAGTCGAACACCTGGCCCGAGCCCGTCCCCGAGTCGATGATCACGGCGTCGGCCGCGTCGTAGTCGTCGAGCCGATCGAGCATGCGGTCGCCGGCGATGAAGGCCTGGATGAGGAACTGCACGCGCTGGCGGATCCATCGGCCCTCGGCCGGCGTCTCGTGGCCGTGCAGCTGCACGGCGTGGAGCCCGGCGGCGTTGACGATCTCGACCACGCGACTGGCGGCCTCGTCGCGGAACACGCCGACCGTCATCACCTCGGGCGGCAGCCGGCGGGCGATGTCGCGAGCCTGGTTCACCGCGATCTGGCGGCTCGACGGAGCGAACATGAATCCGACGGCATCAGCGCCCATGGCCACGGCCATCAGGCCGTCCTCCTCGCTGGTGATGCCGCAGATCTTGACGAACACCCTCACACCGTACCGGCGGGCCCTGGGCCAGCCGTGCCATTTGGACCGGGGCGAGCACCGTCGCGCCGCCGAGTCGGGCGGGCGTGTCGTCCCTGGTCCCGGTGCCCTTGATCGGTGGTGGGTCAGGCGTCGATCAGATGATCGTGGAGGAAGTCGTCGTAGGCGGCCAGGTCGAGGTGGCCGTGGCCGCTGTAGTTGAACAGGATCACCCGCTCCTCGCCCAGCTCCTTGGCCTCGAGGGCCTCGTCGACGGCGCCGCGGATGGCATGGGCCGTCTCCGGCGCCGCGATCTTGCCCTCGGTGCGAGCGAACTGGACCGCAGCCTCGAACACCTTGCCCTGCGGATAGGCCTTGGCCTCCATCCGCTTGTCCCGGACGAGCTTGGAGATGATCGGCGAGTCGCCGTGGTAGCGCAGTCCGCCGGCGTGGATGCTCGGCGGCACGAAGTCATGGCCGAGCGTGTACATGTGCATCAGCGGAGTCATCCCGGCGGTGTCGCCGAAGTCGTACTCGAAGGTCCCCTCGGTGAGCGTCGGGCACGACGAGGGCTCGATGGCCACCAGCCGCACGCCGTCATCGGGGACGAACGGAAGGGCGATGCCGCCGAGGTTCGATCCGCCGCCGCACGACGCCACGATGACATCCGGTCGGTCCTCGCCCGCGGCCTGCAGCTGCTCCTTGGCTTCGAGCCCGATCACGGTCTGGTGCAACAGCACGTGGTTGAGCACCGAACCGAGGGCGTAGTGCGAATCGTCCCGGCCGACGCAGTCGCGAACGGCGTCGCTGATGGCCGAGCCCGAACGAGCCAGGGTGATCGGGATCGTCGATCGGTGACGGCACGACGGATCCACCCCAGACCTCCATCATCGTGCGCCGATACGGCTTCTGCTCGTACGAGGCCCGCACCATGTACACCATGCACTCGATGTCGAACTGGGCGCAGGCGAACGACAGCGCCGTGCCCCACTGCCCGGCACCCGTCTCGGTCGTCAGGCGCTTCACTGCCCTCCTGGGCGTTGTAGAACGCCTGGGCCACCGCGGTGTTGGGCTTGTGCGATCCTGCCGGCGAGACCGATTCGTCCTTGAAGTAGATGCGGGCCGGTGTGCCGAGAGCGGCCTCGAGCCGCTCGGCCCGCACCAGGGGCGTCGGGCGCCACAGGCGAAGGATGTCGAGCACCTCGCCGGGGATGTCGATCCACGGATCGGCCGACATCTCCTGGCCGATCAGCGCCATCGGGAACAGCGGAGCCAGGTCGTCAGGTCCGACGGGTGCGCGGGTGGCCGGGTGCAGCGGCGGGTCGAGCGGCTCGCTCAGCCGGGGCAAGATGTTGAACCACGCGGTCGGCAACCGATCATCAGCGAGCTGGAATCGGGTCATGAGCACCCCCTCGGAACGGATCCGCGAACTGTAAGCCGTGGTGCTTGCCCGTGCCCGGGGCGGCGCGACCGTTCACCCTGCGGCGCGGAGGGCGGCGACGGCGGCGCGGGGATCGGCCGCGGTGACCAGCGACTCGCCGACGAGGACGGCTCGGTACCCGACCTCGAGCAGGGCTCGGGCATCGGCCGGACCACCGATGCCCGATTCGGCCACCGACACGGCGTCGGTGGGCATCAGTGCGGCCAGGCGCGCGGCGCGATCGTGGTCGACCTCGAAGGTCACCAGGTCACGTTGGTTGACCCCGATCGACCGCGCTCCGGCCCGTAGCGCCCGTTCGAGCTCGGGCTCGTCGTGCACCTCGACCAGGACGTCGAGGCCGATCTCGACGGCGAAGGCGTGGAAGTCGGCCAGCTCGATGTCGCTCAGCGCGGCCACGATCAACAGCACGGCGTCGGCGCCCATCAGGCGGGCGTCGACGACGTCGTGGAGCGAGACGGTGAAGTCCTTGCGCAGGACGGGCCGCGAGCAGCCGGCCCGAGCGGCGGCCAGGTCGGCCGGCGATCCCCCGAAGAACTCGACGTCGGTCAGCACCGACAGGCAGGCGGCGCCGCCGGCCTCGTACTCGGCGGCCAGCGTCGCGGGATCGAGGGTCGGCGCCAGCGCCCCCTTCGACGGCGAGCGCCGCTTCACCTCGGCGATGACGGCCATCTGGTCGGCGGGCGCCGCTTCGAGGGCGCGGCGGAAGCCCCGAGCGGGCGTCGCCTCGCTCAGCTGGTCGACGAGATCCTCGAAAGAGCGGGTGTCGGCGCGCGCCGCGACCCGGTGCGCGTCGAGGATGCGATCGAGATAGGTCATGGCCTCGTCGCGCGTCCCGTGGCCTCGACCGCGACGATCAGGCCGGCAGGCCCTTCCCGGCGTGGGAGGTGGTGGCGGCCAGGATCGGAGCGTCACCGAGCAGCCCGCCGAGATCACCCATCAGCGTCTGCATGGCCGCGCTGCCGCTGTGGGCCGTCAGCGCCTCGTCGTCGGCGTAGTACTCGAAGATCCACACGACGTTCTCGTCGGCGTTGTCGGTGTGCACCGAGTACGCGAGCGTGCCCGGCTCGTCGGCCACGGCGCCGAGCATCTTGTCGAAGGCGGCGATGAGCTCGTCGCGCTGGCCGGGCTTCGCGGTGAGCTTCACGAACATGCTGGGGTTGGACATGGGGCCGCACGTTAGTCGGGGCTCCGGCTCACCACCCGTCCGATCGGGCTATCGGCGAGGTCGCCGGTCCCGGCTCGACCTCACTCGCGATCGCTCTGCAGGCTGCGCATCACGGCCAGCGCCGGGATGAGCACGAACGACACGCCGGCCAGCACCAGGGCGACGAAGCCGAGGGCGATGATGGGTCCGAAGCTGGTGACCAGCCCGGCCGACAAGAAGAAGATGGCTGCCAGCAGGAAGAGGCCCGGAGCCAGCTGGGCGGCCCGAGGGAGCCGGGCGCCGTTGCCGACCGGCGCGTCGTCGAGCAACGCCGCGTAGTCGGTGTCGTCGTCGTCGTAGGGCACGAACGTGGGCGGGGGCGTCGGGCTCGGGGTCGGGCTGGTCCGGCGCGGACCGAGCGCGTCACCGAGGCCGGCGTCGTACTGCCGGCGTCGGTCGGGATCGCCCAACACGGCCCACGCCTCGTTGAGCTGACGCATCTGACGCTCGTTCTCGCCCCGCGTGCGGGCGTCGGCATCGGCATGGAAGTCCGGGTGGGCCAGGCGGGCACGCGTCACGTAGGCGCGGCGGATCTCACGGGTCGACGCGTCGACCGGGACCCCCAGCACCTGGTAGTGGCTCACCCGGCCGATGGTAGAGGTCCAGCGCCGGATCGGCTGGTCCGTCATCGCCTCGCTCAGGAGTGCGACGATGGCGGACCATGGCCGCGGACCCGCCCCCCGTCGTCCTCATCGAGGACGACCCCAACATCGCCGACCTCGTCGACCTCTATCTGCGCAACGACGGGTACCGGGTGTACCAGGCCAGCAGCGGCGAGGCCGGACTGGCTCTGGTCCGGGACCGCGGCCCGAAGCTCGTCATCCTCGATGTCGGCCTGGCCGGCGAGATCGATGGACTCGACGTCTGCCGCGAGCTGCGAGCCCACAGCGACATCCCCATCATCATGCTCACCGCGCGTGACGGCGAGATCGATCGAGTGCTGGGCCTCGAGATGGGCGCCGACGACTACGTGACCAAGCCGTTCTCGCCCCGCGAGCTGGTGGCCAGGGTCAAGGCCATCTTGCGCCGGGCCGACGGTCCCCAACGCGATGCACCGACGGTGTTGAACGCCGGGCCCGTCGAGGTCGACCTCGGTCGGCGCGAGGCTCGACTCGACGGCGAGGTCGTCGCCCTGGCCGCCCGCGAGTTCGACCTGCTCGCCTACCTGGCCGAGAACCACGGTCTGGCCCTCAGCCGCCGCCAGCTCCTCGACGGGGTCTGGGGCGTCGACTGGGTCGGCGACGAGCGCACGGTCGACGTCCACGTACGCCAGCTGCGCAAGAAGCTCGGCGACCGCTTCCCCCTCTCCACCGTCTGGGGCGTCGGCTACCGACTTGACTAGGGCTCTGGTCGGCGGAGCCTCCCGGCGCCCGCTTCGCCACTTGCTTGGGGCTCTGGTCGGCGGAGCTCCGCGCCCGCTTCGCCATCCGGGCACCTCGAGCGGCTGCGCTCCGCTCCGCCACTTGCTTGGGGCTCTGGTCGGCGGAGCCTCCCGGCGCCCGCTTCGCCATCCGGGTGTCACACCTCGAGCGGCTGCGCTCCGCTCCGCCACTTGCTTGGGGCTCTGGTCGGCGGAGCCTCCCGGCGCCCGCTTCGCCATCCGGGTGTCATCCCGCTTGCTGCGCTCGCCTAGCGGCGGCGCAGCCGTACCCCGACCAATCACGAAACGCTCACATCTGGAGGGCAGACTGGGCCGATGAGAAGGCGGATCACCTTCGCGATCCTGGGCACCGTGGCCGCCGCGCTGGTCCTGGCCGGGCTCGGCACGCTGGCCCTCAACCGGGTCACGGCCCGGGCCTCCGAGGAGCGAGACCTGCGCAACCAGGCCGAGGCGACCGCCGCCATCCTCGACGTGAAGGTGCGCTCGGCGGCGCTGACCCGCGCCCGCATCCTGCAGTACCGCAACGCCTTGAACCTCAAGGACGTCGACCTGGTCCTGTTCGACGAGGACAACCAACCGCGGCTCAACCTGGGCGACCCGATCCCCGCCGGCGTCAACCTCACCCCGGCTGACTTCGAGCGGCTGCGCAACGGCGACACGATCAGCGGCAGCCGGCCCACGAAGGTGTGGGCGGCCGTCCCGCTGCAGGACACGCCCAACCAGAACAGCAACCTCTTCGGCGTGCTGTTCCTGACTCGGGACACCGGGGCGACCCTCAGCAGCGGGGTCGGCTGGTTCATCCTGGCGTCGATCCTGACCCTGATCCTGGGGGCGCTCATCGCCGCCCGGCTCAGCCGCCGCCTCACGCGACCACTCACCGACGCGACCGAGGCGACCGCTCGCATCGCCGACGGTGATCTGTCCGTGCGCGTGCCCGAGCACCACCAGGGTTCGACCGACGAGCTCGACGCCCTGGCCCGCTCGATCAACGAGATGGCCGACTCGCTCGAACGATCGCGGGGCTCGAGCGCCAGTTCCTGCTGTCGGTGTCGCACGACCTGCGTACCCCGCTGACCTCGATCCGCGGCTACGCCGAGGCCATCGCCGACGGCGCCGCACCGGATGCCCAGCTGGCGGCGGGGGTCATCCTGGCCGAGTCGCGCCGGCTCGAACGCCTCGTGCGCGACCTGCTCGACCTGGCCAAGCTCGAAGGCCGGCAGTTCTCGATGCAGATCGTCCCGATCGACATCGGCGAGCTGGTGACCGACTCGGTCGACGGGTTCCGGCGCGAGATCGAGGACGCCGGTCTCTCGCTGACGATGCACCGTCCCGCCCAACCGGTCTGGGCGCTGGTCGACCCCGACCGACTGGCCCAGGTGGTGGCCAACCTGGTCGAGAACGCCCACAAGTACGCCGCCCATCGCATCGACGTCAGCATCGTCGGCGATCCGTCACGCCCCCGCATCGAGGTGGCCGATGACGGCCCCGGCATCGCCGAGGTCGACCTGCCCCACGTGTTCGAGCGCCTCTACGTGGCTGCGGCCGAACCGCAGCGCAAGGAGGTCGGCTCGGGCCTCGGGCTGGCCATCGTCCGGGAGCTGGTCGACGCCATGGGCGGCTCGGTGCGGGCCGAGGCCAACCCGGGCGGCGGGGCGCGCATGGTGGTCGGGCTGCGCCCAGCGGAGGCCGGCATCCCTCCGCTGCCGCCGGCCTTCTCCGAACCGGCGGCCACCCCGCCGGTCGTCATGGCGCCGCCGGTCCCGCCGCCCCCGGCCCCGCCGCCCGTGACCATCCCGCCGCCCCCACCTCCGCCGCTTCGGTCGAGCTAGCCGACGAGGGGCACGGCTCGGATCTCGGCTGACCACTCGCCGGCCTCGGTGCGGATGACCGCGGCGGCCGGCGGCTCGACCTTGCGCCGGACGAAGGCGAGAGCGACCGGCGCGGCCAGGCCCGGGGAGTAGCCCGAGCTGGTGAGGGTGCCGACCACCTCGCCGTCGACGACCACCTCGGCGCCCGGCGGGGGGACCTCGGCGCCCTCGACCACCAGCCCGCGCAGACGACGGGGCACGTTGCCACCCCGCGAGTCGATTCGGGCCACCAGCTCCTGGCCGGTGTAGCAGCCCTTGGTGAAGCTGACCGACGCGTCGATGAGCCACTGTCCGAGCTCGGCCGGGATCACGTCGTCGGTGATCTCGGCGCCCATCTTGGGCACCCCCGCCTCGATCCGCACGACCTCGACCGCCTCGGGTGGGATCTCGGACGGGGTCGCCGGCGACGGCCCGTCTTCGAGCTCGATGGTGACGTCCGAGCGCAGCTTGAACCGGTTCAGCCGGGCCACGACGGCCTCACCACCACCGCGGTCGACGTCGATCTGCCACTCGTTGGCGGTGGGATGGACGACCCGGATCCACGAGCCGAGCTTGCCCGTCGGTTCGAGCAGCAACGACCACGCCGCCTCGCCGATCCCGAGCTCGTCGACGTCCTGGGTCAGCTGGCCCTGGAGGTAGGTCGCCGCATCTCCCCCCGTGACCCGGATGACGTCGCGGCTCGCCGTGGCACCACCCACGCCGGCTCGCTCGTCCCCGGCCTCCCGCAAGGCCCGATACCCCTCTTCGATGCTCAGCACCCGGTCATTCTGGCCCCTTCCTGGGCTTCTGGTGGATTCCTACGGCGTAGAACGCCCTTCATCGCCGCCAGAAGCCCAGGAATCGAGGGTGGCGCGGCGCTGGGCGGTCATGCGGCGGGCCCCCGGCACGGCGACGAGCAGGGCGCGCGCCTTGTTGTGGCACTCGAGGTCCTCGTGCTCGGGCACGCTGTCGGCCACGACGCCCGCTCCGGCCTGGACCGACGCCTGCCCGTCAGGGCTCACCACCATCGTGCGGATGGCGATGGCGGTGTCGATGTTGCCCGAGAAGTCGATGTAGCCCACGACGCCGGCGTAGGGCCCCCGCTTGGTCGACTCGATGGCGTCGATGATCTCCATGGCTCGGACCTTGGGCGCGCCCGAGACGGTGCCGGCCGGCAACGTGGCCCGCAGGACGTCGATCGGCGTCGCCCCCTCGACCAGCTGACCCGAGACCTGCGACGTCAGGTGCATCACGTGGCTGTAGCGCTCGAGCGTGAGCATCTCGTCGACCTGCTCGGTCCCGAAGGTCACGACCCGACCCACGTCGTTGCGCGCCAGATCGACCAGCATGATGTGCTCGGCGATCTCCTTGGGGTGCTCGCTGAGCTCGGCTCCGAGGCGCCGGTCCTCCTCGTCGGTGCGGCCGCGGCGGCGCGTCCCGGCGATCGGTCGCGAGATCACGCGGCCGTCGAGCAGCTGCACCATCGGCTCGGGCGAGCACCCGATCAGGGTCACCTCGGGCAACCGCACGAAGTACATGTACGGGCTCGGATTGATCTGGCGGAGGACACGGTAGGTGTCGAAGGGATCGGCGCCCAGGTCGAAGTCGAACCGTTGCGACAGCACGATCTGGAAGGCGTCGCCGGCCAAGATGTGCTCCTTGGCCACCTCGACGCCACGGCAGTAGGTCTCGGCCGTCGTGGTCGAGGTCACCTCGGGCATCTCGTCGTCCGCCGTGGGCGGCTCGACGAGCGGCTCGTCGAGGGGGCTGGCTCCGTCCACGGCCAGTCGGTCGAGGCGGGCCACGGCCTCGTCATAGGCCCGGTCGAGATCGTCGGCCGAGGCGTCGGGCGGGATCCAGGCGTTGGCCACGAGGGTGACCCGTTGGCGGAAGTGATCGAAGGCGGCCAGTTCGCCGATGATCGACAGGGCGGCGTCGGGCAGCTGCTGGTCGTCCTTGGGCACGTCGGGCAGCCGCTCGACCTCGCGCACGACGTCATAGCCGAGATAGCCCATGAGCCCGCTGTGGAGGGGGGGCAGATCGGCGGACTGGGGAGCCCGGTAGCAGGCCAGTGCCGCCTCGGTGGCAGCGAGGATGCCCTGGTCGAGCGGGATCGAGTCCGGCACGGCGTGGTCGACGGTGACGTCGAGCCCGCGGGCGGTGAAGGTGGCCGCCGCTCGGCGGCCCACGAACGACCACCGGCTCCAGCGATCGCCGTGCTCGACCGACTCGAGCAGGAACCCCGGCTCGTCGTCGCGGCAGAGCCGGGCGAAGGCCGCGACCGGGGTGATCAGGTCGGCCAGCAGATCGCGCCACACCGGGACGACCGTGTAGTCGCGGGCCAGAGCGTGGAACTCGGCGCGATCAGGACTGGGCATGCCGAGTCGTCCCGTCAGTCAGGACTCGGGCCCGAAGGACCGGAAGAAGCACGAGTAGTTGCCGGTGTGGCAGGCGCCGTTGCCAACTTGTTCGACGACGAACAAGAGCACGTCGCCGTCGCAGTCATAGGACGCCTCGCGGATGTACTGGCGATCCCCGGAGGTCTCGCCCTTGCACCAGTACTCCTGGCGGGATCGGCTCCAGAACCACGTGCGACCGGTCTCGAGCGAACGCCGCAGCGACTCGTCGTTCATCCAGGCCAACATGAGCACGCGCCCGGTGCCCGCTTCCTGCACGATGGCCGGCACCAGACCGTTGTCGTCGAAGCTGACCTGCGCCAGCTGCTCGTCGGTGGCGGCGATGGGGGTGATGGCAGGCATGGTCCGGTCATCGTAGGGGCCACCCGTCCCCGCCACGAAAGCGATTCAGAGGTACAGCCCGGTAGAGCCTGACTCATGGCTCTTCGGCCGAGGCCTCATCGCGGTGCCGACGGGGACCCCAACCCCGTCGGCCTGAGAGTCAGAGGTAGAGACCCGTCGAGCCTTCCTCCAAGCGGGTGGAGGCGACGGCGTGGACGTCGCGTTCGCGCATGATGACGAAGTCCTCGCCTCGGACCTCGACCTCGTAGCGGTCCTCGGGGTTGAACAGGACGTGATCGCCCGGCTCCATCTGGCGGACGCTCGGCCCGGTCGCCACCACCTCGGCCCACGCCAGGCGCTTGCCCATCTGCGCGGTGGCGGGGATGAGGATGCCGCCGGTGCTGCGCCGCTCGCCCTCGGGGCCACCGATGCGAACGAGGATCCGATCCGACATCATCTTGATGGGCAGCTTGTCCGCCGCTCCCCCACCCAGTCGATCGGCCAACGTGTCGCCGGGACGGCCGCTCGGCGTCTCGTCCGACGATTCGGGCTCGTGGCCCTCGGGCGCATCCGGCGCGTCGTCGGGAACGTCAGCTCGGGTGGTCACGGAGTCGTCGGCGGAGGCAGCGTTGTCGGCGGTGGGCACCCCGCGACGGTACCGTCTCGGCGATGGACGAAGACAGCGACGGGATCCCCGCCGCGCCCACGACATGACCGACGTCGGTCCCGACCCTCTGCGGTTGACCACGTCCGACGGGCTGACGCTCGAAGCCGAGCTCGACCGGCCGTCGAGCTACCGCGCCGCAGTGGTGCTGGCCCATCCGCATCCCGCTCAGGGCGGCTCGATGCGGTCGCTGGTCACCAGCGAGCTGTTCCGGAACCTCCCGGGGCTCGGACTGGCCACGCTGCGCTTCAACTTCCGCGGCGTCGAGGGATCCGACGGCGAGCACGCCGGGGGTGTCGACGAGCACCTCGACATCGAGGCGGCCGTGGCCGAACTGGCCTCGCTCGCGCCGGAGGTTCCGCTCTTCACCGCCGGTTGGTCCTTCGGCGCGGACGTGTCGCTGACCGTGCTCGACCCCCGGCTCGCCGGCTGGTTCCTGATCGCTCCACCGCTCCGAGTGGTCAACGAATCAGCCATGGTCGCCGCTGGCGATCCCCGACCCAAGCTGGCGGTCGTGGGCGAGCACGACCAGTTCCGCCCGCCCGACGCGGCCCGTCAGGCCACGGCGACCTGGACCAACACCGAGATCGTGGCCGTCGCCGGCGCCGACCACTTCTTCGCGGGGAGGACCGATCGGGTCGCCGAGTTGGCCGTCGCCTTCGCGGACCGGCTGGTGACCCCGGCCGTCCCCTAGGGCCGCGGCCGGCGCCCGTTCAAGCGCCGGAGGGCGGACGAGTGAGGACGCCGTGCTCGGCCCAGATAGGCCTTGGCCTCGTCCACCGTGGTCTCGCCGTAGTGGAAGATCGACGCCGCCAGCACCGCGTCCGCACCCCCGTCGACGATGCCGTCCACCAGGTGCTGCAGCTCGCCCACGCCCCCGCTGGCGATGACCGGTATGCCGACGGCGTCGGTCACCGCCCTCGTCAGCTCGAGGTCGAACCCGTCGCGCGTGCCGTCGCGATCCATCGAGGTCAGCATGATCTCGCCCGCCCCCAACCGCTCGGCCCGCTTGGCCCACCACACGGCGTCGGCACCAGTGGAGGTGCGTCCACCGTGGCTGAAGACCTCGAACCCGCTCTTGGTCGGGGCATCGCTGTCGGGCTCGCACCGACGGGCATCGATGGACACCACCACGCACTGGGTGCCGAACTCGGCGGCCAGGTCGCTGATCAGCTGCGGGTTCTCGAGGGCGGCGGTGTTGACCGACACCTTGTCGGCGCCCTCGCGCAGCAGGACGCGGGCGTCGTCGACGCCGCGGATGCCCCCGCCGATCATGAACGGGATGAACACCTGCTCGGCGGTGCGCCGAACGAGGTCGATGATGGTGTCGCGACCGTCGCTCGACGCCGTGATGTCCAGGAAGACCAGCTCGTCCGCGCCCTCGGCGTCGTAGCGGGCCGCCAGCTCGACCGGATCGCCGGCGTCGCGCAGATCGACGAACCCGACGCCCTTGACCACGCGGCCGGCGTCGACGTCGAGGCAGGGGATCACACGGGCAGCGCGCACGTCTGCGACGCTACTTGCCGGTGCCGATCCGCCCGGACCTCAATCGGCCGGGACGGATTCGTGGTCGATGGCGGCCAGGTCGATCGTCGATGACACCCGGTCCTCATCGTGGGCCAGGCGGCGCTGCTCGAGGCGATCGAGCACCCAACCGACGCCGAAGTACACGACGACGGCGTAGATCCAACCGAGCACGAGGTCGAACACGAAGTGCTCGCCCGTGTAGACGAGGGCCAGCCCCATCGCCGGCACGTAGGCGACCAGCAGCACCTTGAGCCACTTGCGATGCACGCGGTGGGAAGAAGAACAGGCAGATGAGCATCGGGCACGCGGCGTGCAAGGACGGCACCGCGGCCACGTCGTTGTTGAACTTGCTGCCCGACTCGAACAGCGCCGCGGCCCAGTGGACACCGAGGCTGCTCCACACCACGGGCACGACCCGCTGGGACCACTGCATGATGTGGTCGCGGCTGGCCATCCACGGTGGCATGGCCGGATAGAGCACGTAGGTGGCGAACCCCGACAGCATCAAGGTCACGTACATGGCCATGAAGCGACGGAAGGCCCGGTGGTCGTGGATCCACAGCACGCCGGCGATGAGGAACGACACGAAGAAATGCGACAGGTACGTGGCCCAGGCCACGTAGTCCCACACCCGCAGGTGGTTGGGATCGAACAGCCACCGCTGGAGCCGGACGGTCGGGGCGATGCCGCCCGAGATCCACTCGTCGAAGCGGAGCTGGGGCGTGATGTGGGTGGCGAAGAGCAGGTGATCGGCGTAGCCGCGCAGGAGGGCGTAGATCCCGAGGACCACATAGAGCGGGATCCAGTCGCGCAGGAACCCGTGCCGGAACCGACCCAGGTCGCCGAGGCACGACACGAACACGGCGCCGGTGATCCAGACCAGCAGCGTGTCCTCGGTGAAGGGGATCCCGAACTGCGAGATGTAGATCCCGAGCAGGACGAGGTAGATGGCCCACCCGATCAGCACGCGCCGATGGGGGCGGTGATCGATCAGCCACTGCGCCGGTCCCGCGCTCGTCGCGCCGTCGGCGTCGGGAGCGAGATCGGCCGGTTGCTCGCGTGCGGGTTCGACAGACGATCCCGTGGGCTCGACCGGATCGGCGGTGTCGTCGAGGACGGTCACGGGCGCCGGTCTGACGAGAAGTTCGGTGCCGTCGCCTCGAACTGGCCGACTTCGTGGACCAGGCGCTGAGCGGGCGCACGATGGAGCGCGCCGAGCCGCGCCCCGAAATGGCATGAGCTGTTCACCGGACCTTCCTTTCCCAGCAGCACGCACGCAACCTTTCCAGACGAACCTGTGATCCCGCTGTGAGGCGGGCGTCCCTGCATCACGACGCGGCCGGGACGGAGCCAACCGTCCCGACGAGGGCCTCGACAGCGCTCGAAGCTCCACGCACCATACTGTCCGGCGTGCCGGATTCAGAGGCAGCCTCGTCTTCTGGCGGGGCCGAGGGATCCGTGGCGACCCAGCCATCCCGGCCGCGTGATCTGAGCGCGATCGCACGAGGACGCCGCTGGTGGAACCGGCCGACCTCGCCCCTCATCGTTCTGGCGCTGGTCGCCGTGGTGTTCGCCGGGTCGGGCCTGTTCCAGGCCTGGCACGACTCGCCCACCTTCGACGAGCCGCCTTACATCGTCGCCGGGCTGACCTCGCTCACCCGCCACGATCTGCGGATCAACCCCGAGCACCCGCCGCTGGCCAAGGCGCTGGCCGCCGTTCCCGTGCTGTTCGCCCGGCCCGTCATCCCCGACACCGCCGCGTACCGTCGCGGCGACGAACGGGTGTACAGCGCCGAGTTCGTGCAGGCCCAGCTGCGGGCCGGCGACCTGCAGCGCGTGGTGTTCCTGGCCCGGCTGGTCCCGCTGGCGGAGGCCATCGCCGCCGCCTTCCTGATCTACGCGCTGGCCCGGCGCCTGTTCGGTCGGGGCGCCGGGGTGATCGCGGGACTGCTGTGGCTGGGCGGACCGTTGGTCCTCGGCCTCGGCCACATCGACGGCATCGACCTGCCGTTCACGTTGGCCACGTTGGTCGTGAGCCTCACGCTGATGCGGGTCCTCGAGATCGCACGCGTCGATCCGCGGACCCGCAACCGACTGCTCATGTTGGGGATCGCCTGCGGCGTGGCTGCGGCCGTCAAGGACACCGGACTGTTGCTGGCGGCGCTGGCGCCCGTGCTCGTCGCCGCGTCGGGCTGGCGCGCCAAGCGGTGGCGCACGCTCGTCGACGCAGTCCTCGTCGGCGCCGTGGCGTGGCTGGTGGTGTGGCTCGTGTACGCGGTCATCGCCCCGAGCTCGATCCTGCACCTCGGTGTGCTCCCCCGCCCCGACCTCGACGGCCTCCACTACCTGTCGACCCACGACACCTCTCCGGGACCCGGGTTCCTGCTCGGATGGGCATGGACCGGCGCGCGCTGGTGGTTCTGGCCGCTCAGCCTGGTCATCAAGCTGCCGATCGTCACCCTCGTCGTGCTGATCGTCGGTCCGTTCGGGTTGGCCCGGGTCGACCGCTCCGTCCGCTGGCGGACCGTCGCGGCGATCGTCATCCCCGCCGTGGTGCTGACCATCCCGACGGTGCCGGTCCCACGCGACATCGGTGTGCGGTACCTGCTCCCCGTGCTGGCGCTCTGGCTGGTCGCGGCGTCGGCCATCACCCGACTCGGGCGCGGGGCCATCGTCCGCGGCGTGCTCGCCGGGGTGCTCGTCGTGGCCCTCATCACCACCGGCGCCTCGAATCCGCACTCGATCGTGTGGACCGCGCCCCCGTTCCGCCCCGGCTATCGGGTCGCGTCCGACTCGAACGTCGACTGGGGTCAGGACTTCTATCGGCTCGTCGACTGGAGCGCCGGCCGGCACCCCTACGTGGCCTACTTCGGCCCGCGTGGCCTCGGCCCAGCGGACGTGCCGGGCGCCCGCGCCCTGCTGGCCACGCCGCCGGCGCGGATCCGTGGTTGGGTCGCGGCCTCGGCCACGTTGCTCACCAGCACGAACCGGGCCCAGCTCTCGTGGCTGCGGGCGTACTGCCCGCTCACCACCATCGGCGGCTCGATCCTGATCTACCGGTTCGACACGCCCCCGAGCCCGGCACGCGGGCCCGTCGCCCCGGCCGATCTCTGCCCGTCTGGATCGACCTTCAGCTCACGGCGGCCAACGCCTGGGTGAGGGTGAAGGCCCCTTCGTAGAGGGCGCGGCCGACGATCACGCCGGACAGTCGGCGTCCGCCCGACTCGAGCTCGGCGAGGGCGCGCAGGTGATCGAGCGTGCCCACGCCCCCGGACGCGATGAGCGGAAGCGTGCTGGCGGCCAACAGCTCGCGGTAGGCGACCAGATCGGGACCCTCGCCCGTTCCGTCGACCTCGATCTGGGTGACGACCGCCGCCGACCGCGCCGGCCTGATCGAAGGTCGGCAGCACGCTCGTCACATCGGCACCAGAGCCTTCGGCCCATCCTCGCACGGCGATCTCCCGACCTCGGACGTCGAGACCCACCGCCACGGCCACGACCCGGGCGATCTCACCGACCAGCTCGGGCCGGCTCATGGCCGCGGTGCCGACGACCACCCGGGCCACGCCGGCCTCGGCCAGGGCGCGCGCCGAGATCAGGTCGCGCACGCCGCCCCCCGTCTGCACGGCCACGTCGACGGCGCCGGCGATGGCGGCCACCACGGGTCGATTCACCGGATCACCGGTGCGGGCGGCGTCGAGGTCGACCACGTGGATCCACTCGGCGCCCTCGGCGGCGAAGGCCTGGGCCTGGGCCACGGGATCGTCGCCGTAGACGGTCTCGCGCCCGAAGTCTCCCTGGTAGAGCCGGACGCAGCGCCCACCGCGCAGATCGATGGCCGGATACAGCTCCATCAGCGCGGCCAGGCCGTCGACGCCCGCCGATCGACGGCTCTCAACGGGCTGGCGACGGGGCCCGATCGGCGGCCCGCACGAAGTTGGCCAACAGCTCGAGTCCGACCTTGCCCGACTTCTCGGGGTGGAACTGGGTGGCCCACAGACGATCGCGTTCGACCGCCGCGGTCACCGGCCCGCCGTAGTCGCAGGTGGCGACGACGTCGATTGACATCTGCGGCGCGTACGAGTGGACGAAGTAGACCCAGACCGGCGTCTCCAACCCCTCCAACATGGCCGACGAGCGGCTCGGCTCGAGCAGGTTCCACTGCATCTGGGGCCGCTTGACCCCCTCGGGCAACAGGCGCACGCGACCCTGGAGCAGGCCCAGCCCGGGCACGTCCGGAGCCTCGTCCGACGCGTCATAGAGCATCTGCATCCCGACGCAGATGCCGAGGAACGGCCGGTCGTCGGCCACGACCTCGGCCACCACCTCGTCGAGCCCGCGGTCGCGCAGCGCCTCGAGGCACCGCCCCACCGCTCCGACACCGGGCAGCACCACGCCGTCGGCCTTGCGCAGGATGGCCCGATCCGACGTCAGGCGGGCATCGGCGCCGACCTGCTGCAGCGCCTTCTGGGCCGAGCGCAGGTTCCCGATGCCGTAGTCGATCACGGCGATCATCGTCATGGTCCCAGCTCCCTGCTCGTCGGCTGACGGTCGATCACAACCGACCCTTGGTGCTCGGGATGGCCTCACCCTGGCGCGCCACGGCGTCGCGCAGCGAGCGGGCGACGGCCTTGAACGTGGCCTCGATGATGTGGTGGGTGTTCTTGCCGCGGACGAGGGTGATGTGCAGCGTGATGGCCGAAGCGACGACGACCGCCCGCCAGAACTCCTCGACGAGCTGCGGGTCGAAGGGTGGATCGCCGAGGATCTTCTCGCCGGGGAAGTCGATCTCGTAGTGGAGGTAGGGACGCCCCGACAGATCGAGGGCCACGTCGACCAGTGCCTCGTCGAGGGGCACGCGATTCGAGGCGAAGCGGCGCACGCCCGCCTTGTCGCCGAGAGCCGTGGCCAGGGCCTCGCCCAGGGCGATCCCGACGTCTTCGACCGTGTGGTGAGCGTCGATCTCGAGGTCGCCATCGGCGGCGATGGTCAGGTCGAGACCACCGTGGCGACCGAGCTGGCTCAACATGTGGTCGAAGAACGGGATCCCCGTCGCCACGTCGACCTGACCGGTGCCGTCGAGGTCGAGCTCGACGCTGATCTCGGTCTCGTTGGTCGTCCTGGCAACGGTGGCCTGTCGGGCGATGGTCATGTGAGGATCTCCGTCAGCGCGTCCAGGAAGGCATCATCCTCGTCGGGGGTGCCGATGGTGACGCGCAGGCAGCCCTCGAGGCGAGGCGTGGTCGAGAAGTTGCGGACCAGGATCGACCGATCGAGCAGCTCCTGCCAAACCGCGCCGCCGTCGGCCCTCTGCGGTCGGAAGAGGATGAAGTTGGCGCCCGAGGGCCACACGTCGACCGGCAGGGCCGACAGCCGCTCGCTCAGCCGGCCCCGCTCCTCGACCAGGTGGGCGACCCGAGCCTGCATCTCGTCGAGGTAGTCGAGGGCCAGGGTGCCGGCCAGCTGCTTGGGCGTGTCGAGGTGGTAGGGCAGGACGACCTTCTCGAGCTCGGCCACGACCTCGGCCGGTCCGATCAGGTAGCCGAGCCGAGCCGCCGCCATCGACCACGTCTTCGAGAACGTCCGGGTCACGACCAGCGGGACGCCGTCGCCGACCAGCCCGAGGGCCGACCACGGGGCGAACTGGCCGTAGGCCTCGTCGACGACGAGCAGGGCCTCGCCGGCCACGGCCAGCGCCAGCGTCTCGGACACCACGGCCTCGTCGTCCACCATGCCGGTCGGGTTGTTGGGCGAGCACAGCAGCGCCAGCGACGGCTGTCCTTCGGCGAAGACGCGCCGCACCTCGGCCATGTCGGTCGAGAAGTCAGCGGCGCGCTCGCCCTCGACGACGGTGGTGGCCGTGAGCCGGGCGATGTGGCCGTGGAGGGCGTAGGTGGGCTCCCAGACCGCGGCGCGGCGGCCGACACCGCCGTAGGTGAGGAACAGCGTCTGGAGCACCTCGTTGGACCCGTTGGCCACGAAGACCTGGCTGGCGTCGACGTCGTGCAGTCCGGCGATGGCCGCCCGCAGGTCGTCGGCGCCGCGGTCGGGATAGCGGTGCCAGTCGACCCCTTCGATGGCCTCGGCGTAAGCACGACGCCACGCCGCGGGCGGAGGCTCGGGCGACTCGTTGGTGTTGAGCCGGACCTTCACGTCGACCTGGGGTGAGTGGTAGCCCGGCATCAGCGACACGTCGTCGCGGGGCCGGATCATGGTCGGGACCGGTCCGCAGCGCCGCCCGACGACGACCCCGACGCCGACGTCTCCGCGCGGCGGAGCCGGATCGACTGAGCGTGGGCGTCGAACCCCTCGACGCCGGCCAGCGTCTGGACGTGCGGGGCAACGGCTTCGAACCCGTCGGCGTCCACCGTGATCACGTGCATGTGCTTGACGAAGTCGTCGACCGAGAGCGCGCTGGCATAGCGGGCCGAGCCGAACGTCGGCAGGACATGGCTGGGTCCGGCCAGGTAGTCGCCGATCGAGGCGGGCGCCAGCTCGCCGCAGAACACGGCCCCTGCGTTGCGGACGAGCGGGACCAGGTCGGCGGCGCCGGCGCTCATGAGCTGCAGGTGCTCAGGGGCGATCCGGTTGGCCACGGCGACGGCCTCGGCCGGGCCGTCGACCAGCGCGAGGTACCCGCCGTTGGCGAAGTTGGTCTCGATGTCCGAGCGGCGCGGTGCCGTCTCGACGAGGCGCTCGATCTCGGCGTCGATGGCGTCGGCGGCCGACTCGGACCAGGTGATCAGCCACGCCAGCCCGTCGGGTCCGTGCTCGGCCTGCACGATGACGTCGATGGCGGCGTAGGTCGGGTTGGTGGTGTCGTCGGCCACGACGACGATCTCGGACGGTCCGGCGAAGGCCGAGGACACTCCGACGATCCCCGCCACCTCGCGCTTGGCCAGTGCGACGTAGAGGTTTCCGGGTCCGGCGATGACGTCGACTCGACGGATGGACTCGGTGCCGTAGGCCATGGCGCCGATGGCCTGCACGCCGCCGATGGCGTAGATCTCGTCGACGCCGGCGACGGCGGCGGCGGCCAGCGTCGACGCGGCGATGTGCCCGGTCGAACGGTCGGGCGGAACGCACAGCACGATCTCGGGCACGCCGGCGACGCGAGCGGGCACGGCGGTCATCAGCACCGACGAGGGATAGGAGCCGCGGCCTCCAGGCACGTAGATCCCAGCCCGGTCGACCGCTCGGTCGTGAGCGGTCACGACGATGCCGTTGCGGTCATGCACGTGATCGGCGCGGACCTGCGTGCGATGGAACGCCTCGATCGAGTCGCGTGCCACCTCGAGGGCGTGGCGCAACGTCGGGTCGGCCTGGGCCAGGGCGGCGGCGACCTCGGCCTCGGGCACTCGGGCGTGGTCGGACACGACGCCGTCGAAGCGCTCGGTCAACTCGCGCACGGCCGCGTCGCCCCGTTGGCGCACTTCGGCCAGGATGGCGCGCACCTCGGCGACCGGTCCGTCGAGATCGGCCTCGGGCCGCGGCAACCGAGCCTCGAGGTCGCGTTCGGGGACGCCGCGCAGGTCGAGGCGCTTCAGCACGCGCGGGGCGCCGGCCGCGGCGCGGGCCCGAGGCACGACCCTGCGCATCGCCGCAGGCACAGGGACCAGGATCGCATGGTCGCCACACTAGTGAGCCGCCCACCACGCGCCGGTACCGATTCGGGCCCGGCGGGGCGCGCCCTCAACGGCGGTTCGGGTAGACAGTGCACGTGATCGAGCAGTTCGCCCGCCTGCAGTCCGTCTCGGCATCGATCGAGGACCTGACCCAGCGCATCACCGCGACGGCCGACGAGCTCATGGCGTCCGGCGACGAAGCTTCGGCCTCGGGACTGTTCGAGGTCGAGCGGGCCATGCGCAACGCCCAGCGCCGCCTGGCCCGCCTCCTCACCGATCTGAGCTGACGTCAGCGCGGCGCCCCAGGTGGCCGTCGAGACCTCCAGGGCCGTCCGGCTCCAGACCCACCGACGGCTCGGGCGAGCCCTGGCGAGTCGGCGACCGACGGGGCGCCAAAAGGGCCGACGCCCCCGAAGGGGCGTCGGCGGGGCGACACTGGGCGGCGGATCCCAGATGTGTCGCCAGGTACCAGGTGGCGGGAACCTGGTGACATACATCGTAGCCCGACCCGACCGGAAGACTCCACACCCTCGTCGATTTTTCCGGGCCCGACGCGAGATTCGCGCCCCTACCTGGGCTTTCGACAAGTGAAAAGTTGGCCTCGAATCACCTGGACCGTCGATTTGCACACGGTGCGCAACAATTAGACCGTGGACGACGGGCAGAAGTCGTTCAGCACGCACTGATCACACCGGGGACGACGAGCGACACACACCCGTCGGCCGTGCAGGATGAGCCGGAGCGAGAACAAACCTCGCTCGGCCGCCGGCACCATGGTGTTCAACTCGTGCTCGATCTTCACCGGATCGGTCTCGGTCGTGAGCCCGAGAAGTCGTGACAACCGCGACACGTGCGTGTCGACGGGCAGGCCCGGCAGGTCGAGGGCGACGCTGCGCACGACGTTGGCCGTCTTGCGGCCGACTCCGGGGATGGTCACGAGATCGGACATGCGTGACGGCACCTCACCGCCGAACCGGTCGACCAGTGCCCCGGCCATCCCCAACAGGCTCTTGGTCTTGTTGTTGTAGAACCCGGTCGAGCGGATGATCTCCTCGACGTCGCCCGGTGCGGCGTGGGCCAGATCCTCGGGCGTCGGATAACGAGCGAACAGGACCGGCGTCACCATGTTCACCCGAGCATCGGTGCACTGGGCCGAGAGGATGGTTGCCGCCAGCAGCTCGTAGGCGTTGCGGTGATCGAGCTCGCAGTGGGCATCGGGGTACTCGTCGGTGAGGCGTCGGTTGGTCTCGCGGGCGCGTCCTGCCGGAGTCCTGGGTCGGGCCATGACCGCACGCTACCGGTGCTCGTGACGGCCCCGATCGCCCCAGTGGCTAATGTGACACGGACGTCAGGAAACTCAGGGGGATCACGCGGTGGCACTCACGGAACTCATCGGCACCGATCTGGGCACCCAGACGATCGTCGTCGAGCAGGGCCCGGTTCGTGCCTTCGCCGCCGCGGTGAAGGACGACCCCGATCGCTACACGGGCGTGGGCGCATCGACGCCACCCACGTGGGCGTTCTCGATGGCCTACTGGGGGTCGATGGGGCGCCAGGCGCCCGCCGGCCTGCCCATCGACAAGCTGCGCGGTCCGGGCCGGATGATCCTGCACGGCGAAGAGGCCTTCGAGTTCCACCGGCCGCCTCACGTCGGCGAGACGCTGACCGGCACGGGTCGCATCACCGACGTCTACGAGAAGGACACCTCGTCGGCGACCATGGAGTTCTACGTCCGCGAGATGGACTGGCGCGACGACCAGGGCGAGCCGGTGGTGACCGAGCGCTTCACCCTGATCGTGCGGGTCAAGAAGGGCTGATCGCCCCGGCGGTCCCGGCGCGACGACGAACATGGCTCCGGCTCGACGGCTGCGGCCCACGTGGGATCACGCCGACCAGCCGACTGGAGCGCCCACCCTCGACCAGCTCTTCGCGGGCACGACCGAACGCGGCGACCTCATCGACGCGGACCGGCGCCTGGATGCGGCCGAGCTCGACGACCTCGTGGCCCGGTTGGCCGGACATCTGCGCGGACGAGGGGTGACGCCGGGGACGGGGGTGGCCTGGCAGTCGTCGAATCGGTGGGAAGCGGTCGCCCTCTACCGAGCCTGCTGGCGCATCGGGGCGGTGGCGGCGCCGCTGCACCATCAGGCCGGCCCACGCGAGCGCGACCAGATCCTCTCGACGCTGCGCCCTGCGCTCGTGGTCGACCCTGACGACGTCAGCGCCATGGCCACCGACACCGAGCCGGATTCGGTGCCCGTCGATGCCCACGACCTGGCCGTCGTGTTGCACACGTCCGGATCGACCGGCGAACCGAAGGGCGTGCTGCACACCCACGGCGGACTCACCTACAAGGCCCGGCTGATGACCGAGGTGCACGACCTGCACCCGACCGACACCATCCTCATGCCGGCGCCGCTGGCCCACATCTCCGGGCTGCAGAACGCCGTGACGCTGCCGGGGGCGGCCGGTCTCACGACGGTGCTCATGGCGCGCTGGGATCCCGAGGTCGCGCTCGATCTCATCGAGGCCCACCGCGTGACGTTCATGATCGGGCCCCCGACGTTCTTCGTCTCGCTGCGCGACGCGGCCGGGTTCTCGCCCGAGCGGGTGCAGTCGATCCGTCTGATCTCGAGCGGCGGGGCCGGCGTGACCGCCGCCTTCGTGGCCGAGACGGCCGAGCTGTTCGGCGCCGTCGTCAAGCGGACCTACGGATCGACCGAGGCGCCGACGGTCACGACGAGCCACGCCGGCGACGACCCCGACCGGGCCCGCGACACCGATGGTCGGCCGACCGGTCGCATCCGGGTGAAGCTCGGCCCAGGTGACGAGGTCTGGGTTCGCGGTCCCGAGCTGTTCGTCGGCTACACCGATCCCGATGCCACCACAGCCGCGATCACCGACGGATGGTTCCGCACCGGCGACGTCGGCCACATCGATCCCGACGGGTGGCTCACCATCGTGGGCCGGATCAAGGACCTCATCATCCGCGGCGGCGAGAACATCTCCGCCGCCGAGGTCGAGGCCCACCTCGAGGCCCATCCCGCGGTGCGCCAGGCCGCGGCCGTCGGCCGACCCGACGAGCGACTCGGCGAGCGCGTGTGCGCCTTCGTGACCTGCGCCCCCGGCACGTCCATCGATCTCGGCGCGACAGCCGCCTGGTTCGCCGAGCGGGGCGTGGCCCGGTTCAAGACGCCCGAGACGGTCGTGGTGCTGGGCGAGCTCCCGCTCCTGGCCGCCGGCAAGATCGACCGAGCCGAGCTCCGGCGCCGAGCCGCCGCCCTCCCCGCCGGCTGACGGCCCTCCCGCCGGTCCACTCCGGACCTGACATGGGCGTCAGTTAGAGTCGGCGCCATGAAGGGGTTCGCCGAGACGGCGGTCGGCCGCGCCGATCACACCGCGTTGATCGCCGGGGACCGCAGTCGCACCTACGGCGAGCTCGACGACCGGGCGGCCCGACTGGCTCACGTCCTGCGGGGGATGGGCGTGGGCGACGGCGATCGGCTGGCGGTGATGCTCCCCAACGGGATCGAGTTCGTCGAGGCCCTGGCGGCATCGGCCAAGTTGGGCATCTCGGTGCTGACCCTGAACTGGCACCTGCGCGCCGACGAGGTGGCGTGGATCCTCGATGACTCAGGAGCCGGCGCCCTCATCACCCACGTCGACCTGCGCCCCCAGGTGGGCGCCGTGGTGCACGATCGCGCTCTGCCCGTGCTCTGGGTCGGTGACGACTACGCCGAGCGGCTGGCCGACGCGTCCCGCGAGCCGATCCCCTACATCTGGCCCACCTCCTGGCCGGTGATCTACACGTCGGGCACGTCGGGGCGACCGAAGGGCGTGGTCCACAACGCCAACGCCGACCCCGCGCTCATGGCCATGACCCAGGACTCGCTGGGGGCCATGTGGGGCTACACGAGCGACGACGTCCATCTCGTCGCCGGCCCGCTGTACCACGCCGGCCCATCGGGCTACAGCAACGTGACCCTCTACAGCGGGGGCACGGTGGTGCTCATGGCGGCGTGGGACGCCCGGGCCTTCCTCGGTCTGGTCGCCCGCCACCGGGTCACGACGACCTTCCTGACGCCGGCCCACTTCATCCGCATCCTCGAGGTCCCCGAGGACGAGCGGGCCACCTACGACCTGTCCAGCCTGCGCCACGTCATCCACGGGGGCGCGCCGTGCCCGACGCCCGTCAAGCAGCGCATGATCGACGCCTTCCCCCAGACCGAGATCTGGGAGCTGTACGGGATGAGCGAGGGCGGGGCGACGCGGGTGTCGGCGCTCGACTGGTCGACCCGACCGGGAACGGTCGGCCAGCCCTGGCCCGGGGTCGAGATCCGCATCGTCGATGCCGACACGGGCGAGATCCTCGGACCCGATCAGGACGGCTTGATCTACGTCAAGCCGGCCCACGGCCGCTTCCGCTACCACAACGATCCGGACAAGACCGCGGCCGCCTGGCACGACGACGCCTTCAGCGTCGGCGACATCGGCCATCTCGACGCCGACGGCTGGCTCTTCCTCACCGATCGCCACAGCGACCTGATCATCCGGGCCGGCGTGAACCTCTACCCTCGCGAGATCGAGGAGGTCCTGCACGCCCATCCGGCGGTGGTCGACTGCGCCGTGTTCGGGGTGCCCGACGACCGCGACGGCGAACATCCTGCGGCCGTGGTCGAAACCCGGGTCCTCGCCGGCCATCCGGACGAGGTCACGTCCGAGTCTCTCGACGCGTGGTGCCGGGCCCGCCTCGATCCCTACAAGTGCCCGACCCGCTACGACCTCGTCGACGAGTTGCCCCGCGACCCGAACGGCAAGGTGCTGAAGCGGCGGCTGCGCGACGCCGCCTGGGCCGATGCCGGACGAAAGATCTGAGGCCATGACCACCACCGACCCCGCCCCCTCGGGCTGGACGCCGGATCGCTGGATGGAGGTGGGCGACGACGGCACCACCACGCTCCTCGGCGGGTGGTCGCCGTCGAGCCAGCGCTACCACTTCCCGCCGGCGACGACGTGCCCCTACACGGGGGCCGACGACGTCGAGGTGGTCGCGCTGGCCCGCCACGGCTCGCTGTGGGCCTGGACGGCCGTGACCGCCGCTCCACCCGGCTACACCGGACCGGTTCCCTACGGGTTCGGGATCGTCGAGCTGCGTGCCCGGGGGTCTCCGCGTGCTCGGCCGCCTCACCGAATCCGATCCGGCCGCCCTGTGCTTCGGCCAACCGATGGAGGTCGTGACCGAGACGCTGCCTGGTGGGCACCAGGTGTGGGCCTTCGCCCCCAGCGCCGAGGACGAGCCGTGACCGGCGTCGAGATCGCCGGCGCCGGGTTGCATCCGTTCGGGCGCTTCGGTGAGCTCACGGGAACCGAGATGGGGGTCGCGGCCACACGCGACGCGCTGGCCGACGCCGGTTGGTCCCAACCGGCCGAGGCCCGCGGCCACATCGGCGCCGCCTTCTGCGCCACCGCGTACGGCGGGGTGGCGGCCGGCCATCGCGTGCTCGGCGCCCTGGCCCTCACCGGCATCCCGATCGTCGATGTCGAGGCCGGGTGCGCCTCGGGCGGCGCCGCGCTGGCGCTGGCCGCGAGCGCGATCCGATCGGGCGAGCACGACTCGGTGCTGGTCGTCGGGGTCGAGAAGATGCCGGCCGGGATCATCCGCTCGTCGTTCTTCGCGCCGTGGCAGGAGGAGGCCGGGCTGGCCGCCACCCCGGCCTTCTTCGCCCTGCGGGCGCAGCGCTTGCTCCGCGAGCACGGCGTGACCATCGACGACCTGGCCGCGCTGGTGGTCAAGAACCGGCGGTGGGGTGCCCTCAACCCCGATGCCATGTTCCGGTCCGAGGTCACCGCCGAGCAGGTCCTGGCCTCGCGGATGGTCTGCGAGCCGCTCCGCCTGTGGATGCTGTGCTCGCCCAACGAGGGGGCGGCCGCGGTCGTGCTGCGTCGAGGCGCCGCGGGCGTGCAGCTGGCCGCCGCCGTCCTGCGCAGCCACCTCCCCGGCAGCGTGCTCGACGAGTCGACGCCACTGGCCGGCATCGACGACGCCGACATCACCCCGCCGACGACCCGGGCGGCCACCACCGCCTACGAGGAAGCCGGAGTCGGACCCGACGACCTCGACGTCGTCGAGTGCCAGGACACCGACGCCGCCCGCGAGCTGCTGTCGTGGGTCGAGATCGGCCTGTGCGCCGTCGGTGACCAGCGCCGGCTGCTCGACGCCGACCCCGGGCCGGCGTCGGGTCGACCGAACGAGGGCCCAGCGATCAATCGCTCGGGCGGGCTGCTCTCCAAGGGTGAGCCGCTGGGTGCGTCGGGGCTCGGCCAGGTGGTCGAGCTGGTGCGCCAGCTGCGGGGCCAGGCCGGCGATCGCCAGGTGCCCGACGCCCGGATCGGCCTGGCCCACACCATCGGGCGAGGCGCCAACGCCAGCGTGACCATCGTCCGCCGCTGAGCGACCGGGCCGGCGCCCGTGGGCTGGGTTCAGGGATCCTTGGGCAGGCCCAGCAGGCGCTCGGCGATGACGTTGCGCTGGATCTCGCTCGTCCCGCCGGCGATCGACAGGGCGCGGTCGCCGAGGAACCCGCCCGACCAGGCCGCGCCGGGCCCTTCGGTGACCGCCGCCGCCGGCCCGAGCAGATCGAGACCGGCCTCCTGCACCGCCTGCTCGTGGGTGACCCCGGCCAGCTTGCGCACGCTGGCCTCGGGACCGGGCTGGCCCCCACCCAGCGCCCGCAGCGTGGCCCGCATCCCCAACACGGCGATGGCGTGGGCATCGGCGACCAGCCCGCCCAGCCGGTCGGCGACCAGCGGATCGCCCAGCGCGCCCCGACTCGGCCAGGGCGAACAGCCCGGCCAGGCCGGGACCGAACGACGAACCCGACGACATCGACACCCGTTCGTTGGCCAGCGTGGTGCGGGCGTAGGCCCAGCCGCCGGTCGGCGATCCGACCAGGCATGCGTCGGGCACGAACACGTCGGTCAGGAACACCTCGTTGAACATGGCCATGCCGGTCAGCTCGCGAAGCGGCCGGATCTCGATGCCCGGGGTGGTCATGTCCAGCAGGAAGCAGCCGATCCCCTCGTGGCGAGGGGCGTCGGGATCGGTGCGGGCCAGACAGATGGCCCAGTCCGCTTCCTTGGCCATCGTCGTCCACACCTTCTGGCCGGTGAGCGACCACCCACCGTCGACGGGGGTGGCTCGCGTGGCGAGCGAGGCCAGGTCGCTGCCTGCGCCCGGCTCGGAGAACATCTGGCACCAGGTCAGCTCGCCGCGCAGCGTCGGGTTGACGAAGCGGTCCTGCTGGTCGGGTGACCCGTGAGCGATGATCGTCGGCAGGGCCCACCCGGCCACGGCCAGATGGGGGCGCCGGACGTGGGCGGCGACCAGCTCCTCGTCGATCACCAGCTGCTCGATCGGCGTGGCGTCGAGGCCCCAGGGTCGAGGCCAGTGCGGGGTGAGGTAGCCCGAATCGGCCAGCCGGCCGCGCCACTCCGACTTGTCGTGGTCGACCAGCTCGGCCACGAAGGCGCGCACCGCCTGGCGGGCCTCGGCCGCTTCGCTCTCGGCGTCGGCGACGGGAGGCAGGTCGAGGGCCAAGGTGCGGCGCTCGCCGGCCGCCGTGGCGAGGGCGATCCGAGCCCGCCACGCCGCCGGCGGGTCGACCAGGTGGCGCATGGCCGTGGCCCGCTTCAGGAAGAGGTGGGCGTCGTGCTCCCACGTGTAGCCGATCCCGCCGAGCACCTGCACGCAGTCCTTGGCGCACCGGAACGCCGCCTCGGGGGCCAGCGCCGCGGCCATGTCGGCGGCCAGCGTCCAGCTCGCCGCGATGCCCTCCGGCGACGGCTCGTCGAAGGCGCGCGCCGCGTCCCACACGCTGGCCCGGGCCATCTCGAGGGCGACGAGCATGTCGGCGCACCGGTGCTTGACCGCCTGGAACTGCCCGATCGGACGACCGAACTGCACCCGCTCGGCGGCGTAGGTCGACGCCGTCGAGACGCACCAGTCCGCCACGCCGATGGCCTCGGCGCCGATCAGCAACGTCGCCAGCCGGCCGACCTCGGCCGCCGGCCACCAGCCACCGGCTCGGGGCGATCTCGACGCCGTCGAGGCGAACCTCGGCCAGGCGTCGGGTGGCGTCGAAGCTGGGCCGCTCGCGGACCTCGACCTCGTCGCGGGCCACGAAGGCCCAGCCGTCGTCGACGGGCAGGAGCAACCAGTCGGCCCCGGCCCCGCTGAGCACCGTCGCCGCCGCCCCCGACACGGTGCCGTCGGTCAGGTGCAGGTCCGAGGTCAGGGCCAGGCCGGCGGGCGCCGACCCGTCGATCACGGCGGCCACGACATCGGTGGCGGCGGACCAGCGATCGAGCGGCCAGCGCCACGATGGCCGAGGACAGGAACGGGCCCGGGCCAGCACGCCCGCCCCAGCTCCTCGAGCACCACGGCCAGCTCGGACACGCCGTAGCCCTGGCCGCCACTCGACTCGGACACCGCCAGACCGAGCCAACCCCGCTCGCCGATCTCGTCCCAGTAGGGAGGTCGTCCTTCGGCCGGCGCGTCGAGCAGGGCCCGGGCCTGGCCCAAGAGCTGGCGCGTGTCGACCCAGCGCCGCACGGTCGCCGCCAACTCCAGGTGCTCGTCGCCGATGGCCAGACCCATGGATGCTTCTCCCTACTCGTGTCGCGGGTCGGGCTCGTCGCCGGCGCCCGGTTCTGTCGGCGTCGGAGCCACGTCGCCGGACTCGACGATCGTGATGGCCTTGACGGGGCAGCCCTCGGCGGCGGCGCGGATGTCGCCCTCGGCGTCGAGTTGGCCCGACTCGGCGCCCGCGATCACGACGACCTTGAGCTCGTCGTCGAGGTCGAAGGTGGCTCCGGCGTAGAACGAGCAGTTGCCCGATCCGATGCAGCGCTCCTGGTCGACGCGGATGATCATCGGGCCGCGCCCATCGGCGCGTCGGGGTGCGGGAGCGGATCGGGAGGCAGCGGATGACGGAAGAGCTCGGCGGCGTTGGCGAAGCAGATGCGTCGCTGATCCTCGACCGGCAGCCCGGCCAAGCGGTCGTCGAGGAAGTCCTGCGTGTCCGGCCAGGTCGAGTCGGCGTGGGGGTAGTCGACCTCGACCATGATCCGCTCGATGCCGATGCGTTCGCGGATCGGCCAGATGGACGGATCGTCGAGCGAGCAGAACCAGAAGTTGCGCAACAGCACCTCGGTCGGGGTGATCTCGGTCGACGGCCACGCCCGGCGCCCGTGTCCCGACCAGCCGTGGATGTAGTCCAGCCGGTCGGCCAGCATCGGCACCCAACCGATGCCGCCCTCGCTCATGGCCACCCGGATGTCGGGGAAGCGCAGCGGCACGCCCGACCACAGCCAGTCGACGCACGCGGCCAGCGAGAGCGACGAGAACAGCGTCGCCGCCATCTCGACCAACGGTCCGTCGACGGCCTGCTCCATCATCATCCCCGAGCTGCCCACATGGAGGCAGATGACGGTGCCCGTGTCGACGCAGGCGCTCAGCACGGGATCCCACCAGCCCGAGTGCAACGAGGGGTAGCCCAGGCGGTGGGGCTGTTCGGGCAGGCTCACCGCCGTGTAGCCGCGAGCCGCGTTGCGACGGATCTCGGCCGCGCCCACCTCGGGGTCGGCCAGGAAGGTGATGCCGAGCGGCACGAACCGATCAGGGTGCGGCGCCCACCACTCCTCGTAGAACCAGTCGTTCCACGCCCGCACGCAGGCCTGGCCGAGGGCCGGATCCGAGCACTGCGAGTACACCGTCCCGCAGAAGCCGGTGATCTGGCTCGGGAAGTTGAGCGAGGCCCAGATGCCGGCCAGGTCCATGTCGGCCAGGCGGGCATCGGGATCCCAGCAGCCGCGGCGCATCTGGTCGAATCGCACCGGCTCCATCGGTGACTCGTCCTTGGAGCGACCGACGACGGCGTTGAGCCCGACCTGCGGATAGGCCTGGCCGTCGAAGACCCAGATCTCGTGGTTCTTCGACGTGGTCTTGACGTAGGGCGCCTGGTCGGCCAGCGCGGCCGGCATGCGACCCTCGAACAGGTGGCGCGGCTCGACCAGGTGATCGTCGACCGAGATCACGGTGAAGCGCACCTCGGACGGCTCGGGGTCAGCCAGGAGGCCCGATCCGGTGGCGTCGGCCGGATCGCTCATCCGGCCAGCTCCCGGTACCGCGCGTAGCGCTCGGCCACATACGGGGCCGCCCGAGCGATCGGGCTCGACCCGTCGCGCTCGGTGCGGGCCCAGGCCGACGCCGGCGCGCCCGGTGCCTCGAGACCGGCCGTGGCCCTGGCCATCCAGGCCGCGCCCAGCGCTCCCCCTTCGGGCACGGCCACGACGTCGACCGGCAACCCGGTCCCGTCGGCCAGCGCCTGCACCCACGATTCGTCACGGCACGCCGCCGCCGGTGGCCACGATCCGTCGTCCGTCCACGCCGCCGAGGTCGAGCAGGTGACGGATCGCGAAGGCCGACGCCTCGTACGCGCCTCGCCGCACGGCGGCCGCACCCAGCCCGATGTCGAGATCGTGCAACGAGGCCCGCCGATCGGGGTCGTGGAACGGCACCCGCTCGCCGCGCAGATAGGGCAGCCACACGGGCACGCGAGCCGGATGGACCTCGCTGACCGCCGCCGCGATCTCGGCGCGCCGATCGCCGTCGCCGGGACGCGACCCCGCGACCAGACGATCGACCCAGTTCACGAAGAGGCCCGCCGGCGTTGGACGGTCCACCGATGAGCACCTTGCCCGGCGCCGTGTGGGGCACGGTCCAGAGGCCGTCGACCTCGCGCCAGTCGTCGATGACCGCCCACACGATCAGCGTCGATCCGAGGATGACCAGCACGTCGCCGGTCGTCGTCGGCGCCGGCCACCATCTGCTCGCCCA
This sequence comes from uncultured Microthrixaceae bacterium, assembly GCA_963734965.1. Lineage (GTDB taxonomy): Bacteria > Actinomycetota > Acidimicrobiia > Acidimicrobiales > Acidimicrobilacustridaceae > UBA4742. The sequence goes on along the minus strand of CAVTJK010000003.1, from coordinate 1,521,672 downwards.
AGGCGTCGATCGTCCCGCCGCCGAGCGGCGCGCCTCCGGCCGCGTCGACCTTGCCCACGGGATCGGAGCCGACGACGATCCGGGGCAGCCGGCTCAGCGTCGTCGAGGCCGGCGTCGGCCGCCACCGCCGCGTCCCAGCCGGTGAAGTCGAACAGCGGGAGCGTCGTCATGGCCACCGTGGTGTCGATGGCCCCCTCGCCGCTCGAGGGCGCGCGTTGGCGACGGCCTGGGCCGGCCAGTAGCCGGCGGCGTCGGGGTGGTGGCCGCCAGCCAGCGCGAGGAAGCGCACCAGCTCACCCGACTGTGACGGATCCGCGTCGGCGTCACCCCCCGCCGCCCCGAGCGTCGCCGTAGAGCATGCCGTCAGAGATGGGCACGCCGTCGCCGTCGACCGCGCACAACGACGGCACCATCGCCGCCACGTTCACCGCTCGAACATCGAGCTCGGCATCGCCCAGCACGCCGGCCAGCGCGTCGCGCACGCCGTCGTGCCAGGCCGCCTTGGCGTCGTGGGCCAGCTCGCCGGCGTGGCACGAGCGCAGCGCATGGGGCACCCGGCCGCGAGGCGACGACCCGACCGTCGCCGTCGGCCGCGAGGGCCTTGACCGAGGTGGTGCCGATGTCGATGCCGACGGTCACCTCGGTTGACATCTCACCCCGCTTCGTCTCGGGCTCGCCTCGGGCTCCAGCCGCCGGATCTCCGACAACTGACACAGGCGTCAGGTTGGAAATGTATCGTGCGCACTCAGCCACCGCCGTCCGCAGGGGGACACACATGCCGAGCTACGGGGCCGAGGTCATCGGTCCACCCGCCCGTTCGCCGGAGCAGAAGCTCTGGGATCCCGAAGTCCAGACCATGGATCCCGAGCAGCGCCGCCGAGCTGCAGCTGACCCGGTTGCGGGAGCTCATCGGCAAGGTGATCGACGGCACCCCGGCGCTGTTCCAGCGCAAGCTGGTCGAGGCCGGCATCACGGGAGCGGGCGACATCACCGACGCTCGACGACATCAACCGCATCCCCCTCACCCGCAAGCAGGAGCTGCGCGACAGCGAGGCCGAGCATCCGCCCCTCGGCGACTACCGCTTCACGCCCCTGTCGGACTGCGTCCGCATCGGCCAGTCGACCGGCACGACCGGGACGCCGACCCTGACCATCCTCACGCGCCACGACCTGTGGCTCGAGTACGAGTCGGCGGCGCGCAACTGGTGGCGCAACGGCTGGCGGCCGGGCCAGATCGTGACCCACTGCCACCCCGCCTACATGTACGGCGGGGGTCCGATGCTCGGTGGTTCGATCGAGTACTTCGGCGCGCTGAACATGTGGGTCTCGCCGCCTGACACCGACGAGCTGGCCCAGCAGGGCATCCGCACCTGGCAGCGCATCCACCCCGACGTGCAGATGGTGGCGCTGAGCCAGCACCGCTTCCAGGAGGAGGCGGCCAAGATGGGCATCGACCTGGTGGAGGACTGCGGCTTCCCCCAGTTCTCGATGGGCGGGTTCGGCCGGGGACTGCTGCCGCTGATGACGGCCGGCTTCGAGTGCTACGCCTACATCGGCGGTCCGGACCGCACCTGCGACGGCGCCCACCTGCACGAGGACTGGGCCGTCATCCAGGCCATCGATCCCACGACCGGCCGGGACGTGCCCGACGGCCAGTGGGGCAACCTGGTCGTGACCACCCTCGATCGGGACAACGGCCTGCTGCGCTACGACCTCGAAGAGGCGGCCATGATCGACGGCCCCGCCGACTGCCCCCAGGGCGAGACGAGCCGCATGGGCTTCTGGGGTGGAAGGTTCAAGGACCTGCTGAGCTGTCAGGGCGTGCACTTCCAGGTCTCGGACCTCGAACGAGCCGTCGCCTCGGTTCCCGAGCTCACGACCCCGACGCTCGAGTTCGTCGTCGTCAACCCCAACGGGTCACACGAGCCTCTCGTGGTGCGAGCCGAGGTGGGCGCCGACATCGGCGCCCTCGACGACGGCACCCGCTCGGACGTGGCGGCCAAGGTGGCGGCCGCGGTCAGCGAGGCCATCGGCGTCGCCGCCGCCGTCGACATCCTCGAACGCGAGACGCTGCCCCGCTCGGGCTACAAGCTCAAGCGACTGGTCGACGAGTAGATCCGGCCGGTCGAATTGCTGACACCGCCGTCAGCTACAGTGCGCGCCGGAGTCGGGGTGAAGGTACGGGGGAACTGAATGGGACGGCTGGACGGCAGGACCGCGATCGTGACCGGTGCCGGGCGCGGCATCGGCCGTGACGAGGCTCTGCTCCTGGCCGCCGAAGGCGCGCTGGTCACGGTCAACGACGTCGACCCCGATGCCGCCGACGCCGTCGTCGACGAGATCACGGCGGCGGGCGGCCAGGCGGCGGCCGACTCGAACGACGTGTCGACCTGGGCCGGGGCCGAGGCCATCGTGGCGTCGGTCGTCGGCGGCTCGGGTCACCTCGACATCCTCGTGAACAACGCCGGCATCCTCGGCGACGCCATGAGCTTCTCGATGACCGAGGCGCAGTGGGACGACGTCATCCGCGTGCACCTCAAAGGCCACTTCGCCACCGCCCACTTCGCCGGGATCCACTGGCGGGAACGGTCGAAGGCGGGCCAGGCCGACGTGAGCGGCCGCATCATCAACACGGCCAGCGAGTCGGGGCTCTACGGCCTGGCCGGCCAGGCCAACTACGCCTCGGCCAAGGCCGGGATCGCCGCCCTGACGGTCACGTTGGGGCGCGAGCTGCGCAAGTACGGAGTCACGGTCAACGCGGTGGCACCGCGCGCCCGGACCCGCATGACCGAGACCGTGCTGGGCGGTCTCATGCCCGCGGATGGCAGCTTCGACGAATGGGATCCGGCCAACATCGCGCCAGTCGTCGTGTGGCTGGCATCAGATGCGGCCGCCGACATCACCGGTCAGGTCGTCGTCGTCAACGGCGACAAGGTGCACCTGATGACCGGGTGGAGTCGGGTCGGGCGCATCGACAACGGCGGGCGACGTTGGACCATCGACGATCTCGAGGACCGACGAGCCGAGCTGTTCGGCGAGCGGAAGCCCGGACTACCAGTCACCGGCTTCGGCGAATAGCCGCACGGCGGAAGGAGGAGCATGGCGACCCTGCAAGTCGATCAGCTCAGGTGGATGGCCGATCGCCATCCCGACGAGACGGCCTACGCCCAGCTCACGAGCAAGGACGTGCTCACCTTCGCCCGGTGGGATTCCTCGTCGAACCGCCTGGCCCGCGCGCTGACGCAGGCGGGAGTGGCCAAGGGCGACCGGGTTGCGTTGCACCTCCAGAACGAGCACCTCGACCGGTGGCTGATCAGCTATGCCGCCATCCACAAGGCGGGCGGCGTCGCCGTCCCGATCAACACGCGCCTGACGGCGCGCGAGCTCGGTGTGATCGTCGGCCACTCGGAGCCCGTCGGGGCCATCACGTCGATGCATCTGCGGAGCACCCTCGACGAAGCCGTCAACGACGGCCTTCGCCATCCGCTCGAGTTCGTCATCTCGGCCGACGACTCCGAGACCTGGTGTCCGATGCTCGCGGCGCAGGACGAGTCGTCGCTACCAGGTGCCGCTGGACGAGAGCGACCTGGCCGAGATCGTCTACACGTCAGGCACGAGCGGTCAACCCAAGGGCGTCGCCGTCCAGCACCGCAACACGCACCTCATCGCCAACGGCGAGCCCCGGTGGACGGGCAACTCGTGGATCCACAGCTCACCGCTGCCGACCTTCGCCGGCATCAGCTTCGTCTACAACCCCATGAAGATGGGGATGCGCGGCCTCTACCTGCCCCGCTTCGACGCCGAGCCGTGGCTCGACGCGGTCGAGCAGTGGCGGCCGACCATGGCGTTCCTGGTTCCGGCCATGCTGCAGCTCTTGTTGGTGCACGAGCGCTTCGCCACCGCCGACCTGTCCAGCCTCACCCTGCTGTCGATCGGTTCGGCCCCGTTGCCGCCCGTCCTGCACAGGCGGATCGCCGATCGCCTGCCCGACACGATGGTCACCAACAACTACTCGATGACCGAGGCCGGGACGGCCTACACGTACCTCCCGCCGAGCGAGCTCAACGACCGGCCGGGGTCGGTCGGATTGCCGCTGCCACCGACCGAGATCCGCATCGCCGACTCGACCGGTTCTCGCAAGCCGACCGGCGAGATCGGCCATGTGCTCATCGGGGTCGGGGACCACCACCGCGAGTACTACCGAGATCCCGACGCGACGGCGGCGGCGTGGTCAGGACGCTGGTTGACCTCGGGCGACCTCGGCTACGTCGACAAGGACGGCTACCTCTACATCGTCGGGCGCGACAAGGACGTGCTGATCCGGGGCGGTCAGAACATCGCCGCCACCGAGGTCGAGGCCATGCTCTACGAGCATCCCGGTGTGTTCGAGGCCGCCGTCATCGGGATCCCCCACGAGGTCCTCGGCGAGGACATCGGCGCCTTCGTGGTACCGCTGCCCGGCCACGACCTCGACGTCGACGAGCTGTTGGCGTTCTGCGCGCAGGGGCTGGCCGACTACAAGGTGCCCCGCAAGATCTGGTTCGTCGACGCGCTGCCGCGCAACCCCAGCGGCAAGGTCATCAAGCGCGAGCTGGTTCCCCCCGACTGATCGTGGTGCGAGACGGTGCCCGGCCGTTCTGACCCCTTCGATTGCGGCCGCGGGGTCAGGTCCAGGTGCCGTCGTCGAGGCCCAGTTCGACCAGGAACGACGTCACCAGCGACACCGTCGAGTGCGGGTTGTCGCCGGCGGCCAGGTGGCCTGCCTTCTCGACGACCGCCAACCGGGCGTCGGGGATGAGCTTGATCAGGTCGTCAGCGCCCTCGTCGGACAGCACGTCGCTCTGCTGACCCCGCAGCACGAGCACGGGGCAGCGCAGCGCCGCGGCCGACTCGGCCAGCCCCTCGGTCACCTGATCGAGGTGATCGGCCGGATGGGGGACGTCCTGGCCGGCGTCGCGTTGGGCCCGCAGCCGCTTGCCGACCGCGTGCTTCCACTCCCACCGCCCGTCGGCGCGCTGGCGCAGGTTGCGGCTGAGCGACGCCGGGTTGGGGCTGCGCCTCTGCGGGAGGTACTCGGCGATGGCCTCGGCCGCTTCTTCGAGCGAGGCGAACGACTCGTGGGCGGTCATGAAGTCCACGATCTTGCGAACGCCCTCGGGTTCGAGACGATGTCCGACGTCGATGAGGACGATGCCGGCGACCAGGTCGGGAGTGTCGCCGGCCAGCGACATGGCTGTCATCCCACCGAGCGAGGCCCCGACGACGACGGCCCGTCCGAGGCCGAACTCGCCGAAGAGCGGGCGCACCGCGCCGGCCAGCACCTTGTGCATCGGGAACACGCCCTCGGCCCCTCCGGATTCGGCCATGAGGGCGGCCTCGCGTCCGAAGGCGGCTTCGACCGGATCGGAGTCGCCGTGGGCGGGCAGGTCGGGAGCGACGACGTGGGCCCGGTCGGCGAGCGCGGCACCGAGCGCCTCGTACATGTAGGCGGTCTGACCGCCGCCGTGCAGGCAGAGCACCGGTGGGAGCCCGCCGTGACCCCATTCGAGGTAGTGGACCTGGGCGTCGCCGTTGAGCACGAACCCGCTCCGGCCGCCCGTCGGGATGTCGTGGCGGGGCACATCGCTCATGTCTGATCCCCTGGTCGGGCTGGTCGCGAGTGGCAAGGCGCGAGCCCGAGCGGGCCCGCCCCGGCAGGCTACTCAACCCGGCCTCGAACCTGACGCAGACGTCAGGTCGGCGTGCCAGGATGGCCGGATGGACCTTCTGCACACGTTCTCGCTGGCCGACGTGTCCCGCGAGCACCGACGCAGCTATCCCGATCGACCGGCCGTCGTCGACGGCTCGACGCGACTGACGTGGCCTCAGTTCGACGACCGGGTGAACCAGCTGGCCAACGCCTTGCGCGTCGAGGGCGTGGGGGCGGGCGATGTCGTGTTGTGGATGGGCCAGAACAGCTACCGCATCCTCGAGTGCCTGGGCGCGGCGGCCAAGTTGGGAGCGGTGTGCGGGATCGTCAACTGGCGCCAGAGCGCCGACGAGATGGCCTTCGTCATCGCCGACACCGACGCCGCCGTGACGATCTGGCAGGAAGCCGAGGTCGGCGACACGGTGCGCGCCGCGCGCGACCGCTCGGGATCGCCCGGACGCTGGCTGCGCCATGACACCGACGCCGGCGGTGCGGACGGTACGGACAGCTACGAGGCCTTCCTGGCGACGGGCTCGACCGATGACCCGGCGCTCGACGTCGACCCCGCCGCCGCGGCGCTCATGCTCTACACGGCCGCCTTCACCGGGACGCCGAACGGGGCTCTGCTCAGCCAGCAGGCCATCATCAACCAGTCGTTGATCATGGCGAACCTGCAGCGGGTCGACGCCGGGTACACGTATCTCAACTGCGGACCCATGTTCCACATCGCCACGCTGATGACCACCCTGGCGACCTACCTGTTCGGCGGCACCAACGTGTTCACGCCCCGGGTCGATGCCGAGGAGCTGTGCCGGGTGATCGAGGCCGAACGCTGCACGGGCGCCTTCGTGATGCCTCCGACCATCGAGCAGATCCTCGAGATCAACGCGGACGGCCGCTACGACCTCAAGAGCCTCCGGACCTTCAAGGGCAAGCCCGAGTGGAACGAGATGATCACCGTCGACGACTCACCGTGGGCGACCCGGCCGGCCGGCTTCGGCCAGACCGAGGTGACGGGGATGCTGACGTTCAACGCGCTCGGCGATGCGGGCATCGGCAACTCGGGCCGGCCGTCACCGACCGTCGCCGTCCGTCTCGTCGATCCCGACGGGCAGGAGGTGGCCCACGGTGAGACCGGCGAGATCGTGGCCCGCGGGCCTCAGGTGATGACTGCCTATCGCAACCGGGACGACGAGACGACCCGGCGCCAGTCGGGCGGCTGGCACCACACCGGCGACCTCGGCCGGCGCGAGGCCGACGGCACGGTCAGCTTCGTGGGGCCCAAGGGTCGGATCGTGAAGTCGGCGGCCGAGAACATCTATCCGGCCGAGGTCGAAGCGGCCCTCGGCGCCCACGACGCCGTTCGCGAGGTGGCCATCATCGGGATCCCCGATCCGACGTGGGGTCAATCGGTGCTGGCCGTGGTCGTCCTGCACGACGGTCAGACGGCCAGCGAGGACGAGCTCATCGAGCACACCAGGTCGCGCATCGCCTCGTACAAGAAGCCCAAGTCGATCGTGTTCCGCGACGAGCCCCTCCCCCGCAACGGTTGGCCCATCGACTACGACGCCCTCGACGAGGCCTACGGCGGCGGCGGCTACCCCGGGAGCGGCTGACGCCCGCCGCAGCGGGCCCGCGACCCGGCCTCCGCGCCCGACCTCCCCTGCGTCGGCTTCTGGCGGCATCCAAGGGCGCACGGGCCCCTCAATCGCCGCCAGAAGGGATCGGTTGGGCCGGGTAACGGTTTCGGGCTCGTCGAGCGTGTCCTCTGGTGTGATGGTGGCCGACACGACCGCTGGGACGGGAGGTGGGGTGGAACCGCTCGGCGACGACGAGGGATCTCCGATCTCGTTCGATGCCTTCTACCGGCGGGAGTACCCGCGCGTCGTCCGGCTGGTCTGGTCGTTGGTCGGACGTCGCGACGTGGCCGAGGAGTTGGCGCAGGATGCCTTCCTCGCCGCGCATCAGCAGTGGGACAAGATCTCGACCTACGACGCGCCCGGAGCGTGGGTGCGGCGTGTCGCCATCAACAAGAGCCGGTCCCGCTTCCGCCGTTTGACCGTCGAGCTGCGCTCGTTCGCCACCTTGGCCACCCGACGCGACGAGGACCTGGACCTCCCGGCTACGGACATCGAGCTGTGGGACGCGTTGCGCCAGCTCACCCCTCGTCAGGCCGAGGTCCTCGCTCTGCTCTACGTCGCGGGGATGACCGCCGGCCAGGCCGCCGAGGTGCTGGGCATCGCCGAGGACACGGTCCGCACTCACGCCCGCCGCGGCCTATCCGCACTGGCCAACCGGCTCGGAGAGGACGGCACGGACGTCGTCGAGCCGGAGGCCGTCGCCGGCGAGGTCGGCGCGACCGACACGGAGGACCACCATGGACGTTGACGAGGGACTGCGCGCCGCATCGGCGGGCCTCGCAACCCGGCTCGATCCCGACCCGCCGTCGATCCGAGACGTGGCTCATCGACGCCGGCGCCGCCGCGTGGTGCGGATCGTCGTCACCCTGGTCATGCTTGCCGTAGTGGGCGGTCTGGCCATCACTCGCGCGCATTCCGACGAGAACACCCTGCGGGTGACGTCATCGTCGACCTCGACCTCGACCACCACGGCCGGCGCGGGCCCGCTCATCCCCTGGACCGACCACCCGGTGTCGATCGCGACAACCATCCCGCCCAGCCAGACCATCCCCGCGGCGTCGTGCACGGCGTCACAGCTTCATGTCGACCAGGTCGGGAGCGAGCCGGGTGCCGGCAGTGTCTATGACCACATCACGTTGACCAACGTCTCTCGCCGGACGTGCTCCATCTCGTCCGATGTGAGTGCGGTCGCAAGAGGTTCGGGTGTGCCGCGCGTCGACGTCACCAGCGAGCCGACCAACGTCGACAACAGCGACATCCGGCCAGGTACGGCCGGCGAGCTGACCTTCCAGACGAGCCACACGTGCGACGCCGCTCAGAGCCTCACCGCGCCGGACAGCGCCTACACCTCCCTCGGCATCCTCCTCGACGGCCCGAGAGGTGGAGTGAGCGACAGCCTCACCGTCGCCATCCCACCTCTCCCCGGTCTATGTGGACCGCCGTACCTCGAATCCGCCGGACCGGCCCCATCCACTGCTCCTACGACCACCGTCCCCGACCCGCCGGCGGTGAAGCTCCAAGGCAGGATCCGCGACCTCGGGTCGGTTCGACCGGGTGGCGTGCTCCACTACGTCGTCGCCCTCACCAACACCGGCAACCAGGCCGTCCGGCTCAGTCCTTGTCCGTCGTACTACGAGAAGATCGGTCCGTTCCTCGGCGACACTCCCCAAACCGCCGTGCCCACGTACCAGCTGAACTGCGCCATCGCGTCGATCGCGCCCGGGGCCACGGTTCGCTTCGCCATGGAGCTGGCCATCCCCGCGACCATCCCGCCCGGTCCCGAGAACCTCGAGTGGGGCTGGCTCCCGCCCCTCGCGGCCCAGCCCCCACCGCCCCAAGCCACGTTCGTCATCACGAGGTAGTCGGACCTTCCTCCCGTTCTGGTGGCCATTGAGGGCGCCAGACGCCCTTCAAAGCCGCCAGAACCACGGACGAGCCGATCACGTGGGCACTCACGCGACGCTGCGGCAGCCGTGGACGCCATGGGTCGATCGACGCCGGAGCGTTCTCGAGGTCGCAGGTAGTCTCCCGACGTGGGCGACATCAACATCGACTCGGTGCTCGGGCCATGAGCCCGTTGGCGACGCTGGACGGCGCCAAGGTCCTGGTCACGGGGGCGTCGTCGGGCATCGGAGCCGCGCTCGCTCCCCTGCTCGCGGAGCGAGGCGCGACCGTTGGCATCGTCGCGCGCCGCGGCGAACGGCTCGACGAGGTGCTGCGCGCCTGCACCGCCGCCGGCGACCGAGGTCACCGGCGCTGGGCCGTCGACCTGGCCGACCCCGCGGCGGCGGCCGCCGTGGCCGTCGAGGCGTGGGAGGCGTTCGGTCATCTCGATGCCGTCGTCAACAACGCGGCGCGCCCGATGCGCCGATCGGTCCGCGACCTCGATGTCGAGACCGTCGACGAGGTCATGCGCACCAACTTCCTGTCGCCGGTCGCGCTCAGCCTGGCGGTGCTGCCGAGGATGCTCGAACGCGACGCTGGTGCCATCGTCAACGTGTCGAGCCTGGGCGGAAGGCTGGGGATCCTCAACGAAGCGGCCTACTGCGCGTCGAAGTTCGCCCTGACCGGTTGGACCGAGTCGATGGCCATGGACCTGTGGTCGACGGGTGTCGACGTTCGCCTGATCACGCCGGGCGCCATCGACACCGAGATCTGGGACCAGCCCGACAACGACGCCGCGCCGTACCACGGCCCCCTTGAACCACCGGCGACGGTCGCCGCCGCCATCGCCGACGCCCTGGGTGCCGAGGCGTTCGAGACCTACACGCCCGACATGAAGGCCGTCGCCGAGTTCAAGACGGCCGACATCGACGGCTTCATGGCGGCGACGCTCGCCTTCATCGACGAGAACCGCGGGCGCGACGAAACGGCGCCGTCCTGACCCTGACGGGTCAGCCCTTGTAGGCGGCCGATTGGCTCTTGACCATGTCGACCAGGTTGCCGAGGGCGATGTTGACGTCGACCAGATGCAGCCCCCAGGTCGGGCCGATCTGCTCGGTCACGATCGGACGGGTGTCGCCCGGACCAGGAGTGGGCGTGATGTGCAACACGTTGGCCCCGCCGGTGTCCTGGCATTCACCGGTGTACAGGTCGGTGTAGGACACCCACGGTGTCGTCCCCGGCGGTCCGGAGTTGATGAGCGAGCCGACCGCACCGTTGGCCCCGGTCGGGAACTCGGGGACGAGCTTGGCCGAGCCCCCGCCGAGCGCGGCCGGATTGGTGCACACCACCTGCATGCCGGCGACGCGCGCGTGGCCGAACAGGGTGCCCGTCGGCGGGACGTTGAGGAAGCTCGAGTAGGCGACCACGCAGCCCGTCTGGCTGGACTTGGTACAGGTGGGCACGTTCATGAACGAGCCGCCGACGTCCTTGCCGATCGGCACCGTCACGTTGCCGCCGAGCAGGATGGCCGACACGAGCTGCTTGCGGACGTCGGGCTTGGTGTCGATCTGCTGCTTGATGAGCTGGGTGAGCTGGCTCGCTCCCTGCGAGTGCCCGATGAGCACGACGCCACGACCGTGGTTGTCGTGGGCCATGTAGTCGAGCCAGGCGCTCTGCACGTCGCCGTAGGCCGTGGCCGCGTCGGCCGCGGTCACGCTGCCCCGGTTGCCGATCGCCTGCAGGGTCAGCTGGCGGTACATGGGCGCGTAGACCTTGCACACCTGTGAGAAACGGGCGGCCTGGGCGCGCGCGACGCCCGTCTCCTCCGGATCGATGGTCAGGTTGGCCAGCGGCGTCTTCTGGGCGCTCACCGTCGGGTAGACGTAGAAGCAGTCGATGGGTGGGTTCTTGGCGGGCGCCGCCTTTTCGACCGTCTTGGTCCCGTCGGCGGCGACGACCGTGGTCGTGAAGTCGCCCTCGCATGGGTTGGAGGCCAGACCCGGCTTGCACAACCACACGGTGTTGGACGGAGCCGGCGTGCCGGTCGTGCCGGTGGACGCCGCGGTCGTGGTCGGTGCGGCCGTCCCGCTCGTCTTCTTCGCCGCCGTCGCGCTCTTGGTGCTGCTGCCGCAAGCCGCGGCCGTCAGCGCCAGGGCCATCCCCACTGCGAGCGCGATCGCTCCCCGGTGTTTCATCTGCTTGATCCCCATGGCCGCGGACCCTAATGCGAGCGCATTGATGAAGCCGAGCGCGGCACCCACCTTTCTCATCGGCGGCGAACGGTTCGGGAAGAACTGATCAGGCCAGGTCCGACGAGGCCTCGACCATGCGGTCCCACAGGCGCTCGATCAGCGCGTCGATCGGCATCGACTCGGCGGCCGCATCGACGAGCTCGCGGCTGGCGGCCAGCGCCGCGGCCAAGGCCGTGATGCGGGGGTAGGCCTCGAGCCACACGTGGGCGGCCTTGTCGCCGCCCACGCCCGTCTGCCAGAACGCGGCGAGATGGGCCGGGAACAAGATGCCCAACACAGCCAAGGGATCGGCGCGGGGACCGATCACGTCGGGCCAGTTCGACGCGATGAACTGGTTGAGCTCACGGGCGCGTTGGATCCCTTCGAACAACGGGTCGGCGATCAAGTAGCGAACCTCGGCGATCGGGGCCAGGCGTATGGCGCCGGCGCACATGAGGCACGGCTCGAGGGTCGTCCACAGCGTGAGCCGGTCGCCCTCGTGACCTCGCCACGCCAGCTTGGCCAGCGCGTTCATCTCGGCGTGGGCCAGCGAGGTCCCGGCCAGGTGGTCGTCACCCGGGTCGCGCTCCATGAGCCGGTTGCGCCCCTCCGCGACCACCGCGCCGTCGGGGCCGGTCACGACGGCGCCGATGCCCAAGCTGCCAGCGCGGGCCGACCGCCAGGCCTGTTCGAGTGCCAGTCGCCACGGCTCGTCCACTCCCGCCCAAGCCGCCGCGGCGTCGTCCATGGACCGGCGAGCGTAGCGGCCCGCCCATCCGGAACGGTTGTCAGATCACCGAGTCGCCGGCCTCGACTCGACGCCGCAGCATGTGGCTCAGGCGCGTGCGATGGAACGTGCCGTCGCCGAAGGCCAGACCGTCGAGATGGGCCCGCTTGAGGTAGAGGTGGATGTCGTGCTCCCAGGTGAAGCCGATCCCGCCGTGGACCTGCAGCGCCGATGCCATGACCCGCCCGGCGGCATCGCTGCACCAGCACTTGGCCGTCGACGCCGCCACGGACGCGTCGTCGTCGCCGGCCGACACGCACCAGGCCGCCCAGTAGACAGCCGAACGCATCCCCTCGACATCGACCAGCATGTCGGCGCAACGGTGCTTGACGGCCTGGAAGCTGCCGATGGGTCGACCGAACTGGACCCGCTCACCGGCGTAGGCCACCGACAGGTCGAGCGCCCGCTGGGCCAGACCCAGCAGCTCGGCCGAGTAGGCCACCGAAGCCACATCGACCAGTCGCTCGATCTCGTCCGGTCCGCCCAGGACGAGTCGCGGTGCATCGAGCAGGTCGTCGCGACGGAGCCAGCCGAGCGTACGGGTGAGATCCATGGCTGGCTCGGCCTGAGGGCGGTGTTGACGGAGGTCGAGGGCGACGAGCTCATCCTCGAGGGGAACGACGACCACGTCGGACTGGGGGGCGTACACCACGGGCTCGTCCAACCGGGGGGCGACGGTGGCGATGGCGTCGCCGCCGATCAGCGACGGTCCCCACTCGGTCGCGGCCAAGAGCTCGAGGGCGACGAGCTGACCGAGGATGGGTGCCGGCGCGACATGGGCCCCGACCTGTTCGAGCACGGTCGCCGCTTCGACCCATCCCAGCCCGACGCCGCCGAGCGGCTCGGGCACCGCCAGCGCGCACCAGCCCTGCTCGACCATGGCCGACCACAACGTGTCGTCGGGTTGACCGCCTCTGTCCATCGCCTCCCGCACGACCTTGATCGGCGAGCGGCCGTCGAGCAGGTCGGCGGCGGCCTGCCCGAGCGCCTGTTGGTCGTCTGACAGCTCGAAGTCCACGACCGGCGAGCGTACCTGACGCTCGTGTCATCTCTGGCGGCCCGGTCATCTACGATGCCGGCGTGGACCTGACTCCGACCGCAGAGCAGGTCGCGCTGCGCACCGAGTGCCGAGCATGGCTTCACGAGCACCTGCCGTGGGAGTACGGCAGCGGGCTGCCACCACGGTTCGCGTCGCTCGACGACGAGGTGGCCTTCGGCCTGGAGTGGCAGCACCAGCTGGCCGAAGGCCGATGGGTCGGCGTGACCTGGCCGACCGAGTACGGCGGCCGGGCCGCCGGCGCGCTGGCTCACTACGTGGTGCAGGAGGAGCTGGCTCGCGCCCGAGCCCCCGAGCTGGTCGGGCGCATCGGCGTCAACCTGGTCGGCCCCACGCTGCTCGCTCACGGCACCGACCCCCAGCGCCAGCGCTGGCTCCCAGCCATCCTGCGCGCCGACATCCTCTTCTGCCAGCTCTTCAGCGAACCCGACGCCGGGAGCGATCTCGCCGGCCTGAAGACCCGCGCCGAGCGCGGCGACGAGGACGGTGTCGCCGGCTGGCGCCTCGACGGACAGAAGGTGTGGACGTCCTACGCCCAGTTCGCCGACTGGGGGTTGTGCCTGGCCCGGACCGACCCCGAGGTCCGCAAGCAGGCCGGCATCACCGCGTTCGCCGTCGACATGAAGGCGGCCGGGGTGGACGTTCGGCCGCTGCGCCAGCTCACCGGCGAGTCGGATTTCAACGAGGTCTTCCTGAGCGACGTGTTCGTCCCCGACGATTGCGTGATCGGCGAGGTCAACGATGGCTGGCGGGTGTCGTCTTCGACGCTCACCCACGAGCGCGGCACCAACCCGCGCCAGCTCGTCATCCACGCCCAGCACCTCGACGAGCTGCTGCGACTGGCCGCCGAGCGCGGCGGTTTCGACGACCACAGGACGGCGCAGCGGCTGGCCGAGGCCTTCGTCGAGGTCAAGCTGTTCCAGTTGCACAACTGGCGCTCGTTGTCGCGCCTCGAGCGAGGTCAGCCGGTCGGCCCCGAGGGGTCGACGCTGAAGCTGTACTGGTCCGAGATGAGCCAGCGCCTCCACCGACTGGCCCTCGACGTTCTCGGTCCGTCGGCGGGGCTGTCCGCCGGGGCGACCGACAACCCGGGCGACGGCGAATGGCAGCGGTCCTGGCTGTACTACCAGGCGGCGTCGATCTTCGCCGGCACCAACGAGATCCAGCGCACCATCGTGGGCGAGCGCGTGCTCGGCCTGCCGCGCGAACCGGCGCCCGTCGCGCCCGCGGCCTCCGCCGGATGAGCGGGCCCCTCACCGGACTGCGCGTCCTCGACCTCGGGACGCGCATCGCCGCGCCGTTCTGCGCCGGCCTCCTCGGCGAACAGGGCGCCGAGGTCATCAAGATCGAGCAGCCGGGCACGGGCGACTTCATGCGCGAGATCGGACCGTTCGTCACGGGCGACGCCGGAGCTACTCCATCCGCTGGTGACCGGTACTCGCTGTTCTGGGCGGTCGAGGGCCGAGGCCGCAAGAGCGTCACGCTCGATCTGCGCAAGCCCGCGGGTCGCGATCTCCTGGTGCGCCTGGCCGCCCAGAGCGACGTCGTCTGCGAGAACTTCCGGCCGGGCACGCTCGAACGCTGGGGCCTGGCTCCGGCCGACCTCGATCCCCGCCTCGTGTGCGTCCGCATCTCGGCCTTCGGCCAGGATGGCCCTTACGCCCAGAGGCCCGGGCTCGACCGGCTGGGCATCGGCTACGGCGGGCTGCTCAACCTGACCGGCTACCCGGATCGACCGCCCGTCCGTCCCGGCGTCACGACCAGCGACTACCTCACCGGCGTGTTCGCCGCCCAGGCCGCGCTGGCCGCCCTCTACCGGCGCGACGCGGGACCGCAGGCGACCGGCACGCGGCGCGGTGATCGACGCCGCCCTCTACGGCTCGGTGCTGCGCATCCTCGAATGGACGATCGCCGCCTACGACCGGCTGGGCACGGTGCGCCAGCGCGAGGGCAACCGGCTGGCCAACTCGGCCCCGCTCGACAACTACCCCACCGCCGACGGCCGCTTCGTGTGCCTGGTGGCCGGCAGCGACGCCAACTTCGCCCGTCTGTGCACGGCCATGGACCAGCCCGAGCTGGTCGACCGATCCCCGCTTCGCCGTGCTGGCCGATCGGGCCGCCCGGTCCGACGAGATCAACGGCCTGGTGGCCGAGTGGACCTCGTCGCACACCGCCGCCGAGGTCGAGGCGGTGGCCATCGCCCACGACGTCCCGGTGGCCACGGCCTACTCGGCCGCCGACATCGCCGCCGATCCCCACATGGCCGCCCGGGGGGATCTGGTCGAGGTCGACGACCCCGTGCTGGGGCCACTGCGCCAACAGGCTGCGTTCCCGCGGTTCGTCGGAGAACCCACCACCGCGCCGACGGGCGCGCCCGAGCTCGGCGCCCACACCCGCGAGGTGTTGGGCGATCTCCTGGGTCTCAGCGCGGCCGAGCTCGACGCGCTGGCGGCCGACAAGGTCATCTGACAGCGCTGCGGCTGCTCAGGACGTCGCGCACCGGAGCGGGTTGGTGGTCGTTCCCGGCGCCGCCTCCAGCGCCGTCGAGCCCGTCGAGCCCGACTCGGGCAGGTGCGGGTTCAGCGCATGCGGATACTGATCCAGGTAGCAGGCCACCGAGAACGCGAGCAGCTGTTGGCCCTGGGCGCTCGGGTGGAACGCGCCCGAGACACGTAGCCACTGATCGCCGGCGGGATGTTGTGGATCAACTGGCCGTCCGGACCGCACGCCTCGTGACCGGCCCACAGTCCGTTCGGGTCGACGTACTCGACACCGGAGGCGACCGCCGCGTGGTAGATGTCGTCGTTGAGCGTGGTCTCGAGGTCGCGCAGGCCCTTGCGTTCGCCCGGGTCGAGGTGGCCCAGGAGCACGTGACAGGCGGTGCCACCGGCGTGGGTCTGGTCCGGGAGCAGCTGCGGGTACCCGACGACGATGATTCGGGCGTCTTGGCCGGCGTCGTGACGCAGCCGCGTGTAGAGCGTCGCCAGCTTCGTCTTCAGCTGAGGCAGCAGGGCCGCCGCCCACGCCGACAGCGGTTGCCTGACCTTGATGCTGTCGGGCTCGTCGGGACCGGGGTTGACCGAGAACATGCCGCTCAGGCAGTGGCTGTGCTCGGCGCAGAACTTCAACACGTCGCTGAAGTGGGCGTCGTTGCCGCCCATCGTCAACGTGACCAGTCGCTCGTTGCCCTTGAACACGTACTGCGCTGAACCCGGCGAGCTCGTCGAGTCGCCGACCTGGGTCTGGCTGGGCTGGCCCGGCACGGTGTGCTGGGCGACGAGGAAGGCGTTGCCGTCGCGCGCACCCGAGCAGGCGACGAGGTGTAGGTGGACCGGCTCGCCGCTCTTCACGTCGAACTTCAACTGTTCGGCAAAGGCCGAGTTCGACTGGTGGCAGTCGTTGCCCCCCTTGTCCTTGTCCCCCGTCGGAGGCAGGTAGGGCGACAGGCCCTCACCGGCCGAGTACGAGTCGCCGAGGGCGACGTAGGTCCCACCCTCGGCCAGGTGGACCACGGGAACCGCCGGAAGGCCATCGACCTTGTCACGATTGCCGGCCCACGCGCTCACGACCGCGACCATCGCCAGCGCCAGCAGGACGACCAGCCCCGAGCTGACGAACGAACCCAGGTCGGGCTCGAGGTTCTTCTTCTCGATGCCCATCAGCCGGCGGACCCACTCGATCAGTCGGTTCCCGAACACCACGGCCAGGAAGAGCAACGGCAGACCGATGAGGATGCCCCCGACGATGGCCAAGCTGTTGTGGGCCAGCCCCAGTCCGACCGCCAGCACCAGACCCGCGACCGCACCGCAGCCGAGCCACACCCAGTGGTTCGGCTTGCGCACCAGGTACACCACCAGCGCGACGAGCGCGACGAACAGGACGAGGACGCCGATCACGACGACCGGCTCTGATGGCATCGCCGCCAGCACAGCCGCCGATCCGCAAGGTGATGACATGAGCGTCCCCCCCCGTCGTGACGGCGCGCCTGGCGTTGCCGCGCCGATCCGTTCCCGCACTGCTGTCCCGCCTCGACATTACGCGCGCCGAACCGCGGCGAGGTCGATCGGTCAGTCGTCACAGGTGCGGTCGCACCGGCGACGAACCTCAGGCGGTGGCCAGGTACGAGTCGGCGACCTTGTGGCGCCACGTGCCCTGGTAGCCGAGCAACAGATCGTTGGCCTTGGCCTTGCGGTAGTGCAGGTGGGCGTCGCACTCCCAGGTGAAGCCGACGCCGCCGTGGATCTGGATGGCTTCGGCCCCGACCTCGTTGGCCGCCTTGGCCACGAAGGCCTTGGCCATGGCCGCCGCCTCGGCCCGCACGGGCTCGTCGGCGTCGGACGCCCAGGCCGCGTAGTGGACACCGACCCGCGACAACTCGATGCGCTCGAGCATCTCGGCCGCCTTGTGCTTGATGGCCTGGAAGGTGGCGATGGGCCGATCGAACTGCACGCGCACCTTGGCGTACTCGACGGCCAGGTCGAACGCCTGCTGCATCGAACCCAACGTCTCGGCGCACAACGCGACGGCGCCGTCGTCGACGACGCGCTTCCAGATCTCGGTGTGATCGCCGTCGGGACCGACCGGCGCGGCGACGACATCGTGCAGTTCGAGGCGGGCCAGCCGCCGGGTCACGTCCAGGGACGGATACAGCTCGGCTCGCGGTGCCTCGATCACGAAGGTGCCGATGCCCTGCTGCGTTCGTGCGGGCACGAGCACCCAGTCCGCCGTGTGGCCGTCGAGCACGACCGACTTGACGCCGTTGAGCTGCCAGCGACCGGACTTGCGCGATGCACGCGTGCGCAGACGATCGATGACGTCGCCGTGGCCCTCCTCGTCGATGGCCACGGTGCCGCGGGTCGACCCGGTGGCCAATGACGAGAGTCGGTCGTCGAGCCCCAAGGCGCGCGCCGCCGAGGTGGCGAGCACGGCCGAGGACAGGAAGGGCCCGGGCAGCGGCAGCCGGCCCATCTCTTCGAGCACGACCATCATCTCGAGCAGGCCCTGGCCAGCCCCGCCCTGAGCTTCAGGAACCATGAGTCCGACCCATCCGAGCTCAGCCATCCGTTGCCACATGGCGTCGGTGACACCGGCGTCGTCGGCCACCATGTCGCGCACGTAGCTCGACGGGGCCTGGTCGCTGAGCACGGTCCGCACGGTCTGTTGCAGCGCGGCCTGGTCGTCATCGAGGGTGAACTCCACGCTTGAACCCTACCTGACACGGCTGTCAGGTTTCGGAGCCGACGACTACGCTCGGTCCGCATGGACTTCTCCTACACGGACGAGGACGAGGCGTTCCGCGCCGAGCTGGTCGGTTGGCTCGACGAGCACCTCCCCAAGTTCCTCACCGAGTGGTCCGAGGAGGACGCTCCGAGCGCCGGCGGCGCTCAAGACGACGATGCCGCCGGGGCTTCCCCTGCGGGAGGCGGCGGGATCCTGTCACAGATGGAGCGGCGCCGAGCCTGGCAGCGCACGTTGAACACCGGACGGTGGGCCGCCATCACCTGGCCGGCCGAGTGGGGCGGCCGTGACGCCACGGTCACCCAGAACGTCATCTACTCCGAGACGATGGCCCGCTACCGCACTCCCGGCATCTACAACGCCAACGGGCTGTGGCAGATCGGTCCCATGATCATCCGCTGGGGCACCGACGAGCAGAAGGATCGCTGGATCCCGAACATCCTCAACGCCGACGACCACTGGTGCCAGGGGTTCAGCGAGCCCGAGGCCGGCAGCGACCTGGCCAACCTGCGCACCATGGCCATCGCCGACGGCGACGACTACGTCCTCAACGGGCAGAAGATCTGGATCTCGAGCGCCCACATCGCCAAGTGGGGGCTGTTCCTCGTCCGCACCGACGCCACCTCGATCGAGGAGGGCCGCAAGCACGATGGCATCACCGCCCTCATCGTCGACATGGAAGCGCCTGGCATCACCGTGCGCCCGATCGCCGACATCACCGGCGAGGAGATGTTCTGCGAGATCTTCTTCGACGACGCGCGCGTCCCGATCGTCAACCGCCTCGGCGGCGAGGCCGAGGGCTGGCAGGTGGCCATGGGCACGCTCGGGTCCGAACGCGTCGGCACGGCCGGGCTGGCCATCGGCATGCGCGCCGATCTCGACTCGATGGTGAACCTGGCCCGCTCGGTGAACCCGGCCGCCCTCGACGATCCCGCGCTGCGGACGCGCATCGCCGATGCGCACACGCGCATCGAGTACACCAAGCTCCTCAACTACCGGGCCCTGTCCAAGATCCTCAAGAACGAGAAGAACTGGCCCGAGGTGCCGCTGGCCAAGCTGCAGTGGTCATACCTCGCCCAGACGTTGGCCGAGCTGGCCATCGACCTGCTCGGTCCCGACGCGCTGGCGTCGAAGGGCGCCCCGGGCGCGGTCGACGGCGGAGCCTGGAACCGGCTCTACGTCTTCCAGCGCTACACGTCGATCGGCGCCGGGACGACCGAGGTCCAGAAGAACATCATCGCCGACCGCGCCATCAAGATGCCGAGAAATTAGTCGCACGCGGCGGAGCAGAGTGAAGCCGCTCACCGTATGAGACCCGGATGCCGAAGGCGGCTCGGCGGATTATCGCCGAGCCCAGAAATCAGTCCGTGAACTCCAACACGGCGGAGGTGCCGGTCAGGTCGAGCACGGCGCGGGTCTCGGCCGACGGTTGGCGCACGATGAGTCGGGCGTCGTGGTCGTGCACGCTCTGCGCGGTGTCGGACAGGGCGGCCGAGGCCTCGGTATCGAGCGAGGTGAGCAGGCTGAAGTCCAACACGATCGTCGACTGATGACGGGCCAGGGCCTTGTCGACCTCGCCCGCCAACCGATTCG
This sequence comes from uncultured Microthrixaceae bacterium, assembly GCA_963734965.1. Classification (GTDB taxonomy): domain Bacteria; phylum Actinomycetota; class Acidimicrobiia; order Acidimicrobiales; family Acidimicrobilacustridaceae; genus UBA4742. The sequence continues at coordinate 1,501,553 of CAVTJK010000003.1, read as the reverse complement.
ACGCCTCGGCCCCCATGGCTCCGTCGAGGCCGACCACGGTCATGTCATCGAGCTCGAGGACCCTGATGGCGAGAGCTGCTTGTGACATGGAAGATCGGGCCTCCAGAACGGTCGGGCCGCCCCAGGCAGATGGCACTTCCTTCTTATCCATTGTGGCGACCCGTTACATGGGTCGGAAGGCCATTCCGTCGAACTTCAGCGCTGACCGCGGCCTCCCACCACTCTACGCGGCAGCATGACCGCTAAGCGAGGCGTTCGATCACGGTGGCGTTGGCCTGGCCGCCGCCCTCGCACATCGTCATGAAGCCGTAGCGCCCGCCCTCGGCCTCGAGGTCGCCGAGCAGGGTGGTGGCGATGCGAACCCCTGAAGCGCCCAGCGGATGGCCGATGGCGATGGCGCCGCCACGGCGGTTGAAGCGCCCGAGGTCGCCGTCGGGCAGGAACTCGTCGGCCCAGCGCAGCGCGATGGCGGCGAACGCCTCGTTGCACTCGATGCTGTCGAACTGGTCGACGGTCATCCCCGTGCGCTCGAGCAGGCGCCGCGTGACCGGGTTGGGGGCGGACAGGACCAGCACGGCGTCGTCGCCCCCCACTGCGAAGGACACGAAGCGGGCCCGGACGGGCAGGCCGAGGGCTTCGGCCGTGGCCCGATCGGCGATCAGCATCGCGGCGGCACCGTCGGACATCTGCGACGAGTTGCCCGGCGTGATGTCGGGCGCCAGATCCGGATCCCACTTGGCCGCGGGACCGAGGGCGGCCAGCGTCGCCGGCGTCGATTCCGGTCGGATGCCCTCGTCGCGTGCCAGCACGACGTCGGTGATCCGACCGTCGGCGTCCTTGACGGGCACGGGCGCGATCTCGGCCTTGAAATGACCGTTCTCCCAGCTGTCGTGGGCGCGTCGGTGCGATTCGGCCGAGAAGGCGTCCATCTGCTCGCGGGTGATCCCCTCGCGGCGCGCCAGGATCTGCGCCACCTCGAACTGCGTCATCAGCTGGCCGTCGCAGGCGGCCATGAAGTCGGGCGAGAACGGGCCCAGCCCGCCCGATGCGTTCGACCCCATGGCGGCGCGCGTCATCGACTCGACCCCACAGGCGATGGCCAGGTCGTACGAGCCGCACATGACGCCCTGGGCGGCGAAGTGCATGGCTTGTTGCGAGCTGCCGCACTGGCGATCGACGCTCGTGGCCGGCACCGACTGCGGGAGCCCCGCCGCCACCCAGGCGTTACGGGTGACGTTGCACCCCTGCTCGCCGACCTGGGTGACGTTGCCGCCGATGACGTCGTCGACGCGCTCGGGGTCGACCCCGGTGCGGGCCAGCAGCTCGTTCAACGTGTGGGCCAGCAGGTCCGCCGGGTGCCAGCCGGCCAAGGCGCCGTTGCGCTTGGCGATGGGCGTCCGGACGGTGTCGACGATGACCGCTTCGCGCAGATCCATGCGCCGACAATACCTGACACGTGCGTCAGGTATTGTCGGCGCCATGTCCAAGCCAGCCGACCGAACCGGTGCCGTCGACGTCACCGGCCAGCCCACCCGCCTGCGCGAGGTCGACCTCGACACGTTCTTCCGACCTCGGTCCGTGGCCGTGATCGGCGCGTCGGATGCCCCGCGCCGCCCAGCCACAGGCATGTGGCGCAAGCTGCGCGACTGGGCCGACGCCTTCGGGGCCACCGTGACCCCCGTCAACCCGAAGCGCACCGAGCTGGACGGCCTGACCTGCGTGCCCACGATCGCCGATGTCCCGGGCGGTCCGGTCGACCTGGCCGTCATCCTCGTCAACGACTCCGTGACCGCGTTCGAGGAGGTGGCCGCGGCCAAGGCCAAGTTCGCCGTCATCTTCGGCGCGGGGTTCGCCGAGGTCGGGGGCACCGGCGTCGAGCGCCAGCGGGTGCTGGCCGAGCTGGTCGAGGCGTCGGACACCTACCTGCTCGGACCGAACACCAACCTCAACGCCTTCGAGACGTTCAACACCACCAACGCGGGCAAGGCACTGGCCCTGATCACGCAGTCCGGCCATCAGGGCCGGCCGGTGTTCCAGTCCCAGGACGTCGGCTTCGCCATGTCGGCTTGGGCTCCGTGCGGCAACGAGGTCGACCTCGAGTTCGCCGACTTCGCCGCCTACTTCGCGTCACAGCCCGACACCGGGGCCATCGCCGCCTATGTCGAGGGCTTCAAGGAGGGGCGCACCGTGCAGCTCGCCGCCGACGTCGCCATGGCCGCGGGCGTGCCCATCGTGGCCGTGAAGGTCGGCAAGACCGACGAGGGCCGGTCGATGGCGGCCAGCCACACCGGACACCTCACCGGCAGCGACCGCGTCATCGACGGAGTCTTCCGCCAGTACGGCGTGACCCGCGTCGACGGCCTCGACGAGCTGACCGAGCTGGCCGCCGCCTTCTGCCGCACCCACGCGCCGCGTCCGGGGCGCGCTCGCGAGCGCCGGGTGTGCGTCTACTCGATCTCGGGGGGCACCGGCGCCCACATGGCCGACCTGTGCGCGGCCGCCGGACTCAACCTGGCGCCGCTCAGCAAGAAGACCCAGGCCGAGCTGCGCAGCCACATCCCCGACTACCTGCGCGTGTCCAACCCGGTCGACAGCGGCGGGGCGCCGTCGGGTGACGAGCGCGGCCGCAAGATCCTCGATGCCATCGTGGCCGACCCCGAAGTCGACGCCGTCATCGTGCCGATCACGGGCGCCTTGGCCTCGATGTCCGATCGCTTCACGCAGGATCTGGTCGACGTGCAGCGCACCACGACCAAGCCCGTGTTCGTGGTGTGGGGATCACCCCTGTTCGAGGACTCGTACTCGAAGGTGCTGGCCCCCAACGGCGTGCCGGTCTTCCGGACGTTCCGCAACTGCGTCACCGCCGCCGGCGCCTGGTTCGACTACTGGGCGATCCAGGAGCGCTGGACATCGCCGTTCGCCAAGCCCGTGACCCGCCGCTCCCCCGCCGCGCCGAAGGTCTCGGCCCTGCTCGACACGGTCGGACCGGGGAAGTCCCTGTCCGAGCTCGACTCCAAGGCGGTCCTGGCGGCCTACGGGATCCCGGTCACGCGCGACGTGCTCTGCGAATCATCGGCGGCCGCGGTGCGGGCCCAACGCGACATCGACGGACCGGTCGTCATGAAGATCGCCTCGGCCGACATCGGCCACAAGTCCGACCTGGGCCTGGTCCGCCTCGGTGTCGACAGCGCCGCGGCCGTACGGCGGTGCTGGGACGACTTCATGGCCATCACCGCCCGCCGAGCCAAGGGCGCGACCGTCGACGGGGTGCTCGTCTGCGAGACGGCGCCGGCCGGGGTCGAGACGATGGTGGGCGTGAGCCGCGACGAGCTGTTCGGACCCGCCGTCGCCTTCGGGTTGGGCGGAACGATGGTCGAGGTGTTCGACGACGTGGCCATCCGGGTCCCGCCGTTCGACAAGGCCGAGGCCCGGCGCATGATCGACGACACCAAGGTGAGCCAAATGCTGGCCGGCGCGCGGGGCGCCAAGCCGGCCAAGGTCTCAGCCGTGGTCGATGTGATCGTCAAGCTCCAGCGTCTGGCCATGGACTTCGCCGACGAGATCGCCGAGATCGACGTCAACCCGTTGGTCGTCACGCCGGCCGGCGCGATCGCGCTCGATGCACTGATCGTGCGGGGTCGATGACCGACGACGTCGTCGACCTCCGCGACCGCGCCGCCATCGTCGGCATCGGTCAGACGACCTTCGCCAAGCACCTGGACGAGTCCGAGAAGGTGCTGGCCCTGACGGCCATCGCCGCCGCCCTCGATGACGCCGGCATCGCCCCGGGCGAGGTGGACGGACTGTCGAGCTACACCCTCGAGACGACCGAGGAGATCGAGATCGCCCGCAACCTCGGGCTCGGCGACATCACCTACTTCGGTCAGGTCGGCTACGGCGGCGGCGCCGGCTGCGGGGTGGTCGGGCAGGCGGCCATGGCCGTCGCCACCGGTCAGTGCAACGTGGCCGTCGCGTGGCGCAGCCGCAAGCGGGGATCGGCGACCAGTCGACCGTGGGCGGGGGTGTCGTCGCGGGTCGGTGGCAACAACCAGTGGACGCGGCCGTTCGGCCTGCTGCGGCCCGTGGACGAGATCGCCATGCTGACCCGCCGGTACATGTACACCTACGGCGCGACCCGCGACCACCTGGCCAACGTGGCCCTGGCCTTCCGTCGCCATGCCAACAACAACCCGGCCGCGATGATGGGTGATCGCCCGATGACGCGCGACGACTACATGTCCGCGCGCTGGGTGTCCGAGCCCCTGTGCCTGTTCGACAACTGCCTCGAATCCGACGGAGCCGCCGCCGTCGTCCTGTGTCGGGCCGATCGGGCCCGCGACCTGGCGCCGTCGCCCGCCTTCGTGCACACGTGGGCTCAGTCGATCCCGCGCCAACACCAGACGATGACCAACTTCTTCGGCGACGATCCGCTCGAGGGACCGGCCTGGGCGTGTGCCCGCCAGCTGTGGTCGCGATCGGACATCGGCCCGGGTGAGGTCGACGTGGCCCAGCTCTATGACGCCTTCAGCCCGTTGATCCCGCTGTCGCTCGAGGGCTACGGCTTCTGCGAGCGAGGCGAGGGCGGCCCCTTCACCGACGACGGCGGGCTCGAGCTGGGGGGTCGATTGCCGACCAACACCTCCGGTGGCGGCATGAGCGAGGCCTACCTCCACGGTTTCAACCTGATCACCGAGGCCGTCCGCCAGGTGCGCGGCACGTCCACCAACCAGGTCCCCGACGCAACCTGGTCGCTGGTGACCTCGGGTGAGGGCGTGCCCACGGGCGCGCTGCTGCTGCGAGGCGATGGCTGATGGCTCCCGACGGCCCCGCCTCGACAGCCTCGACCGAGACGGGCCTGCTGCCCGTGCCCGACGAGGACTCGGCCCCGTTCTGGGACGGCTGCGCGATGGGTGAGCTGCGTGTGCAGCGCTGTGCGCGATGCCGGCGCCGTCGGATGCCGCCGCGGCCCATGTGCCCGTGGTGCCAGAGCCTCGACGCCACCTGGGAGCTGACCTCGGGCCGAGGGCGTATCTGGTCGTTCGTCGTGCCCCATCCGCCCCTGTTGGCGGCCTACGCGGCGGTGGCCCCCTACAACGTCATCGTCGTCGAGCTCGACGAGGATCCGTCGATCCGCTTCGTCGGAAACCTCGTGGCCACCGCGGACGGCGCGCTGGACGAGGTCGACCCCACCACGCTGCACATCGGTGAGCCGGTCGAGGTCTGCTTCGCGCCCATTGCCGACGGCATCGCCTTCCCCCGCTGGCGCCGCCGCGCCTGACGAGCTGGGCGTCGGAGGCCGGCCCCGGGCAGCGATGAATTCGCTGTGAGAGGGTTTTCGCGATGATCCGACGGCTGGGCGAGCGCCAGGAGCGGGCGTTCTTCGCCGCGCTGTTCCGTGCCGCCCCGGCCTACGCCGTCGCCTGGTGGGTGTTGCTGGTGGCGCGGGGCGCGCTCCCGGCCCTGCTGGCGGTGACCACCGGCGTGCTGATCGGCGCCATCCAGCACCACGACTCGTTGGCCGGCCCGCTGACCATGGTCGGGATCGTCTTCGTCGCCTACCAGGTGCTCACGCCGATCCACCAGGTCGTGAGCGCCAACCTCGGCAGCCGCACGGCGGCGTGGCTCAACGATCGGCTCATGGTCGCGTGCAACGGGCCCGACGGCCTGGCCCACCTCGAGCGGGCCGACCTGCTCGACGACCTCACGATGGCCCGCGACTTCGACCTGGGGATCAGCGGCCCACCGCTGTCGATCTCGATGGGCTTCATCGCCAGCGGGCTGGTCGACCTCGTCGCCGGGCTGACGACGGCCCTCGTCCTCGTTCCGGTTCAACTGGTGGTCGCCGATCGTGCTGCTGGTGGCATGGAGCTCGACACACTGGCTGCTGCGCGAGAGCGGCGTGTGGAGGGACCGCAACACCGACGAGGTGCGGGTGGCCCAGCGCCACGCTGACTACGCCTTCCGCCTGGCCGTCGACCCGCCGGCCGCCAAGGAGGTGCGCCTGTTCGGCCTGGCCGACTGGGTCATCGACCGGTTCGCGCTGCACCGCCGCAACCTCTACGAGCTGCAGTGGCAGCGCCACGCGACTCCGCGAGAAGTCGGTCATCACGTGCCTGGTCCTCGTCGTCGCCGCCAACGTCGCCGTCTTCGCCGCACTGGCCGCCTCGGCCATCAACGGCTCGGTGTCGTCTGGCCGACGCGACCGTGTTCGCCCAGACGGCGTTCGGGGTGAGCGCCATCGCCTTCGGTGGGCTGAGCTGGGCCCTCGACGGATCGGCCGCCCCCGTGGCCGCGGTCATGCGCCTCGAGCAGTCCATGGCGGCCATCGGCACGCTGGCCCCGGGACCCAGCCCGCGACCGGAATGCCTCGGCCGCGAGATCCGATTCCGCGACGTCACCTTCAACTACGGCGCGACCGATCGACCCGTCCTCGACGGCTTCGACCTCACCATCCCGGCCGGCGACGTCGATGGCCATCGTGGGCCAGAACGGGGCGGGCAAGACGACGCTGGCCAAGCTGCTGTGCCGGCTGTATGACCCCGAGTCCGGAGCCATCGAGATCGACGGCGTCGATCTGCGTCACCTCGATCTCGCCGACTGGCGACGGCAGGTCACCGCCGTGTTCCAGGACTTCGTCCGCTACGAGCTGTCGCTTGCGCGAGAACGTCGCGCCGGCCGGGGCCCCCGAGGCCGAGATCGCCGCCGCGCTGGCCGACGCCGGCGCAGCTGATCTGGCCTCGCTCGACACCATGTTGGCCCGAGGGTACGACGGCGGCATCGACGTGTCCGGCGGTCAGTGGCAGCGCGTCGCGCTGGCCCGAGCGCTCGCACGGGTACGCCTCGGCGCCGGCGTCGTGCTGCTCGACGAGCCGACCGCCCAGCTCGACGTGCGAGGCGAGGCCGAGATCTTCGAACGGGTCCTGGCCGCGACGAAGCACTGCACGACCATCCTTGTCTCCCACCGGTTCTCGACCGTGCGCCTGGCCGACTCCATCTGTGTCGTCGAAGGCGGTCGCGTCATCGAGCTCGGCACCCACGACGAGCTGATGGCCCTCGACGGCCGCTACCGCACCATGTTCGACATGCAGGCGTCCCGATTCGTCGAGCTCGACGAGCAGGGCGAGGAGGTGGTGCATGACACGCTCGCGCTGACGACCTGCCGCCGTCGTGGTCCTCGCTGGTCCGGATGGTGAAGCTCGGCTACCGCTGCGAGCCCCACCTGCTGGTCGGCTCGTTCGCCATGACCGTGTTCACGGCTGTACCCGACGCCCTCGTCGCGCTGTGGTTGGCGCTGCTGGCCGATGGCCTGGTCAACGACCACCCCAACGAGGTGTGGATCGCCGCCGTCGGACTGGCCTTCTCGGCCACGGGCACGTGGTACCTGCGGGTCGTGTTCGACCGGGTCCAACGCCGGTTCCGTGACCGCGTCGGCATCGCCCTCGAGTCCCACGTGGCCCGGCTGCAGGCGTCGGTGTCGACCATCGAGCACCAGGAGCGCCCGGACTACCTCGACCGCCTCGCGGTCCTGCGCGACCAGGTCTTCAGCCTCGACCACATGTTCATGTCGCTGTTCTCGACGGTCGGCTGGATCATGCGACTCGTGTTCGTGGCCATCCTGCTGGCCTCGGTGCACCTGGCCCTGCTGACCCTGGTCCTGCTCGCCGTGCCGACGGCGGTGGTGGCGACCTGGCGACCCGCGGTCGAGCGCGACACCGAGGAGCACGTCGCCTCGCGCGACCGGCTGGCCAAGCACCTCTTCACGCTCGGGACGACCGCGCCGTCGGCCAAGGAGATCCGCCTCAGCGGCATCCGTGGCCCTCTGCTCGACCACCGCCGAGCGGCGTGGGAGGAGTGGTACCGGCCCGTCGCACGCGTGCGGTGGTCGAGCGCGCTGTGGCAGACGGCAGCCTGGACCATCTTCGGGCTCGGCTACGTGGGCGCCATCGTGTTCGTCGCGTCCGGCCTCGCACGCATCGGTCGGAGTCCGTGCTGCTCGTCGTGGTGGCCGGCAGTCGCCTGTCGCAGTACGTCGGATCAGCGGTCGGCGAGCTCGGGTTCCTGCGGGGCATCTGGCTCGACTCGGCTCGCCGCCTGGCGTGGCTCGAGGACTACGCCTCCGCCATCGACGAGGACGCGGACCAGCCCGCGCCCGACCGCCTCGTCGACGGCATCCGCTTCGAGGACGTGTCGTTCCACTACCCCGGCACCGAGCGCACGGTGCTCGACCACGTCGACCTCGACCTGCCGGCCGGCTCGGTCGTCGCCATCGTGGGCGAGAACGGGGCCGGCAAGACCACCCTCGTGAAGCTGCTGGCCCGCATGTACGCACCGGTCGAGGGCCGGATCCTCGTCGACGGCACCGATCTGGCTCGCATCCCGACGAGCGAGTGGCGAACCCGGTTGGCCGGCGCCTTCCAGGACTTCTTCCGCTTCGAGCTGCGGGCCCACACCACGATCGGGATCGGTGACCACCCGGCGCTCGATGATCGGTCCGCCATCGAGCGGGCCGTGGGCCGGGCGGGGGCCGACGAGCTGGTACGCGAGCTCGCACAGTGGCCTCGACACCCAGCTCGGCCCGGCGTGGGCCGAACGGCGTCGAGGTGTCCCACGGGCAGTGGCAGAAGCTGTCGCTGGCCCGCGGGTTCATGCGCGAGCTGCCTCTGCTGCTCGTGCTCGACGAGCCGACCTCCGCGCTCGACGCCGAGACCGAGCACGCGTTGTTCGAGGGCTACGCCGCCGCCGCCCGAGCCGCCGAGAGCGACAACGGGCGCGTCACCGTGCTCGTGTCCCATCGGTTCTCGACCGTGCGCATGGCCGATCTGATCGTCGTGGTCGACGGGGCTCGGGTGGTCGAGGTGGGCTCACACGACGAGCTGATGGCCGAGGCCGGTCAGTACGCCGAGCTCTACGAGATCCAGGCCACGGCTTACCGCTGACCCGACGCCAGCTACCCAGGCTGGTTGCGGTAGATGGTCACGAGCTGGTTGTTGCCGCGGTAGGCACCGATGTCGAGGGGGACGCGGCGGGCTCCGAACCTGGTCGCCGGTTCCCCCTCGATCTCGGGCCATCCCCGGGCCGCCGGTTTGAAGTCCCCGACGACCACGTAGTCGTAGGCCGCGAGCTGCTCGGCCGACATGGGCCGGGTGGCCGAGCTGACGACGACATGGCCCGGCACCTTGGCCAGCTCGCTGGGGAGCATGGCCAGCTCCTCGGCGACCAGGATGCGGTCGGCGGGATGGGTGTGGGTCTCGAGCCACTCGACGGTCTGGGTGCGGCTGTCGACGATGTTGCTCTCGGCGTCGATCGACGGCTTGACGCCCCCGTAGAAGAGGGAGACCCCGACCAGCGCCGCCAGTGCGAGCGCGCCCCCGTTCTGCACCACCCGCGGCGCAGCGGTGTGTCGTCCGACGAAGCGCGAGGCCTCGACCAGCGTCATCGCCGCGCCGATGGCGAGGAACGGCAGGACCGGGATCACGTTTCGGAACGGCTGATAGTGCTGGGGAACGAGGTACAGCGTGAACGGAAGGGCGAAGAACAGCCAGGCGATCGTGAACTCGCGGCTGGCACGGCGTCGCCACAGGAAGAAGACCCCGAGCAGCCCGATGGCGGCGAGGAGCCAGCCGACCTCGTGGCCGTTGACCAACGCCTGGGCGTAGTTCATGACGCTCGACTTGTGGGCGTAGGCCTTGGCCGCGGAGATGACATCGGTTCCGACCTGAACGGGCTGCAGGATCAGGGCCGGCATGGTGACGAGCGCGGCCACGACCCCGCCGATGGCCGAGTACTCGAGCAGCCGGATCTTCTCGGCCTTGACCATCTCGCGATTGCGCCACACGAGCACCACGACGGCGATGAACACCCCACCCGACGGGTACTTGGCGGTGAACGCCAGACCCGAGGCGATCCCGGCCAGGACGACGAACCTCGAACGGTGGCGAGATGTCTGGGACCAGGCCAGCAGCAACAGGGTCAGCGTCACGAAGAACACGGCCGGCGTGTCGACGATGACGATCGGACTTCGGCTGACCAGCGCCGGAGTCATGGCGCAGATGATCCCGGCGGCCAGCGCTGCGGTCCGCCCGACCAGCTTCCACGCCAGCAGGATCGTCAGCAGCACCGTGGCCGAGCCCAGCACGACGTCGATGATCCGGCCGGCCAGGAGCATGGCCTCGGGCTCGATCACGTCGTAGGCCGGCGAGCGATCGCTGGTCTCGACCCCGCTTTGGATGTCCTTCGCCCCGAACAGTCGTGCCACCTCGGTGGCGCCGGCGATCATGTCGAAGGGCAGAGTCGGGTGCTGATAGGGGTGCTGGTAGCGACCCGCCCGCCAGGTCGTGCGGGCCAGCATGTGCGCCGGGGGCCGCAGGTAGTGCCCCTCGTCGACGTAGGTCGAATACGGCAGGCCCGACCGGATCGGGATGACCCGCACCACCGTCCCCATCCCGACGATGACGACGACGGCCACGACGAACAACACCCGGCCAGCGACGGACTGTTGTGCCAACGATCCCCTCTTCGCCACACGGCGTGCCCATGACCTCGCGGTCCGAGCAGCTGAGCGGACCGGCCCGGACTCTACTGGGCTTCTGGTGGCGTCCAAGGGCGTGGAGCGCCCTTGGACGCCGCCGGAATCATCGCCAGAACGCCAGCGCGCCGGAGATGACGAGGGCGCAGCCGCCCACCCCCAGGGCGCGACGCCACGGGTTCACGCCCCGGACCACCTCGTCGACCGCCCACCACCCCAGCGCGGCCAGGGCGACCACGTCGAGCGCCGTGTGAGCCCAGCCGTCCCCCACGAACCAGCGCACCACGACGACCGTCAGAAAGATCCACAACGCCACGTTGGGGAACTGAGCGATGGTGATCTCGCCGGTCTGCCGATTGCGGAACAGCCAGTCGAGCACCGCCCCAGTGTGTCCGCGACGGGAACATCTGAAGGGAGGCCGCGCCGACCGGAAGGCCAACGAGCTACGCGGCGGAGCCGCTCGAACGATGACACCCGGATGGCGAAGCGCCTGAAGGGAGGCCCCGCCGACCGGAAGGCCAATGAACTACGCGGCGGAGCCGCTCGAACGATGACACCCGGATGGCGAAGCGCCTGAAGGGAGGCCCCGCCGACCGGAAGGCCAACGAGCTACGCGGCGGACTGCTTGGTGGTCGTCTTGGCGGCCAGGTCGATGATGCGCACGGGCGTGTCGGGGCGCACGACGGGCTTGCCCGACGAGTGCTCGGCGATGTCGACGCCCGTCGCCTGAGCGCGGAGCGCGGCAACCGTCGCCTGCTCGCGCGGGATCACCGAGAACGGGTCGTAGTGGAACAGGCGCATGGCGTTGAGGTGGGTGATGGCGTCGATCTCGGCGTCGGGGACCCCGTCGAGCGAGCGCATGAGGCGCTCGGGCGAGTGCGGCCACGTCGAGTCCGAGTGCGGGTAGTCGCATTCCCACGTGATCTTGTCGAGACCGACGTCGTGGCGGTTCTTGACGCCGGCGGCGTCGTCGATGAAGCAGGTGATGAACCGCTCGGCGAACAGCTCGCTCGGTCGCATCGGCAGGTCCTGACCCGTCCATTGCTGGTGGTGCTCGTAGACGTAGTCGCAGCGCTCGAGGAAGTACGGGATCCACCCGATGCCACCCTCGCTCAACGCGAACGTCACGTCGGGGAACTCGGTCATGACGCGCGACCACAGGATGTCGGCCGCCGCCTGCACGATGTTCATCGGCTGCAGCGAGATCATCACGTTGATCGGCGCCTCGATGGACGTGATCGTCAGCTGCGAGGACGATCCGATGTGCAGGCACACGATCGTGCCCTCGTCGCTGACCGCCTTCCAGAACGGGTCCCAGTGATCGCTGTGATAGCTCGGCCAGCCCAGCTTCTCGGGGTTCTCCGAGAAGGTCACGGCCCGGCACCCCTTGGCCGCCACGCGGTGCACCTCGTCGGCCATCAGCGCGGGGTCCCAGATCGGCGGTATCGACAGCGGGATGAACCGACCGGGATAGGTGCCGCACCACTCGTCGATGTGCCAGTCGTTGTAGGCCCGGACCATGGCCAGGGCCACGTCCTTGTCCTCGGTGCGGCTGAACAGCTGGCCGCAGAACTGCGGGAAGCTCGGGAAGCACATCGACCCGAGGATGCCGTTGACGTTCATGTCCTCGATTCGGCGGTGGATGTCCCAGCACCCCGGTCGCATCTCACCGAACGAGGTCGGCTCGATGCCGTACTCGGCCGGCGGCTTGCCGGCCACGGCGTTGAGGCCGATGTTGGGCAGCTCCTGGCCCTCGTAGAGCCAGACGTCGTCGCCGGCGTCGGTGTGCACGACTCGAGGCGCCACGTCCTTGTAGCGCTCGGGCAGGTGCCGATCGAACATGTCCGGCGGCTCGACCACGTGGTCGTCCACCGACACCAGTACGAGGTCGTCGACGTTCATGTTCTCTACCTTTCGAGGGCGGGCCGTTCGAGTCCGAAGATGCGGACGGCGTTGGCGGCGACGATCATGTCTCGCTCCTCGGACGGGAGGGCGGCCATGGATTCGGCGATCACCTTGCGAGAGTAGGGCCAGTCGTTGCCGTGATGGGGATAGTCCGTCGACCACATCATGTTGGCGACACCGACCTCGTGGCGGTTGCGGATGCCGTTGTCGTCACGGATGAAGGTGGCCGACATGTTCGAGTGCCAGTAGGTCGATGGCGGCTCGGAGATGGGCAGATCGGTCCACGACCGGTTGCGCCAGAAGCGATCGTCCATCTGCTCGAGGAAGTGCGGCAGCCATCCCACGCCGGTCTCGATCATGGCCAGCTGGAGACCGGGATGGCGTTCGAACACGCCGGTGAAGATCAGCTGGCCGATCACGGCGGGCACCATGGAGAACACGCCCGACAGACCAGCCGCGGCTCGGGCCCCCGCGGCCCCCTGGCCGCCGTAGAGCGACCGTCCGCCCGCGGCCGCCGCCGCCTGGCGACTGCGCTGGCGCGCCTGGCGCGAGACCACGTTGATGTGGATGCAGACCGGCACACCGACCTCGGCGGCCGCGGCCCAGAAGGACTCGTCCTCGTCGCCCAGCTGCTCGTCGCCGCTTGGCCAGTTCGACATGACGACGGTCTTGAACCCACGATCGGCGGCGCGCTGGAGGAACTCGACGCAGTCCGCCGTACCCGTCGACGGCAGCTGGGCGGCACCGACCAGGCGCGTGCGGTCGGGCGCGCTGAACTCCTCCCACAGGAACTCGTTGTAGGCGGTGATGCCGGCGCGCACGAAGTCGTCGTCCTCGTCGCCGAGGAAGTGTCCGATGGTGCGCTGGGGCGGGAACAGGATCTCGGCGTCGACGCCGTCGGCCTCCATGTCAGCCAGTCGCGCGGCGCCGTCATAGCAACCGGCTCGGGCCTCCTCGTAGGTGACCCCCGTCCAGCGGAACTGGTCCCACGGCATGCCCGGGGTGGCCGTCAGGCCGATCGGGTCGGGCTCGGCCGCGCCGGCGAACAACCAGCCGTCGCCTCCAGCGGCATCCTTCGACAGCTTCGGCGCCCGGTCCTGAAGGCCGGACGGCAGCCACCGCTCCCAGATGTGGGGCGGCTCGAGCACATGGGCATCGGCCGAGACCACGCGGTACTTCGAAGCGGCTCGCGGCTCCGCACCGGCTGGTTCGGTCTTCATCGACCCGGTGGGCGACGTGATCGTCATCAGCTGACCTCTACGGAGTGCGGCGCGCCGAACCGTCCCTGCTGACGCTGGTGTCACCCTACCGCGATACCTGACGCCCGTGTCAGGTTGCGGTGTCCTCCGTGGTCTGCTCCGCGGCCTTCAGCCTTTGTGGATGAGGTTCATGGTCGAGGTGAGGACGGGGTCGCCGGCATCGTCGCGGTAGGTGTCCTCGACGACGATGAAGGTCATCGTCTTGTCGCCCGACGGCTTCTGGTAGACGTCGCGCACGATCCCCTCGTAGTGCAGCGTCTGGCCCGACACGATGGGCTGGTGGTAGATGAACTGCTGCTCGCCGTGGAGGATGATGCCGCCCCCCGCGTAGAGCTTGCCCATGACCTCGAACATCGGGTTGGTCTCGGGCTGCTCGGCGGTCTGGTGCTCCTCGAACCGGCCCCAGTTCTGGGCCGAGAAGCCGAACGTCGGTGGTGCCGGTATCCCGGCGAAGCCCTCGGCCTCGGCCACCTCGGCGTTGCGGTAGACCGCCGAGTCGTCGAGCACCGCCTTGGCGAAGTTGGTGATCGGTCCGCGCTCGACCACGAGCGTGCCACGCGTCGTCGGCTTGCCGATGTACTCGCTGAAATCCCCCACGTCGCCGAGCTCCCCCGTCGTTGGTTATCCTGACGAATCACTTTCCTGACACGCACGTCAGGTTTTCATTCAACCACACGTTCTCAGGGGGAACAGCATGGGCATCGTCGACGGCAAGATCGCCATCGTCACCGGGTCGGGCCGGGGCGTCGGGCGCGGCGAGGCCATGGAGCTGGCCGCGCAGGGCGCCCAGGTGGTCGTGTGCGATCCCGGACCCAGCTCGAAAGGCGAGGGCACCGACAACCGACCGGCGGACGAGACCGTCGACATCATCAAGCAGCGCGGCGGCGAGGCCGTGGCCGCCTACGAGGACATCTCGTCCTGGGAGGGCGCCGAGAAGGCCATCCAGATCGCCGTCGACACCTACGGCGGGCTCGACGTCGTGGTCAACAACGCCGGCATCCTGCGCGACGCGCTCATCACCCGGATGACCGAAGCCGAGTGGGATGCCGTGATCGGCGTGCACCTGAAGGGCACCTTCAACATGACCCACCACGCCTGCGTGTACTGGTACGCCGAGTCCAAGGCCGAGCGCCAGCGCCGCGCCGCCATCGTCAACACGGTGAGCTCGGCGGGGCTGCAGGGCAACATCGGTCAGGCCAACTACGGCGCGGCCAAGGCCGGCATCGCCGCGCTGACGGTGATCACCGCCCTCGAAGGGGCCCGCTTCGGCGTGCGGGCCAACGCCATCGCTCCGGGGGGCGCCACCCGCATGGTCAACGACGCCATGCCGAGCATCCCGATCCGCGAGGCCAACGAGGTCGACGACGGCGAGTACGAGCGCCTCAACCCCGGCAACTCGGCGCCCATGGTCGCCTGGTTGGCGTCGGACGAGTCGTCGCTCGTGTCGGGCCAGGTCTTCCGGGCCGTGGGCAACGAGATCGCCCACTACCTGGGCTGGAACATCGGACCCAGCGTGGCCAACGAGGTCAAGGGCGAGCCGGTCAAGTGGGATCCGGCGCGCATCGGTCAGGCCTTGGCCAAGAATGTGTTCGGGCTGCAACCGGGTGGCCTGCAGATGAACCGTTCGTAGGAGATCGATGAGCCCGCCATGCGCCCGCTAGGAAGCCATCGGCTGGAAGAAGCCTCGATGGACCAAGAGGGTGAGATCGTCGAGCAGCTGGTCCGGATCGAATCCCAGGTCGCGGCTGGTCACGACATAGGCGAAGCGCTCGAGCAGGGCCAGCAGAGCATCCGCGCGCAGCTCGATCAGCCGAGCCCCTGCGTCCGACGCCGGACCCTCGGCCCTGGGCGCGAGGCTCGCCCGCAGCGTCATGGCGATGCGCCCGAACGAGACGACGCCCAGCTTCGACAGCTCGCGATCGAGCACCTGGTTCTCGGCCCAGGCCCGGATGACGACCCCGTAGCGGCGGTAGAAGTCCAGGAACTCACCGAGCCAGTCGTGCAGCGTGTCGTAGCCCTCGCGTCCACTCGGGACCTCACCGAGCGACTCGGCCAACGCCGCCGCCTCGTCGGCGCACTGCATGGCCAACGCCCGGAAGAGGTCCTGCATGTTGGCGAAGTAGAGGTAGAAGGTGCCATGCGAGACGCCGGCCAGGCGCACGACGTCGTCGACGCGCGTGGCGTGGTAGCCGTTGTCGGCCAGCGCCGGCACGGCGGCGTCGAGCAGCTTGGCGCGCGTGGCCCGGCCCTGGCGCCTGAGGTTGCGGCCGTCGCTCGACGCCGAGGTGGACGACCCGCCGCCGCTCGCGGCTTCGACTTGGTCTTGGTCGCTCGACGAGCGGGCACAACATGCTCCTGTGGGTCTGATGCTCGACGTCGTCGCGCGCGAAGCAGCCGAGCGGTGGGGCGATGCTACTTGCCTGGTCGCGCCGGCCGGGTGGTCCTTGTCCTACGCCGACCTGCACCGACTGTCGGATGAGGTCGCGGTCGGCCTGCTCGAAGCTGGTGTCGCCGAAGGCGATGTCGTGGCCCTGTGCCTGCCCACCTCACCCGACCACGTGGTGGCCTACCTGGCCTGCGCCAAGATCGGCGCGATCTGCGCCGGCGTCAATCCCCGCCTGACCGGGCCCGAGCGCGATCGGGTGATCGATCGGGCCCAACCGATGCTGACCATCGGTGACGATCAGGCCGGGGACGGGCCGGAGACGCTGTTGCGCGCCCTGCGCACGACCGGCGCCACCCCACCACCGCTCGAGCCCGACCTCGACCGGCCCGTCGCCATCGTGTTCACGTCGGGGACCACCGGGGTCCCCAAGGGTGCGGTCTTCAGCGGACGTCAGATCGCGTTCATCACCGAGACCGACACCGGGATGAGATGGGGAGGGGGTGGCGCGGCCATCGGCTCGACCTCGCTCGCCCATCTCGGTCCTACGACCAAGTTGGCCG
Source organism: uncultured Microthrixaceae bacterium (assembly GCA_963734965.1). Taxonomy (GTDB): domain Bacteria; phylum Actinomycetota; class Acidimicrobiia; order Acidimicrobiales; family Acidimicrobilacustridaceae; genus UBA4742. Next base: position 1,484,918 of record CAVTJK010000003.1, on the reverse strand, counting down.
GCAACCTCATGCGCGGGGGCACGACCTATCTCGTCGAGCGCTGGCACGCCGGCCCGGCGCTGGCCATGACGGCCGAGCACCGCATGACCTCGCTGGCGGGCATCCCAACCCAGATCGCGCTCATGCTCCACCATCCGGACTTCGCCGCCACCGACCTGTCGTCCGTCCGCGCCGTCGTGATCGGCGGAGGCCCGGCCACGCCGGCGTTGATCGACGAGATACGCGACCAGCTCGACGCTCCCGTCGCCGTGCGCTACTCGTGCACCGAAGCCGGCACCGGACTCGGCACCGCCTTCACCGATCCCCCCGAGGACGCCATCGTCTCGGTCGGCCGACCCCACGCGGGGATCGAGCTGGCCCTGCGCGATCCCGACACGGGACACGACGTCCCGATGGGTGCGGTCGGCGAGGTGTGCCTCCGCTCGCCCGCCGTCATGGTCGGCTACTGGCGCGATCCTGACGCCACCGCCGCCGCCTTCTGGGCCGACCGGTTCGTGCGCACGGGCGACCTCGGCCGGCTCGACGACGCCGGTCGCCTCCGCCTGGTCGGCCGGGCCAAGGAGATGTACGTGCGGGGCGGCTACAACGTGTACCCGATGGAGGTCGAGGCCGTGCTGGCCGCCCACCCGGCTGTGCGCGACGTGGCCGTGATCTCCCGGCCCGACGACGTCATGGGTGAGGTCGGCCTGGCTGTCGTGGTCGCGATCGACCCAGCCGAACCCCCGAGCCTCGATCAGCTGCGCGCCTTCGCCGCCGGCCAGCTGGCCCACCACAAGCTCCCCGAACGCATCGAGCTGGTCGACGAGCTGCCGCTCACGCCCATGGAGAAGGTCGACAAGCGCGCCCTGCAGGCCCGACTCTCGGACTGATCGCAAGGGCGATCGGCGGGGGCGCCGTCAGTCCCAGATGACCTCGAGGCGGGGTGGGGCGCGGAAGAGGCTGCCGGAGATGTAGTGATCGGCGGCGTCGGGATCGAGGCGGAGCCCCGGCAGCCGGTCGAACAGGGTGTTCAGCACGACCTGGGTCTCCATGCGGGCCAGGTGCATCCCGAGGCACATGTGGGGACCGTGGGCGAACCCGATGTGGGGTCGGCGCTCGCGGAAGATGTCGAAGGCTTCGGCGTTGGGCCAGCGCGACTCGTCGTGGTTGGCGGCGCCGAGGCTCACGATGACGCTCGACCCGGCCGGGATCCGCACCCCGCACACCTCGGTGTCGCGGGTGGCGCCTCGGGCGATGATCAGCAGGGGCGGTTCCCAGCGGATGCCCTCTTCGATGGCCTGGGGCAACAGCCCACGGTCGGCGACGACCGCATCGAACTGGTCACGATGGGTGAGCAGCCCGTAGAGCAGGTTCGAGGACGAGCGGTAGGTGGTCTCGGCTCCGGCCGGCAGCAGCAGGCGCAGGAACGAGAAGATCTCCTCATCGGTGAGCTTCTGGCCGTCCTGTTCGGCCGTCGCCAGCACCGAGATCATGTCGTCGGCCGGGTGCACGCGTCGCTCGGCGACGATGTCGACGAAGTACTCGCGCAACTTGGCCGACGACGCGACCGAACGGTCCCAGTCGACGGTCACGCCGATGAGCTCGACGGCCAGGCGATGGAACTCGGGGAGGTCCTCGGGCGGCAACCCGAGCAGTGCCGCGATCACCGCGACGGGGAAGGGGAACAGCAGCTGGCGCACGAGGTCGGCGTGGCCGTCGTCGATGAAGCGGTCGACCAGGTCGTTGATCAGAGGCGAGACCAGCTCGACCTCCCAGCGCGCCATCTCCTGACGGGTGAACGCCTGCTGCAGGATCGACCGATAGGTGCGGTGCTCGGGCTCGTCCATCTCGAGGATCGAGCGGCCCATCACGACGCCCATGACCTCGCCGTAGCCGGCCGAGCTGAACGTCTCGCCGTCCCCCAGGACCGCCTGCACGGCCTCGAAGCTGTAGGCGGTGAACACCGGGCCGCCGGTGTCCCACCCTTCCTCGAGGTCGAGACCCGAACCGTGCACCGGAGCCAGCGCCCGGGCATCGATGAAGCCCGGATAGGGCGACGCCGCGCCGTCGGCCCCCATGGCCCGATTGAAATCCTCGAAGGGATCGTCGTCGGCTACGCCGGTTCCACTGCCTTGGATCGTGTCCAACGTCTTCCCTCGCTTACCTGACATGCGTGTCAGGTATCGACCATAGCTCCACCGACCTGAAGTCTGGATCCGTCCTCTAAGGTGACGCCCATGTCAGGTTTGGGCGAGACGTCGGATGACCGCCCCGTCGCCCTGGTGACGGCCTCGTGTCGGGGACCCGGCCTCGACGCCCTGCGCCAGATCTGCGAGGTCGTGTACGACCCGTGGATCGACCAGCACCCGCTGCGCATCTGGGACGGGGCCAAGCTGGCCGAGCGGGTCGACGAGGTGGGGGCGACGGTGCTGGTGTGCGAAGCCGACTTCGTGGCCGGCGAGGTGCTCGATCGCCCGCTGCGGGTGATCGGCTCGACGCGAGGCGATCCGACCAACGTCGACGTGGCCGCGGCCACGGCCAAGGGCATCCCTGTGCTGCGCACTCCGGGGCGCAACGCCGATGGCGTGGCCGAGCTGACCGTCGCCTTGCTCATGGCCGTCACGCGCCACCTGCTGCCGGGTGATCGCGACGTCGCGCTCGAACGAGATCTTCGCCAACGGCTCGATCCCCTACCAGCGCTACCGCGCCTGGCAGATCGCCGGCCGCACCGCCGGTCTCGTCGGTCTGGGCGCGGTCGGTCGGGCCGTGCGCTGGCGCCTCGAAGGGCTCGGCATGAACGTCATCGCCTTCGATCCCTACTCGGACGACGCCACCCACGACTCGCTCGAAGCCATGTTGGCCGAGGCCGACGTCGTGTCGATGCACGCGGCACCGACGCCCGAGACCCTGGCCATGATGGGCGCCGCCCAGTTCGAGGCGATGCGCCGACGGCGCCTTCTACCTGAACTCAGCCCGAGCCGCGCTGCACGATCTCGACGCGCTGGTGGCGGCGCTGCAGTCGGGCCACCTGGCCGGCGCCGGCCTCGATCACTTCGACGGCGAGCACCTGCCCGCCGGTCACCCGCTGCTCGACATGGACAACGTCGTGCTGACGCCCCACATCGGCGGCGCGACCTATGACACCGAGGTCAACCACACGACCATGATCGCCGAGGACGTCCGCGCCATCCTGGCCGGCGAGCGTCCGATCCACTGCGTCAACCCGGAGGTCCTGCCATGACCGCATCCGACTCGGACGTCGCGACCGACGCCGACGTGAAGGTGAACGGGCGCCCGCTGGCCGAGGTGCGCGACTCGGTGCTGGCCGCGGCCAAGCACATGCACGCCCGCGGCCTCGTCGAAGGCACCGCCGGCAACGTCTCGGGTCGCGTCGACGACGGCACGGTCGTGCTGACGCCGTCCTCGCTCAGCTACGAGGCCATGACCCTCGACGATCTCGTGGTCGTCGATCTCGACGGTGAGGTCGTGGCCGGGCACCGCTCGCCGACGTCGGAGAAGGCCGTCCACCTGTCGGCCCTGGCCGCCTACCCCGAGGTCGGGGCGGTGGTGCACTGCCACGCCAAGTACGCGTCGATGTTCGCCGTCGCCCGCCAGCCGATCCCCGCCGCCATCGACGAGTTCGTCGTCTACATCGGAGGCGAGGTCCCGGTGTGCGAGTACTTCGGATCGGGCAGCGACGGCCTCGGACCCGAGGTGGCCGACAAGCTGAAGGACCGGTCGGCGGCGCTGATGGCCAACCACGGCCTGGTCGCCATCGGCAAGTCGGTCGACGATGCACTGCACTCCGCGCTCGTGGTCGAGCACAACGCCCAGATCTTCTGGGGGGCCAAGCTGCTCGGCGGCGTGGTCGAGCTCCCCGAGAAGGCCCGCCGCGACTTCACCAACGTCTACGGCTACATCCGTGAGCACACCTGGATGAGCTGACCGGGAGACCCGGCCAGAGGCCCCTGTCACACATTCGCGGGCGCGGTCCCCCTTCCTGGGTGAGCGACGGACCGGGAGCAACGATGGTTGAGGGCGACGAGGGCTTCGTAGACCACTGTTCCCTTGCCGGCGGACTCCGTTCTCGCGACAGGCCTGGGCCCGCCATGTGACACTTCGGTCGGGCCGACCCCCTTTCCCTGGGTGAGCGACGGAATCGGGAGACAGGTGTGGCTGACGACGACCAGGGTTTCAGGCGGTTCGCCACCGAGTACGGCCGACGGCTCTGCCAGGCCCTCATACCGGTGGCGGGACTCGATGGGGCCCACGACGCGACGAGCGACACGCTCGTGTACGCCTGGCAGCACTGGGACCGGGTACGAGGGCTCGACAACCCGCAGGGCTACCTCTACGTCATGGCCCGTCGGCGGGTCAGCCACCGTCCGCCAGGGCCGGGCCCGCTGCTGCCCGCCCCTGCGCCGACCGAGCTGCCCGATGTGGAGCCGCAACTGATCGAGGCGCTCGGGCAGCTGACCGAGATGCAACGCCAAGTCGTGTGGCTCGTCGACGGGTTCGGGTGGGGCCTCACCGAGGTCGCCCGCCTGCTCGACATCTCGATCTCGACAGTCCGCAACCACCGCGCTCGCGGCCTCGATCATTTGCGAGCCCATCTGAAGGTAGGGACGGGAACCGATGCTTGACTTCCAGGATCAGATCAGCCAGTACGCCACCTGGGTCGAGGGCCAGATGCGGCCGATCGACCTGCCGTCCGACCATGGGAGGGCGCTCGTGGGCATTGACTCGCCCCCGGTGGCCGAGGTCCGGCCCGATCCTGTCGTCGTCGATCTGAGCGACGCGCGGCGCGATCCGGACAACACCCGGTTGCCGACCGACCGGCGCCGGCCGAGTCATCGGGTTTGGCTGGCTGTCGCCGCGGTGACCTTGTTCGCCCTGCTGGTCGGCACGCTGGTCGTGGCCACGTCTCGCTCGAGCCACCGCCGCGGTGGCCTCGATGTGGCCTCCATCACCGCCACCGGGCCCGACAGCGCGTTGCGTCCGATCTGGATGCCACCGGGCATGCAGCTCATCGCCGTCTCGGCCCACCAGCCGGGACCGGGCGGCGTGTTCCCGAACGGATCAGACACGCCCGACTTCACCACGCAGCTCTTCGGCACCGACGACCGGCCCAAGGTCGACATCAGGATCCAGACCGGAAGGTCCGCCCAGGACCGTCCGACCGATGGCATCGTTCAGACCGTTCGTGGCCAGTCGGGCCAGCTCTTCATGGCTGACCATCAGGCGACCGAGGTGAGCTCGGACAGCTCGACGTCACTCGAGCCGGTCACCGGAGCGCACAACGAGCTGATCTGGTCCGAGCGCGGCGTCCTCGTCACGGCCAGCTTCAAGGATCTGTCGTCACGGGCGGCCCTCGACTTCGTCAACAGCCTCACGTGGATCGACCAGACGGCTTCGAGTGGCTTCGCCGCACCATCCGGTTCCGACCTCACCACACTGGTCGCCCCCACCGCGGCGCACTACAGCGGATCGGGAGTCCAGACCGAGCTCACCTATGAGGACCCAGCAAGTGGCCGATACCTGGCCATCACGACCTGTCCCGAGGGCATCGGTCGCTGCGACGCCGTCCACGAGTCGGGATTCGCCGACACCTGGTTCGACGGGTCTCGCAATGCGGACGGTTCCGCCTCGGCCTACGGGTCACTGGGGTCAGATGCCGGAGCCAGTGGCATCCAGAACGACGTGTACATCCAGGCCTGGCCTCACGGCGGCATGGTCGAGGTGCGGTCTGGGGATGGCCGGACGCTCGACCTCGATGCGGCAAAGCACATCGCGGCCAGCGTCGAGCTGACCGACTTCGCCGGCTTGAGTACCCAGCGCGCCGAGATCAGTGCTCGCCTGCACGCTGACTCGCTGATCGCGGCCGCGGACCTACCGAGCGGCCACCTCGAGCTCCGCGACGGTGGACACAACGTCGGCATCCTCTGCGTGGACACGACGACCACGTCGACCGTCTGCCAGCTGGTCACGGCGGTCGGATTGTCTGAAGCCGAGTCGCTCAGCGCCACCGGCGTCGTGGTCGACGGTCACTGGGTGGTCGTGGCCGTGAGCCGCCAGCCCGCGCCTCTGGTGTTCACCCGCCAGGGCACCGACACGACACCGCTCGGCGGCGAGCAGTCCGTGATCGTCGCGGGCCACCACTCGTACCTGTTCGGCCTCGTCCAGGTGCCCGACGACGTCTCAGCGGTGACGGTGATGCAGAGCGGAAGCGGGATCGGCGTCGGCCGGACGGCCTTCTAGCTCACTCGTAGTGGCGCAGGGTCGGCCAGATCGTCGACCACGGCACCTTCTCGTGACGGCAGATGAAGATCGAGGTAGCCGCCCCGCGGCCCGATTCACCGGCATCAACCGGCGCTGCTCAACCTGCTCGGCGTCGGGGCGAAGCGGTACGCTGACTGACGCACACGTCAGGTTTGGGGGACGAACAGGGGGTTTCTGGAGTGTCGGTCGCGCCGGGTCATCGCGTCGGAGTCGGGGTGGGCGCCACGTTCGAGCTGACCCCCGGCGGCCCGGAATCGTGACGATCTGGCTCACCGACGACGAACACCGCACGTTGAGCGCAGCGCTCGACGTGGTGCTCCCGGGCGACGGCACGAGCCCAGGGGCGGGCGAGATGGGTGGCGCCGACTACGTCGACCAGCTCCTGGGGGCGTTCACCTTCGACCCGCCCCGCATCTGGGCCGGCGGACCCTTCTCGGGCCGCGCCGGCGGCGAGCCGGGCTTCGACCAGTGGCTCGCGCTGGGTGCGCTCGACGAGCTGGCCTGGCGGATCCGCATCGAGGGATCCCAGGACCGGCCCGAGCGCGAGTTCAACGGCGCGGTCATCGGCTGGCAGGAGCGCTACCGCACCGGGCTGGCCGCTCTCGGCGGCGACTTCGCCGAGCTCGACCCCGACACCCGGAAGGCGCGCCTGCGCGACACCCTCGATCGCGACTTTCGGATCCTGCTCTTCGAGCACGCCTGCGAAGCGCTCTACGGCGACCCGGTCTACGGCGGCAACCAGGACCGCCACGCGTGGACGGCCATCGCCTTCGACGGCGACGTCCAACCCCGCGGCTGGACCGACGCCGAGGTCACCTACCCGGCATGACGGATCGAGACGCGGATGCGGTGATCGTCGGGACGGGTCCGGCCGGCTCGGCCGTGGCCCACGTCCTCACCGAAGCGGGCTGGTCGGTGATCATGCTCGAGAAGGGTCGCAACCACCTGATCTCGCTCGATCCGCCCTACGGCCCCCTCGGCCACCTGTCGAACGACGAGGTCAAGCTGATCCACCGCCACCTGCTCGGCCCTGACCCCCTGGTCGAGCCGCGCACCTACCGAACTGGTCCGGACGACGGCGACCACCTGGTCGTCGGCCACGTGAACTCGCTCCCGTCGACCGTCGGCGGCGGCGGCTACCACGCCGACGCCAAGATGCCGCGCCTGCGCGAGGACGACTTCCGCGTTCGCTCGACGTTCGGTCCGATCGACGGCGCCGACGTGGCCGACTGGCCGTTCACCTACGCCGACCTCGAGCCGCACTACGCCGAGGTCGAGCGCGTCGTGGGCGTGGCCGGCGAGGAGACCAACCCGTTCGCGCCCTGGCGGTCGGCCCCCTACCCGATGCCGCCGGGTCCCGACATGTACGGCGCCACCCTCTCGATGGCCGCCGCCGAACGGGCCGGACTGCACCCCTACCGGGCGCCGACCGGCATCAACTCGGTCCCCTACGACGGCCGTCCGGCCTGCAACAACTGCGGCTTCTGCGGCTGGTACGGATGCCCGATCGACGCCAAGGGTGATCCGGTCGCCCTCTTGAGGCGCGCCCTGCACACCGGGCGCTGCCAGATCCGCCCGGAATCGCGTGTCGTCGGCGTCACCCTCGACGCCTCCGGACGCCGAGCGACGGGCGTGCGCTACCTCGACGCCGACCGCGTCGAGCGCGAGGTGCGGGCCGACCACGTCGTGTTGGCGGCGGGCGCCTTCGAGACGCCGCGGCTGCTGCTCGGCCAGGAGCTCGGCAACTCGTCGGGCCTGGTCGGGCGCAACCTCATGTTCCACTTCCAGACCCTGACCGTCGGGCAGTTCCCGTTCCGCCTCCACACCATGCGCGGCCGGTGCGTGACGGCGGCCCACGACGACTCCATCGTCGGCGACGAGGCGCAGCGGGCGGCGGCACGTGACGCCGGCCTGCCGTGGATGCGGGGCGGGCTGACCGAGCACGGCGGCGGCAACCAGCCCGTCGCCGAGGCCAAGCTCTACGGATCGGGCCGCCACCACGGCGCGGCCATGCGCGACTCGTCGCTGCGCGACCGGCTCTGGGTGTTCACGCTGCAGGGCGAGGATCTGGCCCAACCCACCAACCGGGTCGATCTCGATCCGAGCGTGACCGACGCGTGGGGGCTGCCCGCCGGTCGTGTCACCTATCGACCGCACCGCCACGAGCTCGTGCTGTCGGCCCACGTGGCGCCCCTGCACGAGGCGATCCTCCGAGACGCCGGCGCCGAGTGGGTCATCACCACGACGTCGCCTCGACTGGCGGACGACGGCTCACCGACCGCCGACACGCCGGAGAGCTATCACATCATGGGGACGTGCCGGATGGGCACGGATCCGACCACGAGCGTGGTGGGACCCGAGGGGCGGCTGTGGGACGTCGACAACGTGCTCGTCGCCGATTCGTCGGTGTTCCCGACCTCGGCCGGCTACAACCCGACCCTCACACTGGTGTCGGTCGCCGACCGCTTCGCCCGCCAGTTGGTCGGCGCTCCCCTGGCGCCCACCCGTCCCTACCGCTAGCCCGCACCCGACTCGCATCCGCCGGAGTCGGTGTCCCCGGGAGTTAGGGTGCCTCGTGGCAGCGCCTCGGGTCGGCCCCGGGCCGAACCGTTCGGAATCATCCCCACCCCTGGTTGGCGCGGACCAGACCGAGCACCGGCCTCAACGACGCCGGGCCCTGTCGCCGGCGACCCGCCAGGCCCTGGTCGTGGTCGCCATAGCCATCGGGGCGCGGATCTTGTACTGGGTCCTGGTGACGCCCCACTACGTGCCGCTGAGCGATGCCGGCCAGTACCGCGAGATCGCCCACAACCTGGCCACCGGACGGGGCTTCGACCAGACCTATCCCCAGATCTTCACGCACCCCACGGCCTTTCGCCCTCCGGTGTACCCGATGCTGCTGGGGGGCGTGTTCTGGCTGACGGGATCGTCGCTCGTCGCCGGCCGGATGCTCAGCCTCGTGATCGGTGTCGGCGTCGTCATCCTCACCATGCGGGTCGGACGCATGGTGGCCACGCCGCGGGCCGGCCTCATTGCCGGACTGGCCGTGGCGCTGTATCCCCCGCTCATCGCCAACGACGTCGTGCTGCTGGCCGAGCCCATTTCGCTGCTGCTGCTCCTGGCTCTCGTGCTGGCGCTCGGTAACCAGCGACTGATCCTCGGAGGCGTGCTGGGCGGCCTGCTCATCCTGGCCCGCCCCTCGGCCCAGGGCCTGGCTCTGGTCCTCGCTGTCTGGCTGCGTCTGGCAGGTCGGCTGGAAGCGTTGCCTTCAGTTCATGATCGTGGCCGGGGTCGTCGTCGCGCCCTGGATCGTGCGCAACTGGATCCAGGTCGGCGTCGCCCGTGCTGGTCACGTCCAACGGATACAACATGGCCGCGATCTACTCGCCCGCGGCTCGCCAGCAACAGGGGTTCGTCGACCCCGTCTTCGACCCGCGCGTTCAAGGCCTACCGGCTCGGCCAGTTCAACGAGGTCACCTGGCAGCGCGAGCTTCAGCAACTCGGCCTGCGTTCGCTGCGCGACGACCCGGGCCAGGTCGTTCCGGTGGTCACGCGCAACCTCGGCGAATACCTCGAGCTGACCCCGTCGGTCAACCGGATGGCCGAGATCTGGGACGGGCGCGACTGGTCGTTCCGCACGTGGACGCTCCCCATCTTCTATGTCGTCACCGCGATCGGACTGGTGGGCCTCGTGCTCCGCCGTCGCGATCCGCTGGTCGTGCTCATGATCCTCATGCTCGGCTACTTCACGCTGGCCAGCCTGGCGTTCATCGCCGCCCCGCGACTGCGAGCCCCCTTCGACCTGGTCTGTTGCATCGGCTTCGGCATCGCCCTCGATGCCGCCCTTCGTCGATGGCGCCCGTCGCCCGACGAGCCGGCCATCGACCTCCGCGACGGGGCTGCTCAGCTCTCGGCGTAGCGCGACAGCAGGCCGCGCGCGATCACCATCCGTTGGATCTCGTTCGTGCCCTCACCGATGATCATCAGCGGCGCGTCGCGGTAGTAGCGCTCGATCGGCAGCTCGGTCGTGTAGCCGTAGCCCCCGTGGATGCGCATGGCCTCGGTCGCGTTCTCGAAGGCCGTCTCCGAGGCGAACAGCTTGGCCATCCCCGCCTCGACATCGGCGCGCTCGCCGTTGTCGATCTTGCGCGCCGCGCTGTGCACGAGCAGACGCGCCGCCTCGAGCTTGGTCGCCATGTCAGCCAGCTTGAACTGGATGGCTTGGTGGGATGCGATGGGCACGCCGAAGGTCTCGCGCTGCTGCGCGTACTTGATCGACGCCTCGAACGCGGCCCGAGCCACGCCAACCCCCCGCGACGCGACGTTGACGCGACCCAACTCGAGCGAGCTCAGGATGAGGTGCAGGCCCCGGCCGAGCCACTGCTCGCCCCCGAGCACGTTCGCCGCCGGCACCCGATGGCCGTCATAGACCATCTCGACGGTCTCGAGCCCCTTGTATCCGAGCTTGCCGATGTGCCTGCTCACCGAGATGCCCTCGAACTTGGGACCGGGCTCCTTCTCGACGATGAAGCAGGTGATGCCCTCGGGCGTCCGCGCCGCCAGCGCCACCAGACCGGCCCGCTCGCCGTTGGTCACCCACATCTTGGTGCCGTCGATGATGTAGGTGTCGCCGTCGCGGGTGGCCTTGCAGCGCAACGCCTTGGTATCGCTGCCGGCGTCGGGCTCGGACAGCGAGAAAGCGCCCCGCACCTCGCCGGTGGCCATCGCCGGGAGCCACCGCTCCTTCTGCTCGTCGGTGCCGAACCGCTTGATCAGGTTGGCCCCGATCATGTGGGTGTTGAGCACGCCCGACAGCGACATCCACCCGGCCGACAACTCTTCGACGACCCGGGCGTAGGTCAGCGTGTCGAGATCGAGCCCGCCATAGGCCTCGGGGATGGTGGCTCCGAACAGACCCATGGCGCGCATCTGGGCGACCAGCGGCTCGGGGAACTCGTCGGCGTGCTCGTAGGCGGAGGCAACGTCCAGGACCTCGTTGACCACCCAGCTGCGCAGGGAGGCGACGAGCTCATCGGCCACGGTCGGATCGGTCGGCATGGCCCGATGCTACGTCGCCTCACGTGGGCACCTGACACGGGTGTCAGCTCTGTCTGATCGAACATATTTTCGAGATTTACAGTGTATTTGTGTTGTTGCCCGTGGTTGAGGGTGGATAGCATGGACGCATGTTCGATGTGGTCGACCTCGAGGATCGGTGCCAGAAGGCGGCGCTGGAGGACCTGACCTTCGCGTCGGACGACGAGTTGTGTCGAGGCAGTGAAGCGTCGTGGCTCGGGCTCGGGCCGGTCTGGATGCGGCCGAGGCCCATGTGTTGGCCGAGCTCGAGTGCACGGGGGGTGTGTGATCGGGATTTCGGGGTGGGGACCGCATCGTGGGTCGCAACCGAGACGGGTGCGCCGCGGGCTGCGTGTCGGGCGCGGGTGCGGTTGGGCACCCGGCTGCGCAAGCTGTGGGCGGTCGACGCCGCGTTGTCGCAAGGCCGCATCGGTCTGGCCCATGCCAACGCCCTGGGCGACGCGGCGGCCAATCCTCGGGTCGGGGACCTGATCGCCGATCTGGAAGCCGAGTTGGTGGAGGCGGCGCAGCACTGCCCGTTCGAGATCTGGAAACGAGACCTGACCGTGTTGGTCGAACTGTTGGATCAGGACGGGGGCTATGACCCGAACCAGGACCTGGCCGCCAACACGTTGCACGCCAGCCTGGTCGGCGACGCCCGACTCGTGATCTCCGGGGAGCTGGTGGGTGAGAACGCCCTGGTGGTGGCCCAGGCCCTCAACCTCAAGGCCGACGAACTGGCCCGCCGCTACCGCCACGACCACAACCAGACCGACGACGTCGACATGCCCGTCGCGTTCCACGCTGCTCGCCCTGGCGTTGGCCGAACTGTGCCGGGCCGGACTGGCCACCGACCCCGCCACCACCCGAGCCCCCCACCCCGACGTCACCCTGGTCATCCGCACCCAGAGCTCGCAGACCGGACACGACGAAGCGTCGCAGGACGACAACGACGACGGGTGGACGACGCCCCGGCCGCTCGCGTCGAGCCGAACGACGACGACGACCGGACGACGCCCCACGGCTCGCACGAACCCCGTCGCTACGTCCTGCCGGACTGGTTCGGCGTCGACGATCCGGGCCCGGGTTGTTCACCGTCGACGGGGATCGGCTCACCACCCTCGAGCGCTACCAACACCTGCTGTGTGACGCCGGCGTCACCACGCTCATCGTCGACTCCCTCGGCGTGCCCCTCGACCTCGGCCAAAGCGTGCGGCTGGCCACCCCGGCCCAGCGCCGGGCCCTGGCCATCCGAGACGGCGGCTGCGTGTTCCCCGGCTGTGACGCCCCGGTGTCATGGTGCGACGCCCACCACGTCGACTGGTACGAACACGGCGGCCCCACCGACATCGCCAACCTCGCCCTGCTGTGCCGCCGCCACCACGGCATCACCCACCGCCACGGCTGGACCATGACCACCACCCCCGACCAACACTTCACCTGGACCACCCCCACCGGCCACATCCTCCACAGCCAACGCCACCTCGGCCGACCACCACCCGGCCCATGAACACTCGGTCGCGGCTAGGTCGCGTGCAGCGGGGTGGCGTCGAGCGCGCAGTGGGTGTTGGCCGACAAGCAGCTCGCGCTGGTCCGGCTCGGGTTCGAGCGTGGGCTTGGCGGGGTTGCGGATGGTGAGCACGGCCAGGAGGCCACCGGCCAGGCACGTCCCAGCGGCGATGAGCAACGCCGTGTGGAACCCCGCGGCCAGTGCGACCGGGTCGAGGAAGTCATGGGCGGTGAGTCCGGCGAGGAAGGGCAGGATGGCCACCGCCAGCAGCCCCGCCGTGCGAGCGACGACGTTGTTGACCGCCGAGGCCACGCCGGCGTGCTCGGACGGGGCGGCCCCCATGGCCGTCGAGGTGAGCGGTGCGACCGTGATGGCCAGCCCGGCGCCGAACACCAAGATGGCGGGCAGCACGTCGGCCACGTAGCTGCCGCCGGCGGGCATCCTCGACAACATGACCAGGCCAGCCGCCACGACCATGGGACCGGCGCTCATCTGCAGGCGCGGTCCGATGCGCGTGGCCAGCCGCCCAGAGCGGGCCGAGAACACCAACATGATGAGGGTGACCGGGACGAGGGTCAGGCCTGCTTCGAGCGGGGTGTAGCCGGCCACGACCTGCCGTTCGACCGGCAGCAGGAACAGCGCGCCCCCGAGGGCGGCATAGACGGTGAAGGTCACGGCGTTGGCCGCGCTGAACTGGCGCTCGCGGAACATGGTGAGCGGGAGCATCGGATGAGCCGCGGCGTGCTCGACGAGCAGGAACGAGACGAGCCCGCCCACGCCGACGACGAGGCAGCCGGCGACGACCGGCGAGGTCCATCCCCTCGATGGTCCCTCGATCAGCGCGTAGGTGATGCTGGTGAGCCAGAGCACGGCCAGGGCGGCACCCGTGACGTCGAGGCGCCCCGTGGCCTCCGGATCGCGCGTCTCCGGGACGTGGCGCACCGTGATGGCGATCACGACGGCGGCGACCGGGAGGTTGATGAAGAACACCCATCGCCAGGATCCGATCGAGATCAGGTAGCCGCCGAGCAACGGACCGGCGGCGGTGGCCAGACCGCCCAGACCCGACCAGGCCCCGATGGCTCGAGCCCGATCGTCGGCCCGGAACGAGGCCTGGAGGATGGCCAGGCTGGCCGGCGCCAACAGGGCGGCTCCGATGCCCTGCAGGACCCGCGCCGCCACGAGCACCGCAGCGTTGGGCGCCAGGCCGCACAGGGCCGACGCCACCGCGAACCAGGCCACCCCGACCATGAAGATCCGGGCCCGCCCGATCCGGTCGCCCAGTGCCCCGCCCAGCAACAAGAAGGCGGCCAGGGTCAGCATGTACCCGGTGACCACCCACTGGAGGGTGCCGAGATCGGCGTGGAACGACTTGCCGATGTCGGGCAGGGCGATGCCGACGACCGTCGAGTCGATGGCGGCGACGCCCGAGCCGGCCACGGCGGCCACGATGACCCAGCGCCCGGGCGCCGAGCTGTACTCGAGTTGGTCCGACATGTGCACCTGAAGCTAACGCCGGCCCGTGCCACCAGGACGTTTCCGCTGCGTGAAAGGTGGGCGGAACGGGGTCGGCAACGTTGACAAACTGTTGAAATCGCTTCGACAATCATGGGGATGACCGTCCTTCTCCCCCGCTCGCTCGACGAGGCCTGTGCCGATCTGGCCGCCCACGGCGACGCCGAGCTGCTGGCGGGGGGCACGGACCTGATGGTCGGGGTCAACGCCGGGCGCCACCCGCTCGGGACCGTCATCGCCCTCGACCGCCTCGACGAGCTGCGCCGATGGACCCGCGACGGCGACACCCTCGTGCTGGGCGCCGGGCTGACCTACGCCCAGCTCGGCCAGCCCGAGCTGGCCACGCTCGTGCCCGCCCTGGCCCAGGCGGCCCGCACCGTCGGGTCACCGCAGATCCGCAACGCCGGCACCCTCGGCGGCAACCTCGGGACCTGCTCGCCCGCCGGTGACACCCTGGGTGTGCTGGCCGCCCTCGAAGCTGTCGTCGTGCTGCGCTCGGCTTCCGGCCAGCGCGAGGTGCCGTTCGAGCAGTTCTGCGTCGCTCCGAAGCGGACGGCTCGCCAGCCCGACGAGCTCATCGTCGCCGCCCGCGTCCCGGTGCTCGACGGGCCTCAGGAGTTCCTCAAGGTCGGCACCCGCAACGCCATGGTCATCGCCGTGGCCAACGTCGCCGTCGTGACCGACCGAGCCGCTCGCGCCGTGCGGGTCGGTCTGGGGTCGGTCGGGCCCACGGCGCTGCGAGCGCCCGAGGCCGAAGCGTGGGTCGGCGACCACATCGACTGGGACAACCTGACCGTCGAGGACCCGCGTACGTATGAGACCTTCGGCGACCTGGTGGCGTCGGCCGCCCGCCCCATCGACGACCACCGCTCCACCGCCGCCTACCGTCGCCACTGTGTGGGCGTGCTGGCCCGTCGGGCCCTGATGCGGATGTTCCCCAGATGACGGTCCACGAGGTGCCGTCGCGCTACGCCCTGCGCGTGAACGCGACCGAGCTCACCGTCGATGACTCGTGGTTGGGCGAGAGCCTGCTGTACGTGCTGCGCGAGCGCCTCGGGCTGCCGGGCGCCAAGAACGCGTGCGAACAGGGCGAATGCGGCTCGTGCTCGGTGCTGGTGGACGGGGCCCTCGTGTGCTCGTGCCTCGTGCTGGCGGCGTCGGTCATCGACCGCGACATCGTGACCGTCGAAGCCATGGCGCCCGACGGCGTGCTGTCGGACGTGCAGAAGGCCTTCGTCGACGCCGGCGCCGTGCAGTGCGGGTTCTGCACGCCCGGGCCTGGTGATGGCCGTGCACGACCTGCTGGACCACGATCCCCAGCCCGACGACCTGGCGATCCGCGAGGCGATCAGCGGCAACCTGTGCCGCTGCACCGGCTACGGACGGGTGATCGAGGCGGTGCGCGTCGCCGTGCGAGGCCGCCGCGGATCGAGCCCGTCATGAGCAGCGACATCCTCGTCGAGCCGGTCAGCCCCCGTCGACCCGGGGATCGGGGCTCGGCGAGTCGGCCCCGCCGACCCGACGGCGTGCCCAAGGTCCAGGGCCGGTTCGCGTTCGGCTCGGACCTGTTCGCCGAGGGCATGCTGTGGGGCCACACGCTGCGCTCGCCTCATCCCCACGCCCGGATCACGTCGGTGGACATCGGCCCGGCGCTGCGGATCGGCGGGGTCTACGCCGTGCTCACCGCCGACGACGTGCCCGGCTCGCCGACCTACGGCCTCGAATCACCGGACCAGCCGGTGCTGGCCCGCGACCAGGTGCGGTTCATGGGCGAGCCCGTCGCCGTCGTGGCCGCCGACCACCCCGAGACGGCCCGCCGCGCCGCCGCCGCCATCCGCGTGAGCTACGAACCGCTCACGCCGCTCGTCGACTCGCTCATCGCCGCCGACGCCCCACCGATCCACCCCGACGGCAACGTGTTCCGCCACCTCGTCATCCGTCATGGCGACATCGACGCCACCGGTCCCGTCGTCGTCGAGGGCACCTACGACGTCGGGATGCAGGACCAGGCCCCGCTCGGCACCGAGGCCGGCCTGGCCATCCCCACCGACGACGGCGGCGTCGACCTGTTCGTGTGCACCCAGGCGCTGCACAACGACCTCGACCAGGTGTCGGCCTGCCTCGGGCTGCCCCCCGAGAAGATGCGCATCCAGCTGGCCGGCGTCGGCGGCGCCTTCGGGGCCCGCGAGGACGTGAGCCTGCAGATCCACCTGGCCCTGCTGGCCCTGCACACCGGCCGCCCGGTGAAGATGGTCTACAACCGCGAGGAGTCCTTCTTCGGTCACGTCCATCGCCACCCGGCCCACATGTGGTACCGCCACACGGCGGCGACGCGACGGCACGCTTGTCAAGGTCGAGGCCCGCCTGTGGTTCGACGGCGGGCGCCTACGCCTCGACGTCGGCGGCGGTGGTCACGAACGGTTCGTGCTTCGCCGCCGGCCCGTACCGGGTGCCCAACGCTCACATCGAGGGCTGGGGCGTGCGCACCAACAACCCGCCGTGTGGCGCCATGCGCGGCTTCGGAGCCGTGCAGACCTGCATCGGCCACGAGGCCCAGATGGACAAGTTGGCCGACGCCCTCGGGATGGATCGCGTCGACCTGCGACTGCACAACGCCCTGGCCCCGGGCGATCGGCTCGTCACCGGGCAGATGCTCACCGGCGCCGCGCCCGTGGCCGAGGTGATCCGCACCTGCGCGGCGGTGCCGATGCCCGAACCCGGCGCGGTCGACCGATCCCCTCGGCCTGCCCGGCGGCGTGCGGGCGCACGACCGAGCGCCGACGACGTCCGGCGCGGCGTCGGGTTCGCGGTCGGGTTCAAGAACATCGGCTTCGCCGAGGGCTACGACGACTACTCGACGGCGCGGGTGCGACTGGCGGACGGGGTGGCCACCGTGACCTGCGCCTGCGCCGAGATCGGGCAGGGGTTCGTGACCCTCGCCCAGCAGATCACCCGCGAGGTGCTGGGCGTGGACGAGGTCGTCCTGGCCCCGGCCGACACCTCCATCGGCTCGGCCGGATCGACGCTCGGCCAGCCGCCAGACCTGGATCTCGGGGAGCGCCGTGCTGGCCGCGGCCGAGGCCGTGCCGCGACAAGGTCCTGGCCCACGCGGCCGAGGGCGCGACGGTGGTCGAGGCCGCGGGCGACGAGGTGTTCGAGGAGACCGTCGAGTACCACCATGCCCCCACCACCGCCCTCGACGAGGACGGGCAGGGCGACGCCCACCTCTCCTTCGCCTTCGCCGCTCACCGGGCCGTGGTCGACGTCGATCCCGACCTCGGGCTGGTGCGCCTGGTCGATCTCACCACCTCCCAGGAGGTCGGCCGCATCCTCAACCCGCTCCAGCTGCTCGGCCAGCTCGAAGGCGGATCGGCCCAGGGCGTCGGGCCTCGCCGTGATGGAGGAGATCGTCGTCGAGGACGGTCGGATGCGGAACCCGTCGTTCACCGACTACCTCATCCCCACCGCCCTCGACCTGCCCGAGCTGCGCATCGGCGCCGTGATCGAGGATCCCGAGCCCGGCGCCCCGTTCGGGGCCAAGGGCGTCGGCGAACCGCCGACCATCTCGTCGGGCGCGGCGGTGGTCAGCGCCATCCGCGACGCCACCGGGCTGGCCCTGCCCCGGGTGCCGGTCCGGCCCTACGACATCGCCCTTGCGGGTGACATCGCCAATGAGGGTGAGGACTCGCCGTGACCACCGCCCTCGCCGATCTGCGCGTCGACCGGGCCCGCCTGCTCGGTCGGCTCGACGCGCTGGGCCAGATCGGCGACACGGGCGACGGCGGCGTGTGCCGGCTGGCCTTGACCGACGCCGACCAGGCCGGCCGCGACCTGGTGGTGTCGTGGATGGACGACCTCGGCCTGCGGGTCGACATCGACGGCGTCGGCAACGTCGTCGGCACCTGGCCCGCCGACCGCTACGACGCCCCCGTGATGATCGGGTCCCACATCGACACCGTCGCCACCGGCGGCCGCTACGACGGCAACCTCGGCGTGCTCGCCGGGCTCGAGGTGCTCGAGACGATCATCGGCCAATCGGTCGCCACGCACCGCCCTGTGGCCATCGCCTTCTTCACCGACGAAGAAGGCTCCCGCTTCGCGCCCGACATGCTCGGCAGCGTCGTGTTCGCCGGCGACCTCCCCCTCGAGGTCGCCCTCGACACGGTCGGCATCGACGGGTCGGTGCTCGGCGCCGAGCTCGAGCGCATCGGCTACGTCGGCACGACGCCCGTGCCCGTCGGCGCCACCCCACGCCTTCGTCGAGCTCCACATCGAGCAGGGCCCGATCCTCGAGGCCGAGCGCGTCGACATCGGTGTCGTCACCGGCGTGCAGGGCATCTCGTGGCGCGAGCTGGTGTTGTCCGGCCAGTCCAACCACGCCGGCACGACGCCCATGCACCTGCGCCACGACGCCGGGTACGTCGCCGGCCTGACCGCCGTGCTCGTCCGTGACCTGGCCCTGGCCACGCCCGGCCTGGTCGCGACGGTGGGACGGCTGTCGCTCCAGCCCGACCTGGTCAACGTGGTCGCTCGGCGGGCCTCGCTCGTGGTCGACCTGCGCCACAGCGACGACGCCGTGCTCACCGAGGCCGAGGCGACGCTGCTGGCGCAGGTCACCGCGGCTGCCGACGCCGAGGGCGTCGACCGTCGAGGCCACCCACCTGGCCCGGTTCGAGCCGGTCACCTTCGATCCCGCGGTGGTCGACCTCGTCGAGCAGGTGGCCAACGACCACGGGCTCTCGAACCGTCGCCTGGCCTCGGGAGCCGGCCACGACGCCCAGATGCTGGCGGCGGTGTGCCCGACGGCCATGATCTTCACGCCCAGCGTCGAGGGCATCAGCCACAACCCGGCCGAGCACACCGAGCCCGACGATCTGGTGGCCGGCGCCGACGTGCTGCTCGACGTCGTGGTCCGGCTGGCGGCGACGCCGTGAGCCGCGAGCTGGTCGTCGCCGCCGCCCAGATGGGCCCCGTGGCTCGGGCCGACTCGCGCGCCGAGGTGGTCGAGCGCATGATCGGCCTGCTCCGCCAGGCGGCGAGCCAAGGTGCCCAGCTCGTGGCCTTCCCCGAGCTGGCCCTGACGACGTTCTTCCCTCGGTGGTGGTTCGACGACCAGCGCGACATCGACGCCTTCTTCGAGCGCGAGATGCCGAGCCCGGAGACCAAGCCGCTCTATCGACGAAGCCCGTCATCTGGGCGTCGGGTTCTCGTTCGGGTTCGCCGAGCTGGTCGACGGTCACCACTACAACACGACGGTCCTCGTCGACGCCGACGGGCACGAGGTGGCGCGCTATCGCAAGATCCACCTGCCCGGCCACGAGCACAACGAGCCCGACCGGCCCTTCCAGCACCTCGAACGGGCCTACTTCGAACCCGGACCCGATCCCTTCGCCGTGCACCGCGCCTTCGGAGGGCTCATCGGCCTGGCGACCTGCAACGACCGCCGCTGGCCCGAGTCCTACCGCCTTCTCGGCCTGCAGGGAGTCGAGCTCGTCCTGATCGGCTACAACACGCCGATCCACTACGCGCCCGATCCCAGCCAGGACCGGCTGGCCGGCTTCCACAACAACCTCGTCATGGCTTCGGGCGCCTACCAGAACGGCACCTTCGTGGTGGGCGTGGCCAAGGGCGGCGTCGAAGAGGGCGTCGAGTCGTTGGCCGAGAGCCAGGTCATCGGGCCGTCGGGCGAGGTGCTGGCCCGCGCCACGACGGCCGCCGACGAGGTCGTGATCGCGACCTGCGACCTCGACCTGTGCGACCAGTACAAGCGCACGCTCTTCGACTTCGACCGCTACCGCCGGCCCGAGCTGTACGGGCCCATCGCCCAGGAACCCAGGAGGCGGCCATGACCGCCATCGACGAAACCGTCACCACCTTCTCGCTCAACGGCGAGCCGGCGATCGTCCGCGACCGCCATCCGCACCTCTTGGCGGCGCTGCGCGACGAGCTCGGCATCACGTCGGCCAAGGACGGCTGCGCGCCCTCGGGCCAGTGCGGCTGCTGCACCATCCTGCTCGACGGCAAGGCCGTGGTGGCCTGCCAGGTGTCACTCGAACGGGCCGAGGGCAAGCAGGTCGTCACCCTCGAAGGCTTCGACGCGGCCGAACGCAGCCGCATCGCCGAGACCTTCGCCGCCTGCGGCGCCCTGCAGTGCGGCTTCTGCACTCCCGGCATCGTCGTGCGGACCAAGGCGCTGATCGACAAGAAGGGAGCGGCGCTCACACGCGACGACGCCGCCCGCCACCTCGGCGCCAACCTGTGCCGCTGCACCGGCTACGTCAAGATCCTCGACGCCGTCGAGGCGCTGGCCCAGGGCACCCCCGTGACGGTGACCCCTCAAGGCGGGATCGGCACGTCCGGCGCCAAGTACGAGGCCGAGCCGCTCTCGCTCGGTGAGCGCGACTTCATCGACGACATGACGGTGCCCGGGATGCTGCACGCCGCGCTCGTGCTCACCGAGCACGCCCGCGCCGACATCGTCGGCATCGACCTCGGGCCGGCGTTGGCCGCGCCGGGCGTGGTCGCCGCCTTCACCGCCGCCGACATCCCCGGCCAGCTCCGGGTCGGCATCATCAACACCGACTGGCCCGTCATGATCCCCGTCGGCGGGCGCACCTCGTACATGGGCGATGTCCTGGCCGTGGTCGTGGCCGAGTCGATCGCGCGCCGCCCGCGACGCCACCGAGCTGGTCGAGGTCAGCTACGACGTGCTCAGGCCGATCACCGATCCGCTCGCTGCCATCGACGATCCCGAGCTGGCGGTGTGGGGCACCGACTCGAACATCCTCAGCGTGTCGACCTACCACCGCGGCGAGGCGCGGGCGGCCTGGGACAACAGCGCCCACCAGGTCCACGAGGTGTTCGACACGCAGCGGATCGAGCATGCCTTCCTCGAGCCCGAGTCGACCCTCGCCGTGCCCCAGGCCGACGGGACGCTCTACGTGTACTCAGGCGGCCAGGGGGTGTGGGACGACCGAGACCAGATCGCGTCCGTGCTCGGCGTCGACACCGATCAGGTCACGGTCGAGCTCGTGTCGAACGGCGGGGCCTTCGGGGGCAAGGAGGACATGTGCAACCAGGCCCAGACCGCGCTGGCGGCGTGGCTGCTGCAGCGCCCGGTCAAGTGCACGGTCACCCGCGAGCAGTCGCTGTTGATGCACCCGAAGCGCCATCCGATCCGCATGGAGTACCGCGCCGGCTGTGACGAGAACGGCCTGCTGACGGCGGTCGAGGCGCGCATGATCGGCGACTCGGGCTCGTACGCGTCGGTCGGCATGAAGGTGCTCGAGCGCTCGGCCGGCCACGCCAGCGGCCCGTACCATGTGCCGGCGATCGACGTCGAGAGCATCGCCGTGCGGACCAACAACCCCGCGTGCGGCGCGTTCCGGGGCTTCGGCGCCAACCAGGCCCAGTTCGCCATGGAAGGGGTGATGGATCGCCTGGCCGAGCTGGTCGGGATCAGCGGCTGGGAGATCCGCGCCCGCAACGTCATCAAGCCCGGTCAGGTCTGGGGCCCGGGTCAGATCATGGACGACGGCTGCCAGGGCGCGACGATCTGCCTCGACACGATCGCGCCCGCCTACGACGCCGCCCGGGCGGCGGGCAAAGCCGTCGGGCTCGGCCTCGGCCTGAAGAACTCGGGGCTCGGCAACGGGTTCCTCGAGATCGCACGCGCGGTCGTGCGCTTCCGCGCCGACGGCCAGATCGAGGTGCGCCACTGCTGGACCGAGATGGGCCAAGGCGTGCACTCGGTGGCCCGACAGGTGGCGGTGACCGAGCTCGGCGTCGACCCGGACCGCATCGAGGTGATCGTCGACACGACCCGCGAGCTGGGTGCCGGCCAGACCACCGGGAGCCGGGGCACCGTCATGGGCGCGGGCTCGGTGGCCGAGGCCTGCCAGAAGGCGCTGGCCGACGGCTGCGCCATCGACGTCGACTACGAGGGCGAGTACCGCGTCGACTGGACCAACAAGATCTCCGACGGGGTCGAGCACCCGGTGATCCACTCGGCCTTCGGCTACGCCGCCCAGCTGGTCGTCGCCGATCGCGAGACGGGCACCATCGAGAAGGTCGTCGCCGTCCACGACGTCGGCAAGGCCATCAACCCCCTGCTGTGCGCCGGTCAGGTCGAGGGCGCGGTGCACATGGGGCTGGGGTACGCCCTGACCGAGGACTTCCCGGCCGACGAGCTCGGCCGCCCGACCAACATGACGCTCAAGAGCCTCGGCATCATCCGTCCCAAGGACATGCCCACCGTCGAGACCGTGCTGGTGGAACATCCCCAGCCGCGATCTCCCTACGGGATCAAGGGCGTCGGCGAGATCGGGCTGGTGCCGACGGCTGGCGCGGTGGCGGCCATGCTCCACGACCTCGACGGCGAGTGGCGGCGGGCCCTGCCCATGCGGCGCGACAAACCGACGGCCCCGTGAACACGACGCCCGGACTGGTCTGCGCCCACCACCACCTCTACTCGGCGTTGGCCCGACAGCTACCGGGACCCGACACGACGCCGACGAGCTTCATCGAGATCCTCGAGCAGATCTGGTGGCGGCTCGACGTGGCTCTCGACCTCGATGCCATCGCCGCGTCGGCGCGCCTCGGCGCCCTCGAGGCGCTCGAGAGCGGGTGCACGGCGGTGATCGACCACCACGAATCGCCGAACGCCATCGAAGGCAGCCTCGATGTCATCGCTGACGCCTGTGCCGAGGTCGGCGTGCGCGTGTCGTGCGCCTATGGCGTGACCGATCGCCACGGTGCCGACGGGGCCAAGGCCGGGCTGGCCGAGAACGAGCGCTTCCTGCGATCCGGCCGGCGGGGGCTGGTCGGCGTGCACGCCGCCTTCACCTGCACCGACGAGACCCTCGAGGCGGCGGCGGGCCTGGCCGCCGATCTCGATGTCGGCGTCCACATCCACGTGGCCGAGGGCCCCGACGACGCCGACGCCGCAGCCCGGCTGGCCGGACTGGCCGAGGACCGCTGGCTGCTCGTCCACGGCGTGGGGTTGGCCGACGACCACGGCGTGGCCGGCACGATCGTGCACAACCCCCGCTCGAACATGAACAACAGCGTCGGCTACGCCCGACCGCGACGGTTCACCAACCCGGTCGCGCTCGGGACCGACGGCATCGGTGCGACGATGCTCGACGAGTTCGGGCTGGCCTTCGCCCGGGCCCGAGAGGACGACGTCACCACCTCGCCCGACGAGACCTGGACGTGGCTGGCTCGAGGGATGGGAGCTGTTCCCCGAAGCCGCCACCGATCGCGTCGTGTGGAGCTACGAGCCCATGACACCGTGGGCGCTGGCCTACACGACCGCCGTGACGCCCATCGAGGTCACCGTGGGCGACGAAGTGGTGCTGCACGACGGCCGAGCGACCCGAGTCGACTCCGACGAGATCCGGGCCAAGGCGGCCGAGGCCGCCACCCGACTGGCGACCCGGTGGTGAAGCGATGACCCGGTTGGCGATCTACCTGCAGGATGCCCATCCGATCCGCGAGGGCATGACCATCTCGCAGTACGCCGAGCAGCAGGGCTTCGAGGCGGTGTGGCAGGCCGAGAGCCGCCTGGTGCGCGAGGCAACCGTGCCCATGGCCGCCTTCCTGTCGTGCACCGAGACGATCAAGGTCGGCTCGGGCGTGGTGAACAACTGGACCCGCAACCCGGCCCTGTTGGCGTCCACGTTCTCGACCCTCGACGACCTCGCGCCGGGTCGGGTGATCCTCGGCATCGGCGCGTGGTGGGATCCGCTGGCCGCGAAGGTCGGCATCACACGCACCAAGCCCCTCACCGCCATGCGCGAGACCATCGAGGCGGTTCGGGCCCTGCTCGCCGACGAGCACGTCACGCTACGACGGCGAGTTCGTGCACCTCGACGGGGTCGAGCTCGACTACGTCCACCAACCCCGGCGGCCCAAGGACGTGCCCATCTACCTCGGGGCCACCGGGATGAAGATGATGGAGCTCACCGGCGAGATCGCCGACGGCGCCGTGCTCAACTACCTCGTGTCGCCGGCCTACAACGCCGACGCCATGCGCCACCTCGAGATCGGGGCGCGCCGCGCCGGACGCTCGATCGACGACATCGACCGACCCCAACTCGTCGTGTGCTCGCTCGACGACGACCGCGATCGCGCCCTCGACAACGCCCGTCTGCTGGTGACGCAGTACCTCGGCCAGCAGCCGCACATCATGAAGGCCTCGGGCGTGCCCGAGGCGCTGCTCGACGAGATCGGCCAGGTCCTGACGTGGCCGGCGACCCACGACGAGGTGGTGGCGGCGTCCAAGTACGTGCCCGACGAGATCGTGCAGCTGATCACGGCCTCGGGCACCGCCGACGAGTGCCGGGCCAAGGTGGCCGAGTACCTCGCCGCCGGCGCGACCTGCCCGATCCTCTATCCCCTCGGCGACGACGTGCCCGCCATGATCGACGCCTTCGCCGGTTGGGATCCGGGATCGCCGTGACGCCCCGGGTCGAAGTCCTCCGCAACCCCCTGCGAGGGCCTTGCCCCCCGCCCCCGCTGACGTCACGGCCCAGCGCGCCGTTGCACCTGCACGAGCAGCTGCCGGGCTACGCGCCGAGCCCGCTCATCGAGCTGCCCGACCTGGCGGCGACGCTGGGCATCGCCCGGATCCTGGTCAAGGACGAGTCGAGCCGTCTCGGCCTGCCCGCGTTCAAGATGCTCGGCGCCTCGTGGGCCGCCTACCGCGTCCTCGTCGAGCGGCTGACCGATGACGGGATCCCGGCCGCCGAGCTCGAGACCGTTCTCGATGCTCGCCCAGCGCGTCGAGACCCTTCCGACCCCTGGACCTGGCCACCGCCACCGACGGCAACCACGGCCGGGCCGTGGCTCGGGTGGCCCGACTGCTCGGGCTCGGGGCCCGCATCTTCGTGCCGGCCGGTACCAGCTCGGCCCGGATCGAGGCCATCGTGGGCGAAGGCGCGAGCTGCGTCGTGGTCGACGGGACCTACGAGGACGCCGTGGCCCGGGCCGCCGCGGAGGCCGGACCGAACTGCCTGGTCGTCTCGGACACGTCCTGGCCGGGGTATGAGTCCGTGCCTCTGTGGGTCATCGAGGGGTACAGCACGATCTTCCACGAGATCGACCGCCAGCAGGCCGATCTCGGCGGCGCGCCCCCCACGGTCGTCGTGGTGCCCATCGGGGTCGGCGCCCTGGCCGCGGCCGTGACCCATCGCTACCGCCGCACCGACCAGCCGCGGCGCGCCCTGGCTGATCGGCGTCGAACCCGACACCGCCAACTGTGCCATGGCCTCGGCCCGCGCCGGCCACCTGGTCGAGGTGCCCGGTCCGCATCTGTCGGTCATGGCCGGGCTGAACTGCGGCGAGGCCTCCCCTGTCGCGTGGCCCTGGGTGTCGGCCGGGTTCGACTGGTTCACCGCCGGCGGCGACGACCTGGCCGTCACCGGCATGCGCCGGCTGGCCGAGCACGGCGTCGTCTCGGGTGAGTCCGGCGCCTGCACCGTCGGCCTGCTCGCCGCGCTGGCCGCCGGCGCCGGTCACGCCGCCGGCCTCGACCTCGACCCGACCGCCGTCGTGCTGGTGCTGTCGACCGAAGGAGCGACCGATCCGGCCTTCTACCGAGACGTGGTCGGGCGCTCGGCGGAAGAGGTGGCCGCCATGACCGACACCAACGCCATCCGCGCGGCGATGCCCGATCGCCGGGCCCGAGTGCGAAGGAGCTCCCATGCACGACCCGGTCGACCCGACGATCCGTTCGCCGGGCCGTGGCCGCCGCCCGCGGGATCGAACCGTTCGACCTGTTGCTCCGCGGGGGCACCGTCGTCGACGTCGGCACCGGCGAGCTGCGGCCGGCCGACGTCGGCCTGGTCGGCCCGCTCATCGCCAGCGTGCACGAGCCGGCCCGCCGAAGCGACGCACTCGACGAGCTCGACCTGACCGGCCGCTTCCTCGCACCGGGCTTCATCGACATGCACGTCCACTTCGAGAGCTCGATGCTCACGCCCGGCGGGTACGCCGAAGCCGTCTGCCCCCGCGGCACCACGACCGTCTTCTGCGATCCCCACGAGCTGGCCAACGTCTGCGGGATCGACGGCGTGCGCTACACGGTCGAGGCCAGTCGAGGTCTGCCGGTCCGCTTCATCGTGCAGGCGCCGTCGTGCGTCCCGCCCATCCCCGGCCTCGAGCTGTCGGGCGCCGACCTGCACGGTCGCCGATGTGCGCGAGATGCTCGGATGGCCCGAGGTCGGCGGGCTGGCCGAGGTCATGGACATGCAGGGCGTGCTCATGCCGCGATCCCCGCATGGTCGAGGTGGTCGCCGCCGGGCTGGCCAGCGGCAAGCTGGTCAGCGGCCACGCCGCCGGACTCACCGGGCGCGGCGCTGCAGGCCTACCTGTGCGCCGGCATCCTCAGCGACCACGAGATCTATCGCGGACGGCGACGTCGGCGAGCGGCTGCGGGCCGGGATGACCGTCGAGCTGCGCGGCATGATCGACGCGCTGTTGGCGCCGGCGGTGGCCGAGCTGAACCGGATGCCCGATCCTGCCCCCGCACGTCGTGGCCGCAACCGACGACCTGTTCGCCCTCACGCTGCTCACCGACGGGGGCATCGACCACCTCCTCCGCCGGCTCATCGGCGTGGGCCTCGATCCGGTCGCGGCCATCCGCATCGCGACCGTGCACGCCGCCTACCGCCTCGAACGCTCCGACCTCGGCCTCGTCGCCGCCGGACGGCGCGCCGACCTGATCGTGCTCTCGGACCTCGACTCGGTCACCGTCGACGACGTGTGGACCGAACGGCACGCCACGTGGCCCACGGGGGCCACATGCTCGAACCGGTCGTCGAGGGTCCGTCCGCGCCGCCGTACGACACCATGCGGATCGACCCCGTCACCGCCGACGAGTTCGTGCTGCGCATCGCCGGGCAACCCGACGGACCGTGCCTGGTCCGCACCGTCGCCGGCGCCGTCGTGACCGAGTGGGCCACGACGACCGTCGAGGTCACCGACGGGGTCGCCCCGGTGCCGCCGGGGTTCGTCCTGCAGGTCGCGATCCACCGCCACGGTCGCGCCCCGGCCACCCCGGTGGCGGCCCTGCTGGCCGACTACGCCGCTCGACGGTCACGACTGGACCGGCGCCATCGCCACGACCGTCGCCCACGACACCCACAACCTCGTCGTCTTCGGCCGCGACCCCGATGACATGGCCCTCGCCGCCAACGCCGTCATCGCGTCGGGCGGTGGGATCTGCGTCACCGCTCACGGGGCCGGTCACCGCGCTCGATCGAGCTGCCCGATCGCCGGCCTGCTGTCGCCTCGACCGGCGGCCGAGGTGGCCGAGGCCCAACGCCGGGTCCAGGACGCGGCGGTGGCCATCGGCCTCCACGCCCCGACCCTCACCCAGCCGCTGTTCCAGGTCCTGCTGTCCTCGCTCGCGTGCCTCGGGGGTCCCCACGTCACCGACGTGGGCCTGGTGGACGGCACGACCGGCGTCGTCGTCGGCTCGATCCTGGCCGACACCTAGGCCGGTATGTACACGGAGAGTGAGAACCGCCCGACCCCTTGCCAGCGGTGGCCTACGCCGCCATGTAGGGTCGGAAACATCCTGTTCATCTTCGAGGCATCGACCCGAAATCGACAGTTCCTAAGGTCAACAAAACGTTGACATTGCCCCAGGAGGCGCGAGTGGCCGCACCATTGGACCGTAGACAGTTCCTCGGACGCAGCTTGGCTGCCGGAGCCGGCCTCGCCGTCTTCGGAGCGGGAGGTTCGTCGCTGCTCGCCGCGTGCGGCAGCTCGTCGAAGTCCACCGACACCGGGAGCACGACGGGGGGCACGGGCGGTTCAGGCGCGCTGGGCGAGCTGACCTTCCAGCTGTCCTGGGTGCCCGACGTCGAGTTCGCCGGCGAGTACATCGCCGACACCAGCGGCTACTGGACCGACGCCGGCTTCTCGAAGGTGAACATCCTGGCCGGCGGGGCCGGCGTCAACCAGGACGCCGTGGTCGCCTCGGGCAAGGCCATGGTCGGCATCTCGTCGCCGGACATCACGGCGGCCAAGATCCTCCAGGGTGCCGATCTGATCACCATCGCGGCGCAGTACCAGAAGAACCCGTTCTGCATCACGTCGCTCAAGTCGAACCCGCTGCCCAACCCGCAGTCGATGCTCGGCAAGAAGATCGGCGTCCAGTCGACCAACACGTCGGCGTGGAACTCGTTCCTCAAGGCCAACAACATCCAGCAGAGCCAGCTCACGACCGTCCCGGTGCAGTTCAACCCGGAGGGCCTCGTGACCCAGGAGGTCGACGGCTGGTTCTCGTTCATCACCAACGAGCCGATCGCGATCGCGGCCGAGGGCCACCCCGTGGTGACCTTCCTGCTCAACGACTACAACTATCCGCTCGTCTCCCAGACCCTGGTGGTGCAGAAGGAGACGCTGACCAAGAACCGTGACGCCCTCAAGGCCATCCTCAAGGGCGACATCATGGGCTGGCGCGGCGTCGCTCAAGGACCCGCCAGGCCGGAGTCGACCTGGCCGTCAACAAGTTCGGCAAGTCGCTGAAGCTGAACCCGACGACCCAGCTGGCGCAGTCGAAGGCCCAGAACGAGCTGATCCTCGACAGCCGGACCAAGACCGAGGGCATCTTCACCGTGCCCCAGAGCGAGATCGACGCCACCGTGAAGACGCTCTCGTTGGGTGGCACCGACATCAAGGCCAACCAGCTGTTCGACATGTCGGTGCTCACCGAGGTCTACGACGAGAACCCCGACCTCAAGTCCGATCCAACCGCGTGACCGACGCGCCGGTCCGGCAGCCGAACATGACTCCGGATGAGGGGGCGGCACCTGGTGCCGCCCCCGGCGCGACCGGTGAAGGCTTCACCCTCGAGGGCCTGACCAAGCACTTCCGCATCGGACGCGAGACGGTGACCGCGCTCGACAACGTCAACTTCGCCGCGCCCGAAGGGGCCTTCGTCGCCCTGCTCGGCCCATCGGGCTGTGGCAAGTCGACGATCCTGCGCATCCTGGCCGACCTCGAGAAGCCGACGTCGGGGCGAGCGCTCGTACACGGCGAGGCACCCGAGCTGGCCCGCACCGAGCACAAGCTGGGCATCGCCTTCCAAGATGCCGCCCTGCTGCCGTGGCGGACAGTGACCAAGAACATCCGCCTGCCCCTCGAGGTCAGCGGGCTCAAGAAGACCGACCAGGAGATCGCCGACCTCATCGAGCTGGTCGGGCTGGAGAGCTTCACCAAGGCGCGGCCGGCCCAGCTGTCGGGGGGCATGCGCCAGCGCGTGGCCATCGCCCGCGCCCTCGTCGTCGACCCCGAGGTGCTGCTGCTCGACGAGCCGTTCGGCGCCCTCGACGAGATGACCCGGCAGCGCTTGAACCTCGAGCTCCAGCGCATCTGGACGGCGCGGGCGGCCACGACGCTGCTCGTGACCCACTCGGTGGCCGAGGCCGTCTTCCTGGCCGATGTGGTCGCGGTGATGAGCCCTCGCCCGGGTCGCATCATCGCCGAGGTCAAGATCGACCTGCCCCGCCCGCGCACTCCCGAGATGATGCGGACCCACGAGTTCCACGCCTACGGCGACCAGCTGAGCGACCTGCTCTTCCGCGGTGGCATCCCCATGAGCGGCGACGACGTGGCCGGCGCCGACGAATGAGCGCCGTCGCCACGACTCGACGCGGCGACGACATCGACCGGTCGCGCCGCGAGATCCCCGGCTGGGTCATCGGCACACTGGGCTTCGTCGCCATGCTCGTGCTGTGGCAGGTGCTGGCCCTGACCATCCTGAGCAAGGATGCGGTGCCGACTCCGACCGCGATCCTCTCGAAGTACCACGAGGACGGGTGGAGCATCTACTGGACCAACATCACCGCCACCCTCTCGTCGGCCTTCAAGGGTTGGGTCTGGGGGAACACGATCGCCATCGTGCTGGCCGTGGTCTTCGTGCAGGTGCCGTTCCTCGAGCGGGGTCTCATGAAGCTGGCGGTGGCCGCGTACTGCCTGCCGGTCGTCGCCATCGGCCCCGTGCTCGCCGTTCTGTACGACGGCGACACGCCCAGGGTCGTGCTGGCCGCTCTGTCGGTCTTCTTCGCCACGCTGATATCGATGCTGGTCGGGCTCAAGTCGGCGGACACGACCTCGCTCGACCTCGTCCACGCCTACGGCGGGGGCAGCATCACCAAGCTCCGCAAGGTGCGCCTGCAGTCGAGCCTGCCCTCGCTGTTCGCCGGGCTCCGCGTCGCGTGGCCCGCCGCCGTGTTGGGGGCGGTGATCGGCGAGTACATCGGAGCCACGTCGGGCTTGGGCGTGTTCATGGTGGCGTCGGAGACCTCGTTCGAGGTGGCCCGGTCGTGGGGCATCGCCGTGGTGATCGCCATCCTGGCCGGCATCGGCTACGGCCTCACCGCGCTGGCCGAGTACCTGCTCGTGCCGTGGGCCCGGAGGCGATCGTCGTGACCGTCACCGTCGATCCGTCCGAGTCGCGGGCGACGCTGGTGCCGGGTCTGTCGCCGGGTGCGGATGCCGGCCAATCCCACTCGCTCGCCGTCGAGGTGCTCAAGCGCATGGCCCGGGCCCTGCTCAACGGCGTCATCTTCGCCATCCTCGGGCTGCTCGTGTGGGAGGCGCTGGTCAAGATCTCGGGGATCACGCCGTTCATCGCCAAGGGACCGGGCGACGTGTACCACTACCTGTTCACCGACAAGGGCTCGGCCGCCGCCCGCGCCTTCCTCAACAAGGCCTTCTGGACGACCGCTCGCAACGCATCGATCGGCTTCGTCGCCGGCACCGTCGCCGCCCTCTTCTTCGCCAACCTGTTCGCCGTGCGCCGCGAGGCGCAGCAGGCGCTCATGCCGGTGGCCATGACCCTGCGGACCGTGCCCCTCGTCGCCATGACGCCGCTGATCGCCCTCATCTTCGGACGAGGCCTGCTGGGCGTGACCGTCATCGCCGCCATCGTCACCTTCTTCCCGACGCTGGTGAACGTCACCCTCGCCCTGCGCTCCGTGCCCCAGGAGTCGTTCGATCTGATGCGCGGCTACGGCGTCCACCAAGCTGACCACGCTGCGCAAGGTCCAGTTCCCGAGCGCGATGCCGGCCCTGTTCGCATCGGCGCGCATCGCCGCTCCCCTCGCCCTCGTCGGCGCCCTGCTGGCCGAGTGGCTCGTCTCGGGTACCGGGCTCGGCTACCTCATGCTGACCAGCTCGAACCAGGGTGACTACAACCTCATGTGGGCCTCGGTCGTACTGGTCGTGATCGCATCGGTCATCCTCTACAGCATCATCAGCGGCATCGAGACGCTCGTGCTGGCTCGGTACGCGCCGGGCCAGAACCGTCAGGTGCTGTAGACAACGAGCGGTGCGCGACCTCCTCGCCCTGCCCAAGGCCCACCTGCACCTGCACCTCGAGGGCGGGATGCGGCCCACCACCCTGACCGCCCTGGCCGACGGGTACGGCGTTCCCGTGCCCCAGATCCGTGGATTCGGGAGCTTCACCGCGTTCGCGTCGACCTACATGGCGGCGTGTGACGTGCTGCGCACGCCCGACGACATGGCCCGGCTCGTCAACGAGACGGTCGACGACGGCGTGGACGCCGGCGCCGTGTGGGTCGAGGTGGCGTTCCACCCCGCCCATCACCGGCCTCGCTTCGGCACCGACGAGCAGATCATCGAGATCGTGCTCGACGCCATGCACTCGGCCACGGATCGCACCGGTGTCGGCGCCGGCCTGATGGTCTCGGCCGACCGGACCAAGTCGCCCGACGAGGCGGTCGAGCTGGCTCGGGTCGCCCTTCGCTACGCCGGCCACGGTGTCGTGGCCTTCGGCTTGGCCAACGACGAGGTGGTCGGCCCGCCCGAGCCCTACGCCGAAGCGTTCGCCATCGCCCGCGACGGCGGATTGCTGAGCACGCCCCACGCCGGTGAGCTGTGCGGCCCCGAGAGCATCGTCGGCGCCCTCGATGCGCTGGGGGCCGATCGGATCCAGCACGGCGTGCGGGCGGTTGACGACCCCGCGCTGGTGCGCCGGCTGGCCGACGACGGCGTCTGCCTCGATGTCTGTCCGACCTCGAACCTCTCGCTCGGCGTCGTGGACCGGCTCGAGGACCATCCGCTGCCCGCGCTGATCGCCGCGGGAGTGCGCTGCAGCGTCAACGCCGACGACCCGCTGCTGTTCGGCCCTGGCCTGCTCGAGGAGTACGAGCTGTGCCGCACGACCCTCGGCCTCGACGACGCCGCCCTGGCCCAGATCGCGGCGTGGTCCATCCAGGCCAGCGGGGCTCCGGGCTCGCTCAAGACCGATGCCCTGGCCGGCGTCGACACCTGGCTCGCCTCCTAGCGCGCCCTCCCTGGGCTTCTGGCGGCGATTGAGGGCGTAGGACGCCCTTGGATGCCGCAAGAAGCCGGGTCGGTAGAGTCAACCGGGTGGCTCGGCTCGATCTGCGGCATCGCGACAACACGGCGGGCGACTGGTACGTCGACGAGCGCTGCATCGACTGCGGGACCTGCCGGGAGCTGGCCCCCGAGCTGTTCGGGGTCACCGGCGACCAGTCCGTCGTCGTTCGCCAACCGGCGCCCGCACCCGACGATGTCGGCGCGTGGCTGGCGGCCCAGGCCTGTCCGACCCAGTCGATCGGCACCGAGTCGCACCAACGCCGACCGGGTCGGCTGTTCCCCCGCGAGATCGAGGCGGGCACCGATGTGTACGACTGCGGCTACTGCTCCCCCGACTCGTTCGGGGCGACGTCGTGGTTCGTGCGTCGGCCTGGGGGCAACGTGCTGGTCGACTCGCCCCGGTTCACCGCGGCGCTGGCCGAGCCGTTCGCCGACATGGGCGGGATCGACCACATCCTGCTCACGCACCGCGATGACGTTGCCGACGCGGCTCGCTGGGCCGAGCACTTCGGTGCGCGAGTGTGGATCCACGCCGACGATCGCAACGCCGCGCCGTTCGCCACCGACCTGTTCGAAGGTCCCGACGACGTCGAGGTCGAGTCGGGCCTGCTCGCCATCTCGACGCCCGGCCACACGCGCGGCAGCGCCATGTTCCTGCTCGAGGACCACTTCCTGTTCACGGGCGACTCGCTGGCCTGGAGCCACGAGGCGCAGGACCTCACCGCCTTCCGCTACGCCTGCTGGTACTCATGGCCCGCCCAGACCGAGTCGCTGGCCCGGCTGTCGCGCCGCCATCGCTTCGACTGGGTGCTCCCCGGCCACGGCGCCCGCGTCCACGCCGACCGCGACGACCTGGCGCGCCGCCTGATCGACCTCGTGGCGCGCATGTCGTGAGCGACCCCAGCGGTCCCCTCGATGGCACCGTCGACGTGCTCGTGTCGGGCGCGGCGTTGGTGGCGACGTGTGACGACGACCAACGCGAGCTGCCCGGCGGTTGGGTGGCCATCACCGACGGGGTGATCACCGGCATCGGCGGCGCCGGCTCCGAACCGCCCGCTCGCCAAACCGTCCGCGCCGACGGCTGCCTCGTGACGCCCGGGCTGATCAACACCCACCACCACATCTATCAGAACCTCACCCGGGCCTACCGCCCGGCGACGTCGTCGAACCTGTTCGGCTGGCTCTCGACCCTCTATCCCCTCTGGGCCGGACTCGACGAGGAGGCGGCCTACCTCTCGGCCTGGGTCGGGATGGCCGAACTGGCCCTCGGTGGCTGCACGACCTCGATGGACCACTCCTATGTCCATCCGGCCCACGGCGGGGACCTCATCACGGCCGAGATCACCGCGGCGCGCGAGCTCGGGTTCCGCTTCCACGCCACTCGGGGATCGATGAGCCGCTCGCAGAAGGACGGGGGCCTGCCGCCCGACTCGGTGGTCCAGGACGACGACACGATCCTCGCCGAGTCCGAACGCCTGGTGGGCCTCCACCACGAGCGCGGCCCCCAGGCCATGGTGCAGGTGGCGCTGGCCCCCTGCTCGCCCTTCTCGGTCACCCCCGATCTCATGCGAGCCACGGCCACCCTGGCCGAGCGCCTCGACGTCCGCCTGCACACGCACCTGGCCGAGGACGTCGACGAGGACACCTATTGCCTCGACGTATACGGCTGCCGGCCCGTCGAGCTGTTCGAGGACGTCGGCTGGGGATCGGACCGCTCGTGGGTCGCCCACTGCGTCTATCCCGATCCCGACGAGATCACCCGACTCGGCCGCTGGGGCACCGGCGTGGCCCACTGCCCGAGCTCGAACCAGATGATCGGCGCCGGGCTGGCCCCCGTCCGTGAGCTGCGCGCCGCCGGGGTCCCGGTGGGCATCGGTTGCGACGGCTCGGCCTCGACCGACTCGGCCTCGCTCTGGATGGAGAGCCGCAACGCACTGCTGCTCGGACGCCTGCGCCACGGCCCCGAGGCCATGCAGGCGCGCGACGCCCTCGACATGGCG
Organism: uncultured Microthrixaceae bacterium; assembly: GCA_963734965.1. Lineage (GTDB taxonomy): Bacteria > Actinomycetota > Acidimicrobiia > Acidimicrobiales > Acidimicrobilacustridaceae > UBA4742. The sequence continues at coordinate 1,450,181 of CAVTJK010000003.1, read as the reverse complement.
ACCCGTGGCGGAGCCCGATGCCTCGGGCGCGACGGCGAGATCGGCGTGCTGGCCGAGGGCGCGTCCGGCGATCTGGCCGTCTGGGCCCTCGACGGGATCACCTTCGCCGGCGCGCTGTCCGATCCGATCGAGGCCTGGCTGCGCTGCGGCCCGACGGCCCCCCGCCACACGATCGTGGCCGGGCGGGCCCTCGTGACCGAGGGACGACTCGTCGCTCCCGGCGTCGATGACATCCTCGTGCGCCACCGCGCCGCCGCGGCACGGATCCAGCGCCTCGACTAGCGACGGTCTCGCGTCACCGCCGACGCCCGATCGCCCAGGGTGCCGTGCACGTCAGCCAGCGAATCGGTCGACCGGCGCCGGGCGCTCACGACCTTGGCCATGAGGTGCTCGCCGGCCACGACGGGCGGATACTTCGGGGTCTGGCCCGGTTCGAGGCAGGTCGGCAGGCACTCGACCAGCGCGTCGTAGTCTCCGTCGTGGAAGAAGGCGGCTGACCGGCGACGCGCCGGCCCCGACCCCGACGGCGGCGGGACGACCTGGTGCACCGTCGAGCGCCAGCGATCGTTGGTCCACTGCGCCAACAGGTCACCCAGGTTGACGAGGAACGTCCCGTCACCGGGTACGACCCCGTGCCACTCGCCGTCGGGCCCCACGATCTCGAGCCCGGGCACCTGGTCGCCGTAGAGGACGGTGACGATGCCGTAGTCGGTGTGGGCACCCATCCGCACCTGCCCCGGCTCCGGCTCGCCGCCGGGGGCCCGCACGTAGTTGTTCAGGCGCAACGTGTCGGTCGAGTGACCGGTCCGCGACACGAAGAAGTCGTCGGCCAGACCGAGGGCCACGGCGAAGATGGTCGTGAGCCGGCGGGCCAGCGCCGCCACGGCATCGAAGTAGGCCACGAGGTCGGCCCGCGCCGAGGGCTGCGACTCGGGCCAGATGTTCGGCGCGAACACCCCGTCGAGCTGGGCCTGATAGATCGGGTCGTCGGCGGGCACGTGGTCGGGGCCGATGTTGAACGCCTCGAACAGATCGGGCGGCGAGTCCACACCGAGGCTGTAGGTGAGCGACTCGGATCCGAGGGGGGCGTAGCCGCGGTTGATCTCGGGCGGCGCCGTCAACGCCAGCTTGGCGGCGAGGGGCATCGAGAAGATGGCCTCGCCGGCGTCGAGCATCCCCTCGATGGTCGTGGTCGCCACGCCGTGGCCGGCGATCTGCAGGAACCCCACCCGCCGACAGGCGTCGTCCACCTCGCCCGCGATGCGGGCCCGGAGCTCGGCCGTCCCCGAATCGAAGCCACCGATGTCGACGACGGGTACGAGGTCGTCAGTCACCGGGTCAGTCTAGAGAACGCGCTAGACCACCCCGGTGAGTCCGAGCGCCCTCCTGGTGGCCACCCTGGCCATGGCCGCCGGCGCCCTCGTGCAGGGGTCGATCGGGTTCGGGGTGAACCTGGTGGCGGCGCCGATCCTGGTCCTGATCGACCCCGAGTTCGTCCCCTTCCCCGTGATCCTCGCCTCGTTGGCGCTCAACCTGCTGCTCGCCGCACGCGAGCGCGGCGAGCTCCCGTGGCGAGCCGTCCGCTGGCCGATGGTCGGCGCCTTCCCGGCGTGCATCGGCGGCGCCGCCGCCGTCGCCGTCCTCGACCGCGACGCCCTGAGCATCGCCTTCGCCGTGCTCGTGTTGGTCGCCGTCGCGCTCAGCGTGTCTGGGCTCCACCCGCGCCACACGGCCCTCAACCTGGCGCTGGCCGGTGCGGCGTCGGGCTTCATGGGGACGACCACCGGCATCGGCGGACCACCGATGGGCCTGGTGTTCCAACGTCAGCGGGGGCCGCAGCTGCGGGCCTCGCTCCTGCGCTTCTTCGTGTTCACCTCGGTCATGGCCATCATCCCGCTGAGCCTGTTCGGCGAGGTGCATCGCGCCGATCTCGGTCGCACCTTGGTGCTGCTGCCCGGCGCCCTCGTCGGCTACCTGGTCGCACCCCGATTCGCCCGGGTGCTCGACCACGGGTACGTCCGCCACGCCGTTCTGGCGGTGTCGGCGGTCTCGGCCATCATCGTCCTGCTGCGCACGTTGGCCTGAACACCCGTCCGGAGCATGCGGGCGTCGCCAGTAGTCTGCCCCGATGCCGGAGGTCCTCGCGCTCGAGCAGGTGTCGTTGCGTCGCGGTGATCGCCTGCTGCTCGACGCCGTCGACTGGAGCGTCGCCACCGGCGAGCGCTGGGTGGTTCTGGGGCGCAACGGCTCGGGCAAGACGACGCTGATCCGACTGGCGTCGCTGTACCTGCATCCGTCGAGCGGCACCGTCCGAGTGCTGGGTGAGACCCTCGGACGCACCGACGTGCGCCGCCTTCGCGTGCGGATCGGCCTGGCCAGCCCGTCGCTGGCCGACCAGTTGCGCCGCGAGCTCACCCCCGTCGACATCGTCATGACAGCCAAGAACGCCGCCCTCGAACCGTGGTGGCACACCTATGACGACGAAGATCGCTGGCGCGCCCGGGCCCAGCTGGCCTCGCTGGGATGTGCCGACATCGCCGACCAACCCTTCGGGCTGCTGTCGTCGGGCGAGCGCCAGCGGGTGCTGCTGGCCCGCACGTTGATGACCGAGCCGGGGCTCCTGTTGCTCGACGAACCCACCGCCGGCCTCGATCTCGGCGGTCGCGAAGAGCTGGTCGCCACCCTCGGTGCCCTGGCCGCCGATCCGACCACGCCCCCGACGGTGCTGGTGACCCATCACGTCGAGGAGATCCCCGAGGGCTTCACCCACGTCCTGTTGCTGGCCGCCGGTCAGGTGGTGGGCCGCGGGCCCCTCGACGAGGTCCTGACCGCCGAGGCCCTGTCGGACTGCTTCGGGCTGGCCCTCGACCTGGGTCGCAGCGACGGCCGTTGGACGGCGCGGGCCCGCGTCAACTGACCTGGGCCAACAGGATCGGGCGCGATCGCTCGATGGCCTCGCCCAGCAGGTGCTCGAGCACGTGGCCGCCGAACGCGCCGCCGTAGTGCAATCGCATCACCAGCCGGCTGCCGTCGGCGGTCGGTTCGACCTGGCCCTCGAGCACCCAGGCGCTGTGCTGGCGCCCGTCACGCTCCTGGCGTTCGAACCGCACGAGCCGGGGCGAGTCGCAGGTCGTGCGCACCATCCGCAGGCGCTTGGACCGCGCCAGCGGACCGAGTCGGCCCCGCAGGTCGACCATCCACGCCGGCTGACCGCCGTCGTCGGGGCTGGCGTCGGCCACCTCGGCCCGCTCGACGATCTCGAGCCACGAGGGGTAGTCGGCCAGGTCGTCGATGCGGGCGAACAGCACCTCGGGCGGGCAGGGGGCATCCAGGTCGGCGACGAGGTCCACATCCCCATTCTGCTCCGTCAACGCGTGCTGGCGGTCAGGACCTGTCCGGCGACGGCCGGCACCGGCGACCCGTTCGGATAGCGCGGGAAGCCGGCGGGCGTGCCCGGGTCGGGGTGGCGCGCCATGTCCGGCGGCTGGGACGGATCGTCGCCGCCCATCCAGAGCAGGGACTGGCGGGCGACCCACGCCGCTTTCAGCAGGCCATAGGCGTCGAGCACCTGACCGGTCGGATCGTGGATCTCGAAGTGCAGATGAGGGGCCATGGCATCGCCGGTCGCGCCGACCAGACCGATGACCTGGCCGGCCTTCACGGCGTCACCCTGCTTCAGCCCCGGCGCGAAGGCGCTGAGGTGGGCGTAGTAGTACCAGTAGCCGCTGGCCGCGGTGAGGATCACCGAGTTTCCCCCGAGCGGATCGGCCCCTCCGAAGCTGGTGAGCACGCCGTCGTCGACCGCCACCATCGGCGTCCCGGCGGCCGCGACGACATCGCAGCCCTCGTGCCAGTGCTGCTCGGTCGTGCCCGCGAGCCGCCCGTCCCCGAACGAGTCGTCGAACCGGGTTGGTCCCAGCACCGGGAAGATGAAGCCCGGGATCCACACGTGGCTGTTGTCCTCGTAGGCCTCGAGCTGCCATCCCGCCGCCTGATCGACCGCCGTGGCGTCGTCGAGGCCGCTCTGGGCCGCCGCCAACTGGGCGGGGAGGGGCACGCCGGCGTCCAACTCGCCGCGCAGTGACGAGCTCAGGGCGTCGCGCGACGTCGCGTAGTCGCGAGCGCGGGCGCCGAGTTGATCGAGCACCTCGTCGAGCATGGCCATGCCGATCTCGATCTCGGACGGGTTGGCGCGCGCGAGCAGGTCCACCGCCGACGAGCCGCCTCCGGCCATGTACATGGTCACCGCCCGCTCGACGAGCAGGCTCTGCGCCTTCTGCGCCGCGGCGAGCAGTCGCTTCTCGCTCGCCGCCAGTCCACCCAGGTCGTGTTGGTAGTCGGCAATTGCTTGCTGGGCCCGGCTGAGCGCGACTCGGGCGGCGACGAGACCGCGATCGGCGTTGGTCTTCTCGCGCGTGGCCCGCGCGATCTCGGCGGGCAACGCCAGCCGAGACTTGGGATCGAACGCGGCCTGAGGACCGAAGGCGCTCCCCACATCGGTCTCTGAGCCCGGAGGCGGCAGCGAGCCGACAGGCGTGGTGGTGGTCGATTCGGGGACTGGGCCCGGAGTGGTCGTCGTCGAGCTCGCCTCGGTCGACGTCGGATCGGTGGTCGGGGGATCGGTCGGCGGGGGGTCGGTCGGCGGCGCGCTCGTCACCTCGGTGGTCTCGTCGGCGCCGGCGACGACCCCGAACCTGACGAGGTGATCCCCCCGGCCGGGCCCGAGCCCCAGCCCCGCCACGGCCAGGCCCAGACCCGAGACCGCGACGAGCGCGGCAAGACGGAGCCTCTGGGCACGGATCACGATCCCGTACCGTACGCTGCTGGCCGGAATGGGCGCGTCACCTCCAGATCGGCCGGCCACCATGCCCTGGCGCCGGCCCGGGCTGGCCCGGGTCACCCTCGACGACGTGCAGGTCGTCTATGACCCCACCCAGCACCGGACCCACCGGCTCAACCCCACGGCGGCGCTGGTCCTCGAGCAGTGTGACGGTCAGACGTCGGTGGCCGCCTTCTGCGACGAGCTGGCCGCCGCCTTCGGGGTGTCGAGGACTCAGATAGGTGGCGAGGTGACCGCCGTGCTGGCCGACTTCGCGACCCAGGCCCTGGTGTCGCCCGGGCGCCCGAGTCCCTCACCCGCCGTCGTCGCCCCGGCAGGAGCGCCCGCCCCGCCCCGCCGAACGGCGTCGGCGCTCCCGCGGTACGTCACCGGACCGGGGCGGGCCCTCGACGTGGCCTTCCGGATCGGAACCGACGATCCCGCCCTCGCCGCCGAGGTCGAGGGCCTGTTCGGCGGGTTGACCAGCGATGCGCCCACGAGCGACGTTCGGTCCTACGAGCTGGTCCCGGCCGATCGCAGCGTCGAGGTCCGTCTCGACGGCGAGCTCGTCGGCCGGGCCCGTTCGGCGTCCTCGGCCCTGTCGCTCCTGCAGTGGGACCTCAACCGGCTGGTCAGCGCCACCTCGGGACGGCGCCTGCTGCTGCACGCCTCGGCTGTCCGCCTCGACGACGGCGGCCTCGCCCTCTTCCCGGCCCCGCCCAACGGCGGCAAGTCGACGCTGGTGGCCGGGCTCGTGCGATCGGGTCTCGGGTACCTGAGCGACGAGACCGTCGCCGTCGATCTCGCCACCGTCGAGTGCGAGGGCTATCGCAAGGCCGTGAACCTCGACCGGGGCGCCTGGCCGCTGTTCGATCTGGGCCCGCCTCCGGCGGCCGACCCCGACGAGGCACCGGCGGCCGAGCGCCTGGTCGATCCTCGCCGGCTGAATCCAGCGGCCCTGTCCGGCGGGGCCACCGGCGGGGCCATCCTCATGGCCTTCCCCGCCTACCGGTCCGGCGACGCGACCCGAGCCGAGCCCGTGAGCCGTTCGAGCGCGCTGGTCGCGCTCATCGCCAACTGCGTCAACCTCGACGGCCACGGCGTCGCCGGCGTCGAGGCCCTGGGCCGCCTGGCCGCCACGGTGCCGGCCTTCGATCTCTCGATGGGCGACTTGGCCGACGCGGTGGCCCTGGTCCGGTCGCTCACATCAGGTGCACGCCAGCCGGGTCGATGACGATCGCCACCGTCGCCCCCATCGTGAGCGGGTGCACGCCCGTCGTGCGTCCCTCGAGCCGGATCCCGTCGGCCAGGCGCAACCACACCTGGGTGTGATCACCGCGGAAGGCGAGGGCGTCGACGGTCGCGGCGACGCCCTGGCTGGCGATGTGGACCGATTCGGGCCGCACGAGGATCGTCGCCCGATGAGCCGGGGCCCCGACGGTCCCGCCGACTTCGACCCGGGCCCCGCCGAGGTCGACCCGGCCCCCGTCGATCTCGACGTCGAACACGTTGGTCAGGCCGAGGAAGCGAGCCACGAAGGGACTGGCCGGGGCGCGCCACACCGCCTCGGGGTCGCCCTGCTGCGCGACCCGGCCCTCGTTCATCACCACCATTCGATCGGCCAGCGCCAGCGCTTCGGCCTGGTCGTGGGTGACATAGATGACGCCTATGGCCAGCGACGCGAACAGCTCGGACAGCTCGACCACGAGCCGGTCGCGCAGCGTTCGGTCGAGGGCACCGAGGGGCTCGTCGAGCATGAGCAGTCGCGGCGCGGGAGCCAACGCGCGTGCCAACGCCACGCGCTGGCGCTCGCCGCCCGACAGGGTGGCGACGGCGCGCCGATCGAAACCCGCCAGGCCGACGAGCTCGAGCACCTCGGCCACCCGGGCGTCGCGGGCGGGCCGGGAGTCGCCGCGCATGCGCAGACCGAAGGCGACGTTGGCCCCGACATCGCGATGGGGGAACAAGGCGTAGTCCTGGAACATCAGCCCGATCCCCCGCTCGTGGATGGCAACGGGGGCCAGATCGCGCCCGTCGAGCACGACCGTGCCCGCCGCGGGCCGCTCGAGACCGGCCACGACCCGCAGGAGCGTGGTCTTGCCGCAGCCGCTCGGTCCGAGCAGCGCGACGACCTCGTCGTCGCCGACGTCGAGGTCGAACCCGTCGAGGGCGGACGCACCGGCGAACGAGACGCACAGGCCCTTGACCGACAGCATCAGAACTCGCCCAGCGATCCGACCCGGACGCGGTCGATCAGCAACACGACCGCGGCGGTCAGCACCATGAGCAGGGTCGACATGGCCAACGCCTGGCCCAGCTCGATCGGGCCCGGCTGGCCGAGCAGCCGGTAGATGGCCACGGGCACGGTCGGCCGGTCGGCCCGTACGAGGAACACCGTCGCGCCGAACTCGCCCAGCGAGACGGCGAAGGCGAAGCCGGCCGCGACCGTGAGGGCCCGGAAGACGATGGGCAGGTCGACCTCGCGCCACACGCGCGCGGGCGACGCTCCGAGCACGGCGGCCGCGGCGCGCAGCTCGTCGTCGATCGAGCGCAGCACGGGCGCGACCGTGCGGATCACGAACGGGATGCCCACCAGCGCCTGGGCGATGGGCACCAGCCACAGCGAGTCGCGCAGATCGAAGCGGCGGGCGGTCGAGCGAGATCAGCAAGCCGAAGCCGACCGTGGCCGCCGACGTCCCGAGCGGGAGCATGAGGGCGGCATCGAACCAGCGCAGGCCGGCGCCTCCCTTGCGGGCGATGGCCCACGCCGCCAGCCCGCCGACCACCAGCGCGATCACGGTCGCCATGGCCGCGAACACGAGCGAGTTCACGACCGCCTCGAGCGGCGAGACGAACAGGGTGCTGTCCGAAGGATTGGTCCCGAGCGCGCGCCATGCGGTCAGGCCGCTCGCCCCCGTCGTCGTGAACGACCGCCAGACCAGCATCAGCAGCGGCGCGCCGAGCAGCAGGGCCATCAGGAGCAGCGTGGCCACGACGAAGGCCCGCTCGCCGACGGTGCGAGGAGGCCGAGCGACCTCACCCCGGGCGCGCAGCCCGGTCGGCACCGATCGCCGCTGCTGGTAGCGGCCGTAGAGGATCAGGGCGCCGCTCACCCCGATCAGCTGGATGATGGCCAGCACGGCGGCGATGTCGAGATGCAGCAGGCGGGTCGTCTGGTCGTAGATCTCGACCTCGAGCGTGCGCGACCGGATGCCTCCGAGCAGCAGCACGACACCGAAGGACGTGAAGCAGAACAGGAACACGATGGTGGCGGCCGCCGACAGAGCCGGACGCAGCAACGGCAGCGTGACCTCGCGAAAGGCTCGCCAACGCGACGCGCCCAAGCGTGCGCGCCGCCTCCTCCAGGGCGGGATCGAGGTTGCTCCACAACCCGCCGACGGTGCGCACCACGACGGCCACGTTGAAGAAGGCGTGAGCGATGAGGATCAACCAGATCGTCCCCTGCAGGTCGATCCCGACCGATCCGCCCGGTCCGAGCAGGGCCAGGAAGGCCATGCCGACCACAACGGTCGGCAGCACGAACGGCACCACCAGGAGGGCCCAGAGCACGCGCTTGGCGGGGAACGTGAACCGGGCGAACAGGGCGGCCATGGGCATGGCCACCACCAGGGTGACGACCGTCGACGCCGTGGCCTCCCAGAGCGTGAACCAGGCGACCTTGCGATACACGGGATCGCTCAGGACCTCCCGGATGACGCCGAGATCCCAGGAGGAGCCCGGGTGCAGCCCGCGCCCGATGATGGCGGCCATGGGGTAGACGAAGAAGACGGCCAGGAAGGCCAGAGGCACGACGACGGGCAGCGCCCGCACGACCCGGCGGCTCAGCGGGCGACCAGGTTGGTCCACTGGTCGAGCCACGCGCTGTGCTGGGCCCCGACCAGCGCCGGCGACAGGCTCAGCGGTCGGGCCGGACGGGCCGTGTACTGCGTGAACACGGCCGGCACCTTGGCGTTGCGGTTGACCGGCTGCACGTACATCTTCAGCGGCATGTCCTGTTGGAACTCGGTCGACAGCAAGAAGTCGACGAGCGAGCGGGCGGCGGTGGTGTGGGTGGTCCCATCGAGGATGCCGGCGAACTCGACCTGGCGATAGCAGGTGGCGTCGACCACGCCGATCGGCGAGGTGGCCGGGCGCGGGTCGGCGTTCACGACGGCGTAGACAGGATCGGTTGCGTACGAGACGACGATGGGTTTGGTGCCCTTGCCCCCGCCAGCGGTGAACGAGGTCTCGAAGGCCTCGGTCCACCCGTTGACCACGTCCACCCCGTTGGCCCGCAGCGCCTTCCAGTAGGCCTGCCAGTCGTCGGTGCCCGTCGTCCCGCGAGCCGCGATGGTGGCCAGCATGAACGCCAGTCCGGGCGTGGACGAGGTCGGGTCCTCGGTGACGAGCAGATCCTTGTACTTCGGCGCGATCAGGTCGTCGAGCGAGCTCGGCACAGGCAGGTTGTGGTCCTTGAACCAGGCCACGTCGTAGTCGACGCACACGTCGGCCTTGTCGATCGGCGTGACGCGATGCTGGGGGTCGAGTTGGTACTGGGCGTCGACCGCGGCCAGCTCGGGTGAGCGGTAGGGAGTGAAGATTCCAGCCGAGTACGCCGCGGCGAGGGTGTTGTTGTCGATGCCGTAGAGCACATCGGCTTCGGGGTGGCCCTTGGTCAACACCGCCTTGTTGACCGTCTCGACGCCGTCCCCACCCCGCAGCACCTTGACCGTGATCCCCGTGCGCTTCTCGAAGGCGGCCAGCACGTCCTTGCTCACCGCGAACGAATCGGTGGTGAGCAACCGGATCGTCGGGGTGGCGCGGGCCGACGATCCGCTCGAGCTGCATGCCGTCGCCGTGGCGACCAACGCGACGACGGCGACGACGGCGCCGACCCGGGTCAGACCCCGGGTCCGGCCGGACAGGCGGATGGAACTGGTCACAAGGGGCCTCCAGGGGCGATGTCGGTCAAGGTCGGTTGGTCGAGCTCGCCGGGCAGGACGGCCAGCAGCACGCCGGCCGTCAGCGAGACGCGTGCGCCATCGGCGACGAGGACGTTGCTCACGCCGCGCGTCGAGGCCGGCTCGAGCGTCTCGGTCGCCAACGGGTAGAGCAGTCCGCTGGTGGTCACCCCTCGAGCCGCACCGCCGATCGGGAGCAGCGTCACCAGCTCACCCGGCTCGCCCCGAAGCTCGACATGGTCGCGCACGACGTGCAACCGGGCCGGACCGACGAGGGCGCGGATCCGGATGGCGGCATAGGCGTCATCGGTGAGGGCCAGCACGCCGCCGAGCAGGTGGTCGAGGCGGCCACCGGCGCCGCCGACGACAACGATCTCGTGTGGTCCGCGCCGAGCGGCAGCTCGCAACGCCAACTCGAGGTCGGTCGCGTCCTTGGCTGCGGGGTGGCGCTCGACGACGGCCCCGTCTCGCTCGGCGGCCGCCAACGCGTCAGGCGAGACCGAGTCGAAGTCCCCGATGGCCAGATCGACGGGCCAGCCCAGCGCCTGAGCCTGCTCGATCCCTGAATCGGCACCGATCACGAAGGCGCCATCCGGGAGGAGCCCCGCCGCGATGGGCTCGGCATCGCCTCCGGTGAACACCACGACGTGGTCCATGTCCCTCACTCGGTTCGGTCGGCACGACACGAACACGGCGAGACAGCTGCGAGCCTCCCTGCGCCGGCATTACCCGGATCAGGTCGTAACGGTCGGAGGACGCGTCCTCCCTCTCAGCCCGTTCGTTCACGGGCTCCCGTGTTCTCGGTGAGCATAGCCCCGAGTCAGGTGCGCAGCAGGTCCTTGGCGATGGCGATGACCTGCTGCTCGTCGGTGCCCGCGTAGATCTGGAGCACCTTGGCGTCGCGCGCCAGCTGCTCGACCTGGAACTCGGCCATGTACCCGTTGCCTCCGTGCACCTGGACGGCCTCGAGGGCGACCTCCATGGCCGACTGGGCGCTGTAGAGCTTCATGGCCGACGCCTCGGCCAGCGTGAGCCCTTGACCGTCAGCGCTCATCTCGATCGTGCGGAACACGAGGTTCTGCACGTTGAGCCGGGCGACCTCCATCTTGGCCAGCTTGAGCTGGATCAGCTGGAAGTCACCGATGGGATGGCCGAACTGCACGCGGTTCTTGGCGTACTCGACGCTCAGCTCGAGGCACTGCTCGATGATCCCGAGCGCCATGGCGGCGACGCCGGAGCGCTCCATCTGGAACGTGTCCTTGGCCCCCTCGCGCCCGCCCGCCGCCACGTCCTCGGTCTCGCCGATGAGTCGATCGCGTCCGGCCCGGACGTCGGACAGGAACAGCTCGCCCGTCGGTGAGCTGTGCATCCCCATCTTGCGCAGCGGCTTGGACTGCTCGAGACCGGGCATGCCCTTGTCGAGCACGAAGCTGAGAATCTTGCGCTCGGCCGGCGGGTTGCCCTCGTCGAGCTTGCAGATGAACACGATGGTGTCGGCGTACGGACCATTCGTGATGAAGGTCTTCGACCCGTTGAGCAGGTACTCGTCGCCGTCGCGCTTGGCCGTCGACAGCATGGATCCGAAGGCGTCCGATCCCGAGTTGGGTTCGGTGATGGCCCACGCACCGATCTTGTCCATGGTCAGCAGATCCGGGACCCACCGCTCCTTCTGGGCGATCGTGCCGCGGCTGTTGATGGCCGCGGAGGTGAGCCCCATGCTGACGCCCATCGCGGTGACCATGCCCGGGCAGTAGCGGCAGAGCTCGATGATCGGGATGAGCGTGAGCGACGAGTCGCCACCGCCGCTGCGCCGGGGCCGCTCGGGAGGGGTCTCGCCCTTCGCCTTGGCCTCCTCGGCCTCTCGCTCGGCTTCGATCTGGCGCTTGAAGCGGTCGCGCGCCATCTGATCCATCCCGAAGGTCGCGAACAGCTTGCGGAGGATGTCGTACGGCGGCGTATCGCCGAACTCGAGCTCGGTGATGTTGGGCTTGATCTCCGCCTCCACGAACCGCCGAACCGCGTCCTGCAGCATCAGCTGCTCGTCACTCCATCGATACATGACCGACCTCCGCGTCGTTCCAGCCCAGCTCCGGACCCCTAGACTTCCACGCCGGCACAACCTACCGGTGCGCCAGCACACAGCGAGGACGATCCATGGGCCCCAACACGAGATGGCGGGCGTGACCGACAGCACCGAGACGACAACCGAGCCGGCTACCCACGCTCGGCTTCCTCGCTTCCCCGCTCTCGACGGACTCAAGGGCCTGGCCGTCCTGGCCGTCGTGGCCTACGACCTCGGCACCCACTGGGCCAGAGGCGGCCATCTCGGCGTCTCGACGCTGTTCACCCTCTTCGGCTTCCTGGCCATGGCCGGGATCCTGGCCGCCCGCGGCGACGGCACCGGCCCGGGCCCCGGGCTGGGTTCGTTCTGGCGCGGGCGCATCGAGCGGATCCTCGGCCCCAGTCTCGTCGCTCTGGCCATCGCCGTCGCCTTCGGCTTCGCCGCCGCGGCCGCCGTCCAGCGCCAGCACCTGGCGGTCGACGGCATCGCCGCGCTGCTCTCGGTCGCCAACTGGCGATTCATCCTCGACCACCAGCCGTTCGGGCCGGCCACCAACCTGGCGTCGCCAGCCCGGCAGTTCTGGGCGCTGGCCGTCATCGGCCAGGTGCTGCTGGTCGTGTCCATCCTCGCCGCGCTGCTGCTCGACCGCGCCCATTGGGCCCGCGAACGCCTCGGCGCCATCTTCGCCGTGCTCATCGTCTTGTCGACCGCCCTGTGCGTCGTCCTGCACGAATCACCGAGCCGGGTCCTCTACGGCACGGACACCCGGGCGGCCGAGGTGCTGGTCGGATGCCTGCTGGCCGTCGTCATCTACGACCCGCGGGTGACGATCAGGCTGGCGATGCCCGGGCCGGTTCGCGACACCATCAACGTCGTCGGAGTGCTGAGCGGGCTGGCCCTGCTCGCGCTCTGGGCCCGCGTCGGGCCCTACACCCCGTTCGTCCAGGACGGCGGCCTGCTGATCGTCGCCCTGATCTCCGCCGCCGTCGTGCTGGCCGCCATCGTCCCGGACGGCCCCGTGTCGTGGCTGCTCGGGACGACACCGATCCGTCTGGTCGGCCGCATCGCCATCGTCCTGTTCCTCGTGCACTGGCCCCTCTACGTGTGGATCGACGAGAACCACACCGGCCTCCACGGCGTGACGCTCGTCGCCGCTCGGTTGGCCGCCGCCTTCGCCGCCGCCATCGTCGTGCAGTTCGTGCTCGAGCGGATCCGAGGGCGCGACACCGATCCGGCGGACGGGCGCCTGAGCCGCGGCCGCGTGGCGGTCGGCGCGGTGGCCGTCATCGCCGTCGTCGCCGGTCTCGTGGCCGTGACCGTCACCCGCCCCCAGGCCGAAGCGTCGACACGCGTCGAGGCGGGAGGACCCACCACGACGGCGTTCACCGGCCCGCCGCCGACCGTCGCGTTCTACGGCGACGCCATGGCCTCGACCCTCGAAGCCGCGGCCAAGTCGTGGGGCGATCGCACCGGTCGGATCAAGGTCGTCCCGGGCGTGGCCTCACCGACCTGTGGGATCGACCGTGACCAGCTCGTGCGCGCCGCCGACGGCACCGAAGTGCCGATCCCGGCCGAGTGCAGCACCTGGGACGCCCGCTGGGCCGCGGCCGTCGCCGCCGACAAGCCGGATGTGGCCGTCGTCGTCACCGGCATCAGCGAGCTCGGCGACCATCGCCAGCCCACCGACGCCACCGACACCGGCCCCGGCAACCAGGGCTACGACTACCAGCTGCTCCTGCTGATGCACAAGGCCGTCGACCTGCTGTCGGCCAGCGGCACCAAGGTCATCTGGCTCAACCTCCCGCCCTTCACGACCGAGTCGGGCCCGACGTCGAGCGCGGACCGCATTGCCGCCTTCAACAAGCTGCTCACCTCGGTTGGCAAGGACCTGGCCAAGAAGGTCACCGTGGTCGATCTGGCCACCTGGACGGCGGCCAACGGCGGGCCGGGCGCCGAACCATCCGACCAGGGCTGGGGGGCATCGGCCGCCAACCACGTCGCCGTCGACTTCCTGGCTCCCCAGATCGAGGCGCTGTGGCGGGCCGCCCACTCCAAGGGACCGGCCCCGACCACGACCTCAAGTGCCCCGGTGGTCGTGACGACGCCCACCACCCTGCCGCCACCACCGGGCGTCGGCGCCATCGGGAAGACCCCGGCCACGACCCGGACCAAGCGGGCGGCGTCGTCGACGACCGCCTCGCGGCGGCCCTGATCAGCCCTTTTTTCGGTGTGTTTGGTACGGTCGAGGGGCAGCGACCCTCGCCCCGACGGGTCAAACCGACATGACCGAGAGGGTCGATGAGCGCGCATCGGTGGACCGTTGGCGATAACTGAGGCCGAGCCCGCCGGGATCAAGACGACCCCCGAGCCCGAGCTGTCGCTCTCCGAAGCGGCCGCCCTCATTCCCGCGTCCCCGCCCGCCCCCGCCGAGCCCCAGGGCCGCCTCCCCCACTTCCCGGGCCTGGACGGCATGCGTGGCCTGGCCGTCGTCGCCGTCCTGCTGTTCCACGGAGGCTTCTCGTGGGCCGTCGGCGGCTATCTCGGCGTCTCGACGTTCTTCACGCTGTCGGGCTTCCTCATCACCTCGCTGCTGCTGGCTGAGCGCACGACGACCCGCCACATCGACATCGGCGCGTTCTGGGGCCGGCGGCTGCGTCGCCTCATGCCCGCGTCGCTCGGCGCGCTGGCGCTGGCGGTGCTGTTCGCCCATTTCGCCGGGACCGCGTCACAGCAGCACAACCTGGGCGGCGACGTCGTGTCGGCCCTCGTCGACGTGGCCAACTGGCACTTCATCTTCGGCCACCAGTCCTACGCCGACGTCTTCGGCTCGCCCTCGCCGGTCCTGCACTTCTGGAGCCTGGCCATCGAGGAGCAGTTCTACCTGATCTTCCCGCTGCTGGCCTTCGGCCTGCTCGCCCGCCTGCGCTGGAGCCGCCAGCGCTTCGGCCGGGTCCTGGTCGGGCTCATGACCCTGTCGCTCGGGGTCACCCTCTTCGCCGGCTTCTCGCACAACCACATCTACCTCGGCACCGAGACCCGGTCCTTCGAGTTGCTCATGGGCGCCCTCCTGGCCGTGCTGATCTACAGCCGCCGGGTCACCGGCCGGCTGGCCCGGCCGGGACCGCACCGCACCGCGGTGGCCGTGGTCGGCGCCGTCGCGCTGACGGTCTGCGTCGGCCTGTGGGCCCGCACGCCTCAGACCGCCGACTGGCTCTACAAGGGGGGCCTGTCGGGATACTCGTTCCTGTCGGCCGCCCTGATCCTGGCCACGATCATCCCGTTCGGACCCGTCGCCCGCGTCATGTCCAACCCCGTGCTGCGGCGCGTCGGCCTGTACTCCTACGGCATCTACGTCTTCCACTGGCCGATCTTCCTGTGGATCAACCAGACCCAGACCGGCCTCGGGCAGTGGCCCCGGTTCATCCTGGGCGTGACGATCACCTGGATCATCGCCGTGCTCTCCTACCAGCACCTCGAGCGCCCGGTTCGCCGCGGCGAGCTGCCCTTCGGCCTCCAGCGCCAGTCGTGGGCGCCGAGGTTCACGCTGGCCTGGTGCATACCGATCGGGTTCCTGATCGTCGGGGGATCGGCCCTCGCCGTCACCGCCGCCGCCCCGCCGCCGCTGATGGACTTCGTCGCCGCCCAGAACACGCTCGAGCACCTGGGCGCGGGCAAGCCCCGCCCGAAGACCACCGTCCCGCCGGTGCCCGGCAAACCCATCGTCTTGCCGGTGGCCAAGGTGGCGGCGTTCGGCGACTCGACCGGCCTGGTCATCGGCTCGGGCATCAACTTGGCGTCGAGCACGACCGGTGGCGTCGAAGAGGTCACCGGCGGGGCCTGGGTCGGCTGCGGCCTCGGCATCGGGGGCACCTACCAGTCGACCCAGAAGGCCGATCTCAACGGCCACACGTCAGCCGCCTGCGACGCGTGGCCCACCACCTACGCACGGAGGATCAACCAGTACGAGCCTGATCTGGCCGTCGTGCTCGACGCGCCGTGGGACGTCATGGACCGCAAGATCCCGGGCGACACGCAGTGGCGCAGCTTCGGTGATCCCGTCTACGACAAGTGGTTCCTGAACGAGATGGTGCGCGCCGTCGACATCCTGAGCAGCAAGGGCGCTCGCGTCGTGTGGCTGACCTCACCGCAGGTGTCGAACATCCCGTCGCGCGTCGACCGGCTCAACCAGCTGATCAAGGAGCTCCCGACGCTGCGTCCGGGCAAGATCACCGTGCTCGACTTCGCCGGCTATCTGGCCAAGACCGACCCCACCGACTCACTGCGCAGCGTCGACCACATCCACCTCAATCCTGACGCCTCGGTCGAAGTGGCCAAGACGTGGCTCATCCCCCAGCTCGAGAAGATCTGGAAGGACCTCTACGGCGAGCGGCTCGAGGCCCTGGGCGGGGCCAGCACTCAGACCAACGCGACGACGTCGACGACGGCGAACGGTCGGCGTCAGTCCCCGTAGTCGAACCAGCTCCCGGCTAGGGGCACCTGGCCCACGCCCTTCTTGGTGAAGTCGCACACCCCGGTCGGGAAGATCTGGGCCAGGCGCTGCTTCTGGGCATCGGTGAAGGTCACCTTGTAGGTGGCCTTGCTCACGGCCATGAGCTGGCACTTGAGGATGTCGTTGCGCCTGGGTGCGCCAGCGGCGGTGCGGGGATCACCGTGGAGCGGATAGGCCTGCGTGCACGGGTTCGTGCCCTGGTACACGTCGTTGCTGGCCATCTTGGTGCCGTCGGGCAGCGTGCACTGGTCGGTGGCCGCCGCCGGCTTGGCCGCGGCCAGCTTGGCCGGTGCACGGGGATCGCTGGGGTCGGTCTTGGCTGCGGTCAGCCACTGGTCGAGCAGCTCGATGCCCACGCTCGTCCCGCTGATGGTGCCGAGCAGCTCCTGGCCGCTGATGCCCGCGCCCGGCACGGTCCAGATGAGCAGGTTCGGATCGGCCTGGCCGTTCCTCGTGAGCCGATCGCGGATCGACATCTTGCGGAAGCTGTCGTGGATGTCGCCGGTCGGGTCGTCGTAGGGGTTGGTGACGATGATGGGCACGTTCCAGAGGCCGCCGCCCTCGTCGACCCCGCCTTTGCCGTAGATGGTCGCGAAGGCAGCTGCTGACGGACCTTCGGTGCGCTGGGCGACCGGCTGTCCGTTCTGGTCGTAGCCGCCGATCCCCTGGTTGAGATCCAGGAACTGGTCGACCGTGATCGTGCCCGCGTTGACCGCGTCCAGGCCGTATTGGACCCCGACGTTGTCGAGCGGGCGGTAGGCGCGCCCCGTAGCCGGATCGGTGCCGAGCTCGTTGATGTTGCCGTCCTGGAGGGTGCAGCTCACGCCCTTGGGATTGGTCGTGGCGTTGAACACCTGATCAGCCGGGACGCTGTCGCCACAGCTGCTCGGATCGATGGCGCGGCCGAAGGTCCGGGCCCACAGGTCGCACGTGTCGGCGCTGCCGTGGCCGTTGATGGCCATCCGCTGGGCGCTGGTCAGCGCTTGGCCGGCGGCGGCGTAGTACTTCCCGAGCAGCTCGCAGTCGCTCACCCCGCCACTGATGCTGATCGAATCGGGGAAGGGGAGTTCCGGCGAGAGGCCGTCGAGAAGTCCGGGGTAGTTCTGCGCGATCTGGAGCTGCTGGATCGACCCGCCCGAGCCGCCGTCGCCGATGGTGTAGGCGGGATTACCGTAGGAGTCGATGAAGTGCTGCTTGACCATCATCGTGACCTCGGCCGACAGCGTCGAGTTGCAGGCCGACTGGAACGTGTTGAGGCTCGAGGTGGCCAGGGCGTAGCCCACGCTCAGCAACGTGGCGTCGAGGACGTCGGTCGCGTTCCCACCTTGGCTGTAGCTGACGCTGCAACCGCCGCCGTAGCGATAGACGAGCCGCTGGTTCCACCCTGACGCGTCGAAGGCGGAGTCGAGGCCCGCCCCGCTCGGATCCAGGGCCGTGATGTCGTAGATCGAGCGATCGATGACCCCCTCCTCCTCGCGCACGATGGCCGGGACGGACTTGCCGCCGACGGTGACCGTGGCCAGATCCGCCGGCTTGGTGGCCGGGTCGGCCAGATCCTTGACCGAGCCGTCGCTGCTCACGTAGTGCCAGGTGACCTTGGTCGCGACCGAGCAGTTGGGCGGGCTGGACGCGCCCAGCCCGGCGTCGGCGGTCGTGCACGCGAACGGCGTCTGGTGCGGCCCCGAGAAGACCGGACCCTCGATGGGATGGTTCGTCACGGCCATGGTCGCCGTGGAACCGCCCGATGTCACCGTCAGCGTCGACTTCCCGTTGGTCAGGCCATCGGCGACGCCTTGCCACGCCTTGGCCCCCGAGTCGGTCGCCGCCGACCACTTGATCGTGACGGCCCGGCCGTTGAGCTTGACGACGGGTTGAGCCGAGTCCGGCACCTTCACGGCCAGTCGCACGTGGCCACCGCTGAGATAGGGCGCCGGAGCCGAGAGGGTCGTGATCGAGACCTTGCCGTCGCTGGACGTGACGGTCGTCGTCGCGCCCGTCACCTTGCCGGCGGTGGTCGAACTGGAGGGTCTCGTCGACGAGCTCTGACCCGTGCTCGACGCGCTCGAGCAGGCGGCCGCCAGGAGGGCCACCGCCACGACCCCGATCAGGGCGCGCGGCGCGCTCGGCCTGTGCACTCGATCCATCGTTCCCCCTCGTCCATCCATCCGCGGGCCCGCCCGCGTCCGAGGACCCTAGCCAGGCGGCGGGCCGCGGTCACGTCGGTGAGGTCGATCAGGGAGGGGTGGTGCCGTCCGGGGGTGCCGTCGTCGAGGTGGTGGAGGTCGTCGAGGTCGTGCTGGTGGTCGATGTGCTCGTCGGCGGGGTCGACGTGCTCGTCGGTTCGCGGGTGGTCGTCGACTCTTGCGACGTCGGCGTGGTCGGAGTCTCGGTCGTCGGGGTCGTCGGCGTCTCGGTCCCAGTCGTCGGCGAGGGCGACGACGAGTCCTTGTCGGTCAGCGCCAGGATGCCCAAGGCGATGGCCCCGAGGACGACGATGACGGCCAGGACGATGGCCACGATGCCGAGCGGCGTCCTCCACATCGACGGCGGCCCGCTGTCGCCCGGATCCGCCGGGCCCCCCGCGCCGTCGCCGCCATCCCCTCCGCCTCCTCCTCCGCCGCCGCCCCCATCGCCGCCGTTCGGGGGGCCGTTGCCCCCGGGCACACCGGGGTCCACCACCCACTGAGCTTGGGTCGGGTCGCTCGCGGGGGCGCGGCGACCGGCGTCGGCTCGGTCGCCGTCGGCACCGCCTGGGTCGGTTCGTCGACGTTGCTCATGACGCTCCTCGTTCGAGAATCGCTGGGGAGCCTAGTTGCGTGCCATCGGCCGGCCGGGGTTGGTCGTGGCGCGTCGGGCGTCGGAGCCCTACGGTCGAGCGACGGGGAAACGATCTGGAGGACCTATGACCGACGCCTACGCCGCAGGGGACACGTCCACGCCGCTGTTGACCGAGACGATCGGCGACAGCCTCGCGGGCGCCGCCGAGCGCCACGGCGATCGCGATGCGCTGGTGGTGCCGTTCCAGGGCATCCGATTGACCTACCGCGAGCTCGACGCCGAGGTCGACCGTCTGGGCCGGGCCCTCATGGCGCTGGGTCTCACCGAGGGCGAGCGGGTGGGGATCTGGAGCCCCAACAACGCCGAGTGGGTGCTCACGCAGTTCGCCACGGCCCGCATCGGTGTGATCCTCGTCAACCTGAACCCGGCCTACCGCACCGAGGAGCTGCGCTACGCCCTCGACCAGTCGGGCTGTCGGGTCCTGATCTCGGCCGCGTCGTTCAAGACGTCGGACTACGCGGCCATGATCGACGAGGTCCGGCCGGCGCTGGACGCGCTCGAGGAGGTCGTCCTGCTCGGCACCGACGACTGGACCGAACTGCTCGCACGCGCCGACGAGACGCCGCTCGACGCGCTGCGCGATCGCGCCGCCGGACTCGAAGCAACCGAGCCGATCAACATCCAATACACGAGTGGGACCACCGGCTTCCCCAAGGGTGCGACGCTCTCGCACCGCAACATCCTCAACAACGGGTACTTCCTCGGCGAGACCTTCGGCTACACCGCGATCGACCGCGTGTGCATCCCGGTGCCCTTCTACCACTGCTTCGGGATGGTGATCGGAAACCTGGCGTGTGTCACCCACGGCGCCGCCATGGTCGTGCCGGCGCCGGCGTTCGAACCCGGGGCGACGCTGCAGACCGTCCAGGACGAGGGCTGCACCAGCCTGCTCGGCGTGCCCACCATGTTCATCGCCGAGCTCGGCCATCCCGATTTCGCACCAGTTCGACCTCTCGACGTTGCGTACGGGGATGATGGCGGGGTCACCGTGCCCGGTCGAGGTGATGAAGCAGTGCAACGACCGCATGCACCTGGGTGAGATGACGATCGGCTACGGCATGACCGAGACATCGCCGGTGTCCACGCAGACCTCGCGCGACGATCCGATCGACAAGCGCGTGGGCTCGGTCGGTCGAGTGCATCCCCACGTCGAGGTCAAGGTCATCGACTCCGACGGCCACACCGTCGGTCGGGGCGAGAGCGGCGAGTTCTGCACCCGTGGCTATTCGGTGATGCTCGGCTACTGGAACGAGCCCGACCGCACGGCCGAGGCCATCGACGACGACGGCTGGATGCACACCGGCGACCTGGCCACCATGGACGACGAGGGCTACCTCAACATCGTCGGGCGCATCAAGGACCTCGTCATCCGGGGCGGTGAGAACGTCTACCCCCGCGAGGTCGAGGAGTTCCTCTACACCCACCCCGACATCGTCGACGTCCAGGTCATCGGCGTCCCCGATGTCCGCTACGGCGAAGAGATCATGGCGTGGGTCCAGGTGCGCGAGGGCGCCACATTGAGCGTCGAGGACGTGGCCGAGTTCTGCCGCGGGCGCATCGCCCACTACAAGGTCCCGCGCTACGTGCACCTCACCGACGAGTTCCCCATGACGATCTCGGGCAAGGTCCAGAAGTACAAGATCCGCGAGACGTCGATCTCCATGCTCGGCCTCGAGGACGCGGCCACCACAGCCACGGCCTGAGCACCATCAGTTGGCCAGCCCCACAGCGTCGCCTGTGCCGGAGATCACCGGGCGGGTCACCGCGCCTCGCCAGAGCGCGGCGATCACCACGCCCGAGGCGGCGCGGCGTGCGCGGTGCCCTTGCTTGCCCCATCGCCGCTCCCCGGCCAGACTGCCGCCGTCCGCCTTACCTGAGATCTGAGAGACGGCCCACCATGACCAGCGAGATCGTCGTCTGACCGCGACCGCCCCGGATCCGGATCGGGAGCCCGTGCCGCGGCCCGACGCGACCCAGTTCTTCTTCGTGCACGTGATGAAGACGGCGGGGACGACCTTCCGCGCCCAGGCCGCGCCCAACTTCGAGCCGTCCGAGCTGTTCCCCAACCCGATGGACGAGCTCACCGGGATGGAGAAGATCCTGCGCAGCGTCGAGGTGCGCCAGTTCGTCGAGATGGACCCCGCCCAGCGCGACCGGATCCGCTTCTTCGCCGGTCACATGCCCTTCGCCGCGGCCGAGATGACCTGTCCCGGTGCCACGACGCTAGCCATCGTCCGCGAACCGGTCGACCGGACCTTGTCCTATCTCCGGCACTGCCGAGCGCGACCACGTCGAGCACCACGGCATGCCGATCGAGGAGATCTACGAGGACCCCTGGTTCTTCCCCCGGTTCATCGAGAACCACCAGACCAAGATCTTCTCGATGACGCCGGAGGAGACGCTCCGCGGCCAGTCCGACCCGACCTTCGACCGTGACCAGCCGCCCGAGTTCATCGAGCAGCTCAAGGACGACCCCGCGTTCCGCCGCGAGATCGAGCGCCTCCTGCGGGCCGAGGGGCCCAGCGCCCGCACGCTGCTGCGCCTCTCGGACCGGGCCCCGACCGAGGCCGTCACCGTCGACGACCGCCGGCTGGCTGACGCCGCGGCCAACCTCGAGCGCGTCGACGTGCTCGGGCTGACCGAGGACCTCGACTCGATGCTGGCGACCATGGTCTCGCGCTACGCCTGGCGGGTCGCGCCCGCCTACGTGCTCAACGCCACGGCCCGAGCCGACGTACCCGAGTCCTTCCGCCGCCGCATCGCCGCCGACAACGCCGCCGACATCGAGCTCTACGAACGAGCCCGCCAGCTCTGTCGGCCCTGACCCGCCAGTGAATGCCCACCACCCGGGGTCGCGATGGGCCAGGCTGGGCCGGTGACCCAGGACGAGCCGAGGGGTGAGTCAACAGCGGCCGGCGACAGCACAGCCCGCCCGCGGCCGTGGCTGCAGGGGATCGTGCCGATCGACCGGAGTCGGATCGTGTCCGACGTGCTGGCGGGGGTCACGCTGGCGGCGGTGGCCGCGCCCGAGTGCATGGGCTACGCCACCATCGCGGGGATGCCGGTGGTCACCGGGCTGTACACGTTGCTGCTGCCGGTGCTGGCCTTCGCGTTGTTGGGCTCGTCGCGCCATCTGGTGGTAGCCGCCGACTCGGCCACTGCCGCCATCCTCTTCGCCGGCCTCAGCGGCCTGGGGCTCATCGGGTTGTCGCCGGGATCGACCCGGTGGGTGGCGCTGGCCGCCGTCACCGCCATCATGGCCGGGACCCTGCTGCTGGTGGCCCGGGTCCTGCGTCTCGGGTTCCTGGCCAACTTCTTGTCGAGGACGGTGCTGGTCGGGTTCCTCGCCGGCGTCGGCGTGCAGGTCGCCATCAGCCAGGTGCCCGACATGCTCGGCCTGAACGTGCATCGCTCCACGACGGTCGGCAAGTTGACCGCGACCTTCACCCACCTCGGCGACACGCAACGGGCCAGCCTGGCCGTCGCGCTGGCCGTGCTCGTCGTGCTGGTGGCGGGCAAGAGGTTCGCGCCCGCGCCTGCCGGCCGGGCTGATCGCGGTGGTCGGAGCGATCGTCGTGTCCAAGCTGGCCGACCTGCCCGCCCACGGCGTGGCCGTGGTCGGTCCGGTGCCGAAAGGCCTGCCGTCGCTCGCCGTGCCGCACGCCAGCCACGAGGTGATCGTCTCGCTGCTCCCCATCGCGCTGTCGATCTTCGTGATCGTCCTGGCCCAGAGCGAGGCCACGTCGAGCATCTTCGCCGCCAACCACAACGAAGAGGTCGACGTCGACGCCGATCTGGTCGGGCTGGGGGTGGCCAACCTGGCCGCCGGGCTCAGCGGCACCTTCATGGTCAACGGCAGCCCGACCAAGACGGGCGTCGTCGACCAGGCCGGGGGTCGGTCGCAGCTAGCTCAGCTGACGACCGCCGCGACGGTGGTGATCGTCCTGCTGGCGTTGACCACGCCGCTGTCGTGGCTGCCCGAGGCCGCCCTGGCGGCGGTGGTGTTCCGCATCGCGATCGGGCTGATCGACGTGCGCACGCTGCGTCGCATCGCCATGATCCGCACCGACGAGTTCGTGGTCGCCGGGATCACCGCCGCGACGGTGGTCGTGCTCGGCGTCGAGCAGGGAATCATCCTGGCCGTCGCCGCGTCGATCATCGGCCACGTCCGCCGCGACTACCAGCCCCTCGACGCGCTGCTCGTGCCCGACGAGAACGGCACCATGGACGCCGCGCCCGTCACGCCCGGCCTCGACAGCGCGCCCGGCCTGATCGTGTATCGCTTCGGCGCCGGCCTCTTCTACGCCAACACGCCCCGCTTCGCGCGCGAGGTGCGCCAACTGGTCGAGCACGCGCCCAACCCTGTGCGCTGCGTCGTCGTCGACGCGTCGGGGCTGAGCGATGTCGACTACACGGCCGGCTTCATGCTCGGTGAGCTCGAGCGGCGACTGAGCCGGCGCGGGATCGCCCTGGTGTTCGCCCACATGGACGAGCGGGTCAGGGCGCAGCTGTTCCGCTACGAGACCCTGCCCATCGGACCGAGCGGGCACACCCCGTTCTACGACCGCGTCCACCAGGCCGTCGCCGCCTTCGAAGCCAACGAGATCCCCATCCCGCCCGGTTCAGATCAGGCCGACCAGTCGTAGCTGGCGGACCAGGAACCAGCCCCCGACGCCGACCAGCAGCACGCCGAAGGCCGATTGCAGCCGATCGGCGCGCAGGCGAGGAGCGCAGCGGGCGCCGATCACCGAGGCGGGCACGAGACCGGCGGCGAAGGGCAGGGCGATCGCCCCAGTTGATGTCGCCGAGCAGCGCGTGGGTCACGACCGTCGGCACGGTCAGGACCGTGACCACGACGAGGCTGGTGGCCGTGGCCTCGGGCAGGGTGAGCCCGAGCGCCAGGAGGAACATCGGCACCAGCACGAACCCGCCCCCGTTGGACAGCAATCCGGCGACGAATCCGACGCCGACGCCGAGCCCGACGATGAGAGCGGCCCGATCCCGGCGATCGACCCGGGCGGAGGCGACCGATCCGGGCACCAGGATCCGGAGCCCGACCGCCATGAGCACCACCCCGGACAACACGAGCAACCACGGTCCCCCGATCCACCGGCTGGCCACGGCTCCGACGATGCAGGCGGGCAGGGCCCCCACGAGGGTCCGGCGGGCCAGTTGGCGGTCGACCAGACCGAGACGGGCGTAGGTCCACCCCCCGGCGGCCGATCCCGGCGACAGGGCCGGCAGGGGCGAGGCCACGGCGGCCAGGGCGGGCACGCCGAGGAACGACAGCAGCGGCGTGGCGAAGGCGGACCCGACGCCGAACAGGCCGTAGAGCAGGCCGATGGCCGCTCCCGCACTGATGAGCACCGGTGCCGAGGTCATGGCTCCATCGAACCGGACGACCCGCCATGGGACAACCCGATCTTGTCTCTGGATTCGATAGTCTGTACCTATGGATGTTCGCCAGTTGAGCTACGTCTTGGCCGTGGTCGACGAGGGCACGTTCACCCGGGCGGCCGAGGTGCTCCGGGTGGCGCAGCCGTCGCTCTCCCAGGGCATCCGGGCCCTCGAGAACGAGCTGGGCACCGAGCTGTTCCTGCGTCAGGCCCGACCGGTCCGGCTCACCGCGGCCGGCGAGGCGTTGATCGAGCCGGCCCGTCGGGCCGTGCGCGACGTGGCGACGGCGCGGGCGGCGGTCGAGGCGGTGCGCGGCCTCGACGCCGGCCACCTCGACCTGGTGTCGCTGCCGACGCTGTCGATCGATCCGGTCGCCGACATCGTCGGCCGCTTCCGCCGAGCCCATCCCGCCGTCGAGGTCCGACTGCTCGAGCCCGACGACGACGCCTCGGTGGCCTCGCTCGTGCGATCAGGCGCCTGCGAGCTGGGGGCCTGCGAAGTCCCCCTCGCCGATGTGAGCGGACTGGCCATCCACGAGCTGGCCGAGCAGCGCTACCTGGCTGTGCTCCCCCCCGGTGCCGGTCGCCGCCCGCGGCGGCTCTCGATCGCGGAGCTGGCCGACCTCCCGTTGATCACCACGCCGAGGGGCACCTCGACCCGACGGGTGCTCGAACAGGCGCTCGAGCGCGCCGGGCTCACCGCCCGCATCGCCGTCGAGACCGAGCATCGCGAGTCGTTGGTGCCGCTCGTGTTGGCCGGCGCCGGGGCCGCGCTCGTCCCCGACATCCTGGCCACCGCCGCCCGGGAGCAGGGCGCGATGACCCTCTCGCTGGACGACCCGATCAGCCGCCGGGTCGGCCTGATCCATCGCGACGGTCCACTGTCACCCGCGGCCGCCGCCTGCCTGGCGCTGGCCGTACCCGGCCACGGCGGCGCCCGCCGACCGCGCCCACGGCCGCGACCTCGATGAGCACTTGGTAGGTTGGAGCCGTGGCGAACACACGTTCCGGGCGGGCCGAGCGCGCAGGGCCCCAGGTGTCGGACTGGCGGCCCTCGCTGTTCGACACCGGTCCGCTCGGACTCGATCCCACCTTCGCCGGTCTGGACCGTCGCGAGCTGGCCGAGGGGGCCTGGATCGATCATCTCGAGGGCTGGGTGCGGGGATCGGCCGGTCCTCTTCGACCGGCTGGTGGATGCCCTCGACTGGTCGGGACGCGACGTTCCCATGTACGGCGCGCTCGTGGCCCAACCACGGCTGACGGCGGGATGGCCGGGACCCGAGGTCGATCCGGTCGCCGGGCCCGTGGTCGAGCAGATGCGCGACCTGCTGTCTCGACGCTACGGCCAGTCCCTGACCACGACCTGGGCCAACCTCTATCGCGACGGTCACGACAGCGTGGCCTGGCACGGCGACCGCGTCGCTCGAGAGCGGACCCAGGCCCTGGTCGCCATCGTGTCGCTCGGCGAGCGGCGCCCGTTTCGCCTGCGGCCCAAGGGCGGAGGCCCGTCGGTCGCCTTCGCCCTCGGTGGTGGCGATCTGCTGGTGATGGGTGGGACCTGCCAGCGCACGTGGCAGCACACCGTGCCCAAGGTCCGCCACGCCGGGGCCCGCATCAGCCTGACCTTCCGGCCCGCCACGTAGGGTCGGGCCTCGGTCAGTCCTCGGGCGTACGGCCCACACCGATCGGGCACGACACACCGGTGCCACCGAGACCGCAGTAGCCGTTGGGGTTCTTGGCCAGGTACTGCTGGTGGTAGCCCTCGGCGAAGTAGAAGGTCTTGCCCTCGGCGATCTCGGTCGTGATGGCGCCGTACCCGCTGGCCTCGAGCTGGGGAGCGAAGACGGCTGCCGACTTCTCGGCCTGCTCGAGCTGCTCGTCGGTCGTGGCGTAGATGGCCGAGCGGTACTGCGTGCCGACGTCGTTGCCCTGGCGCATGCCCTGGGTCGGATCGTGGCCCTCCCAGAACACCTTCAGCAGCGCCTCGTAGCTGATCTGGGCCGGGTCGAACACGACCAGCACGGCCTCGGTGTGGCCGGTGCGGCCCGAGCAGACCTCTTCGTAGGTCGGGTTCGGCGTGATGCCACCGGCGTAGCCGACGGCGGTGACCCAGACGCCGGGGAGCGACCAGAACGCCTTCTCGGCGCCCCAGAAGCAGCCCATGGCGACGATCATCGTCTCGTACCCGTCGGGATAGGGCCCGGCCAGCGGGTGACCGTTGACGAAGTGGGTCTGGCGGGCCCGAGCTGTCTCGATCCGAACAGGGCTCGATCTCCGTGGGCACCTCGAACGCAGAATCCGAACATGCCTCCTCCTCGTCCATCCGAAGTCCGATTTCGTTACGACCGCGGTCACTCGAAGCGGGCGCCCATCGAGCGGATGACCTCGAGCAGGTTGTCCGGCGAATCGGGGGCGTCGGCGCCGGGGGCGAACGTCACCGACTGGAGCCGACCCGACCACGGGAACGGTCCGAAGCGCTCGTAGATCGGCCAGCTCACCGGCGAGCGCCGGTCGATGCCGACATCGATCCCCTCGAAGGGGGCCATGCCCGAGAAGAGGGGCAGCCCCTCGAGCCGACCGACGCTCGGTGCCGTCGACGGCCAGGCGGACGGTCCAGGTGCCTCCGCCGACGGCGTCGAGGTGGGCCACGATCTCGCGGGCGCCGGCCGCCACCGTTCCCCCTGAGCAATGGCGCAGCCGGCCGCGCCCGTCGTTGTGGACGAAGCGTCAGCTCGTCGTCGAGCACGTAGAGGGCGTAGCCCCCGCCCTGGTCGCCGTGGGCCACGAGCATGCCGTGGTCGCCGGGGGCGAAGTCGACGGCGGCGGTGATGGTGACCGAACGGAACCAGATGAGCTGGGCCGAGCGCCAGCGCTCGAGGCTGGGCGTGGCGGCGACGATGGTGACGGGCTCACCGTAGACCCGGCTGCGCTCGGGCCGGACCACGTACTTGTACTGGCTGCCCTCGTCGAGGGGGTAGATCTGGTTGGCCCAGGCCTCGCGCTCCCACGCGTCGATCAAGGCCTGCCGACGCTCGGGTTCGTCCCCCGAGCGATCGCGCAGCTCGACGGGATCGGTGGTCAGGTCGTAGAGCTCCCACTCGGCGTCGTCGAACGGGGTGAGGGCCCGGTGGAGGGTGACGACCTCCCACCCATCCTCGTAGTAGCCACGGTGGCCGTTCATCTCCTCGACGGTGCGCCGGTGAGGACTCGGCGCACTGGCGTCGTCGAAGGTGGCGAGGAAGCTGTCCCCGGCGAGCGGCCGCGGCTCGGTCGCACCCCGCGCCCGGTCGGGCCGTGAGGCCGATGGCCTCGCACAGCGTCGGCACGAGATCGGTGACGTGGGCGTACTGGCGCCGGAACTGGCCGGCCGGACCGGTCGCCGCCAGCCGATCGGGCCACGACACGATGAAGGGAACGGTGTGGCCCCCGGCGTGGGTGTTGATCTTGTAGAGCCGCCACGGCGTGTTGGAGGCCATGGCCCACCCCCGCGGGTAGTGCGGCGTCGTCTGCGGTCCGCCCAGCAGGTCGAGGCGCGCCCGATCGGCCTCGACGTCATCGCCCTGCATCAGGTGCACGTAGTACGAGCTGGTGCCGACGGCCTCGCCCTCGCGCGACGCGCCGTTGTCGGACAGGAAGATCACGATGGTGTTGTCGCGCTCGCCCAGCTCGTCGAGGGCGGCCAGCAGCCGACCCGTGCTCTGGTCGATGCGATCGACCATGGCCGCGTAGACCTCCATGTGCCGGGCGAACAGCTCGCGCTCATCCTCGCTCGAGCTCGTCCCACGGCCGAACGTCGTGGTCGATCTCGGTGTTGCGAGGCGCCAGCGGCGTGCCCTCCGGCAGGACCCCGAGCTCGAGCTGGCGCTCGTAGCGCTGGCGCCGCAGCTCGTCCCAGCCCTCGTCGTAGCGACCGCGGTAGCGCGCGATGTCCTCCGGCTCGAGCGTGCAACGGCGCGTGCACCGCGCCGTGGGCGAAGTACAAGAAGAAGGGCGTGCGCGGGTTCGACGCCTTGGCCTCGCGGATCATGTCGATGGCCCGGTCCGTCAGGTCGTCGGTGAGGTAGTAGTCGTCGGGATAGCGGTCGACGAGCACCTGGTGGTTGTCCTCGACCAGGCGGTGGGGCTGATGCAGGTTCGTGAAGGCGTCGAGGAACCCGTAGAAGCGATCGAAGCCCCGTTGGCAGGGCCACGAGTGCTGCGGGCCGGCGGCCGAGAGGTCCGAGTCCTTGGCCAGGTGCCACTTGCCGACCATGAAGGTCGTGTAGCCGCTGTCGCGCAGCATCTCGGGCAGCGTGGCCGTGTCGGCCGGCAGCTCCATGGCGTAGCCAGGGAAGCCCGCGTCGGAGTGGGCCACGGTGCCGAACCCGGCCAGGTGATGGTTGACGCCCGTCAGCAGGGCCGCCCGCGTCGGCGAGCACATCGGGGTGACGTGGAAGTTGGTGTAGCGCAGCCCCTCGGCGGCCAGGCCGTCGAGGTGCGGGCGTGGCGATCTCCGAGCCGTAGCAGCCGAGATCGGCGTAGCCGAGGTCGTCGGCCAGGATGACCACGACGTTGGGCGCCCCGTCCGGCGGCGTCGGTCCGCTCGGGCCACCAGCCCTCCGACCCGGCGAAGGTGCGCCCCACCCGACCGCCGAAGCCCCGATAGGCCGGGCCGTCGATCGGCGGCCGCCCTGGACCCGTCGCGCTCGCGGTCACGATCCTCCTCGCCCAGGGGACCATCTCCGGTCGTGACCTGGCCCTTGCCCTAAGGTGAATTCTCCGCCGTGGACGCTACTCCGTAAGTAACCACGCGCTTACTTTTGGTGCCGTCGGAAGGACCCGGAATGCCCTCAGCGCGCTCATCGACCGTGGCCGTGGCGCTGGCCCTGGCCCTGGCCTCGATCGGGTTGGCGGCGTGCGGGAGCGACGCCGGCTCGCCCACGGCGCCGACCCTCCCCAACCGCCCGGCCAGCACGACCACGACCACCGGTCGCGTGACGACCAGCACAGGTCGCGTGACCACGACCACGTCGGATCCGACGACCACCTCCTCGGATCGCACCACGACGACCTCCGAGTCGACGACGACCACTGAGCCGGTCACCTCGACCACCCGCCGCGTGACGACCACCACCGCCGAGGTGACCACGACCACGGCCCCGACGACGTCGACGACCACGCCGGTCACGGGGACCGACGACGCCCACGCCGGCTGGATCGTGCTGGGCGTCCTGGCCGCGCTGACCCTGTTGCTGATCGCCGTGGCGGCGGCGCGCTCGTCACGGCGGCGCCGCTGGTACACCGCGGGCGAGGGCGTGCTTCGCGACGGACGAGCTCTGGTCGATCTGGGCTCGGCCGGTCCCGCCCAGGTGGCCCCCGAGCAGGAGATCGCCCACTGGGACATGATCGACCAGCGGGCCGCGGCCCTGGCCGCCCGCGTCCCCGAGGCCTCGAAGGTGGCCATCAACTCGACGGAGCGTTCGATCCTGGCCGGTCTGGCCACGACGCTCGACGGCTACCGCGGCTCGATCCGCACCGGGCGGACCCTGCGCATCGGGCCACCGGCCCCCACCCCCGAGCAGGTCCGCTACGCCGACGCCGACGCCCGCCAGCACCTCAGCGACGTGGCCGGCGAGCTGAACCAGCTCGACCAGGTGCTCGCCCCGGACCGCAGGACCCCTTAGCGGTGACGTGGGCGGACGAGGTCGCCGAACTGCGGCGGCGCGAGGCGTTGGCCCGCGAGATGGGCGGGCCGGACAAGATCGAGCGCCAGCACACGGGGGGCAAGCTCACCGTGCGCGAACGCATCGAGGAGCTGCTCGACGACGGCTCGTTCCACGAAGTGGGGGCACTGGCCGGCAAGGCGACCTACGGCGACCAGGGCGAGCTGGCCACGTTCACGCCCAGCAACTTCGTCATGGGGCGTGGTCGGATCGACGGCCGACCCGTCGTGGTCGGCGGCGACGACTTCACCGTGCGGGGCGGGGCGGCCGACGCGTCGATCTGGCAGAAGCAGGTCTACGCCGAGCAGATGGCCCTCGAGCTGCGACTGCCCATCGTCCGACTGGTCGACGGCACCGGCGGGGGCGGCTCGGTCAAGTCCCTCGACACCGAGCGGCGGACCTACGTGCCCCCGCTGCTCGGCTGGCAGCACGCCGTCGACAACCTGGCCACCGTGCCCACCGTCGCCTTGGCCCTGGGTTCGGTCGCCGGCCTCGGCGCGGCGCGCGTGGTCAACAGCCACTACGCCCTCATGGTGCGCGACACGTCGCAGATCTTCGTGGCCGGCCCGCCCGTGGTGGCCCGCGTCGGCGAACCGGTCAGCAAGGAGGATCTCGGCGGTGATCAGATCCACGGTCGCAACGGGGTGGTCGACGACGTCGTCGACTCCGAGGCCGAGGCCTTCGCCCGCACCCGCCACTTCCTGTCCTACCTGCCGTCCTCGGTGCACGAGCTCGCCCCTCGGGGGCCCGTCACCGACGATCCCGAACGCCGGGACGAGTGGCTGCTCGATGCCATCCCCCGAGTCACGCGCCAGGTGTACAAGATCCGGCCCGTCGTCGAGTCGGTCGTCGACGCCGGGAGCTGGTTCGAGATCGGAGCGGGTTGGGGTCGAGCCGCCGTGTGCGGCCTGGCTCGACTCGACGGCTGGCCCGTCGCCGTCCTCACCTCGGATCCGTACCAGGCGGGTGGGAGCTGGACGGCCGACGCCAGCGACAAGGTGACCCGGTTCGTCGATCTGGCCGACACCTTCCACCTGCCGGTCGTGCATCTGGTCGACCAGCCCGGCTTCATGGTCGGCGTCGACAGCGAGCGGGACGGAACGATCCGCCACGGCGTGCGGGCGGTCGCCGCCATCCACCAGGCCCAGGTGCCGTGGTGCTCGGTCTTGATCCGCAAGGTCTTCGGCGTGGGCGGGGCCGGCCATCAGAGCTCGTCACGGCTCTCGTATCGGTTCGCCTGGCCGTCGGGGCACTGGGGGTCGCTGCCGGTCGAGGGCGGGGTCGAGGCCG
This sequence comes from uncultured Microthrixaceae bacterium, assembly GCA_963734965.1. Lineage (GTDB taxonomy): Bacteria > Actinomycetota > Acidimicrobiia > Acidimicrobiales > Acidimicrobilacustridaceae > UBA4742. The sequence goes on along the minus strand of CAVTJK010000003.1, from coordinate 1,418,603 downwards.
CCTTCCGCGCCGAGCTCGACGTCCTCGACGACGAAGCCAGGGCGGCTCGCATCGCCGAGATCACCGCCCGGATGGAGTCGGTGCGCTCGCCGTTCCGCACCGCCGAGGCCTTCCTGGTCGAGGAGATCATCGATCCCCGCGACACCCGTCCGATGCTGTGCGAGTTCGCCACCTTGGCCGCCCCGTTGCGCGAGCCGGGCGTCACCCGCCGCACCTACCGACCCTGATCCCGTTCCGATCGAGGAGCATCGATGACCGAGGTCCGTGCCGAGATCACCGCCAACGTCTGGAAGGTGAACGCCGAGGTCGGCCAACCCGTCGCCATCGGCGACACGCTCGCCGTCCTCGAGAGCATGAAGATGGAGATCCCCGTCGAGTCCCCGGTCGACGGCACGGTGACCGAGGTCCGCGTCGCCCCCGACGATCACGTCGCCGAGGGCGACGTGATCGTCGTCATCGACTGAGTCAGCCCACCTTGTCGCCGGGCTTGCGGGCCCCGGTGGTCGTGGCGAACGAGTCGGGCACCGGGTACTGCCCGAGCACGAAGTTGAGGATCGCCGCGTGCTGCATCTCGACGGGCTGGATCGAGGCCGTGGTCGCGATGCCGCCGGTCGAGCTCAGCACGCTGATGGCGTTGAGGTAGGTGGCGGCGGCCACGTTCTCGAGCTCGAGGGCCAGCTTGGCCAGGGCGGGGACGTCGGTGACGGTCTTGAGGGCCGGGTCGGTCACCGCGTTCTTGACGGTGAGGTCGACACCGGTCACCGCCGGCTTGCCGGCTCCCGTGAGGATGGCGTTCCAGGCTCCGGCGTGGTCCTTGTGCTGCTTCTGCGCCGTCGTGGCGAAGGTGACGACGGCCGGCGGTACCGCGCCGAGCTTGCCGGCGGTGGCGGCGTCGATGCCGGCTTGGTAGACGGCCACGGCCAGGTTCTCGAGGCCGGTCGCCAGCTCGGCCACGGCCAGGTCGGTCGCCGCGCCGCCGGCGGCGGCAGACGTGCCGGCGGTGGTGCCACCCGTGCTGGTCTGGGACTTCGAGTCGCTGCTGCAGGCGGCCAGGACCAATCCGCCGGCGACCAGGGCCGAGCCGCCCAGGAAGCCGCGACGGCTCGTCATGACCCCACGCCGCGCCGTGATGCCGCGGTCCCGGTGGTCCTGCTTGACGGCTTCGACGGCATCGGCCAGGTCGGGAAGGCTCTGGTTGTGCATCTCGTCGAGGTCGGCCGTCATGGCCACGAGCTCGGCCTCGCTGATCTGGATCGGATCGTTGCTCACTGGACTGCCCCTTCTGCGGCGGGCCGCGCCTTGTCGGTCTTGAAGAAGGCGTCGGGGAAGCCGACGCTGCCGGCTGCGGCCGGCAAGGTGGCCAGGTCCGCGGGCGGCAGGGCGATCTGGTTGGCCATGTTGGCGCCGAGCAGCGCCTGCACCGCGTAGAGCACCGAGGCGTGTTGGGCCTCGACGCCCATGATGCTGGCGGTGACGTTCTTGGCGGCCGCGTCCTTCAACGCCGCGGTGTTGGCGACGTAGGTCTGCGCCGCCGTGTTCTCGAGCTCGATGGCCAGCGTGACCACGCCCGCCGGGGGTGGTGAGGTCGGCGGAGGTGACCACGCTCATGAGCGCCGGGTCGGCCGCGGTCTGGGCTTGGCCGCCGAGGGCCTTCACCGCGCCGTTGAAGGCATCGGCGTGCTCCTTGTGCTGGCCCATGGTCTTGGTGGCGAAGGCCTTGACCGTCGGTATGGCTGAGGCCCCGCCGATGAAGTCGAGGGTGAGGGCCTTGGTGTAGACGGCGACGGCCAGGTTCTCGATGGCCGCCGAGGTCTGCAGCATCTGCACGTCGGCCGGCGCGGCCGCGTAGGCGGGTGACTCCATGAGGGCGAGCACCGCCGCTCCGAACGCACCCGTGGCCAACGCCGCGGTGCCGGCCAGGCCCCCGCGCATGAGCCGACGGCGATGGTTGGTGTGGTCACGGACCTCGTCGGGGTCGATCCCGTCGCGGCGCTGTTCGTGACCCATCTCGACCAGCTCGTCGAGCGGACCCTCGGTGGCCTTCATCGCGTCGGAATGAAGGTCCTGGGACTGCTCGATGAGCACGTCGAGCTCTCGCTCGTCGAAGGCCATGCCTGACTCCAATCAAGGTCTGGTGCGGGGGGACAACGTGACCTGTTCGGAGCGAGCGACCATCGCGGATGATCCATGACCCGGCCGAGGACGCGGTGAAGGTGTCAGAGTGGGGCCATGACGCGATTCGAAGGCAAGGTCGTTCTGGTCACCGGTTCGTCGAGCGGCATCGGCGAGGCCGCGGCCCGCCGGTTCGCGGCCGAGGGGGCCTCAGTGGTCGTCAACTCGGCGACATCGGTCGACGCCGGCCAGGCGGTGGCCGACGATCTGATCACCCGACGGCACCACGGCGACCTACGTGCAATGCGACGTGTCCGACGCCGACCAACGTCGCCACCTCATCGAGACCACCATCGCCGAGCACGGCCACCTCGACGTGCTCGTCAACAACGCGGGCGTGACGAAGGTGATCGCCCACGCCGATCTCGATGCCGTGACCGAGGAGGTCTTCCGCCGGATCCTCGACGTGAACCTCATCGGCACCTTCGAGCTCACCAAGCTGGCCCTCGGCCACCTCGAGGCGACGGGCGACGGTGCCGTCATCAACGTGACGTCGATCGCCGGGCTTCGCCCCACGGGCAGCTCCGTGCCCTACGCCGTGTCGAAGGCGGCCCTCAACCACCTGACGGCCCTGCTGGCCAACGTGACCGGCCCGGCGGTGCGGATCAACGCCGTGGCTCCGGGCCTGGTGCTCACCCCCTGGACGGCGGACTGGGGTCCGATCCACGACATGATGGCCGAGCGCGCTCCCCTGGGCCGCTCCGGCCAGCCCGACGACATCGCCGCGGCCATCGTCGACGTGGCCGCCAACCGCTACCTGACCGGCCAGGTCATCGTCGTCGACGGTGGCCTCAGCCTCCGCGGCTGAGCTCGGTGCGCCTACCCCTCAGGCCGCGGTGCGGCCCTCGGACTGCCACAACGGCATGGTCTCGGTGACCGGGTCGTACTGGCGCAGCAAGGTGGTGAGGTAGATCGGATCGGTGAAGTCCGACGGGTGGTGCCCGGGCAGGGCCGACACCAACATGGCCGGCAGCATCTCGAATCCGGCGCTGACCCCGAAGCGGAACAGTCGCCAGTGGGTGCCGAGCCGGAACAGGCGGCCGTCGTCGCGCAGCATCGTCACCGCCGCCAACCACACGAACCAGAACAACAAGATCGTCCCCGTCACCATGGCCAAGGCGTAGCGCAGCTTCGATCCGTCGACGGCGTCGTACACGTCGAAGGCCATGCTCTTGTGCTCGACCTCCTCGGCCAGGTGCCAGAGGAACATCGTCGTGACGACCGGATCGGCGTCGGCGAACAGATCACCGGCGCGGCGATCGACCCAGCGGGCCAACAGGAACGACATGATCTCGCCGCCGGCGGCAAAGGCCATGTTGAAGCTGCGGCTGCGAGTGTTGACGACCCAGTCGGCGCAGCGCTTCATCCAGCCCTCGATCCGAGCGACTCGAGGGTGGCGCCCACGGATGATGGCGTTGAAGCGCTTGTGCTCGGTGTAGTGCCCGACCTCCTGCTTGATGTACTCCTCGGTGCGGGCGCGGAGGTCAGGATCGGCCACGTCGGGCAGGCCGGCGCGGACCGCCTTGATGAACAGCGGCTCGGCATAGGGCATCAGCAGGGACAGCCCGTTGGCCATGTGCGCGAACTCGGGCTTGTCGGCGATCCACGCCGGATCCATGTCTTCGGGATAGCGGAAGCGCACACGGCGCAGGGGCAGCGGATCGATCGTCACCGTGACCTGATCGGCCGATCGGGCTCTGAAGGTGAGGGATGCGGTGTCAGCCTCAGATGACGGCTCGACCCTGAGCCACCCGCCGGCTGGTGCGAGACAGGGGTCCGCGCTTGACCGCTCGCCGCCACTTCGGGAAGGCGGCGCCGTAGGTCTGGTGCTCCTTGCCGGCTGAAGCGAAGACCAGATAGCCACCCTTCAAGAGGGTGAAGGGCGCCTTGAGCAGACCGAGCTTGTCGAAGGTCGCGGACTTGGCCGCCAGCGGGTCGAACCAGGCCGGCGTGACGAAGTTCGACACCGACACCTTCTTCACGACATAGGTCGGGGACTCGACCGGATCGCACACCTCGAAGCTGTAGGCCTTGCCCTTGTCGTTGTTGGCCCAGAGGTTGCAGTTCGGATCGACGAACATCTCGAGCACCTCGTGCGACAGCACGCTCGACACGGCCCAGTCCCCCGTGAGCACCTTGGCCCCCGCATCCAACGACGGCTTGGCGGCGACGACGCCCCAGAGCTTGCCGCCCTGGTCCTCGGTGTGGAAGCCGAGGACACCCTCGGGCTGATCCTTGATCGTGTCGACGATGGCGATGCCATGGGCGGTGGCGGGCACCGACTTCGGGTCCTCGTAGAAGATCACCGCGGCCGGGGAACGGTCCCACAGGGGCGCGGCGTCGAGCTTCACCTGGGAGGCGATGGCTTGGGTCATGGTGGCCGCCTGGGCGTCGGTCACCAGCGTCGACTGGTTCAGGATCGCGATGAGCATTGTGAGGTTCCTCGCCTTGTCCGGTTCTGGTCTTCGAGCGAAACACCAGCCACGGGTCCCACCCACGATCAGCCTGACACAACAGCGAGCGACGCGGGTCAAGTGTCGATGGCGTAGCCGCTCAGCTGTTCGAGGGTGACGACCTCGAGGGCGCGCTCGTGGGTCGCCGCCAACACCACACCGGGCGCGGCGCGAGCGTCGAGCGCCTCGGCCCAACGCGACGCGCACAGACACCATTGATCGCCGGGCTTCAAACCGGCGAAGCCGTACTGCGGCATGGGCGTCAACAGGTCGTTGCCCTGAGACAGCGAGAAGTCGAGGAACTCCTCGGTCACCCGGACGCAGACCACGTGGGCGCCGAGGTCGTCGGCGCCCGTGTTGCAGCATCCATCCCGATAGAAACCGGTGAGCGGGGACGCGCTGCACTCGATCAGCTCGCCCCCCAACACGTTCTTGGCCATGCCCCAATGTCATCACAGAAGGACCAGAGGTTCTTTGCGCCCGGCCGGGTGGATAGGTAGCGGGCGCCTGAGCTGCACGGGGGCTGTTGTGCGGCGGCAGGAGACAGGGGGACGGTCGTGCCTACCACTCCGAAGCGCCAAGTCGCGAGGAGCGCGTCGCGACTTCGCGGTATGGCGCTGCTCATTGCCCTGGTCGTGTTCGGCCAGGTCCTCGTGGCCTGCGGGAGCGACTCCGGCGGCAAGCCGACGATCAACTTCTACATCTATCCCGACAACTCGGGCGCGGTCCAACAAGCCGTTGACAACTGCAACGCGAGCAGCGGTGGCAAGTACGAGATCAGCTATCAGAAGCTGCCCAACGGAGCCGACGGCCAGCGTGAGCAGATGGTGCGGAGGCTCGCGGCGCACGACAGCGGCATGGACATCCTCGGCCTCGACGTGACGTGGGCCGCCGAGTTCGCCGGCGCCGGCTGGATCCGCGAGTGGACGGGCTCGAACAAGACCCAGGTCGAGCAGGGCACGCTGAAGGGCCCGCTCGAGACGGCGAGCTATCAGGGCAAGCTCTATGCCGCGCCGTTCAACAGCAACACCCAGCTGCTCTGGTATCGGTCCGACCTCGTTCCGAACCCGCCCAAGACGTGGGACCAGATGATCGACATGGCCGAGGCGCTGGCCAAGCAGGGCAAGCCGCACTACATCGAGATCCAGGGCAACCAGTACGAGGGCATCACGGTCTGGTTCAACACGCTGTTGGCCAGCGCCGGTGGCAGCGTCCTGACCGCGAACGGCAAGGCCCCGTCACTGGGTCAGCCGGCCGTCGAAGCGCTGAAGATCATGAAGCGCCTGGCCACCTCCCCCGCCGCCGATCCTTCGCTCTCGGTGCAGATGGAGAACGACAACCGACTCGCCATGGAGTCGGGTACGGCCGCCTTCCAGCTGAACTACCCGTTCGTGTATCCGTCGATGAAGTCCGACAAGCCGGACCTCTTCAAGGTGTTCAAGTGGGCGCCATATCCGGCGGTCGACGCGAACAAGCCGGCGCACGTGACGATCGGCGGGATCAACCTGGCCGTGAGCTCGTACTCGAGCCATCCGGCCGCCGCCTTCGCCGCCGCGCTGTGCCTGCGCGACCGCGAGAACCAGAAGATCGGAGCCGTCAAGGGTGGCGTCCCTCCGTCGATCTCGGACCTCTACCAGGACAAGTCGCTGCTGGGCCCCTACCCGTTCGCCAGTGACATCCAGGCGTCGCTGGCATCCGCTGCCGTGCGTCCGCTGACGCCCGCCTACCAGAACATCTCGATCGTCATCTCCCACGCCGTGTCGCCCCCGGCCAACATCGACCCGACCAAGACCGAGCGGAAGATGAAGAACCAACTCACGGACGCCCTCGCCTCGAAGGGACTCATCCCATGAGCGCCACCACCACCCCTCCGGTCGCGGTCGACGCGCCACCAACCTCGGAACCACCAGGCCGCTCGAAGCGACCGCCGTTGTCAGAAGGAGCCAAGGCCGAGCGAAGGCTCGGGTTCATGCTGTGCGCGCCGGCGGTCATCATCATGGTCGCGGTCGCGGCCTACCCGATCGTGTACTCCATCTACCTGTCGTTGCAGCGGTACGACCTGCGGTTCCCGGACCAGGCTCACTTCATCGGGCTCTCCAACTACCAAGCCGTCCTGTCGTCGCCCTACTGGTGGAGCGCCTTGTGGGTGACCCTGATCATCACGATCCTCTCGGTCGCCATCGAGTTCGCCCTCGGGATGGGCCTGGCCGTCGTCATGCACCGGACGATCTTCACCCGCGGCGCTGTCCGCACGTCGATCCTCATCCCGTACGGGATCGTCACGGTCGTCGCCGCCTTCAGCTGGCAGTACGCCTGGACGCCGAGCACGGGCTACCTGTCCGCCCTGTTCAACAACAGCGCTCCGCTCACCGACCATACCCAAGCCCTGGCCGTGATCATCCTCGCCGAGGTCTGGAAGACGACACCGTTCATGGCCCTGCTGCTCATGGCCGGGCTGGCCCTCGTCCCCGAGGACCTGCAGAACGCGGCCAAGGTCGACGGGGCCACGTCGTGGCAACGCTTCACCAGGGTCACCCTGCCGCTCATGAAGCCGGCGATCCTGGTGGCGCTGCTGTTCCGGACCCTCGACGCCTTCCGCATCTTCGACAACATCTTCATCTTGACCAGTGGCGGTCACAACACCGGATCGGTGTCGATCCTCGGCTACGACAACCTGTTCGAGTCGCTCAACTTAGGCATCGGATCGGCCATCTCGGTCCTCATCTTCATCTGCGTCGCGGTCATCGGGTTCTTGTTCATCAAGGGCTTCGGGGCCGCCGCGCCCGGCTCGGAGATGAAGAACTGATGGCCGCCACCACGAAGCAGAAGGTCGGCTGGGGTGCGGCCAACATCATCATCGTGGTCGTCGTGGCCATACCGGTGCTGTGGATCGTGTCGCTGTCGTTCAAGGATCCGGCCAGCGTCACCGACCAGACGTTCTGGCCGACGAAGTGGACGCTCGAGAACTACAAGGGCATCTTCCAGACGTCCGAGTTCACGCGGGCTCTGGTCAACTCGATCGGCATCGCCCTCATCGCGACCTTCATCGCCGTGGTCTTCGCGTCGATGGCCGCCTACGCGGTGGCCCGACTGCGCTTCCCCGGCAAGAACCTGCTGATCGGCATGTCGCTGCTCATCGCCATGTTCCCGGCCATCTCGCTGGTCACCCCGCTCTTCAAGATCGAGCTGTCCCTCGGGCTGTTCGACACCTGGCCCGGACTCATCATCCCCTACGTCACCTTCGGCTTGCCCCTCGCCATCTACACGTTGTCCGCCTTCTTCCGAGAGATCCCGTGGGAGCTCGAGAAGGCCGCCAAGATGGACGGCGCTACGCCGTTCCAGGCCTTCACCAAGGTGATCGCGCCGTTGGCCGCGCCAGGGATGTTCACGACCGCCATCCTCGTGTTCATCCTCTGCTGGAACGACTTCCTGTTCGCCATCTCACTGACGTCGACGACCCGGGCCCGCACCGTGCCCGCCGCCATCGGCTTCTTCAGCGGCAGTTCGCAGTTCACGGCACCCACCGGATCGATCGCGGCCGCCGCCGTGATCATCACCATCCCGATCATCATCTTCGTCCTGCTGTTCCAACGACGCATCGTCGCCGGGCTCACGTCCGGCGCGGTCAAGGGCTAGGAGCTCACCATGGCCGACATCGTGCTCGACAACGTCACCAAGCGGTACCCGGACGGGGCCCTCGCCGTCGACCACATCGACCTCGACATCGCCGATGGCGAGTTCGTGATCCTCGTGGGTCCGTCCGGGTGTGGGAAGTCGACGACCCTGAACATGATCGCCGGGCTCGAGGACATCAGCGAGGGGGAGCTGCGCATCGGGGGCCAGGTCGTGAACAACAAGGCGCCCAAGGACCGTGACATCGCCATGGTGTTCCAGAGCTATGCGCTGTACCCGCACATGACCGTGCGCCAGAACATGGCGTTCGCGCTCAAGCTGGCCAAGACCCCGCAGGCGACCATCGATCAGAAGGTCAACGAAGCGGCGCGGATCCTGGACCTCACCGAACACCTCGACCGCAAGCCGGCCAACCTGTCGGGCGGCCAACGTCAACGGGTGGCGATGGGCCGCGCCATCGTCCGCGACCCCGCGGCCTTCCTGATGGACGAGCCGCTCTCCAACCTCGACGCCAAGTTGCGAGTGCAGACCCGGACCGAGTTGTCCCGCCTGCAACAGCGGCTGGGCACGACCACCGTCTACGTCACCCACGACCAGACCGAGGCCATGACGCTCGGTGATCGGGTCGCCGTGATGCGCAGCGGGCTCATCCAGCAGGTCGACACGCCCGATGAGCTCTACCACCACCCCGTGAACCTGTTCGTGGCCGGCTTCATCGGCTCACCGGCCATGAACTTCATGCCCGCCACCCTCGAGGAGGGGCAGCTGCGCAGCCAACTGGGCGACATGCCTCTCAACGACGAGATCCGCCGCGCCCTCGAGGATCAGAGCACTGGTCGCGACGTCATCCTCGGCCTGCGCCCTGAGAACTTCGAGGACGCGGCGATCGTCCCCGGCGACGATCGCCAGCACGGCATCACGTTCGACGCGCCGATCGACGTGGTCGAGTCGATGGGCTCCGACGTGTTCGCCTACTTCACGCTCGAAGGCGAGACGGCGTCGAGCGCCGAGCTCGAGGAGCTGGCCCAGGACTCGGGCCGGGCCGACATCGGCGCCGCCGCTGACCAGGTCGTGGCCCGGCTCGATCCGGCTAGTCGCGTCCGCAAGGGCGAGAAGGCCCACCTGTGGGTCGACACCCGCGCCGCCCACGTCTTCGATCCGGCCACGGGCCGCAACCTCAGCCAGGACCACGGCCCCACCGCCGCCAGGACGGCTCCGTCACCACCAGCGCCGGCGCCGGCCCGCTAGTCCCCTTCGCGGATGCGGCGGATGATGTCGTCGCTCCAGTCGTGGGTGCGCATGAGTCGGTAGCGCTCGCTGGCCACCCGCATGTACGCCTCGGCCTCGGTGCCCGAACCGAGCAGATCGGCCTCGCTCAGCATCCGCACGACGGGCTGGTACTCCTCGGCGAACCAGCGGCGGGCGATCTCGGTCCGATCGCAGAGCCGTTGCTCGTGTTGCATGTAGCGGAAGCCCCAGGCCTCGACGGCCTCGCCCAACATCGCGTACGACCACGGATCGGTGACGGTGATCCGGGACCGGGCCTGCGGCGACAGCGGGACACGGGCGAGGAACAGCCGCTCGTAGCTGCGAACGAGCAGGTCCCCACGCCGGCGGATCCCCTTGGCCGGCAGCGTCGTGATCACTTCCGTGACATCGGCCTCGATCGTCTTCTGGCCAGTGGCGAGGGCGATCGACACGCGGTGATGGCCGTCGCGCACGAAGTGCAGTTCGCCGACGCGGTAGGCGTCGATCGGTGGCATGGGCTCGCCGCGCCGTTGGGCCAGCGCCAGGCGCTCCCATCGCTCGCGCACGCGCGTCGAGGTCGGACGGAAGCGTCGGTCGAAGTCACGCCGCGAGTCGACGGTTCCGACGATGGTGTCGAGGCGGACCATCTTCGAGCCGAGCGGTCGGTATCCCTCGAAGCCCAGCGCGGCGACCACTTCGTCGAAGGGCAGGATCAGGTTGACATCGTCGGGTTCGCGACGCAGCCGATTGGCCAGCTCGGCCAGGACGTGGCGACGGCGAACCCGGAGGAAGTCGTTCTCGACATCGGCCTTGGCCAACCCCGTGTCACGCGCCATGACCGCGGTCGGCGCTAGCCCGGCGAGACGTCGAGCCCACGGGCCGACAGTTCGGACTCGACCCTGGCCATCTCACCCGGACCGATCGAGCCGCTGGCGCCCATCTGGGGCGGAACCACGTCGAGGGCGTGGCAGGCGGTGATGAGCACGTCCGAGTACGCCGCGCTGAGGGCCCTCGTCCGCAGAGCCAAACCCGGCCGCGTCTGCTGGTCCTTGAGCTCGTAGCGGCGACGGTTGAGCCGGCGCAGATCGGCGGCGATCTGTTCGATGGGCGGCGGCAACGCGACGGGCTGGGGCTGCCGCGACCTCACCCATCGCCCGAAGCGGAGGCCACCGACGACGGCGGCGGCCAGCAACGTCGGTAGGAGCACGACGACGAGGGTCGCGATCGCGTTGGCCATCACCCAAGTCTCATCGCGCCGCCCCTCCTCCACAAGGCACCCCTCGACTCACGGGCCGGGTGGCGGTCGGCCGAGGTGGCGTTGGCTGTGCAGCACGTGGCCGCTGGGGGTGGTCCAGGTGAAGTGTTGGTCGGGCGTGGTGGTCATGGTCCAGCCGCGGCGGTGGGTGATGCCGTGGTGGCGGCGGCACAACAGGGCCAGGTTGGCGATGTCGGTGGGTCCGCCGTGTTCGTACCAGTCGACGTGGTGGGCGTCGCACCACGACACCGGGGCGTCACAGCCGGGGAACACGCAGCCGCCGTCTCGTATGGCCAGGGCCCGGCGCTGGGCCGGGGTGGCCAGCCGCACGGTCTGGCCGAGGTCGAAGGGCACGCCGAGGGAGTCGACGATGAGGGTGGTGACGCCGGCGTCACACAGCAGGTGCTGGTAGCGCTCGAGGGTGGTGAGCCGATCCCCGTCGACGGTGAACAACCCGGGCCGCGGATCGTCGACGCCGAACCAGTCCGGCAGGACGTAGCTACGGGGTTCGTGCGAGCCGTGGGGCGTGTCCGGCTGGTCGCTTTCGTTCGGCTCGACGCGACCGGCCGGGGCGTCGTCCGTGTCGTCGCAGCACCGTCGTCGTTGTCGTCCTGCGACGCTTCGTCGTGTCCGGTCGGCGAGCTCTCGGTGCGGATGACCAGGGTGACGTCGGGGTGGGGGGCTCGGGTGGTGGCGGGGTCGGTGACCAGTCCGGCCCGGCACAGTTCGGCCAACGCCAGGGCGAGCAGCGTTGAACGGGCGGGCATGTCGACGTCGTCGGTCTGGTTGTGGTCGTTGCGGTAGCGGCGGGCCAGTTCGTCGGCCTTCATGTTGAGCGCCTGGGCCACCACCAGAGCGTTCTCACCCACCAGCTCCCCGGAGATGACCAGGCGGGCGTCGCCGACCAGGCTGGCGTGCAACGTGTTGGCGGCCAGGTCCTTGTTCGGGTCATAGCCCCCGTCCTGATCCAACAACTCGACCAACACGACCAGATCGCGTTTCCAGATCTCGAACGGGCAATGCTGCGCCGCCTCCACCAACTCCGCTTCAAGATCGGCGATCAGATCCCCGACCCGAGGATTGGCCACCGCGTCACCCAGGGCCCGGGCGTGCTCGACACTGATCCGGCCCTGCGACAGCGCGGCGTCGACCAGAAACAGCTTGCGCAGTCGGGTCCCCAACCGCACCCGCGACCGACACGCCGCCCGCGACGAATCGAGTCTGGGCCGCCACCCACGACACCGTCCCCACCCCGAAATCCCGATCACACACCCCCCGAGACTCGAGCTCGGCCAGGGCGTGGGCCTCCATGGCATCGAACGCCGCCCGCGCCCCCACCAACTCGATCACCGCCCAGCACAACTCGTCATCGGACACCAACGACCAGTCGGTCCCGGCGCCCTTGCGGCACTGTTCCCCGAACTCAACCAGATCGAACATGCGTCCATGCTATCCACCCTCAACCACGGATAACAACCTAGATACACTGTAAACTTCGAATACTTGTTCGGCTAGGGACGGCGCTCGAGCACCTCGTGTCCCCTGACACGGCCGTTGCTCACCGCCGCGCCCCGCCGGATTGAGCAACCCGCTGCTCACGACGGATCAGCACGCGCGGCCTCATCGTGGATCACGCCGATCGGCACCCCGCCGATGGCCCTCACCACGAGCAAGGACCACTGCCATGCCCGCCTCACTCTCAGCCCGCGACCGGGTCGATCCCCAGCCCCGAGAGGCCCGGACTGTCGGGCCCATGCCCCCGTACTACCTCCGGCGCCCCGCCGGCGTCTGGACATCGGCGCTGACGCCCCACGCGCCTGCCGCTAGCAGCCCGGCCTGCCGCGTCGACATCCCGTCGGACCGAGACGGTGACGATCCCTGGGTGGAACAACGATGAGCCTCCTGGCCGACACCACCGAGTGGCCACCGAGAGGAGTAGTACCGTCGGGACGTGGGCGGTGCACGCACAGCCTGGGGCCCCATGCCATCTCCACCTCTCCAGTGGCCGCTCATCGGTCGCGGGGCCGATGTGGATCTCTTCGCGACCACGCTCGAGGATCCTCGGGCTCACGGCTTCGTCATCCACGGCCCCGCTGGAGTCGGCAAGACGCGGCTGGCCGATGAGTGCCTCGGCGTCGCCGCCGGCCTGGGTCGTCGGGTGGCGCGCGCCACGGCCAACGAGGGCACCGAGCACATACCGCTCGGTGCCCTGGCCCACCTGCTCCCCTCTGGTGTGGCCGACCGGCGCTATGACCTCGTGGCTCTGTTCGACGAGGTCGGCGCGGTGCTGCGGACCGAGCGGACCGAGGGAGACGGCCGCCCGCTGGTGCTGTTCGTGGACGATCTCCATCACCTCGATCCGACCTCGGCCACGTTGGTCGGCCAGCTCGTCGATGCCGATCTCGTGTTCCTGGTCGGCACGGTGCGAGCGCACCAGGCCGTCCCCTCCGCCCTCGCCGCGCTGTGGCACCGGGCCCGTGTCCGCCGTGTCGACCTCGTCGACCTGAGTGCTGCCGATGTCGATGCGTTGCTCCACGTCGTGCTCGGTGCGCCGGTCGAGCCCTCGGCGGCCGCCGAGATCTGGGCCGCCAGCGAGGGCAACGTCCTGTTCGTGCGGGAGCTGGTGCTCGGATCGCTCGAGAGCGGCCGGCTCACCACCCGACGAGGGACGTGGAGGTTGAGCGGACCGATGGTGACGACCGCCAGGTTGCTCGAACTGGTCGAGACCCGAGTGAGCGAGCTCGGACCCGACGAGACCGAAGCGCTCGACACCCTGGCCATCTGGGAACCGGCGAGCCTGTCGGTGCTCGAGGCGATCGTCGGCCGCCCGGTGCTCGAGTCGCTCGACCACGCCGGCCTGATCGCCGTGCGCACGGATGGCCGGCGCCAGCTCGTGAGCCTGACCCACCCGCTGTACGGGGAGATCATCCGGGCTCGGATACCGGCTCTGCGCCGCCGTCGCCTGTTGCTCGACCATGTCGAGCGCATCGAACAGCACGGCAGCCGGCGGCGTGAGGATCCGCTGTGCATCGCCCCTGCTCGACTCGACGCGTCGGGCGCGGCCGACCCAGGACTGCTCCTCCAGGCGGCGCGCCTGGCGCGCTACGGCCGGGACTTCCCGCAGGTCGAGCGCATGGCCCGGGCGGCGGCGCTGAGCAGCCGCGGTGACAGCGGCGGTGGCGGTGGCGAAGCCGGCGTCGAAGCGGGGCTGTTGCTCGGTGAGGCGTTGCACGAGCTCGGGGCGTTCGCCGAGGCCGAACGGGTGCTGGCCGAAGCCTCCGCCGCGGCGACCACGGTCGACGAGCTGTTCGTGCCGGTGATCAGCTTGCGCTGCCTGAACCTCATGTGGGGCCTGCAGCGCGACGATGAAGCGCTGGCCGTGAACCGGGCGGCGCGTGGCCGAGTCGTTCGGCCCGGCGACGAACAGGCGCTTCTGCTCAACGAGGCCACGCTCCTCAGCTACTCGGGCCGACCCCGCCAGGCCCTCGACCTGCTCGATCAGATCGACGACGTCGACGACCCCTGGGCGAGGGCCCAGCGCGCCATCGCCCAGCTTCCCGCGCTCATCGCGACGGGCCGGGCCGAGACGGCGGCCGCCCGGGCGCGCCCCGCCTTCTCCGAGCACGTCGAGTTGGCCGAGCCCATGGCCATCGCCGACGCCTCGATGCACACGATCCACGAGGTCTACGCGCTGGCCGAGTCCGGACGGCTGCGCGACGCGATGGCCGTCGGCGAGGCCGCCTACGACGCCGTTCCCGCCGCCGCCGGCCCTGACGTGGCGATGTGGCTCGCCTTCCAGATCGGCCGCAGCGCCCTGCTCATGGGCCGACCGGCCACGGCTCGGCGCTGGCTGAGCGAAGCCGCGGCCCGCTGCGACGAGCACCACTTCTCCGGACCACGTCGACTGGCGTTGTCACTGCTGGCCACGGCCCACGCCTGGTTGGGCGACCAGGCCGCCGCCACGATGGCCGTCGCCGAGATCGACGCGCTGGCGGCCATGGCCTTCGCCCGCCCCGACCAGGAGCTGGGCCGGGCCTGGACCCTCGTGGCGAGCGGTGACGGACCGGGCGGGCGCGCGGTGCTCCAGTCCGGCGTGGAGATGGCGGTCGCCGGCGAGAACCTGGCGGCCGAGGCCCTGCTGTTGCACGACATCACCCGGCTGGGCGACGCCGCCGCCTGCGTGGCCAGACTCGAGGAGCTGGCCGATCGGTGCGAAGGACCGCTGGTGGCCGCCTACGCCCTCCACGCCCAGGCCGCGGTCGGGGGACGACCCGAAGCGCTGGTCGAAGTGGCCGACCGCTTCGACGAGATGGGCGCGGCCCTCGTCGCCGCCGAGGCGTCCACCGAGGCGGCCTTGGCGTGGCAACGGCGGGGCGATCAGCGCGCCGCGTCGGCGCAGTTCGCCCGAGCGAGCCGGCTCGCGGCCCCGTGCGAGGGGGCGCGCACCCCTGCCCTCGAGACGCCCGCCTCGTTCGTCCCGCTGACGCCACGAGAGCGCGACATCGCCACCTTCGCCGCCCAGGGCCAGTCGAGCAAGGCCATCGCCGAGCGTCTCTACCTCTCGGTCCGAACGGTGAACAACCACCTCCAGCGCGTCTACGCCAAGTTGGGGGTCAACGGCCGTCGCGAGCTGGCCGCGGCCTTGGACGATCGTCCCGACCTGGCCGAGCGGACCAGCCCGGCCGAGCGCGCCGATCACCGTCTCTGAGCATTCGGGCGGGGCACAAGGAGCAATCCGTGCTCAAGACCCGATGGCGGGCGCGGGCGCATGGTGGAGCCGAGGTCGAGCTCCGACCCACTGAGCAACGCTCGAAAGGACACGCGCATGACTGCCGAAGCCATCGTCGAATCGCCCCACTCCTGGGCCATCGGCCGGACCTACGACCTGTCGGGCCGCCGCGCCCTCGTGACCGGCGGTGGTCGGGGAATCGGCCGAGCCGTGGCCGAGTCCTATGCCAGCGCGGGAGCCGAAGTCGCCCTGTTGGCGCGCTCGGCGGATGAGTTGGACGAGACCACCGCGCGCATCGAGGCCTGCGGAGGGGTGGCCGCTTCGGCCGTCGCCGACGTCACCGACGAGTGGTCCCTGACGAAGGCAGTTGCCCACCTGCGCGCCACCTTGGGTCCGATCGACCTCCTGGTCAACAACGCCGGGATCGTCGGGCCCATCGGGCCGGCGTGGGAGGTCGACGCCGCCGCCTGGTGGCAGACGATGGACGTGAACCTCCGCGGACTGTTCCTGACCACCCAGCTCGTGTTGCCCGAGATGGTCTCGATGCGGCGCGGTCGCATCCTCAACATCACGAGCGAGGCCGGCGCCTTCCGCTGGCCGCTGGTGTCGGCCTATTCGGTGTCGAAGGCCGCCGTCACCAAGCTGACCGAGAACCTGGCTCGCGAGACCCAGCACCTCGGGATCAGCGTGTTCAGCGTCCACCCCGGCCTGCTGCCCATCGGCATGGGCGAGTCGGTGCCCGATCCCGCGGCCACCGTGCTCGACCCGTACGAGCGCCAGATCTGGACCTGGGTCCGGCGCGAGCTGGCCGAGGGCCGGGGCGCCGAGCCCGACGACGCCATCGACCTGATCACCCGGTTGGCCACCGGCGAAGCCGACGCCCTGTCGGGCCGCCACGTGTCGGTCCACGACGACCTCGACGACCTGCTCGCCCGCATCGACGACGTGACCCACGAGGATCTGTACGTCCTTCATCCCGTGCGCCACGACCAACTAGCGGGCTGACCGACTCATCGCCGGCGCCCGATAGCCTCCGGAGCTTGGCGACCGCTTCCCCCCTCCCCGCCGACTCGGTCCGCGAGGCGCTCGTCTTCCTGCCCCGGGACCCGCCTCGCGCCGGCCGGTTCGCCGTGTGGTCCCTCGACGACCACGTCGAAGCCCCGCTCGGACGCGACGGCCACCCGCTCCCGTCCCACCCGCTGGCCCTCGAGGTGGCGCTCCCGCGTGGACGGACGGTGGCGGCCACGGGGGTGAGCGCGCTCGAGATCAAGCTGGTCGACGCCATCGACTGGCTCGCCACCCTCCAGGGCGACGCCACCACTCCTGTGACCAGGCTGGCCTGGTCTCAGGTCGTGCGCATGGGCCTGGCGCTGATCGCCCGTGGGCGGATCGTGCCCGGCATCTCGATGGCGGGCGTGGACGCCTGGCGCATGGGTCCGCTCGATCCCGAGGACAAGGCCATGCTGAGCGAGCTGGCCGCGGCCCTGCCTCCAGCCGCCCACGCCGTCGTGCTGGCCGACGCCCCGGCGGCCGATGGGAAGCGCCGCCCACCGACCGCTGTGCTCGATCCGCAGTGGGTCGTCGGCGCCTGCCTCGATGCCGTGGCCGACGCCTTCGTGCGCACGGCGGCGGCGCCGGCCATCGTCACCAGCCCGGCGTATGCCGCCCGTCGGCCGAGCGACGTGTCGAAGACGCCTGACTGGCTGGCCGCGGTCGATCGCAGCCTGGCCGCCGGGGCCCGACCGGTGCTGCGACTCGACCTCCCCCACAACGACGACCCCACGCCGGCCGGCGATGGCGTAGCCGACCTCGATCTCGACATCAGCGCCACGTTGCTGCTGCGCAGCAACGCCGACCCGTCGCTGATGGTCCAGGCCGAGGACCTGTGGGATGCACCCGACGCCGTGCTCGCCCGTCTGGGCGACGATGCCGAGACCGACCTGCTGCTCGCGCTGCGGCGGGGGGCCAGTGTGTGGCCACCGCTGCGTCGGGCGCTCGACGACGCCCGACCCTCGACCATCGAGCTGTCGGCGGACGAGGCCGACGATCTGCTCGGACCCGTGGCCGACGAGCTGGGTGGGGCTGGATTCGAGGTGCTGTGGCCATCCGGTCTGCTGAAGGCCAGCCTCACGCTCACGGCCAAGGCCACGACCCCCGACCCCGGGTCGGTCGCGTCGTCGGGCATCACGCTCGACTCGCTGCTCGACTTCCGCTGGCGAGCGCTGCTCGACGGCACCGAGCTGACCGAAGCCGAGCTGGCGGTCCTCGCCGACGCCAAGCGTCCGCTCGTGCGACTACGGGGTCGTTGGATCGCCGCCGATCCCCAGCTGCTCCAACGCCTTCGCCAGCGGCGTCAGGTCCGCGCCGCCGACCTGCTGGCCAACGCCATCAACGGGACCATCGTGGTCGACGGTCAGCCGGTCGAGCTCGAGGTCGACGGACCTCTCGCCGACCTGGCCGCCCGGCTCCGCGACATCGATCCGACCCACGAGCTGGCCGAGCCGATCGGGTTGGAAGCCGAGCTGCGGCCCTACCAGCGTCGGGGTCTGGCCTGGCTCGACCAGATGACCGAGCTGGGGCTGGGCGGATGCCTGGCCGACGACATGGGTCTCGGCAAGACGATCCAGCTCATCGCGCTGCACCTGCATCGGCACCGGCCCGAGATCGACCTCGCCGCGCAGCGCCCGACGCTCGTGGTGTGCCCGGCCACGTTGCTCGGCAACTGGGAGCGGGAGGTGCAGCGCTTCGCGCCGGGGCTCCCGGTGCGGCGCTACCACGGCGGGTCCCGCCACCTCGACGACCTCGCCCCCGCCGAGATCGTCGTGGCGACCTACGGGCTCATCCGGCGCGACCGGGCGGTGCTGGCCGAGATCGAGTGGGGCCTGGTCGTGGCCGACGAGGCCCAGCACGTGAAGAACCCGCTGGCCCGCACGGCCCGGGAGCTCCGCCGTGTGCCGGCCCAGGCCCGGCTGGCCCTCACGGGCACGCCCGTCGAGAACCGGCTGACCGAGCTGTGGGCCCTGCTCGACTGGACGACGCCGGGGTTGCTGGGGTCCCTCGACGCCTTCAAGGCCTCGGTCGCCGTGCCCGTCGAGCGCAACCACGACCCCGAGGCGACCGAGCGGTTCGCTCAGCAGGTGCGGCCGTTCCTGCTGCGCCGCAAGAAGTCCGATCCCAACATCGCGCCCGACCTGCCGCCCAAGACCGAGACCGATGTCATCGTCCCGCTGACCGCCGAGCAGCTGTCGCTCTATGAGAGCTGTGCTCAGGACACGCTCGCGCTCATCGAGAAGGCCGACGGCATCGCCCGCCAGGGGCTGATCTTCAAGCTGTTCACCGGGCTCAAGCAGATCACGAACCATCCGGCTCACTTCTTGAAGGAGTCGGGGCCGCTCGCTGGTCGGTCCGGCAAGCTCGAGGCGTTCGACGAGCTCACCGGCGTGATCGTGGACGAAGGTGAGTCGGTGCTCGTGTTCACCCAATACGTGCAGATGGGCAAGCTGCTCGAGCGCCACCTGACCGACCGCGGGATCGACAGCTTCTTCCTGAGCGGCCGACGTGCGGGTCGACAAGCGCCAAGACATGGTGGACCGCTTCCAGGCCGGCGAGGTGCCGGTGATGGTCCTGTCGTTGAAAGCGGGCGGCACCGGCCTGAATCTGACTCGGGCCACCCACGTCATCCACTACGACCGCTGGTGGAACCCGGCGGTCGAGGACCAGGCGACGGACCGGGCCTACCGCATCGGCCAGGACAAGTCGGTGCAGGTGTATCGGCTGCTGTCGGAGGGCACGATCGAGGATCGCATCGCCGTCCTGCTCGAACGCAAGCGCCAGTTGGCCGACGCGGTGATCGGCGAAGGAGAGGCGTGGTTGAGCCAGCTCTCCGACGGCGAGCTGCGAGAACTGGTGGGGTTCGCGTGATGGCCCGCCGCCGCGGGTTCGGAGCGACGTGGTGGGGTCAGGCCTGGGTCGATGCCATCGAGCAGCGCGCCCATCTCGACCCGAACCGGCTGCCGCGGGGCCGCACCTACGCCCGCCAGTCGCGGGTCGGCCCCCTCCGCATCGAGGCCGGCGTCGTGCGCGCCCGGGTGGCGGGCGATCGTCCGACGCCCTATTCGGTGCAGCTGACCGTGCGTCCGTTCACCGACGAGGAGTGGGACCGGGCCCTCGACGTGATCGCCGGTCGGGCCGCTCATGCTGCCGCCCTGCTCGACGGCGAGCTCGATCCGGGGATCGTGGCCGATGCCGCCGCGGTGGGCGTCGACCTCCTGCCCGTGGCGGGCGAGGTCGTGACGCGGTGCTCGTGCCCCGACTGGGCCAACCCGTGCAAGCACGCCGCCGCGGTCTGCTATCTCGTGGCCGATCTGATGGACCAGGACCCGTTCACGATCCTCTTGCTGCGCGGTCGCGACCGCGCCGGCGTGCTGGCCGGGGTGCGCGCCCGACGGCGGTCGGCCCGACGGGAACCCGGTCGGGCCACCACGAAGGGGCGCGACGACCACGCCCTCGGGCCCCGAGTGGCCCAGCGGGATATCCCGATCGGCATCGATGCCCGTCAGGTGTGGAAGGGCGCCGGCGACCAGCAGCGCGATCGACTGCTGGCCCGGCCCCCACTGGCGGTGCCCCGCCATGCCGGCCCGCCGGCCGCCCTCGGCCTCGACCCGCCCGAGTCCTCGGGTCTCAACCGCATCGACCTGGGGGCGTTGGCTTCGGATGCCGCCCAGCGCGCCCTGGCCGTGCTCGCCGATGATGCGTCGAGCGGGCTCGAGCTGACCCGGACCCAGGACCTGGCCCGCCGGGCAGCAGACGCCATCGCCGCCTCGGCGTTCGACGACCTGGCCCGCCGGTCGGGGACGCCGGCGCCCACGTTGCTCGCCCACGCCGTCGGCTGGCGCCACGGCGGGGCCGAAGGCGTCGATGTGACCGATACGACGTGGACACCGTCCCCCGAGCAGCTGGCGCCGGGTCGAAGCGCCCTCGTCGAGTCGGGGGTGACGCCTCGCGTCCGCGACAACCGTCTCAGCGCCGGTCTGTTCCAGCTCCGGCTCGGACGCTCCGGCCAGTGGTACCGCTTCGAACGACGGCAGGGCTCCTGGGAGCTGGCCGCCCCACCCGATCGCGATCCGGCCGAGTTGCTCGTCAGCTCGGACTGATCAGCTGGCGACGTTGGCGCTGACGTTGACGCTGATGGTCATGCGGTCGCTCGGCGTCGACCCGCTCGTGCCGAGGTCGCTGTGGATGCTCCACCAACAGTCGGTGGTGCACGAGTACGACGTCGGGATCACGATCGAGACCAGGAGCCACCGGCCGTTGTACAGCCCCATGTTCGAGCCCGCCTGCTTCGTGACGACCGTGCAGTTGGCCGACGTGTCCGGCGTCGCCGGACCAAACGCGGACGAGGGGGTCGCGTTGTAGTTGCAGCCGACGCTCGTACCCCCCGTGGGGACGATGCCCAGGCCCGACGGTGGCGCCAGGAACTGCATCGTGAAGGCCGACGGGCCCGCGCCGTCACCCGGGTCGAACAGATCTACGGTCATGGTGTGGCCGTGCCACGACGCGGGGATGTTGGCCAGGTAGTAGTTGGCTGACGCGCCGGGCTGGGCGGTGTAGATGGACAGGTGGTCGAGGGCGAAGACCTGCGGCTGGGTCGGGGACGTCGACACGGCCTTGACCGAGTAGACGTTCCAACCGGTGCCGGCATCGGCGATCCCGGGGATGTTGCTCGTCTTCACCTGCAGCGGGAAGATCCCGGCCTGGGTCGGAACGAACGTGCACAACTCGAACCAGTGCTCGAAGTAGTCGGGTGCGCCAGCGTTCGTCCCGAACCCGAAGACCTGCCGACCCGGACCGCTCTGGCATCGGCCGCCCATCGACAGGGCGGGGTCGGTCGAGGTGTGGTTGACATCGCCTGTCGTGTTGAACAGCTCGTAGGACGTGTGGAAGTCACTCGTGGGCGAGGCCGTGTTCTCGAAGAGCGGGGACCCGGTGTTCGAGATGGCGGGGTCGTAGATCGACACGGTGATCGGGGTGCCGACGTCAGCGGCCGGCACGTCCACCGCCCATACATAGCCGTTGGGCTCGTACAGCGGGTTCTCCGCGACCCCGCCCACATCGCACACGCTCTGGGTCACCGTGTCGGTCGAACACATCGTCGTGTAGGGATCGCCGTCCTGGTAGCGGGTGAAGGGGCCCTGTCCGAAGACCTTGTCCTACGATGCACGGCCATGGCCGACGAACCTTCATCGATCCCGAGGCGGCATCTGGCCATCATCACGTGCATGGACGCTCGGATCGATCCGCAGCGGGCGCTCGGCCTCACCCAGGGCGACGCCCATGTCCTGCGCAACGCCGGGGCGGTGGTGAGCGACGACATGCTGCGGTCGCTGGTGCTGTCCCAGCGGCTCCTGGGAACCACCGCGGTCGCGGTGATGGCCCACACCGACTGCGGGCTGCGCAAGGTGCACGACGACGAGTTGGCCCGCCAGCTCGAACGCGAGACGGGCCAGGCGCCGCCCTTCGCGTTCGGGGCCTTCTACGACCTGGACGAGCACGTCCGCCAGCAGCTGGCTCGGGTGCGGTCGTGCCCGTGGCTCCCCCACACCAACGACGTGCGCGGCTACGTGCTCGACGTCACCGACGGAACCACTCGTCCCGGCGGCTGAACCCGCGGGAGGGCTAGGGTGAAGGTGTGACGCGGAGCTGAGTGGTGGAGCTCCTCCTGTTGTCCAACTCCACCAACTACGGCGACAAGATGTTCGCGCACGCCGCCGAGGCGTTCACGGACGTGGCGGCCGGGGCCAGGGTCACGTTCGTCCCCTACGCCCTGGCCGACTGGGATGACTACGCCGACCGCGTCATCTACGCCCTCGGAGCGCTGGACATCGAAGTGGTCTCCGCTCATCGCTCGGGTGCGCCCGACCGGGCCATCCTCGACGCCGAGGTCGTGATGATGGGCGGCGGCAACACCTTCCGCCTGCTCGACTCGCTCTACGCGCTCGACGTCGTCGAGGCCCTCGGTGCACACGTGCGGGCCGGGGCCACGCGCTACATGGGGGCATCGGCCGGCACCAACGTGGCCTGCCCCACGATCCGGACCACCAACGACATGCCGATCTGTCGCCCGCCGAGCTTCGCCGCACTGGGCTTGGTGCCCTTCCAGATCAACCTCCACTACTACGACGCCGATCCCGCATCGACCTTCATGGGGGAGACCCGGGAGGAGCGCATCGCCGAGTTCCTCGAGGAGAACCACTGTCCAGTGCTGGCGATGTACGAGGGCTCGTGGCTCCGCGTCAGCGATCGGACCGCGGTGGTCACCGGCCCGGCCCGCCTGTTCCAGCGCACGGGCTGCGACGCCTTCGCCGATGGCGTGGACGTGTCACGGCTGCTCGACTTCACCCCGACCTACGACGGTGGTCGGCGACCCGAGCCCCGCTGACCGAACGGCTCGACGCGGGCCAGATCCGGGGATCGTGAAGGCGGTGCGGTAGGATCAGTGCCTCAACCTCGCTTAGCGGGGACCTCGCTTCGCCCGGTCAAGACCCCGCCAGCGCCATGTGGTCGCCTCCTCTGAGCCTCACTCGAGGAGTGCCACAGACATGTCTTCCCCCACCGCGGTCGTCTACTGCGAGGCCAACTTCGGCGCCATCGACGGCAAGACGGCGAACGGCTTGGTCCGTCATTCGGAGCGCTACGAGATCCTGTCGGTGATCGACAGCGAGCAGTCAGGGCTCGACGCCGGCCAGGTGCTCGGCGACAAGCCCAACGGCATCTCGATCTGCACCGATCTGGCCGACGCCATCGCGCTGGCCGGGGCGATCCCCGACTACCTCATCTTCGGGATGGCCCCGTCGAGCGGCATGCTCTCTCCCGCTGAGCGCACCGTCATGCTCGGGGCCATCGCCCTCGGGATCAACATCGTCAACGGCCTGCACGAGTTCCTGAACGACGATCCTGAGTTCGCGGCGGCGGCCGAGGCCCACGACGTCACCATCCTCGACGTGCGCCGCCCCCGCGACAAGAAGGACCTGCACATGTTCAGCGGCCGCATCTCGACCGTCACCTGTCCCCGCGTCGCCGTGCTCGGCACCGACGGGGCCATCGGCAAGCGCACGACGGCGACGATCCTCACCAAGGCACTCAACGACCGCGGCATCAAGGCCGTGCTCGTCGGCACCGGCCAGACCGGTCTCATCCAGGGCGCCCGCTACGGGGTGGCGCTCGATGCCATCCCGTGCCAGTTCTGCTCGGGCGAGATGGAATCCGCCGTCCTCGAGGCGTTCGAGGGCGAAGACCCCGATGTGATCATCATCGAAGGCCAGGGTGCCCTCAGCCATCCTGCTTACCTGACCTCGAGCTTCATCCTGCGCGGCAGCCAGCCGGACGCCGTCATCCTGCAGCACGCGCCGGCCCGCGAGAAGCTGGGCGACTTCGCCTTCGTGCCGATGCCGACCCCGGCCTCTGAGATCCACCTCATCGAGACCTTCGCCGACACCAAGGTGATCGGTCTCACCATCAACCACGAGCACATGACCGACGCCGAGGTGACCGCCGCGATCGCGCGGTACGAGCACGAGCTGGGCATCCCCGCGACCGACGCCCTGACCCGATCGGTCGATGACCTCGTCGACATCGTCACCCGCGCGTTCCCCGCGCTCGATCGAGCTCTGGCGCAGCAGCCGACGTGACCGCGCCGAGGCTCGAGATACGCCTCGACCACATCCACCACAACGCGCGTGCACTCGTCGAGCGCCTCGCCGAGCGAGGCATCAGCGTCACGGGGGTCACCAAGGCCACGTTGGGCTCGCCCGAGATCGCCCGAGAACTGATCCGCGCCGGCGTCACCTCGATCGGCGAGTCGCGCATCGAGAACATCGAAGCGCTCCGCCGCGCCGGGCTGACGACCACCATGGTGCTGATCCGATCACCGATGCTCAGCCAGGCGGCGCGGGTCGTCGCTCACGCCGAAGTGAGCCTCAACTCCGAGATCGAGGTGGTCGAGCAGCTCTCCATCGCCGCACAAGAGCAGGGGCGGCGACACCGCGTCGTGCTCATGGTCGAGCTGGGCGACCTCCGCGAGGGCATCCTCCCCGGTGACCTCGAAGGGGTCGCGCGCCGGGTGCTCGACCTGCCCGGCGTCGTGCTGCGCGGCATCGGCGCCAACCTGGCCTGTCAGAGCGGCGTGGCTCCCGACCAGCGCAACATGAACGAGCTCTCGGCCCTGGCCGCGTCGATCGAGGCCAGGTTCGGGTTGGCCCTCGAGACGGTGTCGGGCGGCAACTCGGCCAACCTCGGCTGGGTGTTCACCACCAACGACGTCGGCCGGGTCAACCACCTCCGTCTCGGGGAGTCCATCCTGCTCGGCTGCGAACCCCTGCGACGAACTCCCATCGAGGGATTGCACACGGATGCCTTCACCCTCGTCGCCGAGGTCATCGAGTCGAAGACCAAACCGACGAAGGCTTGGGGCGAGATCAATCAGACCGCGTTCGGTTTCAGACCGCCGGACATCGACCGAGGCGACACGACCAGGGTGATCCTGGCCGTCGGCGGCCAGGACGTCGACCCGGACGGGCTCGACCCACCAGAGGGGATGACGATCCTCGGAGCGAGCAGCGATCACCTCGTGGTCGACGCCGGACGAGCCGTCCCGGCCGTCGGGAGCGAGCTGCGGTTCGGCCTCGACTACAGCTGCCTCCTCCGAGCCATGACGTCCCCGCATGTGAGCCGACTCGCGACGGGAACCCGCGAGCCGACCTGAGCCGGTCCGGCTCTACTCGCCGATCGACTTGGACAGCTGCTTCGACGCCTCGGTCGGCAGCTCGAAGGCGTTGCCGCCGGTACGACCGCCGAGCTCGGGACATTCGGGGGCGAACACACCCCAGCTGCACGACCAACCGGGCACCACCCAGTCATGGAGCATCCAGATGTCCTTCAGCGCGTTCTTGTGGCCACCGGCCGCCTCGCACTTGGCCGCGGTCATCGACTCGGGTCCGATGACCACCCCGCTCCGTGACATGCAGAGCCCGCCGTTGAAGCTGTGCTGGTGCCAGTGGTCGTTGGGTCCGACGAAGCCGGCGGGAGCTCCACCCGGGTGGTAGAGCAGGTAGGACAGGCCGATGATCTTCGACGTCGGCGACGATCCGTCATAGAGCAGCTCGGACGGATGAGCCGGGTCGAACTTCCCCGTGTAGGCGATGTTCGTGTAGTGCGCCCCGATGCAGGGCACGTACACGACCGACAACCGGTAGCCCGCCTTCTGGGCCTCAGCGGCGGTCGGGAACTGGGCGGCGACGGACGCGGCCTGGGTCTGCTCGGTCTGGAGCTGCAGTCGCGTCGACTCGTCCATCTCGACCTGAGGCTGCGAGCCCCGATGGTTGTGACCGCTTGTCGAGTTGGCCACCTGCTCGGGTGAGGCCGGCGGGCCCGAGCGCTCGCAGGGCGAGGTCCCGGTGGCCCACGCCGTCGGGTCGGTGTGGCTGTGGCTGTGGCCAGCAGTGCCGTGGTCGTGCTCGTGCTCGCCGGCCCAGGCCGGAGTCACCGAGAACGACGCCAGCACGAGGGCCACCATCCCGAAGGCGGCGGTGAACGCCGGACCGATCCAGTGCCGCCTCAACGGCCTCTCCCCCAGCGCGGGTCGAACCAGCAGCGCGAGGGCGCCGATGGCGATGGCCGCCTCGAGCACCGTGCACAGCACGTCGGGCACCCCGACCGCCTCGGCTGCGCCCGGTTCGGGTCCGAAGGGCAGCCCAGTCGTCCGCGACACCGCCCACACGGCGACGATCCCGGCGTTGAGCAGCGCCCCGGCGGCCAGCACCCACGGGCGGGGACGCCACATCACGAGGGGGGCCCAGATCAGCTGCAGCCAGCCGATGATCAGGAAGAACGAGCCGAAGGCGACCGCCTCGCCGAAATGGGTCGGCGCGAAGGCGAAGTGCACGGCGGCGGCGACCAGCGAACAGGTCGCCAACATGACGAGCAGGTAGAAGCCGACCGTCGAACGGTCTCGGCTCATGTACGGCGCGGCCAACGAAGTGGCTCCCATGTCGATCCCCCAGTCGCAGTCGTCTCGACCGCAGATCCTCAGATCTTAGGCCCGACTACCCCCGGCCGTCGGCCCACCACCGAGAGGTCCGGGCGAGCGCGCCGCCAGCTCAGGTCTTGACGAAGCGCTGCACGAAGGCGAGCGCAGTGTCGGCCACCTCGCGCCAACCGCTGTCGATGACGAGCCCGTGGCCACGACCGGCCATCTCGACGAACTCGGTCACTCCGACGTTGCGCTTCTGGCGCTTGTAGGACGCGTGGGCGATGGAGCGCGGGACGGTGTGGTCCTTCTCGCCCGAGATGATGAGCAGCGGGCCCCGATCGGGGTTCTTGGTCTTGACCTTGACCTCGGTCCACGGGTTGATGTTCGCCGTCGCCGCCTGGAAGAGAGGTGCTCCCGCCGCCGGCACGGCGAACGTGTTGTAGAGCTCGTGCGCCTCGTCCTCGGTCACCGCGTTGGCGAAGCCGTACCGGAACTGCTCGTAGGTGAGTGGCACAGCCCGACCGTGGTTCGCCGGGTTGCCGAGCACGGGTGACGCCGACTTGAGCGCCGAGATGGGCAGGGGCAGGACGCCCCGGAACGGAGCCGGGTCGATGGCGACCGCGGCCGTCGTGAGGCCCCGCCCGGCCAGGATCTGGGCGAGCAGACCGCCGAAGGAATGACCGACGACGGCGGGCTTGGTCTTCAGCTGGCCGATCACGTCGGAGAAGTGGTCGGCGACCCCGCCGACGGTCTTGTGGGCCATGACCTCGGGATGTCGGTTGGCCTCGTCCACCGTGTTGGGATCGTCGGGCCAGCCCGGAGCCAGCGTGGCGTACCCCGCGGCCTCGAAGACCGCCCGCCAGCGATCCCAGCTGCTCGGCAGGAGCCACAGGCCGTGGACGAAGACGACGGGCGGTCGTCCGGACTTGTTCGCTCCGTCGATCTGATCCTGCTCGTACTCGGTTATGGCGGCCATCGCGCGTGCTCCTCACTGCCGAGGAGAGATCGCTCGGCCAATCCGGACGGGAGGGCCGAGCCTACGTCGGTTCCGCGCCGGCGCCGACGGGCCGTTGATCGGCCTGGACGCGGAAGCCCACCAGCTCGACGGCGCCGAGCGAGGTCATCATGGCGACGTCGACGGCGTCGTTCCCCCGTCCCACGACGACCCGGCCGATCCGCGGCTGGTTGAGGCGGGCGTCGAACGTGTACCAACGATCCGAGAGGCGCACCTCGAACCAGGCCGAGAAGTCCATCGGCTCATCGGGCAGCGGAACGCCGATGTCGGGGATGTAGCCGAACACGTAGCGAGCGGGGATGTTCAAAGCCCTGCAGAACGAGATGGCCAGATGGGCGAAGTCCCGACAGACGCCCTGACGGGCCCGATAGACGTCCATGGCTGTCGTCCAGGGGTTCGACGAGCCGGCGAGGTACTCGATCTCGGAGTGCACGAAGTCGCACACCGCCTGGACCCGCCCCCACCCGGGCTCGATCGAGCCGAAGAGGTCCCACGCGTCCTCACCGAGCTCGTCGGGCTGGCAGAAGCGACTCGGCATGACCCAGTGCAGCAACTCGTCGGGCAGGTCGGCGGCGGCGATCTCGGTCGCGCCCACCGCGACCTCATCGGCGGCGGCGCTCGTCGTGACCTCGGCGCCGTAGGTGATGCGCGAGGCCCCTGGCGTCAGGCTGAACCGTTCGCACCGGTTGGCGTGCCCATCCTCGTAGCGATGATGGACGTCCGTGGTCTGCCACCACTCGCGGCCTATCGCCGCGTCCTGCTGGGCGTGGGGCGCCACCTGCAGCACTGCCGTGGTCGCCATCGGGACCTGGAGCTCGAATTCGCAGCCCACCACCAGCTCGAGCGGATCATCGAGGTCCATCCCCAACCCTAGCGGTCGAGTCCTGTTCGACTGAACCGGACGCCCGTCCGCATCGAACCACTGGCGATCGGTTCGCCATCCGGCGAACCGCGGCGAACCAAAGAGCTGGGAGTCCACCATGAAGAAATATCTCGCCCTGGCGAGCAGCACCGTTTTGATGTCCGCCACCATCATCGGATTCATCGCGTCGGGCAGTGCCAGTGCCGCGGTGATGACCTACCACGCAACCCTCCTCGGAACCAACGAGGTCCCGGCCGTGGCCAGCACCTATACGGGCATGGCAACGATCACGATCGACCCCGACACCAACCAGGTCTGTGTGACGGCCACGCTCAACAACCCCCCGAGCGATCCGGTCATCCTCGACCACATCCACATGGGGGCGGCCGGCGTCGCCGGTGGGGTCGTGATCAACTTCAACAACAACCTCGACACGTGCGTGGCCGGCGATCCGAACGTGGTCGCTGCCGTCATCGCCAACCCCGCTGGCTACTACTTCAACGTGCACACCACCACCTTCCAGGGGGGTGCGGCGCGAGGTCAGCTGGTGCTGCAGGCGGACACGACCACCACGACCGCCACCGCGACGACATCGACGACCGCCGCGTCCGCCGTGGCCGTCGATCCGAACTTCACGGGCTGACGGCGATGGCCGGCGTTGCGCGCAAGGTTCAGATGCCGCCCTTGCGACAGACGTTGCGGCACTGGCCCAGGCCCGCGATGCGGGTCACCATGACGCTGCCGTCTCGCAGGTACTGATTCCGTCCTTCTCCGACCCCGCCCGGCGTGCCGGTCGAGATCACGTCGCCCGGCAACAGGGTGGTCACCGTCGAGATGTAGGACACCAACGTCATCGGATCGAACACGAGGTCGGCGGTGTCGGCCTTCTGCATCTGCTCGCCGTCGACCTCGCACGAGATCTCGCGGGACGGCCCGGGCGACTCGTCAGGCGTCACCAGGTATGGACCGAGCGGCGTCGACGCCTCCCACGTCTTGCCCTGCAACCACTCCAGCGTCCGCCGTTGCCAGTCACGCACCGACACGTCGTTGAGCACCGCGTATCCCGCGATGTGAGCCGACGCGTCGGCGACCGACACATGGCGAGCGGGTGAGCCGATGATCACGGCCAGTTCCGCCTCCCAGTCGACCCGGTCCGACACCGCCGCCAACACGACCTCGTCGTTGGCGCCGACCAGCGCGCTGCGGAACTTGGCGAACAGGGTCGGGTACTCGGGGACGTCGCGGCCCGTCTCCAAGATGTGGGCCCGGTAGTTGAGACCGACGCAGATGA
The DNA here is from genome assembly GCA_963734965.1 of uncultured Microthrixaceae bacterium. Lineage (GTDB taxonomy): Bacteria > Actinomycetota > Acidimicrobiia > Acidimicrobiales > Acidimicrobilacustridaceae > UBA4742. Next base: position 1,388,919 of record CAVTJK010000003.1, on the reverse strand, counting down.
TCTTGTCCGGATTCGGGATGAGGGGGGCGAAGTCGAGGCTCTCGATCGCGTGGCGAGGGCCGTCGGCGGCCGACGCCCACCCTGCCCATCCGTCGCGCTCGAGGACCGCCCGCACATCGACGGCGTCGAGCTCGACCGCCTCGGCGCGATCGACGCGCACCGCGACGGTCGTGCCTCCCCTTCGGATCGTGGCCAGCTTCACGCTTCCTCCACCTCGTGGTCAGTCGGCCCTCGGCGCCAGGGCGACCAGCTCGGGCCAGAGGTCGGCGACGGCGTCGTCGAGAGCCATGGCGCGCAACCGCTCGGCTCGATCGGAGGACACGATCTGGCGCGCCAGTTGGACGAGATCGGGCGTCTCGGCTTCGAAGGCCTCGAGGCGCAGGCCGCTCGGGTTGCGCTGGAGCCGATCGACGAGCGGGAACAGCGACGCCCACGACCCCACCGGTCCCGGCAACGGACCATGCAACTCATACCAGCGCTCGCGGAGCATCGGGTCGACGTCGCCCATCCCGTGCACGAAGTGCCACACCGGGTCGCGGCCCGCGAACCAGACGGTCGCCACCCGGGACATGGCGGCGGCGGCCGAACAGAGGACGCACGGCTGCAGCGTCGAGTAGACGACCGTGCCCGGCCCGACGTCGACCGGCAGGGCGGCGAGGGCGTTGAGCTCGGCGTGCGCGAGCCGGCTCCCGGCGATCTGGCCGGGTGGTGCGGTCGCCTCGCCCCGCCGGCTGCGACCGCGCCCGATGATCGAGCCGTCGGGACCGACGACCACCGCCCCCACCGCCGGGCTCCCCGCCTGGAACGAGGACCAGGCCAGCGCGAAGGCTTCTCGCCACGGCGGCGAGAGACCGAGCCAGGCTTCAGGCAACGCCGCGGGCATGGCCCCCACTGTGCCCCATCCGGCGCCCGTCCCGGTCCCCGCCCACGGAGCACCTCGAGTTAGTTGCCATAGAGATAGTTGCCATGTAGTGTATGGCCATGCCCTTGCCACTGGAGAACCCGACGCCCGGCTCTCTGGTGTGGCGCCTCTCGATGAAGTGGCGAGCGGCCGTCGACCGGGCCGTCGCGCCGCTCGGGCTGACCCACGCCCAGTACTCCGTGTTGGCGTCGCTCTCGGGCATGACCCGAGCCGGCCACGCCCCACCGAGCCAGCGGCGACTGGCCGACCACACCGGCCTCGAGACGATCTACATCTCAAAGCTGGTGCGCACGCTCGAGTCGGCCGGGCTGGTCGAGCGCACTGCCGATCCGACTGACAGCCGGGCCGTCCAGGTGGCCCTGACCGACAAGGGCCTCGAAGTGACGGGCCGGGCGGTCGTCGTGGTCGGTGAGCTGCTCGAACAGCTCACGGCCCCGTTGGGAGGCACCAAGTCCAAGCGCACCACCGCCCTCATGACCGACCTGCAAGCCCTGTTGGCCGTCCCCCGCCCACCCCAAGACCCAGGAGCATCGCCATGACCACCCCGAACCCGACCCCCACCCTGACCGGACGCGATCTCGGCATCGCCGAGCGCGCCACCCGGGCCGTGCTCGAGCGGCTGCTGGCCGAGACCGACACGCCCTTCGAGCACTGGATCGCGCTGAACCTCGTCGCCACCAACGACGACACCATCGACCGCGACGACCTCGTGGCTCAGATGACCGCCGGACTCCGAATCGACGCTCAAGCCGTCGCCACCACCCTCGATGAGCTGCAGGCGGCGCACCTCGTCACCGTCACGCCCGGGGCGGTCGCTCGCGTCGAGACGACCGCTGCCGGTCGGGCGCGGTATGAACAGATCCAGGGCCAGATCGACGGCATCGCCACGCGCCTCTACGGCGGCCTCCCGGTCGACGACCTGGCCACCGCCCATCGCGTGCTGGCCATCGTCACCGAGCGGGCCAACGCGGAGCTGGCCGCCCCGCGCTAGGCGGTTCGATCCCACGTCGGCCACTTAGCTCACTCGGTGCTCCCCCGGCCCTCTGGATCGATCACCCCAATCGAGGGCCGGCCGCGAGCAGACTGGGCCGATGGATCCGGTCGAGCGCATCCGCCTGAAGGTGTGCTGCGTCGCGTCGGTCGAGGAAGCCCAGGTCGCCGTGCGCTTCGGCGCCGATGCCATCGGTCTCGTCGGAGCCATGCCGAGCGGGCCAGGTCCCATCCCCGACGAGGTCATCGCCGAGATCGCCACGACGGTGCCGCCGCACGTGGCGACGTTCCTGCTGACCTCGGCGACCTCGGTCGACGCCATCGTCGACCACGCCCGCCGGACGGGCACCAGCACGGTCCAGCTCGTCGACTGGGTCAGCCCGACCGACCACCGCGCCCTTCGCCGTGAGCTTCTGGGCGTGAAGCTGGTCCAGGTCCTGCACGTCGAGGACGACCAGGTGATCGAACAGGCCAAGTCGGCGGCCGACACGGTCGATGCGCTCCTGCTCGATTCGGGCCGGCCGAGCGCGCCGGTGGCCGAGCTCGGGGGCACCGGCCGCGTGCACGACTGGTCCATCAGCCGCCGGATCGTCGCGGACTCGCCCGTACCCGTGTTCCTCGCCGGGGGCTTGAACCCTGCCAACGTGGCCGAGGCCGTGAGCCGGGTTCGACCGTTCGGCATCGACGTGTGCAGCGGCGTCCGCACCGACGGCCGGCTCGATCAGGGTCAGCTCAGAGCCTTCGTCGCCTCGATGCGGGCCGCCCCGCACTGACACCGACGGCCTGGCCCCGCTTCGGTGGCGCCGTCGACGTCGTCCGAAAGGGAGGGCGGGTGGCCACGGGAGGCCGGTGGGGGCACACTGGCTCGGATGAGGTGGCCGTCCCGATCCGTCGTGCTCGTGGCCGGGATCGTCGCGCTGGTCGCGCTCGGCTCGGGCCACACCGCCGGACTCGGCCGTCAGATGCGGGTGTCGCCGGCGTCTCCGCTCGTGCGAGCGGCCGATGATCACGTGGCCTTCGTCGCTGTCGTCGACACCCGCCGATCACCGACCGCCGTCGACCTGGTGGGCTACCTCGAGCTCGTGCTGGTGCTCACCGCCGGATGTCTCTGGTGGGCCTCGATCCGCGGACGGGTGCTGGCACCGGACCGCGACCCTCGTCGGCGCTGGCGGGCCCGGCTCGTCGGTGCGCCACCGACGTTCGCGTAGCGCCGCGCCCCTTCCGCCCCGCCCGACCACCTCCGCTCCCGCCTCCGGCGGTCAGAGCGGCATCTCCTGTTGGCCAGTTCGAGGAGCTCTCCATGAGTCCATCCGTAGCCACCCGGACGTGGGGTCGTGACTCCACGTCCCACCTCACGCCGCGGCGCCCGCTCGTAGCCCTGATCGTCCTCGGGTTGGTCTTCGCCGCCTTGATCGCACCACGAATCGGTCTGCCGGCCAAGGTGCCGCCTCTGACCATCGACAACCCCACCGCCTACACCCTGACGATCGAGGCCACCCACGGCCACGACCGGTCGTGGGCGCCCGTGGCCATCATCGGGGCCAAGGAACGCCTGGTCGAGACCGAGCTCATCGACGAAGGTCCGCAGTGGCGCCTTCGGTTCACCAGCCAGGGCCAGACGATCGACGGATACGAGGTCAGCCGGAAGGACCTGGCCGCCCACGGATGGCGGTACACCGTGCCTCAGGACGTGGCGACCCGCCTGGCCGCCATCGGGGCCCCGCCGGGTCCCTGAGCCCGCTGCGCTCGGTCGTCGAGATGAGCGCCTCGACGTCGTCGGACGATTCGTCGGTGTCGAGATCGAAGCTGAGTCGGATGGCCCGGAACCCGACGGGGGCGTCCTTGTCGAGGCCGAGCGTGCCATGGAGGGCGATCGAGGCCGTGCGGGCCGATCAGCCCTCGCCCGCCTGACCGGCGACCCTCGCTCGCCGCGGGCGGGCTCCCCATGCGGCCGCGGCGAGGAAGACGAGGCCTATGCCGAGCGTCCCCACGTTGGCAACGTTCTGCGAGTCGGTCAGCGCCGAGGCCGAGTGGGTCGCGTGGTAGAGGAAGTGCGGGACGGCGAAGGCGGCGAAGGCGGCCAGCGCGACGTACACCCCGCTGCGCTCCGCCCAGATCGCGCCGACCACCAGGGCGACGCCGGTAGCGAGGAACCCGGCGCCGACGTCGGTCGCCAGGTGCTGGTTGAACGGGGGCTCCGCCGAGATCAGGTGCGGCCCGAAGCCCGGGAACTTGTCGTACCAGTTGTGCGGGGCGACCAGCGCCCAGATGCCGACGACGAGCTGGGGGACAGCGAGCGGGACGATCATGACGACGCGCACCCACATGGGCACGCGCTCCTCGGTGGTGTTCACGGCCGATGACCTCCAGTTGGCGGGGATACCTTGGCGCGGTGCGCCACGCTCGATCCGAGGCCCTCGATCAGCTCGATGACCTGCTCGTGGCGTTGCGGGCGGTGCCGGGTCTCGTGGAGAAGAACCGCGGGACCTTCTACCGACGGTCCCGGGCCTTCCTGCACTTCCACGAGGACCCGAGCGGGCTCTACGCCGACATCCGAATCGGCGATGACTTCGAGCGCCATCGAGTGCAGACCGAAGCCGAGCGCCGCGCCCTGTTGGCACTGGCATCCGAGTCGTGACGACCTGATCTCGTGGGCGATCCGCTCTGGCACCCTCCCACTATGGACCCAAATGGCACGCCGTGCCAAACTTGCACGCCATGCCATCCTTGACCGAGCGTCGCCACGAACAGACCCGGGCCGCCATTGCCGAGACGGCCGTCGCCCTGTTCGCCGAACGCGGCTTCGCCGACACGACGATGGAGGACGTGGCGCGGGCCGCCGGCGTCTCGCGGCGCACCGCCTACCGTCATTTCGCGAGCAAGGACGACCTGGTCTTCGAACACCCGCGGCGCTGGCTGGTGCACTTCAACGCGTGCACCGCCGACCCCCGACCCGGTGAATCCCGGCGCGACCTCTGCCGCCGCGGGCTGCTGGCGGTCAGCCAGCTGATCCAGGACCACGCCGACGCCATCGTGGCCGCCTACGAGGTCATGATGGCCACGCCGTCTCTTCGCGGCCGCAACGGCCGCAGCGAGGATGAGTGGTTCGCGGCGCTACCTCGAGCTGCTCACGCCCGCCGAGCCACTCGACGCCGCCACCTCGCTGCAGATCGCCGTCGTCGCAGGGAGCCTGGTGGGGACGACCAAGACACTGGTCGCCGTGTGGGCGGCGTCGCAACCCGGCGCCGACATGGTGGCCATGACCGACGCCGCGCTCGACCAGCTCGACCCGATCTGGCCCGACTGGATGGCATAGCGGATTAGATTCGAGTCGATCCGAGATGAGGAGGGGTCCCATGGAGATCGACGACGTGGTGGCGGCGTATGGAGCGGCGTGGAACGAGCCGGACGCGGCCAAGCGCACGGCCCTACTCGAGCAGTCGTGGGCCGACGACGGGCAGTACCGCGACCCGACCGGCAGTGCGTCCGGACGCGCCGCGCTGATCGAACACATCGGCGGCTTCCACGCCATGATGCCGGGCCACGAGATCCACCAGGCCAGCGGCGTGGATGCTCACGGTTCGACGTTCCGGTTCGAATGGGACATGCGCAACGGCGCCGAGGTCGCGCTCGTCGGGATGGACTTCGGCGAGCTCGCGCCTGACGGCCGCATCCAGAGCATCACGGGATTCTTCGGACCGTTCCCGTCGCTCGAGACCTGAAGCCATCCCGCGTGCCTATTCCTTCTCGGGCTCGGTCACCTCGGTGAAGAGCGCGCCCTGGGCGGCACCGGCTCCGGACTTGCCTCCGCCCGGTCCGCGTAGGACGAAGGCCCCGGCGACGGCGATCACCGCCCCCAACAGCGGGCCGGCCACGTACACCCAGTAGGACGTCCAGTCCCGCCCCACGAGGTCGGGTCCGAAGGTGCGAGCCGGGTTCATCGAGGTCCCCGAGATCGGGCTGCCCCAAAGGCCGGCCAGCGCGATGTAGCCACCGACGGCGACGGCACCGAAGAGGCCGACGTTCTGCGCGCCCGACGCGGTCCCGAGGATGACGCTCACCAGGCCGAGGGTCAGGATGGTCTCCATCCAGAACGCCGCACCGGCCGAGTAGCCGTGGGCCGGGTAGTTCGAGCCGTACTTGGCCGAGACGTCGATCACGGCCCGCAAGAACAGACAGGCGAGGGTGGCACCGATGAGTTGCACCACGATGTAGCCCGGAACGCGACGCCACGGGAAGTCGAGGCGCAGGGCGAAGGCGATGCTGACCGCCGGGTTCAGGTGGGCACCCGAGATCTTGCCCATGAACAAGATGACCCCCATCACCATCAGGCCCGGGGCGACCACGGCCGCCGAGCGACCGATGGTGTTCGGGAAGGCCTGGCCCATCATGCCCCCGCCCGCGGCCACGAGCACCAGCAAGAAGGTGCCGTACAGCTCGGAGAACAGTCGCCGCCACTCTTGACGCGGGTCCTGGAAGTCCTCGATCCGGCCGACGATCTCGCGCTCGATCATGTGGTCGAGTCGGACATCTTCATCCACGGCGGTTCCCCCTTCGTTGCGGATGCTCGGGCACGGGCATCCCCTCGCGGCTCAGTCGAGGGCGCACGTGCCCCTGACCGAGTTGGCCATCATGGCCATCCTTGCTCACGCGCTCGTGGTCGTCATCGACCCGATGGGGTGAGAGAGGTCAGGGGTTCAGAGCGGCCATCCGATCGACGCCGATCAGCTCGGCCATGTTCTCGTAGTAGAAGCGATCGAGGGCGCGCCCGTCCACATCGGCCGTGGCGTCCTCGAACTTGGCCTTGGGGTCCCGCCCGCCCTCAGGATGGGGGAAGTCCGTCGAGAACATGAACAGCTCGCTGCCCGCCTGCTCCATCATCCAGCCGACGGGTTCGCCCGGGAAGGGAGTGAACTTGAGGTGCCGGGTCACGTACTCGGAGGGCCGGAGCTCGAGTTTGGTCAACGGCTCCTCGGTGCGGCGGAACGAGCGCTGGGCGAAGTCGAGCTGGCGCATCCAGGACACGACCCAGCTCGCGCCTTCCTCGATGACGCCAGCCACGGAGGTCGGGGAACCGGTCGAAGTGCCCATCGAGGATCAGGACGCCGAGGAACAGCGAGGGCGAGTGGTTGATGGCGAGGAAGTCCTTCGATCGGATGTTCTCGCCGCCGCCCAGGTGATCGGTCACCGGCATCCCGTTGTTGTGGAAGGCCCGGTCCAGCAAGCGGCCTCCCCCGCCGACGTGATGCACGAACGGCACACCGCTGTCGTTCATCACCTGCCAGAAGGGATGGAGATCGGGATGGGTGGGTGACCGGTCTCCGGCCGCCGTCGACGGCACGTGGATGGCGGTGCAGCCGAGCTCGATGGCCTCGCGCAGCGCGTCAACGGCCAGATCCGGATCGACCAGGGGAACGAAGCCGACCGGGAGCAGACGAGGGTCGTCTCGGCAGAAGTCGACGACGGCGCGGTTGTGGGCCCGGCTGCCGGCGTAGAGCAGATCGACCTCGCGACCCATGAACATGGCGGTGGCAAAGGTGGCGAAGACGAGTTGGCCCTGGAAGCCGAAGAGGTCGAGCACGTGGCTGCGTTCGGACGGTTCGGACGCACCCATGGCATGCCAGCCCTTGTCCACGAGCAGTCGCTGCTCGGCCACGGCGCGGATGGCCGGGTCGGTACGGCGCCCCTCGGCCTTGGCCGCGGCATCGTCGAGCACGCCCGACAGCCGGGCCATCGAGCGGCCCTTCAGACGATCGAGCATCTCGTGTTCGATGTACGGGTCGAGGAAGCCGGGCAACTCCATCAGGTGGCTGTCGGCGTCGAGGATCGGGCGACCGTCGGCGTAGGACATCGTGATGGTCCCTTCTCCGGCCCGACAGGATCGGGCCGGCCGTGAGCGGAGCGGTGGTTGCATTGTGCAACCACCGGCTTCAGGTCACCCAACCACAGATGGTTGCAAAATGCAACCTATGGCCCGTAGCCCGTCTGTGCGTGGGAAGATGGCCCGTGCCCCGAACGCCCGTGCAGGATCCGATCCCTCCGAGGCAGACGGCGGAGGCGCGTCGTGACGCCCTGTTGGATGCAGCTCATGCGCTGATGAGCGAGGGCGGCCCGGCAGCGGTGACCATGGGCACCGTCGCCGAACGGGCCGAGGTCACGCGGGCCCTCGTCTACAAGCACTTCGACAATCGCAACGACATCCTCTCGACCCTCTACCGGCGCGAAGCCGCGGCGCTCGATCGCAAGCTTCGCCGCCAGGTCGCCGCCGCCGAGGACGGGTTCGAACCCAAGCTCCGCTCGTTCATCCAGGCCATCCTCGAATCCGCCGGCACCGGTGCCGAGTTCTTCACGCCTCTGCGTGTCTATGGCTCGGACGCGTCCCATCGGCGCCAGCAACGAAGCTGGGACCGCAAGACGCTCGACTACTTCACGACGCTCGCCTCTGAGGAGTTCGAGCTGGACCCATCGATCGCCAAGCCGGCCATCGGCGTCCTTCTCTCCGGGATCGTCTCGTTGCTCACCCAGACCCGCTCCGACCACAGCGCCGACCGACAGGCGTTCCTCGAGGATCTCTTCGTCGACATGGCGGTCGCCTCGCTGACCAGCCTGACCACGAGGAGGTGACCGTCGGGCACCGACGCGGAGCCTAGGGTCCGTCCATGACTGCGGTGGCAGGGATCGCGGGCGGGATCGGGATCGTCGTCCTCGTCGCGTCGGTCGTGGGCGCGCGACGGTCGTCGATCAGCCCGCGTGAGCAGCGCGTCTTCCGCGCCGTGAACGGCCTCCCTGATGGTCTCTACTGGCCGTTGTGGGTGCCGATGCAACTCGGCAACCTCGTCGTCGGAGCACTCGTGGGTCTGGCCATCGCCTGGATCACGGCCGATCCGAGGCTGGCGGTGGCGGTGGCGGGCGCGGTCGTGCTGAAGGTCGTATCCGAGCACGTGATCCGCCGGTGGATGGTGGGCTCTCTCGAAGTCAGGCAGCGACCGGGGACCAGCGAACCGGGTGCCCGCCTGCGGGGCGACGACGTGCCCACATCAGGGCCGAGCTTCCCCTCCGGCCACGTGATCCTGGTCGCGGCCGTGAGCTCGGTCGTCGCGTCGGGCCTGTCGCTGGGAGTCGTCTGGATCCCGCTGGTCGTGTGCCTCGTCGTTGCGCTGGGCCGGGTCTATGTGGGCGCCCACAACCCTCTCGACGTGACGGCCGGCCTCGGGGCGGGCATGCTCGTCGGAGCCGTCATGTCGATCTTCGTGCATTGATCGGAATCAGGCGGACAGCGCCACGACGCCGGCGCGAAGCCCTTCCAGCACGGCGGGGTCGGCTTTCAGAGCGGTGCGGGTGGCCCCGCTGAGCAGCGGTGGGTCCAGCCGGCCGAGGGCCGAGCGGACGGCTCGATCGCCGATGGCCCGCGTGCCCGCGGCGACGGCTCGGTCGGGACCCACCGCGGTCGACGACGACGCGAGCAGCTCGGCCACGTCGGTGGCCAGCAACAGGTCGGGCGCCGCCAGCTCCGAGAAGCCGAAGTCGATCAACCAGACCATCCGATCGTCGCCGAGGAACAGGTTGGCCAGGCGGAGATCGCGGTGAGCGATGCGATGTCGACGGAGCAGGGTCAGCTGTTGCCAGGTCGCGTCCAACACCTCGTCGGTGAGCTCGGCCGGGTCGAAGCGGTCCAACGAGCGTCCTTCGATGGCTTCGTAGGCGAGCACGAAGCCATCGGGCATGGCCGTCGCGAGCGCCACCAGCCGCGGGGTGCGCACGCCGAGATCCCGGGCCGTGAGAGAAACGAGCGCTTCGTGCTCGACGGTCCGACGCAGCGTCGAGAAGGGCTTCTCGTCGCCCAGATCTCGACGTTGAGCTCGACGGTAGAGGCGGAAGAGCAGATCCGCGCTGCGCTCGTCCTCGCCCAGCACCTTGACGAAGAGCTTGGCTCCTGTCGTGGTCTCGCCGAAGTAGGGCGTGGAACCGCGAGCGTCCACCTTGGCCGGCTCGAGGTGCGCGACCGGCACGCCCACGGCATCGAGCCCGTCGGTGATGGCGCCTGGCGTCGGGCGGTGCGACGGCGAGCCCGCCACGACGACGACCGCCGTGCCCGCCGCCCACCCGGCCAGCAACGCGAGCAGAGCGCTGAACGACACGGGCTCGGTCAAGAAGACGATCAGCGCCACCCCCAGGAGCGTCGCCCACGCCGCTCGGCGCCACCGGCGCGACACCCACGGACACACGGCCGCTACTCCAGCAGCCAGCGCCCCCAGTCCGGCGGCCGTCCAGGCACTCCCCCGCCCGAGGGCGACGATCGGCGTGAAGTCGGTCACGCGGGCGTCGTGGGAGTCGACGATGTGCACCAGGCCGGCGGTGACCAGGGCGCCGAGCGCCAGGGCGACGGCCACCGACAACAGGAGCCTCCACGAGCGCGTGCGGACGGCGGCCGCGAGGCCGAGCCCGGCGAGTGCGATCGCGGCGAGCTGCACCAGGCCGGCGAATCCCGCGACCAGCCAAGAAGGCAACGTGGCGAACCCGGAGAGCAGTCTGGCCACGAACCCGACGGTGGCGTCACCGAACAACCTCCCGACGACGGCGGCGGTCAGCAGCAGCACGAGGGCGACCACCAGTCGGAGGACATCGCTCGGCGCCCGGGTGACGACGACCGTGCGAGTCGGGTCGGGATCGGGCGCGGGGGCCTCCGCCCCAGCCGACGGCGGCTCGACCATGCGCACACGCTACGACGTGGCGCGTGACCGCCCGACGATGCCACCATCGTCGGGAGTCGGGACACCCTTCGTGGGGCGAGGCCTCCCCGATCTCCAGCCGGGAGGGACGATTGATGAGCAAGAAGTCCGAGAAGAAGTCCGAGAAGAAGGCCAAACAGTCCGGAAGAGCCCACACCCGGACGCGGCCCGAGGCCGCTGTACCGCCGTCGAGCATCGAGGAGTTCGATGCGGCCAGCGCAGCCAAGCCCAGGATGAAGAGGAAGGAGTACGAGGCCGAGATGCGGCGTCTGCAGGGTGAGCTCGTGGCCATGCAGGAGTGGGTCAGAGCGTCCGGGGCCAAGGTCATGGTGGTGTTCGAGGGCCGCGACACCGCCGGCAAGGGCGGAACGATCCAGCGCATCACCGAACGCACGAGTCCGAGGGTCTTTCGCCACGTGGCCCTCCCGGCCCCGACCGAGCGCGAGCGATCGCAGATGTACATCCAGCGCTACATCGCCCACTTCCCCGCCGCCGGCGAGGTGGTGATCTTCGACCGCAGTTGGTACAACCGCACCGGCGTCGAGCTGGTCATGGGCTTCTGCACTCCGGAGCAGTCGGCGCGGTTCCTCGAGCTGGTGCCGGCCACCGAGAAGGCGATCGTCGACTCCGGCATCCTCCTGATCAAGTACTGGCTGGAGGTCAGCCCCGACGAGCAGACCCGTCGGCTCGAGAGCCGGATCGACGATCCGCGCAAGATCTGGAAGCTCTCCGACATGGACCTGAAGTCATACAGCCGCTGGTACGACTACTCCCGCGCCCGCGACACCATGCTCGCCGCCACCGACACCTCATGGGCGCCGTGGTACATCGCCAACAACGAGGACAAGAAGCGCGGTCGGCTCAACATCATCTCCCACCTGCTCAGCCGCATCCCCTATGAGCCGCTCGAACACCGTGACGTGAAGCTGCCGAAGCGCCAACCCGCCCGTGGCTACGTCGAGCCGGATCTTCCTCTGCACTTCGTCCCGGAGAGGTTCTGACGGCTGACCGGGATCAGGGCGAGTAGATGAACTCGAGCTGGATGTTGTCGGGGTCGCGGAAGACCAGGGTCGAGAAGGGAACCGGCTCGGTGATGTCACGGATGCCTGAGTGCTCGACACCCAGGCCGTCGAGCTTGGTGACCCACGCGTCGAGGCTCTCGCGGGTCGGGACCTTGAGGCCGATGTGGTCGAGCCCGGTTCGGGCCTCGTCGAAGGCCTCGCCCCCGTTGGCCTCGTTGTGGTGGAGCCCGATGCCCAGACCTGAGACCGGTTCGATGAGCATCACCGTGTAGCCGGTGTCTTCGCAGTCGTAGTGCGGGAAGGTGATGGGCACCCTGATCATCGAGAACACCTGCTCGTACCACGCCGCGCTCGCCTCGACGTCGCTCACGGTCGGCGAGAAGTGGTGGATGCCCGTCATCGTCGGTTCACTGGCGTCGCTCATGTCGGCACGCTAGTTCGCCCGCGAATCCAGCGGGATGGGCACCCCCGCAGCTAGCAGGGCGCCGCCTTGGCGAAGTGCGACTCGCGAGCACGCACCACCGCGCAGAGCGACTCGTTGTAGGGCGTCTCGAGACCCAGCTCGCGGCTGAGCTCGACCACCTGACCGTTGATGACGTCGATCTCCGATCGACGACCGGCCAGGTGGTCGAGGCGCATCGAGGGACTGGCGTCGGGGATCGTCGACGCGAAGTCGGTGACGTAGCGCACGGGGTCGTCGAACGAGAACGTGACCCCTCGGGCGGTGCCGAGTCGGTAGGCCTCCATCATGCAGCCGAGAGCGACGGCCCACGTCTCGGGGTTCGCCATCAGCTCGCCGACCGTGACGTCGAACGCCGCGGTCGGTGCGCTGAGCGTCACGTTGCAGAGGAACTTCTCCCAGATCATGCGGTCGACGTCGGCGAAGGCCCGGACGTTGAAGCCGGCATCGCGCCACATCCGCTCGATCTGCTGCACCCGGTCGGTCATCCCGCCGCGCCATCTCGCCGATGCGGATGAGCCGCATGCCGTTGTGGTGCACGGACCCCGGCTCGGGGATCGACGAGCCGAACCCCTCGGCGATCCCGATGATGATCTGATCCTCGGGGATGTGCCGGGCGACCCGTTCACCGGCTCCGAGGCCGTTCTGGAACGGCATCACCACGTCGCTCGGTCGCAGGAGGGGGGCGATGCCAGCGGCCACCTCGTCGACGTCGGAGGCCTTGGTCGCGACGACCCAGAGATCGCACGGACCGGCGTCGGCCGGCGCGGCGCCGACCTGGAAGCCGTCGACGACGTAGCTGCCGCTGGCCCCGGAGACCCGCAGCCCGTCGGTGGCGATGGCGTCGAGGTGCTCCTGCCACGGATCGATGGCCCAGACCTCGTGGCCCGACTTCCTGAGCAGCGCGGCGTACACCGCGCCCATCGCACCGGTTCCGACGATCGCGATCTTCATTGCCTCTCCATGGCGTGCTCAACCGACTCGAATCGGCCGTCGTGAAGGCACCGCACGGCCGCGCGGTCCGCCGTGTGGCCCATTTTGGCACCAGGACGGACGCAGCAGCGTACTCGCCCACGCCGCTGGACTGACAGCGCGAGGTACACCGCCGGTGTTCACGATGGCGACTGATCACTATCTTCGTGGGTTCGGGCCAGAGTCGACATCAGGACGGAAGCGGTGGCCAAGACCACATCCAGGACCGGAGCGCCGGCCGCACCCGCCAAGGCCACCCGCCGCCCGCGGGGAGAACCGAGGCGTCTCCTCCTCGACGCGGCTCGCGACCTGTTCGCCCGCCAGGACTTCCGCAGCACCACGACCCGCGAGATCGCCGAGGAGGCCGGCGTGGCCGAGCACCTCCTGTTCCGCAACTTCGGCTCGAAGGCGGCACTGTTCCACGAGGCGCTGGTCGTTCCCTTCACGAGCTTCGTCGACGACTTCAGCGCGACCTGGAAGGGCCTCGTCCCCGAGGAGACCGACGAGGACGACCTCGCTGGCCAGTTCGTCGGTCAGCTCTACGACCTGTTCGTCGAGCACCGTGGACTCGTGATGACGCTCTGGGCCTCTGATGGCCTGAGCGAAGAGGAGATGACCGAGACCGGTATCGCCGAGGTGAGCGAGGCACTTGCCGTCCTCGGCCAGATCAGCGCCGAGGGCATCGCCACCCGGGGGATGCAGTCGAGCCACCCCGATCTGCCGGCGCACTCCACGGTGGCCATGGTCGCCGGGATGGCCGCGTTCGGTTCGACGTTCTTCGGACCCGCCCAGCCCCCGAGGGACACCATCGTCGAGGAGCTCACCCAGGCCGCCCTCCACGGCTTCCTCCACCGGGGCCGCTGAGCGTCGGCCCCTCGGACGGGCCGCCGCCCTCCGTTTAAGATGGTGTGTACTATCTTATTCAGGAGCCGGATGTCGCCGGCCGACGAACACGCGGGAGGGGCGAAGGTGGGCGTCGTCATCATGCTGAGCACGCTGCTCGGACTGATCGTCCTCATCTTTTGGCTCGTGCTGCGCTACGACCCCGAAGCCCGTGGCGCGTCGACGCGTCAGGCCAACGACCGATGACCGGTCTGAGTCCGCTGATGAAGGGGGCCATCGCCTTCGCCTACGTCGGTGGAATCGCCTTCATCGCGCTCGGCGTGTACCTGAGCTATCGACGCCACCGTCTGCACCCACTTCTCCTGGTGTGCATCTCCGCCATCTCGTTCTCGTGGCTCGAGGCGCCCTACGACTGGGCCATGTACGCGCAGTTCCCGGCCGCCATTCCGCGCATGCCGTCCTGGTGGCCCCTGAACATGACCTGGGGTGGCCTGCCGGCACAGGTGCCCATCGGCTACGTGTCCTACTTCGTCCTGCCCGCCGTGATCGGCGCCTTCGTTGGCCGTCGGTTGGCTGCTCGGTTCCACTGGCGCCGGCCGATCTCACTGCTGGGCGCCGGCCTCCTCGTCGGCTTCACCTGGGCGTTCCTGTTCAACGCGATACTCGGGGCTCGATTGGGCGTCTTCTACTACGGCCGAGTGATCAGCGGGCTCGCGCTGTGGGAAGGCACAAAGCACCAATACCCGCTCTACGACGCGCTCGCCATGGGCGTGCAGGTGATGGTCTTCACCTACCTGCTCGGGCGGACGGACCCACACGGCCGCACGATCATCGACATGTGGGCCGATTCGAGATCGCGCACCCGCCTGCAGTCCTCTCTGCTGTCGATCCTCGGGTTCATCGTCGTCGGACACCTCGTGTACGCCGCCGTCTTCGCGCCCCACCTGGTCACCAAGTTGTCGGGTCAGGTGAACGCCGGGCCCACCGGGCAGCTGTTCAAGGGCGTTCCGAACCAACCCAAGTAGCGGCGAGGCGGCGACCCCGGTCAGGCCTTCGCGTCCACCATCGGCGTCACGGTCTGACGGCGAACGATGGGTACCGCGAGCACGGCCATCACGAGGGCGACGACGGCGGCGAGGCGGAACACGGTCGTCAAGCTGAGGACGTGCAACAGCAGGCCGGTTCCGAAGGCGGCGAGGCCGTAGCCGACCTGGTAGGCGGCGATGAGACCACCGGCGGCGAGCTCGGCGAGCTCGGGGAAGGTGGACTCGCCGAAGCCAACCGTCATCGGGAAGAACCCGGAACAGGCCAGGCCACCAAGGCCGAACAGGGCGATGCCGCCGGCCGAGGTGTGGACCGCGGCGACCACGAAGAGAGTGACAGCGATGGCGATCGGCAAAGCGACGTAGACCTCGGTCGTCCGTACCTTGCGTGAGCCGACGGCGATCAGGATCCGTCCGACCGTCACCGCCGCCCAGAACATGGCCAAGGCGTAGTCGGCCTTGGTGGCCGAGACGCCTTGGTCGCGCAACAACGTCGTTCCCCAGTTGCCGAACATGGTCTCGCAGATGCCGTAGGCGACCAACGCGGCCGCGAACAGCCAGAACACCCGCGGGATCGGGGCCCGGTTCCCGACAGAGGTCGAGGTCTCCGGGAGCACGGCGTCGAGCTCCTGGAACCCGGCCGCCAGCCCGAGTGCCACCAGCCCCGCCGCGGTCAGCACCGGGAGATACCACCACTGGCCATGGTCGAGGAACGTGGCCACGAGCAACGGCGACAGGGCGGTGCCGAGCCCGAGCATCACGTTCAAGGTGGTGAGGGCCACCTCACGCCGTTCGGGGTTGAGCGCACCCGCGTAGGTGCTGATGGCTGAAAGGGTCACGCCGAAGCCGAGACCGAGCAGGCCCGTGGCGAGCAGCAACATCGGATAGGCGGCGGGGTCGCCGGCCACCGTGTTGCTGGCGGCGAGAACGCTCATGGCCAGGACATCGGCGGAGACTCCGATCAGCAGCACCCGCTTGAGCCCGAGCGCCTTCGCCATCGTCCGAACGCCGAGCGCGCCGGCGATGGCGAAGATCACCTGCGGCACGAAGAGGAGCCCGTACCGCGAGCTCGAGAGTCCGTACGCAGAGGGGCTGGTCAGGATCGAAGAGGCCGCGGGAACGGCCACCAGGGCCAGCCCCTGGAACAGCCCGATCCCGTAGATCGTCAGCGTCTCGATCCGCCGGGTGGCGCCGAGGTCGGCCGACTGGGTCATCGCCAGTCGATGAAACCGCCTGGACGTGGTCGCGTCATCCGCCAGGGTGGGGGAAATGGCCGCTCGGCGCATCGATCAGGCTTGCTTCACCACCGTCGTTCACCGCCTGTTCACCCGGCGTGACCTATCGCCCATTGTGGGGGATGCCCACGGGCGCCGTCGGTCGTAAGACAGAGACATGGCCTCGTCGCGTCCCTCGGTCGTGGTGGTGGGCGGCGGCTTCGCCGGCGTCGGCTGCGCCCGCGAGCTGGCCAAGCACGACGTGGCCGTCACGCTCATCGACCGCAACAACTTCCACCAGTTCCAACCGCTGCTGTACCAGGTGGCGACGGCCGAGCTCGCGCTGGTCGACGTCTGCCGTCCGCTGCGCGGCATCTTCCACTCGTCGCCGACCGTACGTGTCCGGCAGGGCGAGGTCGCCACGGTCGACCTCGACAGCCGCACGGTCGCACCAGAGCAGGTGAGACCTTCTCCGGCGACTACCTCGTGATCGCCGCGGGCTCTCGACCGAACTTCTTCGGGGTGCCCGGTGCCGACACGTTCACCTACCCCCTCTATTCCGCCGCCGACGCCAACCGGCTGCGCTCGCGTCTCTTCGAGGTCTTCGAGGACGCCGAGCGCGACCCGTCGCGCATCGACAAGGGGGCGCTCAACATCGTCGTCGTAGGCGCCGGACCGACGGGCGTCGAGACCGCAGGCGCGGTCGCGGATCTCGTCACCCACGTGATGCCGAAGCGCTATCGCGACCTCGATGTGACCCGCACGAAGATCTACCTCATCGACCACGCCAAGGTCGTGCTCGGCGCCTTCTCGGACGAGGCCCACACCTACGCCGCCGACCGGCTCACCGAGCTCGGCGTCGACCTCCTGCTCGACAACGGCGTTCGCGAGGTGGCCGAAGACCGGGTCACGCTCAGCGACGGCTCGGAGATCCTGACCCGCACGGTCGTGTGGGCCGGCGGCATCCAACCCCCGACGCTGATCGCCGACTCAGGTCTCACCACCGGGCACGGAGGCCGGCTGGATGCGGAGCCCGACCTGACCGCGCCGGGTCATCCGCGCGTCTACCCGCTCGGCGACATGGCGAACATGACCGACCGGACCGGCGCGGCGATGCCCCAGCTCGGATCGGTGGCGGTGCAGGCCGGGCGCTGGGCGGCCCGCAACATCGTGGCCGACATGGACGGCAAGGCGACCGAGCCGTTCAAGTACCACGACAAGGGGATCATGGCCATGATCGGCACCGGCTCCGCCGTGGCCGAGGTCGGGCGCAAGCACCACGAGCTGCACGGCGTCGTGGCCTTCGCGGCGTGGCTCGGCGTGCACGCGTGGTTGATGAGCGGCATCCGCGAGCGCGTCGACGCCTTCGTGTCGTGGGCGTGGGACTTCCTGGGATCGAGCCGCGACGACGCCCTGATCGACCCTGATCGACCGGTCATCGACTGGGGCGACGAACCAGTAGGCGACGACGTGAAAGTCGAGGCGTAGAGATGGCTGATGGCTACGACGTGATCATCGTCGGCAGCGGTGCGGGCGGCGGCACCCTGGCCCACACGCTGGCCAACGCGGGCCGACGCATCCTCATCCTCGAGCGGGGCAACTTCCTGCCCCGTGAGATGGGCAACTGGGACCCGGAGGCGGTCTTCGTCGATGGCCAGTACCAGTCGACCGAGACCTGGTACGACGCCGACGACAAGCCGTTCCAGCCGCAGGTCCACTACTACGTCGGTGGGGCCACCAAGCTCTACGGCGCCGCGCTCTACCGCTTGCGGCCCCAGGACTTCGGCGAGCTCCACCACGTCGACGGCGTGTCGCCCGCCTGGCCGATCGACTACGACGACTTCGAGCCGTGGTACACCGCGGCCGAGTGGCTCTACCAGGTGCACGGCAACGGCGGCGAGGACCCGACCGAGGGTCACCGCTCCAAGGACTACCCGTGGCCGGCCGTGTCGCACGAACCCCGCATCCAACAGCTCTTCGACGACCTCGCGAAGGGTGGCTATCACCCCTTCCACGCGCCGTGCGGGATCCTGCTCGACGAGGCCGATCGAGCCCGCAGCACCTGCATCCGCTGCACGTGGTGCGACGGATACCCCTGCCTCGTGCACGCCAAGTCCGACGCCGAGACCATCGCGGTGCGGCCCATCCTCGACCTGCCCAACGTCACGCTGCTCGTCGACGCGGAGGTCGTGCGCCTCGACACCGACGCGTCGGGACGCACGGTCACCGGCGTGGTCGTCCGTCGCGGCGGCAAGGAGGAGTCCTACGACGCCGACATCGTCGTGCTGTCCGCCGGCGCGTCGAACACGGCGAAGCTGCTCCTGGCGTCGGCCAACGACCGCCACCCCAACGGGCTGGCCAACGCGTCGGATCAGGTCGGCCGGAACTACATGTACCACAACAGCAAGGCGGTGGTCGCGCTGTCGGAGGAGCCCAACGACACCCTCTACCAGAAGACGTTGGGCGTGAACGACTTCTACCTCGGCGCACCGGACTACGACTTCCCGATCGGCAACATCCAGATGGTCGGCAAGTCCAACGCCGAGGCGATGAAGGGCGAGGAACCCCACCTGACCAAGCTGGCGCCGCACTGGTCGCTGGCCGAGGTCGCCCGTCACGCCGTCGACTTCTGGCTGACCACCGAGGACCTTCCGGTGGCGGACAACCGCGTCACGCTGGCGCCCGACGGCAACCTCAAGCTCGTCCTACCGCATGACCAACGACGCCGAAGCCGACCGGCTCTACGGCGAGCTCCGCAAGATCCTCAACCACACTGGCTTCGCGCAGCACCACGTGCTGCACAAGAACTTCTACTCGCACATGAACATCCCCGCCGCCGGGGTGGCCCACCAGGCCGGGACGGCCCGCTTCGGCCACGACCCGGCGACCTCGGTGCTCGACGAGAACTGCAAGGCTCACGACCTCGACAACCTCTACGTGGTCGACACCAGCTTCTTCCCGAGCATCGGCGCGGTGAACCCCGCGCTCACGGCCATGGCCAACGCCCTGCGAGTGGGCGACCATCTCCTCGGGCGACTCGCCTGATCGTCACTCGTCCCACCCATCCTCACCAACCTCCAGGAGCGCAGATGAGCGTCAAAGGCAAGGTGGCCATCGTCACCGGTGGCAACAGCGGCATCGGGAAGGGCATCGTCCTCGCCTTGGCCGAGCAGGGGGCCAACGTCGTCATCGACTACGTGGCCGATCCCGACGCCACCGAGGAGCTCGAGAAGCAGGTGGCGGCGCTCGGCGACCAGGCCATCGGCGTCGAGGCCGATGTGAGCAAGATCGAGGACCTGCAGCGGCTGGTCGACACGGCGGTCAAGCAGTTCGGCCGGGTGGACATCATGGTCAACAACGCCGGGGTCGAGACGCGCACCTCGGTGCTCGACACCACCGAGGCGCAGTACGAGAAGGTCATGGCCATCAACCTGAAGAGCGCCTTCTTCGGGACCCAGATCGCGGCCAAGCAGATGATCGCCCAAGGCGACGGCGGCCGGATCATCAACGTGACCTCGGTCCACGAGGACTGGCCCATGCCGGGCAACACGCCGTACTGCCTGTCCAAGGGCGGCATGCGCATGCTCACCCGCACCGCCGGCATCGAGCTCGGCCCCCACAACATCCTCGTGGTCGGGGTCGGGCCGGGTGCGGTGGACACGCCGATCAACGCGTCCACCGAGGCCGACCCCGCCAAGATGAAGACGCTCGATGCCGCGATACCACTTGGTCGGCTGGCGGACCCGCGCGAGATCGCCGAGGTGGTGGCCTTCCTGGGCGGCGACGGCGCCAGCTATGTGACGGCGACGACCATCTTCGCCGACGGCGGGATCATGCACTCGAGCCCCGGTCTCTGAGCGCGATGAGCTATCCCCCCATCGCCGACCACGGACTCATCGGCGATCTGCAGACCGCCGCGCTGGTTTCGACCGACGGGACGATCGACTGGTTCTGCTGCCCTCGCTTCGACTCGCCCAGCGTCTTCGGGTCGCTGCTCGACGACGAGCACGGTGGTCGGTTCGCCCTGCGCGCCACGGGTGAAGCCACGGTGACCAAGCAGATGTACCTGCCCGACACGGCCATCCTGGTGACGCGCTACTCGTCGGAGACCGGCGTGGCCGAGGTGCAGGACTTCATGCCGATCGACCACCCCGAGCAGGCCAGCGATCGGCACCGCCTGGTCCGTGTGATCCAGGGGATCCGCGGCCAGGTCGACTTCGACGCCATCATCGAGCCGCGCTTCGACTACGGACGCCAGTCTCACCGGACCCGCATCACCGGCAAGACGGCGCGCTTCGCCACCGACGACCTGGTGCTGCGGCTCACCTCGCTCCACAAGCTGACCCGCGAGGGTGACGGCGTCAGCGCCACGTTGACGGTGAAGGCGGGCGAGTTCGGCGGCTTCATGATCGAATCGGGCGACGCCCCGGCCACGAGCGTCGGCGACGGCGAGATCATCCGTCTGTACGAGGAGACCTCTGCGTTCTGGCGCAGCTGGATCGCCGCCAGCCGCTACCGCGGCCGCTGGCGCGAGATGGTCGAGCGCTCGGCCATCACGCTCAAGCTCATGACCTATGCGCCCAGCGGGGCCCTGGTGGCGGCGCCGACCGCGGGTCTGCCCGAACAGGTAGGGGGCGAGCGGAACTGGGACTACCGCTACACGTGGATCCGTGACGCCTCCTTCTCGGTCTACGCCCTGCTCGGCCTCGGTTTCACCCAGGAGGCCGCCGCCTTCGGAGGCTGGGTTCGTGATCGGCTCGAGAGCCGCCCACCCGGAAGCGCCACCCCGTTGGCCATCATGTACCGGGTCGACGGCAGCTCTGACCTGGTCGAGGAGACACTCGACCACTGGGAGGGCTACCGCGGGTCGTTCCCCGTGCGGATCGGCAACGGCGCCGCCGAACAGCTCCAGCTCGACATCTATGGCGAGGCCATGGACGCGATGCACCACGCCTCCCGCAACGGGCTCGGCTTCGCATCTGCGGGCTGGACGGCGGTGTGCGACACGCTCGACTGGGTGGCCGACAACTGGGACCAGCCCGACGAAGGGGTCTGGGAGACCAGAGGCGGGCGCCAACCCTTCGTGTACGGCCGACTCATGTGTTGGGTGGCCCTCGACCGGGGCCTGCGACTGGCTGACGACTCCGGCCGCCCAGCCGACGTCGCGCGGTGGAGGGCCGCTCGCGACGAGATCTACGCAGCCATCATGACGAAGGGTTGGAACGCCGATCTCGAGGCGTTCACCCAGTTCGAAGGCAGCGAGGTACTCGACGCATCGATCCTGCTCATGCCGCTCATGGCCTTCATCGATCCCCACGACCCCCAGTGGCTGTCGACGCTGGCGGCCATGGACAAGACCCTCGTGTCCGACAGCCTCGTGTACCGCTACGACCCGGCCGCCTCGCCCGACGGCTTGCGGGGCTCGGAAGGCACGTTCTCGCTCTGCTCGTTCTGGTACGTCGACGCGCTGGCCCGCTCCGGTCGCCTGGACGATGCCCGGCTCTCGTTCGAGAAGATGCTGACCCACGCCAACCACTTGGGACTGTTCTCGGAGGAGATCGGGATGACCGGCGAGCAGTTGGGCAACTTCCCCCAAGCGTTCACCCACCTGTCGCTCATCAACGCCGCGCTCAACCTCGACTACCAACTCGACCATGGCGCCGGGAAGGTCGCCGTCATCGACTGAGTCGAAGCCGCCGGTCGCGGGGTTCTCAGATGAACCCCGCACCCCAGGTGGCGGTGTACGTGTCGCCGGGCTCGAGCCGCTGCACGTCGGCACCCGACACGAACGCGTTGGCCGGACACGTCATGGGCTCCACCGCCACGCTCTGCCGGCGCCTCGAGACGTCGGCGACCGTGTCGCCGCTGTAGACCTGCACGTACCGGAAGCCTCCATCGAGCCAGACCCCAAGCGTGGGCAGCCCGGGCTCGGCCAGCTCGACCCAGGCTCGCCCGTCGTTCTTGCGATTCAGGCCGGCGAAGCCCACGTCCAGCGCGGCATCGCCGATGCGCCGGCCGCCACGGAAGTCGTAGGCCGTACCGTCCACGCCTTCCGTTCCCGTCGGAAGCCCGCGATCGTCGGTCGGCAGGTACCGCTCGGCGGGTATCGACAGCACGCACGCGTCGACCGTGCCCCCCGACGGCGGACGCAGATACGGATGTTGACCGGCGCCATAGGGCGCGGGCTCGCTTCCGACGTTGCGGGCCGTCGTCCGCACCATCAGCCCGTCGTCGTCGAGCGAGTACTCGATCCGCAACTCGAGGGTGAAGGGATAGCCCGGGCACGGCCAGAGGGTGTGAGCCATCTCGACCCTGCTGGCCTCGATCGCGGCGCAGTCCCACTTGGCGAAGCGAACCAGGCCGTGGATGGCGTTGGCGTGCTCCGGCTCGTTGAGCGCCGCCTGATGCAGTTGGCCGTCCCACTCGTAGCGTCCGTAATCGAGGCGGTTGGGCCACGGGATCAAGACCTGGCCCCGCCCGTCCGGGCACATGGCCGTCTCGGGATAGCCGTCGAGCACCTGGCGACCATCGAGGTGCAGGGTGCGCAACCCGCCCCCGACCTCGACGATGGTGGCCCGCGCCGCACCGCGGGTGATCACGTACTGGTGGCCGGACGGGCTCCGGTCCAGGTCGGTCGTCGCCATGGTCGCTAGCGAACGGGCACGTCGGAGGCCGGATCCCGTACGCCCTCGCCGGGAAGGAGACCTCGTTGGTCGAGGGTGTAGAGCAGCGCCGAGCGAGGGGAAGATGAACACGACGGCGAGCCCGGTCACGATCAGGATGGCCCAGAGCGTGCCGGACGGAGCTGCGGCCTGGGACACGGTCATGGTCTGCGGGAGGATGTAGTCCCACTGCGCCACACCCCAGGCGACGATGACGGTGGTCACCGCCCCGATGGCGAACAAGCGCGCCCCGCGATGGTTCGACCGCAGCAGCAGCACGAGCGAGCCCGTGCCGCAGATCGCGGACAAGATCACGATCGGCAGCGCTCGGGTGGTGAGGCCGTGGTAGAGGTAGGCGGCGTCGGAATGGAGGATGAACAGGCCGGCGAAGGCGACGAGGCCGGCGACCACGGCGGCGGCCAGGGCGCGGCGCCGGAAGTATTCGACCATGTCGCGGTCGGCCAGGCGGTCGGCGTCCCACACCAGGTACACCGCGGCCAGGTACGCGACCACGACCACGGCGAGCACCCCGCCGAGGATCGACGTCGGGTTGATCCAGCTGTGCCAGGGGTCGCCGGCCTTGCCGCCCGCCGGGACCCGGCCGGTCGCGATGCCGCCGGCCACCGTACCCATGCAGTACGGGACCAGGAGCGACGAGATGGCGAAGGCGGCCCCGAAGTTCCGGCGGTCACGGGTGCGGAACACGGTCTTGCGGAACGCGAAGCTCGCCCCGCGCAGCACGATGCCGAAGGCGGCGATCGTGAGCGGCACGAACAAGGTCAGCGTGATCGACGCGTAGGCCTCGGGGAACGCCGGTCCACAGCACGACGAAGCAGAAGATGAGCCAGACGTGGTTCGCCTCCCACACCGGTCCGATCGAGTGGTCGATGATCTCGCGGGGCCGCTCGCCGCGGGCGGCCCCGCCGGCGACCAGATCCCAGATGCCGGCCCCGAAGTCGGCCCCACCGAACAACGCGTAGGCGGTGATGCCGATGAACAGCACCACCGCCACGGCCGTGCTCATCGCGAGCCCACTTCGACTGGTGATCGGGTGCTCAGGTGCTGGCGGGTTGGGACCGTATGGCGAGTCGGTCTCGTCGAAGTCCTGGTCACCGAGCTCGTCCTGATCGCGGAACCGGCGGCTCATCGCCCGCAGGATCAGGATCGTCGTGACGCCGAGGCCGGCGTAGAGCACGACCACGCCGATGAACGTGACCCAGACACCGGTGTTGGCCGTCGCCGCCGCCTCGACCTTCATCAGGTTGTAGACGATCCACGGCTGGCGGCCGACCTCGCTGACCACCCACCCGGCTTCGAGCGTGATCACCGAGACCACTCCCGCCGCGCTCGCGAAACGCAAGAAGAGCTTGCTCCGCGGCATGTCTCTTCGGAAGATCCAACAGCCCCAGTACCACGCGGCGAGCAGGCACATGAGGGTGCCGAACCCGACCATCACGTCCCACGCCAGGTGAACGGTGTTCACCTGGGCGATCGTGGGCTCGTCGCTGGCGGGCACGATGTTGAGGCCCTTCACGATCGTGCTCGTCCCGGTCTTGGGATCGGACAGGATCGACGCCAGGCCGGGGATGGGGATTCCGCCGCTGACCGTGTCGTTGCTGTTGAGATGGCCGAACAGCGTCTCGGGCACGTCGCTCGTGGTCTGCGGGACGAGCTCGATGGCCGCGAACTTGACCGGCTCGTTGTTGTAGACCCAGCGGGCCAGCGAGTCGCCGACCGCCATCTGGAAGAAGATGGCCACCGCCGCCACCGAGAACGGGATGAGGAAGCCGAGGCGGTGGTAGCGGTCTCGTCGGCCTCGGAGCATCCCGAAGGCGTAGACCGACGAGATCAGGAAGCCGCCCGACCACGTAGGCGGCGACGACCATGTGCAGGGCCATGAGGGGCATGGCGCCGTTGAAGATGACACCCCACGGATCGACGCTCACCACCTTGCCCGCCGAGTTGAGCGTGTAGCCGGACGGGTCGTTCATCCAGGCGTTGGCGGCGACGACCGAGACGCTGCCGAGGATGCCGCTGATGGGCAACGGCACGCCGGTCCAGAAGTGGGTCCACGGCTTGAGCCGACGCCACCCGTAGATGTAGATCGAGCCACGAAGATCGCCTCGATGAGGAAGAACAGCCCCTCGAAGGCGAACGGCACACCGAACGCCGCCCCCCATTGACCCATGAAGTGCGGCCAGAGCAGGCCGAACTCGAAGGTGAGCACGGTGCCGGTCACCGCCCCGACAGCGAAGGTCACCGCCATGTACTTCGACCAGCGCTGGGCCAGGCGCAGCGCGTCGGCGTCGTCGTGCTTGATGGCCTTGTAGTTGGCGATCAACGCCATGAAGGCCCAGGACACCCCGAGCGGGACCAGGATGATGTGGAACGCCAGCGTGAAGGCCATCTGCGACCGGGCCCAGGGCACCGGGTTCACCGCCAGCAGCACGCCATGCATGGGCTCAGAGCTGATCACTCGACTCTCCAGCGGCGGTAGGCGGGCACGGACGTCGCCAGCGTCGAGGCTGGCCCTCGGACTCATTCAACGCAACTCGGCCCGGCGGCACATCCGCCACATGGGACGACGCGGCCATCCTGGCTACGCTGGCCCTGCCATGCGCCGCCAATGGTCCATCCGTCGTCGCCGGTGAGCAAGCCATGTCGACGACATCCCGCCCGCCCACGACCCGGCGCGACGATGACCGAGCGGCCGGAGCGGTCGCCCCGACCCCTGCGGCCCCTGTAGGACCGAGCTTCGAGATCCGGGAGTCGAAGCTCCGCCCGCTGGCCGTGCGGCCGGGCCTGGTCGAGCGGACGAACCTGTTGGATCGGCTGCAACAGGCCGATTCGCCCGTCACGACGGTCATCGCACCGGCCGGCTACGGCAAGACGACCCTGCTGACGCAGTGGGCGGCCACGCAGCGGACCTCCGTCGCCTGGCTGTCGGCGGACGACGCCGACAACGACCCCGCGGTGCTCTGTACGTACATAGCGGTGGCGCTCGACCGGATCGAACGGATCGACGGCGCCATGTTCGCCGCCCTCGCCGCCCACCGGCCGCCCGTTGCGCTCCTCACCCGGCTGCTCGCCGCCCTCGAGGCGATGACGCGGCCGGTCGCGCTGGCCATCGACCACCTCGAGAGCGTGACCAACGTCGAATGCCTCGAGGTCATCGGTGAGATCGCCAGCCGGCTTCCACCCCAGACGCGCCTCGTGATCTGCTCGCGTGAGCAGATCCGCCTGCCGATCGGCCGCCTGCGGGCCGAGGGGCGTCTTCTCGAGATCGACGCACGAGACCTCGCGCTCGATCGCGAGGAAGCCGCCGGACTCCTGCAGGGGATCGGGGTCGGTCTGGCCGATGCGGACGTGACGGAGCTGGTCACCCGCACCGAGGGGTGGCCGGCAGGCCTCTTCCTCGCCGCGCTCTCTCTGCAGGTGGGAACTCCCCGGCTCGACGCGGGAGTCGGACTCACCGGCGACAGCCGGTTCCTCGGCGACTACCTGCGGGCCGAGGTCCTCGATCGAGCGTCGCCCCGCGATGTCGAGTTCCTGGTCCAGACGTCGATCCTCGAGAGCCTGAGTGGCCCGTTGTGCGACGCCACCCTCGATGTCGTGGGGTCGTCGGCCCAACTCGACGAGCTGGAGCAGCGCAACCTGTGGGTGGTTCCGCTCGACGATCACCGCGAGTGGTACCGCTACCATCGCTTGTTCGGCGAGCTGCTGCGGACCGAGCTGCAGCGACGCCACCCCGAGCTCGTCCCGCAGCTCCATGCCCGCGCCGCCGACTGGTACCAGGCCCACGGGGCGCCCGAGCGGGCGCTGCGCCACGCCCAGGCGGCGGGGGATGCCGATCGCGTGGCGCACCTCCTCGTAGACCTCATCCAGCCGGTCTGGGCGAGTGGCCGCGCCGAGACGGTCATGCGCTGGCTCGAATGGTTCGCCGACCAAGACCTCCTCGGCCGATACCCCGGCCTGACGGTTCACGGTGCCCTCATGTACGCCCTGCTCGGCCGGCCGGCCGAGGCCGACACGTGGGCCGCGGCCGCGGAGCGGTCGCTCGTGCTGACCGACCTCCCCGACGGCAGTTCGCTCGAGAGCCTCCTCGCCTATCTGCGGGCGTTCCTGTGTCGCGACGGGGTGGCGGCGATGAGGGCCGACTCGATCTCCAGCTACGAGGGACTCAGCCCTACGAGCCCCTATCGGGCCAGCATGCTGTACACAGAAGGGCTCTCTCACGTGATCGCCGGTGACCCGGACCGGGCCGATCCTGTGCTCGCCCGTGCGTTCGACGCCGCGACCGCCATCGGCGCGGCGCCCGTCGCCGCGCTGGTGCTGGCGACGCGGAGCGAGCTCGCGGCGCAACGTGACGACTGGGTTGAGGCGATCGAGCTCGGCGAGCGCGCCCTGGCCCTGCTCGGCGACGGGGCGTTCGACGAATACTGGACCAGCGCGCTTGTGTTCGCGTGGGGTTCGCGCCTGGCGGCCCGAGCTGGTCAGATCGAGACGGCCACGGCGTGTCTGGCCCGCGCCGCCCGGCTGCGGCCGCTCCTGACGTATGCACTGCCCGTCGTATCGGTCGAAGCCCTGATCCAGATGGCGCACGCCTATCTCGCCATGGGCGACCACGCCGGTGCGTCGGCGGTCCTGCGCCAAGCCCGCGAGATCCTCCGGCAGCGACCTGACCTCGGAGTGCTGGGCGGGCAGGTCGAGCAGCTGCGCGGAGCTCTGGAGCACCCGGCCGTGTCGGCCGGCGGGTCGTCCTTGACCGCCGCCGAGCTACGACTCGTCCCGCTCCTGGCGACGCACCTCACCTTGCAGGAGATCGGAGAGCGGCTCTTCATCGCTCGTAGCACCGTCAAGACCCAGGCCATCTCCGTCTACCGCAAGCTCGGGGTGTCCTCCCGGAGCGAGGCCGTGACGAAGCTGCACGAGCTCGGACTACTCGTCAGCTGACCGACCGCGCATCTGGTCGAACAGATCGCGGTCGTCATAGACCGTCCGGAACGAGCAGATGCGCCCGTCTCGGAACTCGACGAGCGTCGTCGCCGACAACTCGATCCTGCGTCCTGACGCCTCGAAGAACTCGTCTTCGTTGAAGAGCACCTCACCGGTGTGATCGCCGGACAGCCGCCACGTCGCGATGACGCCGGACTCATCCGCGTCGACGCGATCGATCGCGAACTCGATGTTCGACAGCGCACCCGCTCGATCGATCAGCTGGTATTCGAGCTCGGACCGCGATCGCACGCACATGTTGGGCGAGTCACCGCTGACGTCCTCCGTGAACATGTCGAGCGCCCCGCAGTCCCCCGTCACGATGGCCAGCAGCGCGCGACCGGCCAGGTCACGGGCCTCGGCGATCGAGATGGTCCTGTTTGGTCCCACCGTCCGGCGCTCCTCGGTGGATACTCGGTGGCGAGACTGGCTCAGCCCCGCGCGCGCTGATCAGGCGGCCCTTCATGCCGCTCCCCAGCAGGCCCTTGAAGCATCCCTCCGCCGGTGTATCCGGTCATCCCCCACAGTGGACGAATCAGCCCTATGCCTTGGGGACCTATACGTTCCTCCACCGTGGGGGATGACAGGCGCCGCTCGCGGCGCTTGACTGTCGAGGGTCACGCGATCGCCGCCCACGGACGACGCCTCTTGAACGGACAAGCGGGGAGAAGCCGACGTGACGGTGACGAGGTCCACCGGCGAAGACAAGCCGCGGCATTCCGGGCAGATCCTGGGCGTGTTGATACTCGGCGCCATCGTCGCCAACATCAATCTGAGCATCGCCAACGTCGACCTCCCGAGCATCGGCGCCGCGCTCGACGCCAGCCAGGCGCAGCTGAACCTGGTCGCGGTTGCGTTCACCCTTGGCTTGGCGTCCTCGGTGCTGTACCTCGGGGCGCTGGCGGACCGGTATGGGCGCAAACGGGCGCTGATCCTGGGCGCGGCGCTGTCGATCCCCACGTCGATGGTCGCGGCGTGGGCCCCGAACGCGGCGGTGCTGATCGGTGCTCGCTTCGCCGGTGGTGTCGCTGCAGGGATGCTCTACCCGACGACGCTGTCCATCATCAGCGCCTTGTTCCGTGGGGGGTCGCGCACGAAGGCCATCGCGACCTGGTCGGGCATCGGTGGCGGATTCGCGGTGTTCGGCCCTGTCCTGGGTGGCCTGCTGCTGGGCCGAGCGTGGTGGGGGTCGGTGTTCCTGCTGACTCCACCGATCGCGTTGGTGGTCGTCGTGCTGGCCTGGCGGTGGTTGCCGATCCATGCCGGTGAGTCGCCGGATCCCGTCGACCACGTCGGCGGTGTGTTGTCGGTGCTGTTCATCGCCCCGCTCGTGCTCGGGATCAGCCTGGTCCCCAACTACGGCTTCAACGCCACGGTGCTCGGGATGTTCGCCTTCTCTCTCATCTCGCTGACCGGTTTCGCACTCCGGGAGCGGGGCTGCACCAACCCGCTGTTCTCGCTGCCCGTGCTTCGGATCCGGACCTTCACGGTCGCGCTGTTCGGCGGCACGATCACCTGGGGGGCGCTGCTCGGCGCCATGTTCATCGGTCAGCAGTACACCCAGAACGTCCTCGGCTACAGCCCCGTGGATGCGGCGCTCATCACCGTGCCGGCCGCAGTCGGCGTCATCGTTGCCGCTCGACCGGCTGGTCGCCTCATCGCCCGCTTCGGCTCCCGCGTTCCTCTAGCGGCCGGTTTGGCGGTCACCGGCCTCGCCTTCGTCGGCATGGCCTTCGCCTTCGGCGAGAGCACCTCTGCGTGGGTCGTCGGCACCGTCTATCTCATCGTGGGGCTCGGCATCGGGCTGGCCGGACCGCCGTCGTCCAGCTCCCTCATGGGTTCGGTACCCGTGGACCGCGCCGGCATGGGCTCCGCGTCGAACGACCTCCAGCGAGACTTCGGCGGCGCGCTCTTCCAGGCGGTGATGGGCACCCTCTTGGCGGTGAGGTACTCCAACTACTTCACCCAGGCCTTCAGCACGCTCCCGCCAGCGCAGGCCAGCCAGCTCTCGAGTCAGGCCGTCGCCACCATCAGCCAGTCGTTCACCGGAGCGGAACAAGTCGCCAAGGAGTATCCACAGGCACAGGCCCAAGAGCTCGTCGCCGCGGCCAAGCAGGCCTTTCTTGCCGGCAAGACCTCAGCGATGTTGTTCGCGGCGCTCGCGGCCGCGGTCGGGTTCGTGGTCGTGGTCCTCCTGTACCCGAACAGGCGGAACGAGCAGGCGAGCTATGACAAGGTCTCGACGGCCGACCGCGGGAACAACGTCGAGGAAACGGACCCTGCGAAGCCAGGAGACCCGACCGCGAGTGGCCTAGCCTGACTCCCCCGGGACGATGGCTGCGATCCGAAGGGACAGATGGGACCAGGGCACGGCCGCGAGGCATCGTCATCCGCGCCGGGAGAGTCTCGATGGCCGGTCCTGATCGCCATGGCCGTCGCCATCACGCTCCCCTTCTTCATGCCGGACAAGTACGTTCCGGGGCCGAACTGGCTCCTGCCGGTGGTCGAGGTCGTGTTCCTGGTCGCCATTGCGATCGGCGACCCCGGACGGATCGATCGGCGCGATCGAGCCGTGCGACAGGTGCGACGCTTCTTCATCCTCCTGCTGGTGTTCGGTGCGGCCTGGGCCACGGCCTCGCTCACGGTCGACCTCGTCCACGGTGGACCCGAGACCCAGTCGGCGGCCGCACTGCTTCGAGCCGGGGGCATCGTCTGGGTCGACACGGTGGTCACCTTCGCCTTCCTCTACTGGGAGCTCGATGCCGGAGGACCCGGCGAGCGGGCCCACCGGCCCACCGAGTACCCAGAGCTCGCGTTTCCCCAGCAGCTCAACCCACAGGTCCGACCCCCCGGCTGGCGGCCTGTGTTCCTGGACTACCTGTATCTGGGCCTGACCAACGGGCTGGCCTTCAGCCCCACCGACGTCATGCCTCTGGCCCTCTGGGCCAAGGTGGCCATGGGCGTCCAATCGGTCATCTCCCTGCTGATACTGGGCCTGGTGATCGCGCGGGCCGTGAACATCCTCAAATGAGTCCTCAGCCCTCACCGCGCCGGACAATCGACCGGTTTGGACGATGCGTGGAGCGACCAGGACGTGACACGCTCGCAGGGTGACGCCGACACGCGATTTCAACTCGCCCATCCGATGGGAGCGCCCATGACTGCCGCCGAACCCCAGCTGGTCGAGGAGATGTTCGTACAGGTGGCCCGGGCCTCCACCAGCGCTGACGGTGTGCTCACCCTGAGCGGCATCAGCCCCACAACGCTCTACTTCTCGGACCGCCCCGAGCGGATCGTCGGCCACATGACGAATGAGCAGTTCATGGACCTCTGGTCACCTGATCTTCCCGACAGCGACTCGTTCGCGTCCGACCCTCCGAACGCCGTGCTGTCCTTCGTCGAGAACGGGCACGACCGGCCGGATGACTGCGTCATGGTCCTGCGAGATCCCCGGGGCGACGTCGACTCGATCAGCTACACCATCGATGTCCTCGAGGGCCAGGCACCTCCCGCGAGCGGTGCCTGCACGCTCTTCATCGACCCGATCGGGCGTCCTCTGTCGCCGGTCTCGATGGCAGGGATGCGCCGCCGTGAGCGACGCCGCCGCATCTGACCAGGACCTGTGTGGTGGGCGATGGCAGACTCGAACTGCCGACCTCTGCCGTGTGAAGGCAGCGCTCTAACCAGCTGAGCTAATCGCCCGCGATGCGACGGGCACTCTAGCCCGGGCCGGCCGACGGGCTCACTTCCGTTGGGGCCCGCGGATCGAGATCCAGCAGGTCCTCCACCACGGCCATCGTGCGGAGCACGGCCACGTCGGCGTGCTGGGGACCGACGATCTGCAGACCGACCGGCATGCCGTCAGCCGTGAACCCGGCGCAGACCGAGCCGGCCGGGCTGCGGGTCAGGTTGAACGGAGGCGTGAACCCGACCCAGAACGGGGTCTCGACCCCGTTGACCGTGCCCTCGTGGCCGACACGAGGGGTCTGGCCGGCCACCGTCGGACAGAGCAGGATCGGCGCCCGGTCGAAGAGGGCGACCAGGTCCGCGTTGTGGGCGTAGAGCGAGTTGACGGCCCGGGTCAGCTCGATCGCACCGACCGACTCACGGGCGTAGTCCATCTGGTCGCGCAGCGCGGGCGTGACCAGATCCCATTCGGGCGTGTCCCGCAGATGGCCCTGCGCCTCGTCGCGGTAGGCCGTCCACATCACGAACCAGTCGTAGATGGGGTCGGTGCGGAAGACCGAGTCGACGGTGATGATCTCGGTGCCCTCGGCCTCGAGGCGCCGCACCGCCGCCTCGCAGACCGCCGCCACCTCGGCGTCGACCTCCGCGCCCAACGTCGGCGCCCAGATCACCTTCTTGGGCGCGCCCAGGTCGCCGAGCGCCTCGGGCCACGGCCCGTGCGTCCGCGGCAGCGAGAACGGGTCATGGGGATCCGGGCCGACGCAGACGTCCAGGGCGTAGGCCAGGTCCCGCACCTTGCGCACCATCGGACCCTTCACCGACAACAGACCCGAACCGGGGGCCTGCGATCCGCCGGCCGGGATACGACCCTGGGACAGCTTGAGCCCCGACAGACCACACAGCGCTGACGGGATCCGGATCGATCCCCCACCGTCGCTGCCCGTCGCCAACGGCACCATGCCCGAGGCGATGGCCGCCGCCGACCCACCCGACGAGCCCCCGGGCGAACGCTCGGGGTTCCACGGATTGCGCGTCGGGCCGTAGTGAGGGCTGGTCGTGTCGCCCATGAAGCCGTGCTCGGGAGTCGTCGTCTTGCCGACCACGACACACCCCGCGGCGCGCAGGCGGGCCACGAGGGCCGAGTCGGCGGCCGCGGGCGGATCCTTCACGCGCAGGGCCGACCCGTAGGCCGTGGTGAAGCCGGCGGCATCCTCCAGGTCCTTCACACCGATCGGGATGCCGGCCAGCGGGCCCACCTCGTCGCCGGCGGCCAGCCGTTCGTCGACGGCCGCCGCCGCAGCGAGGGCGGCCTCGCCGTCGAGCGCGGCCCACGCGTTCAGGCCGGGATTGAGCGCCTCGATGCGCTCGAGGGCTCCGCCGACCAGCTCGCGAGCCGCCACCTCACGACGTTGCACCATGCCCGCCCACTCGACCAGCGACTGACTCCGGAGATCCATGGCCCGAGCCTACGACCGCCCCGCTCGCCCGCCCTCTCCCGGCCCGCCCGCATCGCGGCGGCAAACCACCACCTCTGGTGTGGTCATCTGCCGCCGCGACGGGACGCCTGACGAACCGCCCGCATCGCGGCGGCAAACCGCCACCTCTGGTGTGGTCATCTGCCGCCGCGATGATTCGAGCGGAAGGTCAGGGCGTCAGGCAGAGCGTGGTCTGCTCGTCGACCAGGGCCACGGCGTCGGTGCCGCTGGGACACGGGCGGGGATAGTCCGTCGTGGCCGCGATGACGCCTGTGTGGGGTTGGTCGCAGGGCACCGTGAGGGCGGTGGGACCGCTGGTGACCGCCACGCAGCTCCCCACGGCGAAGTGATCGGTCTGCACCTGCACGGGCGTGGTGGTCGGGTCGTGCTTGTGGGCGGCGTAGGCCGTCACGATCAGCACCAGCACGAAGACCACGCCGATGACGACCATCGGGGCCCATCGCCAGCCCCGCCGGCGCCGCCCCGGCCCGGACCGAGTCCATGGACTCGGCCCGGGGATCGACCAGCCGATCGGCGAACGACGGCGGGCGGCGCTCGCTCGACCGCTGGCGGACGGCCGTGGTCGAGGCGGTCGTGCCTTTGAGCTGGTCGTCGTACCGGGCGCGCGACGCCGGGCTGCGCAGCACCTCCCACGCCGCGTTGACCTCGCGGATGTGCCAGTCGGCCAGCTCGCGCGCCGAGTCGGAACCGTCGGCCTGGCGATCCGGGTGCCACTGCAGGGCGGCGGCCGTATAGGCCCGTTTGACCTCGTCGTGGCTGGCGTCGGAACCGACGCCGAGGATCTCGTAGTAGGTGGCCGTGGGGGATCGTCCCCCGAGCCGTTAGATCAGTTCGCGCCGGCGACGCGTGGCCAGCACGAGCAGTCCGCCGACTGCGATCAGGGAGAGGCCGACCTTGACCCAGGCCCCCGAGTCGGTACCGGTGACCGGCAGCGGAGCGGTCTGCACGCTCGTCGGGGCCAGCGCCGAGACGCTCAGCACGGCCGTCAGGTCGAGATCGCCGCACAGCGCGTGGACGGTGTACTGACCCGGACCGATGCTCGGCGGCAAGGTGATGTTGGACAGGATGAAGCTGCCGTCGTCGCCGGCGGTGACCGTGCCCACGACCACATCACCGATCTTGATGGTGACGGTGGCACCCACCGGGCACCCCGAGCCCTCGACCGTGACCTGGCCGCCGACGGTCACCGTGCTGGGGTCGACGATGATCCCGGGCTGGCCCGGAACGTACTGGGCCGAGGCCGCGGTGGCCATGACTCCTGTCATGGCCAAGGTGGCGACCAAGCAGCCACAGAGCACGAGCATTCGTCGGATCACAGGACTCCTCCGCCACATGTGGCGACCGTACAGATTCGGGGTTGGGACACAGTCTGCCTCATTCCTCGTGGTATGTCGACCATTCCCGACCCAGACTGAAGCACGACCTGAACCGACATCGTAGGGCCTACTTACGCTGCAGTTGGGCATCCGCGTCGATCTGATGACCCGGCTGTTCGACCAGAGCCGCCCGGCTGCCGTCGAGCTCGGCGAAGAACTGGTGGGCCGAACCGATCTCCCAACCCCCCTCGGGGACGATCTGAGCGTCGAACTGGTCCGGGTTGACCATGGGCTGAACGGCGATGGACAGGCGGTAGTCCGTCCCGCCGGCGACGATCCCGGCCAGATCCAGGGTCACGACCATCGTCTGGCCCGGCGCGACCGTCAGATACTGGGAGTAGACGTGGTATCCGAAGCCCAGACCGGTCTCGAACGGCTCGCGATGGCCGTCGACGGTCGATCCGGTCAGCTGCAGCGGCGAGTACACCGAGAGGAAGGTCCGGTTGGTG
The DNA here is from genome assembly GCA_963734965.1 of uncultured Microthrixaceae bacterium. GTDB lineage: Bacteria > Actinomycetota > Acidimicrobiia > Acidimicrobiales > Acidimicrobilacustridaceae > UBA4742. The sequence goes on along the minus strand of CAVTJK010000003.1, from coordinate 1,354,059 downwards.
CCGAGCGGCAGGCGCTGGTCGTTGCTGCCGATGACCCCCTCGGGCAGGCCCTGGGTCGGGGCGTCGTTCTCGAGCTTGATCGTGGCCACCGAGCGCACCTGACCGGTGCTCGCGTCGTAGGTGGCGTGATAGCTGATGGTTCGGTGCATCCAGATGTCGGTCTTGTTGTTGGCCGAGTTCTGTCCCGTCACCGCCAGGAAGTCCCGCCCGGGCCGAGCCCGAGGGAACGCCCCGGTCGCCCCGAGCCGTCTGAACAGCGACTGCTCGGACGAGTTGAAGGCCGTGAACATGAGGTGGCGATCGCGGACGGCCGGTCCGAGCACCGACGCGATCTGGTCGGGCCCGGGGATCGAGCCCTTGGTCAGCTCGTCGAACGTCTCACGTGAGGCCTGGTCCAAGAAGTCGACCCGGTTCGCGTTCTGGGCGAAGTCGGTGTACTGGCCCGACACGAGCACCGCGGCGGCGTTGGCCGAGGTGAGCTGGGGGGCGCCGTCGACGGTGATCGGGCCGGTGAAGTTCAGCAGCGCCTGGAGGGCGTAGGGATCGACCACGAGGACGCCGTCGATGTGATCGCCGCCCATGTTGGGCGATGCACCGGTGTAGAGCTGGCTGATCACCTGAGCGACGTCGGGCAGGTCAGGTGACAAGGTGACGTCCTGGAAGTACTTGCCCACCTGGAACCGGCCGAAGTTCGACACGTAGTCGGCGGGCGATCGCACCTCGCGTAGGTCACCGTCGCCGGCCTTGTTCAGGGAATCGACCCGGTCGGATCGCGTCAGCTCGAGGCGGCCGTTCGTCGCCGTCAACTCGGCCCAGTTGCCCATGAACCCGTTGAGGCCGCGCGACTCGGATTCGGTCGTGAAGGCCACGAAGTAGTGACGAACACCGTGGCCTCCGAGCATCCCTGGCGCGACCAGTGAGATCTGCTCGGCGACCTGGGCCTGAGGTCGGGTCGTGCGGATGTCGTCGCTGAAGGTGTCGAGGGCACTGCGCACCGGACCCACCAACCACGGCGAGGTCACGTCGTCGATCTGGTCGTCGGCCCGGTCGAGGACGCGGTTGATGTTCCGCAGCGGCTGTTGCAGCTGACGGATCTGCTCGAGGTTGATCTGGCCCTTGAGGTAGCGCAACTGGTGGTAGTCGGCCTTGGCCGCGACGGTGGTGCCGGCACGGGCGATGGCGTGGCCTTGGCTCGACGCCGTCGACAGCCCCTCGAGCTGTTGGGACACGAACGGCACGAGGTGAACGGGTGCGGTCCACCAACCGCTCAACACGTCGTGGGCCGAATCGAGCGAGTCCGAGGCGTCGGCCAGTTCGAGCGCGGCCTGGGGACCGCTGCCCCGGCGCAACGCCTCGAGGCCGCGCTTGGCCGAGTTCGAACCGCTCGACAGGTCGTGGAACGAGATCCACACCGCCAAGGCGAAGATGATCGTCCCGACCATCGCCGCCAGCACGACGCCCGTCGCGATCTTGCGCATGCGCTCCTGCGAGCGCCTCGACGCCACGCGGTAGCCCGAGACGAGCACCGGGATGGTCACCGCCCACACGCACAGCGCGGATGCGCCCGTGAACCCGAACGAGTCGGCCCGCAGGAGCGACGGCACGGCCAGGGCGGCGATGACCGCGCCCATGTACCGCCGTCGGGGCATGAAGACGGCGGCGACGGCCACGGCCAGCGCCAGCAGCGCGGACACGAACCACAGGCCCGAGCTCGACAGGACCGTGGCGCCGACGGCCATGATGATCCACGTCGACCGTCGGGCGCGGGCCGCGGCCAGGGTCACGACCACGGCGAAACCGAAACGCAGGAGCGCGTCGGTGAGGAACAGGCCGGTCGGGTCCACCGGAGCCAGTAGCGACAAGAACCCCGTGGCGATGGCGATGGCGATCACGACGCGGCGTTCCGGTGTCGTCGTGCGCCGCGGCGCCCGGGGCCGCACGACTGCGCCGGTGGGCTCGCCGATGGCGTCGGCCAGGGCCCGATCAGGCGGGAGGGTCTGGCTCCGGCGCCGGCGCGGCGAGGCGGCCAGGGCGGCGTGGAGCGGACCGAGATCGAGATCGTCGCCGGCACCACCAGAAGGCGGCTTCGGGGGGACGGCGCTCGCCCCGCTGGCGGGGGTCTCCTGGGATGGCAGCGGACAACCTCGACTGAGTGCTGAGACGTCTGGGACCACCCGGGACCGGGGGCTCGACCTGACCAGGCCGATCGTAGTGCCGGGCATCGTCGCCCCAGGGGCAGCCCCGGAAGGGCGCCGCGGGGCCGGTCGCGACCCCCCGCCCGATCCTCAGTCGCCAGAAGGCCCCGCGCTAGCATTCAACATCCCCGCAGCGCTGCCGACCCGGTTAGTCGGTGGATGCACACCCAGAGAAAGCTCTCGACGCCATGCAGCGACCGGACCAGGCGGAACCGTCCGCGGGGTTCAGACGGATGGGCCACGTCCTGGTCCGGTATCGGCTTCCCTTCCAGCTCTCCGTCGACCTGTTGGCGTGGGCTCTCGGCCTCTATCTGGCCATGGTGCTGCGCTTCGATTCCTTCGATCCGAGCGGGTGGACCCACTTCCACTCGCGGCGGGTGCTGTTCGCCGTCCTCGTAGCCCTGGCCCTCCAGGCCGGCGTCGGGCTCGCCCTGGGCCTGTACCTCGGCCGCTGGCGGTTCGGCACCCTCGACGAGGTCTCCCACCTGGCCGCCAGCGTGGCCATCACGACGGTCGGGCTGGCGCTGGTCAACCAGCTCTGCCACCCGCGACTGATGCCGACCAGCGTGCCGATCGCCAGCGGCCTACTGGCCCTGATCTTCATGAGCGCGCCGCGCTACGCCTGGCGCATGATCCTCGACCGGGGCATGCGCCCGAGCGGCGAGGACGTCCGTCGCGTCCTCGTCTACGGCGCGGGCGAGGGTGGCATCGGGATCATCACCGCCATGCTCCGCAACCCGAAGAGCCCGTACCTCCCGGTCGCCCTCATCGACGACGATCCGGCCAAGCGGAACCTCCGCATCAATCGCGTGCGGGTCGTCGGCGGCCGGCGCGCCCTCGACCAGGCGGCCTCGGACTTCCGCGCCGACACCGTCGTGCTGGCCATGCCCGGAGCCGGCTCGGACCTCTTGCGCGAGCTGTCCGATCTGGCCACCGCCGCCGATCTCGACGTCCTGGTGCTGCCGCCCATCACCGAGCTCTTCGGCGGGGCCATCGGCGTCAGCGACATCCGGCCTCCGACCGAGGCCGACCTGCTCGGACGCCATGTCATCGACACCGACGTCGACGCCATCGCCGGCTACCTCACGGGCCGGCGCGTGCTGGTCACCGGGGCGGGAGGCTCGATCGGCAGCGAACTGTGCCATCAGATCGCCCGGTTCGCGCCGGACACGTTGGTCGTGCTCGATCGCGACGAGTCGGCCCTGCACGCGCTGCAACTGCGCCTCGAGGGTCGGGCCATGCTCGACGACCGGAGCCTCGTCGTCGCCGACGTCCGCGACGCCGACCGCATGATCGAGGTGTTCCACGAGCACCAGCCCCAGGTCGTCTTCCACGCCGCCGCCCTCAAGCACCTCCCCCTGCTCGAGATGCATCCCCACGAGGCGGTCAAGACCAACGTCGAGGGCACGCAGAACGTCATCAGCGCCGCCCGATCCGTCGGGGTCGAGCGCTTCGTCAACATCTCGACCGACAAGGCCGCCGACCCGATCAGCGTGCTCGGCTACACCAAGCGCATCTGCGAGCGGATCACCGCCGCCGCCGCCCTCGACAGCACGGGCATCTATCTGAGCGTGCGGTTCGGCAACGTTCTGGGCAGCCGGGGCAGCGTGCTCATGTCGTTCCACGCCCAGCTCGAGGCGGGCGGTCCGCTCACGGTCACCGATCGTGAGGTCACCCGGTACTTCATGACCGTCGAGGAGGCCGTGCAGCTGGTGATCCAGGCCGGCGCCGTCGGGCGCCCGGGCGAGGCGCTCGTGCTCGACATGGGCGAGCCGGTCAAGATCAGCGACGTGGCTCAGCGCCTCGCCGCCCAGGCGCCGCGGCCGCATCGAGATCGTCTACACGGGTCTGCGCCCCGGCGAGAAGCTCCACGAGGTGCTGCTGGGCGCGGACGAGGTCGACGCTCGGCCGTCACACCCGCAGATCTCCCAGGTGCCGGTGCCTCCCCTCGCCTACTCGCTGGTCAGCACCGTGTGCCACCGCCGCCTCGATGACGCCGCCCTCACCGTCGAGCTGCGCCAACTGGTCACGATCGGGGCCCAGGCCAGCATGACGGCGTCGACGCGATCGGCACCGACCGCCACCACCTACGGCCGATCCGGACCTGCAGCCGCCGGCCCGTCGCACTAGTGCGGCCCTAGGTGCCCGGCGGCGCCAGAGCCCTCCGCGTCCTCTGGCTCACCAAGGGCCTCGGTCCAGGTGGCGCCGAACGACTGCTCGTCACCCACGCCGGCGTCGCCGATCCTGACCGGGTCGAGTTCGAGGCCGCCTACCTGCTCCCGCAGAAGACCCACCTGGTCGCCGACCTCGAGGACCTGGGCGTGGCCACCCACCTGCTCGACGGGGCCCAGCCCCTCGACCCCCGTTGGCTGGCCCGGTTCCGGCGCCTGCTCGCCCGTGGCCAGTTCGACGTGGTTCACGCCCACTCGCCGGCGCCCGCGGCCCAGGCGCGCGTCGTGGTGCGCATGCTGCCCGCGTCGAGTCGACCGGCCTTCGTCTACACCGAGCACAACCGCTGGCCGTCCCACGACCGGATCACCCGGCGGGCCAACGCCGCGACCTTCGCGCTCAACGACGCGACCATCGCGGTGTCGACCGAGGTGCGCGAATCGATGGCCCCGCGCTGGCGCGACGGGACCCAGGTCATCGTCCACGGCATCGACATCGAGGCCGTGGCCCAGCTGCGCTCGACACGCGATGAGGTGCGGGCCGAGCTCGGGATCGGTCCCGGTGAGGTCATGGCCGTGACGGTCGCCAACTTCCGGGCGCCGAAGGGGTACCCCGACCTGCTCGCCGCCGCTCGACGCGTGATCGATCAGCCCGACCGCGAGGCCAAGGTCCGGTTCGTCATCGTCGGGCAAGGTCCGCTCGAAGCCGAGCTGCGCGACCAGCACGCCGCGCTCGGCCTCGGCTCGGACGTGCAGATCCTCGGCTATCGCGCCGATGCGGCGCGCATCACGGCCGCCGCCGACCTCTTCGTGCTGGCGTCGCACCACGAGGGGATCCCGGTCGCGGTCATGGAGGCGCTAGCCGCCGGCGTGCCGGTGGTGGCCACCGGAGTGGGCGGCCTGCCCGAGGCGGTGGCCGACGGCGAGTCGGGTCGACTCGTGCTGCCGCGCCGACCCGATCAGCTGGCGGCGGCCATCTCGGCCTTGGCGGGCGATCCCGCGGCTCGGGCCCGCCTCGGGGCGGGGGCGCGGGCGGCCGCTCCCCGCTTCGCCGCAGCGCGCTCCGAGCTCGAGATCGAAGCGGTGTACCAGCGAGCGTTGGACGTCGTCGCGCTCAGGTCGGCCAGCGGGCGGGCACGCCGACGGTCGTGACCCCGGCCGGCACGTCGCTGACGACCACCGCCCCGGCTCCGACCACGGCGTCGGCGCCGATGGTGTGACCAGGGGTGACGATGGCACCGGTGCCGAGGAAGGCGCCGTCACCGATGGTGACCGAGCCGTTGACCAGCACCCCGGGGCTCAAGGTGGCGTAGTCGTCGACCACGCAGTCGTGGGAGATCACGGCGTTGACGTTCACCTGCACGTGGTCGCCGACCCGCACGTTGGTCGTGATGCGGGCGCCGGCGGCCACGACCACACCCGCTCCTAGCACGACGTCGGCTCCAACCGAGGCCTGCGGATGCACCAGCGCGGCGGCGAAGGTGTGACCCGCTCCAATGACCTGGCCGACCACATCACGGCGGGTCTGGGGATCGCCGATGGCGACCACCAGTGCCACCGGCCCGCTCACCGCGGGGATCTCGCCGCGCACCAGCGCGTCGACCGGACCGAGGTGCGCGACCCCAAGTCGGGTCAGCAGGTCGACGTCGGCGTGATCGGCGACGACGCCGATCAGGTCGAACCGCGGCTCGACCCGGTTGAGCGCGGCGATCACGTCTACCGTCTCGCGCCCGTGGCCTCCGGCCCCGACGACCACGACGCGAATCACAGCGGCACGCTAGTGCAGGGCCAGGTCCGCCCCCCGCTGACGCGCTCAGGTCGAGCGAGGGCTCGATGCCGCGGTAGGTGCGCTGGGCGCGGCCGGTGGCGTCGTGGCCGGGCGGGTCACCGGAGCCTTGGCCGGCGGGGCCGACGTCGGGGGGCCGGCCGCGGACGCGGCGGCCGGGCCGAGGGCGTCGATCAGCCGATCGGTCTGGGCCTGCTGCTCGTAGGACAGTCGGGCCAACCAGAACCGCAGGAAGTGGGCGATCGAGTAGCGGACGAACAGCCCCAGGCCGAGGATGCCGACGGCCACGCCGATGAGGGCGATGATCTGATCGTCGCCCTGCTGGAGGGCGGCGTTGGCCCCCGAGCTGGACGTGTCCTGGATGTAGGCGGCCAGGGCCACGACCGGTCCGGCCACGAGCAGCACCGCTCCCAGCCGAAGGAGCATCCGCTCGCGGTTGGTCGCCGGGTCGCGCAGACCCATGTCGGCAATCTCGCTCTTGAATCGCTCCACTCGGTCCTGCTCTCCCATCGTCACGTCTCCAGCTCGGGTCGGTTCGGTGGTTCACACCATTGTTCAACGAATCTGACTCTCATGGGTAGGACATCGCGCAAAGTGATGGCCAACCCGGCTCCTGGCCTTCCGTTCAGCCCCCGAGGTAGGCCTCCGACAGGGTGTCGGCGACGTCTGCGGGGCTCCCCGACCTGACGATCCGTCCACCGACCATGAGGGCGACCTGGTCGGCCACGTCCAGCACGATGCTGGCGAACTGCTCGACCACCAAGATCGCGACCCCGTCGGCGGCCACCCCGGCCACCGTGGCGAACAGCTCTTCGACGACGAGCGGGGCCAACCCCATCGACAGCTCGTCGAGGATCAAGAGCGCAGGATCGGTGGCCAGACCACGAGCCAGGGCCAGCATCTGCTGCTCGCCGCCCGACAGCGTGCCGGCCATCTGGGTGCGACGATCGCGCAGGCGCGGGAACCGCCCGTAGGCCACACCCTCGATGTGGGACAGCGAGTTCCCGGCGTAGGTCATCATCCAGAGGTTCTCGCGGACGGTGAGGTTGGGGAAGATCCCCCGGCCCTCGGGGATGAGGCACAGGCCGCACCGCGCCAGGTCGTCGGCCGAGGCCCCGTTCACGCGCCGACCGGCCACGAAGATGTCGCCGGACGCGGGCGGATGCAGGCCGGCCGCGACCCGCAGCGTCGTCGTCTTGCCGGCGCCGTTGGGCCCGAGCACGGCCAGGACCGCCCCGCGCGGGACGGCCAGGTCCACACCGTGCAACACGTTGATGCCGTCGTAGGCGGCGTGGATGTCGCGCAGCTCGAGCAGGTTCTCGACGGGCGCAGGGACACCGCTATGACCTTCGGTCGGAACGGGTCCGGTCACGAGGGGCGAGCTCATGAGGATTCCGCCGTCTGGCCGAGGTAGGCCTCGCGTACCGCATCGTCGGCGCGGATCTCGTCGGGGCTGCCCGCGGCGAGGATCTGACCGAAGTTGAGGACGTGGATCACGTCACACACGTCCATGACCAGCTTCATGTCGTGCTCGACGAGGATGACCGCCATGCCTTCGCCGGCCAGCTGGCGCAGCAACCCGCTGAACTGCTCGGTCTCGCTCTCGTCCTGGCCCGAAGCCGGCTCGTCCAACAACAGCACCTTGGGCTCGCAGGCCAAGGCCCGACCGAGCTCGACCAGGCGCCCCTGGCCCGTCGGCAGGGCCGTCACGCGAACGTCGGCCACGGCCGTCAGCCCTACTCGATCGATGATGTCGTCGACCTGGCGGGCGACGTCGATCTTGCGACGCGACCAGCGGCGATGGATGTCGGCGGCCACGCTGATGTTCTCGCGCACCGTGAGCATGGTGAACAGCTCGAGGCGCTGGAAGGTCCGCGCCAGGCCGTGCCGAGCGCGTCGGGTCGGGCTGGCCTTGGTGAGGTCGTGGCCGTCGAGCACGATCCGTCCTTCCGTGCTCGGCTGCAGGCCCGAGATCACGTTGAACAGGGTCGTCTTGCCGGCGCCGTTCGGACCGATCAGCCCGACGACGTGGCCCCCCTCCGCGCTCAGCGACACGTCGGCCAGGGCCATGTTGCCGCCGAACCGGACGGTGACCCCGTGGACCTCAAACCGGGACATGGCCACCCACCTCGGCGTCGTCGGGCGCGCTCGATCCGTTCGATCCGTTCAGACCGTCCGATCCGTTCGGCCCGTGGGCTCGGCTCGAGACCTCGGCCAGCTGGGCGTGGAAGGCATCGAGTTGCAGGTGGCTCTCGATCTCGGCCAGCGCGACGGGAGTCCACGGGGTGGTGATGCCCATCCACTCGAGGGAGGTCTCCTCCGCGGTGGTCCCGGTGTCGGTCTCGATCGTGCGCAGGGCTCGCCTGGTCGCCCAGCCCAGGCCGGCGACGAGGGCCACGGTGATGATCCCCCACATCGCCCAGTTCCCGAACACGCCGGCCAGCCGCAATCCCCACGTCAGGACCATCGCCCCGAGCGTGGCCACCAGCACCGGGGTGTCGTCGCGCAGCGGGGCGAACGCCGTCGAGAACTGCGGGGCGGCGCCACTCGGCTCGCGGCCGAGGCCGATGCCGACCAGGCCCGGCGTCATGGTCTGGATCTTGGCGAAGAACGTCGACACGCTCGACAGCGCGGGCAGGATGCCGGCCAGCGAGATGCCGGCGAACAGGGCGCCGCCGACGAGGCCGGCCCCGCCGACGACGACGAGCATGAAGATGGGTAGGCCGGTTACGAAGTCGAAGTTCATCGGGCTGATCGACGTCGCCTGGGTCGCGAAGATCGCCCCACCCAGACCGGCGATGGCGGCGGACACCATGAAGACGGCGAGCCGGGTACCCATCAGGTTGAGGCCGAAGGTGGCACACGCCGCCTCGCTGTCGCGGATGGCCAGGAGACGCAGACCGAACCGCGACCGACGGATGGCCACGACGACCAGCGACATCACGACGAACCCGACGAGGGCGATGACCATCTGAGCGCGGGGCGAGTCGAGCTTGTTCCCGAACAGGCGCAGGGCGTCGACGTTCAAGGATCCGAGGTCGAAGATCGAGACGTGCAGCGGCCCCCACGAGAAGTTGGGCAGCGTGAAGATCCATCGGTCGAGGAACACCGCGAACGCGGCGGTCGCCAAGGCCAGGTAGATGCCCGACAGGCGCAGCGCCGGCAGGGCGACGAGTCCACCGACGACGGCGCAGATGAGCACGGCGGCCAGCAGGCCGACCGGGTTGCCGCCCGCACCGAGATGGGCCATCACGACCGCGCCGATGCCGGCGAAGCTGAGCTGGCACAGGGAGATCTGACCCGCGAACCCGACCAGCGGCACCAGCGAGAGGGCGATGATGCCCAGGGCGAAGATCTTGGCGTAGGTCTGCAGGTCATGGCCGTTCAAGGTGGTCGTGAGCACGAGGCCGAACGCCGTGGTCAGCCCGATGAACATCAGGAGCCCCTTGGTGGTCGGGGCAGGGAAGAACTCGCGCAGGCGGGCGTGGCTGCGGAGCCGCTGGTTCGGCATGACCAGCAGCACTATGAACAGCAGGACAACGGGGGCGGCCAGGCGCAGCCCGCCCAGGTACTGCGCCGACGCTCCCGTCGACGGCAGGTAGCCCGAGAGGTAGCCGTCGGTGCAGCCGAGCACGAGCGCACCGACGAAGGTCAACGGCAGCGAGCGCAGGCGACCGAACACGGCGGCGGCATAGGCGTTGATGATCAACAGCGACAGCACCGGCGCGCTCAGGCCGGCCGACGAGGCGACGAGGATGCCGCCCAGCGCCGCCAGCGACGTCCCGATGGCCCAGCTGTAGCCGCCGATGATCGGTGTGCGAGCCCCGTTGAGCACGGCCAACGGCCGGTCGTCCACGACGGCGCGCATGGCCACGCCGAGCCGGCTGCGGTAGAGCAGCAGGCGCAGGGCGATGGCCACGATGACGGCCACTGCGATGGTGATGAGCTGGTGGTAGGTGATGGTCGTGACGCCGAGGTCGAGCTTCTCGCCCGCGAAGAACGGGGCGACGACCCGCGCCGCGCCGGGCGCCCAGATGAACTGGGCCAGCCCGATCATGGCGACGAGCAACGAGATCGACACGACGAGCTTCGTCGCCTCGCTCGTCCCCTCGAGACCCCGGAAGATGACCCGCTCGAGCAACAGCCCGAACAGCGGAGCCAACACGAACAGCACCACGATGACGGCGACGGGGGTCGGCCACCCCCAGCCGATCGTCAGCTGCCAATAGGTGAAGGCGGCCAGCATGCCGGCCGCGCCTTGAGCGAAGTTGAACACGCCCGTCGTCGTGTAGGTGAGCACCAGCCCACTGGCCACGACGGCGTAGATGGCCGCGGTGCTGAGGCCGACGATCGTGAAGATGAGGAATTTGTCCAACCGTCAGACTCCAGTCGACCGGCGGACGAGCCGGCCACGAAGGACTCGGTGTGGCAGATCGACGCCATGGTCCCGCCGACCACGACGGCGTCGCGTCCGGCGGTCCGACCGAGCCACCCTCAGTTCAGGTCGCTCATGCTCTTGCCGACGTCGGACAGCTTGGCCCCGGTCCCGTAGTCGCCCTTGAGCGGGACGACGTTCTCGGGACTGCAGTTGTACGGGCCGTGGTTGGCCTCCCAGTTGATGACCGAGAAGCCCTTCGACGAGGCCTTGAGCATCACGAGGCACTGTCCGGCGGTGTTGGGCTGGGACGGGTTGGTGGGGGCCTGGAGCCCTCCGGCATCCCAGTTGGTCACCTTGATGGCGTTCTCGTAGGCGCACTTGCGGGTCAGGTCGGCGCCGCACGCCTTGGCCGCCATGGCCCACAGCAACCAGGCCGAGAACGAGTTGAGGCCGAGCGACGCCTTGTTCTTGCCGTTGGGCAGGTACTTGGCGAACAGCTCCTCGTACTGCTTCACGGCCGGCACCTTGTCGGCCAACTCGAAGGGCGTCGTGCCGGAGCCGATGTACAGCGGCTCGGTGTCGAGCGCCGAGCCCGCCTCGCTCGTGACCTTGGGGTCGTAGCTGTTGGCGGCGGCGGAGACCCAGTCGAGCTTGTAGTTGATCTGGGCCAGCGCCGAGATCAGTCGGGCCAGGTTCTCGGGCTCACCGACGTAGTAGAGGCCCTTGACCCCGGCGTTCTGGATGGCCGAGGCGAACGGGGCCCAGGTCGGCTCGCCGGTCGGCGTGTACAGACCGTCATAGACCGTCTTGAACCCGAACGTCGCGCCGGCCTCCTGGTACTGCTTCTTGTTGGTGATGGTGGTGCCGTAGTTGCCCGTGAGGTAGCCGACGTGAGCCTTGGCGTCCGGGAACTTGTCGGCCAGGTAGCGCGCCGACCCGAAGTTGAGGGAGTTGTTCGGACCCGGCGTCACCTGCACGGTGAGGTCGGCGCCGCGTGCCGCTGGCGTCACGAGGTAGGCGGCGAAGTCGGGCAGCAGGCAGCTCAGGCGGGCGTCCTGGCCGGAGTCGTCGAACACCCCGCCGCCACCGACCAGTGCGAAGTCCTGTCCGCACGCCTCGGTGATCTTCGCCTTGTAGTTCACGATGGCGGCGTCGAGGTGGTCGTCCTGGATCTTGCGGCCGTTGATGCCGCCCTGGGCGTTGCACCACGCCGCGAACACGTCGCTGGCGTCGAAGAGCTCCTGGTTGAGGCCGGGGGCGCCGGTGTAGCCGGGGTCGGAGATGGTCCCGACCCGGATGCTGTCGGCGGTGATGCCCTGCTCGGTGGCCTTGTTGGTCTCACCGGCGGGCGCCGGCCCGCAGACCGGTTCCTTCATGGTGCCGAAGGTCCCCTTGACCTCGGTCGTGCCGAGCACCGAGGTGGACGTCTTGGTCTCGGCCGACGGGGTCGACGAGCGCGAGCAGGCGGCGGCCATCATGGCCACGACCACCAGCACCGCCACCGAGTGACCACGCGACCACCGAAAGCGGCCGTCGACCTGCGGTCGTGCTGGCGCTGAGTCTCCGTGCACCGCCATGTGACCCCCCTGGGTTTCTAGACACTCGACCAAAACAGGAACACGTTCTACCACGGATCGACAGGGGCGTGCAGGCCGAGATCGGTCCGGGGCGGACCAGTGTGGCCCAACCTGACCGTTCCGTGACCGCGGTCGGCCCTGGGTCAGTCGGATGAAAGGGGATCGTCGACGGCGTGGCCCTCGACGCCCGATCCGCTGACGACCACCCAGGCGGTCCGAGCCAGGATGTGCAGGTCGAGCCGGGCCGACTGGGTGTCGACGTAGGTGAGGTCGAGCTCGATGCGCTCGGCCCAGGTGAGCGAGTTGCGGCCGTTGATCTGGGCCAGGCCGGTCAGGCCCGGTCGCGACGCCAGCCGGCGCCGCTGGCGGTCGTCGTAGCGTTCGACCTGATAGCGGAGGGTGGGCCGGGGGCCGACGATGCTCATCTCGCCGCGGGCCACGTTGACGAGGTTGGGCAACTCGTCGATCGAGGTCCGCCGCAGCCACCTCCCCACCGGCGTGATGTGAGCGGCGTCGGGGACCACGGGATGATCCGCGTCGGTCATGGTCCGGAACTTCACGACCGTGAAGGGTTGGCCGTCGCGTCCGATCCTCTCCTGGCGGAACAGCACCGGCCCTCGGGAGGTCAGGCGCACCGCGACCGCGGCGAGCGCGCCCAGCAGCACGGCCGGCACCGCGACGACCGCCAGCACGACGAGATCGACGGCTCGCTTCGAGGGATACGGACGCCCTCGGTCGAGGGGCTGATCAGGGCCCGACACCTCGGTCACCCGGCCACGCCCGCCAACCAGTCGACCGTCGCCGCCAAACCCTCCTTCAACGGGACGGGTTCGACGTGGGGGAACAACGCTCGCACCCGGGAGTCGTCGGCCTGGGAATGGCGAACATCGCCGACGCGCGGGTCGACGTGGGACACCTCGACCGATCGACCGAGGATCTCCTCGAGCAACGCGATCACCGACAGCAGATCGGTCCTCGTCCCGAAGGCCAGGTTGACGGGCTGAGGCGAGCTGACCCGCTCGACCACCGCGGCGGTGAGGACCTCGGCGACCGTGCCGACATAGGTGAAGTCCCGGCTCTGGCGGCCGTCGCCGTGCACGACGAGGGGCTGACCCTCGAGGGCGGCGGAGACGAAGGCCGGCACCACCGCGGCGTAGGCGTGGCCCGGCGGTTGCAGGGGACCGAACACGTTGAAGAACCGGAAGGCCAGCACCGGGAGATCGAAGGAGTGGTGCCACGCCAGGGCGTAGGACTCGGTGGCCAGCTTGCTGGCGGCGTAGGGGCTGAGCGGGGCCGGGGCCAGATCCTCGTGCTTGGGCAGGGTCGGGTTGGCGCCGTACACCGATGAGGACGACGCCACGATGACGAGCGGACCGCCGGCGCGGCGCGCCGCTTCGAGCACCTCGACGGTGCCGGTGGCGTTGGCCGTGTGGCTGGCGACAGGGTCGAGCAGCGAGCGCGGCACCGACGGGCGCGCCGCCAGGTGCACCACGGCCGCCGCCGCGTCGAAGGCGGCATCGAGCGCGTCGCGGTCGAGGATCGTGCCTTCGACGAAGGTGACGTCGACGCCGTCGAGGTTGTGGCGGTCGCCCGTCGAGAGATCATCGAGGACGACGACCTCGTCGACACCCGCACCGAGCAACGTCCGGCTGAGGTTGGCGCCGATGAAGCCGGCGCCGCCTGTCACCACAACCTTCATGGGCCTCTTCCTCTGACCGATCGACCGGGGCCGCCGCTGCCGACCCTATCGGTCCCCACCTGTAGACCGGGGACTACCGTGCCGGGCCATGCCTCTCTCGCGACGTCTGCGACCTGCAGCCACGCGGCTGGCCTGCGCCGGCTCGTCAGGTCGACGGGGCTGGGGCCCCCGTCGACACCGCGATGAGGCTCGTGGCCGAAGAGCCAACGAGTTGAGGGTCTACCTGTCGCCGCCGGATGTCGGGCCCGAGGAGCGGGCGGCGCTGGTCGACGCCTTCGACAGCGGGTGGATCGCGCCGGTCGGCCCCGACGTCGACGCTTTCGAGGCCGAGGTGGCCCGCCGCGCCGGGGTCGGCCACGCGGCGGCGGTGTCGAGTGGGACCGCGGCCCTGCACCTGGCCCTGCTGCTCAGCGGGGTGGGCCCCGACGACGAGGTGCTGGTCCCCACGCTCACCTTCGTGGCCACGGCCAACGCCGTGAGCTATGTGGGAGCCCGGTCGGTGTTCGTCGACTGCGACCCGGCCACGTGGCAGATCGACCCGGTCCTCGTCGCCGAGACCCTCGACGCCCGGGCCCGCGCCGGCCGACTCCCCCGCGCCGTCGTCACGGTCGACCTCTACGGCCAGTGCGCGGATGCCGACCCGATCGCGGCGGCCTGCGCACACCACGGCGTGGTGCTGATCGAGGACGCGGCCGAGGCGATCGGCGCGACCTATCGAGGACGGCCCGCGGGCTCACTCGGCGCCATCGGCGTCTTCTCGTTCAACGGCAACAAGGTCATCACCACGAGCAGCGGGGGCATGCTCGTCTCCGACGACGGCGCGTTGGTGGCACGCGCCCGGCACCTGGCCACGCAGGCTCGGGAACCGGCGCCTCACTACGAGCACGCCGAGGTGGGCTTCAACTACCGGATGAGCAACCTGTTGGCCGCCCTCGGGCGCGCCCAGCTGGCCTCGCTCGATCGGCGCGTCGAACGACGTCGAGCCGTCAAACGGCGCTATCGCGACGGTCTGGGAGATCTCGACGGCGTCGAGTTCATGCCCGACGCGGACTACGGCGAGCCCATCAACTGGCTGACGGTCGTGACCATCGAACCCGAGACCTTCGGCGTCGTCGCGGGAAGACGTGCGGCTCCTGCTCGAGGCCCACGACATCGAGGCTCGTCCCGCGTGGAAGCCGCTGCACCTCCAGCCGCTGTTCGTCGAACACGAGGTCGTGGGCGGATCCGTCGCCGAGGCCATCTTCGACACGGGGCTGTGCCTCCCGAGTGGGAGCTCGCTGCCCGACGCCGACGTCGACCGCATCATCGGCCTGATACGCAGCGCGACGCGAGCCGTGATCCGCAGCGAGAGCGGAGCGTGAGCGGCGCCGGCATCGTCGCTCAGGTGGTAGCCCCCGCGTAGCGGCGCCGATTGACGATCCGCCGCACGCCGTCCTCGAAGCCCATGCCCCCGTCGAGCTTGCGTTCGAACCAACGCAGCCCGTCGCTGACCTGGATCGGCGACCGCGCCATGCGCCAGGGATCGGTGTCGCCGTAGGGGTTGGAGCGCGTGCCGGCGAGGACCGCCGATCGGAACCGACGACGCACGGCCCGCTCGGCCTGGCGTCCCCCGGCCAGGGCCTTGGGATAGGCGAAGTGGGAGGCCGTGGCCCCCGTGTGGGCGCCGATCAGCTCGATCGAGCGGTCCAGCTCGTCGTCGATCTCGCCCGGCGCCAGCCGATCCAGCAGGGCGTGGCTGTGGGTGTGCGAGCCGATGACCCAACCCTGGTCCACGTGCAGGTCCCGGACGGCCGACCATGACAAGGGCGTTCCCTCGTCGGGGAAGTCACGCGCCCGATCGACGAAGTCGGTCGCGACGTAGAGGGTCACCGGTATGGCGTGGCGAGCGAGGATCGGCGCCGCCACGTCGGCCAGGTCGCTGGTGCCATCGTCGAAGGTCACGACGACCGGGTCGTGATCACGATCCACGCCCGGGGGTGGCCCCGGCGCCGCCACCAGGTCGAGCGCCTGGTCGAGCGTGGTCGCTCGACCTGACGCCGCCAGCATGGCCATCTGCTCGTCGAACAGACCCGCGGGCAGGTCGACCTCGATCGAGCTGCGCCGGCCGACGCGGTGGTAGATCAGCACGACCACGCCGCGCCTCGGCCGATGGACGCGGTCGGCCGCCTCGGCCGTGACCTTGACGGCACGACGAGCCATCGATGGGGCCGGGACATCGGACGGGCTGGTCATCAGCGCGGAACGGTAGTCGTGAGCCGGTCGAACAGGTCTCCCCACGCCGCGGCCACGACGTCGAGGCTGAAGCGCTCGGTGCACCGCCGCCGCGCGGCGGCGCCCATAGCCGCGCCATCGCCCGTGACGACCGACCACAGCGCATCGGCGAGGACTCCGGCCGAGCGCTCCGACACCAGTACGCCGGTCTCGCGGTCCACAACCACCTCCGGGATGCCACCGACGGCGGTGGCCACGACGGGCAGGCCCGCCAGGCCCGCCTCGATCGCGACGCCCGGGATCCCCTCGCTCTGGCTCGTCAGGACCACGACATCGGCCGCACCCAGGACTGCGGCCGGGTCCGCGACCGGGCCGACCACCCATATCCGGTCGCCTCCGGCCCGGGCGGCCCGGGCCGCCGCGGCGCGCAGGGGTCCGTCGCCGGCCACGACCATCTGCAGACCGGGCTTGGTCGCCACGGCTTCGATGGCGAGCAACGGATCCTTCTCGGCGCTGAGGGCACCGATGTAGGCCACCAACGTCCGTTCCGGGTCGAGGGCGATGCCCATCGCCTCGTTCAGCGCCCGGCGGGCGTCGGGTCGTCGGTCCGGGGCCGTCGGCCCGAAGGCGTCGGCGGCCACACCGGTCGGGATCACAGCGATTCGATCGGCGCTCAGCCCGTAGAGGCGCCGCAGGGTGTCGGCGGCCGCCGGCCAGAGCGCCACGATCAACCGAGCGCGGCCGAGCGCGGTCCGAACCCGCGCCCGACGGCTCGAGGTCGAGGCCCAGTAGGCCGGATCGCCGATGCTGCGATAGACGAAGGGGGTCCGCGCGATGGTGGCCGCCAACGCGCCGAACGGCAGCGTGGCCGATCCGTGGCCGACGAGGATCGACGAGCCCCGGGCGCGCGCCACGAGCGCCGCCGCGGCGCGCGGGTCCCGCCGACGCCGGCCCAGGGTCGCCAGCTCGAGCGGGCGGCCCGCCGAGCCGGGCCACAGGGCGACCGTCTCGACCGATCGGCCCCGGGCCCGCAGCGCGTGGTCGAGCTGGGTCGCCGCCACCTCGGCGCCCCGCCGATCGGTGCTGGTCACGACCTGGAGCACGGGTCCGGCCAGGGGTGTCGAGCTCGGAGGCCGATCGTCGCCGGCCTGGCCCTCAACCACGACGGCCGCGAGTGCGGCTCGGGCCACGAGCGAGCAGCTCGGCGTAGAGGTCGAGGGTGATGTCGATCTGGCTCTGCTGGTCGAACTCGCGATGGGCCTTGTCGCGAGCGGCGGCGGCCATCTTGGCCCGACCCTCGGGGTCGGCGACGAGCTCGGCCACGACGGCCGCGAGCTGCTCGACATCGCGAGGGGGCACCAGTCGGCCGGTGACCCCGTCGTCGACGACCTGGCGACAGCCCCGGATGTCGGTGGCGACGATGGGCACGCCCATGGCCGCCGCCTCCATGGCTGCCCGGGGGAAGCCCTCGCGATGCGAGGCCAGCACGAAGAGATCCATGCCGGCATAGAGCTGATCGACGTCGTCGCGCTGGCCGACGAGGATCACGCCCTGCCCTCGGGCCCGGTCGAGCGAGATCGGATCGACCGCGTCGGCCTTCTCGGGCTCGCTCGGCCCGATGAGCGCCCACCGCACCCGCGGGTGGCTCTCGTGCAGCCGAGCCGCGGCGCCGAGCACCTCGGCGATGCCCTTCTCGGCCACGAGTCGCCCGACCACACCGATGACGACCTCACCGGGCTCGGCGCCCAGGGCTGATCGAGCGGCGGTCCGCTCGACCGGGCCGAAGCGATCGGGGTCGAACCGGACCAGGTCGATGCCGTTGCCGAGCACGCGGATCCGCGACGCGGGCACGCGCAGGCGGCGCAGGACCTCGACGTCCTCGGGGTTCTGCACGAGCTCGCCGTCGGAGAAGGCGGCGGCGGTGCGCTCGAGCCCGTAGACGGCGATCCGCTTGGGCCACGGGTCGTCGGGGGCGGCGTACAGGCCGTGCACAGTGTTGACGACGACCGGGACGCGGGCCAGCCGACCAGCCGGGCGCCCGTACCAGCCGGGCTTGGGATTGTGGGTGTGGAGGATGTCGGGCCGGAGGCGGCGCAGGAGCCGATACAGCTCGACGGTGGCCGCCGCGTCGTGGGCCGGTGCCATCGACCGCGTGGCGTGGCTCAACCCCACGTGGCGGATCCCGGACGCCTCGAGCGCACCGGTGAACGGGCCCGGCGCCGAGACCCCGATGACCTCGTATCCGGCTCGCCCGAAGGCCTCGAGTTGGGGGGCGAGCAGCCACGCCAGAGACATGTCCGTGGTGGTGAGATGCACCAGGCGCGGCCGCGACCGACGGGGCCCGATCGGTGAGGTCACGTCAGACATACTGGCCCGGTGGCCCCGCCCGAGTCATCGACCCCAGATCCGGCGCGCCCCACTTCACCCGACTCCCCGTCGGCGCCACCAGACTCCGAGTCCGCCGCCATCACCGTTCGCCGGGCCACCGAGTCCGATCAGCCGGCGATCCTGGCGCTGGCTCAGGCCGCGCTGGGCTGGTCGCCCGACGACCCGAACGAGAGCTTCTTCCGCTGGAAGCACTTCGAGAACCCGGCCGGCGCCTCTCCGATGTGGGTCGCCGCCTCAGGCGGCCGGCTCGTCGGCCTGCGGGTGTTCCTGCGCTGGTCGTTCGTCCGAGCGGGCCGATCCGTGCGCGCCGTTCGCGCCGTCGACACCGCCACCCATCCCGATCATCAGGGCCAGGGGATCTTCTCCCGCCTCACGCTCGGCGCCTTGGACGAGCTGCGCGCCGAGGGCGTCGACTTCATCTTCAACACGCCGAACGACCAGAGC
Organism: uncultured Microthrixaceae bacterium; assembly: GCA_963734965.1. Taxonomy (GTDB): domain Bacteria; phylum Actinomycetota; class Acidimicrobiia; order Acidimicrobiales; family Acidimicrobilacustridaceae; genus UBA4742. The sequence goes on along the minus strand of CAVTJK010000003.1, from coordinate 1,335,213 downwards.
CGACCGGGCTACCTCAAGATGGGGTGGCAGGAGATCGGGCGGGTGCCGATCAGCGTGCGCCCTCGGGTCTCGTCGCTGGCGCGCATGAGTCGAGCCCGCGTGCCCGCCGCCAAGTGGTCGATGCCGACAGAGGTCGGCCGCCCTGCGACCGAGGTGTTGGCTGACGACGAGGCGCTCGGACCGCTGCTCGAAGCCACGGCGGCGGCCGGCGGCTCGTCGCATCCCGCGCCGCTGGGCACCGACCGCTCGATCGCGCACCTGCGTTGGCGCTACGGGTTCGGCCCCCTCCACTACCGGGCCATCACACCCGGCGGTCGAGCTGGCCGACGGGCTCGCCGTCTTCCGGCTCCGCCGACGGGGCCCCGCCGTCGAGGCCGTGCTGTGCGAGCTGTTGACGCCGGACCGCGGCGCGGCACGGGGCTTGATCTCGGAGGTCGCCCGTTCGACCGGCGCCGACTACGTGATGGCGGCGGGCGCCCCCGACCTGGCCGCTCGGCTGGTGCCGGCGCCTCGACTCGGACCGATCCTCACCTGGCGACAGATCGCCCCCGACGCCCGGGCCCCCGCCCTCGACGACTGGGCCCTGACCATGGGCGACATCGAACTCTTCTAGCTTGGCTCTCCGGTCGGCGGGGCCTCCCTGCGAGCGCCTTCGGCATCCGGGTATCAGGAACCGAGCGGCTCGCTCCGCTCCGCCGCGTCGGGGTCTACCTCAACTGGGAGAGCTGGACGGCCTCGGCGAAGAACGGGTTCGAGCGGCGCAGCTCGGCGGCGGTGTCGAAGCCCTGGAGCTCGCCCTTGGACAGGACCATGATCCGGTCACAGGCGTTCAAGGTCGACAGGCGGTGGGCGATGATGAACATCGTGGCGTGGCCCTTGAGTCCCTCGAGGGTGTCCTGCACCAGCGACTCAGACTTCATGTCCAGGGCACTGGTCGGCTCGTCGAGGATCAGCACATCCGGCTCCTCGGCCAGGGCGCGTGCCAGGACGATGCGTTGGCGCTGGCCGCCCGACACCGCGCCGCCCCGCTCGCCCACCTCGGTGTCGTAGCCCTCGGACCAGGACATGACGTCGTCGTGGAGGTAGGCCAGCTTGGCCGCCCGCTCGATGGCCTCCTGGTCGAGCTGGGGGCGCAGGAAGCGGATGTTGTCGCTGATGGTCCCTCGGAACAGCCGCGGCTCCTGCGGCACGAACGAGATGCGCCGGTACCAGGAGTCGAGCGTGATCAGGTCGGCTTCGATCCCGTCGACGAGCAACCGGCCCTCGACCGGGTGACGAAGCCTCAGGAGCAGCTGCACGAGCGTGGACTTGCCGCTGCCCGACGGACCGACGACGCCCACGGCCTCCCCTGGCTCGACCTCGAACGAGAGCGACTGCAGCACGGGCACACCGGGTGTGTACGCGTACTCGACGGCTTCGAACGTCAGGCGACCGATGTGGTCGACGTCGACGGGACCGGTCCGGTCCACCGAGGCGCGGTAGGTCTTCTGCCGCTCGTCGAGCTCTTCGAGGTAGGGAGCGGACTCGGCGAGCGAGTGGTAGTTGCTCTGGAGCTGCTGGCTGTAGGACAACGCTCGCACGAGGATCAGGACGACCGCACCGAGCGACGACACCCCGCTGCCACCGACGGCGTACACGCCGGCCATGCCCACCAGCACGAGTCCGATCGAGATGTTCTGGTAGAGCGTGGGCATCACCAGGCCCAGCAGGCGCGTGCGGAACGTGAGATCCGAAGCCTTGTCGACGTAGTCGTCGACCTGGGCCACCAGTTGCGAGCCGACGTTGAAGGTGCGGACCTCTTGGGCCAGCGTCACGCTCTCGCTGACCATCCCGACGTAGTTGACGTTGGCGGCCACGTTGGCGCGCGACCATCGCTTGGCCACGCGAGTGATGGGTCGCAGCAGGACGAACATGATCCCGACACCGACGACGATCGACACGGCGGCGATCGGGTTGATGAAGATGGCCGAGATCATCAGAGCGAGGAAGTTGAACCCGGCGACCGTGCAGTTGGCCAGGGTGAGCGCGGCGCCCGACACCTTGCCGACGTGCGTGCTCATCAGCTCCTGCAGATGGCCCTCCCGCTCTCGGCTCTGCAGGTTCCACGACGCCTGGACGAAGTCACGGAAGGTCATCCGCCGGGCGATGGTCAGCGTGTCGGTGCTCAGCTGCGCCGTCAGCCACGCGTTGACCATGTTGAGGACGAACCGGGCGAGCAGAAGACCGGCGGCGATCCAGAACAGGTTCGCGATCGTGAGCTTCACGTTGTGGATGTCGATCGACTCGTGGCCGTTGGCCAGGCTGAGGGCGATCTTGACGATCGCCACCATCATCGCCGCCTCGACGAAACCGCCGACGATGGCCGTGACGCCCAACAGGACCAGCTTCCACCGCGTCGCACCGAGGTAGGGACGCAGCTCGCGCCACGAGGCACGGACCGACTTGCGCCGGGTCGCCGTCATGGTCGGTGGGAGGAGCCGGTCGGCGCCGGTGGGGGTGGAGACATCATCTGGGATCTGTGGCGCAGCGTTGCGGCGCCCCGTCGCCGGGGCCGCAGTCCATGATGACAGACGCCATCCTCTCCACCGGGCACACCCGATGCCGGGGCCCCAACCGCTCACCCGCTCACCCGCTCTCGTCACCGCGATCGCAGGGCGCGCTCGTAGAACGCCACGGTGGCGTCGGCCACCACCCCGATGCTGTAGGACCGCTCGAACCGCGACCGAGCCCATTGGGCGCGACGGGCGGTCTCGGTGGCCGGCTGGCGCAGCGTCTCGACGATGGCCGCGGCCAGGGCCTCGGGTCGGTCGGGAGGGACCAGTCGGGCCCAGTCCGAACCGACGACGCCCCGCACCGGATCGATGTCGCTGGCGACCAACGGCGTGCCGAGCGCCATGGCCTCGACGAGCACGCTGCCGAACCCCTCCCACCGCGACGGCACGACGAAGGCGTCGGCCGCGACCATGAGGTCCGGCACATCGGTGCGTCCGCCGAGCCAGGCGAGGCCCGAGTCCGCACCCTGGCGAGCGGCGGCGGCTTCGAGGGCGGCCGTCTGGCTGCCGGAACGGCCCCCGATCCTCAGCTCGGCGCGCGGCAGGGCGGCCCGTACGTTCGGCCAGGCTGCGACCAGGACGTCCAGACCCTTCTGGAACTCGTGACGGGCCACGGCCACGACGAGGTGCTGGTCGTCACCGATCCCGAGGGCGATACGGACGCGTCGGCGACGGTCCGGGTCGGCCGGCCCGAGCTGGTCGGGATCGCGGCCCCGGGGGATCACGTCGATGCGGTCGGGCCGGATCCGCAGCCGCCGGCCCATGACCGACGCCACGTGCGGGGACAACGCGTGGAACCGGCGGACGCCGAGCCCGGTCACCCCGTCGACCCAGCGCACGGCTTCGAGCTTCCAGGGCTTCAACGCCGGGTTGGCCCGCTGCTCGGGTCCGTAGGCCACGTTCACGAGACTCGAGACGACCGGCGTGCGCGCCGCTCGGCCACCGATGCGACCGACGAGGTCGGCCTCGAACAGCGTCGTGTGTACGAGATCGGGACGACGATCCCGGACGATGGTCCTGAGCTCGCCGATCTGGCGGAGGCGGTGCGCCGGCGCCAACCACGACACGGTGGCACCGTCGTCAACCACCTGATCCACCATGTCTCCGGCGTATCCGCTCTCGGCCTTGAGGGTGACCACGTCGAGCTCGACCCCCCGCTCGGTCAGCGGTCCGGCCAGGGCCGCCACCGCCTGCTCGGCGCCACCACTGCGACCGAGGCTCGGGATCAGGTACAGAATGCGCATCGACGCCATGGATACCACCGGCACGGACTCGGACTCGTCACCAGGTGGCGAGGCGCCCACCTTCTCGGTGGTCATCCCGACCCACCACCGCCCCCAGCTCGTGACTGAGGCCGTGGCCTCGGTCGTGGCCCAGACGCGCCGCGACTGGGAGTGCGTCGTCGTCGACGATGGCGGCCACGAACCCCTCGACTTCGACGATCCACGCGTCACGGTCATCCGGCGCGACACGTCGGGCGGACCGGCGGCCGCCCGCAACACCGGGGTGGCCGCCGCCCGCGGCCGCTACCTCGTCTTCCTCGACGACGACGACCGATTCACGCCCGATCGCCTCGAGTTGGCCGTGGCCGGCCTAGAGGCGGCCGACATCAGTCTGTGCTGGACGCGCTGGTTCGACCCGACCGACGGCCCGGGCCACGGTGAGCGGTCCGCACGAGCCGGTCGCCGCCTGAGCGGCGACGTGTCGGACCACATCCTCGACGCCACCACTCCTCACCTCGGCGCCACCGCCGTGCGCGCGGAAAGCGTCCTGGCCTTCGACGAGTCCTACCGCTGCGTCGAAGACGTCGAATGGTGGCTGCGGATGGCCGCCCACGCCACCGTCGTCACGGTCGAGCGGGTCGGCTGCGAGCTGCGCCGCCACGAAGGCGAGCGGGCCAACGGCACCGACGTGACGGCCCGCCTGCGCCAGAGCGAACGCCTGCTCGACGAGCACGCCGAGTACTTCCGGCACCACCCGCGGGCGCGAGCGTTCCGATGGGCGCGGATGGGGGTCATGGCCGGCGGCCTCGGCGCCACCCAGACGGCCCGGCAGTGGTACCTCCGGTCTCTGCGGGCCCGCCCCAACACGCTGGCCCTGCGAGGCCTCGGCCGTACGATCGGCAAGGCGTCGAGGCCGCTCGACCCATCCGCCGCCTCGAGACCGAGCGGCGCGCCCTGACCGGCATCGGGGCCGGTTCGGCCCGTTTGGGATGATGCAGGTCGATGGGGGTGCCGGTGTAGGATCTTCGATCGCGCCGAACGCCAGCTGGGTGGCCGGAGCTCCGGTGGTGCGCACCGCATCCCGTGAATCCGAACCGACCGGCCGTGCCCCCGGCTGCTGGAGAACTGCATGGAACCGATCCAGTACCTGAGGACCATCCGGCGGAGATGGGTGATCATCGCCGCCCTGGTCTTCGTGGGATTGGTGCTCGGGGGCCTGACCGGGCTCGGCCACGACAAGAAGCACGCCCACCGCACCTATTGGAAGGCGACCTGCGTCCTCTACTACGACGCCAGCGCCATCACCGAGAAGGGCGCCCCCTTCACCGCCCTCAGCCAGATGGGTCTGCTCACCACCACCGGCGACGTGCCGGCGGGCATCGCCCAGAAGCACAACACCGACGTCAACAGCCTGATCGAACAGGTCCAGTCGGTCACCGACCCGAACCAGGCGACGATCCGCATCACGACCGTCGGGACGTCGGCCACCGCCACCACCGATCTCTCCAACGAGTGGTGCACCGACCTGGCCAAGTTCGTGAACGACGCCAACACCAAGGCCTACACCACCAACCTCAACCAGGCGTCGGCCAACATCAACAAGCTGACGACCGAGATCGAGGCGGCCACCGCCGCGAACCCGCCGGTCAACTCCGTGGCCGGGCAGAACCTGGCCTCGCTCATCAACCAGTACCGGGTCGCGCAGGATGACCTGCAGCAGATCGGACCGCCGCCGGGGCCGATCCTGACCGTCCTGCAGCACCCGACCGCCAGCCCGATCAGCCCCGAGGCCTACGCCTTCGTCATCAAGAACGGCCAGCAGCAGACCAACAACGTCACGCTCACGGCCAACACCAAGAACCCTGAGGCGACGCTCGACTCGAGCCTGAACAACAAGTCCAAGATCCCCGAGGGACCCGTGCCCCGGGCGCTCATCGGCGGCCTGATCGGCCTGCTGGTCGGGCTCATCCTCGCCTTCGTCATCGAGCGCCTCGACACGCGGATCCAGACCAAGGACGACGCCGAGCTGGCCTTCGACCTGCCTGTGCTGTGCGAGGTCCCGCCGCTCAACCGGGTCCAACGCAACGACACCGAGGTGATCTCGTTCACCCACCCGATGTCGAGGACGGCCGAGGCCTATCGAGCGTTGCGCGCCTCGATCGTGTTCCTGCGCCAGACGGCGGCGGCCGGCTCGGCGGGCCCGGGCGAGGCGACGACGTCGCAGGTCATCATGGTGACCTCGGCCGGTCCGTCCGAGGGCAAGACCACCTCGGTGGCCAACCTGGCGGCGATGTTCGCCGAGGCCAACTTCTCGGTCCTCGTCATCAACTGCGACTTCCGGCGCCCCCGCCTGCACCGCTACCTCGGCGGTTCGGACGAGGCCCGCAAGGTGGTGCAGAGCGACGTCACCGGCGTGCGCATGGTGAACAACGTGCTCTCGTCGAACAACGCCAACCCGGCCGAGGTGACCTCGGCCCAACGCCGGGTCATCGACGCCGCCCGTGGGATCTTCGACATCATCCTGCTCGACACCGCCCCGTTGCTGTCGACCAACGACGCCAGCGAGCTGATCAGCGTGTCCGACCTCGTCGTGCTCGTCGCCAAGGCGGGCCGCACCACGCGACCGAACGCCCAGCGCGCCACCGAGGTGCTCCAGCGGCTCGAAGCCACCGTGGCCGGTGTGGCCCTGCTCGGCGCCCGCTACGTCCCGAGCGCGCAGTACTACTACTACGCCGTCGAAGAGGGACGCGATCCGAGTCGGCCCGACGCCCAGGCGCATCCCCTCGACCTGCTGGTCAAGGCCGACGACATGCGCAACGCCTCGTCCAACGGCGCCGCCGGCCACGACAACGGGGCCAAGGTCGCCACTGAGCGCGACACCGGGAGCGCCGACACGACCGATCTCGAGCGCGACCTGTCGGCGGGCCTGACGCCGAGCGGCGGAGAAGGCGCCCCGTCGGCCTCGTCCGAGCCCGACTCGGGATCCGAGTCGAAGTCCGAGTCAGAGTCCGACGGCACCGTGGCCACCTCGCCGAAGGACGAGTGACCGAACCCCCCGCGACGCCCAACGCGTCCGGCTACCGCGTGCCGCTGGCCCGCTCCCGCACCCCCCGACGGGCGCCCGTCAAGACCGATCCGACGAGCTCGGGTTGGCAGCTCCTCGGCCTGACCCTCGTCGTAGGGGCCCTGATCCTCTACGCCCTCGGCGAATGGGTGGTCGCTCACCACACCGGCCTCGGGCTCGTCGTCGCCCCCGTGCTCACCATCGCCTCGATGGCGGCGCTGTCGCGACCGATCAAGGCCGAGCGCACGTTCGATCTGCGCGGCCTGCTGCTCACGTCGATCGGGGTGAGGCTGCTGCTCGCCTTCCCTCGCTACTCGGGGGCCGCCGACGCCCGCATCTACAACAGCGAAGGGGCTCGGCTGGCCCAGAGCTTCCGGGGTCTCGAGTTCGTGCACGTCGACGTCGGGGCCAACGCCCCCGTGCCGGGCACGGGCAGCCTCCGCTACATCACCGGCGTGGCCCACCTGTTCACGGACTCGAACTTCTTCGGCAGCACGATCATCTTCACCTTCGCCGCCTTCTGGGGCTGCTGGTTCTTCTACCGCGCCTTCGCCACCGCCGTGCCGTCCGGGAACCGACTGCGCTACGGCCGCTTCGTGATGCTGTGGCCCTCGATCGCCTATTGGCCATCGAGCATCGGCAAGGACTCGTGGATGCTCCTGACCATCGGTCTGGCCGCTCTCGGGGCGGCCAAGATGCTCACCCGCGCCCGCGGGGCCTACGCCCTGCTCGCCCTCGGCCTGTTCGGGGCCGCCCTCGTGCGCCCCCACGTGGCGCTCTTGATGTTCGCCGCTGTCCTGGCCGCCTTCCTGGTCGGGCGACGGGACACACGGACCCTGCCGGGCACGTTCAGCCTGGGTGGGGTGACCAAGGCCATCGGCATCGTCGCCCTGCTGGTCGGCGGCGCCCTGCTGGCCCCGGCCACCGCCCACTTCCTGAACATCGACGACCTGAGCACGACCAGCGTCACCAGCGCCCTGAACACCACGCAGACCCAGACGAGCGAGGGCAACTCGGCCTTCCACCCGGCCAACCCGAACTCCCCGATCGGCTATCCCGAAGCGGTGTTCACCGTCCTGTTCCGGCCCCTTCCCGGCGAGCTGACCAACAGCGGCGGTCTGGCCGCGTCGCTCGAGTCGGCGGCGCTGCTGCTGTTGACGATCATCGGATGGCGCCGCTTCGTCGACGCCTTCCACCGGCTCAGATCCGAGGCCTACATCACCCTCGCGCTGGCCTACATGGCCATGTTCGGCTACGCCTTCTCGGCCATCGCCAACTTCGGCATCCTGAGCCGCGAGCGCGTCCAGGTGCTCCCGTTCCTCTTCGTCGTGCTGTCCCTGCCGAAGTGGCGCCGCGACCCCGACGATCGGCGCGACCGCCGGGCCAAGAGCCGATCCCGGATCCGTCCACCGAGTCCGAGCCTGCGTCCGAGCCTGCGCCGGACGTGATCGGCCCGGGCGACCGTCACGCCGGATCGGACCGCGGCGACGTCGAGGGCGACAGCCCATGGCCGTTCGTCCGGGCCCTCGCCGCCCATGGCCTCGTCGCAGGCCCAGCCCTGCCGCCCGCCCCCTCTGACCTCTTCGCGTGGCAGCGGATCGTGCGCCTGGCCGAGCAGCAGCGCGTGCTCGGTCTGGTGGCGGCGGCAGTGGCGGTCGGCGACCTGGTCGTCGACGATGAGCAGCGACGGATCCTGGCCGACACGCACGAAGCCTGGTGCGCGCACGACCTGCGCCTCGAACGAGCGCTCCTGCACTCGGCCGATGCGCTCGACGCGGCATCGATCCCCTACCTGGTGATGAAGGGACCGGCGCTGGCCCATCGCTGCTACCCCGATCCGGCCCAGAGGGTGTTCGCCGACATCGACCTCGTCGTTCCCGGTCGCCACCTGCATCAGGCCGCCGCGGTGCTGAGCACTGAGTTGGACGCGGCCGCATCCCACCCCGAGCTGCGACCCGGCTTCGACGAGCGCTTCGGCAAGGAGACGCTGCTGCGAACGGCCCCCACCCGACAGCGACCTGGTGGTCTCGAGATCGACGTGCACCGAATGCCCGTCGCCGGCGCCCTGGGCCTGGCCATCCCGCTCGACGAGCTCTTCGACGGGCCGGGCGAGGTCCTCATCGCCGGTCGCGCCCTGCCGACACCAGGGCCGGTGCCCACCCTGCTTCTGGCCTGCTACCAGGCCTCGGTGACCGACATCCCGCCCCGCCTGGCCGCCGCCCGTGACGTGCTCCAGCTGCTCGCTTCCGATGCCGCCGACCCCGACGAGTTGGTGGCCACGGCTCGCCGATGGCAGGCCACCGCCGTCGTGGCCCAGGCCCTGCGCCATTCGCGACGCACCCTCGCCCTCCCCGCCGACGCGGGCCCTGCCGCCGCGTCGCAGTTGTTCGCCTGGGCCGACTCGGTGGTGCCGTCGGCCCGCGAGCGCCTGCTGCTGTCGGCTCACCAGCGACCGGGCTACGTGTATTGGCGCCAGCTGGCCGGGCTGGTCGTGGTCCGGGGAACCCGCGCCCGAGTCGACTACCTGCGCGCCCTGGCTCTCCCCCAGCAGGACTACCTGGCCGACCGTCGTTGGTCGATCGGCCACCACGCCCGACGGGCGTGGCGCGCCGTCACCAGCTCGGTGCGCAACCGCCTCGTGCGGACCGTCCGACGGGTCCGACGTCGAGCGGGGCTCGTCTAGGGCGAACGCGGCCGGCGGCCGACGTCGCGCTCAGGGAGCGACGGTGACGAGGATGAAGTAGCCGCCCTTGCGGTCGGTCGAGCCCTGGTCGAGCCAGGTGACCTGCGTGGGCGTGACCGTCGGCGCCTGGCACTGGCCGGCCAGGCGGGGGTTGCCCTTGCCCGAACCCGCCTGGGTGAAGGTCACCTTGGGGTTGTTGTTGACGTTGACCTGGATGTCGAAGCGGGCGTTGCAGTTGCTCACGACGATGCCGAGCGAATCGAGCTGGGCCTGGGTCGTGAGGTCGAAGTTGGCGGCGGTCCAGTTGGCGCCGAGGGTCCCACACGAGGCCGGCGGGACCAGCGAGGCCGGGTTGCCCGACACGGGGGTCGGGTTGCACTTCTGCGAGCTGAGGTTCAGGCGGTAGACGCCCGGCGGGATCGACGCCGCGGAGGCCGGCGACATGAAGCTCTCGATGACGACCGGAGCGACCCAGGCGGTGGCGCCGGCGATGCCGACCTTCTTGAGCATCGACCGACGGTCGAAGGTGTGATCACCCGGGCCGTCGTCGACAACCGAGTCGATCACCGACTCGTCATCATTCTCAGTCGTGCCCATGTGACTCCTACCAATCCTGCTCATCGCTGTTGGACCACCCGCCGGCACGCTAGCAAAGTGCCCGGGGAGAGAGAAGCGTACCGCGAGATCCCTCTGCAGTCTGGGATCCGTCCCGACACACCATCAGCGATGCTTCGGCCTGCGGGTGGACGAACTTGAATGGCCCGTCTCGTACCATGGGGCCCTGTGAGCCCCTCGCCGGTCTCCTCGGCCCCTCCCGATCCCCCTCATCTCACCCGACGGTGGCGACGCCGGGAGGGCACCGGCTGGCGCCTCACCCTGAACGGGCCCGTCGTCCTGGCCCCGAGCGCCTCCGAACCGGCGACCATCGCTGGATCGGGGGGCGCCGTTTGGACGTTGCTCGAGCGACCCCGCCGCCTCGACGAGCTGGCCGCCCTGCTGGCCCAACGGTTCTCGGTCGAGCCGGGCGAGATCGAACCCGATCTCGGCCCCTTGCTCGACCGTCTGGTCGCCCTCGGCGCCGTCGAGGAGATCAGGTGAGGCATCTCTGGCTCTCCTGGTGTTGTTGATGTAGTTTCATGCTGTGTCCGCTGGTCTCCGCCCATGATCACCGACGAGGTCACGATCGACGACGAAGGCCGTCCGATCCTCGTGCAGCGGGCGAGCGACGACGCCGACCGGGCCCAGCTGGTCCACGAGGCGACCATGCTGGCGCTGGCCCGCCACCCGGGCGTCGCCGAGATCCTCAGCTCCGACGCCGACGGGTACGAGCTGGTGACCGCAACCGGGGGCCACCCCTTCCGCGCCGGCCACGACCGGCCTGAGCGCACCCTGCCGGCGCTGGCCGCGGTGTGCGAGATCGTCGCCGACCTCCACTCGCTCGGTCTGGTGCACGGCGCCCTCGACGACCGGGCGATCACCTTCACGGCCGAGGGCCGGCCCCGGCTCGGTCGCTTCGCCCGGGCCGGACTGGCCGGTCAGGCCCGCGACGACGGGACGATCCTGCGTCCGTCGCTCGACGTCGAGGCGCTGGCGGCGATGGTGAGCGCCGTGCTCGAGGCCCACCCGTCACCGTCGGCCACCCGACACCGACGCCGAGCCCATGGTGGTCAACCGAGCGGGCTGAACCGCCTGCTGGCCGCCGGCCGCACCGGCCGCTGGCCGCCCGCCCGTCGGCTGGCCCAGGCCATCGAAAGCGAGGTGGCGGCCCGCTATCCCCCGAGCGGTCGCCCCGACCACCGCCGCCGGGCCCTCGCCGACGCGCCGTTGGTCGGACCCGAGGCCCCGCTCTCCGAGCCGGCTCCGCTCGCACGGCCGACCAACGAGAAGGAGCGAACCGACCAGGCGGAGCCGGCCGATGAGGATCCGTTCGCCACGCTGCGGCCCGCCGCGGTCGAAGGGCGGCGCTGGTCTGCCCCGCGGCTGGCCACGGTCGTGGCCGCCATGGCCGGGGTGATGGCCATCACCTGGGGCGCGTTCGGGCTGATCGCGGCCCACTCGCCGTCCCCGGGCCGAGCGACGCCGCCGACGAGGTCCGAGACCCCACCGCCAACTCGTTCCGCGTCGGCGCGACCTGGCTCCGCCCACGCCGCACCTGGCTCCGCCGCACTGGTCACCGCCGGCGGGGCGGTCACGGTGGGGTCAGTGCGCTACTCGATCGGCCAGCCGAGCGATCAGGTGGCCATCGCCGCCTGGGGGTGCACGGGGTCACCCCGCGCCGTCGTGCTCCGTCCGGCCACGGGCGAGCTCTTCGCCTTCGCGGGCTGGGCCACCGCCGGCCATGATCTGGCCGCACGGACGGCCGGGCACGTGGCCCCCGGCTCGCACCTCTCGCCCGTGCGCGACGCCACGGGCTGCGCCGGGCTCGAGGGCATCGATCCGAAGGGTCGAGCCACCACGATCGATCCGGACCGAGCGTCGTGAGCCCGCGGCGCCATCCCCTGGCCCGGCTGGCGGCCCTGGCGGCGGCCTTGACCATCGCCCTCATCGGGGTCGGTGCCCTCGGCCGGCGCATCCCGTCGCCTCCGCTCACGACCTCGGTGGCGCGCTGGTGCGCCTGGTCGGCCACGGCCGGCCCGGCGGGCGCCGTCATGGGCCTGATCCGGACGCTCACGCTGGTCGGACTCGTCTACCTGCTGGGCATCGTGACCGCCGAGATGGTGGGTCGGGCCAGCGGCGCCACCGGCCTGCTCCGGGCCGTTCGCCACCTGACCCTCCCCGCTCTGGCACCCCTCGTCCAGCGCGTCGCGGGAGCCGGTCTGGCCGTCACCGTCATGGCCGGCGCAGCCATGGCTCCCCGCCCGGTCGGGGCCACCCCACCGGCATCGGCACCGGTCGTCATGACCGTCCTCGACCACCAGCCGACCTCGACCGTTCCTCCCGTCATGCACCTGGTCGGCTCGGACCCACCGCCGAAGACGCCGACGACGCCGACCCCGACCATCCCGACGACTCCGGCCATCCCGACGACTCCGGCCACCCCCGTCCCGACGCCCTCGCCGCCGCCCACCCCGACGACCGAAGCGGTCTGGGTGATCCGTCCCGGCGACCACCTGTGGCACGTCGCCGCTGAGACCCTGGCTCGAAGCTTCGGCCGCCCCCCGTCGAGCACCGAGGTCGCGGCCTACGTGCAGGCCCTGATCGCCGCCAACCGTCAGGTCTTCGTCGTGGCCGGCGACGCCAACCTCGTGTATCCCGGCCAGCGCTTCGCGCTGCCCCCGGTGCCGAGCGCCTGAGCCCGAGCCTGAGCCCGAGCCGGCGGCAGGTCAGCGCAGCCGCACCGACACCTCGTTGGCCAGCAGCCGCCCCGCCATCGTGAGTCGGGCCTGGCCGTCGCGCACGTCCACCAGTCCCTCGAGGTCCGAGTCGGAGGGCAACGACGCGGCGGGAACGCCCCGACTGGTCCGCAAGGCCAGCTGCAGGCCCTCGAGCCGGCGGGTCGGCGGGTCGAGGGTCTCGCCGGCGGCCTCGGTCGATCGGCCCGCCTGCACCAGATCGATGTAGCGCTCGGGCGTGCGGACGTTCCACCAACGCCGTCCGTCGCGATGCGAATGAGCCGCGCATCCGACGCCCAGGTAGTCGCCCTGATCCCAGTACAGCTGGTTGTGGCGACAGGCGTGACCGGGTCGGGCCCAGTTCGAGATCTCGTACCAGTCGAGGCCGGCGGCGCCCAGCCGCTCGGACACCAGCTCGTACTTGTCGGCCTGATCATCGTCGTCGGGGTGACGGTCGGGTTGGTCGGCCAACGGCGTCCCCGCCTCGACCGTGAGGGCGTAGGCGCTGATGTGGGGGGGATCGAGGTCCAGGGCGCGATCGAGGGTCGTGGCCCAGTCATGGATCGTCTCGCCGGCGCCGCCGTAGATGAGGTCGAGGTTGAAGTTGGTGAAGCCCTCGGCCCGGGCGCACGCGACGGCTCGCTCGACAGCCGCCGGGTCGTGGGTGCGACCGAGGCCGGCCAGGACGTGGGGAACCATCGACTGCACGCCGAAGGAGAGGCGGTTCACGCCGCCCCGGCGATAGGTCGCCAGCAGCTCGGGCGTGACGGTGTCCGGGTTGCACTCGACGGTGATCTCGGCGTCTGGCGTGGTGGGCACCGTTGCCAGCACGCCCATGAGGCCGACGGCGGGGACCAACGAAGGCGTCCCGCCTCCGAAGAACACCGAAGTAGCGTCGGGCAGCGGCCACTCGGGCTCCGAACCGGTGGCTCGTCGCGACAGATCGAGCCTCAGCGCATCGAGGTAGGCCTCGGTCAGGTGATGGCGGTCGGTCCAGGTCGCGAACGCGCAGTAGTCACATCGGCGCGAGCAGAACGGCACATGGACATAGACCCCGAATCCCACCGACCCGAGGGTACCGGCGAGAGCGGGAGCGGCCGGTCAGACGTTGAGGCTGAGACCGAGCGAGTCGAGCCGACCACCAGCGGTCTCATAGGTGACGCCCAGGATGCAGGCGATGGCCCGGAGATCGTCGCGGCGGATCGTCAACATGCGCCCGTTGAAGTCCTGGCGCTGGAGCTGGATCATGGTCAGGTACCGGCTCAGCATGTCGGCCTCGGCCCCGCTCAGCCGCTCGAGGCGCCGCAGGTCGATGGTCACCGACGCGTCGACCGGAGTCGCCGGCGTCGTGCCCTCGGAGAACCCGGGCCCGTCGTCGTTGGGGAGCAGTTGATCGACCGGCACGTTGTAGAAGCGGGCCAGCCGCTGGAGGCGAGGCACCGAGATGGCCCGCTCGCCCCGCTCGTAGGCTCCGAGCACCGACGCCTTGAACTCCTGGCCCGATGACGATTCGACCTCTTGAAGCGACATGCGTTTCTGCCGTCGGATCAGTCGAAGCCGGTCGCCGACCATTCGCCCGTAGGCCGTGGGCACATCCCCACTGCCCGGCGAGTTGGCCGGCTCGTCACCCGTAACCTTCAACATGGACATTCCACCTCTCCCCGTGGCCCGGGCGGTCCCTCTGAGCCCACCGACCGACTGGCACCCGCCATGTGACGGAAAGGTCGGAGATGGCCACGCATCGGGTGGTCACGTTGAGCCACACCTTAGACGCCGTGGCGGACCATCGCCGAACCTGGCGCGCTCCTGTCTGTGTCAGCCATCGCCATTTGCACTGTTCGATACGTAGCCGGATACACACATTGGGCGCCTCACACGAGCTTGCGCCGCAGGGCACCCAACAGGACGGCGGCGGCGATGGCCGCCGTCTCGACCCGCAGCACCTGGTCGCTCAACACGACGTGGTGGGCCACGCGTCCCCGCTCCTCGTCGGTCCACCCGCCCTCGGGGCCGACCAGGATCGTGGGGTGGTCGAGGGAGGGGGGATGACCGTCGCGCTCAGCCAGCGCCACGTTGGCGCCGCTCGCCACCTCGGCGAAGTCGACCGCTTCGCTGATGTCGGGCAACCAGCACCGCCTCGACTGCATCGCGGCCTCCCGGGCGACCCGGCGGAGCCGCTCGATGTGGCCGGCGGCGCGCTGATCGCGCCAACGCACGACCGAGCGGGCGGCGGCGAACGGGATGATCCGGTCGACGCCGAGCTCGGTCAGCTTCTGCACGACCAACTCGGGACGCTGGCCCTTCACCAAGGCGAATCCGATGGTCACCGGTGGTGAGGGCGCGGGCTGGTGCCGCACCGGACCCTGCGGTTCGAGCTCCACCCCGAACCGACAGACCCGCCAGCTGCCGGCTCCGTCGGCCACGGTCAGCTCGCCACCCGTGCGGAGGCGCAGCACCCGTTCAAGATGATGGCGGTCCTCGGGCGACACCCGCGGTCGTTCGAGATCGGAGACGAAGACGTGCGGTCCGCCGCGCCCGTCAGGGCTGTCCCCTTCCGGATCACTGGGCACCGGGGGCGCTACCGGAAGGCCGAACGGATCTTGGACAACAGGCTGGCGTCGGCCGGACCGACCTCGTCGCCGCGCGACTCGGCGAACTCGCGCAACAACCGCTCCTCGTCGTCGCTGAGCCCGATCGGCGTGTCGACGGTGACCTGGACGAGCAGGTCGCCCCGCCCGCGTCCCTCGACGTGGGGCACCCCGCGACCACGCAGCCGGAAGATCCGACCGGACTGGGTCCCGCGCGGGATCACGAGATCCTCCGTGCCGTCCAGGGTCTCGAAGGCCAGATGAGCGCCCAGGGCGGCCTGGCTCATGGACAGGTGCAGGTCGTAGGCGAGGTCGTAGCGATGACGGACGAACCGCTCGTGGGGACGGACCCGCACGTGGACGTAGAGGTCGCCGATCCCGCCGCCGCGCGGGACCGATCGCCCCGCGTCCGGTCAGTCGCAGCGTCGACCCGTCGTCGATGCCGGCGGGCACGTCGACGGTGTAGGTCAGCGAATCGACGCGGCGACCCTCGCCGTTGCAGGTGGGGCACGGCGATTCGACGACGCTGCCGAGACCGCCGCATCGCGGGCACGGGCTGGCCGTGACCATCTGCCCGAGCAGCGACTGGCGCACCCGGCGGACCTGGCCCGCTCCCCCGCACTCGGCGCAGGTCGAGGCGGACGTGCCGGGCGCCGCGCCCGTCGCCTCGCAATCGTCGCAGGCCACCGCGGTCCGCACCGTGACCGGCGCCTCGGTCCCGAACACGGCCTCGGTGAAGCTGATGTCGATGACCGCTTCGAGATCGGCTCCCTGCGCCGGCCGGGGCCCACCCCTCTGGTCGCCGCCGAAGCCGGCGTTGTTGAAGAAGGCGTCGAACAGATCGCCCAGGCCCCCGGTGAAACCTCCGGGCTGACCCGCCGCCGCCGCCCCTTCGGGCCCGAACATGTCGTAGCGCTGGCGCCGATCAGGGTCACTCAGCGTCTCATAGGCCAGGGCGACCTCCTTGAACCGCCTCTCGGCCTCGGCGTCGCCGGGGTTGGCGTCGGGGTGCAGCTCACGAGCCAAGCGGCGAAAGGCGCGCTTGATCTCGTCGGGTGTCGCTTGTCGCGACACCTCGAGCAGCTCGTAGTAGTCAGTCGAACCGGGCGCCACGCCTACCCCTCGCTCAGGTGCCGGCCGAGGCGCTGGCCGACCACGGCCACCGCCGCCAGCGCCT
This sequence comes from uncultured Microthrixaceae bacterium, assembly GCA_963734965.1. Classification (GTDB taxonomy): domain Bacteria; phylum Actinomycetota; class Acidimicrobiia; order Acidimicrobiales; family Acidimicrobilacustridaceae; genus UBA4742. Next base: position 1,318,594 of record CAVTJK010000003.1, on the reverse strand, counting down.
GCGGGTAGTTCATCCGGGTGGGCCCGAGCACGCCGATCGTGCCGGCCGGCTCGCCCTCGACGGCGTACGGGGCGACCACGACCGAGCAGTCGGCCAGGGGGGCCATGCCGGTCTCGGTGCCAATGGCGACGTGCAAGCCCCGGTCGAGGACGTCCTGGAGCAGCGACACCACGACGTACTGCTGCTCGAGGATCGTCAGGACCTCGCTCACCGTCGCCACCGCGTCGAAGGCGGAGGCCATGCGGGACGTCCCGCCGATGTACACGTGCTCGGCCGACGAGTGATCGGCGGCGAGCACGTCGAGCGCGAGGCGCACGACGCTCACGACGGGGTCGGTCGCCGCCGTGGCGGGCCGGTCGGCCAGCTCGGCGGCGGCGGTCATGGCCGACGCCAACGGCTCGCCGGTGAGGTGCTGAGCCAGGCGGGCCCCGGCGGCGGCCAAGGTGACCTCGTCCACGTCGTGGTCGAAGTCGATCGTGTGCTTGTCGACCGCGCCGTTGGACAACACGAGCACCACGAGCGCGACGCGCGGCGCGAGTCCCACGAGCTGGACGGAGCGGATCGAGGCGGCCTCGGTCGGAGGGCCGACCACCACCGCGGCGTACTGCGTGAGGTTGGAGAGCAGCCGGCTCGTGTCGGCCAGCATCTGCTCGAGCTCGCCGTGGGTCTTGGCGAAGAACGCTCGCACCTGTTGCGAGTCCGCCGCGTCCAGCGGCGCACCGGGAGCCAGGCGGTCGACGAAGAAGCGATACCCCTTGTCGGTCGGGACGCGACCCGCGCTCGTGTGGGGCTGGTGGAGGTAGCCGTCCTGTTCGAGGGCGGCCATGTCGTTGCGCACGGTGGCCGGCGACACCGCCACCCCCGGCGCCTTGGCCACCAGGCCCGACCCCACAGGCTGGGCCGTCTCGATGTAGGTGGCCACGACGGCGCGCAAGACAGCGGCCTTGCGCTCGTCAGGCTGGTCGCGGTCGTCGGGATGTTCGGGGTGCTCAGCCATGATGAGGTCGCCGGCCCGTTCCTGATCGAGGGGCCGGCTAGCAGTCGATGATACCGAGTGCTGATGCAGGACAGCCCGCATGACCGCCCCCGGCCGACCCCCGCCCTCAGTCGTCGAGGCGCAAGGCGGCGATGAAGGCCTCTTGGGGGACCTCCACGCGGCCGATGCTCTTCATGCGCTTCTTGCCCTCCTTCTGCTTCTCGAGCAGCTTGCGCTTGCGGGAGATGTCCCCGCCGTAGCACTTGGCCAGCACGTCCTTGCGCTTCGCCTTCACCGTCTCACGGCTGATGATCCGTCCACCGATGGCGGCCTGGATCGGCACGTCGAACATCTGACGCGGGATCAGCTCGCGCAGCTTCTCGCTCATCCGTCGGCCGTAGTCATAGGACTTGTCGCGGTGCACGATGGTGCTGAAGGCGTCGACCGCCATCCCGTTGAGCAGGATGTCGACCTTGACCAGGTTCGACTGGTCATAGCCGTCGGGCTCGTAGTCGAGGCTGGCATAGCCCTGGGTGCGGCTCTTGAGCTGGTCGAAGAAGTCCATGACCACCTCGGCCAGCGGCAGCCGGTACACGAGCTCGACTCGTTCGGGCGACAGGTACTCGAGCTTGCCCATCTCCCCCCGCCTCGACTGGCACAGCTCCATCAGCGTGCCGGTGTAGGTGGTCGGGGTGAGGATGGTGGTCGTCAGGAACGGCTCGGCGATCCACTCGATCTCGCCGGGCGGAGGCATCTCGCTCGGGTTGTCGATCAGGAGCTCCTCGCCGCCGATCCGGCGCACCTGGTACTCGACCGACGGCGCCGTTGCGATGAGGCTGAGGTCGAACTCGCGCTCGAGCCGTTCACGGATGATCTCCATGTGCAACAGACCGAGGAATCCGCAACGGAACCCGAAGCCGAGCGCGCCCGACGTCTCGGGCGCGTACGTGAAGCTCGAGTCGTTCAGCCTGAGCCGTTCGAGCGCCTCGCGGAGGTTGGCGAACTCGTCCCCGTCGACCGGATACAGGCCGCAGAAGACCATCGGCTTGGGCAGCTTGTAGCCCTCCAGCGGTGGGGCCGGGCGGCCCGACTCGGTCACGGTCTCACCGGAACGGGCCTCGCCGACGTCCTTGATCCCGGCGATGAGGTACCCGACCTCACCCGGACCCAGCTCGGCCACCGGGGTCGGGTCGGGTCGGCGCACGCCGACCTCGTCGGCGTCGTAGGTCGCCTTGGCCTGCACGAACTGGAGTCGGGCGCCCGTGCGCAGCTGGCCGTTCATCACCCGGATCGAGCTGATCACGCCGCGGTACTGGTCGAAGTGCGAATCGAAGATGAGCGCCTGCAACGGCGCGTCGGCGTCGCCGACCGGCGCCGGAATGCGTTCGATGACGGCGTCGAGCAGCTCGGCCACCCCTTCGCCGGTCTTGGCGCTCACGCGCAGGATGTCGGACGCGGCCAGGCCGAGGACGTTCTCGATCTCGGCCGCGTACCGGTCGGGGTCGGCCGCCGGCAGGTCGATCTTGTTGAGCGCGGCCACGATCTCGAGGTCGTTCTCGAGCGCGAGGTAGCAGTTGGCGAGGGTCTGGGCCTCGATGCCCTGGGCCGCATCGACCAGCAGGATGACGCCCTCGCACGCGGCCAGCGACCGCGAGACCTCGTAGCCGAAGTCCACGTGGCCCGGCGTGTCGATCAGGTTCACGACGTGATCGCGGTAGTCCAGCCGGACGCTCTGGAGCTTGATGGTGATGCCTCGCTCGCGTTCGAGATCCATCGAGTCGAGGTACTGCGCCCTCATGTCGCGAGGATCGACGGCGCCGCAGATCTCGAGCATGCGGTCAGCCAGCGTGCTCTTGCCGTGATCGACGTGAGCGATGATCGACAGATTGCGATAGCGACTGAGCGTCGCCGGATGATCAGGCACCGAAAAGGACTTCGTTTCCAGGGTCGGGTCGCGGACGGGCGGGCTCGGATCTGGGCGCGCCACCTGCAACGGTACGCACACCGACGGCTCGTGGCGCACAACCGACCCGCCATCACCGCCGGATCGCGGCCCCGACCGAGTCAGGCGACGCAGGGGTGGGTGTGACTCCGGGCCTCGGGGCCGCTATCATCGCTCGGCCCATCAGAACGCAGACAACAGGACACCCGTGGCCAACATCAAGAGCCAGATCAAGCGGAACAAGCAGAACGAGAAGCGCCGCGTCCGCAACAAGGCCGTGCGCTCGGAGCTGAAGACCCGCACCAAGGTCGCCACGGCCGCCGCCGACGAGGGCGCCGAGAACGCCGACGAGCTGGCCCGCCTGGCCATCAAGCGCCTCGACAAGGCGGCCAGCACCGGCGTGATCCACAAGAACCAGGCCGCTCGCCGCAAGTCCCGCCTGGCCAAGCGCCTGAACGCCACCTCGTCCTGACGCTCACCCCCGCCTGACGCTCAGCCGCGGGCCGATCGGGCCCCGGCGGCTCGGCGCCGCGACGAGCCCCGGGCGCTTCGGTTCGGCGTGCGACTGGCCAGCCGGGCCACCAGCACCTCGACGACCAGCTCGGGCGACCACGCCTTGGCGCCGCGGAGGTCGAGATCGGCGTCGGCCAGCAACACGATGAACTCCTGGATCCGCCCCGAGCCCAACTTGGTGCTCTGATCGAGGGCCTTGCGCGCCGGGAAGGTCGAGCCCTTCATGCCCAACAGCTCGGCGGCTTGGGCCTCGGTGCTGACCTCCGCGCCGTCGAGGCGCAGCATGCGCTGGTAGTGGCCGTGCAGGCTGGCGGTGATCTGGAGAGGATGGCGACCGCTGCCGAGCATCCGCGCCAAGACCCCCAACGCCGCCTGGGGGTCGCCGCGGTCGATGGCATCGGTGAGATCCCACGGTGCCACATCACCGGCGTCGCCCAGGAAGGGCTCGATGTCGTCCTCCCCCAGGCGGGCCCCCGGCCCGAAGGCGCTCTCGAACGTGTCGAGCAGGATGGGGAGCCGGCTGACGTCCTCACCGAGGTGGTCGACGAGGCGAGCCTTGGCGGCGGCGTCGAACTGCACCGGGGCGTCCTTGAGGTGCTCGGTCAACCAGTCGGTCCGCTGGCGACCAGTTCCCGGCTTGGTGTCGATCGAGGCCCCTCCGGCGGCCTTGATGGCGTCGGCCAACTTCTTCGGGACGGGCGCGACCCGTGCCCCCGAGCGAGGACCCTTCTCCCACACGAGGATCAGCACCGTCGTGGGCAGGGGGTCCTCGAGGTAGCGCACCAGCGGGGCCACCGAGTCGGCCGTCGAGAACACCGCCCCGTGCCGGCCGACGACCACGCGACGGTCGGTCAGCATGGGCGGTGTCTGGGCGGCATCGACCAGGGGGCCGATCGAATAGGTGCCGCGATCGTCCTCGAAGGCGGCGGCGTCGAGCTCGGTGAGCGTGAGCGCCCGGTCGCCGTCTCCGACGGCCGCCCCCACCAGGTCATCGAGGGCATCGGCGATCAGCACGGGATCATCGCCGCGCACGAGGTGGATCGGAGCGTCCAGGTCGAGGTCCATCACGACGCCTCGAGCACGGCCGCCATCACATCGGCCACTCGGCGACCGGCCTTGGCATCGTGGGACCGCAGCACGCGACAGCCGAGGCCGATGCCGAGGGCGTGGGCGGCGACGGTCCCCCACGCGGCCTGATCGACCTCGACATCGAGCAGCCGCCACAGGAAGCGCTTGTTCGAGGCCGACAGGAACACGGGATAGCCGAGCTCGGCCAGTTGATCCGAGCGGCGCAGGAGCTCGACGGACTGGGGCTCGGTCTTGCCGAGATCGAGCCCGGCGTCGACCATGATCCGCTCCGGCGGGATCCCCGCCGCTTCGGCGGCCGCCGCTCGGTCCGCGAGGAACGAGCACACCGCCACCACCACGTCGTCATACACGGGATCAGGGTCGGGGACCCTGGGGGCCAGACGGATGTGGGTGGCCACCACGGAGGCCTCGGCTGTCGCACAGACGCCGAGGTAGTCCGGGTCGGCGAAGCCGCTGATGTCGTTGCCCACCACCGCACCGGCGGCGAATCCGGCCTCGGCCACCGAGGCGCGCCACGTGTCGATCGACAACGGCAGGTCGAACCGGGCTCGCAGCGCCTCGATCGCGGGCACGACCCGTTCCAGCTCCTCGGCCTCGGTGACCTCCTCACCGGGTCCGGCCTTCACCCCTCCGACATCGAGGAAGTCGGCCCCGTCGACCACCAACTGCTCGGCCTGGCGCAGGAAGGCGTCGAAGTCGTAGTAGCGACCTCGGTCGTAGAACGAGTCCGGCGTCCGGTTCAAGATGCCCATCACGAGGGCCCGATGGGTCACGTCGAAGCGATGGGGACCGAGGGCCAGGAACACGCGGCGAACCTACACCGGACACCCATCCGGTCCCACCGGCGGCCGGGACCGGGTGGCCACGGGGCGCGTACCGGCCATCGCCGCCGGGCGCGGTGGCCACGGTCCGGTCGAGACCCGGACCACGAGGTGTGGGCGCACGCTCGTGACCTCGACGCTGAGCTGGCCGACCTCGGCCACCGCGCCCACCGCCGGGGTCTCCCCGATCGGCGCCGACGGCGGGGCCTCGGACCGAGCCGGCGGAGGCGCCGGTCCCCACACGCGGTCGATCCGGATCCGCTCGCCGATGGCGGCCACGAGAGCGGCGGTCGTCGTCCCTCCACTGGCCGCGACGAGCAGCGCGATCCGGTTGACGCCGCGGGATCGGAGTCCGTCGAGCACCGGTCGGACCCGAGCTCGGGCGCTGAGCACCAGGACCTCCGCCCGGGGCGCCGTTCGGCCCGGCGAGCTCCACAAGGTGGCCGCATCGCCCAGCGCCGCCTGCCGCGCCGGCACGGCCGTCGACAGCGCCACGGCGGGCCCGGCCAAGACCGCCACGAGGGCGATCCAGCCCATCCGGGCCCAACCCATCCGGCCGCGCCGAGCGCAGAGCACGGCGACGAGGCCGGCGGTGACGGCCAGGCCCAGTCCGAGCGACGAGAGCTGACCCAACGGCGCGGCCGCCGCCCAGCGGGCGACGGTCTCGACCCACCAGGTGAGCCAGTCCGCCGGCGCCTGGAGGATGGCGGCCACCGAGCCTCCGACCAGTCCGGCGACGACGCCCACGGTGAGACCCCAGGCCATGAGGATCGCCGCCGCCGGCTCGGCCAACAGGTTGGCCGGGATCGTCGCGACCGGCACACCGCCGTAGAGCGCGATGAGGATCGGGGCGACGGTGACCTGGGCCGCCATGGTGACGGCCAACGGCCGAGCGACCAGCGCCGGGAGCGGCAGGTGTGCGGCGAGCGGTCGGGCCATCACGACGATGCCGGCGGCCGCGGCCACCGAGAGCTGGAACCCGGCCACTCCCACCAGCATCGGGTCGATGAGCAGCACGGCGGTGACGGCCAGGGCGAGCACCCTCACCGTGCTGGCCGCGCGGCCGAGCGACCACGCCGAGATGGCGATCATGGCCATGGCCGTGGCGCGCAACACCGACGGCTCGAACCTGGTCATCAGCGCGAACAGCACCAGGACACCGATCGTGGCCATCCACCGCGATCTGGCGCCGAGGCGCTTGAGCAGGGGGCTGGCGGCGGCCAGCACGAACGCGACGTTCTCTCCCGACACGACCAGCAGATGGCTCAAGCCCGAGCCTCGGAAGTCGGCGGCCAGCACCTCGGTCTGGCCCCGCTCGTCACCGAGCACGAAGCCGCCGTACAAGGCCCGCCGACTGGGTGCCAGCGGCTCGCCGCCGGCCAGGACCACCCCTCGGGCGGCATTGGCCAGACGAGCGACCGGCCCGCCGTCGTCACCGGCCACCGCGTCGGTGACCGAGATGGAGCCGATCACGTGACGTCGAGCCTCGAGGTCGTCGCCGGCCGGGCGCGCGACGACGTGTCCCGTCAGCCGGACCGACTGGCCTGCGGCCCGCTGGTTCAGCACGGCTCCGGCCCGGCCTCGGGCCCAGGCTTCGTAGTGATGGCCGGCGGCTCGGACCTCGGCCACCACCGCCCCGGACACCAACTGGGGATCGCCCACCAACGTGGCCGTCGTGTCGATCGGACCGGGCGCCGCCGGGTGGGCGCCCTGCCAGGCCCTCGCCCCCAGGGCCGCCGCCAGCAAACCGAGGGCCACGACGAGCACGACCGGTCGGCGCCACACCGCCGCCACCGCGAGCGCCAGCGCCACGACCCACCAGGGCACGGCCGGTGACCACCAGGCGGCCAGCGCGACCACTCCGGCCAGGGCCACCGCGCCCCGCTCGGACAGCGAGCGAGTGGCCGGTCGAGACGCCGGCTCAGACCCGGACATGGGGGCGGATCTGGGCGAGCTTGGCCGGTCCGATCCCGCTGACCTCGGTGAGATCGTCGATGGAATGGAAGGGCCCGTGTTGGCGGCGATAGGTGAGGATGGCGGCCGCCGTGGCCGGGCCCACGCCCGGCAACGAATCCAGCTGATCGGCAGTGGCCGAGTTGAGGTCGACGACGGCGGGGCCCGGGCCGGCCGCACCACCACCGGTCGACCCGGACGAGGCGCCGCCGTCCACGACCGGGCCGGGCGCGCCGGACTCGCCCCGGCGAGGGATGTAGACCAGGGCACCGTCCACGAGCGGGGCGGCCAGGTCGACCCGATCAGCGTCGGCTTCGGCCGTCAATCCGCCCGCTTGACCCACCAGATCACCCACCCGAGCGCCAGGGGCGAGGTGGAAGACGCCGGGTCGCGCGACCGCCCCGGCGACCTGCACCACGAGACCGGCGCTCGACGGCTCGGATGTCGATCCGCCTTCCGAGGCGGTGCCAGCGGACCCGGTGCCGGCGCGGCCCGTGGCGCCGGCGTTCCCGGCTCCCGCTCCGGCGGCCATGGGCAGGTCGGCGCCGCCATCCCGTCGGGCTGAGCCGGTGGTGTGCACGACGGCGAAGAGCCCGACGCCGAGCGCACCCATGGCGAGGACGGCCACGACCCACAGGCCCGTCGGACCACGCAGCCGCGGCGCGAAGACGCCGGCCCAGCGGCTGAGCCAGTCTCGCTGCTCGGCCGCCTCGCGCAAGCGCTCGAGCGGTCGGGCGGCGTCAGCGACATCGGCTTCGACCGCCGAGGTCGATGAATCGGGCACGGACACGATCCCCTCCACGAGCGCGGAGCGATGGTTCAGGGGAAAGGTGCCGCCGACGAACGACTCCCGGCGAACGCCCGGCGAACGCCCGCCGGTTGCGCTCGACGCTAGACCGTCACCTCGGCGCTGTCACCCCCCCACGCCGATCGTGTCCGACCGAGGCCGGCCCTCGCTCGCCCGACGCGGAACTGCCCCCGTCCCACGCCGAACCTGTGCCGTCAGATGTCTCCACAGGGACATGTCACGGCACAGGAACGGCGGAACGCGAGGTCAGTACAAGCGGGCGGTGAGCTTGCGCCGGTAGTCGGTGGTGCGCTCGTCGTCGGGGCCGAGCAGCTCGAGCAGGTCGACGAACTCTTGGCGAGCGGCGTCGTCGTCCTTGACCCGGTCGAGCAACGCATCGAGGGTCGGGCCGATGTCGTCGAGCTCGTCGACCACGTCGCCGGCCCGGGCCAGGGCCGCGACCCGCCGCGTCGCCGGCGTCTCGGGGATCCGCTCGATGAGCTCGAGGGCGTCGTCCGAACGGTCGTCGCCGACCAGCAGTTCGGCCAATGCGACGATGGCCTCCTCGTTGGCCACATCGAGATCGAGGACGGATCGCAACGACGTCTCGTCGCCGACGGCCATGAGCCTGGCGATCTCGTTCTCGGTGTCGCTCGGGAGCAGACGCTCGACGAAGGCGCGCACCTCGGGCTCGCCCTGCGCGCCGATGAACCCGTCGACGACCTTTCCGTCCTTCAGGGCGTACACCGCGGGGATGCCCTGCACCCGGAACGCGGCGGACGTCTGGGGGTTCTCGTCCACGTTCACCTTCACCAGGTCGACCGCACCGTCGGTGTCGTCGACCACGCGCTCGATGATCGGACCGAGGGTCCGGCACGGGCCGCACCACGGCGCCCAGAGGTCGACCACGACGGGAACCTCATGGGATCGGGTCAGCACATCGGCTTCGAAGCTCGCATCATCCACGTCGATCGTCACGACGACCAAGGATATGGGGCCGGCCGACAAATCCCGATCTCCCGCGTGCCGCGAACCCGACGTCGCCGAGGGACCGACCCGCCACGAAGGCGGAGGCGGTCCGGCTTCGCACCGCCCGACGAGGACGGTAGCGTGGCCCTCTCGCCGCACGGGCGAGCCCGCATCCCGCGGCGGCCAACGACGAAGGGGAGACCGTGGATCCCGCGCCCGAATCCAAGGCCCAGTCCGACGATCAGGTCGAGGGCATCGACGGCGAGGCCGTCACCGCCTGGTTCATCGAGCACGCGCCTGAGGTCACGCCCCCGCTGCGGTTCGAGCTGATCACGGGTGGCCACTCGAACCTCACCTTCGACGTGCACGACGCCGACGGGCGCCACTGGGTGCTGCGGCGCCCCCCGCTGGCCCAGGTGTTGGCCACGGCCCACGACATGAGCCGCGAACACCGCATCATCTCCGCCCTCGCGCCGACCGACGTGCCGGTGGCCCCGACGATCGGGCTCTGCACCGACGACTCGGTGAACCACGCCCCCTTCTACGTGATGGACTTCGTCGAGGGCACCATCGTCCGCGACCCGTTGGTGGCCGAGGGCCTCGACCTGGCCACGCGTCGGGCCGCGAGCGAATCGATCGTCGAGGTGCTCACGCGGATCCACGACGTCGACCTCGACGCCGTCGGGCTCTCCGACCTCGGCCGCCATGACAGCTACATCGAACGTCAGCTCAAGCGTTGGTACGGCCAGTTCGAGAAGTCCAAGACCCGCGACCTGCCCGCCCTCGACAAGGTCTACGCCGAGCTCAAGAGCCGGATCCCGGCCCAAGGGGCGGCGACGATCGTGCATGGCGACTACCGCCTCGACAACTGCATGATCGGCGACGACGGCGCCGTCGTCGCCGTGCTCGACTGGGAGATCTGCACGCTGGGCGACCCGCTCGCCGACGTCGGGCTGCTCATGGTCTATTGGACCGACCCTGACGATGCGTCTCCGGCCGGCGTGTCCGCGGCGACGGCACGCGAGGGCTTCCTGCGCCGGCCCGAGCTGCTCGATCGCTACGCGTCCATCTCCGGTCGCAACCTGTCCACCATCGACTACTACATCGCGTTCGGCTACTGGAAGCTGGCCTGCATCCTCGAAGGCGTCTACGCGCGGTACAAGGGCGGAGCCATGGGTCAACGGGGCGACGAGGGCGCATTCGACTTCTTCGAGGTCCAGGTCGTGTCGCTCGTGGAATCGGCCCGCCAGGCGTTGGATCGACTCGGGTGAGCCAGCTCTACGAGTTCGTCCAGCGCCCCGATCTGGACTCGCCCCTGCTCGTCGTGGTGCTCGACGGCTGGATCGACGCCGGGCTGGGCGCGGGCGCGGCCCTCGAGGCCATCTCGGCGTCGACGCCGATGGAGGTGGTGGCGACCTTCGACACCGACGCGCTGCTCGACCATCGCGCCCGTCGCCCGACGATGCATCTGGCCGACGGCCTGCAGACCGGTCTCAGCTGGCCGACGATCGAGCTCTCCGCCGGCGCCGATCCCGACGGCAACGACGTGCTCTTCCTGCTCGGAGCCGAGCCCGATCACACGTGGCGCGGGTTCTCCCGGGCCGTGGTCGACCTGGCCCTCGAGTTCGGGACCCGCATGGTCGTCGGCCTCGGCGCCTATCCGGCTCCCGTGCCCCACACCCGGCCCACGCGGGTCGTGGCCACCACCGCCGCCGCCGAGCTGGCCCTGCAGGTGGGCACGGTCAGGGGCCGCATCGACGTCCCGGCCGGCGTCCAGGCCGCCATCGAGGAGCGGGCGTCGAGCCAGGGGCTGCCCTCGGTCGGTCTGTGGGCTCAGGTCCCTCACTACGCGTCGGCCATGCCCTATCCCGCGGCCGGGCTCGCCCTGGTCGAGTCCCTCGCCGAGGTGGCCAACGTCAACTTCGGCCCCGGTGAGCTGCGCAACGAGGCCGCCGCGGCGCGGACTCGACTCGACGGCCTGATCGCGGAGAGCACCGAGCACCAGCAGCTCGTGCACCAGCTCGAAGAGCAGGTCGACGCCCAAGCCGACGCCGACGGTCAGTCGCTCCCATCGGGCGAGGAGCTGGCCGCCGAGCTCGAGAAGTACCTGCGCGACCAGGACGGAAGTCCGTGAGCCGGTCGGTGAGCCCACCTGGACCCACCGACCGGACCACGTGGGGCTACTGCGCCGCCGGAGACGGATAGGTCGGCACCTGCTCTTCCTTGGGCGCCGTCTTGTAGATGGTCACCGCGCCCTCGGTCGTGAACGCGTTCGGGGCCGTCGACGGCAGGTGGCCGGGGAGGTAGCGCTTGCCGCCGTCGATGAACTCGTACAAGCCCTTGCCGTCGTGGTTGAGCTCATCCGGTCCGGACGGCTCGGGGTTCCACCAGACCTCGGTGACGTCGTCGACGCCGTTGTAGTCGGTCTCGGGCCAGATGTGCTTGTTCCCGTACGAGATCGAGGGCTGGGTGAGCGCCTCGGGCGTCGGCGCCGCGCTGAACAACGCGTCGACGAAGTGCTGCGGGGTCAGGTCCGGACCGATGCCCTGGATGGCGGCATAGAACAGGTTGAGCTGAGCCAGGTCGATCTGCGAACCGGTCGCGGCCGGCGGGTTCTTCCCGAAGAACCACTTGTAGAGGAACAGGCCGCCACTCACCGATGGGTCGGTGCGGGCGGCGCCGGCGCTGATCCCGAAGGCGTGCTTCCACTGCTCCTGGTCATAGGTCCGAGCGAACAGCGCGGTGTCGGCCAACGGTGTGCCGGAGAGGATCCATTCCGGGTGGTAGTTCTGGTTGGTGGCCGCCTTGGTGAGCGGTCCAGGGGCGACGGGATCGCCGACGAACATCACCGACGTCACCCCCGCCGATTTGAGCTGGGCGATGATCCCGGATGCGTCGATGTTGGTCGGTGACTGGTAGGCCAACTGCGCCGAGAGGTGCACACCGCCCTTGGCCAGGTTGTCGACGAAGTGCTTGGTCTGGGTCTCCGAATCCTGGCCGGTCGAGATGTAGACGAGTCCGAACTTGCGGTTCTCGGAGTGCATGGCGCTGTCACCGGCATAGATGGCCTTGCGGTTGTTCAACTGCTTGGAGACGTACTCCGACAAGGTGATCTGGAACTCGTCGGCGTTGGTCGCCAGCCCGAGGGCATAGGGCGCGTTCTTGGCGTAGAACTCGTTCGGTTGGCTGGGCACGCAGTTCAGGCAGAAGATCTTGCTGTCGATGATCTTCTGGCCGAAGCTGGCGGTGAGGATGGGTCCGCCGATGACGGCGAACGGCTTGATCGTCTCGGAGATGGTCGTGGCATCGGCCCGCGCCGCCACCTCGTCGCTCGCCGCGCCGGTCGCCACGAACGGGATCAGGTCGACCTTGCGGCCGTAGGTCTCGTAGTAGGTCTGGAAGAACTTGACCCAGTCCTTGTCCGTCGCCGCCGTCTGCTCGTTGGTGTCCTGATCGTTGATGGACCCCGTGATGTAGGCGAGGATCGGGTCGTTCGGCTCGGCCATGTACATGACGACCTTGATCGTGTCGGCCGTGACGCCCTCGTAGGTGGCGCCGCCGTTGTCGCCCTTGAAGGGCTTGAAGCAGTCGCCGGCGAAGAAGGACGGGTACTTCAACGTCCCCTTCGACGTGTCACACCGGCTCCCCCAGTCGATGTCCTTGGTCTTGCCCTCGGCCTTGGCCTGCGTCCACGACACCACGTCAGCGGGGTGGTAGCCGCCGGTGGCGGGCGCGGCGGTCGTCGGCGCGCTCGCATCGGTCTTGCTGTCGCTGTTGCGATTGACCAGGACGACGGCGGCCACGACGGCGATCACGACGACGATGGCGATGATCGGTCCGTACCGTCGCAAGGCCGTGCTCGAGGACGGCGGTGGAGTAGTCGGTTGCATTGGTGGTTCCCCCTAGTGAGACGATTTCGATTGACCGGCCCCGCCAATCGAGACCGAGCGATGTGCCGACGACCGATGAACTAGTTGGTGATGGCTCCGGATCGAGCGATCGCGGCCGCGGTCTCCCCGAGGTAGGACGCCACGACCAGCGGGTCGTGGAGGACCTCTTCGGGGATCCCGTCAGCGATGACGAGACCTTGGTCGAGAGCCACCAGGCGGTCAGCGACCGACGTGACCAGAGGCATGTCGTGTTCGATGACCAGGAGTGTGGCGCCCAGTTCATCACGCAGCCGGAGCAAAAGGGGCGCGAGGGCTTCGGCCTCACGCTGCGCGATCCCGCTGCTCGGCTCATCGAGCAGGACGACCGACGGATGGTGGGCAACGACGCACGCCAGGTCGACCACCCTTCGTGAACCGGTCGAGAGCTCGTGCACGAACTTCGAACGGAACGCCTCGAGTCGGAGCAGGTCGATGAGCTGGTCGACTCGAGCCCGCACCTGTTGTTCGGAGTCGAAGGACGCCGGTAGGTGCAGCGCGGCGTTGAACGGATCCTTGACCGCGATCCAACGGTCGAGCGACACCGAGATCGTCTCCTCGACGGTGAGCGCCGGGAAGAGACGGGCGTCCTGGAAGGAACGCCCCAGCCCGGCTCGGGCCCGACGGTCGGGACTGCTTCCGGTGAGATCGGCCCCCGCCAACAGGACCTGACCGGAGTCGGCTCTGGTGAAGCCCGAGATCAGGTCGAACAGCGTCGTCTTGCCGGCGCCGTTGGGTCCGATGATGCCGATGATCTCGCCGGGCGCGGCGCGCAGCGACACCCCGCCGACCGCTTGGATCCCTCCGAACCGCACGGCCAGGTCGATCACCTCGAGCGCCGGCCCCTGCGGTTCGGTCGGGCCGGCGTCGGGGGCGTTCATGGCCGCCGGCATCTCGGCCGGAACAGGTCGGTCCCCGTTCACCGGTGGCGTCGACGCCGACGCCGCCGCGGCGTCTCCGTTGGTGGCGGGTGGAGCAACCCCGTTGGCGATGAGGGCCTCGGCGGCACCGTCGATGGCCGCGCTCGTCGCCTCCGCGTCGATGGCCGCCCCGGCCAGCCGGCCCAGGTCGGCGACGGTGGGCGCCGTCGGGCTCGATCCGTTGGTGGCCGCGACGGGCGCCGGTGCCGACCCGTCGCCTCCGGAGCCGACCCCCTCGAGGAACACCGAGCGCAGGATGTCGGGCCGAGCCAGCAGCTCCTCGGTCGGCCCGTGGAAGCGGATCTCGCCCTTCTCCATGAAGTAGGCCGTCTCGGCGATGGTCAGGGCCAGGTTCACCGACTGCTCGACGAGGATGACCGTCGTGCCCTGCTCGTGGATGGCGGCGATCATCGGCAGCAGCTGCTCGACCACGACCGGCGCCAATCCGAGCGACAGCTCGTCGATCAGCAGCATCCGAGGTCGCGACAGGAACGACATCCCGAGGGCCAGCATCTGCTGCTGGCCGCCCGACAGGTTGGTCGCCGGCTCGTCGAGACGGCTGCGCAGGACGGGGAACTGCTCGAGCACCTGCTCGGTGCGCTCGCGCAGCTCGGCGGTGTTCTTGCGTTCGAGCCACCCGGCCACGCGGAGGTTCTCGCGGACGGTCAGGGTGGGGAACACGCCGCGCCCGCCGGGCACCTGGCGTGATGCCGATGGCGGCGATCTCGTTCGGCGGGGCGTGGGTGATGTCGCGCCCGTCGAAGATGACCGCCCCCTTGTCGCACTCGACCACACCGCAGATGGCCTTCAGCAGCGTCGACTTGCCGGCGCCGTTCGTGCCGAGCAGGGCGACGATCTCCCCCTCGTCGATCTCGAAGTCGACGTCGAACAACACCTGCACGTTGCCGTAGAACACCTGGAGCTGACGGCACAGCAACAGCTTGACGCGGCCCTGCCGTCGTTCGTAGAGCACCTCGGACCGAGCGGCGGCCATCGTCCACACCTGCTTGATGTCCTCGTTGAGCACCCGCCCGGCGCCGGCGAGGATCACCGCCGCCCACGACGAACACCGGGACCATGAAGAGCATGCCGGGACGGATGCCGATGCCATCCGAGATGGCCCCGACGATGGGCAGCACGATGAGCCCGGGTATGACCCAGATGGCACCCAACGAGAAGCCCATCGATCTGGCCCGCGGCGGGATGCCGAGCGACAGGGCGGCGAACACCCCCGGACCGACGATGGCCAGGCTGGCGGCGATGGCCATGTTGGCCAGGACCGTGAGCCACAACCAAGGGGCGAGCGCGAACACCACGAGGAAGGCGGCCGTGACGACGGAGGTCAAGGCCAGGAAGCGCATGATGAGCGACGGGTCCTTCATGATGAGCTTGGTGCCGAAGCGGGCCCCGATGACCAGTCCGACGATCTGCACCGGCTCGGTGATCGCCGCGATGTACGAGCGCTGCAGCGTGTCGAGGCCGAAGGCGTCCTGGTAGAGGAGCGCGGCCAACGAGGCGAAGCCGATGATGGAAGCGGCCAGGAAGGGCAAGGCGTAGAAGACCCGGCGGAGGCTGTCGACCTTCCACACCATCCGCCACGACTCGGCGAACGACGGCGGCAGCTCCTCGGTCAGGAGGGCCTCGCCCTCCATGCCCATGGCCTCGCGCTCCTGCATCCCGCGCATCGGCTCGTGGAGCGTGAACCCGAGCATCACCAGCACGACCATGGGAACGGCGAGGACGATGAAGGGCGGCCGCCAGCCGACGTAGGCGGCCAGCAGCCCGGCCAAGAACGGGCCCACGAAGGCGCCGATGGCGTTGGCGAGCCGGTAGAACGAGAACACGCGCGGGTCGCGACGAGATCGGGAACCAGTCCGACAGCAGCGAGTTGTGGGTCGGCAGCGCCGTGGCCACCCCGACACCCGACCCCGGCCGCATGATGCACAGCACCCAGACGAACATGGCCAGGCCGGTTCCCGACCGAGAAGAAGGCGAACACCGCGCCGCCGAGCAACATGAGCCGCACCCGGTTGTGGCTGTCGGCCATCTGGGCGATCGGCACCGTCAGCGAGAGCCCGAGCAGCGAGGCCACCGCCACGAGCGACAGGATCCCGGCGTTGGTCATGTGGAACGACGTCTCGGATGTTCGGGATCAACAGCCCGAACGCAGTCGCGGTCCATCTCCTCGACCATGTTGAAGCCGAACAGGATGGCCAGGGCGTAGATGGGTCCGCCTCCGGACAGATCGGTGATCCACTTGGCCGGATGGCGCAGCGCCACCATCAGGCGTTCGTGCCAGGGACCCGAACCTTGCGGGGTGACGGGGGCGATGGCGATCACGGTTGGACTCCGCTCGAGCCACCGGAGTGGCCGGGTCGGTTCGCGGCGGTATGACCGCCTCGACGATCGGCTCGATCCCGAGGTCGAAGGCCCCCGTCCTCGATCAGCGGCGAACGTCCTCCGCCGCTTCGGCCGCGCTCGGCCGCTGATCTCGTCGGTCGGAACCGCCGTGTCGGCCACCAGGCTGGGCACGATGAGCCCGCGCCGCGTCGGCGATCCAACGCAGGGCCGCGTCACGAACCCGGTAGATCAGACGTCACCGATGCCGCCGGGGATGATCATCAGCACGAGCAGCACGCCGACGGCCGACGCGAGCGTCTGCCACTCGGGCCGGGCAACCACCACTGCGAGCCCTTCAGGTACAGCGAACCGAGTGCCGGCCCCCAGCAGCGACCCGAGGCCGCCGACCACCGCGGCGGTGAACACGATGAAGCTCTGGTCGGCCCCGTAGGTGTCGGGGCTGAACCCGCCGAGCAGATGGACCAGCAGGCACCCGCCCACCGCGGCGAGGAAGCCCGGACAGGGCGAAGGCGGTCAACTTCGCCCGCAGCACGTTGATGCCGTAGGACTGGGCGCCTCGTTCGTTCTCGCGCAGGGCCAGCAGCACCCGTCCGGTGCGACTGCGACGGATGCCACGCACGGCGCCGCATCACGAGCGCCAGCACCACCACGCACACCTAGTAGTAGTTGCGCTGCGACGTCCAGGTCGATGACGCCGAACAACTTGGGTCGATCGACGATCGGTGTTCGGGTCCGGCACCCACGCGAAGTGCTGCACGTTGAGGAAGTAGGCCGACGTGGCCAGGGCGAAGGCCAGCGTCGTCACGGCCAGGAAGAAGCCGCGTCAGTCGCAGCGCGGGCAAGCCGCACCACGAGCGCAACCACCGAACCCACGAAGCCGGCGAGCAGCAGGCTGAGGCTCAGGTCGAGATTCCAGTTGATCGTGGCGTACGCCCCGACCGCGGCCCCGAAGGCGGCGAAGGACATCTGCCCGAGCGACACCTGGCCGGCCCATCCGGTGAGCACCACGACCGACAGCGCGATGATGACGAAGATCACCGCGGCCGCGGCCTTCACCTGATCGCCGACACCGAACCAGAGCGGCAGCGACAGCACCACGCCGATCGGCCAGCAGACCGCCACCCCAGCGCACGGCGCGCACCTCGGGCAGCGACTGCAGCTCCCTGCGGTACCGGTCGAACCTCGTCCGACACCTTCCAGCTCGACGACGTGTCCTGGTCGGCGCGGGTCGATCGCCGACCTTGCGCACCAACAGGCACACCACGATGACCACGGCGAAGATGGGCTCGACCAGCTCCGGGTTGGTCGGGTAGTTCCAGGTGATGCCCTGCTGCAGCAGGCCGAGAGCCACCGCCGACACGGCCACGGCGGGCAGGTCGACCAGGTTGCCGAGCATCAGGGCGGCCAGGGCGGCCAGCAGCACGGTCAGGTTCGAGCCCGGTGAGGACCGGCAGGCCCTGGATCCCCGCCTGCAGGAAGACCCCGACGAACGAGAGCAGCGCGGCCACCGACCAGACGACCGTCTGCAGCCGCTTGACCGGCACCCCGAGCAGGCTGGCCCGATCGGCGCCCTCGGCGCTGGCCCGTATGGCGATGCCGATGCTGGTGAACCGCAGCATCACGGCCACACCGAGCAGTGCCAGCGGCGCCACGATGAGCGCGACGAGGTGGTCGGCCGAGAACACGATCGGCTCGATGGTGAAGTGGAACGTCAGCGGGAAGTGAACCTGGATGGTCGAGGGCCGCTTGTCCCAGATCAGCGGCAAGAGGATGGCGCCCAGCGAGAGCAGCTCGCCCCAGCCCGAGCGTGGCCACGGTGAGGATCAGGCGCGGTGAACGGAAGAAGCGGCGGATGATGGCGAGCTCGATGATGGCGCCGAGCAGGATGGCGGCGACGATCCCGATGGCGAGGGAGAGGAAGTAGTTCCATCCGGCGTAGACCACGAGGGTGACCACCAACACCGCCGGCGTGGCGCCGAGCTCGGCCTGGGCGAAGTTGAGGATCCGGTTGGCCCGATAGATGAGGGCCATGCCGACCGCGACCATGGCGCCGAGCAGACCGATGAGCAGCCCTTGGGCCACCACCCCCGCCGGCATGGGGAAGAACACGAGGGTCAGGACGAGGATCGCGGCCGCGGGGGCGAACGTGGACACGACGGATCGCACACGCGCCGACTGAATCGTGGCACCCAACTGGTGCTTCCCCCTTCTATGTCGACCGTTGGTCCAATGGACCTTCGGCCATCCCCAGGATGTTCCTCTCCGCGAACCCTATTGCATAGCCTCTGCAAATTCTTGCCGATCGGCGCCGCGGCTGGGGCGATCTCGGCGGTCGGTCCCCAGTGGGCGGAGCGAGCCGTCCCGTATAGGGTGCGGCCATGAAGGTCGACGGGGGCATCGGAGGCGGCCTGGGCCAGGTCCAGACCGCCGCACACCAGGCCGAGGCAGCCGGCTATGACGGACTGTGGTCGGCCGAGACGTCACACGATCCGTTCTTCCCCCTGCTGCTGGCCGCCGAGCACACGCGAACGGGTGCAGCTGGGCACGGGCATCGCCGTGGCCTTCGCTCGCAACCCCATGAACCTGGCCCAGATCGCCTACGACCTGCAGACCTACTCGCAGGGCCGGTTCCTGTTGGGCCTCGGATCGCAGATCAAGCCGCACATCACCAAGCGGTTCAGCATGGAGTGGTCGCACCCGGCGGCCCGCATGCGCGAGTTCATCCTGGCCATGCGCGCCATCTGGGACGGCTGGAACAACGGCACCAAGCTCGACTTCAAGGGTGACTTCTACACCCACAGCCTGATGACCCCGTTCTTCGATCCGGGCCCGAACAAGTACGGCAACGCCAAGGTCTTCCTGGCCGGCGTCGGCGAGCTGATGACCGAGGTCGCGGGCGAGACGTGCGACGGGTTCCTCTGCCACGGCTTCACGACCGAGCGCTACCTCCGCGAGATCACCCTCCCCGCCCTCGAACGTGGTCTGGTCAAGGCCGGACGCTCGCTGGACGACTTCGAGATCTCGGGTCCCGCCTTCGTCGTCACGGGCACCAACGAGGACGAGATGGCCGAGTCGGCCACGGGCGTGCGCCGCCAGATCGCGTTCTACGGCTCGACCCCGGCGTACCGCGGCGTCCTCGAGCTGCACGGCTGGGGCGATCTGCAGACCGAGCTCAACGCCATGTCCAAGCGCGGCGAGTGGGTCGAGATGGGTGAGCTCATCGACGACGAGATGCTGAACACCTTCGCCGTCGTGGCCGAGCCCGATCGGCTGGCGGCCGAGCTGCACGCCCGCTACGGCGACATCGTCGATCGCATCAGCTTCTATGCGCCCTACCAGAGCGATCCCGAGACCTGGCTCCCGGTCGTCGAGGCCCTGAAGGCGGCGTGAACGATCGCCGTCAGGCGACGATGTTCACCAGGTTCGGCGGTCGCACGATGACCTTGCGCGGCGGTCCGTCCAGATGGCCCTGGACCTTGGTCGACGCCAGGGCGAGCTGCTCGGCGGCGGTGCCGTCGATGTCGGTCGCGACCTCGATGCGATCACGCACCTTGCCGTTCACCTGCACCACCATCGTGACCGTCTCGACCGCGATGAGCGCCCCGTCGGCCTGAGGCCACGCCTGGGTGTGGATGTGGTCGCCGCGCCGGCGCTCCCACAGCTCGGCCGTGAGGTGCGGAGCCATCGGTGCCATGAGCAGCAGCAGCTGGTCGACGGCGAAGTCGAGCGAGCGGCGCCGCGCCCCCTGGTCGCTCTGGACGTACCGGTAGAGCGTGTTGGTGAACTCCATGTAGGAGGCCACCGCCGTGTTGTACGACCACCGGTCGTACTCGTCGCTGACGCGTGCGATCAACCGGTGGGTCGCGCGCGTGATCTCGACATCGTCGGGGGTCTCGTCGCGATCGACGACCGTTCCTCGGGTCCCGTCGGTGGCCAGTCGCCACACCCGTTGCAGGAACCGTGACGTGCCTTCGATGCCGACGCCCTCCCAGTCGACGTCGTCCTGCGGCGGTCCGACGAAGAGGTGCGCGAGCCGCAGGGCGTCCGCCCCTTCCTTGTCCAGCACGTCCTCGGGTGCGACCAGGTTGCCCTTGGACTTGGACATCTTCTCGCCACCGAGACGGATCATCCCCTGGGTGAACAGGCGCGAGAACGGCTCGCGCAGCTCCTTCGGGGCGACGCCGAGATCGGCCAGCGCCTTGGTGAAGAACCGGGCGTACATCAGGTGCAAGATGGCGTGCTCGACCCCGCCGATGTACTGATCGACGGGCATCCACGACTCGGCTGCTGCCAGCGAGAACGGCTCCTCGGTGTTCCACGGGTCGCAGAAGCGCAGGAAGTACCACGACGAGTCGACGAAGGTGTCCATGGTGTCGGTCTCGCGCCGGGCCGGCCCCGAGCAGTTGGGGCAGGTCGTGTGCAGGAACCCCTCGTGGAACTGCAGCGGGCTCTGTCCGGTCGGCAGGAACTCGACGTCGTCGGGCGCCAGCACGGGCAGCTGGTCGTCGGGGACGGGCTGCAGGCCGCAGTCGCGGCAGTAGACGATCGGGATGGGACAGCCCCAGAAGCGCTGTCGGGAGAGCAGCCAGTCCCGCAGGCGGAAGTTGATCTTGCGTTCGCCGATCCCCTGTTCCTCGAGCCAGTCGATGGCGCGCGCGATGGCATCGGCCTTGTGCAACCCGTCGAGCCATTGGCTGTTGATGGCAGGGCCGTCGCCCGTGTAGGCCTCGCCGTCCCAGCCCTCGGGCGGCTCGACCGTCCGCACGATGGGCAGGTCGTGCACCCGGGCGAAGTCCCAGTCGCGTTGGTCCTGACCGGGCACGGCCATGATGGCGCCGGTGCCGTAGCCCATGAGCACGTAGTCAGCCACATACAGCGGGACGGGACGGCCGGTGAACGGGTTGCGCACGAACGCGCCCGTGGCCACACCTCGCTTGTCGAGTCCACCCTCGGACTTCATCCGGTCGACGTCGCTCGTCTCGCCCGCGCGCGTCGCGAACGCGGACACCTCGGCCCGGCGGTCAGGCGTGGTGACGTCGGCGACCAGAGGGTGCTCCGGGGCCATGACGGCGTAGGTCATGCCGAAGCTCGTGTCCGGACGCGTCGTGAACACGCGCAGGGCCAAGCCATCGGCTCGGGGCTCACCTTCGGCGTCGGTGACGACCATCTCGAACTCGGCGCCTTCGGATCGACCGATCCAGTTGCGCTGCATCGTCTTGACCTTCTCGGGCCACGCCAGCCCGTCGAGATCGTCGAGCAGCTGGTCGGCGTAGTCGGTGATCTTGAAGAACCACTGCTCGAGATCTCGCTTCTCGACCACGGCGCCGGACCGCTCGGCCGTCCCGTCGGCCAGCACCTGTTCGTTGGCCAGGACGGTCTGATCGACCGGGTCCCAGTTGACGGGCGCCTTCTTGCGATAGGCCAGACCCGTCTCGAAGAGCCGCACGAAGATCCACTGCGTCCAGCGGATGTACGCCGGATCGTGGCTCGTGACCTCGCGACGCCAGTCGTAGCCCCCGCCGATGCGGGTCAGCGAGCTCCTGAGCTCTTCGATGCGGGCGTCGGTGAACAGGCGGGGGTGGACGCCGGTCTTGATGGCCGCGTTCTCAGCCGGGAGGCCGAACGAGTCGAACCCCATCGGTGAGAGCACGGCGTACCCGTTCATCGTGCGATGCCGCGTGATGAGGTCGCCGACCGTGTAGTTGCGCACGTGGCCCATGTGCGCCTGCCCACTGGGATAGGGGTACATGCACAGCGTGTAGTAGTGCGGCCGAGGATCGTCGTTGTCGACCTCGTAGGTCCCCCAGTCGCGCCATCGGGCCTGCCACTTCGCCTCGATCGCCTGGACGTCGTACCCCTCGGTCATCTCGGCATCGTACTGACGCGCCCAGGACGGTCCGAAACAAGTTCACTGTCACACCCAGGTCGTAGTCTGGGTACATGTGTTTGGTGTGCGACCGATTCGAGCAGCGGGTGGCCGGTGGTATGGTGACTCCTCCTCTTGGGGCTATAGCTCAGGTGGTAGAGCGCTTCCATGGCATGGAAGAGGCCGAGGGTTCGAGTCCCTCTAGCTCCACTCTTGTAGATGCACTTGCAACCACCTTCGCAGCGGCGGGCAGCTTCCTCGGCGGCCTCGTCGCCGGCGAAGGGTCGTTCCTGGTCACGCGCAAGCTGCCGCCGTTCGCGAACGGCGACCCGCGCCTGCGATTCGTGTTCAGCGTCTCGATGGCCGATCGTGACCGCGACCTCCTCGTCGCGCTGCAGTCCTTCCTGGGCGTCGGGTCGGTCACGGCGCTGCGTCCCAGGAACGAGCGCTGGCTGGCCCAGACCCGGTACGTGGCCAACTCGATCCGGTCGCATCGTTCGGCGGTGATCCCGTTCGCCGAGCGCTTCCTTCCTCGATACACGGCCAAGTGGACCCAGTTCGAACAATGGCGGCAGGCACTCGATTCGTATGAGGCGATGCATCCCACCCGGTGGGGCCAGGGCCCATCGATCTGCTCCGTCGAGGGCTGCACCCGAGCGGTCCGCGGCCAGGGCCTGTGCCGCCACCACTACTACGATGCGACTGGCTGGTGAGCTCGCCGCCGGCGTGTGCGGATTCGTGGCCGCCGAGGGAACCTTCGGCTTCTGGCCCCCGCGGGACTTCCGCTTCGCGGTGTCGCTCGGGGCGCGCGATGCGGGCGCTTGCCGAGCGCTCCGCGAGTTCCTCCAGGTCGGAACGATCCACGTCTACGACCGCCGTCGACCGCACTACGACGACGAGGTGACGTTTCAAGTGCGCAGCCTGGTCGATCTGGTCGAGGTGGTCGTGCCGTTCATGGACGAGCATCTGCCGCCGTCGTACAAGCGCGACCAGTACGTCGAGTGGCGGACTGCGTTGCTCGACTACGACGCCGTCCGACCACGGCGGCATGGCCGGTGAGTCACGCCTCGGCGGCGCGCTCGGGGGTGTCAGAGTCGTCGGCCCACGCGAGGCGGGGCACGTCCGACCAGAGCCGTTCGAGCTCGTAGTACTCGCGGGCCTCGTCGATCAGGACGTGCACGACGAAGTCGCCGTAGTCGAGCAGCACCCAGCGCAGCGAGTCGAGACCCTCCGTTCGCAGGGGCTTGGGTCCGCCGCTGGCCGCCACGGCCAGCTCGACCTCCTCGGCGACCGATCTGACCTGCCGGGCGTTTCGGCCGCCGGTGATGACGAAGTAGCTCGTGATGGCCAGCACCTCGCCGACCTCGAGCACCACCGTCTCCTCGTCGGTCTTGCTCGCCGCGGCCCGAGCCGCGATCCTCACCCACTCGGCCAGCTCCTCGGGCGCGGTCACCCGGCGCTCAGGCATAGGTCGTCATCGCTATCCGTTCGCTCCGGTGGACGGTGGGGATTCGCTGGTGGGCGGGGCAACCGAGGTGCTCTCGGCCTGCGCCCGGCCGACGGCGTCACTGCCCAGGACCACGGTGACATCGACGGAGTCATCGGCCTCGGCGTTGACGACCACGGTGCCCAACCCGAAGGCCGTGGCCAGCTTCTGGGCGGCGGCGCGCTTGGCTTCGGACGCCACGATGAACTGGGTCCGGGGCTGGCGGAAGGCCTCGGCGTTGCCGATGCTGTCGACCTGGGCGCCGTCGGCGGCCAGGTTGCGGGCGGCCGCCAGCCCGTGGTCGAGTCGGCCCGTGCCGTCGAGGACCCGGATGCGGGGCCGCAACCCGGGCGTCACCGACGTGGGGAACGGGATCAGTTGGGCGACCACAGTGGCGGCTTGGGGGAGCGGGAGGTACACACCCGCGTAGGCGTTCGACAGGGCCTGCACCTTGACCGGGTAGATCTCGTAGTCGACTCGCTCGCCGGCCAGGGTCCGCACGAAGTGACCGATCCCGCTGTTGACCTCGCCAGGTACGGCGCCGGCAGAGTGACTCGCTTCGACCTTCGCCAGCCACGCCTTCCAGAACTGCTGTTGGCGCAGCAGGCGGTTGGTGTCGTCCTCGAGCCAGTTCCTCGAGAAGAGGAAGGCTCCCACCTGGCTGGGCTCGACGGTCGTGGACCCCTGCGGGAACAGCAGGGCCCCGTTGACGATCACATTGTCGGGGTTGTCGAACGAGAGTGGGCCCACGGGAGTCACGAGGTCCTGCCAGTTCCGCCCGTTCATGACGGTGACGTCGCCGATCCCGCTCCCGAGCAACGACTCGACGGTCGTCTTCAGGCCGGCCTCCCCGCCGGCCTTGTAGGCCTCCACGAGCGTCTGGGGGCCTGCGCTCGTGGTGACCTGCGTGTCGGCCGGGATCAACAGGACGCTCGCCTGCTTGTCGGCCGTGAGGATCAGCACGGCGACGGTCGACAGCCCGCCGGCGTCGTTGATGCTGGCCACCATCATCGTCGGCGTCGGGGTGACGGTGGCCTCCCACCCCGGTGCCTTCGGGTCGGCCGTCGCGGCGATGAGCCGGCCGTCGTTGCTGCGGAGCACGACCTGGATGCCGGCATAGATGAGGGCCGGGACCGACGCGATAAGCACGACGAGCAGGATCGGGAACCCGTAGCGCCAGATGCGCCCTCGGCCTCTCCGGTCGGGGCCGGTCGACGAGGGGACGGCGTGGCGCGCCCGGTGCCGCCATCGTTCGCCTTGGACGAGGTCTCGCTGGTCGCAGCGGGCTCGATGGCGTCGAGGGACAGGCCTTGGCCCCGAGCCTCCTCGGTCGGTGCGGTCATGAGCCCTCGAAGGCGCAAGAGGAAGGAAGGGCGGTCATGAGCAGGCCTCACGATAGAGCCGTCGAGCCATCAGGGCGGCGACGGCCCCCGGCGGGACGAGATAGTCGAGGGGTCGGCCGTCGGTCACCCTGGCCCGGAGATCGGTGCTCGACACCTCGAGCCGCGGGACCTCGACCCGGCGGAACCGCCAGCCGACCGGCAGATCGACCGTCACCCCCGGCCGCTCGACGACGACCAGCTCGGCTCGGGATCTCAGCTCGTCGATGCGATCCCAGGTCGGCATGCCGGCGGCGGCGTCCTGGCCGACGATGACGTACAGGACCCGGGTGGGGTCCTCGGCCAGCAGGTGGTCCACCGTGTCGATGGTGAAGGACTCGCCCCCTCGCTCCAGCTCGATGTCGCTCGCCTCGAGACCCTCGACGTCTTCCACGGCGGCCGCCACCATGGCCAGCCGGTCAGGCGCGGCGCTGAGACGGCGGGATCCGAGCTTCTGCCAGGGGACGTTGGCCACCGTCAGCAGGACGCGGTCGAGGCCGAGCGCGTAGCGGACGTTCACCGCGGCCACGAGGTGCCCCACGTGGGGTGGGTCGAACGTCCCGCCGAAGATGCCGAGGCGTTCGCCCGAGCCGGTGGTCACGCCTGGAGTCTAGAAGTCGCCGGGCCCTCAATGACCCCGGGGGGCCAAGGTGAGCCAGTACTCTCGGGACGACTCCACTGGGAGTCGGAAAGGGACCTACGTGCGGTACCAGCAGTGTTTCGTGGTCGGCTGCGAGCGCTCAGGCACCACCCCCCTCGTGAAGCTGCTGGCGGGCCATCCGGCCATCGCCATGGGGATGGAGCGTTACAAGTACATCCTCCGTGAGATGCGCAAGACCCAGAACCCGGACCTGCTCACCACCGAGCACTTCGAACCGGATCGATTCCTCGACTTCCGTCCCACCGACACCAACCACACGCCACCCGACACCTTCCGCGGTCACTACGAGTCGGTCGAGCGACGCCTGCAGGCCGGGTCCCTGCGCTACTTCGGGGACAAGCTGCTGCCTCCGAACGTGTGGATCGCGCACACGGTCGCGGAGCGGTTCCCCGAGTCCAAGTTCGTCTTCATCTACCGCGACCCGCTGGCCGTGTTGGACTCCTTCGAGCGCCGGGCGCAGGATCCCGCCGACACCGCCTGGCCGGTGGAGAACGGCTACGAGCACGGCCTGCGGCACTGGGACGAGGCCTTCGACGTGGCCGACGCTCTTCTGAGCACGCTCGGGCCCGAGCGGGTCTTCGTGGTCCGCTGCGAATCGCTCTTCGAGGGCCCCGTGGCCGTGTGCGATGCCATGTTCCGGTTCCTCGACCTCGATCCGCACCTGGCCCGCGAGCGCTGGGGCATGGTGAGGACCGGTTGGGCCAACCGACCCAACGCCGGGCAGGACCTGGTGCTGAGCCTCGAGGTCCAGGCCTCGCTGCGGCGCCGGCTCGACGTCGAGCGATTCGCCCGTTTCGACGGGTATGCTCGGGTCCCGACGCGCAGAACTAGATGGCGGCTGAGGCGGGTATCTACCGCCCGCAGCCCGCGCTCGCAATCCCGAGTGACGTAAGTCACCCGATAATCAGGAATCGTAACGCCCTGGCGCGGGGTTACCTGGTTGTCATTCTTAGGTCGCCATCCGACCTGAACCACCCCCCTCGGTGGCAACGAATCATCGATGGAGTTGACCGGTCTTCCTCACCGACGACTCCGCTGGAGCAAACATGAGCGACTCTGTTGGTCAGTACCTGAACGAGATCGGGCTGGTGCCCCTCCTGACCGCGCAAGAAGAGCGAGAGCTCTCCCAGACCATCGAAAAGGGCCGCGACGCCGCCAACCGCCTCGAGGCCGGTGAGCGCGGACGCGAGCTCCAGCGAGCCGTCCGAGAGGCGGCCAAGGCCAAGGATCGCTTCATCCGGTCCAACCTGCGCCTGGTCGTCAGCGTCGCCCGCCGCTACCCCCTCCCGCCGGGCATGGAGCTCCTGGACCTCATCCAGGAGGGCAACCTCGGCCTCGAGCACGCCGTCGACAAGTTCGACTGGCGCAAGGGCTTCAAGTTCTCGACCTACGCCACGTTCTGGATCCGCCAGGCCATCGGCCGGGCGCTCGACCAGAAGGCGTCGCTCGTGCGACTCCCCGGTGATCGGTCCGCCAGCCTCCGCGCCGCGCTGCGGCAGGTGTCGGGCGACGGCGACGAGCTCGACGACGAGCACGCCCGCCTGCATCGGCTGACCACGCCGACCTCACTCGATCGCACGATCGGTGACGACGACAGCAACGAGCTGATCGATCTGCTGCCCGACTCGCATCCGGGTCCCGAACAAGAGGTGATCGCCCGCGTCGAGGAAGAGATGGTGAGCGATCTGCTGTCGGTGCTCGAGCCTCGGGCCAAGTACGCCGTCGAGCAGCGCTTCGGCCTCCAGGACGGTCGCAAGCGCAGCTACCGCGAGGTCGGAGAAGAGCTGGGCGTGACCGCCGAGGCCGCCCGGCGACTGGTCAAGCGAGCAGTCAGCGCCGTTCGTGACCAGGCCGCCGATCGAATCGACGCCGCCTGAGGGCGAGCGTCCCCGTCAGGCGCCGGCCGAAACGCTTTGCGTGCGGGCCCGCTGATCCGGCAACGTGGTGAGCCGTGGACACGACCTGGACCCCTGACTCCTGGCGAGGACGCGCGGCTGCTCAGCAGCCCGAATGGCCCGACGAGGCCGCCCTCGACCAGGCGCTCAAGTCCCTGTCGGGCATGCCTCCCCTCGTCTTCGCCGGCGAGGCCCGCCTCCTGACCCAGCGCTTGGCCCAGGTCGCCCGGGGCGAGGCCTTCCTGCTCCAGGCCGGCGACTGCGCCGAATCCTTCGATTCGTTCACGGCCGACGCCATCCGGGACAAGCTTCGAGTGATCCTGCAGATGGCCGTCGTGCTCATGTACTCGTCGGGCGTCCCCATCGTGAAGGTCGGCCGCATCGCCGGCCAGTACGGCAAGCCCCGCTCGTCGCCCACCGAGTCCGACGGGACGATCGAGCTGCCCTCGTTCCGGGGCCACATCGTCAACGACATCGCCTTCAGCGCCGCCGCCCGAACGCCCGACCCCGAGCGGCTCCTGACCGCGTACCACCAGTCGGCCTCCACGCTGAACCTGTTGCGGGCCTTCACCAACGGCGGCTTCGCGGATCTCAGCCGGGTCCACGCCTGGAACCAGGAGTTCGTGGCCAGCTCGAGCGAGGGCCACCGCTACGAGGCGATGGCCGACGAGATCGACCGCACGTTGCGATTCATGAAGGCCTGTGGCGTCGACACCGAGGCCGAGCCGCGACTGCACAACGTCGACTTCTGGACCAGCCACGAGGCGCTCATCCTGGGCTACGAGGAGGCGCTCACGCGGCGCGACTCGCTCACGGGCGAGTGGTACGACTGCTCGGCGCACATGCTGTGGGCGGGCGAGCGCACCCGCCAGACCGACGGCGCCCACCTCGCCTTCCTGGCCGGTGTCGGCAATCCGCTCGGATGCAAGATCGGACCGACCACGACGACCGACGAGGTGCTCGAGATCTGTGACGTCCTCGACCCGGACCGTGTGCCCGGCCGGCTGACCCTCATCAGTCGGATGGGCGCGGCGGCGGCTGAGGAGCTGCTCCCGCCGCTGTTGCGGGCGGTGCGCGACTCCGGTCATCCCGTGGTGTGGGCCTGCGATCCGATGCACGCCAACACCTTCACCGCGCCGAGCGGCCGCAAGACGCGCCACTTCGACGACGTGCTGGCCGAGATCAGCGGGTTCTTCGCCGCGCACCGCGCCGTCGGCACCTGGCCCGGTGGCGTGCACGTCGAGCTGACCGGCGATGACGTGACCGAGTGCCTCGGCGGGGCCGAGGAGATCCTCGACGCCGATCTGGGCACGCGTTACGAGACCATGTGCGACCCGCGGCTCAACGCCCGTCAGTCCCTGGATCTGGCCTTCCGCGTGGCCGACCTGCTTCGTCGCTGAGCCCGCCGCGTGCTCGGCCACCGGGAATAGCCGGCGCAATTCCTTAGTTGTCCGATCAGGATTGGGTCAGTACAGTGATTCATGACCCAGTTGGTCGGAATTCCCACCTGACCAGTGGGTATCCGGCCGAACCACGACCCCCTGCGAGGCGCGGATGCTGCAGCGAGAGATCGATCCCGAGTCCTCGGCCGACATCGCCAAGTTCGAGCGCCAACTCGAGCGCTATCTCAGCGGCGACCTGCCCGAGGACGTGTTCCGGGTCTTCCGTTTGAACAACGGGATCTACGGCCAACGCCAGGGCGGCACCAGCCAGATGGTGCGGATCAAGGCGCCCTACGGGGCCATCACCGCGACCCAGCTCGACATGCTGGCTCACATCTCCGAGAGCTTCTCCCGGGGTTGGGGCCACATCACCACCCGCCAGAACGTGCAGTTCCACTTCGTCGAGCTCGAGCAGGTGCCCGAGGTCATGCGCCTGCTCGCCTCGGTAGGGCTGACGACGCGCGAGGCGTGCGGCGACACGGTGCGCAACGTGATGGGCTGCCACCTCGCCGGCGCCTGCCCGTACGAGGCCTTCGACATCAGTCCGTGGGCCGAGGCGGCCTTCCAGCACTTCCTCCACCATCCGTTCGCCCAGCGGCTCCCCCGCAAGTTCAAGATCAACTTCTCGGGCTGTGACACCGACTGCGGCCAGGCCATGTTCAACGACGTCGGCGTCGTCGCCGCGGTGCGGACCCTCGACGACGGCACCGTCGAGCAGGGCTTCCGCGTGTTCATCGCCGGCGGCCTCGGGGCCAACCCCCATCCGGCCCTCGCCCTCGAGCCGTTCACGGCCAAGGAAGACCTGCTCCCGACCATCGAGTCGGTGCTGCGGGTCTTCGAGCAGACGGGCAACCGCGACAACAAGCTGCGGGCTCGGCTCAAGTGGGTCGTCGACGAGTTGGGCTTCGAAGAGGTCCAACGCCGCGTGTTCAAGACCCGCCACCTCCTCCTGGCCTCGTCGAGCTGGCCGGGCGGCATCCCCGAGGTCGTGCAGAAGCTCGGTGACGCCCCCGCGGGGCGTGCCGCCGGCGCGACGCCGACGCCCATCGGCCAGGGCACGCCGGTCGCCCTGTCGGGCATCAAGCCCTACGAGCGCTGGGTCGACGCCAACGTCGTCCGCGGCGTGGCCAAGGGCACGGTGTCGGCCATGGCCTGGGCCCGACTCGGCGACATCACCACCGATCAGTTCCGGGCGTTGGCCTCGATCACACGCGAGCTCGGGCTCGACGTGCGGCTCACCAACCGGCAGAACATCTGCTTCCGGGGTCTGACCGAAGCCCAGCTGCCCACCTTGTTCGCTCGTCTCGACGCCATCGGGATGGCCCAGCCGGGGGCCGAGCTCGCCCGCGACGTCGTGGCCTGCCCCGGTGCCGACACCTGCAACCTGGCCGTCACCCAGTCGCGAGGTTTGGCCGATGCCATCGGCGCCGCCCTCGACGAGGCCGGCCTGGCCGAGGTCGGCGGGGTTCGCACCAACATCTCGGGTTGCACCAACTCGTGCGGTCAGCACCACGCCTCTGACATCGGCTTCTTCGGAGCCGAGCGGCGGGCCCACGGCCAACCGGCCCCCGGCTACCAGATGCTGCTCGGCGGCTACATGGGCCAGGAGCAGATGCACTTCGGTCAGAAGGCCCTGCGCCTCCCGGCCCGCAACGCGCCGGAGGCCACCGTCCGCGTCGTTCGCCGATTCGCCGAAGAGCGAGAAGCAGGCGAGGTGTTCCGGTCGTGGATGGATCGGGTCGGCGGGGTCAAGGTCATAGCCGAGGGCTTACGCGACCTCGATGAGTTCCCCAGTCCGCAAGACGCGCCCGACTTCTACGTCGACTTCGGTGAGACCGGGCCCTATGTCGCCGAGGTCGGCGAGTCCGAGTGCGCGACATGACCAACACCGTCACCGATCAGGACACGCGCGACGAGCGGCCGTGCACGCCTGATGACTTCACCAACGCCGACCTGGCCGAGCTGAGCGTCGAGTTCGAGCGGCTCCCGGCCACCAAGATCATGCAGTGGGCGGTCGACAACTTCGCCCCCCATCTCGCCCTCACCGCGTCGATGACCGATGCCGTGCTGATCGACCTGGCCGTCAAGGTGTATCCGGCGATCGAGGTCGTCTTCATCGACACCGGCTACCACTTCCCCGAGACCCTGGCGACGGTCGAAGAGGTGCGTCGGCGCTACGGCCTGAACCTGCGCATCATGACCGTGGCCCGCCAGGACGAAGAGCTGTGGAAGATCGATCCCGAGAACTGCTGCTCGGCCGTCAAGGTCGGCCAGCTCGATCGGGCTCTGCTGGGCAAGTCGGCGTGGATGAGCGGTCTGCGCCGAAGCGAGGCCGATACCCGGGTGAAAGCCCCGCTGGTCGCTCGAGACCTGCGCGGCCTGATCAAGGTGAACCCCATCGCCATGTGGACCGACGAGGACGTGGCCGGCTACATCGCCGATCACGACGTGCCGGTGAATCCGCTGGTCGACCAGGGTTACCTGTCGATCGGCTGCATGCCCTGCACCGTCCCCACCGTCGACCCCGACGATCCCCGATCGGGTCGGTGGGCCGGTCGTGACAAGACCGAGTGCGGCCTGCACCTCATCTGAACCCGGCGACCCGAGCCAAGCCGACCCGACGCCTTCCCGTTCTTGCGGCCTTCAAGGGCGCAGGACGCCCTCAATCGCCGCAAGAAGCGCACGGCGCAGCCCCCTCCCCCGCAGGGAGGCTCGCCGACGGGAGAGCCAAGCAGGTTGACGGGTCGGGACTGGTCGTGTTGAGTCGTGGTCGTGAGTGAAACGACCGTCCCGAGCGCGACCAGCGACGTGGAGATCCCGACGCGGGTCCTGGTGCTCGGGATGGCCCATCGCGATGGGACCATCGTGGCCGACGAGCTCTACCCCGTGGCCGAGGCCTGCGGCCTCACCGGCGATCAGGTTCGCTCGTGCCTGCGGCGCCTGCGCGCCGAGGGGCTGTTCACCCGCGAAGGCGATGGCCGCGACGCGGTGTTCCGGGCCACGCCCGCCGGCATGCGCGCCCTGGGGGCGTCGGCCGACCGCACCCGGCTGGCCTACGCCCAGGACGCCGCGGGTCGCGGCTGGGACCGGATCTGGCGCCTGGTCGCCTTCGCCATCCCCGAAGCCAAGCGGGCCGCCCGCGACGCCTTCCGGGATCACCTGCTCGAGCTCGGCGGCGCGCCGATCCAGAACGGGCTGTACGTCTCACCGCATCTCTGGGATGCCGACGTCCTCGCCGAGGCCGCCCGCCTGGACGTGACCGAGCACCTCATGGTGGCCTCGACGAGCGAGCTCGAGCTGGGCGGCAGCCGCGACCCCCGAGAGATCGCCAGGCGCCTCTGGCCGATCGAGGAGGTGGCAACCCGCTACCAGAACTTCATCGACGTCTACGACGGGGTGCCCGAGCAGCTCGAACGGATGCGACGGAACAAGGAACGACTGGCCGAAGCCGACTTCCTGCCCGGCGCTCTCATCATCGGCATCAAGTTCCAGGAGTGCTTCGGCGCCGATCCTCTGTTGCCGCCCGAGCTGCTCCCCCGGCCATGGCCCGGGCGGCGGGCACGCGAGCTGCTGGCGAGGAGTCGCCGGCTCGGCATCCTGGTGCGCGAGCAGCACAACCGACCGGCGTTGTTCGCTCCCTACGACGACATCGTCGACGCCATCGGTTGACGTCAGTGGCAGCCGCGGTCAAGAGGTGTCCGACGTGGGCCCTGCTCGTCGCAGTGGCGACGATCGTGGTGGCCTGCAGCAGCTCGAACGCGAGCCGGTCCACGGACCACGGGACGACCACTACGGTCAAACCTCCGGCCCAGACCGCGGGGTTCACTCCCTTCTTCCTGCACAACGGGCTGGTCAGCCCGGGGCATCGGCGCCCGGCGCCGACGGCCGACCCGTACGGCGAGGCGTTGCGCACGCTCATCGCCGGCCCTGACGGAGTCGATGTCGCCGCCGGTCTCACCAACGCCGTGGCCAAGACGGTGGTGATCGACAACATCGCCCAGCAAGGCGACGTCGTGCTCGTCGACCTGGGCCGCAAGTTC
The DNA here is from genome assembly GCA_963734965.1 of uncultured Microthrixaceae bacterium. Classification (GTDB taxonomy): domain Bacteria; phylum Actinomycetota; class Acidimicrobiia; order Acidimicrobiales; family Acidimicrobilacustridaceae; genus UBA4742. Next base: position 1,285,568 of record CAVTJK010000003.1, on the reverse strand, counting down.
GAGACGGCCAACACCCGGCCTCAGGTCGGCCAGGTCGTGTACACGCTCACGCAGTTCCCTGGGGTCAGAGCGGTCCAGTTCCTGATCGAAGGCCAGCCCAACGGGGCGACCGGCGTCGGACCTCAGAGCCGCGCCGATCTGGCCGACATGACCCCGCAGATCCTGCCGCTGAGCCCCGCCCCCGCCGAGCGGTTGACCACCACGTTCACCTGCCAAGGGCTGACCCAGCTCACGGGGCCCATGACCTGCGCGGTGCTCGATGCCAAGGGCCATCGGGTGACGACGTCAGCGACGCCCGCCCCCACCACCACGTCGACCACGACGACCCTCCTGGGCGTCGACCCATCGACGATGGCACCAGGTTCGGTCGAGTTCAACCAGGTGGTCACGCTCGCCGCGCCGCTCTCCGGGCCGGCCACCGTCGTGGTCGGCCCCAGTCGGGCCACGGCCAACACTCCGCTCGCCACCGTCGCCGTGGTCTTCTCGTGATGTCCCAGCCGGCCGCCGCTGGACCACCGGTGATCGACCTGTGCCAACGGGGACGGGCCCTGGGTTGGTGGCTCGGGGGCGGTGCCGCGATCATCCTCATCGTGGTCCTCGTCGGCCTCGGTGGCCCCGCGTTCCTCAGCGCGGTCGTCGCCGTCGCCGGGATCAACGCGGTCGGCGCCAGCCGCGCCCTCGTCCTGCGCCGCCGCGGCCTCGCCGCGCTGACGGGCCCGCTCCCCCCGTGGGGTCTGAGCATCAAGGTGGCCGTGATCTCGGGCACGATCCAGCCGATCTGGTCGCGGCCCAAGGCGGTGCTGACCGTGGGCGCCGGGATGGTGCACCTGTGGCCACTCGGGCTCGACCTTCCGGTCGACTCGGTGCGGGTGATGTCGGGCTCGATGTGGGGTCGCGGCGGCGTCACGGTCGCCACCGTCGACGGTCGGCAGTTCCGGTTCACGTTCGTGAACGCCATCGACGTGGGCTCGAACTGGGCCTGGCTGGCCGATTCGGTCCTGGCCCCGGCCCTGGCCCGGGTGCTGTCGGACGAGGCGGCCCGGGCGGTGGCCAACCTGCCCGTCGCCGGCTGGTACCCCGACCCCACCGCCGCCCACCAGTCGCGCTGGTGGGACGGGCGCGGCTGGTCCCACCACGTGCAGTGAGCGGCGCGGACTGAGGCGGACGAACCGCCGGCGCGACCGCTCAGGCCAGGTAGTCGACGAACTTCTCGAGCTGGCGCAGGTTGCGACACTCGAAGGTGCCGTCGCAGTGGACGCCGTACTCGCCGACGATCGAGTCGCCCGTGTCCCAGTAGCTGCGCGGCTCGGGGTTGAGCCAGAAGACGTGGCGTGCCTTCTTCTGCATCTCCTTGACCACCCACGCCTGGCTGGCGTGGTAGTTGTTGCGGGCGTCACCGAGGATCATGACCGTCGTCTTGGGCCCGATCTCCCGGCCGTAGCGCTGCCAGAACACCTCGAAGGCGTGCCCGTAGTCGGAGTGGCCGTCGACCCAGACGACGTCAGCTTCGGTGTTGACGCGATGCACGGCATCGCCGATGTCGTCGACGCCTTCGAAGAACCGGGTCACCTCGTCGAGGCCGTCGATGAACACGAAGGCGCGGACCTTCGAGAACTGGTTCGAGATGGCGTACACGAGGTGCAGGGTGAAGCGGGCGAAGGCCGCGACCGACCCGGAGATGTCGGCCACCACGAAGATCTCGGGCTTGGACGGCCTCGGGTAGCGGAACTTGGGCTCGGCGGGCACGCCGCCGTAGCTCAGCGAATGTCGAACGGTGCTGCGGAAGTCCAGCGGGCCCTTGCGGCCGTGGCGGCGCTTGCGGGCCAGGCGCACGGCCAGCTTGCGGGTCAGCGGATAGATCGCCTTGCGCAGCGACGCCATCTCCTCGCGGCTGGCGTGCATGAAGTCGACGTCCTCGGGCAACGGTTTGCGCAGCGTCTTGGCCATGGCCTCGACACCCCGATCGGCGACGAGACGCCGGCGGATCTCGGCCTCGACCTCCTTCTTCAGGCGCTCGATGCGCGACTCGTACTCGTCGTGCTCGAGCCGTTCCTCGAGGGGCGTCAGCGGCTCGGGCGCATCGCGCTTGGCCTGTTGCATCAACTTGTCGAGCACGGCGTCGAGATCGAGGTTCCGCAGCGTGCGGTACAGGTAGTACGTGCCGCCGACGGGCCGGCCCGGCTCCATGCCGGCGTAGCGCTTGACCGCCTGGCGAGCCAGAGCCCGCATCAGGGCGTCGTCGCCCTCGAGCAGCGCCCGATAGAGCATCTCGGCCAGCTCTTCGGGGGTGAGCGAGTCGCCGGCCCCTCCCGATCCCCGCACGCCGTCGGCGCCTTCAGGAGCCTGGCCCTCCTCGTCCTCGGCCGCGGCCAGCAGCTCGTCGAGGTCGTCGGTCAGGTTGTACTCACGACCGCGAAGCGAGAAGTACACCTCGAACACGGTCTCGAACGCCCGCCAGTGCGTGTTGTTCTTGACCAGCGTGGCCGCCAGCGCGTACTTGAACGCTTCACGGTCGTCGATGGGGATGTGCTTGACCGCGGCCATGGCGTCGAGGTTCTCGGTCAGGCTCACCGGGAGGCCCGCCTCGCGCAGCTCGCGGATGAAGCCGGCGAGCAGCTCGAGCATCGGCGCCCCCGAGATCTGCGGCTCCGTGTCCGTCACGGGCAGGACTCGAATCGAGGTGGCCGAAGAGCCATGTCAGGGAGCGACCTTGCCCAGGGCGCGGCGCTGGCCGTTCTTGTCGTCGGTCAGCTCCTTGACCGTCTTGGCGATGTCGCTCTGGTACTTGAGCAGGATGTTGATCGTGTCGGCGGCCTCGGCCTCGGTCACTGATTCGATGCCCAGGAGCACGAGGGTGCGCGCCCAGTCGAGGGTCTCCGACACCGACGGCGCCTTCTTGAGCTCGAGCTGGCGGATCGAGCGCACGATGCGCGCTACCTGATCGGCCAGGCTGTCGGTGATGTCGGGGACCTTCGTGAGCACGATCTCCTTTTCGCGGTCCATGTCCGGGTAGTCGATGTGCAGGAACAGGCAGCGACGCTTCAGTGCCTCGGACAGCTCGCGGGTGTTGTTCGAGGTCAGGAACACGAGTGGGATCTGTTTGGCGGCGACCGTCCCGAGCTCGGGGATCGACACCTGGTAGTCGGAGAGGATCTCGAGCAGCAACGCCTCGGTCTCGACCTCGACGCGGTCGACCTCGTCGATGAGCAACACGACCGGATCGTCGGCGCGGATGGCCTCGAGCAGCGGTCGGGTCAACAGGAACTGGTCCGAGAAGATGTCGGTCTCGATGTCGTCCCAGCTGGCGTCGCTGTTGCGCTCGGCCTGGATGCGCAGCAACTGCTTCTTGTAGTTCCACTCGTAGAGGGCCTTGGACTCGTCGAGACCCTCGTAGCACTGCAGGCGGATCAGCCGCGCACCGGTCGCCTCGGCCACCGACTTGGCCAGCTGGGTCTTGCCCGTGCCGGCCGGACCCTCGACGAGGATGGGCTTGCCCAGCCGATCGGCCAGGTAGACGACCCCGGCGATGCCCTCGTCGGAGAGGTAGTCGACCGACCTGAGCCGGGAGCGGACATCGTCAACGGTCTCGAAGCGGTAATCCATCGCTGCAGCCTACCGGGCGCCTTGACCGCTCGGTCAAGAAGGATCCCGGTCGGGGATCCATGGAAGACTGCCCAATTCCCGGGCCGGCTCCGGAGGTGACACGTTCGCATGCTTCGACAGCGCCACCGCGACCCGATCGCGCCGCTACCGGCGCCGATCGCGGCGTTCTGGCGATGGCTGGGCCTGATCACCGGCGCGGGCCTGGTCCTTCGCGTGGTCTATGCCCTCGCCGTACAGCACTGGTTCCTGACCGGCGACGGGTTCGGGTACTTCCTGCAGGCCAACGCCAACGCCCAGGGGCACTGGTTCCTGAGCCCGGCCAACGGCGGCGTATCGGCGCTGCATCCTCCCGCCTGGTCGTTGCTGCTCACCGGTGCCGCCGCCCTGGGTCTGCACACCCTGCTCGAACAACAGCTGGTCGCCGCGGTCATCGGCACGATCACGGTCACTCTCGTCGGTGTCACCGGCCGGCGGATTGCCGGAGACCGGGCCGGCCTCTTCGCGGCCACCATCGCCGCCGTTTGGCCCGCCTTCTGGTTGTGGGAGCGGGCCCTGCTGTCCGAAACGCTGGTGCTACCGGTCGTCACCATCAGCATCCTCCTGGCGTACCGCTTCCACGAGCACCCGTCGGTGTGGCGGGTCGTGCTGCTGGCCGGATCGATCGGCTTGCCTGATCCACAGGACGAGTCGACCGCCGACCCGCCGCTGCGCGCCGAGGCGTGGCGCTACGCCGATGCCCATCTGAGTCGCCTACCCCTCGTCGTGTTCCGCGAGAAGGGCGCACCTGGGGGTTCTGGGACCCGCTGGGCGAGACGACCTTCGAAGCCGACTTCCAGCAGACGTCCCACTGACGATCCTCGCCGCAACGGGTGCGGCCGCCTTCGTCGAGCGCCGCCGACCCGGCCGGCCGCGGGAGGCGGTCGAGCCCGAACAACCGCTTCTGCGGATCTGAATCAGGTCCGGGTCTGGCCCGAGCCTTCGACGATGTACTTGGCGGTGGTGAGCTCGCGCAGCCCCATCGGGCCGCGTGCGTGGAGCTTCTGGGTCGAGATGCCGATCTCGGCCCCGAAGCCGAACTCCTCGCCGTCCACGAATCGAGTCGACGCGTTGACCAGGACGGCGGCGGCGTCGACCTCGTCGGTGAAGCGGCGGGCTGCGTCCAGCGAGGCGGTCACGATGGCCTCGCTGTGGCCCGAACCGAACCGGTTGATGTGGTCGATGGCCTCATCGAGTGAGTCGACGACCCTCACCGACAGCTTCAGATCGAGGAACTCGGTGGCGTAGGCGTCGTCGTCAGCCAGACCGGCGGACGGGACCAGCGCGCGGGTGGCGTCGTCGCCCACCAGCTCGACCCCGTCGAGGGCGTGGGCCACTACCGGCAAGAACTCGGCCGCGACCCGCTCGTGGACCACGAGGGATTCGGCGGCGTTGCACACGCCCGGACGCTGCGTCTTGGCGTTGACCACGATGGCGAGCGCCATGTCGAGGTCGGCCGACTCGTCGACGTAGACGTGGCAGTTGCCGTCGCCGTCGATCACATAGGGCACCGTCGCGTTGTCGAGGATCGAGCGGATCAGCGACGGCCCACCCCGCGGGATCAGGCAGTCGATCGAGCCGCGCAGGCGCATGAACTCGACCGCGGCCGCATGCGACGTGTCGGTCATCAGCTGCACCGCATCGGCGGGCACGCTGTGCTTGATCGCCGCTTCGCGGAGGATGTCGGCGATCACGATGTTCGAGCGCAGCGCGCTCGACGAGCCGCGGAGGAAGGCGGCGTTGCCGGCCTTGAGGCACAGCCCGGCGGCATCGCTGGTGACGTTGGGGCGGTTCTCGTAGATGATGGCGACCACGCCGAGCGGGACCCGCACCCGGCGGATGCGCAGCCCGTTGGGTCGAGTCCACCCATCGAGCACCTCCCCCACGGGGTCGGCCAGGTCGACGACCTGTCGCAGCCCGGCGGCCATCGCCTCGAGCTTGGCGGCGGTGAGGGTCAGCCGGTCGAGCGACGTCGGACTGGCGTCATCCCGCCGGGCCTGCTCGACATCAGCCTCGTTGGCCGAGAGCACGTGGTCGGCGCGATCGACCAGCAGATCGGCGGCCAGGCTCAGCACGCTGTTCTTCTGTCCGGTCGGCGCGGTGGCCAGCATCCGTGACGCCCGCTTGGCCCGCCGACCCAGCTCGGCGACGGGCACGTGGGAGTCGGTTTGATCGGCCGCGGTCACGGGCGCCAGGTTACCTGTGTGGATCGGGAACGCCGGGTACGACGGCGGCCGACGCGGATCGTCAGCGCAAGGCCGCGATGACGTCGTCGGCGATGCGGCGTTGACCCGCGTCCGAGTAGCGATCGCTGGTGTCGCCGAGGTTGACGAACGTCGCGCCGGTCTCTCGCGCCGCCGCTTCGACCGTGTCGGCCAAACCGCCGGCGAGATCCTGCTGGTCCGACGATGGGGTCAGGAGCAGCACCTTGCGAGCCCCCGCCCGGCGCGCGCCGGCCACCAGCTGCGCCAGCTCCGACTGGTAGTCGCCCGGAGGCGTGGACTCGCGGACGTCGGCCGACTCGACCCAGATGGTGACCACCGTCGGGTGCAACCCCTCCAGCTGGGGCAGCTGCGTGCCGAGCGCGCTGGACGCGGTCACGTCGTTGTCACCGGCCAGGTTGACGAGCACGGCGGCGGCCGGCAGGGCGCGGGTGAACACGAGTTGGGTCCAGCGTGTCTCGCCGGTCGGTCTGGAAGTCGAGGTTCGAGGTCTGGATCCCACCCATCGTGACCAGGGTCGCGGGCTTCGGGCCGGCTCCCGACGGGGGCTCGGCCACGGTGGGAGCCGACGACGAGCACGCGACCGCGGCGAGGGCGAGGACGGTGAGGGCCAGGGTGACGACGAGGGCCCGCGCCGAGCCGCCGGGTGCGGTTCGAAGCTCAGACACCGGCCACCGCCTCGCGCGCCGGCATCCTCGCCGCTCGGGCGGCGGGCAGGGTCCCGGCCAGCAGGGCCAGCGCCGTCGATCCGATCAGACCGCCGAGGATGACCCAAAGCGGTAGCGACAGGTGGACGCCGGCCAAGCGCTGCTGGGCGAGGTAGCCGTTCACGACCTCACCGACGGCCAAGGCGATCAGCCATCCGGCGAACGTGCCGATCGCCCCGCCGATCAGACCCAGGGTGCCGGCTTCGAGCAGGAAGGTCCGGTAGATGTCGCGGTCGCGGGCGCCGATGGCCTTGAGCACGCCGATCTCGCGCCGACGCTCGCGTACCGCCGCCAACATGGCGTTGCTGATCCCGAGGGCGGCGACCATCAGCGCGATGAGGCCCACGGCCGAGAGCACGATCTCCACGACGCGCAGGTAGCGACGCACCGACGCGATCAGGTTCTCGGGCGCGCTGGTCGAGTACCCGACGGACGTGATCTCGAGACGGACCTTGGCCACGTTGTCCAGTCCGCGGGCGACCACGAACACCCCGGCGTAGGGCGACACGATCCCGTCCGAGTCCCGAGCGAGGAACTCGCCGTGATCGTCGCCGCCTTGCGACCAGGCCCGAGCCTGGTCGACCACCGTCGTCGTCGTCAGGAGCTCGCCGGTGCCGGCGTCCTGCGCCACCACCCCGACGATGGTCATCTTGGCCCACCGGCCCTGGAAGCGGCTCTGACCGCCATCGTCGATGACCCGCGGCGAGGCCAGGATCGCCTGCGTGCCGACCACCCGCGTGGCCTGCAGGCGGGTGAGGCCGAGCCGCTCGAGGTAGCCCTGCGTCACCACCACCTCGCTCTGGGAGCCCGCCGCGGGGAGGCGCCCGGCGACGAGGGTGATGGGCAGCTGATCGGCCTTGGTCACGTCGATGCCCACGACGTCGTCGAAGAAGGGGCTGACCCGCTTGCCCTTGGCCGTGCGGGTCGATGTCAGCACGAACATGCGGCTGCTGACGACGGGCACGACGTCGCGGACATCGGGGAGCGTCCGGATCTTCCGCAGTGCGGCGTCGTCGAGCACCTTGGGCTTGCCCGGCTTGGCATCGTCCTGATCGATCTCGCTCGGATCGGGGGCCGCCGCCACCACCTTGATGCCGGCGAGGGGTCCGCCGGTGCTCAGCTGGTCGAGCACCCGGGTCTCGGCCGTCGTCGAGATGGTGAGCAGAGCCGTCAGGAGCGACGCAGCCAGGGCGACCCCCATCACCGTGAGCACCGCCCGGCCGGGACGGCCCCGGACGGTCTTGACGGCCAGCCTGACGGCGTCGAGCCAGCTCACGACCGGGACCCGCTCAACTGGCGCTCGTCTCGCGCGACCCGGCTGGCTGTTCGACCAGTCGGCCCCCCACCAGATCGAGCCGGCGCTCGGCCCGATCGGCGATGGTCGAGTCGTGGGTGACGATGACGAGCGTGCAGCCGTGGTCGGCCGGCAGCGCTTCGAGCAACGACATCACGCGGTGGGTGCTGGTGTCGTCGAGGTTGCCGGTGGGCTCGTCGGCCAGGATCAGCTCGGGCTCGTTGGCCAACGCCCGCGCGATGGCCACGCGTTGACGTTCCCCACCGCTGAGCTCGATCGGCCGATGCCCGGCCCGGTCGCCCAGATCGACGGCGTCGAGCAGCGTCGAGGCCCGCCGACGGCGATCGGCGGGCGAGACGCCGGCCAGCGCGCAGGCGAGCTCGATGTTCTCGGCCGCGGTCAGCGCCTCGAGCAGGCCGAAGTGCTGGAACACGAATCCGACCGTCTCTCGGCGGAAGGCGGCCAGATCCGACCGGGACAGCGCGGCCAGGTCGCGGCCGCCGACGACGACGGATCCTCGTTGTGGGGCCTCGAGCCCGCCGAGGAGGCACAGCAGCGTCGACTTCCCCGATCCCGACGCGCCGGTGAGGGCCACGTGGGCCCCGGCCTCGACGATCAGGTCCAGTCCCGCCAGCACGACCACTTCGCCGGCCGGTGATCGATAGGTGTGGCCCAAGCCATCGACGACGATCGGTGTTCCCGGCACCGTCTCATGGTGGCAGCCACCGGGAGCGCCCGGGGGGTCAGAGCCGCGCCTGCGCCGCGACTTCCGCGAATGTCCAGCCGGTGGCGGCGCCGGTCAGCGACGACCGACGAGTCGGGGGATCTCGCGGATCTCGGGCACCCTCATGACCTGGAGCAGGGCCCAGTAGACGGCCAACCCGAGCCCGCCGCCGACGAAGACGGCGAACCATGCGCCCGCTCCGGTCGGAGCCGTCAGGTGGGCGACGATCCCCACGACGACGGCCATGGCGGCGGCGGCCACGACCATCCGTGACACGGGGACGGTCGTGCGCACCGCGAGCGCGAATCCGAAGGGCCCGACCCGATGGCGGAGCACGAGGAACGCCAGCACCGCCGAGATGATGTAGGCCAGCGACCACGCCCAGGCCAACCCCTCGACGCCCGACTTGGTCACGCTCACGAGGACGAACGCGAACACCAGCGTCAACGCGTTCTCGACCAGGTTGATCATGAACGGTGTCCGTGTGTCGCGCAGGGCATAGAAGCCGCGCAGGACGTAGAGGTACATCGAGAACCCGACGATCCCCCAGGCCAGACCGGCCACGGTGGCGGCGGTGATCCGCGCGTCGGCCGCGTGGAAGTGCCCATAGGACAGCAGCACTGACACAACCGGCCGGGCCAGTAGCAGCAGCACCACCGTCGCCGGCAGCAGGAGCAGGACGATCAGCCGCACCCCGAAGAGGAACCGGTCTTGGAAGCGGTGCCAGGCCTTCTCGGTCGCCAGGCTGGCCAGCTCGGGAGTGAACGCGGTCATGACCGACACGGTGAACACGCCATAGGGCAGCTGGAAGAACTGGTAGGCGTAGGTCCACGCCGACACGCCGCCCCCGCCCGGGGTGCTGAAGGCGAGCGAGATGATGACGAACAGCGTGATCTGGTTGACGACCACGTAGCCGAGGGTCCAGCCCGAGAGGCGGGCGACTTGCCGCACGGCCGGGTGGCGCACGTCGAAGCGCCAGCGCACCGGGATCTTGGCCATCGTGATCGCCGGCCACAGCACCAGGGCCATGGCCGCGATCCCGGCCGTGGTCCCCAGCCCGAGCAGCATCACCAGGAAGGTGTCGGCCTCGACCTGGGCGACCGTGGAGTCGTGGGTCAGGATCCGGCCCGCGGCGATCAGCACGCAGATGAGCAGGACGTTGTTGACGACAGGGGCAAAGGCGGCGGCGGCGAAGCGCCGATGGGCGTTGAGCAGGGCGCTGCCGAGGGTGGCCAGGCCGTAGAACAGCACCTGGGGCGCGAAGAGCCGGAGCAGGAGGGTGGCCAGCTGCTCCTCGTCGCCGGTGGGCGGGTGGGGCCCGGCGTGGGCGATGACGCCGTAGAGGTGGACGATGAACGGCGCGATCAGGATGGCGATGACCGTGATCACGACCAGGAAGACGGTGGCCACCGTCAAGACGGCGTCGGTGCCGGCGTCGTCGTCGCGCTCGCGGTTCGCCACGAGGACGGGCACGAGCGTCGCCGACAGGACGCCGCCGAGCAGCAGGTCGTAGATCATGTTCGGGGTGTTGTTGGCCAGGTTGTAGGCGGCCCCGACGCCGACCGTCCCGAGCACGATGGCCGTCGCGATGGTGCGGAACAGGCCCGAGATCCGGCTCAGACCGGTGCCGAGGGCGACGACACCGCTCGAGCGGACGAGGGCGGCTCCATCGGTCTGGCCGGACCCCGTCTGCATCAGACCAGCGTAGATGGCGCCCCGGACCCGGCCGCGCTGGCCTCGATCGGCAGCCGTGCCGCTTCCATCGGCCTGAGGTGGCAGTAGTCTGACTGGATGGGTCTGCTGACTTCGATCAAGCGCCGCATCAAGTACTACACGGCCAAATCCGACAGCCGCTTCGCCGAGCGGGCCGATCCGAAGGTCCAGCTCGAGCAGGCGATCGGCGAGGCCCAGGATCAGCACAAGCGGCTCAAGGATCAAGCCGCCAACGTCATCGCCAACCAGAAGCAGGCCGAGCTCCGCCTCAATCGGCAGATGGGCGAGTACGAGAAGCTGACGACCAACACCCGCCAAGCAGTGCTCATGGCCGATCGGGCCAGCAACGACGGCGACACGGCCAAGGCGACCGAGTACGGCGCCGCCGCCGAGGCCTTCGCCAACCGGCTGATCGCCATGGAGAACGAGATCGATGACACCAAGGCCATCGTCTTGCAGTCCTCACAGGCCGCCCAGCAGGCCAAAGCGGCCGTGGCCCAGAACGCGACGGCGCTGCAGTCCAAGCTGGCCGAGCGCCAGAAGCTCCTGAGCCAGCTCGACCAGGCCAAGATGCAGGAGCAGATGAACACGGCCATGAGCTCGCTCGGCGAGGCCGTGGGCGAAGACGTCCCGAGCTTCAACGAGATCCGCGACAAGATCGAGGCGCGCTACGCCAAGGCCAAGGGCGTGGCTGAGCTCGGCACGAGCAACGTGAGCGATCGCATGCTCGAGATCGAGGCGGCGACGATGGACAACCAGGCCCAGGAGCGGCTGGCCGAGATCCGCACCCAGCTGGGCCTGCCGCCGAGCGAGGCCGACGCCCAGAAGCTGCTCGAGGAAGCGGCCACCGTCAACACCGAGGCGCTGGCCAGCGGTGACACCTCGACGGCGACCGCGGCGGCCGAGCCGGCCAAGCCCGAAACCGCCTGACCTACTCGCTCCGCCACGCCGAACCTGTGCCGTGAAGTGAGTCCCCAGGCGCGCGTTGCGGCACAGGAACGGGTGACCGGGCGAACCTGTGCCGTGAAGTGAGTCCCCAGGCGCGCGTTGCGGCACAGGTTGGGACGGTTGGATCGGTCTAGGGGAGCATCACCAGATCGTCGCGGTGGATGACCCACGCCGGCGTCCCATCAGCCATCTCGGTGCTGCGCCGACCAGCGACGTCCTTCACCCCGCCGGCGTCGAGGCGGCTGAGGCCCTTGGCGAACACGACCCCGTCGGGGCCGGCCACCTCGACGGCATCGTCGGCGTCGAAGGAGCCGAGGGCGCCGGTGACGCCGGCGGCCAGCAGCGAGGTCCCGCCGCGGAGCAGCGCCAGCCGGGCCCCGTCGTCGACGGTGATGACGCCCTGGGACCCGACGGCGAAGGCGATCCAGAGCTTGCGGGCGGGCAGGCGGCGACTGCGGGGCAACACGACGGTGCCGACCCCGGCGGTGCCGGCCACGGCGTCGACGACCACGTCGGCCCGCCCCGCGTCGGCGATCACGGTCCGCACTCCTGACCACGAGGCGATCTTGGCCGCGGCGATCTTGGTGGTCATCCCGCCGCTGCCCCGGGCCGTGCCTGCGCCCCCGGCCAACCCCTCGAGCTCGTGGTCGACCTCGACGATCTCCTCGATCAGCGAGGCGCTCTCGTCCAGCCGAGGGTCGGCCGTGAGCAGACCCGGTGTATCGGTGAGCAACACGAGGGTGTCGGCCCCGATGAGATGGGCCACCAGCGCGGCGATCCGATCGTTGTCACCGAAGCGGATCTCGTCGTCGGCGATGGCGTCGTTCTCGTTGACGACCGGGACGACGCCGAGCTCGAGCATGCGCGAGAGCATCCCCCGGGCGTGCAGGTACTGACGGCGATCGACGAAGTCGAGCCGGGCGATGAGCACCTGGCCGGCGATCAGACCGTGGGCGGCCAGCGCATCGTGGTAGACGTCCATCAACCGGATCTGGCCGACGGCCGACACGGCCTGCAGCGTGACCGGATCGCGGGGACGCCGGTCGCCGCCGAGTCCGAGCAGGGGCAGGCCGGCCGCGATCGCGCCGGAGGTCACGATGACGACCTGGTAGCCCTCGGCGCGCACGCGGGCGACGTCGGCGCACAGCTTGTCGATGGCGCCGCGGACGATCTCGCCGTGACCGTCGGTGATCGAGGACGTGCCGACCTTGACCACGACGATCGTCGTGTCGTCTGCCACGCGTCAGCCCCCGTCCGGCTCATAGGTGAAGCTGAGGGCGCCGATGGTCACCAGATCCCCCTCGGACGCGCCCGCTCGGGCCAGGGCCTGGTCGACGCCGAGCTTGCGCAGCCTGAAGTGGGCGTAGTCGAGGGCGTCGGGGTTGGTGAGATCCGACAAGGCCACCGCCCGCTCGGCCTGGCGACCTACGACGTGGAAGCTGCCGTCGTCGCCTCGTTCGATGCGGATGCCCTCGCCGACGGGACGATGGATCACGAACCCTTCGGCCGCCGGCTCGGTCTCGCGCGCGCGGCTCACCTCGGCCCCCAGCCGGCCCACGAGCTCGGGCAGCCCGTCGCCGGTCATGGCCGAAATGGCCACGTCGATGCCTCCTCGGACCGGTTCATCGGACCCGTCGTCACGCTCGTCGGGCCTCGACATCGCCGCGGCCCGCCGGGCAACCCGGTCGCCGGCGACATCGAGGCGTGACCCGATCACCACCCGCGGCCGGTCGAGCAGGTCGGGTCGGTAGCGGCCCAGCTCGCGCAGCAGGATCCGCTCCTGATCGGCGGGCGCCGGCTGGGTCGTGCCTTCGGCCAGATCGACCATCAGGGCCAGCACCCGGGCCCGCTCGATGTGACGCAGGAACTGGTGACCCAACCCCCGGCCCTCGCTCGCGCCCTCGATCAGGCCGGGGATGTCGGCGACCACGAACTCGTCGTCGTCGGAGCGCACCACGCCGAGGTTGGGCTCGAGCGTGGTGAAGGGGTAGTCGGCGATCTTGGGCTTGGCCGCCGAGATGCGCGAGATGAGGGTGCTCTTGCCCACGTTGGGGAAGCCGACCAGCGCCACGTCGGCCATCAGCTTGAGCTCGAGCTGCAACCACCGCTCCTCGCCGCGCTCGCCCTGCTCGGCGAAGGACGGGGCTCGGCGGCGGTTCGAGAGGAACCGGGCGTTGCCCTTGCCGCCCTGACCGCCCGCGGCGGCCAGCCACCGGTCGCCGGCGTGGACCAGGTCGGCCAGCAGCACACCGTCGCGGTCGCGGACCTCGGTGCCCTCGGGCACGGCCACCAAGAGGTCGTTACCCCGCGCCCCGTGCTTCTTCTTGCCCTGGCCGTGGGTGCCGCTGGGCGCCCGCCGATGGGGGTGGTCGCGGAAGGCCAGGAGCGAAGCCACGTTCCGGTCGGCCACCAGCCACACGTCGCCGCCATGTCCGCCGTCGCCGCCGTCGGGCCCCCCCTTGGGCACATGGGCCTCACGTCGAGTCGACACGCAGCCGGCCCCGCCATCGCCGCCCCGCACGTTGAGCTGGCACTCGTCGACGAAGCCGGACATGACGCAAGACTAGGGCGGCCCGCAGGCCGCCCCAGTCAACAGATTCGAAACGTCCGCGATCGCGACCGGATCAGTTGATCAAGTGGACGGGGTCGCCGAGCACGTTGACCACCCACACCGTGCGGTCGGTGGGAACGCCGCCGAACGTGTACTTGATCGACCACCAGCAGTCGGTCGAGGTCGTCGTGCAGACCGATCCCGGAATCGTGATCTGCACCCGCAACCATCGTTCGTTGTATATCGACCCGGCCGAAGAGTCCCTCGTCTTGATGTTGCAGTCCGTCGATGAATTTGTCGGCGTGGCTCCGATGGTCGCGCTCGGATCAGAGTAGAGACACGAGACCGGCGTCCCTGTTGTCGGCACGACGCCGGGGCTCCGGCCGGCGGGGCCAGGATCTGCATGAAGTAGTTGCCGGCGTTGCCGTCACCAGGGTCGTACAGATCGACCACGAGAGTGTGGCCGGCATACTGCGGGCCGATGTTCGCGAGATAGAACCGCGCCGTGGTCGCACTCGGTGTCCAGATCGAGAGGTTGTTCAGCGCGTACGCCGAAATCGGGGTCGAGCCATTGGTCGTCGCCCGGACCGAGTAGGCGTTGTATCCGGTGCCGGAATCGGTGACTCCAGGGATGGCACTCGACTTGACCTGCAGGGGGTAGATCCCACCGTTCCATGTGCTTGGCACCGTGAAGGTGCACAGGTCGTACCACGCGTTCTGTCCGACCGTGGAGGCGGCGGCGAACACCTTGTAGCCGAGCGTCCCACCTGTGCAGAGGTTCAGACCCTGTGATCCGCCGGACGGACCGTTGGCGACCGAGTTCATGCCGAGCGACTGGTCGACCGAGACGTTGGCAAAGGAGGTGGTCGATTTGAACAGCTGGTAGGAGGTCGCGAAGCCTGTGCTGTTCCCCGAATAGGCCTCGCTCAGGAGCGCTGTTCGGGCCGAATGACGGATCGTAGATCGAGACGGTGACCGACTTGCCCGCATCGGCTGCTGGGACGTCGATGCCCCATTCGTAGCCGGCGGGGTTGTACTGCGGGGTTCGGGTTGACGATCGTCGCACCACGTTGGTCAGTGGTCGCCACAGCTCGTAGCCGTACCGCCGTTCTCTCCGCCGCACTCGGTTGCGTAGGGGTCGCCATCCTCGTGATTGCTGAACGGCCCGTTGATGGCGCCCCACAGGCTCGGTTGGGCGCCAGACCTCGTCGGGGGTCGTTGCCGAACGTGTTGGTCGGGCTGCCCAGCGGGATGTGGAGGTTGTAGACCGCGGTGGCGTGGCGTATGAGGCTCTCGCCCTTGAGGACGATGCCCGAGAAGTACTGCGTCGCCGGCTGGAACAACGTGACGGTCATCTGTTGGCCGGCGCCGTTCGGGAAGTCGAACGCGCACGGAACGCTGGAGGTGACCGTCGTGCCGCTGTTGCACGTGACGCTGCTCATGTCGAAGCCGTTGGCTTTGAGCGAGGCTCGGGCTGCGGTGATGGCATTCGACTGGCTGGGGAGGGCCACCACGCCGGCCAGCGAGGCGGCATCGACGGCGCGTTGCTGCTTGGCCGCTCTGCGCGTACCACGCCCCGAGATCGACCGCGAAGGCGGTGAAGATGACCAACGGGATCAGCAACAGCCCAGTCAGGGCGAGGATGAAGCCCTTTTCGCCCTCGGAATCGGCGCCGGCTCGATCGTCTTGTGCTTGGCATCGTCATCCTCGGGTCGACTCAGACCGATCGGCTGGGCGGTGTAGGAAACCTGATCGGTGAAGGTGATCGTTCCGCCTGGGATCAGGTTGGTCACATCGGTGTAGGTGAACTCGGCGTAGACACCGATCAGGTCGCGGCCACCTCCGCTGCCATTCAGCGTGTTGGCGCGGAGGGCCGGACAGTAGAACTGGTGCCAGGTCGACGATCCGCACGCGCTGTTGAACACACCGGCCGGCGGAGCGCCCGACGCGACGGAGTAGGCCATGGCGTTGTTGTAGATGTTGCAGTTCGTGCCCGCGACGGGCGTGGACGGGGATGGTGAACCTCGACCCAAGGGGGTCAGGGTCGTGGCCGAGATCGCCGTGGTGCGGCAGTTGGTCGGGGCGAACCCGAGGGCTGGTGCGTCGTAGATCACGATGCGCTCGAGGTGCATGTTGGTCAGTCCACTGATGCCCGCCATGAAGGTCTGGATCGCCGTCTGGTCGACGTTGGCCGTCTTCGGGTTCTGCGATTCGATGCGGGCCGCGGCTCGGAGGGCGCTGACCACGATGGTCTTGTTGCGCCAGGCTGTGCCGAACTCGAAGATGCCCAGCAACAGCATGACCATGAGCGGGGCGACGAACGCCAGCTCGATGATCAGGGCGCCCTCGTCGCCCTTGAGGCGAGGCGCCGGCGCGGCCAGGCGTGCCTTGCGGGGCCTCATGAGGCCAGCTTCTGGGGCTCGAGCTGGCTGACGGTGTTGCTGGTCAAGGTGATGCTGCTCCCGAACAGTCCGGTGATCCAGGGGTGGATGACCTTGATGTAGACGCCCACGAAGTCGGGCCCGTCCGGGTTGGTCGTCGGATCAGAGGCGAGCACGTCGCGGGTCGTGGCAATCCAGGTGTTCTGATCGGCGTGGGTGCCCGCGGCCCAGTTCGCCCCGAGGGGGGTCGTGGGAGGCGTGGTGCCCGTGCCCAGATCCTGGAGATCGGCCTGGCTGTAGGTGTTGCACGTCTTCGCAGCGAGGCATCCGGCCGGCGGACCAGTCGATGTGCCCGTCGCCTTGTAGATGATCACCTGCTGGATCTGCGACAACGGCATGGCCCCCGTCGCCGTGACGATGTTGCTCAGGACGTACCAGTCGGTTCCCGCGTCGTTGCCCCAGATGGCCGCCGTGCGGGCACCGTTGACCGTGCCGGTGGAGGAGGTCAGGTAGTCACGGAAGGCGCCGCCGAACTCGAGCATGCCGAAGATCAGGGTGACGAAGAAGGGGGTCAGGAAGGCCGCCTCGGCGATGACCGTCCCCCGGTCACCACGACAGCGGGCCGGGCGCGTCGAGGGCGTCGCCTCGCTCCACTCGCTTTCGCTGGCGATCGCTGCGCATGACCCCACTCCACATGTGTCTACTCAACGGGCTATCGGCTGGTTTTGCTAGGGAACTGAGCGAAAATGAGCCGACCGACCCACGCCCCGTGGAATCGTGCAGCCCATCATCTAACCACGTACCGTGGTCGTATGGCCAGCGCGAGTGAACTATTTGCCCGATAAAACTCCGCGAACGGGCTCGTCCCCTTTGGTAGCACGGCCACCACCAGGATCCGTTGACCCCCGACCTGACCCGTCGACGCGGCGGAGCCGCTCACCTGATGACACCGAGATGGCGAAGCGCCCGCAGGGAGGCTCCGCCGACCGGAGGGCCAAACAGGCGGCGGAGCCGCTCACCTGATGACACCCGGATGGCGAAGCGCCCGCAGGGAGGCTCCGCCGACCGGAGGGCCAATCAAGTTGTCACACCCCCTTCGTAGATTGGGAGGCGTGTCGATCCGCTCCCTCTCCCCCACCTCGGCCGACGATCCACCCCGACGGGGTCGGGTCCGACGTTGGGGCGACACCATGGCCGCCCACCCGTCGATCGCCGGCGTGTCGACCGCACACCCGTCGCCGGCGCCGGTGCGGACTCGGGCTCCGCTCGATCGGGTGGGGCGTGAGGCGGCCGAGGCGGCCCGGCTCGCCATCGGGGCCACGCGCGCCGACGGCGGGGGCCGCCGGGCCCGATACGAGCCTCCGGACCCCTTGCGCACCTGCTTCGAGCGAGACCGCGACCGGATCCTGCACGCCACCGCCTTCCGGCGCCTGGCCGGCAAGACCCAGGTGTTCGTGTTCCCCGCCGATCACCAGCGCACCCGACTGACCCATGCCCTCGAGGTGGCGCAGGTGGCTCGGTCGCTGGCCGCCGCCCTCAACCTCAACGTCCCCCTCACCGAGGCCATCGCCCTGGGCCACGACTGCGGTCACGGGCCGGGCGGGCACGCCAGCGAAGAGGCCTTCGGGCCCTATCTCGCCGGCGGGTTCGATCACGCTCCATGGGGCGCCGATGTCGTCCTGGCTCCCCTCAACCTGTGCGCCGAGACCCTCGACGGCATCCGCAACCACTCGTGGTCGCGGCCGGCCCCGTCGACGGCGGAGGGTGAGGTCGTGGCCTGGGCCGACCGCATCGCCTATGTGTGCCACGACTTCGAGGACGCGGTGTCTGCCGGCGTCGTCACCCCCGCCGACCTGCCCGAGATCGTGGGGTCTCGGTGCGGCACGACCCGGAGCCGCCAGATCGATGCGTTCATCACCGCCGTCATCGACGCCACGACCCGGTCAGGCCAGGTGGCCATGGTCAGCGAGGCGGCCGAGGCGCTGGCCGCGTTCCGGGCCTTCGACTACGAGCGCATCTACCTACGGGACGACTCGGTCCGTCAGGCGGCGGCCGTGATCCGACTGCTGCGAGCCCTGGTCGAGCACCTGGCCGAGCATCCCGCCGCGCTTCCCGACTCGGTCCGCGACGAAACCGAGGATCCGATCGCTGCCTCCGTCGCCCATGTGGCCGGCATGACCGATCGCTTCGCGTGTCGAGCCGCGGTCGAGCTGCTCGACTGGCCCCTCGACGAACTCCCCCACGGGGTCGACCTGGGGTCCTGACCGAAGGTTCGGTCAGCCGGAGACGACGGTCAGTCGGGAAGGACGTCGACGAGCTTGCGCCCGTGGCGCTGGCCGAACTTGACCTTGCCCTCGGTGAGGGCGAACAGCGTGTCGTCGCCGCCTTTGCCGACGTTCTCGCCGGGGTGGATGCGGGTGCCGCGCTGGCGCACGATGATCGTGCCGGCGCTGACCTGGTGGCCGTCGTAGGTCTTGACGCCGAGGCGCTGGCTGCGAGAGTCACGCCCGTTGCGGGTCGAGCCCCCGCCCTTGGTCTTGGACATGGCTAGTCGTCCTTCTCGTCCGCCGAAGCCGGCGTCTCGGTCTCGGTCTTGGCCTTGGGCTCAGCCGATGTCTTGGCCTGGGCCCGGCCCTTGGCGCCGGTCGAGATGCTGGTGATCTCGATGGTGGCGTAGTGCTGACGGTGACCCCACCGCTTGCGCTGGTTGCTCTTGTTCTTGTAGGTGAAGCCGTTGATCTTGGGCCCGGTGGCCTCGCCCACGACCCGGGCGCCGACGGTGGCCGCGGCCAGCTCGTCGGGGGTGGCCAGCACGGTGGCGCCGTCGACGACGAGCACCGGCCTCAGTTCGACCTCGTCACCGGTCAGCTTCTCGACATCGAGACGCTGCCCTTCGGTGACTCGGTACTGCTTTCCACCTGTCTGGATCACGGCGTACATAGGGGGACCACGCTACTGGACCGGGCCGGCCCGAACCAACTCACCCCGCCCGCCCAACGGTTCCAGTGCCGTCGCGCGCACCTCCTGAGGACGTCCCGCGGCACCAGAACGGGGTGGTGGCCGGGTCGGAGCCTCAGATGAGCAGGTCTCGATCGAGCAGGAGGCCACGGCCCTCACATTCGGGGCACAGCGTCGAGAACGACTCGAGCAGGCCTTCGCCGATCCGCTTGCGGGTCATCTCGACCAGGCCGAGCTCGGAGATGTCGAAGACCTGGGTACGGGTCTTGTCCCGGGCGAGGGCATCGCGGAACGTACCGATGACCTGCTCGCGGTTGTCGCGGATCTCCATGTCGATGAAGTCGATGACGACGATGCCCCCGATGTCGCGGAGGCGCAGCTGCTTGGCCACCTCGACTGCCGCCTCGAGGTTGTTGCGGAACACCGTCTCCTCGAGGCTGGACGTGCCCACGTTCTTGCCGGTGTTGACGTCGATCACGGTGAGGGCCTCGGTGTGCTCGATGATGAGCGATCCGCCCGAGGGCAGCCACACCTTGCGATCGAGCGCCTTGTGCAGCTGCTCGTGCACGTGGTGACGTTCGTAGAGCGGGAGCGGCTCGACGTCGGGATCGTAGAACTCGACGCGGTCAGCCAGGGTCGGCGAGATGCCGGCCACGTAGTCGCGGACCTCTTCGAACAGGGCCCGATCGTCGATGATGACCCCGCGGTAGTCCTGGTTGAACTCCTCGCGGATGACCCGCACGGCCATGTCGGGCTCGCGATAGAGCAGAGCCGGGGCGGTGGCCTTCTTGGCCAGGTCCTCGATCTGGGTCCACTGCTGTTGCAGCCGGGCTACGTCACGCTCGATCTCGTCGGCGCTGACGCCCTCGGCCGCGGTGCGGACGATGATCCCGTGGCCCTTGGGCCGCACCCGATCGAGGATCGACCGCAGCCGCTTGCGCTCGTCGTCGGCCAGCCGTTTGGAGATCCCGTAGGTCGTGCTGTTGGGGATGAGCACGACGAAGCGACCCGGGATCGAGACCTCTTGGGTGAGTCGGGCGCCCTTGTGGGCGATGGGGTTCTTGGTGACCTGGCAGATGATCGTCTGCTTGGCCTTGAGGAGCTGCTCGATGCGGGGGTTCGAGCCCTTCTCCTCGATGTCCTCGGCCTCGTACTGGACATCGCCCCGGTAGAGCACGGCGTTCTTGGGGGTGCCGATGTCGACGAAGGCCGCCTCCATCCCCGGCAGCACGTTCTGGACCTTGCCGAGGTAGATGTTGCCGTGGATCTGGGTCACGTCGTCGGCCGGGCGCGACACGTAGTGCTCGATGAGGCTGCGACCCTCGAGCACGGCGATCTGGGTGGCCGTCGGTTGCACCGAGACCGTCATCAGGTAGCGACCGACCGGGCGGCCGTTGCGCTCGCGGCCTCGACGGCCCTTGGCCGCCTCCTCGTCGAGCTCGTAGGCCTCGGCCACGATGGCCTCGACCGGCGCGGCATTCGTGGTCGCCTTGGAGCCGCCGCTTCGGCCGCGCCCGCCTCGGCGCCGCTTGGCCGGAGCCTTGGGCGGCGCCGCCGACTCAACGGCGGGCGCCGGACGGCTGTCACCGATCTTGGGCCGCCGCACCAGTGCCTTCTCGGCCGCCTCGATGGTGCGCGGCTTGCCCTCGATCGACCGCTCGGGCAGCTCTTCGGGGTTGCGGTCACCGGCCGGGCGCTTGCGGGTCCCGCCGGCCTTGGCCGCGCCAGGCGAGCCGCCAGACTTGGCGTCGCCGGCCGACGCCGCTCCGCCGCCCGCGGCGACCTGGCCCGAGGAGGCGGACGCGTCGGCCGAGCGGGCCGCGCCCGACCGACTGCGGTTGCGACCCCCTCTCGACCCGCGACGGCGGGCCTTGCTCGGGCCGGTCCCGCTCGACCCGTCGGGGGTCGACGCCGTCGACGCCGTCGACGCGCTGGTGGCGGCGCCGGTCGAAGCCTTGGGATCAGCCGGCGCAGAGGCAGCGCCCGAGGCGGGCGCCGACGAGCGGTCGGCCGAGGCACTGGCGGGGGCTGGAGCGGTGGGTTCGGATGCCGATTCGGTCATGGGGAGGGTCCCTTCTCATGACGCACGCGCCGTCGCGTGCGTCGCCGACGTCGCGCCGGCCGGCAGAGGTTCGTGCCGGGCGCCGTCGAGCGTGATCCATTGCTGGTTCCTGCATACCCGTCCCTCGCTGATCTGAGGCCCCAGCGCCTCGAGCAGCTCGGCGGGACGGAGTCCCCGGGGCTGGGTGCCGAGCTCGGCGGCGAGCTCGACCCCGCTCGGGGCGATGGTGCGCTCCCCCGACGGCGAGCGCACGTCGGGGAGCAGGCCGATGACGGCCAGTTGGAGGATGTACGGGCGGATGTCGTCGGTGACGTCCTTGCCCTTGCGTTGCCTGGTGACCGGCAGGGTCTCGGCCGCCATCAGCCGGGCCGTGGCCGCTTCGGCCTCGTCCCGATCGATGCCGACGGCCTGGATGGTCCAGCTGCAGCTGGTCACCGCTTGCTGCAGGGACGTCTGGTTGGTGGGGATCTCGGCGGCGGTGTCGACCGTGATCCCCTCGGGCAGGACGGGGGTCAGGATCGCAGGCAGGGCGTCGACGTCGGCTTCCAGGTCGTCGCGGAAGTCGACGTCGAGGTACTCGCCCAGTGACTCGTGGGCCGTGGGCAGGGCCAGCCCGAAGTGCACCTTGGCCCGCGGCGAGAAGCCCTCGGTCAGCGCCACCGGCAGTTGCGCCCGGCGCAGCGCCCGCTCCCACGCCCGGGCCACGTCGCGGTGGCTCGTGAAGCGGACCTTGCCCTGCTTCGAGAACCGGAAGCGGACGCGCATCAGGATCGCACCCCGAGTTGCACGGGCACGGCGCCGCCCCGGCCGACACCGACCAGGTTCTGCCCGGTGCCCTGGCTGCCGCCGGCGGGAGGCGTGGCCGAGGCCACCACATGTTCGATCCCGTATCCGGTGCAGGCCCCGCAGTCATAGCAGGGGGTCCAGCGGCAATCCTCGAGACCGAGCTGGTCGAGCGCGTCGCGCCAGTCCTGCCACAGGAAGTCCTTGTGCAAGCCGGCCGAGATGTGATCCCACGGCAGCACCTCGTGCTCGGTGCGGTGCCGGTAGGCGTACCAGTCGATCGAGAGGCCTTCGCGATCCATGGCGTCGACCCACAGCTGGTGGTCGAAGTGCTCGGACCACTCCTGGAAGATCCCACCGTGACGCCAGACGTCCTCGATGACGGGGCCCAGGCGTCGATCGCCTCGGCTCATGATGCCTTCGACGAGGGTGGCCTTGGGATCGTGCCACTTGATCTGCACCCCGCGGTGGCGGCGCACCGCGTCACGCAGCAGGTTGACCTTGCGCTGGAGCTCGACCACCGTGTTCTGCCCGAACCACTGGAACGGGGTGAAGGGCTTGGGCACGAAGCCACCGAGCGAGACCGTCACCGACGCGCCCTTGGTGTGCTGCGAACCGATCTCGACGCAGCGCCGAGCCAGCTCGGCGATGGCCAGGGTGTCCTCGTCGGTCTCGGTGGGCAGCCCGGTGAGGAAGTAGAGCTTCATGCGCCGCCAGCCCTGCGAATAGGCCGAGGTGACCGCGCCGTAGAGGTCGTCGTCGGTGATCAGCTTGTTGATCACCTGGCGCATCCGCCACGAGCCTGCCTCGGGCGCGAAGGTGAGCCCCGTGCGGCGGGCCCGCTGGAGCTCGGCCGCCACCCCGACGGTGAAGGCGTCGACGCGCAGGCTCGGCAAGGAGACCGAGACCTGGTTGGTGCGAGTCGGGTCGGTGACCGTGTCGTGCACGACCCTTTCGATGCCACTGAAGTCGGCCGTCGACAGCGATGTGAGCGCCACTTCGTCGTAGCCGGTCCGGCGCAGGCCCTCGTCGATCATGGTGCGCACCTGGTCGGCGGGGCGCTCGCGCACGGGTCGGGTGATCATGCCGGCTTGGCAGAACCGACATCCGCGCGTGCAGCCGCGGAAGACCTCGACGTTCAGCCGATCGTGCACGACCTCGGTGAGGGGGACGAGCTGGTTCTTCGGGTAGGGCCACTCGCCCAGATCGGCGATCGTGCGCTTCTCGACCCGCTCGGGCACGTCCGCGTAGCGGGGAGTGACCGCCGCCAGGTACTCGCCCGCGTAGGTGACGTCGTACATCGACGGCACGTAGACACCCGGGACCGAGGCCAGTCGGCGCAGCACACCCTGGCGCGATCCCTCGGTCCGCTCGGACGCCTTCCACTCGGCCACGACCTCGGAGATCTCCCCGACGACCTCTTCGCCGTCACCCAGCACGACCACGTCGAGGAAGTCGGCGAGGGGCTCAGGGTTGTATGTGCAGTGCCCGCCGGCGACGACCAGCGGGTGCTCGGGGCGTCGGTCGGCGGCCCGCACCGGCACCCCGGCCAGGTCGATGCAGTTGAGCAGGTTGGTGTAGACGAGCTCGGCTGACAGGTTGAAGGCCAGCAGGTCGAAGTGGCCGGCCGGGCGGTGCGAGTCGACCGAGAAGAGGGGCAGATCGTGGGCGCGCAGGAGCGCTTCGAGGTCGACCCACGGGGCATAGGTCCGTTCGGCCAGCGCATCGGTGCGCTCATTCAGGATCTCATAGAGGATCTGCAGGCCCTGGTTGGGCAGGCCGATCTCGTAGGTGTCCGGGTAGATGAGCAGCCATGCCACCCGACCGGGGAGGTGGTCGGGCCGCTGAGCGCCATCTTCGCAACCGATGTAGCGAGCGGGCTTCTGGACCTTGGCCAACAGGGGTTCAAGCTGCGGCCAGATCGTATTCATTTCGGGGCATGCTACCGGACCGGCCCCGCCAGCCCGAAGATCGTCAGTTTGGCTACCTAAATCGGTGCATGTGGACGTTGAGGACCAGGCCGACGCCCACGAAGCAGGCCACCGTCGAGGATCCCCCGTAGGACATGAACGGAAGGGGGATGCCGGTCACGGGCATGATGCCCATCGTCATGCCCATGCTCTCGAAGATCTGGAACACCAGCATGGCCAGGACCCCGACGCACAACAGGGTGCCGAACCAGTCCCGGGCCAGACGGGCCGTCCTCCAGATCCGCCACACGACGATGGAGAACAGACCTAACAGCAGCGAACCCCCGACCAGACCGAACTGCTCGCCGAGGGCGGTGAAGATGAAGTCGGTCTGCTGCTCGGGCACGTAGCCCAGGCGGGTCTGGGGACCGCGGAAGAGCCCGGCCCCCGTGATCTGGCCGTTGGCGATGGCCGTCTGGCTCTGGTTGACGTTGTACCCGGCGCGGGTGTTGTTGGTCGGATCGACGAAGGTCGTGAGCCGGTCCTTCTGGTACGACGCCAACGTGTTCGACTTGAGGATCCCGACCACGCCGATGACCGCCACCAGCGCCAGGATGGCCAGGTAGCGGCCCCGGACCCCACCGACGCACAGCATGGCGGCGCTGATGGCGATGAACACCAGCGCCGTACCCAGGTCGGGCTGCAGCATGATCAGCGCCATCGGGAGTCCGGCGACGACCAGCGCGATGCCGAGGCGACGCAGGTCGATCTCGCCCTTCCACGACGCGAGGAGCGCGGCCAGCCCGATGATCAGCGCGATCTTGGAGATCTCCGACGGCTGGAGCTGGAAGCCGGCGAGCTCGTACCACGACTGGGCGCCGTTGGCGTTGGATCCGAGCGGAGACACCACCAGGGCCAGCAGCAACAACATGGCCCCGTAGATGGGCACGACCCAGTCCTGGAACTTGCGGTAGTCGATGCTCGCCACCAGGACCATGGCCCCGAACCCGACGAGCACGAACAGCGTCTGCTTGTAGAGGAACTGGTGGTTGGCCGGACCGTTGGGGTCATGGGAGATCCCGTGGATGGTCGCGCTGTAGACCGTGATGATCCCGAGCAGCGAGATGAACACGGTGCACACCAACAGGATCGGGTCGACGTGGCGCCAGGGCGCCGAGAGGTCGCGGCGGCTGCGGTCGCGTCCGCTGTAGCTGGCGGGACCGGAGCGCGTGGAGAGGGCCATCAGCCGATGATCCCTGTTTGCTGGGGCGTGACCTGGGTCGGGGCCTGGCCGGTCACGGTCTCCCACACGTGGCGCACGACGGGCGCCGCGGCGTCGGCGCCGAAGCCCGACTGCTCGAGCACGGCCACGATCGTGTACTGCGGGGCACCGACCGGACCGAAGGAGGCGAACAGCGAGGTGTCCGCCTTGCCCGTGACCTCAGCGGTCCCGGTCTTGCCGGCCAGGGGGACCGCCCCCAGGTCGAAGCCCTTGAAGGCGGCGTAGGCGGTGCCGTGCGGGTTGCTCACGACGCCGGTGAAGCCCTGCAACATCGGGTTGCGGATGCTCGGCGGCAGGTCGACGTGGCCCTTCACCACCGGTTGCTGGACCGACAGCACGCTCTTGGGGTCCAAAGGATTGCCGTTGGGCTTGAGGATCTTGGCCACGACCTGAGGCTGGTACAACGTGCCGCCGTTGGCGAAGGTGGCGTAGGCGTTGGCCAGTTGCAGCGGCGTGACCAGCGTGTACCCCTGGCCCACCGCGGCGAGGATGCTCTGGCCGGGCGGCCACTCCGTGGAGAAGTTGGCCTTGGGATAGGCCTTGGCCCGGGCGTCGACGGCCGCGTGACTGGGCACGAAACCGAGCGACTCACCGCCGAGCGGGATTCCCGTCGGCAGCCCTATCCCGTACTGGGCGGCGGTGTCGTGGAGGGCGGCGTCCTGGCCCGGGGCGTGCCAGAACACGTCACCCAGGTGGTAGAAGAACGTGTCGCTGGACTCGGTGATCGCGGTCGGCAGACTGATCGTGCCCAGCCGCTCGTGACCGGAGTTCGAGTACAGGCAGCTCTGGCTCTGACCGGTGCAGCCCGACGCCCGGTAGGTTCCGTTGTCGTTCCAGGGCGTGCTCGGCGTGATGATCCCCCGTTGGAGAGCGGCGGTCGCGGTGACCAGCTTGAACGTCGAGCCCGGGGCGTACTGGCCCTGAGTGGCCCGGTTGACGAGGGGGTTGTTGTCATCGCCGTTCTGGGTCAGCGCGTTGTATTCGTCGGTCGAGATGCCGTTGACGAAGTCGGCCGGGTTGTAGGTGGGGAAGGTGGCCATGGCCACCACGGCCCCGTTGTTGGGGTTGAGGGCGACGACCGAGCCGGCCGGGGCCTTCATCACCTGATGGGTCCCGGTCTCGCGCTTGCCCTGGAGCTGGGCGAGCTGTTGGGCCAACGCCGTCTCAGCCGAGGCCTGGGCGTCGATGTCGATGCTCAACTGGATGTTGTCACCGGGAACCGGAGGTGTCTCGCTCAGCACCCGCACCGGGTTGTTGTTGGCGTCGACCTCGATCTTCTGGATGCCCGGCGTGCCCCGGAGGTAGTCCTCGTAGGTCTCCTCGACGCCGCTCTTGCCGATCTCGCTGTCGGGTTGGTAGGGCTTGGCGATCTTCTTGGTCGCCGGGTAGCCACCCTGCTGGCTCTTCAGCTCGATGTCGGAGACCCGCCCGACGTAGCCGAGCACGTTGGCGGCCAACGTCTGATTCGGGTACGTGCGCACCGATTCGCGCTCGACCGCCACCGACGGGTACTCGTCAGCCCGCTCGGCGAAGTAGAGGTTCACGTCGCTGGGCACATCGATGGCGACCGGGATGGGCTGGAGCTGGTTGTACTGCTTGTCGGCCAGCGTGGCCCTGATCTTGTCGACCTTGGTCGGGACGCCGGAGGTGGTCAGCTCGGTGGCGACCCGGAGGAGCAGATCGGACTGCACCGCCGGGGTCATCTTGTCGTACAGGGCAGGATCGATCGTCACGACCAGCGAGGTGCGGTTCTGCACGAGCACGCGGCCCTTGTCGTCGTAGATGAGGCCGCGGGGCGCGTCGATCTGCACCGTGCGGACGCGGTCGGCCGAGGCCTGCAGCTGGTAGCGACCCGCCACCATGACCTGCAGATACCACATGCGAGCAAAGAGGGCCCCGAACAACGAGACCACCACGACGGCGATGATGCTCAGGCGCAGCCGGGGGGATTGGGCTTCCATCAGTGCCGCCAGTCCACCACGGCCGCCGGCCCGGGCGGTGGCGCCCCGGCCCTTCGGGAGCAGATGGCGACCATCGGCGTGGTCGAGAGGGCGCTCATCGGACGGTGGCCCAGCTCCGCGGCGACTCGCCCAGCGCCCACCGCATGACGCGGACGGCGAGGCCGATGAGCACGACGTTGATCCCGGCGACGACCAGCAGGACGACCAGCAGATGGCTGTTCCAGAGCCCCGAGCGACCGACCATCATCGACACGACCACGTAGACCATGATCCCGAGCACGCTGCCGGCGGCGGCCAGGACCCGCGGCCGCGAGCGCGACATCCGGACGGTGGTGCCCTGGGCCAGGCCGATCGCATAGCCCGTGAGGCAGTAGGCCAAGGCGCCGACGCCCATGGGTGTGGGCGTGAGCAGATCGAGGGTGAGCCCGGCGAAGAACCCCACGAGGGCACCGGCGTCGGGGCCGCCCACGAGACCGGCGGCGATGGCGCACAGCAACAAGACGTCGCCGGCGGCCCCGACGATGCGCACCTGCGAGAACAGACCCTGTTCGAGCACCGCCGCCGTGATCAGCACGAGCGCCACGCGGACGACGGCCTTCATCGACGGATCCCCTTGGGATCGAGCACTGCTCGACTCGCCGGTCTCATGACGGGCTGGGATTCCAGAGCACGACGCTGACGTAGCTGAGGTTCAGCACGTCGGCGAGCAGGTCGACGGTGAGGGACTGCTGCAGCGAGTTGTTGTTCGGCGACACCGACGCGACGGTTCCAACGGGCAGACCCGTGGGATACGGACTCCCCGGCTCTCCCCTCGTGACGAGGATGTCGCCCTTCTTCACGTTGACGCCCGAGTCGACGGTGGCCGTGATGTGGCGGCTGTTGCCCTGCCCCGTGGCCACCCCCTCGACGCCTGACGATCCCCCGATGTCGGTGCCGAGCACCGTCACACCGACGTTGAAGGACGTGTCGGTGATGAGCTTGACCACCGCCTGGTCGCGCGAGACCTGGACGACCAGACCCACCAGGCCGGTTCCCACTACAACGGGCATGTTCTTGCGGATGCCGTCACGCGTCCCGCGGCCGATCTGGATGGTGTCGTCGAAGTTGGCCACCGCGCCCGACACGACCGGCGCGACCTTGGTCGGGAGCTGGCCCACGAAGGGCAGATCGACCTGTTCGAGCAGCTGCTGGTTCGACTGCTCGGCCACCTGACCGGTCGCGATCTTGCTCCTCATCTCGTCGACCTGGCGTTGCAGGGCGGCGTTGCGCTTCTTGAGGTCGTCGTTCTGGAAGGCGCCGTCCCACACGTTCGAGACGGGCCGGAACGCCGACTGGGCGGCGTGGCCGACGGGCGACAGGACCGACAGGGCGCCGCTGCGGGCCCGGTCGATGGGCCCGAAGCCCCGGAAATCGAGGGTGACCAGCGTGAGCGAGGTCAGCACGAGCAGAACGAGAGTGAACCGGGATCGGCCGATCCGCCGCGACAGGGCCATGCTGGCGCGCCTATCAGTTGCTGTTGGACGAGAAGAGCACGCCCTTGAGCGCCTCGAACTCCTCGAGCGACTGACCCGATCCGATGGCCACGCAGTACAGCGGGTTCGGCGCGATGACGATGGGCATGCCCGTCTCGTGTTCGAGCCGCGCGCCGAGGCCGTTGAGCAGCGCGCCACCGCCGGCCAGCACGATCCCCTGCTCCATGATGTCTGCCGCCAACTCGGGCGGCGTCTTGTCGAGGGTGACCTTGACCGCGTCGACGATGGCCGACACCGGCTCCTCGAGCGCCTCGCGGATCTCGTCGGTCGACGTGACGATCGTCTTGGGCAGTCCCGTCACGAGATCGCGGCCGCGGATCTCGGCGTGCAGCTCTTCCTCGAGAGGCCACGCCGAGCCGAGCGCCATCTTGACCTCTTCGGACGTGCGCTCGCCGAGCGCCAGGCTGTATTCCTTCTTGATGAACTGGATGATCGAGTCATCGAGCTCGTCGCCGCCGACGCGCACCGACTGGCTGGTGACGACGCCGCCGAGCGAGATGACGGCGACCTCGGTCGTGCCTCCGCCGATGTCGACGATCATGTTGCCGGTCGGCTCCTGCACGGGGAGCCCGGCGCCGATGGCGGCGGCCATGGGCTCCTCGATGATGTAGGCCGGCTTGCGCGCTCCGGCGAACTCGGCCGCTTCCTGCACGGCGCGCTGCTCGACCGGCGTGATGCCCGACGGGACGCAGATGACCATGCGGGGCTTGGCCCACTTGCGCTGGTGCACCTTCTGGATGAAGTAGCGCAGCATCTTCTCGCAGATGTCGAAGTCGGCGATCACGCCGTCCTTGAGCGGGCGGATGGCCTTGATGTGGGCGGGAGTACGCCCGATCATGCGCTTGGCCTCAGATCCCACCGCCACCGGGCGGCCGTCGTTGACGTTGACGGCGACGACCGACGGTTCGTTCAAGACGATGCCCTCACCGCGCAGGTACACGAGCGTGTTGGCCGTCCCGAGGTCGACGGCCATGTCGCGGCCCATGATCGAGGAGAAGGAGGAGAGCACCTTGTCGGCCATTCTGTGGTCCCGAAGTGGCATCCGAGTGGATGGGGCGGCTGCACCCAGCAGGCTAGGCCAAGGGGCCGCCCTCTGCTGGGGCAGGTCACGAGAACGAAGTGCGCTCCGCGCCGCCCCTCGATACTAGCGGTCCGTAACCTGATTGCAATGTCGCCAACGGGTGACGACGGCCACTCGATCGAGCGGCCTCACGCGGCGGACCCGCTCGAACGACGACACCCGGATGGCGAAGCGCCCGCCGGGAGGCTCCGCCGACCAGAGGGCCGAGAGATCAGAGATCTGGGAAGAAGAGGGCGATCTCGCGTTCGGCGGACTCGGGCGAGTCCGAGCCGTGGATCAGGTTCTCGGTGAACAGGATCCCGAGGTCGCCGCGGATCGTGCCCGGCGCGGCGTCGCGAGGGTTGGTGACGCCCATCATCGTGCGGACGACCTTCCACGTGTCCTCCGGGCCCTCGACCACGAAGACGAACACCGGGGAGCGGACGATGAAGGCGACGAGGTCGTCGTAGAACGGCTTGCCGTCGTGCTCGGCGTAGTGGCGCCCGGCCAACTCGACGTCGATCGAGCGCAACTCGGCGGCGACCAGCGTCAACCCTCGCCGCTCGAAGCGACTGACGATCTCTCCCACCAGACCTCGTTCGACGGCGTCGGGCTTGGCGATGACAAGGGTGCGATCCATGGCGGCGCAGGCTACGCGACGTCGTCGTTGCTCTGCGAAACCAGCTTTTGGCGCGCCCCGCCCGCCACATAGAGCGAACCGGCGACCAGGATGGCGTCGTCGGGCGTGGCGACAGCGAGGGCGGTGTCGATGGCCTCGCCGACATCGTCGACCGTCTCCGTGTCGACGCCCATCTTGGCCGCGACCGCCGCCACCTCCTCGGCCGGAACGGCGCGCGGAGAATCGGGCCGGCAGGCGATGACCAGGTCGGACTGCGCCGCGCCCAGCGCCTCGAGCATGCCCTCGATGTCGCGACCGGCGAGCAGGCCGACGACGAGGATCCGCCGACCTGGCACCGCGAAGTCCTCGTCGAGGGTCTCGGACGCGACCTCGGCGCCGTCGGGGTTGTGGGCGCCGTCCACGACCACGAGCGGAGCCCGACCCACGACCTCGAAACGACCGGGGACGGTCACGGTGGCGAAGCCGTCGGCGACCACGGATTCGGTCAGGCCGCGATCGAAGAAGGCCTCGACGGCGGCGACCGCGACGGCGGCGTTGTCACCCTGGTGAGCACCGTGCAGCGGAACGAAGATCTGCTCGAAATGGCTGTGGGGCGTGCGCAGGTCGACCACCCGACCGCCGACGGCGGCCAGGTTGGACTCGGTGGCGAAGTCGAGGTCTCGCTCCCACACCTGGCGGGGCCCTTCGGCCTTGAAGATGGGGACCAGCTCGGGATCGGTCACGCCCAGCACCAGGAACGACCCGGGCTTGACGATGCCGGCCTTCTCGAACGCGATCGCCTGGCGCCAGTCGCCCACCCCGTCGGAGTGGTCGAGACCGATGTTGGTGACCACCGCGACCTCGGCGTCGATGACGTTGGTCGAGTCGTACCGTCCGAGCAGGCCGACCTCGACGACAGCGACGTCGACGGCGACCTGGGCGAACCACGAGAAGGCGGCGGCGGTCATCAGCTCGAAGTAGCTGGCGTCGACCTCGGCCAGCTCCTCGACGGCGGCCACGTCGCTGATGGCCTCGGCCAGGTCGTCGTCGCTGATCAGCTCGCCGTTGCGGGCGATGCGCTCGTTGATCTGTTCGAGATGGGGGCTGGCGTAGGTGCCCACGGTCAGTCCGGACTCGACGAGCAGCGCGGTGGCCATGCGGGCCACGGACCCTTTGCCGTTGGTCCCGGTGATGTGTATCGCGGGGTAGGCCCGATGGGGGTCGCCCAGCACGGCCATGAGCCGGTGCATGTTGTCGAGCGACAGACCCTCGATCTTGCCGGCGCGGGCCTCGCGGTTGAGATGACGGTCGAGGTAGGCGAGTGCGTCGGGGAGGTCCACCCGGGACTACGACGCGGCGCGGCGGGGCGCGACTGCGGCGGTGCCGCGGTGCGCGGCACGAGCGTCGGGTTGACCTTGTCGAGCACAACCTCGCGGTCGATGACCACCCGCTCGACGTCGTCGCGACTGGGCAGGTCGTACATCACGCTCAACAGGACCTCTTCGAGGATGGCGCGCAAGCCGCGGGCACCGGTGCCTCGGAGCAGGGCCTGGTCGGCCACAGCCGCCAGCGCGTCGTCGGTGAACTCGAGCTGGGCGTCTTCGAACTCGAAGAACTTCTGGTACTGCTTGATCAGCGCGTTGCGCGGCTCGACCAGGATGCGGATCAGCGCCTCTTGGTCGAGGTTGCTGACGGCGCCGATGACGGGCAGGCGACCGATGAACTCGGGGATGAGCCCGAACTTGAGCAGATCCTCGGGCAGCACCTGGGCGTAGAGCGCCCCCATGTCGGGGCCGTTGGCGCTGCGGAGCTCCGCGGAGAAGCCGACGCCCTTCTTGCCGATCCGGCTCTCGATGATCTTGTCGATCCCGGCGAAGGCACCGCCGCAGATGAACAGGATGTTGGTCGTGTCGATCTGGATGAACTCTTGGTGCGGGTGCTTGCGCCCACCCTGGGGGGGCACCGACGCCGTCGTGCCCTCGAGGATCTTGAGCAGCGCCTGTTGCACGCCTTCGCCTGAGACGTCGCGGGTGATCGACGGGTTCTCGCTCTTGCGGGCGATCTTGTCGATCTCGTCGATGTAGATGATCCCGGTCTCGGCCTTCTTGACGTCGTAGTCGGCGGCCTGGATGAGCTTGAGCAGGATGTTCTCGACGTCCTCGCCCACATAGCCGGCCTCGGTCAGCGCGGTGGCGTCGGCGATGGCGAAGGGAACGTTGAGCATGCGGGCCAGCGTCTGGGCCAGAAGCGTCTTGCCGCAGCCGGTCGGGCCGATCAGCATGATGTTGGACTTGGCCAGCTCGACCTCGACGTCGTGGCCGCTACCGAACTGCACCCGCTTGTAGTGGTTGTAGACCGCGACCGACAGGATCTTCTTGGCCAGCTCCTGGCCGATGATGTAGTCGTTCAGGAACTCGTAGATCTCACGGGGCTTGGGCAGCTCGTCGAAGCGCAGGTCGCTGGTCTCGGCCAGCTCCTCCTCGATGATCTCGTTGCAGAGGTCGATGCACTCGTCGCAGATGTACACACCGGGACCGGCGATGAGTTTCTTGACCTGCTTCTGCGACTTGCCGCAGAACGAGCATTTCAACAGCTCGCCACCGTCTCCGAACTTGGCCACGTTCTCTCCCCCGGGGATCGGGTTGGTGAAGGGTGTCTAGTGGACCGCTGCTATCGGCCCGCTGTTATCCGCGAGCGAACGGGCCTCGATGACCTCATCGATGATGCCGTAGTCCTTGGCTTCAGAGGCCGACATTACAAAGTCACGGTCGGTGTCATGGTGGATCTTTTCCACCGCCTGGCCTGTGTGGACCGCCAGGATCTCTTCGAGCAGGGTGCGCATGCGCAGGATCTCGCGGGCGGCGAGCTCGATGTCGGTCGCCTGACCCTGGGACTGGGCGTAGGGCTGGTGGATCAGGATCCGAGCGTGCGGCAGGGCCAGTCGCTTGCCCGGTGTGCCCGCCGCCAGCAGCACGGCCGCCGCTGAAGCCGCTTGACCGAAGCAGATGGTCGAGATGTCGGGCTTGATGAACGACATGGTGTCGTAGATGGCGAACAGGGCCGTGATGTCGCCGCCGGGCGAGTTGATGTAGAGGTTGATGTCCTTGTCCGGGTTCTCGGACTCGAGGTGCAGCAGCTGGGCGCAGATGAGGTTGGCGATCGTGTCGTCGATCGGCGTGCCCACGAAGATGATGTTCTCCTTGAGCAGCTTCGAGTAGAGGTCATAGCCGCGCTCGCCGCGGTTGGTCTGCTCGACGACGTAGGGGATGTTGTAGTTGCGGGGCGAGATCACTCGTTGTCCATTTCGTCTTCTTCGGGCTCGTCGTCAGCTGCCGCGACCGCTTCGTCGGACGCGGCACCCGATGGGGGTTCCACGACCGTAGCGTCATTGAGCTCGTGATCCTCGCCTTCGCCGACCCCGCCCTGGTCAGGCCGGTCGTCGGCCCCGCCGTCGAGCTCGGCCTCGTCCTCGTCGGTCTCGGCCGGCACCTCGAAGTCGGCCCGGTCGATGGGCTGGCCGTCCTCGTCGACGATCTCGACCGAGGCGACGAGCCAGTCGAGCGCCTTGCGCCGGCGCAGGTCGGTACGGATGGCGGCGACCTGGTCGGAATCCTCGAACTGCAGGCGGACGACCGACGGCTCGAGCTGGAGCTGCTCGGCCACCTGCGCGAACTCGGCATCGAGCTCGTCCTCGGTGGCGTCGAGGCCCTCGGCGTCCGCGACGGCCCGGAGGGCCAGATCGAACTTGGCCCCACGCAGGGCTGTGGCGCGCAGCTCTTCGATGAACTCCTCGGACTGCTGACCCGAGTTGGCGAGCCACTGCTCGATGGTCAGGCCCTGGGCCTGCAGGCGCATGGCGAAGTCCTGCAGGCGCTGTTGCATCTCGGCGCTGACCAGGGCCTCGGGCACCTCGACGTCGACCAGGTCGGCGGTCGCCTCGCCGACCTTGTCGCGCAACGCGAGCTGGGCCTGCATCTTGCGGACGGTCGTCATGCGCTCGGCCAGATCGGCGCGCAGCTCGGCCAACGTCTCGAACTCGGAGGCCTCGGCCGCCCACTCGTCGGTGGCCTCGGGCAGCACGCGCTCGCGCACCTCCTTGAGGGTGACCTCGAAGTGCAACGGCTCTTCGTCGGGATCGGGATGATCGGCGTCGAACGACAGCTCGTCGCCGGCGCTCGCCCCCACCAGGGCCTCGTCGAGCTCGGCGACGATGCCCCCCGAGCCGACCTCGTAGGAGTAGTCCTCGGCGGTCAGGCCGGCCAACGGCTCGCCGTCCTGTTCGCCTTCGACGTCGATGGTGACGACGTCGCCGTCGGCGGCGGGCCGCTCGACGGTCTCGAGCTCGGCGTACTGGCGCCGCATCCGCTCGATCTGGTCGTCGATCTCCTCGTCGGTCGCCGCCGGACGCGGGATGGTCACCCGCAGGCTCTCGTAGCCGGGCACCGTGACGATGGGCCGGATCTCGACGACCGCGTCGAACGAGATCGGTCCGGCCTCCTCGCCGTCGGTGATGTCGATCTCGGGCGCGGCGATCACATCGACGTCGTTCTCGCGCACGGCGCGGGCGTAGTAGTCCGGGATGGCGTCGCGAAGGGCCTCGCCGCGGGCGTACCCCTCGCCCAGCCGGGCCTCGAGCAGCCGCCTCGGCGCCTTGCCGGGACGGAAACCAGGGATGCGCACCTCCCGGGCGATCTTGCGGAAGGCGGCGTCGAGCGCCGTCTCGAACTCTTGCTCGTCGACCTCGACGGAGAGCTTGACCTTGTTGTCTTCGAGTTCGCTGACCGACGTCTTCACGGGGCCGAAGTGTAGTGGTCGGGAGTTGCCTACGATTCCGGCCGGGCCGAGGTCCGCTCGCCGGACTCCTGCCGTGTGGTTCAAGCTTCGGGAAGCGATCGCGAGGACCTGTGAACGAGAACAACGACGTCGTCGTCCACCGGGTGCTGCCGGCCGAGCCCATCGAGACCGTCGAGGACTACCTGGCGGCCGGCGGTGGCGAGGGCCTGCGGACGGCGCGGGCGCTCGGGGCCGACGCCATCGTCGAGGACATCCAGGCCTCGGGCCTGCGCGGTCGGGGCGGCGCGGGCTTCCCGACGTTCCAGAAGTGGACGTCGGTCCGGGCCGGTGGGCCGGGCGAGCGCTTCGTCGTGGCCAACGGCGCCGAGGGCGAGCCGGCCACGTTCAAAGACCGAGCCCTCATGCGTCGGGACCCTTTCCGGATCGTGGAAGGCGCGGCGATCGCGGCCCTCGCCGTCGGCGCGCGACGGATCTTCCTCGCCACCAAGCGGTCCTTCGAGCGAGAGGCGACCAACCTGCGCGACGCCGCTCAGGCCCTCGGCGCCCTCGGACTGCTCGACGGCCTCGAGGTCACCGTCGCCCTGGGGCCCGGCGAGTACCTCTTCGGCGAGGAGACCGCGCTGCTCGAGGTGATCGAGGGCCGTGATCCGCTCCCCCGCCTGCTCCCACCCTGGCAGCACGGACTGTTCGCGACGGCGGCCTCCGGAGGATGGGAGGCCGAGACCGCGGGCGTGAGCGACCGCCCCACCAGCAACCCGACCGTGGTCAACAACGTCGAGACGTTGGCCCATGTCGCGCACATCATGCAGAAGGGGGTCGACTGGTTCCGCTCGGAGGGGACGGCCGAGTCGCCCGGCACCGTCATCGTCACGGGCGTCGGCGACGTCAGCCGCCCGGGCGTGCACGAGGTCGCGCTGGGCACCCCGTTCGCCGACGTCGTCGGCCTGTTCGGAGGACCCCGCCCGGGCCGACGTCTGAAGGCCGCCCTCTCCGGGGTGTCCAACGCGGTGCTGCCGGCCGACCGGTTCGACCTGCCCCTGAGCTATGAGGGCTTCCGAGACCGAGGGTTCGGGATGGGCGCGGCCGGGTTCGTCTTCTACGACGACCTCACGGACATGACCAGCGTGGCCCGCGAGGTGTCGCGGTTCCTGGCCGTCGAGTCGTGCGGGCAGTGCCCACCGTGCAAGCAGCGCGTCGATGGAGATCACCGAGCGGCTGGTGACCATCGAGCAGGGCGAGGGCGACGACGACCAGCTCGGACGGATCTCCGAGGCCTTGCGTCAGGTCGTCGACGCCAATCGGTGCGCGGTCGGCACCGAGGAGCAGACCGTCGTGTCCAGCATCCTGCGGGCCTTCCCCGAGGACGTCGCCGCCCGGCTGGAGGGCACCGCCGGCGAGATCCGCCCGGCACTGATCCCGCTCATCACCGACATCGCCGACGACGGCACGGTCACCTACGACGAGCGCCACGTGCGCAAGCGCCCCGACTGGACCTACGGCTGACTCGACCCCGCTGCCCTTCTTGCGGCGAGTGAGGGCGCCGGGCGCCCTCTCGGCGACCCCGCTGCCCTTCTTGCGGCGATTGAGGGCGCCGGGCGCCCTTCATCGCCGCCAGAAGCCGAGGGCGCGTCAGAGGGAATGCAGGGCGCGAGCGAGGGCGTCGAGGTCGGCGTCGGTCGTGACGTAGTGGGGTGAGATCCGGATCGACGCGCCGAGTCCGCGACGGTCGGCGTCGATCGGGCTGCCCGAGGCCGGGTTGGTCCAGACGTTGATGCCCCTCGCATGCAGCGCGTCCCTCGCGGCGTACGGATCGAGGCGGGCGTCGAGATAGGACACGATCCCCGACACGGGACCCTGGGCGACGAGCCGGGCCTCGGGCAGGGCGTCGAGCAGATCGACGACCTGCTGGGTGCGCTGGGCGACGCGACGTTCGATCTCGGCGGGACCGACCTCGAGGGCATGGCGCGCCGCCTCCCCCAGGCCGAGCTTCAAGGCCAGGCTGTGCTCGAACAGCTCGAAGCGGCCCGTACCCGCCTGTGGCGTGTAGCCATCGACGCCGATGTCGGTGGCCGAGGTGAGGTCGACGGTGAGCGGGACCACGGTCTCGGCCAGTCCGGAGTCGACGTAGAGCACGCCCGTGCCGCGCGGGGCGTGCAGGAACTTCCGCCCGGGCGCGAACGCCACCTGGCAGCCGATCGAGGCCACGTCGACGACCCGGTGACCGAGCGACTGGCTCGCGTCGACGGCGTAGATCAGGTTCCGGTCGACGAGCTGCTGTCCGACGGCGGCCACATCGGTCACGGTGCCGAGGTGGGTCGGGATGTGGGTCGCGAGGACGAGCCGGGTGTGATCGTCGACCACCTCGTCGAGTCGGTCGGCGTCGACCGAGCCATCCTCGAGGGCCGGCGCCACGACCACGTCGACGCCGGTGACCGACCGCAGCCGCATCAGGGTGGCCCAACTGCTGCTGTAGGCGAACTGATCGACCACGATCCGATCCGACGAGGTCCACCCGTGACTGTGGGCGAGGGCCCATACGATCATCTCCCACGCCCGGGTCGCGCTCTCGACCACGAGCACGTCGGCCGGGGCGGCGCCGAGGAGAGCGCCGAGGTGGACCGAGACGGCCGCGTCTTCGTCGACCACCACTCCGCCGGCCTCGTATCCGCCGATCTCGGCCTCGAGCCGCAGATGGCTGATCACCCGCTCGACCACGGCCGGCGGCGGGATCGAAGCCCCGGCGTGGTTGAAGTGGGCGGGTGGGGCCATGGGGCATTCTGGCGATGAATTCGGGCCCTGACACGACCAATTCCATCGCCAGAACCCCGGAAGGGGGCCACCGGCGGCCCGTGGCGGGACCTTTGTGGTGTAGGGGTCACCCTGCGCGGTCGAGCCCGGAATGGGTACCGTGAGGGACGTGTTCTCGCGCCGCGCCCTGCTCCACACGGGTCTAGCCGCCGTGTTGGCGCTCACCGTGTCGGTGGTCCTGTCCGGCGGAAGTGGGACGCGCCCGCCGGCCGAGCCCATCGCCCGGGCCGAGCCGGTCGACCTCGGCGCCACCCCCAAGGTGGTCGTGATCGGCGAGTCGCTCATCGACCAGGTGGCGGGCATGGAGATCGTCGCCCTTCGCCAGGCCGGGTTCGATCCCGACATCCGTTCGCGCAACAGCGAAACCGTCACGTCGAACTTCGTGCAGGATGAGGTCCGGAGCGCCGCCGCCAGCAAGGCGCCGATCGTCGTGATCGAGACCTCGTCCAACGACGCCTATCAAGCCCAGCCCATCGCCGACAAGATCGGTTGGGCCGCCGCCGCCGAGGAGTACCGGTACAACCTGTCGAACACCCTCGCCCTGCTGTCGCACCAGTGCGTGGTCGTCGTGGACACACGCGACTCGTCGACCGCCGCCTGGTACCACCTGGCCCAGGCCGGTCCGCCGGTCAACGCCGCCATCCGGCAGGTGGCCAAGGCCGATCCCAATCCGGTGATCGTCGTGCCCTGGTCAGAGGTGTCGCGGACCCACGAGACCGACTGGTTCTGGTCCGACGGGCTTCACTTCGGCGATCCCGACCACGGCGACCGGGATTGGCATCAGGACGGGGCCAAGGCGTTCACCGACTCGATCCTCTCCGGCGTCAAGAACTGCGCCGTACGGATGGGCACTCGCTAGCCCTTCTCGGTTCAACTGAGCGAGGCGGAGAGCTACGCTCCAGTGCTCGGTTTGCCGGGGAGTAGCGCAGCTTGGTTAGCGCGCCTGCTTTGGGAGCAGGAGGCCGGGAGTTCGAATCTCCCCTCCCCGACCAGAAGTCGACCACCAGGCCAGGCCGGCAACGTCCCTCGACGTCCGCAGCCCTACCAGTCTTGGGCGGCGAGCAGGAGCGTGGCCAGCGGTTCGAGCGTTGCCATGAGCTCATCGAGCTCGCCGGGCTCGAGGCTCTCGTAGGGCTTCGCCGCGAGGTCGTCGGTGAGCGCCTCGACGCGCTGTTTGACGGCGCGACCCGGTTCGGTGAGCCAACCGTCATCGCCGATCAGGCCGCGATCGCGCATCCCCTCGATCACGGCGGCGAGCTGCGCTTCGGGGAGGTGGTGGATGCGTCCGAAGTTCTCCGCGGGCATGGCCATGTCGAGGGCGAACAGGACGTGAGCCTCGAGGCGGCCGACACCCTCGATCATCAGGGCCGCGATGTGCCCGTCGCCACGGTGCTCGCGCAGCAAGGAAGCGGCATGAAAGAGACGGGCCACCACGTCATCGGGGCTCGGGATCGTGCGCAGCGCGGCGTACATCGGCCGGCCTTCGAACGGTGCGCTGGTCGCGGCCTTGAGCAACAGGTCAGTCGCGCGTGCGAACGCGGGAGAGTCGACGTGATCGCCGAGGATCCGCCGCAACGCCTTCCCACAGCCCATCTGGCGAGCGGCGATCGCCGCTTCTGGCGTGGTGGTGCGCCACACCTTCGGAATGTGGCGTGCCACTTCACCGGGAGCGAAGTTGTAGAAGAGCGCGTCCACCACCTCCGCGGGAACGAGGCCCAAAGGCGCCGCCCGTCCGGCGAAGTAGGTGTCCCAGTAGTTGGTGAACCCCAGGGCGAACATCGCCTCGTTGGGCTCGTCGGCCGAGTACGGGATGACACCGATCGGCTCGACCAGCTCGAACATCCGGCGTGCCATCGAGTTCATGCTCGACCCCTCCTTCTGCCATCCCTTCGCCCCACGCGGGCGCTCACGATCAGTTGGACGGCCGCTGCACCGCCAAACTCATCGCAACGACGGTTCGCGTCGGTCTCGTGGTCACCCCACCGTCACGGGGCTTGGGACAGGTATGCGGGACGCCCAATTCGGGATCACCTTCCACGGTGTTGTCAATGGCGGCTGTAGCCTGCGGCGGTCCCTCGCCGGAGCGGACGGCCGAGGGGGCATGGTGGAGGTTGAGGCGAAGCTCGCTGAGATGGGACTGGTGCTTCCGCCGCCGATGGAGGTCCCCGAGGGATATCAACCAAAGTGGCGTCAGGTTCGGCTCATGGCAACTCGTGCCGTGATCGCCGGGCATGGGCCTCGGGGCGCGGATGGATGGCCACCGGGACCGGGAGGCAAGGTCGGTCTCGACCTGACGATCGAGCAGGGATACGAAGCGGCGCGCTCCACTGGGCTGGCGGTCCTGGGCGATCTCAGACGCGAGATCGGAGACCTCGACCGTGTCATCGCGTGGGTGCGGGTGTTGGGACTGGTCAACTCCGCTGCCGGTTTCGTCGCCCAGCCTCAGGTCATCGACGGATTCACCGACCTCATGGTGGACCTCTATGGCGAAGACTGCGGCATTTGCCCGCGGGCGGTCGCTGGGCGCGGCGGAGCTGCCGTTTGGATCCCCCGTCATAATCGAGGGCGAAGTCGAGATCCGATAGCGAGCGTCCCCGTCACGAGCGCGGATCTGCGGTTCGGTCGGGTCCGGGTAGGCCCAAAGCATTCGGCCGCTCAAATCTGATGCGGGACGTCCCAGCACCATCGCCGATATGCATCTGACCACGCGACCGTGACGTCGACCCGCCCGGAGACGGATCGACGCCATCGCGTCACGGATTGCAGACCGTCACGGAGTTCACCGTTGTCGGGTCGGTGCAGAGCGGCCCGAGACCCGTGGTCGCGTCAGGTCGGCTGATGAAGGCGAGCGGCCCAGCCATGTGCTCGCCGTTGAACGGCGTGACGCCGGTGAAGCCGCAGTTCGCGGCGTCGGCTGGGTTGTTGAACCAGAAGCCGACGTTGAACGTGTTGGTCGGGGCCAACGAGACCGCCGGGTCGAACCCGAAGATCTGGTCGAGCAGGATCGTCTTGATCTTCACCGTGCCCCGGCCGTCGTCGTTGCTGTGCAGATCGGACTGGTACCAGGCCAGACCGAAGTTGGTGAATCCGGCGACCGGTGTGCCGTCGGCCTGCTGGTTGCTGTTCTGGACCGTGAACAGGTCGAAGTCCAGATCGGGCTTGAAGTGCCGCAGGCTGATGGTCAGCGTGTCATTCAGCCTTCCGCGCTCGACGGTGACGTCGA
Organism: uncultured Microthrixaceae bacterium; assembly: GCA_963734965.1. Classification (GTDB taxonomy): domain Bacteria; phylum Actinomycetota; class Acidimicrobiia; order Acidimicrobiales; family Acidimicrobilacustridaceae; genus UBA4742. Next base: position 1,244,397 of record CAVTJK010000003.1, on the reverse strand, counting down.
CGGTCGGTGCGTGATGGTCCCCCGGCCGTTGCAGGCAGCCCAGGTTCGCCGGGTTGACGAACAGCGAGAAGTGGGTCGAGTCTGGTTTCGCCGTCGTACCGGACGCGCTGGCAAGCGCGGTGGTACCGACCAGTGAGACGGCGATCATCACCGCCGCCAGAGGCCGCTTCAGGGCGCGTGTGTTCAGAGGTTTCATGGTCATTTCTCCCCACGTATGTAGTGACCCGATGTGTGGTGACCGGAGTCAGTCGTATGGCCCGTCGCGCGACTTGTCGTCAGTATCCGCTCGTGCCGATCGCGAGGCAAGCGAACCGCGGCCGTCCGTCGTCTCGACGCCAGGAGGCCTTTGGGCACGATCATGCGCTGGCCGCAAGCTGCTCGGCGTGGGTGGCGGCGAGCTCGACGACGGCTTCCGAGCCTGTCGAAGGTGCTGGCGCGACGCGACCCTGGAATCGGATGGCGGCCCCGCCGACCATGGTCAAGCCGACGACGAACCACGCCGTCACGGTGGCCAGCCCGAATCGATCGGCGGCCTCACCGGCGATGATCACAGGCACGCTCAGACCGAGATAGCAGACGTGTGAAGTAGCTGGAGGTGACGCGCCCTCGTGCGTGGTCGGGAGCTAGGCCTTGGATGGTGGCCATCGCGTTCATCTGGGCGACGCCCGTGCCTGCGCCGGCGATCATCGCGCCGACAATGGCCACAGCGAGAGAGTGGGCGGCGGCCGACATGGCGATCAGGCCCGTACCGACGATCACACCCACCAAGGCGGTGCGCATGGCGGCGACACTGTGATGCTTGCGGAGGAGGAGTTGGGTAGTCCCGTTCATGAACATGACAAGGGCGGCGAAGAGTCCCGCAACCACCGGCTGAGTGATGAGGACACCGAGCTCTTGATGCAGATAGGAGGGGGCCAGCCCGAACACCCATCCGACAACCGAGAAGCTCGCCGCACCCGCGACCGCGGTGATCGCGAACGCTCGCGCGTGCACCCGGCGGGAGTTGGAGGATCGACGAGCGACTCGACGACATCGTGCGGGGTCTGGTGCTGGGACGTGTCTCGGGGATGCCCACCAGCGCCGCCGCGAGGGCTGTGGCGACCAGGATGTCGACGAGGAAGGGTGAGGCGGTAGGCCACGGTGTGGCCGTGGCGAGCAGGCCGCTCAGGAGCGGACCGACCGTGAGACCGACGGCGGCCGCCACCGACCCGGCCAACGCAGCCCTCTCGACGTCGTCGCCGGGATGGAGCTCCCGGATGGCAGCGGCGACACAGGACATGACCATCGCGCTGGCGACGCCGTAGATCACTTCGCCGGCGATCAGCGAACCGAGGCCTTGAGCGGCGAGGAACACCGCCGAGCTCACCACGGTCAACCCGATGCCACCGGCCAACAGCGGTCGGCGGCCGATTCGATCGGCAACGGTCCCGAGGAGCAGCAGGGTCGGGACCAGCGTCGCGACGTAGATGCCGAAGATCAGCGTCACCGTCCCAGATCCGAAGCCATAGCGCTGCTCGTAGAGGGGGAAGAGCGGCGTGGGCAGGTTGCTGCCGGCGAACAACACCACCTGGGCGGCGACGACGAGCCAGAAGCTCGTTCGGATCGACCAGGTGCGCGGTCGTCGCGTCCTGCCGCGTGGATCGGTGAGGAGTGAGGGTCGCATGGTGCTCCAGGACAGCGGTCACGAAGGACGGCCGGTCTGTCGGCGGCGGATGGCTCGGATGAGGATCGGAGCTGGCGCAGATCGCGTTGACTCGCGCGTCCTTCGCTCAAGACGAGCGGTAGCGCTCGACGGCGAATGATCGGGAGTAGAGGTCGGTGCCGAGCAGGTCGCGCGGACCGGTCGTCTGGCTGGCCTGCTCGGCCAGGGCTCGCATCTTCCGGGCCAGCACGTCCGGCGGCAGCTCGATCTCGATGCTGAGCTCATCAGGAGCAGTGCACGGCGGGTACTCGGGTGGAAAGGCGCCGATCTCGCGCCAGGGCCCGACGTAGTCGTCGCTCCAGCGGGGCGTCTGGGTGACGTAGTGAAGCCGGCCTTCGGCCGTTCGGCGGCATGCTTCGGTCACCCAGGCGGACACGGCCCGGTGGTCGGGGTGGTCGCTGAAGCCGTCCGGACCGAAGGTGAGCACCGTGTCCGGCTGCACCTCCTCGATGATGGCGGCCAGGGCTTCGGCTGCCGAGTCGACATCGACCTCGGGACAGGTGCCGTCGATGTAGCCGAGCCATCGGTGATCGTCGACACCGAGCACCGATAGGCACGCCTCGAGCTCGTGCTCGCGGATGGTGGCCATGTCGGTGGGTGACCACCGGTCGGTGTCGGGCGAGCCGGCCTCGCCCTTGGTGGCGGTGACGCACACGACGCGGTTGCCGGCGTCGACGGCGAGGGCCATGATCCCCGCCGCCAGGTACGCCTCGTCGTCGGGGTGAGCCCAGATGCTCAACACGGTGCCGAGCTCAGCTGCATCGCGAATCGTCATCGTGTCGGTCCGTGGTGTGCTTCGGGTTGATCCGACCTCCAGTGCGCTCATCGTGCGGTCCTAGGGTCGGGCTTCGAGTACGAGGTTGAACGGCGTCTGGCTGGCCCGCCGGAACTGCGAGAAGCCGCCCTGCTCGACCACCTGGCGGAGTCGCTCCTCGCCAGCCTGGGCTCCGAGGCCGAGGCCCACCTCCTGATCGCGTGATCCTGGAGTGCAGATGGCGGTCGAGGCGGAGTAGTAGATGCGGCCGACGGGGTTGAGGTTGTCTTCGAGTCGATCGTTGGCGTAGGGCTCAACGATCATCCAGGTGCCGTCGGCGGCCAGTGTGGATCGCACGTGGACGGCCGCGCCGGCCGGATCGCCCATGTCGTGGAGGCAGTCGAAGCACATGACGAGGTCATAGCCTCCATGCGGGGCGGGGTAGTCCTTGGCCGAGCCGACCTCGAAGGTCACCCGATCGGCGACGCCGGCCTCTTGGGCGAGACGCCGGGCTTCGACGATGGACTCCTCGTGGTAGTCGTATCCGGCGAAGCTCGAGTTCGGGAAGGCCTTGGCCATGATGATGGTCGATGCGCCGTGGCCGCAGCCGACGTCGGCGGCGGTTGCCCCGGCATCGAGCTTGACGACGACGCCCTCGAGCGCCGGCAGCCACTGCTCGACCAGGCTGCTCTGGTAGGCGTGACGGAAGAAGCGCTCGATGCCGTGGAACAGCGCGTGGTCGTGCTCATGCCACCCGAAGCCGTCGCCGGTGCGGAAGACGTGCTCGATCCGATCGAGGTCGCGTGCCATGGACAGGGCGACGGAGAAGGCGCCCGCGATGAAGTCGGGGCTGGCGGCATCGGCCAGGGCCGCGGTCTGGACGTCGTTCAGGGAGAACGATGCCGAGGTGGGGTCGTAGTCGACGTAGCCGGAGGCCGCGTTGGCTGACAGCCACTCGAGGAGATAGCGCTCGTCGAGTCCCATCTGCTCGGCCAGATCGCCTGGTGTGGCGGGGCCTTCGGCCAGCTGGTCGTACAGTCCCAGCCGACCGCCGAGGACTACAAGGGGAGCGTGGACGGCGGCGCCGAAGTCGCCGACGAAGCGGCCGATGAACTGGCCCAGTCGCTCGTCGAATGGGGCTTCGATGGTGGTCAGATCTTGCAGGGCGGTCATTGCGCGCTCCCAGGAGTCGTGCGGATGTGGATGGGGTGTCGGATCGCACTATGACGGCGGGGCGTGTGACCCATCGTGTGAGAAGCGCTCACACGACTCGTCACACGATTGGCGGCCTACCCTCCCCTTTGATGTCCCAGGTGATCCGACTCCTCGGGCGGCCGTCCATCGAGGTCGACGGTTCGCCGACACAACCGCCTCGGGGAAACAAATCCTGGGCGTTGTTGACCTACGTCGTGCTCAACGAGCGACCTCCCAGTCGTCGGCACCTAGCGGGCCTGCTCTTCGCCGACGCCGACGACCCGCTTGGCGCCCTTCGATGGAGCGCCGCTGAAGTTCGCCGAGCCCTGCGACCCCACGCGACCGTGTCCGGTGACCCGCTGCGCATCGAGTTCGGCGCCGATGCCTCCGTGGCGATCGACGTGCTGGAACTGCCCGATGCAGACGTGGCGCGACGCAGTCAGGGGGAGCTGCTCGAGGGCATGGGGTTCGAGGGCTGCGACGCCTTCGAGACCTGGCTCCTGGTCGAGCGTCTGCGGCTGGCTGCCGCCGTCGAAGGTGTGCTCCACGAGGATGCCCTCAAGCAACTGGCCGCCGGCGACGCGGCCGCGGCGACCGTCACCGCCCAGCGGTTGGTATCGATCAACCCGTTGGACGAGAACTTCCAGGAGCTCCTGGTGCGGTGCCTGGCCGCGTCCGGACAACGCGACTCGGCTCTCCAGCAAGCAGCGAAGTGCCATGAGCTGTTCGTCCGGGAGCTCGGTTCCGAGCCGTCGTCATCCATCCGCCAGGCCGCCGACCTCCGGCAGGGCACGCTGTCGTCTCCGCCCAACGTCGGGCGCGCCGCCGCCCGAGCACAGATCCAGGCGGGCACGGCGGCCATTGCCGCTGGCGCCGTGGACGCCGGATTGGACTGCCTGCGCCGCGCCGTCGTCGAAGCTGAGGCGTCCAACGACGAGCATCTCCATGCCGAGGCCCTCGTCGAGCTCGGTGGTGCCCTCGTCCATTCGGTGCGCGGCCGCGACGAAGAGGGATCGGCCATCCTCCACGCGGCTCTCGCCACCAGCCGGGCGACGGGCGATCCCGTACTCGCAGCCCAGGCCTGTCGCGAACTGGGCTTTGTCGAGGTGCAAGCCGGCCGTCGTGAGCGGGCGGACTCGTGGTTGGTCGAGGCCGAACAGCTCGCCGGCGACGACGATGCCGAGCAGGCCGCCATCCTGGGCGTACGCGGCATGAACATGCTCGACCACGGCCGCCACGACGATGCCCAGGAGCTGTTCGCCCGGTCGATCGATCGTTCGGATCGGGCCGGCGCTCGTCGTCAACACGCGTGGTCGCGATCGCTCGTCGCCCGCGGCTACCTCGAGACCGGTCGACTACCACTTGGCTCGTCTCGCCATCGACGCGACCCTCGACATCACCAGGGACGAACGGTGGACGGCGTTCGCGCCCTGGCCCGAATCCGTCCGGGCAGACATCGATCTCGAAGAGCAAGCCGTTGACACGGCAAAGGAGCGCTTCGGCCACGCGTTCGCGCTGGCCTGCCAGATCGGTGATCCCTGTTGGGAAGGAATGGCCGCCCGGGGTCTCGCCCTCACCGAAGCCAAGAGCGGGAACCTCGAGCAGGCCAGGACATGGATCGACGATGCCTACCTACGGTGCACCCGCTGGCCCGACGCACACCAGTGGGTACGAGCAAGCATCCTCGATGTCACCTGTGGAGTCGCGATCGATACCAACGACAAACGGGCCCCGGAGCTCGTCGAGCGGCTGGCCACGCTCACGGCGCGTACCGACCTGCGCCTGCTCGTCGTCCACGCCCAGGTTCACGCCGCCCGCCTCGGACAACCAGGAGCGCTCGAAGCCGCAACCACCGGCGCAGCTGCCCTCGACAACCCGGTGCTGACCGAGCTCGTGCAGGCGGTCGACGACGGGCGCTGACAGCTATCCGGTCGAGGGTCGACGACATACACCATCGGAGCGGGCGCGTGTCGGGTCGGAGAGCTGTGGCATGTGCACGTTGTCCGACGCCCGGCCTCGTGTGACTCTGACCGGATCATGGCTGTCGACAACGAGGTCGCCGGCCTTCTCCAAAGGAGCCACCAGTGGCCGATTACACCGAGAAGTTGACGGCTGCGGCCTGCAACCAGCTCGAGCCAGGTGAGACGTTCGAGGCAGGCACGTTCTGTGTGCCGAAAGGCGGCATCCGACGCCAGGCGCTCTTCACGAGCTTCGGCGCCCTCGGCGCGGCGGTCGGCACCACGAAATCGGCGCCACAGTCCCACGCGGTTGGTGGAGCGAAGCTGCCGAAGCAGCTCGTCTTGGGCGTGACCGACCGCCGCTTGTTCATCTTCACCGTCACGGCGATGGCCGGTCGTCCCAACAAGGTCCACACCATCGTTCCGCTCACCCAGGTGACCGCGGTCGGCTCGGGCAAGGGCCGCTCGGTCGGGATCAAGCACCTCGATCTCGAGATCACCTTCGTCGACGGCAGCGGGCTCTACGTCGAGGTCCCCCGGGTGAAGGTCTCGGACGGTCAACGCTTCGCGGCCGCGCTCGAGGCGGCACTGGCGCGGGCGGATCAGTCCTCGCTGGTCGACGGCCGCACGGTCCTACCACCCCCACCTGCGTCGTAGAGGACCGCGTCGATCTGGCCGTCAGGCCCCTCGCGCGACCGAGTCCTCTCGCGTCACGTTCCGAGGACGCCTCCGGGGTCGCAATGCGGCCACGGCGGCGGCCGCGGTGGCGAGGGCGGCGAGGCCTACGGCCACGTAGGGCAGGTCGCGCAGGAGATCCCGATTCGGCCAGTCGGGGTGGTTCGGGGCGTAGGCGGCTGCGAAAGCCAGCTCGCGGGGGTCCGAGCGCCGGCAGTAGAGACGGGCCACAGGGTCTCCGGCGCGCCCCGTCATGGCTAGGGCCGGGGTCCGATCGTCCGTCGACGAGTTGATCAGCGGAGCCGGGGGCAGCTCGATGGTGAACGGCTCGGCCAGCGCGGTGGGAAGGCGGTACCAGGACGTGTCGGGAGTCGGCGAGGAATAGAGCGGCAACGACGTCGAGGTCGGCAAGGCCGGCACGGTCCAGCTGCGGTCGCCGGAGTGCACGGTCAGCTGGGCAGGCGCCGTCCCCGCGAAGGCAACCTGGAAGGCGTCGACCGGACACGTCGGCGACACGCGGATCGACGGCGTGGCGACGATCTTGTCCGACCAGCTCTGGTCGACGACCGGCGCCAGTGCTTGGTCGTGGACCGTGCGCTCGTACGCCCGGTTCAACAGATCGACCGCGGCGCGGCTCTCGAGCAGGAGCGCGCCGGTGACGATCACGCCGGCGGCGACCGGGAGCCATCGCCGTGTCACGACGACACCGAGGGCGCCGGCCAACGCGATCATCACGAACGGCAGGATCGGCAGCAGGTGGCGACCCAGGAGTGAGAACGTGCTCTCGACCAGCACGACCTTCACGAACTCGTCGACGATCAACGCCGCAGGGAGCACGGCCGCGCACACGGCGACGCCGAGCAGATCGTCCCAGGTGCGTCGCATCGCGGCGACGATCAGCGCGGCGACGACCAGCGCGGCGAGCAGCACGAGCCAGAACGCGGTGTAGCGCTCAGCCCGCAGCACCTGGCTGGCGAAGAGCCCGACGCGTGTGAGCCGGACGTCGGTGGCGAAGCTCGACCATGTCAAAGGGACCGCCTTGAACTTGAAGACCCGGTTGAGCGCCTCGTTGCCGCTCGTCGAGTGGTAGTTGGCGATGTTCCACACCAGCCACGGGAGGACCACGACGACCACCGCCGCGCCGTAGGTGCCGACGGCACGGGTGGCTCGAGCCCAGCCGGGCCGGGCCGACAGCCACCATCCGATCACGATGACCGCCAGGATCGGGACCACCATCAGGCTCGTGGCCTTGGTCACGAGGCCGAGGCCGAACACCACCCCCGCGACCACGACCCACCCCCGCGCCGGGGCGTCGTCGAGCGCCCTCATCAGCGTCAGCACCGCGGCCGCGGCGAGCACGACCGCCATCGCGTCGTTGGTGACGGATCCGAAGGCGAGAGAGCTGACCACGACGAGGAAGGTCGGGGCCACGAGCCACACGGTCGGATGCCGAGGGAACATCCGCCGGGCCATCGCCCACGTGATCGGGACGGCCACGAGCGCCAACATCGCCGTGGCCAAGCGGACGGCGAAGAGCTCACCCGTCAGCCCCCACGGGTGCCCCATCCAATACGGCAGGGCCATCAGCCCGTAGTAGGTCGGGGCGACCGTCGCCTCGTACTGCTGGCGAACCGGACCCCAGTTGGCGTCGGTCCTCGTCGGTTGGAAGGGCTCGTCGCGGTAGTTGCTGGTCGGCGAGTGCTTGGCCGCCACGATGATGTCGTTGCTGACGAGGTCGCGCCCGATGACCGGGATGCCGTGGCCCTCGGCAAAGAACTTCACGTAGCCGAAGTGGGCCATCTCGTCGATCGGGCTGAACACCGGCATGGCCACCGACGAGTACACGCCCCGGGCCAAGCCGAATGCGATCAGCAGGCCCAGGACGAGCAGGTGTCGTCGACGGCGACGGGTCGTCAGCCGCTCGGGACGCTGCAGCCACGTGAAGGATCGTCGACGTTGAGCTGAGACCGTTGATTCGGGCTGGGTGGTCATGACCATGGGAGGCGCGGCGATCGACGTCTGATCGGCGAGCGAGGTCAGACGGCCAAACCCTAGTGGGCCACCTGGCGCCGACCGCGGCGCTCGACCGAGCCCCGTCGAGGGGCAACTGGGGATGGGGTTGGCGCCGGTCGCGCTAGCGTGTCGGGCCGCACGCGGGTGTAGCTCAATGGCTAGAGTCCCAGCCTTCCAAGCTGGTCATGCGAGTTCGATTCTCGTCACCCGCTCTCTTACTCTCGCAAGGAACTCGGCGCGACCGGGAACCTCAGAAGACTGCTCAGGTGCGCGGGAAGGCGGACGATTCGCAGGTTCGTCACGTTCCTTGGCGGGTACACCGTCGTGGCGGCCTTGTTCGTCGTGGGGCTCATCCAGGTTCAGACAGCCGATCGCACTGGTGCGCCGATTGAAGATCTGAAGCCGCGCCACCACCAGGTCAAGCAAGGTCCAGGACCTCGGTCGCGCGTTGACGGGCCGTGGTGAGTCGACCATGATGTCTCTGCTGGGTTGCGGTGCTGCCATGGGCTGCACACGTGTTGACCGGGGGGGATACCGGATGCTGGAGCGGCGCGGGTGTCGGGCGGGTTCGGGCGCGTTCTGGCGTCGGCGGGTAGCTGGGGCGCTGTTCGCGTTGATCGGACTGTTCGCGGTGACGGGCTGTGGGACCTCGTTCCTGTGGGGATGGGGGTCCAACAACACAGGTCAGGTCGGCGACGGGTCCGGGGTGAGCCAGACGGTCCCGACGTCGATCGACGCGCGCTGGACGACGCTGGCAACTGGAGGTGCGGACACGGTCGCGATTCGCGCTGACGGCACGCTGTGGGCCTGGGGCGACAACAGCCACGGCGACCTGGGTGACGGGACGACCCAATTCCGTTCGACGCCCGTCCAGATCGGGAGCGCGTCGAACTGGAAGACCGTCGCCACCGGCGTCCTCCACACGGTGGCGATCCGCACGGATGGCACGCTGTGGGCCTGGGGCTTCAATTCGTTCGGCCAGGTGGGTGACGGCACCACGACCGACCGATACACACCCACGCAGATCGGCACGGCCACCACCTGGAGAACCGTCACCGCCGGCTACGGGCACACGGTGGCCACCCAAGCGGACGGCACCCTCTGGGCCTGGGGCTGGAACGATCACGGCCAGCTGGGCGACGGCACCACCATCAGCCGGAGCTCCCCGACCCCGATCGCCAAGGGCCTTCCGTGGACAGCCGTCGGTGCCGGTTGGGGCCACACCGTCGCCATTCGGGGGGATGGCACGTTGTGGGCTTGGGGCTACAACAGCGAGGGCCAGCTCGGCGACACCAACCTCGCCGACCACGCCGGTCCCTACCAGGTCGGCACCGACCGCAGGTGGGCCAGCGTCGTCGCCGGCGCGTATCACACCGTTGCCACCCGCACCGACGGCACCTTGTGGGCGTGGGGCCGCAACCTCTACGGCGAGGTGGGGGATGGCACCACGACCGACCGATACGCGCCCACCCAGATCGGCACGGCCACCACCTGGAAGACCGCGACCGCCGGTACCGGCCACACCATGGCCCTTCGTACGGACGGCACCTTGTGGGGCTGGGGCTACAACCTCCAGGGCGAGTTGGGTGACGGCACCGCCACCGACCGGCACGCCCCCACCCAGATCGGCGCCGCCACCACCTGGGCCGCGGTCGCGGCCGGTAACGAGCACACCGCGGCCCTTCGAACCGACGGCACGGTGTGGGCCTGGGGCTGGAACGCTACGGGCCAGTTGGGTGACGGCACCACCACCGACGAGCACACGCCCACCCAGCTCGTCGCCCCCACTTGGAGCACGATCGCCCACAGCACTGCCAACGACACCTTGGCGATCCGCTCCGATGGCTCCCTGTGGGCGTGGGGAGAGAACGACCACGGCGAGCTCGGTGACGGCACCACTACCGACGCGACCACCCCGATCCGGATCGGTACCGCCACCTGGAAGGCCGTCGCCGGCGGCGGGGTCCACACGGTGGCCATCCGCGCCGATGGCACCTTGTGGGCGTGGGGGGAGAATGGCGACGGGCAACTCGGCGACGGCACTACCACCAACCGGCACGCGCCCACCCAGATCGGTAGCGCCACCACCTGGGCCTCCGTCGTCGCCGGGGCCTATCACACGGTGGCGCTGCGCACCGACGGCACCTTGTGGGCCTGGGGGGCCAACGTCCACGGCGAGCTCGGTGATGCCACCACCACCGAAGAGCACGCGCCCATCCAGATCGGCACCGCCACCACCTGGAAGACGGTCGCCGCCGGCCTCGAGCACACCGTCGCCACCCGGGCCGACGGCACCTTGTGGGCGTGGGGCTACAACAGCAACGGCCAGCTCGGTGATGGCACCACCGCCGACCGGCACGCGCCGACCCAGATCGGCACCGCCACCACCTGGGCCACCGTCACGGTTGGCGCCTTCCACACCGTGGCGCTGCGCACCGACGGCACCTTGTGGGCCTGGGGTTTCAACTTCGAGGGCCAGCTGGGCGACGGCACCACCACCGAAGAGCACGCGCCGACCCAGATCGGCACGGCCACGAACTGGAGGACCGTCGCCGGCGGCTACGCCCACACAGTGGCCATCCGCACCGACGGGACCTTGTGGGCGTGGGGTGAAAATAACGAAGGGCAACTCGGCGACGGCACTACCACCAACCGGCACGCGCCGAGCCAGATCGGCACGGCCACGAACTGGAAGACGATCACCGGCGGCAACGAGCACACCGCTGCGCTCCGCACCGACGCCACCTTGTGGACCTGGGGTTGGAACGGCCTGGGCCAGTTGGGTGACGGCACCACGACCGGCCGGCACGCCCCGGTCCAGCTCGGGTCGTTGACGCCGTGGTATGGATCGGCCCGCCATGGTTGGGCGACGGTGAGCGGCGGGACCGATCACACGGTCGCGGTCCGTGACGACGGCACGCTGTGGACCTGGGGCGCCAACACGTACGGCCAACTCGGCGACGGCACCACGACCGCCAGGTCCACGCCGACCCAGGTCGGCTCCGCCAAGACGTGGAAGACCGCGGCTGCGGGCGCGTCCTTCACGCTGGCCACGCGTGCTGATGGCACGTTGTGGGCCTGGGGCAACAACGCGAGCGGGCAACTCGGCGACGGCACGACCACCGACCGGTCGGTGCCGGTCCAGGTCGGGAGCGCCACGACATGGAAGGCAGTCGTGGCTTCGTCGGGCGGGGCCTTCACCGTGGCGACACGAACCGACGGCTCGCTGTGGGCCTGGGGTGGCAACACGTACGGGCAACTCGGCGACGGGACCACCACCGACCGGCACACGCCCACCCAGATCGGCACCGCCACCACCTGGGCCAGCATCACCGTTGGCGCCTTCCACAGCGTGGCGGTCCGCACCGACGGCACCTTGTGGGCCTGGGGAATGAACGTCCTCGGGCAACTCGGCGACGGCACCACCACCAACCGGTCGATCCCCACCCAGATCGGCACCGCCACCACCTGGAAGACCGCCGGCGGCGGCGCCTTCCACACCGTGGCGCTGCGCACCGACGGCACCTTGTGGGCGTGGGGCTCGAACTACCAGAACCAACTGGGCACCGGTGACGTCGGCGACCGGTCGGCGCCCACCCAGATCGGCACCGCCACCACCTGGACGACCGTCGCCGCCGGGGGCTTCCACAACGTCGCGCTCCGCACCGACGGAACCCTGTGGGCCTGGGGCTACAACGGCTACGGCCAGTTGGGCGACGGCGACGGGCTCAACCTCACCACGCCCACCCAGATCGGCACGGCCACCACCTGGACCGCCGTCGCCGCCGGCTACGACCACACCCTCGCGCTACGCACCGGAAGCTGAACGCGAGGCGAGGTCCCACTGCTTGCGCTTCTCGCCCAGGCTCTTGCGCATCCTCTCGAACGACTGACGGGCGTCAAGAAGCTGTACCTTGCTGCACCGTTCGGAGCTCTTGCCGTTGGTGACGACCCAGAAGTAGGTCGAGATGCCGGTGGTGTCGAAGAACTGGTCGGGGAGAGCGACGACGGCTTCGAGCCAATCGTTCTCGATGATCGAGCGGCAGATATCCGACTCGCCCGAACGCGTGTCCTCACGCCGTCACTGGCGGCGCACCCCTCCGCAGGTTGAGCGCCTAAGTGCCGTTCTGTGCGCGGTCGTGGGTGGCTAATCCGGCGATCTGAGAGGTTCTGTTACGTGAGGTGAGGTCTCAACTGGGCGGCGATTGCATCTGTCTGATGAACCGCAAGGCGCTCCACGGATCCCCACCTTGTCCCCCATTCGGCGAGCGTCCCGGCCACATGAAAGTGAACGTGCGGAACCGTCTGATTGGCTGGAATCCCGTTGTTTTGCCAGACCGCCACGCCCTCAGGATCGAAAGCACCAACGATCGCCGCGGTCGCTCGTACGACGCCCGCCATCAGACCATTCCGCTCCTCGCCTGAGAGGTCGAGCACCGTGAGTCTGTGCCGGACCGGGATGACAAGCACATGCCCGCGTCCACGCTGTTCGTAGGTCACCAGCGTCGCCGTCAGGTCGTCCCGTTCGAGGATCGTGTATGGACGCGTCCCCACCAGGTACTCACAGAACGAGCAGGGCTCATCTGGTGGAAGCATCAGCGGCATCGCGGAAGCCTCGCCCAATCCTGCGCCGCACACCATCCGGAGGAGGCTGTTGTCGGACGTGCCCCTGTGCTCCCAACCGGCTATCGGGTGCAGGCCGCGGTGCCGTTAGGGCGCCGAGGGACCCGGCAGGTCGAGTTGCGTGCGCCACTCTTCGGCCTTGATTGTGAACAAGATGCGAGGACGTATCCCCCTCCATGTCTCTACGGGTCGGGTCAGCCCCTGTCTGGTCAGGCCGGACTTCTCCAACACCCGGAGGGATGCCAGGTTGTCGGGGTCAGCGGTTGCCCAGATCGTGGCTCGTCGCAGTACGGAGAAACCGAAGTCGAGCAAGAGTCGGGTCGCCTCTGTCGCGTAACCCCGTCCCCACCGGTCCGAGCAGAGGTACCAGCCGACCTGGCCGCTGTCTGTTCCTTCAATGCTGTCGATCCCGGCCCAGCCGCAGAAGCCCTCGCTGTCTTCAACCACCAGGTTGTAGCTGGGTCTGGGATCGAGGTCCGGTCCCCGCAGCAACCGCGGCAGGCTGCCCGATTCGACTGAGGCTCGGTCGATCCGGAACCTCATGTAGGTGAACATGGCCTCATCACCTTCAAGCGAGAGAAACGGTTCCCGGTCTCGCGAGGCAAAATCCCGAAGCAGGATCGCGTTCCCCTGGAGCTTCAGCACGGACGGAGAATATGCGGCAATCGGCCATCCCCTAGGTGCCGATCGGGGGTTGCGACCCCAGCGCCGAATAGGCGATAGGGCGCTGCGAGTATCTGTTGCGACAACAATCTCCGGGGGTGCCGCCGAGTGGGACACGCGCCGGCCGTATAGCAAACCATCGACTACTACCGACACGTCGTCGCCAGCTTTCCACCGGGCCCGACACGGTAGAAAGCCTGTCCCCCCACCGGATGCTCGACGCAGGTTCTAGCGAGACCGAGGTGAGCTCCGGCCATCGCAGGGCCCTCGGTCCAGCGAGGACGGTGAGCCCTCCGCCGATCAGGTCGATCGACACTTGGGGATCATCGCGCAGCCACTGGTGGGGAAGCCGTCCGGAGAGGTCCCACGGCAGTGCTTCGGTCGATGGTCGGCGAGCGTCGCCGGGTGACCCTGCTCGTTCCACGTTGTGAAGACCGACCGGGCGACGTTCGTCCTCGTAGGAGTCGACTCGCCCGGTTCTACGGCGCGTCGGGCGCGCAGAGGATGTGGTGTTGGAGGCGACGATCGGGGGGCGACAGGCTGAGGAGGTCCCAGCCTGATCCCTTGATCAGGTCGGTGGCGTAGCGACGTGAGTAGAGCGCGATCATCATGGGGTTCTCGGGGTCCGCGTCCCGGAAGTCCGGGGACGTCTCGTCGTTTTCGATCGCGGCCGCGAGCTCCGCCATGACTTGCGGATCCTCGCACTTGGCCAGCGCTCGGCTGATCGCGTCGGCGTGTCCGTGGCCCGCCTCGGTCAGCTCGTTGACGAACAGCGTGTAGAAGAGACGACCACCAGGCCTGACATAGCGCCGCAGCAACCGGAGCATCGCCACGTAGTCCTCGGGGGCCAGGTGGGTGAACACCGAGAACAGACAGATGACGTCGAACTGTCGGCCCTCGATCCCCGGCACGGTCAGCCCGGCCAGCGGTTGGCCGGTCGGGTTGTACAGCGCGTTGTGGGCATCGAGGTGGAAGTACTCGAAACGGGGATCAGCAACGTTCGCCCCCAGGAAGTCGATCACGTCGGCGGACACGTCGACCCCGACGTAGTGCTTGATCGGTAGACCCCGGTTCACGAGGGCCTGGGTGAAACGCACGCCGCAGCCGAAATCCAGCACATCCAGCTCGCCGAGATCGCTCGCCTCGAGATGCTCGCACATGTGCTCGATCAGCCAGACGGCGTCGTCCACGACGACGCCCGGATCGCCGATCCGATTGCGGCACAGCTCCGAAGGCGCTACCAGATCGTCCATCGGCCCATGCTGCCACTGACGGCCCCACCGTGGGTGAGGCCGATACCCGATGGGCTGTTACGCCCAGTTCTGGGCATTCGGTCCGTCCTACGCTGACGTCACGGAGATCCGAGCCATGAAGCCAAGGGACCAACGTGCGCTCATCAGGGCCGTGGCTGCTTCGCTCGGCGTCGACCTGATCGCGCCGCTCGACGGGGGGCGCTTCGGGGCAAGCCTCGTACGAGCGCCGAACCGGCGATCGGGCGCGTTCTAGCCGGGGTTCGGGGGGAGTGGGCCATGGCGCTGTGCGCCTCTGGCAGACTGGCCGCGTTCGTGTCGGGGGGATGTGGCATGGTCGACCTCCAGGTGTTCCAGCTCAGCAACGGGCGGGACCTCGCCTGGCTCGAGCTCGGATCGGACCAGGGTGCGCCGGTGGTTGCCCTGCACGGCTCGCCCGGTACGGGGCACGACTTCGACGTGGTCGCGTCGACGGCCGAGAGCTGCGATGTGCGACTGATCGCCGTCGATCGACCGGGCTACGGGCACAGTACGTACGATCGTGGCCGTTCCTATGAGAGCTTCGCCTCGGACATCGCCGAGCTGGCGCAACACCTCGGGCTCGACCGCTACGGGGTCGTGGGTTGGTCGAGCGGCGGTCCGAACGCGGCTGCATGCGCGCGATTCCTCGCCGATCGTCTCGTCGCGTGTGCCATTGTGAGTGGCCTCGCGCCGCCCGAGGCGGGCATCTCGAACGTCGAGATGCCGCGGGTGGTTCAGGTTGGGCGGCGCGCCGGACAGCTCCTGCCGCGGGTGTCCGGCGCCGTGTTCGAGGTCGGGATGAGACAGGGCCAACGTGACCCGGACCGCGCGTTCGACTGGCTCTTGCACACGCTCCCGCCGTGTGATGCCGCGGTCATCGATCGCCCCGAGATCCGGGCGATCGTCCGCGCGAACCTAAGGCGGCCACTGCCATCCACGGCGGGTCGCGCGGCCACACGCGACGTTGTGCTGGAGTCGCGACCATGGGGCTTCGCGCTCGCGGAGATCGCCGCACCGGTACATGTCTGGCATGGCGACGCCGACCGCAACCTCGCTGTCGCCAACGGCACCTACCAGGCCCACGAGATCCCCGACGCGACCCTCCATCAGGTCCCCGGCGAGGGCCACTGGCTCCTCGTGGACCACTTCGCTGACATCCTCAGACCGCTTCGCGTCGCTTCCCCTGCGTGAGCGCACGCGTCGCTCGGGCCGCCGCACAGGTGCCCCAGAAGTGTCGCACAGTGCGCTGCCCCAAACGCTCAGTCTCGGCGATCGGGCGCGTCCTCGCCGGGGTTCGGGGACACCCACCAGGAACGCCGATGCGCCGCTATGGACGAGTGTCCCGCTGCTCGTCGACGTCGACCTCGGTGAAGCGGATGATCAGTTCCGAGCACAGCGGGCCGCGCCGTCGGCGTCTGGGCGAGAGCGGCTGGGGGGTCCCTCGCCAGACGAGAAGGCTCTGTTCGTAACCGCCGGGGACGATCTCGATCTCCTGGTAGAGCAACTCGGTCCGATCGCTGTCGAGCACGGCTGTGAGCGCGTCCGGACCGACGGCGTCGATGGTGGCCTCGCGATAGGTGAGCGTAGTAGTCAACTTCTGCTTCCAGTCCGGAGTCTCACCAGCGACTGTCAAGGTCAGATTGCGCTCCTCAGGCGTCATCGACCAGGCACGTATCCGAGCGTCGTGAATATTCACACCCAGCAGGCGGTCAGCGCCGCCGGACAGTCGGGGCCGGATCTCATCGTGGTGGGTCTGCCAATCTGCGAACCGAGCGAGGTACTCGTCCTCGGTGAGGTCTCCTTCGTAGAGCTCCCCGGTGAGCCATCGCAACGCCATGGCGAGATGGTAGTTAGACGTGTGACCGAGCCCCGAGGGCGCATCTGCGCACGCGCTCGGATCCGATCGCGAGGCACGCCGAAGTGCCTGTCGGCGCTCGCCGGGCTCGTAGGCTTGCAGGAAGATGGACGAGCTCTTCATTGCCGCCCTATTCCTGATTTTCCTGGGCTTGCTCGGACTGATGGCGACCCGGTCCGGGAAGTGGACGCGAGCCCGGCGAGCCGTCGGCCGCGGTGATCGGGCCTGCGCCGAGCGCGTGCTTCACGATCGCCTTCCTGGCGAGCCCGAGGACGACGTTGTCTTTGTCTGGGGCTGTACGGGACCGCCATCGAGGTGGGTCAAGCCGATGGTGGTTGCCGTCTCGCCCGAGGCGTTGTCGGTGCTCGTGATTGGCCTCGTTCGCAGGTCGCGGTTGCGGGTCGAACGATCTCAGAGCGACGGGCTCGTTCCGGTGAGCCGGTTGAATGGCCACTTCGTCGTCGAGCGCCCGGGCCGCAGGCTCAGCCTGATGATGAGTCGGAGGGACCGACTCACCCAGCGACGGCTCACGGCGAGCGGGTGGCTGGTCCAAGTATCAACGGCCAAGCCCTGAGCGAGGACTTTGCCGGTCACCTGCGCTCGGTGCACCGATGTGGCGTTAGGCGTTTCTCACGGACCCCGTGGGCAGTTAGTCCTGGGTCGCTCAGATGCTCACTCGATGGTGGCATGATCCGCAGCGGTATGGCCGATCAAGACGAGCCCCCAGCGACTGTTCTAGCCGCTGCACGCGAGGCTGTCGCTGGAACGGTTCGCAAGAAGCTGTTCTTCGCAGGTCTCCTGTGCGCGGCGGCCGTGTTCACGATCCCGCTTGGCATCCAGATCAGTTCGGCGGCAGAACCGTTGCACTCCTCCAAAGGCCCTGAGGGCTTCATCATCATCGGACTGGCACCGCTACTCTTGGCCAGCCTGATGGCCTGGTCGGCTTGGCGGCTGCGGGCGGCAGCGCCCGTAGTGGCAAGTGGACCCTACGTTCGCGCCGACGCTGTCCGATGGACACGACGCCCTGACGGCTGCAACATCGGCCTGCTCAATCCGGGCGACAATCCCGAGAGTGCGGAACCTTTCGCGGTGCTGCGCCTCGCCATGAGACAGTCCGCCCTCCAAGCAACGGGCTGGCTCTGTGGGCCAGCGGTATCGGGAACCTCTGGCCCCGTCGCCGTTATCGACAGCTCGGGTGTGCTCTTGGGCGCAGGCCGCCTGGTCGACATCGACGCCGGGCTTGCCCGCTGGAACCGCCGGACCAGCGTGCCTCCGACATAGTCCACGCATTGTGACGGGAGTCCTCGACGCCGCGTTGCGATGACCCACTGAGCCCAAGGGCGTTAGGGGCGGCGCCGAGCGTTGGGACGCGGATGCTCGGCATCCTGAGGACCGCCGCCCCACCATGCAGCGGCTCGCCCAGCACCTTGGTCTGACCAAGTCGAGCCTTACCGGCCTGATCGACCGCGCCGAGAGCAAGCAGCTCGTGCGCCGCATCGCGGATCCGGCCGACGGACGCACCGCGCGCGTCGAGCTCACTGAACGAGGACGCCGGCATGCCGCCCAGTTGACCGCCGCGGCCAACCATGACGTCGAGGCGCTTCTGCGAGAGCTTTCCGCTGTTGAGCGCCAGCGACTGACCCAGCTGGCTGCAAAGGTCCTCGACCGCGAGCGGGCCCGACGGCTGGTCGGCCGCCATCGACGCGAAGGACAAATCGTCGCCGAAGGCAATCCGCAGCGCGGTCACGGTCGTACACCTCTCCGACGGATGGCCATGGGAGGCGACGCCTGTCGCCGGCCCTGACCGTCCGGCCGAAGCTGGCGACCCCGAGGAGCGCACGCCCATGTCGACTACGAGAAGTGTCCGGCTCTGGACCGGGGCCGTGGCCTTGGCCATGGTGACCGTCCTCGCCGCCTGCGGGAGCTCATCGGGGACCAAGAACGTGGCCGCCAACAAGCCGACGACGACGAGCACGACGGCGGCCCCAACCACGAGCACCGGCCCGCCCACGGCGGCCCAGCTGAGCGCCATCGGACCGGCCACCGCCAGCTCGTGGACCGTGAGCCTGGCCAAGGGCCCCAAAGGCATCTTCCTGATCGGCCCCAACGGCCACACGCTGTACATCTACACCAAGGACCAAGGTCAGGTCAGCGCCTGCACGTCCCAAGCGTGTCTCAAGGCGTGGCCGCCGTTGATGTCGAAGACCAAGCCGACGTCGGGACCGGCCATGAACTCGGCCCAGGTCTCGACGACCAACGGGCAGGTGACCTACTACGGGCACCTCCTCTACTACTTCGCCGGTGACACCGCGCCGAACCAGACCAACGGGACCTCGATCCCCGACTGGGACCTGCTCGGACCGTTCGGCAACGTCATGCTGCCCAATCCCTGATCGGCTCAGCGGTTCAGCGCACCAGACCGGCCAGTATGTTGATGGCCAGCGCGATGATCACCGTGCCGAAGAGGTAGGAGAGCAGCGCGTGACGCAGGACGGTCCGGCGGATCGGACGGCTCTGGATGTCGGTGTCGCTCACCTGGAACGTCATCCCGACGGTGAAGGCGACGTAGGCGAAGTCGCGGTAGTCGGGCGCGTCGTCGGACTTGAAGTCGATGCCGCCCAGATGATCCGAGTAGTAGAGCCGCGCGTACCGCAGCGCGAACAAGGAGTGCACGAGGGCCCACGACAGGATCACCGTGATCACTCCCCCCGCCGTGAGCGCCGTGTCGAGCGCGCCGGTCTCGGACTTGGCCTTGAAGACGGCGAGGCCCACGCCGACCAGGCTGGCCAGCGCCGCCGCCAACAGGAGCAGCCGGGTCTCGCGTCGGCTTTCGTCCTCGCGCGTCGCCACCTTGGCCGTCCCGGCGGCATCGAGTCCGCCGACGGTGACCCACGTCCACGTGAGGATCACGACGACGGTGACGTCCCAGAACACGAGCACCGTCAGCTGCCACGGCACGAACCACGACACAGCCAGCCCGGCCGCCAGCCCGACCAGGGCGGCCGACGCCACCCGCGTCCGTTCGCTGGTCGTCGGCGATCCGACACCGGGGGCGTCCGCCATGTCGGGGCGGGAGCGACTCAGCGGTTGGGATGGCGGCGGCCGTGGAGCAGCTCGAGCAGGACCCTGGCGTAGACGTGGTCCTTGGGCTCGGGCAACGGTGCGATCTGAGCGACGGCGTTCACAGCCGCCTCGAGACCATCACCGGTCTTGAGGTACGGATCGAGGCGACCCCCGGCCAGGAGCGTCACGGTGGCGGGGATCGTGGCCGCGGCCAATCCCTCGTGCCACTCGCGATCGAGGGGGCTCGGCGTGTCGTCGGCGCTCTCGACTCGCTTGAACAGGTCGGCCGCGGCCACGGCCCGGCACTTGATCGGATCGGCGTCGAACTCGATCCCGAGCGCGGTCGCCACTTCCCACAGAGCCTGTTCGTCATCCATGGCCGGTCAAGCTAACGCGGCGCGGCCGGTCAGAGCGAAGCCACAAATTCCCGGGTCGGGGCGAACCGGTCGGCCCTGATCGTCGTAGGCAGTGCGGACGGATCTTCTCGGTTGGCATCGCCCACAGGTACCAGCCCATCGGCACGCTGAGTCCGGGAACCTGATCGCCGCGCCCACCCGTTTCGGACCCCGCCACCAGGATCGAGGCGGGTGGGCCGGCGTTCCGCTCGCCGACTGGGGGCCTTACGCCGTACTGGCGGGCATGGCCTGGGCGCAGACGATCTGGCGCAGCTCGTCCACCGCTCGACACAACGCGTCCACCTTGTCCTCGATGGCGCCGAGGCTGCCGGCATCGGCGGACGCCGACGGCGACGATCCATCCGCCGCCTTCAGCTGGTCATAGCAGGAGCGCAGGAGCCGAGCCGTGTCGCGCTCCTCGGCGATGTAGCGGCCGAGGATCTCGCCGGTGCGGATGTCGATCGAGTGGTCGTTGAACAGGTTGTCGAGGACGTCGGGCTGGTCACCGGTGTCGAGCAGGTGCAGCTTGAGCCGCTCCATCTTCTCGAGATCCGAGCAGTCCGAGCACACCAGGGCCATGGCCTTGTCGTGGTTCGGGTCGTCCTTGGGGCGCAGGTGGTAGCCCAGCTCGTCGATCCGCTTGGCGAAGGTCAGGCCGTGCTCACCCTCGCGTGCGGCCACCTTGAGCAGCACGTTGCGGACGTCCTCGCTCGGCGTCACCTCGGCCCAGGCGCTCAGGTACTCATAGGCCCGGGTCTCGTTGACCGCGAGCGCGTTCAGCAGACCCAGGTAGCTGGGCTTGTCGGACATGAGGGCCCCCCTTCCATCCAGTGAAGCTCCCACCATCGCACCTCAGGACGACCACGGCAATGGCCCTCCGCCGTCGTCCGCCCTTCTGGCGGCGATCACGGGCGTACTACGCCGTCGAACGCCGCCCGAAGCCGAGGAGGTTCGCGGGTTCGTCTGAGGATCAGGCGTCGTCGGCGTCGGCGCTGACCACGAGGACCGGACAGGGCGCGTCGTGGAGGACCTTGAAGGTGACCGAGCCCATGATGGCGCCGCGGACCGTGCTCCCGCCGTGGTGGCCCACCACGATCATCCGGGCCTTGTCCCGTTCGGCCATGGCGATGAGCGCCGGCGCCGGGCGGCCGGCGACCGTCTCGGCGTTGACCTCGACCGACGAGTCGATCTGCTTGGCCGCGTCGAGGCCGTCCTGCAGCGTCTTGGTGCCGATGGCCTCGATGGCGTCGCGCTGGCCGGTCGGCTCACCCGCGTAGAACGCCGGCGGCTCGAAGCCGAAGGCCAGGGTGACCGACGTGCCCAACGCCTTGGCCAGACCCACGGCCTCGGCCAGCGCCGCCTTGGACCCGGGCGAGCCGTCGTAGCCGAGCACGATCTGGCCGCTCACTTGGGTGCTCCCTCGGCCACGAGCGGCGGAAGGGGCTCGCCGCCCTCAGGTGGCGGCCGCGAGTCGATCGGATCGGGACGGACCCGGAAGAAGGCGTGATCTCTCGTGTTCCACCAGAACATCAGGGGCAGGCCGAGCAGGAGCAGCCCCAGCCCGATGATCATCACCGGGTTCACGCCGAGCCAGAGCTGGGGTGGATCGGTGTAGTCGGCATGGGACATGTCCATGAGCGAGCGCACGAACAGATAGGCCAGGATCAGACCACCGATGAGCGGGAACAGCCCGACGAAGAAGAAGTTCTTCACGCTCTTGAACAGGTAGCGCCGGTAATAGATGACACAGGCGATGCCGCACTGCCCGTAGTAGTACGAGATCATCAGGCCGACCGACAGGATCGACCACGTGAGCACGTCGCCGCCGTACACGCGGGACACGATGGTCAGCACGCCGAACCACACGCACGAGATGATGCCGAACAGCCAGGACGACCAGGCCGGCGTCAGGTGTTCCGAATCGACCTCGCCGAACTTGGGCGGAGCGGCCCGGTGCATGGCCATCGAGAGGGCGGTGCGGGCCGCCGGCAGGATGGTCGTCTGGCAGCTGGCGGCCGACGAGCTGAGGACGGCCAGGAACAGCAGCTTGATCGCAACTGCACCGAAGCCGTGGGTGCCGAACACCACTTGGCCGGCGGCGTGGAAGACGTCGTCGGAGTTGTTGGCCAGGAAGTCGGGGCCCTTGGCGGCCTGGGCGGCGAAGGACACGAGGATGTAGATGAGGACGAGGACGACGGTGGCGAGGATGCCCGCCTTGCCGGGCACGAGGCTGGGGTCCTCGCACTCTTCGTTGACACTTGTGGCCGTGTCCCAGCCCCAGTAGATGAAGACGGCGACGATCATCCCCTCGGTCAGAGCCTTGGTCCCACCCAGGTTGGTGGGGGTCAACCACGACAGTGCGGGAGTGACCGAACCGTGGATGTCGCCGAGCCAGACCTTGGTCAGAGCGACGACGCTGAACGCCACGAGGATGAACAGCTCGAGGGCGAGGAGCAGGAACTGGGTGCGGGCGCTGAGCTCGATGCCGACGACGCAGATCCACGTCATGCCCATGATGAACACGCACCCGAGTCCGAGTTGCCACCAGATGCTGCCGGCGGCGTTGTTGAACCCGAAGAAGAACAGCGTGTACGAGGCGGCGATGGCGGCCAGGTTGGGCATGATGAGCAGGTCGGCGACGGCGCTCGACCAACCGCCCATCCAACCCCAACGTGGGCCGATGGCCCGGGTCACCCAGGTGAAGTTGGTGCCGCAGTCCGGATCGGCCCGGTTCAGGTAGAAGAAGGCGGCGGCGATGCAGCCCATCGGGATGAACGAGATCCACATGATGGCCGGCGCCTTGAACCCCACCCCGGCGGCGACGACGAGACCCAGCGTCGCCGCCAGGCTGTAGGCGGGTGCGGCGGACGCCACCCCGACCACCGTGGCCGAGACCAGCCCCAACGCCCCCGCCTTGAGACCCTTGCTATCGACGACTCCGCCCTTGGATTCCCCCACATCCGTGGCCATGCGCTCCCCCTGAAGACTCGCTCGACGACAGTCCAGTGCAGTATCTGGGCCAGACGGCCTACTGGCAAGTGATTCTTTGGCTGGCTAGCCGTATCACAATTGATTCAGTGGCACGTGACGACGCCGACACGCGATCCGGTCACGACGCCGTCAGGCCGAGCCCGAACCGCGAGCATCGCTGGCACGACGAGCCGAGCTGCGACAGACTCGGCCATCGGGCGATCTGTCATGGATCCCCCACGAGGGAACGGGGAGTCCTCCGATGCGAGTGCGGGGTGGCAGGCAGATGGTGGCCGTGATCGCGGTGGTGCCGCTCGTCATGGCGCTGGCCAGTTGTACGAAGCACTACGGAACGCTCAACCGGCTGGGCGACCCCGTGGTCATGACCGGTGCGCAGCTGCCCAAGTTGATCGGCGCCCCGCCCCAGCAGATCGTGGGCTACGCGTGGGACACCCACGTCTGGACCCAGGTCCCGGTCCAGGTCGACGAGCGGGACATGGTCAACCCGGGCCAGATCCTGCACGAGCCGCCGGCCAACTGGCCCCAGGTGGGGGGCCAGCCCTACAAGATCCTCGTCTACACGCCGACGGCCTGGACCAGCCCCGGCTACACCTCATGGGACACCTATACCCCACACGACTCGGACCCCACCTTCGATTCGAACGACGAGGTGTCGTTCATGCAGGAGGACACCGGCCTGCAGGCTGACGTGGGCAACGCTCCCGCTGGCCTCGATCCCACCCAGGGCCAAGAGGTCAAGGTGACCGATCCCCTGGACCCGAACGGGTTCGGCTACCTCTACCTGTTCGTCAACCCAGCGGCGACAGGCGGCAGCGCGGGCACGACCGGCGTCCACTACACGTTCTCGCTCGACTCGGGTGACTACAGGTCCACCTACAAGATGGGCACCGGCGCCATGGCCCCGAACAACGTGGCCGGGACGAACCCCGAGCACTCGACCGTGCAAACCAAGTTCTACACGCAGGGTTGGGCCGACCGCTGGCTCAACAACTCCCTCGGCGTGCTCGACGGCGGCGCGCCCGGGACACAGATGCTCGACCGCTCCAGGGTCCAGGTGACAGGGGTGGGATGCGGGCGGACCGAGGACACCTTCGACGACCAGGTGCCGTCATCGCCCTATGAGGGCGCGTTCATCGCCAACATCAGTGGACCGGTCCGAGCCATCCGCTCGCAGATGGGGACCAACAGCGGGCCCTACACGGTCGACACCGACTTCTTCTACAACAAGAACGAGCAGTCCACGATCGATCTCCGCGTCCACAGCATCCCTGGCGTGTCGGTCTTCGACGACTTCCTCACCAGCCAATCGGGGCTCGTCTACTCAGACGACCAGAACCAGGCCGGCGTACCCGTCGACGGCACGCCTGACTCGATCACCGCCGCCCACATGCCGGTCTGGCAGATGGTGTCGGGCTCGCCCGGGTCACTCATCACCTCGTGGGTGGTCCACTCCGACATCGCCGGACTGGCCTCCTCCACCTACTACCTCGACCAGAACCCCGCCAGTCCCCCGCCATGCACGGGGGATGCCGCCGCCTGGGGTCAGAGCGGGGTCACGGTCACCGGGCCCGGGGGCGCGGCGCTGCCCTGCACTGACCCCGTCGCCTGCGCGTCAGCATCGACGCTCTCCTCGACCCGCTACCGCTACTTCGAGGAAGTGGGCTTCACGGCCGACGAGGCGACCGGCTTCGCCGCCCGCGCCGACAACCCGCTGCAGGTGACCGTCACCAGCTGAATCCGGCCGGACGCCGCCAGCGCCGGAATCTTTCAACCGCGGCTGTCGGCAGGTGCGACGCGGAACAGCTCCCACTGGTCGGTCAGGCCCCGCAAGGTGTGCGCGCCCCGGGACTCGAAGTCGAGGCCGGAGCCGACCACGATGTCGCACACGGTGCGCGAGACCAGCACCTCACCCGGTTCGGCCAGCGACATGATCCGAGCGGCGATGTGCACGGCGATCCCGGCGATGTCGGAGCCGCGGCGTTCGCACTCGCCGACGTGGACCCCGGCCCGAACCGCCACCCCGATCCGTTCGGCGGCTTCGACGATCGCCATCCCGCACTTGACACCCTGCGTCGGGACAGCGAACACGACCACGAAGCCGTCACCCGTCGTGTTCACCTCGGTGCCGCCGTAGCGCGCCACCTCGGCGCGAATGACGGTGTCGTGGGCGTCGAGCAGCGCCCCCCAACTCCGGTCCCCGACCGCCGCCGCCCGGACGGTGGATTCGACGATGTCGGTGAACAGGACGGTCGTCAACACGCGCCCGACGTCACCACTGCGGTGGCCCGTGAGGAAGTCCTCGATCTCGTCGACCAACTCGTCGACGTCGCCGGCGAGCGGGATGTGATCTGCGCCGTCGAGCTCGACGAACGTGGCCCCGTCGATGTGGTCGGCGAGATAGCGGCCCTGACCCACGGGGACGAAGCGGTCCTCTCGGCGATGGACGACCAGCGTGGGCGCCGAGATCTCGGCCAGCCGATCACGCATGTCGGCCAGCGCAACCGTCCGGATGAAGCGCTGCGCCGTCGCCGGACTGGCGGCCCGTCGCGACTGTCGGGTCCACCAGGCCCGGAACTGTTGATCGTTGCGCAGGCTGGGCGCGATCAGTGCGACATCGTCGCTGCCCTGGTTGGTCCACTCGACGTCGGGATCAGTGTTGGTGTTGAGGAACGACTCGATCAGATCAGCCGGATGGCCCATCGGGTAGTCGTCGTCGACGACGAACCGCGCGGTCGCATTGACCAGCACCAGGGCGGCGACACGTGTCGGGTTGGTCGCCGCCAACTCGATCGCCGGCGCGCCCGAGCCCGGGTCGGCGATGATCGCGACACGCTGGGCCCCGGCCGCGTCGAGTACGGCCACGGCATCACGAGCCATGCTGGCGATGCTGACGCCGTCGGATCGCGCGAGGGGATCCGACAGTCCGACGCCCCGGCGGTCGTAGCGGATGAGTCGGCCGAGGCCGGCCAGTCGCCGGAAGAACCGAGCCGAGTGCGGCTCGTCGTCAACGGCGTCGATCGACAGCAGGAAGCCCGACATGTACAACACGTCGAGCTCGCCCTCGCCACCGCTCCCGCCCTCGACCGAGTAGGCCACGTAGCCGCCATCACTGTTGGCGTACGCGGTCTCGGACTTCATTCCCCCAGTGTGCCCCGTGGCTTTGGGCGCGGCCACGACGAGATGCGCCGGGCTCCCGGGCGTCGCGCTCAGCTGTCGTGGCGACCGGGTAGGACGTCGGTCTCGGACTGGTGCCAAACGGGGTGGTCGCCCGCGGTCTCGACGTTGAAGCCGTAGTCGAAGACGAGGGTGCCGCCATAGGTCGCCCCGAGGCAGACGAGCACGGCCGCCAGCACGGACAGGATCAGCACGAGCGGAGTCGGATAGGAGCGCGCCGAGTAGTCGACGAGACGGAGCGCGATGTCGATCAACACGAAGGCGGTGACGGTCAACATGATCGAGGCGTGGGCGTTGATCGTGCGGCGGGCCTGCGTGCCCTTCTCGGAGGACTTTCGCCAGTCCCACCAGCCCGTGAGGGCCGCCAGCAGGGAGACGGCGGCACCAGCCACGATGACGTACGTCGCGGCGTGGAAGAACTCGCGACCCCAGCCGTGACGGTGGCCGACCGTCGCGATGAGGTCGAACGCGGCGGCGAGGACGTACGCGGCTATGGGGAAGTCGGTCAGGGGCGGATGGGTCGGCTTGCCCGACCAACCACGTAGGCCTTTGAACGTGCGCCCCCGCAGCGTCACCGCCGGTCGGAACGAGAACCTACGCATGTTTGCCTCCGGTCGTGTACGCGAGCGATAGGAACTCGTGGCGTGTACGGGCGTCGTCGCGGATCAGGCCGTGCAGCGCGGAGGTGACCGTTCGCGCCCCGTTGACGCGTACGCCTCGCAACGACATGCACTCGTGATCGGCTTCGAGCACCACGCCGACGCCTCTGGGCTCGACCACCTCTTGCAGGCATGTGGCGATCTGGGTGGTCAGGCGCTCCTGCAGTTGGAGGTCGCGAGCGAACAGCTCCACGACCCTGGCCAGCTTGGACAACCCGACGAGCCGCTCGGCCGGCACGTAGCCGACGTGGGCCACGCCCCGAAACGGCAGCAGGTGGTGCTCGCAGAGCGAGTGGAAGGGGATGTCCCGGGCCACGATCAACTCGTCGTAGCCCTCATCGTTGGCGAACGTCGTCAACTTGAACGGCTCGGGCGTCAGCAGCTCGACGTAGGCCCGCGCCACCCGGGCCGGCGTGTCGGCCAAGGCCGACGAATCCGGGTCGCGACCGAGCGCTCGCAGCAGATCCCCGACGGCCCTCGTGGCGGCCTCGACGTCGACGACCTGGGTGGCCCGCACGACGTGGAGACCACGAGTCCCGTCGGCATCAGGCCCATCGGAGGTCGGGGTGATCGGCGGTGCGGACACGGCGATGCTCATCGGTGATCTCCTCGGCCCGGCGGCGCTGGCTCCCGCTCCTGGCCTACGGGTCAGTTCCCTCTAACAGAGAGTGATTCGTACGTTAGACACCCATCACTCTTTCGTCAAGAGCAATCTCTCTTAGAAGAGGGTCAGAGAGGATGGAGCTCGTCGAGCACCGACGCCATCTCGGTCTTGAAGCGCCGGAGCTCGTCACGGTGGAGCAACGAGAGCGCGGCGAGCTTCTCGGCCCCCGCCGCCGTGAGCCCGAGCTGCTGGCGCCGACCGTCAGCGGGGTCATCGTTGGCCACCACCAGACCGGCGTGGCTCGCCCGCTGCACGAGCTCGACCACCGAGTGGTGGCGCAGGACGAGCCGGTCGGCCATGTCCGAGATGGTCGGCTCACCGTCTCCGTCCCACCCCTTGATGGCCAGGAGGAGCTGGTGTTGGGCCGGGGCGATGCCGGCCTGGCGCGCCGCGCCCTCCGAGAAGCTCAGGAAGACGCGCAGCGCATGACGGAACCGGGCCAGGCTCTGATAGTCCGCCCGCGACAGCTCACGAGCGCTCACGAGGAACCGGGCTCGCCGACATCGGGCCGAGCCCGCTGCGTGTCGATCACCGACACCCGACTGGTCACCACGAGGGCGACGACGGCGGCGATTAGGGTCATCGGGAGGAGGGGCACGCCGGCCATCTCGGTGACGACCAACGTCGAGCCGAGCGGCGTCTTGGTGACCCCCACGCACATGGCCGTCATCATCGATGCCATCAGCACGGTCTCGTTCACGCCCGGCAGCAGGTGGTGTCCGACCTGACCCAGGGCGGCGCCCATGAAGAACAGAGGGATGATGAACCCGCCCTTCCAGCCCGATGCCAGCGTGATGGTCGTGCCGATGAACTTGGCCGTCGCCGCCACGATCAGCGCGCCGACAGCCAGCCGCACGTCGAGCAGACCCGCCAACTGCGTCTCACCGAAGGTGAGGGCGTACGGCGACCACAGCGCCAGCAGTCCGAGGGCGAGCCCACCCAGAACCGGACGCGTCCACGAGGGCACCAGGTCGAAGCCGCGCCGGGCCAGCGTGTCGGCCCACCCGAAGAGGATCGCCCCCAAGGCCCCGACCAGTCCGGCACCGGCCGCGGCGAGAAGGTCCCCGCCGTGGAGCGTGGGCACCGCGGGGAACTGCCAAACCGGCTCGAGCCCGGCGCCCGTGACGGCCACGTAGACGCCGTAGCCGCAGAGCGACCCGATCACGGCCGGCAGGATCGCCTCGTAGTACTGGAGCCCTCGACGGTGCAGGATCTCGAGGGCGAAGAGGGCGGCGCCGAGGGGCGCGCCGAACAGGACCGTGAACCCGGCGGCCATCCCCGTGATGGTGAGCACGCGCCGGTCGACGAGACCACGGCCGGTCCGCGATCCGACCCACGTTCCGAGGGTGCCGGTGGTCTGCACGAGCGGCGCCTCAGGACCCATGGCGCCGCCCGCGGCGATGCAGAGGAGTGAAGCGGGGATGAGGGGGCGGGTCCGACGCACGTCGTCGGCACCACCCATCACATGGATGTTGTCGACGAGCAACTCGACGTTGCCCATGTCGCCGCCGAGTCGGCCGATGACGACCACGGCGGCGCCGACCGCCACCAAGATGACGATCACGACCACCGAGCCATGGTGGTTGGGCCCCAGCCACCGCTGCAGCAGGTGCAACAGCCCGACATAGCCCGCGCCCACCAGGCCCCCTCCGACACCGACGGCCACGACAGGCACGGCCAGACCCGAGCGCACGCGCAGGATCGCCTCTCGCAACGATGTCCGGTCCGGACGTTCCACATTTATATCGTATCACGATGTTTTGTCCGGGATCACGGCGGCCGGAACATGTCCCGCGAAGATGTAACGGATGATAGAGTCGACGTTAGAAGGCGGTTGGCCTTCGCATCTCAGCCCCTTCGGGGAGGCCCGCATGCCATCCAGCCGACCGGCCCCGCCCGCTGCGCCCCTTGGCGACGAGGACTTCGACACCCGCGTGGCCGGGATCGCCGCCCTCGGCGAGCCCGTACGACGAGCCCTGTACCGGTATGTGGTGGCCCAGCCCGAACCCGTCAATCGGGAGCAGGCCGCCGAGGGAACCGGCGTGGCCCACCACGTGGCCAAGTTCCACCTCGACAAGTTGGCCGACGACGGCCTGCTCGACGTCGACTTCCGGCGCCCGGCGGGACGCACCGGTCCCGGGGCCGGTCGCCCGGCGAAGTTCTACCGCCGCGCCGCTCGCGAGCTGACCGTCAGCCTGCCCGAACGTCACTACGACTTGGCCGGTCGCCTGCTGGCGGCCGCCGTCACGGACGCCGACCACGACGGCGTCGCGGTGTCCGAAGCACTCAGCCACGCCGCGATCGAGACCGGACGATCGGCCGGCCGCGAGGCGCGCCTCCGCGCCGGATCGCGGCCGAGCCGAACCGCACTGCTCGACACCACGACCGACGTCCTGCGCTCGTGCGGATACGAGCCAAGAGTCGGACCCGACGGCGTCACCCTCGCCAACTGCCCTTTCCACGCGCTGGCGCGGGACTACACGGACCTCGTGTGCGGGATGAACCTCGACCTCATCACGGGGATCGTCCACGGGCTCGGAGCATCCGAGCTCGAGCCTCACCTCGCGCCGACCGAGGGACAGTGCTGCGTCCGGATCAATCGGCGCGTCATGTCCCCGTCACGACGATGACCTCGCCGGCGGTGAGCTGAACCTCATCCCGCTTCGGAGCGCTCGCGATCCCACGAATGCCACCGTCATGGACACCCCTTTCGCGGGGGTTGCCGACGAAGACGCCGACGGCGATTTAGAACTATGTGACCGGCCTGAGCCGGTCGGTCAGCGCGTCGGTTGGGCACCCGTTGGCGGCCGTTCGAGGTTCGCACCAGGGGACGGTCGGCGCGTCTACAGTCGGGAATGGCAGGTGAGGCGACACCATGACGGGAGCTAGGCGATGCCAGCAAAGAAGGCTGCTAAGACGATGTCGGCCGAACACAAAGCGGCCTTGGTCGCGGGGCGTGAGGAAGGCCGCGCGGTGCGCGCCTATTTGGAGGCACTGGCCAGCAACCAGCCCAAGCGCGGACGCAAACGCACCCCTCAGCGCATCCGGACGCGGCTGGCTGAGATCGACGGCTCTCTCCAAGAAGCCGATCCCCTCAAACGAGTGCTCCTCTTGCAGGAACGCCTCGATCTCACCGATGAGCTCGACCGCCTCACCAACACCGACGACCTCGCCAATCTCGAGGCCGCCTTCGTGAAGGTGGCCGCCGCCTACAGCGACCGCAAGCGGATCAGCTTCGCCGCGTGGCGCGAGGTCGGCGTGCCGGCGTCGGTGCTGGCCAGCGCGGGCATCACCCGCTGAACCGTTCGGGATCAAGCCAGTGGTGAGCTGATGGCACTGGCGTCGATCCTGAGCCGACGTCAGGGCCGGGTCGCGCTCGCGTCACCCTCCCCGGCGCCGAAGGGATGGTCGATGACATAGCGCCATGTGCCATCGGGCTGGCGACGCACCACCTCGGCCGTGCCCGACGCCCCCACCGGCGTGCCGTCGATCTCGACCGTGTAGTCGTTGCGCAGCAGCGCCAGATCACCGGCCACGATCGCGTAGGTCGTCGTCAGCTCGATCGTCACGCCGAGCTCGACGAGTCGGGCCCAGTTGTCACGGATGGCGCCCAGTCCTCCCAGATGTTCGCCGTCGCTCCCGATCATGACGGCGTCAGGCTCGTAGAGCGCAACCAGGCCATCGACGTCGCGGTCGTTGAGCCGTGCCTGTACGGCCCGATGGATGTCAGCTGGATCCTCGATCTTCATCCGGCGCAGCGTAGGACTTGGGGCGCCGCGTGGGTCTCGTCGTCGGCGGGGCCGCGGTCTGTCAGCTCGCGAAGTCGGGCTGGGCCGGACGATCGTGGTCAGATCGGCCTTTGGGCTCTTCCCAGTCCTCCTGGCGACCAAGGGCGGTCATGTCGAGGAAGTAGTAGGAGCCGCCGAGCTGCTCGGTCCCCCGCGCGTACATCGAATACGTGTGGAAGATCCGGTTCCCGTCACGGAGGAACATGCTGTAGCCCGGCTGCTCGCTCGAGCCCTCGGCCATCCACCCCATGCCGACTTGTTCGAGCTCGTCCATTGTGCGGAAGTTCCACTCGACAGGGGCGACCGACGCGTCGATGGTGACGCGGAAGTCGTAGTTGAAGTCGCTCCCATAGGACGAATACCAGGGGAAGTCCCAGCCGCGCCGGGCCTTGTAGTCCTCGAGCTTGGCGATGGGCGCCCGTGACACGACCGCCAGGGTCGTCTCGCGGCTGTGGAGGTGGCGGAGCAACCCGGCCGAGATCTCATCGGACCCGGCGGTGCAGCTCGGACAGCCGTCGTCCCAGCTGGGGTCGAACATGAAGTGCTGGACGATGAGCTGGCGGCGACCCTCGAACACGTCGAGCAGCGTGGCTCGACCGTCGGGCCCCTCGAAGACGTACTCGGTGTCGACCTCGACCATCGGCAGCTCTCGCCGCTTGGTGTTGAGGGCGTCACGGGCGCGAGTCAGCGCCTTCTCCTCGACCAGCAGCTCGATGCGCGCCGCCCGCCACTCCTCGCGGGTCCCGATCCTGGGCAAGCTCATGACCTCTCCTCGGGTTGGTGATCGTCCAGCAACTCAGACGGCGTCGCCCTCCAGAACTCATCGCTCGGAATCGACCTGCTCCCGGTGGCGACTACGAGCTCGCCGAGGCCGATCCCCGGCGCGCCTGCAACACCAGGAGGGCGATGTCATCATCTCGGCGGTCGATCGCCAGGATGGCGGCCAGACGACGCTGGAGCTCGTCGGCCAGTTCGTCGGCCGAACCCGCGGCGGCAGCTGCGTCGCTCGCCAGCCCAGCGAACTCGTCAGCCGAGAGCCCGTAGGGCGGGGGGACGTCGGTGGCCCCATCGGTGTAGAAGACGACCGTGTCCCCGTCCTCGAGCATCGTCGTCGTGACTTCGAGATCGAGGTCGTCGAAGACGCCGATGAGCGTTCCGTGGTGGCCGATGCCGCAGACCGTCGCGTCGTTGCGGATGACCACCGGAAGTGGGTGACCACCCGAGACCAGGGTCAGGACGACCCCCTCTGGTGAGGGCTCGACGGTGGCATAGGCCGCCGTGCAGAACGAATCGATGTTGCGTTCGACCATGGTGCGATTGAGATGGGCGAGGACCCCCGCTGGCTCGACGCCGAGCCAGGCGGCGCTGGCGATGGTGTGCCGAGCGAGCCCGGTGATGGCGGCGGCCGCCGGCCCGGTTCCGCACACGTCACCGATCACGACGCCCCAGCGATCGTCGGTCAGGCGCAACACGTCGTAGAAGTCGCCACCGACCTCGACGCCCTCGCCCGCGGCCGAGTACCGCACGGCGATGTCGACACCGGGCACGTCGGGCAAGGACGACGGCAGCAGGCTGGCTTGCAGCGTCGTGGCGATCTCGAGCTGGTTCTCGGTCAGCCGCCGGTTCTCGAGGCTCGAGGCGATGCGACTGGCCACGACCCGGGCGAGCGCCAGGTCCTGTTCGGTGTAGCGACGGCTCGACGCCGTCATGATGAAGCTCATGGCGCCCAGCACGACGTTGCGCTTGATCAGCGGGACGGCGATGGCGCTCCGCAGCGACAGGTTGCGCGCGATCTCGAGGGCTTCGTCGGTGGCACCGCGGTCGGCGAGGACGGCCTCGGTGATGTCGGGATAGAACTCGGCCTCGCCGGTGCGGATCACGTAGGCCATGCCGTTCGGGGCGGCCGGGTCGTAGGGGAACTGCTGCTGCAGCTCGCGGGCGTAGGCCACCATGGTCGGATCGACGTGGGCCGTCTCGATCTCCGGGATGGTGGCGTCCGGACTCTCGAGCACGTAGATCGAGCACCAGTCACCGAGGTGCGGGACTGTGGCCTGCACAACGTTGGCCATGACCTCGTGGCGCGTGTTCGAGACGGCGAGGGCGTCGTTGATCTGGCCGAGGAACTCCAGACGCTGCCGGCTGACCCGCTCGTAGTCCGCCGCCTCGATGGCGTCGTCGGTCAGGCGCTGGCGATCCTGTTCGGCGACCATGCGCTCGGTCACATCGCCGACGCAGCCGATGGTGCCGGTCACATTCCCGTCAGCATCGAGGGTGACCTGGCCGGCCCCGTGCAACCAGTGGACCGAGCCGTCGGTCCAGACGGTGCGGTGCTCGACCGTGTACTGACCCTTGGTCGCCACGGCGTGCTCGACGGTGGCGAGGATCGAGTCGACGTCGTCGGGGTGGAGCAGGGCCACGTAGGCGTCGAAGGTGCCGGCGAACTCACCGGGGCCCAAGCCGAAGAGCGCTTCGAGCTTGGCATCCCACTCCGTCGCCCCCGACGCCATGTCCCAGCGGAACGTGCCGAGGCCCCCCGCCTGCAGGGCCAACTGCAGGTGCTCGGTCAGATCCCGGTTGTCTTGGGTTCGGTCCATCGAGTGGGCGTCGCCTTCCTGGGTAGGCGGGGACTGTAATCCGGTACCCACCGATCGCTGCCGAGAACGGGCCGATGCCCGGGGCGGGAACGAGCCAGGTCGTCGGCCTCAGCTCCAGTGGTGAGCGTCGCCGTCCGGCTGATGTGACCGGCGCCACTCTGTGAGTGAGCGCTCACTCAGATAGGCTGGGGAGATGCCCAGTTCCCCCGCTACGCCGACGGTGGCTCGGATCGGTCTCGACGAGTCCCGTGACGACGGTGCCGGCCGTCACCGAGCCGCCCCGCTCCCGCCCGACGAGCGTCGCGCCGCCATCGTGTCGGCCACCATCCCCCTGTTGATCGAACACGGCGGCAAGATCACCACCCGCCAGATCGCCGACGCCGCCGGCATCGCCGAGGGCACCATCTTCCGGGTCTTCGCCGACAAGGAGTCGCTCATCGACGCGGCCCTCGAGACCGCCATCGATCCGGAGCCCACCGACGTCGCCTTGGGCACCATCGACCGCTCCCTCGCCCTCGAGGCCCGACTCGAAGCGGCGGCCGAGATCATCCAGCGCCGAGTGGCCTCCATCTGGCAGCTGATGGTGGCGGTGGGTCGAACCAAGCCGACCCACCAGCCCGGTACCAGCGTTTCCCGACCGCCGAACAGCGCACCCCTGGCCGAGCTGTTCGAACCCGACCGCGCCCGGCTCCGCCGGGACCCAGCCACCTGCGCCAAGCTCTTCCGCGGCGTGATCTTCGCCGGGAGCCACCCGGCGCTGGCCGAGGAGCCGCTGGCCCCCGCGGAGATCGTCACGATCTTCCTCGACGGCGTGCGCGACACGGACGACGCGAGTCCGGAGGCCGGCCGGTGCTGATCCGCCTGTTCAAGACCTACCTGCTCCCGTATCGCAACCTGCTGCTGGCCGTGCTCGGCCTGCAGTTCATCCAGGTCATGTGCACGCTGACGCTGCCCACCCTGAACGCCGACATCATCGACAAGGGCATCCTGGCCAACGACACCGGCTACATCGTGCGGGTGGGCGTCATCATGCTCGGCGTCACCCTCGTCCAGGTCGTGTTCGCCATCTGGGCCACCTACTACGGGGCCAAGGCGGCCATGGCCTTCGGCCGCGACGTGCGCGCCGGCCTGTTCCACCGGGTCACGGGCTACTCGGCCCAGGAGGTCGGCCACTTCGGCGCGCCGTCGCTGATCAACCGCATCACCAACGACGTGACGCAGGTGCAGATCCTCGTGGTGATGATGTGCACCCTGTTCGTGGCTGCGCCCATCACCATCATCGGCGGCACCATCCTCGCCGTGCACGAGGACGGGGCCCTGTCGCTCATCCTGGTGGCCTCCATCCCGCTGCTGGTGATCCCCATCGGATTCGTGATCTCCCGGATGGTCCCCCAGTTCCAGCTCATGCAGGAGCGCATCGACCGGGTCAACCAGGTGCTGCGCGAACAGATCACCGGCATGCGCGTGGTGCGGGCCTTCGTCCGCGAACCGGAGGAGGTCGAGCGCTTCGGGGTCGCCAACGACCACCTCACCACCACCTCGCTGCGCGCCGGGCGCCTCATGGCCTTCATGTTCCCCACCGTGCTGCTCGTCCTGAACGTCTCCAGCGTGGCCGCCGTGTGGCTGGGCGGCTACCGCATCGGCAGCGGCCAGATGCAGGTCGGCGCCCTGGTCGCGTTCCTCAGCTACCTGGTCCAGATCCTCATGGCGGTGATGATGGCCACCTTCGTCGCCGTCCTGTGGCCCCGGGCCTCGGTGTGCGCGGTGCGCATCAAGGAGGTGCTCGACACCGACTCGTCGGTCGTCACGTCGGCCACGCCGGTCACCGATCTGCCCACCCGCGGCAACCTCGAGCTGCGTGGCGTCGGCTTCCACTACCCCGGTGCCGAGGCGCCGATCCTCACCGACATCACCCTCACCGCGCGCCCCGGCCAGACCACCGCCATCATCGGCAGCACGGGGTCGGGCAAGACGACCCTCTTGAACCTCATCCCCCGGCTGTTCGACGCCACCGACGGACAGGTGCTGGTCGACGGCTTCGACGTGCGCGACATCGAACCCGAGCTGCTGTGGAGCCACATCGGGCTGGTCCCCCAGAAGCCCTATCTCTTCTCGGGCACGGTGGCGTCCAACCTGCGCTACGCCGATCCCGAGGCCACCGACGAGCAGCTGTGGCACGCGCTCGAGGTGGCCCAGGCCCGCGACTTCGTGGCCGCCATGCCCGGCGGTCTCGACGCCCGCATCGCCCAGGGCGGCTCGAACGTGTCCGGCGGCCAGCGCCAGCGTCTGGCCATCGCCCGCGCCGTGGTCCGCAAGCCCGGCATCTTCCTGTTCGACGACTCGTTCTCGGCCCTCGACCTGGCCACCGACGCCCGCTTGCGCGCCGCCCTCGCCCCGGAGGTGGCACAGGCCACGGTGCTGATCGTGGCCCAACGGGTGTCCACCATCATGAACGCCGACCAGATCCTCGTCCTCGAGGACGGCCACGAGGTCGGCCTCGGGACCCACCGAGAGCTGCTGGCCGACTGTCCCACCTACGCCGAGATCGTGGCCTCCCAGCTGACTGCGCAGGAAGCGGCATGAGCGAAGAAGACGACCAGATCCCCAAGAAGTCCCCCCAGGCCGAGGCGCGGAGCTTCGGTCCCCGCATGGGCGCGGCCGGCATGCCCGTGGAACGGTCCGAGGACTTCCGGAACTCGAGCCTGCGCCTGGCCGCCCAGCTGAGCCCCGAGCGCCTGGGCATGGTCCTGGTGTTCCTCATGGCCGTGGTCAGCGTCTTCCTCTACGTGCTGGGTCCCAAGATCCTGGGCAACGCCACCAACATCATCATCTCCGGGGTCGGGAGCCCGGCCGGCATCAACTACACGAACCTGCGCAACACCCTGCTGTTCGTGCTCGGGCTCTACGTCATCTCCGCCGTGCTGGCCTACCTGCAGGCCTACGTGCTGGCCGGTGTCGTGCAGCGGTCGATGTACCGCCTGCGGTCCGAGGTCGAGGACAAGCTCAACCGTCTGCCTCTCGGCTACATCGACCGCCAGCCCCGCGGCGACCTGCTGAGCCGGGTCACCAACGACATCGACAACGTGGCTCAGAGCCTCCAGCAGACCCTCAGCCAGATGCTCACGTCCGTGCTGACCATCTTCGGCGTGATGATCATGATGTTCACCATCTCGCCGCTGCTGGCCACCATCGCGCTGATCACGATCCCGGTGTCGCTGCTGACCATCAAGTACATCGCCCGACGGTCCAAGAAGCGCTTCGTCGAACAGTGGACCCACACCGGCACGCTCAACGCCCAGGTCGAAGAGGCCTTCACCGGCCACGCCCTGGTCAAGGTCTTCGGGCGCCAGAGCGACGTCGAGGCCCGCTTCAACGAGAAGAACGAGGAGCTCTTCGTCGCCAGCTTCGGGGCCCAGTTCATCTCCGGCATCATCCAGCCGGCCATGACCTTCCTCGGCAACCTGAACTACGTGATCATCGCCGTGGTCGGCGGCCTCCGGGTGGCGTCGGGCCAGCTGAGCATCGGCGACATCCAGGCCTTCATCCAGTACTCGCGCCAGTTCACCCAGCCCATCACCCAGCTGGCGTCGATGGCCAACGTGCTGCAGTCGGGCATCGCCTCGGCCGAGCGGGTGTTCGAGCTGCTCGACGCCGAGGAGCAGAGCCCCGACGACCTCGTCCCCCTCACCGACGAGGGACCCAAGGGCCGGGTGGACTTCGACCACGTCCGCTTCTCCTACGATCCCGACAACCCCCTCATCGAGGACCTGTCGCTGGTCGCCCAGCCCGGCGAGACCGTCGCCATCGTCGGCCCCACCGGAGCGGGCAAGACGACCCTGGTCAACCTCATCATGCGCTTCTACGAGCTCGACGGCGGCGCCATCCGCCTCGACGGTCGCGACGTCGCCAAGATGAGCCGGCGCGAGCTGCGCTCGAACATGGGCATGGTGCTGCAGGACACCTGGCTGTTCGGGGGCACGGTGCGAGAGAACAT
Organism: uncultured Microthrixaceae bacterium; assembly: GCA_963734965.1. Classification (GTDB taxonomy): domain Bacteria; phylum Actinomycetota; class Acidimicrobiia; order Acidimicrobiales; family Acidimicrobilacustridaceae; genus UBA4742. The sequence continues at coordinate 1,206,367 of CAVTJK010000003.1, read as the reverse complement.
CGCCTACGGCAACCTCGAGGCGACCGACGAGCAGATCATCGAGGCGGCCAAAGCTACCTACGTCGATCGGTTCGTGCACTCGCTGCCCGATGGCTACGACACCGTGCTCGACGACGAGGGCGGCACGGTCAGCGCCGGTGAGAAGCAGCTCCTGACCATCGCCCGCGCCTTCCTGGCCAACCCGACGATCCTGATCCTCGACGAGGCCACCAGCTCGGTCGACACGCGAACCGAGGTGCTGATCCAGCAGGCCATGGCCGCGCTGCGTTCCAACCGAACCAGCTTCGTCATCGCGCACCGGCTGTCGACCATCCGCGACGCCGACATCATCCTCGTCATGGAGCACGGCCAGATCGTCGAACAGGGCAACCACGAGTCGCTGCTCGCCGCCGGCGGCGCGTACTACAACCTCTACAACGCCCAGTTCGCGGCGGCCGCCGCCGAGGTGGTCTGAGCCGGCGCCATCAGTCGAGCATCACCGGCCCACCGGCGTCGCGTGCCGGTCCAAGCGGCGGCGCGGACGTCATCCCTGTCCCGGTGGTCGATTTCGCCCCATACTTGCAGCGCGCTTGGTCCTCGGCTTCCCGATTCCGGTCTGCTACGAGGAGCGGAGGGCCAAGTGCACCTCCGGCCAGGGTCCCGGGAGCGATGCCGCGCCGTCCTTGGTGGCGACGGGCATCGACATCGATCCCGCCGCGCTCGTCGACGATGGTCAGGCGAAGTGGTAGTCGAGCTCGAAGCTGGCCTTCGAACCGGGCGGGGCGGCGAACGAGCCATGGCCTTCGAGGCCCTGGATGTCTCCCGAGGCCGACCCGGACACCACCGAGGCATCCCAGGTGGCCACCTGGCCATCGAACTCACCGAAGGTCTCGAGCACGAACGTTCCCTTGCGATCCCCGACGCGGCCGTCCACGCGCTGCAGGCCGACGAAGCGAGCCGTGCCGTCCGGCCGATAGGCCATCAACCACTCGACTGAGCCATCGCCTTCGATGTCGCCGGCGAAGGTCTGGGTGACGGCGGCGCGGGTCAACTTCGCTCCGCCACCAAGATCGTCGTACGTCTCTTCCTTCCACGAAGCCAGGTCGAACGAACCTTGTGCCTTGGTCATCAGTGCGCCTCCGGGCCGGGGTTCAACACCCGGATACCTCCCCCGCGGCGAGGCCGGGTAGTCGTTCCCCGTACGCCGCCGGTGCCGACCAGCCAGCGCCACGTCGAGCCGAGCGCCTCTCGCCACAACCACCGCTCGGTCCTCGCCATGGCCCGAGCTCGGCGATGGGCTTCGGCTTCGATCCGACGCTCGGCTTGGTAGTGGTCGGCGAGAAGCTTGCAGGCGTACCAGTTCATGAGGAGTCCGATCCCGGGTGTGCGCCGCCGTCCTGAGCGGTGACCCTCATCATCGCCCCGGGCCGACGAGCTGACGAGTGACCTGAATGACGTTGTGCGCTAAGTTCGAGACATGACCAGTTCTTCGCGAGCGTCAGGATCGAGTCCACGCACGGGGCGCCACCAGGTCGTCGCCGTCGTCGTCCCGGGCATGAGCGCGCTCGAGATCGCCGTGGCGACCGAGTTCCTCGGCGTCGAGCGTCCCGCGCTGGGGCAGCACTGGTATCGCTTCACGGTCTGCACCCCCGAACCGGGAGTGGTCCCGCTCGAAGGAGGTCTGAGCCTGCACGTCGAGCGCGGGCTCGGGGCGGTGCGGCGGGCTGACACCGTCATCGTGCCGGGGTGGTGCGATCGGGACACCGAACCGACCCCAGCCGTTGCGGCCGCGTTGCAGGCTGCCGCTCGGCGGGGCGCGCGAATGGTGTCCTTCTGCACGGGCGCCTTCGCCCTGGCGGCGGTGGGGATCCTCGAACGACGCCGGGCGACGACGCATTGGGACGCCGCCGCCGAGTTCGGCCGTCGCTTCCCGTCGGTCGAGCTCGACCCCGACGTCCTGTACATCGAGGATGGCAACGTCTGGACCTCCGCGGGCGCGGCCGCCTCCATCGACTGCGCGCTCGCGCTCATCCGCCACGACTTCGGCGCCGATGTGGCCAACGATCTCGCCCGCGACCTCGTCGTGGCCCCTCATCGTCAGGGCGGTCAGGCGCAGTTCGTGGCCGCCCCCCTACCGATCGACCGGGGCACCGACGTCGTGGCCAGCTCGCTCGACTGGGCCCTCGAGCACCTGCACGAGCCGATCACGGTCGCCGGGATGGCCGAGCACGTGCATCTGAGCCCGCGCCAGTTCAGCCGCCGCTTCCGCGACGCCACGGGCACCACGCCCCATCAGTGGCTGCTCGCGCAGCGGATCCTGTTGGCGCGCCGCCTGCTCGAGACGACCGACATCGCGATCGAGCGGGTCGCCGACGAGGCCGGCTTCGGCTCTCCCGCCGCACTGCGCATGCACTTCCAGCGCAGTGTGCACACCAGTCCGCTCGCCTATCGACAGGTGTTCACGCAGTCGGTCTCGTGAGTCACCGGTTGCCTCGCACCGCGAGGAGATCAGCCTCGCACGATGTCGAGCAGCTCGGCGCGTGACGGGCCTGGAGCCGGATCGGCCGGCTTGGCCGCCACCTCGAGCACTCGCTCGAAGAGCCCAGGTCGAGCGAGCACCTCGTCGGCCCGCGCCGTGAGACCGGCGATGTCGACATAGCCACGGAGTATGTCGGGATCTTGCATCGCGCCCGACTCGAGCGCCTTGGTGATGGCCCAACTCGGGTCGTCGGTCTCGTAGGGCACACCCTTGATCTGCGCCTCGATCTCGCCCAGCCGATTGCGATCGAACGAGAGCGTGTCGCGGTAGAGAGGCTCGACCGTGTCGAGCGTGGCTTCGTGGAAGGCCAAGGCGAACGACATCGGGTCGTCGACCCCTCGTTCTCGGATGAGGTCGCGCAGGGCGACGAGCGTGGAGGGCTCCGATCGAGGCGCCTCGCCCCACCGAGGGGTTGGTGCAGGCCCACGAGTCGGCCAAGGCGATCACGCCGGTGGCGACAGGCGCACCGTCCACCACGAAGCTGCGGTGGCGGTCCTCGATCTTGGCCATGATGTCGATCTCGGTGAGCGGCTCACCGTCGAGCCAATGGGCGATCAGCGGGTAGCTGGCCACGATGCGCTCCCACACGTCGACGGCGTCGGGCCGGTCGGAGGTCGGCATCGCCGGCGCTGGAGACCATGCCCATCCCCCACGTGCCGTTGTCGGCGGGCAGGGTGAGGAACGACACCGAGTCGTAGGACTGCAGCAGCGGCCCGAGCGCCGGCGGCATGACGCCGTCGGGTGACCGGAAGTACCGGCCGTAGTAGACGAAGCCTGAGTCCTCCATCTCCTCGACCGGAGCGGCGGCACCGACCTCGGCTCAGCATCCGCGGCAGCGACGAGCGCCGTCCGGTGGCGTCGACGACGAGATCGGCCCGGATCTCCTCGCCCCCGTCGGTCACGACGCCGATCACGTGCGGGATGCCGTCGGTCGTCGGGTCACCGGTGAGCAAGCCCTTCACGGCGACGCCTCGACGGACGGTGACCCCCGGCGCGGCATCGGCGGTCCGGCCGAACGCGGCCTCGACCATCGGCCGCCGTCCGGTCATGGCCTCGAACCGCTCGTCGCCGTCTCGGTAGCCGCCGGTCAGCTCGGCCGGCGCCTCGGCGATCGCGTTCAGGCGGAGGACACCGTCGCTCTCGAGCTCCTTCACGACTTCGGGCAGCTCGGCTTCGATCACCCCACGGAACCGGGCCAGGAAGAAGTGGATCATCCGGAACTGGTTGACGCCCCTTCGCTCCCACGAGTCCCACGCCGCGTCGCCGTCGGCCGGCGGCGGACTCGGATCTCGTTCGAGCACGGTGACCCGGTGCCCGTCCTTGGCCAACAGCAGCGCGGCGGTGAGCCCGCCCATGCCGCCTCCGATGATGACGATCTCCGACATCGTGTCTCCCAGATGGATCGAGGCCGTGCGGTCACGGCGAGCGTAGTGCTGCGAGTCCGATCCTTCGACGGCGACCCGGCCGCGGGAACACCTGCGGCGGTCTGTCCGAGCGCGGGGGACTAGCGTCGCACCGTCGAGCTCGTAGGAGTGGAGGGGGCGTTTCATGGGATTGCAGCTGGTCGGTGCCGGTTTGGGTCGAACGGGGACCCACTCCCTAAAGGACGCGCTCGAGACGTTGCTCGGTGGGCGCTGCTACCACATGGTCGAGGTGTTCGGCCGGGCCGAGGACCCTCAGGTCTGGGAGCGCGCCATCCGAGGCGACCCACCCGACTGGGAGACGTTCCTCGGCGACTTCGTCGCCATCGTCGACTGGCCGGGAGCGGCCTGCTGGCAGCAGATGGCCGAAGCATTCCCGGATGCCCCCGTGCTGTTGTCGGTCCGCGACGCCGACGCGTGGTGGAAGAGCGCGTCGAGCACGATCTTCGCCGTGACCGGCAACATCGACGATCCCGAGGGGCCGACCGTGCCCGGCGGTCCGAGTCCCGAGTGGATCAGCATGGGCGACACGATGCTCAAGGCGTTCTGTCCCGACTGGCGTGACGAGGAGTCGGCCAAGGCCGCATACCTGGCGCACAACGACGCGGTGCGGAGCTTGGTCGACCCGAACCGCCTCGTCGAGTGGCGTCCCGGTGACGGTTGGGAACCCATCTGCGCCGCCCTCGGGCTCGACGTGCCCGCGGTCGCCTTTCCGCACGTGAACACGACGGCCGAGTTCCGAGCCATGGCCGGCCTCGACCCGCCGTCGTGAACGAGCGGCCCACCAAACCGGCGGCAGAACCTCTCCATTGGTCTCCGGAGCCTGCGGGATCGGATAGACCTTACGGCCGTGCTGCGTCGCCTCGGTTCCCTCGTCCTGTTCGTCCTCGTGAGCGGCCTGGTGGTCGTCATGGGCCCTCTCGCGTCCGAGGCGGCCCCTCCCCCGGTGACGTCAGCGCTGCCTCCCGGATTCACGGACACTCCGGTCGCGGGCGGGCTGGGTGCGCCGACCGCCGTCGCTCATCTCCCGGATGGGCGGATGCTCGTCGCGACCGAGCCAGGTCAGTTGCAGCTCGTCGACAGCGGGAGGGTGACGACCGCGTTGGACCTCGGCGCGCTGGGCAAGGCCTGCATCACGGTCGAGCAAGGGTTGCTCGGGGTCACGGTCGATCCCGCGTTCGCCGTGAACGGGTACATCTACCTCTACTACACCGCGTCAGTCGGGGGCTGCGAGCTCAACGGCGCCGAGCCGGGCGGGGCGAAGAACCGCGTGTCTCGCTTCACCATGAGCGGATCGGTCGTCGATCCCACCTCCGAGCTGATCCTGCTCGACAACATGCCCGACTGGGGTGGCAACCACAACGGCGGCGAGGTCCACGTGGCCAACGACGGCACGTTGTTCGTCACCGTCGGTGACGGTGGCGCCGGCCGACCCGACAGCGCCCCGGCCGATCTGAGCCTGCCCAACGGCAAGATCTTGCGGATCAACCGGGATGGCTCCATCCCCGCCGACAACCCTCACGGGACGACGGCGTGCAAGGACGCGTGGGGACCGCCCGGCGCGGCCAAGGTCTGCGGTGAGATCTGGGCCGATGGGCTGCGCAACCCGTTCCGACTCGGATTCGACGCGTCCGCCCCCGGCGCCAAGTTCAACATCAACGATGTCGGTGACGCCACGTGGGAGGAGATCGATGCCGCCGTCGCCGGCGCGCACTACGGCTGGCCGTGCCGTGAAGGGCTCGTGGCCCACCCGAGCACCGCGCCGTGCAACACCCCCACCACCGATCCGCTGAGCGTCTACAACCACTCGACGGGATGCGTCGTGGTGACTGGCGGCGCCTTCGTCCCGCCCGACACCTGGTCCGGCTACGACGGCGCCTACCTCTCCGTCGACTACCAGTGCGGAAAGCTCTTCGTCGCCCAGCCCGGTCACGAGTCCACCCCGACGGTGCTGGCCACCGGCCTCGACATGACCACCGACCTCGAGTTCTTCAACGTGGACGGCACCTACGAGCTCTTCTACACGACCTACGCCAACGGCGGTCAGCTGCGGATGGTCACCGGTCCCTCGCCGACCCCGACCCCGACGATCCCCGACACGAAGTTCACCCCCACGGAGCCGAGTCGCGTGCTGGACACGCGCGACGGCACGGGCGTGGCTGCCGGTTCGCTGCCCGCCGGCGCGGCCATCACGGTGAAGGTCACAGGCGGGACCGTCCCGACCGACGCCAAGGCGGTCGCCATCAACCTCACCGCCACGAACACGCACGGTCCAGGGTTCGTGACGGCCTGGCCGACAGGCGACCTGCAGCCGCCGACGTCGAGCCTGAACCTGTCCACGGCCGGTGACACCGTGGCCAACGCGGTGGTCGTGCCGGTCGGCGCGGGCGGACAGATCAACCTGATCACCCAGACGGCAACGGATCTGGTGGCCGACGTCACGGGCTACTTCACCTCGGTGGGCGCGACGACAGACGGCCGCTTCCAGCCCGCCGCCACCCCGGTGCGATTGCTCGACACCCGCACGGGGACCGGGGGCAAATCCACACCCTTCGCGACCGGAGAACAGTTCGACCTGCCCGTCGCCGGCGTCGCCGGTGTGCCCGCCGACGCCACCGCGGTCGCCTTGACCGTCACCTACACGGATGTGGTCCAACCGGGCTTCTTGACCGTGTGGCCCGCCGGTCAGCCGCGACCCACGGCATCGACGTCCAACCCGAACGCGCCGGGCGACATCCGTTCAAACCTGGCCCTCGTCGGCGTCGGCTCGGCAGGGAAGGTCAGCATCCTGTCGATGAACCCAACCGACGTGGTGGTCGACCTCGTCGGGTGGTTCACCACCGGCACCGGCCATCAGGGTCTGTTCACGGCGATGACCCCCCAGCGAGCCGCCGACTCCCGTTCACCCGGCTCGCCCTTTCCCCGGATCGGATCGGGCGTCGACGCCCCGATGGACTTCACGCCCCTGCTTCCTGGCCCCTCGACCGCCGTGCTCTACAACCTGACGGTGACCGACACGATCAGCGGCGGGTTCCTGGCCGCCCACCCAGCCGGCACGGAGTTCGCGGGTGCGTCCTCGGTGAACTGGTCCGGCGCCGGCCAGGACCGGGCGGCGCTGACGGTCTCGTCGCTCGCCGGGAACAACACCGTCGACCTGCTGGCCTCGAGCGAGACCGACGCCATCATCGACATCTCGGGCTGGTTCGAGCAGTAGCCACGTCCGACGCGGTGGCCGTCAGCTCAGCCGGTAGATCGACGTCGCGTCCGAGTAGTACAAGGCGTGGTCAGGACCTTGCTTCACGTCCAGCTTGCAGTTCGCCGAACCGGCGTCGCTGGCGGCGTGGGGCGAGCCAGGCCTGAACACCATCATGCCTGCGACGTTGCTGCAGAAGACGAAGTGGTTGGCGAACACCTCGGGGCCTCGGCCGTCCACCCAGGTCGCGCCGGTCAACACCGGTGCCGAGCCCCCTTCGCTGCTCCAGTCGGGAGCCGGCCGATCGTGACACGACGTGTACGGCGCGACGGGGTGGCTGTAGCCGTAGCAGTAGGGCCACTGACCGACGGTCCCAGCCGTGACGAACATGGCCAGGTCATAGCCGGTGGGCGGTGCGCCCGCGTCACCACTCGGGCCGTTGCTGGTGACCAGCGCGCGCCCGTCGCCGAACGCGATGCCGAACGGATTGCGCAGCCCGGCCACCCACACCGGGCTGGTGGGGCCGAACGGGTTGTCAGAGGGGATCGTGCCGTCAGGGTTGTAGCGGAGCACCTTGCCACGCGGGTCGCTGGTCACCTGCGGGATAGGAGGATTCGGCCCTCCGGGTGGGACGGGTACCGAGTGCTCGTCGCCGATGGTCACATAGAGCTTCGCGTCGGGTCCGAACAACAAGCGTCCGCCTTTGTGACAGCAGTCCGCCCCGCTGGGCAGGTCGATCAGCGTCGTCGGGTCGCTGGCCCGACCTTCGCAGTCGGTCCAGCGCTCGACCACCGTGTGCTCGTGGTCCGCCGCCGAATAGAGGGCGTACACGAAGTGATCGCGCCCATAGCTCGGACTGACGGCCAAACCGAGCAGGCCCCGCTCGCTCGAGCCGCCACCGGGCTGGGTCGTCACCGTCGGGACGGTGGTGAACGTCGACACGCTGGTGCCATCGGCCACCTTGATCGTTCCGCTCCGCTCGGCGATGAAGAGGCGGCGGTCAGGCGCCCACGCCAGCGCGACCGGGAACGCCAGCCCCGACAGATAGGTGGCCTCGCCCGATCCGCTGGGGGGACCAACGGGCATGTGGGCCACCGGCTGGGGCCGACAGGTGGCCCCGGTCCCCGCGGTCGTAGGTGGTGAGATGGGTGGGGCTGACGTGGCCGAGAGGGCGCGAGGACGGGCCGACCCGGACGAGCCGCACCCAACGACCAACCCGCAGATCGACACGCTGACGAGTGCGAGGGTGACGATACGGAGAGCTCCACGGCGACGAGACGCGAGGTCCCGACGCGCATCTGTGTCGAACACGCTGCGACCCTAATCAGGCCCGAGTCGCAGCCACCCGCGAGGCTCGTCATCGGGGAACTCCTAGGCTGCGGCGCGGTGGACGCTCCCGAGATCCGTTATGCCAAGAGCGGTGATCGCCACGTCGCCTATCAGGTGCTGGGTGACGGCCCGATCGACCTGCTCGGCCTGTCGAACGGCACCACCGTGTGGATCGACCGGGACGGCGAACCGCGCTGGGATCGCTTCGATCGTCGTCTGGCCTCCTTCAGCCGATTGATCCGGTTCGACCCCAGCGGAGTCGGGCTCTCGGACCCGCTCGCCGCCGGCTCGCACCCGACCCTCGAGCTGTGGATGCAGGATGCCGTGGCCGTGTTGGACGCGCTGGCGTCGGAACGAGCAGCACTGCTGGGTGTCGGCGCGGGCGGACTGCTGGCCATGTTGCTCAGCGCGACCCATCCCGAGCGGACCTCGGCCCAGGTGCTCATGCACTGCAGTGCCCGGATGATCCGCGACGCGGACTATCCGTGGGGACTACCGCAGTCCGTCCTCGACCAGTTCGTGCAGGCGGTCACCGATCCTGGCTACGGCGGCGACATCGTCGACGACGTCGCCATCATGGCCCCGAGCCTCGTCGACGATGCCGAGTTCCGACTCTGGTGGAAGAACGCGGGTCAGCGAGGCGCCAGCCCGGCCATCGCCAAGGCCTACAACGTCCTGGCCACGAGCTCGGACCTGCGGAGCGTGCTCCCGTCCATCACCGCCCCGACGCTCGTGATCCATCGGCTCGACAATCCCCTGATTCGCATCGGTCACGGCCGGTACCTCGCGGACCACATCGCCGGCGCCCACCTGGTCGAGGTGCCGGGCCGCGACCATGTGCCGTTCGTCGGCGACACCGAGGACGTGCTCGGCGAGATCGAGGAGTTCCTCACCGGCAACCGGGCCACACCGAGCACCGACCGCGTACTGGCCACGATCCTGTTCACCGACATCGTCGACTCGACCAGGCTGGCCTCGCTCAACGGAGACCGGCGATGGCACGAGTTGCTCGACGACCACGACCGCATGACCGGCCGCCAGCTCCAGCGCTTCGGCGGACGACCGATCAAGACCACCGGCGACGGCGTCCTCGCCACCTTCGACGGTCCGGCGCGGGCGATCCAGTGCGGCGTGGCGATCGGTGACGGAGCCCGCCAGCTCGGCCTGGAGGTGCGGGTGGGGCTCCACACGGGCGAAGTCGAGCTTCGAGGCGATGACATCGCCGGGATCGGAGTGAACATCGCGGCAAGGGTCGAAGGTCAGGCCCGACCGGGCGAGGTCTGGGTGTCGAGGACCGTCGTCGACCTGGTCACCGGCTCGGGGATCGAGTTCCTCGACCGAGGGCAGCACTCGCTCAAGGGCGTACCGGGAACCTGGCAGCTGTTCGCCGTCGGCCGTTGATCGGCTGCCTCGATGATCACGAGCGGTCGTAGGAGAACTCCATGACCTGGGTGAGGCGGATGTTGTTGCCTGAGGGGTCGCGGAACGAGGTGTCGATGCCATAGGGCTGGGGGGTCGGTGGATCGTTGAACACGATCCCTCGGGCGGAGAGCTCGTCGTAGCTCGCCTGGCAGTCGTCGGTGGTGAGGAAGAGCGTGCCGCCCGCGCCCTTGGCCACGAGCTCGGCGAGCTGCTCGCTGCTGGTCGCGTCGAGCATCGGCGGACCGGGGACGGGCATGAGCACGAGTCCGACGTCGGGCTGGCCGACCGGCCCCACGACCAGCCAGCGGAAGCCCCATTCGTCCATGGTCACGTCCGACTGGACCTCCCACCCGAGCTTCTGGGTGTAGAAGGCCAGCGCCTCGTCTTGATCGTGGACCCAGAACTGCGCGTTGGCGATCTTCATGTCGCTGATCCTCCTGGCTGGTCGATGCGATCAACGCTAAGTCGAGACGACCTCGTCGACTTCTCGAAACGTGCGGTTCGGTGGCCGGCCGTAGGCGAGGGCCACACAGCGCGGGATGCGGACCATGGACTCGGCCGGCGGGAAGCCGGCGCGGTAGGCGGCGGGGCTGCGACCGAACACGCGCGTGAAGCTCGTGGTGAACGATCCGAGGCTGTTCAGGCCGACGGCGAAGCAGATCTCGGTGACCGACCGGTCCGTGGTCCGCAACAGCGCCGCGGCTCGCTCGAGTCGTCGGGTCAACAGGTACTGGTGCGGTGTCTCACCGAACGTCCGTCGGAACTCGCGGCTGAAGTACGCCGGCGAGAGGGTGGCGGCCGCCGCCAGGTCGGCGACGGTGAGGGGCTCGAAGTAGCGGGCGTCGACCAGATCCTTGGCTCGCAGCAGGTGCCGAGCCAGCGGTACGTCGACCATCCCCTCAGGTTACGGCCCCGTCGGACCGTGGCTGTGACGAGTCGGGACCGGCAGGGATCGACGTTTCTGTTCGAGATGGGCGTGTTCGGCGGCGTTGTTGGCGAGCTCGAGGGCGCGGTCGAAGGCGGCGGCGGCGTCCTCGATCCTTCCCAGCCGGGTCAGCAGCTCCGCCCGAGTGGCGTGGTACAGGTGGTACGAGTCGAGGTCGAGGCCATCGACGAGTTCGAGAGCGGGGCCGGGTCCGTCGACTTCGGCGACCACGACCGCCCGGTTGAGCGCCACGACCGGGTTCGAAGCCAGACCCAGGAGCTGGTCGTACAGCTGGAGGATCTGCCCCCAATCGGTGGCGGACGCGGTCGGCGCATCGCTGTGGACGGCGCTGATGGCGGCCTGGATCTGATAGGGCCCCGGCGCATTGCGTCGAAGGCAGTGCCGCACGATGGTCTGACCCTCGGCGACGAGGTCCGCGTCCCACCGCCCCCGGTCCTGATCGGGGAGCAGGACGAGGGCGCCGTCCGGAGCCGTCCGCGCGGGTCGGCGGGATTCGGTCAGCAGCATCAGGGCCAACAGCCCGAGCACCTCGGGCTCGTCGGGCATGAGCTCGGCGAGCAATCGGGACAGGCGGATCGCCTCGGCGCACAGATCGGCACGGATCAGCTCGTCACCGTCGCTGGCGGTGTAGCCCTCGTTGAAGATGAGGTAGAGGACCGCCAGCACGGGCTGGAGCCGGTTCGGGAGCTCCGCTCCGGTAGGCACGCGGTACGCGATGTTGGCCGCACGGATCTTCTGTTTGGCTCGCACGAGCCGCTTGGCCATCGTCGCCTCGGGGACGAGGAACGCTCGCGCGATGTAGGGCGTCTCGAGACCGCCCAGGAGCCTCAAGGTCAGTGCGACCTGCGCGTCCAGGCTGAGCGCTGGGTGACAGCACGTGAAGATCAACTTGAGGCGGTCATCGATCATCGCGCCCTCCGCTGGCGGCGTGTCGGTCTGTTCATGGAGCAGTGCCGCCTGGGCATGGCGATCATCACGAGATGCCTCTCGACGGAGTCGATCGATGGCCCGGTTCCGAGCCGTCGTGGTGATCCACCCGCCGGGATTCGGGGGCAGCCCTGTGCTCGGCCACCGTTCACTGGCGATCGTGAACGCCTCCTGGACCATCTCCTCGGCGATGTCGATGTCGCCGAGGAGGCGGACCAGGGTGGCCACCACCCGTCCGTACTCCTCCCGGAAGATCCGTTCGATGTCGGACGGGTGGATCGACGACACGGCTTCAAGCCTCGGGCTCGTCCTGGAACGGACGGACTTCGACCGGCGCCATGCACGCGGCCGATGCTTGGGACGCGAGCGCCAGCGCGGCGTCGAGGTCGGGAGCCTCGATGACCCAGAAGCCACCGAGCTGCTCCTTGGTCTCGGCGAAGGGACCGTCGGTCGTGATGGTCTGCCCGGCCTCGACCCGCACCACGGTGGCGCTGGTCGGAGGATGGAGACCACCGGCGAAGACCCAGGCGCCGCTCGCCTGGAGCTGCGCGTTGAACGCGTCGACCTGCTTGAACATCTTCTCCGCTTCCTCGGCTGGCGTCGGGGGTTCGCCGTCGACGCTGTGCACGGCCATCAAATACTGAGTCATGTGCTGTTCCTTTCGTGAGCGGGGAGATGGTCGCCCCGCAGGACGTTGGATGTCACTCGGCCAGGCGGCCGGCGAGGGCGGGGATCACGATGGCCGCGGCCACGAGGTGGCTCAGGGCCAGCGTGATCTTCGTAGCGGTGGAGGCGTTCACCATCAGGTCAGGGACGACGGACACGATCGTGAGGGCGATCGTGACGGTGACGAACGTACGCCGGGCGCGCCGGGCATGTCGCGACACGACGGCGGCGAGGCCCGTGCCGATGATGGTCGCGAAGAGCGTCAGCTGGGCGAACGCGAGCAGCGGGATCACTTTGCCGTCGATGGCCATCGGGACGTCGAGGGCGCGGGCCCCGGCGGCGATGGCGGTGGTCGCGACCGCGGCGGCGAGGCCGGCGATCAGACCGGTCCGTCCGATCTTCGTGGCCCGGCCCGTCGATCGTGGGTGGCGGGCCGTCGGTGCCTCGGAGTAGGCGGTTGTCGTGGCCATGATGATGACTCCCCTCGTTGCGGGCGGCTCGGTGCCGGCCTCTCGGAGATGGCTACGAACGGCCTCCCGGCCAGAGGACATCCGCGCCGGATTTCTTCCGATCGGTCCGGTCCCGCAGGCATCGGCCGGCCTGATCCGAGCGAGCGACCCTCTGTGGTGATATGTCTTCCACACGTGATCTCGCCCACGTCGCTCGGCATGGGGCCCATCTCTCGCTGAGGTACCGGAAGGTCGCCGATGGATACCTCCAACGATGCGCCGCACGTTCGCCTGGTGACCATCTCGGCCACCTTCGGCGCCGGCGGCAGCGTCGTGGCTCCCCTGCTGGCCGAGCGACTCGGCCTGCCCTTCGCCGACCGGCTGCTCGCCATCTCCGGCCCGGGACCCGACCGCACCTACGAGGAGATCAGCGAACGGGCCCTCGACCAGCCCGTCCGCGGTGGCCTGCTCGAAGGGCTCGGTCTGATCACCGGCGACTGGGGCGTCCCTCCCATCGCCGGCACAGACGAGCGGCCTGGGCAGGTCCAGGCTCAGGTCGAGGCCAGTCTGCGATCGCTGCTGGAGACGACGGGCGGGGTGGTGCTCGGTCGAGCAGCGGCGGTGCCCCTGGCCGGCCATCCGCGCGTCTTCCACGTCCGCCTCGACGGACCCGTCGACCGCCGGGCCCGGCGAGGGGCCCTCTGGGAGGGCATCGACATCGAGACGGCGCGCGCCCAACTGCACGAGACCGACGCGGCTCGGGCGCGCTATGTCAAACGCCTGTATCGGCGCGACCCCGCCGACCCGTCGCTCTACCACCTGATCCTCGATCCGACTGCGATGGGCGCAGATCCTGTCGTCGACGTGATCGCCAGCGCCGCCGCCGCCTTCTGGGGGTTCGACGAGGACCAGCTGGCGCCGGCCATGGCACGGGCGCGGGCCCGGCTGGCGGCGCAGCGGACGCGTCCCTCCCAGCCATAGCACCGAAGCCCGTTCCATCCTCGCTAGGATCGAACATGTGTTCAGACCGGATCTCGCCCTCAACACCGAACAGCACGCCGCCGCGACCTTCGAGGGCGACCAGCTCCGGATCCTGGCCGGGGCGGGCACCGGCAAGACGACGGCGCTGACCGCTCGGGTCGCCTGGCTGGTCACGGCGGGCATCTCGCCCGACCGGCTCATGCTGTTGACCTTCACCCGTCGCGCCGCCCGAGAGATGGTGCATCGCACCGAGGTGATGCTGGCCGGGTCATCGGCTTCGACAGGCCGGCGCCCGCCGCGCCCGGGTCCAGGGCGGCACCTTCCACTCGATCGCCCACCGGACGCTGCGCCGTCACGCGGTCGCCCTCGGGTTGCCCGAAGGCTTCTCGATGCTCGATGCGGCCGATGCCGCCGACGTGATCGATCTCGTCCGCGACGAGCAGGGCGCGGCGGCGACGGGCCGCCGGTTCCCGAAGAAGGCGACGCTGCTCGACCTGTACTCGCGCTCGGTCAACACCCAGCGTCCGCTGTCGACGGTCATCGACGAGATGGCGCCGTGGTGCACCGATCAGCTCGAGCCGATCGCGTCGATCTGTCGCGGCTACGTCAACCGCAAGCGAGTCCTCGGGCTCGTCGACTTCGACGACCTGTTGCTCTACTGGCGCGCCGCCGCGGCCGACGAGCGGCTCGGCCCGCTGCTGGCGTCCGAGGTCGACCACATCTGCGTCGACGAGTACCAGGACGTCAACGCGCTCCAGGTCGACGTGCTGCGCGCCCTGCGCGCGCAGCGACCCGCGCCTGACCGTCGTGGGCGACGACTCGCAGGCGGTCTACGGCTTCCGCGGCGCCAGTCCGCGTCACCTGCTCGACATCGACGCGGTGTTCCCGGCGATCACGACGATCCTGCTCGAACGCAACTACCGGTCGCCGCCAACCCATCCTCGATGTGGCCAACGCGGTCAGCGACGACGCCCCCGAGGGCTTCATGGCCCGGCTGCGCTCTGACACCGCCACGGGCGACGGCGCCGCGCCTGGTGCGCTGTGCCGACGAGGACGCCCAGGTCGATGCGGTCTGCGATCAGGTCCTGGCCCACCGCGAAGAGGGCATCGCGTCTGCGCGAGCAGGCGGTGCTCGTGCGCGCCGCCCATCACAGCGATCTGCTCGAGCTCGAGCTGTCGCGCCGAGCGCATCCCGTACGTGAAGTACGGCGGTCTGCGGTTCCTCGAGGCGGCCCACGTCAAGGACCTCATGTGCCTGTTCCGTCTGGCCGACAACCACCGCGACGAGCTGGCGTGGTTCCGGCTGCTGCAGCTCCTCGACGGCGTCGGCCCGGTCCGGCGCCCGTCGGGCCATCGTCGCCGCTCGGTGTCGACCAGCCCGGCAGCGACGCCGAGGTGCCGGCTGCGTTGGCCGCTGGCGGCCGAGGAGCTACCGGCGGCGGCGCGGCCCGCGGCCGATGCGCTGGTCGTCGCCTTGGCCCGCGGCGATCGGCGAATCGGTCGGCGCCCACGCGCGAGCGCCTGCGCGACGCGCTCGCCCCGCTCGATCGCCTCGGCCTACGACAACGCCGACGCGCGCCTGGCCGATCTCGACGCGCTCGTCGCACGCCAGCCACGACGCCGTGCGATTGTCCGACGTGGCCGCCGACCTCACCCTCGAACCGCCGCAACTCGACCGGCGACCTCGCCGGTCCGCCGTCGATCGACGAGGACTGGCTCGTGATCTCGACCGTGCACTCGGCCAAGGGCCTCGAGTGGGACGTCGTGCACCTGCTCAACGCCGCCGACGGCAACTTCCCGTCCGACATGGCGCTCTCGAGCAAGGATGGGCTCGAGGAGGAGCGCCGGCTCTTCTACGTCGCCGTGACCCGCCCTCGCCAGCCATCTGCACGTGTATGTCCCGCTCCGCTTCCACTACCGGCCGCGTGGCCGCGACGACGGCTACGCCATGGGTCAGCCCTCTCGCTTCCTCTCCAGTCGGGTGACACGCTGCTTCGACACCGTGAGCACATCGCGTCGCGACACGTTGGCCGGTGTCAGCATCGATGCCGGGATCCGCGTCGAAGCCGAGCTCGACGCGCTCTGGTCATGAATCGCGGCGGCAGATGGCCACATGGGATGTGGTGATCTGCCGCCGCGAGTCGCTGTCCTACTCGTCGCCGCCCAGGACGGCCTCGGCGAGGGCGCGCCAGTCGTCCAGCGAGGGGGCGTCGGCGGCGGAGACCAGATTGAGGGCGACGTGGTCGGCGCCGGCCTGGCGCTGAGCCTCGATGTGGGCCACGAGAACGTCGAGCGGGCCGCCGGGCACGAGGGCGTCGACGAGTCGATCGCTCAGCGAATCGATGTCGGCATCGTCGAAGCCCATGCGCCGGAAGTTGTCCTGATAGGCCGGCATCGACGCGAGGAACCCAACCCGGGCGCGGCCGACCTCGCGAGCCTGGGCTCGATCGTCGTCGAGGACGAGCAGCTGGTCGACCGCCAGCGTCGGCTCGGGCCCGAGCAGCTCGCGTGCTTCGGCGGTCCGCTCGGGGGTCACGAGCACTGGGAAGGCGCCCGCGGCGCGCTCGCGAGCCAGTCGGAACATGCGCGGTCCCAACGCGGCGAGCACCCGTCGCGATGGCGGGACGGCTTCCAGCCGGTCGAGGTAGGCCTCGAGGGTCGGTATCGGCTGGGGGCCGTGGGCCCCACCGAGGCCGACGACGAACCGTCCGGGATGCGTGCGCTCGAGATCGGTGTACCGCGCTTCGACATCCTCAGATGACCACCTGACGACGGCCAGGATCCCCGTGACGACCGTGACGTGATCAGTTGCGTGGATCACATCCGAGACCTGGTCCAGGCTGGTCAGCGGACCCCCCGTCAGCCAGAGCGTCGGGAACCCCAGTGCCTCGAGGGCGACGGCCGTCTCGACCAGCTGGGGACCCTCGGTCGGGGCGATGACCGCTCCGTACCGACCTAGTTCGACGTGCGCCATGGCCGCTCCTCTCGACGATCGGTCCTGTTCACCCGGCGATCAACCGTGCTCACCCCGCCGATGTTCCACGCGGACCGCGGTTCGCCCGGCCCGCCGCCGCTCTCGCGTCGTAAGGTCGCCCCATGCCCTTCGCCCATGACGAGATCGATGCCACCGTCCGCCGCTACATCGCCACCCGCGACGAGATCAACGCCGGCCAGGGCGGGTGGGATCGCCTGGCGCAGTTCTTCACCGACGACGCCGTGTTCATCGATCCGGCCTGGGGACGGGTCCAAGGGCTCGACGAGCTACGAGCGACCGTGTTCGGCCCGGCCATGGAGGGCCTCGGCGACTGGACCTTCCC
Source organism: uncultured Microthrixaceae bacterium (assembly GCA_963734965.1). GTDB lineage: Bacteria > Actinomycetota > Acidimicrobiia > Acidimicrobiales > Acidimicrobilacustridaceae > UBA4742. The sequence continues at coordinate 1,189,198 of CAVTJK010000003.1, read as the reverse complement.
CACCGACTTCTACGCCATCGTCGACGACACCGTCATCGTGAAGTGGCGCCAGCAGTTCCCGGGCGCCGACGGCACCATCTACCAGCAGTCCGGGTGCTCGACCCTGGTCTACGCCGGCGACGGCAAGTTCAGCTACGAGGAGGACCTGCTCAACATGGCCCACGTGCTCGAAGACATCGCCGCGTCAGGGTGGAAGCCCAAGGGCGAGATGCACTTCCCGCCGGCCAATCCCAACCGCGACTTCTCGCGGGCGCGCTAGCCCACCTGCGCCGTCGACGTGACCGGACCCGAGAGCGATCGACGACCACCGCGAAGGCTCACCGCCACCTGAAGTCCGGCTCGCGCTTGTCGAGATAGGCCTGGCGCGCCTCGGTGCTGTCCTCGAAGGTCTGCAGGCGAGCGGTGTAGTCCTGCTCGGTGCGGTAGGCCTCCTTGAGGGGCAGGTCCTCGACTCGGTTCATCGACTCCTTGGCGAGCCGAAGGGCGATGGGGCTCTTGGCCGCGAGATCGGATGCCAGGTCGCGAGCGGCCGCCGCCAGCTCGGCCCTGGGCACCACGGCCCGCACGGCACCCAGTCGGTGCAGCTCGGCGGCCGAGACCTGCTCGCCCGTGAAGAACATCTCCCGAGCCTTGTGCCGACCGACGAGGAGGGACAGATGGGCGCTGGCCCCGAGCAGGCCCACGTTGATCTCGGTCGTCCCGAACCGTGCGTTGTCCGAGGCGAGGAGGATGTCGCAGCACGCGGCGAAGGCCAGCCCGGCACCCAGCGCCGGTCCGTTGATGGCCCCGATCACCGGCACCGCGCAGTCGGTGATGGCCCACATGGCGTCGCGGGCGACCCGAGCCGGATCGGTGATGAGCGAAGGGGCGACGTCGTCGCCAGTCGGCCTGTGGCCGACGGTCTTGAGGTCGACGCCGGCCATGAACGCCTTGTCCCCCGCCGCGGTGAAGACGACGACGCGTACCTCGCGCTGCTCGCCGAGGGCGACGAAGGTGTCGCGGATCTCGGCGAAGGTGGACGACGTCACCGCGTTCACGGGCGGACGATCCAAGGTGACCGTGGCGACGTGGTCGACGAGCTCGACGACCAAGTCAGTCATCGAGCATCCGCTCCGCCGCCCACCGCAGGCGTCGAGGCTCGGCCGCGGAGCTCGTCGTACGCCACGCCGGCCAGCGTAGTGGCGCGACACCCATGCCGAGGAACCGGTCGGTCCAAATCCCCAACAGGCTCACGCGGCATAGGACCGTGAGTCGTTGTGGTCGAGGACATACTTATGAGTCTGAGGGTGCCGAGTCGATGGGCTGATTTGGTGGCCACGATGTCCGCCGATCCCGCTCGGGCCGACTGATGCCCGGCGCTCTGATCTCGCGTTCGGGCAGGTAGGCGCCACTTCTCACCAGGCCGAGGCGTTCGCATCGCCGCCGTCGGCCGGACCCTTCCCACCCCGACATCGGCCCCGGCCTACGAGGGAAAGAGAAATGCGTCGGCGAAAAGAGTGGGACCATGGTCACCATGGCACCGAGCGATGAGCTCCTCAGGGACCAAATGGGGGTGGAACCTAGGCCCCCGGTTGCATGGTTCATCGAGCGGCCTCGAATCCCGCCCAAGTCCGGCCGAGACATGGCGCTCCGATCATGCCCGGCAGAACCGGGCGTCGGTGGATTCCTCGGACATCCGCCTCACATACCGGTTGCCGCGGCCGATGGGCCCGAGAGAATCGCCTCGAACGAGTGGCCCGGTGAGCGGACGCTTGCTCGTCGCGACCGATCGCATCGAGACGAGAGGGAATCGACCAAGGAAGCACGGGTACCGATGTGGGCGACCTAGGGGGGGCCAGCGAGGTTCCTGGAGTGGACGACCACGCCACCGCCAGCCGGACTCGCACCTCAACCCTGCTGTCCGCCGCGCAGACGGAGCTGGACAAGTTGCGCTTCGCCGTCCACGCCCACTCGCCCGAGCAGGACCTGGCCATCGCTCATCTGGTCTTCAACGCGCTCGACGAGGGGGTGCTCGTCCAGGGTCCACTCGGTCGCATCGCCATCGCCAACCCGGCTGCCGCCAGGATCCTCGGCGTCGACATCGAGGAGCTGATCGGTGGCGACGTGCGGGACCTCGCCCAGCCGGCCATCCAAGCCGATGGCTCCGTCCTCGCCCAGCACCAGCTGCCGGGCCAGCTCGCGGTGAGCACCAGAGAGCCGCAGTTGGGCGTGCTCCTCGGCCTGGCCGACGAGGACGACGGCACGGTGAGATGGCTCGAAGTCAACTCGCGTCCGCTCATGTCGGGGGGCGAGGTGTTCGCGGTCGTGTCGTCGATCCGCGACGTCACCGAGCGCCGACGCGCCGAGGAGGCGCTGCGAAACGCGGAGCGCCGCCAACGGGTCGTGCTCGAACATGCCGTCGGCGGCTACGCCATCCTCGGTGACGACGGCCGGCTGATCGACGGCTCGGCCGAGTTGTACGGATGGTGGGAGCGCCGCCAGAGCAACCACATGACGATCGGCTTCGACAGCCTCCACGCCGACGACCGCAGCTCGGGCTGGAGGATCATCGAGCAGGCCAAGGCCTCGCCGGGGACTCCGCAGCGATCCGAGCTCCGCGTCATCAACGAGATGGACGAGACGACCCGATGGATCGAGTTCACCGCGACCGACCAGCGCGGCGATCCGGCGGTCGGCGGGATCGTCGTCAACTTCACCGACATCACGGATCGCAAGCTGGCGGACGAGGCGCTCGCCCATCAGGCGCTCCACGACCCGGTCACCGGTCTGCCCAACCGGCGACTGCTGGCCGACGGCCTGGCCGATGCTCTGGCTCGTGCCGTTGCGAGCGAGTCCCTCGTCGCCGTTCTGTTCTTCGATGTCGATCACTTCAAGCTGGTCAACGACAGCCTCGGCCACCCGGCCGGTGATCGGGTCCTGCAGGAGCTGGCCGGTCGCTTCCAGGCCGGCGCCCGGGACGGCGACATGGTCGTCCGGTTCGGCGGCGACGAGTTCGTCGTCGTCTGCGAAGGTCTCCACAGCGTGGACGAGGCTCTCGAGGTGGCGCACGGTCTCACCGCCCGCATGGAAGAGCCGTTCCTCATCGATCGCGCCGAGCGCATCGTCACCATCAGCGCCGGCGTGGCCATAAGCGAACCAGGTGCCACCGAGTCGAGCCTGCTGCGCGACGCGGACGCGGCCATGAACCTGGCCAAAGAGCGCGGTCGCGCTCGGGTCGAGCTGTTCAGCGCCGAGCTGCGCAGCCAGGCCACCCGCCGGCTCAACCTCACCACCGCGCTTCGCCACGCCCTGTCGCGAGACGAGTTCCGACTCGTCTACCAGCCGGTGGTCGTGGCCGAGACGGGCCGACCCGTCGGATGCGAAGCGCTGCTGCGGTGGGAGCATCCCAAGCTGGGTTCGGTGAGCCCGGCCGAGTTCATCACCCTCGCCGAACGCTCAGGTCTCATCGTCCCCATCGGCACCTGGGTCCTACGCCAGGCCCTCGAACAGCTCGACGCCTGGCACCGCCAGCGCCCCGGCGAAGACGACCTGTGGGTGGCCATCAACCTCTCCGCCCGCCAGCTCAACGCACCGGACCTGGTCGAGGTCGTCTCCAAAGCGCTCTCCGAGACAGGACTGGACGCGGAGTGCGTCCACCTGGAGGTGACCGAGAGCTCGCTGGTCGACGACCTGGCCGGATCGATCGAGCGATTGCGCCAGCTGAAGGACCTGGGGGTGCACATCGACGTCGACGACTTCGGTACCGGCTATTCGTCGCTCTCCTATCTGAAGCGACTCCCGATCGACACCCTCAAGATCGACCGGACCTTCATCGACGGGCTCGGCACCGATCCCGACGACACCGCCATCGTCCGCGCCATCGTCAGCCTGGGCCAGGCCCTCGATCTCGACCTGATCGCCGAGGGGGTCGAGACAGGCATCCAGCTCGCCGAGCTCCAACTTCTCGGGTGCGGGCTCGCGCAGGGCTTCCACTGGAGCAAGCCCCTGCCGCCCGACGAGTTCATCGACTGGCTCGCCGACTCCATCCGCTAGGGCGGCGCTCACCGTCGCTACCCTCTCATGGGCAGCTCATTCGCACCGAGCTACCTTCTGGCGCGAGTGGAGGGTCGCTTGATCGGGATCACGGACGATCCTCGGAGCACGGTGGTGGTGGCGGCGTCGGCGGGCAGCGGACGGCGGACCTCGTCGCGCCGGTCCTACCAGCTCGCGGGCGGTGCGCTGCTGTTCGTGCTCGCGGTGGTGGTGCCGCTGCTGCGCCAGACCGGGGCGCGCAGCTGGGACACCATCTGGGGTGAGGACGGATGGGTCTACTTCCAACAGGCGCACGATCACGGTCTCGGGGTCCTCGTCAGGGGCTACGCGGGGTACCTCCAGCTGACCCCCAGACTCCTCGCCGTCCCGTCGGCGTGGATCCCGATCGACCAACTGGCCCTCTACTTCGCGGTGGTGGCAGCCGTCGTCGGGGCCGCACTGGCCTGGTTCGTCTACTGGGCCTCGGAGGGATGGATCGACTCGCAGGCCGTGCGCGCCGCCCTCGCGTCCCTCGTCGTGCTGATGCCGGCCCTGGGGTATGAGAACACCGCCAACATCACCAACCTGATCTGGATCCTGTTCGCGCGTCGCGCCCTGGGCGTTGGTGGCGCGCGCCGAAGGAGGACGTGCCGTCAGAGTCAGGAGCCTCGTGGCGTTCGCGTCGGCCACGGCGACGGCGCTCAGCGCCGTCTTCCTGCCGCTGGCCATCGGCTACGCCGTCCTGCGTCGGCGCCGCCCGACCCGCATCGTCTGCGCCGCGTTCTGCGCTGGCCTGGCCCTGCAGTTCGCCGTGGTGACCCACACCCGTGACACGCGACCGCACACGACGATCAGACAGGCCGCGGCGCTACCTCGAATCGTGGGCATCAAGGTCTTCGGCCAGTTCCTCCTGGGCGAACGAGGGATCCGCGGCGTTGTGGGACCACCGATCCCTGCTGGCCATCGTCGCGCCCCTCGTCGTCGTGGGCGTCCTGCTCGCACTGCTCCCTGGCATCGCTCGGCGCAAGCAGCTCCTCGTCCTGGCGCTGCTCGCACTGGCCGTCGTCTGCTTCGTGGTGCCGGCGTGGGGGCGGGGCACCAACCAGGTCGCGATCGCCCTCACCGCTCGCTCGATGTTCGGACCTCGCCAAGCCGGTCACTTCAACCCGATGTCCACCCGCTACAGCGTGGCGCCCGGTCCTGCTGCTCGCCAGCGCCGCGGCCGTGGCCCTGGGATCGCGCCGACGCGCCCGACCACGACTGGCGCACGGACTGCAGGTCGGCTTCGTCACCTGGGTCATCGTGGTGACCCTCGTCGGGTTCACGGTGACCAACCCACGCTCGTGGGGGCCCTCGTGGTCCACCAGCGTCGAACGGGCGCGTCACCACACGTGCGCGCATGCAGTGGGGACGACCAAGGTGCGCGTGCCGATCCCGAATCGCTCGGTGAACCCGGCCGTCGTCCTCACCTGCGGCGACCTTCGGTCCTGACCGCGCCCGGCCAACTCTGCCAGCTCAGCTGTCAATGGACGAGTCCGACCGCAGGTCGCAGCGGCGTGAGCATTCCATGCGGTCATCCACCCGGCATGCGTCACATCAGGGAACCGTTCCGTGGTCGCGCTCGTACGCACATCCCGGTGGTAGACGAAGGGCTCGACATGCTCCTGGTGACAGAGACGGCGACGATCCTGTTCACCGACCTCGTCGGGTCGACCGAGTTGAGGATCGCTCTCGGTGAGTCGCGGTTCGCCGAGGTCATGAACGACCACGACGCCTTGCTCAACGACGCCATCGCATCCCAGGGTGGCACCGTCGTGAAGCACATGGGCGACGGCCTGATGGCGACGTTCGCGGCCGCCTGTCAAGGCGTGGCCGCCGCTGTCGAGATCCAGCACCGGACGGCCACCTACAACGACGGGTCGGTGCCCGCGATCGGGATCCGAGTCGGCGTGGCCGCCGGAGATGTCGCCGAACGGTTCGGCGACTACCACGGAGTCGCCGTGGTCGAAGCCTCCCGACTGTGCGCGCTGGCGAGCCCCGGCCAGATCCTGGCGTCCGAGTCCGTCCGTCGACTGGCTGGCTCCCACGGCGGGTTCGAGTACATCTCGCTCGGCCAGCTCGATCTCAAGGGTCTTCCAGGTCATGCATCGGTCGCCGTTCGCTGGACCGACGAAGCCCCCGTCGATGCGCCGCTCGGATCCGTGACCGGGAACCTGCCCGCCGGAGTCGGGCGATTCATCGGTCGCCGTGACGATCTCACGGCGCTGGCCGAACTGGTGCGCAACCACCGGTGCGTCACCCTGACCGGAACCGCCGGGTGCGGCAAGACACGGCTGGCGCTCCAGGTCGCCTCGCTCGTCGCCGAGGAGTTTCCCGACGCGGTGTGGCTCGTCCCGCTGGCCGACCTGGACGACGAGAACTTCATCGCCGAGACGACGACCGCCGTACTCGGCCTCCGCAACGCCGGCGATCCGCTCGTGGCGCTGCGGTCGAACTTGGCGCGCCAGACCACCCTGGTGGTTCTGGACAACTGCGAGCACGTCATCGAGGCGACGGCCGATCTCGTCGGCGATCTGCTCGCGGCGTGTCCCAACCTCCACGTGCTGGCGACGAGCCGCGAAGCGCTGCAAGTGCCAGGAGAGTGCGAGTACGGGCTCGAGCCGTTGCCCCTGGCCGAGGCCACCGAGCTCTTCCTCGAGCGCCGACCGCAGGCGACCGCGCTCGGCGAAGTCGATCGCGACGCCGTCACGCGCATCTGCGAAGCCGTCGACGGGATCCCGCTCGCGATCGAGCTGGCCGCCGCCCGACTGAGGGTGCTCTCGGCCGTTCAGGTCGCCGATCGGCTCGATGACCAGCTCACGATCCTCACCGCCGGTGGGCGATCTCGACCTGATCGCCAACAGACGCTGCGCGCCGCGCTCGATTGGAGTCACGACCTCCTCACCCAGGACGAGCGGGTCGTCTTCCGGCGCCTCGGCGTGTTCGCCGGCGGCTTCACCCTCGAGGCCGCCGAGGCGATCGTCACCGGCGAGGACATCGACGGCACCGCCGTTGCGGACCTCGTCGAGCGGCTGGCCGCCCGGTCTCTCCTCGTCGTCGCCCCGGATGCCGACCTCCGTCTCCGGATGCTCGAGCCGGTCAGGCAGTACGCCTGCGACCAGCTGGCGGCCTCGGGTGAACACCGCGTGGTCGAGATGCGTCACCTCTCCTGGGTGCGGGCGCTGACCGCCGGGCTCGGTCGCGGCTTCTTCGCCGACCAGCGAGGCACGACCGCGCGCGCGGCGGTCGAGCACGCCAACCTCTGCCGCGCGCTGGACTTCGCCTTCCGGACCTCCCGGCTGGAGGACGCCACCCGCGTCATCGCGGCCACCGTGTATCCCTGGATCATGATCGGCCAACCCGACGGCAAGGCCTGGGTGGATCGCACCCTGGCGGCCTGTCCATCCGACGCCCCGGCGCGGACTCGCGGGGACGCCGTGTTCGCGGCCGCGATGTTCGCCGTCAACGAGGGTGACGAAGCTCGCTCGCTGCCGCTGCTCCGTGAAGCGCTGACCTGCTTCGAGGCGGCCGGCCGCCACCGCAGCCACGCATGGGCCCTGACCTGGTTCGGGCGGGCAGGACGGGCGGGCACGGGCGAAGTGGACGGGCGGACGCCTGAGGACTGGTTCGCGCAGGCCCTGGCCGAGTTCACCTCGCTACGCGACTTCGCCGGCATGGGATGGAGCCTCGCCCTCCTCGCCCGTTGTGCGCTCCGAGCCCACGATCTCGACCTGGCCGAGCAGCGGGCCCAATCGGCCCTCGATCTGGCCGAGACCCACGGCATCCACCAGGTCGCGGCGGGCGCTCGACGTTGGTTGGCCGTGATCGCCCAGACGCGAGGCGACACCAACCGGGCCGAGGATCTCATCGCTCACGCGACCAGCCAGCACGAGGATTCGGGCGACAAGTGGCATCAAGCGATTGCCCTGGCCACGGCGGCCAGCATGGCAACCGCTCGTCGCGACCTCGACCGTGCGGCGGCGTCGCTGTTCGAGGCGATGGACATCGTGCAGCACCTCCCCGAGGACGAATCGAGTGTCAGCGTGCTCGTCGCGGCGCTCGACTTCCTGTTGCAGGTCGAGCGCCGAACCGAGGTCGCAAGCGTCGTGAGCGGACTGGCCGACCCGGACTACACCTTGCTCCTGCGTGGCGCCCTGATCCAAGGACCAGAGCTGCTCCCCGAGTGGTTCGCCGAGATGCGCACCGACCCGATCGTGCGTCACTCGCTGCGCGACGCCCTCCGGGTGACCTCGCGGTCCATGGACGCCTGGTCGGCGACGCGAAGCTGGATCTGAGATCAGGCGAAGCGGACTGGCAACGCCTCGAGGCCGTGGAGCACGATCGAGTCCCGATAGGCCGGCCGGCCTGCGCCCCATGCCGGCTCGATGACCCCGAAGCGCTCGAGCAGACGGTCGAACACGACTTGGCCCTCGGCCCGGGCGAGGGCGGCTCCCAGGCAGAAGTGGATCCCCCACCCGAAGCTCATCGGCGCCGCCCCCTCGCGGCCGACATCGAAGCGGTCGGGCTCGTCGTAGACCCGCGGATCGCGGTTGGCCGATCCCAGCATGGTCACGACCTGCTCCCCCGCCTGGACGTCCACACCGCGGACGTCGAGGTCCTCGAAAGCGACCCGTCCGTCGAGCTGGACGGGGCTGTCCCAACGGAGCAGCTCGTCGACTGCGGTGCGCATCAGCGCGCGGTCGTCGCGGAGCCGCTGCAGCTCGTCGGGGTGCTCGAGCAGAGCCAGCAGCCCGTTGCCGATCAGATTCGTCGTCGTCTCGAATCCGGCGGCAAAGAGCAGCAGCACCGTCGACAGCAGCTCGTGGTGGCTGAGCCGATCTCCTTGTTCCTCGACGTGGATCAGCTCGGACAGCAGGTCGTCGGTCGGGTGGACCCGGCGATGGGCGATGAGCTCCTCGAAGCGGGAGTTGATCTCGCGGGTCGCGGCGTGGGCCGCATCGAGCTGTTCGAGCGTCGAGTTGAACTCGAGGGTGACGACGGCGGCGCGGACCAGAGGCTGCAGCGGAGCCCGCTCGGACTCGGGCACGCCGAGCATCTCGCCGATCACCGTCATCGGCAACGGGAGCGCCAGCTCGGTGATGACGTCGACCTCGCCGTCGATGCGATCGAGCAGCTCGTCGGTCAGCGCCACGATCCGGGGCCGTAGGCGCTCGACCGTTCTGGGGGTGAAGGCCTTCGACACGAGTCCCCGCAGCCGCGTGTGATCGGGCGGGTTGAGGCCGAGCATCGAGCCGCGCGACTCGCGGTCGAAGTCCGAGAAGCGCTCGAGCCACTCCTGTTCGGTCAGCCCGTAGCCCTCCCAGCGGGGCCCGACGTCGTCGCCCTTGCCGAACCGCGGATCGCGCAGGATCCATTGGCACTCGTCATAGCGACCGACGACCACGATCCCGATGGCGCTGCGGAAGGCCGGCGCCTGCTCCCGGATCGCGGCGTAGCGGGGATAGGGGTCGGCCTTGCCCTCTGGCGTGAGCAGGATCTCGGCCAGCAACGCGTCCACATCCACGATCGATGTATCTGCCATGTGCCCTCCCGATCGAGTCGTCCGAGTATGACAGTCCCCACTTCGTGAGGCCGGGTGTCGCCGCCCGAGGCGGCCGGGGTCGACACGACGGCGCCTTTGGAGGCGCGGCACCACCGCCCGAGGTCGGCCCGACCGATCAGCTCAGGTCGGCGAACACGTCGAGCCAGTACCGGTGACCGAACCGGTCGATCACCCCGCGGGTCTGGGTGCTGGGCGCCGTCTGGGGTTGGCCGGTGGCGTCCATCCACCGCAGGAACCGACCGTCGACGGCGATCCGCGCCGATCCGATGGCCACGCCGGCGGCCGCCCCACCCGGCGCGGGGACGAAGGTGTTGCCCGGGCCCGTGCACGCCTGGCCGCCCTCGCCGATCGGGCTGCGGTGCAGCGTGCCGTCGCGCCACAGGTAGCGGCCGGTCAGCACGACGGTCGTGGGGCGCCGGCATGATCGCCGCCAGCTGGTTGGCGACCAGGTCGCCGGCGCCGACCGCGGCCGCCTCGCCGTCGTCGGAGTGGCCGCACCCGAACCGGTCGACGTCGGGGGGGTCGAGGTCGTCGGCGGTCGGTACGCCGACCGCGTTGGTGCGCGGGAACATGTAGCCGATCATGTCGTCGGCCAGGCCGACCACGAAGCGCCACCGCGTGTTCATGCTCGCCATGATCCACGGCGGCGGCGACCACGACGGATCGGGCGTGGCCTCGTCGGCCGGACCGGCGAACGACCGGATGTAGGTGTAGGGGAACAGCTCGCCCGGCGCGCTGGCGAAGCCGCCGTCGCCGATGCGCAGCCAGAAGACCTCGCTCTGGAACTCGTTGCCCGGGCCGCCGATCTCGGCGCCGGTCGCGATCGCGGGGCACCACCTGGCCGTCGAGGTAGGCGGTCTTGCCGGCGATCACCCCGATCTGGGAGCCGAGGCCGAACAGGGCGTTGTCCAGCGGAACGAAGAACCGCTTCGTGGCCACGTCGATCCCGCCGGACTGCGAGTCGGCGCCCTGGCTGAGGGCGAGTCTCCGTCCATCGGGCGACCTGTTCGCCGCGGGCCTTGGTCGACAGCGGTGTAGCCGTAGGGCACCGCGGTCGAGTCGGTGGCGTAGATCGTGCGACAGCCGCCGTTGCCGACCGAGCTGTAGACGCCGACGGGCTCGAAGCTCGCGGGCGGCCGGGTACACCTGGGGCATCTCGACCGAGCCCGACCGCGCCGGCCACGGTGATGGCCATGCCGCCGTAGCGGGCCTCGAGCGCGGTGCGGGCGAAGTGGTGCCAGTCCGACGACAGGTGCAGCGCGTCCTGCGACGGCGGACGAGAAGCCGAGCTCCTCGGCGTGGATGCCGTAGTTGGCCAGGGTGAAGATGACCCGGCCGTCGCGCACCGAGCGGGCCTGGAGCGCCCCGATGTTCTCGTCGGCCACGAACGGGTACGACGACCAGCAGGTCGCCAGGTTGTCCGGGTGGACCATGCCGTAGCGCAGCGTGGCCGGCTGCAGCCTCGCCGCCGCCTGCTCGATGCTCCGGGCGGCTCGGGCGACGAGGAACTGCACGTAGAAGGGATCGACGCCCGACGTGAAGAGGTTGGGGCCGCTGATGCCGATGGTGTCGGGCGCCGACTCGTCGTGGGTCGAGCTGAACAGCATGGTGTCGACGTCGCGCACGCCGTCGGCGCGGACCTTGGCCCGCACCTGGTCCCAGATCTCCGCGAACACGCCCTCGTTGTCGACGCTGGTGAGCGACACGGTGGTCGCTGCCGCTGCGGACCACGATCGTGCGGGCCCAGATCTGATCGAGCACGGCCGTCGGCTCGCGAGGACCGCCGTCGCCGCCGCCGAGCATGATCCCGTCCCAGCGCTGGTCGGGCGGTGCCGTTCCGCCGTCGGCGAGCGGCGTCGGGCAGTCGACGAACGGCTCGCCGGTGTCCCAGATGCCGTTGTGGTTGGAGTCGATGTAGGGCTCTTCGAGCGAGAGCAGGTGCGGACCGTCGTACTGCGCCAGCTGGGCCGGCGTCGCGCAGGCCGCCGCCGGGTTGGGCGAGCCCGACGAGGCGAGCGGCGGGGTGACGTCGACGGCGGCCGCGCCGACCTGGAAGACCGCGCCGGAGCGTGACCACGGCGGGGCACCGGCGACTCCCATCGCACCTGCCGGGGCCACGGCGGCGGCCGAGGCCGCCAGCACGACGACGGACGCGATGGCGACTACGAGACGGTTGGCCTGCATCAGCCTGCTCCCCTTGCCCCCGGCGATCCCACGGGTGAGATCGACCGACGCGAGGCTACGCCGGGCGCGTCCCCACTGCATCGGTTCGATCACGAGATTCGGCCCTGAGCGGGCGACGCCCACCGCGGGCTCCCTCTCGGCGGTAGGGTGCCGAGCGCGTCACACGCCGAGTCCGGGGGGCTGCACATGACCGGGGAACGCGATCAGATCCGAGTGATCGACACGGACACGCATCTGACCGAACCGCACGATCTGTGGACACGGCAGGCGACGGCCTCGGCGAAGGACAAGATGCCCCACGTCACCGACGTCGACGGCGTGGCCACGTGGGTGATCGGCGACGCCGTCCTCGGGCGCGCCGGTGGAGGAGGGGTGATCGGGCGCGACGGATCCAAGATCAACGCCCAGAAGGGGCTGTTCGAGTGGACGATCGATGACATCCATCGAGGCGCCTACGACCCGCTCGTCCGGCTCGAGATGATGGACGAGATGGGGATATGGGCCGAGGTCCTGTACCCCAACGTGATCGGGCTGGGCGGGCAGGGCATCGCCGACCTCGTCGAGGACGAGCCGTTCCGCCTCCTGCTGGTGCAGATGTACAACGACCACATGGCGGAGGTCCAGGAGGTGTCGGGCGATCGTCTCCTGCCGATGGGCGTCCTGCCGTCGTGGAGCGTCGAGGCCTGCGTGACCGAGGCCGAGCGTCTGCGCGGCATGGGCTTCCGCGGCGTCAACATGACCTCGGATCCTCAGGACCTGGGGGCCCCGGACCTGGCCAGCCGGCTCTGGGATCCGTTGTGGACGACGTGCGCGGCGCTCGACCTGCCCGTCCACTTCCACATCGGGGCCAGCCTGACGACGATGAACTTCTACGGCAACTATCCGTGGCCCTCTCAGCAGGAAGACGTCGCGCTGGGCATCGGCGGCACGCTCCTGTTCGTGGGCAACGCGCGGGTCGTGGTCAACGTCATCTGCTCTGGTCTGCTCGATCGCCATCCGACGCTGAAGATGGTGTCGGTCGAGAGCGGTTGCGGCTGGATCCCCTTCATCCTCGAGGCGCTCGACTACGAGATGGAGGAGAACGCTCCCCAGCTGGCCGCCGAGCTCAGCCTTCGGCCCTCTGAGTACTTCAAACGCCAGCTCTACGCGACCACGTGGTTCGAGCGGAAGAACCTGGCTCAGGTCGTCGAGTCCGTCGGCGAGGACAACATCATGTTCGAGACCGACTTCCCCCACCCGACCTGCTTGTTCCCCGATCCGCTGAAGACCGCCTCGCAGAACATGGTCGATCTCACGCCTGAGGTCCAACGCAAGATCCTCAGCGAGAACGCCATCAAGCTCTACCGACTCTGAGCGCGACGGCGCCGACGCGACGCCCAGCCCTCAGGTCGGGGGAACCGTCGCCGACGAACTCGAGCAGTTGGGGGGCCAGCAACGGCCAGCGCTCGAAGAGCCCGCCCTGGCCTGACTGAGATGCCGCCATGCGCTGGATCCACTCGTCGTCGCCCCAGGGCGGCTCGACCAGCGTCGCGTTCGGGAGCAGGTCGGCGACCTTCTCGGAGGTGGCCCGGGTGTGATGGGGGTCAACCGTCCCACTGCGAAAGACCAGGGTCGGCACGGTCAGCGCGGAGCAGTCGGCGTCGAGCAGTCCCGGCACGGTCACGCCGTCGCGCGGACAGTAGACGGCCATCCACCGCTGCATCGTCGCAATGAACTCCTGCCGGTCCTGACCGAGGATGAGCTCACGGTTGGCCGGGTTGCGCTCGATCACCTCCTGCCACTCGGGCAGGTCGGCCACCGCCTCCATGCCGACGGTCCACGCGGCGCGGAAGGACTCCCCGCCGTACACCATGGCCAGCTGCAGCAGCCCGTAGATGCCACCCGAGATCCACAACATGGCCAGTGCCGACGCGACCTCGGGGTGGCGAGCGGCCGCCAGCAGCGAGACGCGGGCGCCACCCGAACCCCCGACGATGACGGTGGGACCCAACCCGAGATGGTCGAGCAGGCCCCCCAGGGCGTCGGCCTGCATCTCGGACTCGGACGCGCCGGTGAAGCAGACGTCCGACTCGCCGGTGTTCGGTCGATCCCAGATGACGACCTGGTTGCCCTGGGCGGCCAGCGCCTCGGCCAGCTGTCGGACGCCAGGGGTGTCCTTGCTGAACCGTCCCCCGGGAGTGATGACCCATGGTCGCCCTCGGCCGACGAGCTCGTAGGCGATCGTCGTCCCGGCCACCTCGACACTGGACACGACGCCACCTTAGGCGTCCCCGCGCCCGACGACGCCGGGGGCCACCTCGCGTCCACTCCGTCTGCTGTCGCGGCGCTAGCGGTTCCCGGTCCCGGTCGAGATGGTTCCGTCGTGCACCACCCGCAGTCGCTCGCCGGCCACTTCGGCGCCGTCGGACAGGTCGAGATCGATGGGGTCGGCCGAGGGCACGACGTAGAACGTCAGGACCCGGACGGACTGGCCGTCGAGATCGACGCGGATCTGATGGGTCCCCCAGCTCGTAGCCGTCACCTCCTTCAGCGACAGCACGACGGAGACCTGTTGGATCTCATGCGGGAAGAGATCCTCGTCACCGACCTCGAAGGTGGCTCGGCCCACGGCCAGCACCTCACCGGACCGGTTGAACACCTCGGACGTGAGGGTGTGGACCGTGTTGGTCTGGTCGCGCGGCACCTCGATCACGACGGCCACCATCAGGCTCAGCGTCGCAGGAAGACCAGCTCGGAACAGTCGCGTGACCGCCCCGGACGACACCATCAACAGGCCGTCGCGGACCTGGGCGAAATCGCAGAGGAGCACTGAGAGCAGCTGCATCAGGGGCTCGTTTCAGTCGGGGACGATGGAGGGAGGAAGGCAACGGATCAGAGGCCAGCACCGCCCGCCGCTGGTCACGACCCGGCCACCGCCGAGGCGAACACGACGACGTTGTCGCGGTAGTGACCGGTTCGAGCGTCGAACGGACCGCCGCAGGTGATGAGCCGGAGTTCAGCGTCGGGCACCGGGCCGTAGACCGCGGCGCTCGGGAACGCACCTTTGGGCACCGTCTCGAGCCCGGTCACCCGGAACGAGACATGCGACCCGTTGGCTCGAGCCACGACGACCGAGGCGCCCGGGACGATCTGGCGCAGCCGGAAGAACACGGCTGGGCCGGTCCAACTGTCGACGTGCCCGAGTATCACGGCCGGTCCCGCCTGGCCCGGTGCAGGTGCCCCCGTGAACCAGCCGGCTCGGTCGAACCTGTTCGGCACGGCGATCGTGCCGTCGGTCTCGATCCCGAGAGCATCGAGGCCGGAGTCCACACCGAGGCTGGGAATCGTGACCCGGACGGGGGCGACCGCGCTCGGTGGGCCGCTGGCGCCGATCGAGTCGGCCGCGGTGGCGCCGAGCGGCAGGGGCCGGACGGCCGCGCCCATCGCCGGAGTGGCCACGGGGCCGACGGCGTAGGAGGCACCCCTGGGCCAGACCGGCATCGTCGGTCGCGTTGACCGCTCTCGGTGGGCCTCGCGAACCGGGAGCGACGAGCGAACGCCGACCAGTGCCACCATCGCCAGCACGGCACCGCTCGCACCGCGCCTGGCGGTTCGGATCCCGACGCGGTTCATGACTGGAGCGGTCGAGCGGTCCGACGCCGCTGGGTCGTCCCGTGGAGGAGCGCGAACCCGGCCAACGCCGTGGCCATCAGCGCGGCGGCCCAGACCACCAAGCCACCTGGGACGCCGGCGGGAGGAGCGGGTGCCGTTCCGCCGGCCCCGGTCGCCGCGCCCCCGATCGGCAGGCTCTGGCCGGCGACCACGCCGCCCGTGCCCTGGGCGTCGACGACCGACTCGACGGCGATGCCGGACGACCCGGGCGCGTCATACACGATGATCGAGTTCACCGTGCCCGGCGCCACCGTGAGCTCGCGGCGCACAGGCGTCTGACCCGACCCGCTGGCCTCGACGGTCCAGGTCCCTGCGGCCACCGGCGCATAGTCCGACACCGACTGGAACGGTGCGTCCGAGGCGATCGTCGGGCCTCCGACCGCGCTGACGTCGACCGACGCGGCCCGACTGGCCGCCTGCACCACCCGCACGAGGCCGGCTCCTGCGGGCGGCGCGTTGAGCTGATCGGTCACGATCTTGGTGACGGGATGGGGTTGAGGACCAAGGACGGCCACCGTGTAGGCGGTCGAGCCGGACAGGTCGGCCGAGGTCTCGAGCATGGCCGGGGAGTCGGCGGCCGCACCGGCCGGCCGGATCCACGCCGTGTAGGTCCCTGGCGCCAGTTGGAGGTACTGGGAGACCTGTCCGTACGCGAGGGCCCGGAGCACCAGCGTCTGATGACCGTCGAACCCCGTCAGGTACACATCGGCGGGGCCGGTGCCGTAGGACAGGTGGGCCATGCGGATCTGCGCCATGGCACCGGGAGTCGGTGCCGCTTGGGCCGCCGCCACCGTCAACATCGACGAGGCGCCCAGGATCAGCATCGAGAGGGCGACGGCGAGGGGTCGTCGCCGCCTCGGGGTCACCGTCCGACGGCGGCGTCGTGGGTGGGGAAGGCCGGAAACGGTCGGGTCGCTCATCGAGGCTCCTCAGTCGTCGGTGATCCGACCGGGCCCGGGCCCGGTCGCGTATCGGGTCTCAGTTCGGCGGTAGCTCGTCCCGCGACGCGGGTGAGAACGGGAGGGTGACGCGCACGGCACCCGAGGTCGATGTCGTGGCGACGACGGCGACCTGCGTCGGGGCGAAGGGCGGCCGCTGGGCCGCCAGGAAGCCCAACGCCTGGTCGACGGGACCAGCTACGGAGGCGCGGGCGGTGGGCCTGACATCGGAACCGTCGACGGCGCTCAGCTCGACGACCCGCCGCGGCGCCCAGGATCCGGTCTCGCCGGCCACCACCGGGAAGTCGGCGATCACGAAGCGATGGCTCAGGGCGAGAGCGGCCAAGACGGTCATCAGCGCACTGTCGACCTGGCCGGTCCGCAGCTGCTCCGCCGCGGCGGGTCGGGCCGTCACCGCAGGGTTGTCCAGCAGCTGTGTGCCCGCTTGACCGCGCTGAGCGACGGCGAGATACAGGTCACGGGCCGCCGTGGCCAGGCCTTCAGGGAAGATCTCACGCACCTCGACCTGGTCGCCACCGCGTCCGAATCGGGCTACCGGTTCTGAGTTGGTGAGCGCCTCGCCGGCGCTCCCGTGCAGGACGGCGCCCAACTCGGAAGCGGGCACGACGATGAAGTCGAAGCCACGCCAGCTGGTCGCATCCGAAGGGGCGGCAGAGCCGACCCCGTCGAAGGTGACGAACGACGACGACGGCCAACCCGCACCGGTGAGATCGAGCCCCATCGAATCGTCGACGATCAGGCGAGGACGATCGTGGGCCACGTTGGCCTGCAACCAGGCCTCGGCGGCGGCGTCGGGCGAGACGACCCGGCCATGGGAGGGCGCACCGGCGTGCAGGGAGCGAGCACGCACCACCAGCCCCCCGGCCACGACGGCCGCGAGCAGCACAAGAGCCGCCCCGACCAGCCCGACGCGGCGACGACGGCTCGCCACACTGGGTGGGGGCGGGGCGGGACGGGGCGGGGGCGGGGCGGGACGGGGTGAGGGCGGGGCCGAACCGGGTGAGGGCGCGGCCGGACCTGATCGGCCCGTCGGGACCACCGGACCGGCATCGATGGGGCGCTCGGCGATCCGTTCGTGGGCCGGGCCAGTGAACGGATCGGGAGCTGGTTCGATCTCCGCTCGAGGCGACACGGACTCCATCTGCTTCGATCGCGTCGAGGATCCGACGCCGTGTGCCAACGGCGGCACGGCGGCCGGCGCATCGAAGTCATCCGCCGAGAGCGGGGGCGCAACCGGCGGGTGATCCGCATCGACATCGTCCAAGTGAATGACCGTTCGGGGCATCCCATCGGTGTCGATCGAGACGACGACTCGCGGCCTCGGCGGTCCGGTCGTCGACGGGCCGCTGAACGGAGGACCCTCGGCCGATCCCCTCGACGGTCCGGTCGGGCGAAGGTGTCGGCCATCCGACGGCGTTCGCTGCGACATCTACCGGGCTCCTCACCTGTGTCCGGGTCTGCGTCAGACCTACCTGCGCACCTGTCGTCTGGTGCGGACGCGCCTGATGGCTCCATGCCGGGCTCGATCCCCGCGGGTCGAGCGCCACCTTGTATCCGGAGCGCGACGCATCTTGGATGGCTCCCTACCCACCTTTTTGTCCAACCTGCTACTTTTCGCCGCGATCGACCCCAGCCGGCTCAGGCGAGGGCGCTTCCGTGTCGGACGGCGTCGTCGCCGATGCCCTTCGTCGGATCGAAGAACACCGCCGGAGAGACGGTGCCCGCGTAGACGCCGGCGAAGCCGTTCATGGCTTCGGCGTCGCCCTGGATCGCGCCCAGCAGCTGCTGCATCTCGGGCGGCGGGGGGGCCATCGTGGCCAGCTCGGTGGTGAAGCCGTAGATGGGCATGGCGTGCTCGTCGCGGGCCGACTGGTACTGCGGCCATGGCCGCCTCGAAGGTCATCGCGCCCGACAGGTAGCGGTCGAGGGCGGTGGCGCAACGCTCTGAGTCACAGAAGGCGTCGCTGATGCCCTGAGCGGTGATGGGGTCCTTGGTGTAACCGGCATCGCCGACCAGCGCCCAGCCGGGACCGAAGGGTCGCCGGAAGAAGTTGGGCACCGGGCTGCCGGACAAGCGCTCCTCACGCGTTGCCGCTCGGACCCGATCGGCGAACTCGGGCGACAGCTCGAGGGTCCTCAGGTAGTTGCCCTCGACGTCACGCTTGTTGGCCGCGTGTTCGGCGTAGGGCCACCCGACAACCAACAAGGTGAGTCCGTCGTTGGTCGGGAAGCAGCCCCAGCCCCGGTCGGGCCGGATCGTGATCTCCATGCCCTCGACGGGCAGCCCGCTCCAGTAGGAGTAGTAGCCGGCCTGGAGCGGCGACTGCTGGTGGTACTCCGCGGCACCGACCGCTCGGGCCACCCGCGAGTTCGAGCCGTCGGCGCCCACGACGACGCGCGCCCGCTCGGTGACGGTCGGGCCTCGGCCCTGGCGGCCGCGGATGCCGGTGACCACGCCCTGCTCGATGAGGATCTCGTCGACGGTGAAGCCCTCGCGGATCTCACAGCCGGCATCGCCGGCCGCGTCGACGAGGAGGGAGTCGAGGATGGGCCGGCGCGGGCCGAGGCCGTAGGAGATGCCCTCCACCGGCGGAGGCGTCCCCGCAATGACCACGGGGCCGAAATCGAACGAGTAGCGCTCGATCGGCGGACAACCCGTCGCCGCGACCGCGGCGCAGGAGGCCCCATCGTTCGAGCGCCGCCACGCCCGGCGCGTGGATCAGGTGGTTCGACACCGTGTCGCTGGGGAAGGTCGCCCGGTCGACGACCAGGACCCGGTAGCCCTGGCGGGCCAGCAGCATCCCGGTCGGCGAGCCCGCGCACCGAGCGCCGATCACGATCACGTCGTAGTCCTTGGACATCTGGAGCCTCCTGGTCGATGAACTCGTGGCTTCACCATGACGGCGAAGCCAGCGCGAAACATCGGGGAGGTCCCCTACACGCGGGCTGGTTCTCCACGCGGTGGCTGGGCCGCCGCGACTAGAGGTGGTCGGTGCCGGCGCGATGGGCGTAGGCGGCCGCCTCGGCCCGACTCCGAAGGCCGAGCTTGGCCAGCACGCGGCTCACGTGGTGCTCGACCGTCTTGCGACTGATGTAGAGCCGATCGGCGATCTCAGGGTTGGACAGGCCGCGACCGAGCAGATCGAGGACCTCGGACTCACGCTTCGTGAGCGGTCCGCGGGCTCGGGGTGCGGGGCGGTCGCGCACCCCCATCGACCGCAGTAGGGCGGCGGCCTCGTCGGCGTGGTGGGGGGCCGGCAGCCGCTCGAACAACGTCAGCGCGGCGCGTGCCTCGGCTTCGGCGACCTGCGGACGATCTTCGGCGAGCGCGGCCGCCAGAGCCAACCGCGCCTCGCCGGTCTCCATGGGTGTCCGAGCCTTGGCGAAGCCCGACAACGCGTCTCGAAGGCGCGCACAGCCGTCGCCGGTGGGCACGGCCAGACACACCCGGCCCCGGCCCAGGGCGGCCGTCGCCTCGAGGTAGTACCCAGGGTGCTGAGCTGCGCATTCATCGAGGCGGTCCGCCGCGGTGACGGCGGCATCGACGTCTTCGGCGGCCAAGTGGATCTCGATGAGCAACGACCACAGCGGGGCGGCGGCCATGCTGGCGGGCTCGACGTCCTGCATGGCGCGCTCCAACGTGTCGATGGCCAACTCGGTGTCGCCCCGAGTGAGCTGCAGCGTCGCGAGGGGCCGGGCCGCGTGCGGATCGAGCTCGACGCCCTCGAGCAGCTGCGCCGCCTCCTCGTAGCGACCCTGGCGCACGCGGAGATCGGCCAGTCGAGCGACAGCCCCCGGCAACGACCAGCCATGGCCGAGCAGACCCCACAGCCGCACCGCGTCGGTCAGCGCGACGTCGGCTTCGTCCCAGCGCCCCGAGACCGTGAGCAGGCCGCCGTAGTGCGTGCGGCAGTGGGCGGAGATGGCCGGCAGGTGGCGCCGAGCGGCCATGTCCTCGCCCACGCGGATCCACTGATCAGCCCGGTCGACGTCATGGGCGTGCTCGCAGGCGTCGAACAGCTGGCAGAAGACGTTCTGCAGCACGAGGAAGTCGTCGACCTCCTGGCTCGTCACCGCCACCAGAGCTTCGTCGAGCAGAGCCATCCCCTCAGAGACCTGATCGCGACGGACCAGCGCCGCGCCCAGGAAGGCGAGCGCTTCGAACTCGAGGGCCGGATCAGCGAAGCGACGAGCGGTCTCGAAGCGCGTCCCGGTAGCACCGCTCCTGGACATCGGGGGCAGGTTCGAACAGACCGGCGCACAACGACACCCAGCCCGACTCGAGCGACGGGCCTTGGTCGGCCAGCAAGGTCGACGCCCGGGCCTGCCAACCCTTGCCGACGACGACGTCGCCCAGGACCGCGCCGTACATGAACGACAAGGTCCTCGCGACCCGAACCGCCCCCGGTCCCTCGCCGTTGCTGCGGTAGTTCTGGTAGGCGGCCCGCCATCGCTCGACCGCCTCTTCGTATCGATGTTCGAGGTAGGCCACCTGCGCCAGACCTTCCTCGGCCTCCCCCCGCTCGACCGGCCCGAGACCCGGCGCGGCCAGAGCCGATTCGAACACCTCGGCGGCGTTGACGCTGTCGCCGACCCGCAACGCCACATAGCCCTCAGCTGTCGCGCTCGATGGCCCCGGCCCCACGTCTGGATCTTACGAAGGCGGCGGGGGCGGGGCGGCCCTGATCCCACGGTGAGGATGCTCTAGTGTTTACGCGTATGGTGTCTACGCGTATACACGCCCTGGCCCGCCGCTGGCGGACCGACTGGCGGCGCCAGAGCCACAACCGCCTGGTGCTGGCGGCGGTGACGGGGGCGGTGACGGGCCTGGCCGTGGCCGCCTTCGACTGGATCACCGCTCAGCACCTCCTCGACCGGATCGCCACCGCCCCGGTCGCCGTCCAGGTCGTCGCACCAGCCGCCGGGCTGATCCTGACCGCGTTGGCGCTGCGCTTCCTCGCCCGGCGAGCGAGCCCCGCTCTGGCCGACGAGTACATCCACAACTTCCACCAGCCCGGCGTCCGTCTCGATCTGCGTCCCGTGCTGGGTCGCGTCGTCGCCTCGATGGCCACCCTCGGCCTCGGCGGGGCCATGGGATTCGAGGGTCCTTCGCTGTACATGGGCGCGGCGGCGGGCACGGGACTGCAGGCCCGGTTCCGCCGGCTGTTCGACCCGATCGATGCCAAGGTCTTGATGGTGGCCGGGGCGGCCGCCGGCGTGGCCGCCATCTTCAAGACCCCGGCCACCGGCGCCATCTTCGCCATCGAGGTCCCGTTCCAGGACGACACCGCCAAACGGATGCTGTTCCCGGCGCTCGTCGCCTCGGCCAGCGGCTATCTCGTGTTCGTCGCCTTCAACGGCACCAGCCCGTTGTTCCCGGTCAGCGGATCGCCGCCGTTCGGCCTGCGCGAGTTGGCCGGGGCCGCCGCCCTCGGACTGCTGGCCGGATGCGGAGCCCGCGCCTTCGCGGCGCTCGTCCGTTGGGCGAAGACCTGGCAGCGACGGGTCAACCCCGTCGTCTCGGTGGCTCTGGGCGGCGCCTCCCTGGCCGCGCTGATGGTGACGAGCCGACTCGTCTACGGCGAGAGCCTCACCCTGGGATCGGGGTACAACGTGATCGCGTGGGTCGGTGAGGGCCACCACACGGTGTGGGCCATCGCGGTGCTCCTGGTCCTGCGCGCGGTCGCCACGCCGGCAACCGTGGCCGGCGGCGGCGCGGGTGGGCTCTTCGTCCCCTTGGTCGTGTTGGGCGCCCTGCTGGGCGCGATGTCGGGCACGATCGTGCACGAGCCGACGGTGACGCTGTTCCCCGTGATCGGGGTGGCCGCCTTCCTCGGTGCGGGGTATCGCACGCCACTGGCCGCCGTCATGTTCGTGGCCGAGTCGACCGGACGGCCGGGCTTCATCGTGCCCGGCGTCATCGCCGCGGTGGTCTCGCAGCTGGTGATGGGCCGCCAGTCCGTCTCGGCGTACCAGAGCGCACAGCGCAGCGGGCACCTCGAGGGTCGGTTCCCGCTGCCGCTCACCAACGCCATCCAGACAGATGTCTCGACGGTCCCGAGCGATCTCACCGTCGACGAGCTCGTGTCGAGCCACCTGCTCACGACGCGCCACACGACCGTCCCCGTCGTCGACGGCTCCCGGTACCTCGGGATGCTCAGCCTGACCGACTTGTCCGACACGCCGCAGTCGGCGTGGCCGACGACGATCGTGCGCGAGCTGGTCGCGCCCGACCAGCCGCGCGCCAAGGTGACGTGGACGATCGAAGCCGCGGTCCGGCTCATGGACGAGGCCGACCGTGACGTGCTCGGTGTGGTCGACGAGCAAGACCGATTCGCCGGCCTGGTCACCACCGCCGATCTGGTGCGTCTCGACGAGATCCTCCACCGGACCGAGGACACCGGCCGATGAGCAAGGCCACGGGGTCATCGCGTGCCAGCCGGTTCAAGACATCCAGCGCTCCGCTCACCCGCGACGAGATCATCGTTGCCGCCCTGCGCTACGCCGAGGCCGGCGACCTTGCCGGTCTGACCGTGCGCGGTCTGGCTCACGACCTCGATGTCACCCCGATGGCCCTCTATCGCCACATCCGCGACAAGGACGACATCCTCGAAGCCGTCACCGACCGGCTGTTGGCCGCGGCAGGGCTCCCCGACGCATCGACGTCGTGGTCGGACTGCCTGCTCGAGCTCGCCATCTCGCTCCGGAAGGTGTTGCGAGCGCACCCGCCGATCGTCGCCCTCTACACCCGGCGCCCCGTGACCAGCCCGGTGTCGGTCGAGCGACTCGTGAAGGCTCGGGACTCGCTCATGGCCGCCGGGCACACGAGCGATGAGGCCGACCGGATCTATGCCGCCGTCCACACCTACACGCTCGGGTTCTGCGCCCTCGAAGGTGGCCGCCACGCCGCCGGCGCATCGCGGCCCGACGGCGAGCACGAACTGAGCCGTGACCAGCAGGCGATCAACGAGTTCGTGACCGAGGACCAGTTCACGTTCGGCCTGCGCGCCCTGGTCGGCGGCCTGGCCTGAGCCAGGAACCGGACCCATGGCCGACCGCGAGATTCCTGACACGAGCGTCAGGTTCGTTGGTACGCTCGATGCATGGCGACGCCCAAGATCATCAGCGTCGACGACCACGTCGTCGAGCCGCCCCACGTATGGCAGACCTGGCTGCCCGAGCGATACCGCGAGCGGGGTCCCAGGGTCGAACGCAAGCGATGGGGCGGGTTCAAGCACCTGTCCGGGGCGAAGTACGACATGGTCGAGGACCCCGAGGGAGAGTGGGGCGACGCGTGGTATTACGACGACGAGCTCATCTACGTGCAGAAGAAGTTCGTGGCCATCCCCCGCTCGGCGTCCGAGCGCGACGAAAACGGCAACCTCACGCTCGACCGCTCGCAGATGACCATGACGGCCATCACCTTCGACGACATGCGCAAGGGCTGCTGGGACCGCGACGCGCGAGTCGAGGATCTGGCTGCCAACCACACCGATGGGTCGCTCCCCTTCCCGACCTTCCCCCGCTTCTGCGGCCAGACGTTCTACGAGGGCAAGGACAAGGAGCTCGGTCTGGCGTGCGTGCGTGCCAACAACGACTGGATGGTCGAAGAGTGGTGTGAACCGTCAGGGGGGTACAACATCCCGCTGTGCCTGATCCCGCTGTGGGATGCCGAGCTGGCCGCCGCCGAGACCAAGCGCAACGCCGAGCGCGGCGTGCGGGCCATCGCCTTCAGCGAGATGCCTACCCGGCTCAAGCTGCCGAGCATCAACACCGACTACTGGGATCCGCTCTGGCAGGTGTGCAACGACTACGGAGTCACGGTGTGCATGCACGTGGGCTCGAGCAGCTCCAACCCCGTGGCCTCCCCCGACTCGAACAAGGCGGTAGGCGTCACGTTGGGCTTCAACAACGCCATCGCCTCGCTGGCCGACTGGCTCTTCTCCGGCAACCTGCTGCGCTTCCCGAAGTTGAAGCTGGCCTACTCAGAGGGCCAGATCGGTTGGATCCCGTACATCCTCGAGCGGGCCGACACAGTGTGGGAGAACCACGACACCTGGACGGGAGCCAAGAAGGCCATCCCGGTGCTGCCGTCCACCCAGTACTACGGGCGCATCTTCGGTTGCTTCACCGCTGACCGCCACGGCCTGAACTCGCTGGACGAGGTGGGCGAGGACAACATCTGCTTCGAGACCGACTACCCCCACACCGACACGACCTGGCCCCACTCGGAGGCCTATGTCGAGAAGCTGTGCGCCGACCTCGACGACGAGCTCACCTACAAGATCCTGCGGGGCAACGCCATCCGCATGCTCGACCTCGACCGGGTCTAGTGCACTAGTCGGCGCTAGCCGGTCGGCGTCGGCACCACTCGGGCACGCGGCAACGAGAGGTCGGGGCCCATGTCCTCGAAGACGACCTCGACCGCGCACGCCGATGGCGACCTCGGCTGGGTCGGTGTCGACGATGTTGGTGACCAGGCGGATGCCGTCGAGGCCGTCGAGATCGATGACGGCGATCACGTAGGGCAACACCAGGTCGGGCAGGAACGGTTGGTAGACCCGGGTGAAGGTGTAGATGCGGCCGGTACCGGGATGGTCGATCAGCGACGACGCCCAGTTGCGACAGGCGGGCACAGGGGCGACGGTGGGTGGCGATACCGGCCGCAGTTGTCGCAGCGCTGAACGACCAGCCGGTGCTCGGCCGCCGCCTGCCACCAGGCCAGCGTGTCGGAGCTGGCCGCCGGCAACGGCATCGAATCCGGGAACCAACGCTCGCTCATCGGGTTCGATCCGCAGGACAGGGCGCTGCCGGGCACGCCCGCGGCGCTGGTGACCAGGCACGTCTCGGCGCCGGGCACGGGCGTGGTCGACTGGCCCCGCAGCTGGCGCACCCCTTCGACCACGTGGTTGAGCCCGTGGATGTAGGCCTCGGAGAGCGAACCACCGTGGGTGTTCATGGGCAGGGCGGTCTCGGCGAAGAAGGGCCCGCCCTCCCCCGGGTCGCAGAACCCGTAGTCCTCGAGCTGCAACAGCACCATGCCGCTGAAGTGGTCGTACAGCATGGCCACGTCGACGTCGGCCGGCCCGATCCCGGCCCTGGCCCACAGGTCGCGAGCCACCGGGCGGCCGCCGCCGCTGGTGTAGAGGTCGTCGTCGACGTACACGTTCAGGTACTGGCCGTGGCCGTAGGCACCCGGCGCGCCCTGCGCCGTGGCGACGATCTCGACAGCGGGCTGGGCCCCGTCGGCGGCGCGCTCGGCGCGGGTGACCACCACTGCGCACGCGCCGTCGTTCTCCATGCAGCAGTCGAACAGGTGGAACGGTTCAGCCACCAGCCGCGAGGCGAAGTAGTCGTCGATCGTCATGGGCTCTCGCATCACGGCCCGCGGGTTGCGCGTCGCATGGTCACGGAAGCGCACCGCCACGTTGCCCAACTGCTCGCTGGTGGTGCCGAAGCGGTGCATGTGGCGCTGCATGACCATGGCGTAGGTGATGGGCGGGCTCACCATCCCGAAGGGCATGGTGAAGGCGGCGTGGGTGTCGAGCAGGCCCTTGAGCCACGCGTAGGCCCGGCGGGCGCGCCGCGCGACCTCCGTCGGTCCGCCGAGCGCCCGGCCCTCGACCGAACCGGCTGAACTGACCCTGGCACAGGCTGCGGTACACCACGACGGCGTCGGCCTGGCCGGCCTCGACCGCCAACGCGGCGTTGCCCACCGCGGCACTCCCGCCTCCGCCGCCGGGCAGCCAGCTCATGCGGCGATGACGCAGCTCGGGCAACCCCAGGTCGGCGGCCACGAACACCGGCAGGTTGCGATCGTCGGCGAACGAAGCCAGCCCGTCGATCTCGTCGAGTCGACATCCCGGCGTCGGCCACCGCCGCCATGATCGCCTCGAGGGCGACCTGGTACTCGCTGGTGTCCGACAGTCCGCCCCACTTGGCGTAGGCGCGTCTCGCCGACCCCGACGATGCACGCCTGGGCCGCCGTCACCGAGAGCGCTCTTCGAGCTCGGCCACGACCTCGGCCGTGTGCTGACCGAGCCGCGGGGGCGGCCGATCGAAGCGGAACGGCGACCCGCCGGCGACGAACGGGGCGCCGGCATGGGTCACCCCGTCGATCTCGACCCAGTGGCCGCGCGCCTGCAGGTGATCGTCGTCGAGCGCCTCGTCGGGGCGACGGATCACGCCCCAGGGCAGGCCGGCGGCCTGGCCCAAGCGGAACAGCTCCTCACCGTCGTGGCGCTCCGCCAACCGGGCGGTGGCCGCCATCATCTCGCCGTAGTGCCGGGCGCGGTGGCGGGGATCCTCGAACTCGGGATCGGCGAGCGGGCCGGCCACGCCGTCGGCGACGAGCATCGGCCCGGAAGTGCTCGAACACGTGCGGGACCGAGGAAGTCCGGCACGAGAGCCGCCACCTGCTTGCCGTCGGCCGCGGTCACGGTCGGGTGGCGGAACCGGGCCATGGGCGCGCCCGAGCAGAGGTAGGTCATGACGTGCCACTCGGTCATCGACGCCGACGCCTGGTGGGCCGAGACGTCGATGAGCTGCCCCGCGCCCGTGCGGTCGCGATGGTCGAGGGCGGCCAGCACGCGCGATGGCACCGTAGGTCGCCGCCGTCAACCACGCCTGGTCGCCCCAGCAGGCCAGGGGCGGATCGGACAGGCCGTAGCCGCAGGTGGCCATCGACCCGCCCAGCGCCATCAGCACCAGGTCGTCGGCCACGTAGTCGGCCCACGGGCCGGTCAGTCCGAAGGGCGTGATGGCACACGAGATCAGCGCCGGGTGGTCCGCGGCGAGCGTGTCGTGATCGAGGCCACGGGCGACCGCCGGCGGCGGGCCCGAGCGTGTGCACGACGACGTCGGCGGTCCCGATCAGACGAGCCAGGACCTCGTCGTCGTCGATCACGACCGACCGCTTGCCCACGTTGAAGTGCCACTAGGCCAGGCTGGCATCGAGGTCGTCCTCGCGACCCTCGACGTACGGACCCTCGTGGCGCCGGAAGCGATCCCTCGGGTGGCTCGACGACGATGACGTCGGCCCCGAGGCCGGCCAGGAGGCGTCCGCAGTAGTCGACCGGCTCGTCCACCAGCTCGACCACTCGCACACCAGACAGAGCACCGCGACCCTCGGCCGGGCTCACTGCAGGGCCCCCGCGTCGCGCAGACTCGGCGATGGCCGCGTCGTCCAGGTCGAGCAGGTCGCCGAGGATGTCGTCGCCATCCTCGTCGATGTCGGGTGGACCGCGATGCGATGCGCCCTCCGGCCGACGCGCGGCGTGGCCGACAGATCGAACGGCACCCCTTCGAGCGGCAGCTCCCCCACCTCGGTCGTTGACCAACGGGACGAAGTGATGGCGGGCGGCGAGCTGGGGATCGCGTTCGAGTCGGTCGGCCGCGTCCTGCACCGCGCCGGCCGGCACCCGAGCGGCCTGTAGCAGATCCATGACCTCGTACCGATCGCGAGTCGACGTCCACTGCTCGACGAGCGCGTCGAGCGCGTCGGCGTGGCGGCGACGCTGGGCGAGCGTGTCGAACCGGGGATCGGTCGCCCATTCTGGATGCTCGACGGCCTTGACGAACGATCGCCACTCGGGCTCGGTCCGACACGAGATGACCACCCACTTGTCGTCGCCCGCGCGGCGCGGTACGCGCCCTGCGGCGCGCCCGCCGCGGCGGTTGCCGGTCGGGAAGTCGGATCGCCGGGCCGAGCGACCGTTGACCGACCGGTCGAGCAGCAGGGGCCCGGCCAGCGCCGTCGCCGGCTCGAGTTGGGACACGTCCACGTGCTGGCCCTCACCGGTGCCGGCGCCGATGAGCCAGGGCCATCAGGATCCCGACCGCGCCCAGGTAGCCACCGACGTGATCGAGGTAGCTGAACGACCACCCGGCCGGCTCGCGCCCGGGCAGGCCGACCATGTGGGTCAGCCCGGTGAGGGCCTGCGCGGTCGGGCCCATGGTCACGAAGTCCTTGTCGGGACCGGTGTGGCCGTAGCCGCACATCGACACGTAGATGATGTCGGACTTGAGCTCCCGCAACCGCTCGTAGCTGAGGCCCCAGCGGGCCAGCGTCCCGGCGGCGAAGCTCTCGGTCACCACATCGCTGACCTCGATCAGCCGTTCGAGCACTCGCCAGGCCCTTGGGGTTGCGAGCATCGACCGCGATCGAGCGCTTGCCCCCGGTGTTGTACTTGTAGAAGATCCCGCCTCGGTTCAGGCTCCGCGCCTTGTTGGCGTTGGCCAGGGTGGCGCCACCGAACCCCTCGCCCTTCTCCCCCGGCTCGGGCACGAAGGGCGGCATCACCCGAATGGGATCGGGCCGTACCGTGCTCTCGACCCGGATGACCTCGGCCCCCAGGCACCCGAGGATCTGCGTGGCCTGCGACCCGAAACCCAGACGGCAGAAGTCGAGGATCCGCAGACCGTCCAACGCCATCGGCGCAGCCTCATCCCCCATGGGCGACGACCGTACTTCGTGGCGTGCCGGGTCGACCCACTCACCCGACGGCGTCGACGTCTCGGATGCCCTGGGCGCGTCGGCCCGAATGACTTCGACGACGCCGCCTGCTCAAGCCACAATCGGCGGGTGACTTCGCTGCTCGTCGTGACGGGTCCACCAGGTGCCGGCAAGTCGACGGTCGCCCGCATCCTCGCCGATCGGTTCGAGCCGAGCGTGCTCGTCGAAGGGGACGCCTTCTACGGCTTCCTGGCCCGAGGCGCCATCCCACCCTGGCTGGCAGAGTCGAATGACCAGAACGAGTTGGTGACCAAGGTGGCGGCGAGCGCAGCTGGCGCGTTCACCGCCGGCGGGTACGAGACGGTGTTCGACGGGGTGATCGGCCCATGGTTCCTTCCGACCTTCGCCGCGGCCACGGGCCTCGATGGCCTGGACTACGTCGTGTTGCTGCCATCGGTCGAACGCTGCGTCGAGCGAGTGGCGACGCGCGAGAGCCATGGCTTCACCGACGAGCCCGCGACCCGCAAGATGCACGACGAGTTCGTCCACGCCGTCATCGACGAGCGCCACGTGCTCATCGATCCACCCGACGTTGCCGATGCGACCGCCGATGCCATCTGCTCGCTCCGGGCCGACGGGCGGCTCACGTACCCGTGCTATCGGCCGGCGAGCGAGGCGTAGACGGCATCGACCAGCGCGCGGTTCCGTTCGCTCTGCCAACGCGGGATCACGTGGTTCATGACATAGCCGAAGGCGAGGCCGGCGTCGGGATCGGCGAAGCCAAGGGCACCACCAGTGCCGAAGTGCCCGAAGCTGCGACCGTTGGGCCCGAGCGGACGGCGCGCCGTCGTCGGTTGGAACCCGAGGCCATAGACGACGTCATCGGCGAGGATCGGGCAGTGGCCCTCCACCCGAGGGGCCGTGGCGTGGGCGAGCAACTCGGGTGACAGCAGGCGGTCGGGCTCGAGTAGGGCGGCATAGATACGAGCCACACCCGAGGCCGACGCGTGGCCGCTGGTCGAGCCGATCTGGGCCGATCGCCAGTCGCTCGTGTTGACCACGCCGATCGAGGAGTACCCCGGCGGGTTCAGGTGGGCCAGCAGGTTCATCAGCACGTCGCCCTCGAACCCGTCGAAGGAGTCGATGGTCGGCAGGGGCTGGGCCGGCGCCCAAATCACGTCGGCACAGCGGTGCTGCTCCGGGTCCGGCACGCCGAACCACATGTCGGCCGCCAGCGGCTCGGCCAGCGCCCGCAGCCGGTCGCCCGGCATCTGACCGCTCGTGCGGTGGACGATCTCGCCGACGAGATGGCCGAACGTGTTCGTGTGGTATGCCAAACGCTCGCCCGGCACCCACCACGCGTCCGTCGCGGCGAGCGCGCCCGTCATCCGGTCCCAGTCGAACAGATCGTCGTCGGTGAGAACCTCGCGGATCGCGGGCACGCCGGCACGGTGGGTCAGCGCGTGGGTGACCGTCGCCGCCCCCTTGCCGCCGGACCTGAACTCGGGCCACACCTCGGCCACCGGCTGGTCGAGGTCGAGCCGTCCCTCGTCGACGAGCTGCAACGCCAGCAGGCTGAGAATCGCCTTCCCGACCGAGTAGACGTCCACGATCGTGTCGTGGCGCCAGGGGCGAGTCGCGTCCTCGGCCGTCCAACCGCCGACGAGGTCGACGACGACCTCGCCCGCCACGATGACGTGCACGGCCGCGCCCACCTCACCCCTCGACGCGAAGTTCGCCGCGAAGGCATCCCGAACCGGTTCGAAGCCCGAAGCGCACCAACCGTCGATCGGCGTCACGGCGGGATCCTGCCACGGGCGGCCTGGGCGCGCGATCGCCGCCCCGAACCGCGCCCGCATCGCGGGGGCCACACACACCGGTCGGATCTGACTCGCCGGTCTGGGCTAGCGGGCGCGACAGCGTGACGCCGAGGCCGACA
Organism: uncultured Microthrixaceae bacterium; assembly: GCA_963734965.1. Classification (GTDB taxonomy): domain Bacteria; phylum Actinomycetota; class Acidimicrobiia; order Acidimicrobiales; family Acidimicrobilacustridaceae; genus UBA4742. Next base: position 1,158,398 of record CAVTJK010000003.1, on the reverse strand, counting down.
CGAGGTCGACCCGCAGCCCGTGGGCCTCGAAGACCGCGTCTCCGCGATGGGCGATCTGCAGTCTTCCCCGAAGAGGGAGGCGCAGGGCGTCGAGGGCCTCGTCGGTCGCGACCCAGCGGCGCGACCCGATCGTCGCCACTCCCTCGTCGCATGACAGCTGTTCGGATCGGATCGGTTGCAACACCGCGTTGTGCGTCGATCCGAAGGCGAGACTGGTCGGGCCCGACACGGCGATGATCAAGGCACCGACGAGCCCGCTGATGGCCAACAGCACGACGACCTCCAGCCAGCCGGCGCGGCGGTAGCCCTCCGATTCGAGTTCGTCGTCCACGCGCGCATCGTAGAAGCAGCGTCGCCTCGCGTCCGACCACGCGCCATGTCGTGAGAGGACTCTCATCTCCGTCGAACCGGCGCCCCCGCGATCCACTGGTGGACCGCGTGACCGCGGTGACAGCCACCCGCCGTCACCAACACCCGAGGGTGGCGGTGGGACCTACCTCGCGATCGACCGCAGGAAGGAGCGAACCCTCAGCGAAGCTGATCGGGGCGACGGCGACGGGCCTTGCCGGAGGATGGGCCCACTGTCCGACCACAGCGAACGACGTCGCGTTCCGGCAACGCCCAGGGGTCGGCGGGGCCGATGCTCTCGGCCCCGCCGGTGCCACCACACCCGTGCAGCCCCACTTGGTCACGACGCTGAGCCGAAAGGCCGCGACGCGACCATCGACATCCTGCGTCAGGACCAGCCATGGTCCACTCGGACTCCCTGGCGTCCGGATCCGGCCCTCCTCCCGGATCCAGGACTGGAGGAGCGGATCGGGGCGCGGGCGCGGAGTATCGCGCCAACCACGCCCGGACCCGCTCGGTGCCCTGCCCCCACCAGGCCGTCAGACGCGGTGACAGCCCGCCGCCAGGGGCCGCAACGACATCTATCGATGTCGTCTGGCCCGGCCCCAATGCGAATCTCCGCATCCGTGCTCCCTCGCTCGACCCACCCGCTGGCTCTGAGAAACGCCGCTGGCCACGAGCATGGACCGGCTCGGTAAATCGCCGGTAAACGCCGAGAGGCCTGGTCAGGCCGGTCGGCACCGGCCCGAACGGTCAGTCGAGGCCCTCGAGAAGATCCAGCAGGTCGGCGTCGTCGAGATCCGAAGCGGTGACCTCGAACGGAAGCTGATCGAGAATGGCGACCAGGCGGTGATCGTCGTCGGCCGACGGGCTGCCGCCGCCCGATCGCAGCTGGGCCGCACCCGAGGCGAGCGGGCCGACGAGCGCGTCCTGGTCGAGCTGGTGGGCGGCCCAGGCCAGTCCGCCGAGAGCCAGCGATGCCGCCGATCGGTCCAGCTCGATGAGGGCGACGAACGCCTGACGAAGATGACCGATGCCGTCGTCGGTCTCGTCGTGCTCGATCTCGATGAGTCCGAGATCTCGTCGGGCCAGTGCCGCCGCCCGAAGTCCGCCGCTGCGGGCCAGCCGTTCCGCCGCCTCGTCGAGCAGCGTCCGGCTCCGCTCGTCGCCGGCGCGACGCAACGTTCGGGCCTCGAGCAACAGCAGCTGGCCCAGGAGCGCGACGTCGTGATGGATCTGCGCGAGCGCACGGGCGCGCTCGAGGTCGGCCATCACGTCGTCCATCCCCGCCATGTCGCCCAGCGACGCCGCTAGGTACCAACCGACCGCAGAGTTCAACGGATCGTCGAGCTCGGCCATCCGGACGGCGAAGCGGCGCTGGACGACGCGGGCCCCGTGCAGGTCGCCCTTGGCGGCCAGCTCGAGCCCTCGAAACCGGTCGAGCTGCGCATCGGACCAGGGCGATCCGACCTGGCGGTTGACCACCTCGGCCTCGTCGATGGCCTCAGACGCTCCGGCGCCATCGCCCTGCCAACCACGGGCGACCGCGACATACATCAGCGCCAGCCCGAGCAGCACCGGCTCTCCGTCCTGGTCGCGGATCTCGACCAGGATGCGCTCGAGCGAACTGCGCATCGTGGCGATCTCGCCGAGAGTGCGGGTCGTCTTGGCCAACGCCAGCACGGCGAGCCAATCCAACTCGCCGTCGGGCTGGGCGGCCGCCATCGATTCTTCGATCCACCGGCGCCCATCAACGATGTGCCCGCGGACCGGCCAGAACTCGCTTCCGGCGATGCACAGTTCGAGGGCCCGGCGAGGCGAGACCTTGAGCCGATCGGCGATGAGGTACTTCAGGTTGTCGTGGTCGTCCGCGGCGGCGTCGAGTCGGGCCGTCGCCACGGGGCTCGTCTGGTCAGGGCGTAGGGACGAGAAGACGCATTCGATGGTGTCGATCGCCCGGGCCAGATCGCGTTCGCGCTCGGCGGCCGATTGCGCGTCGGTGAGCGCTTCTCGCACCGGATCGAGGGTGTAGAAGCGCAGGGACCCGAGACCCGGTCTCGTGTCGACCAGCCGCAACCACGCAAGTTGGCGCAACGAACGCCGGACGGCGTCGGGCCCGGCCGACACCAACGAGGCCGCCGTCTCCTCGGACACGCCGTCGGGCAGTGCAGCCGCTCGCACGAGCAGGTCGCGGGCGGCTTGGTCGATCGAGTCCATGGCCTGCTCGATGGCCGCCCCCATCACGGCCGCGTGGGAGGGAACCCCACCCAGGCCGGCCTGCGGGTCGAGCGACACCTCGGGTGAACCCAGCTCGAACGAACGAGCGGCCAACTCGATCATCAACGGGACTCCACCCGTCGACGCGCAAGCATCGCGAAGTTGGTCGAGCAGGCCCGCTTCGAGCGACGCTTCGTCGAGACCACCGCGCTCGGTCATGAGCTGGAGCGCGGTGCCGTCGTAGGGCTCCCCGGGACCGGGCAGAGGCAGCGGGCCGAGCGGGATCGTGCGCTCGACGCTGATGCCGAGCGGCACACGCGAGGTCGCGACGATCCGCAGCCTCGAGCATCGCTGCATCAACTGCAGCGCCAGGTTCCCGACCTCGGCCGTGAACTGCTCGACGCCGTCGAGGACGAGGAGTGTCGGCTCGGATCCGATGGCGGCAACGAGCACATCGAGCGGCGACGCCGCGTCATCGGTGAACAGACCGAGCGCGTCGGCGACATGCTGGGGCAGGCGTTCGGCGTCGACGAGCGTGCCCATCGACACTCGCAGAAGGCGCAGGCCGGCGAGGCGTTGACCGTAGGCGAACTCGTCGACCAGGCGGGACTTGCCCATGCCGCCGAGGCCCACGACGGTGACGATCCCGTCGCGCCCGACGGCCCGAGCGAGTCGATCGAGCTCGGCCGTGCGACCGACGAACGAGGACACAGCCGAGGTGGCCTTGATGTCGATCGACGCCCGGGCCAGACCCGGATCGTGTTGGAGCACCGCGATCTGGAGGCGGCGCAGCTCGGGTCCGGGGGCAACGCCGAGCTCGTCGCGCAGGTGAGCCTGGACCTCGTCGAAGGCGCGCAGCGCCTCAGCCTGGCGACCGCTTCGGTAGAGCCCCACCATCAGGTGAGCCCACCGCTGCTCGCGGAGCGGCTCGCCCGCGGCCAGCTCGCGCAGACCGTCGATGGCGCCCTCGACCTGGCCACACCGCAGGACGAGCTCGGACCAGAGCTCCTCGAGCCGGCGGTGCCGTTCTTCGAGGGAGCTGACGAGATCCGACAGCCACGGCTCGTCGGCCTGCGCGCCCCAAGGTCGACCGCGCCAGCACTCCCGTGCCGCTTCGGCGTGGGCCAGCGCCGCCGAGGGTGGGGTGGCCGTCCGGGCCGCCGCGGCCGCCGCCTCGTAGCGGTCGAGGTCGGTCTGGCCGGGGCGCAGCTCGTACCCGTCGGTCGTCGTGACGATCAGCTTCGAGTCGGCGCCCTTCGTGAGACCGGGCTCCAGGACGCGCCGGAGTCGACCGGCCACGACCTGAACGATCTTGTCGGCGGTGGGCGGCGCCGGCTCGGACCAGAGGCACTCGACGATCGTCCCGGTCGACACCGGCTGGTCTCGGTGCGCCAAGAGGATCCCGAGGAGCGCTCGCTGCTGGCCGGGCAGGGCCACATCACGGCCGTCGAGCTCGACCCGCACCCCCCCGAAGACTTCGAACACGCCACATTCAGCCACACTCATCCGGTCGGGCACCAGTCTTCCCGACAAGTGAGATCCGCGCTCCCGGCTCGCGACGCGGTCAGAGCGAGCGATAGAGGCCGCCGTCGGCCAGCACCTGGGCGCCGTTGATGTAGCGGCTGGCGTCCGAGGCAAGGAACAGACACAGTCCGACCAGGTCATCGGGCTGGCCGATGCGACCCATCGGGTTGGCGGCGCCCGCCCGTTCCTTGGCGCCGTCGCCCCACGCCAGTGTGATGTCGGTGTCGAAGGCACCGGGCAGGACGACGTTGGCCCGCACCTTCGGAGCCCACGCTCCGGCCAGGCCGAGGGTGAGGGCGTTGAGGGCCGCCTTGGCCATGGCGTAGGGCAGGTCAGTGGCGTCGGGACGTAGCGAACCGGCGGTCGACACGTTGATGATCGAGCCGCCGTCGCCCTCGTTCATGCGACTGCCGATCACCGAGGCGAGCCGGAAGGGGCCACGGGCGTTGACCGCGTGCACCTTGTCGTAGAGATCCTCGGTCACCGATGGCAGGTCGGGGTAGGTCGGCGACATGCCGGCGTTGTTCACGAGCACGTCGCACCGACCGAGCTCGTCGTACACGACATCGGCCAACGCGTCGCAGTCGGACCAGTGGCCGACATGGCAGGCCACGGCCAGGGCCCGGCGGCCCGTGGCCTGGCGCACCTCGGCCGCGGTCCGCTCGCACCGGTCGAGCTTGCGGCTGGCGATCACGACGTCGGCCCCGGCGTCGGCCAGACCGAGGACCACCGCCCGCCCGATGCCGCGGCTACCGCCAGTGACGAGGGCGACCTTCCCGGTCAGATCGAAGCGGTCGGCGGTCGTCATCGTCTCGGTCGCCTCAACGCCGCGTGCATCGCGAACCACCAGAGCCAGATCCCCGCCGCGGCGACGACGGTGCCGAGTCGATCGGTCACCACATCTGGCGACCCGAGCAGAGCCACCACGAAGATGACGGTGGCGAGAACGTAGAAGCCGCGAGCCGATCGGTCCCATGCAGTTGGCCGGTACACGCCACCACCATCGCACGGCGGGCGACCCGTCGCGCTCGTGCGAGCAAGGACGGCCCCTGGGTGCACCCGGCTTTGCCAAGTCTTTGCCCGAGCCGCGATCCCGCTGACCGGCGCGGCGGGCACGATGGGACCGCTGGGTGACCCAGGGAGGGTCCCATGAGCTCGTACCGGAATCTCCCACCTGGCCGCGCCACGTCGAGCGTGGTCGGGTCTGTTCGGTGGCGGGCTCTGTTCCTCGACCGGGATCCGGTGCGCGAGGCCGAGCACGTCCTGGCCCACGAGAACCACGCCGAACGGTGGGTCGTGGCGGCTGCGGCCGTGGTGGGCTTGATCTTGCTCGCCACCGGTCTGGTCCTCGTCCACCCCCGATCTCCGAGTCGCGGACCGGTGCCCACCGCCGTCGTCCTCCGCGACGCCGAAACCTCTGGGTGCAGCGAGGCCGTGGTGAGGGCCCAGGGCTTCACGTGGGCCACGTCCAGTCCCGCGGTCGACCGGCTGCGGTTGCCGATACATGGGCGACTCCGCGTGTTCGGGCCGGCGTCGAGCGTCTTCAACGCAGGTCACCTGACGCTCACCCTCACCCCGGCGATGCCCTGCACCGCCGTTTGAGGGAGCCGAGACCGCCGCCCGTCTTAGCCGAAACCTAACCCGCGCTCGTCCCGTCCTCTCATGTGGTTCTGCCTACGTTCCTCTCGAGATGGGGGCGCGCCACCGACGCCCGATCGCCGGTTGCCGTCCGCCCCGCTTCTCAGGCCCGAGAAGGGTGGAGCAGATGTCCCCTAGGGACTCGTAGGCCGATGCTGGGCCTCAGATCCATCCTCGCCGACGTCTCGACGGCCAACTGGTCGACGGGCACGAGACTGCTCGTCGGCTCCTCCGGTGTCACGATCGCGATCGGGTGCGTCGTGCTCGCCGTCTGGCTCACCCGCTGGCATCTGGCTCACCGAGACAACGGCCAGCTGTCCCTGCTCCCGCTCGGCCTCATCGCGCTGCTGTGCCTGCTGTTGGCGATGACCATCCTGGTCGGCACCGCTGCCACCAACACCGTCTCACCCGGCGGTGCCATCATCTCCACCCCCTGATCCACCCGCCGAGCCGCGCCCTCACCCGCGATGGACGAGATCCGCGCCGACGCCCCGGGCGACGCGCCTTGCGATCTTTCCCACCCGCCTGCCGGTTCTGGGCATCGAGCTCGAGGACCTCCCGGGTCAGGTCGATCACCAGACCGTCGTCCGACGGCCGAGTCACCACGGGCGGGTCGAGTGCTTCATCGATCGTCGCGCCGCCGTCCGCGGGTCCGATGGGCGACCACTCCTGGTCGCCCGGCCCGCGCACGACCATCCGGTGCCGAGTGAACCGATCGCTCCTGTCCGGCACCGAGCTTCTCCTCCGGGGGGACCTGGATACGAGCCGCAGCATGACGGGTCAAAGGTGAGGACTGAATGAGTGAGCTCATCGGGCGGGCAAGAGGTGAGCAGTACTGTCCTGACGAGCCCTGGGGGTTTGACCGTGACCGACATGAGCGAGGCCCGCCAGTTCGGTGTGGGACGAGGGAAGGTGTTCCCCGCGTCGAAGGCCCAGTCCCTGGTGAACCCGCTCAGGAGGCTGGTGCAGTCACCGAAGCGCACGGTGGCCGCAATGCACGTGGCCTCCGATGCGGATGTCCTCGAGATCGGCTGTGGACCTGGCTTCTTCAGCCCTCACCTGGCCGCCGCCGCACCGGCGGGCCGGGTCGTGCTCGTCGACCTGCAACACGAGATGCTGACGCGCAATCGCGAGCGAAACCCTCTCCCGTCGAACCTCGTCCGCGTGCAGAGCGACGCCATGTCGCTGCCGTTCCCCGACTCTCAGTTCGACGCCGTCCTGCTGGTCGCCGTGCTGGGCGAGATCCCCGACCTGCCGGCGTGCCTCCACGAGACGAGACGGGTGCTCCGGACCGGCGGCGTGGCCACCGTGGCCGAGACCCGCCGCGACAGCGACTTCATCTCGCTCCCCGACCTGCGCCGCCGCGTCGAACCAGCGGGTTTCTCCTACCTCGATCGCCGCGGCATCTCGTGGCAGTACGTGGCCCGGTTTCGCCGGACCGACGGGTAGGGCGGGCCGGACCCGAGATCGTCACCTCACGACTGCGGCGCCACCGTGCGTTCGAGGATGCCCAAGGTGGCCTTCAGCGCGGTTTCGGGCACGATCGGCCAGGCGCCCTCGGGCTTCCACTTCTCGTCCACGGCGGACCAGTCGTAGATCGAGGTCACCAGGGTGCCGCCGTCGACGGGCTCGAGCCGGTAGCCGTAGTAGTGGCCGATGCTGGGGAACCCGGGACCGGACACCTCCCAGGTGATGAAGGCGTCCTGCTCGTAGCCCGTGATCGTGACCGTCACGTCGTACTTGCCCATGGGCAGGTCACCGAGCGACTCGCGGTCCATGTGGATCACGAACGTGTCCCCGACGGCGTGAGCGGGTTCGCCGCTCGCGCCCTGAAGCATCCCCGACGCGTCGATGGCGACGTGCCCATTCGGGCTGCTGACGACATCGAAGATCACCGACGGGTCGGTCGGGATCGTGCGCTGCACCTCGAAGCGTTCGTCCATGGCATCATCCTCGCAGGATCGGCCCGGTCGGTGTCGAACCGAGCCCGATCGGATCGACGATCACACCCGCGATGAGTTCCGACCACACCGGTAGTCGTGACTGTTGACCGACGATCAGCAGGACCACCGAGGAGAAGACGATGAGCCCGAACAGCAGAACCCAGATCAGCGACGTTCGCACGGTGGCCATTCCCGTCACCGACCAGGATCGAGCCCTCGACTTCTTCGTCGACACACTGGGCTTCGAGAAGCGGCTCGACGTCCCGTTCGGCGGCGGTCAGCGCTGGATCGAGGTGGCGCCGGTGGGCAGCCAGACGTCGATCGCCATCCCTCCGGCGGGTGGGACCGCTCCGCCCGTCGACACCGGCATCCGTCTCTCGACCGCCAGCGCCGATGACGACCATGCCGCGCTCGACAAGCGCGGGGTCGACGTCGATCCTGAGGTGCTCCACTTCGGAGAAGGCGTTCCGCCGATGTTCTCCTTCCGGGATCCGGACGGCAACACGCTCTACATCGTCGAGGACATGGACGCCCCCAGCTAGCCGAAGGAGCTCACGGCCGCGCCGGGACCAGTCGAAGGGCTCGCGGCCGTCGTCGGACTAGCCGAGGGAGCTCTGGCCCGGGGGCGTGAACTGACTGGCCGTGAACACCGCGCCCTGTGGGTCGCGGATCAGCGCCTTGCGGGTCCACATGTCCTCGCCCGATCCGAGGACCACGGCCCCGAGTCGCTCGGCCCTGGCCGCGAGCTCGTCGCGATCGGCCACGGTGAAGATGACGTGCCAATGAGGCGCCAGGCCGGGATCGTTGGGGGCCACGCCGCCGATGACGTCGGCGAACCCCTCCGGTGCGTCGGCCTGGCGGACGCGGATGTCAGGGTCGACGGTGGCCTCGAGGTGATCGCCGTAGCCGGGCACCCGCAGCATGGTCGCGTAGGGCGAACGCTCGATGTCCCACCCGAAGACGTCCCGGTAGAAGTCGATGCCGTCGGGATCGTCGGTGTGCAGATCGCTGAAGTTCCAGGCTCCCGGTCGGTTCAGGGCCTGCACTCCAGGACGGCGCTTCGCCTGGAAGAGTCGGAACTCGATGCCGGCCGGGTCGGCGCCGATCGCCGACCAGCCACCCTCGCCGGCGGCCTCGGGCGGGGACACCTCCGACCCGCCGGCGGCGGCCACCGACGCCACGGCCGACTCGATGTCGTTCACCGCGATGTAGGTGGACCAGACCGACGGCCCCGTCCCCTCGCCCAGCCCGCCTGCGTCCTGACCGTCGAGGCGGGCGATCGCGTACCGCGGCACACCTGGCGGAGTCATCACCTCGAACGTCCAACCGAACAGCTCGCCGTAGAACGCCTGGGCCGCGCCGGGGTCGGCAGTGGTCAGATCGATCCAGGACGGGACGCCTTCGGGATAGGTGCGCACGGTCTGCTCCTCGTTCATGGTCGAGCACTACCCGTCCAACGAGAGATCCATCCCTCGCCTCCCCGATTCGGGTGTTTTGCGGTCATCGATCCCTCACTGGTGCCGCGCCCGGATGCCATACTCCCCTGTCCGTTCTGACTGAAGGAGCACCGCGTGAAACTGGTCCGTCACCAACGCTGGGGAGCTGTGGTGTTGAGCATGGCCGCGATCGGCTTCGCCGTCGCAGCAACCGCACCCCCCGCCGGCGCGTTGCCCGGGCCGACCTTCAGCGCCACGCCCACCTCCGCCCACGTCGGCGATGTCATCCACGTCGAGTCCGTCACCGCCTGCCCGCCAGCTGTCGAGGCGGGCGACTGGACCTCGATCGTGAACGTCGCCCAGGGCGCTGACGATCAGATCACCTTCGAGAACTTCCTGGTGGGCCAGGACGGTTCGTGGTCCGGCGACATCACGCTGCCCGACGGGCTCACGCCCGGAGCGGCGCAGCTCACCGCGGCATGCTTCGACGCCTCACACCAGACCTCCGAGGAGGTCGACTACGACCCCGTCGACATCACCGTCCTCGGCACCACGACGACCACGGGCACTCCCGCGACGAGCACGACCGAGTCGACCCCTGCGCCGACCGCCGCACCGGTCGCCGTCGACCCGGCCTTCACCGGCTGACGATGTGCGGTCCCGAGCCTGGTCGCGACGCCATGTCGTGACCGCGCTCGACCAGCACGCAGCCGTCGTCTAGCTCGATCGTCGAGGTGACGGGCCGTTCCAGCGCACGAGCACCACGGTGGCGTCGTCGGCCAGGAGGTTCTCGTTGTACCCGAGGACGGCTCCGACCACGTGGCGAACGATCTCTTCGGGTTCGGTCTGGTCGGATGCGTGGCGACCGACCATGTCCGCGAGCCGCTCGATGCCGAACGGCTCGCCTCCGGGGACATGAGCCTCGATGACGCCGTCCGTGTAGAACAGCACGCTGTCGCCCGGCTCGAGCGACTCGGTGGCGACCTGGGGAGCCTTTGGGTCCTTGAACACGCTCCCCAGCCCCCACGGCGGTGTCGGGGGGCAGTCCAGCTCGCGCCGCACGCCCTCCCCCCGGATCAACAACGGGGGAGGATGCCCGGCGTTGGTCCAGCGCATCGTGCCTGTCTCCACGTCGATCTGCGCGGATTGGCCGGTCGCGAACGAATAGTCCGCGAAGTAGGTCGCGATGGCGTCGTCGAGGCTGGTGTGGACCTGTTCGAGCGTTCGCCCTTCCCGGCGATCGTGACGGTAGGAGCCGACCGCCAACGCGGAGATCACCGCGGAGGCCACTCCATGGCCCATGGCATCGATCAGGGCGATGTTGAACACGGCATCGTTGAGGGCGTAGTCGAAGCAGTCGCCGCCGACCTCGTAGGCCGGTTCGACGATGCCGGCCACGGCCATTCTCGGAGTCTTGAGCACGAGCGGCGGGAGCAGATCCCATTGCATGCTGGCGGCGAGTGAGAGGGCACGCCGACGGCGACGCAGGTTGTAGAGATCGGTCGTTCGGGCGTGGGTGGCGATGAGATGTCCGGCGAGGAGACCGAGCTCCTCGCAGAGACCCACCATCGCATCACCGGCGGCGGGCACCGTCATGGCGAGAACACCGGTTCGGTCAGAGCCTTCCACGACCGGTACCCAGATCCGGGTGCCGTCGGCCCGGTCCGAGATCGTCGGGGCCCCGTCGATGTAGGCCCGCCCAGCCATGGAACCGACGAGCGGCTCGGGCCGGGGCGCCTCGACGTGCACGCCGAGGTCCGGCATCGGTTCGAGGCTGGTCTGGGCGAAGTCGACGAGGTACACGACCACATCGGTGGCGTCGAGCTCCCCGGCCAGCCGCCACATGACGTCCGGGATCGACTCCGGGCGCGACTGCGCAGCTCGCATGGCCGCACCAAGATCCAGACCGATCACCAGGGCACGCTATGCCGGTCGGGTGCCCAGCGCGCCCCGGCTCGTGGATCCGGTGGCCGGCGGCGGCCTAGCGGCTCGGGAGCGATTCGGGCAGCCCGAACCAGGGCAGCACGCTGCTCTCGAATCGGGTCAGGGCGCAGATCCGGTTGCCGGTGACGGTGAGGACGAACAAGCCCGTTCCATGGCTCACCCCGGTGGGGGCGCGCAGGTACGAGCCGAACGCGGGCTGACCGTTGGCTCGGGTCGGGACCAGGTCGATTCGGCGTCCCGGTCTGAGGAGGCCGGCGCAGAAGCGGGCCACGACGTCCCGACCCTCGTATTCGAAAGGAATGGGCGGCATCGCCATGAAGACGTCGTCGGTCAACATGGCCACCACCGCGTCGAGGTCGGCGGACTCGTAGGCGCGGACGAACTCGGCCACCAGCGCCTGCTCGGCGGCCGAGTCGGGCGCCGGAGCCGGTTCGCGCTCGTCGCGCGATGAGCGCCCGTCCTGGAGGTTGGCACGCGCCCGCTTGAGGGCGCTGGTAACCGAGTCGACGGTCGAGTCGGTCATCTCGGCCACCTCGTTCGCCGGGAACCCGAGCACGTCGCGCAGCACCAGGACGGCGAGCTGGCGGGGCGGCAGGATCTGAAGTGCGGTCACGAACGCCAGCGAGATGGATTCGGTCTGCTCATAGCGGGCCTCGGGGCCGAGCGGCACGCCCCTCGCATCCTCGAGGAGGACGTCGGGATAGGGCTCGAGCCACATGACCTCGCCGAGCCGGGTCGGCTCGGGTGGATCAACCCCGACGACGTCCCACGCCTTGGCCGGACGTCGGCGGGCTGACCGCAGCGCGTCGAGGCACCGGTTGGTGGCGATCCGATAGAGCCACGTGCGGATCGAGGCACGGCCCTCGAACCTCCCGAGTCCTTGCCAGGCGGCCAGCAGCGTCGCCTGGAGGACGTCCTCGGCATCCTGGAGCGAGCCGAGCATGCGATAGCAGTGCACCTGCAGCTCTCGCCGGTGCGGCTCGGTGAGCGCACGGAACGCCTCGCCGTCCCCGGCCTGCGCCCTGGCCATCAGCTCCGCTGGTGCCGGCTCCACTCCCGTGACCTCTCTCCCTACCGCTGGTCGCCTGTCCATCCTGTAGTGACGCCGGGCGAGGGTCGAACTGGGCGGTCGGTCGGCGCCCAGTTCTTCCGCGGCGCGACGTCTACCTCGCTCGTAGGCAATGACACCCCGACAAAAGGAGAAAGCGAAATGGGAACGATCGTGATCAGCACGAACGTCTCGCTCGACGGAGTGGTCCAGGATCCGGACGGCGAGGAGGGCTTCGGACGGGGCGGCTGGTTCACCCGGTTCGGAGGTCAGGACCTCGAAGCGTGGCGCAAGGTCTCATTCGAGGAGGCGCTGGGCGCCGAGGCTCTGCTGCTGGGCCGGCGGAGCGACGAGTGGTTCGCGACGCGGTGGACATCGCGCACCGGCGAGTGGGCCGACCGGCTGAACGGCATGCCGAAGTTCGTGGTGTCTTCGACGCTCGACGCGCCCAAGTGGGCCAACGCGACGGTCCTCAGGGGCGACGTGATCGAGGAGGTCTCGAAGCTGAAGCACGAGATGGACGGCGAGATCGTCGTCTACGCCAGCTACCAGCTCGGGCGCACGCTCCTCGACCACGACCTGGTCGACGAACTGCGATTGACCGTCTTCCCGGTCGTGCTCGGGGCCGGCCAGCGCCTCTTCGGCGAGACGAGCGACCCGAAGCCGATGCGCCTCCTCGACACCAAGACCATCGGTGACGGCCTCACCTTGGTCACCTACGAGCTCGTCCGAGACGCCTGACCGCCCGAACACACCGCGTCGGCCGATGACATCCACTCGGAGCCGTCGACCGCCAAGATACGCGGCCGGCGCCGAGCTTCGTCGCTCGGCGCCGGCCACTACATCTGTGCGCGGAACAGGCGTAGCTACTCGGTCACGACTTCTCCGCGGCGCGCTGGCGGGCTTCGTCGGCCTTGGCCTTGGCCCTGGCGGCCTCGGCTTCCGCCTCGTGTCGGGCGACCTCGCGCTCGTTGGCCGCCTTGTCCTGCTGGGCCTTGCCCTCCTCTTGGAGGCTGTCGTTGTTGGTCACGTTGCCCGCGACCTCTTTGACCTTGCCCTTGACGTCCTCGACGATGCCTTTCGCGCCGGCCTTCGAACCTGACTCGCTCATGATGGGACACCTTCTGTGGGGTGAGAGTCCGTGGGGGGAGGGTACAACCGGACTGGTGCTGCTCTACCCGGACGAAGTCCACCGCAGACTCGGCGCGCGTCCAACGGCCGGCACATCCGCGCCGCTGCCCGGGTCGAGGTCTGGCCATGGCCCTGCGGGGGGAAGGTGACTCGACCATGGACCAACGACAAGTCTGGAAGCTGGTCGGCATCGGCAGTGGCGTGGCCGCGGGGGCCGTGACGCGTGTCGTGCTCGAACGCGTGTGGCAAGCAGTCCAAGGCGAGGAACCGCCCGGCAATCCGGCCTCGGCCCGGACGAACTGGGCGCCCGCGCTCATCTGGGCCATCGCGTCCGGAGCCGCGCTGGCCATCGCCCGACTCGTCGCGCAACGCGGCGCCGCGGAAGCCTGGAAGACGGCGACGGGCTCGTATCCCGCTGGGCTCGAAGAGACGCGTCCGTAGTCGTCCGCACCGCAGCGGCTGGGGTCGGGCCTCGAGGCATGCCTTCACGAGTACTGGGTATGAGAGGCCCGCATCACGTGCCGACCTGAGGAGCTGATTCCGTGGCCTACGCCGTGCGCGAGATCCAGGGGTCGACCCACGAGGTCTTCGGCGCCCTGATCGACCCGCGCACCTACCCTCGTTGGCTCGCCGGCGCCGCCGACATCCGAGGCGTCGATGACGACTGGCCCGAGCCGGGTAGCCGATTCCATCACCGAGTCGGAGTGGGATGGCTCACGATCCCTGACAGCACCGAGCTTCTCGAAGCGCAACCAGATCGACTCCTGCGGCTGGCGGTGCGGGCCCGTCCCCTCATCTCGGCGATCGTGACGTTCACCCTCGTCGGCGATCAAGACCGGTGCATGGTGGCGTTCCAGGAGGAGCCCGCTCACCCGGTCATCGGCAATCTGGTGCGACCCGTGCTCGATCCCGCGACCCATGTCCGGAACCACAGATCACTGAGACGTCTGGCCCGCCTGATCGAGTGCGAACCGTCCCCGCCCGAAAACCCGCGTCGATCGTCCGGATCCACAACGGCAACGGCGGCCCGGACGGCCGTAGGGTGCCAGTCGTGACCGACACCCTCGCTCTTGCGTTCACCGGCTCGGACACGGGCATCGCCAGGCTGGTCACCGATCTCGAAGAGGCCGGCGCCAGCAGGGTCACGGCTGAGCCGGAACGGGTGCCTGACGACGACCGGGTCTTGCGTCGATACACGGGCCAGATCACAGGGCTGAGCGCCGAGAAGGCCATGGCGGTGGCGGCCACCTATCTCACGACCACCGATGGTCACCGGGTCGAGATCAACGGCATCGAGGTCCCCCCGGCCACCTAGGCGCGCCGTCGTCGGCCCAGTCCCCCACCACGGCGGGGCCCGCCGGACCAAGGGTCAGCGGCGGCTGGGATCGGCCAATCGCACGAGGCTGCGCAGGAGGGCGTCGAGGATCAGGCCGGCGGCGGCAATGGTGATGATGCCCGAGAACACGATGGCGGTGTTGAGGTAGTTGCCGGCCTGCATGATGAGGAAGCCGACGCCGCTGGTCGCGGCGAGCATCTCGGCGGCGATGATGCTTCCCCATGCTCCGCCCATGGCGATGCGCATCCCGGTGACGATGCCCGGCAACGCCGCCCGGATCTGCACGTGCCACATCGTGTAGAGGCGTGACGCTCCAAGGGTCCGGGCGCACAACTGGAGGTCGTCGGGCACGTCGTCGAGGGCGGCGACGGTGGCGATGACCATGACGGGGATGACCCCGACGACGATGAGCACCTCCTTCGGCAGCTCGCCGATGCCGAACCAGACGATGAACAGGGGGATGAAGGCCAGCGGCGGGAGCGGCCGGGTCACCTCGATGACGGGATCGATCAGGTGGCGCAGCGTCCGGTTGGCGAACATGGCAGTGCCGACCGACACGCCGATGGCCACACCGATGACGAAGCCGATGAGGATGCGCTGCAGGCTGATCAGCAGGTCCTGCCACAGCGGCTGCGCTTGCGCCGGATAAGGGTTGGTCAGGTAGTGCACGAAGGTGCGCGCCGTGGAGGTGACCGACGGCAGGATCACCTCGTCGTGGAGCAAGACCGACGCGACCTGCCACGCCAACAACAGACCCAGCAGCCCCAGCGAACCGGTGACGGCCCGTCGGGTCCGCGCCCGCCGTCGAGTGCGGCGAGCCTCGAGGATGTCGAGGTTCTCATCCCAACCCGGCTCGAGGGGGTCGACCAGCTCGCCCCGGTCGATCAGCTGGTTGTCGATCACGACGGCCACCGCTGTGCCTCCTCGTCTCGTGTCTGTCGGTCGGTCATGCCGCCAGGCGGCGGCGGATCTGTCGCTTGACGGCGACGAACTCGTCGCTGTCCACGTCGAGGGCGTGACGGGGTCGCCCGATCGGGACGTCGATGACCTCCCGGATGCCCGGGGGCCGACCACCCATGACCGCGACCCGATCGCCGAGCAGGATGGCCTCCTCGATGTCGTGGGTGACGAACAGGATGGTCAGCTCGTACTGCTCCCACATCCGCAGCAGGAACTCGTGCATGCGGATGCGCGTGATGGCGTCGAGCGCTCCGAACGGTTCGTCCATCAACAGGAGAGCAGGGCGGGTGATCAGGGCGCGAGCGAACGCCGCGCGGTGCCGCATGCCTCCGGAGAGCTCGTGAGGAAAGGCGGCGGCGAAGTCGGCCAGACCAACGGTCTCGAGGATGGCGTCGGCGTCACCTTCGATCTCGCGGTCGTCGCGTCGGTCCAAGCCTCGGGACCGCTGGGCCCGGGGCCCGAAGAGGACGTTGTCGCGCGTCGTCAGCCAGGGGAAGAGCATCGGACTCTGGAACAGCATTCCTCTATCGGGCTCCGGGCCCTCCACCGTCCGGCCGCCGACGAGGATCGATCCTTCGTCGGCGGCCAGGGTCCCGGCCACGATCCGCAGGAGCGTGGACTTGCCACAGCCCGACGGACCCAGCAGGCAGACGAACTCGCCCGTGGTGACGTCCAGATCGACCCCGGCGAAGGCGGTCGTTCGCCGTCCGTGGCGACGAAACGACTTGCCCAGGGACCGCAGCTCGACCAACGTCGCCGCCGGGGCGGGGCGTGACGGCACCTTCAGCTGGAGCAGCCACCGGCCAGCGCCTTGCTCACGAACGACGAGTCCACATGGGTGGCCAACTCGGCCTTGGAGGGCACCGCCTTGATCCGGCCCTGGCCGACGAGGAACTGCGCGGTCTGGTGGTAGGCGCTCACGATCTGGCTGTTGGGGTCATGAGCGGTCGAGCCGAGCCAGTGCAGCTGTTGGTCGAGCGGGATGAAGGGGTAGTCCTTGGTGGCGGCGACGATCAGGTTCGGCGCGACACCCTGAGCGCTGGCGGTGGCGGCGAGGAACGTGTCGGCCTGCGGACCGGTGAAGTCCTTGGTCGCCTGCACCTGGGCGCACACGTAGCGCTGGACGACATCGGGGTGGTTCTTGACGACATCGGCCGACACCGCCACCACGTTCAGGCCGGGGATGCCCAGCTTGGCGATCTTCTGGGCGTCGGTGAGGGCGTGTCCGCCCTTGGCCGTGAGCTGGGCCTCGGGGCCGGCCTGGACGTAGGCGCCTTCAAGCGTGCCGGCCAGGTAGGCGGCGGCTACGGCTTGCTCGCTCGCCAGCCCCACGACCTTGACTGAATCGGTCAGGTGCTGCAGCGCCAGCCAGCCTCGCAGCTCGAAGTCCTCGGACGAGCCCACCAGCACGCCTACCGACTTGCCGGCCAACTGCGATGGCGTCGTGACCGACGCGGGCACGATCAGGGCGTCGGCGTCGAAGCTCTGGGCCAGGACGACGACCACGCCGGTGCCGGTGCCGATGGCGCCCACGACGGGTGGGTTGCCGACGCCGCTGATCGCCTGTAGCGAGCCGCTGCGCATCTCGGCGATGGCCGTCACCCCGGCGTTGAACGGGACGAAGTGGAGATGCGCCGGTATCGACTTGGTCAGCGCCGCCTGGGTCTGGATGACGCTGTCCGCGTTGGCCACGTTGCCCTGGCCGTAGGCGACGGTGAAGCTGGGCTGGGCCGAGGCCGAGTCGCTCGACGAACCGCGGGTGAGGGCGAAGGCGATCAGGCCGACGATCACCACGGCGGCGACGGCGACCGACGACGATGCGCCGTCGCCTACGGCGTTGGTAGTCGGTGGGGCCGCTCGGGTCGGACCCGGTTCGGGGCGCGCTCGTCGAAGGGGAGGTTGTGGTCATCGTGTTCCTTTCGTTCGATCGGGAGGACGGGCGAACCACGCCCGGATCAGGTCAGGCGGCGCCCGCGTAGTACGAGGACGCATCGCCCTTCAACAGGACGCTCGGTCGGCCGTCGGCGCCAACCGGCACCGGACCGGCCACGGTCACGCGCTCGCCCCGACGGTGAGCCTTGCCGTAGTCGTAGACCGCACAGTGTTGGGTGGCCCGGTTGTCCCAGATGGCCAGGTCGCCCACGCGCCAGCGCCAGCGGACGGTGTTCTCGGGGCGGGTCACGTAGTCCTGCAGGATGCGGATGAGGTCGCGCGAGGCTTGAGGCCCGAGACCGACGACGGTCTGGGCGAACCCACCAAGCACGAGCGATCGCTCCCCCGTCTCGGGATGGATCCGCACGGCGGGGTGCTCGGTCTCATAGGCGATGGACACGAACTCGGCCCGATGGGCGCGCAGCACCGGATCGTCGTCCTCGTGGCGCGGCGGGGCGGCGGCATAGTCGTGCACGTTCGAGTGGACGATGCGCAGGCTCGCGGCCAGATCCTGCAGCTCGCGAGGCAAGCTCTCGTGCGCACTGACCGTGTTGGCCCAGATCGTGTCTCCTCCGACCTCGGGGACCACGACGCCGTGCAGGAACGTGAACGCCGGCGGACGATCGAGGAAGGTGACGTCGGTGTGCCACTGGTTGGCCGGGCCGCCCTTGCGCGAGTCGATCTCCTCGAGCAGCGGCTGAGCCGGCGGTGACGAAAGCGTCGGATGCCCGAGGGTGAGCGATCCGAACCGTTCGGCGAAGGCCACCTCGCGCTCGTAGTCGAGGTGCTGGTCCCGCAGGAAGACGACCCGGTGGTCGCGGAGCGCCTGACGGATCGTGGCCACGGTGGCATCGTCCACGGGCTGACCGGCGTCCACACCGGTGATCTCGGCCCCGATGCGACCGGCCACGCGATGGACCTCGACCCGCTGGGCAGTGGTGACAGACATGGGCAGAACCTTTCGAGGCGGATTGTCGACTTGTCTGGTCATCTTTCTCGGGCTCCCTCCTATTGTCAACTAATTTGATGGGATAACTCGGCTTTAGTCCTCGGACGAGGCCGCCTGCGTGTCAGGTCAGGAACTGGCGGTCAGTGTCCTCCTCGCGAAACCGTGTGACCCAGTCGAGAGACAGATCGTCGGCCTGTCGCTTCATCGGGCCCTTCTCGCCGGGTTCGGGCGGATCGATGCCGAGGGCGTCCAGCACGCGCCCGACGGTGGCGGCGCGTGAGCCGACGAACTCCTCGTAGATCACCCGCACGGGCTCGCGTCCGGTGGCGTGGAACCAGTCCTCCCACCGGGCGTCCCACCGGTGGAGTTGGTCGAGCAGATGCTTGAGGGCGCGGTAGTCATACTCGGCGTGGTGCTCGTCCCGATCGGGATCGGATTCGTCCCGCCACTGCTGGGTCTGGATCGCTTTCCACAGCGACACCGCCTGGGCGACCTTGTCGCGCCGGCGCACGAAGATGATCTCGCAGGTTCGGGAACACCTCGTCGAGCGCTTGGTTGAGCGTCAGGTCGCCGAGCCCCGGGAGCTCGGCGATCCGCTCGCGGAAATCGTCGAGGTAGTTCCACATCATCTTGGTGCCGAAGACGCCGTTGCGGGTCGTGCCGCGGTGGAGCACGTAGTTGAACCATCCCTCGAACTCGCCGGGCTTCTCGGGTTGGCCCGGGTCGAACGGGGCCAGGCGCGCCGCGATGTCGCTGACGTCCGGCTCGTCGAAGTACTGGCGCGGCTGACGGGGCAGCCCGGTGGTGCGGAGCGCTTCGAAGTACTCGTCGGGCACGCCGGCGACCTCGGTCCCCTTGAGCAGCTCGCAGAGCAGCGTGGTCCCGCTGCGCTGAGTTCGCACAGACGAAGTAGGCCGTGCCTTCCACGCGCGGGTTGGCCCGGCTCACGATTTCTCCATCGGATTGGTGGACAATCGCGGCTGGCGTACCATCGCCCCGCTATGACGCCGCCGAACGTGCTGTATCTCCACTCGCACGACACCGGCCGATACGTGCAGCCGTACGGCTATCCGGTGCCGACGCCGAACATCCAGCACCTCGCCGACCAAGGGGTGCTGTTCCGCCAGGCCTTCTGCGCGGCACCGGTGTGCTCGGGGTCGCGTGCCGCCTTGCTCACGGGCCAGTGCACGCACGCGACCGGCATGCTCGGTCTGGCCCACCGCGGATACCGCCTCACCCATCCCGAGCGCCACATCGTGCATGTGCTTGCGTGAGGCCGGCTACTGGTCCGGCCTGATCGGCGAGCAGCACGTGTCGGCCGATCCGGCCGATCTCGGCTACGACCATGTCGAGGATCTCGACAGCACCAAGGTCAGCGATGTCGCGCCGGCGGCCACCCGCCTGATCGCCGAGCAGGCGCGAGCGGAGCGCCCCTTCTTCCTGTCGGTCGGGTTCTTCGAGACCCACCGCGAGTACTTCGAACCGTCGTCGGTGCGCGACGCGCTCTACTCGCGCCCGCCAGAGAACATCGTCGGACACACCGATGACTCGCCGGGACATGGCGTCGTTCAAAGCCAGCGCCCGATCCCTCGACCAGGGAGTCGGCAACGTGCTCGAGGCGCTCGACGAGCACTCGTTGGTCGACAACACGCTGGTGATCCTGACCACCGACCACGGCCTGGCCTTCCCCGGCGCCAAGGCGACGATGTACGACCGTGGTCTCGGGGTGATGCTGATGATGCGCGGCCCCGGCGGGTTCCTCGGTGGACGGGTCCACGATGCGGTGGTCAGCCATCTCGATCTGTATCCGACGATCTGCGAGGTGGCGGGCATCGAGCGGCCGGCGTGGCTCGAGGGGGCGTCGCTGCTGCCGCTGATCCGCGGCGAGCTCGACGAGATCCACGAGGAGGTGTTCGCCGAGGTCACGTTCCACGCCGCCTACGAACCTCAACGGGCCGTGCGCACGTCGCGGTACAAGTACATGCGTCGCTTCGACGACACCCATCCGGGTCGGGTGCTGGCCAACGTCGACGACGGACTCACCAAGGATGTGTTGCTGGCCGCGGGCTGGGCCGACGTGGCCCCACCGGTCGAGGCGCTCTATGACCTGGCCCTGGATCCCGCGCGAAGGCCGCAACCGGATCGACGACCCGAGCTTGGCGGACGTGCTGACCGATCTGCGCCGCCGGCTGCACGATTGGATGGTGCGGACCCAGGACCCGTTGCTGGACGGTCCGGTGGCGCCAGCCGAGGGGACCGTCTACAACACCGTCGATCAGGTGTCCGCCAGCGAGCCGACCACGCCCCCGACCGCGTTCAGCCTGACCCACACCCATCGTGCCCGAAGCGGCCACGAGATCGACTGAACCGGCACGGTCGCTGTGCCTCGAGTCGTACTCTCGATCACCCACGCACCCACCTCCTGCGGGGGCCTGCTCGTGGCCTGGCCGGGTCTGTGGTCAACCGACCTGGTCCGCCGCCATCACCGTCGTGATGGAGTGGGTGCCGTCGTCGTCGTCGATCCAGTCGAGCGTCTCGACGAGGTAGGCGCGGCCGGACACCTCGATGATGGCCGCGACCTCGAGCCGCCGGTCGGCGTGGATCGTCTCGTCGATCACGGCCAGGATCGCGACCTCGACCAAGTCGGTCATCCACATCGACCTGAGGTCGAACCAGCCGATCCGGGCTGACGCCGACGCCTCTCCGTTGTCCACGTCGCACACGGCGTCGGCCAGCACGACGACGGCCTCGATCATCGCCACACCCACCAATCGGGTCGTCGGGTCAACGGACGGCGCCGGCGGCGGTGGCGGCGGGCACTTCTTCGAGGCGCCCGGTCTCGACTTGGTAGACGTACCCGTAGATCGCGATGTCGGAGGGGACGAGCGGGTGGTTGCGGACGCGATGGACGTCGCTGGTGACGGCGTCGTCTCGGTGGTCGATGGTGAGCCAGTCGATGTAGTCGGCTTCGTCGGAACCGGGGCCGTCGCCCACGTCGAAGAACCCGTCCGGACCCAGCTCGGCGGTCTGGAGGCTGCTGGCGAGCAGTCCCCGGATCACCTCGTCGGTGAAGAACTCCATCCCGCAGTCGCTGTGGTGGATCACGAACCATTCGCGGGTGCCGAGGAGCTTGTAGGAGATCACGAGGGATCGGATGGCGTCGTCGCTGGCCCGGCCGCCGGCGTTGCGGATGACGTGGGCATCGCCCTCGCTGAGGCCCGCGTACTTCGCCGGGTCGAGCCGGGCGTCCATGCAGGTCAAGATGGCGAACCGGCGGGCCGGCGGGAGCGCCAGGTTCGCCTTGTCGCCGAACGACGCGGCATAGGACTGGTTGGCGGACAGAACCTCTTCACGGACGCTCACGACGCGCTCCTCGGTTGTCGGGTGGAGGGTCAGACCCTAACCCAACTAATCCCATGATGTTACTTGACAATCTGGATCGGACCGAGGGTCCGCGTGGCCCACCAACGCGCCCTCGGCAGGACTCGAACCTGCGACCGTCGGATTAGAAGTCCGATGCTCTGTCCAGCTGAGCTACGAGGGCTCGAGACGGCGCTGGTGGCGCAGAACGCCGTTCGCCATCGCGGCGATGAGCGTAGTGGTGCGCGCCGCCGGGGCGAGTGCTCCATTCGGAGTCGAGCCATGTCGTCCCCGTCCGACCGTCGGATCGAGCCCGCGGGCCCGACTCGGACGGCCCCAACGCGGATCGGAGGTCGGACGGGATGTCCTATGCTGATGCCTCCCTTGGTGGCCGTAGCTCAGTTCGGCAGAGCGCCGCGTTGTGGTCGCGGATGTCGCGGGTTCAAATCCCGTCGGTCACCCCACGTCGCAGCGGCTGCCCGCGTCGGAGACCCGACCGGGCGGCCGCCGCCGACACCGAACCCGAACCAGTGGGTCTTCGGGTTCGGATACGCTGGCCGCCGCAACGCGCGCCTCTAGCTCAATGGCAGAGCAACGGACTCTTAATCCGCAGGTTCTGGGTTCAAGTCCCAGGGGGCGTACCACGGCCAGGCCACCGGCTGGCATGGCGCCGGAGCCGACCGGCGGCACCTACCCTCTCGGGGTGAGCGCCTCGTACCTGGCCCGGTGGGAGATGAGCGACGTGACGGGCCCCGTGGTCGTCGTCGACGTGATCCGGGCCTTCACCACGGCGGCGTATGCCTTCGGCGCCGGTGCGGAGCGCATCCATCTGGTGGGCACGGTGGCCGAAGCGCTGGCCTTCAAGGCTGACCACCCCGACGCGTTGGCCATGGGCGAGGATGGCGGCCGGCGCCCCGAAGGATTCGACTTCTCGAACTCACCTGTCATGGTGGCGGCCGAGGACCTGACCGGCCGAGTGCTGGTGCAGCGGACATCGGCCGGCACCCAGGGTGTCATCGCGGCGAAGCGCGCCACGCGGCTGTGGTGCGCCAGCCTGGTGTGCGCATCGGCGACTGCCGCCGCGGTGCGGGCCGCGGGCGACGATCCCCCGGCCTACGTCATCACGGGTCGCTTCCCGGACGTGCCCGACCGCCCGGCCGACGACGACCTGCTCACGGCCGAGCTGATCGAGCGGGCCCGGCTCGGCCAACCGCTACGAGCGCTCGAGACCGCAGCGGCGGTGGCCGCATCGCGAGAAGCCGAGGTGACCCTGGCCCTCGGCGGTGGCGACGTCCACGACGACGACATCGCCTACGCGACGAACGTCGACCACTTCGCCTTCGCCATGGAGGTCACGCGTGTCGGCGACGAGTTGCACCTCAACCGGGTCGACCGACCCGGTCACCGACCGAGGTGAGGCCTCCGTCGTCCAGGACGACGGAGGACCGCCACCGAACCGGCTCCGTGGGCGAGCAGCCGGCTCGGTGGCGGTCGAGTGTCCGCCGAAGCCTCGGGTCAGCTCGCCAGCGCGAGCGATCCCAGGATTCCGTGCTTGCCGTAGTTCGGCCCGGCGCTGAAGATCACGGCACTGGTGTCGCCGAAGACGCCGTTGCCGAGGAGCAGACCCTTCAGCCCCGGAATGATGATGAGGTGGTCCTTGGCGTCGAGCAGGAAGCCCTTGAACCTGCCGCTCATGGCGTCATAGGTGCTGACCAGGCCGCTGCCGGCGTTGGCCACCAGCAGGTCGCCCGTGTGGTCACCGAAGCCGGTCGGAGCGATGACCATGCCTGATGCCGCGTTGAGGCCCAGCGCGGTCACGAGCCGCTTGACGAACACGCCATCAGGCGTGAAGACGTCGATGAAGCCGACCTCGGGGACGTGGAGCGCATCGGTCTTGGCCGCGTTCCGCAAGGCGTAGGACACGAAGATCTGCCCGTTGAGCGCGGCCACGTTGTACGGGGCGAAGGCCTTCGGGATCTTCTTGTCGACGAATGCGCCCGACGTGTTCACCGGGGTGAACGTCGAGTCGAACACATCGATCGTGCCGGCCTTGAAGTTGGCGGCGTAGATCTCGCGGCCTGCCGTCGCCGTGGCCAGGGCCAATCCCGTGTACACCGCGCCTGGCGTCGTCACCGCGTTGACGGCCGATGTGTTGGGCGACAGGCCGGGGTTCCAACCGGTGATCTGGCCGGTCTGACCAGCGAAGATGAACACCGACGAGAACATGTTCATGCCCTGTGTGACGTTGAAGCCGCCCCCGCCGTTGAACACCTGACCGGTCGGCTTGCCACCCGGGATGGCCACGACCAGCGGGACGATGTTGACCGGCGAGCCGGCCACTGCACCCGAGTACAGCGTCGAGTTGTCCTTGCCGTTGTTGGACACCCAGATCGGGGTGGGCCCGTCCGACATCCCCCACGGGTTGACCAGATTCGGGTCCTGCACCGCCGCGTTGCCGACCCCCGCCACGTCCGACACCAGGTCGGTGCGGGTGTAGGTGCTGTGGGCCGCCGCCGCCCCCGCACCGGTGGGCAGGGCCACGAGCCCAGCCGCCAGCGTCACGGCCGTGATCGCCGCCCCCGCGATCCGAGCCATGCTCCAGCCGGTGCCGATCCGGGTGACGGGCCGGCCTCCAGACATGGTGGTACCTACTGCTGACCTTCGTGTCATAGTTCCGCTCTTTTTCTCTCTGAGGGACCGGCGTTCGCCGTGCCGGCTCCCGTGCCATACGCAGACGAGAGCCACGCGGTTCCCCTTCTGTCCGAGATCTCGCGCCGCTCCGCTCAGAGCGGACTATGCAGACGCGGGCCGCGCCGCTTGGCGATGGCGACCGTTCGCCCTCGACGCTGGCTCGCCGGTCGCGTGCACCGGCGCGCCGATCTGCTCGGCCACCATCGCTCGGGTCGGGATCGACGGCTCGGACCCGCGACGCGTGACCGCGACCGCGGCCGCCGCGTTCGCGTACTCGACCGCGGCGCGCCTGGTCTGGCCCAGCGCCAGTCCGGCGGCCAGCGCGCCGCAGAACACGTCGCCGGCGGCGACGGTGTCGACGACATCCACACGGTGGGCCGCGACGGACTCGAATCCCCGCTCGTCGAGCACCAGCGCGCCTCGGTCGCCCAGGGTCACGATCACGTCGGCCCGAACCAGATCGCGCAGCGCCACCGCCGCGAGGTGCGGATCGTCAGGGGGTCCGTCGCCCCCGGTGAGGCGCAAGGCCTCGCCGATGTTGGGCACCACCAGATCGACGAGCCCGACGAACGCCTCGAGGCTGTCGACGGCGGGCGCGGGGTTCAACACGACTGTGACGCCCGACCGCTTGGCCAGTCGAGCCGCAGCCAGCAGACGCGGCGGTGGGCACCTCCATCTGCACGAGCAGGACCGCCGCCGAGGTGATGACGGCCTCAGCGGCCCTCACGTCGTCGACCGACACCTGCCAGTTGGCACGCGGCACGACGACGATCGAGTTCTCACCCGAATCCTCGACCAGGGGTCCTCCGATCCCGGTGCCCTCGTCCGGATCGACCAGCACGTGGCGGGCGTCGATGCCCTCCCGCCTCAGACCGTCGAGGAACTTCGCGCCGAAGTCGTCGTCGCCGACGCGACCGACCATGCTCGTCGGCGCCCCGCTACGAGCCGAGGCGACGGCCTGGTTGAAACCCTTCCCGCCGAGGTACATGTCGAAGCCGGTGCCGATGATGGTCTCGCCGGGAAGCGGACGCCGCGGGGCCCGCAACGTCAGATCCATCATGAAGCTGCCCAGCACGCACACGCCGGCCTGATCGGACCCCGTGTCGTCGTCAGCCAGCGCCTCGGTCACGGCGATGTCACCGGCCGGACCGGCTGTGCCGACCCCGCTTGGGCCGAGGTCGGTGTCGAGGTCGGCGGTGCCGATGCCGTGGCTCGAGATGAGCGGAGCGGGCGGGACTCGGTCACGCCCGCCAGTCTCTCGCCGATCGACCCGCCGGGGTGGTGCAGCCCGAACTCGGTGGGCCCGAAGCCGCGTGCCACCATCATGGCGATGGCGATGGCGTCGCCCACCACCGCGGTCACCGACGTCGAGCTCGTGGGCACGAGGTCCCACGGATCGGCTTCGGCCTCGACGGTGATGTCGAGGACGGCGTCGGCCATCAGGCCCAGGGCGGATCGTCCCCCGCAGCCCGTCATGGCCACGACCGGCACGCCCCGCCCCGCGACCATCTCGGCGAAGCATACGACCTCGGGTGTTGACCCCGACTTCGAGATGGCGAGCAGCAGGTCGTCAGCGGCGACCATCCCGGCATCGCCGTGGAGGGCGTCGGCCGCGTGCACGAAGAACGAGGGCGTCCCGGTGCTGGCCAGCGTGGCGGCGATCTTGCGACCCACCAGCCCCGACTTGCCCAGCCCCGTCACCACGACCCGACCGCGCACGGCCAGCAGCACGGCGAGGGCATCGGAGGCCTCGTCGAAGCGCAGGCTGGCCTCGGCGACGGCCCGAGCCGAGCGGGCCAACGCGTCGCCGCCCGCGGCGACGGCCCGGTCGAGGATGTCGTCGCTCGACGGGCCCTCGGTCGTCATCGCGTCGCGGGCGTGGTCCGCTCGCCGCTGAACTGGTTGACGTAGATCTTCCAGGGGTAGTGGTCGCCCTCGCCTTCGCTTCCCACGACCCGCAGGTGCTGGGTGAGGATCCGCCGCCAGCTCGTGGTCTCGTTGGCCGGGGTCATGTGCGGGGTCTTGCCGTGATGGAACGTCACGCCCCCCACCGCCAGCGGACAAGCGATGGCAGCCGACTCGTCCGGTTCGCAGTACAACAGGTCCGAAGCCAGGTCGGCGGCCTGGTGGTGCTCGATCACGCCGAGCCGATGACCGCCGTCGATGAAGTGCATGCACCCATTGCTGACATCGACGTCGTGCATCGGCATCCAGCAGGTGATGCCGGCATCGTCGAGGTTGCGACCCCAATAGGCCTCGTCCTGATGCCAGCGCGTGACCGCGCTCTTCTCGCGGCGGCTTGGCCAGGAACTGGTCATACCAGAACTCGACGGGCTGGCCGAGCAACGCCGAGCCGAACTCGACCGCCCACGACCGAAAGCGCGCCTCGTTGAGCGTCGGCCAGAAGATCGAGGGGCTCGACTGGACGATCTTGAAGTCGCGCTCGTCCTTGCTCTTGCCCTTCTCCCACGCCCAGTCGAACGCCATCGTCTCCTTGCGCTCGAGGATCTCGTCGCAGTGGGCCACCAACTCGCCGAAGTCGACGGGATCGACGGCATCGGGGACGGCGATCCAACCGTGGGTGGCGAAGAAGGCCACGTCGGCATTCGGTCGCTACGGGATAGGCCATGGACTCCCCCCACAGGCTTGTGATGACCCTTCGACGGTACTACGTTCGATGGCGTTGTGAAAACGATTTCACGAACGGGGGCCGACATGGACGGACACGGTGAGGCGACCGACACATCGGCCGCCGCGGCGCTGTGGGGGTTCACGCCCGACGAGGTCCGAACGCTCGCCGACGACGGCTACGTCGTTCGCGAGGCCCTCTTCGGTTCCGACGAGGTGGCGGCGTTGGGCGCGGCGTGCGAGCGCCTGATCGAGCAGCTGGTCGCCGATCGCCACGGCACGCGGCTGCAGATGGGCAGCTACGTGTTCGAGCCCGACTTCACGCAGGGCGTGACCATCAAGTGGGAGGGCGACAGCGACGTCGTGCACGGCATCGAACCGTGCGCCCATCTGAGCCCTCCGCTGCTCGAGTGGGCCTACGACGCCCGGCTGGTGGATCCCATGAGGTATCTGGTCGACGACGACGCCCCGACTCTGTTCACCGAGAAGCTGAACCTGAAGCGAGCGCACGAGGGCGGCGTGAACCCGTTGCACCAGGACTACCCGTACTGGGTCGACGTAGCCGACGAGGTCGACCGCGTGGCCACGGCCATGGTGTTCCTCGATGACGCCACCCTGGCCAACGGCTGCCTCCAGGTCGTGCCTGGGAGCCACGCCGACGGGGTATGGGCCACCCGCACCGACGGCGACTTCTTCGCTCACAACGAGATCGACCAGAACCGACCCGCGCCGACGCTGCTGCCCCTCGAGGTCGAAGCCGGCACGGTCGTCTACTTCGGTCCCTACCTCGTGCACCAGTCCGAACCCAACCGTTCGGACCACGGCCGCCGGGCGCTGCTCTACAGCTACCAGCCGGCGGGCGGCACCCACATGCTCGAGAAGTTCCGTCGCCTGGGCCAGACCCACGCCAACTGATCGACCCGCGCCGATGGCTCGTGGGGCGTCGACCCTGCCGGCTGAGCCCGAACCGTAGGATCGCCGGATGGCTCCCCCCAAGGCGCCGCGGGGATCGCAGCCCGTGGTCAAGATCGGCGACGTGGCCCGAGCGGCCAAGGTCTCGCCGGCCACGGTGTCGCGGGTGCTCAACACGAGCGGCAAGGTGTCCCCGGCGCTGACCGAACGGGTCATGCGCGCGGCGTCCGACCTCGGCTACCAACCCTTCGGGCCCGCCCGGGCCCTGCGCCAGCAACGGACTCGCGTCTGGGCCGTGATCATCGCCGACATCGAGAACCCCTTCTTCACCACGATGGTGCGCGGCATCGAGGACGTCGCTGTCACCGCCGACCGCCGACTGGTCCTCTGCAACTCGGACGAGGATCTCGACAAGGAGAAGGCGTACCTCGACATCGTCCTGGCCGAGCGCATGGCCGGCGCCGTCATCGCCGTGGCGTCGACGCGCGATTCGATGCTCGACCCGCTCGTCGACCGCGGGGTTCCCGTCGTCGCCGTCGACCGCCGCCCGCTGCGCCACGGCATCGACTCGGTGGTGGTCGACAACCGCCTGGGCGGCGACCAGGCCACCGAGCACCTCGAATCGGTGGGATGCCGGCGCATCGCGTGCATCACCGGCCCAACACGACTCAGCACCGCGGGCGATCGGTTGGCCGGCTATCGGGACGCGTTGACGCGCAACGGCCAGCGCTTCGACAACCGTCTCGTGCGCCGGGCCGAACTTCCGCCAGGACGGTGGCTACGCCGCCGCCCGCTCCCTGCTCAGCCTGCCCAAGCCACCAGACGGGATGTTCGTGGCCAACAACCTCATGACCCTGGGCGCGCTGTTCGCGCTGCGCGAGGCGGGTCGACGGGTGCCCGACGACGTGGCGCTGGTGGGCTTCGACGACGCGCCGTGGACCATGCTGACCAACCCGCAGCTGAGCGTCGTGTCCCAGCCCAGCTACGAGATCGGACGCCAGGCCGCCCACCTCCTGGCCACGGCGGCGACGGGCCTCCCTGCCCGGCACATCGCGCTGGCGCCGACGCTCGTGGTCCGCGAGAGCTCGGCCCGATCGTAGGCCGCCACCTTTTCCTTGAAATCGTTTTCATAGGGCGCGACCATGCACGCATGCCCCTCGAGCAGCGGACCCTCATCGACGACGACGTGACCAGGCCACCCCTGCCCGTCGGGGACTACGACATCGAGGTCACCGACGATCAGGTCGCCTTCTTCTCCGAGAACGGCTACCTCACGGTCGAACGCATCACGACCGACGCCGAAGTCGAGTGGCTGCGCGGCGTCTACGACCAGCTGTTCGCCAAGCGCATCGGCGGCTTTCCCGGTGCCTACCTCGAGCCCTCCCGCCCGTGGGGCGAGACCGAGGGCGAAGCCGACATCTCCCAGATCTTGATGCCCGAGCACCGAATCCCCGAGCTGCGCGACACCGTCTTCTACCGCAACGGTCGCAAGATCGCCGCCCGCCTGCTCGATCGACCCGAGAGCGACCTGAACGGCTGGGGCCACATGATCACCAAGCCGGCCCGCATCGGCGGCGAAGCCCCTTGGCACCAGGACGAGGCCTACTGGGAGCCCGAGCTGGCCTACGAAGCCGTCGGTGCGTGGATGGCGCTCGATGACGCCGACGTCGACAATGGCTGCCTGTGGTTCGTCCCCGGCTCGCACACAGGCGACGTGCTCGCCCATCGACACCTGCACGACGACCCCGCCATCCACACCATCGTGGTGGTCGACGACGTCGACATCGCCAAAGCCGTGCCCGTTCCGGTCCGCGCCGGCTGGGCCACGTTCCACCACCCGCGGACGCTCCACTACAGCGGGCTGAACCGCACCGATCGCCGCCGTCGCGCGTATGCCACCGAGTTCCAGACCACACCGGTGCCCCGCCCGACGCCAGCCGACCGACCGTGGGTGATCGAGGGACGAGCCGCCGTCGCCCGCCACCTCGCCTCGGGCTCTTGACGAGCCGAGGCCCATCGTGACCGAACCGCCAGGCATCTGGGATCCCGCGTACATCGACACGAAGCTCGACTCGCGGGCGGTGACCTTCGAGAACCCGACGGGAGCCCGTGGCGCCGGCGGAACGGCCCATGGCGGACGCAAGGGCGCGCCGAGCCGGCGCATCCACGCCGGCGAGCGCGTCGTGCTCGGCGACATCGACGGGCCGGGCACGATCCGCCACATCTGGATGACCTTCATGCCCGCCCCACCCGAACGCATGCGGGCCGTCACCCTCGAGGTGTTCTACGACGGCGCCGACGAGCCCAGCGTCTCGGTCCCCTGCCTCGACTTCTTCGGCCTGCCCCACGGGCGCCCGGTCGCCTATCACTCGGCTCTGACGGCGGCCAACGAGGGTCGCGGCTTCAACAGCTACATCCCCATGCCGTTCACCGACAACGTGCGCGTCGAGCTGCACAACGGCGACTCGCGCTCCATCCAGCTCTACTACCAGATCGACTACACGCTCGAGCCGCAACGTGCTCCCGACCGCGGCTACCTCCACGTCGCGTTCCGGCGGCAGAACCCGACGACCCAGCTCGACGACTTCGTCATCGCCGAAGGCCTCCGAGGACCTGGTCGGTTCCTCGGCTGCAACGTCGGCGTGCGCGTGATCGACCCGGCCGCCTGGTACGGCGAGGGCGAGGTCAAGGTCTACCTCGACGGTGACGACGCCCTGCCGACCATCTGCGGTACGGGGCTCGAGGACTACGTCGGCAGCGCGTGGGGGCTGGGGGCTCACACGACCCCGTACGCAGGGGCGCCGCTCGTCGTCGGACCGAAGGCGACGAACGGCTCGCCGGCGACGGCCAATCCCGACTTCGTCGGCTTCTACCGCTGGCACCTCCCCGACCCGATCATGTTCGCACGCGACCTGCGCGTGACCATCCAACAGATCGGTGCGGCCTTCTTCCTCGCCGGTCGCGAGGACGAGCTCGAGGCGTACGCCCGGACGAACCCGCCGGCCGGCGAGGGCTGGATACGCGACGTCGGACCCGGGCTGCTCGCATGGGGGATCGCCGAGCGGGTCGACGACTTCTGCGCCACGTCCTATGTGTACTGCCAGGAAGTCCAGGCCGTGCCCCGGATCGACCTCGAGCAGGTGCTGCGCGACATCGAACGTCGCGACTACGAGCCGGCCAACCCGGCCGAGCTGTTGGCGACGATGACCAATCCCGAACCGGCGCCCGAACCCTGAGCCGACGCGCCATCCGGGCGAAACTCAGGCGAACCCGAGTGCCATCCGCGGCCATGATCGTCGGATGGAGCATCTGACGACCGCCGATCTCGAGGCCGGGCTCGACGAGGTTCGATGCTCTCCTGCCGACCAGGGCCACGTCGAGCTGATCGTCCGCCGGCCGGCCGTCGATGAGCGCGAGCTGCTCGACGAGTGCGAGCTCGACTCCGTCGTCGGTCTGGTCGGCGACACGTGGATCGAGCGGCCCAGCCGCCACACCGACGACGGATCGGCGCATCCGGACATGCAGCTCACGCTCATGAACGCCCGAGCGGCAACGCTCGTCGCCGGCACGCCCGAGCGCCGTCCCCTGGCCGGCGACCAGCTCTACGTCGACCTCGACCTCAGCGTGACCAACCTCCCGCCCGGCACCCGCCTGGCCCTGGGCACCGCGATCATCGAGGTCACGGCCCGGCCCCACACCGGATGTAAGAAGTTCACCGCTCGCTTCGGCCTCGAAGCCATGCGATTCGTCAACAGCCCTGTCGGGCGCGAGCTGCGCCTGCGGGGGGTGAACACCAAGGTCGTCATGGGAGGGCGGGTGCGCGCCGGTGACCCGATCGTCAAGGTGCTCGTAGGCTGAGCCGGGTGACCGATCTGACCGACTTCGCAAGAGTGATCGCCCTCGAATCCGGCCTGTGCGTGGTCTCGACGCTGCGAAGCGACCACACCATCCAATCGTCGGTGGTGAACGCCGGAGTGCTCGACCATCCGGTGCGGCACACGCCCGTGGTGGGCCTGGTGGCACGCGGCGACAGTCGCAAGCTCGCCCATCTGCGCGCCCGACCCGACGCGTCGGTCGTGGCTCGATCGGGCTGGGAGTGGGTGGCGTGCGAAGGGCCGACCGAACTGGTCGGGCCCGACGACCGTGACGTCGACTGCAGCGCCGACGAGCTGCGCCTGTTGCTGCGCGAGATCTTCTCGGCGGCCGGCGGCACGCACGACGATTGGGCCACCTACGACCGCGTCATGGCCGACGAGCGGCGCACCGCGGTGCTGGTCGACCCGACCCGCGTCTACAGCAACGGCTGAGGGTGCGAACGAAGGCGGCGGCGGCGCCAAACGTCGCTCAGGCGAGGGCGGACTTGGTCTCGTAGTAGTAGAAGAGGTCGCCCAGGGTCTCGAGGCTGAAGAACAGCTCCTCGGGGAGATCCAGCCCGAGGTCTTCGGACGCGATCCAGAGCTCGACCATCTGGAGCGAATCGAGCCCCATCTGTTCGAAGCGGGTGTCCGGTGACCAGCCCCCGTCGCCCTCGCGAAGCCGGGCCCGCTCGGCCAGCCAGACGGCGAAGTCGTCGAATGACATCAACCGAGATCCCCCGTTGCGCCCAGCACGCCGAGGAAGGGCTCGGCCGACTTGGCCCAGGCCTCGCGGTGGATGGCCAGCAGATGCAGGTCCCAGAAGCGACCGGCGTGGAAGCTGTGATCGCGCAGCCGGCCCTCTTCCTCGAAGTAGCGGCCCATGCCGCTGGCCATCGCATCCATCGTGTAGCCGGGCACCTCGGCATAGATCTGGCGGAAGTCCCACGTGTGGAACAGGTAGGTGACGAACAGCAGCGCGCCTTCGAGCATGAGGCCCGAGGAGGGTCCGCTCATGTCGCCGAGCAGTGCGAAGTAGCAGGTGCGGTTGGCCAGGTCGGCCTGGTAGGCGGTCTGCAACCCGACGGGCACACCGCTGTCGCGCTTCACCAAGAGGAACTGGGCCAGCACGCCCTGCCAGAGCTCATGGGCGAACTGGTCAGGCGACGGCGTGGCGCCCCGGTAGCGCCATCGGTACGACACCGCCGGCGAGGTGGCGATCGTGTAGAGGAAGGGGGTGTCGCCCGGCGTCACGACCCGCAGCTGCACGCGCCTCGTCGCGATCTTGGGCGCGCCCAGCTCGTCGGCGGGGCCGGCCGCACCAGGCGAGGATCTCGGATCGGAACCGATGCCGCTCAGCATGAGCCGTCGTTCGTGAACGAGATGCCGGGGGTGTCCGAGCTGTGCCAGCCGCCATCGCTGACCACCGGACTGGTCCACTTCCAGGCTCCGTTCGGGGTGATGTGCGCGTACACGACCGCAGCACGACTGGACCCGAGCGGCTTCCAGACGTCATAGGAACTCGTGCCGTTCGACCAGACCAACCAACCACCCGCAGCGGTCCAGGTGTTCGACCCGACGACCCCGTCCTGGCCGACGCCGATCATGCCCTGGACGGACCTCGTCGCCGATGCCGTTGCTGGCCCGAAGTGCCCATCGATGCCACTCGGACAGGCAAGGACGCCGTAGGAGGCCAAGAAGCCCTGCCAGAAGGCGACGACATCGCCGGTGTTGACGTTGGACTGCCCCAGCACCTCGCCGTGGGCTGCAGTCCCCCACATGCCGTTGTGCGGAGGATTGGCTGCGCCTGTCAGCGAGGTACCCGCGGCATATGGGGCACCAGCAACACCGAGCGCGATGACTCCGCCGGCGGCGACGGCGGCGGACTTGATCTTCTTGGAAGCTCTCATCGGACGATCACCCCCAGCGCCGCCTTGGCCGCCTGACCAGGACTGAGGCCCAGCGTGTTTATCTGCAGTCGCAGCGTGGCGCTCAGGTCGAGATAGATGGACGTCGCCGTCTCCTGGACGGGTGTCACGCCGTCGAGTTGCATGGCGGTGACGGTCCAGCTGGACACGAAGGCACTTCTGGCCCCGATCGAGGTTCCGGAGAAGGCACGGGGACTCCCCTTCATCGCGTCGGCCCCGACCGGATCGCTAGGCGGGTGGCTCATGAGCTGCACATCAACCCGTGGGCCGATGGGGTCGCCACCCGGATTCAGAAAGGTCGCAACGGGCGACTCCCAGGTACGACTGAAGAGCGTGTGCCCGTCGTCGAGCCTTTGCACCTGCTCACCGCCGACAGCTGTCATCCCCGTAGGCACGGCCGCCAGCCCGATGTCTGAGGCCGACTCGGGCGCGCATGTCCCCGCCGCGCTGCACCCACCGGTGGTCGGCGTCACGGCATCGGCGCGCAGGTCAACGGTACGAGAAGGGGGTGACCCGCATGCCGCCATCACCACCACCAATCCGACTGCCCCAAGGGCGCTGGCGATCGCTGTCCGCAGGCGCGACCGCGCGTTCGAGCAAAGAAGTACCACGGTTCTCCGATCCTTTTTCTCGGCCCCGTCGTTCGCCCGGTTCCTCCACACGGTCGCTGCGGCGACGGCGGGAGTCATGCGATCGGGAATTGTGGGCTGACGGTAACATCGCCGACGGCGATGTCAAGGGTGCGATTGCACCTCTCAATTGTGTGCGCGTGTCTACCTATTTGAGGACGCGGAACTTCTTGAAACCGATCCGGTCGGCTCGTCGTCCTGTCTTGTGTGAGGGAAGAAATGCTCCCCCGGGAGCATCTGGTCCCTGACGTGGAACAACCCGAACCCAAGATCACGTTCACCGAGCTCTATCGCGCCAACTACGCCTCGCTCGTGCGCCTGGCGTTCTTGATCGTCGACCAGAACGAGGTGGCCGAGGAGGTCGTCCAAGAATCGTTCGCCCGTCTGCACATCCGCTGGGACAAGGTCGATGACCCGTTCAGCTACGTGCGCCGCTCGACCATCAACGGCTGTCGCGACGTGCTGCGGCGCCGGCGCGTCGAGCGCACCTTCCTCAGGCGGGCCCGACCCGAAACATCGTCTCCCGACAAGGACTACCTGGGTGACGCCCTCGCCCGACTCCCGGCTCGAGAGCGCATCGCACTCGTGCTCCGCCACTACGAAGGCCTGTCCGAGCAACAGATCGCCGAAGCCATGCAGTGCCCGCCCGGAACCGTGAAGACCCTCCTCCACCGTGGGGGAGCTCGCTTGAAGGATCAGCTTGAACGCTAGCCCCGAGATGGACATCGATCGCATGTTGCGAGAGCGGTTCAGCGAGCGCGCCCTGCTCGCCGAGCCCACGGCCGATCCCGGCCCTCGCATCCTGACCCGGGCGTCGGCCGCGCTTGCCCGGCGCCGCCGACGCCGGGTCACGGCCGCCTCGGTCAGCGCCGGACTGGTCGCCGTCCTCGGCGTCGTCAGGCTGAGCCAGGGCTCGTCGGGCACCAAGGTCGCGACGACGCCCGCGGCCGAGTGCTCCGTCGCCGACTCGTGCCAACCCGCGTCGGTGAGCGACTTCGACGTGACGTTGCCGAGCGGCTTCGTCAGGATCGAACCGCCTTCGACGACGGTCGCCGGACAGGTGACCATCGACCGGATCTACACGAACGATCCCCAGTCCACCCAGACCGGGACCGGCCAACTCGAGATCACGATCATCACCGCCTCCGAGAGCGTCACCAAGACCTTGTCGGGAAACGCGTCGACGTCGCCATGGAGCACAACCTCTGTGGGCTCGAGGTCGGCGCGGTACTCACCGCCTGTCTCGGGGCTACCGGCTGCAGCTGCACCGGCCTACCTCCAGCTCCAACTCAGTCCCACGGTGACCCTCGACATCAGGGCCTCAGGTCTGTCCGAGAACGAGCTGATCGGTCTCGCCGCGTCGATGGTCGTTCGATGACGTCTCTACATCCCAGTTGCTCCACGAACCTTCCCCGTTCGAACCCGTCCCCCTGGAGAGTGCTCTCATGACCGAACAGCTCGATGACGACGGTACGACCCTCGCTGAGCGAACCCACGTCGCCGCGCCGTCCGCCGGGTCCAGCGAGGACTCACGGTCCCGCTTCGCCGCCTACGGGCGCTCGGCGGCCGATCGGTCCCGCCCGCCGCCGGGGCCGGCCCCCGAAGAACGCGCACGCGCCCCACGGGCCCGACGAGGTCACCCGGGCGGTCGTCGACGTAGCCACCGAGCTGTTCTCGAGCCACGGGATCGGGTCGGTGTCGATCCGGCAGGTCGCGGCCGAGGCCGGCGTCAACCCTGGGCTCGTGCATCGCTACATCGGTTCCAAGGAGGACCTGCTGCCGCGCCGTGTTCACCAACTTCGCCGACCAGCTCGAACACGGCCCCAACGCGGTGACCAACGGCCCGATGACGCCGGCCAGCGAGCGGCTCGTGCTGTCGCACCAGCGGATCATCGCCCACCTCATCCTCGAGGGCTACGACATCACCGAGTACTCCACCCGTTCGCCGCTGGTCGGCGTCGTCCTCGACACGATCCAGCAGGGCAGCGAGGTCGACGATCACACGGCCCGGGTGCGCACGCTCCAGGTGCTCGCGCTCGGGCTGGGATGGCGGCTCTTCGAGTCCTTCCTGACCACCGCGACCGGTCTGGGTCCCGACGATCACGACGAGATCCACGAGGCGATCCGCAAGACGAACCTGGCGATCGGTCGCGGCATAGCCTGACCCGGGGCCCCGACCGCGTGAGCGGGCGGCCACCTGGCACTAACATCCCGTCAGGCGCATGCGGAACAGGGCGAAGCTGCCGCAGCGTTCGGAGTGATGGGGTCGCGCCGTCGCGGTCGGCCAGGTGGAGGTGCGCGGTGCCCGATATCGACTCGTCTGCGACCCCGACTCCAGGGGCAAGGCCGCTCGAGGTGATCGTGGGGCCGGCGGCGCCCGACTGCACCCTGCCGCTCAACGGAGCCCCCGGTGAGCTGATCGAGCGGCTGACCTGGGTCATCGACCAGGACGATCCGATCCTGGTCCGACGCTGGTGGGCCGAGATCGGCATGATCGTGGCCGTGTCGATCGGGGGCCGAGCCGCCGAGATCCTGCCCAGCGTGCGATGCGAACGCCTCGTGGTCGACGACCCCCGCTCGTCAGGCGTCGTGCGCGTCGGGCGATCCGCCTACGTGGACGCCATCCGGTGCCGGCTGTTCGACCTGGTCGACGACGGCCTCGACGAGCGCTTCCTCGTGCGGTCGCTACGAGACGAGATCGCCCACTTCCTGGCGACCGACTACCTACCGGTCGTCTTGCCCGCCGGCGACGTCGACCAGCTCATCGCCCGGGTGACGACCGACGGGTCGGTGCGAGCGCGCCTGCGGGAGGAGAGCCCGTACTTCGCCGGACGGTCCGACGCCGAGATCATCCTCGTGCTGACCCAGGCCGACCGCCGAGCGCGATCGGCGCCGGATCAGGCCGCCGTCGACGCCCTGGCCCAGTGGGCGGCTCAGGACGCCTGGGCGATCGGCGCCGATGCCGCCATCAGCGACGAGCACTTCGAGCAGTGGCAGCACCGCGGCCGCCAGGTCGGACGCCCCGCGCCCCGGTTGCGGGTCGTGCCCCCGACCGAGGCCTCGAGCAGGGGTGCCCACGAGCGCTTGTGATCCGGCCGGTGAGAGGCCAGCGCGTCACGTGGCGTGGGCCACGATCACCGGCGCGTGCGCCGAC
The DNA here is from genome assembly GCA_963734965.1 of uncultured Microthrixaceae bacterium. Taxonomy (GTDB): domain Bacteria; phylum Actinomycetota; class Acidimicrobiia; order Acidimicrobiales; family Acidimicrobilacustridaceae; genus UBA4742. The sequence continues at coordinate 1,120,836 of CAVTJK010000003.1, read as the reverse complement.
TGGGTGACCCCGCCGGCGACCTCGTCGGTGACGGCCAGTCCCGTGATCTTGCCGTGGGCCGGGAAGGCGTTGAGGTGGGGATCGGTGCCGAGCAGGCCCAACGACACCACCTGGGTGGGGGTGATGGCCCAGAGCTGGTAGGTCCGATCCTCGGGCAGCGTGGGCAGGTTGGCGGCCATGATGTAGCCCGTGCCCGTGTCGGAGAGCACGGCGATGGCCGAGGACTTGGCCCCCGTCGGCGAGGACAGCGTGAGCTTCTGGCTGGTCGGATCGTCCAGGGCCTGATCGGCCGCCCGCCGCAACGCCGTCTGCGACGTCAGCCGATCGATCTGACCGCCTTGATGGAGGACCTGAAGGCTCAACGCGGCGATGACCACGACGGCCGCGGCGGCCAGGGCGGCGAGCACGAGCGGCCGCCGGGACCGACGCGACCGAGCTCGGCCCGGTTGGTCCGGTTCGCCCGGTTGGCTCCCTTGGCCTGGTTGGCTCACGACCGCCAGGCGCATGGCCGGTGGGGGCTCCTCGAGGGCCGACGCGATCCGGTCCCACAGACCCTCGGGCGCCGGCGCGCCGGTGTAGGCGAGCATCGACGCCGCCTCGAGGTGGTCGGCCAGCTCGGCCCGGCACCGGGGGCAGGTGGCCAGATGGGCTTCGACGGCGGCGCGCTCGTCGGGCTCGACCGCGTCGAGGGCGTAGGCGCCGATCAGGGCCTCGATGTCCGGGATTCCCATGGGTTCGTTCACGATGCGCCGCCGATTCCGGCATCCGCGAGCTCGTCGCGGAGCTTCTTCAGACCCGAGCGGATCCGACTCTTGACGGTACCTTCAGGTTGGCCCAGGATCGTCGCCACCTCGCGATAGGTGTGCCCACCCAGGTAGGCCAACTCGATGGCCTGTCGCTCGCCGTCGGCCAGCTGGGCGACGGCGGTCCGCACGCGATCGGCCACGGTGAGGTCGACCACCTCGTGTTCGAGGTCGTATCCGGCCTCGGCCGTCTTGCGCACGTCGCGCTCCTCCCGGCCGCGTCGCGACGACTCGGACCGCAGCAGATCGACCGAGCGCCCGTGGCACTGGGCCAGCAGGTAGGAGCGCAACGATCCCCGTTCGGGATCGAACCGGTCCGGGTGGTTCCAGAGCCGCAGGAAGACCTCCTGAACGATCTCCTCGGCCATCCCGGCATTGGCCAGCAGCCGCCGGCTCAGTCCGTAGACCGCCCCGGCGTGGCGACGGTAGGCCTCGGCCAAGGCCTGCTCCTGATAGCGGCTGATGGCGATGACCAGCACCGCGTCGGAAGCCTCTTGGAGAGAGTCGTGGCCCATACGTCAGCTGTTCGTAGCAGGGAACCGATCCGGATGCCCGGGGCGGGAGTGCATCAGACCGGTCAGCGGGCGAAGCGCGACACGACCTCGACGTGGTGAGAGTGAGGGAACACGTCGACCAGCTCGCTGCGTTCGAGACGGAACCCGCTCCGGGCGAGCAGCCCGGCGTCGCGGCCCAGCGAGGCGGCATCGCAGCTCACCAGGACGATGACCGACGCGCCCGTGCGGGCCAACACCTCGGTCGCCCGACGTCCGAGGCCCGTGCGGGCCGGGTCGGCCACCACCACGTCCGCGGGCGAGGACCGCCACCGCTCGACCGCGGATCGGACGATGCGGACATCGAGGTCGGCCAGGTTCACCCGGGCATCCGAGACCGACGAGGCCGAACGCTCGACCGCGACCATCGACGACGGACGAGACGACCTCGACACAGAGCCCGTGGCCGACGCCGATCGCGGGTCGAGCAGGGCGGCGGCCAACAGGCCCACACCGCTGTAGGCATCGACCACTCGAGCCCCATCGAAGTCGGACCCGCCCGCCCGTCCCACGGCCTCGACCAGCGCGGCGGCGCCGTCGGGTCGGCTCTGGAAGAACGAGCGTGCCGAGATGCGGTACCGGCGGCCCGCCACCTCCTCGTGGATCCAGGCCCGACGGCCGGACCGCAGCTCGTCTTCGCCGACCACGGCCACATCCGCCGGCAACTCGACGCCGTCGGTGGTCGGACGGACCACGGCCATGCGCTCGCCAGTAGCCGCCCCCACTCGCAACGTGACCTCGCTGGCGTCGCCGAAGGAGCCATCAACGATGAGCTCGTCGATCAGGGGATGGGCGACGAGGCATCCCGGCGGGACCACCACGTCGTGGGAGTGATGGCGTCGGTACCCTGCCCGCCCGTCGAGGACCGCCATCCGCACGGTCGTGCGGAACCCCTCGGCGGCCAGCGCCGGCCCGATGATGATGGCCGGCTCGTCGATGTGGCCGAGGCGCGCCAGGGCATCGGCGACGATCGTCGCCTTGAGCGCCGGCTGGGCCGGCGGTCGCGGCGTGCTGCAGATCGCAACCGCCACAGCCGTCGGCCACCGCCGGGCACGGGGGCTCGACCCGATCGGGGGACGGCTCGAGCACGGCGTCGAGACGCCCACGGGACCAGCCGTCGTGGCGCTCGACGATCGTGGTGCGCACCCGCTCGCCGGGCAGGGCTCCCCGCACGAACACGATCCGCTCGCCGACGGGACGGGCCAGCGCCTCGCCCCCCGCCACCAGATGCTCGGCCACCACCTCGACGGGATCGACCGGTTCGACCGGCTCCCCCGGCTCCCCCGGCTCCCCCGCGTCGGCCACCACCTCGACCGGCCCGATCGGCTCGACTGGCTCGACCGGGTCGACGGGATCCCCGGCGTCGGTGGGGGCGGCCGCGTCGGGGGAGTTCAGCGGGGTCGGCACCACCGAGAGCGTAGGCCGCCGGGGTAGGGTCGCCTCGTTCGGATCCGCCCGCTTCCGAGGGACATCGATGGCCGACTCCACCTCCACCTCAGCCCCGACCGCCCAGGGATCACCCAGGGCCATCGAGATCGCCCCCTCGGTGCTCCCGATCGACTTCGCCAACTTCGGTGACGGCTGCGTGGCCCTCGAGAAGGCGGGGGTCGATCGCATGCAGTTCGACGTCATGGACGGCCAGTTCGTGCCCAACCTGACCTTCGGGCCCGACGTCATCGCGTCGGTGCGGCCGCTGCTCAGCGTGCCGTTCGAGGCCCACCTCATGGTCAACGAACCCGATCGACTGGCCCACCTCTACGTCGAGGCCGGGTGCCAGCGGCTCATCGTCCACGCCGAGGCCTGCACCCACCTGCACCGCGTGCTGGGCGCCATCGGCGAGCTCGGAGCCACGGCTGCGGTCGCCATCAGCCCGGCCACGCCGATCGACCACGTCACCAACGTGCTCGACCTCGTCGACATGGTGCTGGTCATGACCGTGAACCCGGGCTTCGGGGGCCAGCGCTACATCGCCACCATGGAGCCCAAGATCGCCGCCCTGCGCCAGGTCATCGTCGAGCGCGACGTCGACGTCGACATCGAGGTCGATGGCGGGATCTCCGTGTCGACCGTGGCCGGGGCGGTCGCCGCCGGCGCCAACATCCTGGTCGCCGGCTCGGCGCTGTTCGCCGATCCCGACGGCCTCGACCACGCCGTGTCCACCCTGCGCGCCACGGCCGAATCCGCCCGCTGAATCAGCCCGCTCGGGCTTCTGGCGGCGATGAAGGGCGTGGTGCGCCCTCAGACGCCGCAAGAACACCGGGGGTCGAGAGGTGGGGGCGGCGACGGGCCATCCACGCCTGAGCGCGTGGGGTCCGTCATACTCGGCGCCGCAAGGCTGCGGGCAGGGACAGGGAGACGCCGTGGCGCGCGCCGAGGCCGCGATCACCGAAACCGACGAAGCGATCCGGCAACGGAAGCAACTGCGGCTCGGCAGCGGCCTCGTCGCGTTGGTGCTGGTCGTCGCGGCCGTCGTCATGGTGGTCCGCCGGCCGGGCGAGCCCCGGACGGCCGAGACGTTCTGCCCGCGCATCGAGGCCGCCCGCAGCCTCAACTCGGTCCTCGCCTCGGGCGACGCCGACCAGATCGTCGCCGCCGTGGCCCGCCTCGACCACGCCGCCAAGGTCGCCCCGGTGGCCATCGAGGCCCAGGTGGACGTCATGGTCCGCTACGCCGACGGCCTGGCCCGGGCGGTGAAGGGTGCGTCGGATCCCGAGGCGGCGCTCGCCGCCGCCGTACGCCGCCAGGAGGACCAGATCGCCAAGGTCGAGGCGGCCGGGCGTGCCGTCGCCGACTACACCCAGAAGACCTGCGGGATCACGCTCACCTGATCACCGGACGTGGAATCGGCCGGACCGGGATCACCCTCACCTGATCACCGGACCTGCGGATCGGTCAGTGCATCTCGCCGCGTCGGTGGATCACGTGATCGATCAGGCCGTACTCCTGGGCCTGCTCGGCGGTGAACCAGCGGTCGCGCTCGGAGTCGAGCTCGATCTGTTCGACGGTCTGGCCCGTGTGCTCGGCGATCTTCTCGGCCATCAGTCGCTTGGTGTAGATGATCTGCTCGGCCTGGATGGCGATGTCAGAGGCCTGGCCCTGGATGCCGCCGAGGGGCTGGTGCATCATGATCCGGGCGTGGGGCAGCGAGAAGCGCTTGCCGGCGGCACCGGCGCACAGCAGGAACTGGCCCATCGAGGCGCCCAGGCCCATGCAGATCGTGGCCACGTCGGGCTGGATGAACTGCATCGTGTCGTAGATGGCCATGCCGGCGGTGACCGACCCGCCCGGTGAGTTGATGTAGAGCCAGATGTCCTTCTCGGGATCTTCGCCCTCGAGGTAGAGCATCTGGGCGGTCAGGTAGTTGGCCACCTGGTCGTTGACCTCGGACCCCAGATAGACGATGCGCTCCTTCAACAGGAGCTGGAACATGTTCTGGGTGGGGTCCATCGTGCTGGCCGGCGATGCCATCAGTGCCGGCGGCACGGTCGGGGGATGCTCCATGAGACTCCTTGTCGAAGGCCTCGGCCCAGCCGGGCCCGAGGTCAGAAACCGTGGCCCTGAGGCTAGCGGGCGCAGGCGGTGATTCATGACCCAAGGATCCGTCTCCGGCTTCTCCCCTCGAGGTGATCGGGTGCGATTCGACGCCGAGCCGGGCAAGCTCATCGAGTCGAGCGCCCAGGAGGACCTCCGATGCCCGAAACCCAGCACTCGCCGAACCACCTGGCCCGACCCGTCGAGAGCCTGGCCGACGTGATCGCCCTCCCGGACCGCGATCGCATCCAGCTGGCGGCCTGGCTGGCCGACTGCGATCGACCCGTCTCGTTCCCGCCGGCGGCGCGGCGCCGGCGTCGGCTCGTGCTGGCGTCGTCGGTGCTGGCCACCGCGGTGCTGATCCCGTGGATCTGGGTCCTGTCGGTCACCTTGCCGAACCACTACCAGTCCGGCGGTTGGCGCCTGGCCTGGGTCGGGTTCGATCTGGCCCTGCTGGCCGCGCTGGCGGCCACCACCTGGTTCGGCCTGCGCACCCGTCAGGTCACCACCACCGCCCTTCTCGTCACATCGGTGCTGCTGCTCTGCGACGTCTGGTTCGACGTGACGCTCTCGTGGGGCAGCAGTGAGCAATGGCTGAGCCTCGGCTCGTCGCTGCTCATCGAGCTCCCCTTCGCGCTGCTGTTGCTGACCACCTACTTCCGTCTCACCAAGGCGATCATGAGCCACCTGTGGCGGACCGAGGGGAACGCCGGTCCGCCACCTCCGATGCGTCAGCTCCGACTGCTCGTGGCCCCGAGGGTGGACGGGCTGGCGCGCTGGCCCTGATCTGCTCCGACGCCACGGGCACCCGTCGGACCCGCCATCACGGCCCGCTCAGGTGAACAGGTCGCCCGTCAGCGCTTGGGACCGGAACCCATCGGGACCCACGGGCACGTCGCCGACCAAGGTGATGCGCTCGACCAGCCGGTCGAAGTCAGCCGTGGCCAGGTCGACCGGACCGACGTGGGCCGTGGCCCGGTTGTCCCAGAAGGCGATGCTGTCGGTCTCCCAGTGGAAGCGGACCGTGAACTCGGGCCGGGCCAGCTGGGCGTAGAGCAGGTCGAGGATCTGCGTGCTCTCCCGGTCGGTGAGCCCGACGATGTAGCGGGTGAAGGTCGGGTTGACGAACAGGGCGCGCTCGCCGCTGACGGGGTGGACGCGCACGACCGGATGCACCGCGGTGGGCGGGGGTGCGTCGGGATCGTGGTCGTCGCGCTTGGTCAGCCCGTCGTAGTCACGCCAACGATGCACGGCCTGGAGCCCGTCGACGAGATCACGGATCGGCGCCGAGAGATCCTCGTACGCGGCCACGAGGTTGGTCCACAGCGTGTCGCCGCCGTTGGGCGGGATGACCACTCCGCGCAGGATCGATCCCATGGCCGGATTCGGGACGAAGGTGATGTCGGTGTGCCAGCCGGTCTGGGTCGACTTGCCGGGCGCGAAGGGCTTGGGCTGGCGCTGGCGGCGGGGCGAACCCCGGAGCTGGCCCGTCTCGACCGAGTAGATGTTCGGATGCTGATCGAGCCCGGCGTGCACCGGATGAGCGGCGGTCGGCTCGCCGAAGGCTCGGGCGAAGGCGAGCTGCTGGTCCTGGGTGATCGGCTGGTCGCGGAAGAACAGCACCTTCCACTGCAGGAGGGCCTTGTCGATCTCGGCCACCACCGAGGCGGCGAGCGGCGCCCGCAGGTCGACGCCGCTGACCTCGGCGCCGATGATCCCGGTGACTGGTCGGACGGCGAAGTCGGTGGGGGTGGTCGTGGCGCTCACTGGTGGCCCTTCGATCGAGGCGGGGAACGTCGACCCAGGGTAGTGCCGTGTCCGGACCGGTCTCAGATGCGATTCAGATGGGGAAGAACAGCGAGCGGAACTGGCCGGCGACCGCGGTGTCGCCGCGCACGGTGCCGCCGTTCATCCGGGCATAGCCCGTCAGCACCAGCGTGGCCGGGTCGAACTCGAGGGTCGCGGCGCAGTCGTCGATGGCGCCGGGCGCGAACTGCACGCCGTCGGACGAGACATCCATCCGGATGTCACCCCCGTTGTTCCCAGAGGTCCGCACCCCCACGCTGAAGGGCTCGGTCACGCCACTGACATCGGCCGTGGCCTGCCACAGGATGAAGATCACCGGCGCCAGCAGGTCGGCGCTGTCGCCGGCCAGGCCGTGCGGCTGGCCGATCCCCTCGCGGATGTCCCAGGCGTGGACGGCGTAGTCGACGAGCTGGAAGATGGCGTAGAACATGGCCGGCAGCGGTCCCATGAAGGTGTGGCCGACCAGGAACCCGCCCCACTCCTCATCGGACAACCCGTCGAAGATGCTCAGCATCTGGTCGGCGTCGTCGCGCAGGCGCCGGATCAGCTCGGCCCGCTCGACGGTGCGCAGCGCTCGCGCCCCTTCATCGACACGTTGGGCCATCACGGCCAGGCCCACGGGATCGATCGGCTCGCCCCCCTTGGCCGCGGTCTCGAACGCCGGGAGGTAGCCCTCGGTCGTGTCGACGAGGTGGCCGATGACGTCTCGCACCTCCCAGTGCTCACACGCCGTCGCCGCCTGCCAGCGCTCGGGATCGGCCACCAGATCGAAGGTGTCGTCGATCTCGCGCCGCAGCACGCCGAGCAGCCGTTCCTTGGCCGCCGGGTTCATGAAGTCCCAGGTCGGATCGGTCGGTGCCATGAGGTCCCCCCTCGGTCGGTCCACGACGACTCGGTGCCCCCGGTCCGGCGCGGCTCGAGTCGATTGTCCGACCGCACTGCCTGCAACGCAAGCGCCGGTCGGCCACGCGGGGAGGACGACCGCGCTAGGACGCCCGCGGCGGGCCGGCGGCGACGGTCTCGCGGACCCAATCGGGGTCCTCCTCGGGGAGCATCGACTCGACCAGCCATGTGGCGCCCGCCTCCTCGTAGGCCGCGACATCGGGAGCCGGGCCGCCGTAGAGGCAGATGTCGAAGGGTTCGTCGTCGGTCCGCAGCCGCTGGACCTGGGTCCGCAGCGTGCGGACGTCATCGGGTGTCAGCGGTCCCCGTTCGTCGAAGGGCATGACTCCGTCGCACCGAGCCGCCCGCCGCAGCGGACCCGGTCGAGGCGGCCACAGTGCCGCCGACCACACCGGGATCCGGGGCTGCTGGAGGGGCCCGGGCAGGAATCGGGCGTGGTCGACGCGGAGGCGGCGGCCCTCGTAGTCGACCGACTCACCCGACCAGAGCGCGAAGAGGATGTCGATCCCGTCGTCGAGCAGCTCGGCCCGGACCTTGTCGTCGTCGGCCACCTCGCCGAAGGCGCTGAACTCGTGCCAGAAGTCGATGCCCAGACCGACTCCGAGGGTCAGACGGCCGTGACTGAGATGGTCGAGGGTCACCGATTCACGCGCCACCTTCCACGGCCGCCTCCGCGGCAACGGCGTGATCAGGGGTCCGAGCCGGATGCGCTCGGTCGACGCGGCGACGGCAGCCAGCGTGATCCACGCGTCGACGAAGGGGACCTCGGACTGGTACATCAGGTGGTCCCAGAGGAAGAACCCGTCCCATCCCGCGTCCTCGGCCGAAACCGCCAGCTCGACGAGCAAGGAGACGTCGCCGAACGTGGCGAAAGGCGGGAGGTACAGAGCGTGGCGCATGATGGACCTCACGCTAGATCGCCCGACCCGAAGGGACTCGATGAAGATCACGCTGCTGGGTACAGGCTCACCCATCCCTGACCCGAACCGCGCCGGCGCGGCCACGCTGGTCACGACCTCGGACTCGCGGCTGCTGGTCGACTGCGGGCGGGGCGTGGTGATGCGCCTGGCCGGTGCGGGCGTGCTGCCGCCGATGCTCGGCGCCGTGCTGCTCACCCACCTCCACAGCGATCACCTCACCGACCTCAACGATGTCATCACCACGCACTGGGTGATGAGCCAGGCGCCGACGTCCTTGCGGGTCTACGGACCGCCGCGCACCCAGGAGGTGGTCGACGCGACGCTCGCCGCCCTCGCCCCCGACCTCGAGTATCGCCTCGCCCACCACGCCGACCTGACGTGGACGCCGATGATCGAGGTCACCGAGGTGGGACCGGGTGACGAGCTCACCGTCGGCTCGGCGGTGGTGCGCGTCGGAGCCACCGATCACCGACCGGTCGAACCCACGGTGGCCTACCGAGTCACCAACAGCGGGAGCTCGGTCGTGCTCGGGGGCGACGGGGTGCCCTGCGCCGGGCTCGACGAGCTGTGCGAGGGGGCCGACGCCTACGTCCAGACGGTGCTGCGAGAGGACCTGGTGCGCATGGTGCCCAACCCGCGCTTCCAGGACATCCTCGACTACCACTCGACGGTCGAGGACGCGGCCCGCACGGCGACCCGCGCCGGAGTCGGCACCCTCGTCCTCACCCACTACATCCCCGGCCTGGCCGCCGGCCAGGAGGACGACTGGCGATCGCTGGCCGCGGCCCACTTCTCGGGGACCGTCGTCGTCGGCGACGACCTAACCGCCGTCGACATCTGAGCCGTCGGGTCGGTTGCGATCACCGACCCGGCCGGGCACCGACATCTGAGCACGGGATCGTCCGGATCGTGAGCCGGACCCTGCGCCGACACGATCGGGCCTCGGTAGCCTCGCCGGATGAAGCTCGGGCTGTTCAGCATCAACATGGGGCCTCGGTGGCAGCCCGAGCCGCTGGCGGCGGCGGCGACGGCGGCCGAGGCCGCCGGGTTCGAGTCGCTGTGGGCCGGGGAGCACGTCGTGCTGCCCGATCCCCAGGTCCCCCCGTCGCCGATGGCGCCGCAGGATCCGGCCCTCGATCCGATCGTGGCCTTGACCTGGGCGGCCGCCGCCACCCGCTCGATCCGCCTCGGCACCGGCATCGTCATCCTCCCCCAGCGCAACCCCGTCGTCCTGGCCAAGCAGGTCGCCAGCCTCGATGTGTTGTCGGCGGGCCGCCTCATCTTCGGCGTGGGCGTCGGCTACCTCGAACCCGAGTTCCGAGCCATCGGTGCCGATTTCGCCGCCCGGGGTCGCCTCACCGATGAGTACCTCGACGCCATGGAGCACCTCTGGTACGACGACCATCCCGAACACCACGGGCCGACGGTCGACTTCGGCGGCGTCGACGCCCACCCCCGGCCTCGCCAACGACCGGTGCCCGTCGTGATCGGCGGTCACACGGCGTCGGCCTACCGGCGCGCGGTGCAGCGAGCGCAGGGCTGGTACGGGTTCTCGCTCACGCCCGACGCGCTGGCCGAGTGCGTGGCCGGCCTCCGCCGCGCCGCCGAGCAGGTCGAGCGGCCATCGGCGCTCGGTGAGCTGGAGATCAGCGTGACCCCGCGGGGTCGGCTGACGCCCGAGACCGCGACCGCCTTCGCTGCCCTCGGCGTCCACCGCCTCATCGCCATGCCCAACCCGGCGGCCGACGACGTGGCCGCCACGATCGAGATGGCGGCCGAGGCCGTCACCGGACTCTGACCCCCCAGGAGAGCCGTGGACCGCGACGACGTGGCGTCAACCGCCACCCATGCCAACACGACCCCGGCCTACGACGTCGACCCGGCCGATCCGATCGCGACGACGTTGGGTCCGGCGGCCTTGCGCGAGCTGGCCGAGTTCGGCGAGGAGCGCGCCGGTCGAGGCGGGTGAGGTGCTCTACCGCGCCGGATCCGAGTTCTCGAGCTTCGTGGTGATCCTCGAGGGCGAGGTCGAGGTCCTGCGGACCGACCGCGATGGCGGTGAGTCCTTGGTCATCGCCCACGGTCCGGGCCGCTTCCTCGGCGAGCTCAGCTTGCTGACGGGTCAGAAGGCGTGGCTGACCACCCGCGTCAGCCATGCCGGTCGGATCCTCGAGATCCCGCTGCCTGGGTTCCGCCAGCTGATGGCGTCGAAGCCGGACCTGGCCGACCCGATCTTCAGCACGCTCGTCGCCCGGCGCGAGGTGTTGCGATCCGGCGACGCCGCGCTGGCGGTGCAGATCCTCGGATCGCGCTACTCGCAGTCAGCCATGGCCCTGCGCGCCTTCGCCGCCCGCAACCAGCTCCCCCACACCTGGATCGACCTCGAAGACGCCGACGACGCCGACATCCTGCTGGCCAGCATGGGTCTGCGGCCCATCGACACACCGGTCGTCATCACGCCCACCGCCGTCCTGCGCCATCCCACCACCGGCGAGTTCGCCGAACACCTCGGCCTCACCTTCCACAGCGTCCCCGGCCTGCTGTTCGACCTCGTCGTGGTCGGCACCGGACCGGCCGGGTTGGCCGCCTCGGTCTACGGCGCGTCCGAAGGTCTCGTCGACGGTGTCCCTCGACGCCGTCGCCGCCGGTGGGCAGGCGGGCTCGTCCTCCCGCATCGAGAACTACGTCGGCTTCCCCAACGGGGTGTCGGGCGAGGACCTCACGGCCAAGGCGGCCATCCAGGCCATGCGGCTCGGCGCCAACCTGAACGCGCCGTGCGAGGTGACCGGCCTGCGGGCCGAACGGGGCTTCCACGTCGTCGCCTTGGCCGACGGCAGCGAGATCGCGTGCCCGCGCGGTCATCGTCGCCACGGGAGCGCGCTACCAACGGTTGGCCGTCGAGGACCTCGAGCACTACGAGGGCGCCGGCGTCTACTACGCCGCGACCGACCTCGAGGCGCGGGTCTGCAACGGATCCGAGGTCATGGTCGTCGGCGGCGGCAACTCGGCCGGGCAGGCGTCGATCTTCCTCGCTCAGCAGGGCAGCAAGGTCTCGCATCGCCATCCGTCGCGACAACCTGGCCGCCAGCATGTCGCGCTACCTGATCGACCGGATCGAGGCCGATCCGCGCATCGATCTGCTGACCAACACCGAGGTCCGCGCCCTGGCCGGCGCCACCCACCTCGAACAGGTGACGATCGAGCACACGCCGAGCCGGCAGCGCCGCACCCTGCCGTGCGCCGGGCTCTTCTGCTTCATCGGCGCGGTGCCGGCCACGGGTTGGCTGGGTGACACGCGTGCTGCTCGATCGGGCCGGGTTCATCCTCACCGACCGATCGTTGCCTGATCCGGTCAGGTCCGATCCCGTGTTCGCCGGGCGCGAGCCGCTGCCGTTCGAGACGTCCGTTCCGGGTGTGTTCGCCGTGGGCGATGTGCGCGCCAGCTCGCTCAAGCGCGTCGCCGCCGCGGTCGGCGAGGGATCGAGCGCGGTGCGATCCGTCCACGATCACCTGGCCACCGTCTCGGCCTGATCACCGCGGGCCCCGATCAGCTTCGCGAGTTGAGTACCGCCGAGGTACTCAACTCGCGATCGTGGCCGGCCGCGACCGACTCCGTCCGATCAGCTTCGCGAGTTGAGTACCGCCGAGGTACTCAACTCGCGGCCGTGGCCGGTCGCGAGCGACTCCGGCCGAAGCCGAAGAGCTGCTGGCCGACCTTGCGCATCTGGATCTCCTCGGAGCCCTCGGTGATGCGGTAGCGGCGGTGGTGGCGGTAGATGTGCTCGAACGGCATGTGGCGGCTGTAGCCGATGCCGCCGCAGGTCTGCATGGCCCGGTCGGCGGCGTCGCACGCCAGCCGGTTGGCCCGGTAGTTGCACATCGCCACGAGGTGCGTGACCTCCATGTGGTGCTGGCGGTCGAGCGACCACGCCGTCGAACCGGATGAGCTGGCGCAGCATGGCGGCCTCGGTGTGCAGCTCGACGAGCGGGAACTGGATCGCCTGGTTGCGCGACAGCGGCTTGCCCCAGGTCGTCCGGCTCGTTGGCGTAGGCGACGGCCTCGTTGATGCAGAACTGCGCCGGCGCCGAGCGACGACGCGGCCTGGCGGATGCGGTTCTCGTGCACGAAGTGCTGGGCGAGCTCGAGCCCGTGGTCGACCGCGCCGAACACCGCGTCGTGACCGACACGCGCACGTCGGTCATGCGTCACCTCGGCGTGGTCGGTCGGCATGTTGAACGTCCACCAGAAGAAGTCGACGCTGAAGCCCGTCGGCGTCGGTCGGCACGAGGAACGCGGTGATGCCGACCGGCGACCCCGGCTCGCCCGACGTGCGGGCGAACACGATGTCGTGGGTCGCGTGGTGCAGCCCGGAGTTGAAGCGCTTCTGCCCGTTGATGACCCACTCGTCGCCGTCGCGCGACCGCCGGTCGTCTCGAGGTAGGTCGCGTCGCGAGCCGTGGTTCGGCTCGGTCAGCCCGAACGCGAGCCGGCGGCGTGCCGTCGAGGAAGCCGGGCATCCACTCGGCTCGCTGCTCGTCGGTGCCGAAGTCGCGCATCATCAGCACCGTCGGGAAGTTGCCGACGATCGAGCTCTCGTTCTGCAGGTCGTTGTGCAGGCCGAGGCCCTTCGTCGCCAGGTGCTCGCGGATGATCGCCATCTCGAGGTTGCTCGGCGTCGTGGCCGCCGTACTCGGCCGGCAGCGCGCAGCGCAGCCAGCCGGCGGCGTCGGCCCGCCGGCGCATCTCGGCCAGCAGCTCCTCCCAGTCCTGCCGGGGCACGCCGCCGTTCTCGAAGTCGGTGCGGGCGTACTCGCGCCGGTGGTCGAAGAACCGGATGTTGTCGTCCGGCCTGCTCGAGCGGCATGATCTCGCGCCTCGATGAACGCGTCGAGCGCGTCGAGCGTCGGCTGGATGTCCGGCGGGATCTCGAAGTCCACGGTCCACCCCCGGGTGTGCTGGCGTGGTCGACACCGTAGGACGTCGATTCGAGGGCGACGACCTCGCACCACGCTGTACGTTCCGACGGCGAGGGGAGACCATGGCGAAGCCGATGCACGAGACCACGCGGCTGTCCGTTCGAGGGCGCGGTCGACGCCGACGGCCACATCCTCGAGCCGCCCGACCTGTGGGAGACCTACCTCGAGCCGAAGTACCGCGACCGGGCCCTGCGGATCGTGCACCGACGACGACGGCCTCGAAGAGCTCGAGATCGGCGGCGAGCGATCGAGCATGAGCCGCAGCGGCTTCCCGTCGACGCTCGGCGCGATGGGCGATCCCGACCTGCGGGCGATGCAGCTCGACCCCGAGCGCACCTACCTGGACGAGGCGCCGTTACGGCAGCATGGACCCCGCGCGAGCGGCTCGAGGTGCTCGACGCCGAGGGCATCGACGCCGTCGTGCTGTACACGACCGTCGGCCTGCTGTGGGAGGCCGAGCTCGACGATCCCGAGCTGAGCCAGGCCTACACCCGCGCCTACAACCGGTGGATCTGCGAGTTCTGCGCGGACAGCGACCGGCTGGTGCCGACCGCGCACCTGTCGCTCGAGCGATCCGACCGCGGCCGCGCCGCGAGCTCGAGCGCGCCGTCGGCGAAGGCGCGCGGGGCGCGTACGTCGCCCCGTTCACCCACGACGGCCGGCCGCTCGGCCATCCCGACAACGATCCCGTGTTCGCCGCCGCGCAGGACCTCGACGTGCCCTTCGCCATCCACCCGACCTTCGAGCCGCAGTGGACCAAGGGCGCCCGCATGGGCCGCTGGGAGCACGTGAAGCAGCTGCGGCTGCTGGCATCGGTCACCGCGTCCGACGGCGTCCGCCACCAGTTCACGACGCTGTTCGACTACGGCGTGTTCGACAAGTTCCCGCGACCTGAAGGTCATCGTGCTCGAGTCGGGCGGCGGTTGGATCGGCTACTGGCTCGACCGCATCGACGCCGTCTACGGGCACACCTTCATCGGCACGCGCGTGCCGTTGGCGCGACAAGCCGAGCGACTACTTCCGCGAGCGGGTGTGGATCTCGTGCGATCCCGACGAGCGCACCATCCCCGCGCTCGCCGAGCGGTTCGGCGCCGACCGCTTCATGTGGGCGTCGGACTTCCCCCACGCCGACCACACGCCCGAGTACATCGACGACCTCGACGAGCTGGCGGCCGGCTTCGCCGAGGCGACGCCGACCGCGCCGTTCCTCGGCGACAACGCCCGCGCACCTGTTCGACATCACGGCCTGACATGTTCCCAGCCGGGCGCGACGTCCTGAGTCGGTGACCGTGCCGGCGGCCGGCCCGCAGCGGGCCCGAATGGCGAAGATCTGTGCGATCTTCCCCGAGGTCGACATCCGCGAGGGTCAGCACTGGACCTTCGAGGTCCGGGGCAAGAAGTTCGCGTACCACCTCGATGACCATCACGGCGATGGGCGACTGTCGGTGGAGTGCAAGGCCGGACCCGGCGAGAACTCGGCCCGGGCCGCCGCGGAGCCCGACCGCTACTTCCTCCCCAAGTACATGGCGCACCACGGCTGGATCGGGCTCTACCTCGACCGTGGCTCGGTCGACTGGGACGAGGTCGACGAGTTGATGACCGACGCCTACCTGCTGGTCGCGCCCAAGCGCCTGGCGGCGACGCTCCGCCAACGCCTCGACGACGCCTGATCCGGGTCGCGGCACCACCCACCTAGGGTTTCGAGCATGGAGGACGCTCGGAGAGCGGTGACGAGAGCGCCCTGGACCGAGCACGCCATCTGGTGGCACGTCTATCCGATCGGCTTCACCGGCGCCGAGCCCGAGGCCACCCGGGCCGAGGTGACCCACCGGCTGCCCCACCTCGAAGCCTGGCTCGACTACGCCGTCGAACTGGGTTGTTCCGGTCTGGCGCTCGGACCGATCTTCGCCTCCGAGGCCCATGGCTACGACACGATCGACCACTTCGCGATCGACCCGCGCCTGGGCGACGACGACGACTTCGACCACCTCGTCGGGGCGCTGAAGCAGCGCGGCCTGCGCCTGCTGCTCGACGGCGTGTTCAACCACGTCGGGCGCCACTTCGCGCGTCTGGCCGACGTGGTCGCTCGCGGTGACGCGTCGCCATCGGCCGACTGGTTCCGCCGTCAGCCCGATGCCGATCCACCCGCCTTCGCCACCTTCGAAGGGCACGAGAACCTCGTCGCGCTGAACCACCGCCATCCCGAGGTGGCCGACTACGTCGTCGAGGTGATGAGCCACTGGCTCGACCGAGGCGTCGACGGCTGGCGGTTGGATGCCGCCTACGCCGTGCCGCGGTCGTTCTGGCGCGAAGTGCTCGACCGGGTGCGCGCCGATCATCCCGACGCCTGGATCGTCGGCGAGGTCATCCACGGTGACTACGCCGCCATCGTGGCCGAGACCGGCTTCGACTCGCTGACCCAGTACGAGCTGTGGAAGGCGATCTGGAGCTCGCTGAACGACGGCAACCTCTTCGAGTTGGCCTACGCCCTCGGTCGTCACAACGGCTGGCTCGAGACCTTCGTGCCCCTGACCTTCGTCGGCAACCACGACGTGACCCGCATCGCCACGCGACTCGACGATGAGCGACACCTGGCTCACGCGCTGGTCGTGCTGTTCACCGTCGGCGGGATCCCGTCGATCTACTCGGGTGACGAACAGGCCTTCCGCGGTCTCAAAGAGGAGCGACCGGGCGGCGACGACGCCATCCGTCCGGCCTTCCCGGCCGAGCCCGCAGGACTGGCGGCCGAGGGTCGGCCGACCTACCGACTCCACCAGGATCTGATCGGGCTCCGTCGGCGCCATGCCTGGCTCACCCACGCGGCGACCGAGGTGACGGCGCTGACGAACCAGGTGATGGCCTACTCGAGCCACCACGATGACCACCGCGTCGGGGTGGTGCTCAACATCGGTGACTCGCGCGTCGAGGTGCCCGGTCCGGTCGGCGCGATCCTGGCCGGCGATGGCGTCGCCGACGATGGGGGCCACGCCACCGTGCCCGCACACGGCTGGCTGATCTTCGAGGAGGCCTAGGGACGCGTCACCTCGGATGCTGGCGCCCGATCGACGGGGGTGAGGGTGCTGACCGACCGGTTGGCGGCCCAATGGCCGACGCTGCGCGCCTGGAAGCGATCGGGGCGGTCGGTGAGGGCATGGGTCGCCAGCCAGAGCCGCTTCAGGTGACGCTTGGCCCCACGGGCAGGGTCGTCCTCGTAGGCCGTGCGGCCATGGAGCACGTGGTAGTTGTAGATGAACTGCATCTCGCCGGGACGCAGATCCATGTAGACGTTGAAGTCGGGGTGGTTGGCCATGTCGACCACCGCGGCGATGGCCTCCTTGGCCGTCGCGGACAGACGGGGCGCTTCGGCGTGGCGCTGCGACGCCATGATGTAGGCCGGGATGAACTTCACGAACAACCGGCCGTGGTGTTCGGTGAACGCCGGCGCCGAGTAGAAGGGCCGGGACCCCTCGCTCTGCTCGCCGCGGAAGTCGTAGGGGAGGTCTTCGTACAACGCGGCGGCCAGATCCGGACGGTCGCGGACCAGCTGGTTGTGGATGGCGACGGCATTGGCCACACACGAGAGCCCGCCGCTCGCCGCCGGGCGCAGGCACAGGAGCCCGACCAGATCGGACCCGTCGGTGTGGTAGTCGAGGGCGATGAGGCCGAGCTCGTTGCCCCGCGCCGTCGGGTCATCGGGCTTCTTGCCTTGATCGGTGACATCGCCGAGCACGTGACCGTACTTGTTCTGCGGCCACGGCTCCCCGAGGTGCAGCCCGATGCCCCAGTACAGGAGGGTGAGGTCCTCGTCGCTGTAGCGATCGACGTCGAGGGCGCCGATGCGCACGAACCCTCGTCCATCGAGCAGTTCGTGCACGGCCTCCGCCAGCCGTACCCCGAGGCTTTCGAGCGGGAAGTGCTCGCGCCGGAGTTGCAGCGGGTCGTCGCTCACCGACTTGGCCAGCCCGAGGGCGGCATCGAGCTCGACGTGATCGCTCGGCGTGAGCTCCAACGTCCAACGAGCAGGATCGGCTACGTCAGCGGCGCGCCATTCGGCCGCCGGTTCGAGCTCGAGCAGTTCCATGCGAGGTCTCCTGATGAGGCTCAACGAGGGGCAGGTTGGGGGCCGCGGACCAAGCGGCCGGGCAGGGCGCCGGTCGGCTCGCCGCCGCGTGCGATGGTCTGGCCCGCGACGATCGTGGCGACATAGCCGGTCGCCTTCTGCAAGAGCCGCTTGCCCCCACTGGGCAGGTCGTAGGCCATGGTCGGCCGATCGCACGCCAGTCGGTCGAAGTCGATCACGTTGAGGTCGCCACGCCAGCCCGGAGCCACGACACCTCGGTCGTGCAGTCCGACGGTGCGTGCCGTGCGGCTGGTCTGCTGTTCGACCAGCCAGGCCAGGTCGAGCCGCCCGTGGTCGCGATCGCGACCCCAGTGGCTCAACGCGAAGGTGGGGAAGCTGGCATCGGCGATGGTGCCGACGTGGGCGCCACCGTCGCTGAGCCCGATCACCGAATCGGGGTGGCAGAGCATCTCGCGACACGCTTCGAGATCGAACTCGGCGTAGTTCGAGAACGGAGCGAACAAGAAGTTGCGTCCGCCCTCGGCCAGCAGCAGGTCGTAGGCCACCTCGTCAGCGGTGACGCCGGTCGCGGTCGCCACCGACGCCAGGCTCGTCTCCCGACGCGGCTCGTACACGGGCGGGTCGCCCAGCGGGAAGATCCGCTCGTAGTCGGGACGGCGGCGGCCCGAGGCCGCATCGGCCGCGGTCGCGTCGAGGAACTGGCGGCGGAACTCGGGATCGCTCATCACCCGAACCTGCTCGGCCAACGGCTGATCGGCGATCGACCGGTACATCGGATGGCCCGAGAACGGGTTCATGGTCGCCTGGAGCCCGAGCAGGACACCGATGGGCCGCGGCGCAACCTGGGCCCGGATCGGGTAGCCCTCCGCCGCCGCTCCCTCGACCAGGTCGAGCACGGTGCGCCAGGCCTCGGGATGGCGGTGGCTCTGGCCCAACGAGAGGCTGAGCGGGCTCCGCGAGGCCTCCATCATGTGGCGTACGAGCTCGAACTCGCTGTCGACGTCGGGCGCGAAGTCCGAGATCAGCTCGATCACGCCGTGGCCGGCGTCGGCCACACCTTCGGCGATGGCGCACAGCTCGGACTCGGTGGCGCGCAAGGACGGCGTGGGATCGCCGGTCGCGGTGCGATGGTTGCGCGTGCGCGACGTCGTGAACCCGAGGGCGCCGGCCTGCAAGGCCTCGGTCGTGAGCCGTCGCATGACCGCCGCGTCCTCGTCGGTCGCGGGCTCGAGGCGGGCGCCACGCTCGCCCATCACGTACAACCGAAGCGCGCCGTGCGGCACCTGGGCGCCCAGATCGATGTCGTGAGGACGGCGGGCGACGGCATCGAGGTACTCGGGGAAGCTCTCCCAAGACCAGTCGAGGCCTTCGTGCAGGGCGGCGCCGGGTATGTCCTCGACTCCCTCCATGAGCTCGATGAGCCGATCGTGATCCTGGGCGCGGACCGGAGCGAACCCGACCCCGCAGTTGCCCATGACCGCCGTGGTGACGCCGTGCCAGCTCGACGGCGCCGCGCTCGAGTCCCAGGTGGCCTGCCCGTCGTAGTGGGTGTGGATGTCCACGAAGCCGGGGGTCACCATCAACCCGCGAGCGTCGATCTCGTCGATCCCCCGGTCGTTGACGACGCCGACGGCGACGATCATCTCGCTGTCCACGGCGACATCGGCTTCGATCGGCTCGTGGCCGAGCCCGTCGAAGACGGTTCCCCCCCGAATGACCAGATCGTGAGCCATGAGCTCTCTCCCTAGTTTGGTTCGATGAACCAAACTAGGGCGGGGCCAACGTCGACTTCAACCCGTGACGGCGATCAGACCGGTGGCTGACCGAACACGTTGGCCAACCGCTCCTCGGTCGTCTGATGGTGCGACTCGTAGAGGATGGCCAGCGCACCGTCGCGCTCGGCCGCGCTCAGGCTGGGCATCGATGCCTCGAGCCGTTCGGCCAGCGCCGCTTCGAACTGCTCGACCCGCTCGATGCCGGCGGGCGTGAGCACGATCTTGGTCACGCGGCCGTCGGTGTCGTCGATGACGTCGGCCACCCAACCCTGGTCGCGCAGGCCGTTGATCATGGCCGACACCGTCGGCTTGGTCACGGCGTTGGCCGCCGCCAGCTCGCCCGCTCGCCGCGGGCCGTTGATCAGGTAGAGCAACGTTCGGTACTGGGCCATGCTCAGGTCGCCGCCCCGCGCCACCTGGGCGAACTCCCGGTACAGCGACACGACCATCCGCGTGCCGTAGACCGCAGGAGGAACCGTCGGGTCACCCATCGGTTCCCACCAACCTCGTCCTCACGATGCTCAAGCTAGTGCCGAGACCCAGGTGGCGGCGCCGGAGGCCCCGCCCCACGCTCGGTCGTGGCTCGGGACCCACGGCGGGCCGGGCGCGATCATGCTGGTGGACACCGACGCCGGGCGATTCGTCGACCGATGACTTCCGGTTCACCGCTCGGTCTCACTCATCAGCACCCCACCGCACCTCGAGGAGAAGCTCATGGCTGTGATTGACTCGATTCCGATCGGCGCCCCGTGCTGGATCGATCTGTTCACGTCGGATCCCGACCGGAGCCACGCGTTCTACGGCGAGCTGTTCGGCTGGGAGGCCGAGAACGCGGGCGAGGACTACGGCGGGTACATCACCTTCTCGAAGGACGGCCACAAGGTGGCCGGCGCCATGAGGAACGACGGTGCACAAGCCACCCCCGACGCGTGGTCGGTCTACCTCGCGGTCACCGATGCCAAGGTGAGCGTCGACGACGCCATGGCCCACGGCGGCGCGGTCATCGTGCCCGCCATGGACGTCATGGCGCTCGGCACCATGGCGGTCGTCACCGATGGAGGCGCGCCGATCGGGATGTGGCAGCCGGGCGACCACAAGGGCTTCGAGCTCTTGGGTGAGGTCGGTGCACCCGCCTGGTTCGAGGTGCTCAGCCGCGACTACGACGGCGCCGTCGGTTTCTACCAAGACGTCTTCGGGTGCGACCTCGACGTGATGAGCGACACGCCCGAGTTCCGATACACCGCCCTGCTGGTCGACGGCGAGCCCCGCGCCGGGGTCATGGACGCCACCGCCCTGTTGCCCGAGGGCGTCCCCGCTCACTGGCAGGTGTACTTCCACGTGGCCGACGCCGACGCCTCCCTCGCCCGGGTGGTCGAGCTCGGCGGCTCGATCCTGGCGCCGGCCGAGGACTCACCGAACGGACGACTCGCCTCGGCCGCCGATCCCACCGGCGCCCCCTTCCGCCTCCAGTCCACCTGACCCGGCCTGCGGACCCCCCGCCATCGCGGCGGCAGATCTCCACCTCCCAGGTGGTCATCTGCCGCCGTGATGGGTTTTGCCAGGCGTCGGATGGCGTCGGGTCATCGACGAACGGGCCGGGGCCGGGCGGGCGGGTGACCAACGTCATGTAGACGGCAGGACCCGATCGCGGTCAGATAGCGACGTTAGGTTTACGACGTTACGTTAGTGTCGCTACTCAGGGGAACCGCCGCCATGCTCGCTCGCCTCGCCTCGTTCACCATCCGCCGCCGGCGGGCCATCCTCATCGGCTCGCTCGTCCTGTTCGTGGCCGCGGCCGTCTACGGCGGCAACGCCGCCAGCCGCCTCTCGTCTGGGGGATTCGACAACCCGGCGTCGGACTCGTCGCAGGCTCAGCGCCTGCTCGACGACCAGTTCCACACGGGATCGCCGAACCTCGTGCTCCTGGTCGACGCCGGCTCGAACAAGGTGGACGATCCGTCGGTCGTCGCCGCCGGCCAGGCCCTCACGGCCAAGCTGGCCGCCGAGGCCGGTGTCGCCGACGTCGCGTCGTACTGGAGCCTGGACCACGCCGCTCCCCTGCGCAGCCGCGACGGCCACCAGGCCCTGGTCGTCGCCCGCCTCACGGGCACGAGCGACGAGGTGACGGCGCGGATCAAGCAGATCCAGCCCGCCTACGCCCGTACCTTCGAGGGCCTGTCGGTGCGGGTCGGCGGTCTGTCCGAGGTGTTCCGTCAGATCGGCACGACGACCGAGCACGACCTGCAGGTGGCCGAGATGATCGCCCTGCCGATCACCCTGCTGCTGTTGCTCTTCATCTTCCGCGGCCTCGTCGCTGCGCTGTTGCCCCTCGCCGTCGGCGCCATCTCGATCGTTGGGACCTTCACCGTCCTCAAGCTCATGACCGAGCTCACGCAGGTGTCGATCTTCGCCCTCAACCTCACCACCGCTCTGGGGCTCGGGTTGGCCATCGACTACAGCCTCTTCGTCGTGTCGCGGTTCCGTGAGGAGCGTGCCGCCGGGTTCTCGTCCGACGACGCCGTGGCGCGCACCGTGCAGTCCGCCGGGCGCACCGTCGCCTTCAGCGCCTTCACCGTCGCCGTCTCGCTGTGCGTGCTGCTCGTCTTCCCGATCGCCTTCCTGCGGTCGTTCGCCTACGCGGGCGTGGCCGTCGGCATCATCGCCGGCCTGGTGTCGGTCGTCGTGTTGCCAGCCATGCTCGGCGGACTGGGCGACAAGGTCGACGCGTTGGCCGTCCGCCGTCGGGCGCCCAAGCCGGTCGAGCAGGGCCTCTGGCACCGCATCGCCACCCTCGTCATGCGCCACCCCATCCCGATCGCCACCGCCGCCATCGCCCTGCTGCTGGTGCTGGGCACCCCCTTCCTGCGGATCACGCTCGGCCAATCCGACGATCGGGTCCTGCCCACCTCGGCATCGAGCCGTCAGGTCAGCGACGTGATCCGGGAGCAGTTCACCACCGGTGAGGTCAACGCCCTGCCCGTCGTCGCCGCCACGACGGCCGCGGCCGGCACCGGCGCGGTCGAGACGGCCGCCATCGACCGCTACGCCGTCACCCTGTCGCACCTGCCCGGTGTCGCCCGGGTCGACGCCCGCACCGGGATCTACCTGAAGGGGGCCAAGGTCCAGGGGCCTGGTCCGGCCACCGCTCGATTCGGCGGTGCCGGTGCCACCTGGCTGTCGGTCGTGCCCTCGGTCGAGCCGGAGTCGAAGGCCGGGTCCCGATTGGTCGACGACCTGCGCGCCACGCCGGCTCCGTTCGAGGTCAAGGTCGGCGGGACCGCCGCCGCTCGGGTCGACACCAACGACGCCATCTACTCGCGGTTGCCGCTGGCGCTCGCCATCATCGCCGTCACGACCTTCATCCTGCTGTTCCTGATGTTCGGCAGCGTCGTCGTGCCCATCAAGGCGTTGGTGCTCAACGTGCTCAGCCTCACGGCCACCTTCGGGGCGATGGTGTGGATCTTCCAGGACGGGCACCTCTCCGGCGTGCTCGGCTTCACCCCGACCGGCACCATCAA
This sequence comes from uncultured Microthrixaceae bacterium, assembly GCA_963734965.1. Classification (GTDB taxonomy): domain Bacteria; phylum Actinomycetota; class Acidimicrobiia; order Acidimicrobiales; family Acidimicrobilacustridaceae; genus UBA4742. The sequence goes on along the minus strand of CAVTJK010000003.1, from coordinate 1,097,971 downwards.
CGCCGCCACACCGATCCTGATGTTCTGCGTCGCCTTCGGCTTGTCGATGGACTACGAGGTGTTCCTCCTGTCCCGCATCAAAGAGGAACACGATGCGGGCCATTCGAACATCGAGTCGGTCGCCGTCGGCCTCGAGCGCACCGGTCGCATCGTGACGGCCGCCGCCGTCCTGATCAGCGTGGTGTTCCTCGCCTTTGCCACGTCGCAGGTCGCCTTCATCAAGCTGTTCGGGATCGGTCTGGCCCTGGCCGTGCTGATGGACGCCTTCGTGATCCGAGGCACCCTCGTCCCCGCCTTCATGCGCCTGGCCGGCGACGCCAACTGGTGGGCCCCGGCCCCGTTGCGCCGCCTCCACGCCCGCATCGGCATCAGCGACACGGTCCATCTCGACCCGGCTCCGCCGTCCCGTCACGCGTCGGACCTCGAATCCGACGAAGATGTGGACATGACCGATTCGTCTCCAGCCGCTCAGGGTGAGGTCGACCGCGAGCCTGAGCCCATGGGAACACGGTGACTCCGGCGTCGACCCGCAAGCGGGCCGCCCGGGGCGAGGGCGACCTGCTCCGTGAGGAGATCCTGACCGCGGCCGAAGGACTGCTGATCGAGACCGCTTCTGAGGAGGCGGTCTCGATCCGCGCCGTCGCCGATGCCGTCGGGGTGACACCCCCGTCGATCTACCGCCACTTCCCTGACAAGAGCCATCTGCTGTTCGAGGTGTGCGGCCGCTCGTTCGCGGTGCTCGACGACGTCATCACCCACACGGCCGTCAGCGACGACCCGTTCGAGACGCTCGACGCCGTCGCCCGCGCCTACGTGCACTTCGGCCTCGACCACCCCGAGCACTACCGCATCATGTTCATGTCCCGCGTCGATCTGACCCCCGAGGATCCCGGCGAGCAGATGATCCTGACCAGTGCTGGTTTCGGCCGGGTGAAGGACACGTGTGAGCTGGCCCTCGCCACGGGTCGGGTGCGGCCATCCGTCGCGGCGGGCGGGTCGACGGCGATGGCCATGCTCGTGTGGTCGCAGGTGCACGGCCTGACCTCACTGCTCATCGCCAAGCCCAGCGCGCCATGGCCCGACCTCGACGCCATGATCGAGCTGCTGGTCGACGTGACCCACCACGGCATCCTCGGACCCGAGTCCGGTTCAGCCTGACTCGGGTCCTCGTTCAAGTCCGTCCCACGACCATCGAGGGATCACCAACCCGTCGGCCACCACCGCGCCGATGGGGGCATAGGCCATGACGTCCTCGGTGGCCCACTCCATGTAGGCGCGCATCGCGGCGCGGAACTCGGGATCGTCGGGCAGACCGACGTCGTCCATGGCTCCGACGAAGCAGGCGACGAAACGCGGGCCGAACTCCGCGTCGGCGCCCGAGCTCGCATGGAGCGTGACCATGGCCGACTGGTCGGTGGCGGCCTCGGAGAACCGAGCGGGCCCACCGAGGACCTCGCCCCAGTACCAGGCCAGTCGCTCGACGTGTCGAGGATGCCCGGTGTGGGAGAACGGATGGTTCAGCACCGGATCGGCCAGGCACCTCTGGTGGTGCGCCGTCGCCAGCGCCAAGAAGGCCGACTCACCCCCGGCGAACTCGTACAGGGTTGGACGCGCCACGACCACGATCCTCCCACAACCTTTCCCCGCTCGGTACGCCCTAGATTTGGGCCGTCCCGCTCACCCTTGACCGTCGGAGTGCCCGAATGACCACACGTGTCCTGATCCTCGGCGCCGGCTTCGGTGGGCTCGAACTGGCATCACGACTGTCAGAGGAGATCCCCGACCTTGTCGACGTCACGCTCATCGACCAGAGCAACTCGTTCGTGTTCGGCTTCTCGAAGCTCGACGTGATGTTCGGCCGCCAGACTCCTGAAGCTGTCCGCATGGCCTATCGCGACATCGCCAAGCCCAGCGTGGACTTCCGCCAGGAGACCGTGCTCTCGATCGACCCAGCGACGCGCACCGTCACCACGAACGCGGACACCTACGAGACCGACGTGCTCGTCGTGGCCCTCGGGGCCGATCTCGATCCGGCGGCCACCCCGGGGTTGGTCGAAGAAGGCACCGAGTTCTATTCGGTCGCGGGCGCCGAACACGTACGTGAGGTGCTCCCGTCGTTCGAGGGCGGGCCCGCCATCATCAGCGTGCTCGGCCCGTTCTTCAAGTGTCCGGCCGCCCCGTTCGAGACAGCGATGATGCTGCACGACTTCCTGACCGAACGAGGGATCCGCGACGCCTCGACGATCAAGATCATCAGTCCGATGGCCATGCCCATCCCGGTGTCGCCCGAGGCATCAGCTGGCATCCTCGCCGGTCTGGCCGAGCGCGACATCGAATGGTGGCCGCAGTCGGTCGTGACATCACTGGATCCTGTCGCCAAGACGGCGACCCTGCGCGACGGTCGGGTCGAGCCGTACCAGCTCTTCCTTGGCATCCCGGTGCATCGCGCGCCCGCCGTCGTCGAGGCCTCGGGCCTGACCGTCGATGGCTGGATCCCGGTCGATCCGACGACGTTCGCCACGAGCTTCGCCGACGTGTATGCCGTCGGCGACATCACGAGCGCGCCCGTCCCGCGCGTCGGGGTCATCGCCGAGGGCGAGGCGCGAACCGTGGCCGACGTGCTGATCCATCGCATCGGCGACGGCGTCGAGCCCGAGGCCTACCAGGGCACGGCCACCTGCTACATCGAGTTCGGCGGCGCCGAGGTGGCCCGCTTCGACGTGAACTTCCTGAGCGGACCCTCGCCGTATGGCACCTTCACCGAGCCGTCGCTCGAGCTGGCCGCGGCCAAGCGCGACTTCGGTTCGACGCGACGCCAGCGTTGGTTCGGGTATTCGTAGACGAGCGATGAGTCATAGGCCGTGCCGTCCCAATGGGCAAATGGGTCGGCCGACATCGCGGAAATGACGTGACATCCGACCGTTCACCAACCGTTGACATCCCCGTCATCTGAGACGACCATCGTCTGTGGCTGGTTTCGGCAGGGCACCTCGGCGAGGGAGAGGTGAACACCCGCATCGGACGCCGAAGCCCGAGGGCGGGAGGGCTCATGGCTGTTCACGTCACTGGTACGTCACGCGGTGTCGACCGGGACCTCCGGCGCGACCTGCGCAGGGAACGCTGGCGCCGATCACGGGTCCAGCGCGGGGACCGTCTCCGCCACGAGCAATGGCCCAGGGTGCACGACCGGCTCCGGACCTGGGGAGTGGCGCTGACCCTGCTCGTCGTGGTCCTCGTGGCCGTGACCTACCTGTCGAGCCCCCGGTTGTTCAACCGCTCCGTGATGGGTGATCCCATCTCCGGGGTCGGTTGGCTCCGGTTGTTCGCGGTGTTCGCATTGTCGTTCTTCCCCGGCTGGCTGCTCGTGCGATTCCTCGCCCTGCGAGGACCGGCCTTGTGGACCGAGTACGTCGTCAACCTCCACCGCCTCGGCGTGGATCGTCGCGAATACCTTCCCGCTCCGCCCCGGTTCTCGGAGTTCTATCCTCGGTGGAGGGCCCAGCGGGAGGGCCATGGCCTCGAGCTGGCGGCCAAGGACAACAACCTCTATCTGCGCAAGTTCGAAGCGTCCTTTGGGGCCGTCGACGAGCCCGGTGCCGGCGGGTCGGGGCGGGCCAAGCTGTCGGCCGACACCGCCTTTCCAGTGGTGCTGGTCACGGGTACCTGCGCCGCAGGTTGGACGGCGATACTCGCCGCACCTGATCTGTACTCGGCGCCACCGCTGTCGTTGCCGCGGGTGTTGGCCGTCGCGTTCGCGGGCTCTTATCTCTTCGTCGTCCAGATGCTGATCCGGCGGTACTTCCAGAACGACCTCAAGTCGAGCGCCTATGTGTCCTCGTTCGTCCGCATCATCACGGTCCTGATCACCGTGACCGTCCTCTACGAGGTGGCGTGGAACCGGACCGAGGTGTGGTCACAGTCCGCCATCCTCGCCACCGCCTTCATCGTCGGGTTCTTCCCGATGGCCGGCATCGTGTTCCTCAAGAACGCCTCGGCTCGCCTGCTCGGCGTGATCGTCGGCAGCCTCGAGTCGCAGTACCCGCTCAGCCAGCTCGATGGACTCAACCTCTGGTACGAGACGCGCCTCATGGAAGAGGGCATCGAGGACATGGCCGAGCTGGTCAACGCCAACATCGTCGACATCCTGCTGCACACCCGCGTGCCGGCCGGCCGCCTCGTTGACTGGCTCGACCAAGCCCACCTCTTCCTGCACCTCCCGCCGGTCAAGGTGCAGAAGCGCAAACGCACCGCGTGCCATGCCCGCGATGTCCTGCGCCGGGCCGGCGTCACCAACGCCACGTCGCTGTTGACCACGTTCGGTGAGTACACGCCGATCGAGACCCGTCCGACGGCATCGATGCCAGGTGTGGCGGCAGCCCAGTCGGCCACGGAGATCTCCCAGTTCGTCGAGAGCCACACCGACTCCACGACCGCGGTGCACCTGCCGTCGGTGGTCCGGATCCTGAAGAACAGCACGGCCCTGACGCCAGTGCTCAACTGGCGCCAATGGGGGTCGTCTCGACTGCGCAGCCTCGAGGACGGTCAAGGCGACCACGACGAGGACGCCGAGGCGGCCTGAAGCGAGAACGCCCTCGCGACGACCGGCCTCGGGTGCGATGCTGGTCGGGCGTGGGGCGATCGGGGGGACCAGTGGAAACCAGAAACGCACTCGGGGCCTGGGGCGCGTACGACCTCGACGATCCGTACCCGCTGTTCGCCGAGGTGCGTCGGCTCGGGGCGGTGCACGAGGTGACGCTGGCCGACGGGCACCCGGCCTGGCTGGTGGTCGGCTACGACGAGGCCATGGCCGCGCTGAACGACGGTCGATTGTCGAAGGACATGCACGCCGCGCTGGCCACCGGGTCCGATCTCGTGGCCGAGGGACTGCCGGGTCCCGCGTTCGCTCGACACATGCTCAGCGTCGATCCACCCGATCACACCCGTCTGCGCCGTCTCGTGTCGGCCGCCTTCTCTCCGCGCCGCATCGAGGGGTTGCGTCCTCGCGTGCAGGCGATCGTCGACGACCTGCTCGACGGCCTCGCCGCCGCCGATCCCGGCCGCCCGGTCGATCTGGTCACCGCCTTCGCCTTCCCCCTGCCCTTCACGGTGATCTGCGAGCTGCTCGGCGTCCCCGACGACGAGCGCGAGCCGTTGGGGCGTGGTCTCACGGCCCTGCTGGTGCCGACGTCGACTCCCGAGGAGTACGCCGAGGCCAAGAAGGCATCAGATGCTGTCGTCGCCATGCTGGGCACGCTGGTCGAGACCAAGCAGTCGGCTCCGGCCGACGATCTCGTGAGCGGACTGATCGGTGCGCGTGACGGCGACGAGCGCCTCGACGATCAGGAGCTGCTCTCCACGATCTTCCAACTGATCGTCGCCGGGCACGACACGACCACGAGCCTCATCGGCAACAGCGTGGTGGCTCTGCTCCGCCATCCCGGCCAGCTCGCCGAGCTGCGGGCCGACCCCGGCCGCATGGCGCCGGCGATCGACGAGCTCATGCGCTACGACTCCCCCGTCCCCCACTCGACGTTCCGCTACGCGATCGAACCCGTCGAGCTGGGTGGGGTGACGATCCCGGTTGGGGCGCAGGTCATCATCAGCCTGGCCGCCGCCAACCGGGACGCGGATCGGTACCCCGAAGCCGAGGCCCTCGACATCGACCGGCCCGAGAGCCGCAACCTGGCCTTCGGGCACGGCATCCACCATTGCCTGGGCGCCGGGTTGGCCCGGATGGAGGGCCAGCTGGCCCTCGGATCGTTGGTGCGCCGCTTCCCCGGGCTCCGGCTGGCCGTCCCGGTGGACACGCTGCGCTGGGGCCACGGTGACGGACTCGTGTTGCGTGGCCTGTCGGAGCTACCGGTCATCCCCGGTCCGGCTCTCCCCCGTTAGAGATCGACCGCGCGCCCCTAGCCCCATCCGGGTAGTGCTTCCTCGTAGGCGATCTGCGCTCGGGCGCCGAGGCTGGTCGCGCCGATCTCATCGCATCGTGAGAGTGCGGCTTCGAAATGCACCTTGCCGCGGCGGCGGTCGCCCATCAGTGCACTCAACTGGCCGAGCGCCTGGTCGATCGGGGCGACGGCCGTGAGTCCCGGATGGATGACCGCCAGCCGACCCGCGAACGGCGAGAGGGCGTCGTAGAGCATCGAGGCGTGCTCTGTCGCCCCGAGGTAGCTGGCAACATCGCTCACGACGGCGAGACACAGCAGGCGGCTCACGCCGATGGTGTCGCTCGCCAGGAGGCGGGCGAAGTCGTCCCGGGCGAGCGCCTCATAGGTACGCGCCGCCTGGGCGGCCTGGCCGAGCTGGCGGTGCAGGAACGGGACGAGGAACGCGTACATGGCTGACAGGTCCTCGATGCCGAGCATCGCATCCTGGATCTCGCCGAGGCGATCCTGTTGCCAACGCAACGCCCACAGCGCGTTGAGCGATGCCGCCATCGTGTACGGCGAGTGGATCTGTTCGGCTAGTGCCAGGGCTTCCATGACGAGCGGTTCGGCCTTGTCGGGCGGCCCCGTCAGCAGGAGGAGGCCGGCTCGGCGCACGACGACCCCCCACCAATGGAACGCATCGTGCAACTGCGTCGCGAGCCCCTCGAGAACGTCGAGCTCGCGCTCGCAGGCCCCAAGATCACCGGTTTCGAGCAAGTCGATCGACCGCCAGCGGTGCCCCCAGGCCAACACCTCACGGTCAGTCAGCTCCTCGCCGAGGTCGACCAGCTCGCGGCCGATCAGGAGCCGTTCGGGCAGGGCAGCAGGATCGAACAACGTGCGGTGGCGCGCTCGGAGCGCATAGGCCAGCGACGCCGCGTCGCCGACGGATCGAGCCAGCGTCACGGCCGCGTCCGCCATGCGGTTGCCACGATCGGACTCGCCTCGGTCGATGAGGGCCACCGCGAGCCGGGCCCGCAGCATCGTGACGACCGAACCGTTCTCGGGCAGCGCGCCGATGGCCTGCTGCATCAGAGATTCATCGAGCGGTTCGCCGTACATGGTGTCCTCAGGTGGTCCCGCGAGCCCGAGCGCCGCGATGGCGAGTTGATCTTCCGAGCCACTCGTGGTCGCGAGTCGAACGGCTGCGGCATAGGTGCGTCTGGCCTCCTGTTCCCTGCCACCCCTGCGTTGACCGTCGCCCCGAGCCAGGAGGAGCTCGCAGGCCATCCGGTCGTCGAGCGCCGGGACGTCCAGTTGCTGGAGCCACTGATGCAGCTCCACATCCCGCGTGTAGACGCGATCCTGCGGCGGCGAGGCGACGCGCCCGTGGCGGCTCTGCGACAGCGTCGGGGCGTGGGTGAGGATGTCGTGTTCGAGCTCCCGTAGCTGCGGTGTGGGCTCGAGACCCAGTTGATCTCGCAGGGATGCTCGCAGCCGCTCATAGACGGCCAGCGCGTCAGCCTGCCGTCCGCAGCGGTACAGGCCGACCATGAACAGGGCGTGCAGCTCCTCGTGAAGAGGATGCTCGTCGACCAGGATCTCGAGCGCGCGACAAGCCTCGGCATGCAGCCCGTCGTCGAGCTCCAACGCGATGTGCTGCTCCATGGCGGTGAGGCGGAGGCCTTCGAGCCTCGTTATCTCGGTCTGGGCGAACGGCTCGTAGCGGAAATCGAGGAGGGCCGGGCCTCGCCACATGGCCAGGGCGCCGGCCAGACGCGCTCGCGCGGCGTCGCTGCGACCCACCTCATCGGCCCCGGTGCGGGCCGCGACCAACTGCTCGAATCGCCGGGCGTCAACCGCCGCGGCGTCGACGTGGAGGCAATACCCGCTGGCATCGCTGGGGAGCAGCCCCGGCCCGGCGCCGAGCGTGCTCCGCAACCGCGAGACGTGCGTCTGCAACGTCCCCAGTGCGGTCGCCGGCGGCCGCTCACCCCACAAGACGTCGATGAGCTCGTCGGCCAGGACGGCACGATCGGCGACGAGAAGCGCCGCCAGCACCTTCCGTTGCAGCGGACTTCGCAACGAGATGAGCTGATCGCCGCGGCGAATCGTCAGGGAGCCCAGGATGCCGAACGTCAGCGAAGGGATGGTCCCCACGACGCAAGCCTACGACCCAGGCCTCAAGCCAGGCTCAAGTGCGTCGTCGTACCAATGACCCATCCACCAACAGAAGGAAGGCACGTCATGAACATCCTCATCATCACCTTTGCTCTCAAGGACCTGACCCAGCCCGACTACGAGTCGCTCTGCGAGCAGGTCGCGCCCGCGTTCGCGGCCGTGGAGGGGTTGGAGTCGAAGGTCTGGCTCGCGGACCCCGACACGAACACCTACGGCGGCGTCTACACGTTCTCCACCGAGGCCGATCTCGACCGGTTCATGGCCTCCCAGCTGTTCGCCGATGTCGGAGCCCATCCCAACCTCGACAACCCGAACGTCCGGCGCTTCCAGGTGATCGACGAGCCCACCCGCGTCACGCGTGGCCTGGTCGCCGCTCGAAGCTGACGAGGACACCTCGCGCTGTCGGGCCGTCAGCCGGGACGGCCCGACAGCGCGACGACCAATTCCCGGCGGCTTCCGACGCCGAACTTGTCGAACACCGCGTGCAGGTGCTCCTGAAGCGTGTTCGAGGAGATGTGCAGCTCCGACACGATGGAACGAGTGGAACGGCCCTGCAGGACCAGAGCCGCCACCCGGCTCTGGGCCGGGGTGAGACCGTGCGCGGCCAGCAACAGCGAGCTGACCTGCGAGGTGCTCGCCGCGTCCAAGATGACCGCGACCTGAGGGCCGGCGATCCCATTGAGCCTCGAGGCCTGGACGTTGATCCAACCGCCCTCACGACGTCTCAATCGGGCCGCCGTCGGTGCCCGCTCACCTTCCCATCCGTCCCCGACCACGCTCGAGGCCAAGGCGACGATCGGCATCGGCAGGTCGAGGTGGTTCGGGCCGTCGCCATCCGCGATCTCACCGAGCCATCTCTCGGCCTGCGGATTGATCGAGATCACGGAGAGGTCGGTGTCGAGGATGACAATCCCCGGACCGTCAGCCGCGGAGCTCTCGGGCCGGGCCGGGAACAGCGCCGTAGTGCGGCGCAATCCAGCGGCGACGTGAGGAGCCATCGCTCGCAGCAGCGCGATCTCGTCGCCGTCGAAGCCGAACGAGGACTCCTCCCGGTGCAGGCACAGCACGCCCCAGCAGGAGCCGTTGGACACGAGGGCCACCCGGACCTCGTCCCCGAGGCCGAGGGGAGCGAGCACCTCTCGGTAGCGAGGGCTCGTCGAGCGCTGGCCGTTCGTGGCCAGATCGAGCGATCCAACTGCCTCGTGGGAGGCCGCGAGTCGGGCGAACTTGTTCACATCGGTCTGACCGAACTCGTTGTCGAGGAAGAGCGTGGTCACCTCGGCCAATGGCTCCTCAGCCAGAGCCGAGGTGAACAACATGGTCACGGGATCGACGGTCGCGAAGAAGGCCGCGTCCACCGACAGCAACGATCGGAGCTGCCGGAGGCATTCGTCCCGAAACCCAGCGAGGTCGAGTCCCTCGTCGCCGAGCCGCTCCATGGCCGCGGGCCCGCGCTTCCACAGCGAAGCGCGCGATCCCGAGACGGTCACTGCGTCCCACGCTAGACCCGATGCGGCCTGGGTGACCGGGTCTCGGTCGGGATCGCTCACGAGTGGTCGATCAGCCCCAGTTGTCCCAAGAGGCCCAGGTCGTCGAGCCGTCCCCAGCGCTCGACGATCCGGCCGTCGCGGACGCGGAAGATGTTGATCCCTGCGAGCTCGATCACCTTGCCCGACGCGGCGACGCCCATGATGTCGGCGCCGGTGTGGGTGCCCGATGCGGTGAAGCGCTCGACCACGACATCGTCTTCGGCGACCAACATGTGCAGATCGCTGTGCCAGTCGGGGCAGACGGCTCGGAACATGGCGCCGGCGCTCGCCATCCCCGCCCGGTCGGCACTCGCGCCGAACGGCGGATCGTGGTTCACGAAGTCTTCGGCGAGGTAGTCCTCGGCGGCGTTCGGATCGCCCTTGGTGAACAACGCGCCGATGAAGTCGCGGACGAGGGCCTTGTTGTCTTCGGTGGTGGTCATGACCTGAGTGTCTGACCGATGGCCATGCGCCACCACCCCAAGTAGTTGGGGTGGTGGCGCCACCGAGATCGCGGCTGCAGATGGGGATCAGAACGAGCCCCGTCTGCCGCCGGTCGATCGGGCGGCGGGGTGATCAGGCGATGCGCGTCACCAGGCCGCGGTCGCCCGACGCGGGGACGAACAGGTCGCCCGCATCGCCCAGCCGCTTCATGTACTCGGCATCGGCGTTGATCGCCTGCCCGGCCTTGTCGGCGGCGGCCATGTCGGCCGCGCCGCTCAACCAGGTGACCTGGCCGAAGGTCCCGTAGCTGTCGACCAGGAACATCGTGGGCGCACCGGACACCTGCTCGACCAGTTGCGCCATCTCGATGCCCCAGCCGATGGCATCGCTGTAGCGACCGTTGCCGATCACGGCGGTCGTCACCGTCGTGACCGCCCCGATGGGCGGAGCCGCATCGGCGGGGCCTCCATGGACGGCCTCGCGCAGGAAGTCGCTCGGCGGATCGGTCACGAACTCCTGACCCTTCTCGATCAGCGTGTGGTAGCCGTCGTCGGTCGCCAGGGTGGCGAAGCCCTTGGCCAGGTCATCGTGGGACTCGACCCACGCACTCCAGATCACCGTGCCGACCGGGCGCCCGAAGTCGGACCGCCACAGCGAGACCGAGTGATCGCTGTGGGCGTCCACGTAGCCCGACACCTCTACCGCCCAGGCCAACGAATTTCGTTCGCTACCGCGCAACGTTGCCACTCTCGAAAACAGGAGCATGTGTGTTTCCCTCCCAGCGTCTCGCCCCAGAGTGGAGCGAGGCTTCGATCGTCGCACCTGGTCCGGGGAGTGTCGAGGAAAGTTTTGACTCTCTGGCTACAAATGTCGGTGGGCGGTCGGCGCCGCCCCTCATGGCGTTCGCGCCAGGAGTCGGAGCGCCGGCCGATCGATGCGGGCCGACGACCTAGCTGCTCGCCCGGGGTTGCTCGAGGCGGCCCAGCAGCTCGTCGAGGGTGCGACACGCGCGGTCGAACTCGCCCGCCGGAAGGCTCCCCCGCCAACGCTGTTCGAGGTCGGCCACCGCGGTGCCGGCCGCGTCGAGGACCTCGCGGCCGAGCACGGTCGGGAAGATCAGCTTGGCCCGGCCATCGGTGGGGTCCGGACGCCGCTCCAGGTAGCCGAGCCGCTGGAGATCGTCGACGAGCTCGGAACAAGCCGGCAAGCCAAGACCGGCCCGGTCGGCAAGGGCCGTGAGCCGGATGCCGTCGATGCCGACGTTCCCCCAGATCTGCAGATGCGGGAAGCGCAGGTCCGGGAACCGCTCCTCGCGCTCGGCGAAGAGCTCGAGGCGGAAGTGGTGCAGGAGGCGCCCGAGGAGCTGGCCGACCGCCAGCCGATCGGTCGGGAGCTCGCTTGACGGATTCACACCTACCGAGGATACTTCGGGAACCAAAGCTTCGGCTGCCGAAGTATATCGGAGGAGTTGACCATGTCAGACATCGAGCTCGTGGAACGGGTGTACGAACTGTTCGCGGCGCGGGATCTCGAGCAGCTGCTCGAACTCAGTGCCTCCGACTGCGTGATCACCCAGGACTCCCGATTGCCGTGGGGAGGCCGTCATGTCGGCCATGAAGGCGTGACTCGGTTCGCCGCCGTTCTCGTCACCACCATCGACTCCGTGCTGACGACCGATGCCCTGTTCGAGGCGGACGGACAGGTGATCCAGATCGGGCACATCCGGGGTTCGGTCAACGCGAACGGAGCAGCTTTCGACGTCCCGGAGGTGCACACGTGGACCATCACCGATGGCAAGGTCCACGCTGCCCACTTCGCCAATGACACCAGCGCGATGCTGGCCGCGCTCGCGAGCGGCTCGTGAAGGCCGGTGCTCACGGACAGGCGAGCACCTGCATCGCCGCGTCCCCCGCGGAGCTCTACGCGCTCGTGTCCGATGTCGGTCGGATGGGCGAGTGGAGCCCGGAGTGTCGAGCCTGCGAATGGATCGACGGTGCCACCGGACCTGTGGTCGGGGCTCGCTTCAGAGGCACCAACCGCAGAGGCATCGCCCGGTGGTCGACCAAGCCAACCGTGCGAGTCGCCGAGCCAGGTCGTGAGTTCGCGTTCGTGACCGGTCACCTCGGCCGCGACATGACGCGGTGGACCTACGCCTTCGAAGCGACCGGCGAAGGCACCGAGGTGACCGAGTCCTTCGCCGTGCTCCGCGACATGCCCTGGTACTTCCGCCTGGCCGACCGTCTGCTCATGGGCGTCACCGACCGCCAGGCGGACCTGGAGACGAACCTGGGTGAGACGTTGCGACGGCTCAAGACCGTGGCGGAAGACCACGACACCACCTCTCACCCGCTGGGGCTCCTGGCCAACCCCGAATGACCCAATTGCGGCAAGATCGTCACATGGAAGGCGCGGAGCAGCATCGGATCGGTCTGGTCTTCAACGAGGTGCCCGACCTCTACGACCGGGTGCGGCCGAGCTATCCCGACGAGCTGTTCGTGGATCTCGCCGCCATCACCGGCCTGGACGAGCGGTCAGCGGTGCTCGAGGTGGGCTGCGGTACGGGGCAGGCGACGCGCTCGCTCGCCCGCCTCGGTTGCTCGGTCACCGCGGTCGAGCGGGGAGCAGACATGGCCGCCCTGGCCCGCGACCGGCTGGCGGGGGCTCCGAACGTCGAGGTCGAGACGTCATCGTTCGAGGAGTGGGCCGACCAAGGTCGTCGATTCGACGTCCTGGTCGCGGCGTCGGCATGGCATTGGGTCGATCCGTCCATCGGCTGGCGCCGAGCTCACGAGGTCATTCGTCCCGGTGGCTGGATGGCTCTGCTCGGCAACGTCGTCGTCCGACGACCGGGCGAACCCGAGGTGTACGCCGAGACGGCCGACCTGCACGAGCGCTTCTGCCCGGGCAACCCAGCCTGGGGCCATCCGCCCCTCGAGGACGAAGTGCGAGCCACCGACGAAGGATGGGGACCGCCCAACGATCCTCCGGCCGGCCTGTTCGGCCCGACGACCGTGCGGTGGTACCCGACGGTGCAGTGGTTCGACGGGGACGGGTTCGCCGACCTCCTGCGCTCGACGTCGCTGTATCGCAAGCTCGACCCTGACGTGCGCGAGCCCCTGCTCGACGCCATCGCCGAACACATCCGCACGCAGATGGGCAACCGGGCCTCGCGCCGTTACCTCAGCGTTGTTCGCGCCGGCGCGCGGGTCGACTGACCAGACGAGCCCCATCCACCTCGCGGGAATCGAACGCTAGGGCGCGCCTGGTGCCGACCCCGCGGCCACGGCTCTCAGCTGACCGAACGAGTCGCGGATGAGCTCGTCCAGATCCGCGGAGTTGGCCTCGCTCGTCCAGCGTTCGAAGGCGACCTTGAACACCGCGATCCCGGCCTCGGCCGCCAGTGCCGCGGTGGAGTCGGCGACGCCCCTCCGCCGCAGCGCGTCGGCCAGCGCCGCGGCCAGCGTGGCGAGCTTGATCAACTCGCGCTCCTGCAACTCGGGGTTGGCGGCGATGACGGACTGGCGCTGCACGGAGTGGTCCCGCCGCTCGTGGAACATGGCCGCCGCCGCTTCGAGGGCCATGGCGACGGCGTCGATGGGCGAGGCCTCGGCCGGCGCGTCAGCGACGCCGGTGACGAGCAGCTCCTGCAGGGTGGCACTCCCGGCGAACAGGACCTCGCGCTTGTCGGCGAAGTAGCGGAAGAAGGTCCGCTCGGTCAGCCCGGCGCGCTCGGCGATCTCGGCGACGGTCGTCCGCTCGAAGCCCCGCTCGCCGTAGAGGGCCAGGGCGGCCTGCTGGAGGCGGCCCTGCGCGTCTGGCTCCCACCGACTCATGCCGCCGATCGTACCTGACGACAGTTCCTGACATCATCCGCTACAGTGATGACAGTAGCTGACATGGTGCGCTCGGCTCCCGAGTCGCACGAGATCTGGAGGTCATCATGGGTGTGTTCATCACCGGCGCATCGGGTTGGATCGGTTCCGCCGTCGTCTCCGAGCTCCTCGCCGCGGGCCACCAGGTCGTGGGCCTGGCCCGCTCGGACGAGTCGGCTGCCGCCCTGGTGGCCGCCGGCGCCGAGGTCGAGCGGGGCACCCTCGACGACCTCGAGGTCCTGAGCCGCGCCGCGGCCGCGTCCGACGGGGTCATCCACCTGGCGTTCAAGCACGACATCGCCTTCACCGGCGACTTCCAGGGCGCCGCCGATGCCGATCGCCGCGCCGTCGAGGTCTTCAGCGACGCGCTCAGCGGATCGGAGCGGCCCCTCGTCATCGCCTCGGGGACCCTCGGGGTCGCGCCCGGAAGGGTGGCCACCGAACGAGACGGGCACGGTGAGGACGGCGTTCCGGCCGCACTCGGCCTCGGTCCCCGGACCCGCTGGCAGACCTCCGAGCTCGTGCTCGCCTTCGCCGATCGTGGCGTTCGCTCGTCGATCGTCCGCCTGCCGCCGACCAACCACGGCGACGGGGACAACGGCTTCATGGCGACGCTGGTCAGCATCGCCCGCGAGGCCGGGGTCTCGGGCTACCTCGGTGACGGCGCGAATCGCTGGCCAGCCGTGCACCGCGACGATTCGGCGCGCCTGTTCAAGCTCGCGGTCGAAGGAGCCCCGGCCGGATCGACGCTGCACGCCGTCGCCGACGAGGGCGTGCCCATCCGGGCCATCGCCGAGGTCATCGGGCGACATCTGAACGTGCCGGTCGTCTCGATCGATCCCGATGCCGCGGGCGCCCACTTCACGTGGCTCGCCCACTTCATCGGCGCCGACAGCCCCGCGTCGAGCACGCTGACCCGGGATCTCCTGCCCTGGCAGCCCACCGAGCTCGGACTGCTCGACGATCTCGACCAGGGCCACTACTTCGTCAGCCCGGCGCCGGCGGTGACCTGACGACGTGGCAGCCGATCGGATCGTCGTGCACCAGCCGGGAATCGAACCCGGACGCCCTTGCGGGCACAGGGACCTAAACCCTGCGCGTCTGCCTGATTCCGCCACTGGTGCGTGGCCCGTCCAAGCTAGTGCGGCACCCGCTCGTGACCGGGTCCGCAGCTCGCGAGTCAGGCGCAGATCACGCCGAGGCAGCTGGGACTGAGGTGATCGTTGTGGGCGACGTTGCCGCCCCCGTCGACGATCCCGGTTCCCGTGGCCGTCAACGAGGTGATCCACGAAGCGTCGATGCCGTGACCATCGTTGCGGCTGGCCACGTTGCCCGAAACCGTGACCGGACCACCGAGCTCGGTGTCGCCCGGGTCGCCGACGGCGGTCAGGCGGATGCCGTCGGCTCGGTTGTTGGTGAAGTGGTTCGAGGCGATCGAGAGGGTGCCGATGTTGGCCAGCGCCCCGCTGATCTCGAGCCCCGACCCCTGGGATCCGGACACGGTGTTGGACGAGATCTCACCGACCACGTCGTTGGCGAAGTCGCCCCCGCCGCCCACCGTGCCGAAGATGCCCGGTCCGATGCTCTTGGTGATGCGGTTGGAGGTGACGTGCAGCTGCAGGCCGTTGAACGAGTCGTCGAAGGTGATCCCACCGTTGCGGATCACGTTGCCGTGGATGGTGGCGGACAGACCGAAGTCGTGGATGGTGCCGCTGACCACGCTCCCGGCCACCGTGCCCCCCGCGGCGGTCAGCCACACGTCGCCACCGAGCAGCACGTTCGACACGCGTCCGGCGTCGGGCTGGGACGCCAGCCCGATCGAGCCCACGACCGTTCCGTTGCGGATCAACACCTTGGTCTCGGCGAAGATGGCGCACCGGGCGGCGTCGAGGAAGGGCTGGTTCAACCGGCACTGCGCATCGGGCGCGGTGACGGTGAGCTTGTGGCCCTGCAGATCGATGGTGATCGGCGGGGTGGTGAGGTCCTGACCGATGTCGAAGCTGGTGGCGCAGGTGAGGTCGGCACGCAGCACGACGTTGGTCGTCGGATTGACGCCGCACTGCAGATCCGGGAGCGGTGCCGCGGTCGCCGGCTGGATGGCCAGACCGAGCACCACCAGCGTTGAGGCCACCAACGACACCATGATCCGACGAAGCATGCTCTCCCCGATCTCTCGAAAGCGCCCATGGCGAGGGGCTGACCCACCGTGGCGCTCGATGCTGAAGCTCTGGTTGTTCTACTCGAACCGTGCCTGACGACCGCGACCTGACACATCGGGCGCGTGCTTCGAGAGCACTCGACCGCTGTGCGTGGTCCTTCGACTGACGTACCGTGGGCGGATGCACGTTGACGAACTCGCCACGCCTGCCCTCGTGGTCGACGTCGACCGACTGGACGACAATATCGCGACGATGTCGGCGGCCTGGCCATCCCTGCGCCTGCGCCCTCACGCCAAGGCGTTCAAGTCGACGGCGCTGGCCCACCGGCTGGCCGAGGCCGGACACACGGCGTTCTGTTGCGCCACCATCCGTGAGATCGAGGGCCTGGCCGGCGCCGGCCTCGACGACGACCTGCTGTTGGCCAACGAGGTGCTCGACGCCCGCCGCCTCGGGGCGTTGGTCGACGAAGGGGCGCGGGTGACGGTGGCGGTCGACTCGACCGAGACCATCGACGCGGCCGTGGCCGGCGGCGTGCGCGAGGTGCTGATCGACGTGTGCGTCGGACTCCCCCGCTGTGGGTGCCCGCCCGACCAGGCTGGCCGGCTCGGCGATCTGGCCCGCGCCCGCCACCTCGAGGTGCGGGGCGTCATGGGCTATGAAGGCCATCTCGTCGGCATCGAAGATCGCGCCGCTCGCGAAGCCGGGCTGACCGACGCCATGGCCTTGCTCGAGGCGGCCCACGAGGCCGTCGGCGGCGACGTCGTGTCCGGCGGAGGAACCGGCACGTGGGACGCCAACCACTGGGTCACCGAGCTCCAGGCCGGGTCCTACCTGTTGATGGACACCGCCTACGCCAAGCTCAACATGCCCTTCCAACAGGCCCTGACGATCGCGGGCACCGTGATCTCGATCAACCGCCCCGGCGGCTGGGCCGTGGCCGACGTGGGCCTCAAAGCCCTGGGCATGGATCATGGACCGCCGACGCTGGCCGAGCCGATCGGCGCCAAGGTGTGGTTCTGCTCGGACGAGCACCTCACCTTCGGCATCAAGGCGCTCGAGTCGATCGCCGTCGGTGATCGGGTGAGGGTCATCCCTGGCCACATCGATCCCACCGTCGCCTATCACGAGCGCTTCCACATCGTGCGCGATGACGAGGTCATCGACACGTGGCCGGTCGATCTCCGTGGCTGGTGACGTCGAGGAACCGGGACCCGGGTCCAACCCGTCGGGAGCCCGCCCAAGTGCACGTCCAGTCCCCGACTACGAGATACGCGAGCTCGACGACAAGGACATTCCCGAGATCGTCGGGCTGCTGGCTGAGGGGTTCCCCCGTCGCACTCGCGGGTATTGGCAGGCGGGACTGCGGCAGCTCGCCGACCGCGACCGGCCCGCCTCGACCGAGAAATACGGGTACGGCCTCGCCTCGGACGACGGCCTCCAAGGCGTGGTACTGACCATTCCGTCGATCCATGCCGGACCGGCTGGACCCCTCGTGCTCGTCAACATCTCGAGCTGGTACGCACGGCCCGCCTACCGAGGCACTCCCGCGAAGGAGCTGTACCGGCACGCGACCCGGCGCCCCGAGATCTCGTACACGAACCTGTCGGCCGTTCCGCACACGATCAAGACGATCACCTCATTCGGATTTCGTGAATGGACCGCCGGACAAGTCATCGGGGCGACCTGGCATCGTGGCCCGGCCGTCAACCGCGGCCGCGTCCTGAACACCACAGAGGCCGAGAGAGTTGGTCTGACCTCGGCCGAGGCGACGGTCCTAAGAGAACACGAGGCGATGGGCTGCCTCACGCTCTGCCTCGAGAACGACGACCGGCTTTCGCCGATGGTGTTCATCCGCCGCCGCATCAAGGGACTCGTTCCAGCCGCGCAGCTGATCTACTGCCAGGATGTGGTTTCAATGGCCGAAAACGGACGCGCGATCTGGGCGTGGCTGGCCCGCCGCGGTCATCCTCTGATGCTGGTCGACGCATCCGGCCCGCTCCCCGGCCTGGCGGGACGCTACGTGCCGGCCAAAGCCAGCAAGTACATCAAAGGCCCCCTGCCTGTGGCGGCCGTCGACCACACCTACTCCGAGATGGTTCTGCTCGGGTTCTGAGATCGGATCAGCGCAGCTGCTTCAGTCGACGGATGACCCATCGCTTTGCCGACGCGGTCGGAGTCAGTCGAGCGGTCGCCAGCGACGGCAGGCGACCGATGGTCCAGGGAGCCGTGTAGGTCTGACGGGAGACGAGCCAGCCACCCACCGCCGTCCTGCCTCCGTCGCTCGTGTACACCGTCCGAAGCCCGCTCCGACGCAAATGGGTGATCACCCGTCGGTCGTAGCTCCCGAAAGGTATGGCTACCTCGTCGACGGGCTCCCCGATGACGTCGGCGAGCATTCGACATGAGCCGTCGATCTCACGCGTCAGCGCCGCCCGGCCGACGCGACGCCAATCGACGTGATCCCAACCGTGGCTGCCGATCGACATCCCGGCCGAGAGCAACTCGAGCATTGCGGGACCGTCCAGATAGCCCTCTGTGCCCACGCGGCCGGCGCACACGAAGAAGGTGGCAGAGAGCCCGCTGCTTGCGAGGGCCGGCAGCGCGAGGTGAACGTCGCTGGCATTGCCGTCGTCGAATGTGATCTCGATGGGCACTCCCGATTCCCGAGCAACCTCCGGGATCCGATCCAGGATCGATGTGAACTCGTCCTCTGTGCACCAGTAGGGGCGCTCGCTCGCCTCGACCCAGTCAGGAATGGGGCCCACACCGTGGAAGTTCAGGACCAGGCGCTCGCCCATGGATCCTCTCTCCTAGCACCACCTGTGGGGCTCATCGCTGGGCGACGAGGGACTTCGTCAACCCCGCCACTCGCTCGGTGAGGATCGTCGACTCGGGGAAGTAGTACTCGAGCTGGGTCTGATTCAGGAGTTCGACGCCGAGGGCGTTTGAAACGGCCGTGCGCTGGTCAGGAGGGCGCGACCAGGTCAGGGGCCAGCTTCGCGCCACCTTCGACGCCCATTTCGTCGGCAGGAACTGAAAACCTGGGAACAGCCAGTGGGGCTCGATCGGGAAGTAGCGGTACGGCGTCTGGACCCAATGCCGATCGCCAAGCCGGGCGATGACGTCGGCCATCTGCTGGCGTCGGGCGTGCCCGCCGACGTGCTCGATCACCGAGTTGGAATAGACGACGTCGTAGCGGTCATCGCCAAGCTCGGGAGCAAGTTCGCATACATCGCCCACGACCGTCCTCATCCACGACTCGTCGTTCTCCTGCTTCTCTAGATTGACCACCAACACATGCGCGGGCCGGACGGGCGCCGACCTCCAGTAGTTCGCCGTGCCGCCGAGATCGATGAGGCGCATCTGATCGAGATCCGGGTACAGGTCGAGGAACATCTGCCATCGGCGGGCGCGGATCGACGAAGCCACCGAGCCGGCCGAGTCCGAATCAGCAAGAAGATCCCGTAGCCGCTCGCCTCGTCCAGCCAATGTGGATCTCCCTCCCGCTGACGAGATGTGATGCCCGACTTGGTCGGCCCATGAAGCCGTGATCCTACCGGCAACCCCTTGGCTGGACAGCGTTTCAGAAGAACCTCAGCGCCGGTTCAGGAGAGCTTCAGGCCCACCGTGAACGCTGGGCTACATCGGGCGAGCAGGTAGTGGGAGGGCATGTAGATGACGGCAGTTTCGTGGCGGCCGGGAGACAGGCCGCAGGAAGCACGGCCTACCGCGAGCCCGCACAGCCGCCGCCCGAACGCCGCTCGCACCGCCGGTTGGGGACGGCCCAACAACGGCGTGCGCCATCGGGCCATCGCCCTCGATGCGCTCTGCCTCGTCTCGGGCTGGGCCATCGCGCTCTCCCTCGCCATGCAGGACCACGACCTCAGCGGCGGCCCCGTGAAGCTGATCGTCGAGACAGCGGCGTTGACCGCGCTCGGCATCTTGTTGATCGCCGCGCTGCGCCTGTACCGCACCCGCGTCACGACCGTGCGGTCGGTGACCATCGAACGCCAGGCCATCGTCGCCGGCCTGCTGGCCGCCACGGCCTGGGGCGTCGAGCGCGTCCACCACACCCACCCACCTGTGTCGATGGCCGTCATCGGCGGCGTGCTCGTGTTCATGTTGCTCGCGGCCACACGACCCTGCTTCGACGCCTGGGTGACGCTGCTCCGTCGGACCGGCTCGCTCAACCGCCCCGTGGTCCTCGTCGGCACCGCCGCCGAGATCGCCGACCTGGCCGAGCTGCTCATCGCCCACCCCGAGATCGGCTACCGCGGTGTCGGCTACCTGAGCGACGGCCCCTCGTCGGAGACCCGGCTCGCCGACATGCCGTGGCTCGGTCCCGTGGCCCGGGCGGCCGAGGCCGTGCAGCGCGAACGGGCCACGGGCGCCCTCATCGCCGCCAACGGCCTGAGCTCGGTCGAGCTGAACACCTTGGTCCGCGACCTGCACAACGCCGGCATCCACGTCCACCTGTCGAGCGGTCTGTCCCGCATCGACCACCGGCGGGTGCGCCAGCTGCCCATGGCCCACGAGCCGTTCTTCTACCTCGAACCCGCCGCTCCCCGTCGTGTGGAACTGGCGGTGAAGCGGGCCATGGATCTGATCGGGGCCGCGACCGTACTGGTCCTCACCAGCCCGGTGATGCTGATCGCGGCCATCCTGATCAAGCTGTCCGACGGCGGACCGGTGCTGTTCCGCCAGGTCCGGGTCGGCCAGAGTGGCCAGCCCATCGTGATCCGCAAGCTGCGGACGATGACCGTCGACGCCGAGGACAAGGTCGAGTCCCTGCGGTCCCGCAACGCCCGGACCGGTCCCCTCTTCAAGGTCGACAACGACCCCCGGGTCACACGAGTCGGGCGGTGGCTCCGGGCCAGCAGCATCGACGAGCTGCCCCAGCTGCTCAACGTGCTCGACGGCAGCCTCAGCCTGGTCGGTCCGCGCCCGGCCCTGCCGCTCGAGGTCGCCCAGTTCGACGACGAGCTGCTCGCCCGCCAGCGCATGAAGCCCGGCCTCACCGGTCTGTGGCAGGTCGAGGCCCGGCACAACTCGTCGTTCTACGCCTACCGGCACCTCGACCTGTTCTACGTCGACAACTGGAGCCTGGGCCTCGACCTGGCCATCCTCGTCGCCACGGCCCGCACCTTGATCGGCGACGGGCTCGACGCCTTGGCGCGGTCCCGACTCACCAAGCGCGGGCGCCAGATGCGTGCCACCGGTGCGACCGAGCGACCCGCCCCGGATCCCTTCGACGTACGCCCCCCCGCCCCGACGACACGAGAGGTCGAGCCGGCGATGGCTCGCGCCAGCGGGGCCAACGGATGATCACCCTTCCCCGCCGAGCCGAGCGAGCCTCGAACCCGAGCCCGACCGGTGGCCACATCCTGATCCTCGTCCAGAACCTGCCGGTCCCCCTCGACCGTCGGGTCTGGCTCGAGTGCCAGACCCTCGTGAAGGCCGGCTACCGGGTGTCGGTCATCTGCCCGAAGGGCCCCGACGACCCGGCCTACGAGATCCTCGACGGGGTCCGCCTGCTGAAGTACGACCCGCCCCCCGTCGCCGACGGCGCCGCCGGGTTCGCGCTCGAGTGCGCGCTGGCCTGGCAGCACACGGCCCGGCTGGCCCGCCGGCTGTGGCGCGAGGATCCGTTCGACGTGATCCAGGCCTGCAACCCGCCCGACACCTTCTGGCTCATCGGGCGCATGTTCCGCGCCCGCGGTGTGAAGTTCGTCTTCGATCACCACGACCTGTGCCCGGAGATCTTCCGGACCCGGTTCGCCACCGACCGTGGCCTCCCGCTGTCGTTGCTGCTGCGCCTCGAGCGGGCCACGTTCGCGACCGCCGACCACGTCATCAGCACCAACGAGTCCTATCGGGCCGTCGCGGTGCACCGGGGCCGCAAGCGCCCGGAGGAGACGACCGTCGTGCGCAGCGGGCCCGACCCGAGCGTCATGCGCGTCGGTGAGCCGAGCCCCGAGCTGCGCAAGGGCCGCCAGCACCTCTGCTGCTACCTCGGGGTGATGGGCCACCAGGACGGCGTCGACATCGTCATCAAGGCGGCCGACGAGCTGGTGAACCGCCGCGGTCGCGACGACGTGACCTTCGCCCTGCTCGGCTTCGGCGACACCCTCGACGAGCTCAAGACGCTCACCGACGAGCTCGGCCTGGACGACCACGTCACCTTCACCGGTCGGGCCGACATGGACATGATCCAGAAGTACCTGTCGACCGCGACCGTCGGGCTCTCGCCCGATCCGTCGAGCCCGTTCAACGACGCGTCGACCATGAACAAGACGCTCGAGTACATGGCCTTCGAGCTCCCCGTCGTCGCCTTCGACCTGCACGAGACGCGGGTGTCGGCCGGTCCGGCGGCCAACTACGCCAAGGGATCCGATCACCTGGCCTTCGCCGATGCGCTCGAGGAGCTGCTCGACGATCCGCACCGTCGGGCGGCGATGGGCTCGGAGGGCCGCCGCCGCATCGAGGCGTCACTGGGTTGGCCGCACCAGGCCGAGGCCTACCGCGGCGTGTATGACCGGCTGCTCGGGCCGCCCGCGACGAACGGAGCGCTGGGACCCATCAACGTCGACGTGATCGAGACGGCTCCCGGCGCCGAGCCGATCTCCGTGGCGGTCGGATCGAGCTCGGACCACGATGGCGACGCCGAGATCATCGTGCTCAACGAGGCCGGCGCGACGCTTCTGGCGGCATCCGACGGCGTAGAGGGCCCTTCATCGCCGCCAGAAGCCGACGACGACGCGGCGACGCCACTGGTCGCCCGCTAGTGCGATGACGATCATCTCCGTTGCCGTGGATGAGGACGGACGCACCGACGAGCCGATGAGCGACGCTGAACGCGGATCCGACGACCGCCATGCCAAGGCGGAACGACCGGGCGCCCCGAGCGCCCTGTCGATCCCGCGGCTCGGCCGGCTCGTGCGACGAGCGGTCGACTCACTCGACCTCGACCTGTCGGGATCGATCGTGTTGACCGAAGCGGCGACCGGTCCGTACGTCGTCACCCCGGTGATCGCCGCCCTCGCCGGCGCCAGCTACGTCTACGCCGTCACCCACGACTCGCGCTACGGAACGGTGGCCGACGTGACCGCCGCGACCATCGCCTTGGCCAACGAGGTCGGCGTCGCCGATCGGATCAACATCACGACCGACCGGCGCACCGAGCTGTTCGCCCGGGCCGACGTCGTCACCAACAGCGGACATCTCCGTCCGATCGACGGTCCCGCCATCGCCGCCATGCGCCCCGGCACCGCACTCCCCCTCATGTTCGAGGCGTGGGAGATCGACGCCGGTCGTCACGATCTCGATCTCGCCGCGCTCGCCGAACGCGGCGTGCGCGTGGCCGGCACGAACGAACGACATCCCGACATCGACGTGTTCGGGTTCCTGGGCCTGATGGCGGTCTGCCAACTGGCCGACGCGGGCATCGCGGCCTACCGCGGCGAGATCGCGCTCCTGTGCGACAACCCGTTCGCCGACTTCATGGTGCGGGGCTGACCGGCGCCGGCGCCCGCGTGCGCATCGCGACCCGGATCGACGATCTGCTCGGCGGGCCCGTGCCCGACGCCCTCGTCGTGGCGGTCACGCCGACCGGCGAGTCGGTCCTCTCCCGCGACGAGCTCCAGGCGGTCGCGTCCCGGTGGCCCGACGTCGCCGTCACCCAGTTCTGGGGCGACGTCGACCGCGACGCCGCGGCTGACGCCGGATTGTCGGTCTGGCCCGAGCCGGCACCCCCCGCCGGCCACATGGGCGTGCTCCCGTCGCGCCTGGGTCCGGGACCCATCGTCCGCCTCCAAGCGGGTGGCCTCAAGGTCGCCCAGGTGCTGCGTCGATCGCCCCCGCAACGATGCACCGTCCGGACCTGGAGTACCTCGATGTCCTCTGATTCGCTCGACTCGCTCACCGCTCCGCACCGCTCGCTCTCTTCTTCGACCGGGAGCACCTGTCGGCCATCGCCGCCAAGTACGCGGCCCGCTACCAGGCGGCCGCACCCTTCCCTCACATCGTGATCGACGACTTCCTGCCCCAGCCGGTCCTCGACGCGCTGCTGGCCGAGTTCCCCGGACCTGAGGAGCTGGACTGGCACCGGTTCGACACCGACCAGGAGCTGAAGCTGGCCGCCGATGATCCCGAGGGGATGCCGCCCACGGCCCGCCACCTGCTGGCCCAGTTCAACTCGGCCGCGATGATCGACTTCCTCGAGCAGCTCACCGGCATCCAGGGGCTCATCCCCGATCCGCACTGTGGGGCGGCGGCCTCCACCAGATCGAGCCGGGTGGCCACCTCGACGTCCACTCCGACTTCAACTGGCACAAGCGGCTGCTGCTCGACCGACGCATCAACCTGCTGCTCTACCTCAACGAGGACTGGGAGGAGGACTGGGGCGGCGGCCTCGAGCTGTGGGACCGCGACATGACGGCCTGCCAGGAGCGGATCCTGCCGATCGCCAACCGCTGCGTCATCTTCAGCACGACCGACTTCAGTCTCCACGGTCATCCTGACCCGCTCGCCTGCCCGCCTGGTCGCACTCGGCGATCGCTGGCGCTCTACTACTACACCAACGGCCGGCCGGCCGACGAGATCGGTCCCGACCACACCACCGCGTTCCGTGCCCGACCTGGGGAAGCGTGGCGCCGACCACCGGCCTCGGGTGCGAGCCTGGCCTCGCGCCTCACCCCGCCCATCGTCGCCGAGGTCCTCCGCAAGGCCAAAGGTCGCTACGGCGCAACCGCAATCGCCGAGCCCCACTCCGGCTGAGGTCCGATGTTCGATCCCCCCAAGAGCACACCCGCTCCTCCGACTTCGCAACGAATCAGCCGCCGCCGGCTCATGTTCCTCGACGGCATACGCGCGCTGTCCGCGCTCTACGTCGTCGCCCATCACATCTACATCACCGTCTACCCGGGCTATCCCAGGAGCACCGGGCCGTGGTACCTGGGGTGGCTGATCTATGGCCAGTTCGCCGTGGCCGTGTTCATCGTCGTGTCGGGGTTCTCGCTGACCCTGGCCCCGGCCCGCCACGGCTTCGCGAGCACGTCGAGCTACTGGCGGTTCATGCAGCGGCGCGCCTGGCGAATCATCCCTCCGTACTGGGCCGCCCTGTTCCTGTCGGTGCTGCTGGTGTTGCTGATCCGCGTCAAGATCGACTACGCCTTCTCGGCCAAGGGAGTGGGCACCCACTTCCTACTGCTACAGGACATCTTCAGCGGGCCCTCACCGAATGGCGCGTTCTGGTCGATCGCCGTCGAGTGGCAGCTCTACTTCTTCTTCCCGCTGTTCCTGTTCCTGCGCCGACGGATCGGAGCCGTGGCCACGGCCGCCTTCGGGCTGGTCGGCGTGTGGTTGGTGTACCTGGCCGCCGTCCACTTCTCGCCGCTGGCCCGCCTACTCCACCTGACACCGCAGTTCGCGGCGCTCTTCATATTCGGCATCGTGGCCGCCGGGGCGACCCAACGGATCCAGAACTCCGGACGGCGCGTCCCATGGGCGTGGATCTCGTTGGCGCTCTGGGTCGGCCTCGTCGCCTGGTGCGCCTACGTCGGGAGCATCGACGCCATCGCCGACTTCTACTGGACCGATCTGGTGATCGGTGCCGCTGTGGCCACCGGCCTGGCCGCGCTGGTCGAGCGTGAACGCAGTGCCAGTCGACGTACCCTCGAGAGCCGACCGCTTACCGGAGTCGGGCACTTCTCCTACTCGCTCTATCTCGTGCACTCGCCGCTGGTCCTGGTCGCATGGCTCTTCATCGTCCAGCCCATGCACCTGTCCCAGCTGGCTGAGTTCGCGATCATGATCGTGGCCGTGGCCCCGGTGATCGTGGCGATCTGCTACGGCTTCTTCCGCGTCTTCGAGCGACCGTTCCTGAACAATCGCTCGTTCCGGGCCTTGCTCGGCCGAGGCGACGTACCGACCTCCGTCGCGGCCTGAACCACGCTGCTCGAGCTCGCGCGCCTAGGGCGTCAACTTGGCGACGGCCTGCCCGACGATTTTCTTCACCAGGGTCGAATCGACCTGATCCTTGCTCTGGATCTGCAGGATCGTCACCGAACGGTCGACGCGACCGATGAACAGCGCCACGGTGGTCCCGTCGCCAGCTCGGATCGAGAAGGCGGCCGACTCGTCACCGTAGGCCGGCGCCGTCAGGATGACCGCTGGCGAGGCCAACAGATCCGGCGAGCGCTTGCCTGCCCGCGTCGGGACAGCCATGCAGGGCGGCGTTGACCAACTGTGACCAGCGCCGGCTGGCCGTCCCCGCACTCGGGTAGCGCTCGACCTGTTGGACGACGCTCGGGACCCCCGCCGCCGACCGGTAGCCCGCCGCCGAGACCGTCGCCCGGCTGCCGATGGTCGGACCGGTAGCCGACCCCGTCCCGGCCAGACAGGCCGTCCGCTGATCGGTGATGACACTCACGGGCGGCACCGGCGTCCATCCCTTCGGGAAGTCCTGGAGGTGCCGCAGGCTGGCGTTGAGATCCCGCTCGCGGCTGGCCGAGCTGCTCCGCCCGTCGCGTGAACGAAGAGCGAGTGCGCCACCGGCCACGCCGAGGGCCACCACGGCGGCAACGGCGACGAGCATCCACCGATGAGGCGGCGCGCCCAGCGCCGCCCGGGCCAGGGCAGAGCGTCGAGCGACTGGTTCGCGCCCGGAGGCCGATCGGGGCGGGAGGCTCCGGCGGACGGGATCGGGCGCTGAACTGCGTCGGCCAACTTCGTCCGGCCCGGACGGGCTCGGGCGGCGGCCACGGCGCTCATCGACGCGGAGGGCGCCGATCCGGACGGCGTCGGGCGGGTGCCGGCCTTGCCGCCGCCTGCCCCGCGACGTGGCGGCCGCGTCGGGCTGGGCGACGGCGGGGTTGGCGAGGCCAGGGGCGGGGGGCAGGTTGAGCCTGGCCACCGGTGGACGCCGGCCCGAACGAGGCGACCGCCGATCGGAGCCGCCAACCGGTCGACGAGGATCGGGACCGATGGCCGGAGGGCGGTCCGCGGGAGGCTGACCGTCGGGGACGACCGTCGCCGCGCCCGCGCCCGGTCGACCCGACTGGGCCGGGGGCGTCGGCATCTTCGACTGGCGCCGCCGGGGCCGGTGCGATGGGAGTCCGCGGCGCGGCCCGAGTGGCCGCGCCGGGTGTGGACGCGGACGGGGCCGCCGCGGCCTGTGCGGGGCGACGCCGTGGCGGAGGCCGCGGAGCCACGGCGGGAGTCGGGGTCGGGGGCGGCGGGCGGCGGCGGAGCCGACGGCGGGAGTCGGGGTCGGGGCGGCGGCGGAGCCACGGCGGGGGTCGGGGGCGGCGGAGGAGGGGGAGCCGGCGGTCGAGCGGGAGGCGACACCGCGCCGGCCGAGGCGGCTCGGGGCGACACCGAAGGGCCTCGGGCGTCCGCGCCCCGGTGAGGCGCGCCCGGGCGCCGGCATCGACGGCACGCAGGTCGATCGGGCGCAGATGATCGGGGTCGAATCCGCAGCGCTGGCACCAGTCCCAATCGGGCGCCACGGCCACCCCGCACTCGGGGCAGCGGACGACGTCGTCGGCCCCCTCGGGGCGCCCGCGGCCCAGCTCCCTCGCTCATCCCCAAAGCGTGTCACGATCAGACGGCGAGCTGGGCGCACGTCCCGGCCTCGAGTCCGCCCCGCCGTCCCGGCCATCACCACCCGTGGCTCCACTCGGACCGGCGCCGCCACAGCTCGGACCAGGTGCGTCGGCTCGGCCCGTCGATCAGGCCGGCTCGCTCGCGGCAACACTCGCGCCGGCGACGCGGCGCCAACCGGGCGCGCACGCCGACCCCACCGACGAGCAGGCCGACGGCGAGGGTACGCCGTGGCCCCGACCAGATCTTGCGCACCAGTTCGGCCTTGCCCCGAAACAGCAGCATCTCCTTGCTGACGGCGGGTGAGGACGCGCCGGACACGTGGATGACCTCGGCCGCCGGTGTGATCATCGGGTGATAGCCGAGCGCAGCCGAACGGATGCAGAGCTCGGCGTCCTCGCCGTACATGAAGAACTCCTCGTCGAAGCCACCGAGGCGCTGCCACACCGGACGCGGCGCGAGCAGGAGGCAGCCGCTGACCACGCCGACGGCGCGTTCGCGTGATCGCGGGGCCACCCACCGATCCCCTCGGTGTTGAGCCAGGCGTTCTCCGGGAACATGCTCGAGAGCCCGGTGGCGAAGCAGATGAGGCTCCAGATCGTGGGGCGTCCGAAGCACGACCTCGGATCGAAGGTGCCGTCGGGCGAGACGGCGTGACCCCCGTAGAGACCGGCATCGGGCCGGCGACGGGCCAGATCGAGCAGGGCCTCGACGCAACCGGGGGCCATCCGTGTATCAGGGTTGAGGAACAGCACGTGGGCGGCGTCGAACGAGGCGACGCCGAGGTTGCAGCCGCGGGCGAATCCGAGATTGGCGCCGGCGCGGACGACGATGGCATCGGGCCACTCGCGTTCGACCAGCTCCGCGGTGCCGTCGGCCGACTCGTTGTCGACCACCACGACGCGTCGATCCGTCGGCCGGGAGCTGGGGGATCACGCTGGCCAGGCACGGTCCGATGTAGTCGGAGCTGTTGTAGGTCACGACGACGACGACCAGGGTCGGTCGAGCGTCAGCCGCCAATGTGTCGTCGCCGGACGGCTCCGTCGCTCGCTCGGGCGCCGTCACGACTCGGCGATCCGGACGAGCTCGGCGGCTCGTCCGTCCCACGAGAACGGAGCCACTGCAGCGCGCCGCCCTTCGGGAGTCGACGGGGCTCCGCCGTCGAGGGCCGAGCGCAGCTTGGCCAGGAAGTCGTCGGGGCTGTCGGCCATGAACAACCAGTCGGTGTAGCGCGCCACCTCGGGCACCTCGGTCGACACGACCGGGAGCCCCAGGGCCAGGTACTCCTTCATCTTGATGGGGTTGCTGTTGCGGATCCACTCGTTGCGCAGGTACGGCATGAGCCCGACGTCGAAACCCGAGCCGTAGCGGGGGATCTCTTCATACGAACGAGGACCGAACCAGTGGACGTTCGGGGAACTGGTCGAAGCGATCCATCGAGCAGGTGGCCTCACCGACCAGGACCAGCTGGACGTCGGGGAGCTCGCGGCGATGCGCTCGAGCAAGTCGAAATCGACGCGGTAGTCGGACAGGTTGCCGAAGTAGCCGACGCGGGGACGAGCGATCCTGGCCAGATCGTCAGGCTCGGCGGCTCCGTTGCGATGGGTGAAGTGATCGACGTCGACGCCGTGATCGAGGAACACGGCCCGGTCGTCGTCGTTCATCTCGTCCTCGGCCATGAGCGTGCGGCTGACATACAGCACGTGATCGGCGTGACCGAGCAGCGACTGCTCGAGCGACGGTGATGTAGGGCTTGTCGATCTCGGGGAAGTTCGAGTACTTGTCGGCCTTGTTGACGATGAGGCCGCGCCGGGGCAGCGGTTCGATGACATCCCATCCAGTCGGCAGCGTGACCACGTAGAACGGCGAACGGACCCGGAGCCACCACAGCACGGCCATGAGCTGGGTCCGCACCAGGTGGCGGTTCAGGCCGCGCCCGAATCGGACTGCCGTAGAACGGCAGGCTGAGCGGGCTCATCACATAGAAGTTCTCGAGCTCGGGCAGCGGGTTGGCGCAGGAACCGCACTCACGCTCCGAGCCTTGTCGAGCGATGCGCTGGAAGGGTTCGCTCGTGCGCCCCGGCAGCGGCATCCGCAGGCCGATGCTGTTGACGAAGACCACACGGCGGGTGCGGGCCACCCGCCGCATGAGCTGCACCTCGGAGTGGGCGTGGCTCTTGTACCACCAGTCGATGCCGGCCATGCAGACGTAGGTCGGCAGATCATCGCCTCGACCGGGTCGGCCCCACCCAGTCCGACGCCTACGGGTAGCCACCGGCCGATTGTAATGGACAGCCCGACCCCGCCGGGTGGGCGGAGTCGGGCGCCAGCAAGACTTCAGGTGGGTACAAGTCGGGGTTCAACTCGACCTCGACCTCGCTGATCGAGGCGAGCGTTGGCCGATGGTCGGCTGGACTGCGATCCCGCGGTCAATCCACCCCAGGTTGGCCGATGGCGGCCATCGTGTCGGAGTTGTAGTTGTTCGTCCACACGTTGCCCGGCTGGCCGGGATCGAAGGCGTAGGCGAACTTGGTGCCGTCGTAGCCGTTGCGGGGAGACAGGGCGTTGTTGGTCACGACCACGTGGTCGAAGTAGGCGACGTCCTTGGCCGACACCGGCGCCGAGGACCAGGTCGGCGCCGTTGCCACCCTCGAGGTAGTTGGAGTCGACCGTGAAGTAGTGAGCCGGGGAAGTCATTGATCCCACCGATGGCGGCAGTCACGTAGCGCCCATCCATGTGATCCAGTTGTGCCGGACCGTGACGTGATCTGCCTCCGTCGAAGAAGATGCCGTCGAGGTGGACCGTGCCGGGCGCGTCCTCGTCGTGGAAGTAGCTGTCCTCGATGGTGACGTTCGACTCGACGTAGGCGTCCTTGGTGCGGCCGTGGACGTTGCAGCGGATCGCAGGTGAGGTTGGCGTCCGCCGATGCCGATGGCGTCGATGCCCGGCTTCATGCCGTCGATCTCGGTGTCCTTCACCATCAGTGACCGTCGGGGCACCCGTGTCATCACCACCCGTGTCGATCACACCACCGGCCGAGCGCTGATTGCCGCCTCGGCAGTTGCTCGGCCGAGCGAACGAGCGACGTTCGAGATCGTCACGTTGTTGGCCTTGACGGCGATGCAGCCATCGATCCACTGATTGTTGATCACAGTGCCGGGAGTCGTGACCGTGAGGTTGCCGACCACGTGGGTGAGGTTGCTCTGGCCGGCCAGGATCTGTGCCTCGGTGAAGCCCGGTACGCCGGTGTGGGCGGCCCAGCAGGACTGCGCGGCCTTGGTCAGCGGGCAGGGGTTGTCACCGGAGGGCGGCGGTGTCGTCGGCGGCGGCGTGGTCACGTGCGTGGTCGTCGGAGGCGCGGTCGTCGGTGCCGCCGTGGTCGGTGCGGCGGTAGTGGGCGCGGCCGTGGGCGGCGGGGTGACCGGCACGCCGGCCGTCTTGGGCACGAAGACGGCGTCGACGTAGTAGTTGGACGCCTTCCAGGTGCTGGTGGGGAAGGCCGGCGTCGTGCCGTAGTGGTAGAGCGCGTTGGGCTTCGAGGTCACGTCGGGCATGGCTTGGATGTGGGCCGCACCCGCGCCCTTGCCGGCGAAGTAGTTCGGGTCGTCGGCGTAGTGACCGACCGGGGCGTGGTAGGCGACGATGATCGTCGTGCCGGCGTTGAGACTCATCGGCTTCGACAACGTCGCGACCTGCCAGCCCGAGGCCGTTTCGTTCTTGAACGTGACCGACGCGTGCACGTGCCCACCGGTACCCCAGATGGCGCCGGTGTGGACGCCGGTGTTCTGGGCCGACTTGTAGAAGCGGATGGCGGTGATCTTGCCGTCGGTCGTCACCTTCAGGCGGGTGGCCACGTCGACGGCCCGGCTGTCGGCCTCGCTGGCGACCGTGGGGACGGCCGACCCGAAGACGGTCTCGGCCTGCGCCGTGGCCTCCGCCGATGGGAACAGCGAGGAGCCGAAGGTGATCATGGCCGAGGCGCCGACCATGGCCAGGCACAGGAACACGGCCAGCACCCGTCGTTGAGCTGCGCTGAACGAAATGTGGGCGCGCGCGTTAGGAGATGAGATCATCGGCTTCCTTCGGGTTGTCAGGCGGTCTTGTCGCCCGCTGCCTGGCACGCAGTGCTGGATGCGCCAGACAGGTCCGGTGGGAGGGCTGAGAAAAGTATCGGGAGAGTCGGCTTACGACCTTGAGCACTTTCTAGGTCCTATGACCCATCGAAGTGCTCACCGTCGGTGTGTTGCGAATGTAACAAATCCATGACGACCGATGGGGAACCCAACCATGGCGCGACCGTGAACAGGAGACACGCGTCACACGATGTCTCGTCCCAGTGCGCGCGTGCTGCGGTCAGCCCGGCCGCCGCTCGTCGGCATCGACGCAGGTCATCGGATCGAAATCTGGCCCAAGCTGCTAAGCCCTTGTATGGCCATCGGGCACGCAGGGTGACCAGCAAGTTTTCCAGAAATTTGTGGGCGAGCGCCGTATCCACAGGGCGAAAGCGGCGCCGAGGCGACGACGCCGCTCGCCCGAACCCGCCCGTCGCCGCTGCGATGCGCCCCTGGCTCGGGGCGCGGCGAGCCGGCCGCGCTCGGCGACCTCAGCGCCCAGGAAACCGCCGATAGGGGCCTGTTGCGATCGAGCGTCACCCGACCGTAACGAAGCGCGCCGACAGTGGGCAGGACGGCCCGAGCCGGCGGGCCCAGACGGCGCCGGCCAGCCGCGCCGAACGGCCTCAGAAACCGGCGCGTGGCGTCGTGAATGAGAGGGGGTCGCCGTAGTAACCTGAGGTCTCCCGTTCCCACGCGCCGTGGCGGGTCGGACCAGCCACCTGAGAGGTCGAAACACGTGGAGTTCTGGGCCTCGGTGAACGTGCTCCGCCGGCGCTGGTACGTGCTGATCCCGTGCCTGATCTTCTTCGGCGCGCTGGCCGGCCTGGTGCTGGCCGGCGTCAAGCCCACGTACCAGGTGACGGGCAAGGTCCTGTTCGTCCAGCCGCCTCAATCCAAGAACACCCAGGACCAGAACCCACTGGCCGGCTCGCCGGCCGAGTTCGCCACCCTCGTCGCCCCGACGCTGTCGAACAACGCCTTCAAGGACAGCGTGCGTCAAGGCCGGGGGCAGCGCCGACTACAACGTCGCCGTCCCGTTCGCCGCCAACCCCTACATCGTCGTGACCGTGAACGGCCCGAGCCCCGAAGCGGCCACCAGCTCGTACAACACCTTCTTCCGGTTGATGCACGAGACAACCGACGCGTTCCAGGCCCAGAACAAGCGTCGACACCGAGCATCGCCTACTCGCCCCGGAACCTCGGTCCGCCCGACGGTCCCACCAAGATCATCGGGGCCAAGGTCAAGGCCCTGATCTTCGTCGGCGGGGTCGGGCTCATCGTCTCGCTGGGGCTCACCTTCCTCGTCGATTCGATGGCCGCCGCCCGCAAGCGCCGCAAGGCCGCCGAGCAAGCGCCGACGCCCATCGAAATGGCCACGTCGACCAGCCCGTTCCGGCTCCTCGATCAGCTGTCCGACCCCGACTACGGGAGCCGGCCCCCAGCTCCCGACGTAGATGACCCGCACGAGCCGGACCGAGCGACGGGCATCTGAGGCGGCGGGCGCAGGGCCGCCCGACGGGCCAGGTCCGGATCTGGCCGTCCCCGTCACGGTGACCGGCGAACCGGCATCGCCCGGTCCCCGCCATCGCCAGCCACGAGCTCCGCCGCCTCGGCGGCTTCGTCGATCGCGTCACGGCCCATCGCGTCGATGCCGTGTCGGCGCTCACCCTCTATCTCGTCCTGTCGTTCTGCATCCCGTCGCCACTGGTCATCAAGCCGATAGGGGCCAGCGGCACGCCGGCCAACCTGCTGGGCATGGGCTTCCTGGTCTGGTGGCTCGTGGCCAAGATCGGCTGGCGGCCAAGGGGTCGACCGCGGGCGCCAGCCGATCCGCATCGCCTTCCTGCTCCTCTTCCTCACCGTGCTGATCAGCGACATCACCCTGTTCAGCCACCCGTTCCTGACTGAGGAGGGCCTCGGTGCCGAGCGTGGGCTGCTGAACGTCGCGTCGCTCATGGGCGTCGCCCTGCTGACGGCCGACGGCATCACCAGCCTCGAGCGGGCCCACACCTTGATGCGCCGGCTGGTGCACGGCGCCGCCTTCGTCGCCACCTTCGGGCTGGTGCAGTTCCTGACCGGGTACAACGCCGGTCAGAGCCTGGCCATCCCGGGGCTGGTCCGCAACGCCGTGCTCCAGGACCAGGGTCGCTCGCTGTTCATCCGCGTCCAGTCGACCACGCTGCACCCGATCGAGTTGGGATCGCTGCTCGGGCTCGTGCTGCCGCTGGCCATCGTGTACGCCTTCCGCACGCGGGGCCGCTGGCCTCGCCGGTGTGGCCTGGGCCGAGGTCGGCCTGATCGGCGCCGTCCTGCCGATGGCCCTGACCCGCACCGGAGTCGTCGCCGCCGTCGTCACGCTGATGGCCATCTCGGCCGACTGGTCCTGGCGGCGCCGAGGACGGGTCGTCGTGGTCATCCTGCTGTTCGTCGGCGCTCTCCGCGTCGCCATCCCCGGCTTGATCGGCACGCTCACTGCGCTGTTCACCAAGATCAACGAGGACGACAGCACCACGGCGCGGGTCGGGCGCTATCAGATCGCCGGGCACTACTTCTGGCAGCACCCGTGGTTCGGGCGTGGGT
The DNA here is from genome assembly GCA_963734965.1 of uncultured Microthrixaceae bacterium. Taxonomy (GTDB): domain Bacteria; phylum Actinomycetota; class Acidimicrobiia; order Acidimicrobiales; family Acidimicrobilacustridaceae; genus UBA4742. The sequence continues at coordinate 1,063,619 of CAVTJK010000003.1, read as the reverse complement.
TCAACACGCTCTATCCGGCCACCCACCAGGTCTTCGACAACTGGTACCTGTACACCCTGACCGAGACCGGCGCCGTCGGACTGGCCGTGATGTTCATCTTCTTCTTCATCGTCATCTGCACGGCCCGCGGGGCCCGGCTGCGGGCCACCGATCCCCTCACCCACGAGGTGGGTCAGGCCCTGGCCGGGATCGGCGTGGCCATGATGATCATGTTCGCCACGGCCGACATGATGAGCTTCACCATGATCATGGGCGTGTTCGCCCTGATGGTCGGGGCGACCGGCGCCTTCTGGCGGCTCACCGGTGGGGCGTCGTCGGGTCTGGTCCCGCAGACCGGACCTGACCGCCACCACTCCCCCGTCGGTCCCCGAGTCGAGCGTCGGCTCAGGCTGAGGTCCTGGGTCTCTCCGCCGCCCGAGTCGAGCGCCGGGTCAGGTCGAGGTCAGGGTCTCCGCGATGGCCGAGACGAGCGCCCGATCAGGTCGAGGTCTGGGTCTGTGCGCTGGCCGGCACCACCGTCGTCGAATAGGCACCGCTCAGGAAGCGGGACGGGTGGCCGCTGCCGTCGGCCGGCACCGACCACGTGTCCTGGGTGGGTGAGCCCGACTCGGACCTGGGGGATCGAGTACAGCACCGTGTTGTTGTCGAGCCACTCGGCCTGATCGTCGACGCTGCGGGTCTCGGCCAGCGGGTGATCGACCAGCGTCGTCGACGTCGAGCACCGACAGACGCCACTCGACGCGACCGAGTGGACCGCTGACCCGCTTCTTGAAGGCGATCTTCGTACCGTCGGGCGAGAGCGACGGGCACTCGACACCGGACCGCAGCACCGTCAGGGTCCGGGCGGCGACGTCGCCGCGAGCGAGGTACTGCGTCCCGCCGGTGCTCAGCGTCGCGTAGAAGGTGTTGCTGTCGGCGGCGAAGGTGACCCCCCAGAGGTTGCGATCGACCGCGTCGATGACCTGGCCGTTGCGCCGGGCCGTGAACTGCTCGAGGTTGCCGAGAGACTTGCCCGAGCGCATGTCGTAGAGCTCGGTGCGGGTCGAGAAGTTGGCCCCGGCATAGGAGTCTCCCGTGACGAAGGTCGTGGTGGCTCCGTAGCGCCCGTCGGACGAGACCCGCGCGCGGCTGGGCAGCCCGGCCAGGTCGACGCTCGACACCTGATGGAAGGCCTGGTCGAACACCACGACCTTGTAGGTCGTGATGGCGCCGCGGTTGGCCACCATGCAGAGCCCCCGCCCGCCGGCGAAGGCGACCCGCTCGCAGCTCAGGCTGGTCCACGCCGGATGATCGAGGGCGTCGACGGCGGCCACGCCCAGCCGGCCGTACGGTCGTGGATGTCGGTCGAGCGGAACAGGACGTGGGGTTGGGCGGCCAGGGCGGCGAGGGCGGCCGGGGTGGCCGATGCCGCGGGCTTGGCGCCGCCCCGGGTGGTTGACCCCGCGGTCGGCGGCGACGGCGTAGCCCACGGCCCCGGCGATGCAGACGATGCAGAGGGCGATGAAGCCGGCGATGCGGCGCCGGCTCACGAGACGGGGGCGAGCTCGGTCCGGTGCAGCACCCACGCCCCGACGACGATGACCCCGGCCAGGCCGTACATGAACAGGTGGACGGCGGCGCTCGGGCCGTAGGCGCTCCAGGCGGCGCCGAAGGCGATCGAGGCGACCATGTGGCCCAGGGCGATGGCGGCGACGAACACGGCCATGCCGCTCGTGCGCAGCGAGTCCGGGATGAGCGGGCTGATCAGCGCCATGAGCACTCCGTCGGTCGAGGCGTAGTACGCCCCGAGCAGGATGAGCATCAACAAGACGATGCCGAGCCCGGTGGCGTGGGAGCCCACGGTAGCGAAGGCGCCGAACAGGAGGGCTTCGCCCCCTATGAACACCTTGAGGGGACCGATGCGGTCGGCCAGGCGACCGCACGGGATGGCGGCGACCAGGAACACGACCGACGTGCCGAAGTACAGCAGCGGGAAGTAGCCGGCGCTGAGGTTCACCCGGTGCTCGAGGGCCAGGTAGAGCAGGGCGTCGCCGGGCGTCAGGAGCGCGAAGCCGACAGCCAGGAGCCAGATGCGCCGGAACCGTTGGTCGCGCAGCAGCACGAAGGCCGATCGCAGCACGGACCACGCCGTCGTGGTCGGGCCCGGGGCCGTCTGGACCCGGCGATCCTCGACGAAGAAGAACAAGACGCCGAGCCCGATGATGGCGACGAAGAAGCTGACGACGAAGACGACGTTGAAGCCCGTCGGGTTGCGGGCCAGCAGGAAGGCGGCCAGCAACGGTCCGATGATGGCGCCCAGCGGTGTCGAGGGATCGGTGCACGCCGAAGGAGTAGCCGAGCCGGTCCTTGGCGCTGCTCAGCGAGATGAGCGCGTCGCGGGGAGCGGTGCGGATGCCCTTGCCGAGACGATCGAGGTAGAGCGAGCCGAGCACCGGAACCCAGCTGCCGCTGGCCACGACGAGGATCAGCCCGGCGCCCGCCGACAGGCTGTAGCCGGCGCCCGCCACCCGCTTGTGGCGCTGGCGCCGATCGGCGGCCACGGCGGCGAAGATGCACAGCACCGCGCCCAGGCCCTGGTAGATGCCGTCGACCGCCCCGAACTGCAAGGGCCCGAAACCGAGCTCAGCCACGAAGAAGAGGGGCAGGACCGAGGCGACCATCTCCGAGGAGATGTCGGTGAACATGCTGGTGAAGCCCAGCATGACGACGTTGCGCGACACCCGGCCCTTCGTCGGGGCCGGCTCGACTGCCGTCAGAGGTCCGTCCGGGGCGCGGCCCGGGTCGCGAGATACATCCTGTCCCTATCGTCTCTTGGCGCCCTGAAGCCAACCTGAAGCCGGCCTGGCCGTTGCCTGAAGGCCCGATGCCGAAGTCGGGCGCGTCGCCGGCATCGTCGTCGGCCCCACGGTCAGCGCTCGGTGTCGGCGCGGGCCCGGGCCAAGCCGTTGCGGATGCCCGACTCGAGTTGGTCGGCGACGCGTTCCCAGCCGACCTGTCCGACGCTCGCCGCGATCTTGGCCCGCTCCTCCGGATCGAACGCCTGCTCGACGGCGGCGCTGAGCTCGTCGGCCAAGGCCGCGGGCGTCGGCGTGGCGAACCGGGCGAAGGGGCTGTCGCACGACATGCGGGTGTGCTCGGCGTCGTTCATCACGGGGACGCAGCCACTGGCCAACAGCTCGGTCGGGAGCAGGGACATGTTGGTCAGCGACAAGACGAGCCCGGCCGAGCACCGGTTGTAGAGGGCGTTCAACTCCGACGTCGAGAGGTGACCGTGGTCGATGTAGCGGAAGGTCGGCCGCCGCCAGCGGATCGACTGCCCGATGAGGTGGATGTCGACCTCGGGATGGCGCCGGGCGAACAGCTCGAGGGCGAGCATGCCCAGCTCGGACGCGCGCCGGGGGGTGTCGGGACGGAAGTAGAACACGACGCCGTTGCGCGCGGAGCGCTCGTCGCAGCGGTAGGTGTCGAGATCGACCGGGAAAGTCGTAGTGGTCACAGGGCATGTCGAACTCGCGCTCGAGCTTGTCGGCCAGCCACGGGCCCAAGGTCAGGCCCTGGAAGCCGAACCGGTAGGTGTCCTCGGCCAGCACGGCGTTCGACCCGGCCGGATAGAACATCGACTCGAAGTCGCACACCTGGTAGAAGCGGACACCTTCGGAGGCGGTGGCACGCGAGGCATAGGCCGTAGGCCAGGCCGTGGAGAAGACGGCGTCGGCGGGTCGCATCCCGTCATCGACGATCGAGACTCCCGCCCGCATGTCCGGGTAGCGCTGGTCGAGGAACTGGCGCTGGGCGACGATGTCGCGCTGGCTGCCGAGGTACAGGACATAGATGTGGCAGTCATGGCCACGCGCTTCGAGCAGGCTGATGGTCCGCAGCGCCACCTCCATGCCGCCGGAGTGCTGGAGCCGGCGGCGCCGTGATCCAGTTCAGCGTGAGCGAGTCGGATGGCCCGGCGTGGCGCCGCGGCGGAAGCGCCCTCGGCTCGGCCAGGACATGGTCGCGACGGACGAACAGCTGGATCGGTCGGCCCCCGGACACGACGCGCGCCGCGCTCCGCTCGAGCACGGTGCCCATGGTGACCCGCAAGCCGTCGCGGTTCACGATCTCGACCAGTTGCCGCGAGCGGCCCTTGACCCGATCGAGGGCGCGTCGCGCCGAAGACGACGACGGCGGACGGCGGCTCCGGGTCCGGGCTCATGCGTGGCCTCCGCCGACGACGGCGGCGGCCACGACGGTCGATTCCGGACCCGGATCCGGGTCGGGGGCGCCGCCCGAGCGCCCGGCGCGCGCCGCCCGTATGCCCTCGCGGAGGTAGGAGAGGTTGGGCACGGTGTAGACCAACAGCCCCGCCGCCCCGCCCGCGGCGCAGGCCAGCAGCGTGTTGGGGATCGTGCGGGCGACGAGGTAGGCGACGACGGCCGCGGCCAGCGACCAGAACAGCGGCGACCACAGGGCCCTGGCCACCAGGGCGACGCTGACGCCGCAGCGGCGGAGGAAGAACAGGTAGATGGGGATCATGAGCCCGATCGAGATGATGGCCTGGGCGGCGCCGGCGCCGGCGATGCCATGGGTCCGCACCCCGATGATGAGCGCCGCCACCAGCCCGACGAACCACGGGAGCTGAGCGAGGAACACGGCACGGGTGCGGCCGAGGGTGATGAGGAAGTCACCCATGAGCTCGATGAGGACCCGAGCCGCGCCCAACAGGCTCAGGAACACCAGCGCCGTGGCGGCCAGCGACCACTTGTGGCCGTAGACCGTCAGCACCAGCGGCCGAGCCAGCGCGCCGAGCAACAGGCACACGGGCAGGGTCACCGAGGCCACCAGGCGCAGGGCCTTGGCGAACTGCTCGGGCATCTCCTCGCCGTCGCGCTGCAACTTGGCGAAGGCGGGCAGCGAGACGCTGCGGATGATCGATCCGAACACCGACATCGGCCAGCCCGAGATGTTGAAGGCCAGCACGTACAGGCCGAGGGCGGCGGCGCCGAGCGCTCGCCCGACGATGATGAAGTCGACGTTGAGGATGGTGAACGACACGATGTTGGCACCGGCCAGCGGGATCCCGAAGTGCAGCAGGCGACGCGCCTCGGACCGGTCCCAGCCCGGCCAGAAGCGGCCCGGCTTGTAGAACATGAACACGACCGTCGACAGGGCCTGGCCCGCCACCCAGGACCAGGCCAGGGCCATGGGCCCCCACCCGGCGGTGGCCAACAGGAGCACCACGATCCCCGTGGCGACGGTGTTGGCGGTGTCGGCGACGAAGATCTTGTCCATGCGGAAGTCGCGACGCATCAGTGCGGCAGGCACGGCGGCCAGGCCGGCCAGGGGCAGGTTCAGCGCCATGACGGCGATGGCTGCCGCCGCCTTGGGCGAGCCGAGCAGGTTGGCGAGCAGCGGGGCCGACACGGCCATGAGGACGCCGAGGACGAAGCTGCTGACCACCGCGATCATGGCCACCGTCGGGGCGGCGCGGGCCCGGTCGTCGACCTCGTCGCGGATCAGCGCCGAGCTGACACCGAAGTCGCTGATGCTGAACACGACGGCGTGCACGACCAGGGCCACGGCGAACACGCCGAAGTCCTTGGGCATGAGGATGCGCGCCACGATGACGCCGAGGGCGAACTGGCCGAAGCGCGAGACGCCGACGTCGGCCGCGCTCCACGCCACGCTGCGGCGCATCTGCGAGCCGAACTGAGTCGGGGGGACCGCAACGTCAGGGGCGCCCGGCGCGTCGGGGAGGAGCTCGGTCACATCACGCCTGTCCGTCGCCACTTGCGCAGTTTCAGCTCGTCGCCCGCCCGCCGGGCCAGCGGCACGCGCCACGAAGGGAGGCATGATCTTGGCCACCTGCGGCCCGACGCGACGCCGGCGGGTCAGGGCCCGCCACTCGGGGAGCTGCTGGGCGTTGGGCCACACGTCGAAGGCGAACCGGATCAGCTCGTCGACGGCCACCTCGTCGGTCCGGCCCCGCTCGTAGGCCCGGCTGGCCCGGCCCAGCGCCTGATCGGCGAGTTTGCGCCGTGCCGTGTCGTGGAGCAGGTCAGCGTCGGGCCACTCGCCGGCCGGGCCGGCGAACAGCGAAGCGAAGGCGTCGCGGCGCTGGGCCAGGTCGATGACGCTCTCGGCGAAGCTCGACCGGAGCATGCTCTCGGAGTGGATGCGGTAGTAGCCCTGCGGCGGGCCGTTGATGCGCCCGACGTTGGACCGGGCCGCGAGCTGCATCCACAGCTCGAAGTCCGCGGTGTGGGGCAGCGACGCCTTCATCCCGCCCGTCTCGCGCATGACCGACGCCCGCATCACGATCTCGGGCGTCGAGATGCAGTTGTAGCCACTCTCGCACCGGGCCGCATCCCAGTCGTGACCGGTCCAGATGGACCAGCTCTTCACCTCGCCGACGGGCACGTCGGGCGGCTCACCGGTGAACGACACCGGCCAGCCGGACACGAACCCCACATCGGGGCGCGCCTCGAGCAGGGCGGTCGCCCGGGCCAGCGAGCCCACGGGCAACAGGTCATCGGCGTCGAGCAGCACGACATAGGTGCCGTCGACGGCGAAGAGACCCTCGTTGAAGGTGTCGATGTGGCCCTTGTTCTGCTCGTGGACGATCACCTTGACGCGATCGTCGGTCCGGGCCAGTTCGAGGGCCACCTCAGCGGTGTCATCGCTCGACGCGTCGTCGATGATCAAGACGTCGAGATCGACGTCCTCCTGGGCCAACACGCTGCGAACGCACTCCGTGAGGAAGCGGGCGTAGTTGTAGGCCGGCACGACCACCGAGATCCGGGGTCGGACCGACGGGCGAGCCCGGGTGGGCTCGATGGTGTCCACGGCGGACGGAGTCCGGGTCCGGGGGGGACGACTGGCCCTCAGGCCGCCGTCGGTTCGACCTGGAGGACGTAGCCGACGCTGCGGATCGTGTTGATCACCCGTGGTCCGTGAGCCTCGAGCTTGGACCGCAGATGACTCACGTGCACCTCGACGAGGTTGACGTCGGAGAGGGCGAACCCCCAGACGGCGTCGAGCAGCTGCGTCTTCGACAAGGCCTGGCCCGGGTTGCGACAGAACGTCGACAGGAGCCGGTACTCGAGGTTGCGCAGCGGCAGGACGTGGCCCGCCCGCGTGGCCACGTGGGACCGGTCGTCGATGCGGATGTCGCCCACCTCCATGACCGGAGACGCCAACTGGTTGGAACGACGCAGAAGGACCTTCACGCGCTCGAGCAGCTCGGCCATCGTGAACGGCTTGGCCACGAAGTCGTCGGCGCCCAGCCGGAATCCGGTCAAGCGGTCCTCGACCTTCTCGGATGCGCTCACGAACATCAGCGGCAGGTCGCTCATGGCCCGCAGCCGACGGGCGATGGCGAATCCGTCAGGTCCGTCTGGAAGGTTCAGGTCTATGAGCGCCACCGAGGGTTTGAACTCGGTGAAGCTCCGGTCGATGAAGGTGCCGCTCGTCTCGGTGCGCACCTGATACCCCTCAGAGCCAAGCGCCATGCTCAACGCTTCGCACATGAATGGGTCGTCGTCGACAACGAGCACTCGCGCTGCCGTAGGACTCATGATGGTTCTCTCTCCCTCTGGGAATATCCCAGCTCTCGCCCGAGGTGCCATTCTCGCGTGCATTTGCCCTGGAAGGAAAGGAAGTTCAGGAGAACTTCAGGTTGGAGACGGGGTTTTCTTCAGCCGGCCGGGCGACGCTCGTCCTCAAGGGGGACAAACATGTATGAGCGCGACGAATCGGGCGGCATGACGCCTGTTCGCTGCTGGTGTGGCCAAGCGAGTGCCGAGCTCGACCTCGTGGTCGTCGAGTCGGGACCTCGCGTCACCGTGCGCGGGCTGTGCCTCGAGCATGCCCAGCTCGAGTCGACGGGCATCGACAGCCTCCCGACGATGACGGTCGCCGATGGGGCCGCGGTCGATCAGCTCGCGCACTTCGACGGCACGCCCCGGTGGACCGACCTCGAATCGGCCGCCGCGACCATTGCGCTGGCCGTCGCCGAGCTGCCCATCCCGATCCTGGTGCTCGATCGGGACGGCGACGCGGTGGCCGTCAACCACGCCTGGTGCGAGGTGACGGGCCTGTCGATGTCGGCGTCGCTCGGCCGGCGCTGGCTCACCGCCATCACCGGCGCGTCTCACTCGTTGCTCGATCAGATCATCTCGCCGCGTCGGCTCCCCCACCTGTTCGTCGGTCTGCAGCGCTTCACTCAGCCGTACATGTCCGGGCTGTTGTCGGCGCGGCCGCTCCTCGATCGCGACGGAGCCGCCATCGGCCACATCGTGTTCTTCGCCGGCCTGGGTGGCATCGAGGCACCCATCGCCGCGACCGGATGGGACGCCGGGCACCACGGACTCGATCAGGCCCGGGCCGAGGTGGCGTGGGCCGCCCTCGTCCGCCAGGTCGACCAGGCCCTCGAGCGCCACCGCGGCCTGGCCACCACCATGGCGACGCTGATGGTCGATCTCGAGACCGTCGTCGAGGCCGGCGACGCCACCGAGCCCCTCCTCGATTCGCGGCCACTGAGCGTGGTGGAAGCGCGGATCAGGAGCGTCATCGATGCGTCCGGTTCGGTCCTGGTGCTCGGTCGGCGCTTCGCCATCGTGTGCGAGGACGTCCTGGGCTACGAACCGGTGGCGCGCCTGGCCCAGCGACTCATCGACGCCATCGCCGAGCCGACCGTCGCCGACGGGTACGAGTGGCGGCTGCACGCCAGCGTCGGGGTGGCCTTCCCCCATCTGCCCGGCGACACGGCCGAGGCGCTCGTGGCCAGGGCCGAGCGGGCCACCCAGCTGGCCCAGACCCTCGGGGGTCAGCGCTTCGAGGTGGTGATCGGGACCGGACCGGGCAGCAGTGACATCGCCGACGCCGCCCGCACGGGCCGAATCCGACTCGGGACCGGGCGATGGACCGACCGATGCGGCGGCCACCGCGTCGGCGGCCATGGCCGAGATCAGCGGGCCAGGTCGACGACCAGATCGGCGATGAGCTCCTGATCGGCCACCGACAGGTGGCCGTGCAGCGGGAGGGAGAGCAGGCGGCTGGCGGCGTCCTCGGCGTGGGGGAAGTCACCCCGGCGGTGTCCGAGCTCGGAGAACGCACCCTGGAGGTGCACCGGCACGGGATAGTGGACGCCGGCGCCGACCCCACGTTGGTTGAGCGCGGCCAAGACGCTCGTCGCGGCGGGCCAGCCGGATCGGGTAGAGATGCCACACGTGCTCGTTGCCGGGCATGGTCTCGGGGAGCCACAGCGCCGGAGCGTCGCCGAGCATCTCGCTGTAGCGAGCGGCGGCGTCGCGGCGGGCCTGGTTCCAGACATCCAGGCGGGCCAGCTTGGCCCTCAGCACGACGGCCTGGAGCGCGTCGAGTCGTGAGTTGAAGCCGAGCTCGGCGTGGTCGTACTTGGCGACCTCGCCGTGGTTGCCGAGCAGGCGCACGCGGCGAGCCAGCTCGGCTCGATCGGTGAGCACGCCGCCACCGTCGCCGTAGGCGCCGAGGTTCTTGCCGGGGTAGAAGCTGGTGGCGGCGGCCAGGCCGACCGCGCCCGACGTCTGCCCGAAGCGACGAGCGCCGTGGGCCTGAGCGGCATCCTCGAACAACAGGATCGACGATCCGGCCAGGATCTCCTGCAGGGCCTCGACCGGCGCCATCTGCCCGAAGAGGTGGACGGCGATGACGGCCCGGGTCCGCATCGTCAAGCGGGCGGCGACCTGCTCGGGGTCGATGAGCAGGTAGGTCGGATCGACGTCGACGAACACCGGCTTGGCGCCGGCGCGCACGACGGCGCCGGCCGTGGCGATGAACGTGTTGGCCGGCAGCAGCACGTCGTCGCCAGGACCGATCCCGGCGGCGCGCAGCATCATCTCGATGGCGTCGGTGCCGTTGGCGACGCCGACGGCGTGGTCACGCTCCCACCACGTCGCCAGCTCGGACTCGAAGTCGGCGACCTCGGTCCCGCCGATGAAGCCACCGGTCGTCATGATGCGCTGCATCCCGGCATTGACCTCGTCGGCGACCTCGGCATGTTGGGCCGCGAGGTCGACCAACGGGATCTTGCGCGTGGGCGTATCGATCGTGGTCACGGGAGCAGGTCCCCTTTCATGCTGTTCTCCTGGCTGCGGCCTGGATGACCGACACGACGAGATCCTGATCGGCCTCGGTCATCCCGTGGAACAACGGCAGGATGAGCGACTGAGCGGTGAGCCGCTCGGTGACCGGGAGCGGACCCGACCGACCGGCGTAGGCCGGCTCGAGGTGCGAGGCCATGATCCCGCGACGGGCCGAGACGCCGGCGGCGTCGAGCCGGCCGAGCAGCTCGTCGCGGGTCACACCGAAGTCGTCGGGCAGCACGATCCAGAAGGACTGGAAGTTGCTGGTGCCCCCGGCGGGGTCGACGACGGTCTGCAGGCCGGGCACCGGGAGCAGCAGCTCCTGGTAGCGGCGAGCCTGGGCCCGGCGCTCGGCGACGATGTCGTCGAGCTTGGTCAACTGCGTGAGCCCGATGGCGGCCTGCAGATCGGTCATGCGGTAGTTGAACCCGGGCTCGAGGTAGGACTCGATCACGGGGCCCGACGTGAGCTGGCGATCGAAGGCGCTGTGGTTCATCCCGTGCTCGCGCAGCTGGCCGAGCCGCGCCGCCCAGTCGGCGTTGCGGGTGAGGATCATGCCGCCCTCGCCGGTCGTGATGATCTTGCGAGGGTGGAACGAGAACACGGCCAGGTCGGCCTGAGCCCCCACCATCGCTCCCCCGAACGTGCTGCCGATGGCGCACGCCGCGTCTTCGACGATGGCGATCCCGAGCGGATCGCAGAGGTCGTGGATGGCGGCCATGTCGGCGGGCACGCCGGCCTGGTGGACGACCATGACCGCCCGCGTGCGCTCGGTGATCATCGCCTCGATCAGCTTCGGCGTCAGGTTCTGGGTGGCCTCGTCGACATCGGCGAACACCGGCTGCGCGCCCGTCTGCACAACCGAGCTGGCCGTGGCGATGAACGACAGAGACGGGACGATGACCTCGTCGCCAGGTCCGACACCGAGGATGTGCAGGGCCAGATGCAGCCCGGCCGTGCAGCTGGACACGGCCACGCCGTGCGCGGCGCCGACCGTCGCGGCCAGCTGCTCCTCGAACGCTCGCACCTTGGGACCCTGCGCGATCCAGCCGGAGGCCAGCACCGCGGCGACGGCCTCCTGCTCGGCATCGCCGAGCCATGGGCGCATCACGGGGATGGTCATGACGGATCCGCCGGGCGGTCGATGTCGGGACGGACGGTCATGAGGCCGCCTCGGCGGCGACGCGGCGCTCGGACCGCCACCAGCGGACGAGATCGGCCAGACCCTCGGTGAGGTCGACCGACGAGGTGAACCCGAGCAGCTCGGCCGCCTTGGTCACGTCCGCCCGTCGCGAGCGGACGCCGTTGGTGGCCCGTTCGGGTCCGTGGACCGACGCCGAGGTCCTCGGCACCCATGACCCTGGTGAGCTCGGCGGCCAGCTCGGCCAGGCTGGTCGAGATCCCCGTGGCCACGTTGAACGCCTGGCCCACGTGCGGGGTCGCCGCGGCGAGCAGGTTGGCCCGGGCGATGTCGGCGATGTGGACGAAGTCCATCGTCTGGCTGCCGTCGCCCAGGATCAACGGGGGTTCGCCGGCCTCGATCCGCTCCATCCAGCGCACCAGCACCTCGGTGTAGACGCCGTGGATGTCCATGCGCGGTCCGTAGACGTTGAAGTAGCGCAGAGCCACGTAGTGGAGGCCGCGCATCTGGCTCGAACGACTTGCAGGATGCCCTCGTTGAACGCCTTGGCCGCGCCGTAGAGCGTGTCGTTGTTCCATGGGTGGTGCGTCTCGTCGGTCGGGAGCACGTCGGCCTGACCGTAGACCGATGCGGACGACGCGGCGATGACCCTCGTCACGCCCGCATCGACCGCCGCCTCGACGACGTTGAACGTGCCGTCGGCCAGCACCTCGAGCGCCAGTCGCGGCTCCTCGGCGCAGCGGGTGATGCGGATGGCCGCCTGGTGGTACACGAGGTCGATGCCGGCCATGGCCTTGGCCACCGTCTCGGGATCGCGGATGTCACCTTCGACGACCGTCACGCGATCGGACTCGAGGGCCTGGACGAGGTTGGCCAACCGCCCGCGGCTGAAGTCGTCGAGCACGACGATCTCGGCCGGCTGGAACGGGATCAGCTGATCGATGATGGTCGAGCCGATCGAGACCGGCCCCGCCGGTGACGAGGATGCGCTGGCCCGCGAAGGTCGGGGCCAGATCGAGGAGGTCGGTCATCGAGCCCCCTCCAGGTCCTGGAAGGTGCCGCCGGCGTCCAGGCTGCGACTGGCCGCTTCGAGCAGTTCCAGCACCCGCAGCCCGGCTCGTCCGTCGGTGAGCGCCGGCCGGTGCTCACGGATGGCCGAGGCGAACTCGGTGACGACGCCCTGCAGCGGCTCTGACTCCCGCAGCGACGGCGCCACCATGTCGCCGAGGCGATAGGCGATCTGGGCCTGGTAGCGGTCGTCGCCGGCGGCCGGCTCGCGCAACTCGACGCCCCGGTCATAGATGCTGATGAGCTGGGACGGGTTGAGGTCGTCCCACACGACCATCTGCTTCGAGCCACCGATCAGCGTCGTGCGGACCTTGGTCGGGCTCAGCCAGTTCAGGTGCACGTGGGCCACGGCGTCGCCGCCGAGCGGCATGGTGAGGTAGCCGACGCACAGGTGACCGGCACCGACCGGATCGGCCCCGAAGGCGGAGATCTGCCGTCGGCCGCATGTCCGCCGGCAGGATGAAGTCGAGGATCGACAGGTCGTGCGGTCCGAGGTCCCACAGGACGTCGATGTCGGGCTGGACCAGGCCGAGGTTGACTCGAACCGAGTCGAAGTACTGGACGTCGCCGATGTGGCCCGACTGGACGAGCTCGCGGATCTTGAGCACCGCCGGCGTGTAGCAGTAGGTGTGGTCGCACATGAGCGTCAGACCCCGCTCGTCGGCGACGGTGACCAGCTTCTGGCCGTCGGCCAACGATGGAGCCAGCGGCTTCTCGACCAGCACGTGGCGTGCCCGCCTCGAGGCAGGCCAGCACGATCGCGGTGTGGGTCGCGGCCGGGGTGGCCACGGCCACCGCCACGACCTCGGGATCGTCGAGCACGTCGTTGAGGTCCGACGTGATCCGGACACCGGGAGCCGAGCGGGTGACGTTGCGCGCCCGCTCCTCGTCGAGGTCGACGACCCAGCGCAGGTCCCAGTCGGGGTTCGCGAAGAAGTTGCGGATGAGGTTCGGGCCCCAGTAGCCCGCGCCCACAACGGCCACGCCCATCGTTGTCATTTCTGCCACCAGTTCCTTGTCTGTTCGGGGGATTGCTTTCGAGAGTGATCGGTGTTCGAAGAGGTTGTCGTCACGAATCGGGCTTCGGAACAGCTTTGTTCTCGGGATCGAGGGATGGGCTGGTCGGACAGAGGTCCCCCAGCGGTCGAGAGGCTCTGGCGACTAGCTGCTCGGATCCGATCCCGAGGTGGGATCGATCGCCTCGCTCATCGCCGCCGCGATGGCCAGGGACGTCGGGGTGCTCGGCGCGCCGGCCGTGAACGACGAGGCGCCGGCCGGGTTCTGGGTCGTGAAGTTCACGTCGACCCAGTAGTTCGTGGCCCGATACGACGAGCTCGGGAAGGCCGCGCTGGCGCCGTAGCGGTACACACCGTTGCTCGTGGCCGGCGCGTGGAGCGGCGCCTGGTCCACGGGGTTGTTGAAGTACAGCTCGTCGGCCGCGTAATGCCCGCTCGGCGCGTGGTACGACACCGTGTAGGTGGTACCGGCGGTGATGGCTACCGGCGCCGCGAAGGTCACCGTCTGCCATCCCGTCGCGCTCTCACCTGTGAACGTGGCGCTGGCCAGCAGCGTCCCGTCGGGACCCCACAGGCTCCCGGTGTGGGTGCCGGTGTTGCCCGTGCCCTTGTAGAAGCGCACGCCCGTGATCCAGCCCGCGGTGTCAGAGGTGAAGCGCATGCCCAGCTCCACGCTGCCCGTGTCGCTGTCAGCGGGAACCGTCGGCACCGACGTCGAGCTGAACAGGCCCGTCGACGGTGGTGGAGGCGCGCTGGTCGTGAACGACCAGGTCACCGGGGCAGCGATCACGTTGCCGGACAGGTCCTTGGCTCCGCTCAGCGTCGCTGTGTAGGTCGTCGATGCGGCCAACGCCGCCGACGGCGTGAACGTCACGGTCAGGGTCGAGTCCGAGTACGAGGTGGTCCCGGCCACGGCGCCACTCGGGCCGGTGACGGTCAGGCTGGCCGATCCGGACTGAAGACGCTCGCTCATCGTCGCCGTCACCGCGGTGGACGACGCCACGCCCGTCGCCCCCGCGGCCGGCGACTTCGTCGTCACCGTCGGCGGGGTGTTGTCCGCGCCTGGAGAGAAGACGACATCGACCCAGTAGTTGGTGCCCTGGTAGGTCGAGCTCGGGAAGCCGCTGGCGCCATAGAGGTACAAGCCGTTGCCGGCCCCGCTCGAGGTGGCCGGGGCGTGCAGCGGAGAGTTGTCCACGCCCGCGCTGGTGAACTGGCCGGGCGTGTCCGAGTAGAAGCCGGTGTTGGTGTGGTACGACGCGACATAGGTGGTGCCGGCACTGATGGTCACCGGCGACGAGAAGGTCACCGTCTGCCAGCCCGACGCCGACTCGTTGGTGAAGGTGGCCGTGGCCAGCTTGGTTCCCGTTGACGACCAGAGGGTGCCGGTGTGGGTGCCGGTGTTCTGCGGGCCCTTGTAGAACCGGATACCGGTGATGGATCCCGCCGTGTCCGCGCTGAACCGGACACCCAGCTCGAGCGCGTGCGCGTCGTTCTCGGTCACGAAGGCCGGTGTGGCCGAGTCGCTCCAGATGCTGCACGGACACACCCCGGGCGGGTTCGAGACCGCCGACTTGAAGGTCCATTGCGTGGTCCCGACCATCGTGTTGCCGGCGATGTCCTTGACGCCCGACACGGATGCCGTGAACGTGGTTCCCGCCGCCAGGGGCGCGCTCGGCGTGAAGGTGGCGGTGTTCGTGGTCGTGTTGTAGGCGACCGAGCCGGCGACCGAGGTCGTGCCCGGACCGGTCAGCGTGAAGGCGATGGTCGCCGGCTGCACGGCCTCGGAGAAGGTCACGCTCGGCGTGGTGTTGGCGGGAACGCTCGTTGCTCCCGACGACGGGTTCTGGCTGAGCACGGTCGGCGGCACCGTGTCCGACGGGGCCGACGTGGACAACACCGCGTCGACCCAGTAGTTGTCGGCCCCGGAGGTCTGGATCGGGAAGACATCGGAGCCGACGCGGTACACGCCGTTGCCCCCGCTCGACCCGTTGGCCAGCCCGTGGAGCGGGCCCGGTCCGGTCGCGGCGGTGAAGAAGCCGGCGTCATCGGAGTAGTTGCCGACGGGCGCGAAGTACGACACCACATAGGTGGTTCCGGCCGTCACCGGCACGGGTGCGGAGAAGGTGGCCTGTTGCCAGCCGGTCGCCGTCTCGTTGGTGAAGGTCACCGTCGACAGCAGTTGACCGCTCGAGGTCCACAGGTTGCCGATGTGCGTGCCGGTGTTGCCGGCGCCCTTGTAGAAGCGGACGCCGGTGATCCAGCCGTTGGAGTCCGACGTGAACTTGGCACCCACCTCGATGGCGGAGGGATCGCCACTGGACGGGTTGGCCGGGGTCGTGGACAGCCCGAACATCGAGCAGGGGCACACGACGTTCACCGACCGGGAGGTCGGGGTCGCCTGCACGTTGCCGCTGTCGTCGGCCGCTCGCACCAGGATGGACTGGCTTCCCGTGCCGCCCAGCGAGCTGGTGTAGCTCCACGAAGTGGTGCCGTTGGCGCGGTGCCAGGTCGTGCCGCCATCGACCGAGACCTCGACGGCGGCGACGACGCCGCCGCCGGTGTCGGTCGCCGTGCCCGAGATGCTGAGCACGTTGCCGTTGCCGACGGTGGCGCCCGAGGCCGGCGTGGTGACCGCAGCGGTCGGGGCCGTCGTGTCGGTCGACTTCGTGGCTGCGACGAGGTTCGCCGCCGGCGTGCCGGGCTGGGCGGACATGTCGGCCAGGACGTTGACGGTGGCCTGCTGCATCGCCAGGTTGGCCGCCGGACCGGCCCCGTCATGGGTCGCGTCCAGGCCCCAGGACCAGCGAATGGTGCCGGCGCCGAACACGAGGGCGCCGCTCGACGCCCGGTACATGGTCATGTTGTGGGTGGCATTGCCCGCGGCGAAGCTCGTGCCGTAGTGCGACGCCACGGCCGGCTCGGCCGTCGTTCCCGAGGCCAGGTCGAACAGACCGGCCGGCCGGAAGCCGTTGTCGGCGTCGGTGTCGAACTCGTAGCCGACCACGCCGTTGGGCAGGGTGCCCGTGGTGCCCGGCGCCAACGTCGCCATGGACGTGTTGCGCCAGAACCGGAACTTGCCGTCGGCCGCCGGAACCGACATCGGATCGTTGGCCCCCTGGGCCGTGAACAAGGTGCCGGTCAAGGCGTTCTGAGGTCGACCACCGTCAGACGGCGGACTGAACCGAGGATCGACCCACGTGCCCGTCCACGTCGAGGTCGGGTCGGTCTTGGCGTTGTAGGCCGTCTCCTTGTAGCAGACCAGCGTGCGATAGGACGTGTTCGAACCGTCGATCGACGGCTCGTAGCGGGTCTTCCAGAACACCTCGTTGCCCGAGAAGAAGGCCAGGTTCACCCCCGCGGCGCGTGCCGCTTCGACGTTGGCCCGCTGCTGGCCCGACCAGTACTCGTCGTGGCCGACCGACAGGAACGTCTTGTGGTTCAACAGCAACGAGCCCGAGCGATCGGTGTCGATCCCGGACTGGTAGCTCATGTCGTAGCCGTTGGCTTCGAGCCACCGCACCATCGGGTACTCGGCCGACATGAAGAAGTCCTCGTTGGTCGACCCGGTGCGGGTCGCGAACGGCCGGTTGTAGCTCACCTTGAACGCCGGGCCGTTGCCACCGGTGTAGAGGCTGTTGCCGCCCCACGTGTTGTAGGCCTGCCACGTCGTGTCCGAGGTCTGGTAGATCAGCGCCGAGTGGCTCGAGTCGTCGCGCACGACGAACGGGATCTGGTTGTCGTCGGTGTTGTCCGTTCGGGTCAGTCGGGCCATGTACACGCCCGACACCGCCGTCGAGGGCACGTTCCAGGATGCCGACACGGCCCAGTTGCCGCAGTCGACCAGCTCGGTGCTCGGATCGGTCAGGCACGCCGGCTGGGTCTGGGGCAGCGACACGGAAGGATTGATCGTCGCGATGAGACGGGCACCGTTGCCCTGGTAGTAGCCGATCCGGTAGATGTCGATGTGGTACGCCGTCGACGGCGTGTTGATCTTGAACTGGATCGTTCCGCCGATGTTGACGCTCATGTTGGTGGCGAAGCCCTGGATGGACGCGTCGCCTGTCCCCGTGTCCCACGTCGACTGCGGCGTGCCCGGCTTGCTGTTCTCGCACGCGACGGGGTTGATCAAGGGCGCGCAGGGGTTGGCGGCGGCGAACGCGTCGGCCGGCATGAGCACGAGCGCGGAGCTGGCGAACAGCGCGCACACGGCCATCGAGGCGGTCACTCGGCGGAAGGATTTCCCAAACATGCAGTCGTTCTCGTATCTCTCGCTGTGTCGGTTACGGCAGGGTTGGTGTGAAGACGACGTCGACCCAGTAGTTGGTGCCGGCGAAGGTCGTGGTGGGGAAGCCTCCGCCGCCATAGGCGAAGACCCCGTTGGGTGCATCACCGGAGGACGCCGGCACGTGAAGTGGTCCGTTGTCGACGCCACTGGTCAGGAACTGGCCCGGGCTCTCGGAGTAGAAGCCGGTGGTCGTGTGGTAGGACGCGACGTAGGTCGTACCGGCGGTGACTGCGACGGGCGTCGAGAAGTTGACCTGTTGCCAGCCCGTCGTGGACTCGCTGGTGAAGGTGGCCGTGGCCAGCTGGTCCCCCGTCGCCGACCAGAGCGTGCCGGTGTGAGGACCGGTGTTCTGCGGGCCCTTGTAGAACCGGATCCCGGTGATGAACCCGTCGGTGTCCGAGCTGAACCGGACGCCGACCTCGATGGCGTGGGGGTCGTTCGAGTTGATCGACGACGGCACCGCCGTCTCGTCCCACAGGCTGCAGGGGCACACGCCGGGCGGGTTGGGCGTGTGCGCCGTGGTGAAGCTCCAGGTCGTCGCGTGGGTCTGCACGTTGCCGGCCAGGTCGGTCAGGCCGCTCACCGTCGCGGTGTACTGCGTCCCGGGGTCCAGCGGGTCCGACGGAGTGAAGGTCGCCGTCAACGTCGAGTCGTCATAGGACGTGGTGCCGACAACGGGGGTGTCGCTCGGATCGACGACCGAGAACGACACCGAAGCCGGCTGCACCGACTCACCGAGGACCACCGACACGGGCGCGGTGACCTGGACGCTCGTCGCGCCAGCGAGCGGAGATTCCGAGGTGACGTTCGGAGGCGTCAGGTCCTGGGGCTTGACCGTGGCCAGGACCGGATCGACCCAGTAGTTGTCGGCGCCGGAGGTCTGGTCAGGGAAGATGTCGGATCCGAACCGGTAGACGCCGTTGCCGCCGCTGGTGCCATCAGGCAGGGCGTGGAGCGGTCCGGCGCCGGACCCATTGGTCAGGACCCCGGCATCGTCGGAGTAGTTGCCGCTCGGCGCGAAGTATGACGCCACGTACGTGGTGCCCGCGGTCACCGCGACGGGCTGGGCGAACTCGGCCTGCTGCCACCCGCTGTCGGTCTCAGCGGTGAAGGTGGTCGATGCGAGCAGCTGGCCGGTCGAGCTCCAGAGGTTGCCGATGTGGGTGCCGGTGTTGCCGGCGCCCTTGTAGAAGCGCACGCCCGTGATCCATCCGTTGACATCCGAGCTGAACTTCACGCCGACCTCGATGGCCGACGGGTCGCCGCTCGACGGTGTGGCGGGCGTGTAGCCCATCCCGAAGATCGAGCATGGGCAGTTCACGTTCACGCCGACGGAGGCCGCCGGGTTCTCGAGGTTGCCGCTGTCGTCCGATGCCCGAACGAGGATGGACTCGGGCCCGGTGCCTTGCAGCGAGCCCGAGTAGGTCCACGTGTCGGTGCCGACGGCCCGATGCCACGTGGTGCCGCCGTCGAGCGAGACCTCGACGGCGGCGACGAGACCGCCGCCGGTGTCGGTCGCCGTCCCCGACACGGTGATGACGTTGCCGTTGGTGATGGCGGCTCCGGCCGCCGGTGAGGTGATCGTGACGACGGGCGCCGTGGTGTCGGTCGACTGGGTCGCCGGCACGAGCGAGAGGAGCAGCGTGAGGGGCTGGGCACCCATGTCGGCGAGGACGTTGACCGTGGCCTGCTGCATGTCGACGTTGGCCGGCGGACCGGCTCCGTCATGGGTCGCGTCCAGGCCCCAGGACCAGCGGATGGTGCCGGCGCTGAACACGAGCGCCCCGCTCGGGGCGCGATACATCGTCATGTTGTGGGTGGCGGTACCGGCCGAGAAGGTCGTCCCGTAGTGCGACGCCACGGCGGGCTCCGAGGTCGTTCCCGAGGCCAGGTCGAACAGACCGGCCGGCCGGAAGCCGTTGTCGGCGTCGGTGTCGAACTCGTAGCCGACCACGCCGTTGGGCAGGGTGCCCGTGGTGCCCGGCGCGAGCGTGGCCATGGACGTGTTGCGCCAGAACCGGAACTTGCCGTCGGCCGCCGGAACCGACATCGGATCGTTGGCCCCCTGGGCCGTGAACAAGGTGCCGGTCAACGCGTTCTGAGGTCGACCACCGTCAGACGGCGGACTGAACCGAGGATCGACCCACGTGCCCGTCCACGTCGGAGTCGGGTCGGTCTTGGCGTTGTAGGCCGTCTCCTTGTAGCAGACCAGCGTGCGATAGGACGTGTTCGAACCGTCGATCGACGGCTCGTAGCGGGTCTTCCAGAACACCTCGTTGCCCGAGAAGAAGGCCAGGTTCACGCCGGCATCCCGGGCCGCTTCGACGTTGGCCCGCTGCTGGCCCGACCAGTACTCGTCGTGGCCCACCGACAGGAACGTCTTGTGGTTGAGGAGCAGGGCCCCGGATCGATCGGTGTCGATGCCCGACTGGTAGGTGACGTCGTAGCCGTTGGCTTCGAGCCACCGCACCATCGGGTACTCGGCCGACATGAAGAAGTCCTCTTGGGTCGACCCGGTGCGGGTCGCGAACGGCCGGTTGTAGCTCACCTTGAACGCCGGTCCCGCGGCACCGGTGTAGAGGCTGTTGCCGCCCCACGTGTTGTAGGCCTGCCACGTCGTGTCCGAGGTCTGGTAGATCAGCGCCGAGTGGCTCGAGTCGTCGCGCACGACGAACGGGATCTGGTTGTCCTCCCCGTTGTCGTCACGCACCAGGTGGGCCATGAACACGCCCGACACCGCCGTCGAGGGCACGTTCCAGGATGCCGACACGGCCCAGTTGCCGCAGTCGACCAGCTCGGTGCTCGGATCGGTCAGGCACGCCGGCTGGGTCTGGGGCAGCGACACCGACGGCGTGATCGTCGCCTGCTTCCGCGCCCCCTTCCCCTGGTAGTACCCGATCCGGTAGATGTCGATGTGGTACGCCGTCGACGGCGTGTTGATCTTGAACTGGATCGTCTGTCCGACGTTCACGCTCATCTGCGTGGCGAAGCCCTGGATAGAGGGGTCGCCGGGGCCCGAGTCCCATTGGGACTGCGGGGTGCCCGGCAGGCTGTTCTCGCACGTCAGCGCGCTGAGGCGCGGGCTGCAGGGGTCGATCGGAGGCTGCGGGGCCTGGAGCAGGCAGCCGCTCAACATCAGCATCGCGGCCGTCGCCAACAGCACGACGAGTCGACGACCTGCTCCGTTGATCATTTCCTGGCAGCCCTTCAGCCCTCGACACGGTGCGGTGCGAACCGGTCGGCCCGCGCCACCGGGCACGAGCCGACCGGCGCCCGTTTCTGCTCATTCGTGCAGACGCCCGTTCACGATCTCTCGGACCTGATACTGGGTGGCAGGGCTGAAGGCGGCCTGAATCAGACCTGAGGTCTTCCTGAAGCCAGGGCCGGACATGGCGTCCGGCCTGCGATTCAGCCCGCCGAGTGGTCGGTCGACCGCGGGAGGAGCACGATGAAGCGGGCCCCCATCGGTCGGTTGGGCTCGTAACGGATGCTGCCCTGCTGGGCGGTGGCCATGCGGCGCACCAGCGCCAGACCCAGCCCGCCGCGCTCGGGGGTCGCCAGCCCCTGCTGCATGGGCTCGAACAGGTTGGGGATCAGCTCGGGCGCCACGCCGGGTCCGTCGTCGAGGACCGTCACGGCGATCTGGTCGTCCTCGGCCGCGGCCGAGATCACGATGCGGGGCCCGCCGTGGCGCTGGGCGTTGACCACCAGGTTGGACAACATCTGGTCGAGCAGCATCACGTCGGCCATCACCTCGAGACCGCTGTCGATGTCGAGCTCGACGGTCGAGGGGTGGGCGGCCAGCGCGGCCACGGCCGCCTGGGCGGCGTGGAGCACGCTCACCGACTCCGGATGCAGCTCGAGGCGGCCCTCCTCGAGCTGGGACAGCGCCAGCAGCCTCGTGGCCAGGGTCTGGATCCGCTCGGCCTGGGCCGCGAGGGACTCGAGCGAGGACGCCATCCGCCCCTGGTCGGACTTGCGGGCCTCCCGGGCGAGCGCCGACGCCATGAGCGCGATCGATCCGACGGGACCCCGCAGCTCGTGGGCGGCGCGGGCCACGAACTCCTGGCGGGCTTCGTCGAGCCGGCGGAGGTGGAGCACCTTGTCGCTTCGGGCCAGAGCCCGTCCGACCTCGGCGGCCGCGTCCTGGACGCCGGCGATGATGGCCGGATCGGGCGGCAGGCTGGACTCGGTGAAGAACTCGATGGCGGCACCGATCCCCCCGTCCACCGAGACGGGCAGGGTGACGGCGATGCTCAGCCCGCACGCCGAAGCGGCCCAGGACCGCTCGCTTCCCCGGCTGTCGGGCAGCCGGGTGACGGTCGGTTCGGCCAGGATGACCGAATCGCCGGCCAGGTCCGCCTCGACCGCCCAGCGGTGGTCGTCGGTCAGGGCCCGCAGCGGCTCGAACCGCTCGCGATCGGCGAAGCACCACGCGACCGACGACAGGTAGCCCGGATCGGCGTCGAGCATGAACGCGTGCCCCACCGGCCAACCCAGGTGGGTGCACACGGCGTCGATGGCGGCCCGCAGGATGTCGGCGGGCTCGGCGGCGTCGAGATCCACCGGCGCCTTCTCGTGCAGGAGGCGGACGATGGCATCCACGGTCTCGAGCTGGGTCTGATGGGTTCGGCGCTCCGTCACGTCGCGGCTGATCGACTCGATGGCCAGGAGTCGCCGTTCGCCGTCGTGCACACAGGTCGTGCGCTGCTCGAGCCATCGAGCGCGACCGTCACGGTGGACGACCCGCAGGATCACCGGGTCGTGGGGCTCCCAACGACCCTCGTACAGCCGGAACAGCTGCTCGAGCTCGGCGGCGTCGTCGACGAGCTCGTGGAAGAGGTCGGGGTTGGCGTAGAAGGCGCTGGGCGGATAGCCGAGGACCTCGGTCGACGAAGGGCTCACGTAGTCGAAGTTCCGCTCCGGCCACAGGCGGTACCGCATGATCAGATCGGGAGCCCGCTCGGCCAGCGATCCCGTGGCCACCTCGAAGGACTCGGCGTCGAGGCCCGGGCGCGACACCGGTTCGAGCGTGAGCAGGAAGCAGCCCGAGTCCTCGAGCGCCCCCAGCACCGCCCCTTCGGCCGGCAGGTACGCCAGCGTCAGCTGAACGCTACGCAGTCCACCGGACCGGTCGCGGACGCGCACCTCGACCGTCGTGGCATCGAGGCCCCGGTTGGCCAGGCGGTCGGCCAGTTCGGCCAGCGCCTCGACCTTGTCGTCGTCCACGAAGTTGAGGAACGACTGGTTGATCAGCTCTTCTCGACGGTGACGCAGCATGCGACAGGCGGCCACCTCGACATCGGTCACCGTGAGGTAGCGATCACAGCGGACGAGCCCGAGGGTCGGGGCGGCCGCGCTGTTCGCGGTTCGCGTCCCGACCAGCCGCGTTGAGTCCGACCAGGCGCCGCGGATCCTCCGCGCCGTGATCAGCTCCGGCTAGCTCGCTCACCCTCGACCTCCAACCCGGTAGGCGGCGCGACCAGAACCGACAACCAAGCGATGCCTCGTGCCAACCGTGCTGTCCTGTCGCAGCCTGGTCGGAACGCCCTGAGACGATCGCCCAATCTCGTTGCTATTCCCAGTCGCCCTGCACCGTCATCCGGCCTCGTCACCCTGCCACCCCCCATTCGGGGGGAAGCGGAAATTTACCACGTAGGGTGCCGCTCTGCTCTGCTGGAGCACGGAACGTGAGAACCGGACTCTCCTCTGGCTGCTGCTACGTTCCCCGGATGGCCCTCGATCCGACGGTTTCGATCCATCCTGACGCCCGGTGCGAGACCACCCTGGTGGGGCCTCGCACCCGGGTGTGGGCCTTCGCCCACCTGCTCGACGGAGCCCAGGTCGGCGCCGACTGCAACATCTGTGACCACGTGTTCATCGAGGGGGGCGCCCGGCTGGGCGACCGGGTGACGGTCAAGAACGCCAGCCTGATCTGGGATGGCGTCGAGATCGGCGACGAGGTCTTCATCGGACCTCGGGTCACCTTCACCAACGATCTGCGTCCTCGGATCGGCTTCGCCCTCGACCCCGATCAGTTCGTGCGGACCACCGTGCGTCGGGGCGCCAGCCTCGGCGCCAACGTGACCGTCGTGTGTGGCGTGACGATCGGCGAGTACGCCATGGTGGCCGCGGGCGCCGTCGTCACCAGAGACGTACCTGCCCATGCCATGATCCGCGGCGTCCCGGCCCGCCCAACCGGATGGGTGTGCGTCTGCGGTCTGGATGTGACCGCCGACGAGCCGTGCCGCTGCGGCCGGTCGTTTCGCGCCACCCCCGACGGCGGCCTGGTCCTGAAGCCAGCCTGAAGCCGGAGCCGACGGTCCGCGCGCCGCGCGTCCTCGTGCCTTCCTAGGCCAGGCGGTCCTTGCGCCTGAGGAAGGGCTGCTCGATGAAGCGGTAGCTCAGCGCGGCCACGACGAACATCAGGACGAACTCGAACAGGCTGCGGTGCTTCAGGTGAGCGAGGCTGGTGGCGGCCACGATGGCGATGATGAGCGTGTGCCACAGGTACAGGCCGTAGGACCGCCGCCCGGTCCACACCATGGCCGGGTGGGCGAGGACACGGTGCAGCAGCGAGGTCCGGCAGGTGACCACGTGCCAGAGGATGATGCCGGTGGCCACGACGACGGCGGACAGCTCGAGCGAGCTGAGGCCGCTCTTGAGCTCGCTGACCTGCGTCATGACCAGGGCCAGCACGGCGAGGGCGCCGACGGCGAGTGCCGTGCTCACCCGTTGGCGCGAGGTGCGGGGCTCGATCGGCTCGGTCCGGCGGGCCGACAGGTAGAAGGCCAGGGCGCACCCGAGCAGCAGCCCGTCCGAGCGGGTGTCGAGCGAGCTGCCGATGCGCCAGATGTTGCCGCCATCGATGCCGTGGCTGAGCAGGAGGAAGCGGTAGATGCCTTCGACGACGACCAAGCCGACGAGGACGTAGGCGACCATCTCGCGCCGCTTGAAACGCGACAGCACGACCGCCATGATCGCCGGCCAGATCAGGTAGAACTGCTCTTCGACGGCCAGCGACCACGTGTGGCTCAACAGGCCGAGCGAGTTGGTGACGCCGAACACCAGGGCCCAGTTGCCGGCGTAGAAGATGACGTACGGCAGCCCGGCGATCGTCGGATGGGACCACTGCTCGTGGGGAAGCAGCAGGCTGGCCACGACGGCCACGACGAGCACGGCGACGAGGGCGGGCGCCAGCCGGTAGGCCCGCCGGGCGTAGAAGCGGCCGAACCGGACGTTGCTCCGCTTGTCGATCTCGCCGAGCAGGATGCTCGTGATCAGAAACCCGCTGAGCAGGAAGAACACGTCGACACCGACCCAACCGCCCTGCACCCGGTGGATGTTCAGGTGGTAGGCCATCACGG
The DNA here is from genome assembly GCA_963734965.1 of uncultured Microthrixaceae bacterium. Classification (GTDB taxonomy): domain Bacteria; phylum Actinomycetota; class Acidimicrobiia; order Acidimicrobiales; family Acidimicrobilacustridaceae; genus UBA4742. The sequence goes on along the minus strand of CAVTJK010000003.1, from coordinate 1,038,630 downwards.
CCAGCACGGCCAGGGCGCGCAGTCCGTCGAGCTCTGGCCAGTAGGTGCGCCGCCGCGCCGGTTCTGGCGGTGCGGCCGGCGCCTCGGGGGCCGACCCGTTCGCCGCGGTCGATGGGGCCGGTACGAGCGGCGGCGTCGGCGATGGCGTGGCCCCGGGCCCTGGCGCGGCGACCACTTCGTCGCGCGCCGAGGTGCGGAGCGGCCCGTCGCTTGCCATCCGCTGAGCCTGCCGCGCCAACCTGAAGGCGTCCTGAACTTCAGCAGATCTTCAGCCCTCGGGGCCGGCGTCGCCTCGGCCGCTCCTGTCGGCGATTCTGGTGGCATCCAACGGCGTAGGACACCCCTGATCGCCGCCCGAAGCCGAGGGGTCAGGCGTGGAGGCGGGCCACCAGGGCGCGGATGGCGCGACCGCGGTGGCTCACGGCGTGCTTGTCGAGCGCGCTCATCTCCGCGAAGGTCCGCGGACCCGGTTCGCCGTCGTCGGTGTCGGGCACGAACACGGGGTCATAGCCGAACCCGCCGGCGCCGCGCCGCTCGAGCGCGATCGTCCCCTCGACCGTCCCTTCGGCCATGACCTCTCGGCCGTCGGGCCAGCGGACGAGGGCCACGGTGCGAAAGCGCGCCGTGCGAGCCGTCGGCGTCCGCGCCCCGACCCGTTCGAGCTCGCGCAGCAGCTTGGCGACGTTGTCGGCGTAGGTCGCGTCCTCGCCGGCGTAGCGGGCCGAGTAGACGCCCGGCTCGCCACCCAGGGCGTCGACCTCGAGGCCGGTGTCGTCGGCCAGCGCCGGGCGATCGGTCGCGTCGGCGATGGCTACCGCCTTGAGCCGGGCGTTGCCCTCGAGGGTGTCGGCGTCCTCGATGACCTCGCCGACCTCGCTCGGCCGCGGCGCCAGCACGACGTCGGATCCGAGGATCGCCGCGATCTCGGCGACCTTGTCCGGATTGGCCGACGCCGCCACCAGCTGCAACGGGGCGGGCGTCGGGCTCACGACCGCTGACGCGGCGACGGGGCCTCGGCGACGAGCTCGCCCTGCAGGCCCACGATCTCGTTGATCCCGAGCTCGGCCAGGCGCAGCAGCTCGTCGAGCTCGCTCCGGCTGAAGGCCATGCCCTCGGCCGTGCCCTGCACCTCGATGAACCGGCCCGATTCGGTCATGACGACGTTCATGTCGACCTCGGCCGTCGAGTCCTCGACGTAGGGCAGATCGAGCATCGGGATCCCCGCGATGATGCCGACCGACACCGCGGCGCACGCCTCGCGCAAGGGGTGCTCGGCGATGGCCCCGCGCTGGACATGACGACTGAGGGCATCGTGCAAAGCCAGGTAGCCGCCGTTGATCGATGCCGTCCGCGTGCCGCCGTCGGCCTGCAGCACGTCGCAGTCGACGATCACCTGACGCTCGCCGAGCACGACCATGTCGCACACGGCGCGCAGCGATCGGCCGATCAGGCGCTGGATCTCGTGGGTGCGACCAGAGGGGCTGCCCTTGGAGACCTCGCGCCGGATCCTCTCCTCGGACGCGCCCGGGAGCATCGAGTACTCGGCGGTGACCCAGCCCTTGCCACTCCCCCGCATCCAGCGCGGCACGTCGTCGTCGATGGTCGCGGTGCACAGGACCTTGGTCCCGCCTGCGGTGACCAGCACCGAGCCGTCGGCCTGGGTCGTGAAGTCCCGCTCGAAGCTGAGCGGGCGCAGCTCGTCGGGCTGGCGGCCGTCGGGCCTCATCGGCGCGTGCGGGGGGCTGATGTCGGGGCTGGGTTCACAGGTCGTACCTCTGATTGGTCACGGCGATGTCGACGGGATGGCCGAACGCCTCGGTTGCCTCGCGCCGGTGATCCTCGGGATCGTGGGTCGGCCACAGGTGGGTGAGGAGCAATCGTCGCGCATCGGCGTCGCGGGCCAGCGCGCCGGCCTGGCGTGCGCTCAGGTGGAGCACGCCCTCGCCCTCGTCGGCGATGAGATGGGTCGACTCGCACAACAGCAGCTCGAGGGGACGTGACGTCTCGGCGGCCCCGGCGAACACGACCGATCCGGCCATCAACGATGCCGGCGACCAGCCGGGTCCGGTGTCCGCCGAGTAGATGAACATCTCGCCGCCGGGCCCGTCGACGCGCACCGCGAACGTCTCGACGTAGTGGTCGGTGGGCGCAAAGGTGAGGCAGAGCCCGCCGGCCACGACCAGTGCGTCGGCGCTCAGGTCGCGCCAGTCGATGGTGGGTTCGAGCTCCTCGCTCAGGGCCAGCGCCAACCGGCCGCAGGCCGGCGTCCCCCACACGCGCAGGCCGGTCTGACCCGAGCCGTACTTGAGGGCCACGCGCAGGCCGGTCAGGTCGGTCCAGTGATCGGGGTGGGCGTGGGTGAGCACGACGGCGTCGATGTCGGTCAGGTCGATGTGGCGTTGGAGGTTGGCCAGCGAGCCCGGACCCATGTCGATGACGACGTTGGCCCCGCCGCCCTGCACGAGGTACCCGCTGCACGCCTCTCCCGGACCCGGGTAGCTCCCCGAACAGCCGAGCACGGTCACCGCCAGTCCCATGACGTCAGTCTCCTGCCGTCGCGCCCGCAGCGCCGTCGGCGGACGAACCCGGCGGGCCTGGCGGGCCTGGCGATGCCGCCGACCAAGGCTCGGCCGCATCGAGCTCAGGGCCGAGCAGCTGGCGGCCGAGCTGGCGGAACCAGTCGAGATCGCCCGAGGAGTACCAGCGGTGCACGGGCGGCTCGGCTGGGCGGGACCCGTCGACGAGGTCGGCCACCGAGAACGCGGTCTCGTCCGCTGACGACACCAGCACCACGTCTCGGCCCATCACGTCGGCGATCGTACGAGCGAGGTAGGGGTAGTGCGTGCACCCGAGCAGCAACGTGTCGATCCCCGCGTCGGCCAGCGGAGCCAGCAGCCGCTCGGCCAGGACGCGCACCTGATCGCCCTCCGTCTCACCTCGCTCGACGAACTCGACGAAGCCCGGACAGGCGGCGCAGGTGAGCTTGACCCCGCCGTGGTCGGCGGCCACCGCCTGCTGGTACGAGCCCGACGAGATGGTCCCGACCGTCCCGATCACGCCGACCTGCCCGTTGCGCGTCGCCGACAGCATGGCCCGCACCCCGGGTTCGATGACGCCGACGACGGGCACCTCGAGCTCGGCCTGCAGCTCGTCGAGCCCGGTCGATGCTGCCGTGTTGCAGGCGACGACGATCATCTTCACGTCGTGGGTCTCGACCAACCAGCGGCTGATCTGGCGGGCGAAGTGGCGGACCTCGTCTTGCGAGCGCGGCCCGTACGGGTACCGACCCGTGTCGCCCACGTAGACGAGCGACTCGGACGGCAGCAGGTCGATGACCGCCCGGGCCACCGTGAGTCCCCCGAACCCGCTGTCGAACATGCCGATCGGGCGCCGGTCCACGACGGCCCAGGCTACTGCCGCGACCTGTCGCCCCGACCGACCCGTTCCGGTGCCGTGGGATGACCCTCAGGGGCCAGGTTGCGGCACCGGAACCGGTCAGGCCCACGTGCAGGCGGCGACTGGTCCCCCTGCGCCGTCCGCGTCGGCTATACCCATGGCCTCCGGACCGAAGGCGGTTCGGGCGAGACGAGGCCGATGAGCGATCTACCGCAGGGCGAGGGCTGGCGGCTGGCTCCCGACGGGAAGTGGTACGCACCCGACGCGGAGGCTCCCCCGTTGCCGACGACGATCACATCCGCCGCGCCTTCGACACCGCCCGCGCCGCCGCCCGCGCCGCCCTTCGGGCCCGACCCCGGTGAGCTCGGGGCCAACCCGTCCCCGGCCCCGCCCAAGCCACGAACGAGCGTGGTCCTCGTCGGGACCGCGATCCTCGGGGCCGCCCTGATCGTGTTCGGCGTGGTCGGTGCCGTCCTGGCCGCGGGTCGCAGCACTCCGACGAAGCACCCCAAGGCGGCCTCGACCACGCTCTCGTCCCGATCGGACCCGTCGACCACATCGGCGGCCGCGGGATCGTCTGGCGGCTCGACCTCGACCCGCCCGTCGGCTGCGTCGACCTCGTCGGGATCGTCGGGGGGCTCGGCATCCTCAACGTCAGGCGGGATCGGTTCGACCCTCACGGCCAAGGACCAGAACGGTCAGCCCATCACCATCACCCTGGTCAAGGTCTTCGATCCGGGAACGCCGGCGAGCGGTGACGACAAGCCCGACTCCGGTCAACGCCTGGTGGCCGTGCAGCTGAAGATGGCCAACCCGGGCGGCACGGCGATCTCCGAGGCCGCCGACAACGACGCCAAGCTGATCGACTCGAAGGGGCAGTCCTACCAGGTCGAGTACTCGAACGTGAAGGGCTGCGAGAACTATCCCGGACCGGTCGCGCTGAGCCCGGGCCAGTCGAAGGACGGGTGCGTCGTGTTCGCCCTCCCGGCCAAGTCGACCGTGGCCCGGTTGGAGTTCACGCCGTCATCGGGCTTCAGCAACTCAACCGCGCAATGGAAGATCTCCTGACCTACCGGCGCGTCACTCGCCGCGAGGCCTGCCGTCCTCGTTGGTCAGTTGAGCTGGGACCCGGAATTGCGTTAGGCGAGCGCCCCAGCGTTGGGGATGAAGGCGGTCCCCCAGTTGCGAACGGTGTTGAGCTGGTCAGTGGAGGCGACGCCGGCGGTGATGCCGAGGGCCGACGTGTAGTTCGTGTGCGTCCAGCCGGAGTGCAGCGACGTGAGAGGGTTGGCAGTGCCCTGTGCGCCTGCTGTCTTGGTGGTGGTCAATACGCCCGAGCTGTCACGGGTGTTGACCTCGAGCCACGAAGATGCCCCGTTCACCTGCCACATGACGAAGGCCGTCTGATCGGACGTGATGGGCGCCGGGTTTCGAATGAACGGGCCGGTCGAGATGCTCGAATTCCAAGTAGAGATGTTGATCTGAGGCGTGGCCCCCATGGTCGTCATGCCAGGGTTTCCGTCGATGAAGACCACCTCGTTGCCCGTCGCGCCGGGAACCGTCCGAGCCAGGATGGCACCCCACCACGGTTGCGGCAGGTTGAACGCCTGCGATGGGTCGTTGGGATTGAGGATGGGGCTCATCATCGAGTGCAGGTTGTCGAAGTACGCCTGCACGACGAGGATCACGTCTGAGTACCAAGCGTTGCGACCGACGAAGCGACTCGAGCTCGGCACCCAGATCGGTCCGGGCGCAGGGGGTAGACCGAAACCCGCGTCGTAGACGCCCGAGTCCTTCTGCATGGCACGACCACCTGACGGATCGGGTACCGAGCTCACTCGGGTGGCCGGGGGGAGGGAGAAGGAGGTGCCGTCGTCGCTGTAGGTGGTGAGCCCCGGATCGTTGGCGTCCCAGGAGTGCGACCAGCCCGCCAGGTCCTTCCACTTGGTGGTCGGTGTGCAGGCGCTCAGAAAGATGAATCCGGCCACTGCGCCGGCCGATGTTCCGATGAACCTACGACGAGTGAGCTCCAAGACGACCCCTGCTCAACGAACGACGACGACGACGGGTCGCCTCAGGCCTCGGCTTACTTGCCCACGAAGAGATTACCAGCGCCGTTGCGCTGGGGAACAGCCAATCACGGGCCTACGAGCTGCGGGCTCAGAAGTAGATGATCTTCTCGGCCCGGGTGACGACCTCGTCGATGTCGTCGGTCCAGGCCCCGGTCGAGAGGTACTTCCACCCGTAGTCGCACACGATGAACACGATCGTGCCCGACATCGATCTCGGTCGGCGACGCGCACGGCGCCCGCCATCGCCGCGCCGGCCGAGATGCCCGAGAAGATGCCCAGCTCGCCGAGCCGCCGGGTCCACTCGATCGACTCGCGGGGCCGCACCACGCGCTTGCGGTCGAGCAGCTCGGGCCCACCCCACTTCTCGTAGACCGGCGGGATGTAGCCCTCGTCGAGGTTGCGCAGGCCCTCGACCTTCTCGCCGAGCGGCGGCTCGACGGCGATCACCTGGATGTCCGGGTTCTGCTCCTTGAGGAACGTGCCGACGCCCATGAGGGTGCCGCTCGTGCCGAGCCCGGCCACGAAGTGGGTGATCTCGGGGCAGTCGCGCCAGATCTCGGGCCCGGTGTGCTCGTAGTGGGCGCGGGGGTTGGCCTCGTTGGCGTACTGGTAGAGGAAGGCCCAGTCCGGATGCTCCTCGGCCAGGGCCTGGGCCAGGCGGACCGCCCCGTTGGAGCCCTCCTGCGCCCGGCGAGTCGATGATCTCGGCGCCCCACACCTCGAGCAGCTGGCGACGCTCGAGCGAGACGTTCTCGGGCAGCACGATCTTGATCGGATAGCCCCGCAGCTTGGCGATCATGGCCAGAGCGATGCCGGTGTTGCCCGACGACGGCTCGATCAGGGTCTGACCGGGGGTGAGCGTGCCGTCGGCCTCGGCCTCGGTGATCATCTGCAGCGCGATGCGATCCTTCACCGAGCCCGCCGGGTTCTGCCCCTCCATCTTGGCCAGGATGCGCACGTCGGGGTTGGGGCTGAGCGGGCTCACGTCGACGAGCGGCGTGTTGCCGATCAGGTCGAGCACCGATGCGTAGACGGCCATGGAAGCTCCGGAGGCGGGATTCATGAGTGAAGCGGTAAGGATTCTACCGTGAGCGGTGCCGGGGCACGTGCCCGCGAGCGGGGCCCGGACCGGGCCGGCGGGGGCCCGGGCCCGCCGCGACCGCTGGCGCATGAGCTCGTCGTAGGCGGCCTCGACCTCAGCGGCGACGACCTCGGGGTAGAAGTCACGGGCCCGGGCGGCCGCCGCCGTCCCGAGTCGACGTCGGCCTTCGGCGTCGGAGGCGACCTGGCGGAGGCGCCGAACGAGCCCGTCGATGTCACCCGGTGGACAGAGCAGTCCGTCGACGCCGTCGGTGATCACCTCGCGCGGTCCGCCGAGGTCCGAGGCGATGACGGCGACGACCGGCGGCCATGCCCTCGACGACGACCTGGCCGAACGGCTCGGCGATGACCGATGCGTGCACGAGGCAGTCGACGTCGGCGAGCATCGCCGCCACGTCGTCGACGAACCCCGTGAAGGTCACCCGATCGGCCAACCCGAGCTCGACTTGGCCCGGGCCACGCAGCTCGTCGGCGTACTCGTCCTCGCCGAACATGGCCGATCCCGACGACGACGGCCGCGCTCGGGCCCGTCGGGGAAGGCGCGCGGCGAAGGCGTCGAGGAACACGTCCTGGCCCTTCCACGGCGCGAGCCGCCCGACCATGGCGACGCGGAGTCCCGCGTCGGCCCCGCGCCTCGTCCCGGTCGGTGTCGGTCGACGGAGGCGGCCGATCGACCATGTCGTGGATCACATGACAGGGCACCGAGCCGCTGGCGACGGCCGGACCGAGCGTGTCCGCGGGTCGCGTACGAGTTGACGAGGACGACGTCGGGCACCCATCGCAGCAGGCCGCGCACCAGTCGCACGGCGGGACGCGGGCAGGTAGTCGGTCGCGATGCGATCGCGGATGTGCCAGAGCACGGGCACGCCGGCCAGCCGGCCGGCGACGCCGCCGTAGAGCGGCGGCCTTGAGCGAGTTGGTGTGCACGAGATCGGGCCGCAGCTCGCGCAGATGCCGGCGCGAGGGCGGTCGATGTCGCGCCCGTGGCCGTCGCTCGGGACGGCCCCAGGCCGCCGATGGTCGACGCGATCGCGCCGCACCGCAGCCGACCCGCCGGGTCGAGCTCGAGCACCTCGACGACGGCGCCCGCGTCGCGCAGGCGGCCCTCGAGCGGACCGTGCTCGCCGAGGATCACGTGGGCGTCGACGCCGTGCCATGGCCGCCAGCAGCCGGGCCAGGGCCAGCTCGCCGCCGGACAGCTGGGCGCAGTGGTCGAGGTAGACGACGCGAAGCGGCGCGATCGGCGACGCGGCCGCCGCGCCTGGTCGAGCTCGGCGGCGAAGGCGTCGGCCCGGTCGCGCCCACGACGGCACCGGCCGCGGGACGGCCGGGCGGCGGTGACTCGATCACCGCGTCGGACCGCGGCCACGAACTCGTCGCCGACGGCGACACGACGGGCCGGCCGAGCGTCGCGGAACCCGGCGACCGGTGTGGCCACGGTGGGGCGGCCGACGGCCAGGCACTCGTAGGCCTTGATCGGGTCGAGGCTCTCGGTGAACGGGCTGACGACGTGGGGCACGATCACGACGGTCGGCGTGCTGCAGGTAGGCCGGGACCTGGTCGTAGGGACGCGGTCCGGCGAGCACGACGTTGGGACGCGACGCCAGGCGGCGCACGGCTGGTCGGCGACAGGGAGTCGGGCCGACGAGCACGATCGTGAGCTCGGGCAGCTGACCGGCCAGCGTCGACGACGAGATCGACGTCGAGACGATCGTCGTGCAGGGTGCCGACGTAGACCGCGGTCGGCGCCGCCCGGCAGGTCGTGAGGGCGGGCGCGGGCCGGGTGAAGTGCTCGGCGTCGACCGCGTTGGGCACCACGACGAGATCGGGTCGGCGCCCGGCGGCGAGTGGCGGCGAGGCCCGCGGAGCAGACGACGACCGACCCGCACTCGGTCGAACAGCTGCCGCTCGTTGCGCCGAACCCGCCGGTGCACGCGGGCCGGACCGCCCGCCTCGGTCCAGTCGTCGGTGATGTCGTAGAGCGCGGGCCAGCCGGTGGCCGAGGCCAGACCGGCGAAGCTCGGGTCGTTGATCCAGAGAGTCGGGATCGTCGAACCCGAGTGCGGCGGCGGCCCGACGCACCTGGCGGCGGAGGCTGCGGTCGGCGAGCGGACCGAGCACGGCGGGGCCAGCACCTTGACGGGCTCGAACCGGAAGACCCGGCCGTAGCCGTCGACCGGGCGCAGGCCGCGACGACGTCGGCGGCCGCGTCGGGTGCCGGACGCTCGTGGACGACGTCGAAGCGCGGGCTCGACGAAGAGCACCCGGCGATCGCGGCTCGATGCTCGAGCAGCTCGCGCACGAGGAACTGGTTGCGGCGCCACACGTCGTCCCACGCCTCGAGCGAAGCCACGACGAGGCCGGCGCCGCGGACCGACGTGGCCGGGCTGTCGAGGAGGACGCCATCGGGTGACTCGACCGAGCACGCGCGCCAGGCGGGCCAGGCGGCGACGGTGATAGCGCCGCGGCGCGCGGATCGGATGAGGCCAGGGCCCGCACCGACGATCCGAGCGCCTCGGCCAGCCGCAGCGACCGCAGTCCCTTGCGACCTTCGTACTTGGAGACGAAGTGCTCGGCGCCGCGCTGGAAGTGCTCGAAGACCAGCGTCCTCGACGCCGTCCGCGCTGGCTCCGCCGATGTGGGCGGCCTCGGCCGAGTCGACCACTCGAGTGCGACCAGCCGGCCTCGGCCAAGCGCCGGCAGAGGTCGGTCTCCTCGCCGTACAGCCAGAACCGCTCGTCGAAGCCGCCCACGGCCTCGAAGGCGGCCCGCCGGACCAAGAAGCAGGCGCCGACGACGAAGCCGCCGTCCGACGCCGCTCGGGCCGCGCCGAGGCGACCGCGCCGGCCGTCGGTCGAGCCCAGGCCGCACGCGTCGCGCCACGCGCCGCGCGCCGACGGGAACGGCCAGCGCACCCGCTGCTCCTGCCCGTCGGGTCCGCGCAACGGGGCGACACGACGGCCACCTCGGGAGCGGCGTCGAGCGCGTGCGACCAGCTCGTCGAGCGGCCCGGCCGCGAGCTCCGCATCCGGGTTGAAGAAGAGGATGTAGCTCGGATGTGCCGACGCGTGCGCCACGGTTGGCCGCCGCCGCGAACCCGGCGTTCACGGCGCTCGCGATGACCGTCGCGCCGGCGTGTCGGGCGCAGGCGACCGAGTCGTCGTCGGACGCGTTGTCGACGACGACGACGGCCGCCGACTCGGGCAGCGAGTCGAGGGCGGCCAGCAGGTGAGCCGACGAGTTGTAGGTGACGACCACCACGTCGATGGCGGTCATCAGGCGTCGGACCACTCGCAGCTGGCGATAGAAGTCGACCTGGCGCGCCGCCACCGCCGACCACGCGAACGCTCGCGGCGCGGGCGGGCCCGGCGGCGGCCAGCTCGGCGCGCCAATCCGGGTCGTCGCGCAGCTTGGCCAGGACCCGGCCAGCTCGTCCACGTCGCCGGGGGCCACGAGCACGGCGGCGTCCCCGACGACCTCGGGCAGGGCGCCGCTGCGCGAGGCGACGACGGCCACACCGGACGCCATGGCCTCGACCGCGACCCGGCCGAACTGCTCGATCCACGACGGGGTGTCGAGCGACGGCACGACCACCACGTCGAACTGCCGGTAGACCGCCGGCAGGTCGTCCAGGTCGGACGAAGCCCCGGATGCGGACGCGCTCGCCGACACCCGACCGGCTCGACGACCTGGCTCGAGCCGGTCTCGTTCCGGGCCGTCGCCGACGATGTCGAGCGTCGACGTCCTCGGTGGCCGCGACCGCCTCGATCAGGCACCTCGACGCCCTTGTGGGGCTCGAGCCGCCCGACGTAGCCGACACGCAGGGCCCGTCGATCGGCCGGGTCGGGTCCGGCGTCGGGGCGAGCGGGGGGCGAACCGTTCCACGTCGACCCCGAGTCCGAGATCGCGCGATCACGCCGCTGAAGCCCTTGCGGCGCAGGATGCGCCCGGCCTCGTCGTTGCACGTGTGGACGCCGGCGGCCCGACGCAGCGGTGGCTCGCTCGATCCAGCGGAACGGCGGCGGGTAGCGCTTGTCGATGTTCTGGGCGCGAGTACAGGCAGATCGGAGCGCGCTCGCCGGCGAGCCGGGCCAGGCATCCACACCTCGGCGGCGGCCAGGCTGGCCGGCTCCTCGTGCAGGTCGATGACGTCGAAGCGGCCCGAGCGCAGCGCCCGCCAGATCGGCCGGGGGTCGTAGACGAACCGGTACGGGTGGTGGCCCAGCGTGCGTGGCCTCGACGACGACCTCGTCGGGCTCGCTCGCGAGCGACGACGGCGACGCCCGCCCTCGTTCCACCGACGCGGGCTGACCAGGACGACGTCGACGCCGAGGCGGCGCAGCTCGCGGTCGCGTTGGCGCCACGGTCCGACCACGACCCGAGTGGTAGACGCGCAGGACGCGGCAACGCCCGGCGCCGGCCCCGGAGACGGCGTGGCTCACCGTGAAGACCGCCGCCGCCACGCGTGCGCCGCGAGGCGACGTCGGCCTCCGGTTCCTCGTCCCCGATGACCAGCCCGACGACAGGAACGGCAAGGTGCCCGTGCCCGCCGTCCAGAAGATGCCGAGCATCGACTCGAGGATGCGACCGATCATGCACGAGGAACGCCGCCTCGCCCAGGTCGCTCGGCGAGCGGCTCAGGCAGTCGCAGGATCACGAACAACAAGACGCATCAGGCCGAACAGGCCGATCAGCCCGGCCTCGGACAGCTCGGCGATCGACCATGTTGTGGGGGACGCCGACCGGCGAGTCGGGCGCGAAGAACCACTTGAGGCCGCCGCCGTCGATCAGGTGCGGCTCCCACTCGTTCTGGATGGCGTAGTGGTAGGTGTCGAGCCGCGAGTTCACGCTGTTGAACTTCTCGGTCGGTCGGGTTGAGGTCGCGGTCCTGGTAGGTGACGACGCTGATGGCGAGGAACACCACGCTGCACGACCAGCAGCAAGCGGAGCCAGGCGCATGATCGCGAGCTCGAGCCGCCGCTTGCCGGCGCTGACGCACGAGGTGCAGGGCGAACACCGCGATCAGCGCCAGCGCCGGCGCCGCGGGACTCGCTGGCGGCCAGCCCGACGACCAGCGTGCACCGCCACCGCCGCCGGTCATGAAGCGGCTGAAGCCGACGCGCGCGGGGCACGGTCAGCAGGATCACGAGGCCCATGACGATGAGCTCGCCCGCCGCGTTCTTCTGGATGCCGAAGGGGTAGGCGGGCTGCAGGTGGTGGGCCAGGGTGTCCAGCGCCGACGGCCAACGAGACGAGCGGCGGCGCTGAAGAGGAACGCGCGCAGCGCCAGCCGCAGCGTGGCCCAGGCGGGCGACACGGCGGCGCCGATGAAGACGGCACCGACGACGATCGAGGCGCGGTGGACCATCTCGACGAGTCGAGCGCTGCGCCGGGTGGGCGACGACGGTGATGAGCCGAGGATGGCGCAGTAGGCCGGCGGTGGCCACGAGGACCCGTCGCAGCGTCGGGCTGCGCCACGGCACGAAGGGCAGGGCGGCGATCGCGCCGAGGAGGGTCAACGCGTCGGTCACGCTCATGTCGATCGACGCCGGGCCCGACCCGCCAGTAGGCGAAGGTGGCCGGGAAGGCGCTCACCAGCACGATGAGCGGGGCGAGCAGCGTCAGTGCCACCAGGACGGCGCCGCCGACGAGGCCCAGCGCGACGATCGGTTCGGAGGCGGCCAGCGCCGCCAGACCGAGTTGCGCCAACGCCACGGGGGCGATGATCAGCCGACGCCACATGGTGCTCTCGTGGCCATCCGACACCCTGAAATCATAGACTCGCACCCTCCGCCGTAGGGACTCGACCGAGGTGGATCCCGCTGCACATCCGACAGCTCGTTCGATCCGATGGCTTCGCCGGCGTCGAGCGCTACCTCACCTATGTGGGCCCTGAGCTGGTCGGGCGGGGTCACAGGGTGTCGGTGGTGGGAGGGGACCCGACCTCGATGCGCGCGGCGCTGGCCGGCACCGGGGTCGATTTCGTCCCGGCGGCCACGACCCTCGAAGTGGTCCGGGCGGCCATGGCCGGGCCCCGGCCCGACATCCTGCACTCGCACATGACGGCGGCCGACCTGGCCGGCGTCCTCGCCTCGATCCGCGTCCGCCGCCCCGTCGTGAGCACGCTGCACTTCGCCGGCGGTCGGGGCCACTCGACGCCTGACACGCTCGGCCTATGGCCTCGTGCGCCGACGCATGGCGCGCGAGATCGCGGTCAGCGCCTACGTGGCCGACGGTGGCGCCGGTCATCCGATCGTCCTGCCGACGGGCATCCCGGCGCCGAGGGTTCCCGAAGGCGAGCGCCAGCCGATCGTCCTCGTGGCCCAACGCCTCGAACCCGAGAAGCAGACCTTGGTCGCCCTCGAGGCCTGGGCCGTGTCGGGGCTGGCCGAGGACGGCTGGACGTTGCTGGTCGCGGGGCGCGGCGCGGCAGGAGCCCGAGCTCCGGGCCGCCGCCTCGCGACTCGACGCGGTCCGCTTCATCGGCCACCAGACCGATCTGGCCCCACGGATGGCCGAGGCCTCGATCCTGTTGGCGCCGACCCCGCACGAGGCCTTCGGCCTCACCGTCGTCGAAGCCATGGCCGCCGCCCTGCCCGTCGTGGCCGCCGCTGGTGGCGGCCACCTCGAGACGCGTCGGGCCGGTCAGCCCCGACACCCTCTTCGCGCCGGGCGATGTCGACGCCGCCGCCAAGTGCCTCCGTGACCTGGCTGACTCGGTCCCGGCCCGCGAGTCGCTCGGGGCCGAGCTGGCGGCCCGCTTCGACGCCGAGTACACGATCGGGCACCACGTCGATCGCCTCGAAGCCCTCTATGACGACGTGCTGGCGGCCGATCACCGTCCGTCGCCCCGTGGTTCGGCGTCATGACCGATCGTCGCCGCTCGATCGCGATGGTCTTCCCGGCCTGTCACCGCGTCGGCGGGGTCGAACGGGTGGTGCGCGAGCTGGCCCGACGGCTGCAGGCAGACCACGACGTGACCTTCGTCGGCGAGCGCTTCGATCCGAGCGGCATGGACGGCGTCCGGCTGCTGCCGGTCGAAGGGCTCCCGCTGCCGAGCCTGTCCCCCGCGGTCTCGTTCCGCCGCCGGGCCGAGCGCCAGCTGCGCCAACAGCACTTCGACCTCACGGTGACCTTCGGCGTCGAGTGCCCGCCGGGCGACGTCGCCGTCGTGGGCAGCGTCCACCGGGCGTGGCTGTCGCAGCGGGGGCCGATCGAGACGCCGGTGGGCACCGTGCCCGGCGCGGTCCGCTACGCGCTGCCTCGCCACGTCGCGCTGCTCGCGCTCGAGCGCGCCTACTTCTCGTCGCCGCGGCTGCGGGCCGTGCTGGCCACGTCGCAACGCACCGCGGACGAGGTGCTGGCCAGCTACCCGGTGGATCCGACCATCGTCTCGGTGTTGCCCAACGGCTTCGACGGCGACGAGTTCCATCCCGGTGTTCGGACCAACCAGCGCGACGCCCAGCGCGAGCGCCTCGGTTGGGACGACTCGGTCGTCATCCTGTTCGTCGGCAACGAGCTGCACCGCAAGGGCTTCGCCACGCTGCTCGAAGCGGTGGCCCTCACGGGCGAGCGCCGCGTGCGGATCGACGTGGTCGGCGCCGCCTCGCTCGCCCCCTATCAGCACCGCATCGACGCCCTCGCCCTGCACGATCGGGTGACCTGGCACGGTCCCCAGGGCGATGTGGCCCCGTGGTACGCGGCCGCCGACGTGCTCGTGCTGCCGACGCAGTACGAGCCCTTCGGCAACACCATCATCGAGGCGCTGGCCACGGGCCTGCCCGTGATCACCACCAGGCTGGCCGGCGCGTCGAGCGCGGTGGTCCCCGAGGTCAACGGTCTGTTGCAGCAGGATCCGGGCGACGCCGCCGAGCTGGCGCGCCTGCTCGAACACGCCCTCGAGGGCGATCATCTCACCGAGTGGTCACGGAGCGCCGGAGCCGGCCTCGAGGGCTTCGAATGGGGGCCGATCGCCAAGCGCCTGAGCGCGGTGCTCGACCAGGTGGAGCCGGGCGTCGACTAGCTCGCCGGCGGCCTTGACGACTGACCGGATGCGTTCGTTGAAGGCCTCGGTCGAGAACAGGGACGCCTGGGCCATCATCGTCGGTCGGTTCCAGGACTGCGAACGAAGGTCCTCGATGCCGCGCCGTACTCCCTCGGGAGTGGGCTCGTCGAAGAAGACGCCGCTCTCGCCCTCGACGATGGTCTCGCGGAAGCCGCCCTCGTCGACCGCGACGACCGGCGTGCCGAACTGCATGGCCTCGAGCGGCGTGAGCCCGAAGTCGTCGTGCGCCGCGGTGACCAGCGCCTCGGCGTTGCCGTAGAGCCACCGCAGCTGGCGTCGTCGACCTCGCCGAGGAAGACGGTGCCGGGGCGGCGCCACCGCCTCGAGCCGCGCCGTGGTCGGGGCCGTCGCCGACGACGACCAGGCGCGTGTCGGGCATGGTCGCGACCGCACCGAGCACGGCATCGACGCGCTTGTAGGGCAGGAGGCGGGCGACGGTGAGCAGGTAGCCGGGCTCGAGGCCGGCGAACGGGCCGCTGCGGGTCCGTCGACCGCAAGGCCCGGGCGGGGGGCGGAGGATCTCGGCGTCGCGGCCCCAGTGCTCGCGCACCCGCTCGCGGGTCACCGCCGAGTTGACGAGCACGACGTCTGCCGACGCCGCCGCCCGCTTGTCCCAGCGTCGGAGGGTTCGGCGCCAGCGGCGCCAGTCCGTAGCCGTACGACGGGGCAGGTCCGGCCAGGTACTCCTCGCGCTGGTAGAGCCAGCGCGCCGTGTTGTGCACGTAGAGCACCTTGGCGCCGGCGGCGTGCACGCCGTGGGACCAGCCCGTGGTGCTGCACACCGTGACCTCGGCTCGGATGTGCATGCGGCTGGTGGCCGGCGGCCAGCAGCGGGAGGGCGTAGCGAGGGTTGCGGCGCAGCGCGCCCGATCCGCTGGAGTCCGGAGGTCACGACCTCCGAGTCGGCGAAGGCGGGGAAGGTGCCCTCCTGGTCGTGCACGCGTGGTGTGGATGGGCGCGTCGGGGAAGGCGGCCTGCAGGGCGAGCACGACCCGCTCGGCGCCGCCGCGCTGGGTCAGGTAGTCGTGGGCGATGCGCCACCTGCGGTCGACCGTCGTCGGGCATCGGGCGGCGCGGGGCGCGGACTGATCGTCCATCAGTAGGCGCCGGACCCGGTCAGCACCGTCTTGGCCGTCTTGGCGAGGATCGTCAGGTCGAGGGCCAGGGACCAGTTCTCGACGTAGTACAGGTCGAGGCGCACGGCTTCGGTCCACGACAGGTCGGCGCGGCCGCTGACCTGCCAGAGCCCGGTGATGCCGGGCTTGACCATGAGGCGGCGGCCGATGTCGCCGCCGTAGCTGGCGACCTCGGACGGACAGCGGCGGTCGGGGCCCGACGAGGGCCATGTCGCCCCGCACCACGTTCCACAGCTGGGGCAGCTCGTCGAGCGAGTAGCGCCGCAGGCAGCGACCGATCGACGTGACGCGGGGGTCGTCCGTGATCTTGAAGAGCGGGCCGTCGTGCTCGTTGCGGCTCGAGCAGCTCGTCGCGCCGCGTGTCGGCGCCGTCGACCATCGAGCGGAACTTGAGCATCTCGAACGGTCGACCGTCGCGACCGACTCGGACCTGGCGGAACAGCACCGGCCCGCGGCTGGTGAGCTTGATCAGCAGGGCCAGCGATGGCGAGCAGCGGGGTCGCCACCACCAGCATGGCCAGCGGCCAGCAGCCGCTCGGCGACCGACTTGATGAACTGGGCCGGTCCGGTGGTGCGGGGCTCTTCGACGAGCAGCATCGGCAGGCCGCCGGCGGGACGGGACACGATGCGGGGACCGGCGATGTCGACCAGGTCGGGCGCCATCAGCAGCTGGATGCCGGTGCCGTGCAGGCGCCAGGCCAGCGAGCGCAGCGACTCGGTCTGGAACAGGTCGTGGCCGCGTCACGGCGATGGCGTCGATGTCGATGCGAGTCGAGGTCGGCCACCAGCTGGTCGGGCTCGCCGAGCACGATCGGCAGGTCGGGATCGTCGTCCAGCGACCGCGCCCGGCCGCCGGGCACGTAGGCGCCGACGACCTCGTAGCCGGCGTAGACGCGGCCCGGTTCAGGTGCGTGGTCAGGTGGGCCGCCGCGTTGCGATCGCCGACGACGACGATCTGGCGCATGGCCACGCCAGAGCCGCGGCGACGGTGGAGCGACTTGCGCACGAGGAAGCGATCGAGGACGCCGAAGGCCATGAGGCCGAGGAAGAACACGGCGAGAGGCCGCGCGAGAGCGGTACCGAGCCGAGGAACGACGCGGCGCACACGGCGGTGAGCAGGCGCGGCGGCGACGGTGGCGACCTTGCTGTACTCGTCGGCCGAGTTGCCGAGCAGCGACGGGTCGTAGGCGCCGCCGATGGCGAGGAAGCCGATCCAGATCGGGATGACGGCCAGGCCCACGACGAGGTAGGGCACGTGCTGTGAGGCGATCACGATCGATTCCGAGGCCGACTGGACCCGCACGACCACGGCCAAGAGGCTGGCCAGCAGCACCGTGAGCACGTCGGCAGCGACGACGGTGACGAGCAGACGGCGTTCCCATTGCCGGCGCGGCGGCGGTGAGGCCAGCGTGGTCGGTGCGACCAGGCCCAGGCCCACGTAGGGGTTGGAGGCCGGCGCCGCGACCAGGTCACCCTCGCCGGACGCGTCGATCAGCGCCTCTCGCCGCGCCTGGTTGGCGCCTAGCCGGGGGTCGATCTGGTCGAGCAACTCGCTGCCTCTTTGGATCTTTCGAGCTCACGGGCTTGCACTACGTAGAGTGCCCGGCCAACTACTTGGATCCCATAGGCTTTCCGGCTGTTTTTAGTAGGCCGTTCACATCGAGACGATGAGCCTCGCGATCCCCATTCGTTGGGCCGTACAGCCTTTATCGTCCGATCACTACAACATGTGATGATTTCGCATGTATTAGGCCACGAATGAGCCATGTGGATCCCGGCGTGTGCGCCGAAATTCCGCGAAAGAGACGCCACCAACGCGGATGGCTCGAGTGAGCAGCTCGACCACGACTCGGAGGCGGCTGTGGCGGCGGCCGAGTCGACGTCGTCGCTGGTCAGAGGGTGGGCGAGCCGGTACGGATGTCGCCGTCGACGGGCCGCTGGATCAGCGGCACCACGTCAGGTCGCCGACGCCGACGACCTGGTTCGATGTCGAGTTCAGCGTGCCGAGGTAGCTGATCGTCAGGGTGGTGAAAGGACCGCCGGCGATGACGACGGCCACGTTCCCGGCCGGAGAGGTGTTTGTGACCAAACCCGTGTTGGCGTTCTCGATGCCAAGGAACGGACTTCCCGCGCTGCCATTTCCGCCGATGTTGGCGGGCGTATTCGCGGTGAAACTGGACGGTGGGGGGGTTATGGCGATCGAATCGCGATAGTCGGCGTTGCCGCCGCCCGTGTACTGGTCGACGTCATAGAGGTTGAACCGGATGTTGTAGACACCGGGGTTGAACGTGACGGTGAGCGACTCTCCCCTGTTCGCTCCGCCCGTGGCGAACTGCATGTTCATCCAGCTGTTGTTGGTGATCCCGCCGAGCGTCGTGTTCACGCCGTTGTCTCCGGCGTTGTTGTTGGGCGTGAAGCGGCTGGAGTGGAAGTTGGTCGGATCGGGCGTACCTGGACCACCACCGAGAGGGGCCGTCGAGAACCTCACGTTGACCGCCGGCTTGCCGCCGCTGATGGGCAGCGTGATGCCGGGCGCGCCGGTCACCACGGGCCCTCCATTGATGAACCTCGAGCTCCACACGAAGGTGTCCTGCACCACGCAACTGGTCCCGGCGAACGCGGCGTCGTATCCGAGCACAGACGGCGCGACCCACAACGCACCGGCGGCGCCGGCGCCGAGGCCGGCCCTCTGCAGGAAGCGGCGGCGGTCGATCTGTTCCATGGATCCTTCAGTCTGAGACGGGGGGCATCAGTGGGGCCGGTCCGGGTGAACGAACCGTGTGTCACCATCGACACTTCCGACCCGTTCTTGACCTCTCGGGCGGCCGGAAACCCCAGCTCGGACCAGCGTGCCCGGGTCGACGGCGATCTTCCATAGGCTGTTCGGACTCTCCTGCTGGACACGACGAACCACGAGGTTGGGGCCTGTGAACCATCCTGCTGGGCCATCCGCCCCAGCTGAGCCCGCGTCGGTCACTGAGCGTGGCCGATGACCACCCGGCTCGGGCCGGTGGGACCGTCCTCGCGGATGCGGCGCCGGACGGGCATGGCCTACACCGAGGTGGCGGGATCCCCGGTGCTCTGCGACCCGGACAGCCGCTCGCTGCACGAGCTGAGCCCGGCCGCCGCCGCCCTCTGGGGCCAGCTCGACGGTCGGCGACTCGATGCCCTCGGCGACGACGAGGCCGGTCGGTGGTCGCAGCTCGAGGTGGTCGAGCTCGTCCGGCGGCTGCGGGTGCTCGACCTGGTCGAGGAGGTCGACCACGCGACCGACGGTTCCTCCGAAGTGGGCGCCGGACCGGAGCAGCCGGCGGCGCCATTGGTGGCCGCCGCAATCCGCGAGCCCGTCGAGCCGGTCGAGCTGGCCGGCCGGGTCGACGAGGTGGCCGGTCATGTGGTGATCGTCCTCAGCCCGTGGCCACCGACGAGGTCGGTCCACTTCGACCCGGAGACGTCGTTGGTCGCGGGATCGGGCCCGGTGCGCGCGCTGGCCGCCATCGACGCATCGGGCGAGCCTCGACGAGCATCACCCGTCGAGGCCCTGCGCGCCATCATCGGCTCCGCAGCACCGCCCGCCCTGGTGGCCGGGCCTCTCGATGAGCTGGCCGGGATGGCCGAGACGATCCCGCTGCTGGTCGTCCCCGACCGGTCGGCGCTCTCCGAGCTCGTGGGCGAGATCGGGCGGTAGTCAGCTCGCGTCGCTGGTCGTCGCCGGCCGACTCGAGGCCATTCGGGTCGCCAGTCGCCGGATCCGGTCGCGGGGGGTGGGCCAGGTGCCCGGCTCGGGGTGCAGCGTCGCGGTGACGAGCATGGCTCGCTCGGCCTTCGACCGGAGCTCGACGAGGGTGGCCAGGGCCTCGAGTCCGGGCAGCGGCGCCTCGGGTTGCTCGAGCCGCAGCCACAGACGGTCCCGCCACGTGATCGGGTAGCCGCCGGCCCAGTCGCTCAGCCGTCCGCGCTCGGTCAGGCCGAGCTCGACCGCGACCCGATCGACGGCGGCCGCCAGCACCGCTTCGGCCCCCCACCGCCGCGCCAGCCGCGTCGCCCGCTCGGGATCGAGGTCCGGTGAGACCAGGAGCTGGGCCACGTCTCGGAGGCTCAGCGCACGGCGCCAGCCCGCGATCAACAGGTGGTAGCAGAGGTGGAGGAGCGTCTCCTCGAGGCCCAGGGTGAGCACCGTCCGGCCGTCGAGGACGAACGACCGGCGAGCCCGCCACAGATCCCCGGCCGGAAGGCGTACGCCGAGCGGACCCCAGACCAGCAATCGGTGCAGATCGATCTCGAGCCCACCGGAGACGGCGAGCGTCGCCCCTTTGCCGGTCACGGCCGCGTAGCCCGGGACGGGGTCGGAGTCGACCCGCACCGCGCCCTTCTCGGTCAGCCGGGCCACGGCGTCGTCGAGCTGGTCGCCTCGCACGAGCAGGTCGATGTCCGAGGTCGGGCGCATCTGCGGATCGGGATAGTCGAGATGGGCCAGCGCGCTCCCTTTGAGCAAGCGGACCTCGATCCCCTGGTCCTCGAGCCACTCGATCTCGTCGGCGGTGCGGCGCTCGAGCATCATCCGGTCGCGCGTCAGGCTCACCTCGAGCGCCGCCACCTCGGCGCGCTGCTCCGGGGTGGTCCGCACTTGCCCCGACACGACCGCGGCGACCAGCAGGCCGTCGAGTCGGTGCCATTTGACCGTGGCCACCAGCTCACCCCATCGCCGCTCATCGAGCGCGGGAGCGGCCGGGCTGCGCTCGGGACCGAGACCTTCGGTGGCGACGAGGCGCACGAGAGGGTCGAGGTCGAACCTCCAGTTGGTCCGGCGCGCCACGGATCAGTTGTTGCGGTGGGGGGGCGCCGCCGAGGGCCGGATCTCAGGGGGCGGCGTCACCTCGGGGGACGGCGTCGTTGCGGGGGACGGCGTCGTTGCGGGGGGCTGAGTCGCGGCCGGGGGCCGCGTCGTTGCGGGGGACGGCGTCGTTGCGGGGGGCTGAGTCGCGGCCGGGGGCGGCGTCGGCGCGGCGTCGGCCGGCGCGTTGCGGTCGTCGGCCTCCTCCGCTGACGCACCCGGCACGGTGCCATAGCCGTACCCATAGCCGTAGCCGTAGTAGGTGCCCATCTCGACGTCGTCACACCCGTTGAGCACGACCCCGAGCACCTCGGCCCGGAAGCGGTCGAGGATGGTCGAGACGCGCTGCGCCGCACCGCGCCGGGTTTGGCCGGCCCGCAGGACGAGCACGACAGCGTCGGCCGCGGCGAGCAGGTCCGACGCGTCGTTGGTCGTCAGCATGGGCGGGGTGTCGAGGATCACCAGATCGAACTGATCGCGGTAGGCGACCACTGCCTTGCGAAGGCGGGTGACGGCCTCGGCGGGGCCATCGGTGTCACGCGGGGCGGCGAGGAACCACACGCCCTCGAGCCTGGTCTCGGCCGGATCGTCGGGGTTCTCGAGGTTCGGGATGGGTGCGAGGTAACGAGCCACCGCCGGCTTGCGGAAGTCGCAGTCGATCACGAGGGTGCGCATCCCGCTGTCGCCGAACACACCAGCCATTGAGGCCACCGTCGTCGTCTTGCCCTCGCTCGGATTGGGCGAGGTCACCAGGATCACGGGAGCCGCGCCACCACGCGAGCGCGACGGGCCGACCTGCTGGTCGAGGCCGAACAAGATCGACGTCCGGGCCGCCCGATAGCGCTCGGCGGCGCGTGAGCCGGGAGCATCGATGGCCGGGATGTCGTGATCGCGCGACTGCTGACGGCTCAGCTTGGGGACCTCGGTGATCACAGGAAGGCCGGTGAGCGCCTCGACCATGTCGCGGCGTCGGACCCGATCGTCCCAGGCCTCGATCACGAAGACGGTGATGATGCCCATGACCAGACCGGCGGTGGCCCCGATCAGGACCCGCAGCTTCTTCGACACGGGCGGGGCCGTGCTCAGATCGGTCTCGTCGAAGGTCGGCGCAACGGCGGTTGCCCCGTTGACCTGGCCGCGCGAGTTCAGGTTCTGGTTCAGCCGGTACCCGTAGGCTCGACCGCTGATCTGGACGGGGGTGGCCGGCTGCAGCGTCGACATGCCGACCGTCGGAGCGCCCTGGGTGGCCTGCGTCTGGAACTGCTCGTACACGATTCGGTACTGGTTGACCACCGAGTCGAGCTCGGCGGTCAGGATGTCCTTGTCCGCCCCGGGCTGGTTCATCTGGTTCAACAGATCGGTCTGCTTCGCTCGGAGCGTGTTGAGCTGGCCCTGGATGGTGTCCACCTGCTGGTTGAACTGCTGCTGGGCCTGGGCCAGGACGTACTGGTTGAGCACGTCGGCGGTGGCGTTGGCCAGCTTGACGGCCACGGCGGGATCGGTCGAGATGGCGGTGACGTCCACCGCCTGGACGTCGCTGCGAGCGGTCGCCGTCACTAGGTTCTCGACGTCGGTCGTGGCCATGCCCATCTTCTTGGCCACGGGGTTGACGACGGCAGATGAATGCACCAGGAAGGCCGCTTGCGACACGTTGATGGCCGATGCCGAGCTGCTGCCGCTGGCGCCGGACGGCGGCGCCGGGGCGAGGAGGGTGTTGGTGGCCTTGTAGTACTTGGCCGTCTCGTGGTGGGTCGTGATGAACAGCGTCGACACGAATCCACCGAGCAGGCCGACGACCAACCCGAGCACGATCCAGAGGTAGCGGCGCCGGAGCACCGCGGCGTAGTGGCGCAGCACGTTCGAGTCGCCGTCGTCGGTGGCGACGACGGGGCGGGCCCGCGCCATGTCGCGCTCATTTGTTGTATCGGGGAGGGTCAAGGCGCTCGAGTCCTGAGGGATGTCGCATCAAAGGGTATGGCACGGACCGGTGCCGTCCGCGTGATGCGTGTGACTCATATATCGGCGCCGGGGCCGCTACTTCCAGGTCCGCGACCCGATTGTCACAGCCGGGCGCCCAGCAGGTCGGCGGCCTCGTCGAACCCCAGCCGGGGCAGGGTCGTGACCGGCACGCGCGAGCAGAGGTCGGCCAGGCCGTCGAGGGCTCCGGGCCGGCTCCAGGTTTCGGGAAAGACGTCGCTGAGCAGGCGGATCATGGCCGGGCCCGGCTCGATGGTGGTCGCCCCGGCGCCCGAGACCGGGTCGTCGAGCAGCACGAACAACGCCAGCCGACCTCCCGTGGAGACACCACCCAGGGTGGTCGGCGCCACGTGGTGCTCGCGCCTTGGCGAGCTCGAAGCCACTCGGCCGCCGGCGTGGGTGCCGTCGGGCGCCGCGCTCGGGCCGTAGCGGTCGGGCGACACGCCGAGCAGGTCGAGCGCGCCCGCATCGAGCTCGAGTGCCTTCGGGTAGACCAGCACGCTCCGGTCCGTCGGATCCACGGCGACTATCTCGTCGGTGACGTAGTTGAAGCCTCGTTGCACGAGCGCGGCGGTCAGCGTGGACTTGCCGCGGCCACTCGGGCCGGCGATGGCGATGACCTGGCCGCCACGCTCGACCGCGCCGGCGTGGAACATGATCCGGTTGCCGGGCTCGGCCGCCGCGATCAGGTTCAACCCGGCGAGGGCATGACCGACGGCCGGCTCGGGATCGTCCACCCAGCCGATCCGCGAACCGCCGGCGTGCACCCGATAGCGGGTGCCGCCTCTCACCCGGCGCGTGTCCACAGAGACCGCCGCGGCGTGTTGACCACTCGTCGCCGCTGGCATCGAGTCCAGCGCGGCGGCGAGCCCCTGGGCCACGTCGGGGTCGTCGGTGCGCACGCTGACCGGCGCGCCGACGGCTTGGTACGGGCCGAGCACGAAGGGCCACTCGAGGCCATCGAGGTACCCGGCGATGACGGTCTCCCAAGCACTCGACCTGCCCGTTGGGCTGCTCGGCTCGACGGCGCCGCCGACGCTGGGGGACCACGTGACCAGACCGCCGTGCACGAACCGGGCGCAGGTGTCGGTCACGTCAGATGCCACCACGGCCCGCTCGGCGCCGGTCTCTCGGGCTCAGGTCGTCGATGATGTCGCCGACGCGGGCGATCCCGTCCACCGACGTGAGCACCAACGCGGCACTGGCGTTGAGCAGGTGGGTGCGCCCGTCGCCGGGGGCGAAGACGAGCAGCTGGCCGTCGATCACCGTCTCGAGCCGACCCGGGGTGCGGACCAGCACGTCGTCGGGATGGACCATCGGCTCGGGCTCGGCGACAAGGCCAAAGGGGCGCACGCCTTCCTGGGCGCACTCGGCGCACGGGGCATCAGCGGCCCTGCGTCCTCGTCGGGTGAAGAGCCGGCGTCGCACGCGCTGCTACCGGTCCTCGACCGTGACCGGCTCCTCGGTGATCTGG
Organism: uncultured Microthrixaceae bacterium; assembly: GCA_963734965.1. GTDB lineage: Bacteria > Actinomycetota > Acidimicrobiia > Acidimicrobiales > Acidimicrobilacustridaceae > UBA4742. The sequence continues at coordinate 1,014,575 of CAVTJK010000003.1, read as the reverse complement.
CCGTCGACGATCCGATAGCTGCGCAGGACCGGCGCCTCACGCTTGAGCGACACGATCACATAGTGCCAGGTCGGGTCCGGAGCCTGGGCGACGTCGGTCGGTGACGGATAGGCCTCGGTGTGGGTGTGGCTGTGCACCACGCCGATGATCTCGAGGCCTCGATCCTCGGCGTCGCGGTCGGCTCGCAGGTGATCCTTGGGATCGACCGTGTAGACGCGACTCGAGGCGGCCGTGTTTCGGCAGGGATAGAAGACGTCGACGCGCCCGTCGGGCACCGGCACCGGTCGAGGCGAGGCCGCCGAGCAGACCGCAGGCCTCGTCGGGCAGCCCGTCATAGACGTGCCCGATCATCTCGGCGTAGGTGCGGTCGGTGAGGCGCAACATCGGCGCCGAGGCTACCGGGCGCTCACGTCGGACCGGCCCAGTCACCTGGGCGGTAGCCTCGGAACCCCTATGGCCACCACCAGGAAGACCCCAGGTCCTCGGGCCGTGGCCACCAATCGCCAGGCCCGGCGCGACTACGAGATCATCGACACGTTCGAGGCCGGCATCGCCCTGCAGGGCAGCGAGGTGAAGTCGCTCCGCGAGGCGCAAGGTGCAGCTGGCCGAGAGCTTCGCCCGCATCGACGACGGCGAGATCTGGCTGGTCGGGCTGCACATCGCGCCCTACAGCCACTCGGGTCAGGCCGACGGGCACCTCACGGACCGGCCGCGCAAGCTCCTGTTGCACCGGGGCGAGATCGACCGCATCCGGGCCCGGCTCGATCAGGAGCGGCTGACGCTGGTGGCGCTGTCGCTCTACTTCAAGGACGGCCGGGCCAAGGTCGAGCTGGGCCTCGGCCGAGGTCGCCGCGAGTTCGACAAGCGCCAGGTCATCGCCAAGCGCGACGCCGACCGCGACGCGGCGCGGGCCATGTCCGACGCCCGCAAGGGCCGCACCCCCGACTCCTGACCCTGGTCCCCCTCCCCGCTCGCCCTTCCCGCTCTCACCCGGCGGCAAACGGCCACCCCAGGGGTGGTGATCTGCCGCCGCGATGATCGGCGCTGGGAAGTCGGGGCATTCACGGTCTACGGCCCGATAGCCTGGGCCGTCCCCTCCGGGGGGCGCAGCACCACCAACATCCATCCCAACCACCATGCAAGGGGCTGATCGGTTTCGACGTTGGGACTGGAAGTCACATCGTGCGACCGGAGTTGCTCAGACTCCTAAAACGGGGCACCCAAAGAACCGCCGATGGCGAGTTCGCTCTCGCAGCCTGACCTAGTCAGACGGTAGAGAGTCATCGCGACCAGCAATGGCACGCGGGGCCTGTCCACTGCAGCCCGGCAACAGAAGCAGTGGAGGACGGCAGGGAGAGACCGCTGACGGCGTGAAAGACCGCTGACACCGGAGAAAGACCCGGCGGTGAGCGCGAGCTCCCCCGACCCGGCGGTGCGGTAGCCGTGAGGCCGTAAACCGGGAACGGTCGTATCACGGGTGGTGACCACTCGACGGACGAGGGTTCGATTCCCTCCAGCTCCACTCTCCCAAGGCTCGGAGGTCTGGCCGGCCTCCGCCCCTGGGCCGCCGGCAACCGACCCGCGCGGTCGTCGGTAGTCTCCGCCCATGGCCGTGCGGGTGCCTCTCACCACCCTGTTGTCGTGGACCTGGATCGCGTTCACGATCGAGGCCGACAACGCGGTCGAAGCCACCAGCGCCGAACAGTTGGGGCGCTCGTTTCGGACGTCGCTGCCGATGTGGACCAACGGTCTGCGGCTCATCAACGAGGACGGCATCACCGTCGACGAACTACGCGCTCGGCGCGCGCGGCGTGCAACATCGGCGGGCTCGAGCGGTGGGGATACATCTCGGTCGGCGACGTCGGCGACCAACGGCGCGACGGCTACGGCTCGCATCGAGGCGTCAAGGGCATCACGGTGCTGAGACTCACCCGCAGCGGCGTCTACATCCGCCGCCTGTGGCCGACGGTGCTCGCCGAGGTCGAGGAGCGGTGGGCGAAGCGCTTCGGTTCCGAGGCGATCGACACGCTGCGTTCGGCCCTGCTCGCCATGGCCGGGTCGCGTGCCGAGTCGATGCCCTGGTCCCCGCCCGAAGTCCACCCCTCGGACGGGTTCCGCACGTCGATCGTCGACGCTGACCGGATCCACGATGATGAGCGCCCGCTCGTCGCACTGCTCGGGCATGTGCTCTGCGCGTTCACGCTCGACGTCGAGCACGGAGCCCAGGTGTCGCTTCCCCTCGGCGCCGACGTGCTGCGCCCCATCGCTGACGACGTCGTGGCCATCCGCGACCTTCCCGCGCGTGCCGGCGTGTCGAAGGAGGCGATCTCGATGGCCCTCACCTATCTGAAGCGCTGGGGTCTGACGACCACCGAACCGGACCGCTCGATCCGCCTCACCACCGACGGGCTGGGCGCCCTCGATGACCATCGCACCCGGGTCGCTCGTCCTCGGGATGGCGCGCTGCGAGCTGCGCTCGAAGCGGTCCTGGCCCAAACCGAAGCCTTGTCCGCTGGTCTGGTGGCGCCAACGGGGGGCTGGCGAGGCGACAAGCCGTACCGGGCCCAGACCCAACGCCTGGTCTCGGACCCGACCGGAGCCCTGCCGTGGCACCCGATGGTGCTGCATCGGGGCGCCTGGCCCGACGGCTCGTAGTCCGCGCCGCCCACGCCTCCCGCGCCGCCCCCGCCCGCCCGGGCGAGGCCCTGGAGCGTCCGGTAGCTTGAGTCGGCTGCGGGACGCGGGAGGGCACATGCACTCGGACACGATGGTGCTCGATGACGGTCGGACGATGGCGTGGGCCGAGCTCGGTGCGCCGGCAGGCCCAGTCACGCTGGTGCACCACCACGGCACCGGGTCCTCCCGACTGGAGATGGCGATCCTCGATGAGGACCTGGCCGACCGCGGCATCCGGGTGATCGCTCCCGACCGCCCCGGCTACGGCCGGTCCAGCCCGTGGGGCGCGGCCACCGAGTGGTCGAGGCCACACCCGATCTCATCCGCCTTGTCGACCATCTCGGTCTCGACACCGTTGCCGTGTCGGGCTACTCGGGCGGGGGGCCCTACGCCCTGGCGGTGGCCGCGTCAGCTGCTCTCGGGCCCCGGGTCACCCAGGTGCTCCTGCGGGCGTCGGTGGCTCCCGAGATGGGGCCGCGGGATCCCCGTGACGAACGCATTCACCAACGGGCCGGACACATCGCATGGAATGACTACCTCGAGTGGTTCGCCGCCGATCCCGACGAGCCGGCAGAGATGGCCCCCAGCGACGAGGCCTACTTCGCCGATCCGATGATCGTCGAGGGGGCCATGGCCACCTTGGCCGAGGGGGCTCAGCAAGGCGTGGAGGGGACCGCGGCCGATCTCTGGGCCTTCGCCCAGCCCTGGGGGTTCGACCTGGCCGACGTCGCTCAAGCCGTCACCATCTGGCAGGGCGACGCCGACACCCGCGTGCCCGTAGCCCACGCCCGTGAGCTCGCCACCCAGTTGCCCCGCGCCACCCTCCACATCGTGCCCGGCGACGGCCACTTCGCCATCGCCGCCAAGCTCTCCGACGCTCTCGATCTGCTGGCGACCACCCCGAGCTGAGCTGACCCGGGCCCAGGGGTCCGCGGCCAGGCGGCAGAGCCGGCGCCGTTCCTCCACGATGTCAGACAGGCTCGGATCCGCCCGAGCCGCGAGCCGAGTCGAACGGGAGCGAGCATGCCGAACTGGGCCGAACAGGTGACGGCGATCGCGACGGCGATCGGAGCGATCGGGCTGGTGAGCGCCATCGGGGCCGCAATCTTCGCCGGCCAGCAGGTCCGCGAGGCGCGCATCGGTCGCCAAGCCGAGGTGGCCGCCGACTTCTTCCGCCGCTGGAGCGAGGACCCGATGGTCGAGACGCGCCAGCTGGTCGCCTCGTACGAGACGCCGGATGATCTGCGGGACGCGCTGGTGGGCTACATCGCGACGAACGCGACCGAGGCCTACGTCCTGTATCGCGAGCTGGACTACTTCGAGCAACTCGGTGCGCTGGAGGAGCACGGCGGGTTCGATTTCGAGGTGATCCGCGCCCTGCTCGGACATCGCCTCGTCGAGCGTTGGCTGATGTGGCAGCCCTCGATCGACGCCATCGGGGGTTCAGCCACCTATCCGCTGTTCGCCCGGCTGGCGGCGAAGATGGAGGCGGCCATCGTGTCGAGCGACGCGACATGAACGCCAGCTGCGAGCGGCGCGAGGCGTGGGCGTCAGCCGGTGAGCGAGGGGTTGACGGCGATCGGGACAGGTGGGGCGATCGGTATCGTCTCCGCGCAGCCGGCACCCATGTTGAGGATGCGGCCCGACTCACCTGTAGCCGCGATCTTGAGATCCTGGTCCGGTCCCAGCGAGATCCCCTGGGGACTGGCGCCGTCGGGCAGCCCGGCCGTGAACTCGGTGAAGACACCGGCCGTGGTCAGCTTCCAGACCGCAGGATCGCTGTTGTCCTCGGCCTCCTGGCTGAAGAACAACGCTCCGCAACCGGACCGGATGTCGACCAGATCGCCCGTGTCGGTGTCGGCGAACTCGGTCACCGCCCCCGCTGGCGTGATCCGAGCGACGGCCGATCCCCCGAGCTGTTCAGGACGGCCCAGACGTTGCCGTCGGGTCCGGTCGTCAATGCTGGGGCGAAGAACCCGGCACCGAATCCCGCGGTGACTCCCGACTGGGCGACCAGCGTGATGGTTCCGCTCGGGGTCGCCTTGAGGATGCTGCCGATCTGGTCCGGGTCGCCACCATCGTCGGAGTACCAGATGTTGCCATCCGAGCCAACGGTCATGGCGCGGGGCTGAGGGGCGTCGTTGGGCGGGCTGAACTCGGTCACCACCCCCGCCGTCGTGATGCGACCGATGACGCCGGCCGGGGTGTTGAACGGCTTCGTGTACCAGAGGTTGCCATCGGGGCCGTTGATGATGTCCTCGACGTTGCCGCCGGTGAAGGTGGTCACCGCCGTCATGGTTCCGGTCGGTGTGATCTTGCCGATCTGGCCCGGCGGGTTGAACTTGGTGAACCACAGGTTCCCGTCCGGACCCGTCACGATGGCGTGCAGGCTCGGGTTGGCACCGAAGGTCCCGACCGCCGAGAAGCTCGACACCGTCCCATCGGCGTTGATGCGGTTGACCGAGTCCGAGTCGATGAACCATTCGAGCCCGTCCGGCCCTGTGGTGATGGCTCGTGGCTCGCTGTCAGCGGGCATGCCGGTCGTCGTCCCGGCCGTGGCGATGGTCGAGAACTGCCCCAGCGGCACCGCCGCGCTCGTCGGTGCCACCACGCTGACCAACAACACGGCGGCCGCGAACGCGGCCAGAACGGAGCCTCTTCCAAGACGTCGCATCGGTCCCCCACTCGTGCCCAGCTGCGGTCCCCAGTCGGACCGGAGGTCAGCGTAGGCGACCACTTCCTCACGACGTGGTATTGCCCGTCGCGTCAGCGGAGGTAGCGCGTGAACCAGGCATCGGTCGCGCGCCGGCGGATTCGCCGCCCCCTCGTGGCCGGCACATACCCTGTCTCCGAACCACAGCGGAGGTGCTCATGGGTGGACTCGAGGTCGTCGACCATCGCTTCACGCCGATCTACGAGCGGGCGGTGGCCGTTCTGGAGGCGGACGAGCGAGTCGACTCCGTCTCGCTCAGCGGCTCGGTCGCGGGCGGGAACAGCCGACGAATGGAGCGACCTCGACCTCCAGGTCGTCGGATGGTCAGATTCCTATGACGACCTGCTCGCCGACTGGCCGAGCTGGCTCGACGCCATCAGCCCGACGGTGTTCGCCCGTACCCCGATCGCCCCGTTCGTGATCAACGCCGTGACCGATGAGGGACTGACGCTCGACATCGTCGTCTACAAGGGCAAGGCGTTCGACTTCCCGAGCCCATCCGACTACGCGGTCGGGATGCTGTCGAGCGTTCGGTTCGCCGACCTCGACGACGCCCTCGAGTACGCCGTCGCCGAGATGCTCAGAGGTTTGGCCGGGCCGTTCATCAGCCTCGTGGCCCGTGGTGAGCACCTGCGGCATCTGACCGGGGTCCCTCACCTGATCGGGCTGCTGACGACCGTCTTCCTGGCCGAGCTCGACGCGCCTCGCACCGGCCAAGCACTGGAACCGAACGTTCACGCTCGAACAGCTCGCCGCGGCATCGGATCTTCCCCCGGTGAGCGCAACTCGCGAGGGCGTCGTCGAATTCGGGTTGGGCGTGGCTCGATTGCTGGTGAACCGCGCCCGTCCACTGCTCGCCGACCGTGATCTCGTCTGGCCCGAGGGGCTCGCCGGCGCGGCGGCGATGCGCCTGCGGACCTGTCTCGACATCGAAACCGCAGACTGGCTCTACTAGCCGAGCTCATCCGACGACGAGGTCGGTCGGAAATATGGAACGTTGGCCACTGTCCTCGCGACCGGCCTTGCCCACATAGTCGTGACGGGCCCCAGGGGAACTAGGGGATCCCGTCAGAGCGAGCTGAAGGAGCAGGTGGTTCCGACGCGGGTGGCGCGCGCGTGGACTGCCCACTCAGGTACAGCCGCGGTCACGAAGGCCCGAGGGCCGTCGTGACGACGCCGACGCTGGGGGAAGCGCCAAGCCGCGGGACGGATCGAACAAGGAGCAACTTCCATGGAAGAAGAGCTAGCCGACCCTGCGGCCGTCGACACGTCGATGAGCCGCCGGACGCTGCTCAAGGGCGTCGGCGGAGCAGGCGCGCTGGGGCTGACGGCCTCGACGCTGGGTGCATTGGAAGCGTTGGTCATCACACCCGATCGGGCCGGCGCCGCTGACGCCACGGCCGCGGCGGCCAAGGCTCCCGCGAAGTCGGACATCCAGTTCGACATCGGTGCGTTCATCGCACCGGCGGTGACGCTGGACGGGATCATGTTCCAGTTCGGACCCGTGTACACGACCTTTGCCACCTACACGCTGAACCGGCGGCCCAACAAGATCGACCAGGCGCTGCTGGCCAACGCGCTGAACACGATCGAGCAGAAGTACGCCTTCAGCCCGTCAGGTGTGTTCACCTACGCCGCCTACGGCATCCCCTACTTCAAGAAGGTCGGCAACGCGACCGCGGTCAACGCCTTCATCCCCAAGCTGGCCTCGAACAACAAGCGCCTCGTCCTGGAAGAGGCGGTGCCCAGCCCGACCGACGTGAGCCCGAACAACCCGACCATCACCAAGGCCAAGTTCAACGTACCGGTGAAGATCGAGTCCAACGACATGTTGATCATGGTGCGCAGCGACGTGCCGGCCAACATCACCGACGTGCTCGCCTATCTGGGCGGGGCCACCAAGCTCAACGGTCAGAAGGTCCCGGCCGCGGGCCTCAACAACCTGATGAAGATGACCTCGAGTCGGGTCATGTTCACCCAGCAGGGCCTGCCCCGGAAGATGGCCGACGCCAACGGACTGGAGTTCGCCGGGCGCATCAACCCGCGCTCGCCCATGTGGATGGGCTTCGGTGACCAGCAGGTCTCCGGTGCCGGTCCCGCCGCCATCACGACCTTCGTCGGCAACGCCTCGGCCAAGGTGACCACGGCCAAGGCCGGTGACTACTTCGACAACGGGTCGATCGCTCACCTGTCCCACGTCATCGAAGACCTCGAGCAGTGGTACGAGGACGAAGGTGACGAGGCCGAGCCCTACACCGAGCGGGTGCAGTACATGTTCCGCTCGAACCCGATCCCGTCAGTCGGCAACACCGACCAGTTCACCGACGGCGGCGGCGGCGCCTTCTTCGAGAACATCTTCCAAGGCACCGGCGACGCATTGGCCAACGCCCAGGCGGTCAACACCTTCGAAGGCGAGCACCGCATGGGTCACCTGTGCGCCCTGCAGCGCTCGTCTCGGGCCGCTGACGGCACGCCGATGCACATCCGCAACGACGGTCCCGGCTTCGACTCGATGGACGTGCCCGACGGCAGCGTGCAACCCAAGCTGCAGTTCCTGGCCTTCTTCCCGTCAGCCGAGTTCTTCCGGGTCATGCGCGTCAACGACGCGTCGCTCGACCTCGTCGCGGCCAACGGCGTCGAGGACGAGGACAACGGCCTCGAGCGCTTCACGACCACCACCCGGCGCCAGAACTACCTGTTCCCGCCCCGCCGGCATCGCGCCTTCCCGCTCGTGGAGTTCAACATCCCCGGATCGGGCTGAACCATCTCGGCGGAGAGCGAAGGGGTGGGTGCCTCCGGGCGCCCACCCCTTCGGCCCTCTTCGGACCGGCTGGGCCGTGTCCGCTGACGCGGCTAGGTGCCTGCCGCCAGGCCCGTCAACAGGCGATCCAGGTTCCGTTCGAAGCGGGTGTCATCGCTCATGTGGGTCTCGATCCGCTCCCAGGCCTGTTCGAGGCCCATCTCGGCGGAGAGGGCCGAGAGGGCCGGGTACTCCCCCGTCCCGATCAGGTTGGCGACGTAGTCGACCATGTGGTCGTCGATGCCCTCATCGCCGCCCATCTCGTTGCGCTCCTGCAGGCAGTAGCCGAAGACGTACTCGTCCACGGTGGCGACCACATCGAGCTTGACCTCCAAGTCGGCGTCCAGCGACGACACGGCCTGCAGGGACTGGTCGAAGTGGCGCACGCTGTTGGGTCCGATGGCCGGATCGTCGGTGATGTCGAGGATCCACGGATGGCGACGCAACGCGGCCCGGGTGCGGTTGGCCAGCGTCGTCATGGCGGCGCGCCAATCGGTGGGCATCACGTCGTCGACGCTGAGCACCACCTCACCCATCACGGCGTCGGTCACCAGCGTGAGCAGCTCGTCCTTGGTCCGCACGTAGTGGTAGAGCGTCATGGTCCCGGCGTCGAGCTCAGTGGCCAGGCGCCGCATCGACAATGCCCCGAAGCCCTCGGTGTCTGCGATCCGAACGGCGGCGGCGGCGATGTCATCGCGGGTGAAGCGGGGCCGGCGCCCGCCGGGCTGGGCTCGCGTCCACACGTCGATGGCACCGAGCTGGGAGGCCAGCTGATCGAGGGCCTCGGCCCGCTTGGCCGACTTGGCCGCCAGCTTCTGCTGCTTGACCGCCTGCTCGGTGAGCTTCTCGGCCACCCGCTCGCTGATCTTGCCCGCCTTCTCGATGACGTCGCGGAGCGCGTCGCCACCACCCGGCGGCGCCGAATGCCTCGGTGGCTTCCGCGATGAGGATCGAGAAGATTTGTCCGTTGCCATTCGTACAGTGTACTGCTAATGTGTCGTACTATGTACGAAGAAACAGTACACGATACGACGAGTCCGGTCCGGATCGTGGGCGCCTCGGAGGCCTCGTGGTCGGCCGGCGTCACCGCCCACGGCCTGGGCAAGCGCTACGAGGACATGTGGGCCCTGCGCCACCTCGACCTCGACGTCCCCGCCGGCACGGTGCTCGGCCTGCTCGGCCACAACGGCGCGGGCAAGACCACGGCCATCCGCATCCTGACCACGCTCTCGGTCCCCAGCGAGGGCCGGGCCACGGTGGCCGGGGCCGACGTCGCCACCGATCCCGAATCGGTGCGACGACGCATCGGCGTGGCCGCCCAACAGGCCACCGTCGACGGGCTGATGACGGCGCGGGCCAACCTCGAGATGGTCGGCCGCCTGCACCACCTGCCCAAGGCCGAGGCCCGGCGGCGAGCCGACGAGCTGCTCGAGCGCCTCGACCTGGCCGACGCCGCCACTCGCCTGGTGCGCACGTTCTCGGGCGGCATGCGCCGCCGGATCGACCTGGCCGCCAGCCTGGTCGGCGGTCCGCAGGTGCTCTTCCTCGACGAGCCGACCACCGGTCTCGACCCGCACAGCCGCGGCGACCTGTGGGACATGCTCCGCGACCTGGTGCGCGAAGGCACGACCATCATCCTGACGACGCAGTACCTCGAAGAAGCCGACCGTCTGGCCGACGACATCGTGGTGCTCGATCACGGCGAGACCATCGCCCACGGCACGCCGACTGAGCTCAAGGCCCGCGTCGGCAACGATCGCATCGACATCAAGGTGGCCTCGTCTCAGGACTTGGAGGCGGCGGCCGCCGCCACCTCGGCCATCGCCACCAGCGCGCCCGGCTTCGACCACGAGTCGCTCGTGCTCACGATCCCGATCGGCGAGGGCGTGCGACTGATGGAGGTCATGCGGGTCCTCGACGCGGCGGGGATCGACGCCATCGACCTCAACCGCCGTGAGGCCACCCTCGACGACGCCTTCCTCATCCTCACCTCGGCCCACCAGCCCGACCTCGAAGAGGTACCCGCATGACCGCCACCGTCCTCTCCCCCGAAGCGCAGCTGGACCCGAGGCCCGACCCCGCCCCCGAACGGAGCGGATCGGGTCTGCTCACCCTCTGGCGCGACACGATGGTCTTCGCCAGCCGCAACGTGGCCCACATCCGCCAGATCCCCGAGAAGCTGCTCGACGTCACGCTGCAGCCGCTGATGTTCGTCCTGCTGTTCGCCTTCGTGTTCGGCGGAGCCATCAACGTGCCGGGCGGCAACTATCGCGAGTACATCATCGCCGGCATCCTCATGCAGTCCCTGGCCTTCGGCATGACCGGGCCGGCCACCGCCATCGCCAACGACCTGACCGAGGGGGTCATCGACCGGTTCCGGTCGTTGCCCGCCTCTCGCCTGGCCTATCTCCTGGGGCACTACACGGCCGAGTTGGCCGGCATGGTCCTGTCGATCGTGGTCCTGCTCACGGCCGGCTTCATCGTCGGGTGGCGGGCGCACACCGGCGCCGTCCACATCGGAGCCGCGCTCGTGCTGCTGCTGTTGTTCGCCTCGGCCATGATCTGGGTCGGCACGTGGATCGGCCTCAAGGTCCGCGCTCCCGATGCGGTCATGGGCGTCGGCTTCGTCGTCGTGTTCCCGCTGACGTTCCTGTCGAACGCCTTCGTCCCGATCGAGACGCTGCCCACCGCCCTGCAGTGGGTCGCGGCCTGGAACCCGATCAGCGTGATGGTCAGCGCCATCCGCGAGCTGTTCGGCAACCCGGTCGCGCCGCTGACCAAGCACGCATGGCCGCTCGAGCACGCCGTCTTCGCCGCCTTCCTCTACTGCATCGTGGCGCTGGCTGTCTCCGTTCCCGGCACCCTGCGCCGCTACCGGGCCCGCACCACCGACTGATCACCCTGATCGTCTGACGGCCCCCCACCCTCGCGGCGGCAGACGACCACCTCAGAGGTGGCGATCTGCCGCCGCGATGAGTGGAGCAGGAGAGGGGAACGTCAGGCGAAGCGGGCGGGGTTGGCCGTGGCTCGGGCGGCGATGGCGGGGGGACGGACCGAGCGGTAGGCGCCCAGCACGGGTTCGAGCTCGGCGGGCGTCGCGCCGTGGAGGATGACCCCATCGGCCCCCGCGCCGAACTGGTCGACGACGCGGCTGGCGCACCGCTCGGCCGATCCGGTGGCCGAGGCGGCCAGCCACTCGTCGGGCAGCAGCTCGGCCAGATGTTCGAGCTGGGCGGTGTCGGCCGACGCGTCGAAGGCGCCCGAGAAGGTCGACACCAGCTCGTCCTGGCGGAAGCGGACCAGCACTTCGGGATCCCAGCCGTTGACCGACACGAGCAGATCGCCGTAGCCCTGCAGATAGGTCGCCAGACGCCCGACCAGCTTGCGCAACCGCAGCTGCTCGTCGAGGTGGTCCCCCACCGTCGCCAGCACGGACCACACCCGGACCTCGGCCGGATCTCGACCGGCCAACTCGGCCCCCCGCCGCACCGCGGCGACGCTGCGCGCCAGCGTGTCGTCGGTGAAGAAGGTGTGCAGCACCACGGCGTCGGCCACCCGACCGGCGAACTCGAGGGTCTTCTCTCCGAGGGCGACGAGCAGGATGGGGATGTCCTCGTCGAAGGCCGGGTCCATGAACAACATGGGATAGCGGCCTGCAGGACCGTCGTGACCGAAGATCGTCTCGCCGTGCCACAGCCGTCCGAGCAGATCGATCTCGTCGGCCAGCTGCGCCATCGTGACGTGCGGCAGCCCGATCACGTCGAACAGGGCGTCGAAGCCGCGGCCGAACCCCATGGCGAACCGGCCGCCGGTCATCCGGTGCATGGTGACGCCGAAGGTGGCCGTGACGAGCGGATGACGGGTGTTGTGGTTGGTCGCCGCGGTGGCGATCCCGATCGAATCGCTCACCGCCGCCGCCGCTCCGCACAACGTCGCCGCCTCTTTGGTGTTGAAGCGTTCGGACACGAAGGCGGAGCCCAGTCCGAGCCGCTCGGCATCGATCACCTCGCTGACCAGGTCCCTGGGCGTGGCCGAGTGACCAGCCAACGTGTAGAACCCCAACTCGCCCAACTGGTCCATGCCGTGCCCTCCGGTCGCGTCCACGAGGTCGTCCGCGTCGGTCGGCACCGTAGAGCGCGACGGGCTGGGCCGTCGACACGACTGGCTCGTCAGCGGATGACGGACCGGCGGACGATGGTGAGTCGGGCGGCGTCGTCGGGCGCCGGCGGGTGGAAAGCCGAACGAGGAACACGTCCCGTCACCGCCACGTCGAAGGTAGGCATCGCGCGGGCGCGACCTGGGTTCGTGCTCCTTGACCCAGCGCATGGCCACGCCGCGGGGCACGATCAGGTCGGCGCGCGCCAACTGGGCGTTCGGGGCGAGCAGACGGCGCAGCACCGCCGTGGTGATGGCGAACGGCGGGTTGGCCACCACCCGGAACGGCCGGCCCGGCAACCGCAGATCGGCGGCGTCGGTCTGGACGACCTTCACGTTGGCCGTGGCGAACCGCACGCGCAGCTCGTGGGCCCGGCGCGGGTGCAACTCGAAGGCGATGACACGGGCACCCTTGGCCACGAGGTGGGCGGTGATGGCCCCGGTGCCCGCTCCGATGTCGAGCACCAGATCCCCACGCTCGATGCCCGCCTGGTCGACCAGACGGCGGGCCCAGCGATCAGCTAGTCGATGCCAGCCCCACCACGTCCGCGCTCCCGCGGACACGACGCACCATCACCGTCACCATCGTCATGACGCCACCATGGCCCACCGATCGCGGTCGGGCCAACGAATTACGCCCCGGCGGATCAGCTGGCGACGAGATCGTCGATGCGGGCCAGCGTCGCTTCCATGTTCTTGACGGTGTGCGCACCGGCCCCGCGAACCAGCCACTTGGTCAGCGATGACTCCTGGGAGATGTCCCAGGTCTCGCGCACGCGGGTGCCGCCCTCGACCGGTTCGAGCTCGTAGCGCCAGATGCGCCCGCCGAAGTACTTGCCCAGCGAGGTGGATCCCCGGGTCTGCCAGGCGATCAGGCGGTTGTCGTCGAACTCGATCACCGTGCTCTGCATCGAGTAGGGCATGCCGGCCTTCATCGCCATCCCGAAGGTCGATCCCAGCGTCAAGGTCTCGGGATCGCCCTTGGGGTCGCGCACCGATCCCGAGCCGTCGATGTCGCGATGGCGGCGGGGATCGACCAGCAGGGCGAAGATGGCCTCGGGCGCCGCGGCGATGACCCGCTCCACGCTCCTGCGGTCTCCGTCCTCGGGCACACGGCGATGCTAGTGCCGCCAGTCGAGCGACGGCCCATCGATCGCCAGCGCGGGCCACCATCGAGATCGGCTCACGTAGCGACCAGTAGCGTCCTGAGCATGAAGACGAAGGTGCTTGTCCTGCTGGGCGCGGCCCAGTTCCTGATGGTGCTCGACCAGGCCGTCATGAACGTGTCGATCAGCCAACTGGTCAAGGACTTCAACACCGACGTCACGACCATCCAGGCCGTCATCACCTTCTACTCGCTCGTCATGGCGGCGCTCATGATCACCGGAGGCAAGCTCGGCGATCGGTACGGGCGCCGGCGCGCCTTCGGCGTGGGCATGGCCATCTACGGCGTCGGGTCCCTCCTGACCGCGCTGTCGTGGTCGGTGGCGGTCCTCGCCTTCGGCTGGTCGCTGCTCGAGGGCATCGGCGCCGCTCTCGTCCTGCCGGCGCTGGCCGCCCTGGTCGCCGGCAACTTCGAAGGCCGGCACCGGGCCGAGGCCTACGGGGTGCTCGGTGGACTGGCCGGGGCCGGCATCGCCGTGGGTCCGATCCTCGGCGGTTGGGTCACGACCAACTTCACCTGGCGGTACGTCTTCGTCGGCGAGGTCGTCGTGGCCATCGCCATCCTCGCCTGCCTCGGCTTCGTGACCGACACCCCACCCGACGACGATCCGCCCGAGCTCGACCACGTCGGCGCCGTGCTCTCGGCGGCCGGGCTGGGCATCATCGTGTTCGGCGTGCTCCAGTCAGGGACCTGGGGCTGGTTGGTGCCGCGCAACTCCCCCATCACCGTGTTCGGGTTCGCGCTCACCCCGTTCGTCATCCTCGCCGGCTTCGTCGTGCTGTGGGCGTTCGTCCGCTGGCAGCACCATCGGGTCGAGCAGGATCGCGAACCGCTGATCCACCTCGAGCGGCTGCGGATCCCACCGCTGCGCTCGGGCCTCACCATGTTCCTGGCCCAGAACCTGATCCTCATGGGCATCTTCTTCGTGGTTCCGATGTACCTGCAGGTCGTCCAGGGCTACGACGCCTTCGAGACCGGACTCCGCATGTTGCCGGTGTCGGTGACGTTGTTCCTCGTCTCGATGTCGGGTCCGCTGCTGGCCCGCCGGTTCGGGCCCCGCGCCGTCATCCGAGTCGGACTGGTCGTGTTGGCCGGCGGAGCGGTGGCCCTGCTGGCCACGGTGAAGCCGCAGATCGTCACCACCTCGTTCATCATCACCATGGGCATCATCGGGGTCGGCATCGGCCTGCTGGCCTCGCAGCTCGGCAACATCGTCCAGTCGTCGGTCGACGCCGAGGGCCGCAGCGAGGCGGGCGGACTCCAGTACACCGCCCAGCAGCTGGGCGCGGCGCTGGGCACAGCCCTCATCGGTGCGGTCGTGATCGGCGGGCTGGCCAGCGGGTTCGCCGCTCATGTCGAGAACAACTCCAAGATCACCACGTCCACCAAGCAGGGAGTCAGCGTGTCGCTCGAGAAGGGGATCAGCTTCCTCCCCACCTCCGAGATCCACGCCTCGCTCGACGCCGCCGGGGTGCCGCCCGCCGAAGCCGACATCGTCGTGGCCGACTACTCGAAGGCTCAGCTGCAGGCGCTGCGCGCCGGGCTCCTCGTGGCGGCGCTGATCGCGCTCGGCGGCCTGCCCTTCACCGCCAACCTGCCGGTCCGAGCCATGGCCGCGACCGACGAGGACGACGCGCCAACGGGAGCGTCCGACGGAGACCCCGCGCCGTCACCCGCGTGATCACCGATCGCAGGCGGCGCCGGCGACGGGATCAGCCGATGTCGAAGCCCGTCGGGAACGGAAAGGCCACGTCGCTGCCCGTCCGCGCCAGGGACTGGTAGGCCCGACGGGCGAAGCGCCATCGGTCATCGGCGCGCTCGTAGGTGTCGTGGTAGACGCCGTAGGTGCTCGACCACGCTGCCGTCTCACCGTCCTGGCGGATCTCGCTGATGAAGACCCGGGCGCGCGCCGCGTTCCGCGCCCGAGGACCTGTCGACCTGGACACGCGAGTTGAGGATCACGAACTCGAAGAACGAGAACCGCGAGATCGCCTTGCTGATGAACTCACCCAGCTCGACGGGGCCGGCGAGGATGATCGGCGGATTGGTGACCGTGTCGACCCGGATCTCGGCACCGGGCTCGAACAGGTCGACCAACCCGGGCCAGGCCCGCCGGTTGACGACGTCGGCATAGGCCGACTGCAGACGGGTGATGGCGACGTAGTCGATCGTCTCGCGCTCGGCGGCTCCCCCATCCATCGCGGGCCAACCTAGTGCCGTGACAAGCGACCCGACACGCGTGCCGCCTCGAGGTCACGCATCGCGAACCAGGTAGACGATCTCGCCCCGGTCGTCGGTGACGGCGTGGTCGCGTTGGAAGCCGAGCTTGTCGAGCACCCGCAACGATGCGGTGTTCCCGGCTCGGACCGTCGACCAGATCCTCCGTCTCCCAGAACGTCATCGGTCGGTAGCGGCTCGCGTCCACCTTCCCCATTGTTGTCCGCCTGGCGACGGCATCGCTCAGGCGGGACTGGCCACCTGCTCGGCGTGGGCGGCCAGGCCCGTCGCCATCTGCTCGATGAAGCGGTGGAGGACCCAGCGATAGAACCAACCCGTACCTCGCGTCTTGGGGTGGAACGACGCGTGCCAGTGGATCGTCGTGCCCGACGCGGACGGCTCGAGGTCGATGTCGGCTCGGTAGCCGACCAACGGCAGGCCCGACAGGAGCGAGTAGCTCAGCCGACGGTCGGCGACCAGCTCGACGATGTCCTCATGGCTGACCGTCCTGCGGCCCCAGGTGGACGAGACGAAGATCCGCCGGGCCCCCACCCCCTCGTCGCCCTCGGGGCCGAGGCGTTCGAGCTCGAAGGACTCGAGCGGTGACCAAGTCGGCCAGCTCGACCCGTCGCGGAGCAGCGCATAGAGCGTGGCCGCATCGGCCGAGGTCTCGACCTTCACATCGATCTGCTTGGGAGCCATCGTCTGTCCTCCTCGTCGACGCCAGCCGCGAATATGAACCATACGGTACATGTTCCAAATGGTACAGGCAACCCGCTACAGTCGGCCTGTGTCGGACGCCAAGGAGAAGCTGCTGGCGGCGGCGGTGGACTACGTCGCCGCCAACGGGGTCGCCGATCACAGCCTGCGGAGCCTGGCCGCGGCGCTGGGCACCAGCCATCGCATGCTCATCTACCACTTCGGCTCGCGTGAAGGGCTCCTGGTCGAGATCGTGCGCGAAGTCGAGGCTCGCCAGCGCGCCGCGCTGGCCGAACTGGATCTCGACCCCGACGCCTCGGCCGCCGACGTCATGCGCCAGCAGTGGGCCGACCTGGCCGATCCCTCCCGCTGGCCCCACGAGCGCCTCTTCTTCGAGATGTACACGCGGGGGCTGCAGGGTCGGCCCGACGCCAAGCCGCTCATGGACGACGTCATCGACGCGTGGCTCGAACCGGCCACGGCCATGGGTCGGCGCCACGGGATGTCCGAAGCCGAGGCGCGCGCCAACGCTCGGCTCGGGCTGGCCGTCACCCGCGGCTTGCTGCTCGACCTGTTGGCCACCGGCGATCGCGCCCGCGTCGACGAGGCCATGGAGGCCTACATCGCCCTGGCCGAGCGCGCCCTCGAGGGTCGCTGAGCGGTCGAGCCGGTACCTTCTTGGGGTGCCCGAAGAACCCGTCGGACTGCTCGAAGGCCTGGCCACCACGCGGGCGATCCGCCGGTTCACACCCGACCCGATCCCCGACAACGACCTGGCGACGATCCTGTGGCACGCCACGCGCGCGCCGTCGGGTTCGAATCGCCAGAGCTTCCGCTTCGTCGTCTTGCGCGACGGGCCTCGGGCCATCGAGGCCAAGACCCTCCTCGGCGAAGCCTTCCGCGTCGAGTGGGCCCGCAAGCGCCGAGACGACGGCTACGGCCAGGGGTCGGGCGCCGATCCCATGTCGGCCAAGTCGCGGATGGCGGCATCGATGCAGCACTTCGTCGACCACTTCGAGCAGACGCCGGCGGTGATCATCGCGTGCAACCTGAGGGACCGGCGCCCGCACGTGACCGACGGGGCCAGCGTGTACCCGGCCTGTCAGAACCTGCTGCTCGCGGCGCGGGCGCTCGGCTACGGGGGGGTGATGACCATGTGGCACGCGCTGGTCGAGAGCCAGCTGCGGCAGGTCCTCGAGCTCCCCGACGACGCCATGGTGGCCGCCACCATCGCCTTGGGCCGACCCCAGGGCCATCACGGCCCGGTCCGACGCCGCCCCGCGACCGAGCTGGTGTACGACGACGCGTGGGGTCAGTCGGCGCCGTGGGCGACCGATCCGCCCGGCACCCGCTTCACGTCATCGGGGCCCCGTCAGGCGCCCAGGGACGACGGCTGAGCCTCGGCGGCCACCGGCTGGTCGAGGAAGTCGATGATCTCGGGCAGGGCCCGCCGGTCCTGGGCGAAGAAGGCATGCCCGCCCTCGTACACGCGCAGGGCGGCGCCGCCGATGCTCGAGGCGATCAGCTCGCTGTTGGCCAGCGGGGCGATGCCGTCGTAGCGACCGCAGGCGACGAGGGTGGGACAGGCGATGGCGGCCAGCCGATCGCGCACGTCATGGTGGCTCCTGGCCTCGAGTTGGGCCGCCTCGCCCCGCTGTTGCTCGGGCGACTTCTCGCTCGACCGGCGCTCGGCCATCATCTCGGCCAGGCCCCGATCCGTCGGATGGTCGGCCAGCCACTCGGGGGTGAAGCGGCTGTCGAGGATGCGCAGCCCCACGTCCATGCGCTCGGCGACCGGTAGGTCGGCCAAGGTGTGGAGCGGGTAGGACGACGCATCGGGACCCCCCGGCGAGGTGCAGGCCAGCGCCAACCGCTCGACCCGATCGGGCCAGGTGACGGCGAACTCCTGCGCCACCATCCCGCCGAAGCTCACCCCGATCACTCGGCACGTGTCCCAGCCCACGTGGTCGAGCAGGGCGGCGGCATCGGCCGCGTACTCGGCCATCGTGAAGGGCTCAGGCGGGATGGAGGTGCGCCCGAGTCCCCGCTGGTCGTGGGCCAGCACCTCGAAGCGCTGGCGGAACGGCGTGATGAGCAACGCACTCGACTCGAGCGTCGAACCCGAGCCGTTGAAGAACAGCAGTCGCTGCCCCTCACCTTCTTGTTCGTAGTACAGCTCGATCCCGTTGGCCTCGATCGTTGGCATCCGCCCACGTTACGACCTTCTCCGGCCCGAGGTCCCCCGCGTGCTCCGGCGTTCTGGCGGCGATGAAGGGCGGTCTACGCCCTCGGATGCCACCAGAAGCCGGGCGTCGGTCGGTGGGATCGGGGCTAGGCGGCGGCGAGCTCCTGGAGGAGGTTCCGGGTGCGCTGGCGCGACGCCTTGCGATCGGTGCCGACCGGGAAGATGGCGGCCCAGAAGTCGGTCGCGCCGGCGTCGAACAAGCCCCGGATCTGGGCCGTCACGCTCTGTTCGTCACCGACGATGGCGGCGTCGGCCGGTCCGTCAGCAGCGCCGTGGTCGAGGAGGCGTCGGTAGTTCGGCAACATCCCGTAGCCGGCGAACTGCTCGGCGGCGGCCTGGCGCCCCTCGGCCTCGTCGTCGTGAACCGCGACCGGCAGCCCGGCCACGATGCGCGGCTTGTCGCGGTCCGCCGAGCTGGCCGCCGCGTTGATCAGCGGCGCGACGTGGGTCTCGATGGCGCGGGCGTTGCCCATCCACAAGATGGTGCCGGCCGTGACTTCACCAGCGACCCGCAGCAGGTGCGGCGCCAACGCCGCCACGAGCACCGGAACGGGATGCTCGGGCGGAGTGGAACGTCCGGCCGAGTGGACCTCGAAGTCGTCGCCCTTGAAGTCGACCGACTCGCCCGCCAGCAGCGCCGTCACGACCCGGATGTACTCGTCGGTGTGGCGGCCGGGGTGATCGTAGGAGAGCCCGTAGGCCCCCTCGATCACCGGCTCGTGGGACGGTCCGAGGCCCAACGTGAACCCGGGCCTGCCCATGGCCGCCGCCACCGAGGCCGCCCGGTTGGCCTGCAGCACCGGGTGGCAGGTGTAGGTCTGCAGCACCGAGGTGCCCAGCTCGATCGAGGTCGTGGCCCGGCCGGCCAGGGCCATCGCGACGAGTGGGTCACCACCGATGGCGCTGGCGTACCAGAGGCTGGAGAACCCGTCGGCCTCGGCCCGCGTGGCCTGGGCGACCATGGCATCGACGTTGGCGGCACCACCACTCAATCCGATTTGCATGCGACGAAGCTATCGGGCCGGCGACCGAGGCACGCTGTCGGCTCGGGCGCGGCGCCGAGGAGCGGCGCCGAGGCTGACCTGGCCCTCAGGGCAGGACGATGACGTCGTCTCGATGCGAGCCGATCCGGCTCAGGGGCACCCGATCCCACGTGGGCCGCAGGGCCATCCCCGACCGACCGTCGTCCAGCTTCACCCCGAGCACCTGGTGGATCAGCGTGCCTCCGTCGTCGAAGTTCACCGCGCAGCCCGCCAGGTACAGGCGCCAGATGCGCGCCCGCGCCTCACCCACGAGTCGCACGGCCTGATCCCAGTTGGCTTCGAGGTTGGCCAGCCACGCCCGCAAGGTGATGGCGTAGTGCTCGCGGAGATCCTCGACGTGCCGAGCTTCGAAGCCGGCCGCCTGCACCTCGCTGACGACCGAACCGACCTCGATGAGCTCGCCGTCGGGGAACACGTAGCGCGCCATGAAGCCACGCGGGTTGATGCGTTCGCCCTCGTTGGGCGGACGGCTGATGGCGTGGTTGAGCAACCGTCCCTCCGGACGTAGGAGCCGGTGCAGGCGAGTGAAGTAGTCGGCCAGCCGCGCTCGGCCCACGTGCTCGAACATGCCGATCGAGCTGATGGCGTCGAACGGGCCGTCGTTGATGGCGCGGTAGTCCTGGAAGCGGATCTCGACCTGGTCGGACAGCCCCTCGGCCTCGACCCGGTCGCGCGCCCACCGGGCCTGCTCGGCCGACACGGTGATCCCGACGGCTCGCACGCCATGATGCTGCGCGGCGTGGCGAACCATCCCGCCCCACCCACACCCGACGTCGAGCAGGCGCTGGCCCGGCTCGAGACCGAGCTTGCGACAGATCAACTCGTACTTGGCGGCCTGCGCCGCTTCGAGACCGGATCCATCGAGAGGGCCGGCCTCGTCCCAGACCGCACACGAGTAGGTCATGCTCGGTCCGAGCAGCAGCTCGTAGAACTCGTTGCTGACGTCGTAGTGGTGGGAGATGGCCGATGCGTCGCGCGACAACGAGTGGAGCCGCCCTCGGGGCTTGGACTCCTCGGCCGGGGCCGGCAGCGGGCGCAACGCCTGCGGTCCGAGCACGCGCAGGATGCCCAGCACCTGGCGCCACCCGACCTTGGCTCCGTCGAGGCGCTTGCGGATCTCGAGGGCGGCGAAGATATCGCCATCGAAATCGATGTCCCCGGCGACGTAGGCCCGAGCCAGCCCGAGCTCGCCCGGCGCCGTCGCGATGCGTCGTAAGGCGTCGGGTGACCGCAAGACGATCGTCGCCAGCGGATCGGGAGGACCCAGGTTCGTGCCGTCGTAGGCCACGAAGCCAATGGGCAGGTCCTCGCCCAGGATGGACTCGACCAGAGGAGCCAACGCCCCTCGGGACGAGCGTGTCTGATGTTGAGTGCGAGCTACGACCCCGTGCCCATCGGCTGTCTCATCAGCCCGCCCTCGTGCTTCCACGATGGCCATGCCATGAAGATACCCAGATGTACTGCGGTTGTGAACCTGCTTTTCTGACGAATCGTCAGAAGGTCAGATCAGCGACCGCGGAGCAGGGCCAGCAGGCGCAGGACCTCGAGGTACAGCCACACCAGGGCCAGCATCAGGCCGAAGGCGCCGTACCACTCCATGTACCGAGGGGCTCGGGCCACGATGGCCCGCTCGATGAAGTCGAAGTTCAACATCAGGTTCATCGAGGCCACGATCACGATCACGACCGAGATGCCGATGCCGAGGGCGCTCGGCTGGTCCCAGAACGCGATGTTGGCGCCGAACAGCTGGGCGATGAACGTCGTCAGGTACATGAACATGATGCCGACCATCGAGAAGATCACGATGCGGCGGAACCGCTCAGTGACCCGGACGAGGCGCGCGTCGCGTAGAGGAACAGCATGACCGCGAACACCGACAGCGTGGCCAGGACGGCCTGCAGGACGATCCCGTCGAACTGCGAGTTGAACAACGACGAGATGGCGCCGAGGACGACGCCTTCAGCCACCGCGTAGAGCGGGCCGCTGACTCGGGCCAGCTTCGGCTTGAAGATGGTGAGGAAGGCCAGGCCGATGGCCACGATCATCGCGACCCAGATCCAAGAGGCGATGTCGTACGAGTAGCTCTTGACCCCTGTGACCGTGTTGGTGACCGTGGTGGTCGTGACGTTCTGCCAGCCGAGCCAGCCGCCCCCCAGCAGCAGGACGAAGAGGACGAGGGTGGCGGTGAAGGTGCCGCCCGCGGTCATGACCTTGTCGCCGCTGGTCACGAACGGGGGTGTGTCTCCCGCCGTCTGATCCCGGTGCCCGAAGCCACCCGACGGCGGAGCCTGGCCCGGCATCGTGGCAGCACCGACGCCGCCAGGGGCGGCCCAACCCGCTTGCGAGTCGGCGCCCATCTCCTTGTTGAACACCTGCTCGTTCAACGCCGGATTGGCGACTGGCATGGTCAGCTCCTCTTGTGGGGCCCAGCGATCGTGCGAACCGTCCCAGGCTACCGGCTCGGCACCGACCGTCTGCCGCGGCGGTCGCTCAGGGCTCGGGTGGGGTTCTCGGCGCCGGGCCGGGGTCCGAGTCGGGTTTCGGCTCGACGGACGCGTCGTCGGGCCCGGCGACCGACGCGCCGGTGGCCGATGCCGTCCGTTGGCGCCATCGGCGGAGGAACCGGCGCCGCTCGTGATCGGTGGTCATCTTGGACTCGACGACCTCGTGGCGCTCGAAGTAGGTCGAGCCGATGGCCTGGACGACGGCCGCCGCCGGAAGGGCGATCAGCGCGCCCACGGGCCCGAGCAGCCCGGCCCCGGCCAGCACCGACCCGAAGGCCACCGCCGGATGCAGGTGCATCGTGCGGGCGGTGATGCGCGGGGCCATCAGGTAGTTCTCGACCTGTTGGAAGACGATGGCAAAGGCGATCACCCAGACGGCCTTGACCGGGTCGACCGCCAGCGCGATCAGCGCGGGGAAGCCGTTGGCGATGTAGGTGCCGACCACCGGGACGAACTGCGACACCACGCCCACGAACACCGCCAGGGCCAGCGGGTACGGGACTCCGATGATGACGAAGGCGATGTAGTGGAACGAGGCCTGGATGATCCCGAGCAGCAGCCGCGAGTAGAGGTAGCCGCCGGTCTTCTGGATGGCGATCTCCCAGTTGGCCAGCACCTCGCGCTGGCGATCAGGGCGCAGGAACGAGCAGATCAGGCGCCGAAAGCGCGGTCCGTCGGCCACCATGTAGAACGTGAACAGCAGGATCGTGAAGAAGCGGAACACGACATCGAGGGCGCTCAGGCTGAACCCGAGGGCGTTGCCGGCCAGCTTCGTCGCGAAGCCCCGGATGGGCCCGTTCGGGATCGTTGAACTCCTTCGAGATCTCCTTGTTGGACAGATGGGTGCCGAACGTGTCGTTGATCCACTTGTAGATGCTCTCGGTCTTGGCCGGTGCCTGATCGATGAACTGGGTCACCTGGTCGACGACGAGCTTGCCGATGGCCCCGAAGAAGGCGACCACGATGCCGAGCAGCACGACCAGCACCACCGCGGTGGCGGGACCCCGTCGCCACCCGCGCCGGGCCAGCGAGTCGACCGCCGGCTCGAGCGCGAACGAGAGGAACAGCGCCACGACGAAGGTGATCAACAGGTCGTGCAGCCGGGTCAGGAGCCAGCTGCCGGCAAGGAGGGCGACGATGGCCGCCGACGACCATGCCGATGGCCCGCGGGAGCCACGGCGGGACCTGGTCACTGGACCGGCGGCCCGCGCCCGCACCGGCATCCGCGCCTGGGTCCTCCCTCGCCGCCGCGCCCAGGGCCGCGGCCGAGTCGTCGACGGCCTGATCCTTCGGCGCCGCCGGCTCGGGTTGCGCGCCGATCGACGCGGACGGACCCTCGTCCATCTCCGCACCGTGGCACGCGGGCGACGTGGATCGGTGGATGGGCACAAGGCCCGACTAGAGGGCCCGGCTAGGAGCGCCCGACCAGGGGCGCCCTACTCGTAGACCCGCTCGTCCCACCACGGGAACCAGTCCGGCAGGTCGGCGCTCGGTGAGAGGGACCATTCGGCCGGACGCTTCTCGAGGAAGGCCGAGATGCCCTCGGTCGTGTCGGCCATGCGCCCGAGATCGAAGATCCCGCGCGAATCGAGCTTGTGGGCTTCCATCGGATGATCGGCGCCCAGCAGCTTCCACAGCAGCTGACGTGTGAGCGCGGCCGAGACGGGCGCGGCGTTGGTCGCGATCTCGGCGGCCAGCGCGTGGGCGACGGTCAGGACCTCGTCGGCGGGGTGGATGCTGCGCACCAGGCCGCCGTCCAGCGCCTCCTGGGCACCGAAGACCCGGGCGGTGAGGCACCACTCGAGGGCCTGGCTGATGCCGACCACGCGGGGCAGGAACCAACTCGAGGCCGCCTCGGGGATGATGCCCCGGCTGGCGAACACGAATCCGACCTTGGCGTTGTCGGCCAGGATGCGGATGTCCATCGGCAGCGTCATCGTGACGCCGATGCCGACCGCCGACCCGTTCATGGCGGCGATGACGGGCTTCGTGCACTCGAAGATCCGGAGGGTGACGAGTCCCCCGCCGTCTCGTGGCGGTTCGGTCACAGTGCGCCCGGCTCGGGCGTTGGCGTTGAACGTGTCGCCGCCGCTGCCCAGATCGGCACCGGCGCAAAACGCCCGGCCCCGGCCCGTGACGATGACCACCCGCACGTCGTCGTCGGTGTCGACCTCGTCGAACACGGCCACCAGCTCGCGCTGCATGGTCGGCGTGAAGGCGTTCATCCGCTCGGGACGATCGAGGGTGATCGTGGCCACGCCATCGACGACCTCGTAGGCGATCTCCGTGTACTCCATCGTCTCGTTGCTCCCTGCTCGCGCCCGCTGCGCCTGGTCTCTCGCTCACCGTTCCTGTGACGGCGGCGTCCGACCCTACCCCGCCCTGTCCCGGCCCCGAACCCCGTGAACGCTCCGGCAACCATCGACGCATGACGTCGACGAGAGCCGGAGCGTCGACGTGGTCAGGCGGCGGCCCGACCCACACTCAGGATCTCGGCCGCGACCCTGGTCGGGTCGCGGGTCAGGTCGGCGTAGGTGTAGCGCAGCGTGCGGTAGCCATGTAGCGCGGCCTCACGGTCACGGCGTCGGTCGCGCTCGAAGTCGTCGACCCGGGCGTGCCAGCGCCGTCCGTCCGCCTCGATGATCACGGGGACGTCGGTCAAGACGGCGTCCACGCGCTCGCCGGGAGCCCACGGCAGTTCGAACTGCCGCCGATACGGAGGCATCCCGGGCCCGTCCATGACGTCATAGAGATGACCCTCGAGCACCGTGCTCGGTGGAACGTAGTCGTCCGCTGAGCGCTCGCCGATCAGCTGACGCATCAGCGGCAGCCCCGGACGACGAGATCCACGTAGATCGAGATACCTCGTCTGCAGCTGCTCGATCCGAATCCTGCGGCGAGCCAACTCATCATCGAGAGCGAAGCGCAGCCGGGGTGTCGCCAGGGTCCGACCCGCGACCCTGCCCGCGAGGACGAAGACGGTGTCGACGAGCGTCGTCACCGGTATGCCGCGCACGACGGTGATCTGGACATCCGACCGCTCGTGTATCTGCGCGAGTCGGCTCCGATGGTTCGAACCCGGAGCAGCCACGAGCTCTGGACGGCACACCCCGAACCCACTCATGGCGTGGAGTCCCGCGGCCGCCACCCCATCGACGGCGGCGCTCGACTCGCCGACCACCGCGGCCATGAGGGTGCGCTCCCAGGTCGGCGGCGTGCTCGGGTACGCGAAGGTGAAGTGATCCATCTCGATCCATCGTCCGGTGGCGACCCGATACTCGATCAGACGGTGCGTCGCTCCGAGCCCAATCGCCTGGGCCCCGCCGAACACGCCGTGTTGACGGGCGACGAGACGATCGATGGCCTGATCCGCGGCGGTGCGCATGGTCGCCCATCCTGCCCGGGGGGTGTGACAACCAACCCGCCACCGCTGCCTGTCCCGACGCTCCGGCACCGATCGACGCAGGTGGTCGACGAACGCCGGACCGTTGGCCGGAAGTCGGCGCGTTGCCGGAGGGGCGCGGTCAGACGTCGAGGAAGCGGGTGACGGCGACGGCGGCGCCGATGACACCGACGACGCAGCCCGTGATGAACATCAGGGCGTAGATGGTGAACAGCTCACGGCCGCTGAGCACGAACCCGCTGACGAGCGGGAAGTCGTGCGGGTTGGGCAGCCAGTGCTGGAAGAACGGCTTGAAGGCGGCCAGGGCGAGGACGGCCAGGGTGGCGCCGATGACCCCTTGGACCAGGCCCTCGAGCATGAACGGCACCCGGATGAACCAGTTGGTGGCGCCGACCAGCTTCATGACCTCGATCTCTCGGCGGCGGGCGAACATGGCCATCCGGATCGTGTTCAGGATGAGCAGCACGGCGGCGCCCAGCAGCACCAGGGCGACGACGATGATCCCGACCGTCAACCGTTGCGACAGCTCCTGGACCGCACGGATCGTCGCCGACGCGTACGAGACCTCCTTGACGCCCGGTCGATCCTGGTAGTGCTTGCCCAGCGCCGTGATCGAGCTCTCGGTCTTGTTCACCGGCACCACCCGGAACGACGGCGGCAGCTCGTTGGGCTTGACGCTGCGGACCAGCTCGGGCTGATCGTGGAACAGCTGCTTGAACTCGTCGTAGGACTGCTGCTGGTTGACGTAGTTGAAGTGCTGGACCTCGGGGTTGTTGCTCAGGTCCTGCGAGACCGACTTGGTCTGGGCCGGCGTGGCCTTGGCGTTCATGAAGATCACGAACTCGATGCCGCCCTGCCAGCGGCGCGTGGCGTTCTGCACGCCCTGGCGGAGCATGAGCGACGCTCCGACCAGCGCCAACGACACGACCACCGTCATGACCGAGGCCAGCGTGATGGTGAAGTTGCGCGAGAGGTTGGAGGCGGTCTCACGAACGGCGTAGTCGATTTTGGGCATTTGGGGGGTTCTGTCCTACTCGTAGACGCCGCGCGACTGGTCGCGGACGATGGCGCCTCGGTCGAGCTCGATCACTCGGCGACGCATGGTGTCGACGATGCCACGATCGTGGGTCGCCATCACAACCGTGGTGCCAGTCTTGTTGATGCGATCGAGCAGGCGCATGATGCCCACCGAGGTGGCCGGATCGAGGTTGCCCGTGGGCTCGTCGGCCAGCAGGATCAGTGGTCGGTTGACGAAGGCGCGGGCGATGGACACGCGCTGCTGCTCACCGCCCGACAGCTCGTTGGGCAGGCTCTCGCCCTTGTGGCCCAGTCCCACCAGGTCGAGGATGGCGGGCACCTGGGTGTCGATCACGTGCCGGGGCCGGCCGATGACCTCGAGGGCGAAGGCCACGTTCTCGGACACGGTCTTGTTCGACAGCAGCTTGAAGTCCTGGAAGACGCATCCGATGTTGCGGCGCAGGAAGGGCACCTTCCAGCTCGACAGCTCGCCGATGTCCTTGCCGGCCACGAAGATCTGACCTCGCTCGGGGACCTCCTCCTTGTTGAGGAGGCGGATGAAGGTCGACTTCCCCGAACCGGACGGTCCGACGAGGAAGACGAACTCGCCCTTGTCGATGTTGACGTTGGCGTCGTGGAGGGCGGCGACCTCTCCCTTGTAGGTCTTGGTCACGTTTTCGAGGCGAATCATGTTGCGATCACGTTACTAGTGGCCTGTCACGGGTTGGGACACCCCCCCGACCCCGGATGGGCCCTCAATCGGGCTCCGGCGCCTCGCCCTGGCCCCGCAGCCAGCGCAGATACGCCTCCATGAACGGGTCGAGATCGCCGTCGAGGACGCCGTCGACATTGCCGGTCTCGTAGTCGGTTCGCAGGTCCTTGACCATCTGGTAGGGCTGGAGCACGTAGGACCGGATCTGGCTGCCGAAGCCCACCGATCGCTGCTCGCCCCGGATCCCCTCCAGCTCGGCCTGACGCTCCTCTCGCTGGCGCTCGGCCAGCTTGGCCAGGAGGATCTGCATGGCCCGATCCTTGTTCTGGTGCTGGCTGCGCTCGTTCTGGCAGGACACGACGATGCCGGTCGGCAGATGGGTGATGCGGACCGCCGAGTCGGTCACGTTGACGTGCTGGCCCCCGGCGCCCGAGGACCGGTAGGTGTCGATGCGCAGCTCCTTCTCGTCGACGGTGATGTCGGGCACCTCGTCGAGGAAGGGCGTGACCTTCAACGCCGCGAACGCGGTCTGGCGCTTGCCCTGGGCGTTGAACGGCGAGATCCGCACGAGTCGGTGGACACCGTGCTCGGAGCGCAGACGGCCATAGGCGTGTCGGCCCCGAACGAGGAAGGTGGCCGATGAGATGCCCGCCTCGGACCCGGGCGAGACCTCGTCGAGCTCGACGTCGAAGCCGCGCCGCTCGGCCCAGCGCAGATCCATGCGCAACAACATGTTGGCCCAGTCCTGCGCATCGGCTCCGCCCTCCCCGGACTGGATCTCGCAGATCGCATCGGCCTCGTCGTGCTCGCCGGTGAACAGCGACCGCAGCTCGAGCTCGTCGAAGGCGTCGCCGACGGCCGCCACCGTCGCCTCGAGCTCCGGCGCCACCGAGTCGTCGGACTCCTCGCGACCCAGCTCGAAGAGCGTGTCGGCGTCGTCGAGGCGTGCCGCCAGGCCGTCCCAGAGCTCGAGGTCCTCGGTCACCGCCGACAGCTCACCGTTGATCTTGCGCGCCCGATCCGGGTCGTCCCACAGATCCGGCCGCGACGCCTCGGTCTCGAGCTGTGGGCGCGATCCCCTCAGCTCGTCGATGCGGAGGTACCCCGCGGCCTCGTCGAGGCGACGGCGCAGCCCGGTCAGATCATCGGTGAAGTCGCGCATGATCGGTGCGGGTGGCCTTCAGCGGCCGTGGCAATGCTTGAACTTCTTGCCCGAGCCGCAATAGCACGGGTCGTTGCGGCCGGTCTTCTCGGCGTCGGACTTGACCACCGGGGTGTTGACGACAGGCTCGTCGGGCACGATCTCGGAGGCATCGGTGCCCTCGAGGGTGGCCTGGAGCGTCGCGGCCGCGGCCATGTTGCTGTTGGTCTCGGACGGATCAGTGGGCGCCGAGTACGAGACGTCGCGCAGCTCGGTCTCGCTCATGTCCTGCTCGGCGACGGCGACCTCGGCGCGCATCACGTACTTGACGAAGTCCTGGGCGATGGCACCCATCATGGTGCCGAACATCTCGAAGCCCTCGCGCTGCCATTCGACGAGCGGATCCTTCTGGCCCATCGCCCGCAGGTTGATGCCTTCCTGCAGGTAGTCCATCTCGTAGAGGTGCTCGAGCCAGCGCTGATCGATGATCTGCAGCATCACCTGGCGCTCGATCTCTCGCATCGTCTCGGCACCCAGGGCCGCCTCGCGAGCCTCGTAGAACGCCGTCGCCTCACCCATGAGCCGCTCGTACAGCTCGTCGGTACCGACGCACTGCGACAGCTCGTCGAGGGTCGCCTCGACCGGCCAGAACGTCTGCATCTCGGCCAGCATCCCCTCGAGGTCCCACTCCTCGTTGAAGTCGGTGACGCAGAAGGTGCTGATGACCCCGTCGACGGCCTCGGCGAGGTACTCGAGGGCCTCCTCGCGCAGGTCGGCGGCGTCGAGGATCTGATCGCGGCGCTTGTAGATCACCTTGCGCTGCTCGTTCATCACCTCGTCGTATTCGAGGACGTTCTTGCGGATCTCGGCGTTGCGCTGCTCGACGGTGTTCTGGGCCCGCTCGATGGCCTTGGTGACCATCTTGGCCTCGATCGGCACGTCGTCATCCAGGGTCTTGCCCATGACCCAGTTCATGGCGCCGGTCGCGAACAGCCGCATGAGCTCGTCCTCGAGCGACAGGTAGAACCGGCTCTCGCCGGGATC
Organism: uncultured Microthrixaceae bacterium; assembly: GCA_963734965.1. Taxonomy (GTDB): domain Bacteria; phylum Actinomycetota; class Acidimicrobiia; order Acidimicrobiales; family Acidimicrobilacustridaceae; genus UBA4742. The sequence goes on along the minus strand of CAVTJK010000003.1, from coordinate 985,041 downwards.
GCCCTGACGACCCGAGCGGCCTCGCAGCTGGTTGTCGATGCGACGGCTCTCGTGGCGTTCGGTGCCGAGCACGTAGAGCCCGCCCAACCCGCGGACCGCCTCGCCCTCGGTCACGGTGTCGGACTCGTACTTGGCCGCCAGCTCCCGCAGGCGCGCCTGACCTTCATCGGTCTCCGGATCGACCCCTTCGGCGACGACGTCCTTCAGGGCGAGACCCTCGGGATTGCCGCCGAGGATGATGTCGACGCCGCGACCGGCCATGTTCGTGGCCACCGTCACGGCGTGCAGGCGGCCGGCCTGGGACACCACGTGCGCCTCTCGCGTGTGCTGCTTGGCGTTGAGGACCTCGTGGGGGATGCCCTGCTTGTCGAGGGCTCGCGAGAGCTTCTCGGACTTCTCGACCGAGATGGTGCCGACCAGCACCGGCTGGCCGACGTCGTAGCGCTCCTGGATGTCCTGCACCAGCGCGTCGAACTTGGCGTCCTCGGACTTGTAGATGAGGTCGGCCTTGTCGTCGCGCACCATCGGCTTGTGCGTCGGGATCGGGACGACGTGGAGGTTGTAGGTGCTGGCCAGCTCGGACGCCTCGGTCTCGGCCGTACCGGTCATCCCGGCCAGCTTGTCGTAGAGGCGGAAGTAGTTCTGGAGCGTGATCGTGGCGAGGGTCTGGTTCTCCTCGTTGATCTTCACGCCCTCCTTGGCCTCGACCGCCTGATGGAGACCCTCGGACCACCGGCGACCCTCGAGGATCCGGCCGGTGAACTCGTCGACGATCTTGACCTCGCCGTGCTGCACGACGTAGTCCTTGTCCCGCTTGAACAGCTCCTTGGCCTTGAGCGCGGCCTGGAACTGGTGGACCAGGTTGGTCGACACCTCGTCGTACATGTTGTCGATGCCCAGCGCCTTCTCGACCGCCTCGACGCCGTCGTCGGTCGGCGCGACCGTGCGCTTCTCCTCGTCGACGTCGTAGTCGACGTCGCGCTTGAGGCCGCGCACGATGCTGGCGAACTGGTAGTACATCTTGGCGGCGTCGCTGACCCGGCCGGCGATGATGAGCGGCGTGCGGGCCTCGTCGATCAGGATCGAGTCGATCTCGTCGACGATGCAGAAGTTGTGACCCCTCTGCACCTGGCGGTCGCGGCTCATGGCCATGTTGTCGCGCAGGTAGTCGAAGCCGAGCTCGTTGTTGGTCCCGTAGGTGATGTCACAGGCGTACTGCGCCCGCTTGTCGTCCCAGTCGTAGTCGCCCGGCACCACCAGGCCGACGGTCAGACCGAGCCACCGGTGGATCTGGCCCATCCACTCGGAGTCGCGTCGCACCAGGTAGTCGTTGACCGTGACCAGGTGCACGCCGTCGCCGGTGAGGGCGTTGAGGTAGATCGGCAACGTCGACACGAGGGTCTTGCCCTCGCCGGTCTTCATCTCGGAGACCCAACCGAAGTGGAGCGCCGCACCGCCCATCAGCTGGACGTCGTAGTGCCGCTGGCCGATCACCCGGTCCGAGGCTTCGCGCATCACCGCGAAGGCCTCGATCAACAGGTCGTCGATGGTCTCGCCGTTGTCGAGCCGCTGCTTGAACTCGGCCGTCTTGGCCTTCAGGGCATCGTCGGACAACGCCTTGGTCTCGGCTTCGAGCGCGTTGATCTCCGGGACCAGCCCTTGGACGGCCCGAACCTTCTTGCCCTCGCCCGCACGGAGGATCTTGTCGAAAACACCCATGAAGCCATCGAGTCTACCGGCGGCGTGGCCGGTGTCAGAGAGCGGGGCTCAGGTCCCGCCCGCGACCTGGGCGTCGCCCGCTTCGGCGAACGGCTCGCCCCGCGCGGATCGGTGCAGCCGGACCAGGGCGTTGGCCACCGCCCCGTCGATGGCCGCCACCGAGAGCCCCGTCACCGCCGCCGCCTCGAAGGTCGTCTTGCCCTCGGCCAGGGCGTCGAGGACCCGCATCGTCGCCTCGTCGAGCCGCGGCTCGCCCCCCGCCGAACCCGACCCGCCCTGGGCGTCGGGACCGGCCAGCGCGTCGCGCAGCGCCACGAGATCCTTCCGGTCGAGCCACGGGTGACCCCACGCCACCCGTTCGGTGATGGCCACGGCGTCGGCGATGGTCTCATCGCGCCGGGCGAAGCCGAAGGCGCCCGCCCGCAGGGCGCGCACGCGGTCTTCGCCTTCGTCGGGACCGCACACCACCACGAACTTCGTGGTCGGCACCTGCTCGCGGATCGCCGCGATCAGCGGCGCCCCCGAAGGTCCGGCCAGCGGCAGTCCCATCCAGACCACGTCGGGAGTCGACTCGACCGCCTCGGCCAGTGCGGATTCGGGCTCGGCCGCCTCGGCCATGACCTCGATGTGATCCGACGACTCGAGGGCGACGGTGAGCTGACGACGGCTGAGGGCGGCGTCGTCGCAGATCAGGACGCTGATGGTTGCGTCCGACCACTTGCTGGCGGTGCCGAACACGATCAGCCGCGGTGACCGCGGACCACGACCTTGCTCTTGAGCTTGGCCAGTTGGTGCTCGAGCTTGGCGATGGCCAGGTCGAGCGCGGCGAACGAATCGGGCGCCGCCACCTTGCACCGCACCTGGCGACCGTGGCCCTCGAGGAGGACCTCGCAGATCTCGCGGTCGGTGATCCGCGGGTTCTTCTCCTCGGCGTAGTGCACCTCGGCCACGTCGATTCCGTCACCGAAGCGGGACAGACGTCCGATCTTGCGTCGAGTGGCCGCCACCAGAGCGGCGGATGGTTCGGGCCCCCGGCTGCTGATCGTGATCTCCACGTCCGTCACTCCCCAGGTTCCGGTGGCTGGTTCGGGCCATGCTAGAGGAGGATCGGTCCCCGTGGGTCCGAGCGAGGGGCTCAGCGAAGCCGGTCACACACGAGCCGGCCGACCATCCGCTGGGCCAGCGCCTCGGCGGTGGGCTGCTCTCCGGCCTCGAGGCGGTGGCGAGCGCGCGCCAGGCGCTCGTCACGGATCGGCGGCAGTCCGGCGAGCTGTTCGATGAGGCCCTCAGGTACCGGATTGGTCGCAACCGGCGCCATCTCGACCAGATCGGCGATCATCTCGCCCTCGCCAGCCAGGGTGTCCGCGCCCGGGGCGAGCCCGGTCGCCATCAGCGCCCGCAGCGACCACTGGACCTGTAGCTCGGTGACCTGCATGCTCGGGGGATCGATCCTCACGTCGAGTACAGGAGCGCATCTCGCTCCTGGTTCACTCTCGACCAGACGGTCGATGGGCTTGAGCGACGAGGGGCCGTGAATCAGGGGCCGCTGGTCGCGGTCACCATCGCCGTCACGTCGAGCCGGTCGATCCGGGCGGGGTCGAGCGTGGCGTCCGCGCCGCCGTCAACCCGGTGACCGTTCGGGCGCCGGCCCCCCGCAACGCGATCGCCGCCGCGCTCAGCGTCGCGCCGGTCGTCACCACGTCGTCCACGACCAGCAAACGGGCGTTGAGTGGTCTCACCGCCACGAAGCGCGGTCCGTCCTGGCGCTCGGCCAGGGTGCGGCCGGTCTGGGGTGGACCCGGCTGGCGACGCAAGGTGCGGCCATGGGGCCGCCCGAGGCGGCGGGCGACGGCCCGCGCCAGGAGGCGGGACTGGTCGTAGCCCCGGGCGTGGCGACGCTCGGCCGAGGTCGGGGCCCACGTCACGAGATCGACTTCGCACCGGTCGACCAGCTCGGCCATGCCCGCGCCCAACAGCCGGGCCAGGCCCCGGCCGTTGCGGTACTTGAGGCCGACCACGAGATCGCGTCCCCGACCGTCATAGGCCATCACCGACCGGCAGGCGTCGAGGCCCGGCGGACAGGCCTCGGGCGAGGGCACCTCGAGGCGCGCCACGCAGTCGTCGCACATGAGCGCACCCACCGCGCCGCACGCGGCACACCTTCGTTCGAGGAACACGCCACCAACGTACCGATGGCCTGTGACAACTCTCTTGGCCCTCCGGTCGGCAAGCCTCCCTGCGGGCGCTTCGCCATCCGACTCTCACCGTTCGAGCGGCTCCGCCGCATCGCGGCCTCAAGAGGCTGAGCGCGAGGCCTCGATCAGCTCGCTCGGGCCCAGGATGCCCAGCTCGGTCACGTAGCCGGTGACCAGGGCGGCGGGGGTGACGTCGAAGGCCCGGTTCTCGGCCGCCATGCCCCGCGGCGCGATGGCCTGACCGGCGAAGAACAGCACCTCGTCGGGATCACGTCGCTCGACCACGATGGCGGCGCCGTCGGGCGTGTCCGGGTCGATCGTGGGCGTCGGCACGGCCACGTAGAACGGCACGTCGTGGTGGTGGGCCAACACCGCCAGCGAGTAGGTGCCGATCTTGTTGGCCACGTCGCCGTTGGCCGCGACGCGATCGGCCCCGACCACGACGAGATCGACCTCTCCCGCCGCCATCAGCGAACCGGCCATGACGTCGGCGACGAGGGTCGCGGGGATGGCCAGGCGATCCAGCTCCCACGCCGTGAGCCGGGCGCCCTGGAGGACGGGCCGGGTCTCGTCGACCCACACCGACGGACGGCGTCCCTGCTCGTGGGCGGCGCGGATGACGCCGAGGGCCGTCCCGTAGCCGACGCAGGCCAGGCTGCCGGCGTTGCAATGGGTGAGGATCCGCGCGTCGTCGCCGACGACGGCAGCCCCGAAGCGACCCAGCTCACGATTGCGCGCGACGTCCGCCTCGGCGATCCGCACCGCCTCGGCAACGGGGTCCGACGCGGCCAGCGCCCGGTCGGCTCCCCACGCCAGGTTGACCGCCGTGGGCCTCGTCGCCACGATCTGCGTCCTGGCGTCAGCGAGCGAGACGCCACCGACGGCGGCGAGTGCGATGCCCATCGCTCCCGCCGCGCCGAGCGCCGGCGCGCCCCGGACGGCCAGCGAGACGAGGTAGTCGCAGAGCTGGTCGACGGTGCGGGCCTCGACCAGCTCGAGCCGATCCGGCAGCACGCGCTGGTCGATGAGGCGGATGTGGTCGTCACGCCACTCGATGGTGAGCGGGATCGGATCAGGGATCGGCGGACCCGCACCCGCGCTCACTGCGGGATCGGATCCGCCGAGGCCGGCGCGCCCCGGGGCTCACTGCGGGATGGTGACGGGCAGGACCTCGCCGGTGATGATCGATTCCATGCGCGTGCGGACGGCGTCGGCGGTGACGGGGTGGGTGAGGATCCACAGCCGCTTGTCGCGCACGGCCTCGAAGACCTTGCCGGCGACCTCGTCCGGCGGGAGACCTCCCGCGATGAGTCCGCTGATCATGCCCTGCATGGCCGACGTCGCCTCAGGGTCCACGTCACCGTCCGCTTCGTTCTGCAAGGACTCGGGGCGGTTGCGAGCGGCCTCGGCGATGCGAGTGCGGACCCACGCCGGGCACAGCACCGAGATCCCCACGCCGGAGCCCTGCATCTGCAGCTCCTGGTAGGCCGTCTCGCTGATGGCCACCACCGCGAACTTGCTGGCGTTGTAGGGACCCATGAAGGGCCCGGCCACCAGCCCGGCCATCGAGGCCGTGTTCACGATGTGGCCTTCGCCCTGGGCCATGAGCATCGGCAGGAAGACGCGCATGCCATGGATGACACCCCAGAGGTTGACCCCGAGCACCCACTCCCAGTCGGCGGTGGTGAGCGACTGGATCAGCCCACCGCCGCCGACGCCGGCGTTGTTGAACACGAGGTGCACGGAGCCGAAGGCATCGACGGCGACCCGGCCCAGCGCGTCGACGTCGTCGCCGTTGGACACATCGGTCACGCGGCGACGCGACCTCGGTGCCGCCGGCGCGCAGCTCGGCCACCATGGCGTCGAGGGGCTCGGCCTCGATGTCGGCCAGCACCACCTTCATGCCCTCCGCGGCGCACCGCCGGGCCAGGGCCTGGCCGATCCCGCTGGCCCCCCCGGTCACGACCGCGACCTTGCCTTCGAATGCGTCCATCAGGTGACTCCCCCCAGAGGATGGTCGGCTAGTACCGGTAGTGATCGGGCTTGTAGGGGCCGTCGACGGGCACACCGAGGTAGTCGGCTTGCTCCTGGCTCAGCTCGGTCAGGCGCACGCCGAGCGAGTCGAGGTGGAGGCGGGCGACCTTCTCGTCGAGGTGCTTGGGCAGCGTGTACACCTTGCGCTCGTAGAAGTCCTGGTGACCGAACAGCTCGATCTGGGCGATGGCCTGGTTCGAGAAGCTGCACGACATGACGAAGCTCGGGTGCCCGGTCGCGCAACCGAGGTTGAGCAGCCGGCCCTCGGCCAGCACGATCACGGAGTGACCGTCGGGGAAGCGGAACTCGTCGACCTGCGGCTTGATGTTGAGGCGTTGCACGTCGCTCATGCGGAACAGCCCGGCCATGTCGATCTCGTTGTCGAAGTGACCGATGTTGCCCACGATGGCCTGGTGCTTCATCCGGCCCATGTGCTCGGCGCTGATGATGCCCTTGTTGCCGGTCGTGGTGATGAAGATGTCGGCCGTCTCCATGACGTCCTCGAGCCGCGCCACCTGGTATCCCTCCATCGCCGCCTGCAGCGCGCAGATGGGGTCGACCTCGGTGACGATCACCCGGGCGCCCTGGCCGCGCAGCGAGGACGCGCAGCCCTTGCCGACGTCGCCGTAGCCGCACACGACGGCGACCTTGCCGCCGATCATCACGTCGGTGGCGCGGTTGATGCCGTCGATGAGCGAGTGGCGACAGCCGTAGAGGTTGTCGAACTTGGACTTGGTGACCGAGTCGTTGACGTTGATGGCCGGGAACAGCAGCGAGCCGGCCTCCTGCATCTGGTACAGCCGGTGGACGCCCGTCGTCGTCTCCTCGGTGACCCCCTTGATGCCGGCGCCGATCCCCGTCCAGAGGGTCGGCTCCTCGGCCACCGTCCGCGCCAACACGCCCAGCACGACCGTCCACTCCTCGGAGTCGTCCTCGGTGGGCTCGGGGACCTTGCCCGCCTTCTCGTACTCGGTGCCCTTGTGCACGAGCAGCGTCGCGTCGCCGCCGTCGTCGAGGATCATGTTGGGGCCGCCCTCGCCGTCGGGCCAGCGCAGCACCTGCTCGGTGCACCACCAGTACTCGTCGAGCGACTCGCCCTTCCAGGCGTAGACGGGCACGCCCTTGGGGTTCTCGGCTGAACCGGTCGGGCCGACCACGACGGCGGCGGCGGCATGGTCCTGGGTCGAGAAGATGTTGCACGAGCACCAGCGGACCTGGGCGCCCAGCTCGACCAGGGTCTCGATCAGCACCGCGGTCTGGATGGTCATGTGCAGGGAACCCGTGATCCGGGCACCCGACAGGGGTCGGCTGTCGCCGTATTCGGCCCGCAGGGCCATCAGGCCGGGCATCTCGTGCTCGGCCAGGGTGATCTCGTGGCGACCGAACGGGGCCAAGCCGAGATCGGCGACCTTGTAGTCACCTTCGGGGTACATGTTGTCGGTGGTCATGTGGACTCTCCAGCGCGTCGAAGTAGCAAGCGGAATGCTTCGGTTCGGGGCTGGGGTCCACTGACACCACTCACATCAGCCCGGCACCCGACACTCTAGTTGGACCGATGGCGATGCACTGACGGCGCAGCTGTTCGCGACCCGTCCGGCCGCCCGGCCTGGTTGGGTCGGGATCGACCGATGTCAGCCGGTCGTCAAGCGGTGCTTCATGTCCTCGAGGACCGGTACGGGACCGGGATCGATCCCCTCCTGGACCGCTCGGTGCAACGTCACGAAATCCCCGAACAGGATCAGGTCGAGCAGCTGGGCCAGGGCCCCCTCGCCCTCGGCCACCACCTCGTCGATGCCGCCGACGACCTCGTCGAGCACCTCGTTGACCAGCCCGAAGCGCCGGGCGATCTGGGGATGCTCGAACTCGTGGCGGAGGTTGACGAGCCGGAACACCTGCCGGGTCACGTCGCCGTTCTGGCCCCATCCGCAGATCTCGTTGTGGCAGAGCTCGGGGAGCTGGTTCGAGAAGGCGGCGGTCTTGGCGTTCTCGTTGAACTGGGTCTTCCACCGCTGGGCGGCGACCGCCCCCACCCCGCCTCCGCCGTAGATGATGGGCGTCTGGCGCCCGATGCGCCGGGCCAGCGCCTCGGCCGGGTTGGCGTCGGACACGAGCTGGTCGCGTCGGCGCCGGAGCTGGGCCACCGCCGCCGCGATCCACGCCGAGGCGCCCGGGAACAGGCCGATGGACTCGAGGATGACCAGCGGCGGGATGGCCACGGCGCCCAGTCCGGCCCGCGGCATCGGGATGCCATCGGGGATGGGCACGATCGGGGCGGACCAGGACGCGGCCAGGCGACCCAGTTCACCGCCCCGCGTGACGACGACCATGCGGCCGCCCGACGCCGCCGCGTCCGACGGCGCTCTCGATGGTCTCCTCGGTGTCACCCGAGAACGAGACGGCGAACACGAGGGTGTGCTCGCCGACGAAGTTGGGCAGGCCGTAGCCCTTGTGCACCACCACGGGCACCGGCATGAACGGTCCCGCGACCACCGGCGAGCACGTCCCCGGCGATGCCGCTGCCGCCCATGCCGAGCATCACCACGTTCTCGATGTCGTCGTGGTCGGGCAGCCCGCCGACGGTGAGCGCCGTCAGCGCCGCGTCCTCGACCTGTTCCGGCAGGCCGGCGGCCGCCTCGAACATGGCGAGCGAGTCGCACGGCGGTCACGAAGTCTCAGACGACGATGCCGAGAGGGTCGGTTGGATCCCGTCGGCCTCGGCCTTGGCCACGAGCCGCTCGTGCTCGGCGTCGTCGACCGTCTCGGCCTCGTCGATCAGCATGATCGGGATGTCGTCGCGGATCGCGTAGCGACGCGTGCAGCCGCGGGTTGTAGAGCGAGTCCTCGTCCGCGAAGTAGAGCAGCGGGCCCTTGTCGTCCGGGCAGGCGAGGATCTCGAGCAGTTGGGGATCGAGGGCCATCAGGAGCTCCTAGTCGTGGATGTCGTCACGCCGAGTCGGCCTGAGCGATGAGGCGGCGGACCTCGTCGACGTGATCGTCGCACGCCTCGGCCGTCGGTGCCTCGAGGTTCAGGCGCAGCAGGGTTCGGTGTTGGACGGTCGCAGGTTGAACCACCAGTCGCCCAGGTCGACGGTGAGCCCGTCGAGGCGATCCTGGTCGGCATCGCCGTAGTGGCGGGCGACGGCTTCGATGACCGGGTCGTGTCGCCGACCCGGGTGTTGATCTCGCCGGAGTCGGCGTAGCGCTCGAAGGGCCGGCGCAGCTCGCTCAGCGGCACGTCGGCTCGGCTGAGGGCATCGAGCACGACCATGGCGGCGATGATCCCCGAGTCGGCCCGGTAGTTGTCGCGGAAGTAGTAGTGGCCGGAATGCTCTCCGCCGAAGGCGGCGCCGGTCTCGGCCATCACCGCCTTGATGAGCGAGTGCCCGACGCGGGTGCGCACCGGCGTGCCCCCGGTCTCGCGGATGACCTCGGGCACGGCCTTCGAGCAGATGAGGTTGTGCAGGATGGTCGACCCCGGGTCGCTGGCGAAGCATCTCGGCGGCCACGATGGCGGTGGTCAACGAGCCCGACAGCAGCTCGCCTTCGTCGTCGACCAGGAAGACCCGATCGGCATCGCCGTCGAAGGCCAGGCCGACGTCGGCTCCGGTGTCGAGCACGCGGGCCTGGAGGTCGACGGAGGTTCTCGGGTTGGATCGGGTCGGCCGGATGGTTCGGGAAGGTGCCGTCGAGCTCGCCGTACAGCAGCTCGAACTCGAAGGGCAGGCCGGCGAACACGGCGGGAGCGACGAGTCCGCCCATGCCGTTGGCCGTGTCGGCCACGATGCGCAGCGGCTTCAGGTGCGTCGATGTCGACGAAGCCGTGGACGTGGGCCACGAAGTCGCCGAGGGCATCCTCGTGGCTGACGGTTCCCACGTGGTCGACCGGCTCGACCCCGCGCTGGGTGGCATCGCGGATCACGTCGAGTCCGCTGTCCTCGCCGATCGGTCGGGCGCCGGCCAGGCACATCTTGATCCCGTTGTACTGCGCCGGGTTGTGCGACGCCGTCAGCGTGGCACCAGGGGCGGCGAAGTGGCCGGCGGCGAAGAACAGCAGGTCGGTCGAGGCCAGGCCGAGGTCGACGACATCGAGGCCCTGGCTGGTGACCCCCCGGGCGAAGGCGGCGGACAGCTCGACGCCCGACGGACGCATGTCCCGGGCCAGCACGACGCGCCCGGCCGTCTCGGCGTCAGTCTTCACGAAGGCGGCGAAGGCGGCTCCGATGCGCTCGACCAGGGCGGCGTCGAGCTGGTCGGGAACGGTCCCACGGACGTCGTAGGCCTTGAAGATGGCGTCCAGGTTGGCCGCGTCGCTCGTGGTCACGAGGCGCCACCCTAGTGGTGGCGCCTCCGGGGCCTGCAGTCGATCGACGCCGCGAACGTGGGCCGGCTCGCCATCGACACCGCCGGGGCGGGACCCGTCACGGCGAGACCGACGGTCGGCGGCGTCAGGTCAGAGCCGACCGGGCGACGAGGGCGACCTCGCTGGCATCGAGGTCGTAGCGACCACGGGCCGTCCACCGGCGGACGGCGAACACGTCGCGCACGGTCCGGGCGGCATCGCGGGCCACGCTGACGGTGGAGCGGCTCGAGTTCTGCACGCGCACGGGCACCTCGGCCAGCGACAGCCGGTAGGCCTCGACCAGGTGGAAGATCTCGACGTCGAAGGCGAACCCATCGATGTAGGAGTGGGTGAACACCAGGCGACCCAGATCGGACCGGAACGCCTTGAGCCCGCATTGCGTGTCGCGGTAGCGACCGAGCAGGACGACGTGGGTCAGCAGGTTGATCGCCCGCCCGCCGATCTCGCGGATGCGACGGGCTCGAACGAGCGTCGTGGTGTCGTCGTGGCGACGACTCCCGACGACGACGTCCCAGCCGGATTCCACCTGGTTCAGCAGCTCGACCAGGTGGTCGGGTGAGTACGAAAGATCGGCATCGGTGAACGCCAGCGTTCGACCGAGCCCGGCGAGCATGCCCGATCGCACCGCCGCGCCCTTGCCCCGATTGACCCGATGCCGGATCACCTGGTCGGCACCGGCGGCTTCGGCCTGCTGGGCGGTGGCATCGGTGGACCCGTCGTCGACGACGATGATCTCGAGTCCTCCGCTGGTGTCCACGTCGACCAGGTCGGTGCGCAGCCGGTGCACGGTCTCGGCGATGCGATCGCCCTCCTGATAGGCGGGGACGACGACCGTCAGTCGACGGTCCCCCGGTGCCGGCGGACGATCCACCCGATGGGTGAGATCGAAGCGGACACGCAGGTGGGCGGCCTCGCGCCGGCGCAACTGGCCGAACACGAGCCCACCGAGCACGGCCATCCCCGTGGCCCGCACCAAGGTCCGACCTCGGCTCATGCCTCGGGTTCCGACGAGGGCGGGAGCAGGCCGGCGATGATGGCTCCGGGATCGACCTCGGTGGCCGGTGGCCGCTCGTGGTCCATGGCCGGGGCGAGGCCCGACGGCGTGGTCACAGGCGCGGCACCCGCTGGCGGGGCGAAGGTGGGAACGGGCGGCGGCGCGCCCGATGGCGGCGCCGGACCGAGCGGTCCGAGGGGATCGACGGGGTCGACCCACCACGCCGGATCACGTGGATCGTCGACCGGTGGGTCATCGATCTCGTCAGCGTCGCTGCGCCAGATGGCCGGGACGGGTGGCATCTGGATCGGCTTGGCTCGCCAGAGCCAGATCAGGCCGATCAACCCGAGCACCGTGAGCAGATACGACGCGTAGTCGACCCCGGTGTAGCCATAGGACAGCTCGACGTGGGTGCTGTGGGGGATCACCACCATGAGGTTGGGGCTCACGCGGTAGGGCCCATCGGCCCCTGACACCTTCCAGTTCGGGAAGTACGAGGCCTTGACCTCGACGGGCACACCGACCTTGCTCACGTCGAAGGAGATGGTGTCGGTGCCGCTCTTGATGTTCGAGACCTTGGTGGTGCCCGCGATGGGTCGCTGACCGGGGACCGTGCCGGACTTGATGCGCAGCCAGTTGGGCGGACCCGACGCGGCCAGCAGCACCTTCCACTGGGACGGATCGACGTACCAGTTCACCGTGTCGTCGAGCCAGGTCTTGCCGGCCTGTGAGGCCCCTTCCACGACGACGGGCTGGTTCTTCAGGGGCACGACCATCGCCGAGTCGGCGACCTCGTACACGACCCACGGTCCGCTGGCTGCGATCCGCTTGAGCGACGAGTTCGTCGTCGCGTACTGGATGGTCTGGCTCGTCGAGGCCATGTAGTACCGCACGCCGAGCATCTGGAGGTGCTGCACACCGAGGTCGAAGTCCTGCTGGCTGAGGGCCGTGGTCCGATACGGAAGATCGCGTTCGGCCTCCGACGGCGAGGTCGACAGCTCGCTCTGGTTGAGGAAGTGGTACGGCGTCGTGGCCGAAGCCTCGAAGTACAGCCCTTCCATCGATCCGATGCATCCGTTGGTCCAGAACGGCAACAGCATCAGCGCCATGGGCGTGCCGTAGTTGTTGAGGTTCGACGAGTACTCCCACATGGCCCGGCCACATCCTTGATCGCGGCCGACCTTGGCCATCGTCTGGGTGATGGCGTAGTACTCGGGATAGCTCGACTTGCCCTCGTAGCCGGTGAAGTTCCAGTTGGCCCAGCTCGTGACGAAGCTCGAGTCCTTGGTCTTGAGCGGTCCCCACTCGTAGGTGCCGTTCGCCTCGAGTCGGCCGAACGGCATCGAGTGCAACGGCATGCCGAGCACGATCAACCACACCCCGAGGCCGGCTCCGGCCGTGATCCACAACGCCGCTCGTGGAGGTCGTCTCGGGTCGGCGGCGATGATCCGCCCCAGGGTGCGGCCCAGCTCGGCCACCCCCGACGGCCCCGACCAGGTACACGGCCAGGTAGTAGAAGGGCAACAGGCGGGCGTTCCACAGCCGGCTCTGGGGGACATAGAGGAACGCGATCGCCGCCACGGCGGCCATGGCCACCCAGAAGATCGAGCCGCGGCGCCGGTAGGCGAAGGCCATGAGCGCGCCGACCGCCCCCAGGACCAGCAGGTACTGGATGCCGGGGCGGTCGCTGAGCTGGGCGTCCAGGCTCGTCCGAGCGAAGAGCGAGTCGGAGTAGTTGGTGATCTTCTCCCAGCCCATGTCGGTCATGTAGCCGTGGCGCAGGTAGAAGGGGCCGGTCCAGAACACGGTGATGAGCCCGCCGACCGGCAGGACGGTGGCGAGGTACTTGAACTGCGGACCCATCCTGGGCCGCTGTCCGAGGGCCAGCACCACGGACGCGATGACGATCAGGGCGCAGAAGAACACGAACGAGATGGCCAGCGTCGGGAGCGAGAACACGCGGTCGACCATCGCCGCCGGCCAACTCGACTGGAGCGGCACCATCGGTGTGAACGGTCCGCCGGTGATCGAGCCCATGGCCACCACGGCCCCGAAGGCCAGCGACACCGTGCCCAACAGCGTCCAGACCCTCCAGCGCACGCGGCCCCAGTCGATCTGCAACGCGAACAGCACCAGGGCGCCGGCGACGGCGAAGAAGACAGGTATGAGGTGGCACAGCGCGGTGGCCGCGAACAGCACGGCGGCCCAGGCGCGGTAGCGACCGGTCTCGAGCCCGCGCGCCAGGACACCGAGGAACAACAGGGCGAAGCTGAGCGAGATCGAGAACGCGAACTCGCCCGCGAGCGTCGACGCGATGTTGCCGCCATAGATCGAGAACGAGCGGTCGAAGAGGTAGGCCGTGGCGCCGACGGCGAGGAGAGCCGGCGTCGGGAACGGCAGTCGCGTCAGGCGCCCGAAGGCCCACGCCGCGATGGGGAGCGTCAGCACCCCGCTGATGGCGATCAGCTTGAAGGCGATGCCGTACGGGATGACGTAGCTGAGCAGAGCGATCGCCAGCGAGGGCAGGATCATGTAGAAGGTGTACGCGGGGAAGCCGTCGTACCAGTCGGGCGTCCAGCCGCTCAGCCGCCCCTGCGGGAGCAGGTGGTCGCGCAGGAACGCCGGCCCCCACACGTGGGCGCCCATGTCGCCCCCGGCCGGCGTGTTGTTGGTCAGGATGTTGGACGGACCGAGCTGGTAGAAGATGAACGCCACGCACGCCGTGACCACCGCGAGCGTGATCCACCCCTCGACCGGCATGCTGAGGAACCGATCCCACGAGGACGCGATGCGGCCCAGGCGCCGTTCGGGTCGGTCGGCGCCCGCATCGAGCGACCCATCCTGGCCGGGCGCATCGGCGTCGGGTTCGGCGTCGTCGGGACCGGGTCCGGCCCGGTCGTCGATCAGCGTCTCGGACATGGTCTGTTCATCGTGGCACCCTTGTCGGTCCCCATGACGTCACCGCCGAGCAGTTTCCCACGATTTTCCGCGGATCCCGAGCGGTGCCGACCGAGGACTGGAGCCGCCGTCGCGCCGGCCTCAGGTCCTCCTATCGGCGGCGGCGGTCAGGTCGGGAGGCTGATGGTCCACACCAGCGTCGCGGCGGCGATGGCGTTGAACGTGAGGTGAGCCACGATCGACGCACCGAGCCGCTGGGTCCGCCACGCCAGCACGCCGAGCACGATCCCGAAGGCGAACAACGCCGGGAACTGCAACAGCTCGAAGTGCGAGACGGCGAAGAACGCCGCGGTCAGCCCGATGGCGGCCCAGGGGTTCACCCGACGCAGATCGCCCTTCTTGAGCAGCGAGCGCTGGGTCAGGCCGCGGAAGAAGATCTCCTCGGCGAGGGGCGCACCCACGGCGACCAACAGGAAGATGACGATCACATCCGCCGGGTTCTGCACCTTGTCGGTGAGCTGGCGGGCGGCGGCGGACACGTCGTGGTGGCCGATGAGCTTGAACAGCGGCCAGTAGATCAGCGGTACGAGCAGGAGCTGGCCGGCCACGCCGGCCACGATCCCGACCGGGACGTCGACCAGGCGGATGGCCAGACCGAGATCGGTGACGATCCCCCGACCCTTGCGGCGCGTCGCCCACACCGGCACCCCGATGAGGAACAGCCACAGCGGGAGTTGGAGCAGGTAGGTGAACCACAGCGGGGCGCCCTCGACGATGCTCGGTGTCCGCCCCACCGCAAGGTGGCCCGCGGCCTGACCGACCGCCGCCCCCGCACCGGTCGGCGCGCCGAACGAGTAGCCGCTGACCACGAGGGCGATGGCACCGATGAGGATGCTGGCCAGCTCGGCCCCGAAGAACCCGAGGGCGACGTCGCCGAGCCCCCAGCGCGGCTCGTCGACCTCCGCCGGTGCATCAGCGTCGACGGCGGGGACCGAGGGGCGGTTCACGGGTCGTCAGGCTATAGCGGGCTCCGACGGGGCCCGGATCGCTCCCCGATGGTGCGGACGCGATCCCGGGCCGGCTCTGGCGACATCAGGCCGATCGATGCACACGCGATCCCGGGCCCCGCCCGGCCGTCCAGATAGCGTCGGCTCCCATGAATCGCCGATGCGCCCGACCCGGGTGCGGAGAACCCGCCGCCGCGACGCTCTCGTACCGGTACGCCTCGAGCACCGTGTGGCTCGACGACGTGGCCGCCGAGGCCGATCCGTCGACCTATGACCTGTGCCGGCGCCACGCCGCCGGGCTGACCGTGCCCCACGGCTGGAACCTCACCGATGGTCGTTCGACCGCCCGCTCGCCGTATCGAGCCGAACGAGCCTCCTGACCGCTCCGGCCCTGCTCCGGGCTCTGAGCTCGGGTCAGTCGGCACACTTGACCGGTATTTTCGGTGATCTCTTCTACGCTATGAGCCATGAGTTCTGAGATCCCCCCGCCGCCGCCGGGCCAGGAAAGGCGCGGTTCGGGACGATTCGGGGGCGATCAGGGGTGGCCGCGGTGGACGATGTGGGTCGTGGCGGCGGTGATCCTCGGCGTGCTGCTGATCCCCAGCCTGGCCAAGGTCGATTCCGGCTCGCAGGTCTCCTACGGCACGTTCTTGAACAAGGCCAAGGCGGGCGACGTCAAGAGCGCCACCTACAACAACACCAACGGTCACATCACCGGCACCCTGACCAACGGCGACAAGGTCACGACCACCGGCCCCACCCCGCTGCCCGACGCCGACGTCAAGACGTTCAACGAGCACGGGATCAAGTTCGAGACCCCGACGTCGAGCGTGTGGGAGACGTGGATCCCCCTGCTGTTGCCGGTCCTGTTGCTGATCGGCTTCTTCGTCTGGATGCAACGACGCGCCCAGGGTCAGATGGGCGGCATCATGTCCATCGGACGATCGCGGGCCAAGACCTACAGCGCCGAGCGTCCCGGCACGACCTTCGCCGACGTCGCCGGCTACGAGGGGGTCAAGCAGGAGATCACCGAGGTGGTCGACTTCTTGAAGTACCCGGACAGGTTCGCCGAGATCGGCGCGCGCATCCCCAAGGGCATCCTGCTGGTCGGTCCTCCGGGCACCGGCAAGACCCTGATCGCCCGAGCCGTGGCCGGTGAGGCCGGTGTGCCGTTCATGTCGGTCAGCGGCTCGGACTTCATGGAGATGTTCGTCGGCGTCGGCGCCAGCCGGGTGCGCGACCTGTTCGCCTCGGCCCGCAAGATGGGCCGGGCCATCATCTTCGTCGACGAGATCGACTCGATCGGTCGCAAGCGCGGCGCCGGGCTGGGCGGCGGCCACGACGAGCGCGAGCAGACCCTCAACCAGATGCTGTCCGAGATGGACGGCTTCGAGGCCACCACCGGCATCGTGATGATGGCGGCGACCAACCGGCCCGACATCCTCGACCCCGCCCTCCTGCGGCCCGGCCGTTTCGACCGCCAGGTCGTCGTGCCCCTGCCCGAGTACCCCGAGCGCCTCGCCATCCTCGGCGTGCACACCAAGGGCAAGCGCATCGCCCCCGACGTCGACCTCAGCATCGTGGCCCGGGGCACGCCCGGCATGAGCGGTGCCGACCTGTCCAACCTGGTCAACGAGGCGGCGCTGTTCGCCGTGCGCCGTGGCGCCGAGTCCGTCTACATGGAGGACTTCGAGCAGGCTCGCGACCGTGTGCTGATGGGCCAGGAGCGCGAGTCGACGGTGCTGTCCGACAAGGAGAAGGAGCTGACCGCCTACCACGAGGCCGGTCACGCCGTGTGCGGTGCCGTGCTGCCCAACACCGACCCGATCCACAAGGTGACGATCCTGCCCCGAGGCATGGCCCTCGGCGTCACGCAGTACCTGCCCGCCGAGGAGCGCCACAGCTACAACCAGGACTACCTCGAGGAGTCGATCGCGGTGGCCATGGGTGGTCGCATCGCCGAGGAGCTGGTCTTCGGCGTCGTGTCCACCGGTGCCAACAACGACCTCGTGGTCGCCACCGAGCGGGCTCGCAAGATGGTGCGCGAGTGGGGCATGAGCACGCGCATCGGCCCGATGGCGTGGGGCTCGCAGAACCAGGTCTTCCTGGGCGACGACCTGATGCACACCCGCGACTACAGCGACGACACCGCCCGCGTCATCGACGAAGAGGTCGAGCGCATCCTGCGCGAGCAGGAGCAGCACTGCCGCGAGGTGCTGACCGACCACCGCAAGGGTCTCGACCTGGTGGCCCGAGCCCTGCTCGAGTACGAGACCATCGCCGGTGCCGAGGTCACCCGCCTGCTCGAGCTGGCCAACAACGGGGTACCGGTGCACGCCAAGGCCCACACCGTCGGCCCGACCCCGTCGTCGGGCGACGACCAACGGCCACGGCTCCGAGACCCACGAGCCCGCCCCCGCGAGCGACCCCAACCTGGCGCCGGCCAGCCGCGACTGGCCCCCCACCGAGATCGGCTAGCCGCTCCCTCACTCGGGGTTTCCTCGGGTTCCGGCGGCATCTGAGGGCGCCAGGCGCCCTCCATCGCCGCCAGAACGAGCGGTGGCCACCGAGTCAGTCGTCGCGGAGCTCGGCCACCTTGGCCCAGAGATCGGTGGCGGTGACCGGTCCGACGAACGAGCCGCGGACCACGCCCTCGTCGTCGGCGATCACGACCGTGGGCACGGCGTCGATGCCGTAGCGATCGTGCAGGTCGCGCATCGGCCTTGGCTTCGGCCTCGACCACGACGACGGCGTCGGTCTCGAGCGGCCGCGGCCGCCTCGACCACGCCGTGCGCAGGTGGCGCAGGTGGCCGAGGTGAACACCGCCACCAGCCAGGGCGCGTCGGGCCGGGCGAAGTCGGCTCGGTCGACCAGCGCCGGGACCGTCCAGTCGGGCTGGGTCGGAGCGTCGGGTCGCCGCCGGCTGAGGATCAACGCGATGGCGACCGCGACCGCCACCAGCGCCGGCCGCGACGACCAGGCGCTCCACCTAGAACCGACCCGGGGCGACGGTGGTCGCGTCGATCGCGACCGGGATGGCCAGCGGCCCCGCCAGTCCCGCCTGGTGAAGCCCAGGACGCTGCTCCACCACGACCGGTCCGTCGGCCACGATGAAGAACGAAGCCGGCCGTCTTGACGACGTCGGGCACCCCGAAGGCCCCGCGGGCGCCGGCCGGGATCGTCTCGCTGGCCGTGGTCCCCTCGATGGGCTGGAGCTTTCCGCCGATCACCGTCGCCAGGCGGACGTGGACCGCCTCGGTGGCCGACGGGTTGGTGACGATGACGATCGAGCGGTCGGTCGTCGTCGTGGATGCCGACGGGAACGAGCCAGCGATGGGCCAAGCACGGGTGAACCCATCGTCACGTCGAAGCCGGTGGGCGTCGCCGGCGGAGCGGTGATCGAGTACCGCTCGACGACGACCGGTTGATCCGCGGCCGAGCGGCGCCACGCACGGTGAACCCGACGCCCACCGGCACCCGGCGGTTGCCGGTCAGGTCGACCTGACGAGTAGCTCGCCGGGGCCCACGGTGGCCGTCGACGGGCGAGACGGTGCCGTCTCCCGGCGTCGTCCAGGCGCACCCGCAACGTCACCTTCGCCGCCGTCGATCCGGGGTTCGGCCACCCAGAACGTCGGCTTGAGGCTCTGGCGTGGCCGGCCCGTCGGCGAACCACCACGTCGACGCGGCGCCGGGGTGCGCCGGGCGTGACCGCCAGGCCCTTGGTGGTGCGCCGGTGCCGTCCGACGACTGGACCTGGTCGACGATGAGGCGGCCCTCGCGCACCGCGACGGTCGTGGACAGCTCGTTGCGCAGGGTGACCATGGCCGTCGACGTCGAGCACGGTCACCTGGCCGCCGGGAACCACCAGCCCGTCGTAGCCGTCGGGCGTCCGGATCCCGTCGTCGGTGGCGAAGGTCACCGTCGCGATGGCGTCGCTCGGGAACGGGTTGAACAGCGCCAGCAGCTGGCGGGTGCCCGGGTTCGGTGGTGCCGGAGGGGACGTACCAGTGCGACGAGGGCGCCGACGAGCAGGCCGCGGTCGAGGTGCCCGTCGGTCCGCTCAGCACGTGGGCCACCGCCACCTCGCCGCCGGCCATCTCGACCACGGCCGAGGCGTACGGGGCCACGATCAGGTCGGACACCCGGACGTCGAGGTGGTCGCGGGCCGGCGACCGGTCACGAGGCGTGTGGCCGACTTGCCCGCGTCGGTCATCGCCTTGATCTGGCCGGTCAACGGCCGCGTCGACGCGTTCTGCGATGACGACGGTCTGCTCGGCCACGCCGGTCGCCGTGCCGGTGGCCGTGCCGGCCGCGCAGTACCAGGTCGAGCTGAGCGTGCGCCGGGCCGGCGGCCGTCGGGCTGGAGCTGGGCAGGCCGGCACGGGCGGAGCCGGGGCGCTCTCGCTCGTCGCGCTGGTGCTGGACCACGACCCCGGCCGACCAGCGACGGCGACCAGCACCAGCAGCGATCGGCCAACGGCGGCACCGACCGGCGCCTCGGCGCGCGGCTCATGCCAGCTCCGCCTTCGGCCTCGATCTCGACCCGGTCGCGGGCCGCCTGGGCCCGGACCCGGGTGCGGAACAGGTAGCCGAGGACCAGCAACCACAGCAGCGTCTGGCCGCCGAGCACAGGCCCAGCGGGCGGCGGGGTGTCGTAGCTCAGCGTGGCCGTCGATCCCGGCCGGAGCGGCTCGAAGGTGTTGGCCCAGCCGAGCACCTCGCGCGCGGGGCGCCGTGCGGCCGTCGACCTGGAGCTTCCAGTCGAGCCGACGCCGCCGCCGACAGGTAGACGGTACGGCGGCTTCGGCGAGCGGCCCGGCGAAGGACTGGTAGGCTCGGGTCTGGGCAGCGCCGTCGGCGCGCCGGTCAGCCCGGGCACGATGCGCGCGGCGATGCCCGGACCGCCCGGCGGGAACGTCGTCGCCGGCCGGCAGCTGCGCCCGGGTCGGTCCCCAGGCGGCGTTGCGGTACACGGCCACCCCTTCGATGACGTCGACGTCGGCCAGGTCGAGCTGGTCGTTGAGCATGGACAGCAACGCGCGTCGGCTGGCTGGTCGGTCCGGTGTTGAAGGGCCTCGGCGCGTTGGCCAGCGGCACCACGATGTAGCGCACGCCCATCGGCGCCAGCAGCGCGCCGAGCCGGGTGGTGTCGCCGGCGCCGGCGATCTGCAGGGTCTCGGCCGAGCTGGGCGGTGGCGCCGGTGTCGGGACCGGGCTGCAGGTCGGTCACGTCCGGCATGCCGTTCGTCGGAGGTGGTGTAGGACAGCGCCGCGCCGGTCCCCAGGTGATCGATGCGCGGCGCGACCAGCCGCCAGGGCGCGCCCGGCACCAGCTCGGCCTCGCCCAGCCACAGCACCCGGTAGGGCCCGTTGCCGCCGTCCTTGGCGCTCAGGTTGGCCAGGGTGCGACGGGAAGTCGCCGGTCGGGCAGGCCCCACTGCCCGGTGAGCGATGCGCCGATGACGGGGAAGACGCCGAGGACCAGCGCCACGCCGGCCAGCACCGAGGCGATCTGGCGCCAGCCGAAGTGGTAGTCGGGCAGGTCGACCTCGAAGGCCACCATGCCCAGGCCGGTGGCCAGGGCCAGGCCCATGGCCGCGGCGGCGCCAGCAGCACCTCGGGCGCCGGGAACCAGCCGGGCGGCGCCCCCTGGGCCACGAACACGGTGGCCATGCCGGCCGGCCATCACCACCCAGGCCCGCACGGCCCACTCGAGTCGCCAGCTGCGGCCGATCACCAGCACCAGCAGGCCGGCGGCAGGAAGACCCAGCCGAGCGGGGCCGAGCCGAACGGACCGGTGTCGAAGCGCAGGATGGCGCCGAGGGCAGCGGCTCGCCGCCGGTCGACGACAGACCGACGAAGGCGCGCCACCCGCCGGTGACCAGGACACGCTCCACGGGAGCTGCAACACGATGGCCACCAGCGCGCCGCCCACGGCCACCCCGAGCGGGCAGCCGCAGGGCGCCGCGGACCTGGCCGCGCAGCAGGCCGCCGAGCGCGAAGCCCACGCGCCATCGCCACGACGAGGACGACGGCGAAGGGCACCACCATGGCCGCCAGCGCGGTGACCACACCCAGCAGCAGGATCGCGCTGCCACACCGGTCGGTCGGCCACGCCGGGTCCGACGTCGCCGTCCACGGACCCGAACGGAGCCAGGCGTGACCCTGCACCAGCTGGTTGGCCATCCACGGCAGCGAAGGCCGTACATCACCAGGCCGTCCCAGCGACCCCGGGCCACGGCGTTGAGGCCGACGGGCAGGCAGGCGTAGACCACCAGGGCGGTGATGCGGGCCCGGCGCGAGCCGAGCGGCCGGGCCAGCCGCCAGATGCCGAGCACCCCGAGGGGCAGGGCGCCGACGATCAGCACGGTGCGCAGCAGGCCCATGGCGCCGAACGAAGAGGTAGCCCGAGACCGCCGAGCAGGCCCAGCAGCGTGGGCGCGGCGGTGTCCGAGCCGAGACCGGTGCTGCGGAAGCCGCTCACCCACTGCTGCACCAGGGCCGAGGGATGGCTGGGAAGGCCGCGAACTGGCCGATCACGGGGATGCCGCCGGTGAGCAGCTCGCGGCTGCCGAAGGCCAGCAGGGCCAGCACCGCCACCCACGCGACCAGCGACGACCGGAGCTCGGGCCGAACGCAGGTTGGTGACCAGGTCGCGGCCGGCGCCGGTCATGGTGCCGAGTCGGTCCTCGCCGGCTCCGTCCAGGCCCAGCTGGCCCCGCAGGAAGGCCGACACCCGGGCGCTGCCTCGCACCTGCAGGCGGCGGACGTCACGATCGGGCACCCGCGCGATGCTCGGCCAGCAGGCGGCGACGGGCTCGGACCGAGCCGCGGTGGCGGACGTTCCAGGCCCAGGCCGTGACCACGTCGGCGGCGTGGCGGAAGCGGCCGGTCAGCACGCCGAACACGAACTCGACCAGGGCCACGAGCGCGGCCTGAGGCATGACCCGGACCCGGCTGACCAGCCCGTGTAGCCACCCGGCTGGACCGCAGCCGGTGGCGCATCTGGAGGCGGCGGCGATCGTCGAGCGGACGACGCTGGCCTAGGGCCTCGAGGTGGGCGACGCGCGCGCCGGGCGCCACCAGCACCCGGGCGCCGGCCACGTGGGCGCGCCACGACAGGTCGAGGTCCTCGCCGAGCAGCTCGATCTCGGGGTCGAAGCCACCCAGCGCGCTCGAACAGGTCGGCCCGCACCAGCGTCGCCGCGCCGGGGACGTAGAACACGTCGCGCACCGCGTCGTGCTGCTCCTGGTCGAGCTCGCCCCGTTCGACCTAGGGCGCCGGCGCGCCGGTCTTGTCGGCCGCCCATGCCCACCTGGAGGATGCGTGCGGGGTCGTTCCACTCGACCACCTTGGCGCCGACGATGCCGGCGTTGGATCGGAAGGCCTCCTCGACCATCACCTGCACCACGTCGGGCTCGAGGCGGACGTCGTCGTGGCAGAAGAGGTAGAACGCGGCGCCTTCCACCGCGGTCAGCACCTCGTTGGCGGCCGGACCGAAGCCCACGTTGTCGTCGAGGCGGCGCACGTGGGCGTCGGGCGCGGACCGCGGCGACGCGCTCGGTGAGCGGCGCCGGCGCTGGCCGCGTCGATGACCAGCATCGACGTGTTCGAGTAGGTCTGGGCGGCGATGCTGGCCAGCGTCTTCGTCGAACCACTCCCCCGGGTCGTGGGCGACCACCACCAGCACGACGGGCGGGATGACCGCCTCGGTCTGGATCGATGGCGGCCCGAACGGCTCGGCGGGGTCCCCGGCAACGGGCGGGACGGCGACCTGAGGGCCCCCTGACGACCCAGGATCGGGCCCGGACGAGGGGCTGGTCCGGCGCATCCTCGACCGATGCACGACGGTCGCGGCTGGCTCCGCGGTCTCGTCCCCGGGCTGGCTCCGGCGCGTCTCACGACCGCCGCAGGGTAGTCGCCCTCCCTCCGGCGGCTTCGGTCCACTCCCGGGTGCCATCCGAGCGGCCCCGGCGCGGCTGGCTCCGCCCGGCGCAGGCCGACCTCTGGAACGCTCTGCGCATGGCCAACGAGACCGTTCGGGTCCTGCGCAACACGTTCTACGCGAGCGTCGGGTTCGGGGTGCTCGCCTTCCAGAAGGCCCAGGTGCGCCGGCGAGAGCTCGAGGCGGCGATCCGTCCGCCCGATCGAGGCCGTCGTCGACCACCTGCGCGGCCGCCTCGGACTCAGCTCGACGTCGCCACCTGATGCGAGCTCGCCTTCGACGCCACCGCCGCTCCTCGGGCCGCGCACCGGTGTCGGGGTGGTCACCACCGAGGTCTGATCGAACGGCTGGCCGTCGACGCTGATCTCGACGTCGTCGCCTTCGGCATCACCTGGCGCGGGACGCGCCGACCTGGCCGCGCCGTGCCGCCCGGCGTGCAGGACGACGACCCGGCCGATGGCCGCCCGGCCGTCTGCGGCTGGCCTGGTCCCATGCGGACCGTCCCCCGATCGAGTGGTGGACCGGCCCGGTGGACGTGGTCCACGGCCCGAACTACGTGGTGCCCCCGGCACGGCGGGCGGCCGAGCTGATGTCGGTCCACGACCTGACCTTCGTCCACCATCCCCGAGATGTGCACGGCCGACACCTTGGCCTATCCCGCCGCTCATCCGGCGGGCGCTGGCCCGGGGCGCCACCGTCCACACCGGCTCGCCTTCGTGGCCGACGAGATCGGCGAGGAGTTCGGGGTCGACGCCGACCGGATCGTCGTCGTCCCCTACGGCGTCAACGCCCTGGCTCGCCGAGACGGCGACGGGACCGACGCGGCCGCGGGCCGCCGTCTGGCCGGTGCCGACCCGTTCGTGCTGGCCATCGGCACCGTCGAGCCCCGAAAGGACCTACCGTCGCTCGTGCGCGCCTTCGACGGGCTGGCTCCGTCGCATCCCGATCTCCACCTGGTGATCGCCGGCCCTGACGGCTGGGGCGCCGACGCGCTGGACCGGGCCATCGCTGGACAGCCCGCACGCCGGCGCATCCAGCGGCCTGGGGTGGGTCGAGCGACGACCAGCGCGCCGCCCTGCTGCGGGCCGCCTGCGTGTACGCCTACCCGTCGATCTACGAGGGCTTCGGGCTGCCCGCCGATCGAGGCGATGGCCGCCGGCACGCCGGTGGTCACGACCCGGGTCGGCTCGCTGCCCGAAGTGGTGGGCGACGCCGCGGCTGCTCGTCGATGCCCGCGATCCCGACATGTTGGCCGACGCCATCGACCGGGTCCTCGCCGGTCCCGACCGAGCCGACGCCATGCGCGCTCGGGGCCGCGTCCAGAGCCGCACGGTTCTCGTGGGACGCGACCGCGGCCGGACTCGTCGCTGTCTACCGTCGCCTCGCCGCCCTAAGCTCCAGGACCTGATGCGTGCGCTGGTGACCGGAGCCGCCGGCTTCGTCGGTCGACACCTGGTCGCCCACCTCGAAGCCATGGGCGACACGGTGATCGGGGTGGACCGGGCCGACGGGCCCGACCTGCTCGACGCCGGTGCGGTCGAGGCCTACGTGTCCGATGTGGCGCCCGAAGCCGTGTACCACCTGGCCGGGTGGAGCGACGTGGGCGGCTCGTGGCAGCGAGCCGCCGGCCGCCTTCCAGGCGAACGCCTCGGCACCCTGAACCTGCTCCAAGCGTGCCTGGCCGGCCGGCCCCGTGTGCTGTCGGTGAGCAGCGCTGACGTGTACGGGCGCGTGGCGCTGAGCGAGCTGCCGATCCCCGAGGACGCGCCGCTGCGACCAGTGACGCCCTACGCGGTGAGCAAGGTCGCCGCCGACTTCGTCGGCCTGCAAGCCCACCTGGCCTACGACCTGGCCGTGCTGCGGGTGCGCGCCTTCAACCATCTCGGACCCGGCCAGACCAACCGGTTCGTCGCGCCGGCCATCGCCGAGCGCATCGCCCGCAACGAGTTCGACGGCACCGAGATCGTCCCTGTGGGCAACCTCACGCCCCGCCGGGACTTCACCGACGTCCGCGACGTCGTTCGCGCCTACCGCCTGCTGATGGTCCATGGCGAGCCCGGCGAGGCCTACAACGTGTGCTCCGGCGTCGACATCGCCATCAGCGACCTGGCCGCCGAGCTCGTGTCGATGGCCCGGCGGCCGATGCGACTCGAGGAGGATCTGTCGCTGCAACGCCCGGTCGACGTCCCGGTGCTGCGAGGAGATCCGACCAAGGTCCACAAGACCACGGGGTGGCAGCCCGAGATCGCGCTCGGCTCAGACCCTCGGCGATCTGCTCGACGAGTGGCGCCGGCGCACCGGCGTCGTAGCGCCGAGCCACGTTCGTCCACGTTCTGGCGGCGATTGAGGGCGTGATGCGCCCTTCATCGCCGCCAGAAGCGCTCAGCGACGCGTCAGGCGGTCGCTGATCTGCGCCCGGGCGGCGGCGACCAGGTCGCGCTCGCGTCGATCCCAGGCCTGATCGGCCAGCAGACCCAGGCCGCGACCGCCAGAGCTCGAGCACGACGACGTCGTCGGAGGTCTCCGAGCGGTCGATCCACGCCAGATCGGCGTCGAGCAGCGCGAGCTGATGTTCGACCTCGGTGTAGCGGGCGGTGACGACCGGCAGCCGATCGGCCTTGGCTGTCGGGTACATGGTCCCCGCCACGAGCTCGTGGGGCTCGAGCTTGAACATCCCGGCCAGCAGAGTGACCGTCCGCTCGCCGGGATCGGTCACCCCGGACTCGATGTGGGAGACGGCCACACGTGAGATGCCCAGCCGCTCGGCCAGCTCCTGTTGGGTCAGACCCAACTTGGCTCGGTGGTCGGCCACCCGCCGGCCCAGGCCCTCGACTTCGTTCCCTGGCTTCGGCGGCACGTGCCAACCCACTTAGCAGACGTTTCGGAGGTTTCACGGTAGACCACTCCCATGCCCAAACGAGCCCTCATCACTGGAATCACCGGCCAGGACGGGTCCTACCTGGCCGAGTTCCTCCTCGACGAGGGGTACGAGGTGGTCGGCATGGTCCGGCGCAGCAGCACCGTCACCTTCGAACGCATCGCCCACATCCAGGACCGCCTCACGCTGGTCCCCGGCGATCTGCTCGACGAGGCGTCGCTCATCGAGGTGCTGCGCATGCACCGGCCCGACGAGGTCTACAACCTGGCCGCCCAGTCGTTCGTGCAGACGTCGTTCGGCCAACCCGTGCTCACCGGCGAGACGACGGCGCTCGGCGTCACCCGGCTGCTCGATGCCATCCGCATCGTGGACCCCGACGTCCGCTTCTACCAGGCCAGCAGCAGCGAGATGTTCGGCAAGGTCGTCGAGGTGCCCCAGCGCGAGTCGACGCCGTTCTACCCCCGGAGCCCGTACGGCGTGGCCAAGGTGTACGGCCACTGGCTGACGGTGAACTACCGCGAGAGCTACGACCTGCACGCGTCGTCGGGCATCCTCTTCAACCACGAGAGCCCTCGTCGCGGCCTCGAGTTCGTGACGCGCAAGATCAGTCACGGCGCGGCGCGCATCAAGGTCGGGCTCGACACCGAGCTGCGGCTCGGCAACCTCGAGGCCCAGCGCGACTGGGGGTTCGCCGGCGACTACGTGAGGGCCATGTACGCCATGCTCCAGCAGGAGACGCCGAGCGACTTCGTGGTGTCGACCGGCCAGACGCATTCGGTGCGCGAGTTCTGCGAGCTGGCCTTCGGTCGACTCGATCTCGACTACGAGGAATACGTCGTCCAGGACGAGCGCTACTTCCGCCCGGCCGAGGTCGATCTGCTGGTCGGCGATGCGGCCAAGGCCCACAAGGTGCTCGAGTGGGAGCCGACCACCTCGTTCCCCGAGCTGGTGACGATGATGGTCGACGCCGACTTCGAGCAGCTCTCCAAGCCATGATCGCGACCGGGCGGTTCGCCGTCGGTCCCGGGCGCCGGCGCCGAGGGTCGCGACCGTGATCGCCGTGCTGGCCGGTGGCGTGGGCGCCGCCCGCCTGTTGGCCGGCCTCGTCCAGGTGGTCGACGGGTCCGAGCTCACCGCCATCGTGAACACCGGCGACGACCTCGTGCTGCACGGCCTCGAGATCAGCCCCGATCTCGACACGGTGACCTACACCTTGGCGGGGGCCATCGATCCCGAGCGCGGCTGGGGCCTGGCCGGCGAGACGTGGCAGGCCATGGAGACGTTGCACCGCTACGGCGGCGACGACTGGTTCAACCTGGGCGACCGCGACCTCGGCACCCACCTCTACCGCACGGCACGGCGTCGGGACGGAGCCACCCTCACCGAGGTCACGGCCGAGATCACCCGCGCCTGGGATCTCGGTCTGACCATCCTCCCGGTCACCGACGACATCCTGAGGACATGGGTGACGGTCGAGGGCGAGGGCGAGATCTCGTTCCAGGAGTACTTCGTGCATCGCCAGCATTCGGTGGCCGTGAGCGCGGTGCGCTTCGAAGGCGCCGACAAGAGCCGCCCCGCCGATGGGGTGCTCGACGCCATAGAGAGCGCCGAGCGGGTGGTGATCGCGCCGTCCAACCCGATCGTCTCGATCGGTCCCGTGCTGGCCGTCGCCGGCGTGCGCGACGCGGTCAGCGCGCGCCGCGACGACGTCGTCGCCGTGTCGCCGATCGTGGCCGGGTCCGCCCTCAAGGGCCCCGCCGACCGGCTGCTCACCGAGCTCGGCCACGAGTCGTCGGTCGTGGGCGTGGCCCGGGTCTACGCGGACGTGGCGGCGACGCTCGTGGTCGACGAAGCCGACGCCGACCTGGCCCCGGCGGTCGAGGCCGTGGGGATGCGCTGTGTGGTCGCGCCGACGATCATGTCGAGCCCGGCGGCGGCCGCCGCCCTCGGTCGCGTCGTGGTGGGGGGTCGTCAGTGAGCCGACTCGAGATCTTCGGACTCGACGGCATCGGCGAGATCGGCGTCGGTGACGACCTGGCCGGCATCATCGCCGACGCGGCGGCGGCCGGCACGGACACGGCGCTGGCCGACGGCGACGTGCTGGTCGTGACCCAGAAGATCGTCTCGAAGGCCGAGGACCGCCTCGTGCCCGTCGACCCGGACGATCCGCTCAGCCACAAGCCGCTGGTCGAGCAGGAGTCGGTCCGCATCCTGCGTCGCCGCGGCGACCTCATCATCAGCGAGACCAGCCACGGCTTCGTGTGCGCCAACGCCGGCATCGACCTGTCCAACGTCGAGCGGGGCTACGCCGCCCTGCTGCCCGTCGACAGCGACCGATCGGCGCGGCGCATCCGCGACGGCATCCGGGCCCGGGCCGGCGTCGAGGTGGCCGTCATCGTGAGCGACACCTTCGGGCGCACCTGGCGCCGTGGGCGTCACCGACGTGGCCATCGGCTCGGCCGGGCATCGCCGCCGTGGTCGACCTGCGCGGGCACGACTGACGCGCTCGGTCGCGAGATGCAGGTCACCGAGGTGGCCGTGGTCGACGAGATCGCCGCGGCCGCCGAGCTGGTCATGGGCAAGTCGAGCGGCATCCCCGTGGCCGTCGTGCGCGGCGTCGACCCGTCCTGGTTCCGCACCGGCAGCGTGGCCGACGAGATCATCCGCCACCCCACCGAAGACCTCTTCCGTTAGCCGGCCCGGCGATGATCCGCCGGGCAGCCTTGGGTTCTTGCGGCGATGAAGGGCGTACCACGCCCTCAATCGCCGCTGGAAGCCCAGCAAGTGCGCGCTACTGGGGGTACTTCGTGGCCAGGGTGGCGATGGTGGCCAGGCAGTCGCGGGCGCACTCGGCGATGATGTCGGCCACCGGACGGACGTCCTCGATGCGCCCGGCCACCTGACCCGACAGGGCGATGCCCGCCGACAGGTCGCCACGGAAGTAGACGGCGTCGGCGTCGCCGAACTGGGCGAAGGCGTTGCGCTCGTGGTCGAACTCGAGCGCGCTCGTGTAGTCGGTGCGCAGGGCCCGCAGCGCGGGCGAGGCGTGCTGGTTGAGGAAGACCGTGTCGGTCTCGGCGGCGTCGACGATGGCCTGCTTCCAGTTGCCGTGGATCGGCGACTCGGCGGCCGACACCATGCGCGTGCCCAGCTGGATGCCCTCGGCCCCCAGGGCCAGCGCCGCCGCCATGGTGGGCCCGTCCATGAAGCCGCCGGCGGCGACGATGGGCAGATCGATCTTCGACGCGACCAGCGGCAGCAGCACCATGGTCGCCACCGGTCGGGGGTTCTTGAAGCCGCCGCCCTCGCCGCCTTCGACGATCAGGCCGTCGACGCCCGGCGTCGGCCGCCTTCGAGCGCCGCCCGCAGCGTCGGCACGACGTGGAACACGGTCAGCCCGGCCGCCTTCAGCTGGGCCGTGTAGCGGGTCGGGCTGCCGGCCGAGGTGGTCACGAACTTCACGCCCTGATCGACCACGAACTCGACGATGGACGGGATCGCGCACGAAGGCCTGGGCGATGTTGACGCCGAAGGGCTTGTCGGTCAGGTCGCGCATGCGGGCTGATCTCCCCCCGGATCACGTCCAGCTCACCCGAGGACGTCTCGATGATGCCCATGGCCCCGGCGTTGGACACGGCCGAGGCCAGGTCGGCCCGGGCGATCCACCCCATCGGCGCCTGGACGATCGGGATGTCGACGCCCAGCATCTCGGTGACTCGGTTCGAGAACATGGCGCATCCTGGCACCGTCCGCAACCGCGCGTTGGTTGACGCCAACAAGCGAACAGGCTGGCTGGCGGCATGCACGTTCCTCGAAGCGAACGGCTGCCCGCTGTTCGCTCGTACCGACGAGGCCTACGACCTCGTCATCGGGATCGCCGAGGGACGGGTCGAACTGGCCGAGACCGCCGCCGCGCTCGCACGCTGGTCCCGCCCGGCTGACCGCACCCCAGATCATCGCGGCGGCAGATCGCCACATGGCGGGTGGTCATCTGCCGCCGCGTTGGAGGCTCAGGGTCGCGCGTGCGGAACCAGTCGAGGACGGCGGCGGTGCCGGTCTGCGAGTCGGTCCAGGGCTTCCAGCCCGAGGTACAGCTCGGCCCGGCTGGGGTCGAGGGCCGATCGGGCCAGCTCGCCGGGCCGGGCCGGCGCATCGATCGCCGGGCTCGCTCACTCCCCGCGGCCTGAGCCATCGTCTCGTACAGCTCGTTGACCGACGTCTCGACCGCCGTGCCGATGTTGGCCAGCAGGCCCGAGCCGCGATCGGCGGCGCGCACGAAGGCGTCGACGACGTCGTCGACGAACACGAAGTCGCGGGTCTGGCCGCCGTCGCCGAAGATGGTGCACGGCTCGCCGGCCAGAAGGCGCCCGGCGAAGATGGCCACCACGCCGGCCTCGCCGTGGGGATCCTGGCGCGGGCCGTACACGTTGGCCAGCGCCAACGCCGTGAACTCGAGCGCGTGCAGCTCCCGGTAGGCGTAGAGGTAGTCGCCCATGACCTTCTTGGCCACGCCGTAGGGCGACACGGGCCGCTGGGGCTGGTTCTCGTCGATGGGCAGGTCGCGTCGGGCTCGACGTCGCCGTAGATCGTGCCGCCGCTCGAGGCGAACACGACCTTGCGACACGACGCGGCCTGGCGGGCCCCCTCGAGCACGTTGAGGCCGCCGATGATGTTGACCTCGGCGTCGAACACCGGCTGGGCGCACCGACACCCGCACGTCGGCCTGGGCGGCCAGGTGGAAGACGACCTCGGGCTGGCGCCGACCGATCAGCTCGACCACCGACGGATCGCGGATGTCGATCTGGTGGAAGCTGAAGTCGTGGGCCCGGTCGGACCGGGCCGACGCCAGGTTGGCCAGCGAGCCACTCGACAGGTTGTCGAGCACGTCGACGGAGTGGCCCTCGGCCAGCAGCCGGTCGACCAGCGTCGAGCCGATGAATCCGGCACCGCCGGTGACCAGCGTCTTCAAACCAGCTCCTCGTCCGGCAGGCGGGCACCGTCGAGCTCGGTCCCGTCCTCGATCTCGATGTCGTCACCGATGACGGTCAATCCGGTGAGGCGAGCGTCGGCCCCGACCACCGAACCGGCGCCGACGATCGAGTCGACGTGACCACCGCTCCCCGACCGATGACGGCGCCCGGCAGCAGGGCCGAGTCGCGCACGACCGCACCGGCTTCGATCCGACAGTCGGCCATCACCACCGAATGGTCGACCTGAGCTCCGTCACCGACCGACGCCGTCGACGCCACGCCGACCTCGGACGGCCCCCGGTGCCCGTCGATGAGGTCGAGCTGGGCCTGCAGGTAGGTGGCGGGTGTACCGGCGTCGATCCAGTAGGCGTCGGAATGGCATGGCGTAGAGGCTGGCGTCGGCGACCATCTCGGGGAAGGTGACGCGCTCGATCGAGACCCGTCGCCCCGAGGGGATCCGATCGAGCACCGACGGCTCGAGCACGTAGGTGCCGGCGTTGATCCAGTTGGTGGGGGCTTCGCCGGCGGGGGCTTCTCGACGAAGGCCTCGACCCGACCGTCGTCGTCGATCGGGACGACGCCGTAGCGCGACGGATCGTCGACCGGGGTGAGAGCGATGGTGCCCTCGGCCCCGGAGCGGCGGTGGAAGTCCCAGAGCGCGCCGACGTCCAGGTCGGTGAGCACGTCGCCGTTGACGACGAGGAAGGTGTTGCTCGATCCCGCTGTCGCGCGCCGCGAAGCGCACCGCCCCCGCCGTGTCGAGCGGCTCGGGCTCGACGGCGTAGTGCAGGGCCACCCCGGCGCAGGTGTCGTCGGGGTAGGCCTTCAGGAAGGCGTCGGGTCGGTAGCCGAGCGAGAGCACCGCGTCGGTGACCCCGAACCGGCCAGGCTGGTCACGACCCGCTCGATCATCGGACGATCGACGATCGGCAGCATCTGCTTGGGCGTGCGATTGGTGAGCGGGCGCAGGCGGGTGCCGAATCCGCCGACGAGGATGACGGCTCTCACGGGCTCGCCGCGGTCGTGGCCGGAGACGCGACCGTCGAGCTCGTCGCCGCCGGGGTCGACGTGGCCGTGGTCGATCCCGTCGGTGTGCTCGACCCGGTCGCCGTGCTGGCGCGGCCGGACTGGCCGGGGTCGACACCGTAGGCGGGGGCGTCGTCGTGGTGGTGGTCTCGTTGGTGATCGTCTGGGCCGGCGCCGGATTGCTGTCGTGGCGGCTCACCACGATGATGACCAGCCCGACCGACGAGGATGAGGGCGATGGCCGCCGGGCCACAGCCAGCGGCGTCGGCTCGGGCGTGTCGGCGGGGCGGCTCGCGCCGCTCGGGCGACCTTCTTCGACTGCGACGCCTTGCCCATGCCGACGAAAACCTACGTGGCCCGTGGGTGGTGCTGATCGACGGAGCTCGTCGAACAGGGCCTCGTACGCCTGGGCGACCACTGCGGGTGACGCCCACGATTCGACGAATCGGCGGCCCGAGGCCCCCATGGCCGAGGCCTCGTCGGGGTGATCGAGCAGCGACACGATGGCCTTGGTGAAGGCCTCGGCGTCATCGGGGGGCACGGCGATCCCGGCTCCGGCCTGCTCGACCGTCCGGGCCACCTCGGTCCCCGGATCGACGCTGGCCACGATCGGGCGCCCGGCGGCCAGCACGGAGTACAGCTTGGAGGGCACGCTCGATCGGGCCAACCCTCGCTTGAGCGGCACGACGTGCAGGTCGGCGGCGGCCAGGACCTCCGGCAGGCGCTCCTTGGGCTGCATCGTCGACGAAGTGGACGTTGTCCATCCCCCGCGCCGAGCGCAACAGGTCGGCCAGGGCCGAGCCGCCGCCGTTGATCACGAAGGCGATGTCAGGCTCGTGGCGCAGGGCCACCGCCGCCGCCAGCACGAGGTCGAGGGCCTGGGAGAGCCCGACGTTGCCGGCGTAGGTCACGACCCGCTTGCCGGTCAGCCCGTGTTCGGCGCGGTAGGCGTTGTCGCGCTCGCCGGGCTGGATCCAGGTCGTGTCGATGAAGTTCGGGATCACGCGCACCTTGGCCGCTTGGCGCTCGGCCGCCGGACCGCGACGCCGCGGACGAGCTTGGTCCGGACGTTGTCGGCCAGGTCGTCGGACAGCACCGTGACCGCGTCCGAGCGCCGGTAGATCGCCCGCTCGAGGGCCGAAGCCGTGGCGATCACCCGGCGGCCGGTCAGCAAACCGAGCTCGACCGCCACGTCGGGGAACACGTCCTGGATGTTGAACACGAACGGAGCCGAACGAGCCCGGGCCACGGCCCACCCCGCCATCCCCAACGTCAGCGGCGGCGACATGGCCAGCACGACATCGGGATCGATCGACGAGATCACGCCCTCCAGCGTGGCCAGAGCGGTGAAGCCGCCGAAGGCGACGGCCCGAGCGGGGACGTTGCGCTTGTCGGTCGGGAACGGATGAACTCGGGTGATGCGGCCCCACGAGGTCGTCTCGTGGCGCACGAGCTGACCGTCCCAGCCCGGTTCGAGGGCATGGCGCCGGTACCAGGGCAACGAGGTCACCACGTGGAGGCGATGACCGAGAGCGGCCAGCTCGGTGACGATGCTGGTCATGACCTCGCCGGTCGGCGCCACGTCGGGCGCGAAGTGGGGACACAGCACGACGATGTTCACGAGCCGGCCCGCTCGAGTGCGATCCGGTAGGCGTCGGTGAGCGCCTGGCTCGAGCGCTCCCATGAGAAGTCACCAGCGCGCCGGTAGCCACGGTCGATCAGCTCGGCCCGCCGCACGGGATCGTCGAGCAGCAGACGCATGGCCGCGACCCAGCCCTCGATGTCGTCGGGGTCGACGAGCAGGGCGGCGTCACCCGCGATCTCGGGGAGCGCCGTCGAGGTCGAGACGATCACCGGGCAGCGGCGGCTCATGGCTTCGAGGACTGGGATACCGAACCCCTCATAGGTCGAGGGAAACGCTAGTGCCATCGCATCGGCCATCAGGACGTCGAGGTCGCGGCGCGGGACTCGGCCCAGTCGGCGCACGCGCGCCGAGATGCCCAGCGCGTCGATCTGCGAGCGCAACGAGGCCTCGGCGCCGGCTACCCCACCCGACAGGACCAGCAGGGGCTCGGGGCGGGTCGCGGCCAGGCGAGCGAACGCCTCGACCAGGACCCGATGGTTCTTGTGCTCGTAGGTGATGCCCGGATAGATGAAGAAGGGTCGTTCGCCGAGGTCGTAGGTCCAGCGGACCCGGGCGATCTCGGCGGAATCGTGCGGCCTGATCCTGACGGTCGAGGCCGGGCGGCACGATCACGATCCGTTCGGGCGGCACACCCATGCGCGTGACCACGTCCTGTCGGGTGTGCTCTGACAGCGTCACCAGCAGCAGGGCGCGGCGCAGCGCCGCCGGCACCGTCGCGTCGAGATAGCCCCGCTTCAGCGGGCTGAAGTGCCCGGGGTGGGCGAAGGGCTGCAGGTCGTGGACCGTGACGATGCCGGGCGGGGTGGCCCGCAGCATGTTGCCGCCCATGTGGTGGATGAGATCGACGCCCTCGGCCCGCGCTCGTCGGGTCAACCAGGTCGCCTCGGTCGCCACCCGCAGCGACTTGTGCCCGCCCGTGATCGGCGCCACCACCGTCGGGTAGGCGGCGACGAGGCCCGGATGGGCCTGGCCCAGGGCGCGGTTCACGAACAGCACGACCTCGGGGCCGCCGCGGTCGACGCGCGCGTACGCCGCCAGCAACCGGACGGTGTACTCCTCGCTGCCCCCCACCACGCCCGGGACGAGCCACAGCAGGTTGGCGCCGATGCGGCCCTCACTCACGAGCGGGCCTCGGCGAAGGCGTCGATCAGCCGATCGGCCGTCCGACTCCAGGGGAAATCAGCCGCCCGCGCGACCGATGCCAGTCGCATCCGTTGGGCCCGCTCCGGGTCGTCGAGCACCGAGGCCACCGCTTCGGCCAGCGCGGTGGCATCGAGCGCGTCCACCAGCAGGGCGGCGTCGCCGGTCACCTCGGCCGCCGCCGTGCCCGCCGAGGTGATCACGGGCGCGCCCTGGGCCATGGCCTCGAGGACGGGCAGGCCGAACCCCTCGCGCAGGCTCGGCAGGCAGAAGACCTCGGCCCCGGCGAAGAGGGCCCGCTTGTCGGCCTCGGGGACGAAGCCGAGCTGGCGCACGCGGCCCTCGACCACCCCGAGATGGCGATCGAGGTCCTCGTTCCAACCCTTCGGGCCGACCAGCACCAACTCGAGGCCGCGCCGATCGAGGCGGCGGAAGGCCTCGAGCAGCGTCGGCAGGTTCTTGCGCGGCTCGATCGTCCCCGTCCACATGATGTAGGGGGATTCGAGCCGGTAGGCGGCGCGGACGCGGTCGACATCGGCGGCGTCGGCGAGGGGGGCGTCGATCCCCCACGGGACGAGCCGCAGCCGCCCGGGGTCGAAGTCGTGGGCGACGCAGTCGTCGAGGGTCGACTGCGACGGGCACAGCACGAGGGTCGCGTCGCGACGAGCGAGGTCGATGGCCTGCGCGAAGAAGCGCAGCCCCCGACGGGTGGAGTGCTCGGGTTCGTGCAGGAAGGCCAGGTCGTGCACGGTCACCAGCAGGGGGACGGTCGGCGGGGGCACGGCCATGCCCGTCACATAGATCAGGTCCACCGGACCGGTCGCCCGTTCGACCGCCGGCCGGCGGAACCGGTGCCAGGACTCATAGAGCCCCTGGCGGGGCAGGGGCAGAGCCCGCACCGGGATGGGCGGGACCCAGTTCTCGGGGGGCAGCCGCCGATGGCGGGCGCTGACCCCGATGAGGTCGACCTCGGGCCGCAGCTGCAGCGCCCGCACGGCGTCGAGGGCCGCGGAGGCGGTGCCACCCGGCACGCGGTGCCAGCACTGTTCGAGGGTCACCGCGACCCGTACCGGAGCCATGAGAGGGTGAGTCTCGCACGCGCCGGGCGGCCGGTAGGCTCGATGGCCATGTCGAGCTTCTGGTCTGATCGACGGGTTCTGGTCACGGGCGGCAACGGATTTCTCGGCTCGGCCGTCGTGGCCGAGCTCGAAGGCCAGGGGGCGGGGACGGTGATGGCGCCCACCAGCGTCGACTACGACCTGCGCGACCGCGCCCAGGTGACCGAGCTGTTCAAGACGACCGAGCCCGATCTCGTCATCCACCTGGCGGCCCGCGTCGGCGGCATCGGCGCCAACCAGGCCCGACCCGCCGATCTCTACCTCGACAACCTGCTCATGGGGACCTACGTGCTCGACGAGGCCCGCCACCGCGAGACGCCCAAGACGGTGATGGTCGGGACGGTGTGCTCGTACCCCAAGTTCACGCCGGTCCCCTTCACCGAGGATTCGCTCTGGCAGGGCTATCCCGAGGAGACCAACGCGCCCTACGGGATCGCCAAGCTGGCCCAGCTCGTGCAGATGCAGGCCAACCGCGAGCAGTACGGCCAGTCGGCCATCTACCTGATGCCCACGAACCTCTACGGCCCGGGGGACAAGTTCCACCCGGCCGTGTCCCACGTCATCCCGGCCCTCATCAAGACGACCGTCGACGCCGCCGAGTCGGGCGCCGACCACATCGACGTCTGGGGCACGGGCGCCGCCAGCCGCGAGTTCCTGTACGTCGAGGACGCGGCCGCCGGGATCGTGCTGGCCGCCGAGCACTACGACAGCGGCGAGCCGGTCAACCTCGGCGCCGACAACGAGCTGCCGATCCGCGACCTGGTGTCGATCATCGTCGAGCTGGTCGGCTTCGACGGCGACATCCACTGGGACACGTCACGGCCTGACGGCCAGCCCCGCCGCGGCGTCGACGGCACGCGCGCGACCAAGGAGTTCGGGTTCAAGGCCACGACGTCGTTCGCCGACGGCCTGGCTCGCACCCTCGACTGGTACCTGACCCACCGCGCCGAGGCCGAGGCCCGAGCCATCTGAGCGCTCAGCCGGCGAGCAGCTCGCGGAAGTAGGCGGCGGTGCGCACCAGGCCTTCGCGCAGCTCGATCTCCGGCTTCCAGCCGAGCGTTGCGGTGGTGCGGGTGAGGTCGGGCTTGCGCTGGCGGGGATCGTCCTCGGGCAGCTCCTCGAACACGAGCTCCGAGCTCGAACCCGTGACCTCGATCACGAGATCGGCCAACTCACGGATCGTGAACTCGCCGGGGTTGCCGATGTTGAGCGGGCCCGGTCACGTCGCTGTCGAGCAGGGCCAGGAAGCCCTCGATCTCGTCGGCGACGTAGCAGAAGCTGCGGGTCTGGCTGCCGTCGCCGTAGATGGTCAGCGGGTCGCCCTTGAGCGCCTGGACCAGGAAGTTGGACACCACCCGGCCGTCGCGGGGTCGCATCCGGGGCCCGTAGACGTTGAAGATCCGCACGATCCGGACCTCGAGCCCGTGGGTGCGGTGGTAGGCCATGGTCATCGCCTCGCCGAAGCGCTTGGCCTCGTCGTAGACGCCGCGCGGACCGATCGGGTTCACGTGACCCCAGTAGGTCTCGGGCTGGGGGTGCACCTCGGGATCGCCGTACACCTCGCTGGTCGACGCCAGCAGGTAGCGGGCTCCCTTGGCCTTGGCCAGGCCGAGCGTGTTGTGCGTCCCGAGGCTGCCCACCTTGAGCGTCTGGATGGGCAGCTCGAGGTAGTCGACCGGCGAGGCCGGGCTGGCGAAGTGCAGGACGGCGTCGACCGGGCCGGGAACCCAGACGAACTGGGTCACGTCCTGCTCGACGAAGGTGAAGCCCTTGCGCCCGAAGAGGTGCTCGATGTTGGCGACGCGACCGGTCGACAGGTTGTCGAGGCCGAGGACCTCGTCGCCGCGGTCGAGGAACCGCTCGCACAGGTGCGAGCCGAGGAATCCCGCGCCACCGGTGATGACGATCCGCGCCATCAGGCCTGACCGACCCCCTGGTAGGCGAAGCCGCGCCGGGTGATGGCCGAACGGTCGAGCAGGTTGCGGGCATCGACGATGCGCGGCGAGCCCATGACGCCGATCAGCTTGTCGAGGTCGACCCACTTGAACTCGTCCCACTCGGTGAGCACGGCCAGCACGTCGGCGCCCTCGCAGGCGGCGTAGGCGTCGGGCACGACCTCGAGGTCGGGATGGTCGGCCAGGGGGGCCTTCACCGACGGGTCATAGGCCTGGACCTTGGCGCCGCGCTCGAGCAGGCGCCGGATGACGTGCAGCGACGGCGACTCGCGCAGGTCGTCGGTGTCGGCCTTGAAGGTCAGCCCCCACACGCCCACGGTGCGGCCGGCGAGCGATCCGCCGGCCATGTTCTCGATCTTGTCGGCGGTGCGGTCGAACTGCTCGTCGTTGACGGTGACCACGCCGGCCAGCAGGTCGAAGTCGTAGCCGGCCTCGCGGGCGATGTAGAGCAGCGCCTGCACGTCCTTGGGGAAGCACGAGCCACCCCAACCGGGGCCCGGCCGCAGGAACTCGTGACCGATGCGCTTGTCGTAGCCCATGCCCAGCACGACGTCGTTGGCGTCGGCACCCACGGCCTCGCACAGCGCGGCGACGGCGTTGACGAAGGAGAGCTTGGTGGCGAGGAAGGCGTTGCTGGCGTACTTGATGGTCTCGGCCGACGCGGGGTCGGTGACCATGAGCGGCGCGGGCACCCCGACGTACAGCGACGCCACCCGGATGGCGGCGCCCTGGTCGTCGCTGCCGATCACCACGCGGTCGGGATGCAGGAAGTCGTTGCACCGCCGAGCCCTCGCGCAGGAACTCGGGGTTCGACACGACGAACACGTCGCTGCGCCCGAGCGCCTGCTCGACGCGGCGGGTCGAGCCCGACCGGCACGGTCGACTTGTTGACCACGATCGGTCCCGGGGGCCAGCGCCGGGGCGATCTCGGTCGGCCGCCGCTTCGATGTAGCTCAGGTCGGCCGAGCCGTCGGCACCCTGCGGCGTGGGCACGCACAGGTAGGCGAACTCGGCGGTCGGCCGCCGCCTCGGCCGCGCCCAGCACGAAGCGTCAGCCGCCCGGAGTTCAGGCCCTCCCGGACCATGTCGTTCGAGGCCGGCCTCGAGGATGCGGGATCTCGCCCCGCGATGAGCCGCTCGACCTTCTCGGGCACCACGTCGGCGCAGACCACGTCGTGGCCGAGATGAGCGAAGCAGGCGCCGGTCGTCAGCCCGACGTAGCCGGTCCCGATGATGGCGATCTTGGCCATGCGGTGATCTCCCTGGTTGCCGTCAGCCGCAGAGCTGTCCCGGGGGGGTGCTCGGCACCATGCTCGGCACGCTCGTGGTGGTGGCGGATCCCGCCGGTGCTCGCGCGGCGCGGTCGTGGCTGGTGGTGGACAGGAAGCTCGTGAAGTCCGACGCCGGGCGGGGGCGTGGAGAGCACGCCGGTGAAGTCGGCTCCGGTGGCCAGGACGACGCTGGGGCCCTGCGAGCGTGGCGTCGACGACGAACGCCGGATTGGAGGGCAGGTATCGCGCCAACTGCACTGCGGCCGGCTTGACCAGGGGCGTAGCGGATCGTGGTGCGCGAGTTGTGGAAGTTGGTGGCGTCGCCCGAGTCGTCGGTGAGGAACCCCAGTTTGGACAGCGAGTCCAGTACCACCTGGGCCTGGGCCGACCGTCCGGACCCGTTGGTCACCGACACCTCGACCGCCCGATTCGGGTTGTCCGAGTCGCTCAGGTCACGGAAGTGGTTGAAGATCGGCTGGGCCGCGACCGAGTTCAGGATCAGGACATCGGCGCCACCGGCGGTGACCTTGCCGGTCGTCGACGGCGTGAACACCTCGAAGTGTGTTGGGGTCGAAGTTGTGGAACTGGGTGGCCAGGTCGAGCAGGTCGTCGGTGGTGAGCTGGTTGTCGAGGATCACGTCGTTCTGGGCCGTGCCGATGAGCTCGCTGTCCACGAACGGGTTGCGGGCGCCCTTGGCGATGGCCTGCTTGAGCGCCAGCTTGATGAACTGCTGCTGGCGGGCGATGCGGCCCGAGGTCGCTGGTCGGGTCGTAGCTCCACTTGCCGTTCTGCTTGGTCTCGAAGTAGCGAGAGCGGGTGTAGGCCAGCGCCTGCACGCCGTTGAGGATCACGCAGCCGGGCTGGCCTCGACGTCGAGACCGGTGTGGACGTCGCGGGCGGGCCACGGGAAGTAGATCGGGCACCCCGCCGACGGCGTCGACCAGCGAGCGGAAGGCCTCGAAGTCGACCTGCACGAAGTGGTTGATCGGGATGCCGAAGTTCTGCTGGATGGTCTTGATCAGCCGCTCGGGGCCGCCGGTGGCCAGCGCGGCGTTGATCTTCTCGTGGTAGCTGGTGTCGGCGATCTTGACCCACAGGTCGCGGGGCAGCGACAGCAACTGGGCCTTGTTCGAGCCCGGGTCGACCCGCAGGATCATGATCGTGTCGGTGTTCTGCGATGCCGTTCGCCCGATGTTGACCGGATCGTTCTTGTTGATGCCGGCCGCGCTGTCGATCCCCACGAGCAGGAAGTTCTCGGGCGGGCCCTTCTTGGCCGGCGTGTCGAGGGTCGTGGCCAGGCTGAACCGGGCCACGTTGGTGGTCTGGCGGAACACGTAGGCCAGCCCGGCGGCCGACGAGAAGCACAGGAGCGCCACGAGACGTTGAACGTGATGAGCAGCCGCTGGGGCCAGGTCCGGCGCCGCCGCGGCCGTCGGGAGCCGTCTGACATCTGCATCACATTAGAGGCAGACCGAGCTCCCGAGCTGATCACCAGGCGCTGGACCTCGCTGGTGCCCTCGCCGATCTCGAGGATCTTGGCGTCGCGGTAGAAGCGGGCCACCGGCGTCTCGTCCATGAAGCCGTAGCCGCCGAAGATCTGGGTGGCCTCGCGGGTGGCGGTGACCGCGGCCTCGGTGGCGTACAGCTTGGCCATGGCCGCCTCCGGCTTGAACGGCCGACCCGGCGTCGCGGCGGGCGGCCGCGCCGTAGATGAGCGCCCGGGCGGCGTCGGCCATCACGGCCATGTCCGCGCACTTGAAGGCGATGGCCTGGTTGGTGCCGATGGGCCGCCCGAAGGCGGTGCGCTCGTTGGCGTAGCGCGACGCAGGCCTCGAGGCAGCCCTCGATCACCCCGACGGCGACGGCGGCGATGGCCACGCGCCCGTCGTCGAGGACGGCCAGGAAGTTGGCCAGCCCCGGCCCTGCTCGCCGAGCAGGTTGGCCTCGGGCACCCGGCACGCCGAGAAGGTCAGCCCGTGGGTGTCCGAGGCGTGCCAGCCCATCTTGCGATAGGGCGGCGGCCACCTCGAAGCCCGGCGTGCCGGCCGGGACGACGATGGCGCTGATCTCGGGCCGGCGCCGCCGATCGATGCCGGTCACCGCGGTCACGGTGACGACCGACGTCAGCTCGGCTGCCGGAGTTGGTGATGAACGCCTTCTCGCCGTCGATGCACCCACTCGCCGGTGCCCTCGTCGAGCACCGCCTTGGTGCGGGTGCCGCCGGCGTCGCTGCCGGCGTCGGGCTCGGTCAGCCCGAAGCCGCCGAGGGCCGCGGCCGGCCACCAGGTCGGGCAGCCACTGCTGGCGCTGCTCCTCGGTCCCGAACCGGTAGATCGGGTTGGCGCCGAGGCCGACGCCGGCCTCGAGCGTGACGGCCATCGACTGGTCGACCCGGGCCAGCTCCTCGATGGCCACGCACAACGTGGCCAGCCCGACCCCGCCGCCGCCGTACTCGACCGGGAACGGGATGCCGAACAGCCCCAGATCGCCCATGGCCCGGCACCACGTCGACCGGGAAGGTGTGGTCGCGGTCCCACGCCTCGGCGTGGGGAGCGATCTCGCGCTGGGCGAAGTCGCGCACGACCTGGCGCAGCGCCTCTTGCTCGTCGGTCGTCAGATCGTCAGGTCATCGGCCAGGATGGTAGGCGTGCCCCCGGCTCCCGGCGTCACCCCCGCCGCCCTGGCCGTGGTCGGCGATCGGCTGGCCACCGGCCTGGTCGACGTGACCTGCGACCTGGCCGCCCTGGACTTCCGAGGGCTTCTGGGCCGTGGTGCTGCCCTTCGACGGGCCGGCCCGTGTGCGCCCGGTTCGCCAACGTGCGCCCGGCCCGGCCGTGGCGGGGACGGCCCTGGCGGGGACCCCGACCGCGACGATGGAGCCTCGAGCCTCGACCGCGCCGAGTTCGAGGCGGGGGTCGAGCGCGATCCGGGACGCCATCGCCGCGGGCGACGTCTACCAGGTGAACCTGACCCGTCGGCTGCTCGGCGCCGGCGCCGCCCGACGCCGACGTGGCCGCCCTGGGCGCGGCGTTGGCCGTCGGCAACCCGGCGCCGTTCAGCGCGGTGGTCCGCCTGCCCGACCACGGGCGTCGCACGTGGCGTCGGCCTCGCCCGAACGGTTCCTGTCCCGCCGGGGCGACCGCGTGTGGTCCTCGCCCATCAAGGGCACGGCCGCCGACCCCGGCGGCTTCCTGGCCAAGGACCGGGCCGAGAACGTGATGATCGTCGACCTCGTGCGCAACGACCTCGGACGGGTGTGCGACTGGGGCTCGGTGACGGGTCCCGCACCTGCTCGAGCGTCGAGGCCCACCCCGGGCTCGTGCACCTGGTCAGCACCGTCGAGGGTCGGCTGCGGCCGGGGCTCGGGCTGGGCCGAGGCGATCGCCGCCACCTTCCCGCCGGGCTCGGTGACCGGGCGCGCCCAAGCTCGCCGCGCTCGAGCACATCGCCCGGCTCGAGCCGGTCGCCCGCGGCGTCTACTGCGGGGCGGTCGGCTGGGTCGACGCCGACCGCCGGCGAGGGCGACCTCAACGTCGCCATCCGCACGTTCTGGCTCGACGACGGCGAGATCCACTTCGGCACCGGCGGTGCGGTCACCTGGGACTCGACGCCGGCCGGGCGAGTGGGCCGAGACCGAGCTGAAGGCCGCGCCGCCTGCTCGAGCTCGCCTCGGGCGACGCCGCCGCGCGTGGCCGAGGCTCGGGCGGTGGCTGAACCGAGCGGGCACCGGCTCGTCTGGATCGACGGCGAGCTGGTCGACGACGGCCCAGGCCGCCGTCTCGCCCTTCGACCACGGCCTGACCGTCGGCGACGGCGTGTTCGAGACGATCCAGGTCGTCCGGGGCGCGCCGTTCGCGGCCCGCCGTCACCTGGCCCGGCTGCGGCGCTCGGCCGCCGGCCTGGGCCTCGACCGTGCCCTTCGCGCGACGACGCGCTGCGGGCCGCGATGGCCGTCGGTGGTCGACGGCCAACGCCGTCGGCGCGCGGCCGGCTGCGCCTCACCGTCACCGGCGGCGTCGGACCGCTCGGCTCGGACCGGGGCGAAGCCGGACCGACCGTCGATCGTCGCCAGCGCCGGCTTGCCCCAGTGGGACGCCGACGCACCGCCGTCGCGACCGTCGAGTGGCGCCGCAACGAGCACAGCGCGCGTGGCCGGGCTGAAGACCACGTCCTACGCCGAGAACGTCGTCGCGCTGGCCGCGGCCCACGAGCGGGGAGCAACCGAGGCCATCTTCGCCAACACCCGCGGCGACCTGTGCGAGGGCACCGGCAGCAACATCTTCGTCGGCGTCGGCGACCGACTCGTGACGCCGCCGCTGTCGTCGGGCTGCCTGGCCGGCATCACCCGCGAGCTGGTGATCGAGGTGCTGGCCGAGCGCGGCATCACGGTGGCCACCGACGACCTGGCCCTCGATCGCCTCGCGAGCGTCGACGAGGCCTTCCTCACGTCGTCGACCCGCGACGTGCAGGCCATCGACCGGATCGACGATCGAACGATCGGCGCCCCCGGCCCGCTCACGACCGCGGCCGCCTCCGCCTTCGCCGAGCTGCTGGCCCGCGACCTCGATCCCTGATCGCGCTCTCCCCGCCGCGCCACGCCTCCCGAGTCCGGCTTCTGGCGGCGATTGAGGGCGTCCTACGCCCCTCATCGCCGCCAGAACGCAACCGGATCGCCGGCGTTCGGCGGGCGCTCGGTCGGCGCTCGGTCAGGCGCCGGGGCGGAGGTGGACGACGTCGCCGGCGACGATCGTGCGACGCTCGCCGGTCGCGGCGACGGCGACGACGAGCTCGCCGGCGTCGGTCAGCTCGGCGGCCACCCCTTCGACCACGTCGGAGCCGAGGCTCGACGCGCGACCCGCGAGCCGAGGGTGGCGGACTCGCGCGGGCCTCATCCATCACCTCGGCCCGACCCGCCGGCGCCGTCAGCCGCTCGGCCGTACCAGTGGTCGACTCGCTCGAGCAACGCGACGAGCAGGTCTTCACGGTCGACGTCGCGACCGGCCAGGTGGTTCAGGGCGACAGCGATGTCGGCCAGCTCCGGGGGCAGCGGGTCGGGCCAGTTGACGTTGAGGCCCATCCCGACGACGACGGCGCTCAGGTCGCGCCCGTCGAGCGATCGACTCGGCCAGGATGCCCGCCAGCTTGCGCGGCGGCCCGGCGGCCGCTCGTGCCCCGGTCGACGTCATGCGGAACCACCAGGTCGTTGGGCCACTTGAGCCGCGGGGCCACGCCGGCCACCGTGGCGCACGCCTCGGCCGCGCCAGGGCCATGGCCGTGGTCAACACGTTGGCGTCGGCCACGGCCAGATCGGGCCGCATCAGGACCGACACCAGCAGCGACGCGCCCGGCCGGCGCTGCCAGGACGGTCGAGCCGGCCCCGCCCGGCCGTCTGGTGATCGGCCACCAGGACGACCCCTTCGGGCCCGCGGCCCTCGGCCAGTTCGAGCAGATCGCGGTTGGTCGAGCCGGTCTCGGCCACCCACCGGATGTCGCCGAATCGGGTGCCGGCCAGCCGCTGTCTGGCACGATCCCCTCTCACCCCTGTAACCATATGGCGTGATCACAAAGGTCCTGATCGCCAACCGGGGCGAAATCGCCGTCCGCGTCATCCGTGCCTGTCAGGAGATGGGCATCGCCACCGTCGCGGTCTACAGCGACCTCGACCGCGACGCCCTGCACGTCCGACTGGCCGACGAGGCCTACGCCCTGGGGGGTGAGACGGCGGCCGACAGCTACCTGCAGACCGAGAAGATCCTCGACGCCATCGAGCGCAGCGGGGCCGACGCGCGTGCACCCCGGCTACGGC
Source organism: uncultured Microthrixaceae bacterium (assembly GCA_963734965.1). Taxonomy (GTDB): domain Bacteria; phylum Actinomycetota; class Acidimicrobiia; order Acidimicrobiales; family Acidimicrobilacustridaceae; genus UBA4742. Next base: position 940,078 of record CAVTJK010000003.1, on the reverse strand, counting down.
TTCTTCTCCGAGAACACCGACTTCGCCCGGGCCATCACCGAGCGGGGCGTGACCTTCATCGGCCCGCCCCCCGAGGCCATCGAGGTGATGGGCGACAAGGTGACGAGCCGCATCGCCGCCCAGAAGGCCGGGGTGGCCGGCGTGCCCGGCACGACCGAGTTCCTGACCGTCGTCGGACGAGGTCGTCGCCTTCGGCAACGAGTTCGGCTGGCCGGTGGCCATCAAGGCCGCCTACGGCGGCGGCGGGCGAGGCATGCGCGTGGTGAATCGGCCGGACGAAGCGGCCGAGGCCTTCGAGTCGGCGCAGCAGCGAGGCGCTCAAGGGCTTCGGGCGCGACGAGTGCTACGTCGAGCGCTACCTCACGTGGCCGCGCCACATCGAGATGCAGATCATCGGCGACCAGCACGGTCACTGCGTCTGGATCGCCGAGCGCGACTGCTCGGCCCAGCGCCGCCACCAGAAGCTGATCGAGGAGAGCCCGGCCCCGTCGTTCCCGCCGGAGGTGCGCCAGGCCATGGGCGACGCCGCGGTCAAGGTGGCCCAGGCCTGCGGCTACTACAACGCCGGCACGGTCGAGTTCCTCTTCCAGGACGGCGAGTTCTGGTTCCTCGAGATGAACACCCGCCTGCAGGTCGAGCACCCGGTCACCGAGCTGGTGTCGGGGATCGACCTCGTGGCCGAGCAGATCCGGGTCGCGTCGGGCGAGCCCCTCTCGTTCACCCAGGACGACATCGAGCTGCGCGGCCACGCCATCGAGGTGCGGGTCAACGCCGAGAACCCGGCGGGCGGACGGTTCCTGCCGTCGCCGGGACCGGTGAGCACGCTCGTCGCCCCCTGACGGGCTTCGGCGTCCGGTGGGACGGCGGCTACGAGTCCGGCGACACCGTCAGCCAGTTCTACGACAACCTGATCGGCAAGCTCATCGTGTGGGGCCACGACCGACCCACCGCGATCGCCCGCATGCTGCGGGCGCTGCGAGAGTTCCGCATCGAGGGCATCGCCACCACCATCCCCGCCGACGTGGCCATCCTCACCCACCCCGACTTCGCAGAACGCGGTGCACTCGACCAAGTGGGTCGAGGACACGCTCGACCTCACGGGGGTCGATTCGGCACCCGTGGCCCCGGCCGAGGGCGCCGAGGCCAAGGTCAAGCGCGAGGTCGACGTCGAGGTCAACGGCAAGCGCTACTCGGTCAGCCTGTGGGTGCCCGAGTCGGCCGCCGCACCGGTCAGCGCCGCGGGGCGACGCCCGCGGCCGCGCCGCAGCGGGGGCGCCGGCGGGGTGGCCGTCGGTGGCTCGGGGGCGGTGACCGTCCCGATGCAGGGCACGATCGTGAAGATCCTCGTCGAGGTCGGTCAGGCCATCGAGGTCGGTCAGACGGTCTGCGTGCTCGAGGCCATGAAGATGGAGAACAACATCACGGCCGAGAAGGCGGGGACGGTGAAGGAGATCAAGGTGGCACCGGGGCCTCGGTCGGCGCCGGCGACGTGGTCGTCGTCATCGACTGACCGCCCCGCCTGCACGTCGCGTCAGCTGTCAGCGGGTGCGGACGACGACGGTGCCGGCGGCGCTGTCGTGGACGCCGCGACGCATCGGGTTGAACAGCGCGGTCAGATAGACCGTCGGGTAGAGGAACCAGAGCGTCGGGGGGAAGGCCAGCACCACCGCGGGCAGCATGATCCGCAAGGCGGCGTGGAACGGATCGGGCTTGGTGCCGTTCACCAGGTAGGCGACCCGCACGCCGAACAGCAGCTTGCCGACGGTCTGGCCCCGCCAGGCCACGCCGACGGCTTCGTAGACCACGAGCATGGCCAGCCAGGCGATGAGCACCCAGACGGGCAGCGAGACGGTGTTGTGGGCGTCGTTGAACTTGATGAACACCGCGACGAGCACCGTCAGGGGGATCAGCTCGATGAGCGTGTCGAGCGTGCGCGCCATCCCCCGCTCGGCGATCGACGCCAACGAGTTCGGGCCGTGCGGCGGGAAGTCGGTGGGATCACGAGGCCGCGGGGTCTCGTCGGACAGCGCGTTCATTCGGCCGCATCGGCCAGTGCTTCGGCCAGCGCGGGATGCACCAGCAGGCTCTCGACGATGTCGGTCACGCGCAGGCCGGCGGCGACGGCGAGGGCGATGACCGAGATGAGCTCGGCGGCGTTGCGGCCGACGATCGATCCCCCGAGGACGACGCCGGTGGCCGGATCGGAGATGATCTTGACGAACCCCCGAGGATCGTTCTCGATCAGGGCCTTGGCGTTGGCCGAGAACGGCACCTTGGTCACGCGGATCTTGCGACCGTCGGCGAAGGCGTCGGCCTCGGCCAGGCCGACATCGGCGATCTCGGGCACGGTGAAGATGGCCGACGCCGCCTTCTCGTAGTCGAGGTGGCGGTGAGGACCAGCGTGGAGGCCCATGGCGTGCTCGGCGATCTTGCGACCCTGCATGGCCGCGACCGACGACAGCGGCAGCTTGCCCGACAGATCGCCAGCGGCGTAGATGTGGGGCACGGACGACTGGCAGTTGTGGTTGACGACGACGTAGCCGTTCTCCTCGTCCACCCCGGCGGCGTCGAGCCCGAGTCCCTCGGAGTTGGGCAGCGAGCCGATGGCCAGCAGGGCGTGGCTCCCGGCCGCGGTGCGGCCATCGTCGCAGTTCACCGTCACCGAGTCGTCGCTCACGTCGATCCCCGTGGCCCGCGCCCCCTTGTAGAGGCGCACGCCGCGGCCGATGAAGTCGGTCTCGAGGGCCGCCGCCACCTCGGGATCCTTGAGCGGCAGCACCTGCTGACGGCTCACGATCAGCGTCACCTGGCATCCGAAGGACGAGAACATGTGGACGAACTCGACGCCGGTGACGCCCGAGCCGACGACGATCAGGTGCTCGGGCAGCTGGGGCGGCGGATAGGCGTCCCGGGTGGTGAGCACGCGGGACCCGTCGACGGTGGCCCAATCGGGGATGCGCGGGCGGCTGCCGGTGCTGAGCAGGATCACGTCCGCCTCGAGCTCGACCAGACCGTCGGCGGTGTCGACGACCACTTCGTTCGGTCCCTTGAGCCGGCCCGTGCCGGCCAGCATCTGGACCCCCTGGCTGTCGAGCAGCCCGCACACCGAGGTCCGGAGCTTGTCCTGGATGTGGCCGATCCGTTCGCGCATCGAGTCGAAGTCGAGGTTGGCGGCCACATCGGTGATGCCCATGCCCCGGGCCATGTTGATCTGCGTGAGCGCCCCGCCCGTGGCGATCATGGCCTTGGACGGGATGCAGTCCCACAAGTGGGCGGCGCCGCCCACGATGTCGCGCTCGACGAGGGTGACTTCGGCGCCCAGCCGGGCGGCGTGGGTCGCCGCCTGGTTGCCCGCCGGGCCGCCGCCGATGATCACGAAGCGCTTGGACATGGCGTCGAGGCTACCTGGCCCCCTGCCGTCGATCGCGAGCAGGATGTCGGGATCGGCGCCACCAGGGTGCTCAACTCGCGATCGTGCCCGCCATGACCCTGACCCGACGTCGCCGCGCCTTCGGGCTCGGACTCGGGTTCGTCGTCGTGGCCACCGCGGCGCAGCTGGTGCGCCAACCCGGCACCGCGCTGTGGAACACGATGTGGGCCGAGGACGGCGGGATCTACACCACCCAGGCGCTGGCCCATCCGGCGTGGAAGACGCTGTTCCGCGGCTACGCCGGCTACGCCCAGCTCGTCCCGCGGATGCTGGCGCTGACGACGCGGGTCCTGCCGCCCGCGTGGTGGGCGCCGACCTTCGCGTTGGCCGGCACGCTCATCACCTCGCTGCTGGCCCTGACCGTCGTCCGTTCGGCCCGCGGGTGGATCGACAACCCGTGGTTGCGGTGGCTGCTGGCGTTCGTGGTGGCGCTGTCGCCCGTCGCCCTCAGCGAGATCACCGGCAACATCACCAACCTCAACTGGACGCTGTTCGCCGTGTCGTTCTGGCTCATCGCCTCGCGCCAGGAGACCACGCCGGACACGGTCATGCGGGCCGGTCTGGTCGGGCTGGGTGCGCTCACGACGACGCTCCAGGTGGTGATGCTGCCGTGGGCCATCGTGATGGCCGTGCTGCGCCGGCGGCGCTCGGACTACGTCGTGTTGGGCGCCCTGGCCGTGGGCCTGGCCGGTCAGGGGTTGGCCGTGCACGCGACGACCAACGTCGAGGCCGTGACCCGTCCCGATCTGCACCTGGTCGTGAAGGACTTCGTGGCCCGGGTGCTCGGCTCGGCGGCGCTGGGCGAGCGCTGGCTGCCGCACTGGTGGGAGTACCACCCGCGAAGCGTCGAGATCATCGCCGTCGCCGGTCTCGTCGCCGTCGTGCTCTTGGCCCGACCCTGGCGGGCGCGTCCGGGCCAGCTGCTCGTGGCCGGGGGCGCCATGGCCATCGCGGTGGGCGTGTTCGCCTTCTCGCTCTGGTTCCGCGGCGCCGGCGCCGTCGAGCTGTTCCGGCCAGGGGTGAGCGTGCCGGGTGGCTCGCGCTACGCCTATCCGCCGCTGCTGTTCGTCCTGAGCGGGGTGACGGTGCTCGTCGACGCGTCGGGCCGAGCGTGGCTCAAGATCCTGTTCGCGGCGCAGGTCCTCGTGATCATCGTCTCGTCGTTCTCGATCGCCGCGCCTCGGTCGCACGGGCCGGCCTGGTCGACCGAGATCGAGCGGGCGCGAGCCGAGTGCCGGTCCCACCCGACCGGTCGGATCGGCTCAGCCGGGTCGGCGACCGTCACCATCCCGATCACGCCCTTTGCCGTGTGGCACGTGACCGTCCCGTGCGACCGGTTCGACTGAGCTCGGGACCCAGGCCCGGTTCTGCGGGTCCCGTCCCACCCACCACAGCTCGAAGGCCGAGCCCTGGTGCTCGGGCAGCACGATGACCCAGTTCGTGGTGGCGTCGTAGGGCCAGATCTTCAGGTGGGTGGTCCGGCCGGTCTCATAGCTGCGCACCTCGGCAGCCCAGTCCGGGCAGCCCTGGCAGCGCAGCACCGCCGGGTGGTAGCTCCAGAACGCCATCAGCCCCGCGGTCAACACGACGACGAGGCCACCCGCCGCCCCCACCCGCATGAGCGGCAGCCTCGAAGTCGCGGCCCCGTGGATCAGCATGAGGGTCAGGATCGCGATCGGCACGACCCCGTACCTGGCGCCGGCGAAGGTCTTCAGGTCACCGATCAGGACGAGCGCCTCGACCAGGACCAGCGCGCCGACGAGCAGCAGGACGACCCGGCGATCGCTCCCGCTCCACAAGAGCACGGCCATGAAGGCGATGAAGCCGACCGCGATGACGCCAAGCTCGATGGTCGCGGTGGTGTTGCCGTTGAGTGATCGCCCGAGCACCTTGCCGATCTCGCCCGGACCGGCCAGAAGTTGACCGATGTGCCAGCCGGCCACGCTGTAGAAGATGTCCTTCGCATCGGGGAGCGCCGTCTTCGACGCGGCCAGGTTCCCGGACGCCGTGGTCGTCGCGAACACCGCGGCCTGGACGACACCGGCGAGGCCGAGGGTCACGGCGTAGCCCCAGCGGCGCACCGTCTTGTCGAGGACGGCGCAGATCAGCAAGAGCGGGAAGAGGGCGACGCTGTAGAGGCCGGACAGGCCGGCGACCGCGAGCAGGACAACCCCCACCCGGTAGCGCCACGACTCGAGCTCGTCGACCCGGACGAACAGCAGCAGCACCACGGCGATGGCCAGGTAGGTCTGGGCGTTGATGGTGTTGAGCCACACCTCGACCGCGGCCAGCGTGCCGACAACCAGCAGCGCCGCCGCCGCCGCCTTGGCCCCGGCGTTCACGAGCAGGTCCGAGGGCCAGGCCAGCGCCACCCAGGCGAGCACGAGGATCACCCCGAACGACAGCCAGGTCGTGACCAGCGGAGCCTGGGTCAGGGGAACGTGCGAGGCCAGCCAGGTGCCCCAGTCGGCGAACAGGTTGTAGTAGCCCGTGCGGGTCTGGACGTACAGGATGTTGCTCGGGAACGAGCGGGTGTACGCGTTCTGGAAGTGGAGGATGCCCTCTTCGGCGAAGAAGCGTCCGTGCCAGAGGATGTAGGGCGATCGCGTGGCGGCGACGAAGCCCACCAGGCCCAGGACCGACCAGCGCACGACTCGTGGCACCGACGGAGCCCGCGGATCGAGCACGTGCGAGCCCACCCCCATGGACGCCATGGGCCGGACCCTAGTGGGGCCTCATTCCCGGCCCGTCCCTTCGCGGCGGCAGATGACCACCCGCGAGGTGGCGATCTGCCGCCGGGATGGGGGGAGGAAGGCGGGACGGGCCATTTTCGGGCCGACGGGGCTCACCTCGTAGGCTGGTCCGGTGAGCGACGCGCCGAGACCCTCCGTCGAACAGTGGCGAGACCTGGTGGCCACCGAGCTCAAGGGCGCCGACGCCGACAGCCTGACGTGGGCCACACCCGAGGGCATCGACGTCAAGGCCCTCTACACGGCCGAGGACGTGGCCGCCATCGACCCGGCCCAGATCGACGCCCTGCCCGGCTTCGCCCCGTTCGTGCGCGGCGTGCGCGCCTCGATGTACGCCAACCGGCCGTGGACGATCCGCCAGTACGCCGGGTTCTCGACCGCCGAGGAGTCCAACGCCTTCTACCGCCGCAACCTGGCCGCGGGCCAGATGGGCCTCTCGGTGGCCTTCGACCTGGCCACCCACCGCGGCTACGACAGCGACCATCCCCGCGTCGAGGGCGACGTGGGCAAGGCCGGGGTCGCCATCGACTCGGTCGAGGACATGAAGATCCTGTTCGACGGCATCCCCCTCGACAAGATGTCGGTGTCGATGACCATGAACGGCGCGGTCATCCCCGTGCTGGCCATGTTCGTCGTGGCCGGCGAGGAGCAGGGCGTCGACCAGGCCCAGCTCAGCGGAACCATCCAGAACGACATCCTCAAGGAGTTCATGGTCCGCAACACCTACATCTACCCGCCCGAACCGAGCATGCGCATCGTGGCCGACATCATCAGCCACACGGCCAGCCACATGCCCCGGTTCAACTCGATCTCGATCTCGGGCTACCACATGCAAGAGGCCGGGGCGACGGCCACCCAGGAGCTGGCCTTCACCATCGCCGACGGGCTCGAGTACGTGCGCGCCGCCCAACGCCAAGGCCTCGACGTCGACGCCTTCGCGCCGTCGCCTCAGCTTCTTCTTCGCCATCGGCATGAACTTCTTCATGGAGGTGGCCAAGCTCCGCGCCGCCCGACTGCTCTGGCACAAGGTCATGAGCGGCTTCGAGCCCCAGAAGCAGCAATCGCTGATGTTGCGCACGCACTGCCAGACCTCGGGCGTCTCGCTGACCGAGCAGGATCCCTACAACAACGTCGTGCGCACGGCCGTCGAGGCCATGGCCGCCGTGCTCGGCGGCACGCAGAGCCTGCACACCAACGCCTTCGACGAGGCGCTCGGCCTGCCCACCGAGATGAGCGCCCGCATCGCCCGCAACACCCAGCTGATCCTGGCCGACGAGACGGGCATCACCCACGTGGTCGATCCGTTGGGCGGCAGCTACTACGTCGAGGCCCTCACCGATGCGCTCGCCACCGAGGCCTGGAAGCTGATCGAGGAGGTCGAAGCGCTCGGCGGCATGACCAAGGCCGTCGCGTCGGGCATGCCCAAGCTGAGGATCGAGGAGTCGGCCGCTCGCCGCCAGGCGCGTGTCGATCGCAGCCAGGACGTCGTCGTGGGCGTCAACAAGTACGTGCCCGACGACGTCGAGCTGGTCGACGTGTTGAGCATCGACAACACCCGGGTGCGCGAGGAGCAGATCGCCAAGCTCCAGAAGGTGCGGGCCAACCGCGACGAGGACGCCTGCCGCGCCGCTCTCGATGCGCTGACCGCGGGGGCGCGCGGCGAGGACAACCTGCTGGCCCTGGCCATCGACGCGGCGCGTGCCCGGGCCACCGTCGGCGAGATCTCCGACGCGATGGAGGCGGTGTTCGGCCGGCACAAGGCCGAGACCCGTAGCATCTCGGGCGTGTACCGCGAGGCCTACGAGGGCGACGAGGAGTTCGCCGCGCTGCAACACGACGTCGAAGCCTTCGCCACCTCCCAGGGCCGGCGACCCCGGATGCTGGTCGTCAAGATGGGCCAGGACGGCCACGACCGCGGCCTCAAGGTCATCGCCACGGCGTTCGCCGACCTCGGCTTCGACGTCGACGTCGGTCCGCTCTTCCAGACGCCGGCCGAGGCGGCGCGCGACGCCGTCGAGAACGACGTGCACGTCGTCGGCGTGTCGTCGCTCGCGGCCGGGCACCTCACCCTCGTGCCCCAGCTCATCGACGAGCTCGCACGGGCCGGCGCCGACGACGTCGTGGTCGTGGTGGGCGGAGTCGTTCCTCCGCAGGACTACGACGAGCTCTACGCCGCCGGTGTGGCGTCGGTGTTCGGGCCCGGCACCAACATCCCCGAGGCGGCTCGAAAGGTGCTTGGCCCTCGTGCTCGAGCGCCGCGGCGCGGCCTGACCCGATCTGAGCGATCACGATGCCCGACGGATCGACCGAGCTCGACGGCGTGCTCGAGGGCATCCGCTCGGGTGACCGCCGGGCCCTGGCCCGCGCCATCACGCTGGCCGAGTCGACCCGCCCCGACGACCGTGACCGCGCCGAGGCGGTCCTCGACGCCGTCGCTGGCCGACACCGGCGGCTCGATCCGCATCGGCATCAGCGGATCACCCGGGCGTCGGCAAGTCGACGTTCATCGAGGCCTTCGGCCTGCACGTCGTCGAACAGGGTCACAGGGTCGCGGTGCTGGCCGTCGATCCGTCGTCGGCCCGCTCGGGGGGATCGATCCTGGGCGACAAGACCCGCATGGAGTCGCTGTCGCGCCACCCCGACGTGTTCATCCGCCCGACACCCGGCGGCACCCATCTCGGGGGCGTGGCCCGCCGCACGCGTGAAGCCATGCTCTTGTGCGAGGCCTTCGGCTTCGACGTCGTGATCGTCGAGACCATCGGCGTCGGTCAGTCCGAGGTGGCGGTGGCCGACATGGTCGACCTGTTCTGCCTGCTGGTGGCCCCGGGCGGCGGCGACGAGCTGCAGGGCATCAAGCGGGGGATCATGGAGCTGGCGGACCTCGTCGTGGTCAACAAGGCCGACGGCGACCTGGCGGCCGCCGCGGGCCGTACGCAGTCCGACTACACCAACGCCCTGCACCTGCTGCGCCCGAAGTGGCAGGGCTGGAACCCCCGCGTGCTGCTGTGCTCGGCCCTCGAGGGCACGGGCACCGCCGAGGTCTGGAGCGCCGTCACCGAGCAGCGCGCCACGCTCGATGGCGTCGGGCGAAGCCGAGGCCGGCCCGGGGCGATCAGGCCGTGGCGTGGATGTGGTCCGAGGTGCAGGACACCCTGGTCGAGTCGCTGCGCCGCGATCCGGGCGTGGCCGAGCTGGTCGGGCCGCTCGAAGCCGAGGTGTCGATCGGCCGGCTCACCCCGGCCGCGGCGGCCCGGCGCCTGCTCGACGTCTTCAGGGCTTGACGGTTCCCGAGCCGCGCCGGGCCCGGACCACGCGCGTCACCCGGTCGCGCATCTTGCGCACCAGCAGGCTCACCCCGCCCTGGCGCACGTACTTGACGGCCAACCCGACGTCGTGGCGACCCCGTGGGGCGCCTTCTCGATCTTGGTGAGGTGGGCGCCGGTCGGATCGATGCGACCGGTCACCAGATCGGGCGCCCGACGGGGTGAGCGGCAGAAGGCGACCACCGGTTCGAGGACCTTCGACCACCGCAGCTCGGGCACGACCGCGCCGATGTGGTCCCGACACGCGGCGGCGAACTCGCGGTCGTCGAGCAGGCGGAACAAGCGCGGCCTCGAGGGCGTCGACGTCACCCGGTGCGCACGGTCAGGCCGAGGCCCCGGCGCTCGATCAGATCGGCCAGCGCGTCGCCGGTGGTGGACACGGTCGGCAGCGATGCCCAGAAGTAGTCGAGGATGCGGGTGCGGAACGAGTAGTCGGTCTCGACGTGGTGCAGGTGGGTGCTCACCGCCGATGTCCGCGTCGAGCAGGAAGTTCTGCCGATCGTCGTAGGCCACCCACTCCTCGTTGAAGATCACGTGCGTGTCGGTGAGCCCGAGCTCGTCGGCCAGCGCGCGCGCGTCGAGGGCCATGCGCATCTCGGGGATGAGCGGGTTCGGGTGGCGCATGCCGAGGAACACGAGCCGCACGTCGGGGCGGCGCAGCCGCAGGCGGTCGATGGCCCGGATCAGCGTGAGCGGGTCGAACCAGTTGTAGACCCCGCCGCCCCACAGGATCGACCGTGTCGTCGATGCCGACACCGGGCAGCACCCCCTTGATGGCGGCGCGGGTTCGCATCGGTGGCTCGTCGGAGATGCCGAAGGGCACCACGTCGATGAGCGCGTCGAGTCCGGGATCGGCGTCGTAGGTGGCGGGGTTGACCCGGCCGAGCGAGGCCAGGTGCGCCCATCCAGAGGTCACGCTGCTTCTCGCTGGCGCACAGGAAGAAGTCGCCGCGCGCCAGCTGGTGGTTCAACACCGCGGTGGCGTCGATGACGTGGCGCCACCGTCCGTCCTCGTCGACGTCGCGGCCCTGCTCGAGCTGCTCGAGGTGCATCGGGTCGTACACGTCGACGACGAAGATGCGATCGGGGCGCTCGAAGCACGCCTGGCCGGCCATGACCCAGCCCTGGAACACGAAGACGTCGCACCACTCGACCAGTGCGGCCAGCCGCCGGCCCTGGGGCACCTGGAGGACCTCGAACTGGTCGTTGGTGATGTCGGCCCGGCTGATCGAGATCAGCTTGACCTCGTGGTCGCGCGACAGCTCGCAGGGCGATGCGCCACGCCCGGATCGCCGGGCCGGCCATGCGCTCGGTGAGGGTGTCGGCCGTGGCCACGACCACCTCGAGCGGGGTCGTGGCGAGGACGCGACGGTCATGAGCCTCCGCCGTCAGGACCGCCGGGACCGCCAGGACCGCCGGGGTCACCGGGAGCGACGCTCGGACCGGCGCTCCAGAGCCCGTCGAGCGACATCACCCCGCCGAAGCTCTCGTGTGGGCGTGCCCGGGTCGACCTGGAAGCGCAGCACCTTCTGGCGGAAGTCGAAGGGGTGGACGATGGTGTGGTCGTAGATCGAGGTGGTCAGGTCGTAGGTGCCGGGCAGCAGCATCAGCCGCTCGACGGTCGACGTCGACCACGCCGGCCCCCTCGGCCCGCTCGATGCGCCAGTCCGGCCTCGCGGCTGTTGGGGCCGGTCACCAGCAGGCCCTCGATGCTGTGGATGGCCAACGCCGAACACCGGCATCGGTCGATGGTCTCCTGCGCTCGGTAGTGGAGCCGGAACGATGATCTTGTCGCCGGTGTGCAGCCGATCGGTCGGCCACGCCCGTCGGGCCCGATGATCTCGACCTGGTCGATGAGCACCTCGCCCGATCCCCAACGGTTGCCGGACCCGGCGTCGTCTTGGCGGTCGAGCTGCACCTCGGCGATGTAGTGGTCGATCACGTCGGCGGCGTCGCCGGTCAGGCGCAGGTGCCCGTGCTCGAACCAGGCGATCTGGTCGCAGATGAGGCGCATGGCGGCCAGGCCGTGGGACACCACGACGATGGTCTTGTCCGGCGGCCCGCAGCTCGGCGAACTTCTCGTTGCACCGACGCTGGAACTGCTCGTCGCCCACGGCCAGCACCTCGTCGACCAGCAGGACGTCGGGGTCGACGTTGATGGCGACCGAGAACCCGAGCCGCACGTACTGGCCCGACGAGTAGTTCTTGACCGGCGTGTCGATGATCTTCTCGAGCCCGGCGAACTCGACGATGTCGTCGTACGTGCGGTCGATCTGCTTGGAGCCCAGACCCGAGGATGGCGCCGTTGAGGTAGACGTTCTCCTTGCCCGACAGCTCGGGGTGGAAGCCGGCGCCCAGCTCGAGCAGGGCGGAGATCTTGCCGTTCACCGTGGATGCGCCCGGCGTCGGGCCGCAGGATGCGGGCGATGCACTTCAACAGCGTGCTCTTGCCCGACCCGTTCTCGCCGATCAGCCCGTAGGTCGTGCCCGCGGGCACCTCGAGCGACACCCCCTCGAGGGCCATGAACTCCTCGTAGCGGGCGCGGCGGCCGCGCATGATCGCGGCCTTCAGGCTCTGGTTGCGGTCGTGGTAGAGCCGGAACATCTTGCGAGACGTCGTCGACGACGATCGGCCGGTTCGGTCGCCATCAGAGCTCCTCGGCCAGACGGGGCTCGAAGCGGCGGAACACGACGACGCCGATCCACAGCATCACCACGCGCCCACAGCGCGGCGTAGCCCGAGCAGGTTCATCGGCGGCCAGCGCCGGTCGTAGAGCACGGCCCGGAAGCACTCGACGAAGCTCACCATCGGGTTGATGATCGTGTAGATCGCCCTGACGGGTATCTCGTGGCCGCCGGTGGTCACCGTGTGGCCGGCGACCTCGACGGTGTGGCCACCGATGGTCTTGGTGCCGGGCACCCGCGCTAGCGGGTAGATGATCGGCGTGGCGTAGAACCACAGCTGCAGGCCGATGGCGACCAGGTACTGCATGTCGCGGAAGTAGACGTTGAGCACCGAGAAGAGCAGGCCGATGCCGATGGTGTAGACGGTGAGGATGCACGACCAGCACGAGCCACCATCGGCAGCCACGGCAGCACGAAGCTGCCCAGCGACCATGACGAACACCATCAGCACGGCCAGCTCGATGGCGAAGGTGACCACGAACGACATGACGGCCGACGACGATCAGGATCTCGCGGCGGAAGTACACCTTCTTGATCAGCCCGGCGTTGCCGAGCAGCGCCGACATCGAGCCGTTCAGGCCGTTGGACACGAAGTTGAACGGCAGCACGCCGCAGAACAGGAACACCGGGAAGTTGTGGATGCCGCTCGGGTGGCCCTTGGGGATCTGGATCTTCAGCAGCACGCCGAAGACCAGCGAGAAGATGGCCACCTGGGCGACGGGGTTGACCAACGACCAGGTCCAGCCCAGCACCGACCGCTTGTACTTCCCCCGCAGCTCGCGCAGCGTCAGGTTGACCAGCAGGTCCCGGGACTGGGACAGGTCAGTCAACGAGCTCCATGGACGGGAAGGCCTCCACACGGGGGTCCAGGGCGGGTCGACATCGGAGCCCACAGCGGGCCGGAACCTGACGATTCGACCCCGCCAGTAGAGCACAGCGGGGCCCTGCCTCTGGGACGACCGGCCGATAGCGTACGTCGCCACATGCGCATCCTGACCGTCTCGGCCCACTACCCGCCCAACTTCGTCAGCGGGGGCACGCTGCGCCCCAGCGCCTGGCCCGGGGCCTGGCCGCCCGGGGCCACGAGGTCAGCGTCTACGCCGGCTGGCTGGGCGATCGCGCCCCCTCGAGACGTGGGACGACACCGACGAGACCGGGCCTGGACGTGCACTGGATCGTCACCACGCCCTGGATCGGCTGGGACGACGAGCACAACTGGCTCAACCCGGCGGTGACCGACGACTTCCGGGACCACGTCCAGAAGCACGCGCCCGACGTGGTGCACTTCCACTCGTTGCAGTCCCTCGGCGCCGGGCTGCTGCCGGCGGCCAAGGCCACCGGCGCCAGGGTCGTCGTCACCATGCACGACTTCTGGTGGCTGTGCTCCCGGCAGTTCCTGGTCGATCGCGACGACCGGCCGTGCTCGCTCGTCGTCGAGGCCGGCGTGTGCGCCTGCCAGGTGGACGAGCCGTGGCGGCGCCACCGGGGCCAGGCCCTCGACGCCCTGCTGCGAGTCGGCCGACCTGGTGCTCGCCCCGTCGGCCTCGGCCGCCCGCGTGCTGGCCGCCAACGGCGTGGCGCCCGACCGCCTGCGCGTCGACGAGAACGGCATGCCGGCGGCGCTGATGGGCTCGGCCTCGCCCGCGCCGGCGGCCGCTCCCGGCCCCCCGGCCCGCGCCGACGACGACACCCCGATCCGGTTCCTCTACGCGGGCGGGCCCGATCCGATGAAGGGCGCCGACGTCCTGATCGACGCCGTCGCCGCCCTCGGCCGCGCCGGTGGCCGACCGGCGCGACGTTGGCAGCTGAGCGGCCTACGGGCTCGGGCCACGACTCGACGGACGCCCCACCGATCCCTTCGCCGGCCTGCCCGTCGACGTGCTGGCGCCCTACGACCCCGACACCCTCGACGAGGTGCTGCGCGCCCACGACGTGCTCGTCCTGGCCGTCGGTCATGCGCGAGACCCACTCGCTGCTCACCCGCGAGGCGCTGGCCGCCGGGCTGGCCGTGGTGTGCACCGACACCCTCGGGCCCGAGGAGGTGGTGGCCGACGGCGACAACGGACTGATCGTCCCCGCCGGCGACGCGGCGGCGCTGGCCGCGGCGCTGGCTCGGGTGGTCGACGAACCCGATCTGGCCGACCGGCTGCGCGCCGGGGCCGCCCGTCCCCTGGCGGCGCGGTCGCTCGACGATCAGGTCACCGGCCTCGAAGCGCTCTTCGCCGAGCTGGTGCGGTCCGGCCCCTTCGTGTCCTCGGTCGAGCGAGACACCACGCGGGCGGTGCGCTCGGTCGTGTTCGCGTGCGGGCATCGACGGCGCTCCGCTGCGCTACCGGGCCCACCTCCCGGCCGAGGCGCTGGCCGGCGTGGGCGTGACGAGCCGAGTGCTCCACTACCGCCATCCCGATCTGCTGGCCGCCGCGGCCGCGGCCGACGTGGTCGTCTGCTACCGGGTGCCGGCCACGGTGCAGGTGCTCGAGACGATCGAGGCCCTGCACGGGGCCGGCATCCCGCTGGTGTTCGACGTCGACGACCTGATCTTCGACCCCGGCGAGGCCGACGAGATCCCGGCGCTGCGGATCCTGCCGCCCGACGAGGCGGCGCTGTGGCTCAACGGGGTCGAGCGCTACCGCACCACCCTCGAAGCGTGCGACGCCTTCGTCGGCAGCACCGCCCTGCTCGTCGAGCGGGCGGCGGCGGTGACCGAGCTGCCCGGCCCACCAGTTCGACAACGGCGTCGGGTTCGAGCTGGCCCGGGCGGCCGACCGCGAGCTGCGCCGACCTCGGCGCCCAGGTCCGTTGCGCCTCGGGTACTTCAGCGGCACGACGACCCACGACGAGGACTGGTTCCACATCGAGGGGGCGGTGAGCGAGGTCCTCGATCGCCATGACGACGTCGAGCTGTGGCTCGGAGGTCACCTGTCCGGCCACCCCGGCGCTGGCCCGCTTCGGCGAGCGCATCGTGCGCGTGCCGTTCGTGCCCTGGCTCGAACTGCCGGCGGTGCTGCGCGACCTCGACGTCAACCTGGCGCCGCTGGCCCCAGGTCGGTTCAACGAGGCCAAGAGCGCGATCAAGTGGCTCGAAGCGGCGTTGACGGCCACGCCCACCGTCGCCAGCCCGACCGAGCCGTTCCGCCGCGCCATCGTCGACCCCGACCATCTCGGCGGCAGTTCGGGGTCGAAACGAGACCCATCTGCCGCCGTGACGACGGGACGACTGGCGGCGACGCCGGCCGAATGGGTCGCGGCCATGAGCGAGCTGCTCGACGACGAGTCCACCAGGGCTCGCATCGGCGCCGCGGCGCGCCGCCAGGCCCTGCTCGAGTGGTCGCCGGCCCGGCAGGGCCAGCGCTACCTCGACATCCTGACCACGGTCGTCGAGGCCGGGCCGCGGTCAGACCGATCGTCGTCGTGGACGCCGGTCACGACCGACGAGCCGCCCCTGGTGGTCGAGCTCGAGCCCTATGCGACACCGACGGCCGCCGATCGGCGGGGAGGTACGACGGCGATCCCGGGGCTGGCGGCGCTGGGCGACCTGTGGTCGAAGAGCCGCGCCCGCGCCACCGACCTGGCCCAGCGCGGCGTGGCCAGCGTGCGCGCCGACGGCGTGGCGGCGACGGCGGCCAAGGTCGGGGCGCGGATCGAGGGGCGCCTGCAGACCAGGCGATACCGTGGGCGGCCATGACCGGCGAGGCTCCCCCGCTGCCCCCGTGGCTCGACGCCATCGATCCCGACCACATGCGAGGTCTCGAGATCGGGGCGCTGCACTCGCCGAGGTTCGACCGCCGTCGCACCGAGGTCTTCTACGTCGATCACGCCTCGACCGACGAGCTGCGCCAGAAGTACGCGACCGACGCCGAGATGGCCGACCGCCTCGACGAGATCGTCGACGTCGACTTCGTGTGGGCCGGCGGTGACCGCCTGACCGATGTCGTGGGCCAGGCCGCCCCGTTCGACTTCGTCTATGCCTCGCACGTGGCCGAGCACATCCCGGACCTGATCGGCTGGCTCGACCAGCTGGCCGAGGTGCTCACCGACGGGGGCCTGGCCTGCCTGGCCCTGCCCGACAAGCGTCTGTGCTTCGACGTCAACCGCTCGCTCACCGAGATCGGCGACCTGGTCGACGCCCATCTCCGCGGGCTGCACGCGCCGAGCTACCGCCAGATCTACGACTTCCACTCCAAGATCGTCGCCGTCGACCCCGCCGCCCTCTGGGCCGGCACCGCCGACTACGCCGGCGTCGAGCGCGAGGACCTCGATCCCGACCACTGGTCCTACGAGCTGTGCCTCAAGAGCCAGGAGACCGGCGAGTACGTCGACGGCCACTGCTCGGTGTTCACGCCGGCCTCGTTCATCGAGCTGTACCGCAAGCTGGTCAAGCTCGACCTGATCGGCTTTCGCATCGCCTCGTTCCACCCGACCGAGATCAACACGATCGAGTTCCGGGTCTGCCTCGAGAAGCTGCCCACCGACCTGTCGGCCGACGCCCGGCGGGCCGCCCAGCTGGCCTCGATCCCCGAGCCGGCCGACATCGTGCCCCGCGCGCCCACGGCGGCGACGGGAGCGGTCGGCGCCGTGGGTGACGACGCCGCCGTCATGGTGGTCAGCCGCCGCGAGCAGTCGTGGCTGCTGGCCAAGCGGCGGATGGCCGAGGCGGCGCGGCGCCGCGCCGGCCAGGTGAAGCGCAAGGTTCGGGGCTAGCGCGAGCTCGAGCACCAGCCGGACACCGGGCGAACCGGCGGAGCGGCGGCGGCGCCGGGCGTCAGGCCACTAGCTCGAGTACCAGCCGAACACGTCGGCGATGAGGTCGATGTTGCCGTTGAGGTTGAACAGGTTGATGCGACCGTTCGTCCCGACCTTGACCGTGACCAGGTTGGGCGTGATGCGCCCTGGTATGGGGTTGAGGTTCGACGCGTTGGGCTGGTTCACGCCCGTCGGCCAGGCCGTGATGAACGTGGTCGCCGTGGCGTTGACGGCGGTGAGGTTCAACACGACGGCCGAGACGCCCGAGACGGGCACGCCGCCGCGGCCGGTGACCTGCAGGGTGATCGAGCCGAAGGGCCCGATCGGGTGGATGGCGCTGACGCCGGTGCCGTTGCGCGTGTCGAGCAGCCGAGCCGGAGACAGCGGGACGAGATGGCCCGACGTCGGCGTCGGGGTGTTGTCGAACCAACCGGCCAGGTCGGCGATCAGATCGGTGCTGCCCGAGCGCGTTGATCAGGTTGACGTTGCCGTTGGGCCCGATCGGCACGACCACCAGGTTGGCGTCCACCTGCCCGGGTTCGGGGTTGAGGCTGGACGCCTGAGGCGCGATCACCCCGTCGGGCCAGGCGGTGATGAACGTCTGCGCCGTCGTGTTGACCGACGTGAGGTTGAGCACGACCGCCGATGCTCCGACCGGCAGGCCGGCCAGCGTCTTGACCGGCAGGTGGATCGTCGTGCCGGCGCCCATCTTGGCCGGAGCGTGAGGCGTGAGGCCGGTGCCGTCGCGGGTGTCGAGCACCCGCAGCGGGGTCGATCGGCGTGCAGCGTGCCGCCCGTGGCGGCGGCGGCGCCGGCGTCGTAGTAGCCGTCGATGTCGACCACCAGATCGGTGCTGCCGCTGAGGTTGAACAGCGAGACCAGTCCGCCGGCCCCGACCTTGACCGTCACCAGGTTGGGCTTGATCACGCCCTGGGTGAGGTTGAGGTTCGACGTGCCCGGCATCGGCATACCCGACGGCCACGCCGTCACGAAGCCGTTGCCGATGGCGTTGACCGACGTGATGTTCAACACGACCGCCGACACGCCCGTGGACGCCGACGGCACCCGTGGTGGCCGGTGACGCGGATGTTGATCGTCGGTGGCCGCGCCCAGGCGGGGCCGAGGCGTTGGGCAGCCCGGTGCTGTCGCGCGTGTCGAGCAGGCGGTCGGGCGTGACGGCGTGGAACGTCGGCGGGTTGACCGCCGACGCCCAGGTTGAGCATGGGCGTGGCCTCGTTGAGCGCGCCCGGCCGGGTGTCGCGGATGGGCACGCCGGTGCCGCGCAGCAGGGCGATGATGTCGCGACGGCGTCCAGTCCGGGTGCTGCGACTGGATCACGGCGAAGGCGCCGGTCACGAACGGCGTGGCCATCGACGTGCCCCACAGCGTGTCGAAGCGTGCTGCCCGGGACCGACGAGTCGACGCTCCAGCCCGGCGCCAGCAGCGAGAGGTTGCGGTGAGTCCTGGCTGAACGCTGCACGGGTCGAGGCCGGCGAAGTCGCAGGTGCCGCCCTGGACGAACGTGTTCGTGTCGGTGACGGCGCCGACGCTGATGGCCTGCGAGTCACAGGCCGGGAAGGTGATGCCGTTGGGGAAGCCGTCGCTGCTCGACGAGGCGTAGGCGTTGCCCGAGGCCACGACCGGGGCGATGCCGTGGGCCCGGGCGGCGACGAACGCCGAGTGGTAGGGCGCCGTCGATGCTGTCGCAGATGCTCTGGGCGTTGCCCGCCGCCCAGGCTCATGTTGGCGGCCACGATGTGGTCGGCTGCTCTGGCGCCCGATCAGCCCAGTTGAGCCCGGCGACCACGTCGCCGTCGAACGCGCCGATGCAGCTGGTGATCGCGCCCGAAGCCTGCCGCGGCGTCCGGTGATCGTCGTGAAGACGCTGGACGGCCACGATGTTGGCGCCCCAGGCCACGCCCGAGCCGTGGCTGGTGGTGCTGCCGGTGCCGCCGGCGGCGATGCCGGCCACGTGGGTGCCGTGCAGGCACTCGTTGGGCACGCTGGTGCAGGGCACGCCGTCGGCGGCGCTGCCGGGCACGTTGGCTGTGCCGTTGGCCGCCGCCGGTGCGGTGGTCGGATCGGCGCCGGGGCAGTCGGCCGTGGCGGTCGAGCCCGGATCGACCTCGCCGTTGGTGGTGAAGCAGGCCCCGTCGATGACGCGGCCGCCGAAGAACGGATGGTCGGGCTGCACGCCGGTGTCGAGGATGGCGACGGCCTGGCCGGTGCCGTTGAAGCCGGTCTCGAAGCTCCAGGCGTACGGGGCGTTCACGCCGTCTCCTCGGGCACCAGGTCGGTCTTGCGCCACTGCGACACGGAGACGGCGGCCACGTCCGAGGACGAGTTGAGGGCGGCCAGGCCCTTGGCGTCGACCGTGGTGGTCACCATGCCGAGGTGCGACAACGTGCGGGTGTTCGACGCCGAGCCCTTGGGCAGCGACTTGGTCAGCGACGACGCCGCCTGGTCGGCGAGGCGGTCGTGATCGGCGCCCTCGTCGGTGGTGGCGGCCAACGACGAGCCGTCGTGGGCCAGCGTGACGACGACCGGGATCCGCCCGGCGCGGCCGGCCTGGGCGAAGGCAGCGGCGCTGACCTTGCCCCCGATCGTGGTCGGTGCCGACGGTCGGGGTGAGCCGCTGGCCGGGACCGCCGCCAGCACGATCAGCGTGGCCACGACACCCACCAGGGCAGCTCGCGAGGGACGAATCAGATGCATGAGGGGCTCCCGCCAACGGTTCGGTCTGTGGTCAGCCATGACACGGCCCCGACTACATCGGCCCCGGTCACGGGCAGGTTGACCAACTCGTCGAGAGATGTGAGCACGTCGACAGATCTCGACCCCAGCGGTTCGGCCACCGGGCGGAGAGTATCCCCGTCGAGACCCCCGTGGCGGGCACCCGCTCGGCTCAGGAGCCGCCCTTGCGTCGGAAGGGATGGGCCAGGCGGGCCAGCTTGGCCATCAGGGCCCGCTCCTGGTCGGCCATGCTGACCTCGAGCTCGATCAGCGTCTCGAGCCGCTCGGTCAGGTGATCCACCTTGACCCGCAGCAGGGCCAGCTCCCGGTCTCGGGCCCGGTCGTCGTGGCGGATGGCCTCGGATGAGTCCGCCGCGATCAGGGCGGCCAGCAGCGGGGCCATGTCGGGGAGCCCGGCGGCGTCCGCGCCCGTCGGATCGGCGGGGTCCGCGTGGGCGCCGGGGGCCGGGGGCTGGCCGGGTCGGCTCCCGATCTCGGGGGTGCGGCCGCCCGAGCGGGCCACGACGACGTGGCGGTAGTAAGGGGGCACGAAGGCCCGGTCGGCGACGGCCTGGTTGTACCAGACGTCATAGCCCTCGCTGAGGGGCCGCAGCTCGGGGCGGGCCTCGAGCTGGAAGCGCAGCATCATCATCAACAGCCAGTCCCACAGGTTGCCGTTGCCGACGGTCTTGACCGTCGATCCCGCCGCCTCGAGGGCCGAGACCGTGACCTCGAGCGAGGGCAGCCCGTTGGCCAGGTGCTCCTCGAGCTGGGGCTGGGGGGTGTCGGCGGTGAAGAGGGCGTAGCGGCGCACGAGGTCCTCGACGCCGATGACCCCACGCGTGTCGAACGGAGCGGCCACGACCACGAGGTCACGCGACACGCGGGTCAGCTCGGCCAGGAAGGCGGCCCGGCCCGGCTCGGGGACGTGCTCGAGCACGTCGCTGCTGACCACCGCGTCGAAGGTGTCAGATGCGAAGGGCAGGCCCCGCCCATCGGCTCGGGCCCGTACGGTGTCCGGCAGAGGCGCGATGGCGAGCTCGACGTCGACGCCGACGACCCACAGGCCGGGGTCGAACAGGTGGAGGTGCCCGGCGGTGTCGCCGACGTCGAGCACCGATGACGACCCGGTCCGAGCGACGCCCGCAGGGCGGTCACGATGGCCCCGTACCGGCCGTAGCGGTCGAACGACGTCCACGTGGCCTGCGGGAACTCGACGCCAGCCGGTGACGGTGACGAGGATGGGCTCATGGCGGCGGACTCCGGTCGGCGACGAGATCGGGTGGCAGCGTAGTTCCGCGTGGTGCCCGGCCGGTTCGGATCTCGACCGACCGGGCCCGAGCCGTCGCGGGCCCACCCCGGTGGCCGGCGGGTTCGGATCTCGTTGGTAACGTCGCCCGGTGACCTCGAGCCCCCTGCGCCACCTGTCGCTGCGCTCGTGGCCGGTCCTGCTGGTCATCTTCTTCGTGCCCGCCGCCGCCTGGGCCATGGCCAGCCCGCTGTTCTCGGTCCCCGACGAGCCGGCGCACGTGACCAAGGCGGTGTCGATCTGGTACGGCCAGCCCTTCGGCCGCGACACCCTGCCCGGCACCGGCCTGCGCACCTTCCGCCTGCCGGCGCTGTGGACGCCGGTGCGGCCCTGCTACGCCGCTCGACCCAACACCACGGTCGACACGTGCTCCCAGACGCTCCAGGGCGGGACCAAGGTCATCGACGTGGCCTCGCCGGCCGGTGGCTACCCGCCGCTGTACTACGTGCTCGTCGGATGGGGCGGCCGGCTGTTCCAGACCCAGTTCGGCGTGTACCTGATGCGGCTGGCCAGCGCCGGCTTCGCCGCCCTGTTCCTGGCCTGGGCGGTCAAGGCCCTGCAGACCGCGATCCGCCCCGCCCTGGCCGTCGCCGGCGTGCTGGTCGCCGTCACCCCGATGACGCTGTTCCTGGCCGGGTCGGTCAACCCGAGTGGCTTCGAGATCTGCACGGCCATCGCCCTGTGGGCGCACCTGGTCGCGCTGGGCCGGCGGGCCGAGCACGGCGTCGAGCAGCTGTCGCGCCGACTGCTCGGCGGGCTGGTCATCTCGGGCTCGGCCCTCGCCCTCACGCGGCCGCTGTCGGGTCCGTTCGTCGGACTGATCGTGGTGCTGGCCGCGGTCGGCATCGGCTGGCCGACCCTCGTGGCCCTCGCCACCAACCGGCGCGTGCAGATCGCCTTCGGCGCGCTGACCGCCATGAGCGTGCTGGCGCTGGGGATGGTCGTGGCCACGGGCATGGCTTCGGGCAAGATCGCCGGTGGGTCGCCCTTCCCGCCCGGGTCGAACCACTGGTTCCTGATCATGGGAGCGACCCCGGCCTACGTCCAACAGATGATCGGCGTGTTCGGCTGGCTCGACACGCCGTCGAGCAACCTGACGCTGATGGTGTGGCTGGGGGTGGTGTTCGCACTGATCGGTGGGGCCCTCATGCTCACCCGGCTGCGGCACAACGTCAGCCTGCTGGTCACCATCGCCGCCAGCCTGGCCCTGCCCGTGCTGCTGCAGGCGCCGCTCACGGGCGGAACCAGCCTGATCTGGCAGGGCCGCTACACGTTGCCGGTGGCGGCGGGGATCCCCCTGCTGGCCATGGTCAGCATCGATCGGGGCGCTGGCGCACTGTCCGGGCTGGCGCGCCGGCTCAGCCTGATCGTCGCCGCCCTCGTGGCCGTGATGAACACCCACGCCCTGTGGTGGAGCCTCCACCGCTACACCATCGGGCTGACCAACCCGGGGCTCAACATCCTGCGGGGCCGGTGGCAGCCGCCCGGCGGATCGGTGCTCTGGCTGGCCCTCATGGCCGGGGCCGAGGCGCTGGCCGTCGTCGTGGTGCTCACCGCGCCCACCCGCTCACCGCTGGCGCCGGGCCCCACCCACCGCGCCGCGGCCGCCACGGGCGACGCCCCCACTCCCGGCACTCCCGGCGACGCGCCCCTCGAACCCGCCCCCGCCTGACCTCTGACCCTCAGGCGGCGCGACGCGGCGGCAGATGGCCACCGATGAGGTGGTGATCTGCCGCCGCGATGTCAGGCGGGGCGACGCGGCGGCAGATGGCCACCGGTGAGGTGGTGATCTGCCGCCGCGATGTCAGGCCGGTGGGGTCGACGAGGACGACGAGGACGACGAGGGCGACGGTGACGGGATCGGCGGGGTGGCGTCGGTGGAGAGCGTCGAGTCCTGCGGGCCGGCGGAGCGGGGGCCGTGCAGCAGGGCGACCTCCTCGGCGAGGGTCTGGACCTTGTCCTCGAGGTCCGACACGTGCATGGACAGGTTCACGCACACGACGACGAGGAACACCAAGGCGACGGCGAACACGAGGTTGGCCCCGTAGCTGACGCCGACCAGGTGGGCCAGGCGATCGACGAGGGGCCGCAGGACGCCCAGCAGCAGCACGGCCACGCCGACGGCGATCCAGAGCAGGGCGTAGCCCTCGGACAGCTTGCGCCGGCGCACGACCTCGACGATGAAGATCAGCAGCAGCAGCGAGGCGGCGAGGACCACGAGCTCGAGGCGGGACATCAGACGGGACCTCCGTGGCGGGGCAGCGGACGGCGGAAGCGATGCAGCGCGAGCACCAGCCACAGGCGCACGAAGTGATAGGCGATGCGCAGCGAACCCGACGACGGCCGCCCGCCCTGGCGAGCGTGCATCTGCACGCCGATCTCGGTGACCTCGAAATCCAGGTCGTGCGCCAGCAAGAGGGCCTCGACCGTGTCGGACAGGAACGCCGTCGGGTAGGCCGTCGCGAACAGGTCGATGGCCTTGGCGCCGAAGGCCCGGAACCCGCTGGTCGAGTCGCTGATGGGCACGCCGACGTAGCGGCTCACCCGGCGCGACAGCAATCGCATGCTGGTGCGCCGCATGAACGACACGTCATAGCCGGCCGAGAACCGCGACCCGATCACCAGGTCGGCGCCTCCTTCGACGACGGCGTCGACCAGGCGCTTGGCGTCGGCGACCTCGTGCTGGCCGTCGGCGTCGACCTGCACCGCGACCGTGTAGCCGCGCTGGCGGGCGAAGCGGAACCCGGTCCGCAGGGCGGCCCCGACCCCGAGGTTGAACGGGTGGCGCAACACGATGGCCCCGGCCCGGATGGCACAGCCGACGGTGTCGTCGCTGGAGCCGTCGTCGATGACCAGCACATCGGCGTCGAGGTGGTCGAGCACCGAGCGAACGACCTCGCCGACGGTCTCCTCCTCGTCGAGGGCCGGGATGATGGCGAGTAGAGCAGCCAGGACGAACTCTCCGGGTGGGACGACTCCCGACCCTACCAACCACGACTACAGGCCGAGCGGAGCACTACCCTCGTCCCCTCGTGCCTCCTCTGCCCACGGTCTCGGTCGTCATCGTGGCCTACGGCGCCGACCCTTGGCTCGAGCGCTCGGTCGAGGCCGTGATGGCGTCGAAGGGGATCAGCGTCGACGTCGTCATCGTCGACAACGGCGGCACCGAGGGGCTGGTGGATGCCCTCGAGGCCCGTTCGGGTGTCACCGTCGTGCGCCCGGGCGTCAACGTCGGCTTCGCCGCCGGCTGCAACCTCGGCGTGGCCGCCTCGACCGCGACCTTCGTCGCCCTCGTCAACCCCGACGCCATCGTCGAACCCGACGCCCTGGCCGCCCTCGTCGCCGTCGCCGCTCGGCCCGACGTGGGCCTGGCCACGGCCAGCGTGCGCCTGGCCGATCGCCCCGAGCGGCTCAACTCGGCCGGCAACGACATCCACTTCCTGGGCGTGAGCTGGTCGGGTCGATTCGACGAGGCGGCCGCCGACCACGACCGCGAGGAGCCGGTCACCGCGGCCAGCGGCGCCGCCCTGGCCTGTCGCCGCCAGGTGTGGGAGGACCTCGGCGGGTTCGCCGACGAGCTGTTCGCCTACTACGAGGACGCCGACCTCAGCCTGCGCTGCTGGCAGCGGGGCTGGTCGGTGATCTACGTGCCGAGCGCGGTGGTGGCCCACCGGTATGAGTTCTCGCGCAACCCGGTCAAGTACCGGCTGCTCGAGCGCAACCGGCTGGCCATGGTGCTCACGTGCTTCGGTCCCCGCCAGCTCGTGTTGGCCGCCCCCGCCTTCGCCGCCCTCGAGGTGGGCATGATCGCCTACGCCGCCGCCGACGGCTGGCTGGGGGCCAAGCTGTCGGCCTACGGGTGGCTGTTCCGCCAGCGACGATGGCTGCGGACGCGGCGGGCCCAGCTGCGCGCCGACCGCACGGCGACCGAGGCCGACCTGGCCTGGCTGTTCGCCGACCACCTCCAGCCCGGCAACCTGCCCCCACCTCGGGTGCTCGTCCCCCTCGATCGGGTGCTGCCGCGCCTATTGGCGACTCATCCGCAGGTACCTCTGACCCGGGTCCGTACACTGCCGGGCGTGTCGACACTCCCCGCGTCCCGCCACGAGCGCGAAGCCCTCGAACTGCTCCAAGCCGTCAACTCCACCGACGAGCACGGCTACGTGCGGCTGCAGACGATCCCCTACCGCGGCCATCACCTGCTGGCCCAGGCCGTGCTCGACGTCACCCGGCCCGGTGATCGCGTCTTCGAGGGCGGCGTGTCATCGGGCTACTTCGCGGCGGTGCTGGCCAAGGCCGGTCTCGTCGTCGACGGCCACGAGCTCGATCCGGCGGCGGCGGAGGAGGCCCGCCTGGTCTGCGAGCAGGTCTACGTGGGCGACCTCGACACGTTCGACACCGACGAGCTCGAGCACACCTACCGGGTGATCCTCTTCGGCGACACGCTCGAACACCTGCCCGATCCGGCCGCCGTGCTGCGCCGGTTGCGCACCCACCTGCATCCCGACGGCGCCCTCGTGCTGAGCATCCCCAACGTGGCCAACTGGGCCGTGCGCCTGGGCCTGCTGGCCGGCCACTTCGACTACACCGACCGGGGCATCCTCGACCGCACCCATCTGCGCTTCTTCACGCGCGCCACGCTCGTCGAGATGCTGCGGGAGGCCGGGTTCACGCCGACGTCGATCGTCGCCACCGTCCCGGTCCCGCTGGTGACCGACGAGCGCGTCGCCCGCCTGGCCCATCGCCTGGGCAACCTGCGCCCCTCGCTGTTCGCCTACACCTTCGTCGTCACCGCCCGCCCGACCTGAACCGCGGCCCCTCCGAGCCGGCGCTTTCGGCTTCTTGCGGCGATTGAGGGCGCCCTGCGCCCCTCATCGCCGCCAGAACGGCAGGGTCTGACGGCGCGCCGGCACGACGTCAGGGTTCGAGGGAGAGGTCGTTCATGGCCTCGATGACGTGGTCCGGGTCGATCCGCCCGACCTGGGCCGAGGCGACGGCCAGCCCGACGGCCATGGCCAACACCGACGCCATGGTGCCGACCACGAAGGCGTTCTCGACCCGCACCACCGGATCGATCCCGAAGGCGACCGTCACGACCATGGCCACGCAGCCGAACCCCCAGCCGGCGGCGACGAGCCGGGGCCGACCCAGCGCGATGAGAGCCTGGGCCAGGGCGGTGGCGACCACGTAGGCCCCGCTGCCCAGGGCGAGCATCCCGACGGTGCGGTTGCTGACCGCGAAGTCCTCGCCGAACACGTGGGCGATGACGGTGGACCCGACGGTGAAGCCGAGGAGCGTACCGACCAGCGCCAGGGCGGCCACGATCACCACGAGGCGACGCAGCCCCCGGCGGAACTCGTCGTAGCGCTCGGCCGCCACCAGACCCGACAACTTGGGCAAGAGCGCCGCCTGCACGGCCTGGAACAGGAACAGCGGCACACGGGCGACCACCAGCGCGGCGGTGAACACGCCGACCTCGGCCTTGTGGCGGGGCCCGGCCAGCCACTGCACGATCACGGGCGGGGCGTTGATGAGGACCTGGGCCAGCACGGCCGCCACCAGGAGCGCGCCGAGGGCGGCGGAGATGTCGCGCCAGGGGATCTCGGGGCCGGGCGAGGCCAGATCGCGCTGGCCCCACAGCATCACGACGGTCACCAGCAGAGGCGACAACCCGAGCGCCAGCCCGTACGGGCCGGCCGTGCGCACGCCGGCGACCACGCACAGCCCGCAGATGGCCAGGCGCAGCACGGCCTCGGCTCCGAGGTACGTGCCGTAGCGAGCGAAGCGGCCGTTGCCCGAGAACACGCCCTCGACCAGGTTGGCCACCATGTACCCGACGATGCCGAGGATCAGGCCCAGCACGAGCAACGGCTCGCCGCGGAAGAGCCGATCGGTCAGCACGGGCGACAGCACGACGATCCCGGCGATCAGCACACCCGCCAGCCCCGATCCCAAGAGCAGGGCCCGGCGGATGACGGGAGCGCCTCCGAGTCCGGCCACCCGCCGCCGGACCAGCACCCGGCTGACCTCTTGTTCGAGGGGCAGGAAGAAGCCGCCGCCGATCAGGAACACCAGGGCCCACAGCACCGACAGGCCGCCGTACTCGGCCGGGCCGAGCACCCGGGCCGAGACGACGAGGAAGGCGTAGGCGGCCACGCCGGTCACGGCCAGGCCGATGCCGACCGACACGGTGCCTTCGGGGAACGGGTTGCGGCGGCGGAGGTCCTCGCCCAGCGCGACGCGAGGCACCGACGTCAGTTCCGCGTGACGGCGAGCCCGGCGCGCTCGGCCATGCGGACCAGGTCGTCGACCGCTTCGCCCGGCACGAGGGCGTGGTTCCAGCTGTCGGGATCGAAGCGGATGTCCTCGCCGATGGTGGCCGTCCTGGGGCCGAGCCGCGCATCGACGTAGCCCAGGTCGTCGCGCACCGCTTCGATGACCTCGATCTTGGAGCCCGGCAGCACCTCGATGAACACGATCGGTCGGGCCCGCGCCAACATCTGCGCCGCGCCCGCCAGCACGGCGTGCTCGAAGCCCTCGACGTCGACCTTGACGACCGACACCGGGATCGACCCTTGGGCGCGCCAATACGAATCGACCGTCGTCACCGGCACCGTGAGGACCTCGGCATGGTGCGGCTTGAACGTCGAGTTCAGCGAGGCGCTCGTCTCGATCAGCGTCCCGGTCGGTTCGGGCACGAACAACTCGGCCGTGCCGTCGACGTCGCCGACCGCCGAGGCCACGATGGTGACGCGCGACCGCAGGTGGTTGAGGTCGAGGTTGGCCTCGAACAGGCGGATCACGTCGGGCAGCGGCTCGAAGGCGTGGATCGGTCGTCGTCCGCCCATGCGGGCCGCCAGCAGCGAGTAGAACCCGGTGTTGGCCCCGACGTCGAACACCGCGCCCGTGCTCGACGCCACCGCCAGGTGGAACATGCTGGGCAGCGGCCGCTCGAAGCCGGTCCAACCGCTGTCGGTGAAGGCGGCGGCGACGAGGTCACGGCCACCCAGTCGGTGCATCTTGACCCGGCGCGAGCGGAACTCGGTGGCCAGCACCGGCAGCCGCACGGCCACGACGTCGCCGTGGGTCAGGGCGCTGTCGAGCTTGTCGGCGACCGTGTGGGCGCCCAGCGCCTCGACGGCGGCGTTGAGCCCCGGAACCAGAGCGACGCGTCGCAGGATCGCACGCTTGCGCTCGGTGTCGGTGGGCACCCGGCCAACGTTAGCGGTGACGCATGGCGGCGGTCGGCGAGCATGGCCGGGGCCAGGCGCAGGTACGACGCGTAGGCCGAGAGCCGCATCCGCACGGTCGAGGTGTCGACCGGCCGGTGATCGAGACGGGCCCCGACCACGTCGCGCCGGGCATAGGACAGCGTGGACAACGGGTGGCGCATCACGGCCCGCGCCGCGACGGCGACGGGGGCGTTCTTGGTGACGAACAGCAGGCGGTTCCGCTCGACGTGCCAGCGCAGGACCCGTGACGCCTCGCCCGAGCCCGCGGCGTGGACGTGGCGCACGACCGAGTCGGGCACGTACCGGTACCGCCACAGCTGCGCCCGGCCCCGGGCCGACAGGTCGGTGTCCTCGTAGTAGAGGAAGAAGCGGGCGTCGAGCCGACCGACGTCGACGAGGTAGTTCGGCCGCAGCAGCACGCTGCCCCCGCACCACGCGTCGAGATCGACGGCGTCGTCGTACTGGCCCCGGTCGGGCTCGAGGAACCCCCGGTCGGCGGCGGCCCCGTCGGCCAGCACCAGGCCGCCGGCGCTGTTGATCACGTCGAACGGCTCGCCCCGGATCGGCACCGTCACCCAGGTCGGATCCAGGCTGTGGCCGACCTCGACCTCGACCGCCTCGGCCCCACCCGAGAGCTTCACGGTCTTCACCGTGTCCGAGGCGATCAGCACGTCGACCAACTCGGGCGCCTCGAACGACGGCCCCTCGACCGGCGCCCGCAGCACGGCGCTGGGAGCGGTCCACTCGACGGCCGCACCCCCGTCGAGCTGGCGTCCATGCCCGCCGTCGGCCACATGCGCCCGGTCCCAGGCGTCGCCGCCGTCGACCCGCAGCCCGCGGATCTGCACCCCGAAGGTGCGAGCGTCGTAGCGCCGGCTGGTGGGCGTCGTCTCGATGGCCACCTCGACGAAGCGAGGGTCGAGCAGGATCTTGCTCTGGGCGGCGCCGAGCCCGCCGTCGGCCTCGAGAGCATCGACGAGGGGGGTGAGCCATCCCGGTTCGACGAAGGCGTCGTTGTTGAGCAGGGCGACGTAGTCGACACCGTCGAGATCGACCAGCGCCTCGTTGTTGGCGCCGAAGCCGACGTTGGTCGGGTTGCGGACCAGTCGGACCTCGGGGTGGGCGGCGACGACGGCATCGGCGCTGCCGTCGGTCGACGCGTTGTCGATCACGACCACCTCGACCTGTCCATCGAATCGGAGCCGGGCAAGGGCATCGAGCGCGCGCCCGACGTCGTCGCCGCCGTTGTAGTTGAGCACCACGACCCGGACGGTGGTCACCGGGGGCTCACCATCGACACGCGCCGATCACGAATCGAGCAGACGGGGGACGAGGCGGCGCAGGGGCTCGCGGAAGTCGTCGGCCAGGGCCAGCCCGCTCAGGCGCAGAGCGGCGTTGTCGAGCACCGAGTTGGCCGGACGCGGCGCGGGTCGGGGCGGATCGAGGTCGGCGGTGGCGATGGGGTGGACCCGGTCGGGGTCGAGTCCGGCGGCGTCGAGCACCTCGCGAGCGAACTCGTACCAGCTCACCGCGCCCTGGTTGGTGACGTGGAACAGACCGGGCCGGCGCTCGATCGTCAGGCGGGCCACGACGGCGGCCAGGTCCTCGGCGAAGGTGGGATGGCCGCGTTGGTCGTCGACGAAGCTGAGCGTCTCGTGCTCGCCGGCCAGGCGCAGGATGGTCTTGACCATGTTGGCGCCGTGGTAGCCGCACACCCACGAGGTGCGCACGATGGTGTCGCCCGGTCCGAGCTCGAGCTCGCCCCCCAGCTTCGAGCGGCCGTACATCGACGCCGGGTTCGGGGTGTCCCACTCGACGTAGGGCTCGGGCTTGGTGCCGTCGAAGACGTAGTCGGTCGAGAGATGGCACACCCACGCGCCGACCCGTCGGGCGCCGTCGCTCAGGTGGCGCACGGCGAGGGCGTTGACGGCCCAGGCCCGATCGGGGTCGCCCTCGTTGGCGTCGACGGCCGTCCAGGCCGCGGGGTTGACGATCACATCGGGCTGCACCGTCGTGACCGCGCCGAGCACCTGGTCGCGGTCGGTGATGTCGAGGGCGTGGTGATCGACGGCGATCACGTCGTGGGCGCCGAACGCCGCGACCAGCTCGCGCCCGACCTGTCCACCGGCGCCGGTGATGAGGACGCGCATCAGTGCTCCTCCATCAGGCGGTGCGCAGCGGTTCCCACCACCACCGGTTGTCGCGGTACCAGGCCACGGTCGTCTCGAGGGCCTCGTCGAGGGAACGCTGCTTCGTCCAACCCAGTTCTGTGATCTTGGCGATGTCGACCGAGTAGCGCCGATCGTGACCGAGCCGGTCCGCGACGTAGGTCACCAGATCGTCGCCGGCGCCCAACAGCGCGAGCAGCTTGTCCACGAGCACCCGGTTGGGGGTCTCGTTGCCGGCCCCGATGTTGTAGATCTCGCCGAGCGCGCCCTGGCGCAGCACCAGATCGACACCGGCACAGTGGTCGTCGACGTAGATCCAGTCGCGCTCGTTCTTGCCGTCGCCGTAGAGCGGGATCGGGCGACCATCGAGGAGGTTGGTGGTGAACAGCGGGATGGCCTTCTCGGGGTACTGGAAGGGCCCGAAGTTGTTGGTGCACCGCGTCACGCTCACCGGCACGCCGTAGGTCGAGTGGTACGAGAGAGCGATGAGATCCGACCCCGCCTTCGAGGCCGAGTACGGCGATCGGGGTTCGAGGGGATCGGTCTCCTTGGACGAGCCCACCTCGACCGATCCGTACACCTCGTCGGTGCCGATGTGGAGCACCCGGCCGATCTCGAGCCGCCGCGCCGTGTCCATCACGACGTTGGTGCCGAAGCAGTTGGTGTGGACGAAGTCGTCGGGTCCGACGATCGATCGGTCGACGTGGCTCTCCGCGGCGAAGTGCACGACGGCGTCGTGGCCGGCCATGGCCTCTTCGAGGGTGGCCCGGTCGCCGATGTTGCCTTTGGCGAACTGGTAGCGCGGGCTGTCGTCGACGTCGCGCAGCGTCGACAGGTTGCCCGCATAGGTCAGCGCGTCGTAGACGGTCACCTCGTCGTCGGTGTTGGCCAGCACCCACCGGACGTAGTTCGAGCCGATGAACCCGGCCCCTCCGGTCACGAAGAGCTTCATGGGTCGGGATTCTGTCAGATCGGCGGACCTCGCCGATTCGGAGGGACCGACAGGCCACCCCCGCCCGCCCCAGCGCCTCTTCGCGGCGACACATGTACTCTCTGTCGCCAATGCGGGATCCATACGTCGTGCTGGGCGTGGCTCCGGGAACGTCGGCGGGCGAGGCCGAGGACGCGTACCGGCATCGACTGCTGAGCTGCCACCCGGACCTGCACGCGGCCGAAGGCCCCGAGGCCGTGGCCCGGGCCGAAGCCGAGACCCGGGAGCTGAACCAGGCCATCGATCTGATCCGCCGCGGCTACCGCCCTCAGGCCAGGGCCAGGGCCACGACCGGCCACGGGTCACCCGGCGGGTTCGGGTTCGACCGAGGACCCCGCCCGCGTTCGGGCCGCCCCGGCCGCCCCGGCGGGTTCGGCGGATCCGGCGGGTACGGGGGGTACGGCGGGTTCGGTTCGGCGGGTGCCGAGGCCAAGGGCGGGTTCGACGGCGGTTCTCCCTACGGATCGGCCTGGTGGTCGACGGGTGCTGGGGGCCGCCCCGAGGACCCGTGGTCCGACTCAGGCTCGCCCGACGCCCACCAGAGCGGCCAGCCCGTGCCGTGTCCCTACTGCCACGCCCCGGTCACGACCCTCGACGAGTTCGCCGAGCACCTGGTGGTGCGTCATCCGGGCGTGGCCGGCATCCGTGTCCGTCGATCGTCAGGCGCGGAGCCGACGCGGACCCGCCACCGGAGCTGGTGGCCCATGCCGATCGGGCTCGTCGCCCTCGTCAACCTGGCCGTCGTCCTGTCCGTCATCGCCGTCGTCGCCGTGTTCGGCGGCCACTACACCCTCATGCACGCCATCGCCGGCGATGCCGCGCCCCGAGCTTGTCAGCCCGGCACGATCGTGTCGGGTGTCTTCGGGCCCCACGAGTGCAACCCGAACGACTGGGTGTGGACCTACCTGTTGCTCGGCATGGCCTTCACGCCCTACATCGCGATCTGGCGGTGGACGACGCGGCCGCGCGACTGACCGCGGTTCTCAGGGCCGCAGGCGGTAGTGCGGCTGGAACTGGCGGTCGAGCTCGGTACGACCCGGGTTCTTCTGGTCGCGCTCGGACAGGATCGGGTCGGTGAGCCCCCAGTCGGTCTCGATGGCCGGATCGTTCCAGGCCACGCCCAGCTCGTCGGCCGGGTTGTAGTAGCTGTCGACCAGGTAGGTGATGGTCATGTCGCTGAGGGCGGCGAACCCGTGGGCCACGCCGGGCGGGATGAACACCCCGCGATGCGAGTGGGTGCCGTCGGCCTGGCGGCCGAGGTCGATGCTCAGCGTGGCGGCGTCGGTCGGCGAGCCGGTGCGCAGATCGTGGAGCACGACCCGGGCCGTGCCGAACGGGACGTACCAGTAGTCGGCTTGGTGCAGGTGGTAGTGCAGTCCGACGATGGCGCCCGCTTGGCGATCGCCCCGGTTGCCCTGGACCATCTCGCGGCCCTGGGGGAACCACTCGCGGCGGTAGGTCTCGACGAAGTAGCCGCGCTCGTCGCCGTGGATGTCGGGGTCGACGACGTAGACGCCGGCGATGGTGTCGGACTCGGTGACGATGGCCATGGTCCGGGGAGGCTAGCCCACCTCCACCCACCGGACGCACGGCGCCATGGCGCCGATGACCCCGCGACGATGACACCATCGACGAGGCCCGTGACCCCCCAGGCTCCGACGTACCGGGACGAGGATCGACATTGTTTGCTACTGCTACGAGCTGCTTGGCGCAGACAAGGAGTCGCTCAGTTTTGCGACCCGGGATGCCGACACGAGAGGTCATGCCCTCCCCCCACAGACGCCAGTGGGGAATCTTCGGACTCCTCGTTGCCCTGCTCGTACCCGCGCTGACGACCGCTCCGGCCCTCGCCGCCAGCCCACCAGCCGCTCCACCGCCGACCGCCACGACGACGACCGCCTTCGGCACAGGGTCGTCGATGTCGGCCACGGCGACGCCCCAGGGGATCGGCACCCGAGGCGTCCCCGAGGCCATCAGCGGCGTGACCGGGCCCGACGTGTCGAGCTGGAACCACCCCAACGGGGCGGCCATCGACTGGCACGCCGTGGCCGCGGCGGGCAACAGCTTCGCCTTCATCAAGGCGACCGAGGGGCCGTCCACGGTCGGTGGCTCGCACTACGTGAACCCGTACTTCGCCGCCGACTTCGCCGGTGCCGCCAACAACGGCCTGTTCCGCGGCGCCTACGACTTCGCCCGGCCGGCCCTGCCCGTTCGCGACGGCGACCGCTCAGGCCCAGGCCTTCGTGGCCGCGACCGGGACGCTCCAGGGCGCTCGCGACCTCCCCCCCGTGCTCGATCTCGAGACGACTGGCGGACTCTCCCCCGCGGATCTCCTCACGTGGACCTCGACGTGGCTGACGACCGCACGCGGGCTGACCGGCCGGATACCGATGATCTACACCAGCCCGGGCTTCTGGTCGTCGGCCTTGGGCAACACCACCGCCCTGAGCGGCTACCGGCTGTGGGAGGCCCACTGGACCTCGGCCGCCAACCCGGCATCGATCCCCGGCTGGGGCCAGGCGTGGTCGTTCTGGCAGTACACCGACAACGCTGCGGTGCCCGGGATCGGCGCCGCCACCGACCTCAGCCGCTACCGCGGGTCGGTGCAGAGCCTGGCGCTGTTGGCCGGACCCGAGCTGACGTGGGCCAACGCCTCGCACCACCTCTACCTGCGCGGCACCATCACGTCGGGCGTGGCCGATGTGGCTTATCCGTTCGGCGCGGTGCGCGGCGGCAAGACGCTGATGTGTGACTGGAACGGCGACGGCACGGACACGGCCGGCGTGTTCGCCAACGGCACCT
Source organism: uncultured Microthrixaceae bacterium (assembly GCA_963734965.1). GTDB lineage: Bacteria > Actinomycetota > Acidimicrobiia > Acidimicrobiales > Acidimicrobilacustridaceae > UBA4742. The sequence goes on along the minus strand of CAVTJK010000003.1, from coordinate 905,912 downwards.
GGTACATCACCAACGCCGTCCTGGGCGGCGTGGCCGACCAGGTCTTCGGCTACGGCCAGGCCGGTGACATCCCGGTGTGCGGCGACTGGGACGGCAACGGCACCGACACACCCGGCCTGTTCCGCCACGGCACGTGGTACCTGGTCAACTCGCTCGGCAAGGGCGCCGCCGACGTGAGCTTCGGCTATGGCAACCCGACCGACACCCCCGTCGTCGGCGATTGGAACGGCGACGGCCGCGACTCGCCCGGGATCTTCCGCGGCGGACTCTGGTACCTGGCCAACTCGGTCGGCACCGGGGTGGCCGACGTCGTGGTCGCCTACGGCAACCCCACCGACGTCCCGGTCGTGGGCGACTGGAACGGCGACGGGCGCGACACGCCGGGCATCTTCCGGTCCGGCCTGTGGTTCCTCGTCAACTCGTTGGGCAAGGCGACGGCCGACACCAGCTTCGCCTACGGCGATCCGGGTGACGTCCCTCTGGGCGGACGCTGGGGGTCGGCCAAGCCCTCGACCATCGGCATCGAGCGCTGAGCCAGGTCCTCAGCGCACCACGCCGATCGTGGTCGGCGCGCCGGGTGACCAGCGGCCGGTGACCACGGCATCGCCGGCATCACCGAAGAAGAACGACACGTCGGCGATGCCCTTGCCCGCCGTGTTGGTCAGATACCACGCGCCGTTGCGCACCAGACCGGGGGTGTCGGTGCCGTTGCCGTCCCAGTCGCCGACGACGGGGATGTCACCCGACGGGTTGCCGTAGCCGAAGCTGAGATCAGCGGAGCCCTTGCCCGACGAGTTGACCAGGAACCACGACCCGTTGCGCACCAGACCGGGCGTGTCGGTGCCGTTGCCGTCCCAGTCGCCGACGACGGGGATGTCACCCGACGGGTTGCCGTAGCCGAAGCTGATGTCGGCCGTCGGCTTGCCCAACGAGTTGACCAGGTACCACACACCGTTGCGCACCAGACCCGGCGTGTCGGTGCCGTTGCCGTCCCAGTCGCCGCAGACCGGGATGTCGGTCGCGTTGCCGTAGCCGAACACCTGCTGGGCGACGCCGCCAGTAGTCGAGTTGGTGATCGACCAGACGCCGCTCTTCACGACCCCGGGCGTGTCGGTGCCGTCACCGTTCCAGTCGCACATCAGGGTCTTGCCGCCCTTGGGCATGAGCACCGAGTAGTTGAGATCGGCGACGCCCGACGTGTTCGAGGTGCGCAGGAAGAGCTGCGGCCCGCAGGCGCCGAGACCGACGGTGGCATCGCAGAGGACATCGCCGGTCGTCCAGGTGAGCGAGGTGCGGGCGTTGTGGCCGATCTGCAGGCTGGCGTCGATGGTCATCGGATAGCCGGTGTCGTCCTTGAGCCAGACGCGGTGCTCGCGTCCGGCCAGGATGTAGTTGTAGAACGGCGCGCTGATCGGCGTCGGGCCGAAGGCCGGCTTGGCGAAGGCGGCGTTGCCCTGCGCTTGGGCGGGATCGACCCGCACGCAGAACACGCTCGTGCCGGCGGCGATCTGACAGGTGCGCGGGACCATGCCGCCGAAGCGGGTGACCGACGCGTCCGTGGCCACGTGCAGCGTCGCCGGATCGAAGATCGTCTGGTAGATCGACTCGCAGGTGCCGTTGGTGGCGCAGCCGCCCCAGGGTGCCCACGCCGCCGTGCGCCGGGCGGCCGGGTTGGCCACGTCCGCGGTGTCGTTGCACCAGCGGGTGGCCATGACCTGGGCGGCGGTGGCGGCGGCCGAATCGGTGCTCATCTCCTGGGCCGTGCTCAGGTTCCACCCGCCGGCCGAGTCGAACTGCCAGGCGCCCACACCGGGGTTCCAGAAGGCGCGGCTGAACGGCGTGGAGACGTTGCCCTGGAAGTAGAGGTTGGCGTTGGTCGAGTTGACGCTCACCGAGTCGTAGCGGCTGAGCGTCATGGGCGACGGCGACAGCGCGCCGGTGGCGCCCGTCTCGGGATAGGTCGGCGCCAGCATCATGGCCGCCAGCTGGTTCTGGGTGAGCCCGTCGCACTTGGTCTGGGCGCCGGCCGCCGCCAGCACGTCGGCCAAGGGCTGTTGGCCGAAGGTGTAGGTCGTGGCCTGGGTCACGGCCAGCGACTGGGTCGGGCTGAACGCCGGGCCCGTCGGCGTCGACGCCGCGAAGGCGGGGCCGGGGCCGGCCAGGATCGTGGGGGCGACGATGGCCATGGCCGCGATGAGCGCTGGAAGGAGTCGGATCCGCCGCATGGGGATCAGAGGGTAGTGCCGTCCTCAGAGCTCGACGGGTAGCTCGGCCAGGGTCTCGCTGAGATCGAGGTGATGGGCCCGGCGCCGATGGCGCAATCCCGACCAGAGGCTCACCACCATCCACGTGAAGGCGAACAGAGCGGCCGCCATCAGGCCCGCTTCGACCCGTTGGAACAGCTGGTGGCCCAGAGCCGTCACCCCCACGAAGACCAGGAAGGCGCAGAACCAGCCGATGGCCATGCGGCTGTGGGCGTGGATGGCGACCAGGCCCTGGTCGACGCAGATGGTGGCCATGATCACGATGTAGGCGGCGGCCATGACGGCCAGGTCCCAGCGGGTGAGCACCGTGTCCTTGCCGAACACGATGCGGATCACGATCGGGCCCATCAGGGCGGCGGCGGCGACCGCGACCAGGCCGAGGCCGAGGATGGCCAGGACCAACCGACGCAGGCCGGCCACGAACTCGTCGAAGTGACCGCTCTCGGCCTGGCGCGACAGCTTGGGCAGCAGCGAGGCCAGGATGGCCTGGAACAGGAACAGCGGGATGCGAGCGGTCTGCAGGCCGTTGAGGAACTGGCCGGCGGCGGCCGACTGGGCGCTGGTCTCGAGCACGTCGACGGCGATGGTGCCGCCCTGGACGATCAGCGAGATCGAGACCGTCCCCAGCAGCAGCCAGCCCAGGTTCTGGGTCAGCTCACCCCAGGGCGCCGGAGGTCCGGGCTCGAGCAGCCCGTGCTGGCGGAACAGTGCGGCGGCCACGCCGATGAACGGCGTGATGGCCATGATGATCCCCCAGGGCCCGGCCACCTCGACGCCGATGACGCCGAGCACCGCGGCCAGCGCGACGCGGGCCAGGCCGTCGACGCTGAAGAACAGGCCGTAGTTGCGGAACCGGTGGTGCGACGAGAGCGTGCCGCGCGTGAGGTGACCGGCGCAGAAGCCACCGAGGCCGAGGATGAGGCCCAGGGTGAGCACCTGGTTGTTGGCGAAGGGCCGGTTCCAGACGACGTAGATCACGGCGATGATCACCGAGACGATCATCCAGAAGAGGACGCCGATGACCACCGCGCGCCGGATCACGGGCCCCGGTCCGATGCCGTCGGTGCGACGGGCCGAGCACGCCCGGGCCACCTCTTGCTCGAGGGGCTGCATGATCCCGTTGCCGACCGCGTAGAGCCAGGCGTAGAAGGTCACGACCGAGCTGTAGACGGCGGGCGAGAGCGACCGCGAGCTGATCCCGAAGAAGATGTACATGGCCGCGCCGTTGACCACGAGGCCGACGGCGACCGGCGTCGCCCCCTCGGGCAACGGGTTCTGTTCGACGAGGCGGCGGATCAGCGAGCGGATGCGGGCGAATCTACGCCGGAGGCTGCAGGGCGTGCGGCATGCAGAGGCCATCCAGTTCGGCCACCACGATCCGGTCCCGGTTGGCCCAGGTGATCTCGTTGGCCGGATCGACCTGGACCTTGTACTCGTGGAAGCTCTGCTCGAGCGAGTCGTAGGCCAGCAGGCGACCGATGAGGGGGTCGCCGATGTCGAGGATCAGCTTGATGGCCTCGAGGGCCTGGATCGAGCCGATGATGCCCGGCAGGACCCCGAGCACACCCGCCTCGGCGCACGAGGGGGCCATCTCGGCCGGCGGCGGCTCGGCGACCAGGTCGCGGTAGGTCGGTCCCCGCCGGGGATCGAACACCGTCACCATGCCGTCGAAGCGGAAGATCGACCCGTGGACGACCGGGATGCCCAGCTTCACCGACGCGTCGTTGACCAGGTAGCGGGTCGGGAAGTTGTCGGTGCCGTCGACCACCAGGTCGTAGTCGGCGAGGATGGTCATGACGTTGTCGGCGCCCAGGCGCACGTCGTGGGTCACCACGTTGACGTCGGGGTTGAGCAGGGTCAGCGTCTTCTTGGCCGAATCGACCTTGCGGTCACCGATGCGGTCGACGTTGTGCAGGATCTGGCGCTGCAGGTTCGAATCGTCGACGACGTCCATGTCGATGATGCCGATCGTGCCCACGCCGGCGGCGGCCAGGTACAGCGCGGCGGGCGACCCGAGACCGCCGGCGCCGAGCAGCAGCACCTTGGCGTCGAGCAGCTTGAGCTGGCCCTCCTCGCCCACCTCGGGCAGGAGCAGGTGGCGCTGGTAGCGGTTGCGCTGCTCAGGGCTCAGCACCTGCGGGGCGCGCCAGTCGCGGCCCTCGTCCTTCCACTTGTTGAACCCGCCGGCCACCGACACGACGTCGGTGTAGCCCAGCTCGGCGAGCGTCTTGGCGGCGAAGGCCGAGCGGGTGCCGCCGGCGCAGTGGACGATCAGCGGGGTGTCGTGGTTGGGCACGCGACCCTCGATGCTCGATTCGAGCTGGCCCCGCGGGATGTGGATGGCACCGGGGATGGCGCCCTGCTCGTACTCGTCGGGCTCCCGCACGTCCAGCACGACGGCACCCGGTGCGGTCCGCAGCTCGTCGGCCGTCGCCGTGTCGACCTCGCGGATCTCGCTCTTGGTCTGCTTGAGCAGGTCACGGAACGTGGCCATCGGCCTCTCCTACTGGTTCTACAAAGGTCGGAAAACACTACCGGATCGGTCAACAATGCGGACACTCCGGTCATTCCCCGACGATGACGGGCAGGACCTCGCTGATGGAGCCCCGGACCACGGCGTCGGCCAGATCGTCCATGTCGGTGGGCTCGAGGTTGACGACCACGATCTCGGCCCCGGCGCGGCTGGCGGTCGGGACCATGGCGGCCACGGGGTACACGCTCAGGGTCGAGCCCACGGCCAGCAGCAGATCGCATCGCGCCGCGGCGTCGAAGGCCCGCTCGAGATCGGCCTCGACCAGGTTCTGCCCGAAGGAGATGGTGGCCGACTTGAGCATGCCTCCGCAGCGGCGACAGGTCGGGTCGTCCTCTCCCGCCCGCACCCGATCGAGGGTGTCGTCCATCGGGGTGCGGTCGGCGCACTGCAGGCACACGACCTCGTGGATGGTGCCGTGGACCTCGACGACCCGGGCCGGATCGAGCCCGGCGGCCTGGTGCAAGCCGTCGATGTTCTGCGTCACGAGCGTGTCGAGCACGCCCCGGCGGTCCAGCGGAACCAAGGCGCGGTGGCCGTCGTTCGGTTGGCGCGGCGCCTCCATCCAGTTGAGCCGGCCCTGCCAGGCCAGACGCCTCACCTCGGGGTCAGCCACGTAGTACTCGATGTTCGACGTGCGCTCGGCCTTGGGGTTCTTGGTCCAGAGCCCGTTCGGCCCCCGGAAGTCTTGGATGCCGCTGTCGGTCGAGATGCCCGCGCCCGTGAGGACCGTGATCCGCCGCGCCGCGGCGACCATCGCCCGAGCCTGTTGCACCGGATCCGATTCCGTGACCATCGCCGTCCCACGCTAGCCATCGCCCTGAGCTCCTGGCGGCCCGGCGGGGCCGAAGCGTCGGGCGCGATGATGGGCCCATGGCGCGACACCCGCGGCCCCCGGTCCCGGTCGCCGTCAGCTTCATCGACTGCATCAACCGCGGCGACATCGAGGGGCTGGGCGCGTTGATGACCGCCGAGCACACCCTCGTCGTGTTCGACGAGGCTCCGCTCGTCGGACGGACCGAGAACATCGCGGCGTGGCGCGGGTACTTCTCCTCCTATCCCGCCTACGTGATCTACCCATCGCAACTGGCGGTGCGCGGGACGACAGTGGCGATCCTGGGGACGACCACCGGTTCGCACCTCGAGCTGTCCGACGAGGACGAGAGCCGGCTCACGGTCGTCTGGCTCGCCGAGGTGGACGCCGGCGCCGTGGCCTCGTGGCAGATCGTCGAGGACACGGCGCCGACACGAACCCGCGTCGGCCTCACCCTCGCCTGACCACGGACCACCGACGACGGACCACGGATCGTCGCCAGAGCAGACGGGACGCTCACCCGGTCGCCTCGTCGCGAGCCAGGGCGTTCAGGCGACCGAAGAGCTCGGCCCGACTCATCTCCGACTGGCGGCCCGCGGCGGTGATCACCCGCTCGAGCTTGCGGTTGGCGAACTCGTCGTCGGTCCACCCCTCGAGCCGGCCGAGGACCTCGAAGGCGGCCGCCGTCGACGCCGGTGATCGCGTCGCGGTCAGCAGCGCGAACAGCTCGGTGGCCCGGCCCTGGCGACCTTCCATGGCGGCCAGGACCCCGAACCCGGCGACGACGGTGCCCGCCAACGGTGAGGGGCTCTCCGCGCCCAGCCGTCCGGCGATGGCGCACAGCGGCGCCCGGGCGTCCTCGGTCGACCCGACGTGAGCCAGGGCCAGAGCCCGGGCGAAGGCCCACTCGACGGCCCAGTCCGTCCAGTCGACGATGGCCGCCACCTCGTCGAGGGTGTCGAGGGCGTCGTCCGGTCGGCCGCCGAGGGTCTGGCCGATGGCGGCGCCGGCCACCGACCAGAGGCGGATGAGGTTCGTCGGCTCGATGCCGGCCATGGTCGCCGCGGCCCGTGCGAACACGTCGGTGGCCTCGTCGAACCGGCGCAGGTTCATGATCGCGCCGGCCAGGTAGAAGTCGACGGTGGCCCGGTCGACCTCGGCATCGCTCCCTTCGAGGCCGTCGAGCCGGCCTCGCTGCTCGGTGAGGAAGGGGGCGATGTCAGCCGGTGCGAACATCTGGACCGGGATGGAGGTCAGCCCGAGGGCGCCCGACCACACGCCGTCCCCCGGATGCAGGTACCGCAGGGCCTCGCCGGCGGTCACGGCGAAATCGCTCGACCCGTCCTCGGTGGCGTCCATGTACGAGCGCGCGGCCAGCAGGCATCCCCGGGCGAGGTCGGTGAGGTCGGGCTCGGCCAGGCCCTGGTCACAGCTTCGGCGCGCCTCGGTGACCAGACCCATGTTGGCCAACAGCAGCGAGAACCGGATGAGCGCCTCGGTCAGCTGCGGATCGGACTTCTCCGAACGGATCCGGGCGAGGGCCAGCCGCAGGTTGTCGAGGTCAGGAATGCAGTGGGTCTGGATCCGACGGGACATGGCCTGGGCCATGGGGACCGCGGCCAGTCGCGACACGTAGTAGCGGGCGTGAGCGGCGACCGCGGCCTCGAGCCGGTCCGGCTGGCGCCGGAGCTGCTCGTCGGCGTAGGCGCGCAGCGTATCGAGCAGCCTGAAGCGCAGGCCCCGCTCGTCGTCGCCCTGGGTCGTGACCATGGACTTGGCCACCAGACCGTCGAGCAGGTCGGCGGTGCGCACGAGATCGTGTTCGAGCAGGCTCGCCGCCGCCCGCAGATCGAAGCTGCCGGCGAAGACGGCCAGCTCGGCGAAGAAGGCCTGTTCGTCGGGGTCGAGCAGCAGGAAGCTCCAGCCGATCGTCGCCCGCAGCGTCTGGTGGCGCTCGGGTGTGCCGCGTCGGCTCCCGGCCAGCACGCTGAACCGCTCGTCGAGCCGCTCGAGGATCTGGGCGGGCGTCGAGAGCCCGGGTCCGGGCGGCGGCCAGCTCGATGCCCAGCGGGATGCCGTCGACGCGGGCGCACAGCTCGTCGATGGTGACGCCGGTCGGGTCGAGCGTGCTTCCGCCCACGGCCAGGGCGCGTTCGAGGAACAGGGCGCGGGCGTCGACGCCCGACGGGTCGAGCGGGTCGACCAGGTAGACCTGCTCGCCGGCCAGGTCGAGGGCTTCGCGGCTGGTGGCCAGGACGACCACGTTCGGGCAGGACACGAGCAGGCGATCGACGATGTCGGCGGCGGCGTCGAGCACGTGCTCGCAGTTGTCGACCACCACCAACGCCTCGCCGTCGGCCAGCGCGTCGACGAGCCGGTCCGACGCAGGTCGTCCCGAATCGGGGGGAACGAGGCAGGCCTGGGCGATGGCGTCGGCCACGTGCTCGCCTCGATCGAGCGAGGCCAGGTCGGCGAAGAACGTGCCACCGGGTCGACGGGGCGCCTCCCGTCCGGCCACCTCGATGGCCAGCCGCGTCTTGCCCGTCCCTCCGGGCCCGGTCAGGGTCACCAGGCGGTGGTCCAGCTGCAGGCGCCGGACGGCGTCGACCGCCGAGCGGCGGCCCACGAAGCTCGAGCGCTGGGCCGGCAGGGTCGAAGGGGCGACGTCGACCGTGCGCGGGGCGGGGAACTCGGCGCGCAACGTGGGCTCGACGACCTGGTGCAGCTCGATCGAGCCCCGGGACGTCTCGTAGGGCGTGGGACCCGAGTGACGTCGTGTCGGCCGGGCTCACCGCCGCGACCACGTCGGTGCAGAGGATCTGACCGCCCCACGCCGCCGACATGACCCGGGCGGTCAGGTTGACCTCGGGCCCGAAGTAGTCACCACCGCGTTCGTGGGCCTCGCCCTGGTGCAGGCCCATCCGCACGCGGAGCCCTCCGGGCACCCCGTCCCAGCTCTCGGCGCCCAGCGCCACCTGACCCTCGATCCCGGTGGCCACGGCGTCGTCCGTCGAGGCGAAGGCGGCTGCGAACCCGTCGCCTCCGGTCGAGAACACATAGCCGCCGTGGGCCCCGATGAGCGCCCGCAGGAGATCGTCGTGGCGGCTCACCGCCCGGTTCATGGCCGCGGTGTGCTCGGCCCACAGGCGGGTCGACCCCTCGATGTCGGTGAAGAGGAACGTCACCGTGCCCGACGGCTGCTCCATCGGGCGAAGTCTCACACACGTCTCATGCCGCGACGTCGTGGTTGACATCGCCCCCGGACGGCTGGCATGGTGGGGATCGAAAGAGACGGAAAGTCTATCAAGAGCATGAGGAGCGGCCATGCTGACCGACGAGGCGCCGGCCCCACTGAGCTTCCCGGCGGACCACCTGACGATCCAGGCCTGGCCCGACCCGGTCATCGACCAGTTGGGCCACGATCCCCGATCGGCCTACGTCGAGCGGTTCTGGCTCGGGATCCTGGGGCCGAGCACCGTGTGGCTCCTGCGCCGCCTGGCCGACGGGCTCGACCACCAACCCGACGGGTTCGTCCTCGATCTGCCCGAGACGGCCAAGGCCATCGGCGTCGGCATGCGCGGCGGTCGCCACAGTCCGTTCATGCGCAGCATCGAGCGCGTGTGCCGCTTCGGCGCCGCCCGCTGGCAGTCGCCCACCGAGCTGGGGGTCCGACGCAAGCTGGCTCCGCTCACCAGGGGCCAGATCGAGCGCATGCCACCGAGCCTGCAGGTGGAGCACCGACGCTTCACCGAGCCGAACCGCACTCGGGCCGACGGCGTCGACCTGGGCGAACGAGCGCGCCAGTTGGCCCTCTCGCTGCTCGAGCTGGGCGAGGATGCCGCGGCCACCGAGCGCCAGCTGCACCACTGGCGGTTCCACCCGGCCCTGGCCTACGAAGCGGTCCGGTGGGCGAGCGAGCGCCACGCCCTCCGCCAGGCGCCGGCCCAGCCGGCCGCCGACCTCTGAGCTCCCGCGACCACTGAGCTCGCGACCTCTGAGCTCTCGCGACCTATGAGCTCCGGCGGCTGGGCTTGTGGAAGTTGCGGGCCAGCTCCACGAGCAACCTGACCCCCCAGCCGGTTCCGCCCTTGGTGACCTCGAGATCGTCGCGATCGCTCCAGGCCGTGCCCGCGATGTCGAGATGGACCCACGGGATGTCGTCGGCCACGAACTCGCGCAGGAACAGGGCGGCGATGATGGCACCGCCTTCGGGGGGCTTGCCGATGTTCTTGAGATCGGCGACGTCGGAGTCGATGTGGCCGCGGTACTCGTCGACCAACGGCATCTGCCACACCTGCTCGTTGGCCCGCTCGGCGGCCAGGGACACCTGGTCGATCCAGCTGTCGTTGCTGCCGAACAACCCGGCGACCGCCGATCCGAGGGCCACGACGGCGGCGCCGGTCAGGGTGGCCAGGTCGACGATGGCGTCGGGCTGGGCCTCACACGCCATCGACAAGCCGTCGGCCAGCACCAGTCGGCCCTCGGCGTCGGTGTTGAGCACCTCGACCGTCGTGCCGTTGCGGATCCGCAGCACGTCGCCGACGCGAGTGGCATCGCCCCCGGTCATGTTGTCGGTCGCCGGGATGTACCCGGTGATCTTGGCCTTGGGCGCCACCGCCCGGATGACCGACATGGCGCCGAGGATGGCGGCGGCCCCGCCCATGTCGTTCTTCATGGTGGTCATGCCCTGCGCCGTCTTGAGCGACAGACCACCCGAGTCGAAGGTGATCCCCTTGCCGATCAGCGCCAACGAGCCGCGAGGGGCGGCCGGGGTGTAGGAGATCTCGATGAAGCGGGGCGCCTGGGTCGACCCACGGTTGACGCCGAGCAGTCCACCCAGCCGAGCCTTGGCGATGGCCTTCTCGTCGAGCACCGAGATCTCGAGGCCCTCGCGCTTGGCGATCTCGACGGCGGCGTCGGCCAGCTTGGTCGGGGTGAGGTCGCCGCCGGGCGTGTTGACCAGGTCGCGGGCCAGGCAGACACCAGAGGCGATGGCCCGGCCCAGATCGAGGGCGTCGAGCACCCGCTTGCCGCCGCCGCCGACGAGGACGACCCGTTCGAGCGCCGACGGCTCGCGGTCGGACTTGTAGACCGAGAAGCGGTAGGAGCCGAGGACCAGGCCTTCGGCCAGAGCCTGGGCCGCCGGCGGACGCTGGGACGGGGTCGAGATGGCGTCGAGCAGGCGCACGGCCACGACGTGGTCGCGCCGGCAGGCCCGGGCCACGGCCCCGGCCGCCCGGCGGATGGCGGCGGGACCGATCGTCTCGGACGGGCCCAACCCGACGAGCAGCGTGGCCGGTTCACGGTCAGCACCGGGCACGATCAGGGTCTCGCCGAGCGCCGCCTTGAACCCGCGCGCCGCGGCGAAGGCTCGGATGGGGTCGGGTGCCTCCGGCGACGAGGGCGCCGTGACCGCCATGTCGTCGGTGGTGACCCCGATCGCGACCACCGTGGCCTCGGCCGGCACGTCGCGCTCGACCACGAAGTCGATGGGCATCTTCAGGTTCCTTTCCCGACCGAACGAGCCGTCAGCGACGCCCCCTCCTGCCAGCGGGCGAGCGTCCACAACAGATCGCTCAGGCGGTTGAGGTAGGCCAGCGCCGCCGAGGTGGGCGCGGTGGCGGCGACGGTGTCGCGCTCGGCGCGCCGCACGACCGTTCGGGCCACGTCGAGCTGAGCCGAGACCCTCGACTGGCCCGGCATCACGAACTCGGTGGGCGGCTCGAAGCTGGCGCTGACCTCGTCGATGGCTTCCTCGAGGGCCGTCACCATCTCGGGGACGACCCGGCTCTGCCCATCCACGAGCTTGTCGTGGTGGCTCGGATCGGTCGCCAGCTCAGCCATCAGGACCCACAGGTCGCGCTCGACGCCGAGCAGGATCTCGGCCAGCTCGCCCGGGCTCTCGTCGGGCGCGGCCAGGACCTCGGCCCGGGCGACGCCGATGGCGGCCTGGGCCTCGTCGACCGAGCCGTAGGCGCTCGGCGCCGGTCCGTCCTTGGCCACCCGCCCGCCGAAGAGCAGGCCGGTCGTGCCATCGTCGCCCTTGCGGGTGTAGATCTTCATCGCCGTCACACTACGCACGGCTCACGAGCCGGCGCTTACTGATGTGTGCCGAAAACGCGTCCCCCACTAGCCTTGAAAGATGACTGATTTCCTCGATGCCGTTCGCGAGCACGTGGTCGTCTACGACGGAGCCTTCGGCACGGGGATCCAGGAGCGGGGGCTGACGGCGGAGGATTTCGGCGGCGAGGAGTACGAGGGGTGCAACGAGCTGCTCGTCGTGACCCGCCCTCACATCATCCAGGAGCTGCACGCCTCGTTCCTCGAGGTCGGCGTGGACGTCATCGAGACCTGCACGTTCGGCTCGCTCCCCACGACCCTGGGCGAGTACGGCATCGCCGATCGAGCCTACGAGCTCAACCGGGCCGGAGCCGAGATCGCCCGCGAGGTGGCCGACAGCTTCGCCACCCCGGAGCGGCCGCGGTTCGTGTCGGGGTCCATCGGCCCGGGCACCAAGTTCCCGTCGCTGGGCCAGATCCGCTTCGCCGAGCTCCGCGACCAGTTCGAGATCCAGGGCCGGGGCCTCGTCGACGGGGGCGTCGACGTCATCATCATCGAGACCATGTTCGACCTGCTGACGGTCAAGGCGGCCATGATCGGCTGCCGGCGGGCCATGGCCGCCGCCGGTCGCCAGGTCCCCTTGCAGGTGCAGGTGACCATGGAGCTCACGGGCCGCATGCTGCCGGGCACCGAGATCGGTGCCGCCCTCGCCGCCATCGATGCCATGCACCCCGATGTCATCGGCATCAACTGCGCGACCGGGCCGGCCGAGATGAGCGAGCACCTGCGCTACCTGTCTCAGCACGCCCGCATGCCCATCTCGTGCATCCCCAACGCGGGGCTGCCCTCGGTCGTCGACGGCAAGATGCACTACGACCTCACCCCTGAGGGACTGGCCGAGTACCAGCAGCGCTTCGTCACCGAGTTCGGGGTCCAGGTCATAGGGGGGTGCTGCGGCACGACGCCGGCCCATCTGGCCGCGGTGGTCGACACCTGTCGCGACCTCACGCCGGCGCCTCGCCAGCCCGTGCACGAGGCCGGGGCGACGTCGATCTACTCGATGGTCCCGTTCCACCAGGACGCCTCGTTCCTGATCATCGGCGAGCGCACCAACGCCAACGGCTCGAAGAAGTTCCGCGAGGCCATGCTCGAAGCCGACTGGGACACCTGCGTCGCCATGGCCAAGGACCAGGTCAAAGAGGGCGCTCACGTGCTCGACCTCTGCGTGGACTACGTGGGCCGGGACGGCACCCTCGACATGGATGAAGCCGCCGTGCGCTTCGCCACCGCGTCGAGCGCACCGCTCGTGCTCGATTCGACCGAGCCGCAGGTGCTCGAGGCCGGGCTGCAATGGCTGGGCGGCCGGGCCATCCTCAACTCGGCCAACCTCGAGGACGGAGAGGCCGAGGGTTCGCGCCTCGACCGGGTCTTCAAGCTGGCCGGGGAGTACGGCGCCGCCGTCATCTGCCTGCTGATCGACGAGGAGGGCCAGGCCCGCGACGTCGAGTGGAAGATGCGCATCGCCCATCGCATCCACGACCTGGCCGTCGACCGCTACGGGCTCGAGCCCAGCGACCTGATCTTCGACGCCCTCACCTTTCCGCTGTCGACCGGCGACGACGACCTGCGGCGCGACGCCATGATCACCATGGAGGCCATCACCCGCATCAAGGCCGAGCTGCCCGGCGTGCACACCACCCTCGGCGTGTCGAACGTCTCGTTCGGCCTCAAGCCGGCGGCGCGCCACGTGCTCAACTCGGTGTTCCTGCACGAGTGCGTGAAGGCCGGACTCGATTCGGCCATCGTCCACGCCGCCCGGATCATGCCCCTGAACAAGATCCCCGAGGAGCAGCGGGCGGTCGCCCTCGACCTCATCTACGACCGGCGCCGGCCGGCGGCCGACGGCGAGCAGCCCTACGACCCGCTGCAGGCGCTGCTGGGCATCTTCGAGGATGTGAGCGCCACCGACGTGGTCAAGGAGGACCGCTCGGGCTGGACGGTGAGCGAGCTGCTCTCGCAGCGGATCATCGACGGCGACCGCGAGGGCCTCGAAGCCGATCTCGATCGGGCCCTCGACGAGGGCATCCCGGCGCTCGCCATCGTCAACGACGTGCTGCTCGCCGGCATGAAGGTCGTTGGCGACCTGTTCGGGTCGGGCGAGATGCAGCTGCCGTTCGTGCTGCAGTCAGCCGAGACGATGAAGGCGTCGGTCGCCTACCTCGAGCCCCACATGGAGAAGGTCGACGACGGGGGTGGCAAGGGCCGCATCGTGCTGGCGACGGTCAAGGGCGATGTCCACGACATCGGCAAGAACCTGGTCGACATCATCCTCACCAACAACGGCTACGAGGTGCACAACCTCGGCATCAAGATCTCGATCGCCGAGATGATCGAGAAGGCCCAGGAGGTCGAGGCTGACGCCATCGGCATGAGCGGCCTGTTGGTCAAGAGCACGCTCGTCATGCGCGACAACCTCGAGGAGCTCAACGCCCGCGGCCTGGCCGATGTGCCCGTGCTGCTGGGCGGGGCCGCCCTGACCCGCACCTTCGTCGAGCGCGACTTGCGCGAGATCTACGAAGGCCGGTTGTTCTACGGCAAGGACGCCTTCGAGGGGTTGCACGTGATGGACCGCCTCGGAGAGCTCAAACGCGGCGATGGCGAGGTCGACGATCCGGATTGGGGTCGGCTCCCGAGCACCTCGTCGGTGCGGTCGCGCCTGGGACTGGCCGAGCGGGACGCTGATGCCCCCCCGGTCGACCGGCCGGCGCGCTCACCCGAGGTCGAGACCGACAACCCCGTGTTCAGCCCACCGTTCGTGGGTTCAAAGGTGATCAAGGGGATCCCCGTCGACGACATCGCCGCCTATCTCAACGAGACGGCGCTGTTTCGCAACCAGTGGCAGTTCCGGCCCGAGAAGGCGGCTGACGGCTCGGTCGAGAGCGACGACGAGTTCAAGGAGCGCCTGCGTCCCCAGCTGCGGGCCGCTCTGGCCGAGGCCAAGGCCGGTGACCTGCTCGTTCCTCAGGTCGTCTACGGCTACTTCGCCGCCAACAGCGACGGCGACGACATCGTGATCTGGAAGGACGAGGCCCGCACCAGCGAGTGGGTGCGGTTCTCCTATCCCCGGCAGAGCAAGGCCCCGTGGCTCTGCATCGCCGATTTCGTGCGACCGATCGGATCGGGCGACCCGGACTTCGTCGGCTTCCACATCGTGACCATGGGCCAGCGCATCAGCGATCTCACGGCCCAGCTGTTCGCCGACGACAAGTACCAGGAGTACCTGCTCACCCACGGCATCGGTGTCGAGATGGCCGAGGCACTGGCCGAGTACTGGCACCACCGCATCCGCCAGGAGTGGGGGTTCGCCGACGAGGACGGGCCGTCGCTCGCCGGGTTGTTCCGCCAGCAGTACCGCGGGGGGCGCTATTCGTGGGGCTACCCGGCCTGTCCCGACCTCGAGGACAACGAGAAGGTGGCCGAGCTGCTCGACGCCCGCCGCATCGGCATCGAGGTCAGCGCCGAGACCGGCTTCCAGTACCAGCCCGAGCAGACGACCTCAGCTCTGATCCTCCACCATCCCAAGGCCAAGTACTTCGTCGCTCGCTGATCCGCACCGGCGGGGCGGCGCGCAACTGGCCATCGTCGGCACCGGCGAGCTCCGCAACCACCGCACCGGCGCGCTGCTCGAACGCCTGCACTGGCACCGGCGCATCCCGTTCGAGGATCCCCAACCCGAGGTCGACCTCGTCGACCGCCCGGTCCGACGAGTGATCAGGGCACGCTCTACGAGAAGCGGTCCTGAGCCTATGCTCGCCGTCGCCGATCAGCCGCTGACGATCCCCGAGATCGAGCGCCTGCTGCTGCTCGCACGGGTGTCGCTCCTCGCTGGTCGACCGTCGCAGACCATCTCCAATGCGCTGCGAGATAGCGTCGGCCAACGGGACCGTCGAGCGAGTCGGCACGTGGCCGCTACCGCCGCCCCACCCTAGCTGAACGCCGAGTGTCGGGGCTCTGGTGGGGCGTACGCCCGGAGCGTTCGGCTCTGTCACAAGTTGTCACGGTCGTCGTCGCCTCTGTGACAACTCGTGACAACGCCCGAACAGCCCGGGAAACGAGTGGGCACATAGGTGCTCAGGAGGGGGTTTGGGAGGCGGGCAGCGTCTGTTCGAGCGTGGCCGTCGAGGCGAAGAGGTCGCCGAGGTCGTCGACGCGCTCGATCACCTCGGCCGCCTCGAACGAGAGGGGCGCGCCGTCGGCGGCGGCCTCGACCTCGTCCCAGGTCACCGGCGTCGACACGGTGGGGTGAGGGCGGGCCCGCAACGAGTAGGCGCACACGGTGGTCTTGTGGCGCGAGTTCTGGCTCCAGTCGACCAGCACCTTGCCCTTGCGCAGCTCCTTCTTCATGTTCGAGACGACGCGGTCAGGGTGGTGCTTCTCCATGAGCTGCGCCAGCGCCAGCGCGAACTCCGACGCGTGATCGTGGGTGCACGGCGTGTTGAGCGGTAGGTAGAGCTGCAGTCCCTTCGAGCCTGACGTCTTGGGGAACAGCACGAGTCCCACCCCGTCGAGGGCGTCGCGGATGTCGAGGGCCACCGCTGCGCACTCGGTCATGGCTGCGGGCGCGCCCGGGTCGAGGTCGAAGACCACCATCGTGGGTGACTCGATGTCGTGGGCCCGGGCCATGGGCGTGTGCAGCTCGAGGGCGGCCAGGTTGGCCGCCCAGACCAGGGAGGCCCGGGTGTCGAACCGGCAGTACTCGATGGGGCCACCGCGATCGCCCGGCCCGATGGCGACCTCGACCCATTGGGGACGATGCGACGGGCAACGCTTCTCGAAGAACGACGAGGCGTCGACCCCGTTGGGGAACCGGCGCAAGGTGACCCCCCGGTTGGAGACGTGGGGCAGCATCGTGGGCGCGATCCGCGCGTAGTAGTCGATCACCTCGCCCTTGGTGAAGTGGGCCTCGGGATAGAGGACCTTGTCGAGGTTCGACAGCTTCAGCTCGTGGCCGTCGATGTCGACCAGCGTCGGCGAAGCCATGCGACGGCGGTGACGCTACGCGGACTTCTTGGCGCGGGTCGAACGAGCGGGAGCCTTCGCCGCCTTCTTGGCGGTGGCGACCGCCGCCGCGCCGTCCTCGTCCTTGGACGTGGGGTGGCGACCGCGTGCGTCCTTGGCCGCGGCCACCGACGCCTCGAGGGCGGCCATGAGGTCGATGACCTTGTCCGGCTCGGTCGAAGCCGCCGGGGCCACCACGTCTTCGCCGGCCGCCTTGCGCTCGATGAGGTCGAGCACCGCCAGGCGGTACCCGTCCTGGAACTTCTCGGGCTCGAAGTCGACGGCCAGCGACTCGACGAGCTGGCGGGCCATGTCGAGCTCCTTGTCGGACAGCTCGACCTCCTCGAGGTCGGCCAGTTCGGGGATCTCGGTCGGCTCGTTGATCTCGTCGGCGTAGACCATCGTCGAGAGCGTGAGCACGCCGTCCATCGGTCGGATTGCCGCCAGATATTGCTTGGTCCGCATCACGAAGTGAGCCACGCCCACCTTGTTCGACTCCTCCATGGCCCGCGACAGCAGCGCGTAGGGCTTCCCGGCCTGGTCGGGCGCCAGGTAGTAGGGGCTGTCGTAGAAGATGGGATCGATGTCGGTCAGGTCGACGAACTCGTCGATGTCGATGGTGCGCAACGCCTTGGGATCGAGGGCGGCCAGCTCGTCGTCGCTGACGACGACGTAGTCGCCCGATGCCAGCTCATAGCCCTTGACGATCTGCTCGAAGGGCACATCGGCCCCGTCCTCGGCCGAGACGCGCTTCTGCTTGATGCGACTGTTGGTGCGGGCGTCGAGTTGGTTGAAGTGCACCGTCTTGCGGGACACGGCGCTGTAGAGCTTCACCGGGATGTTGACCAGCCCGAAGCTGATCGAACCGCTCCAGATTGCTCGGGGCATGGCGCGACTCCTTCTGCGGAAGAAGTTGATGGGAGAACAGTCCTGGCCCGATCTACCCCTCAGGACCTCACGACAGTAGCGCCCGGGCCACCAGATCGGTGCCGAAGGCGGTGAGGATGGCCAGATAGAGCAGTCCGGTGGCGGCCATGACCGCCGAGTAGTAGCGCTCCTTGAGCGCGAGTCGGGTGACGATGACCAGTCCCAGTGTCGTGACCGCGCAGGCCACCCAGAACCAACCGAGCAGGCCGTTGTAGTTGTCGTCGATCGTGCCGTTGAGCACCGAGATCATCCCGGTGGGGACCAGCAGCAGCACGACCTCCGGTATGCAGAGGTAGCCCGTCCACCGCACCAGCTCGAGCAGCGGGCCGCGGGCCAGACCGGGCTGCACGAGATACCAGTGCCCGAGCAGCATGGCATCGGTGACGGCACCGAGGAAGAGGGCCCCGACGACGAACCGGGCCATGGCCAGCCACTCCGAGCCACCGCCGTGACCCGCGTGCCAGCCGGCGGCGAGCACGCCCACCAGGCCGATGGCCGGCGCGATGAGATCCAGGACCGGCGGATACTCCGGGCCGGTGGCCTCTCGCTCGACGGGAGCCCGGTCGATCCCGGTCATGGCGGCCACGCGGGCGCTGCGCTGCTCGGCCATCTCGACCTGGCCCGACACGCCGGCGCGCCGGCAGATCACCGAGACGGCGAAGGCACCGCAGGCGGCCACGGCCACACCGATCGACGCCAGATCGCGGATGAGCAGCGGGTCGATCACGGCCATGCCGACGTAGCACGCACCGACTGCCATCACCGCGTAGATCCCGCGCATGAGCCAGCCGTATCCGAGGCCGACCTCGCGCCGTCGCGTCGTAACCCAGAGGAAGAACAGCCCGCCGGTCGCCCACTGGAGCAGGAACGACGCGGCGTCGAAGTCGATCATGAACCGCGGGCCCTGGTGGGCATCAGCGTGGACGGTCCCCCACGATGGTCACCCGCTCCATCACCCGGCGATAAGGCCAGTAGTCGCTGACCGCGTAGTGCTGCACGCAGCGGTTGTCCCAGAGGGCCAGCGAGTTCGGCTCCCAGTGGAAGCGGCACTGGTACTCGGGGAAGTCAGCCTGGTGGTAGAGGTACTTGAGCAGCTGTTGGCTCTCGTCGCCGCGCAAACCCTTGATGTGGGACGTGAAGGCCACATTGACGTAGATCGACTTGCGACCGCTCACCGGATGGGTCCGGATGACCGGGTGCTCGGCCGGCGGGTACTTCTCGCGCAGCGCAGCCACCTCGTCGGCCGACTTGCCCCCGGCGAAGACCTTGACGAAGTCGTGCACGGCGACCAGCCCGTCGAGCATGGTCTTCATGGTCGCGCCCAGGTTGTCGTAGGCCGCCTCCATGTCGGCGAAGAGGGTGTCGCCTCCGACATCGGGCACCTCGACGGCCCGCAACATCGATCCGAGCGACGGCTCGAGCCGCCAGGTGACATCGCTGTGCCAGAAGTTCTCGGTGCCGCGGCGAGCCTCGTCGTGCTTGAGGACCATCACCTCGTCGTAGCCGGGCTTGGCCGGCACGAACGGATGCACCTCGAGCTCGCCGAAGCGCCGGCAGAAGGCGACGTGCTGCTCGCTGGTGATGTCCTGGTCGCGGAAGAACAGCACCTTGTGGTCGAGGAACGCCTTGTCGAGATCGGCGAAGGTCGAGTCATCGACCCCCGCGGCGATGTCGATCCCGCTGACGTAGGCGCCGATGTTGGGGGTGAGCGGTCTGACGTCGATCATGGTCCCGATTGTGCCAGAAGAGGCGTGGCCCCGACCCGATCGGCCGATTGCGAGGCGTGGTAGCTCGACCGGGTGAGCGGCGAGGCCTCGACGTGGCCGATCCCCAAGCCCTCGCCCACCGCGGCCAGGTGGTCGAACTCCGCCGGCGTCCACCAGCGGGCCACCGGGAGGTGCGCGGCCGTGGGCTGCAGGTACTGCCCGATGGTCACGATGCCGACACCGACGCCGTGCAGGTCGGCCAGGGTCGCCTCGACCTCCGCCGTCGTCTCCCCCAGGCCGACCATGATCCCCGACTTGGTCGTGAGCCCGGCGGCCCGAGCCCGAGCCAGAACGGCCAGGCTTCGGGCGTAGGCGGCCGATGGTCGCACCGCCCGCTGCAGCCGCGGCACGGTCTCGATGTTGTGGTTGAGCACGTCGGGGCCCGCCTCGAAGATGGTGCTCAGGGCGTCGGGGTCGCCCTTGCAGTCGGAGATCAGCACCTCGATGCCCACGCTCGGCTGCCGGCGACGGATGGCGGCGATGGTGGCGGCGAAGTCCGACGCGCCGCCGTCGGGTCGGTCGTCACGCGCGACCATGGTGAGCACGGCGAACCGCAAGCCCATGCGCTCGACCGCGTCGGCCACACGCTCGGGCTCACCGGCGTCGAGGGGCAGGGGATGGCGGGTGTCGACGAGGCAGAAGCCGCAGGCCCGCGTGCAGCGCTCGCCGTTGAGCATGAAGGTGGCCGTGCCGTCGGCCCAGCACTCGGAGATGTTGGGACAGCCGGCCTCCTCGCACACCGTGGTGAGGTCGAACTGGCGCATGGTGCGCTTGAGCTCGAGGTAGGCCGGCCCCATCTGGACCGGAGCCCGCAACCATTCGGGCTTGCGGGGCCCGACCGGTGTCGTCGCCGCGACACCAGCCTCGTCGAGGCGTATGCGTCGCCGCGCCGTCGTGGTGCGGCTGAGCTCGACCGCCACACCGACCGGCGCCGACGGGCCCCGGCTGAAGGCAGACAGGTCCTCGGGGGCCTGACGCCAGACGACGTCCTGACGCTCGACCGCACCGGTCGTCGTCCAGCGTTCGCCGGCGCGCGCCACGACGGCGTCGACGACGTCGCGCATCACGACGTCGATCCCCTCCGCGGCCAGCGAGGTGACACCCAGGTCCGTGATGCCGCACGGCACGATGTGGTCGAAGTAGGTCAGGTCCGGCGCGACGTTGAGGGCGAAGCCGTGCATCGAGCGACCGCGCGTGAGCCGCACCCCGATGGCGGCGATCTTGCGCGGATGGGCGCCGTCGGGCTCGACCCACACCCCGGGATAGGAAGGCAGGCGACCGACGCCGTCGAGCCCGAGGTCCCCGAGCACGTCGATCAGCAGCTGCTCCACCGCCGCGGACGTAGGCGACGGTGTCGGCCATGCCGCCGGCGCGCTTGCCGGCCACCGTCAGGATCGGGTAGCCGACCAGCTGGCCGGGGCCGTGATAGGTGACGTCGCCGCCCCGGTCGACGGTGACCAGGTCGGCCCCGACGGTGGCCGGCTCGACCAGCACGTTGGCCGGGTCGGCCCGGACGCCGAGCGTGTAGACGTGCGGGTGCTCGAGCAGGAGCAGCCAGTCGTCGGGCCGAACGGTCGGCCCGGCCTCGGGGGCGTCGAAGAGCGCGTGCTGCAGGGCGTGCGCGTCGTGGTAGGGAACCGTACCGAGCCACCGAGCCCGGAGGGTCACGAGATCTCGGCCTCCCAGTCCCGCGTCTCGATGATCGTCTTGACCTCGCGCAGGAAGGCGGCGGCATAGGCCCCGTCGAAGGCCCGGTGGTCCCAGCTCATGGCCAGCATCCCCATCGAGTGGATGGCGATGGCCTCGTCACCGTCGCCGTTGGTGACCACGACGGGCTTGCGGCTCACGCCGTCGGTCGAGAGGATGGCGACCTGGGGCTGGTTGATCATCGGGATGACCATGAAGGTGCCGAAGGGCCCGGAGTTCGAGATGGTGAAGGTCCCGCCTGAGATGTCGTCGGCCGACAGCTTCTTGGTGCGGGCCCGGGTGGCCAGGTCGTGGATGTCGCGGGCGATGGCTCGCAACCGCTTGTCGTCGGCTTCGTGGATCACCGGCGCCAGCAGGCCTTCGAAGTCCAGGTCGACCGCGATGGCCAGGTTCACGTAGTTGTGCACGACCAGCTCGCCGTCACCGACGCTGGCGTTCATGTGGGGGAAGTCGCGCAGGGCGTCGATCACCGCCCGGGAGATGAAGGGCAGGTAGGTCAGCGAGAAGCCCTCGGTCGCCTTGAACTCGTCGCGGTGAGCGGTGCGCACCCGCTCCACCGCCTCGAAGTCGACCTCGACCGCGGTCATGGCGTGGGGCGAGGTGGCCTTGGATCGCACCATGTGCTCGCCGGTGATCCGCCGGATGTTGTTGAGCTTCTCGACCGTGTCGCCCGTCCCCGACCGGGGGGCAGGGCGCGGCCGGACGCGGCGCGGGAGCCGGCGCCGGCGCCGCGGCGGGCGGGGCCGGACGGCGCGAGCTGCCGGCCTCGATGACGCGCTGCACGTCGCTGCGGGTGATGCGGCCCCCGACGCCCGTGCCCGGGATCGATGAGGGATCGAGGTCGTGCTCGTTGATCAGCCGTCGCACGACCGGCGACAGCACCGTTGGCTCGGCTCCGTTCGCCGGAGCCGAAGCCGGTGGCGGGCGCCGGCGGCCGGCCGGTGGCGCCGGCGCCGCCGAAGCCGGTGGAGGTGGGGGCGGACCCGGAGCCGGAGCGGGCGGGGCGGCGGGGGCGGCGGCCGCGGCCACCGGTGGCGGCGGCGGGGGCGGCGGGGGCGGAGCCGCCTCGGCGACGGGCTGGTCGGCCTCGGCCGGGGCCGCCGCGGCTGGAGCCTCCGCCGGGGCATCGCCCGCGGCCGGCGGCGCGTCGCTGACGACGGCCAGGATCGTGCCGACGTCGACGGTCTCGCCCTCGGCCACCTTGATCTCGGCCAGGTAGCCGGCGACGGGCGACGGCACCTCGGAGTCGACCTTGTCGGTCGACACCTCGAAGAGCACCTCGTCGGCGGCGACGGCGTCGCCGATGCCCTTGAACCACTTGGTGATCGTCCCTTCGGTGACGGTCTCCCCCAGCTGGGGCATCTCGATGTCGGCCATGGGGGTCTCTCCTCGATCAGCCGTGGAGGGAGCGGCCGGTCAGGGCGAGCACGCTCTCGCCGAAGAGCTCGCTCAGCGTCGGATGGGGTTGGATGAACTCGGCCACCTCGTCGACGGTGGCCTCCCAGTTGACGGCCAGGTAGCCCTGGCCGAGCTGCTCGGTGACCCAGGGCCCGACCATGTGGACCCCGACGATCTGGCCGGCGGTGCCGTCGCCGTCGGCCACGGCGATGATCTTCACCATGCCGTCGGGCTCGCCCACGATGAGGGCGCGGCCGTTGCCGATGTAGCGATGGCTCGAGGTCACGACCTCGAGCCCGGCGTCGGTGGCCGCCTGCTCGGTCAGCCCGACGTAGGCGACCTCGGGGAAGCAGTAGATGCACCAGGGCACCCTCGAGTAGTCGACCGGAGCCGGGTCCTCGCCCAGCACGTCCTTGCACACGTTGATGCCCTCGATGAAGCCGACGTGGGCCAGCGCCGGCGTGGCGATCACGTCACCGACCGCGTACACACCGGGTTCGCCGGTACGGCAGTGCTCGTCGACCTCGACGAAGCCCCGCTCGTCGACGACCACCCGGGTGCCCTCGGCCAGGAGCTTGTCGGTGTAGGGCCGACGGCCGACCGACACGACCACGACGTCGACGTCGAGGGACTCGCCGTCCCCGAAGGCGACCGTGGTGCCGCCGCCGGTCCGTGGCGTGTGGCCGGTGACCGCCACCCCCGTCTTGACGTCGATGCCGCGCTTGGCGAACTGGCGCAGGACGAGCTTGGTGATGTCGGCGTCGCAGCCGGGGAGGATCTTGGGCAGCGCCTCGAGGATCGTGACCTTGGTCCCGAGGTCGGTCATCGTCGAGGCGAACTCACAGCCGATGGCCCCGCCGCCGATCACCGCCGCCGTCGGCGGCAGCGGCTGCAACGACAGCAGCTCGTCGGAGGTCAGCACCAGCTCGCCGTCGACATCGAATCCAGGAATGGTCCGGGGCACCGATCCCGAGGCGATCACCACGGCGTCACCGTGCAGCTCGACGTCGCCCGACTCGCCTCCGGTCACGGTGACGACGTGGTCGGGACCGAGCGAGCCCCAGCCGTCGAACATGGTGACCTTGCGCCGCTTGAGCAGCGTCCTCAGGCCGCCCACCAGCTGATCGACGACCTTCTGCTTGCGCTCCTGGGTGACGGCGAAGTCCATGACCGGCGCCGAGGCGTTGACGCCGAAGGCGGCCGCGCCCATCACGGCGCGGCGCATGGCGGCCGTCTCGAGCAGCTCCTTGGCCGGGATGCAGCCGACGTTCAGGCACGTCCCGCCCAGCTTGGCCTTCTCGATCAGCGCGATCGACAGGCCGGCCGACGCGCCGTACAGCGCGGTGGCGTACCCACCGGGACCGCCGCCGATGACGACGACGTCGAAGCTCTCAGGCGTGGGAACCACCTCCGTGGGGCGAAGCGCGCGGGCCGAACCAACGCGGGCGATTCCTGATGCTACCGGCCTCTACTGCTGCTGCTGTTGGGCCTGCTGGTGCTGGGTCGGCAGGGCGGTGTGGACGCGGCGGATCTCGACGTGGGGATCGACCTGGGGCGTCGCCGACCCGGCGAACACCCCCCGCAGCGGCTGGACGTCGTCGTAGTCGCGACCGTGGCCGATCTTGACGTGACGGATGCCGACCTCCTGCTGGTTGGTCGGATCGAGGGCGAGCCATCCGAAGCCCGGGATCAGCGCCTCGAACCAGGCGTGGGTCTGCACGTTGACCAGGTCGCCGTCGGCGACATCGGCGCCGCGCGAGTCGTCGCGGGTGAACAGGTAGCCCGACACGTAGCGGGCCGGTATCGCCTGGCTGCGGCACAGGGCCACGGCCACGTGGGCGTAGTCCTGGCACACGCCCTTGCCGCGGGCCAGGACCTCCTCGGCCGGTGTCCCCACGTCGGTCGCCCCAACGGCATATTCCAGGCGGGCGCCGGTCACGCGGTGCAGGGCCAGCACCAGGCTGACCAGGTCGTCACCGATGATCTCGCGCTGGCGAGCGGCCTCGGCGGTGATCCGGGTCCCCCATTCGGCGTGGGGCGACGGCTGCAGGTACTCCCAGTGCTCGTCGCGGAGATCGGGATCGCGCAGCACGTCGAGGTGGGGCGCGACCGTGAGCAACGGTCGCTGATAGGTCTCGACCGACGCCTCGGCCGTGACCTCGAGGGCGATGTGGGGCAGGCGCAGACCGAAGGTGTCGACCCGGGTGCCCCAGTAGTCGGTGAACGAGAACACCTTGGCGCTGGGGGCGGTGACGACCCGGTAGGCGATGAGCTCCTGGTGCTCGTTGCTGAGCGGGCAGGCCCGCAGCTCGTTCTGCGACTCGCGCACGAGATCCTCGTAGGTGAACGAGGCGCCGTAGCGGATGTCGAACCTCATCCGCGCTCCCCCGGGACGAGCTGCAGGCTGTGCAGGTCGAACTCGTGGGAGTTCGAGAAGTACTGGGTGGCCACCGAGATGGCCACCTGGCGGATGCTCTCCTCGACGGTGAACAGCTCCTCACCCAGGTCGTTGGCCATCAGCTCCCGCACGTCGGCGAACTCGAGTCGGGCACACACGCGGCCGAGCTGGCGCAAGGGCCGGCTCATCTCGCCGTCCGCGGCCAGCCGCTCGAGCTCGTTCTGGGCGGTGAGCAGCGAGAAGAGGACGCTGCGGGGGAAGGTCCGCGACAGCAGCAGGAAGTCGACGACGTCGATGGGGTCCATCGACGCCCGATAGGTGCGCCGATAGGCCTCGAGGGCCGAAGCCGACCGCAGGGTGCCCATCCACTCGTGGAACGAGGTGGGCGAGAGCTGCCGGTAGCGCACCGACAGCAGCCGGCACGCCATCTCGGCCCGCTCGAGGTTCCAGCCGAGCACGAAGAACCGCCAGCCCTCGTCGCGCGACATGGTCTCGGCCGCCACCCCGGCCACGGTCTGGCACTGGCGCCGCACGAGCCCGTACAGCTCGTGGGGCTGGAACTCGAGATCGGCGCGCAGGTTGCGGGCCCGCAGCTGCAAGCCGAACGAGTTGAGCGACTCCCACAGCTCGGTCGACAGCTGCTCGCGGACCGTGCGGGCGTTCTGGCGGGCCCGCTCGACCGACACCAGGATCGAGCCCGGGTTGTCCTGGTCGAGCACCAGGTACTCGGACACGGCCACCGCGCTCACGGGCTGGCCGGTCTCGGCGAAGCCCTGGTCGAGGCGCACGGCCGACAGCACGCCCTGCCAGGCCACCGCCTCCTCGAACGGCGAGGTCTCGAGCAGGCTGTGGTAGGTCACGTCGAGCAACCGAGCCGTGCTCTCGGCCCGTTCGAGGTAGCGCCCGGCCCAGAACAGGCTCTCGGCGTCGCGCGCCAGCATCAGTCGTCGCCCTCGGTCTCGTCGGTCTCGGGCTCGGCGCTCAGGACCCAGGTGTCCTTGGAGCCGCCGCCCTGGGACGAGTTGACGACGAGCGAGCCCTTGCGCATGGCGACGCGGGTGAGCCCACCAGGGATGACCTCGACCCGCTCGCCCGACAAGACGAACGGCCGCAGGTCGATGTGGCGACCCTCGAGGTGGTCGTCGCACAGCGACGGGTGGCGCGACAGGGCCACGACCTCCTGGGCGATGTAGCCGCGCGGATCGGCCTCGACCTGGGCCCGACAGGCCTCGAGCTCGGCGTCGGTGGCGCTCGGTCCGATCAGGATCCCGTAGCCGCCGGCCTCGGCCACCGGCTTGATCACGAGCTGGTCGATGCGGTCCATGGCCTCGGTCCGTTGGTCCTCGTCCCAGAGCAGGTAGGTGTCGACGTTGGGCAGGATCGGTTCCTCGCCGAGGTAATAGCGGATGAACTCGGGCACGTAGGCGTAGACGGCCTTGTCGTCGGCCACGCCGTTGCCCACGGCGTTGGCGATGGTGACGTTGCCGGCCCGAGCGGCGGCCATGAGCCCCGGGACGCCGAGCGACGAGTCGGTCCGGAACACGACGGGATCGAGGAAGCCGTCGTCGATGCGCCGGTAGATGACGTCGACCCGCTGCAGACCCTGGGTCGTGCGCATCGAGACCACGTGGTCGTCGACCACCAGGTCGCGCCCTTCGACCAGCTCGACGCCCATCTGCGAGGCGAGGAACACGTGCTCGAAGTAGGCGGCGTTGAACACCCCCGGCGTCAACACCACGACCGTGGGCCGGTCACCCGACGCCGGTGGCGCCACCCGGGCCAGCGCGTTCAACAGCGAGCGTCCGTAGTGATCGACCGATCGCACCTGCTGGTGCGAGAACACCGTCGGCAGCACCCGGGTCATGGCGACCCGGTTCTCGATCACGTAGGACACCCCGCTCGGGTTGCGCAGGTTGTCCTCGAGCACGCGGTAGGTGCCATCGGCGTCTCGCACCAGATCGACTCCCGACACGAGACAGCGAGCCCCGAGGGGTACTGGGATCCCGAAGGCCTCGCGGCAGAACCCGTCGGATGACTCGATCAGCCAGGTCGGCACGATGTGGTCGTGGATGGCGGCGCGCTCGCCGACGTAGAGGTCGTCCAGGAAGGCGTTGAGCGCGGTGACGCGCTGGACCAGCCCGGCCTCGATGTGATCCCACTCGTCGGCCGGCACGATGCGCGGCAGCAGGTCCATGGGGAAGGTGCGCTCGATCCCCTCGCCCTCGTCATAGACGGTGAAGGTGATCCCCTGGCTGCGAAAGGCGGCGTCGCGCAGGCGACCACGCCGGGTCAGGTCGTCAGGAGTGAAGCCGCTGAGCCGGGCCAGCAGGGGTTCGTAGTGCGGACGCACCGATCCATCAGCGGCGAAGACCTCATCGAAGAACCCGTCGAGGGCGTATCCCGCGAAGAGGCCACTGGCCTCGATGGTGCTTGCCACCGGCCCAAAACTACTGGCAGTCGCGTTAACGGGCGATGAACAGCTGAGCGGCGAAGGCGACGATCAGCGCCAGGCCGCACAGCAGGGCCAGGATGATCAACTTCCGCGTGCTCATCGAGCACGGAGGCTACCGGGCCTATCATCACGTCCCGTGACGCCTCCCGAGCTGGGCAAGTTGGTCGTGATCGGACAGGGGTATGTCGGGTTGCCGCTGGCGCTGCGTGCCGCCGAGGTGGGCTATCGGGTCGTCGGCTTCGACAACGACGGCGCCAAGATCAAACGGCTCGAGTCCGGTGAATCCCCGGTCGAGGACATCAGCGACGTGCGACTGCGGTCGGCGCTCGACGCCGACTCCTACGTGCCGACCATCGATCCCGAGCAGCTCGCCGACTTCGATGTCGCCGTCATCTCGGTCCCGACCCCGCTGTCGGACGGCAACCCCGACCTGAGCTACATCACCGACGCCGCCGCCGTGGTCGCCCTCCGCCTGCGCCCCGGCGCCACGGTCGTGCTCGAGTCGACCACCTACCCGGGGACGACCAACGAGCTGGTGCTCCCCCTGCTCGAGGACGGCTCCGGTCTGACCGCCGGCGACGACTTCCACCTCGGCTACAGCCCCGAGCGCATCGATCCGGGCAATCCCGTCTGGACCTTCGAGGCCACACCCAAGGTCGTGTCGGGGATCGACGACGCCTCACTCGATGCCGTGGCCGAGTTCTACGACCGCCTCGTCGTCGAGACCGTGCGGGTCTCGTCGACCACGCGAGGCCGAGCTGACCAAGCTGCTCGAGAACACCTTCCGCCACGTCAACATCGCGCTGGTCAACGAGCTGGCCATGTACGCCCACGACCTGGGCATCGACATCTGGGAGGCCATCGACGCGGCGTCGACCAAGCCCTTCGGCTACCTCCGCTTCACGCCCGGGCCCGGCGTCGGGGGCCACTGCCTGCCGATCGATCCGTCCTACTTGTCGTGGCGGGTGCGCCAGAGCCTCGGTGTGCCGTTCCGCTTCGTCGAGTTGGCCAACGACGTCAACGACCACATGCCCGACTACGTCGTCCGGCGGCTGACCGAGACCTTCAACCGGCGGCAACTGGCCGTCAACGGCCAGCGCATCCTGCTGCTCGGCCTGGCCTACAAGCGCAACACGGGCGACGCCCGCGAGACGCCGTCGCGCCCGATCGCCCGCCGGCTCGTCGAGCTCGGCGCCGAGGTGCTGGTCAGCGATCCCCACGTCGACGATCGGGCCCTACCCGAGGGCGTCACGCGCGTCGAGCCCACCGCCGACGTGCTCGCCGGCTGCGCCGCCGTCGTCGTGCTCGTCGACCACGACGCCTTCGACCTCGACGCCATCGCCGCCGGCGCGCCCTACATCCTCGACACCCGCCGGTGCGTCAGCGGCCCCAACGTCGAGCACCTCTGATCCTCAGCGACAGGCCGCCACCGTCGTCGCCATGAGGCTGGCCATGGACTGGTAGCCGGCCGGCGTCAGATGGACGTGGTCCTCGACGAGGTACTCGGGGTGCCGGGCCAGCACGCGAGCGAAGTCGGCGACGTGCACGTTCGGGCGGTGGGCGGCCTCGGCGGCGATGATGGCGTCGACCTTGGCTCCGGCATCGACTCCTTGACGCTCGGGATCGTGGTCGGCGTCGATCCACACCACGCAGCGGTGGCCGAACAGGTCGAGGGCCGTCCTGATGTCCGAGCGCTCCTCGGCGAGGGTGAAGCCCTCGTGGGCGATGGCCAGGGCGTCGTTTGTGCCGAGCTCGATGATGGTGGCCCGTTCGTCGCGCCGGCGGCCATGCGCAACGCCCCCATCTGGGTGCGGGTGCTGCGCCCGGGCCACGCCGAGATGTCAGCCGTCCATCCGTCGGCATCGAGGGTGGCCCAGACCTGATCTCGGCCCAGGACCGAGAGGCTGTCGCCCACGACGGTGATGGGCGGCGACGCCGGAACCGCCGCCGGCTGGGCGCGGGCGGCCGCCGACGCGCAGCCGCTGAGGGCCAGTGCGCTGATCACCAGGATCGAGGCGGCTCGCCGCCATCCCGCATCGACGGCCACTGCGCTCCTGTCGCCTCGTCGCTTGGAGTCACCATCGACGGTATCGGGCGGCAGATGAGGAGTTCAGTCGCGCCGATCGTGGTCGCGCCGGCGACCGGCGAACAGCCATCCAGCGGCGAAGGCGACGACGATCGTCCCGCCCAGGATGAACCACATCGGGAACGTCACCGTGGTCACGAACAGCGTCACGTCCGCCTTGTGGGCGTTCTGCAGGACGAACACGACCAGGATCACCACGATGACCAGGCTGGTGATCTGCTTGGCCGTCCAGCGGTGGCCTCGGTGGCCGCGTTCGAGCTCGCCTCCCGAGTCACCCTCACCGATCCACTTGCGATCATCGGCCATGTCTCGACCGTAGTAGAGCTGTGGCCATGAAGATCGCCATAACGGGATCCAGCGGACTCATCGGCACGGCGCTGCGCCGGCGCCTCGTCGCTGACGGCCACGAGGTCCTTGCCGTCCTGCGCCGGCCCGTCGACGAAGGGGAGGCGGCGATCCGCTGGAACCCGGCGGCGGGCACGATCGACGCCGGTGGCCTGGCGGGGATCGACGCCGCCGTGAACCTGGCCGGACCGGGCATCGGCGACAAGCGCTGGACCGACGGTCGCAAGCGCGAGCTGCTCGAGAGCCGCACCCGAGGCACCGCGCTGCTGGCCACGGCCCTCGCCGGGCTCGATCCGCGACCGCAGGTGCTCGTCAGCGGATCGGCCATCGGGTACTACGGCGACCGCGGTGACGAGGAGCTCACCGAGGCGAGCGGGCCCGGGGACGACTTCCTGGCCGGGCTGTGCGTGGCGTGGGAGCAGGCGGCGGACCCGGCCGCCGAGGCGGGCATCAGGGTCGCCACCATCCGCTCGGGCATCGTCTTGTCCGACGGGGGCGGGGCGCTGCCCAGGCTGCTGCCGCTGTTCAAGGCGGGACTGGGCGGCCGGTTCGGCCGGGGCCGCCAGTGGTGGAGCTGGATCACCCTCGACGACGAGGTCGATGCCATCGTCTGGCTCCTCACCCATCCGGTGGCGGGTGCCGTGAACCTGACCAGTCCCAACCCCGTCACCAACGGCGCCTTCGCCAAGGCGCTGGGCCACGCCCTGCACCGACCCAGCCTGCTACCGGTCCCGAAGTTCGGGCCGGGTCTGCTGGTCGGGCCCGAGCTGGCGTCGGCGCTGCTCTACACGAGCGCCCGGGTCATCCCGGCGGCGCTCACCGCCGCCGGCTACCAGTTCACCCGGCCCGACCTGCCCGGCGCCCTGGAGCTCTACCTCGATCGCTAGCGGCGCGCCGTCACTTCGGGGGCATCCGGATGCCGCCGTCGACCCGGATGGTCTGGGCGTTCATGTAGCTGTTGCTGAGCAGCTCGATGACCATGCTGGCCAGCTCCTCGGGCGAACCCAGGCGCTTGGGGAACAGCACGCCCTTCTCGAGGTTGGCCTTGAACTGCTCGGAGCCCTCGCCCGTCCCGTAGATCGGCGTGTCGATCAGGCCCGGTGCGACCGTGTTCACGCGCACGCCGACCGCCGAGAGGTCACGGGCGATCGGCAGGGTCATGCCGACGACACCGCCCTTGGACGACGAGTAGGCGGCCTGGCCGATCTGGCCGTCGAAGGCGGCGACCGACGCCATGTTGACGATGGCGCCGCGCTCGCCCGAGTCGAGGGGCTCGGTCGTGCTCATGGCTGTGGCCGCCAGGCGGATGCAGTTGAAGGTCCCGATCAGGTTGATCTCGATGACCTTGGTGTAGAGACCTCGAGGTCGTGCGCCGACGTCGTAGCTCGCCGTCCTTGCCGATCGTGCGGGTGGCCCAGCCGATCGCCGGCCGAGTTGACCAGCGCCCGCAGCGGTCCCATCTCCTTGGCCAGCTCGACGGCGGCGATGACGTCGTCGGTGTTGGTGACGTCGACGTGGGCGAAGGCCCCGCCGATCTCGCTGGCCAGCGCGTTGCCCTTTTCGTCCTGCAGGTCGGCGATGACCACCTTGGCCCCGCGGCCGGCGAGCTGGCGGGCGACGGCCTCGCCGATGCCCGAGGCCCCGCCGGTGACGATGGCAGAGATGTTGTTGAGGTCCATGGCGGGCGAGCCTAGGCAGCAGGGCCCTCGGGCGTCGAAATCGCGCCCCACCCGCCGCCGCCGGGCGTCAGGATCCGCACGACGTCGCCCGCTTCGAGATCGAGGGTGATCTTGTCGGTGAGCCGGCGCGGCATCGGCCTCGTCGCCGCCGGGCAGCAACCAGTTCTCGCCGACCGCGCCGGGCCCGCCGCCCTCGAGGCCCCACGGCGCCGAGCGCCGGCGCTCGGTGATCAGCGAGAGCGTCGCCGCCTCGAGCACCTCGAGGTCGCGCTCGATGCCGTCGCCTCCGGGATGGCGCCCCGCGCCCCCGCTGCCGCGGCGCAGCCGGAGCCGCCGCACGCGCAGCGGGAAGGCTCGCTCGAGCGCCTCGACCGGCGTGTTGCGGGTGTTGGTCATGTGGGTGTGCACCCCGCTCATCCCGCGGCGGAACGGCCGGCCGCCCTGCCCCCCGGCGATCGTCTCGTAGTACACCCAGCGGTCGTTGCCGATGAGGACGTTGTTCATCGTGCCCTGCGAGGCGGCGCCGATGAGGCCGGGGCGGACCTGGGCCAGCGCGCCGAAGCACACGTCGGCCACCCGCTGGCTGACCTCGACGTTGCCGGCACCGACCGCCGCCGGAGCCAGCGCGTTGACCACCGTGCCCGCCGGCGCGATCACCGTCACCGGCCGCAGGGCCCCTCCGTTGGCCGGCAGGGTGGGATCGATGGCGGCCGCGCACGGCGAAGGCCACGCGAGCTGACGGTCACGGCCTCGACCGCGTTCACGTTGCCGGCGTCGTTGGGGGTCGCTGCCGGTGAAGTCGAAGGTGATGGCCTCGCCGGCGATCGTCACGGTCACGGTGATGGTCGAGGCGATCTGCTGGTCGGGCGCGGGCCCGAAGCAGTCGATCACGTCGGTGAACGACCACGCGCCGTCGGGCAGGTCGGCCAGCACGGCGCGCATCCGCCGCTCGCCGTAGTCGAGCACCTCGGCGAACGGGGCGCCGGCCAACGCCGCCAGGCGCTCGGCGCCCAGCGACGTTGGCGCCCACCTGGGCGTCGAGGTCGCCGGCGCGCTCGTCAGGCGTCCGCGAGTTGGCCAGCACCAGGGCCCGGACCTCGGCGGTCAGACGCACCGGCGGGATGCGCAGACCCTCCTGCGTGGATCTCGGTGGCGTCGGCCGGCAACGAGCCCGGGGCCGCGCCGCCGACGTCGGCGTGGTGGGCCCGGTTGGCGACCCAGCCGACCAGGCGGTCGTCCACGAAGCACGGAGCCACGACGGTGATGTCGTTCAGGTGGGTCCCGCCGGCGAAGGGGTCGTTCAGGATCGACCTGCTCGCCCGGGCGCGAGCGTCGGATCCGAACCGCTCGATGGCGGCGGCCACCGACGCCGGCATCGACCCGAGGTGCACCGGGATGTGCTCGGCCTGGGCCAGCAGCTCGCCGTCGGCGTGAACAGCGCCGGCCGAGCAGTCGGCCCGCTCCTTGATGTTCGGGCTGAAGGCGGCCCGCCGCAGCACGGCGCTCATCTCGTCGGCGATCCCCGCCAGGCGCGACCGCAGGATCGACAGCCCCGCGGCATCGATGCTCACCGCGGGCTCCTCGTCAGGATCGACGGCGCCGGCCTGCGCCCGGCTCGGCCTGCCATCCGGGCGGGACCCAGATCGTGCAGTCGGGCTCGGACAGCACCGCCGGGCCGATGGCCCCGGCGCGCTCGGTGCGGGGCCACGCCGCCTCGGCGATCGGCGTCGCCAGGCGAGCCGAGGCCCGCACGGCCACGACCTCGATCGGGGCGTCCGGCCGCCGGTAGCCGTTGCGACGCTCGTGCTCGGCGTGGAAGTCGTCGATCTCGCCCACTCGGAGCTCGTGGCTCTGGCCCGCGTAGCGGCAGTCGAAGCTGACCTGCACCACCACGTCCTCGCCGTCGCCGAGGCGTTCAGAAGCCCGGGCGGCGAGCTCGCCGGGCGCGCCGGGCGGCGTCAGTGTGGTCGAGCGGACGGGGGCACGACACCACGAGATCGACCTGGCGGGGCGCGGCCAGGAGGCCGACGGCGGACAGCACGCCGGCTCGCGCCGGCACGATCACCGTCGGCATGCCCAGCGGCTCGGCCAGGGCGCAGGCGTGCAGCGGGCCGGCGCCGCCGAAGGCGACCAGCGCCAGCCGCCGGGATCGACGCCCCGCTCGACCGAGACCGCTCGCAGCGCCTGCTCCATCGCGGCGTCGACCACCGCGACGACCCCTCGGCCCGCACGCCGGCCCGATCGAGGGCGCCCCGGGCGGCGTCGAGGTCGAGCCGGCCCAGACCCCCGAAGGCCGCCTCCGCCGGGATGCGGCCGACGACCAGGTCGGCGTCGGTGACCGTCGGCTCGTGACCACCCCGGCCGTAGCAGGCCGGGCCGGGCACGGCGCCGGCGCTCCGGGCCCGACCACCAGCGCGCCGCCGGCGTCGATCCAGGCCGATCGACCCGCCGCCGGCGCCGATGGTGTGCACGTCGAGCGACGGCAACCGCACGGCGAAGCCGGCGACGACGTGCTCGGCCGCCGGCTCGGGCCGCCCGTCGAGCACGAGGCAGACGTCGGTGCTCGTGCCGCCCATGTCGAAGGTGATGGCGTCGGGCCAGCCGTTGGCCACCGCCGGCCGCCGCGGCCGCGGCCACGCCCCCGGCCGGCCCGACAGCAGCAGGTCGACCGGTCGCTCGGCGCCCTCGGTGGCGGGGATCAGACCGCCGGCCGACGTCATGACGACGACCTCGTCGGCGCGGTCGGACAGCGCGCCCGCAGGTAAGGCCGGCAGACGGGTCGCAGGTAGGCGTTGACCACCGTCGTGACGGTGCGCTCGTACTCGCGGAACTCGGGGCGACACCTCGTGCGACGCGGTGACGTCGAGCCCCCGGGCGACGCAGCGCCGCGGCCACCGCCTGCTCGTGGCTGGCGTCGAGGTCGGCGTGCAGCAGGGCGCACCGCCACCGCCTCGACCTCCTCGGCGATCGGTGCCAGCGTGGCCAGGTCGAGCGGCTCGAGCTCGTGGCCGTCGGCATCGAGCCGCCCGCGCACCTCGAGGCGGTGCTCACGGGCCACCAGCGGCTCGGGCCGATCGGCCGTCTGGTCGTACAGCGACGGGCGATCCTGGCGACCGATCTCGATGACGTCGGCGAAGCCCTCGTTGGTGACCAGCGCGACGGTTGCCCCGCGGCGTTCGAGCAGGGCGTTCGTGCCGACCGTCGTGCCGTGGGCCAGCACCTCGGGCCGGCGGCCGGTCACCAACCGCTCGAGCCCGACGCCGATGGCCCGGCCCGGGTCGTCGGGCGTCGACGGGACCTTGGTGATCGACCCGTCCTCGGCCACCAGGTCCGTGAACGTGCCGCCGGTGTCGCTGCCGATCCGCATCCCCGAAGAACGTACTGGTCAGAGCGGGCGCAGCAGGCGGCGGTTGGGAGCCAGGTCGCCCGTGCCCACGAACTCGCTCAGCACGGCGCGCATCGTGGCGACCCGGCGGGTCCCGGCCGATTCGGCCAGATCGTTCTCCAACCGCTGGTGGATCCGCCGCGCCGTGGCCAGCGCGGCGCGGCCCCGCTGATCGAGCTCGAGCTGCTTGGCCCGCCCGTCACGGGGATCGGGACGGCGACGGACGTAGCCCCCTGCCTCCATCTCGTCGATGATCTTGGCCGCACCCTGGGTCGTCATGGCCAGCCCCGTCGCCAGCTCGGTGAGCGTCATCGGCTCCCGGCCCAGGGCCCGGAACACGTAGCCGTGTGACGGTCCGAGGTCGTCGAAGCCGGCCCGGCCCATGGCCTCGTTGAGCCGATCGACGAACTCGGCGTAGGCCAGGCCCATGAGGATTCCGAGATCGAGGTCGTCGGAGGTGCCGTCCATGGATCCAACTCTAGACAACTCTGGTTCATCAGTTATAGTTACAGAACTTCAGTTGACTATCTGCACCAGGAGTCGAGATGACCTACATCCCCGCCGCCTCGGCGCCGAGCTTCGAGCTCCCCGGCGTCCAGTTCACCGGCCTGGCCTCCCCCAGTCGCGGCTCACGCGAGAACTCGGCCTGGCGCGTCCGCGTCGCCCCCGGCACGCCGGGTGCGCCCCATCAGCTCGATCGCGAGGAGATCCTCGTGGCCATCGCCGGGCAGGCCACGGCGTCGCTCGACGGCGTGGACGTCTGCTTCTCGGCCGGTGACGCATTGATCGTCGCCGCCGGGCGGCCCTTCTCGCTGAGCAACAGCGGCACCGAGCCGTTCGAAGCGGTGGCCGTGCTGCCCGTCGGTGGGCAGGCGACGATGGCGGGCGGCGAGCCCTTCACGCCCCCCTGGACGGAGTAGCCGCGCTCAGACCAGCTCGGTCGGGTCGAGCACCCACACGTCGTCGCCGAGGTGATCCTCGAGCGAGCGGTGCAGGCGGCCGAGGGCGTCGTCCTGGCCGTCCCACACCAGCACGGCTTCGTCGGCGTGGCGAGCGATCCAGGCGTCGCGCCGGGCCAGCGCCGCCCCGGCCTGCTGCTTGGACTCGGGCACCTTCTTCTGCAGTTGCACGACCTGCTCGGCGCGACCGAGCAGATCCCGGAAGTGGACCTGGCTGACATCGGGCCACACCGACTGCGGATCGGGGTAGGGCAACACCACCGCCAACGGCAGGCCGACGGCCAGCGCCGCCTCGGCGCCCAACGTCTCGGCTCCCAGTCGCAGGCCGCTGACCACCACCAGCTCGGCCTCGATCTGGGCCTTGGCCTCGAGGATGGCGGACAGCCGGGCGCGCACGGCCGTCGCCGTCGGGTTGTCGTCATAGCCGCCGAGCTCGGTCGGGCGGTGCCCGAACACGGCGACCGCGTGGCCGTCGATGCCGGGCTCGGGCGCTGTCGCCGCCCCGCGGATGGTGTCGGCGGGACCGAGATCGTCGGGGACGCCGATGCCGGTGCGGCCGTGCTGGTTGACCGCGGCCTCGACGGCCAGCCGATCGACCAGATCGTTCATGGGGTCGCCGGCATGGCCCTTGACCCAACGGAAGGTGATCTCGCCCCGCGACTGCACCAGCTCGATGAACGGCTCCCAGAGATCGCGGTTGGCGACCGGCTTGCGCTGCGAGTTGAGCCAACCCCGTTTCAGCCAGCCCTCCCACCACCGGTCGCGGAAGCAGTTCACGACATAGGTCGAGTCGCTGACGATCTCGAGCCGACCATCGATCGCCTTGGTGGCCTCGTAGGCGGCGCTGATCTCCATGCGCTGGTTCGTCGTCTGGGGCGCGAAGCCGCTGGCGAAGGGACCGTCGTCGGTCACCGCCCACGCCCAGCCGCCGGGGCCCGGATTCCCGCTGCAGGCCCCGTCGGTGTAGGCGATGGTCGTCACGCCCACGAAGCTACCCGCCGGTAACCCGACGGGATCCGGCATCATGGCCCGGTGACCATCGACGGGTACGCCCATCAGCTGCCTGACACCGATCCCGACGAGACCGCCGAGTGGGTCGACTCGCTCGACGCGGTGATCGACGCCAAGGGCGGTACCCGCGCCCGCTTCCTCATGTCCAAGCTCACCGAGCGGGCCCGCGAGCGCCAGGTCGGGACGCCGGCCGAGGTGTCGACGCCCTACATCAACACCATCCCGAGCAACGAGCAGGCCTGGTTCCCCGGCGACGTCGACCTCGAACGCCGCCTGCGCGCCTACATCCGCTGGAACGCGGCGGTCATGGTGGTCAACGCCAACCACCACGCCGACGGGATCGGCGGCCACCTGTCGACGTTCGCCTCGTCGGCCGCCCTCTACGAGGTCGGGTTCAACCACTTCTTCCGCGGCAAGCGCGACGGCCAGCCCGGCGACGCCGTGTACTTCCAGGGCCACGCCGCGCCCGGCATGTACGCCAGGGCGTTCATCGAGCGCCGGTTCGACGAAGACCGCCTCGACCTGTTCCGCCGCGAGCTGTCCCCGAGCGGCGTCGAGGGGCTGTCGAGCTATCCCCACCCCTGGTTGATGCCCGACTTCTGGGAGTACCCGACGGTGTCGATGGGGCTCGGGCCGATCAACTCGATCTACCACGCCCGCTTCAACCGGTACCTGCACAACCGGCGCCTCGACGACACGTCGGGCACCAGGGTGTGGTGCTTCCTCGGCGACGGCGAGACCGACGAGCCCGAGACGCTCGGATCGATCTCGCTCGCCGCTCGCGAGCGACTCGACAACCTGACCTGGGTCGTCAACTGCAACCTCCAGCGCCTCGACGGGCCCGTCCGGGGCAACGGCAAGATCATCCAGGAGCTCGAAGCCATCTTCCGCGGCGCGGGATGGAACGTGATCAAGGTGATCTGGGGTTCGGGGTGGGACCAGCTGCTGGCCCGCGACGTCGACGGTGTGCTGCTGCACAAGATGAACACGACCGTCGACGGCGAGTTCCAGCGCTACGCCGTCGAGTCCGGGTCCTACATCCGCGAGCACTTCTTCGGACCCGATCCACGCCTGCGCGCCCTGGCCGAGACCATGACCGACGACGAGTTGCGGCTCCTCCCCCGGGGCGGTCACGACTACGAGAAGATCTACGCGGCGTACAAGGCGGCGACCGAGCAGGTGGGCGCGCCGACCGTGATCCTGGCCAAGACGATCAAGGGCTGGACCCTGGGCACCGACGTCGAGGCGCGCAACGCGACGCACCAGATCAAGAAGATGACCAAGGCCCAGCTCGAGACCTTGCGCATCCGCCTCCACCTCGACGACGTGATCAGCGACGCCGCCATGAGCGGCGACGACCCGCCCTACTACCGGCCGCCTGAGGACTCGGCCGAGTACCGCTACCTGATCGAGCGGCGCAACGCCCTCGACGGCTCGCTGCCGTTGCGCTCGACCGCCGTGCGCCGACCGCTCGCCCTCCCGCCCGACGCCCCGTTCACCGAGTTCGCGGCCGGATCGGGCCAGCAGTCGGTGTCGACGACGATGGCGTTCACCCGACTGCTGCGCAACCTGGCGCGCGCCGAGGGCTTCGGACCACGGATCGTGCCGATCATCCCTGACGAGGCCCGCACGTTCGGGATGGACGCGCTGTTCCGCGAGTTCGGCATCTACGCCGCCCACGGCCAGCGCTACGAGTCGGTCGACGCCGAGCTGCTGCTCTCCTACACCGAGAGCCAGGACGGCCAGCTCCTCGAGGAGGGCATCACCGAAGCCGGCTCGATGGCCAGCTTCACCGCCGCCGGCACCTCCTACGCCCACCGCGGCGTGCCGATGGTCCCCTTCTTCGTCTTCTACTCGATGTTCGGGTTCCAGCGCGTCGGCGACCTGATCTGGGCCGCCGCCGACGCCCAGGCCAAGGGCTTCCTCGTCGGGGCGACCGCCGGGCGCACCACGCTGCTCGGCGAGGGACTCCAGCACCAGGACGGCCACAGCCTCGTATTGGCGTCGACGTCGCCGACGTGTCAGGCCTATGACCCCGCCTTCGCCTACGAGATGGCGGCCATCGTCCGGGCCGGCATCAAGCGGATGTACGGCGACGACGAATCGGTCTTCTACTACCTCACCCTCTACAACGAGAACTACCCGATGCCGGCCCGCCCCGACGGCGTCACCGACGAGGACATCCTCGACGGCGTCTACCGCTGGGCCGGGTCGCCCGACGGGCTCGAACCGGCGGTGACCATCGTGTTCTCGGGGTCGGCGCAGGGTGCGGCCCGGGCCGCCCAGACCGCACTCGGCGCGCTGGGCATCGGCGCCGAGCTGTGGTCGGCCACGTCGTACAAGCGCCTCCGCGAGGACGCCCTGACGATCGAGCGCCACAACCGCCTCCACCCCTACGACGAGCCGGAGACGGCGCCGGTCACCCGCCTGCTCGCCGCCAGCACCGGCCCGATCATCGCCGTCACCGACTTCATGAAGGCCGTACCCGACCAGATCGCCCGCTTCGTCCCGGCCGGTCGCCAGTTCGTGCCGCTCGGCACCGACGGGTTCGGGCGATCCGACACGCGAGAGGCGCTGCGCCGCTTCTTCGAGACCGACGCCGCCCACGTCGAGATCGCCGCCCTGGCCGCCCTGGCCGAGATCGGCCAGGTCGAGGCGTCGACGGTGGCCGAGGCCATCAAGCGCCACGACGTCGACCCCGACACCGCCGACCCCCGCACGCGCTGAGGGCGTCCCGGTAGGCTGAGCGGCCATGGCGACCGCAACCATGCCCATCACCGGCGACCCCGAGGCCGACGCGCTGTTGATGAACGATCCGCTGGCGCTGCTCATCGGCATGCTGCTCGACCAGCAGGTACCGATGGAGTGGGCCTTCAAGGGTCCGGCCACGCTCAAGGACCGCCTCGGCGGCCGGCTCGACGCCACCGCCATCGCCGCCATGGAACCCGACGACGTCGTCGCCGTGTTCGTGGCCAAGCCGGCCCTGCACCGCTACCCGGCGGTCATGGCTCGCCGGACCCATGACCTGTGCGTGGCCCTCGTCGACGACTACGACGGCGACGCCGGTGCCGTGTGGCGCGACGTCCCCACCGGCGACGAGCTCTACCGGCGCCTGCGGGCCCTGCCCGGCTACGGCGACGAGAAGGCCAAGATCTTCATGGCCATCCTGGCCAAGCGACTGGGCCAGCGGCCGGCCGGGTGGGAAGCGGCCGCCGCCCCGTTCTCGGACGCCACCCCACGATCGGTGGCCGACGTCGACTCGCCCGAGTCGCTGGCCAAGGTGCGCGAGTTCAAGAAGGCCAAGAAGGCCAAGGGTCAGGGCAAGGCCGACTAGGCCGTCGGATCAGGACCGGGTCGCCGTCACCGCCTGACGGCGACGGTGTCGTCGCCGCTCGACGTGGTGACATAGCCGGCCTTCTGCAGCCGCTGGCGGCAGCGCCGCTGATCTTCCTTGGCCAGATGCTTGTGCTCGTACATGACCAGTTCCGGCTGCCACCGGTCGAAATCGATCTGGTCGAGCACGACGGCGTCGTGGCCCTCGGTGTCGATGAGGATGAGGTCGATCTTCGTCATCCCGTCGGTCAAGGTCTCGAACGTCATGGCCGGGACCGAGACGCGCTGCAGACGGTCGACCAGGTGCGGCACCTTGGCCGCGTGGTTCATGATGACCGAATCGTTGAGGCTGCTGAGGCGATCGGGCACGTAGGGACCCTCGCCCTCGGGATCGACTGTCGTCATCTCGACGGTGCCGTCCCGATCGGTGATGGCGGCCTGGACGACCCGGAAGCGGTCCCGATCGCTCCGCTTCGACGCCACCTTCGAGTACGGGCCGGGGATGGGCTCCACGAACACGCCTGACCAGCCGTCGTGGCGATCGATGTAGTCGGCCAAGGGATCCCTCGTCTCGCCGTCGTTCGATCCGATCTGGACGAACACGACCTCGGGGTGGCTGGCCGCGTAGTCCTCGACGATGGCCCGCACCCGCTTGGCCTTGGCGTCGAGGTCGCCCCGCATCATGCGACGGACGAACCGACCCCGGCCCGTGTACCGGTTGCGTTGCCGGTCGAGCCATCCGAGCAGGATGGCGATGGCGCGGGGATCGTGGCGGAGCTGGTGGCTGGCCCCTTCGATGATCCTCAGGTCGGCCGATCCGTGGGCGTCGGCCAGCACCCGACCGTCGAAGACCGGCACCGACTCGTCATCGGAGCCGTGGAGCACGAGCAACGGGCGGGGATGGACCAATGGCGCGGCGGCCACGGCGCGTATCTCGCGGAGCTCGCGCGACCAGGTGTCGAACGCCGCGGGGAACGACGGCGAGGAGATGATCCCCACCTCGCGGGCATGCAGCAGGAGCCGCCGAGGGTGGCTGGCCCAGTCGTCGAAGTCGGCCGGCGCACCCATGGCCGCGACGCCGCGCACCCGTGGATCGGTGGCCGCCGCGCACACCGTGAGCGCCCCGCCCGTCCCGAACCCCGCCATCCACACACCGCCGACGTCGTCGACCTCGTGGAGGTAGTCGCTCGCCGCGCCGAGGTCGTCGAGCCACCCCGCCATCGAGAAGTCGCCTTCGGAATCGCCACAGCCGCGGAAGCACACCACCAGCACGGTCCACCCGAGCTCGGTGGCGATGCGGTCGGCCAGCTCGGGGAACGACTTGGCCGAGAGCCGGCCGCCTCCGCGGCCGTTCGGGAACCCGTGCCCGATCACCAGTCCGGGCGTCCACGTGCCCGGGGCGCTACGGGGCTTGACCAGATGGCCCCAGATCCCGACCCCGCCACTCGACGAGAACAATCGCTCCACAGCTAGGCGACCTCGTCGGCCGCGCCGGTACCGGCCCCATCACCCTTGTACGGCCGGTACCCCCGGTTGCGCGCCTCGGCCAACGTGTCGGGTCCGAACGCGGCGAAGGTCTCGGCCTCCATCAGTTCGTCGATCAACGACGGGTCGTCGATGTTGTCGACGTCGTACACGATCTGCTTGCGCTTGTCGCCGAGCCAGCGGTTGTGCTCGAAGCGAACGGGTCTGTCCATCGCGTCAACTCTAGGGTCGATCCGCGGGCGCGCCGAAAACGAGGAACGGCGCCCCGGAGGGCGCCGTTCCCTGACACTTGCTGGAAGTACCAGGATCACGTTGGTACGTCGGATGGGACCAGATTCCGACCGTGAGGCCTGGCGGTGGTTGGCGGGTATTCGCCTGGTGGTCCAGCTTGCCGCTAGCGGCCAGCCACCTCCAAGGTCCCATAAGAACAGTGACTACTCAGTTGGACCACCTCCTTTCCTTGGTGCGAACAGGATACGCGCCGCCGCGCCGCTTTGGGGGCGATTTACCTGGCGTTCACGATCCGGCCGGCGGCGGGTCGGCCCCGGCGGGGGGACCGATGGCGCCGATGGCCTCCAGGTAGGCGTGCTCGACCTCGAGCACGGCCACC
This sequence comes from uncultured Microthrixaceae bacterium, assembly GCA_963734965.1. GTDB lineage: Bacteria > Actinomycetota > Acidimicrobiia > Acidimicrobiales > Acidimicrobilacustridaceae > UBA4742. The sequence continues at coordinate 863,645 of CAVTJK010000003.1, read as the reverse complement.
ACCTGGACGTCGTCGACCTCGAGGCCGCCCTCGGTGGCCCGGCCCAGCACGTAGGCCAGGCTCTCGTCGTCCACCACGACGACGGCGTCGGGCAGCTCGTCGAAGGCCGTCTCGGTGGCCACCCCCTCGGAGGCGAAGTACTCGAGGTGCCACAGCACGAGCTGGCGCACATCGTCGTGGCTGAGCTCGGCCGCCACCTCGTACGGGAGCCGCTCAGCGATCCAGTCCACGGCCTCGTCCTCGTCGAAGACCGAGACGGGCGCCTCGACCGAGAGGCGCCCCACCACCCGACCGATGGTCACGGCGGCGATGGCGAAGACCACCACGGCGGTGATCCCGACGATGATCCAGGCCATGGCGCCACAGTAGGGCTCGATCGGTGGCGACCGACCGACGGCCACCCTGTCACACCCTCGGCGTACGCTTGTTCGTATGAGTGACGAGCCGAGCGCGACACCACAGCAGCGGCTGAGCGCCCTCGCCGAGCGAGGTCGACAGGTGGCCTCGTCGATCTCGGCGCTGCAGGCCGAGCTGGTCACGATCGCCGCCGAGGTGCGCGTCCTGGAAGCCAGCCTGGCCGCAGGCACAGCCAGGGAGTGGATCGCCCTCCAGTGGGGGCTCACGCCGGCCGAGTCGGCCCGCACGCTCCGCCTGGCTCGCCGGCTGGCCGACCTACCCGTGCTCTCCGGCGAGTTCGCGTCCGGGTCCATGTCCGAAGGCACCGTCGACCTCCTGGCCCGGGTGGCCACGCCGGCCAACGAGGACCGGCTGGTCGACACCGCCCGAGTGGCGTCGGGCTCCCAACTGCAGACCTTGATCCGCGACATGAAGCGCGCCGAAGCCGCCACGTCCCCCGACGACGGCGAGCCGGCGCCCGACACGTTCCGCTGGTACATCGACGATCGCGGCCGCTACCGCTGGCGCGGCTCGATGGATGCGGCCCTCGGCGCTCCGATCGCCACCGCCATCGACGCCGTCCGCCGCTCCGATCTCGACGACGCCGGCTCGGGGGCGACGCCGCTGACCAACGCTGAGGCCCTGTCGCAGGTGGCCGAGAGCTATCTGGCCGGCCGGGTCAACACCAGCGGCATCGTGCCCGAGACCTACCAGGCCATCGTCGAGATCGACGAGAACGGGGCCCACCTCCACGACGGGGGCCACATCGAATCGACAACCGCCGAGGAGCTGTTCTGCCAGGCGTGGATCGTGGCCATGGTCAGCCGCCGCGGCCAGCCCGTGACGGCGACAGCCCCCACGCGCCTGGCCACCCCGGCCCAACGCCGAGCGCTGATCGCCCGCGACCGTTGCTGCCAGTTCCCGGGCTGCGGACGAACCCGCCTGTTGCGCGCCCATCACATCTGGTGGGCGTCGAAGGCCGGACCGACGCGGCTCGACAACCTCGTCCTGTTGTGCCCGATCCATCACCGTCGCATCCACCGGCCGGGCTGGCGCGTCGTCCGCGACTCGGCGGGACTGCGATTCACCCGTCCCGACGGATCCGTGGTGAGCTCCCAGCCTCGTCCACCACCGCGGCGTCCTCCGCCGACCTATCCGCGGGCACCGATCGTCGGTGACCGCCTGACCGAGTTCGGACGCGACGTCATCATCCAGCACTGGAGCAGCGCGGCCTGACGCCGCGCTGGGCTCAGATGCCGATGCGCTGGGCCAGCAGCTCGCGGTGGTACGTCGGGTCGCCGAAGAGCAGCTCGGAGGACTTGGCCCGCTTGAAGTACAGGTGGGCCGGGTGCTCCCAGGTGAAGCCGATGCCACCGTGGATCTGGATGTTCTCGGCGGCGGCGTGGAAGTAGGCATCGGAGCAGTAGGCCTTGGCCAGGCTGGCCACCGACGGCAGCTCGTCGTTGAGCTCGGATGCGCACCAGCCGGCGTAGTACGCGGCCGACTTGGCCGACTCGACCTCGAGCAGCATGTCGGCGCACTTGTGCTTGATGGCCTGGAACGAGCCGATCGGGCGACCGAACTGCACGCGGACCTTGGCGTACTCGACCGACATGTCGAGACACATCTGGGCGCCGCCGACCTGTTCGGCGGCCAGCGCCACCGCGGCCAGGTCGAGCACCTGCGACAGCACGTCCCAGCCGCCCCCGTCGGTGCCGATGAGCGTGGCGCTCACGCCGTCGAGCTCGAGCTTGGCCTGCTTGCGGGTCTGGTCCATCGTCGACAGCGCGGTGCGGGTGAGTCCCGGCGCGTCACCGGCGATGTGGAACAGGCTCACGCCGGCCGGGGTGCGGGCGGCGACGAGGATCAGATCCGCGGTGTGGCCGTCGAGCACGAACGACTTGGTGCCCGAGAGCTTCCATCCGTCTCCGTCGGCAACGGCAGTGGCCTCGATGCCGGACTCGTCCCAGCGGCCGTTGGGCTCGGTGAAGGCCAGCGTGGCGATGGTCTCGCCCGAGGCGATGCCGGGCAGGAGCGACTTCTTGGCCGCATCGTCGCCCGAGTGGATGAGGGTGTTGGCGGCCAGCACGACCGTCGAGAAGTACGGCGCGCACAGCAGGGCGCGGCCCATCTCCTCGAGCACGACGATCAGCTCGACGTAGCTGTAGCCCGAGCCGCCGTACTCCTCGGGAACGATCAGGCTCTGCAGACCGAGCTGCTCGGACATCTGCTTCCAGACCGCATCGTCGAAGCCCTTCTCGGTCTCCATCTGCTCACGGACCGCAGACTCGGGGGACTTGGCCTCGAGGAACTGACGAACGATGTTGCGGAGCTCTTCCTGCTCCTCGGAAAAGGCGAAGTTCACGGCTGCCGTGCCCCCTTGCGTGGGTCTGAGAGTTCGAAGGACTGTTTACTAGACCGAGCGGTCAAGAACCACTCGACGCCGGTCGAGCCGGGCCAGGGATAGGTTTGGGTCCATGGCCACACTCCACTACGAGGACACGCAGGCCGAGATCCACAAGGTCGTGGTCGGCCCGATGGACAACAACGTCTATGTGCTGCGCTGCCGCGAGACGGGCGACGCCGTGCTCATCGACGCCGCCAACGAGCACGAGCGGCTGCTCGAGCTGTGCCGCGATCTCGGGGTGCGGACCGTCCTCGAGACCCACGGCCATTGGGACCACATCCAGGCCGTGCCCGCCGTGCGCGACGCCGGCTACGAGGTGGGGGTGACCGCCGAGGACGCGGACATGCTCGATGCCTACGACTACGTGATCGGCGACGAGTCGGTGATCGACGTCGGGCGCCTCCGGCTGCACACCATCCACACCCCCGGCCACACGCCCGGCTCGATGTGCTTCCGCATCGAGGGCTCGCCGGTCCTGTTCAGCGGCGACACCTTGTTCCCCGGCGGGCCCGGGAACACCACCTTCCCAGGCGGCGACTTCACCCAGATCATCGAGTCGATCGACCGGCGGCTCTTCGCCCCCCTCGATGCCGACACCATCGTGCTGCCGGGCCATGGTGACCAGACGACGATCGGCACCGAGCGCCCAAAGCTGGCGGAGTGGGTCGACCGAGGCTGGTAGCTCTCGGCTAGACCCAGCTGGCCGGGTCGTCGACCAGCGCCTGGACGTGCTTCGGGAGCTTCGACGCCACCACGTCGGCGAGCGTGACCTGTTCGAGCACCGAGCGCAGGCTGGCCCGCACGGCCACCCACATCGGCTGCAGCGCGCCCGATCCCTCGCCGTAGTCGAGTTGTTCGGCCCGTTCGCCCCGCACCGTGGCCAGCGGCCCCTCGACGGCGCGAATGATGTCGGCGATGGTCACGGCGTCCGAGGACTTGGCCAACCAGTAGCCGCCTTCGGCCCCGCGCTGGCTGCGCACGATCCCGCTCTGGCGCAGCTCGCTGAGGATGTTCTCGAGGTACTTGACCGGGATGTGCTGCTCGGTGCCGATCCGCTCGCCCTTGACCGGTCCCCCGTCGCCGTCGGCGGCCCGAGCGAGGACCATCGCCGCCCGCACGGCGTAGTCGACTTTGGCGGTCACACGCATGGCGGCACGGTACCTTGCCCGCCATGGTTGGTCCCGCGCTGCCCGCTGACAGGCGACCCGTCGATCCGACGCCGGTGCACACCGAGGATCTGCCCCCGACGCCGATCCGCGATCGCAACATCCCAGCCAGTGCGTGGGTCGAGGCCCCACCCGAGCTGCTCCATCTGGGCGACGACATCGGCCAACCGCTGATCGCCTACAAGCGACGCATCGGGCGCTGGCTGCTCTGGCGGGCCGGTCCGGCGACCAGGTCCGACGCCCGGTACCTGGCCCTCGACGCCTCCGACCTGTCTGCGCAGCACGCCTTTCGCCTGTTCCCCGACGGGTCCGGCGACGGGACCGGGCCGAGCGGCGAACGCCACACCCGGTTCCGGGCCTGGAAGGAAGATCTGCTGGCGTTTTCTTGATCGGGACATTTCCACTATCGCCGTAGTGCTAATAGAATGTCGTCGATGTCCGAGCCTTCCCCGCTGTTCGAGATCGAGGACCTCCACGTCCGTCCGGCCGCCGCGGCCGCCGATGGCGGTGCCGCCCACGCGATCCTGCGGGGCGTGGATCTCACCATCGGGGCCGGCGAGGTCCACGCCCTGATGGGGCCGAACGGCTCGGGCAAGTCCACCCTGGCCAGCGCCCTGCTCGGCAGCCCCGAGTACGAGGTCACGTCCGGACGCATCCTCTTCCAGGGCGACGACGTGACCCACTGGTCCGCCGACGTGCGGGGCAAGGCCGGCATGTTCCTGGCCTTCCAGTACCCCCAGGAGATACAGGGGGTGTCGGTGCTCAACTTCCTGCGTCAGGCGCTGTCGGCCCGCAAGGGGATCGACATGTCGATGCTCGAGCTGCGCCTGTCGATCATGGAGTGGATGAGCCGGCTCGACATGGACCCCTCGTTCGCCGATCGCTACCTCAACGAGGGCTTCTCGGGGGGCGAGAAGAAGCGCAACGAGGTGCTCCAGATGGCCATCCTCGAACCAGAGCTGGCCATCCTCGACGAGACCGACTCGGGCCTCGACATCGACGCCCTGCGGGTCGTGGCCAAGGGCGTGCAGGAGGTCCGGGGCGCCCGCCCCGGTCTCGGCGTGCTGGCCATCACCCACTACCAGCGGTTGCTCGACGAGCTGGCCCCCGACCGCGTCCACATCATGATCGACGGGCGGATCGTCGACAGCGGCGGGTTGGAGCTGGTGACCCGGCTCGAGGCCGAAGGATACGAAGCATGGCGCTGACTGGACCGACCGACTCGCTCGACCCGGCCCGCATCAAGGCCGACTTCCCCCTGCTGACCAAGGTCGAGGTCGGGGGCACGCCCATCGTGTACCTCGATTCGGCCTCGTCGTCGCAGAAGCCGCGCCCGGTCCTCGACACGATGGACGAGCTGTACGAGACGACCTACGCCAACGTCCACCGCGGCGTCTACGGCATCGCCGCCGAGGCGACGGATCGCTACGAGGCGGCGCGGGCCAAGATCGCCCGGTTCATCAAGGCGCCGTCGACCAGCGGCGTGGTCTTCACCAAGAACGTCACCGAGGCCCTCAACCTGGTGGCCTACAGCTGGGGCCGGGCCAACCTGGCCGCGGGCGATGTGGTCGTGCTGACCGAGATCGAGCACCACGCCAACCTGGTGCCCTGGATGATCCTGCGCGAGGAGCGCGGGATCGAGCTGCGCTTCGTGCCGATGGCCGAGGACTACACGCTCGATCTGACCAACCTCGACCAGCTGCTCGAGGGCGCCAAGCTGTTCGGCGTCACGGCCATGTCCAACGTGCTCGGGACACTGACGCCGGTGCGCCAGCTCACCGACGCCGCCCACGCCGCCGGCGCGCTGTGCCTGGTCGACGCCGCCCAGTACGTCCCCCACCGACCGACCGACGTCACCGAGCTGGGGGCCGACTTCCTGGGCTTCACGGGCCACAAGATGCTCGGACCGACCGGCGTCGGTGTCCTGTGGGCCCGCGACGAGCTGCTCGAGGCCATGCCCGCCTTCCTCGGCGGCGGCGAGATGATCCGCGACGTGCGTCTCGACGGCTGGACGCCCAACGACATCCCCTGGAAGTTCGAGGCCGGCACGCCTCCCATCGCCGAGGTCATCGGCTTGGGTGCGGCCGTCGACTACCTCGAGGCCCTCGGCATGGAGGCCGTGCGCGACCACGAGATCAGCCTCACCGACTACGCGCTGCGCACCCTCGCCGATCGCTTCGGCGACGAGCTGATCATCCAGGGCCCGGCCGACACGTCAGCCCGCGGCGGGGTGCTGTCGTTCTCCTACCGCGACGTCCACCCCCACGATCTGTCCCAGGTGCTCGACGAACGAGGCGTCTGCGTCCGCGCCGGGCATCATTGCGCCAAGCCGCTCATGCGCCGCCTCGGGGTCGGAGCCACCGCTCGCGCCTCGATCTACGTGTATAACGACCAGTCCGACATCGACGCCCTGGCCGACGCCCTCGACGCCGCCGGCCACTTCTTCGCTCTCTAGACGGACACCTAGGACCACTCATGCCCGGCCTCGAAGACCTGTATCGCGAGATCATCCTCGACCACTACCGCAACCCGCGCAACCGCGGTGAGCTCGAGGCCCCGCCCGCCCATCGGGTCGAGGGCTTCAACCCGCTCTGCGGCGACGAGATCATCGTCTTCCTCGACGTGCACGACGGGATCGTCGACGACATCCGCATCAACGGTCAGGGCTGTTCGATCAGCCAGTCCTCGGCGTCGATGATGTCGGCCGCGGTCAAGGGCAAGTCGGTCGACGAGGTCCGCGACCTCACCCGGGCGTTCAAGGGGATGATGTCGATCCACGAGAGCAGCCTCGAAGGCGACGAGGCCGACCTCGACGATCCCGTCGACGTCCCGCTCGGCGACCTCGAAGCCTTCCGCGGCGTCGTCAAGTTCCCCGTGCGCATCAAGTGCGCCACGCTCTCGTGGAACACGCTGGCGCAGGGTCTCGACGAGGTCAACCAACCAGCCGGTTGACCCGGGTGGCGAAGTCGACGCACTGATCGGTGATGCCACCCTCGTCGTGGCTGGTGATGGCGATCGTCACTTTGTTCCAGCTGTTGGACCAGTCGGGGTGATGGTTCATCTGCTCGGCGACCATGGCCACCCTGGTCATGAAGGCGAAGGCCTCGCTGAAGTCGGCGAAGGCGAGCTCGCGACGCAGCCGCCCGTCCACCGCGTCCCAGTCCGGTACGTCGGGGTTGTCGATCCTGCCCATGGGTGGGCCTCCTCAGGTTGACGCGAAGTCGGTCACCAGCTTCGCCACCTGGTCAGGTTGCTCGAGCGGCGCCAGGTGGGCCACTCCGTCCATCTCGACCAGGCGGGCGCCGTCGATGTGGGCGGCGTAGTACTCGGCGTGGGCGGCGGGCACGAGGGTGTCGTGGCGGCCCCGGATGACGAGGGTCGGCATGCTCACGCGCCACAGCCGCTTGGCCAGCTTGGGATCGTGCAGGTAGGGATCCCAGCCCAGCCGGGCCGTCGCCGCCATGGTCTGGAACACCGGCCGCACCATCTCGAAGGGGATCTCGGCCGAGCGCGTGGTGTCGTTGGAGAGCTCGTCCATCATGTGCATCATCTGGGGGATGGGCAGGGTCTGGTCGTAGAACAGGTCCTCGGCCATCTCGCCGGGCGATCGCCCGAAGATGTCCTTGATCTCGGCCCCGGGCAGGTAGAGGCCGACCGGGTTGACGAGCACGAGGCGGCCGACCCGCTCGGGATAGCGGGTGGCCAGTTCGACGGCCATCCACCCGCCGAGCGACACCCCGACGACGGCGGGAGCGTCGAGGCCGAGCACCTCCCACAGATCGAGCAGGTGGAACACGGCGTCGTCCATGTCGTCGATCTGCTCGATGCCCTCGGACTCGCCGAAGCCGGGGAACATCGGGGCCACCACGTCGACCACCTCAGCCAGCGCGTCGAGCACGGCCAGGCCGTCGCCCTCGCCGGTGGCCGAATGGAGGTAGACGACGGTCGGCACCGATCCGCCGGGTCCGCCGCGGCGCACCTGGATCTGGCCCAGCCGGGTCGAGACGAGGTCGGTCGAGATCTGGCCCATCAGGCGACGCCCTCGGTCGAGAGCGACTCGAGCACGGGGTGGCCCTCGGGGAACCGCTCGCGCAACCGGGGCATCACCTCGCTCGAGAACAGCTCGAGGTTGCGCTGCGTCTCGGCCGCCGGCAGCGTGCCGAGTTGGAAGAGCCCGAGCAGGTTGCCGGTGCCGAAGCTGGTGAGGCAGTCCTCGAGCTGGGCGTACACCGTCTCGGGGGACCCGACGATGGCGTAACGGCCTTCGACGACCTCGTCCCACGTCTGGAGGTTCACGGCGAAGGTGCCGGCGCCCTTCATCTGGCTCTCGAGTGAGCGCAGCGACGTGTACCCCGGCGGGGTGATGGTGATGCCCGGCAGCAGCTTGCGCACCCAGTACCAGAAGTGGGATTCGTACTCGGCCCGGGCCTGCTCGTCGGTCTCGGCCACGTAGATCGGGGTGAGCCAGCCCGACTGCAGCGGGTCGGCCGTGTAGCCCTCCCGCTCGCAGGCGTCGCGGAACATGCCGAAGGTGCGCTCGAACACCGAGCGGTGGAAGTACGGGATGCCCATGTAGGCGTAGCGGTGGGCGGCGACGAACTCCATCGTCTCGAGCGAGCCGGCGCCGGGGATCCAGATCTCGGGGTGGGGCTGCTGCACGGGGCGGGGCCACGTGTTCAGGAAGCGCAGCTTGTAGTGCTTGCCGATGTACTCCTGAGGGCCAGGCTCGGTCCACGCCTTCATGATGATGTCGTGGGCCTCGGCGAAGCGCTCGCGGGCGTGGGCCGGATTGATCGAGAACGAGTAGTACTCGGGGCCGCCCCCGACCACGAAGCCGGCGATGAGCCGGCCGCGCGACAGGTTGTCGATCATGGCGAACTCCTCCGCGACACGGGTCGGCGGGTCATAGAGCGGGAGGGCGTTGCCGACGACGGCGATCTTGACGCGGCTGGTCTCGCGGGCCAATGCCGATGCGATCAGGTTGGGCGACGGCATGATCCCGTACGCGTTCTGATGGTGCTCGTTGACGCACACGCCGTCGAAGCCGAGCTCCTCGGCGTAGACCAGCTCGTCGATGTAGCGGTTGTAGACGTCCTGGCCGACCGCCGGGTCGAACAGCTCGTTCGGACAGGTCACCCAGGCCGGACCGTCGTAGTCCTCGGGTAGGCCCGGATACGGCATGAGGTGGAAGCTGAAGAAGCGCACGCACCTATCAGTAGCCCAGGCGATCGGCCAGCACCAGCGCCTCGTCGCACCAGTTGACCAGGCGGGCCATCCCGGTCCCCCGGGCCGTGTACTTCAGCGTCGGTGAGACCTCACGCCAATAGGCGGTCGCGACCGGTGAGTGGGCCTCGGCCAGCATCGTGGGCAGCAGCCAGGCGTACTTCACACACGACGCCACCATCCCCAGGCGCACCACCCGGTGATCGCCGTCCCAACCCGCCATCCGCAGGCCGTCGAGATAGGCCGTGAACACCGCGGTCTCGAGCTCACCCAGCCGCTCGGCCGGCCAGAACAGGTCGAAGACCCCGTCGGGGACCTGGTTGCCGATGTCCTCGCCGAGCGCGCCATCGCCGCAGAACGACCAGTCGAACAAGGCGACGGTGCCGTCGGGCCGGCGGGTGGCGTTCCCGGCCCAGACGTCGAGGTGGCATCGAGCTCGGGGCAGGCGCTCGAGGACGTCGAGCAGGCGCTCGCGGTGGGCCAGGAGCCGGGCCCAGCCGGCCCGCAACGACGTGGACCAGCAGTCGCGGATGATGGGCTCGGACCACGGTCGGTCGTCATCGACCAGTTCGTAGGGCGCCGGCTTCGACTCCGAGTAGGCGCGGATGAATCCACGCGACAGCCACGGTGCATCGAGGGGCGGACCGGCCTGCCACCTACCGAGGCCGCGCGCCAAGGCCTCGTGATCCCGGAGGTCGAAGGCCGTGCCCGGCGTGCCCCCCACGAAGTCGATCCACAACGTGACACCTTCCTCGCCGCCGTCATCGGCCTCGACGATGGCGGGCGGGATCTCGAGCCCGGTCCCCTCGAGCGACTCACGCAGGGCGGTGCTGGTGTAGGCGTCCGCTTCGCGGCGCCACCAGTTCCAGTGCGTCGGGTCGTCCGAGGCCAGCCAGTGGTCCGGGGCGTCGGGCTTGTGACGACCGAGGCGCTTGCGCACGAGCACGTGGCCGTCCGCCGTCTCGCACTTGTCGATCGACGTCGTCACCGCGTTGAACGCGTTGTGACGAAGCGGTTCGCTGCTGACGATGTCCACTCAGGCGAGCGGATCGGCGAACGGATCGGCCAACGGATCGCCGCGGCCGGCGGCGATCTCGTCGGCGCCCCACTCGGCATACCCCGTCTCTTCGAGCTGGGCCGCCAGCTCGGGTCCGCCGGTGGCCTGAATACGGCCCCTCGCCAGGATGTGCACGACATCGGGCTTGAGCTCCTTGAGGAGCCGGCTGTAGTGGGTGATGGCCAGCACGCCGAGGGACGAGTCGTGGGTCAGCGCCTCGATGCGCCGGCTGCAGGCCCGCAGGGCGTCGACATCGAGCCCCGAGTCGAGCTCGTCGAGGATGGCGAAGCGGGGTTCGAGCACGGCGAGCTGCAGGGTCTCGTTGCGCTTCTTCTCGCCGCCGGACAGATCGACGTTGAGGGGACGGGCCAGGAACTGCGGCTCGAAGCCGATGCGCTCGGCCTCGATCTCCATGCGGGTGCGGATCGCCCCGGCGTCACGACCGGCCGCCTCGGCCGCGGCGGTGAGGATGGCCTCGAGGCTCACGCCCGGCACCTCGGTCGGGTACTGCATGGCCAGGAAGAGCCCGGACTGCGCTCGCTGCCAGGGCTCGAGGGCCAGGACGTCGATGCCGTCGAGGGTCACCGAGCCACCTGTCACCTCATAGCCGGGTCGACCCATGATCACGTGCGAGAGCGTCGACTTGCCCGACCCGTTCGGGCCCATGACGGCGTGGACCTCGCCGCTGCGCACGACCAGGTCGATCCCGGTCAGGATCTCGCGGCCGGCGACCGAGGCCCGCAGCCCTTCGACGCGCAGCTCGCTCATGGCAGCACCACCAGGACGTCCTCGCCGTCGATCCGCAGGACGTAGGTCGGCTCGGCCTTGGTCGCCGGCAGCGAGTTGGGCTCGCCGGTCTCGAGCGAGAAGCTGCTGCCGTGCTTCCAGCACTCGATCGAGCGGATGTCCTCGTGCACCTCGCCCTCGGACAAGCTGATCTTCTGGTGCGTGCACGTGTCCCCGATGGCGTACCAGTCGTCGCCTATGCGCACGACGGCGATCTTGAGCCGACCGATGTCGAACCGCTTGGCCTGACCCGGGTCGACGTCGTGGATCGAGCAGATCCGTTCCTCGGTCATGACTCGAGCCGCTCGGCGATGCGGGTGCGCAGCGCACCGACCGCTTCGGCCACCGGAAGCTGATCGAGCACCTCGTCGAAGAACCCAGCCACGATCAGCCGTTCGGCCACCTCGGGCGGTACGCCCCGGCTCTCGAGGTAGAAGCGCTGCTCCTCGTCGATCGGCCCGACGGCCGAGGCGTGGGCGCAGTGGACGTCGTTGTTCTCGATCTCGAGGTTGGGCACCGACTCGGCCCACGCGTGGTCGCTCAGCTTGATGGTGCGATTGGTCTGGATGGCGTTGGTGCCGCGTCCCTCGGGTCGCACCCGGATCAGGCCCGTGTACACCGATCGTGAGTCACCGTCGACAGCACCCTTGAACAACAGGTTCGAGGTGGTGTCGGGCGCGGCGTGGTCCTGGAACGTCCGGAAGTCGAGGGTCTGGTCGCCCTCGCCGAAGTAGACGGCGGCCAGGTTGCCGGTGGCACCGCGACCCACGAGGCGGCAATCGGCGCGCGTGCGGGCGTAGCAGCCGCCGAGGGCGGCCTGCGCCGCGTAGAGCGTGGCGTCCCGTTCGACCCGCGACAGCTGCGCGGCGATCTGCCACGAGCCGGTTCCCCGCTCCTGCACGTTGAGGTACCGGAGCCGTCCGGCCTGGGCCACGTCGAGCTCGATCACCGGCACCACCAGCGCGCTCACGTCGTCGCCGCCGTGGTGGTCGAGCACGGTCGCCTCGGCGTCGGGGCCGATGCTCACGACCAATCGAGGGAAGCTGGCGGCGCCCTCGAGGTCGTTCCAGTCGACGATGACGAACGGTCGGTCGACGGTCACGCCACGCGGCACATGGAGCACCACGGGCTCGCGGCTGAAGGCATCGTTGAGGTTCTCGAAGAACTCGGTCGTCGGTTCGCCACCTCGGTCGGCGACCGAGCCCAGCGTGCTGTCGTCGACGGCCGGACCGAGCGTCACCCCCTGGTCGCGCCAGTGCGCCGCCAGCTCGAGGTGCACCACCCGCCCGTTGCGGACGATGACGGCTCCGGCCCGGTCGTTGACGCCGTCGACCACGGTGACCGCGCCCGCCGGCAGGTCCGGTTGGTCGTCGTCGTCGGCCGGCGCGAAGTCGTCGAGCTCGAGGTCGTCGACTCGGCTGTAGCGCCAGATCTCCTCCTCGCTGGTGGGCAGATCCAGCTGGGCCGCCAGTTCCGCCGCCGCCTGGCGCCGGGCGCGCAGCCACTCCGGCCCCGGCAGGGCCCGGGCGACAGCAGGAACGAAGCTCGCGGAGGTCGTCGGCATGGCGGGGTCAGAAAATACACTACCCACGTAGGAGTAATTCAAGGCGGGGGTCGGCACCCGACACCGCCCGGCCCAATTGGTCCACTAGGTTCCCGCCCCGTGTTTCGGAACTGGCGGGAGGCCCGCTCATCAGCGCGCCAGCGGTTCCTCGTCACGTTCCTGCTCTTCCTGGCGGTACTGGTCCTGTGGTCGCTCGCCGTTCCGATGTTCGGGCCGGCCGACGAGAACGAGCACATGGCGGCCAGCTACGGGGTCGTGCACGGACAGGGCCGAGGCCAGGCCGACTCGATCACTGGCGCACCTTCCTACGTGGCGCCGCACGTGTTCGACGTGGGGAACCTCTTGTCGTTCTGGCCGTGCTGGGTCGGCAGGGCACAGTCGTCCGCCGCCTGCGGACTGCCGAGCTTCCGCGGCCCCGATGTCAGCGTGTATTCCCGGACGTCCTCGTACCCGCCGTACTACTACGCGCTGGTCGGATGGCCGACGCTCGTCGCGTCAGGCCAGTGGTCGCTGTACCTCATGAGGTTCGTCTCGGCCGCGTTCGTCGCGCTGTTGATGGCCCTCGCCGTCGACACCTTGGCCAAGGTGATCAGTCCGGCCCCGCTGCTCCTGGCCCTCGGCGTCGCTCTGGTGCCGACGGCCTACTTCTTCGGGGGCTCCGTGAACCCGAGCGGCCTGGCCATCGCCGCCACCCTCGCGGCCTGGACCGGAGGCATCCTCTTGGCGCGTGGCGAGCCGGTCAACGGACCATCGTCTGTGGCTCGCTTCGCCGGTCCTGTGTGCGTGCTGTTGCTCCTGCGCCGAGATTCGCTCTACTGGGCCCTCCTGGTGATCCTCGCGCTGGTGGCCCTGACCCCGTGGAGCCGGATCCGCGAGCTGGCGAGACGCCGAGCGATGTGGGTCGGCCTCGGCGCGATCGGGGTGAGCGCCTTGGTCTCCTTCCTGTCGGGAGGCGGCGCGGCGTGGGCGGCGACCGGCTCGACGAGCTCGGGGAGCTTCTGGGGCGCCGTGCACCAGGTACCGACCTCCCTGCAGCAGATCGTCGGCGTCCTCGGCTGGGGCGAGTCCTACCTGCCCTTCCCGGTGTACACGCTGGTCGAGGCCATGGTCGCCTTCCTGGTGATCGCCGCCTGCTTCTTCGGGCCGCGCCGCCTGGCCGCCGTGACGGCGGCGATCGCCGCCGCCGTGTTCCTGGTGCCGGTCGCCATCGGCACCGTCCGGCTCGGCTACTTCCAGGGGCGCTACGAGGTGGGATTCGCGGCGGGACTCCTGCTGGTCGCGGCGTTGGCCATCGGCGAGCAGCTGGACGCGCGGGGCCTGACCTGGCCCAGGCGGGCCCAGGTGATGGGTCTGGCCATCCTGGTGTTCGTCCAGTTGGCGTCGTTCGCCCAGATCCTGCGTCGCTACAGCGCCGGGGCCGACGGGCAGTGGTGGATCTTCGCGAAACCGCAGTGGACGCCCCCCTACCTCTCGCTCACCGGCCTCACGCTGCTGTTCGCGGTCGCGGTGGTCGCGCTCTACGGGTGGCTGTACTGCCAGAGCTGGCCCTCACGGCTGCATGAAGCCGGGCCAGGTTCCGATCTCGACGACATCCTCGCCGATCGCGTCGTGACCGCCCCGGCCACCGCAGGTGCGTCTGACGATGCGGCCCTGCTCGTGGAGCTCGAACGATGGGGCCTCAAGGGAGCGGCCGAACCCGAGCCGCCATCCGGGGGCGGCTCGACGGGCTGAGCGACCGGCCGTTCAGCCCTTGCGGCGGAACCAGCCCTTGAACCGGGCGGCGGCCCCGCCCGAGCCCGACGTGCGGCCCTGCTCGGCCTCGACGTCGGCGAGGACGTCCGGGCCCACGGCGTTGACGATGTCCTCGGCCTCGTCGAGCAGCTCGGCGATGCCCTCGCCGGTGGGCTCGTCCTCGATGGCCGGTTCGACGAGGCTGCCGTGGTTCCAGTTGACGTCGGCCAAACGGCGCTCGAAACGAGGGCAGTCGTCAGGGCAGCGCCACGGCGCCTCGGGGGCCAGATCGAGGTTGCACTTGCGTACGGTCTCGCCGTCGTCGTAGGTGCGGCTCTCGAAGTGCTTGCACTCCTCTCGCATCGGCACTCAGCCGACCGAGCCTTCCATCTGGAGCTCGATGAGGCGGCTCCACTCGACCGCGTACTCCATGGGCAGGGTGCGGGTCACCGGCTCGATGAAGCCGTTGACGACCATCCCCATGGCCTGCTCCTCGGAGAGCCCGCGGCTCATGAGGTAGAAGAGCTGCTCGTCGGCCACCTTGGACACGGTGGCCTCGTGGCCGACGATGGCGTCGCGGGCGCCGACCTCCATGGAGGGGAAGGTGTCGGAGACGCTCTTGTCGTCGAGGATCAGCGCGTCGCACTGCACGTGGCTCTTGCAGCCGTAGGCATCGTCCTCGACCCGCACCAGGCCGCGGTAGCTCGTGCGACCGCCGTCCTTGGAGATGGACTTGGACACGATCTTCGACGTGGTCTCGGGGGCGGCGTGCACCATCTTGGCGCCGGCGTCCTGGTGCTGGCCGGGGCCGGCGTAGGCGACCGAGAGCACCTCACCCGACGCCTTGGGCCCGACCATGTACACCGCGGGGTACTTCATGGTCAGGCGGCTGCCGATGTTGCCGTCGATCCACTCCATGTGGCCTTCGGCCTCGACCCGGGCGCGCTTGGTGACCAGGTTGAACACGTTGTTCGACCAGTTCTGGATGGTCGTGTAGGTCACGCGGGCGCTGGGCTTGACGATGATCTCGACCACGGCCGAGTGCAGCGAGTCGGTCGTGTAGACCGGAGCCGAGCAGCCCTCGATGTAGTGCACCTGACTGCCCTCGTCGGCGATGATCAGCGTGCGCTCGAACTGGCCCATGTTCTCGGCGTTGATGCGGAAGTAGGCCTGCAGCGGCATCTCGACGTTGACGCCGGGAGGCACGTAGATGAACGAGCCACCGGACCAGACCGACGAGTTGAGGGCGGCGAACTTGTTGTCGTTCTTGGGGATCACCGTGCCGAAGTAGGCGCGGACGATCTCGGGGTGCTCACGCAGGGCCGTGTCCATGTCGGTGAAGATGACGCCCTGGGCTTCGAGGTCGTCGCGGTTGCGGTGGTACACGACCTCGGACTCGTACTGGGCGGTCACCCCGGCCAGGTACTTGCGCTCGGCCTCGGGGATGCCGAGCTTCTCGTAGGTCTGCTTGACCGAGTCGGGCAGCTCGTCCCACGCGTCGACCTGATGGTCGGTCGGCTTGATGTAGTAGTAGATGTCGTCGAAGAAGATCTCGGACATGTCGCCGCCGAAGTTGGGCATCGGGCGGCGGAGGAAGTGCTCGTAGGACTTGAGCCGGTAGTCCCGCATCCAGTTCGGCTCGCCCTTCATCCAGGACATCTCCTGGATGATGTCCTCGGTCAAGCCCCGCTTGGGCTTGAAGACGTAGTCCTCGGCATCGCTCCAACCCAGCTTGTAGCGACCCAGGTCGAGGTCGATCTCGGTTGTGGCCATCAGCCGCGGCTCCTCTTGGGGAATTTCTCCTACGTGGATAGTAACAAACCCTCTACCCGGATCCCTACGGGTGACGCCCCAAACGCTGACTTACACTCCGAAGCGCTCCTGCCGATTGGGTACGTGTCACTATGAGCGACCTCGAGGCCCCCGCCGAGTTCCCCGGCGACCCCGTACCGAGAACCGATCCTTTCCGCCAGATGGCGGAGACGGCGCCAGTCGGCATCGTCGCGGCCCGCCCGGACGGCACCGTGCTCTTCGCCAACCGGCGCTGGCGGGAGATCACCGGGATCGAACACCCGATCCCCATCCCCTACGAGATCCTCGAGCACCTGGTCCACCCCGACGACCGCAAGGCGCTGGCCAAGGCCTACATCACCTCGGGACGCAAGCTCGAGAACTTCGAGCACGAGTCGCGGATCGTCCGCCCCGACGGCGAGATCCGCCACATGCTGGCCCAGGGTGCCCCGTACCTCGACGAGGACGGCCAGCTGTCGGGCTATGTGAGCACCGCCCTCGACCTGACCGACCTGTTCGAGCTGGCCGAGGCCCAGGAGCGGTCCGACGAGCGGTTCCGCAACCTGATCGCCAAGGCTCCGGTCGGCCAGACCATCTGCTCGGTCGACGGAACGGTGCTGGAGGTCAACCGGGCCCACGCCGCACTGATGGGTCGCACCCCCGAGGAGCTGATCGGGACCAACGCCCTCAAGTTCGTCCATCCCGACGATCGGGAGGCCGCGGTCGCGCTCACCGGCCAGCTCGTGGCGGGCGCGGAGGACTCGTTCGAATGCGAGCGGCGCCTGCTGCACAAGGACGGCAGCATCATCTGGGTGTCGAGCACCACGACCCTCGAGCGCAACGCCGCCGGCGAGCCCGTGACCTACTTCACCCTCGCCCTCGACATCACCGAGCGCAAGGCGGCTGAAGAGGCCCTGCGTCGCAGCGAGACCCGCTATCGCCGGCTGATCGACGAGGCCCCCGTCGGGCAGGTGCTCAGCACGCTGTCGGGTCAGCTCCTCGAGGTCAACCAGGCCTTCGCCGACATGATGGGGGCGTCGCCCGCCGAGCTGATGGCCCGACCGCCAGGCTCGCTGCTCCACCCGGCTGACGCCCTCGCCTACCGCGACCAGATGGTCCACCTGCTCAACGGCGAGATCGACTCGATCGAGAGCGAGCGGCGCCTCATCCGCCCCGACGGGCGGACCGTGTGGGTGAGCGGCGGCACCACCCTCACCAACGAGAACGGCGAGCTGTTCCTGCACTCGGTGATGGAGGACGTGACCGACCGACGTCTGGCTGTCGACGCGCTGACCGAGAGCGAGACCCGCTTCCGCACCCTCACCGAATCGATCCCCGTCGGGATCTACCAGGCCGACGCCAACGGCCGCGTCACCTACGTCAACCCCCAGTGGTGCGAGATCACCCGCATGGCGACGCCGCCGGCCACCTATGAGGAGGCCATGGCGCCGGTGCACCCCGACGACTACGACCGGGTGGCCAAGGGCCTGCTCGACGTGATCCGCCACGGCGGGGTCTTCCGGGACCAGTACCGCATCGTCGACGCCCATGGCTTCGTCCACTGGCTCACCAACCAGGGCGTGGCCACCGTGGACGAGAACGGTCGGGTCACCGGGATCATCGGCTCGGTCGAGGACATCACCGAGCTGGTCGCGGCCCAGGAGCAGAACGGTCGCCTGGCCGAGATCATCGAGACCACCAGCGACCTCGTGGGCATCACCGACGGCAGCTCGGGCACGCTCGTCTACCTGAACCGTGCCGCCCGCGACGTGTTCGGGTTCGTCGATCGGGACATCACCAAGGTGATCGGCTCGACCCTCTACACACGGGCCAGCCTCGAGACCTACTACGACGAGATCCTCCCGATCCTCCGCGCCGGCCAGGCCTGGACGGGCGAGCTGCACCATGTTCAGCGCCGACGGCGCCGAGATCCTGGTGTGGCAGGTCGATCACGCCCGGTCCTGCGATCCGACGGCACGATGCACCAGCTGTCGACGGTCGGCCGCGACGTGACCGAGCGCAAGCGCTTCGAGGCCGATCTGGCCCACCAGGCGACCCACGACTCGCTGACCGCCCTGCCCAACCGGGCCCTGCTGCTCGACCACCTCGAGCTCGAGCTGGCCCGGGCCGAGCGCGAGCACCGACTGGTCGCCCTGCTGTTCCTCGACCTCGACCGGTTCAAGCAGGTCAACGACACCCTGGGTCACGACGTCGGCGACGAGCTGCTGGCGCAGGCGGCCCGACGCATCTCGGCGGTCGTGCGCCCGGCCGACACCGTGGCCCGCATGGGCGGCGACGAGTTCGTCATCCTGTGCGGTGACGTCGAGGACCAGGACCATGCCGTCGCCGTCGCCCGCCGCGTGGCCGCCGCCATCGAGACCCGGCCCTTCGACCTCGGCGGGGACCGAGCTGGCCATCACGTCGAGCATCGGCATCGCCCTGTCGTCGGGCGGCGTGCACCCCGAAGCCATCCTCCGCGACGCGGACGCCGCCATGTACCGGGCCAAGGATCTGGGCCGGGCCCGCCTCGAGATCTACGACGAGAGCATGCGGCGCCGGTCGGCCCACCGAGTGGAGCTGTCCGAGGAGCTGGCCGCCGGCATCGAGAACGGCGAGATCGTCGTCCGCTTCCAACCCGGCGTCGACCTCGAGACGGGCAAGGTGTTCTGCGTCGAGGCCCTGGCCCGCTGGGACCATCCGACGCGGGGGCTGCTGGCGCCGAGCGAGTTCATCGGGCTGGCCGAGGAGACCGGTCTCATCGTCGGCCTGGGTCTGCGCGTGCTCAGCATGGCCTGCGAACATGGTCGCCGGTGGGAGGAGCGCTTCGGCCACGCCGCACCCCGTGTCCACGTGAACCTGTCGGCCCGCCAGCTGACCACGTCCAACCTGCCCGTGCTCGTGCAAGGCGTGCTCGAAGGCTCGGGCCTGACCCCGAGCAAGCTGTGCCTCGAGATCACCGAGAGCGTGCTGATGGACGATGCCTCCGGCGTGATCGACACGCTCTGGGAGCTGAAGGCCCTCGGCGTGACCCTCGCCATCGACGACTTCGGCACCGGCTACTCGTCGTTGAGCTACCTGCGACGCTTCCCGGTCGACGTGTTGAAGGTCGACCAGTCGTTCGTGTCCGGCCTCGGACCCGATCCCGAGGACTCGACCATCGTCGCCGCCATCGTCAACCTGGCCAACACGCTCGAGCTCGAAGCCATCGCCGAGGGCGTCGAGACGGCCGAGCAGCTCGACCGGCTGCTGGGACTCGGCTGCCACCTGGCTCAGGGCTACTACTTCACCGAGCCCGACGAGCCCGACCCGGTCGGCAAGATGATCGAGACCGGCTTCGTCGTCTGATCAGCCGGCGCCGGCCAGACCGGTCGCCCACGTGGCGAACAGGGCGGCGTAGTGGCCTTCCCGTGTCATCAGGTCGTCGTGGGAGCCCAGCTCGACCAGCCGGCCTCCGGACACCACGCCGACGCGATCGGCCCGCTCGGCGGTCGACAGCCGATGGGCGATGACCACGACCGTGCGACCGGTCATGATGCGGTCCATGGCCCGCTCGACGAGCAGCTCGGTCCCCGGATCGAGGCTCGAGGTGGCCTCGTCGAGCACGAGCAGCGCCGGGTCGACCAGCGCCGCCCGGGCCAGAGACACCAGCTGCTTCTCGCCGGCCGACAGTCGGGTGCCCCGCTCGTTCACCTCGGTGTCGAGCCCGTCGGGCAGGGCCGAGAAGCGGTCGAGCACGCCGACATCGGCGAGCGGCGGCATCGACCTCGGCGTCGGTCGCCCCCTCGCGAGCCACCCGCACGTTGTCGCGGATCGTGCCGTGGAACAGGAAGCCCTCCTGGGGCACGACGACGATGCGCCGCCGCAACGACTCGAGCCGGTGGCGTCGCGCAGGTCGACCCCGCCGAAGCGCACGACGCCCTCGGTCGGGTCGTAGAGGCGGGCGACCAGCTTGGCCAGCGTCGACTTGCCGGCACCGGTCGGTCCGACCAGGGCCAACCGCTCGCCTGGCGCGATCACCAGGCTCACGTCGTGGAGCACCGGTAGGGCGCCGGCGTAGGCGAACGACACGTGGTCGACCTCGATCGAACCCGACGTCGCCAGCTCGACGGCGTCCGCTCGCTCGGCCACGTCGACTGTCGGTGTCGAGCAGCTCGAACAGCTTCTTCAGGGCGGCGCCGGCCGACTGGAGCATGTTGAACAGCTGGCTCAGCTGCTGCACCGGCTCGAACAGGTTGTTGAGGGTCAGCAGGAAGAAGGCGATGGTGCCGATCGTGACGATGCCCTCGATCGTCATCCAGCCGCCGATGCCCGACGACCAGGGCGGTGCGTGCCCAGGCCGGCGAACTCGATGACCGGCAGGTACCAGGCCTGGGCCCGCACCGAGCGCATGTGGGCGTCGTAGAGCCCTTGGCTCTGGTCGCAGAACCGATCGACCTCGATCTGCTCGCGGCCGTAGGCCTGGATGACGCGCACGCCCGAGATGCCCTCCTGCAGACTTGGACAGCGTCTGGCCGATGCGGTCGCGGACCTGCAGGTAGGCCCGGTTCGACTCGCGCTGGAACCGGATGCTCGAGGCCACGACCACGGGCACCGCGATCAGGCACACCAGCAGCAGCTGCCACGACACGATGGCCAGCACGATCACCGACAGCACCAGCAGCAGCCCGTTCATGAGGAACATGACCAGGCCCATCTGCACCAGCTCGGCCAACGAGTCGACGTCGGAGGTCATCCGCGAGATCAGCACGCCGGCCTTCTCGCGGTCGTAGAACGGCATCGACAGCTGCTGCAGGTGGTCGAAGCACGCGGATGCGCAGGTCGCGCAGGAAGCCCTCGCCGGCGAAGCGACACCGACACGACCAGCTTGCGGTACACGAAGTAGGTGACGACGGCGACACACGATGTAGGCGATGACGGCGCCGTCGAGCACGCGGTAGTCGTCTGGGTGATGCCGTTGTCGATGGCGTACTGGACCAGCAGCGGTCCGGCCAGGACCGAGAAGGTCCAGACCACCATCAGGCACGATGCTGGTGATCACGTGGCGGCGGTACGGGCGCAGCATGTCGAGGGTCCGGCTCAGAACGGCGCGCGCCTGCTCGCGGTCGAGCTTGTCGGCCTCGTCGACCCCGGCGTTACCCCACATCGACGCCCACCTCCTCGCTGCGCTCGGCCGACGGCCAGCACCTCGCGGTAGTCGGCGCTGGTGGCCAGCAGGCGCTGGTGGGTGCCCTCGGCCACGATCCGTCCGTGCTCGAGCAGCACGACCCGATCGGCGAGGGCGATGGTGGCCGGCCGGTGGGCGATCACGATGGTCGTGCGGTCGCGCATGACCTCGGTCAGGGCGTCACGGATCTCGTGCTCCTTGGTCGGGTCGACCGACGACGTCGGCGTCGTCGAGGATCAGCACACGCGGATCGGCCAGGATCGCCCGGGCGATGGCGATGCGCTGGCGTTGACCGCCCGACAGCGAGAAGCCCCGCTCGCCGATCTCGGTGCGGTACCCGTCCGGCAGCTCGGCGATGAAGTCGTGGGCCCCGGCCAACCGGGCGGCGCGGTGGATCTGCTCGTCGTCGGCGTCGGGGTCGGCGAAGGCGATGTTGTTGGCGATCGTGTCGCTGAAGAGGAAGGTCTCCTCGAACACCATCCCGATGGCCTGGCGCAGGTGGCGCAGCGGCAGGTCGCGCACGTCGATCCCGTCGAGGCGGATCGTGCCCGCCGTCGACGTCGTAGAAGCGGGGCAGGAGCCGGGCGACGGTCGACTTGCCGCTGCCGGTGGCGCCCACCAGGGCCACCGACTCACCCGGCTGCGATGGTGAAGCTGAGGTGGTCGAGCACCGACACGTCACGGTGGCCGCCTGTAGGCGAAGGACACCTCCTCGAACACGACCTCGCCACCCGACGGCGGCAGCTCGACCCGGGCGCCTGGTCGTCGACGATCACCGGGTCGGTGGCCAGCACGGCCTGCACCCGCTGGGCCGACGCCGCCGCCCGTTGGCCCAGGGCGATGATCTGGCCGGTCATGCGCAGCGGCCAGATGAGCAGCCCGATGTAGAGGTTGAAGGCGACGAGGGTGCCCAGCTCGAGCTGGTGGTCGAGGACCTGGTGGCCGCCGTAGGCCAGGACGAGGATCAGGCCGATGTTGGGCAACAGGTCGAGGGCCGGCAGGTAGCGAGACCGAACCCGGGCGGCGCCCATCGACGCCTCGTACAGGTCGTCGGCTTCGTCCTCGAGCCGCTGGGCCTGCACTCGCTCGGCCCCGAACCCCTTGACGATGCGCACCCCGCTGACGGTCTCCTCGACGACCGAGGCCAGCTGCGCCGACTCGCGCTGGATGGCCATGGCCTGGGGATGCAGGCGCGTGCTGAAGCGCTTGCCGAGGACGTTGACGAACGGTAGCGAGCCGAGCGCCAGCAACGTGAGCCACGGGTCGATGGAGGCCAGGATGATCGTGACGGCCAGCACCGTCACCACGTTGCAGATGGTGAGCGGGATCATGACCACGAACTGCTGGATCTGCTCGAGGTCGGTGTTGGCCCGGCTCATCAGGTCGCCGGTCTGCACCGAGTCGTGGAAGGCGAAGTGCAACCACTGCAGGTGGGCGAAGATCCGATCGCGCAGCAACCGCTCCGACGTCCTCGACACCTTGAAGGCCCAGAAGCGCCGGAGGCCCGTGTTGGTGGCCACGACCAGGGCGATCAGGGCGATGAGGGCGGACCAGGCCCACAGCTCGTCGGTGTGGCCGGGCGTGATGGCGTCGTCGATGGCGGCCGACACCACGAGCGGCACGCTGACCCGGCCGATGGTCCAGATCAGGCCCACCGCCACGCCGAACGCGACCGATCCTCGTTGGGACCGGAGCGTCCCGAGGATGAGCTTCCAGCCGTCGCGGGTGCTGGCGGGCGCGGCGATGTCGGAAATCGTGGTGCTCCTGGTTCCCCGCCGTCCGGCTCTCGAACGACCGCCCAACGCTACCGGGCCGCCCGCTCCTCGCCGAAACCGATTCGGCTCAGTCGACCAGGGCGTCGGCCAGCAGCCGCCACTGCTCGACCCCGGGGCTGTAGTCGGGCGTCACCACCTGGATGCACACGTGATCGGCGCCCGCGGCGTGGTGAGCCGCCACCCTGGCGACGATGGTGTCCAGATCCCCCCAGGCCACGATGGCGTCGACCAGCCGGTCGCTTCCAGCGTCGGCGAAGTCGGCGTCGTCGAACCCGTAGCGGCGCAGGTTGTTGGTGTAGTTGGGCAGCGTGCAATAGAGCGCGGTGTGGACCCGGGCCATGGCTCGGGCCTTGTCCGGATCGGTCTCGAGCACGACGGCCTGCTCGACGCAGAGCAACGAGTCGGGGCCGAGGTCGCCACGAGCGACGGCGGTGTGCTCGACGGGGACGAAGTAGGGCAGCGCGCCGGACGCCCGTTCGGCCGCCAGGCGGGTCATCTTCGGACCCAGGGCGGCCAGCACGCGGACGGGCTCGTGGGGCGGCGGCGCGGCCATGAACAGCGCGCCGTCCATGGCGTCGAGGTAGGCCTGCATGGCCGAGAAGGGTCGCGAGTAGTCGTGGTTCCGCAGGCCCTCGACCATGGGCTGGTGGCTCACGCCGAGGCCCAGGAGGAACCGGCCGGGGAAGGCCTCGGTGAGGGTCCGATGGGTCGACGCCATGGTCATGGCGTCACGCGAGTAGATGGTGGCCACGCCCGTCGCCACGACCATCCGCTTCGACGCCGTCAACAGCAACGTGGCGTTGACGAACGGATCGCGGCCCACCGCCTCGGGCACCCACAGCGCGCCCCAGCCCCGTTCGTCGAGCTCGCTGGCGTGCTCGCGGGCGAGCGCCGACGGCAGTGAGTCGAGGAAGCCTGTCCAGATCCCCACTCGTCCCGGATCCACATCAGCCATGAGCCGGCACCCTAGCGGCGACGGCGCGGCACTAGAGTCAGATCCCGTGACCGACCTCGGGATCAGGCCAGAGACCAAGACCTCCCGCCTGCCGCCGTGGGCCGAGCCGGCCGGGTTGTTCGTGGCCGGCCTGGCCGCCTGCGCCTACATCTCGGTCATCGACCCGAACAAGTCGAGCGCCTATCCGCAGTGCCCGACCAAGCTGCTGACCGGCCTCGACTGTCCCATGTGCGGGGCGACCCGGGCCGTGCACTCGCTGCTGCAGGGCAACGTCGTCGGCGCCATGGACCACAACCTGATGTTCGTGCTGGCGCTGCCGTTCATCCTCTACGGCTTCGTGGCGTGGACGGCCACACGGATGGGTCATCCGATGAAACCGGTGCCCATCGCGTCGAAGAAGGTGTGGATCCCGCTGGCGGTCGTGCTGGTCGTGTTCGCGGTCGTGCGCAACCTGCCGGGCGAGCCCTTCCTGTGGCTCAACTCGGCCACCGCTCACTAACTATTGGCCCTCCGGTCGGCAAGCCTCCCTGCGGGCGCTTCGCCATCCGGGTCACGTCTCACGAGCGGCTCCGCGGCCCGGATCGCCTTGCTCAGTCGAGTCGACGCAGCTCGGCTCGGTAGCGAGCCCCTCGCGATGTAGCTCTCCATCCCGAGGCGGATGCCGGCCTCGAGGTCGTCGCCGCCGGGCCGGATCTTGGCCGGGCACGCCGAGGGCCATCGTGCCGCTCGGCACCTCCATGCCGTTGGTGACCACCGCGTTCGAGCCGACCAGCGCGCCGGCGCCGCACGATGGCGGCGTGCAGCACGATCGAGCCGTTGCCGACGAGCGAGCCGTCCTCGATGGTGCAGCCCTCGAGATGGACCATGTGGCCGATGACGCACTCGTCGCCGACGACGGTCGGCAGCCATGGCGTGCAGTGCAGGACGCAGCCGTCCTGGATGGACGTGCGGGCCCCGATGCGGATGTCGCCGTCGTCGCCGCGCAACACCGCACTCGGCCACACCGACGACTGCGCCCCGATGCGGACCGATCCGATGATGACGGCATCGGGATGGATGTAGGCCGACCCGTCGATGTCCGGCTCGACGTCACCGAGGGCGTAGATCGGCACTAGAGCTGGAAGCGGCCGTAGCCGCCCCGGAAGAACAGCAGCGGCCCGCCTTCGTGCATGACCTCCAGCTCGCGCACCGCGCCGATGACGACATCGTGATCGCCCGAGGTCACCACGGTGTCGATCTCGCAGTCGATGTAGGCCAGCACGCCTTCGATGATCGGCGATCCCGATGCCCGAGTGCTTCCAGCCGATCTCGGCGAACTTGTCGGGCGCCTTGCTGGCGAAGACCCGACAGATGTCCTCCTGGGGCTCGCTGAGGATGTTGACGCAGAACTTGCCGGCCTCACGGATCTTGGGCCACGACGTCGATGTCGCCCCGGCGCAGAACAGCACCTGGGGCGGTTCGAGCGAGAGCGAGGCGAACGAGCCGACGGCCATGCCCACCGGGGCGCCGTCGACGACCGCCGTGATCACCGTGACGCCGGTCGGGAAGTGGCCGAGCACCTGCCGGTACTTGGCCGAGTCGAAGGACGAGCCGTCGCTCGCGATGTCGGTCACAGGGGGCGACGCTAGCGGGCGACGGCGGCGACTTGACCCAGCGAGACGGTGCGCCCCTCGGACGCGGCGATGACCTCGACCAACCCCATGGCCTGGGCCTGGCGATCGGCCCGGCGGACGATGGCGTCGAGCATGAGGTCGTCGTGTTCGGGATCGTGGTGGAACAGCGCCAGGCGGCGGGCCCCGGACTCGGCGGCGACGTGCATGGCGTAGTCGACGGTGCAATGGCCCCAATGGGCCTTGTTCTCGAACTCGGCCGCCGTGTACTGCGAGTCGTGGATCACCAGGTCGGCGTCGGCGCAGAGCTCGAGGACGCCGTCGGGCACCTGGCTCGACCCGTCGAGAGGCTGCTGGTGGTCGCTGATGTAGGCCACCGAGATCCCGTCGCGCTCGACGCGGTAGCCGTTGGTCGGGCCGATGTGGGGCACCGAACGGGACAGGACCCGCACGTCGCCGATGAACAGCTCGGTGTCCTCGACCGGGTGGAAGCGCAGGTCGCCCGGCAGCTCCTTGACGGTCACGGGGAAGTAGGGCGGGGCCATGAACTCGTCGAAGGCGTGCTCGAGGGTGCCGTTGCCCGGCGGCGGGGCGTACACGTCGAGCTCGGATCCGGGCCGCAGGATCGGCGTGAAGAACGGCAGACCCTGGACGTGGTCCCAGTGCAGGTGGGTGACCAGGGCGTGGCCGCGGAACGGACGGTCCGCCGGCAGCTGGGCCCCCCAGAAGCGCAGCCCGGTCCCCAGGTCCAACACGATCGGATCGGCACCGGGGAACTCGACGCTCACACAGGCCGTGTTCCCGCCGTAGCGCCGGTTGGCGTCACACGAACAAGGTGTCGACCCTCGCACTCCGTAGAACGTCACGTTCAACGAACGTTCACCCCCCGGTGAGCTTCTCGATCGAAGTGGTACGCAGCGTAATCACACGGCTACAGCCCTGTCCCGCAATGTGACAAGAGTCTCGCGGCGATGCCAGATTGGCGCCCATGACCCTCTCGACCGGCCGGGTGACGGCCAACGGCATCGACTTCGCGTACCTCGAGGCGGGCTCGGGCCCCCTGGCGCTGTGCCTCCACGGCTTCCCCGACACGGCCTGGGGCTGGCGCCACCTGCTGCCCGCACTGGCCGACGCCGGCTACCACGCCGTGGCGCCGTTCCTGCGCGGGTACGCCCCCACCTCGCTGGCCCCCGACGGCCGGTACCAGATCGGCGCGGTGGTGGCCGACGTCAACGCCCTGCACACCGCCCTCGGCGGCACGAGCGACGCCGTGATCATCGGCCACGACTGGGGAGCGATGGCGACCTACGGCGCCGCGGCCTACGAACCCGATCGCTGGCGCCGCGTCGTCGCAGCCGCCGTTCCTCCGCTGAACGCGTTGGCCACCGCCATGCTCGGCTTCGATCAGCTGCAGCGGTCCTGGTACATCTTCTTCTTCCAGAACGCCCTGGCCGATGTGGCCGTGGGCCTCAACGATCTCGAGTTCGTGGCGCGCCTGTGGCAGGACTGGTCGCCGGGCTACGACGCGACCACCGACATGGCCCACGTGCGCGACGCGATCGGCCCGCCCGAGAACCTGGCCGCCGCCATCGGCTACTACCGCGCCATGCTCCAGCCCGAGCTCCAGGTGCCCGAGCTGGCGGATCTGCAGAACGCGGCCAACCTCCCCACGCCCCAGCCGACGCTCTACCTCCACGGTGCCGACGACGGCTGCATGGGCGTCGAGCTGGCGGCCGGTGCGTTGGCGTTCCTCCCGGCCGAGGGCTCGCGCGTCGAGATCGTCGCCGACGCCGGCCACTTCCTGCAGCTCGAGCAACCCGAGGTGGTCAACCGGTTGATCCTCGAGCACGTCACGGGAGGCTGACCGAGCCGTCGGCGTGCTCGACGGCCAGGCCGTCACGCACCAGCGAGGCGACGGCGGCCGCGGCGCGATCGGCATCACCAGGCCAACCGGCGTGCTGCGCCAGCTCGTCGGGACCGAGGCGCCCCTCGCGTCGCAGGCCGTCGACCAGCCGGCCTCGGCCCTGGCGATCGGACCCCTCGAAGCGGGACTGACCCGTCGAGGTGCCCGCCGTGCCGCGAGCCGGATCGGGATCGGGCGCGCCGGCGAGGTGCCAGGCGCAACCGGACGGCAGCCGGGCAGGCCGGACACGACGGGGTGCGACTCGTGCAGATCGTCGCGCCCAGATCGAGGATGGCCTGGTTCCAGGCCCACCCCTGACCCGGTGGCACGGCGGCATCGGCCCGCGCCTGGACCTCGGCTCGACCGAGGCGTCGACCGGCCAGGCGAGACAACACCCGAGCGGCGTTCGTGTCGACGACACCGACGTCGCGCTCGTAGGCGAAGGCCAGCACGGCGCGAGCGGTGTAGGGCCCGACACCGGGCAGGCTCATGAGCCCGGCGAGGTCGTCGGGCAGCGTGCCGCCGAACTCGTCGACGATCATGACGGCGGCGCGATGCAGGTTGACGGCGCGGCGGTTGTACCCGAGCCCGGCCCACAGACGGACGACCTCGCCGACGTCGGCCGAGGCGCAATCGGTCGGGCGGCCGAAGCGCGCCACGAAGGCCTCGTACCGCGGGACGACCCGCGCGACCTGGGTCTGTTGGAGCATGAGCTCGCTCACGAGCACGAGCCACGGATCGCGGGTCCGACGCCACGGCAGGTCGCGGCGGCACCGATCGGCCCACTCGAGGATCACGACGAGGGGGCGTCCCAGATCGACTCGTCGTAGGGCCGGCCGCGCGCCGGGGCCGACTCGGCCATCCATACGAGAACCTTGCGTCGGAAGTAGCAGACCTCTTCGCCGCGCTGGTTGATGCCCTTGGTCTCGACCGACACGATGCCGCGATCGGGCTTGGACGACGATGCCCGCTTGTCGAGCACCCGCGTCTCGGCGTAGATCGTGTCGCCGTGGAAGGTCGGGCGCTTGTGCGACAGCGTCTCGACCTCGAGGTTGGCGATGGCCGATCCGCTGACGTCGGGCACGCTCATCCCGAGCACGAGGGAGTACACGAGGTTGCCGACGACGAGCGGTTGGCCCATCGGCGACTCGTGCTCGGCGAACCAGTTGTTGGTGTGGGTCGGATGGTGATTCATGGTGATCATGCAGAACAGGTGATCGTCGGCCTCGGTGATCGTCTTGCCGGGCCAGTGCTTGTAGATGTCGCCGATCTCGAAATCTTCGAAGTACCGGCCGAATGGCCGATCATGAACAGTCATGTCTCACCTCCGCGCGGCCGATAGTCGTCTGAGGGTCGTTGGCCGAGCCTAGGCAGGCTTCCATAGCTGAAGCGGTCGAGGGAATCCGGAGGGCGATGAGGCCGACTTCGTGAACGGCGCCATCCTCTCGATCGACGGAGGCACGACCGCCGGCTGAGCGTGGGCCCCGACGGGCCTGCTGTCTCGGTCAGCTCGTCACTCAGTAGACGATCGGCGGCCGATCCATTGGGTAGGTCGAGGGCGCGAAGAACCAGGTCTCGATGGCGTAGCGCTCACGGGTCATGTGACGATCCTCGCTGGCCTCCGCCTCGTGCACATTGGCGCTGACACCACCCCGGTGCAACAACAACTCGTCGAACAGGAGCGCATCGCCCGGGTAGAACAGCGGGCGAACCGGCCCGTTCTCGTCGGTGAGCTCGGCGACGAGTTCAGGCCCGACCGACCAGTCGAAGGCGGCGCCGTGGGTCCCGGTGGCGGCGACCGACTCCAAGCGCCGCGGCACGATGTCGAGACCGGCGGCGTCGCTGTCACCACCGCAGGTGGACAGGGCCAGCCAGACATTCAAGGCGCGCACCTCAGGACCGAGAAACGCCCCGTCCTGGTGCCAGTCGGCTCGGTACTGGTCCGTGGGCACCCTTCGCAACGTCCACTTGTTCATGGCGATCGCCGGACGCTCACCCAGGTGCTCGATGATCAGGCGATCGAGGCCGGCCTCGCGGAAGATCTCGAGCTGATCGAACACGGCTCGAGGTGACTCGGCGGCGGCCAGGGCCCCCGTCTCACGTGTGACGTCGCGCAGGAACCCGTAGACCGAGCCGCCTGCCAGCTCGCGGACGGGGACATACCACGGAGGCAGGGGTTCCATCGGCGTGTCAGTCGCCGCCTGACAGTCGTACGCCGCGAACGCCTGATCGATGTCGGACACGAGCCGATCGACCGCGCCCGGACCGATCAAGCCGCGCACGAGCACGCAGCCGTGGTGCGTGATGCCCCCCGCCAGGAGCGGACCGGTGAGCTCGTGGGCCATGACCTCGGGGACACCGGCGACACCGAGCGGTCCCGGAAACGAGTCGACCACGTCTGGGGGCCAGGAGAGCAGACCGGCTTGGCCCTGTACCGATGGGAAGGCCTCGATCCGAAGCGAGACGAGCATGTGCTCGATCTCGGGATCGCGTTCGACCCGATTCGCCGCGCTCAGCACGTCGATGGCCTCGAGCAGCCGACCCTCGCCTCGCAGCCGTTCGGCGGACGCTCTCCAGTCCGCCGCGGACCGGGCCTGGTCGGGCGCCGTGTCAGCCACAGGAGGGGGGAGCGCACTCATGGCCACGGACGCTAGCAAACCGCCGTCCATCTCCCGAGAGCCAGCCCGCTGCCGCGGCCGCTCGCTCGACGGGCTGCGAGGGCTGGCCATGTTCTTCTTCCTCGCCTACCACGCCGAGTTCGCGTGGGCCAAGGGGGCCCTCCTCGGCCTGTCCCAGTTCTCATGTCTCACCGCCGCGCGGCCGATAGTCGTCTGAGGGTCGTTGGCCAAGCCTAGGCAAGCTTCCATAGCTGAAGCGGTTGAGGGAATCCGGAGGGAGATGAGCGCGGCACCGATCGAGGCGACTGGGTCCGAGCGCGGCGACAGTTCCTTCCTCGAATCCCGTGAACGGCAGCTGCGCCTGTGGCGCATGACCCTGCGCGCCCGCTACGTCGCCATCGCCACGGTGGCCCTCCTGGCCCTGTTGCCCCTGGCCGGACCGCACCGGTTGTGGATCGTCGCCGCCCTGCTGGGCGTGATGATCCCCTACAACTACCTGTGCGACCTCAGCATGCGCCGCACCAAGACGCTCACGCCGGTCATCGCCTTCAGCGACCAGGTGGCGGTCGTCGCCTTCCTGGCCTACGCCCCCGAGCTGATCAGCCCGATCCTGCTCGTCATGCTCTCGATCAACGCCACCTCGGCCGTCGCCTTCGGGCGCAAGGTCGCCGGCGAAGCGGCGGCCGTCGGTTGCCTCGGCGTGGCCGGGGTCCTGTCGGTTGTCGATCCGAGCCACGGGTGGGCACCGTTCCTGGTGTACATGCTGGCCTCGGCGTTCATGATCTCGGTCGTCGGCGGGATCTCGGCGGTCGAGCGCGAGGTCCGAGGTCGCTACATCGACCTGATGGGCGGCATCGACGCGGTCGTGTGGGAGCAGCTGACCCACAGCCCGACCACCCTCTATGTGAACCGCCGGGCCGAGGAGATCATCGGCTACCCGGCCGAGAGCTGGGCCCAGGCCCGCTTCTGGCACAGCCACGTGCACCCCGATGACCGCGAGTGGGTGTCCCAGCGCTATCGCGAGGCGGTCAAGGCGGGTGAGAACGCCGAGATCGAGTACCGCTTCATCCGCCCCGACGGCTCGACCGTCTGGCTGCAGGACCGCATGCGGGTCGAGACCGACAGCGCCGGCCATCCGTCGAGCGTCCGCGGCGTCATGGTCGACGTCACCGCCCGGAAGGTGGCCGAGCAGCAGATCGACCAGTACCTCAACCTCGTCGAGCACGTCGACGTGAGCCTGTTCGTGTTCGCCCTCGACGATTCGGCTGACCACCGCAGCCTCGTGCTGCTGGCCGTGAACCCCGAAGGCGCCCGTCTGGTCAGCCCGTCGCCCGACGCCGCCATCGGGCGGCGGCTCACCGACCTCCTGTTCGCCCTCAACCCCGACTCGCTCGACCTCATCTGCGAGGCCCTGACCGACGTCATCCGATCGGGACAGGGGTTCCGCTTCGACGACCTGCGCTTCAACCCCGAGGATCCTGGCTCGTCCATCTACGCCGCCAACGTGTTCCCCCTGCCGGACGAATCGGTCGGGGTCTCCCTGCAGAACGTGACCGATCGGGTCACCGCCGCCGAGGTCCTGCGCCACCAGGCCATGCACGACGGCCTCACCGGCCTGCCCAACCGCTCGCAGCTCACCGAGCGGCTGCGCCAGGCGCTGCGCCACTCGTCGCGCACCCTCGAGCCGGTCTCGCTGCTCGTCATGGACCTCGACCAGTTCAAGGACATCAACGACGCCCTCGGCCACGACCACGGCGATCGCCTGCTCATCGAGCTCAGCCATCGCCTCCAGGAGCTGCTCGACACCACCGACACGATCGCCCGGCTCGGCGGCGACGAGTTCGCCGTCCTGCTCACCCAGCCCGGCGACCCCGAGTGCGCCGCCGAGGTGGCCACCCGGATCCGACTGTCTCTCGAAGAGCCCTTCCATCTCGGCGGCATCAGCCTGCAGGTCAACGCCAGCATCGGGATCGCCACCTATCCCGTGCACGCCGTCGACAGCGAGACGCTGGCCCGGCGGGCGGACGTGGCCATGTACACGGCCAAGCGCTCAGGCGGAGGCGTCGCCGTCTACGCCCCCGAACACGACCAGTCGAGCATCCGGCGTCTCGCGCTGCTCGGCGAGCTGCGCCGAGCCATCGCCGAGGACGAGTTCGTGCTCCACTTCCAGCCGTCGGTGGACCTCGACTCGGGGGAGCCACGAGCGGTCGAGGCGCTGGTGCGCTGGCAGCACCCGACCCACGGCCTGATGGCGCCCGGCGAGTTCATCGAGCTGGCCGAGGTGTCGGGCACGATCCAGGCCCTCACCCGATGGGTGCTCGAGCGCAGCGTCGACACGATCTGCACGTGGCGCACCCAGGGCATCGTCCTGCCCGTCGCCGTCAACCTCTCCGTGCGGAACCTCTATGACCTCGAGCTGCCGGCCTGGCTGGATCAGCTGCTGGCCGACCGCGGGGTCGAGGCGTCCATGCTGATCCTGGAGATCACCGAGAGCGAGCTGATGGACGACCCGCTCTACGCCATGGAGGTGCTGGGGAAGCTGAAGGCTCTCGGCGTGGCCAGCAGCATCGACGACTTCGGCACCGGCTACTCCTCGCTGGCCTACCTGAAGAACCTGCCGATCGACGAGCTCAAGATCGACCGGTCCTTCGTCGGCACGATGGTCACCGACGAGAGCGACCTCACCATCGTGCGATCCATCATCGATCTCAGCCACAACCTCGGGCTCGACGTGGTGGCCGAGGGCGTCGAGGACGCCGACACGCTGGCCCGCCTGGCCGAGATGGGCTGTGACCGGGCCCAGGGCTACTACTTGTCGCGGCCGGTGCCGGCCGAGGAGCTGGCCGCCTGGATCGCCGATTCAGGGCGTCGCCACGAGATCGCGACGGTGCTGAGCGGAGCGGCCAGCCGCCGCTGGCGAGCGATCTGAGGGTCAGGCGCTGACCGAGATCTGGGGCGTCCAGCCCGCTCTCGGGGTGGTGCCGGCGGCGATGAGGGCGCAGCGCACGCAATAGGGCGGCTTGGCCCCCCCGTAGGAGTACACCAGGCAGCTCTCACAGAACGAGCTCCGGCACGAGCGGCAGATCCCGCTGGCCTCGTCGTCCTGGTGCGTGTGGCAGTGCTCCATCGGGTCCTCTCGACAGTGGTGTCGATAGCAGCGGTACCAGCCTGTCATGGGCCCCGGCCGAGCTGAATAGGGCTTTCGACCCTATTCGCTGACTACAACTGCCCGTCGATAACCTCTCGCCATGACCGCCATCCCCAGTGCTGACCTCCCCGGCGCCAAGGCCGCCCTCGAGCTGGCCAACGAGGTCGTCGACCGGGCCACCCGGGCCCTGGCGGCGGCCGGTTCGATCGACGAGCACCAGGTCATGGCCTATGACCTGGCCCACGCCGCCGCCGCCGTGGGGACGGGACGGGCCATGCTCACCTACGGGGAGAAGGGGGCGGTCGAAGCCGTCATGGCCTGCGCCTTCGTCGCCGACGCCGTCGCCGACCTGGCCGCCAAGATCTACGGCCGCGAGGCCGATTGGGGCACCGGCGCCGACGCCCTCGACGACGCCCGCCCCTTCGTGGCCGCCTTCCGCCAGCCCGAGCTCCTGGCCGCCCTGGCCCCCCACGAGGGCCCCCGGCACCTCGACGGCGACTTCGAGCTGGTCCAGGACACCTTCCGGCGCTTCGCCGAGGACAAGATCCGGCCCGTGGCCGAGCACGTGCACCGCCACAACACCGACATCCCGGCCGAGATCATCGAAGGGCTGGCCGAGATGGGTGGGTTCGGGCTGTCCATCCCGGCCGAGTACGGCGGCTACAGCGAAGGGGGCGAGAGCGAGTACCTGGGCATGGTGGTGGCCACCGAGGAGCTGTCTCGTGGCTCGCTCGGAGTGGGCGGCTCGCTGATCACCCGTCCCGAGATCCTCACCCGCGCCCTGCTGGCCGGGGGCACCGAGGAGCAGAAGCAGACCTGGCTCCCCCGACTGGCCACGGCCGAGGCCATGGTCGCGGTGGCCGTCACCGAGCCCGACTACGGGTCGGACGTGGCCGGCGTGAAGGTCACGGCCACGGCCACCGACGGCGGCTGGCTGATCAACGGCGTGAAGACCTGGTGCACCTTCGGCGCCCGCGCCGACGTGCTGATGCTGCTCGCCCGCACCGACCCCGATCGCTCGAAGACCCATCGTGGTCTGTCGATGTTCGTCGTGCCCAAGCCGGTCGGCGAGGGCCACGGCTTCGAGTTCGTGGACGACACCGGCGGCAAGATGGAGGGCCGTCCGATCGACACGATCGGCTACCGCGGCATGCACTCCTATGAGATCGCGTTCGACAACTGGTTCGTCGCCGCCGAGAACCAGGTCGGGCTCGAAGACGGGCTCGGGCGCGGCTTCTACTACCAGATGGCCGGGTTCGAGAACGGACGGCTGCAGACGGCGGCGCGCGCCGTCGGCGTGATGCAGGCCGCCTACGAGCAGGCGCGCCAGTACGCCGCCGACCGCGTCGTGTTCGGCCACCCCATCGGCGACTACCAGCTCACGCAGGCCAAGCTCGGGCGCATGGCGGTGGTCATCCAGGCCGCCCGCCAGTTCGCCTACGAGGTGGCCAAGATGATGGGCCGGGGCGAAGGCCTGCTCGAAGCGTCGATGGTCAAGGCCTACGTGTGCAAGGCGGCCGA
Organism: uncultured Microthrixaceae bacterium; assembly: GCA_963734965.1. Taxonomy (GTDB): domain Bacteria; phylum Actinomycetota; class Acidimicrobiia; order Acidimicrobiales; family Acidimicrobilacustridaceae; genus UBA4742. Next base: position 828,830 of record CAVTJK010000003.1, on the reverse strand, counting down.
GTGGGTGACGCGCGAAGCCATGCAGATCCACGGTGGGTTCGGCTACGCCGAGGAGTACGCGGTGAGCCGCTACTTCGTCGACGCCCGCGTGCTGTCGATCTTCGAGGGCGCGGACGAGACCCTGTGCCTCAAGGTCATCGCCCGCCGCCTGGTCGACGGAGTCAAGTAGGCGCCGCCCGCGGCGCGTCGGACCTGCAGCCGTTCTGGCGGCGAATGAGGGCGTACCACGCCCTTCATCGCCGCCAGAAGCCCAGGGCGGGACTAGGACGCGACCAGATCTGCGGGGAGGAGCTGCTCGTCGAGGAGGCGCTGGAAGCGGGCCGGGTCGCCGTCGACGAAGGCGCGGCAGAGCGGCAGCCCCTCGAGGTAGCACGAGATGTAGGCGTGCCAGGTCGGGTCGGTGAGGAACTGCACCATCTTGGCGGCGCGCTCGGGGCTGACCAGACCCCAGCGCGTGGCGTAGGCCATGGCCGTGTCCTCGTCGGCTCCGTCCTCGTGCAACAAGAAGGCCACGTTGCCCCGCACGTGGTCCAGGGCCTCCCCCGCCACCGCCACCGAGGCCGCCACCTCGGGCTCGTAGCGGACACCGAGGGGGCGCAGGTGGTCGGCCACGATGGCCTCGGGGCGACGACCCATGGCCACCTCGAGCCCGAGATCGGCCAGTCCCTCGGCCAGCAGGCACTGTGGGGTGCCGACCGGGAAGATCGTCTCCTCGAGGTGGCCCCGTTGGCGCACCAGGCCGACCTCCTTGCGGGTGTGCTCGGTGTGGTGGCCGGGATAGGCCTCGTGGGCGACGAGATGGGCGATCGAGGTCGACAGCACCGGCAGGTCGAGGTTGATGGCCACTCGGCTGCGGAGGTCACCGAGGTAGTAGTTGAACCCGGACCACGGCTGGTCGGTGACCAGCTCCCAGTCGATGTGCTCGCCGTCGGGCAGACCGAACATCCGGTCGGTGCGCTCGCGCAGGTCCTCGGCCAACGAGTCGATCACCGCGGGCAACGTGTCGGGGTCGATGGCCTGGGCCTCGCGCCACGCGACGAGCCGCTCGCCGAGCGGATCGGATCCGGGCAGCACCTCGTCGAGCCGCGCGTGGGCATCCTCGAACGCCTCCTCGGGCCATCGGGTCGGGCGCACCCCGTAGCAGAACTCGACCTCGTCGGCGTAGGAGAGGTCGTCGCCGGCCAGCTTGCGGGCCGAGGTGTGCAGGCCGAGGGCGTGGGCCCGCAACCAGCGACGGCGGGTGGCTCCCAGCTCGGGCTCTCCCGCCCCGGCGTCCAGGTCGGCGATCAGCCGGGAGGCGTCGGCGACCAGCGCCGTCGGGCTGTGGATCGGCTCGGCCGCGGTCCGCTGGGCCACGGCGACCGGCCCGTAGTACGCGTCGATGAAGCCGTCGACGTGGCGACCGAGGCGCAGGCCCAGCTCGATGTAGCGCTCGACCGGCGTCGGGTCCACGTTGGACGGTCAGTCCAGGTTGGTGTGGAGGAAGCCGACGGTCTGCACCCAGGCCCGCGCCGAAGCCTCGGCGTCGTAGACCTCGGGCCGGGTGTCGTTGAAGAAGGCGTGGTCGGTGCCCGGATAGATCTCGAGGTCGGCCTGCTTGCCCAGCGAGTCGAGCTGGTCCTGCAGGGCGGCGACCAGATCGGGTGTGAAGAACCCGTCCTCGGCCGCGTAGTGACCGAGCACCGGGGCATCGAGGCGCGAGTAGTCGGGCTGGGCGTGCTCCCAGGGGATCAGCCCGTAGAACGGAACGGTCGCCCCGACGGCGTCGGGCCGCAGCGCGGCGAGCACGAGCGTCAACCCTCCGCCCATGCAGAAGCCGATCACCCCGACCCTCGGCCCGGTGACCGAGTCGAGCGACAGGAGGTGGTCGATGGCCCCGCTCATGTCCTTGCCGGCCTGCTCGATGTTCAGCGCCATCATCAGCTTGCCGGCCTCGTCGGGCTCGGTCGTCGTCTTCCCGTGGTACAGGTCGGGAGCGAGCACGGTGAAGCCCTCGGCCGCCAACCGATCGGCGACGTCGATGATGTGAGGCACCAGACCCCACCACTCCTGGATCAGGATCACCCCTGGACCCGACCCGCTCGGCGCGGGGGCCAGGTAGCCGCTGGCGGTGTGCCCGTTGCTCGGGAACTCGACGATCTCACCCATGGCGGCGCACCCTACCGTCGCTCGATCAGTAGCGCCCGGCCAGCTTGCGATGGTCCCAGCTGACGACCTTCTCGGGCACGATCTCGATGCACACGCGCTTGTTGGCCATGGCCGCGGCGATGGCGGGGATGTCATCGGGGTTGTCGACCGGGATGTAGCGCTCGACGACGTTGCTCGGCCACGACGCGGAGCGGCTCCGGGTCGTCGTGGACGATGGCCCGACCCACGATCTCGACGCCTCGCAGCTCCTCGTAGACGTCACCGTCCTCGACCAGCACCGTGATGCGTGGGTCACGGCGGAGGTTGAGCACCTTCTGGCTCTTGGCGAAGGTCTCGAACGCCGCGTTGGCGACCGAGGAAGCCGTACCACATGGCCACCAGGTGGATGTTGCCGTCCGGTCCGAACGACGCGATGTTCATCGTCTGGCGCTCGTGCAGGAAGACCTCGACCTCGTCGTCGGACATGCGGATCAGATCGCGTCGTGAAGGCATGCGGGGCAACCTAACGCTGCCGTTGAAACACGTCGCCTTTGAACAGCTCGGGGGCGACCGGGCAGTCGGTGCGTCGGAGCGCGTCGGCCACCGGTCTCGGGGCCGGCGGGACCGACGATGCGGTCGACCAGCTCGAGCGGCACGAACTCGTCGTCGGCGTCCCAGGGGTCGTCCGGCTCGACCCGACCGCGCAGTCCGTCCCACATGCGCCCCGGCAGCAGGCGACCGACGCCGGCCACGAGCCAGACGGGGATGCCGGCGTGGTGGGCCACCGCGGCGGCCGCCCGGGATCCGCTCACGGCCAGGAACTCGTCGGGACCGACGGCCGGCGACTCGAGCAGCAGCAGGCTGCTCGACGCCACCGCCGCGCCGAGGCCGTTCTGGGGGACGTCGGAGGCTTCGACGTCGCACCGCCACAGGCGGCTGACGAAGCCCGAGGCCTCGCCGGCGGTGTCGACCGCCAGCACCTCGATGTCACCTCGGCGGGGAAGGGCGTCGCCGATCTCGTCGGGCCAACCCAACACCGTGATCGTCGCGTTCTCGGGCAAGGCGTGGGCCAACTCGTTGACGGTGCGGTCGGCCTGCACCAGTCCCGAGGCCTCCCAGATCTCGTGGGCGGCATCGCCGGCGGTGAGCACCCGCGCGCACAGCCACACCAGCGCGCCGGAGGTGGGCTGGCGCCACACGATCCGCCGGCACGCCGTGACCAGACCCTGGGGATCGGATCCGAAGCTGGCCAGCGCCGTGGCCGTCTCCTGCACGAGAACCCCTTGCGGCGCGCCCGACGCCCGGGCCACGTACCGGAGTCGCTCGATCGGGTGCATCTCGCCCGACGCTACCGCTCCGGCTCAGAAACCATGGAAGTGGAACGAACCCCACACCATGTCGATCATGAGCAACAGGAAGATGAGGTGGAGGAACCCGCCGACGCCGGCGATCTTCTTGGTCGTGGCCGTGATCTCGTCCACCTGTGTCGGTCGGACGTCGGCCGCGGTCGGGGCGTTGACCAGCTCCTCCTGCAGCTCGACCAGACGCTTCTGGGCCGGCACCTGGATGAACCCGGCGACCAGCGCGCCGATGATGAACAGGACGAAGGCGATCGTGATCCAGGCCGTCGGACGAACTTGACCCTTGTCGCTCAGGATCACCAGGACGATCCCGAAGGCGCCGGCGGCGTAGATGAACGGGGTGCTCAGCCGCTTGGACAGCCTCAGGACCTGTCGCGGTTGACCTCGAGGGCGGTCGGCGGATCGAGCTGGCGGAGTCCGGGCGCCCAGCGCCGCCCAGACGAAGGTGGAACCGAACCCGACGATCACGCACAGTGATGTGCAGCAGCAGGAAGAGCTTGTAGAGCGAAGTTGCCGTAGTGCATCGATTCGTCCTCCGAGCGAGAGTGTGCTCAGCCGAACCTAGTCGCGCTACGTTCTCCCTTCGTGGCCAACCGACGTACCCGCTGACCTCGTCCTGTCTCCGATCGGACGCGCGGCCCGCACGATCGCCGAGTGGACCACGATGTTCCATCTCGTCGTGGTGGTGCTCGATCCGTACACCTACGAGAGCTCCTGGATCCTCGACACGGCCACCCGGGTGCTGCGCGCCTACGCCGGCGCCGACTGCCGGGTCGCCTTCCTGGTGACGGCGGACGAGGCCGACGCCCGACGTTCCTCGGTCCGCTGGTCGACGGAGTTCCTCGTCGTTCGTACGACCCCGAGCGCTCGGTCGTGAAGAGCTTCGGGCTCGAGCAGCTGCCGGCCCTCGTGCACATCAACCAGAGCCACGCCGTCGAGGCCGCCGCCGAGGGCTGGAACCCCGACGATTGGCGTTCGGTGTCGGAGAACCTGACCCTGATCATGAGCTGGGCCCGTCCCATCATCCCGGCCGCCGGCGACCCCACCCCGTTCGACGGCACGCCGGCTCTCTAGGGTCTCCGGTCGGCAAGCCTTCCTTCGACCGCTTCGCCATCCGGGTGTCACCTCGCGAGCGGCTCCGCCGCGTGCGCTCTAGATGATCCCGCCCTTGGTCATGGCGATGACGTCGAGGGCCTTGTCGAGCTCGGCCTCGGTCATGAGGCCCTCGGCCAGCACCAGCTCGCGGATCGACTTGCCCGTCTTGACCGAGGCCTTGATGATCTCGCCCGCCTTCTCGTAGCCGATGTAGGGCTGGAGCGAGGTGCCGATCGACGGCGACGACTCGGCGTAGGCCTTCAGCCGATCGACGTTGGCCTCGATGCCGTCGATGCACTTGTCGGCGAACACGACGCACACGTTGGTGAGCAGCCGGATCGACTCGAGCAGGTTGCGGGCCATCATCGGCATGAAGACGTTGAGCTCGAAGGCCCCCTGCGTGCCGCCGAAGGCGATCGGCCGTGTCGTTGCCCAGCACCTGGGCGCCGACCTGGGTCACGGCCTCGGGGATCACCGGGTTGACCTTGCCGGGCATGATCGAGCTGCCCGGGCTGCAGGTCGGGCAGGAAGATCTCGGCCAGGCCGGTGCGGGGCCCGCTGCCCATCCAGCGCAGGTCGTTGGCGATCTTGATCAGCGCCACGGCGAGCGTGCGCAGCTCGCCGGATGCCTCGACGAGCGCGTCGCGCGAGCCCTGGGCGGCGAAGTGGTCCTTGGCCTCGGTCAGCGGCAACCCGTCGGTGCGCTCGACCAGGCGGGCGATGACCTTGCGGGCGAACGTCTTGGGCGCGTTGATGCCGGTGCCGACCGCGGTGCCGCCCAGCGGCAGCTCACCGACGCGCGGCAACGAGTCGTTGAGGCGCTCGATGGCCTGGTGGATCTGGGTGGCGTAGCCGCCGAACTCCTGGCCCAGGGTGACGGGCGTGGCGTCCATGAGGTGGGTGCGGCCCGACTTGACCACGACCTTCGAACGGCGCGTTGCTTGCGGCGCAGCGACTGCCTCGAGGTGGTCGAGGGCGGGAATCAGATCGCGCGCGATGCCCTCGGTCGCGGCCAGGTGGATGGCCGACGGGAACACGTCGTTGGACGACTGGACTGGCGTTGACGTGGTCGTTGGGGTGCACCGCGTCCTTCTCGCCCAGCTTCTCGCTGGCCAGCGTCGCGATGACCTCGTTGGCGTTCATGTTCGACGACGTGCCCGACCCGGTCTGGATACACGTCGATGGGGAACTCGTCGTCCCAGACGCCGTCGGCGACCTCGTCGGCCGCCTCGACGATGGCGGCGCGCCAGGCGCTTGTCGACCTTGGGCACGTCCTTGAGCCCGGCGTTGACCGCGGCTGACTCGCGCCTTGATCAGGGCCAGGGCCCGGATGAGCCTCGGCTCGATCGTCAGCCCGGAGATGGGGAAGTTCTCGACGGCCCGCTGGGTCTGGGCCGCGTACTTGGCCAGGCGGGGGACCTGGACCTCCCCCATCGAGTCGTGCTCGATGCGGAACGGGGCCTCGGATGACTTGGGGGACTCGGTCATGGTTCCGAAGCTAGCGCCCCGACCGATGATCGCTTTAGCCCGGACTTAGCGGAGTTGGGCCAAACTGGCGTCTGCCATGAGCCGCCATCCTGCTCGCCGGGCCCGCCGGGTCACCGCCGTGGCCAGCGCGGCCGCCTTCGCCGCCATCGCTGGTGGCCTGGCGGCAACCCATGCGGGCGCCGCGTCGAAGGCGACGCCCTCGGGCTCGCCCACCACGACCGTGGCCCCGTCCGATCCCGACAACCCCGCCGCACCCGACGACGGGGGCGGCGGCTGGCGGGCCACCCCGGCCGGCCCGCAGCGCGGAGCCGGTCCCGACCATGGACGATCCCGTGCCAGCTGACACCCGTTTCGACGTCATGGGCACCCGGGCCCGCATCCTCGTCGTGGGCGAGCCGCTCGGGTTGAGCGAACGCCTCCGCGATCGCCTCTTCGACCTCGAGGCCCGCTGGAGCCGCTTCGTCGCCACCAGCGAGATCAGCCGGCTCAACCGGGCCGGCGGGGCCGCCATCGGCGTCTCGACCGACACCCTCGACCTGCTCAGCCACGCCGCCCAAGGCTGGGAGGCCACCTACGGCCTGTTCGATCCCACCATCCTCGGCGATCTCGAACGGGCGGGCTACGACCGGTCCTTCGAGCTCATCGACACCTCCGCGGAGCCCGCCGGTGCGCCTCGCCCCCGGTCGTGGCTCGTCCGGGGCTGCGCCGGACTCGAGCTCGACCCTCACGCCCGCACGGCGCGCCTGCCCGCCGGCGTCGGCTTCGATCCGGGGGGCATCGGGAAGGGCTTCGCCGCCGACCTCATCGTGGACGAAGCCATGGCCGCCGGGGCCGAAGGGATCCTCGTCGACCTCGGCGGAGACCTGCGCGTCGCCGGAGTCCCGCCCGAACGCTCGGGTTGTTGGCGCATCGGCGTCGATCACCCGACGAATGGGACCACCATCGCCTCGGTCCATCTCACCGCGGGCGCCGTCGCCACCAGCACGCGCCAGCGCCGCCGGTGGACGACGCTGGACGGGCGGCGCCAGCACCACCTGATCGACCCCCTGCTCGGTCTCCCGGTCGACAGCGACGTGCTCTCGGCCACCGCCGTGGCGGCCGAGGGCTGGCAGGCCGAGGTGCTGGCCAAGGCGGCCTTCATCGGCGGACCGGTCCAGGGCGTCGGTCTGGTCGACACGCTCGGTGGCGCCGCGCTGGTCGTGAGCGCCGAGGGCGACCTCGTCACGGGACCGACCTGGAGCGAGTTCGCCGCCCTTGCGGCCTGACCCGTGAGCAACTCGCTCTGGTGGTACACCGCCCGAGCTGGAGGGTTCGTCGCCGCCGGGCTGCTGGCCGCGTCGGTCATCGCCGGCTTGGCTCTCACGACCGCCCCTCGCCGGGCCCGGCCCAAGTCGTCGTGGCGCCTCGATCTGCACCGCTTCCTCGGCGGCCTGGCGGTGATCTTCCTCGCCGTGCACGTCGTCGGGATCCTGCTCGATCGCTACGTGCCGTTCCGCCTCCTCGACGTCTTCGTTCCCTTCGCCTCGCAGTGGCGTCCATGGGCCGTCTCACTGGGCGTGATCGGCATGTACCTGCTGGTCGCCATCGAACTGACCTCGCTCGCCCGAGCCCGCCTGCCGATGCGGCTCTGGCGGGCCATCCACTTCCTGAGCTTCCCGCTCTTCGCCATCGTGCAGGTCCACATCCTCATGGGCGGCACCGATCACGATTCGCCGTGGGTGCTGGCCGCGCTGGTGGCGTGCGACCTGGCCGTGGCCGCTCTGCTCGTGCGACGCGGCCTGCTCGAGGAGACCTACGCCCGCCGTGAGGCCGAACGTCAGGCCTCGGCCGCCGGCGATCAGCTCAGCGCTTAGCCATCACGTCAGGGCATGGCCGATCACGTAAGGGCGTAGCCCTTGAAGAAGTCCCAGATCAGCTGGGTCGCGTCGACCTGCATGGTGACGAAGCCGATGATGGCCGGCCGGCCGGGGCGGGCCGCCGGTGCCTTGTCCAGGACCTGGCTCCCGGGCCACGCGTGGCCGCCGTCGGCCACGACGTAGAAGCGGATCATGGTGTCGTCCGAGCACGGGGCGTAGATGCGCTGCTCCACGTCGGAGGCGACCTTGATCGGAACGGGCGTGGCCGGACACTTGTTGGTCGTGGCCCACGCGCCGACCACCTCCTCGACCGGTGGGAAGCCCTGGTTCTTCGCCTCGGGCACCGGCGCCGTCGGGATGGAGGCGTCGGTCGGGATCGGCTTGCCGGTGAGCAGGGCCACCAGCGCGGGACCGAGCCCGCCGTAGTAGGGCAGGACCTGGTCCTGCTTGCCCCAGAACACCATGAGCGGCACCGGACGGCTGGGCTTGCAGCCCGGGCCGTGGAGCAGCCCGGACACCACACCGATGGCCGTGATGCGCGTGCTGAGCTGGCAGGCCAGCACCGACGACATCAGGCCGCCGTCCGAGTAGCCCGTCGAGTACACCCGGGCGGTGTCGACGCAGGCCAGGCCTTCGACCTGGTCGAGCATGTCGGACATGAAGGTCACGTCCGCGTTCGGGGTCACGTTGACGGTGTTGAACCGGTTGTTGAGGCCGTTCGGCGTGAGCACGATGAAGTGCTGGGTGGCGGCCAGGTGCTCGAACTGGGTGACGGCCTCCTGCTGGGTCATGTTGCTGCCCAAGCCGTGGATGTCGATCACCAGCGGGAGCGGCTTGGTCAGGTCGACCCCCGGCGGGATGTACCGCAGGTAGGTGCGCGTGGCTCCGCCGCTCGTCATGGTCTCGGTGATCTCGCCGGTGGCCGGCGGAGTGGTGGCCGCCGCCTGGCAGCCCGCCGACGGCTTGGCCGGTGCCGTCGAGACCTTGGTCGGCTTCACCGTCACGCCGACGGGCAGGCCGTTGGCCGTCGTGGAGTCGGGCTGAGCCCCATCGGAGGTCGACGACGACGACTTGGCGGACGAGCCGGCACAAGCCGACGCCACGACCAGGATCAGGGCCACGACAACCACCGTCGCGCCTCGTGTTCCGCCCCTTCTGCTCATGCCTGATGTTCCCCCTGGTCGATCGGACGGCGGAACGATAGTGCCGTCGGTCACGCCGGGGCGATCGCGGCGTCAGGCCATGGCCACCAGGTCGAGCAGGGTGTCGTCCCAGTAGTCGAGCTCGGCCTCGGGCATGACGAGGACCCGGTCGGGGCGCAGGGCCTCGACGAACTCGCGGTCGTGGCTGACGATGACCATCGTGCCCGGCCACGCCGCCAGCGCCTCGGCGGTGGCCAGCCGAGAGCCGGGATCGAGGTTGTTGGTGGGCTCGTCGAGGAACAGCAGGTTGTGGCGCCCGGCCACCAGCTGGGCCAGGACCAGCTTGGTCTTCTCCCCGCCCGACAGCGTCGCCGCTGGCCGGAAGACGATGTCGCCGGTCAGCCCGAACATGCCGAGCAGCCCCCGCAGCTCGGTGTCGCCGACGGTCGCGTGGTCGCGCATCTGCTCGATCAGCGATCGGGACGGATCGATGTTGTCGTGCTCCTGGGCGTAGTAGCCGGCGTCGACCTGGTGCCCGAATCGCACCCGGCCCAGGTCGGGCTCGGCCACCCCGGCCAGGATCCGCAGCAGCGACGTCTTGCCGGCCCCGTTGAGACCCATGACCAGCAGCCGCTCGCCCCGCTCGACCGAGAAGGTCACCGAGTCGAAGACGTCGACGTCGTCGTAGGACCGCGCCAGATCGTCGACCTCGAGCACGGTCCGTCCGGCGGTGGGGGGCTCGGGGAACCGGACGTGCATCGTCCGGCGCTTCGCCGGTCCCTCGATGGCGGCATCGGCCAGCTTGGTGACCCGCGTGTCGAGTGACTTGGCGATCCGCGCCCGCTTGGCCGTCTGGTGGCGCATCGAGTCGGCCAGCGTCGACAGTCGGTGGATCTCGGCCTGCTCCCGATCGGCTTGTCGGGTCTGCTGCGCTTCGTCGCGCTCACGGCCGGCCAGGTACTGGCTGTAGGTCCCCTTGTACTCGGTGAGGCTGCCCGTGTCGTCGTTGCCGTGGCGTTCGAGGTGCAGCACCCGGGTGATCGACTCGTCGAGCAGATCGAGGTCGTGGCTGATGACGAGCAGGGCGCCCCGGTAGCGACGCAGGAAGTCGAGCAGCCAGCCCTTGGCATCGGTGTCGAGGTGGTTGGTGGGCTCGTCGAGCAGCAACACGTCGCTGCCGGCGAACAGGATGCGGGCCAGCTCGACGCGGCGCCGCTCGCCACCGCTCAGGGCGTCGAGGGGCAGATCGAGTCGGCCCTGGGCCAGTCCCAGGCCGTCGGCCAGGCGGTGAGCCTCGCTCTCGGCCGCGTATCCCCCGTCGAGCCGGAACCGCTCCTCGGCCTTCGTGTAGCGCTCGATGGCCTGGTCGCTGGCGTGCTCCTCGACGGCCAGGCGAAGCTTCTCGAGCCGGGCCGTGGCCTGATCGAGGCCTCGGCCCGACAGCACGTGGGTCAGGGCGCTGGCCCGCTCGTCGCTCTCGTCGATGCGAGGGTCCTGTGACAGGTACCCGAGGCCTCCGGTCAGCTGCACGACGCCGCGGTAAGGAGGGTTGTCACCGGCCAGCACCCGCAGCAACGACGTCTTGCCGGCTCCATTGCGCCCCGTGATCCCCACCTTGTCGCCGGCGCGCACGGTGAAGCTGGCACCCTCGAGGGTGACGACTCCCCCGACTTCGACCGCGAGCTCTCGAACCGCCAACATGGTCCCAGTGTGGCCGGTGCCGGCCGGGATACGACGTCAGAGGTCAGTTGACCTGACGGTCGCGACCCTCCCAGTACGGGGCGCGCAGCTTGTACTTCTGCAGCTTGCCCGTCGCCGTGCGGTCGAGGACGTCACGGAACTCGATCGACGTCGGGCACTTGAAGTGGGTCAGACCCGCCCGGCAGTGGTCGATCAGCTCCTGCTCGGTGGCGGTCGAGCCCGGCGCCAGCACGACCAGCGCCTTGACCGTCTCGCCCCACTTGTCGTCGGGCACACCGATCACCGCGACCTCGGCCACGGCGTCGTGGCTGAACAACCGATCCTCGACCTCGATCGACGACACGTTCTCGCCGCCGGAGATGATCACGTCCTTCTTGCGGTCGGCGATCGTCAGGTAGCCGCCGTCGTCGATGAGCCCGCCGTCACCCGTGTGGAACCAGCCGCCATCGAGGGCTTCCGCGGTCGCGTCGGGATTCTCCCAGTAGCCCTCGAGCACCACGTTCGAGCGGGCCAGCACCTCGCCCGACTCGTCGGTGCGCAGCGTGACCCCCAAGGCCGGGGCGCCGGCCCGGCTGAGCTTGGCGGCGCGATCCGCTGGAGCCAGGTCGTCCCACTCGCGCCGACTGCGGTTGATGGTGAGCAGCGGGGCCGTCTCGGTCAGGCCGTAGATCTGGATGAACTCCCAGCCCAGCTCGGTCTCGACCCGCTCGATCGTGCGGGTCGGGGGCGGGGCCCCGGCCACGACCATCCGGGTGGTGCCGGCACCGGGGATCGGACCATCCCAGGTCGCGGCGGCGTCGAGGATGGCGGCGACGACCGCGGGCGCGCCGCACATGAGCGTCACGCCTTCACGCTCGATCCGTCGCAGGATCTCGGCGCCGTCGACCTTGCGCAGCACGATGTGGCGGCCGCCCATCCCGGTCACCGCGTAGGGCATGCCCCACCCGTTGCAATGGAACATGGGCAGCGTGTGCAGGTACACATCGCGGTCGCTGACGCCGGTGTGCAGACCGAACGTCGTGGCGTTGACCCACAGGCTGCGATGGGTCATCTGCACGCCCTTGGGCCGCGCCGTCGTCCCCGACGTGTAGTTGATCGTCGCGGTGGCGTCCTCGTCGGCCGTCCATGGCTCGGGCTCGACACCGTCGAGGTACAGCTCGTCGTCGTCGCGACCCAGCACGATGCGGTGCTTGGCCGTGACCTCGGCCAACGACTCGTCGAGCTCGGGATCGACCAGCAGGACGCTGGCTCCGGAATGCTCGACGATGTAGGTGATCTCGGTGGCGGTCAGGCGGAAGTTGATGGGCACATACACACGGCCCCAACCGCTCACGCCGAAGAAGCCGGTCAGCAGGCGCGCCGCGTTGTGCGACACGATGGCGACCCGTTCACCCTGGGCCACGCCCAGCTGGTCGAGGCGGGCGGCCTGGGCCGCGGCCCGCTCGTACATCCCGGCATAGGTGAGACCGACGACCGGCGGCGCCGGCTGGTCCGGTTCGTCGACGACCGCGATCCGGTCGCCGTAGACCAGGCGCGCCCGGTCGAGATGGTCCCTGATCGTCAACGGCACCTTCATGGCACCGACAATAGGCGCCGCTCAGACGGCGTGTATCAGGGAGTCTGGGCCAGGATCTCGTCGAGGGTGCCCTCGGCCTCTTCCTCGCTGACGTCGATGGCCAGCCGCAGCTCGGACACGAGGACCCGACGCGAGTTGACCAGCAGCCGCTTCTCGCCGGCGGACAGGTGCTTCTCCTGCTCGCGGCGCGACAGGTTCCGGACCAGCTCGGCGACCTGGTAGATGTCGCCGGACTTGAGCTTCTCGACGTTGTTCTTGAAGCGCCGCGACCAGTTGGTGGGCTCGCGTCCGCACGGCTTGCGCAGCACGGCGAACACCTCCTCGACCTCGTCCTGGTCGATGATGGCGCGCAGGCCGACCTGCTCGGTGCTGTCGATCGGCACCTTGAGGGTCAGATCGCCGAAGGCGATCCGCAGCACGAAGTAGTCACGGGACTCTCCGCCGAAGACCACCTTCTCGCGTCGCTCGATCACCGCCGCCCCGTGATGGGGATACGCGACCTTGTCTCCAACTTTGAACGGCACGAACAGCTCCCTCAGCGAGAAGTCAGGAGCGCTCGCCGGCTGACAGTGTACCGCGTGAGCCGTCGAGATCGGTCGCACGGGACGGTCGCTTTTGGCCCGCTGGCCCGGCAGACTCCAGCGAGCTCACCGTCGTAGGAGACCCCATGACCCGACTTGGCTATCAGATCCCCAATTTCACCTATCCCGGCATCGATTCTGCGGGATTGTTCGAGGCGGTGGCGGCCCAAGCGGCGGCGGCGGACCGATCCGGGTTCGACACCGTCCTGCTGATGGACCACTTCTACCAGCTGCCGATGCTCGGGGATCCCGACGCCAACATGCTCGAGTGCTACACGACGCTCGGCGCCCTGTCGCAACGGACCAGCACCGTCCGCCTGGGCGCCCTCGTCACCGGCAACACCTACCGCAACCCGGCGCTGCTGGCCAAGATCGTGACCGCGCTCGACATCGCGTCGGGCGGGCGAGCCCAACTCGGGATCGGCGCCGGCTGGTTCGAGTTCGAGCACGACTCGCTCGGGTTCGAGTTCGAGACCTTCACCGATCGCTTCGAGAAGCTCGAAGAGGCCCTGCAGATCATCCTGCCCATGCTGCGAGGCGAGCGTCCCACCTTCGACGGGGCGCGCTACCACGTGCGCGACGCCGTCAACCACCCCGCCCCCGTCGGGCGCATCCCCGTCATGATCGGCGGGTCGGGCGAGCGCAAGACCTTGCGGATGGTGGCGCAGTACGCCGACGAGGCCAACTTCACAGCCTCGCTCGACGAGGTCCCGCGCAAGCTCGACGCCCTCGCCGCCCACTGCCAGCGGCTCGGACGCGACCGCTCGGAGATCACCGTGAGCAAGCAGCTCAACGTGTGCATCGCCCCGACCCACGACGAGGCCTACGCCGAGGCGACCGCGTTCCTGAAGGGTCGCGGCCTCGACATCGACTCGATGGACGAGGACACCCGCAACACGTTCCTGGCCCTCATCACCCTGGGCGACCCCGACGAGGTGGGCCAGTCGCTGTCGGACGTGCTCGACCTCGGCGTCGACGGCTTCACCTGCAACCTGCCGGCCAACGGCCACAACCCCGAGCGGGTCGAGCTGCTCGGCCAGACGGCACGGGCCGTGCTCGACGCCGTCTCGGTCTGATCCGCGACCCCGTCGGATCACCAACCCTTCCGATCCGCGACCGGTCAGATCAGCGACCGGTCAGATCAGCGGCCCGTGAGCTGGGCCGGGCTGGTCAGGTAGCCACCGGCGCCGCGGATCTCGACGCTCCATCCTTCGAGGATCGTGATCAGCTCGCCGGCGTCGTCCCCCAACGCCTCGATGGCCGGGCGCATCTGGGCATCGGTCGCCCGCTCGACCGCCTCTCGGGCGGCGCGGCCGGCATCGGTGAAGGCACCGTCGGCGATCAACCCCCGGGCCGTCAATCGGGCGATGGCCGCGTCGAGCTCGTCTTGGGACCATGCCCGGCTGCGGACGTAGGTCAGCATGGGGATGCCGAGGAACAGCTCGGTCAGCAGGCCGATCTCGGTGGCGTCGAAACCCGCCGAGATCCACGCGCCGGTGTGTGAGTCGCCGCGGTACTCGCGCAGGCGGTCCCCGAACCGGAACAGGTCGCCCATCGGGTCGCCGGGTAGGCCCTGAGCCAGCACGCCGGCGAACAGCGGCCGGCCCTCGGGCCGCAACGGCTCGCACGCGCGCGCCAGCAACACCACCGCCCGATCGAGCCCGTCAGGGTGCTCACCGAGGATGCGCGACAGCTGGGCGGTGGCCCCGCGCAGTCGGGCGTCGGCGATGGTCGACGCGTCGGTGAGCGACCAACCGCGGTCGACGCACGGTACGACGACGACGGGGTTGAACACGGCGAAGGCGGCCGCCACCAGCTCACCGGGCGCCTGGCCCAAGGCCGAGCCCCGGCTCGTGAAGTAGGCCACGCCATCAGGCATGGCCACGCCCGCGGCGCTGGCCGGGCTCGATCCGAACCCCAGCGCCTCGTACTCGGCGTGGCACTCGGGGCTGAAGTAGACCTGCCCGACCACGGGCTCGAGGGCGCCCGCCAGTCGTCGGGCCGTCGCGCTCACGTCGTCGTCGCTCAGCATGGCCCGGACCTTACCGGGGGGTCAGTGGGCGTGGCGGCGGAGCGGGGGGACCGTGGTGGGCGGTTGGCGGCGCGGTGGGAGCTCGGCCAGCAGGGCGGTCGTCGTGGCCGCCACCTCGGCCACGGCCAGCTCGAAGCGATCCGCCATCTGGCGTGACGGCTCACGGACCCCGCTCACCTTGCGGATGAACTGGCGGGCCGCCGCCTCGATCTCCTCGGGCGTGGCCGCCGGCTCGAGCCCTCGCAGGATGGTGATGTTGCGGCACATGTCGGCGACTCCCAGGGCAGGTGTTTGGTGCGTCGATGGTAGTGCCGTGTCAGGTGACCTTCTCCGGCGTGTCAGGCGTCACGGTGGCCACCGGCTTTCGCGGCGCTTTACTGCAGGGCCGACAAGGTGGCGGGCAGCTTGAAGTCCGCGGCCACCCGCGCCCCCTTCCCCCAGGCTGGAGAGTCTCCGTCGATGAAGTCCGCCCCGATCGCTCCGCGCCCGAAAACCCGCTTCGTGGCCGGCTTGACCGCCGGCCTCGGCGTGGTGTGCGCCATGGCCGTGGCCGTCGCCCTGCTCGTGACCGCGATCGGCCACTTCAACCCGTTCGCCACCACCAAGACGCAGAAGCCCAACTCGGTCGTGCTCGACCAGGTCCACGATCTGGCTCGATTCGATGCGGCCACCGGACACTTCCAGACCATCATCGACCAGAGCGAGACCAGCAAGGTGCTGCCCTCGTGGGCCTACGGCCAGGACGTGACGATGGTGGCCGAGGGCGACGTCGACGCCAGTGTGGACTTCTCGAACCTCCCCAAGGGCGCCATCACGCTGTCGCCGGACGGACAGCACGCCGATGTGACGCTGCCCACGCCCACGCTGAGCGCCCCGCGGCTCGACCCTGACCAGACCAGGGTGATCGGCCGTCAGCGAGGCGTGCTCAACCGCGTCGGCGATGCGCTGGGCGACGGCAACGGGGCCCACCAGGACCAGCTCGAGCAGGCCGCCGCGGCCAAGCTGTCGGCCGCCGCCAGGCAGAGCGACCTGCAGGACAAGGCCGAGTCGAACGCCCGCAGCTTCGTGACCCAGACCCTCCACGCCGCGGGCGTCAAGGACGTCACCGTCACCTTCACGACGAACCCTGCGTAAGACACGTCGCGGCGGAGCGGCGCGAAGCCGCTCACGAGGCGACACCCGGATGCCGAAGGCGGCCCGGCGGATTACCGCCGGGCCTAGTGAGCGGAGCGGCGCGAAGCCGCTCACGAGGCGACAGCCGGATGCCGAAGGCGGCCCGGCGGATTATCGCCGGGCCTAGTGAGTCGAGTTCTCTTCTTCGGCGTCGCGGAGGCGGATGGCCAGCTGGTTGAGCAGCTTGCGGGCGACACCGGGCCACTCGTCGATGACGGCCACGAACTCGCGCTGGCCGAGCACCAGCAGGCTCAGGGCTGTGGCCGCGGTCACCGACGCGCCGCGCGGTGACCCGTCGAGCAGGGCCAGCTCGCCGAAGTACTGGCCCGGGCCGAGCGTGACGACGGGCTTGCCGTCGCGCGTGACCTCGGCCTGACCCGAGCAGGATCAGGTACAGCTCGCTCCCGGGATCGCCCTGCTTGACGACCGTCTCGCCCTGGGCCGACGACGCGCTCGTCGGCCCCGCGGGCGATCTGGGCCAGCTCCCGGTCGTGCACGTCGCGAACAGCTGCACATTCGCGAGCTGATCGGCCTTGGCGTTGGTTGCCATGAGCAGGACCCCTTCAGGTGATGCCGGCGCGTCGGCGACCGATGATGGTGGAGATGAGCACCGCGACGAACAGCGCGGCGCCGTTGAACACGTCGTTGATCCAGTTGGTCGACGCCCGGCCAAGGAGAGCCCGGTCACGGTGAAGGCCAGGAAGAAGATGGCGACCAGCGTGCCGACGCACGTTGAACCGGCCGGGCTTGATCGCGGTGGCGCCGAGGTAGGCGGCGGCCAGGGCCTGGATGCGTGGCGGTGACGGTGCCCGACTGCGGGCTGGCGCCGCCGTTGCGGGCCACGAGCAGGACGCCGGCGATGCCGGCCAGCGTGCCCGACAGCACGAACGCCAGCAGCACGAGCACGTCGACGCGGAGGCCGACCAGGCGGGCGGCGCTCGCGGTTCGACCCGATGCTGTGCAGGTAGCGCCCGTAGGGCGTGTGCTCGAGCAGGTAGTAGACGAATAGCGCCACGACGGCCAGGAAGTAGACGGTGCGGGGGAGGCCGAACCAGGTGCCCGACCCCATGTTGATCAGCGTCGGTCGAGATGTTCTGACTGATCGACTGCGCCGCTCGTGTACCACGGCACGATGCCCGCCGAGCACGCTCGACACGCCGAGGGTCACGATCAGCGAGTTGACGCCGACCCGGGCGACCGTGTTGCCGTTGGTCAGCCCGATGAAGGCGCCGATGGCCGACCGGGACGCAGGATGGCCAGCCCACAACGGCCAGCCCAGCTTCGAGCCATGAAGCCGGCGCACAGCACCTGGGTCAGACCGGCGACGGGACCGACCGAGAAGTCGAACTCGCCGCAGATCAGCGGGATGATGATGGCGATGGCCAGGATGCCGATCACCGCCTGGTTGCCGAGCACGTTGGTGATGTTGGTCGCGGCTGCGGAACGTGCGTGCGAGGTCTTCGACCAGACGCTGAAGAAGATGAAGGTGGCGACGAACAGGACGACCAGGGCGTACGTCTCGATGAACTCGAGCAGGCCCGCTGGTTGCCGCGGTCGGTCGACCTCGGCCGACGCCGACGACGATCGGGTCGCCCGTCGGCGGGGGCCTGGTCGGGCACCTCGGTTCGGCGGGCGCGTCGGGATCGATGCTCATGAGGCGATCTCCTGGGTGCGTGAAGGCCAGCTCGGTGAGCCGGGCGGGTTCGATGTCGGGTGAGTCGCAGCTCGGCGGTGACCCGACCGTCGGTCCAGCACGACGACCCGGTCGGACGACGCGGGACAGCTCCTCGAAGTCGCTGGTCACCAGCAGCACCGAGCAGCCCGTCGGCGACCGCGTTGGCTGACCAGCTCGTAGATCTCGGCCCGGGCGCCGACGTCGACGCCCTGGGTGGGCTCGTCGAGCAGCAGCACCTTGGGCTTGCGCCGCAGCCAGCGGGCCAGGATCGACCTTCTGCTGGTTGCCACCCGACAGGGTCCCCATCTCCTGGCGCTCGGACGATGGCCTTGATGAAGAACTCGTCGATGGCGCTCGCGGGCGTCGCGGTCGGCCGTCGCGGTTGCGCAGCCGCAGGCCCTGCCAGTAGCGGTCCACCAGCGCGGCGCGGAGGTTCTCCGACACCGTGAGCTCGGGGAACGACGGCCTCGGTGCCGCGGTCCTCGGGCACGTAGGCGACGCCGGCGTCCATGGCCTGGCCGATGTGGCGGAAGCTGACCGGTCGGCCGTCGAGCGTGATCGTGCCCGACTTGATCGGGTAGGCGCCGAAGATCATCTTCAGCAGCTCGGACCGGCCCGAGCCGAGCAGGCCGGCGATGCCGAGCACCTCGCCCTTGCGCAGCTCGAGGTCGACGCCGCGCAGCGGGCCGCCGGTGAGGTCCTTGACCGACAGCGCGATCTCGTCGGTCGTGACCGTCGGGCATCGCCGGGAAGACGCTGATCGAGCGCGCGACCGGCGATGAGCTCGATCAGTCGGTCCTCGGTGATCTCGTCGCCCTCGAGCGTGCCGGCCAGCCGACCGTCGCGCAGCACGGTCGCCTGGTCGGCGGCGTCGATGACCTCGTCGAGGCGGTGGCTGACGAACAGGATGGTCTGGCCGGCCTCGGCGAAGCGGGTGCAGCGCGCCCATGAGGCGCACGACCTCGGCCCGGGGCAGCGACGCCGTGGGCTCGTCGAGCACGAGCACGCCCGTGTGCTCGCCTTCCTGGTCCTGCAGGGCCCGCACGATGGCCACCATGGCCTGCTCGGCGGGCGCAGCGCGCGCACCGAGCGTGTCGGGCTGAGCGTCGGATGTCGTAGCGATCGAGCAGCGCCTGCGTGCGCCGGCGCTGGGCGCGCCAGCTGGATCGATCCGCCGGGCCGCGTCTCGAACCCGTTGCCGATGGCCAGGTTCTCGGCGACCGACAGCGCCGGGAACACGGCGGCGTTCTGGTGCACGAAGTGCAGGCCGAGCGCCTTGGCCTTCTCGGGCGTGGTCTGGTCCGAGCGCATCGACGTGTCGCCGACCACGATCGTGCCGCCGGGGTCGCCGTGGTAGACGCCGGCCAGGATCTTGATGAGCGTCGACTTGCCCGATCCGTTGCCACCGAGCAGGGCGTGGATCTGGCCGGGCGCGATCGCGAAGGTCACGTCGATCGAGGGCGCGGGTGCCGGGGAAGGTCTTGGACAGGTGGTCGATCCGCAGCGCCGCCCGTCGAGGCGCTGCGGGTCGGTCGGCCGACGTGCGTGTCGGTCCGGATCGGCGGGTGATCGACCGAGTCGCCCGCGTCGGTCATCAGCCCACGCCCCAGGCCTTCTCGTACTCGGCCTTGAAGTCGACGGGCGGGACGAAGTCGCCCGACGCCGGCAGGTTGTGGTCCTTGTCGACCATGGTCCAGCCGATGCCGCTGTCGACCGGGCTCCTGGCTTGAGGAAGACGCTGTTCATCGTGTCGATGGCGGCCCAGCCGACCCACTCGGACGAGATCACGTTGGCGGCGGTGATCTTGCCGGAGCGGATCAGGTCGAGCTCGTCGGAGAAGCCCTCGCCGCCCATCACGTCGAGCTTGCCGGCCTGCGCGCCGAGGGACGGGGCGATGCCCAGCGTGGTCACGTAGGTGTACGGGCTCTTGATCCAGTTGGCCTCGGGGTGCTGCAGCAGCTCGGCCTGGATCTTGGTCGTGATCTGACCGTTGGTCAGGTCCTGGGTCGTGACGTTGAGCGTGTCGACGATCTGGGAGTCCGCCCGAGGCGTCGATCACGTTCTTGAAGCCCTGCAGGGTCCAGTAGAGCACCGTGAACTCGGAGTCCTGGATGGCGATGATCTTGGCCTTGTTCTCGGCTCTTGGAGATGATGTAGTTGGCCTGGTCGGCGCCGTAGGACTCGGTGAAGGCGTCGACGTTGGCCGCCTTCGGCCCGTAGTTGATGTTGGCGCTGTACAGGCCCGTCGTCTCGCCGCCGGCGTGGCGGTCGGTGCAGTCGAAGGCGTAGATCGGGATCGACGCGCGATGCCGGCCGCCTTGGCCTCCTGCAGCGGCTGCTTCACCGTCTGGCAGTCGATGGCGTCGAGCACGATGCCGTCGACCTTGGCGGCGATGGCCTGGCGGACGAGTGCCGACGTAGTTCGACGGGTCGAGCTTGGCGTCATAGAGCGTCGACGTCCCAGCCGATGGCCTTGGCCGCGGCCATGGCGCCGTTGGACGGGCACCGAGCTGCTGCTGGCCGCCTGGCCGGCCGAGATCACCACGATCTTCTTGCCCTTCGCGGCCGGACGCGACGTCGGGATCGACGTTGCGGTTCGTGCCCTTGAAGGCCAGTTGGGTCGCGGCGTCGGCCTTGGCCAGCGCGGCCGAGGCGCTGTTCCCACCGGTCCCACCGGTGGTGTCACCGGTCGATGTCGTCTTCGAGCTCGTGCATGCAGCGAGCAGAAGCATCGCCGCAGTGCCCACCGCGAGGCATCGGGCAAACACGGTCCTACGAGTCATGAGGTCTCCTCCCCCTGGGACCGTCGTATCGACCGGCCCGTATCTCGCGGCCCCTGTGCGGGGCGCGTCACCACTTGCAGATTCTCGGTTGCGACTGGCCTCTGGCTCGCCACCTGGAGCGCTCGACAAGTTACCGCGCGGGTAGCTAAGCACGGATGCGGAGTGGTTGCTTGGATTCTTGCACTGCCTCGGCAACTGGCGCGGGGCCGGGCGCCTCAGCGCACGAGACCGCGCCCGGTGATCAGGGGGAGATCCAGCGCCGTGAGCAGGCCCGGTGCCGCCGCGACCACAGCCGGCACGGCGTTGACGAGCCGCATGGCCGTGGCCTTGAGCCCGGCCGTGTTGTGGTCGCCGTCGGTCCCCATGAGCTGCAGGTCGAGCGTGTAGTTGGGCTCGCCCGACACGATCACGCGATAGCAGCCGTGACCGGTCGGTTGGGGCCAGTCGGGAGCGATGTCGTCGCGCAGTCGCGTCACGTGCTCGAGCACGACCGGGACGCGTCCGTCGCGCACGCCCCGCACCTCGAAGCGCATCGCCGCGGTGGTCCCGGCCTTGATCGTCCCGGTTGGGATCTCGAAGTCCTCTGGCGCCCCGACGCGCTCGTGCCACTCCTCGATCGAATCGAGCTCGACACCCAACCCCGCGGCCAGCTGCCGCACCACGCTGCCCCACGCCGTCGTCAGCACACCCGGCGCCAGGATGAACGGGGTCTCGTCCAGCGAGCCCCCGAAGCCCATGATGTCGAACAGGACCATGGCCTGGTCATAGGTGGCGTAGTTGAGGATCTCCATGCACCGGATCTGCTCGATCCGCTCGGAGATGCTGGTCAGCGTGAGCGGGAGCCAGTCGTTGGCGAAGCCGGGGTCGATGCCGTTGACCCACAGGCTGGCGCCTCCGGCGGCGGCCGCGTCGCGGATGGGCGCGATCATCTCGTCGGGCATCACGCCGTCGGGATACTGCAGGAACACCGGACCGCTCGACACCACGTTGATCCCGGCGCGCAGGAACCGGCACAGGTCGTCGATGGCCTCACCCAGGCGATGGTCGGCCATGGCCGTGTGCACGATGCAGTCCGGCTTGGTGGCCAGCAGCGCGTCGGCGTCGGTCGTCGCCCGGACGCCGAGCTGGCGACTGAGCCCGGCCAGCTCGCCCGCGTCGCGACCGTCCTTGGCCGCGCTCGACACCCACAGGCCGGTCAACTCCAGATCGGGATGGGCGTCTATGCCGGCGATGGCATGGCGTCCGACGTGACCGGTGCTCCACTCGACGACTCGATGCATGACCCGGACCTTAGGCCCGCTGGTGGGCCGGACTGACCCCTCCTACTATGGCGCCAGGGGCAGGTGGACTCGGGCTGGGCGCGCGACGCGCCTCCGAAAGGATGCTGACCAGTGCGAATCCGCCAGCCACGCTCCCATCGCGTCACCCACGCCCTGGTCGTGTCGGCCACCGCCCTCGTCGTCGCGGCATGGGGTCCCACGGTGAGCGGGGCGGCGGCGAGCGTCGATCCGGCCCAGTTGGCCACGCCGAGCGGCATCCACATCCACCACGGCGCCAACGGCGAATCCGACGTGAACGTGTGCTCGGACGTCGTGCCCGTGGGCACCATGCGCTGTGCCGCTCGGCGTCGGACCGACCGCGCCGCGTCCATCGCCCGACCGGGATGGACCGGCCCCGCTTCGTCGCCCGCCGTCCTGGGCAACGGCGGCGCCTACGACCCGGCCTACCTGCGCTCGGCCTACGGCGTCCCCGCCAACGCCGGTGCCGGCCAGACCGTCGCCGTGGTCGATGCCTTCGACGATCCGAACGCCGAGGCCGACATGGCCGTCTACCGCCAGCGCTGGGGCCTGCCGGCGTGCGATGCGGCCAGCGGCTGCTTCCGCAAGGTCGACCAGACCGGGGGTGACGCCCTGCCCGGCGCGAACGCCGGCTGGATCGAGGAGATCTCGCTCGACCTCGACATGGTGAGCGCCATCTGCCCGAGATGCCACATCCTGCTGGTCGAGGCCGACTCGGCCCGCGGAACCGATCTCGGCACAGCGGTGAACACCGCGGCAGCCCTCGGCGCGGTGGCCATCAGCAACAGCTACGGCACCACCGAGTACGCGTCCGAGACCGCCGATGCCGCTCGCTACTTCGACCATCCCGGCATCGCCGTGGTCGCCAGCTCGGGCGACGACGGCTACGGCGTCACCTTTCCCGCCGCCGCCGCCAGCGTGATCGCCGTCGGCGGCACCACCTTGCACCAGAAGGCGCACAACGGCGCTCGCCGCGGGTCCGAGCAGGTGTGGGCGGGCGCGGGGAGCGGCTGCAGCGCGTACGTGCCCAAGCCGGCGTGGCAGAGCGACACCGGCTGCAGCACCCGAACCGTGGCCGACGTGGCCGCTGTGGCCGATCCCGAGACCGGGGTGTGGGTCTATGACTCGTTCGCCGGCGACACCGGCTTCGAGATCTTCGGCGGCACCAGCGCGTCCACGCCCCTCATCGCCGCCATGTACGCCCTGGCCGCCAACCCGGCATCGACCGACTACCCAGCTCGGTATCCCTACCTCGACCCGCTCGGTCTGTACGACATCACCAAGGGCACCAACGGGACGTGCTCGCCCCTCTATCTCTGCACCGGCGTGACGGGCTACGACGGACCCACCGGACTCGGCTCGCCGCGAGGCGTCGCCGTCTTCGTCGCCCCGCGCGTCCTGGCGCCCACAGTTCCCGACGCGCCCACGCTCGTGGCCACGAGATCGGCCACCCGAGGCGTCGATCTGGTGTGGGACGCGCCGAACGCGGGCGGATCGGCGATCACGTCCTACGTGCTGTACCGCACCGGCGTCAGCGGCACCGAGAAGGACCTCGTCGAGGTGGCGTGCTCCACCCCGACCTGCTCGTACAACGACTCGGCGGTCCGGCGGGGCAAGGTGGCGTACTACCAGGTCGCGGCCATCAACGCGATCGGTGCCGGCCCCCGTTCGGCCGAGGTCTCGGCCCAGTCCAGGTAGGCCGAGGTCTCGGCCCGCTCAGCAAGGAGAGCTCCATGAAGGCAGCGGTCAACCACGAACCGGGCGCACCCGACGTCCTGCGCTACGAGGACGTCCCGGATCCGGTGCCAGGTGACGGAGATGTCCTCGTCCGCGTCGAGGCCGTCAGCATCGAGGGCGGCGACACGCTCGCCCGAGGCGACGGCGACACGGGTGGAGCCGCCCACGTCGTGGGCTACCAGGCCGCCGGCACCGTGCTCGGCGTCGGTTCGGCCGTCACGGGCTATCACGAGGGGGATCGCGTGGTCACCGTCGGGCTCGATGGGTCCCACGCCGAGTTGCGAGCGGTGGGTGAAGCGGCCTGCTGGGCCGTGCCCGACGGTCTGCCCATCGACCAGGCCGCCTGCATCCCGATCCCGTTCGGGACCGCGGACGACTGCCTCTTCGAGTTCGGGCGGTTGCAAGCCGGAGAGACCGCGCTGATCCAGGCCGGGGCCAGCGGCGTCGGCATCGCCGCCATCCAGCTGGCCAAGCGGGCCGGTGCGACCGTGCTCGCCACCGCCTCGCGCGCCGACAAGCTCGACCGGTTGACCGAGCTCGGCCTCGACCACGGCATCAACTACGTCGAGCAGGACTTCGCTGACGAGGTGCGCCGCCTCACCAGTGGACGGGGTGCGGACGTGATCGTCGACTCGGTCGGCGGTGAGACCTTGCAGAAGAGCTTGCGCTGCCTGGCCTATCGCGGCCGCTGCGTGAGCGTCGGCGACGCCGGTCGCCAACCGGCCCAGATGCTCGACATCTCGACGCTTCGCGGCAACAACCAGAGCCTGAGCGGCGTGTTCCTGGGCGCCGAGCTCATCATGGGGACCCGGGCCCACGCGCTGATCGCCACCCACATCGCGGCCGTGGCCGCCGGCGAGCTGCGCGTCGTGATCGACCGCACCTATCCCCTCGCCGACGCGGCCGCCGCCCATGCCTACATCGAGAGCCGGCAGTCGTTCGGACGGGTGGTGCTGATCCCCTGAGCGGTACGTAGCCTGGTCGGGTGACCGATCCCGTGCTCCAGAGCGTGCCGCTCGACTTCCAGTGGCCGACCATCGATCCCTTCCTGTTCTGCGTCCACCACCTCGACGCCTACCCGGCCGGCAACGACCAGCTCGGCCCGGCCGCCTCTCTCGAAGGACGCGATCTCGGGCAGGACTTCGCCGGCATCGACGGCTGGCGGATGTACCACGGCCAGGTCGTGCCCGGGCTTCCCCCAGCATCCCCATCGCGGCTTCGAGACGATCACCTTCGTCCGCCAGGGCCTGATCGACCACTCCGATTCGCTCGGCGCCGCGGCCCGCTTCGGGCGAGGCGACGTCCAATGGGTCACCGCCGGTGAGGGCATCGTCCATTCGCGAGATGTTCCCGCTGCTCGACGCGCGACCAGCCCAACCCGGTCGAGCTGTTCCAGATCTGGCTGAACCTCCCGGCCGCGCGACAAGCTCGTCGAACCGCACTTCACGATGCTGTGGGACCACGACATCCCGCGGCTCGAAGCCGTCGACGACGAGGGTCGAACCACGCAGGTGACCGTGGTCGCCGGCTCGGTGGCCGGGCTCACGCCGCCGCCCCCGCCGCCGCACTCGTGGGCGTCGCAACCCGACAGCGACCTGGCCATCTGGCACCTGCACCTCGAGCCGGGCGCCCGCTGGGTCATGCCCCCGGCCGACCGGCGTCGACACCGTGCGCACGCTCTACGTCTTCGAGGGCCAGTCGCTGCGCGTCGGCGACCACGAGCTGGGCGGCTCGACCGGCGCCGTCGTGGACGCGACCGAGACCGTCACGCTCGAGGCCGATTCGCCGGGCGCGGTCGAGGCCCTGGTGCTGCAGGGCCGCCCGATCGGCGAGCCCGTCGCCCAGTACGGACCGTTCGTGATGAACGACGAGAACGAGATCCGCCAAGCCTTCGCCGACTACCGCGCGACCGAGTTCGGGGGCTGGCCGTGGCCGGTCGACGATCCGGTCCACGGCGTCGACGAGGGCCGATTCGCCCGCCACGCCGACGGGCGCGTCGAGCGGGTGGACCCGGCCTCGACGGCGGCGCGCTGAGCGATGGCCGACCGCTTCGTCGTGGGCCACCTCGACGATCTGCGGGCCCAGGGATGGCTCGCCACCAAGGCGGGCAACCAGCCGGTGTGCGTGTTCTGGACCGACGGTCAGGCGCTGGCCGTCGACGACCGGTGCCCGCACATGGGCTTCCCGCTGCACCGCGGCACGGCCGACAGCGGGCTGGTGACCTGCCACTGGCACAACGCCCGGTTCGATCTCACGACCGGCGGCACCCTCGACCCCTGGGCCGACGACGTCCGTGCCTTTCCCGTCGAGGTGGTCGACGGGGTCGTGTCGGTCGTGATCGGGCCGGCCGCTGATCGCTCGTCGCACCTGCGCAGCCGGCTGGTCGACGGACTCGAGCGCGGCATCACGCTGGTGATGGCCAAGGCGGTGCTCGGCCTGCTCGAGGCGCAGGTCCCGCCGGCGACCATCCTCGAGGCGGGATTCGAGTTCGGTGCCGCCAACCGGGGACCGGGCTGGGGTTCAGGGCTCACGGTGCTGACGGCGATGGCCAACGTGCTCGACGACCTCGATGCCGAAGACCGGGCGCTCGCCCTCGTCCACGGCCTGGCCTTCGTCTCGCGTGACACGAGCGGGCACTCACCTCGATTCGCCCTCGCCGCCCTCGACGGCGAGCTGCCCGACGAACGCCTGGCCGGTTGGTACCGGCGCTTCATCGACACCCGCTCGAGCGACGCCGCCGAGCGCACGCTCGCATCGGCCATCTCCGGCGGCGACCCCGAGTCGGTCGCGGCGATGATGTTCGCGGCGGTCACCGATCACGTCTTCCTCGACGGCGGCCACACCATCGACTTCACCAACAAGGCCTTCGAGGCCGTGGGTCACCTGGGCTGGGACGCCGGGGCTTCGCTCCTGCCCACCCTCGTCGCCCAGACGGCGTCGGCCCGCCGCTCCGAGGAGCAAGGATCGTGGCGATACCCGCACGACCTGGCCGCCATGATCACCTCGGCCACCGCCGCCCTGCCGGCGCGCTGGGACGCGGCCACGACGGCGCGCCAGCAGTCGTCAGGGCTCGACGTCGGCGCACTGGCCTGGTTGCTCCTGGCCGACGATCCCGCCGATGTCGTGACGGCCGTGGACCAGGCCATCGACGACGGTGCGACGGCCGAGGAGCTGGGTCGCGCCGTCGCCTACGCCGCCGCGCTGCGCATCACGCGCTTCCACATCCAGAACGACCACGGCGACTGGGACGAGGTGCACCACGCCTTCACCGCCGCCCACGCCTTGCACCAAGCGCTCGTGCGCAGCCCGTCGCCCGAGCTCGTCCGGGGGATCTACCACGGCGCCCTGCGCGTGTACCTCGACCGCTTCCTCAACATCCCCGCGGCTCGCCTGCCGGCGCCGCCCGGCGAGGGCGAGCCGTCACACCTCGACGACCTGGCCGCGTGCTGGGACCGCGAGGGCGGGGTCGACGAGGCCGGCGGCATCGTCTACCGCTACCTGCGCGCCGGTGGTGACGGCCGTGAGGCCATCCAGGCCCTCGGGCACGCCCTGCTCAGCGAGGACGCCGAGTTCCACTGGTACCAGACCTTCGAGGCCGCGGTCGGCCACTTCCACTCGTGGCCGACGGGCTCGGAAGAAGCGGCGCTGACCCTCGCCGGTGCCGCCCGCTTCTTGGCCGCCCACACCCCGACGCGTCGCGAGCTCCCGCAGGTCGTGCGCATCGCCACGAGGCTGCGGCGCGGCGAGGACCTCTTCGACGAGAGCTGATCCGCCGGGCGCCTAGCGTGTCGCCATGGATGCCTTGTCACCCGTCGGCTGTCGTGTGCTGGGCGCCCTGCTCGAGAAGGAGCTGCACCGTCCCGGCGACCTATCCGCTCACGCTGAACGCGCTCGCTGTCGGCGTGCAACCAGACCACCGGGTCGCGATCCGATGCTCGACTCTCGACGAGGCGGCCGTCACGACGGGATCGACGAGTTGCGGCGCGCCGGGCTCGGTGCGGCTGGTGCACCCGAGCCACGGCGCCCGCATCGGTCAAGTACCGCCAGGTGGCCGACGAGGCGCTCGGTCTGGACGGACCGGGTCGAGCGGCGGTGACCCTGCTGCTGCTGCGTGGGCCCCAGACCGCCGGCGAGCTGCGCTCCCGCAGTCGATCGGCTCCACCCGTTCGAGTCGGTCGACGAGGTCGACCACGCCCTCGACCGCCTGGCCGGACCGCGCCGACCCGCTCGTCGTGCTCGCTCGGTCGCCGCCCGGGCCAGAAGGAGCAGCGCTGGGCCCACCTGCTGGCCGGCGACGCGCCCGACGCCGCCGCCGACGTCGCACCGAGCACGCCGACTGCGCCGACCGCCCGACCCGAGCCGGTCGCCATCCCTCCGGAGGTGGCTGCCCTCGCCGCCTTCGTCGGCGACGTGGTCGGGCGCGGGCGAGGGCGTCTACCCGACGATCGCACCTTCGCCTACACCGAGGAGATCGAGCTGCGCCCGATACCGGGCAAGCCGATGCTGGCCTATCGGTCGGCGACCCGCGCCGCCGACGACGGCCGAACCCTGCACGGCGAGTCGGGCTTCCTGCGTCTCGTCGGCCGATGGCTCGGTCGAGCTGGTCGTGGCCCAGGGCGCGGGTCTGGTCGAGATCGCCGAGGGCGTCGTCGACGGCGGCGAGCTGCTCGTCGCGTCGACCGCGATCGTCGGCACGACGACGGCCAAGGAGGTCACCGCCACCGAACGCCGCTACCGGGTCGACGGTGACACGCTCACCTACGAGCTGGCCATGGCCGCGGTGGGCCAGCCGCTGCTCCCCCACCTGCGGGCGACGCTGCAGCGCTCGAGCTGACGCCTCAGACGTCGAAGCCGAGGCTCGGCGGCCCGGTCGGCCAACTCGCAGCCAGTCCTGCTCGTGCTCGGTCGATCCGACCAACGACGGCGGCGGCGACGATCGAGTCTGCCGCCGGGCACCGCCTACTGCGGCGCGGCGAGATCGGGAGGCTCGCGCAGGGCCAAGGTCTCGAGCAGGTTCCGGGCCGCTGCGCGTCGCGGGGCGTGAGCGGCGCGCAGCCCCCATCGCCACTCGATCATGGCCAGGATCGACGTGTGGTCGTAGAGCTCGTGGGCGACGTGGTTGCGCGGGCCCACGGGCTGATCACGAAGGTCGGGACCCGGAAGCCGCGCAGGCGCGTGGGTCGGGTCGTTGTCGGGTCCCGTGCGTCGGCGCCACGTGGTCGAAGAAGCCGCCCCACTCGTCGTAGGTGATGACCAGCACCGTGCGTGTCCCAGTCGGGCCCGTTGGTCACCGCCGTGTAGATCTCGTTGAGGAAGGCCTGGCCGACGCGGATGTCGGCGAAGGGATGGTCGTCGCCGGCGGTGCCCGTCGACTCGCCGATGAACCTCGGATCGACGTAGCTCACCGACGGCAGGTCGCCCGACGCGCAGTCGGTCAGGAACTGGCGGTACTGAGCTCGAAGATGC
This sequence comes from uncultured Microthrixaceae bacterium, assembly GCA_963734965.1. GTDB lineage: Bacteria > Actinomycetota > Acidimicrobiia > Acidimicrobiales > Acidimicrobilacustridaceae > UBA4742. Next base: position 799,739 of record CAVTJK010000003.1, on the reverse strand, counting down.
GACAGCCGAGCTCGCCCGACAGGGCGATGAACGGGAGCGTCGGAGTAGTAGTAGCGGGCCGACACGCCGGCCGCCGCGAGCGAGTCCCAGATCGTCGGCAGGGTCGGACATCACGCTCGTGTTGGAGATCCGATCGGTCTGGGCCGTGTGCATGTAGAACCGGTTGGGGTAGGTCGGACCCATGATCGACGCGTGGAAGTTGTCGCACACCGCCCAGTACGGCGCGGCCTGGCGGTAGAAGTCGAGGTCGGCGGCCTCGTAGTAGCCGATCGGGAAGATGTCGTCGGTGCCGGCCTTGAGCAAGCCGTCGCACTTGCCCGTGGTTGAGCTGGATGCGACCACCGTCGTAGGAGTGGTCGGGGTCGCCGTACTGCAGGCCCTGGAACGTGTCGAGGTGCCAGGTCGGGTGGGACACGCCTTCGTGGTCCTTGAAGCTGGAGCCCGGCCTGGATGCCGTTGGCCCCGGGCAGCCATCCGAGCATGTGGTCGAACGAGCGGTTCTCCATCATCACGACGATCGACGTGCTCGATGCCGCTCGTGGCCGGGTTCGACGCGAGTGGGCGACGATGCGACGGCCGACGGCCGCCCGGATCAGGCCGTTGGCGCCGACCGCCAGAGCCCCGGCGCCCGCCACGCCGGCGCCGAGGACCTGGCGGCGGCTGATCCGCGGCGAACCTCCTGGGTCCGATCCGCGGTCCTGGTCGTTGCGAATCGGCTCGTCGGTCGTCATCGAGATCCCCCTGGTCGCGAGGCCGCCAACCCTAGTGGCGTCGGCCCGTCGGGCTTACAGCGGCAGTCCCGAGTTGGCCAGATGTTCGCGGGTGCCGATGCGGTCGCAACCGCCAGTTCAGAGGGATTGTGAGCGAGGTCGGAAATTAACTCATGGGTCCTCCGACCCATGCCGATAGTGCGAGAGTGGATGCCGAGGGCGACGCCGTCGATCCCCCGCGACGCGGGCGGTCGACCGGGCTCGGTACCGGGACCGTCGGTGCCAACGGCTTCGCGCGCAACGTCGTCCTGCGAGAGGCCACGCGACTGGGCGTCAGCCGCGAGGATCGCGCCCGGCTCGAAGCGCTGGCTCGGTTCGCCCTACGGCAGCCCGGGGTTCCGGGCGGTCACGCCGGTCTCGCTCGGCACCGATCGCGACAACAGGTGATCTTCGAGGTCACCTACACGCCTGACGGGCCGATCGCCCACCGCATGGACACCGAGCCCGATCTGCTGACGACGCTGGCCGAGCTCGACCCCGACTCGTTCGAGCACGACCCCACGGCCCTGGTCTCGGCTCCGCCGGTCGAGCCCGTCGCCGCGACACCGGCGCCCGGTCCATTCGACCTGAGCGTGATGCTGGCCGAAGCCGCGGCCCGGACACCCGAGCTGATGGCCACGTTCGGGCACAGCGGTCGTCGCCTGTTGTGGGCCAACGACAGCCTCCGCGCTCGCCTCGGCGTGCCCGACGTGGGCCGTCCCGCCGCTCATCGAGCTGCTCGACGACTCGTCGCAGGGCAAGTTCGTGGTCAAGGTCCTGCCCGCGCCTGCTGAGCCGAGGGCTCGTGGCAGGGCCGGCTGATCCTGGTCGGTCCCGATGTCGACCCGGTGGCCGTGACCGGCCACCTGGTCGTGCACCACCGACCCAACGGCGGCAGGCCACGGACTGGTCGTTGACCGCCCAGCTCGACCCGCGAGCCGGCTCCGGCCCGACGGCTCCGCGGGCGCCGACGACCACTTCGACGCGCTGGTCGAGCACGTCAGCGACCTGATCGCCGTGATCGAGCCCGGCGGCATCGATCCGCTACGCCAGCCCGGCGGCGTCGACCATGCTCGGCCACGAGCCGGGCGAGCTGGCCGGAACCTCGTTGAGCGATCTGCTCCACCCCGACGACGCGGTCGACCGATCGTGGCCAGCCTCGTGCATGTCGACCCCGACGACGGCGCCGGCGTACCCACCTCGCTGCGCCTGCAGTCCTCCGACGGGACGTGGCGCTCGATCGAGGCGGTCGTCACCGACCTCACCGCCAACCCGGCCATCAAGGGCTACGTGCTCAACGGCCGCGACACGACCGAGCGCGTGCGGGCCTACGAGATGCTGAGCCAGCTCGCCTACACCGACGCCGACACGGGCCTGCCCAACCGGCTGCGGCTCCTCGACCGGATCACCGACGCTGCTCGAGTACCGCCCGGCCGCGGTCGGTGACCGTCATGGTCATCGACCTCGACGACTTCCGCGCCGTCAACGAGACCCACGGGCCTCGCGTCGGCGATGCCCTGCTCGGCCGAGATCGCCCGCCGCCTCGTCGAGGGCGCCGGTCCGGATGCGCTGGTGGCCCGGCTGCGCAGCGTCGAGTTCGCCGTGGCCCTGCCCGACGTCGACGATGCCAGCGTGGCCGAGCGAGCGGCCGACGCCTTGCGGGTGATCGTCGCTCGTCCGTTCATCTACGAGGGCCACTCCGCCCGCGGTCACCGCCAGCATCGGCATCGCCGTCGGCTCGAGCGGCGACCAGGCCGACGAGCTGCTGCGCCAGGCCGGCCAGGCGGCCGGCGAGGCCAAGCGCAGCGGCGGCAACCGCATCGCCGTGTGGGGCGAGGAGACGGCTCGCCGCGAGAACCGGCGCCGTGTGGTCGAGCAGCGGCTGCAGCGGGTGCTGTCCGAGGGCGGCCTCCGCGTCGACTACCAGCCGATCGTCGACGTCGGCAGCGGATGCGCTGGTCGGCGCCGAAGCCCTGCTGCGGATCCGCGACCGCGAGGACGAGCTGCTCAACCCGGCCGAGTTCGTCGAGGCCGCCGAGTCGTCCGGGCTGCTGCTGCGGCTCGGCACCCAGATGCTCGAGGCGACGTGCGAGCAGCTCTCGCAAGTGGGATGCGCAGCTGCGCAACCGGGCTCCCGACCACGTGTGCGTCAACGTGTCGCCCCGCCAGCTGGTCGACCCGGGCCTGGCCACCCAGGTCGTGGCCGCCCTCGAGGCCAGCGCCATCGAGCCGGGCCGGCTGTGGCTCGAGGTCACCGAGAGCACGCTCGTCGCCCACAACGAGGTGCTCGGCGAGCGCATCGCCTTCCTGCGCGACCTCGGCGTCAAGATCGGCCTCGACGAGTTCGGCGCCGGATACTCGACGCTCGACTACCTCAAGCGCTTCCCGCTCGACTTCGTCAAGATCGACCGGAGCCTCATCGCCGGGCTCGGTCAGGATCAGCGCGATCGAGCCATCGTGCGGGCCACCGTCGCAGCTGGCCCACAGCCTCGGCCTGATCGTCGTGGCCGTCGGGGATCGAGACCACCGAGCAGCTCGAGGTGCTCACCGAGCTCGGCTGCGACCACGCCCAGGGCTATCTCTTCTCGGCACCCGTGGCGCCCGAGTCGCTGCTGCACAAGCTCGATCTCGACTTCCCGGTCGCGGCGACGCCCGGCGTCTGACCCCGTCGACCTCGGCTGAACGACCAGGTCGCTTCAGCGACCGCCCGGTCGGAGGCCCAACTGGCGCTCCGCGTCGCGCACGCGCGTCTGGGCCTGACGCCCTGCCGAGATCCGGCGCACGCCGACGATGAACGCGCCGATGCTGACGACGAAGAACCCGCCGGGCGCCAGGAGCATGGTGCCGCCGGTGATGACCACGGCCAGGGCGAGTATGCCGATGCCGCTCATGACGACCGAGTTGGCGCGGTTGCGAGCCTCGGACAGGCGGGCCAGATCGGCGGGCGTGACCCCCATGGGACCCACCGCTGAGGCGGCTCCGGCCTGGGGGTAGGCCGCGACCTGGGGATAGGCGGTCGGCGCCGGCGGGATGGCGGGGGCGGTCTGGTGCGGGTAGAGGCCGGCCGGCGGAGCGGTGGTGAGCGGCGCGGCGAACGGCGCCGCCCACCCCGAGACCTGGTCGCCGGCATCGGGGGCGGCCCAGCCGGCGGACGTGTCGGCCCGCGAGGCGCTCGGCATGGGCATGGCATGGTGGCGGCGGCGGTGGCGGCTGCATCGCGTTCGCGGGAGGCGCCGGCATCGGCGTCGACGCCACGGGGGCCACGGGCACCGGGGCGACGGGCGGCACCACCGACGGCGCGGCTGCGCCAGGTGCCACCGCCTGGCGGAACCGTTCGACGTCGGCTGGGGCGATCTCGTCACCGCCCGAGGCGGCGTGGATGCCGATGCGATCACAGACGTCGAGCGCGTCGCCGCTCGTCATCTGGAACTCATCGGCCAGCTCGTACAGGTGCATCCCGGCCTCCGTGGCTAGAGAAGGAGTCCCGAAGCAATCGGCAGAAGAAGGGCGTTGAGGAGGCTTCCGAGGCCGGCCCCCGCCGGGGATGCTGCCGGCGCCGCTCAGCGGGCGGTCCAACCGCCGTCCACGGCGAGGATGTGGCCGGTCACATACGAGCTGGCGTCGCTGGCCAGGTAGAGCAGAGCGCCGTCGAGCTCGTGGGCCTGGCCGCCCCGACCCATCGGCGCGTTGCGAGAGATGTAGGCCAGCGACGAGTCGTCGGTCCACATCTCGGCGTTCATCTCGCTCGGGAACCAGCCAGGAGCGATGGCGTTCACCCGTACGCCCCGCCGGCCCCACTCGGCGCCGAGCTGGCGGGTGAGGTTGACGACCCCGCCCTTCGACGCGGTGTAGCTCGCCTCCTTGACCGGGGCGGCCGCCACCAGTCCGAGCATCGAGGCGATGTTGACGATCGAGCCGTGGCCCTCGGCCAGCATGGGCCGACCGACCAGCTGGCACAGGCGGAACAGCGCGATCAGGTTCACGTCGATGACGTGGCGGAAGTGCTCGATGGGCTCGTCCTCGGCCGGCATCGGTCCGCTGATGCCGGCGTTGTTCACGAGGATGTCGACGCGACCCGACAGCTCGAGGGCGCTGGCGGTGAGGCGTTCGAGGTCGCCGTCGTCGGTGACGTCGCACGGGACGGCGACGGCGTCGGACAGCGTGGCGACGAGGCTCTCGAGGCGGTCAGCGCGGCGCGCCGCCACGACGACCCGAGCGCCGGCCGCGTCGAGCACGCGCGCGAACCGTCGACCGAGCCCAGCCGACGCGCCGGTCACGATGGCGACCTGCCCGGACAGATCGAAGGCCCCCAGCGGATCGATGGGGGCGTCGGCGGGATCGACGGGCTCGGGGCTCATCGGCGAAATCTAGTGCGCGGCGCCGCCCGCGACGGGCCCGTCGATTTACGCATTTCGACCCGTTGATTTCATTTCGTGCCATCGCGTATGGTGATCCGTGCGGGGCGGCGGAACCCCGGAATGCGGCAACAGGCGGAGGCGGTAACACCCCCGATGCAACAAGATCGACGACCCTGGCGGGTCTGCAAGCGGCTCGCCGATCTCGTGGCGACCGCGGTCGTGGTCGCGTCGGTCGCCTCCGCTTGTGCCGGCCACTCGAAATCGGCATCGCCCCCTTCGACGCGACGCCCACCCCGGTCCACCACCGCACCTCCGACCACCGCCCCCGACCCCAAGACGGCCGTGCTGGCCGCCTACCAGGAGTTCTGGCAGGTCTGGCTCAGAGCCAACGACCCACCCAATCCTGACTATCCAGACCTCGAGAAGGTGGACACGGGCGCACAGCTCGTTCTCGACAAGCAACAGATCGCAAAGAATGCCTCCAAGGGAGTTGTCCTACGGCGGGCGTCTCCATCACACGCTGACCACAACCCGATCGCGGTCAGCGTGCGTACAGATGTGGCGATGCTCGAAGATTGCTCTCTGCGATCGACGGCTCGTAGTCGTCAGATCGGGCAACTGGTCAGGTGTTGAACGCAGACGTTGTTACGCACTGATGGCGAGCGTTCACTAGTCTACGGACGGCGGACGATGGAAGGTCAGCGACAACGTACGAGGCGCGGCAATGGCCTGGCGCCAACGACTGCGGCATGGGGTCGTTGGTGCATCACTCGTCCTAGCCGTCACTCGCGGCAACCTCCGCACCCGCGGCGGCGCAGGCTGACACCGGGCATGGCCGACCGGATCCCACGCCGGGCGCGAGCTGTCGCGAACGGGACACCGGAGGCCATCGTGGTGGAGGGCCCGACGGGTGTGCTGCACGAGATCCATCACTCGGGTCCGCACCGGTCCGGCCACTGGACCTGCCACTACTACGCGGTGATGGGCGAGGTCGTCCCGGTGTTCCCCGAGGTCGGGATCGGTCCCCCGATCACTCCCCAGCCGGGCCAGACCGTCGGGCTGGTCTGTCTGGACGAGAACGGCGCCGTGGCTCGCGAATCGATCTTCGTGTTCGACCCGGCCAACCCGGTGCCCGGTCTCGACGATCCGGCTGAGGCGGCGGCGCTGGCCCTCGAGCGGTTGCCGCTGCGGCCGCCGGCCATCGCCATGAACCCGCCGGCCGGTGTCGCCCAACTCGTGGGCGTGACGACGTGGCTGTGGATCGCCGATCCCTGGGTGCCCTTGCGGGCGTCGGCCACCCTCGATGGCGTCACGTCGACGGTGTCGGCCACCCCGATCTCGGTGGCCTGGACGGCGGCCGGCGGCCCGAGCGTCACCTGCCACGGTCCCGGCGTCCCCTACGACACACGGCGGCCACCCGAGGTCCAGCACAGCGACTGCACGGCGCTGTTCGAGGTCGCCGGCACCTTCGCTCTTACGGCCACCGTCACCTACTCGACGGCCTGGACCGCCACCACCGGCGACGCCGGGGTCCTCCCGCCCGGTGACGCGAACCGCGACCGTCCCGATCGTCGTCAACCAGGCCCAAGCCCTGATCCGCTGAGGCCCGGCCACACCAACGCGGCGGCAAATCGCCACACCACAGGTGGTCATCTGCCGCCGCGATGCCCGGCCACACCAACGCGGCGGCAAATCGCCACACCACAGGTGGTCATCTGCCGCCGCGATGCCCGGCACACCACGCGGCGGAATCGCCACACCACTCTGCCGCCGCGATGCCCGGCCCACCAACGCGGCGGGCCGATAGCGTCGAGCGGCATGAAGATCCGGATCGGGTTCGGGCTCGGCACTCGCACCGTGACCAACGACGGCGAGACGTTCGGGGCCTTCGTCGACGACCTCGAGCGACTGGGTTTCGACAGCCTGTGGCTGAGCGAGCGCATCAGCGGCGAGGCCCCCGATCCGCTGATCGCCCTCTCCTACGCGGCGGCGCGCACGACCAAGCTCAAGTTGGGGATGTCGGTGCTCGTCCTGCCCGGCCGCAACCCGGTGCTGCTGGCCGAGGAGCTGGCGACGCTCGACCGGCTGTCCGACGGGCGGCTGCTGCCGGCGTTCGGTCTGGGCGTCGCCGATCCGCACGAGCAGCAGGCGTTCGGCGTCGAGCGCGGCGATCGGGCCAAGATCTTCAACGAGTCGCTCCCCCTGCTGCGCCGCCTGTGGACCGAGGATGCTGTCGACCACGACGGCACGTGGTTCCACTACGAGGGCATCACCGTTCGTCCCCGTCCCGTGCAAGAGCCCCTCGAGCTGTGGCTGGGCGGGATCGCCCCGAGCGAGCTCAAGCGGGTCGGCCGCCTGGGCGACGGGTGGCTCCCGTCGTTCTGCACTCCGGCCGATGTGGCGGCCGGCATCCCCGTGATCGTCGAGACGGCCGACGCCCACGATCGCCAGGTCGACCCCGAGCACTACGGCGCGCTGGTCGCCTACGCCGAGGGCGCCGTCCCTGACGTGCTGGCCAAGATCCTGGCCCAGCGCCGACCGGATCTGGCCGATCCGTCCGAGCTGATCCCCGTCGGGCTCACGGCCCTGCGCACCACCATCGAGTCGATGGTCGAGGCCGGCGCGTCGAAGTTCGTCGTGCTGCCGCTGAGCGAACCGAGCGCCGAGGGCTGGACCGCCGAGCTCGAAGGCGTGGCCGCCGCCCTCAAACCCCTCGAGAACTGACGGGCTGGACCCAGGGCAGGTACATCGCGAGCAGGGCATCGGTCGCCTGCTCGACGAACTCGTCGTCGCGGTCGGGGTCGCCCACCTCGAGCCAGGCCAACACGCTGTCGTTGAGGTAGCCGACAACGGTTCGGGTCGCCCAACGGCGAAAGACCGGATCGGGGATGGTCTGACCCAGCATCTGGTCCGCCAGCTCGACCTGACGGTTGCGCACCTCGTCGGCAAAGGTCGTGAACTGCGGTTCGTGCGCCGCGTACTCGAACAAGAGGCGGTAGCCGTCGGGCTGCTCGCGGGCCACGGTGAGCAGCGTGCGGAAGACGAACCCGCGGTCCGGATGGCGCACGCCCTGCTCCCACTCCTCACGAAGGCGCTCGGTCACCGACGTGAGCACCGCCCGGTAGAGGTCCTCCTTCGAGTCGAAGTGGCGGTAGACGATCAGGCGCGTGATGCCGGCCTCGACGGCGACGTCCTCCATCGACGTGGCCCCGTAGCCCCCTCGGGCGAAGGCGGCCGCCGCCGCCTGGAGCACCTGGGCCTGGCGCTCGTCGCGGCGCAGCAGCCGACGGGTCGTGGCTTCGGTCACATCGCCATCTTGTCCCTTGCCTGGTGTATACGCAAGCGTTTACACTTGGGGGAGCGGTCGAGACACCCCGGGGGCAGACCATGACCACCCAGCAAGTCACCTTCACCGAAGCCGAGCTGCTCGCCAGCCACGACTACGTCGAGCCCCTCGTCGTCGGCGGTGTGCGCTGCCACGGCGGGTTCGACGAGACCGGCACCTACGTCTCGCCCCGCACCGCCAACCGGTGGCCGGCCATCGAGGCCTGGGAGGCCCAGCGGGTCGAGCAGTTCGACACTCCCCTGCTCGACGTCCCGCTCGACACGTGGCCCGAGAGCTTCCCCAACGTGGCCCAGACCAAGCTGCTGCTCCGCCACGGCGTCACCGAGCCGACCGTTGGCGAGTTGACCCGCATCGGGACCGTCGAGGGGTTCGGTGCCATGCTCCGCCACGTCCCCATGCCCGATGCCACCCGCTCGTTCGACGAGGACATCACCGGTACGGCGATCGACCACCTGAGCCGGGGACTGTTCGAGGCCCACGCTCGCGACGAAGCCGGCTTCGAGGACGAGGCCGGGCACGATCGCATGTGGTTCGTCGCTCGCGACATCGCCTTCGAGAGCCCGGTCACCGACGACATGACCTCGACGATGCTCGCTCGGATGGGCATCGACCCGAGCCCCAAGACGGCCGAGCAGCTCATCGCCCTGCGCAACGCGGCGATGGCCACCCGCGTGCTGCCCGCCGACATCGACTTCACCCTCGAGATGGTCGTGAGCCGCATGATCGGGCTGCTGCTCATCGAGATCTCGGCCTTCCACGGGTTCAAGTGGGCCGAAGCCGTGCTGTCCGACACCGACCTGGTGGCTGGCGACGGCGAGGCCGCCCGCATCATCTCGTACGTGCGCGCCGACGAGACGCCCCACGTCGCCTACCTGCGCACGGCGCTGTCGGAGATGCGCGACCGCACGTGGATCGGCGAGAACGGCGAGAAGCACAAGGGCGAAGAGATGATCTCGCTGCTGTGGGACCGGGCCATCGAGGCGTCGGTCCTGCTGCGCCGGCCCGAGCGCCTGCAGTTCATGATGGGCGAGATCACCCGCGCGCTGGGCGACCGCCGCGACGCCGACGACATCGTCGACGAGATGTTGAGCCTCGGCCAGGTCGTCCGTGGCGCCGACGGCCAGATGGTCGACACCACCGGCGACCATCGCCTCGGCTGACCGGGCCAGCGGGCCTCGAACCGTCAAAGAGAGCTTCGAACCAACAAGCAGGGGGAACGCGTGAAGTTCGGGATCTTCTATGAGCACCAACTGCCCCGGCCGTGGGAGGAGGGCAGCGAGCAGAAGCTGATCAGTGACGCCCTCGACCAGGTCGAGCTGGCCGACAAGCTCGGCATCAACTACCTCTGGGAGGTCGAGCACCACTTCCTCGAGGAGTACAGCCACTCGAGCGCGCCCGAAGTCTTCCTCGCCGCCGCGAGCCAGCGCACCAAGCGGATGCGACTCGGCCACGGCATCATCCAGACGGCTCCCGGCTACAACCACCCGGCCCGCACGGCCGAGCGGGTGGCCATGCTCGACCTCGTCTCGGGCGGCCGGGTCGACTTCGGATCGGGCGAGTCGTCCTCGGAGGCCGAGCTGCGCGGCTTCGGCATCGATCCGATGGTCAAGCGCGAGCAGTGGCTCGAGGGCCTCGAGGTCGCCATCCGCTGCATGACCGAGACGCCCTTCGGTGGAGTCGACGGCCAGTTCGTGCAGATGCCACCTCGCAACGTCGTGCCCAAGCCCGTGCAGAAGCCGCACCCGCCGCTGTGGGTCGCGTGCAGCCGACGCGACACGATCCTGCTGGCGGCCGAGAAGGGCATCGGCGCGCTGACCTTCGCCTTCATCGATCCCGAAGAGGCGGAGCAGTGGATCGGCGACTACGAGCGCACGATGCTCGAGAAGTGCGTGCCCGTCGGTTTGGCCGTCAACCCGCAGGTTGCCTGTGTGACGCCGATGATGTGCGCGTCGGACGAGACCGAGGCCATCGCCCGCGGGCTCGAGGGCGGCAACTTCTTCGGCTACTCACTCGCCCACTTCTACGTGTTCGGTGACCACATCCCGGGCAAGACGAACGTGTGGGAAGAGTTCCAGGAGCGGCGAGGCAAGATGGGCTACTCGCCCGAGGCCGCCATCGCCGCCGCCCAGGAGACCCTCGGAGCCAAGGCCGCGGCCGGCGACGAGACCGGCCTGCGCGGCGCGGTAGGCACGCCCGACCAGCTCCGCGAGTTCCTCCGCCGCTACGAGGCGGCGGGCGTCGATCAGCTGATCTTCGTGATGCAGGCGGGCAAGAACCGCCACGAGCACATCATGGAGTCACTCGAGCTGTTCGGCCGCGAGGTCCTGCCCGAGTTCGCCGATCGCGACGAGGCGGCGACCGCGGCCAAGGCCAAGCGGCTGGAGCCCGTCATCGAGGCGGCCATGGCCCGCAAGGTCGACGACGCGCCCCGCATGCCGGCCGACTACGTCATGAAGGCGCTGCCCAAGCAGATGGTCGACGCCATGGAGAACGACGAAGCCCAGCAGTGGATGGAGAAGCTGGCCGACAGCCAGGCCACCGGCGACCGAGAAGGCGAGTTCGCCCGGGGGATCTTGAATTCTTGACCCTGTGGTCGGCGGAGCCTCCCGACGGGCGCTTCGCCATCCGGGCATCATCTCGTGAGCGGCTGCACACCGTTCCGCCGCCTCGCTAAGTGCTGACCAGGCCCATGCGGTCGAACGTGCCGTCGAGGACCTCGTCGGTCGGGCCGCCCAGCCAATCCAGGGCCGTGGCGTAGATCGAGCGGGAGTCGATGTGCAGCGGCAGGTCGCCGTCGTCGAGCTGGCCCAGATCGGCCGTGCCGACGACCCGACCGCCCTTGACCTTGCCGCCGGCGAGGAAGTGGACCGATGCCGTTCCGTGATCGGTGCCGCTGCCGTTCTCGTGCACGCGCCGACCGAACTCGCTGGTCGTGACGACGAGGACGTCGTCCGAACGCCCCTGCTTGTCCATGAGGGCCAGGAACCCGTCGATCCCGCGAGCGACATCGGCCAGGAGCTCGGGGTGGCGTTGTGCCTGGGCGGCGTGGGTGTCGAAGCCGGTCACGCCGACGACGATGATCTGGGTGCCGAGCTCGAGACCGATGATGCCGGCCGCGCTCTCGAGCAGGCCCGTGATCGACCGCGGATCGACCGCGGCGTTGGTGGCGGCCGGCGCCGTCGTGGTCGACGCGCTGATCGCTGGAGTGGATGACGGAGCGAACACCGAGGCCTTGGCCCCGTTGAGCACGGGGGTGAGGGTGCTGACGGCTCGCATCGTGTCCGGGATCGCCTGTTGGGCCGCGGCCATCGTCGGGTCCGACGACAGCGGATGGGCCGTGGCCAGGAAGGCCTTGGTCAGTCCGGTTGCGTCCACGCCCTTGGGCGTCATCAGCGAGAACGTTGCAGGATCCGACACCGTCGTCGCCATGGCCCTGTGCCCGAGGAGCACGGTCGAACCCATCCCGAGGGACATGGCGCGCAGCGGGTTCGACGGATCGCCCGTGGCGTCGAGCCAGCGTCCGAGCCAGCCGTACCCGTGCGGCTGGGACGGGGACGCCGTCCACCACACATCGCTGGCCATGAAGTGCGAGCGGGTCTGGTCGGGGAAGGCGACGCCGTCGACGGCGACGAGGCGGCCGTCGTCCCACCACGACTTCAGCGGCGCCAGCACCGGGTTGAGGCCATATCCCGTGGCGCCGGCCAGGGCCACGAGCTGGTTCTCGGGAACGGCGAGGGTCGGCCGGCTGTCGTAGTAGATGCCGTTGCCCGCGGGCACGAGGGTGTTCAGCCCGTCGTTGCCCCCACCCATCGAGACGACCACCAGCACGCGACCCTTGTGCACGCCATCGCCCCCGAGGGTCGTGCTCGTGTCGCGGTGGCGCGCCGCGTCGTGTACGTGATCCTCGACGAGTGAGCGCCACACGGGTGGACCGCCGATGGCCACGGCGCCGGCGGCCGCGGCGGCTCCGCCGGTCAGGCTGAGGAACGCTCGTCGCGAGATCATGCTCAGGCCATCTCCAGGTCGGGCGAAGCCAGCGCCACGGTGAGGCGCGCCACATCGACGGGTCCGTGATCGGCGTTGACGGCGCGCAGCGCGGCCACGGTCGCGCCGTTGAAGCCGTCGGGACGGCCCAAAGCGTCGGCCAGCGCGTCGAAGTCGCCGCGCGCCGCGGCCCGACGGACGACCGAGGTGACAGGAGACCGCGTTGCGATCGTCGAGGCCAGGTCGAACCGAGCGAGTGTCCCCGACGACGACAGCCAGGCGGTTCCGCCCGGCCAGCCGCCCACGTTGGGCGCTTGCATGGGAACCTGCCCGGCCGTTTGCAGATCCTTGACGAGCTGGGGATAGACGGCCGTCACCCCCACGTCGCACGCCTTGAGCCGGCCGATGGAGCCGGGCACGGGCGCCATCACCAGCGATTTCGACGCCTTGTGCTCGAGACCGGCCTCGACGATCGAGCGGACGAGCGGCCGTAGCTGCATCCCGCTGGCGGCGAAGCCCTTGGCCAGGCTGGTGATCAGATCGCTCGAGACATCGGGGCCCAGGATGGCGCGTGCCAAGCGAGAGGTGATGAACGGAGCGCACGCCTTGTGCGACACGATGGCGTCGATCACCGAATCGACGTCGTGCACCCCGGAGCGGCCGAGGTAGGTCTGCGGCGTGTCGTCGTGGCGACGCGCCTGGAACACCGAGGTGGTCGTGTAGAGCTGAAACGACCAACCGGTGAGGGCGGTGGCGCCGGCCCGGACGTCGGCCTCGGAGTAGTTCCCCACGCCGAGGGCGAACAACTCGAGGACCTCCCGGCCATAGTTCTCGTTCACCTGACCAGCCACGTTCGTGTTGCCGTTGAGATAGACGAGCATGGCCGGGTCGATGGTCACTGCTCGCAGCAGCGACGGGAAGTCACCCAGCCCGAGTTGGCCGAGGGTCTGCAACTGCAACACCATCGCCTTCGGTACCCGGATCTGCGGGAGGCTGGTCACGAAGTGGCCGTGCCAGAACCAGCGCATCCACTCCTCGAAAGGTCGCGGGGTGCCGGCCATGGCCTCGAGCCAGCCCAACAGAACCGCCCGGCTCTGGGTGGCTCGCTGTCGGGTGCTGACCCGGCCCGACGTCAGCTCGACGCCGGCCCAGGGATCGGGAGCGGCCGGGACGCCGTTGGCGTCGGGTTCGAGCCAGCGGTCGAGCGTGGTCGACAGACTGTCCTGGCTGAGCGCATCGAGCTGGCCGGGGTCCAGCCCGAAGCCGACGCGGCGCGCCAGCCACGCGATCGAGGATCGCTCGCTCATCGAATCGCCCAGAACGGTGCTGCCACGACCAGGATTCTCCCTGATGGTTGTGATCGAATCGTGAACGCCAGGTCATCATCACGTTCGCGCGGCGCCGCGGCGAGGGGTGGTCGGCTCCCGGTAGGGTCGCCGCCAGTCGACCAGGGGGTCAGCGCCATGCAGTTCGGCATCGTCTTCGCCAACACCGGACCGTACGCCCAGGCCGACGGGGCGGTCACGATCGGCCGAGCGGCCGAGGCCGCCGGGTTCGACAGCCTCTGGACCGTCGAGCACGTCATCGTCCCTGACGGCTACCGGTCCGAGTACCCCTATGACCCGAGCGGTCGCATGCCTGGCCCCGACGACTCCGACATCCCCGATCCGCTCGTGTGGCTGACCTGGGTCGGGGCGCACACCACGACCTTGAGGCTGGGCACGGGGATCCTGATCCTCCCCCAGCGCAACCCGATCGTGCTGGCCAAGGAGTGCGCCACCCTCGACGCGATGAGTGGCGGGCGGCTGTTGCTCGGCATCGGCGTCGGCTGGCTCGAGGAGGAGTTCGACGCGCTCGGCGTGCCCTTCGCCGATCGGGGTCGGCGCACCGACGAGTACGTCGAGGCCATGCGGGCGCTGTGGGGTGAGGCCAAGGCCACCTATCGCGGCGAGTTCGTCAACTTCGAGCGCGCCATCTCCGAACCCAAGCCGGTGAACGCGACGGTGCCCATCGTCATCGGCGGGCACAGCCCGGTCGCGGCCCGGCGCGCCGGGCGGCTCGGCGACGGGTTCTTCCCGGGCCGGGGTTCGAACGACGAGCTGCGCGCCCTCATCGCCCTCATGCGCTCGACCGCAGAGGACAACGGACGCGATCCCGATGCCATCGAGATCACCGCCGGCGGCGCGGCCGCCTTCGCCCCTGACCCCGTCGATGCCCTCGGCGAGCTGGCCGACATGGGCGTGTCGCGCGTGGTGATCCCACCGCTGACCTACAACCCCACCAAGATCGCCGACCGACTGGCCGCCTTCGGCGAGGACGTCATCGCCAAGCTGAGCTGAGCCCCGCTCGTGGCCCGAGCTGGCCCTCGGTCCGACCGCGAGGTGCGCCGAGGTGCCATGCGGCGCACGGTCGGACGCCAAACGGTTGCCATGCGTGAGCACTCGCGTCAGTCGCGCAGTCGCATCGCGGCCGGCCACTAGCGACCGATGCCGTTCGGCGTGCCTCACAGATCCGGGCCTCTGGGACACTGCGGTGTGGCGATCGGTGTTGTCAGTTCAGATTGACAGATCAAGAATGTCAGTCCATACTGACAGACGTGGACATCGAAGAGCTCCGCGTGAATCTCTCGTCGGACGACCCAGCAATTGGGCTTCGCGCCTCGTTAGCGCTACATCGCCTGGCTGAGAGGGTCGAAGCGAACCAAGTCAGGTCGGCCCGGGAAAAGGGCTGGTCGTGGCAGCAGATCGGAGACGCTTTGGGCGTCACCCGCCAATCCGTGCACACCAAATACAACAAGGAGTCAGCATGACCGCCGATTCCGTTGGGTCGAAGATTCTTCATCCCTGGACCATCTATATGAGGGCTAGTGAGGAGGCTCGCCGCCGGGGTGATCGCCGAACTGGCACCGATCACGTCCTGCTCGCCTTGTTGGAGGATCCCTCGATCGAAGTCGTGTTGGGCGTGAGCCTTCAGCAAGCTCGCCAAGCCCTCGAGTCGCTCGATCAGGAGGCCCTGGGTGCCCTGGGCATGGGGTCTGGCATTGACGCTCCCCCACTGCCGATCCGCGCCGTATCGAAGAGGCCGACGATCAGAGCCGTCATGACAAAGGATCGCCTTCGCATGACACCCGCAGCAAAGAGAGTGCTTGAGGAGGCGGTCAAGCCCGTGCGCCGGAAGACCCAGGTCACGGCCCAGCAGGTGCTGGCCCAGGTCCTCGCGCTCCAACCACCAGATCCTGCGGCAGTGCTGCTGGGCGCTCTCAGCGTGAACACGTCGGAGGTTCGGCGCCGACTCGATGCGGTCACGCCCGACACCTGAGTCCCCAGCGACATTCACGACTGCAATGCGGCGTGCCGATGTGCCTGATTGAGTGGGCGGTGACGTGTTCGTAGCGTCGTGGTTCCCGGCGGGCGGGCTCCCGATGTGCCTGCCGCCCCCTGTGGGGTTGGCTTTCGAACGAGATGCCGGCCCGTCGGGTTCCACTGATCGTGGTGTGGCTCGAAAGAGGAGTGCACCTCACCCCCGAATCAGGAGTGCCCATCGCGATCGTCCCCACAGTCAAGGAGGATGGTGGTGGGCCATCACCAGCCGACCAGTTCAACGCGCCCCAACACGATCGACGACACCCTTGACAACCAAGGAGGCTTCGTTAGGGAGCGTCGTTGTAGCGACGGGGTCCGCGCATACGCGTGTCCAGCGGGTGGTCCCAGTTGCGAACGATTCCGACGAGTTCGTCGGCGCAGTCCGCGGCTGTGCGTGTCGTCGTGTCGACACGTATGTCGGGGTGGCCGATAAGTGGGGACTCGGACGCGAAGACGTCCACCGCGCCGGGGTAGCGGTCATTTCGATCGCCTTCGCGTTGGCGTGCGATGTCCAGTTCGCAGTGCACCTCGACGACGAGAAGCGAGGTGCCAACGAGCGCGCGGTCGGCCAACTCGAGCACCGCTGGCTCCCAGACGACATCATCGAGGATGACGTGCACGTCGGCCTCGGCCATCGCCGCGGCACTGCGGTACATGCCGTCAAGGATGCGCAACGCGACCGGTCCGGCTCGCGGCCGGCGCACCAGCGTCCGGTCCGCGAGGGGGATGTCCCACCCGTCGATCGATTCCTCAGCGTCCCACTGGCGTCCCGCCCTGAGTCGCCGCGGCACCCCAATGGCGACGTGGTCGTCGCCAGTGTGGTACCAAGCCTCGCCGAACTGGGCGCGAGCAAGCATCTGCCGCGCGATCGAGCTCTTCCCCGAACTCGGACTGCCCTGCAACCACACGAGCATCACCACACGCTATTCAGGCCCGACGGGTCCGTGCTTGGCCGGGTCCGCCCCTAGCCGGCGATCAGGCAAGGCGCGATCGACGCGGTCCGAACCGGCGATCGGGGCACGACGAAGTGCCGCTCGGGCGCGGTCGTGGGGCGCCTCGGGTCCGGCGTTCTGAGACACCTAGCGCCTCAGGGCGTGTCGACTCATGATGACGCTCCCCCGAGATGGTTTGAGTTGACTGGCGTAAGGTTCTGTGATGGGCGCGAAGCCAGAATCGCCGAACCCAACCTCGAATGTCGAGCGCCAGTTGGCGCGTCTGGAGGGCTACCACGCCGTCGAGCAGGAGCTCGCCCGGCGGCGACCGGCCAGGGTGGGTCGACCGCGGTTCGAGGATCTGTCGTTGGCAATCCCGGAGGACCGACGGGCGCGGCTCGACCGCTCCGACGTCGACGTTTCGTCTCTCGACCAGGACGAGCATGCGTACTGGCGTGAGGGCTTCCTGATCAAAGAAGGGTTCATCCCCGACGATCTCACGGAGCGCTACTGGGCGGAACGGACAGCGATCGACGACAAGGGTTTCTCGGCGTGGGGAGGGTCGTACATGGCGATGCCCTCGATGCGGGACGTGTGCCTCTACCCGCCCCTCGTCTCGCTGGTGGAGAAGCTGGTGGGCGAGCCGTTGGCGATGTTCCTCAGCCTGTCGGGGGTCCAGTCGTCGCAACGGGAGTGGCACCAGGATTTCTATCTCAAGCCGGGCTATGAGAACACCCACTACTGCGCGGTGTGGATCGCGGTCGGCGACGTCGATCCGGCCTCCGGCCCGTTCGAATACGCGCCGGGATCGCATCGCCTCGACCCCATGCGCCACGAGCTGGTGGACGAGTGGCTCACCCCCCAGGAGCGCACGGCCGTGACGGCACCCCGCATCGCGGAGCGGTTCGTGACGGCTGCGTGCTCGGAGCTGATCGCCGAGCGGGGCCTGCAGGTGCGTCAGTTCGTGCCACGTCAGGGCGATGTCCTCATCTGGCACCACTCGCTGCTGCACCAAGGGTCTCGGCAGCGAGACTTCCAGATGTTGCGTCCCGGAGTCATCGCGCACTTCAACTCGATTCGCTCGCTGGAGATGTGCAACAAGACGGTGCACCGGACGAACGGCGGCGCCTACGTCGAGCGGACTGATGGCGATGCTGTCCGATCGAGCTGGCGTTCATCACAGCCTCTCGTCGCCGCTGCCAAAGCCCAGCAGGCGGGCAGAGGGGGCCCCCAATCAGTAACAGCCTGAGCGTCCCATAGGGGCCGTTCTGGGACGCGCCCGATGCGCTCCGAAACCGGCGATCGGGGCACGCCGAAGTGCCGTTAGGGGCGTGGGCAGTTTGCATCTGACGCGTTTCGGCCAGACTACGACCGTGGTGAGCTTTCTCCTGTCCGTGACCTTCGCGTGCGGTCTCTTCATCGCTATCGCCCACGTCATGAACCGGCGATTCATCGCCCCGGTCTACGACGTCGCGGCCAACATCACTGCCTTCGGATGCGCCGTTGCCGCATCCTCGCTGCTCGGTCACCCGCTTCCCGCGATGCTCTCCTCCGTCGCCATCCTGTGCTGGCTCGTTCTGGCGCGGCGGACGATCCTCGACCGCCGCCGACTTCGAGCCGAATCCTCAAACTGAGCCACTACCGATCGGGCGCCTAACGGGCGATTCGGGTCACGCCGATGTGCCGTTATGTGCGGGGCGGCGAGCTGGCAGAGCCGAACTAGGCCGGATCAGCGCGTCCTGACAAAATGCCCGGTGCTCCGTCGCCGGATCGAGCAATCTGAGCGTCAATTCGAAGTCGGACACGTCAGGCCGAGCACAGGAGGTTTCCATGGCAAAGGGCTACTGGGTCAGTGTGTACCGCACCATTTCGGACCCTGAGAGGCTGAATGCCTACGACAAGCTGGCCGGTCCGGCCGTCCGAGCTGGGGGCGGGCGGGTCCTGTCCCGTGGCAGCCGAGTCGTCGCCCACGAGGCCGGCAACACGCAACGCGTTCTGCTGATCGAGTTCGACAGTTTCGAACAGGCCGTCGCGGCATACGAGAGCGAGGCTTACCAGAAGGCGCTGGTGACCCTCTCTGACGGCGCCGAGCGTGACTTCCGCATCATCGAAGGCATCGACTGACCGACGGGCCCAGTGTCGCGCCGATGCGCCGATCGGTGCGCCTCGCTCGACGACTGGACCTGGGGGCGTGGGAGACGATTCCTGGTCAGGTGATGTCACGAAGCAGCGTAAGTACGACCGTGGACTTCCCGTCGGTGTACCCCTTGCGGCCGTCGCCGTGCTCGTCGGCCAGTTGGAGCTTGACGGCCTCGTAGCGGCTGCGGGCCTCAGGGCTCCGACGGAGCAGATCCCGGAGCCGCAAGTAGTTCAACCATTGGACTTTCCCGTAGTCGACAACGTGGAGGTGGGCGACTCGATGCCACGGCCGAGCTTCGAGCACGAAGACGTGTCCGCCGTTGTCACCCGCGTCGCCTCGGTAGATCCACCCGTTCGCTTCCAGCATGCTTGAGACGAGGGCGAGGTCGTGGTGCGCAGAGAAGCCGACGGCAAGATCAACGATCGGCTTGGCCAGGAGCCCGAGGACCGAGGAGGAGCCGATCTCTTCCACTCCCGCGACCAGGTCACCGAGCATGTCCGCCACTCGATCGCGCAACTGCGCTCCCGCGCTGATCCAAGCCTCGGTTGTGCGAACCAATCGCAGCGTCCCGTAGTCGAGTCCCAGCCCCGCATCGGTGAGCGCCTCCACAGCCCTATGGTGCCTCGTTGCGCCGATCACGGGGGACTCACCAGCACCTAACCGGCGATCTGTGCGGCCGACCAGACAGGTTGCGATGGTCCCGGATGGGTCTGCGAGCCCTTCGGCCGGGGCGCTCGATGGCGTCCGACCCTCTCCAGCGTGGAGTCGCCATTGCGGCGTCCGGTCCGCTCAGCGTGGGAGAAACGCTCGAGGCCGAAAATTGTTCGAGTTGTGGTTGTGGGTACAGTTGTTCGTCGGTAGCATGTGGAGATGGCGAGGACGGCGGTCCACGAACCTGACGTTGTGATCGATCTCGACGGGGCGCGGCGCGCCGTGGACGGGTTCTGTGACCGGTTCGACGCTGCCCTGATCACCGCGTCCCAGGCGGCCGGGGTGGTTGATGGTGTGGGTGCGATGATCCGACGACTCCAGGGCGTGCAGGCGGCGGCGGTCGCCCGGGTGGACGAGTGTGGCCTGGCCAAGGGGCACGGCTTCTCCTCGACCGCAGCCTGGCTCGCCGCCCGGGAGGGTTCGTCGTTCGGCGACGCCGTCGGGGTGGTCGAGGTGGGCCGGGCGATGGAATCGTTCCCCGCCACCGCGGCCAAGGTCCGCGCCGGTGAGATCTCCCTGGGCGCGGCCCGCCACGTCACCGGCGCGGCCCAGACCGACCCGTCGGCCGAGCAGACGTTGCTGGCCGTGGCCGAACGGCGCGACCTCAAGGCGCTGCGCCACCGGGCCGACCAGGTCCGCCAAGGAGCCCGCAGCGGCGAGGACGCCCAGGCGCGCCACGAGCGGCTGCGTCACCGCCGGCGCTTCGCCGAACACGCCGACCCCGATGGCGGTGTCCGCCTCGAGGGACTGGTGGCACCCGCCGATTGGGCCGGTGCCAAAGCCATCCTCGACGCCTACCAGCGCCAGATCTTCGAACAAGCCCGCCAGGCCGGACACCGCGAGTCCTCGAGCGCCTACCGTGCCGACGCCCTCGTCGCTGCCATCCTCGGCCGAACCCGAGCCGCCGACCCCACGACGCCCGAGCCCGCCGCCAAAACGAGCCCCCCGGTCGAGAAGATGCTCGAGCCGACGCCCACGCCGCCCACCGAGGGCCCGAGCGGATCGTCGGCTACCTCAGGAGGGCCGTCGAGCTCGTCCGGGCTTGCCGAGGTGACCTTGCCCGACAACACCAAGGTGCAGGTGATCGTCCTCGTCGACGGACTGGCCCTCAAACGCGGGTGGACCGCCCCCGGCGAATGCTGCGAGATCCCCGGCATCGGACCGGTACCCGTCGAGTGGGTGCAGCGCCTGTTGCCCGACGTCCTCGCCACCGCCGTCATCCACGACACGGTCGACATCCGCGCCTACTGCTCACTCACCCGACACATCCCCACCTCGATCCGCGTCGGGCTCACCGCCCGCGACCGCACCTGTGTCGTACCCGGCTGCACCAACCAGGCCGGCCTCCAGATCGACCACCAACACGACCACGCCCAGCACGGTCCCACCACCTGGGACAACCTCGGGCACCTCTGCCCCCTCCACCACCACCAGAAATCCCACCTCGGCGCCCGCCTCGCCCGCGACGCCACCAACTGGCTGTGGTGGCCACCACCCAACCCCAACCCCACCAACACCGACCCGCCAGTCCCCTGGCGCGCCCCCATCGGACGACACCTCCACCCCTGGAACCTCGACACCGCGCCGGGCTGACGCACGTGCGGGCCTCGCCCCGCGGGCGAGCCGCCCAGCGGCTAGTTGACCAACGTGCCCTTGCTGAAGCGCGAGCCGGCCAGGCTGTCGAGCTCCTCGGGCGAAGCGGCAGCCAGCCAGGTCATGGCCTGGTCGTAGGTCATCCACCGACCCTTGTCGAAGTCGTAGAGCTTGCACTGGCGGCTGTTGTGCATGAAGTCGCGGAACCGCAGCTTCTCGTCGTGGATGATCCCCGGGAACTCGGCCTTGATGGCCTCGGCGGCCGGCTCGAGCCCATAGAACGGGATGCGCATGTCGACGTGATGAGGGATGTGCACGAAGATCGAGTGGAAGAACAGGTTGAGGAGCCACGGCGCCCGCAGGATGGTGGTGCCCTCCATCTGGCCGCGAAACTTGGTCCACTCGCGGCGGGGGTACCAGCGGATGTCGGGCTGGATGTGGTGGACGTGCACCACCGAGCCGATGACGAAGTTGAAGCCGAGGAACGGGATGACGACCACCTTGACGATCATCCAGATCACGCCGGCGGCGCTGCCGTAGACCACCCAGCCGAGCCAGCCGAACAAGGCCATGCCCAACCCGACGCCGACGATCATGAAGATGAGGTCACGCCGGATGGCCTTGGCCCACTTGGCCGGGGGCCGGAACGTGATCATCTTGTTGAGCCAGATCTCGCGCAGGTAGTACGCGCCGGCGCCCCACCACGACCACTCGATGCGATGGCGGATGCGCTTGGCCGTGCTCATGGCCGCATACTGCGCGGGCGTGATCGGGTGCCACACGAAGTCCATGCCCTCGCGGACGGTGTGGCCGTGATGGATGCGGTTGTGGCCGAGGACCCAGGCCTCGTACACGTGCCAGGACGGCAGCATCGTGAGGTGGCCGACGATCGAGTTGATCCGGCGCGACTTGAACAGCGCTTCGTGAGCCGCGTCGTGGCCGATGATGAACAGGCCCGCCACCGACACCGACGTGACGCACCACAGCACCAAGAGCAGCAGCAGGTTGTCGGTCAGCACCAGCCCGGCGACGAGGGCGCCGTAGATGACCAGGTCGCGGGCCAGGTAGGCCAGCCCCTTCCAGGTCGGGTTGTCGTAGGCCTCGGGCGGGATCACCCGGATGGCCGGCAGCAGCGAGCCGGCGCCGTCCGAGCCACCGCCGGGAACCTGGTCGGTCAGCGTCATGCGGGCCAGCCTACCGACCAGTCGGTAGGGAAGCCAGCACCCCGTCCGATCTCAGTCGGCGAGCGGGATCAGAGCTCAGTCGGCGAGCGGCCTCAGGGCCTGGGCGAGGGGCTCGAGCACCGACGGGGTGTGGGGCGGCGGGAGGTAGATGATGCCCAGATCGAGCCCGGCGGCGGCCCACTCCTCGGCCGACGCCGCCAGCGCACCGGGGCCGTCGTCGGGGGAGTAGCGCAGGTGGGTCGAAGTGGTGATCTCGGACGGATCCCGGCCGATGTCGGCGCAGCGCTCGTGGAGCACGTCGAGCGCCGCCTTCCAGTCCTCGACCGAGGTGCCGGGATGGTTCCAGTGCTGGGCCCACCGCGCCACGGCGGGCAGGGTACGGCGCCGACCGGTCCCGCCGATGCAGATGGGCGGGTGCGGCTTCTGCACGCCCTTGGGCTCGAGGTAGGCATCGGTCACCGAGTAGTGCTTCCCGGCGAAGGTGGTGGTCGGCTGGGTGAGCAAACCGGTCAGGATCTCGCAGGCCTCGTCGAAGCGATCGAAGCGCTCGGTCAGGTTGGCGCCGATGTCGATCCCGTAGGCGTCGGCTTCCTCCTGGTTCCATCCGGCGCCGATGCCGAGCTCGAGCCGGCCGCCGGAGACCACATCGAGGGTGGCGGCCATGTTGGCCAGCACCGCGGGATGGCGGTAGGGCATGCCCGTCACGAGGACACCGACGCGCAGACGCGAGGTGGCCTGGGCCAGCGCGGCGAGGGTGACCCAGCCTTCGAGGCACGGGCCCGACGAGTCGGCCGTGAAGATCGGATAGAAGTGGTCGAAGGTCCAGCCCGACTCGAACAGGCTGATCTGATCGGCCTCGCACCACACGGCGAGCATGTCCTCCCAGGTCGTGTACTGGGGTGAGGTCTTGATCGCGAATCGCATGAACGGACCATACCTGGAGTGCACCGGCGCCACCGGGGCGAGGTTGGCCTGCTCGAGGGCCAGTTGTGTGACTATCGCGTGCGTGGATGTCGGCGACTTGATCGAGCAGCATCAGGACCGGCTCACGGCGACCGAACGCCGCGTGCGCGGCGGTGGTGCTCGAGCAACCGCAGCTCGTCGCCTTCGGGACGGTGGCCGAGCTGGCCCGACAGGCGTCGACCAGTGGGGCGTCGGTGATCCGCCTGGCGACCAAGCTCGGCTTCGACGGGTTCTCGTCGCTGCAGCTGAGCGTGCAGCGGGACCTGGCCCGGCAGCTGCGGCCGGCCACGGCCCGCATCCGCCAGGCCGAGTCCCCCGACCGGTCAGGATCGGGTGGCCTGGTCGACCGGGCCCTGCCCGTCGAGCTCGACAACCTCCAGGCCACCCTCGGCGGCATCGATCGCAAGCGCTTCGACCGGGCCGTGGCCGCGCTGGCCCGCCCCTCCAGCCGCGTGTTCGGGCTGGTGGGCGAGGCGGCCACGGGCATCGGCGGCCAGTTCGTCTCGAACCTGTCGATGCTGCGCCCGGGTGTGATCCAGGTCGGCGGGAGCAGCGTGAAGGTGCACCGCGACCTGGCCGAGATGAAGCCGCGGCGACACCGTCGTGGTGCTCGACCTGCCGCGCTATGACGCCTGGCTGATCGACGCCGCCGTCGCCGCCGAGGCCCGTCGAGCCACGGTCATCGCTCTGTCCGACAGCGTGCTGTCACCGCTGGCCCGTCACGCCGACCTGCACTTCGTCATCGCGTCCAACGGGGTCGGGCCCTTCGACAGCTACCTCGGGGCCATGGCCCTGCTCGACACCATGGTCGCGGGCGTGGCCGATCGCCTGCGGGCCTCCGCCACCGAGTCGCTCGACCGGATCGAGGGTGCCTGGTCAGACGCCGGTGTGCTCGTCGACGAGTGACGCGACGCCGGCCGCGAAGCGCTCGACGTCGTCGGGGGTGGTGTCGAAGCTGGTCATCCAGCGCACCTCGGTCGTCGCCTCATCCCAGACGTAGAAGAGCGACCATGCCTGCAGCGCGGCCAGCGCGCCAGGGGGCACGAGGGCGAACACCGAGTTGACCTCGGGCGGGCGGGTGATCTCGACGCCGGGGATGGGATCGACCAACTTGGCCAGGCGCTGGCTCATCTCGTTGGCGTGCGCGGCGTTGGCCAACCACAGGTCGTCGGCCAACAAGGCCTCGAACTGGGCGGCGACGAAGCGCATCTTGGACGGGAGCTGCCCGGCCTGCTTGCGCACGAACGGAGCCGCCCGGGCCAGATCAGGATCGAGGAACACGACGGCCTCGCCGTACACCATGCCGTTCTTGGTCCCGCCGAAGGTGAGGACGTCGACGCCGGCGTCGACCGTGAACGAGCGCAGATCGCCGCCCAGGGCAGCGGCCGCGTTGGCGATGCGCGCCCCGTCGAGATGCAGGCGCAGGCCATGGCCGTGCGCGACCTCGGCCAGGGCCGCGATCTCGTCGGGCTGATAGAGCGTGCCCTGCTCGGTCGACTGCGTGATCGACACGACCTTGGGCTGGACGTGGTGCATGTCGCCGAGCAGGTGGAGCTGGGCGGTGACGTCGTCGGGTCGGAGCTTGCCGTCGGGCGTGGGCACGTCGATCAGCTTGCGAGCCGGTGAAGCGTTCGGGGGCGCCGCACTCGTCGACGTGGATGTGGGCGGTGTCGGGGCAGATCACGGCCTCATACGGCGCCAGCAGGCACTGCAGCCCGACCACGTTGGCGCCCGTCCCGCCCCACGTGAAGGCGACCTCGACGTCGGCGCCGAACACCTGGCGGAAGGCGTCGATGGCCCGGGCCGTCCAGGCGTCGGCTCCGTAGGCGGGGGCGTGGCCCTGGTTGGCCGCGACCAGCGCGTCGAGCACGGCCGGATGGGCGCCGGACGCGTTGTCGCTGGCGAACGAGCACGCCGGCGGGGTCGGAGTCATCCCGGCACGATACCGAGCCCCGATCCCAGGACCTGCGCCGTTGTCTGAAATGTTCGTTTCAGATCGTGGCTCGCATAGAATGAACGTTCCATGCACGCTTCCATCGCCACGATCGCCGACGATCGACAACCACCATGACGATGCCCTGCTGGGGCTCATGCCCGCCCCGCGCCCCTGGCCTCGTCGAGGTTCATGGGAGCGGCGGCCCGTGCCGGCCGACTGCTTTCGGCGCCCGTGCACGACGCGCTGTGCGACTTCGTCGACGAGGGCCACCCGACCGGCGCCCTGCTGCTGCGCGACCTGCCCATCGGCGAGGTGCCGTCCACGCCGAGCTCGCCCGTCACGCCGGCCGGCAAGGACCAGGTCAGCGAGCTGGTCCTGCTCACCGTGGCTCGCCGGCTGGGCCAGCCGGTCGGCTACGCACCCGAGCACGGCGGCGACATCGTGCAGAACCTGCTGCCGACTCTCGGCGACGCCACACGACAGACGTCGACCTCCTCAGGCGTCGACCTCGAGTTCCACACCGAGACCGCGTTCCATCCCCACAAGCCGCGCTACCTGCTGCTGCTCTGCCTGCGCGGCGACCCGCAGGCCCAGACCCTGCTGTGCTCAGTCACCGAGGTGCTGGATCGGTTGGCTGCTCGTGTCCGCCACATCCTGGGCCAGCCTCGATTTCGCATCGGCGTCGACGAGTCGTTCCGGACGGCGACGACACCCGGCGCGGGCTCGGGCCTGGGCGCACGACCGCCGCTCGGCGATCCCATGCCGGTGCTGAGCGGACCTCCCGATCGGCCGACCTTCACCTTCGACGCCGATCTCATGGTCGGCGTCGACGAGGGGGCCACGGCCGCCCTCGCCGCGGTGCGCGGCGTGGTGCGCGATGCGCATCGCGCCGTCACGCTCGACGCCGGTGACCTCCTGATCATCGACAACGCCGTCGCCGTCCACGGTCGGTCGCGGTTCCCGGCTCGATTCGACGGCACCGACCGGTGGCTGCAGCGAGCCTTCGTGGTGGCCGACCTGGCGGCGAGCCAGGCCGATCGCGACGGCCGGGTCATCACCACCCGCTTCGCTGACCAGGCCTGACCGAGCCGGAGCGGGCCGATGGCTTAGGGTTTCCGACCGATGAAACAAGATCGCATATCTGTCGCATGGCTCCGGCCCCGGAGCCTGCTGGTGCTGGGCGTGGCCATGGCCTTGGTCGTGACCGCCTGCGGCGGCTCGTCCAAGGCCGGCGACCAGGGCGGCGCGACGACCAGCACGGCGGCCGGTTCGACCGGGGCGGCGGCGCTGCGGCGGCTGCACGCCGTGCGGGGGACCAACGCCCGCATCGTCGACGACCAGGGCGGCCAGGTGCTGCTGCGCGGCGTGAACGTCAACTCGCTGGGTGACTACTTCCAGGCCAACCCCAAGTACACGACCACGATCGCGGTCACCGACGAGGACTGGGCCACGATGCAGAGCGACGGCATCGAACGTCGTGCGTCTGCTGATCAGCTGGTCGAGGCTCGAGCCGACCAAGGGCAAGATCGACCAGGGCTACATCGCCAAGATCCACGCCGCGGTGGCCGACGCGGCCGGCCACGGCATCTACTCGGTGATCGACATGCACCAGGACGCCTGGGGCAAGTTCGTGGCCAGCCCCGCCGACGTCACCTGTCCGACTGGGTCCAAGCCCGGCATCGGATGGGACGGCGCCCCCGAGTGGGCGACGATCACCGACGGCGCCGACACCTGCGCGGCGGCCGGTGTGCGCGAGCTGGCGCCCGCGGTGATGCACGCCTTCGACCACTTCTACGCCGACACCGACGGCATCCAGACCGAGCTGGTCAAGACGTGGGCGGCGGTGGCCAAGTCGTTCGCCGGCGATCCCGCCGTGGCCGGCTACGACCTGCTCAACGAGCCGAACTGGGGCACCGACCAGGACACCGGCGGGCAACGGCTCGGCGCGTTCTACCAGAAGACCGTCACCGCCATCCGCGACGCAGAGAAGGCCGGCGGCGGCTTCAGCCACATCGTCTTCTTCGAGCCGGTCGTGCTCTTCCCCACCCCGTCGTCACTCCCGCCGGCGTCGACCGTCAGCGACCCCAACATGGTGTTCGCCCCGCACAACTACCACGGGTCGATCGACAGCGGGACGATCGAGCAGGGCTTCGCCGACGAGGCGGCCGCCGCCGCGTCCTACGGCACGACGTTCTGGCCCGGCGAGTTCGGTTGGTTCGGGAACGGAGCCGACCGACGCGCCGGCCGTCGCCCAGTTCGCCGCCGCCCAGGACAAGTACCTGCGTCGGGGGCACGTGGTGGCAGTGGAAGCAGGCCTGCGGCGACCCCCACTCGGTCGGCCAGCGCAACGGCGAGCCGGCCAAGGTGATCGTCGAGTTCAACAACAACGGCTGCCCCGGCGACAAGGACCTGGGACCGGTGCCCGAGTGGCTGCCCATCCTCAGCCGGGCCTATCCGCGGAGCGCGCCGGGTCGATTGACGTCGCTGAACAGCGACCCGGCCACGGGTGCGATGTCGCTGACCGGTGATGCCAGCACCGCCGCCGCGGCCGCGCGGCTCGTCGTGTGGGTGCCCGACCGCGGCCACGGACTGCCCAAGATCGGCGGCCAGGGCCTGTCCGACGTGACCAAGCAAGCGATCGACGGCGGATGGCTCGTGACGGTGAAGACCTGCCACGGCGGCTACTCGTTCGCCCTCGGTCCCGCCGCGCCCGAGCTGTCCTCGTCGTGCGCCACCTCGTC
Organism: uncultured Microthrixaceae bacterium; assembly: GCA_963734965.1. GTDB lineage: Bacteria > Actinomycetota > Acidimicrobiia > Acidimicrobiales > Acidimicrobilacustridaceae > UBA4742. The sequence goes on along the minus strand of CAVTJK010000003.1, from coordinate 771,740 downwards.
GTTGACGGACTAGCCGCGACACCGGGCCGGTTACGCTCTGGCCTTCACCGTTCCGCGAGGAGCGCTTCGTCATGCCGGCCCGGGTGGCGTAACTGGCAGGCGCAGGGGGCTTAAACCCCCCGGTCACCGATGGTGGCGTGTGGGTTCGATTCCCGCCCCGGGCACTGCTCAGTCGCTGTGCAGGGCCGACCGTGCCGCCTCGCCATCGTCCGAGCGGGGGCGCGATGCGCCAGGTGCCCCTGGTACCTCGAGGGTCAGATCGTGGAGCACGCCGTTCCAGGGGAAGGGCGGCGCGTAGTCGTCGGTGACGGGGAACGGCCGAGAGTGGGCCAGCGTGAGGGCGGTCCCGCCGTGCTGCCACGTGAACGGGATGCCCCCTGGCAGGGCCATGCTGGCGACCAGGTCGTCGCCGTGGCCGAGGTGCAAGGTCGGTTCTGGGCCGCGGTCGAACCGGCACACCAGCAACTGACGGCCGCTTGGCGCCGGCACGGGAGATCGAAGCCGGAACTCGTCGGTGGCCCGGTTCAGCGTCGCGGTGAGATGTCCCCCGAGGACATAGAACGCGAAGCCGCTGGTCCAGTCGCCGATCTCGCAGAGCACACCCTCGCCACCCGTCGAGGGCACCTCGACGTCGGCGGTGAGCACGAAGCCGTCGAACATCATCGGCAGCGCTTCGTCGATCACCGGGTTGCCCACCGGTCGCAGCACCGTTCGGGGCCGGGGTGGGTTGGGGAACGGCAGCATGTTCCCGGCGCGCTGGATCAAGTCGTCGGCGAGCGGGAGCACCTGGTTGCGCTCGGCTTCGACGGTCCACTGCTCCTGGAGCCGGGCGAGCCGGTCGGGGTGCTGGGCGGCGATGTCGTTCGCTTCGGCGAAGTCGTCGTCGAGGTTGAAGAGCTGCCAGGTGTCGGTGGCGAAGTCGCGGCTCCCATCGAGCAGCTGCTCCTCGTCGACGACACCCCGGGCCACGTGGTCGGTCGTCGCCTTCCATCCGTCGGCGATGATCGACCGGGACCCGAGCATCTCGAAGTACTGGACGTCTCGTGGGTTCGGTGACGCCGCGTCGTCGAAGGTGGGCCGGATGCTGGAACCGTGCATCGGCATCTGGGCCACCCCGTCGATCGCGTCCGGCGCCTCGACTCCGCACGCGTCGAGCACGGTCGGCATGAGATCGACGACATGGACGATCTGGTGGCGAACCTCGCCCCGGGACGCGAAGCCATCGGGCCAATGCACGATCAGTGGCGTGCGCGTGCCGCCCAACCAGGTGTATCGCTTCCAGAGGCGCAGCGGCGCGTTCCCGGCCCACGCCCAGCCCCAGGCGTAGTGGTTGTACGACTTGAACCCACCGAAGTCATCCAGTCGGGCCAGGTTGTCAGCGATCGTCTCGGGCAGGTGCTGCGAGAAGCGGTGCTCGTTGAACGTGCCGACCACCCCGCCTTCGCCGCTGGCGCCGTTGTCGGAGGCCAGGATGATCAGGGTGTTGTCGAGCTCGCCGCTGTCCCGAAGGTGATCCACGAGCCGGGCGATCTGGGCGTCGGTGTGGGTCAGGAAGCCGGCGAAGACCTCCTGCATGCGGGCGTAGAGCGACCGGGCGTCGTCAGGCAGCTCGTCCCACGGCTCGACCCACGACGGGCGCTCCGACATCGTCGTGCCCGGTGGAACGATCCCCGACGCGAGCTGGCGTTCGAAGGCACGGTTGCGAGACGCCTCCCATCCGTCGTCGAAGCGGCCCCGGTAGGGCTCGATCCACTCCGGCGCGACATGGTGGGGTGCGTGCATGGCCCCCGTTGCGAAGTACAGCAGGAAGGGGCGATCTGGGGCGCTGACCTTCTGGTCCGCCACCATGGCGATGGCCTGGTCGACGAGGTCCTCGGTCAGGTGATAGCCGTCACCAGCATTCCGGGGCGGATCGACGTAGTGGTTGTCGCACACGAGCGGCGGCGCCCAGTGGTTGGCGTCGCCGCGGAGGAAGCCGTAGTAGCGCTCGAAGCCCAGCCCGAGGGGCCAGCGGTCGAACGGACCGGCCGGCGTCCGCTCCCCCCGCGGCGCCAGGTGCCACTTGCCGACGGCCATGGTGTTGTAGCCGGCGTCGCGCAGGACGCGCGGCATCGTCCCCGCCGATCTCGGGATGCGGGCGCTGTAGCCGGGATCGGCGGTCGGGAGATCGACCAGGAACCCGACCCCGACCGCATGGTGGTTGCGGCCGGTCAGCAGGCTCGCCCGCGTGGGTGAGCACAGCGCCGTGACGTGGAAGCGGTTGTACCGGAGCCCGCCCGCGGCGAGCGCGTCGATGTGCGGTGTGGCGATGTCCGAGCCGAAGCAGCCGAGCTGGGCGAAGCCGAGGTCGTCGAGGAGGACGACGACGACGTTCGGCGCGCCGGCGCGAGGTCGGGGGAGCTCCCACTGCTCACGATCGCTTCGTCGGATCATCGCCCTTCCCTCCTGGGCCGGCCAGCCCAGCGAAGCTAGCCCGAGGTCCGGTCTCGATGATCCGGTGACAGGGGCTCGATCCCAACGGCGTCAGGCGGCGCGGAGCTCGTCGGTCTGTTCGAGGGCGGCCCACAGGGCGGTGCGGGCCCTGGTGGCGTCGGCCCCGCTCAGCTCGTTGGCCACGATCACCCCCTCGATCATGTCGGCCAGCACGGCGACCCACGGACGACCACGGATGCGGATGGCGACGGTCGCGCCCCCGTCGGGGCGGCGCCGCAACGTGCGCTCGGCCCCCGCCAGGCGCGGCGGGCTGCGAAAGCCCGGGACATCGAGCCCGCGCCGGCGGGCGGCGTGACCCAAGGTGCGGGCGGCGGATGCGAATCGCAGCGACGTGGCTTCCATCGCCGTCCATCATGGCGAGGGGGTGTGACACCTTCATCGGCCCTCCGGTCGGCGAGCCTCCCTGCGGACGCTTCGCCATCAGGGTCTCATCACGCGAGCGGCTCCCCGCTGTTCCGCCGCCGGGGCCATAGGGTGCGATTCCGTGGAGGCCGAACCCGAGCTCAATCCGGCGCAGCGCCAGATGCTCGACCTGCTCGGGCGCGAGCGACGACGAGCGGCCGACCTTCGACGCCGACCTGGGCGCCGAGCTGCGACTCGAGCTCGAGCGAGCGCTGGCCGCCGGTGGCTTCCGGACTGGCCGACGACGAGCAGCTCGTTCGTCAACAAGCACGCGCTGTCGCAGGTCCACGGATGCGAGGCGCGCTACCTGGCCGAGCGCGACGAGACGTTCGACCTGGTCGGTCCCGAAGGCCCGCGGCTCGATCGCCCACCAGGCCATCGAGATGGGCGTGTGGTGGAAGGGCGAGCCGGTGCCGGCCGACCTGGTCGCCGAGACGCTGGCCAAGCGGCGCCGAGGGCAGCGACAGCCTGTCCGACTGGCTGCGCACCTGCGCCGACGCCGACCGGGCCGAGCTGCACCGGCGAGGCGGTCGAGCGGGTCACGACCTTCTTCGAGTGCTTCCCGCCGCTCAAGTCCCGAGTGGCGGCCGACGCTCGAAGGTCGGCTGCGGGTCGAGCTGTTCGACGGTCGGATCATGCCTGGCCGGGCAAGTACGACCTCTCGCTCGGGGCGGCCCAGGGCATCAACCGCCGGCAAGGTCATCGTCGACTTCAAGACCGGCGGGTTCTCGCCCGACCCACGTCGACGAGATGCGCTTCTACGCCCTGCTCGACACCCTCAAGATCGGGACCCCGCCCCGGCTCGTGGCCACGCTACTACCTCGATTCCGGCCAGCCCCACCCCGAGTCGGTGACGGTCGACCTGCTCGAGGCGGCGGTGGCCCGCACGATCGACGGGGTCATCCGCATCGCCGAGCTGGACGCCGACCCGAGGTGGCCCGCAAGCGACCGTCCCGGGCCTGTCGCTGGTGCGGCCTGCTCACGTCGTGCGACGAGGGCCGGGCCCACCTGCGCGAGGACGACGACGACGCCGAGCTGGACCGACGACGGGGACGACTGGTAGGTGGCGTCGACGCGGCGGGTCGGTGGCGACGCGACCTGCTCGTCGCGCTCGGGGCGATGGCGCTCGCCGCCGTGCTGGTCCTGCCCCAGCTCAGCTCGCACCACGGGAACGTGACGGTGTTCCTGCGCGTCGGCCAGGTACTCCGCCTCGCGGCCCTTCGTCGAGCGTGACTTCGCCCACCCGGTCCTCGTGCCGGACTTCGGCCACGACGGCCAGCAGTTCTACGTCGTCGCCGGCACCTTCCCCCACGCCTCGCGACGCCATCCCCTACGTCGACCACATCCGCTACCGCTTCCGCCGGATCCTGTTCCCGCTGCTGGTGTCGCCGTTCCCCCGGGCGCGCCGCTGGTGTGGGCGATGTTCGGCCTCAACCTCGCTCGCCATCGGCGTCGGCCGCCATCGCCCTCGGTCGCCTGGCCGCGCGCCTCGGCGGGTCGCCGTGGGTCGGGCGTCGCTGGTCGGGCATCTCGCCCGGCGCTCGTCGAGAGCCTGCAGGGGAGCCTCGGCGACGGGCTCGCCTTCGCGCTCGCGCTGTGGGCCGTCGTGACGTGGCGGCGATCGATCGTGACCGCGGTCGTGCTGCTCACCCTGGCCGCGCTGACCCGGAGACCACCCTGGTGGTCGCGGCCGCCTGCTTCATCGTGGGCAACGCGCCGGCAGCGCCTGTGGCTGCTGGTCCCGCCCGCGTATCTGGGCGGCGTGGGCGGTCATCATCACGGTCTGGCTGCCGTCGAGCGCGGGCACCGGGTTCGACGCGTGCTCATGGGCGACGGCCAGAGCCAGTTCACCTGGCCGTTCCGCGCGCTGGTTGCAGCTCGGGCCTGACCTCGGCCTCGTCGCGAGCTCGGGCTGCGATCCTGCTGGTCGCGTCGCTGGCCGCGGCCTGGCAGCTGCGCGGTCGCTGCCCGAGGTCAGCCTGTGGCTCCTGTTCGACGCGGCGATCCTGGTCGGCTCGAACACGGCGTGGCCGAGCGCCCGCTGAACCTGGCCCGGGTGGCGGCCATGGCGCTGCCCGGCCTCGTGCTGGCCTGGCGGTCGACTGGACGCGGCCCGACGGCGGGCGGACGCCATCGCCCCGGGTGGCATCCACCTCGTAGCATGCCTCATGACCTCGCGGCGCACGGATGACCCCTTCGGGCCGCCGGCGCCGCGATCGCTCGACGGAGCCCGAGCTCGAGCCGTCCAACGTGTCGCTGCTGCCGGTCCGCGGCGACGACGCGAACCGGTCCACCGCCGCGACGAGCCCGACGATCCCCGGCTGAGCGACGTCGACGAGTGGGGCCGGTCCGAGCGGATGCGCAAGCTGGCCCGCGCCGTCTACGACCCCGTCTACTCGAAGTGGTTCCGGGCGACCTGGGACGGCCTCGAGCACATCCCGGCCCACGGCGGGGCGCTGCTCGTCGCCAACCACGCCGGCGGCCATCCCGAGCGACGCGCCGGTGATCATGCACGGCATCGAGACCGAGCTCGACCGCCCCTGCTACGGCTTGGCCGACCACATCTTCAAGACGATGCCCGTCATCGGCACCTACTGGAGCCGCCTCGGCGGCGTCGTCGCCCATCCCGACAACGCCTACCGGCTGCTGCGCGAGCAGCAACAGCTCGTGCTCGTGTTCCCCGAGGGCACCAAGGGGCCGGGCAAGTCGGACGGCGAGCGCTACCAGCTGCGCCGGTTCGGTCGGGGCGGCTTCGTCGAGATCGCCATGCGGGCCGGTGTGCCCGTCATCCCCATCGCCGTGGTCGGCGCCGAGGAGTCGATGCCGATCGTGTGGAAGTCCGACCCTGGCCAGGCCGCTCGCCTCCCCTACTTCCCCATCACCGCCAACCAGATGGTGTTCGGGCCCCTGCTCGGGACGGTCGCCTACTTCCCGGCCAAGTTCAAGCTCCAGGTGCTGCCGCCGATCCACTTCGACGTCCCGCCCGACCAGGAGCGCTACTCGAAGAGCCGCATCATGGACAGTCCGAGCACATCCGGGACCGGATCCAGGCGGCGCTCTACGACATGCTGCGCGCCCGCAAGTCCGTCTGGTTCGGGTGAGGTCGGGCGGCATGGGTCGTCGCGTGCTCATCACGGGGTTGGCGTCGTTCTGGGGCGGGCTCGTGGCCAAGGCGCTCGAACAGGACGACTCGGTCGACGTCATCGTCGGCCTCGACGCCCAGGAGCCGACCATCGAGCTCGAGCGCACCGAGTACGTCCGCAGCGACGAGAACTACTCGATCCTCAGCCGCATCGTGCAGGCCACCCAGCGTCGACACGATCATCCACACCTTCCTGATCGTCGACTCGACCTCGGTGCGACCCAACCAGATGCACGAGATCAACGTCATCGGCACCATGAACCTGTTCGCGGCGGCGTCGGCGCCCGGTAGCACCGTGCGCGAGGTCGTCGTCAAGTCGTCGAGCTACGTGTACGGCACGGCCAAGGAGGACCCGGTCTGGTTCAGCGAGACGACGCCGCGCAGCCAACCGGCCCGCAACCGGGTCGAGCACAGCCTCGAGAGCGTCGAGGGCTACGTGCGCGACTTCGCCGAGGACAACCCGCACGTCAAGGTGTCGCTGATGCGGTTCGCCAACGTGCTCGGGACCGACATCGTCACCCCGATCAGCCGGGCCCTCGAGCTGCCGGTCGTGCCGTCGATCTTCGGCTTCGATCCCCGGTTCCAGTTCGTGCACGAGGACGACGTCATGCGGTCCATCCTGTTCGTGCTCGACCACGACCGGGCCGGCATCTTCAACGTGGCCGGCGACGGGCTGCTGCCGTGGAGCGAGGTGGCCAAGCTGTGCGGCAAGCGCACGGTGCCGATGCCGCCGGTCGGCACCCGCCTGGCCACCTGGCCGCTCAACCGGATCGGCGTGCCCCTGCCGCCCGAGCTGCTCGACCTGCTGCGCTACGGGAGAGGCATGGACAACCGCCGGCTCAAGGAGGCGGGGTTCCAGTACCAGTACACGTCGGCCGGCGCGGTCAAGGCCTTCATCGAGTCCGTGCGGCTGCGCCAGACCGTCGGATCGAGCACGCCCAGCTACACCTACGAGCGCGACGTCGAGCAGTTCTTCCGTCACTCGCCGGCCGTGGTCCGCGAGGGAAGCTGACGGCATGGCCTTTGCTCACACCGAGGTGATCGAGGGCGTCGCCGTGGTGACCCTCGACGACCCGGACCACCGCAACGCCCTCAACGCCGCCATGGTGGCCGAGATCGTCGGGGCCTTCGACGCCCTCGAAGCGGACCCGGATGTGGGCGCGGTCGTCGTGACCGGCGCGCCGCCGGCGTTCTGCGCGGGCGCCGACCTCTCCCACCTCGGCTCGTCGCGACGCGAGGGGCTGCGGGAGATCTACGAGGGCTTCCTGCGAATGGCCCGCTCACCGCTGCCGACCATCGCCGCCGTCAACGGGGCCGCCGTCGGCGCCGGCATGAACCTGGCCCTGGCCTGCGATGTGCGCCTGGCCGGGACGTCGGCGCGCTTCGACACCCGCTTCCTGCAGCTCGGGATCCATCCTGGCGGCGGTCACACCTGGATGCTGCAGCGCGCCGTCGGCTCGGCCGCCGCCTCGGCCATGGTCGTGTTCGGCGAGGTCGTCGATGGAGCCGACGCCGAGCGCATCGGACTGGTGTGGCGCTGCGTCGACGACGCCGTGCTGCGCGAGGTCGCCCTCGAGATGGCGGGGCGGGCGGCGGCCGCGCCCCGCGAGCTGGTGCGGCGCACCAAGGCGACGTTGGGCGCGGTCGCCTCGACGGGCGACCACGACGCGGCCGTCGACCTCGAGCTCGACGTGCAGCTCTGGTCGATGGACCAGCCCGAGTTCGCCGAACGCCTGGCCGCCCTGCAGGCCCGCATCTCCAGCCGCTGACCCCCTCCTGGCCGCCGGCGTCGCGCTCGTCGCGTCACGATCGCGACGTGTGTACCGCTGAGGTACTCAACTCGCGATCGTGGGCCCGGCCGCCACCGTGGGTCGCTGACCACCGTCACGGTGGCCACCCACCCAGCCTGGCTAGAGCACCCAGTCGGTGAGGAGCTGCTCGCGGCGGTCGAGCCAGTCCTCGACGGTGATGGCGTAGCGGATGTGGTCCTCCCAGATGCCGTTGATCTCGAGGTAGCGGCGGGCCGTCCCCTCCTCACGGATCTCGAGCTTCTCGACGACCCGGCGGCTGGCCATGTTGCGGGGGATGATGGCGATCTGCAGCCGGTGCAGGCGCAGCTCGTCGAACACGTACCGGCACAGGACGATCAACGACTCGGGCGTGTAGCCGTTGCCGGCCAGCTTCTCGTCGATCCAGTACCCGACGTACGCGCTCTGGAACGGACCGCGCTGGACCGAGGACAGGTTGATCTCGCCACCGAACTGGCCGTCGACGAACACGCCGAACCCGTAGCCCGTGCCGAGCTGGCGCTCGCGCTGGCGAGCGCTGCAGCGCACGGCGAAGGCGTCCTTGTCCTCGATCACGTCGGGCTGGCCGGGGATGCGCGACGGCTCCCACTTGGTCAGCCACTCGTCGTTGCGACGGCGCACCTCACGCCACGCCGCGAAGTCCGAGACGATCAACGGACGCAGCACGACGCGACGCCCGAACTGCGCACTCACGCGCCCAGCACCTCGCCGAGCGCGCCGAGCAGGAGGGCCACGTTGGCCAGTCGCGCCGTGTGGCCCATGCAGCCGATGCGCCACACCTTGCCGGCGAACTCGCCGAGCCCGCCGCCGATCTCGATGCCGTAGCGATCGAGCAGCAGGCGGCGCACGGCGGCCTCGTCCATGCCCTTCGGCAGCCGGTCGGTCGGGACCCAGGCCGTCGTCAGCTCGGGCAGCCGGTGGCCTTCGGCCGCGAAGAGCTCGAAGCCGAGCGCGACCAGACCGGCCTGCAGGGCCTCGCCGCACTGGCGGTGACGGGCCCACGACGCCTCGAGGCCCTCGTCGAGCACGGCGCCCAGCCCGGCGTGCAGGGCGAAGATCATCGAGATCGGGGCGGTGTGGTGATAGGCCCGGGCCCCCTCGCCGGTCACGTAGCGGGCCAGCATGTTGAGGTCGAGGTACCAGGACTGCGGCCGCTCGACCAGGCGGGCGACGGCCCGCTCGCCGGCGGTCAGCGGCGCCAGTCCCGGAGGCACACCGAGGCACTTCTGGGTGCCGCTGTAAGCCAGGTCGACGCCCCACGCGTCGATCTCGACCGGGATGCCACCGAGCGAGGTGACGCAGTCGATCAGCACCAGCGCCTCGGCGTCCTGGTGACGCAGCTGCTGGCCGAGGCACGCCACGTCGTTGCGCACGCCGGTCGAGGTCTCGGCGTGCACGGCGGCGATCAGCGCCGGCGCCGGGTGGGCGTCGAGCAGGGCCTGCGGATCGAGCGGCTGGCCCCACGGGGCGTCGACGCGGGTGACCTCGGCGCCGCAGCGCTCGGCGACGTCGCACATGCGCTCGCCGAACACGCCGTTGACGCCGACCACGACCCGGTCTCCCGGCGCGACGACGTTGACGAAGGCGGCCTCCATGCCGGCCGAGCCCGTGCCGCTCACGGGGAAGGTGAGGGCGTTGTCGGTGCGGAAGACCTGGCGCAGCCGGTCGTTGGTCTCGTCGAGCAGGCCGATGAACTCCGGGTCGAGGTGACCGAGCAGGGGCCGAGCGAACGCCGCCGCCACCTCGGGATAGGGGTTGCACGGGCCGGGGCCCATGAGCACTCGGTCAGACAGCGGCACGTCGGGCATCGTAATCACGACCCAGGGGCGGTGGACCCGTCAGCCCAGCAGCGACCGGGCCAGACCGTCGAGGATGTCCGATTCGCTGACCAGACAGGCATCGAAGCCGAGGCGGCGCATGATCGTGACCAGGATGCACAGACCGCCGACGATGACGTCGGCCCGGGCCTCCTCGAGGCCGGGGTTCTCGATCCGCTCGGCCCGGGTCTCGGTCGCCAACGTGCGAAAGACGTCCTCGGCCGCCTCCTTGGTCAGCACGAAGTGGTGGACGCGGTCGCGGTCGTAGGTGGCCAGCCCGATCTCGACGGCGGCGGCGGTCGTCACGGTGCCGGCCAGCCCGACGAAGGTCCGGGTCTGGTCGACGTCGGGGATGGCGATGCGGACGTCGTCGACGAAGGCCTCGGCCACCGACAGGGCGGCGACCAGCTCCTCGGGCCGGGGCGGATCGTGGTCGAGGTACTTCTCGGTGAAGCGCACGCAGCCCATGTCGGTGGACAGGCTGGCTTGGCTCGTCGTGGTCCCGTAGGAGAACTCGGTCGAGCCGCCGCCGATGTCGACGACGAGGAACGGACCGGTCGCCGGATCGAGCTCGGCGACCGCGCCCCGAAAGGACAGATCGGCCTCCTCGGTCCCCGACAGCAGCTCGGGTCGGGTGCCGAGGGCCGATTCGGCGGCGGCGAAGAAGTCGTCGCGGTTGGCGGCGTCACGGGCGGCGGAGGTGGCCGTGACCCGCACACGGGTGGCACCCAGGCGGTCGATGACCTCGCGGTACTCGCCCAGCACGGCCAGGGTCCGGTCGATGGCGGCCGGATCGAGCCGCCGACTGGCGTCGACCCCGTGCCCCAGCCGGGTGATCCGCATGAGGCGCTCGAGCGGGACCAGCGAGGTGACGGGCCCGCCGGCGGGCGGAGCGTCCGATCCGGCCTCGGCGACGAGGAGGCGCACCGAGTTCGTCCCGATGTCGACGGCGGCCACGGGCGAGCGGTCGTCACCCATGTCCACGCTCCGACCGGTCCTCGCCACCAGCGCTGGCGCTTGGCACCGAATCGACGTCGATTCTGCGCCTACTCGCCGATGCGGGTGGATGGCTCGGGGTGGCGCCGGGTTGTTCGGCCAGGTGGTCGTCGACCCACGCTCCGACGGGATCGTCCCCACCGGCCAGGAACCACGCGTAGTGGGCGTGGAGGCACTTCACGCCGGTGCGGGTCCCGCCGACCCCACCCGACGGCTTCGGTCCGACATGGCCCGAGGGCAGGGCGGCGTCGCGCTCGGCGCCGATAGCGGTCGTGGGCGTCGGCCAGGGCCATCGGGTCGACCTCGGCCTCGGCCCGGCGCACCCCGCCGGCCGCTTCGAGCCGACCGATGGCGGCCCGCAACGAATCGTCGACCAGCCAGTAGCGCGTCGGCATCGGCGTCCCGTCGTCGAGCAACGGCTCGTTGCGGATGACGACGGGGTCACCGGCCTCGGACCTCACGACGACGGTGAAGGCCCCCTGCGGTGGACGACCCAGCAGCGCCGCGACCCGATCGCGATCAGATGCCGGCGCGGTCACGCCCGACGACGACGACGGCGGCGACGGCCCAACCCGAAGACCAGGGCCAGGGCCGTGATCACGGCGGCGATGGTCACGACGCGCTTGGCGACGGGCGCACCGGCCGTCTCCAACAGGTCGACCGGTTCGGGTTCGGGGCTGTCGATGCGCCGCACCACCGGCTCGTCGGCCAGGGCCACGTCCGGCTGGTCGAGCGAGTCGATGGCCGCCTCGGCGGCGTCGAAGGCGGCGGTCGCGGCCTTGCCGGCGGCGGCGGCCTCGACCGGGTCGTCGGTGCTCAGCGCCTCGAGCTCGAGCTCGGCGCCCACCTCGGCCAGCTCCTCGGCCAGGACCGTCGTCTCGAGGTTGACCACGAACTGGTCGAGCAGCTTGGCGCTCACGTCGGCCAGCACGCCCCGGCCGAACTGGGCGACCTTGCCGGTGACGGTGAGGTCGGTGACCACGCTCACATGGGTGGACTCGCCCCGAGCGGTCAGGACGGCCTTGATGCTGGCCGAGGCGTTGCCGGCGCCGCGGGTGTCGCGCCCGGTCGCCGACAACAGCGCGACATGGGCGGCATCGTCCTTCTCGACCATGGTCGCCTCGCCCTTGTACTGGGCGGTGATCGGACCGACCTTGACCTTGACGATCCCCCGGTAGTGCTCACCCTCGACCTCCTGCAGCTGCGCTCCGGGCAAGCACGGGGCGATGCGCTCGATGTCGGTGAGGATCTCCCACGCCTGCTCGATGGGCACCGGCACCTCGAACTCGTTGCTCAGCTCCATCGCGTCAGGTCCTCCACGGTGTCGACGTCGGCGGGTTCACCGGGGCACGGTACCTCTATCACCAGGTCCGGCCGCCCGGCGATCAGCCCGCGTGCCCCTTCGTCTCCCGTCGTCGCCAGCTCCGGCCACACCGACCGCCCCAGCCGAACAGGATTGCGGCGACGGCCCCCGTAGGTCGCCACTGCGATCGGGGCAGTCGGATCGGCGTCGGCCACGAGCCGCCACGCCTCGGCCTCGACGAGGGGCTGATCGCCCAGACCGACCACGGCGGCATCGTGGCCCGCGGCCCCCACCGCGGCCAGGCCGACCGCCAACGAGCCGGCCTGGCCCTCGGTCCACGCCGGGTTGGCCAGCAGCGTGACCAACGAGGCCAGCCCGGCCGCACCGAGGGCGGGCGCGAGATCGACGGCTCCGGTCACGACGAACGTGTCGTCCAGCCCGGCGTCGAGGGCGGCGGCGACGGCCCACACGACGACCGGCCGGCCCCGCAGCTGGGTCAGCAGCTTGTGATCCGGTCCGGCGAAGCGCGACCCCGCGCCGGCCGCCAACACCAGGGCGGCGACGGTCATGGGCGCTCCATGGGGTCATCCTCGCGTGCGAATAAGGTGCACGCGTGACCGACTTCGCCCATGCGCCGAGCCAGATCCATGTCGTCATGATGCTGGCCGACTCGGCTCAGGTGGCCGAGAACAAGCTCTTCATCCTGGGCGGCGGCATCACCGTCATCCCGACCACCCCGGCGCCGCTGGCCATCGCCGTGAAGATCGAGATCCCCTGGGACCGCGCCGACGTCACCCACGACTGGACCCTCGAGCTGCTCGACGCCGACGGCATGTGCGTGATGGTGAACGACCTGCCGGTGCTCGTGCAGGGCCAGTTCCAGATCGGCCGGGCCGATCACCTGCCGCCCGGCAGCCCGCTGCCGATGCCGCTGGCGGTGAACTTCAGCGGGCTGAGCCTGCCGGCCGGTCAGCGCTTCGCCTGGCGCCTGGTCATCGACGACACCACCGAACCCGACTGGCAGCTCGCCTTCTCGGTGGCCGAGGCGCCGACCGTCGAGATCTGATCGCGTCGATCGACGGCTCGGCGGTGGTCGATCGCGCGCTCGGCCGTGGCTACCGGTGGATCGCGCCCTCGGCGTCGCGCAGGCTGGGGGCGACCCGACCGGTTCGCAGGGCGATGATCTCGGCACAGATCGAGATGGCGGTCTCTTCGGGGGTGCGAGAGCCGATGTCGAGCCCGATGGGCGCCATGATCCGGGCCAGTCCGGCGGCGTCGACCCCTTCGGCGCTCAGCCGGGCCACCCGTTCGGCATGCGTGCGCCGACTGCCCATGGCCCCGAGGTAGCCGACGTTGGTGCGCAGCGCGGCGATGATCGCCGGTACGTCGAACTTGTGGTCATGGGTGAGCACACAGATGGCATCGCGAGGGCCGAGTGAGTCGCCTTCGCGTTCGAGCAGGCGGTGTGGCCAGTCCACGACGACGTCGTCGGCGTCGGGAAAGCGGCGCCGCGTCGCGAACACCTCGCGCGCGTCGCACACCGTCACGCGGTAGCCGAGCACCTTGGCCACCCGAACGAGCGATTTGGTGAAGTCCACCGCGCCGAAGACCAACATGCGAGGCGGCGGGGCGAAGGACTCGATGAACACCGACACGGTGTGCTCGCGCGCTTCGCCGTGCTCGCCGTAGTGGCGAACGCTCGTCGTCCCCGCTTCGAGCTCGCCCAGGGCATCGCGTCCGACGACTCGGTCGAGATCGGGATCGCCGAGCGTGCCGCTCGACGTGAAGGATGGGCCGACGAGCAACTTGGCGCCGAGGTGGGGGCCTTCGACGACGGTCGCCAGCGCGACCGGTTGATCGGTGCGCAGGGCCTGGTTCAGCTCGTCGTAGACGGTGGCGTCCATCAGTTGCCGTTCACCAGTCGAGGGGCTCGATGAACAGATGCACGGTGCCACCGCAGGTGAGCCCGACGGCGAAGGCTTCGTCGTCGCTGTAGCCGAAGGTCACCATCCGCCGGTCGTCGGTGGCCAGGATGTCGAGCGCTTCGGTCACCACGGCGCCCTCCACGCACCCGCCGGACACCGAGCCGGCCACCTCGCCGTCCTCGTTGACGGCCATGGCCGCCCCTGGATCGCGCGGGCCCGAACCGTCGATGTCGACGACGCGGGCCAGGGCCACGCGCTTGCCGGCCGCCCGCCAGCGGTCGAGATCGTCCAGGATCTCCTTCATCGGGTGCACCTCCGTGCGTCAACGCCCTCAGCCGCCACGGATCACCTCGGCCAACTCGGTCAGCGATCCGAGCGAGTGCCCCTCGACGAACTCGTCGACGAAGGGCAGGGCCGCCGCCATTCCGCGCGCCAGCGGCTGGTAGTCGGGCGACGCCTTCAGCGGGTTCACCCACACCACCCGATGGGCGACGCGGTTCAGGCGAGCCATCTGGGTCGCCAGCTCGTCGGGGTCGCCGCGGTCCCAGCCGTCGGACAGGATCACGACGACCGCGCCCCGCGCCATCCCCCGCACGCCCCATGTGTCGTTGAAGCGGGCGAGCCCGTCACCGAGGCGCGTTCCGCCTGACCAATCGACCACCGCCGCGGCCGCCGCCGCCAGCGCCGCGTCCGGATCGCGCGACGTGAGCTCGCGGGTCAGGCGGGTCAGGCGGGTGCCGAGAGCGAAGGCTTCGACCCGGGCCTGGCCGGCCACCGCCGCCTGCGCGAAGCGCAGCAGCGCCCGCGAGTACGGCTCCATCGAGCCGCTCACGTCGCAGAGCAGCACGACCCGTCGAGGTCGCACGTCGGGCTCGACGCGTCGCAGTCGCAACGTCTCGCCTCCGGTGCGCATGGCCTCGCGCATCGTGCGCCTGACGTCGGGGTGACCTCGGCGACGGCGCGACCGCCGATGGCGCCGCCCCTGGCGCAGCGCGCCGACGAGGTGGACGTCGGCCATGAGCCGATGGGCTTCGTCGAGCTCGTCGGCCGTGTAGAGGGCGAAGTCCTTGTCCCGCAGCACCTCGTGGGGGCTGAAGCGCACCGTGAGCACCTTGCGATCGGGCTCGTCGTCCTCGGGCGGCTCGCGGTCGAGCTCGTCGTCATCGATGTCGTCGTCGTCGATCATGAGCGTGACCGACTGATGGACCTCCGAGGGTCCGGACGGGGCTTCGAGCTGCCAGAACGAGGCGAAGACGCGATCGAAGACGACGATGTCCTCGGGCCGGGTCACGAGGGTCGCCCGTCCCGCCCAGTACACACCGGACCGCTCGACCGCGCCCAAGGTGGCGACCGCCTCGACGAACACCACCGTGCTGCCGACCGGTACGGCGACGCCGGCGCGGCGGAGCGCCCGGGCGAACCCGACGAGTCCGCCTGTCGCGCTCGGCGTCGGGGCGGAGGCCGTCGATCGGGACCGGGTCGGTGTCACGATCCGGCCCGCACCTGCGCCTGTTCGACCAGCTGGCCCAACCCGGCGTGACGGGCGCGCTCCTGATCCTCCCGGTACTTGAGGACGCTGCCGAGGGTGACACCGACCGACGCCTCGTCGAGCTGGCGCCGGCCGAGGGCGGCCAGGGCCTGGGCCCAGTCGATCGTCTCGGCCACGCCCGGCGGCTTGTACATGCCGACGCCGCGGAACACCTGGGTCGCCGCCGCGACCTCGCGCGCCAGCTGCTCGGGCACCTCGGGCGCCCGCAGCTCGACGATGGCCACCTCGCGCTCGAAGTCGGGATGCTCGACCCAGTGGTAGAGGCAGCGGCGCTTGAGGGCGTCGTGCACGTCCCGGGTGCGGTTCGAGGTGATGACGACGATCGGCGGGATCTCGGCGCGGAAGGTGCCCAGCTCGGGGACCGTCACCGTGTACTCGGCGAGGATCTCGAGCAGGAAGGCCTCGAACTCGTCGTCGGCCCGGTCGATCTCGTCGATGAGCAGGACTGGCCTCGTGGCCGCCTCGGCCACCGCCCGGAGCAGGGGCCGGCGCACCAGGAACCGCTCGCTGTAGAGCTCATCGGTCAGGGCATCGGTTCCGCCGTCGGTCGCCCCCGTCGCCTCGGCCGCCCGCAGGTGCAGCAGCTGGCGCGAGTAGTCCCACTCGTAGACGGCCTGGGCCACGTCGATGCCCTCGTAGCACTGCAGCCGGATGAGCTCGGCGCCCGTCCAGCGCGACAGCACCTTGGCCACCTCGGTCTTGCCGACGCCGGCCTCACCCTCGAGCAGCAACGGCCGCTGGAGGCGCAGAGCCAGGAAGATGGCCGTCGCCAGACCTTCGTCGGCCAGGTAGCCGTTGTCGGCCAGGGCCTTCCCGACCTGGCCGACATCATCGAGTTGCATCCGGTCAGTGTGTCAGGCGATGACGGATATGCCCACGATCAGTGGGCGCCGCCTCCCGTACCCGGGCGCGGCCGGTCAGTGATCCAGGCGTTGCTGGAGCGTCTTGAACGGCCAGACGTTGGGCACCGCGATCGGCTTCTGAGGCGCCGGGAGCACGTGGTAGACCTCCTCGCCCGGTTTGGCGTAGTCCAGGTGCATACGGGCCTGCTGCTCGATCTCGGCATCGGTCTGGAGTCGCTTGGCCTCGGCTCGCAAGGCCGCGTTCGAGGACTCGAGCTGGTTGAGCTGCTGGTCGGCGTGGGCCACCGTGGCGCGTTGGGCGAGGAACGTCCTGGTCGGGAACACGCCCACCACGAGCACGCCCGCCACGAGCACCGTGGCCAGCACCGGGAGCAGGACGCGGCCAGTCCGCGGCGTCCGCTCGGGCGTCGAGCGCTCGGACTTCGTGCGCTCAGGCTTCGAGCGCTTGAAGGTCGGGCGCTTCACGATCGGGCGCTTCACGATCGGGCGCTTCACGATCGGGCGCTTCACGATCGGCTGACGCCGCGAGCCAGCGCCGCCCCGCCCCAATAGGCCGCGGCCTCGCCGAGATCGTCCTCGATGCGCAGCAGCTGGTTGTACTTGGCCACGCGATCGCTGCGCGCCGGTGCGCCCGCCTTGATCTGCCCGCAGTTGGTGGCCACGGCCAGGTCGGCGATGGTGGCGTCCTCGGTCTCGCCCGAACGGTGCGACATGACGGCGGTGTAGCCGGCGCGGTTGGCCATGCCCACCGCCTCGAGGGCCTCGCTCAGGGTGCCGATCTGGTTGACCTTGACGAGGATCGAGTTGGCCACGCCCAGGTCGACGCCGCGCTCGAGCCGTTCGGTGTTGGTCACGAACAGGTCGTCGCCGACGAGCTGGACCCGATCGCCGATGGCGTCGGTCAGGACCTTCCAGCCGTCCCAGTCCTCCTCGGCCAGACCGTCCTCGATCGACACGATCGGGTACCGCTCGATCAGATCGGCGTAGAACTCCACCATCCCGCCGGCGCTCAACGAGCGGTCCTCGCTGGCCAGCACGTATGAGCCGTCGCGATAGATCTCTGACGACGCCGGGTCGAGGGCGATGGCGACCTGCTCGCCGGGCGTGAACCCCGCCGCCTCGATGGCCTCGACCAGGAGCCGGCACGCCTCTTCGTTCGAGTCCAGATCGGGGGCGAAGCCACCTTCGTCGCCCACCGCGGTCGACAGGCCCCGGTCCTGCAGCAGCTTCTTGAGGGCGTGGTAGGTCTCGGCGCCCCAGCGCAGCCCCTCCCCGTAGGAGGCGGCGCCCACCGGCATGATCATGAACTCCTGCAGGTCGACGTTGTTGTCGGCGTGGGCCCCGCCGTTGAGGACGTTCATCATGGGTACGGGCAGCACGTAGGCGTTGACGCCGCCGACGTAGCGGTAGAGCGGGATCTCGAGCTCGGCGGCAGCCGCCTTGGCCACGGCCAGCGACACGCCCAGCAGGGCGTTGGCCCCGAGCCGGGCCTTGGTGTCGGTGCCGTCGAGATCGATCAGGATGCGATCGACGTCGCGCTGGCACAGTCCGTCGAGCCCGACGAGCGTGTCGTAGAGCTCGCCGTCGACGTGGCCGACGGCGTCGAGCACGCCCTTGCCGCCGTAGCGGTCACCGCCGTCGCGCAGCTCGACCGCCTCGAACTGGCCGGTCGAGGCACCCGACGGGACGATGACACGGCCGCGCGCGCCGCTGTCGAGGATGACCTCGACCTCGACGGTGGGGTTGCCGCGAGAGTCGAGGACCTCTCGCCCGACGATGTGTTCGATCGTGCTCACGGCGCGCTGATGCTCCTGATCAAGTGGGTTCTTAGCGTTGCAGCCCGGCCACGACCGGTGGTGGACCCAACCACCCCACCAGGTGGGCCTCGATCAGTCCAGTTCGGTGCCCAGGATCGAGACGAAGCTGACCATCTCACCCGGATAGCCCCCGAGGTTGTGCACCAGGCCGAGGTGGCGACCGGCGTCACCGTCGGTGGTGAGGATGCGTCGATCGTCGGGCGCCTCACCGCGCAGCTGCAGCCAGTTCTCGAAGTGCATCCGCAGACCCGAGGCGCCGACAGGATGGCCGAAGCTCTTGAGCCCGCCGTCGGGGTTGACCGGCAGCTCGCCCTCGAGATCGAAGACACCGGCCTCGACGTCCTTGTACCCCTCGCCGCGGTGGGAGAAGCCGAGGTCCTCCATGAGCACCAGCTCGGTCGGGGTGAAGCAGTCGTGCACCTCGGCCATGGCCAGCTGGCGGCGCGGGTCGGTGATCCCGGCCTGGGCGTAGGCGTCCGCGGCGGCCGCGGCCACCTCGGGGAACGTCGTGTAGTCGTAGTCGGGATCGATGACGCCGGATCCGTTCCCGGCGACGAACGACAGCGCCTTGATGTACAGCGGCGTGTCCGTGTAGCGCCGGGCGTCCTCGGCGCGCACCACGATGGCCGCCGCCGAACCGTCGGCCACACCAGCGCAGTCGAAGACTCCGAGCTGTCCCGCCACGGTGGGAGCGTTGCAGATGACCTCGATGTCCATCTCCTTGCGGAACTGGGCGCGCGGATTGCGAGCCCCGTTGTGATGGTTCTTCCAGGCGATCCGAGCCAGCACCCGCTTGAGCTCGTCGGGGTCGACGCCGTAGCGCTCGGCGTAGGCCGGAGCGACCAGGCTGAACATGGCCGCCGCGGTCAGGCTGCGGGCGGTGCCGTCGTTGGGGATGGGGAAGGCGTTGAGCCCCTGGTAGCCACCGTCCTTCACCTTCTCGACCCCGACGGCCATGGCGACGTCGTAGGCGCCGGACGCCACGGCGTAGGCGGCCTGGCGCAGCGCCTCGCTGCCCGACGCGCAGTAGTTCTCGACCCGGGTCACCGGCTTGCCTTCGAGCTTGAGCGGGGCGGCGAGCGTCACGCCGCTCATGCCGGACTGAGCCGTGCCCAGCCAGTAGGCATCGACGTCGTCCTTGGTGATGCCCGCCGAGGCGAACGTCTCGGTGGTCGCGTCGAGCAGCAGGTCGTCGAGGCCCTTGTCCCAATGCTCGCGGAACGGTGTGCACCCCATCCCGACGATGGCCACCTGATCCTTGATGCCGTGCGAGCTCACGATGCGTCCTCCTTGGTCGCCGCCGCCGACGGGACAGGTTTGGCCTTCCAGAAGTAGTTCTGGATGCCGTCGGCCTGGTTGATCCGCCGGAACGTCATCTCGACGCGATCGCCGATGGCCACGGCGTCGCTGGCCACGTCGGTGAGCTCGATCGGCAGGCGCCCTCCACCGTCGGTGGCGTCGAAGTCGATCACCGCGAAGACGATGGGCGGGCTGGGCGAGTAGGCCAGCCGGTCGACGGTGAAGGTGACGACCGTGCCCATGGCGTCGGCCATGGGCAGCCGTTCCATGTCGTCGACGGCTCCCCCTTGGAACGACACGCGGGCCGGAGGGAGGTGCACGGCGCCTGACGCGCGGTCGCGTGATCCGACGAAGCCGAACTTCCAGCCCGCGCTGCGGGCCGCGGCCGACGCCGACGCCCGGGCCGGCTCGGGTCGGCGCGGAGGCTCGACGGTCACCATGCCCTTCCAGGCCAGGAAGGTCAGATACCGAAGTCCGGTGCGGCCGGCGGCGATCTGGTCGTCGACCGGCCGCGCCGGCCGGTGGGCGGCCAGTGCATCGGTCGTGCGGAACACCATCACATCGGCCCCGTCGGCCAGCACCACCAGAGCGATGGTCTGGCCGGGCTGGGCCGCTTCGAGGGCGCGGGCCAGCAGCAGCGCCGGCTGGGCGGCGGCCGGATTGCCGATGGCGACGGTGAGGTTGTCGGCCACGCCACCCGTTCCCGCGCCGACCTGGCCCGACACCTGACGAACCGCCCGGGCGTGCGTGCCCGACACGATCACCTGGGCCACGGCGGCGGCGTCGATGCCGGCGTCGCCGAGGGCGAGCTTCCACGCCTCGGTCCCCAGGGCGACGTAGTGGAGCTCGCCGAAGCGCTCCTCCCACTGCTTCGAGCGGCGGTCGCCGGGGGTGCGCCAGCGATCGAGGAACTCCTCGGTCACCGACGAGTGACCGATCAGCTCGGCCAGCACGGGACGGTCGGCGGTGCTGGCACCGACGAGGATGGCAGCGGCGCCATCCCCGCCCTCGCGCTCGTCGGCGCTGGTCGGCAGTCCCGTGCGCGTGTCGGACGAGACGACCAGCACGTCGTCGCGCCCCCGCAGCGCAGCGAGCAGCGCGCCGGCGGCCGAGCGCGTCGACCCGTTGATGTCGAGAGCGGGCGCGTCGCGATCGAGCCGCAGCGCGGCGTGCACGACGGTGGCGTTGGTCTTGTCGACATAGGCGGGATCGGTGGTCGAGAACCACAGGCGCGCCAACCGCTGCACCCCCGGGGTCGCTCACGGGCCGCAGGGCCAGGCGCGCCGCCTCGACCCCCATGGTGGTCGTGTCCTCGTCGTAGGACGCGACCGATCGGCTTCCCTTGCCCGCGTTGGTCCCGCTGGCGTCCGAGATGGCCGACCGCTCGAGGCGGTGGTGGGGCACGTACCCGGCGAAGGCGAGGATCCCTCTGGTCTGCGTCAGTCATCGGGTCGAGTCTAGATCGGGAATCTGACGCGTCGTCAGGTCCGGCCGGACGACGTGGCTACGCTCTCGACGTGCAACTGGGAGACATCGCCAACGCGGACGCCGCGCCGTTCGGCAAGCCGCTCGACGGGGTGCGAGTGCTGGCCGCCGAGCAGATGCAGGCGCTGCCCTACGCCACCCAGCTGCTGGCCCGGCTGGGCGCCGAGGTGGTCAAGGTCGAGCACCCGACCCACGGCGAGTCGGGCCGGGGGGCGTCGCCGGCCATGACCGACCCGCAGGGCCGGGCCGTCGGCTCGACCTACCTGCGCAACAACCTGGACAAGCGCAGCGTCGGGATCGACCTCAAGTCCCCGGCCGGCCAGGAGCTGTTCACGTCCCTGATCCCCCGCTTCGACGTCGTCGCCGAGAACTTCAAGCCGGGGACCATGGCCCGCATGGGCCTGGGCTATGACGATCTGGCCGAGCGGTTCCCCCAGATGATCTACGTGTCGATCTCGGGCTTCGGCAACGACTCGGTGTCGCCCTATCGGGAGTGGCCGGCCTACGCCTCGGTCGTCGAGGCCATGTCGGGCATCTACGAGTACAAGAGCGGGCCCGATCGCCCGCCCACGACCATCCCGGTCGGCGCGCTGGGCGACATCAGCTCGGCCCTCTTCGGCGTCATCGGCATCCTGGCCGCCCTGCGCCACCGCGATCGCACCGGGCTGGGCCAGTACGTCGACATCGCCATGTTCGACTCGATGATCGCCATGACCGACATCGTCACCAACTTCTGGTCGATGGGCGTGCGCCCCGACCAGCAGGTGCCGGTGCTGTGCGAGGGCTTCAAGGCGGCCGACGGCTACGTGGTCATGCAGGTCGTGCGCGAGCCCCAGTTCGCCAAGCTGGCCGAGCTGGTCGGCCACCCCGAATGGATCGACGACCCCCGCTTCGCCGACCGCTCGGGCTGGATGCCCCACCTCGACGACGTCATCCGCCCGGCGGTCGAGGCCTGGGCGGCCGACCGCACCAAGGTCGAGGCCGCCGCCGAGCTGTCCGCCGCCGGGCTGGTGGCCGGGCCGAGCTTCAGCGCCCCCGACGTGATCGCCGATCCGCACGTCGCCGGCCGCCACATGCTGGTCGAGATGGCCCGCACCGACGGCGTCGACGAGCCCGTGCTGATACCCGGCAACCCCGTCAAGCTGTCCAAGATGGCCGAGGGCCCCGAGACCCGCGTGCCCGTGGGTCGGCGAGCACACCGACGAGGTCCTCGCCGCCGAGCTCGGCCTGGGTCCGGACCAGCTGGACTCGCTGCGCGCCGACGGCGTGATCACCTGAGCCACGCCGGAACCGCCGGCATCGGGCCTCGCCTATAGTTTCTGACGGTCCGTCAGGTCAACGACGGCGACAGGGTGAGGATCAGGACATGGACTTCGAGTTCTCGCAGGAGCAGATCGACTTCCTGGCCGAGGTCGAGGCCTTCCTCGACGCTCACGACGATCCCGACGTGTTCGACGTGACCCGCGAGAACATGGCCCAGATCGTCGACACGCCCAAGCGCCGGGCCTTCATGAAGGAGCTCGGCCACAAGGGGTGGCTCGGCCTCACCTGGCCCGCGGACTACGGCGGCAGTGAGAGCGAGGGCGTCTACGAGTACCTCCTCAACGAGGCGCTGGCCGGTCGCGGCGGTCCCCAGATCGGCAAGGGCGTCGGCATCATCGGCAAGACCCTGATCGCCCACGGCAGCGACTTCCTCAAGGAGAAGTTCCTGCCCATGATCCTCGAGAACGACGTCGAGTTCGCCGTGGGCTACAGCGAGCCGAACGCCGGCTCGGATGCGGCGTCGATGAAGCTGCGGGCCGAGCGCCACACCCAGGGCGACCAGACCGGCTGGCTGCTCAACGGCCAGAAGACATGGACCACCTCGGCTCACTTCGCCGAGTGGTACTGGTTGGGCACTCGCACCGATCCGGACAACAAGCACCACGGCATCACGCTCATGCTCGTGCCCCTCGACCACCCCAACATCGAGATCCGCGGCATCTGGACGATGGGCGACGAGCGCACCAACGAGGTGTTCCTCGACGACGTGTTCGTGCCCGACGAGTTCGTCGTCGGCCAGGTCAACTCGGGCTTCCGCTACATCAGCCAGGCCCTCGACCTCGAGCGCTTCACGATGTTCACGTTCTCACCAATCAAGCAGCGCCTCGACCTGCTCACCGACTACGTGCGGACCGAGACCCGCGACGGGGTGGCCCTCAAGGACGATCCGGTCGTGAGAGCCCGGCTGGCGCGCCTGCACACCGACGCCGAGGTGGCCCGGGTGATGGGGCTCGACGTGGTGGCGGCCTCGGTCAAGGGCGAGCACGAGACCAAGGCCACCGGCGTCGCCGCGCCGCCGCCCACCGTGCAGTCGTCGGAGTACAAGCTCTTCGCCACCGAGTTCTCGCGCCGGTTGGCCGACGCCTCGATGGACATCGCCGGACCGTCGAGCCAGCTGCGCGTCCACACCGAGGACGCGCCGATGAAGGGCCGCTCCGAGTCGACCTACCGCTACACCGTCATCGACACGATCGGCGGCGGGGCGTCGGAGATCCAGAAGAACATCATCGCCCGTCGCGGCCTCGGGCTCCCCAAGAACTTCTGATGACGACGCCCGCGCTGGCCGGCATCACCGTGCTCGACTTCGCCACGGTCGGCCCGGCGGCGCGCGCGTCGCGGATGCTGAGCGACTACGGCGCGACGGTGGTCAAGATCGGCGCCGTGCCCAAGGCCGGCGTTCAGATCGACCCGCCCTTCTACGCCTACAGCGCCGGTCGTGACATGAAACGGGCCCAGATCGACCTCAAGGCGCCAGAGGGTCGCGCCGCCTTCCTCCGCCTGGCGGCGCGGGCCGACGTGGTGCTCGAGAGCTTTCGTCCCGGCGTCGTCGATCGGCTCGGCATCGGCTACGCGGACGTGCGCGAGGTCAACCGCGACATCGTCTACTGCTCCACCAGCGGCTACGGCCAGACCGGACCGTACGCCCATCGGGCCGGCCACGACATCAACTACCTCGGCCTCGGGGGCTACCTCGACTGCAGCGAGCGGGCCCCTGGCGACAAGCCGCCGCTGCCGGGTGCGACGGTGGCCGACGCCGCCGGCGGCGGGATGCAGGCGGTGATGGCCATCATGGCGGCGCTGATCCGACGGGCCACGAGCGGCGAGGGCGCCTACCTCGACGTCTCGATCGCGGACGGCGTGGTGTCGCTCATGGCGCTCTACATCGACGAGTACCTGGCCACTGGCACGGTGCCGGGTCCGGGCCACTACATCCTCACGGGTCGGTACGCGTGCTACGACACCTACCGCTGCGCGGATGACCGGTGGGTGGCGGTGGGCGCCATCGAAGCCCCGTTCTTCGCCAACCTGTGCCGCCTGCTCGGCTGCGCCCAATGGACCGACCACCGACTCGACGACGAGGTGCAGGACGAGATCCGCGCCGACTTCCGCGCCGCGTTCGCGCTGAAGCCACGCGACGAATGGGTGGCCGAGCTGGCCCCGGCCGACACCTGCGTCGGACCGGTGTACACGGTTCCCGAGCTGGTCTCCGATCCGCAGCTCGAGGCGCGGGGACTGGTGGGCGAGGCCATCCACGAGACGAGGGGCCGGTTCCCGCAGCTGGGGACGGTGCTGGCCGGCACCGACACCTCACGCCGGGAGTTCCGGGTGCGCGACGCGGCGGCCACCGACACTCGCGACCTGTTGGCGGCGGCCGGGCTCGCCGGCGACGAGATAGCCGACCTGTGCGCCGGAGGCATCGTCGCGTGAGCGTTCCCGACGACGTGACGGCGCTGATCGGACAGATCCAGTATCCCGAGACCGGCCAGTTCCCGGTCGAGCAGGGATACATCTGGACGAGCTGCGCGTCGGTCGAGAACGCCAACCCTCTCTTCTGGGACACCGGGGTGGCCGAGGCCGTGACGGACGGACCGATCGCGCCGCCGAGCATGATCTCGGTGTGGTTCCGGCCCCACCACTGGTCGCCCGGTCGCACCGAACCGGCGGTCGCGCTGCAGGTCCACTTCGACCTGAAGGAGCGCTTCGACCTGCCCGAGGCGGTCATGAGCGACAACACGATCGTGTTCCACGAGCCGGTGCGGATCGGCGACCTCCTGCACACCCACCAGGTCCTGCGCTCGGTGAGCGAACCCAAGACGACCAAGCTCGGCACCGGTCGCTTCTGGGTCATCGACGTCGAGTACTTCAACCAGCGCGACGAGCTGGTCGGGGTCGAGAGCTACACGGGCTTCGGCTACCGGAGGAACCCGTGACCGGCCCGGCGACACGCAGCCTGACGCTCGATCAGGTGAAGGCGGGTGACGAGCTGCCGGCGCTGCACCAACCCGTGACGGCCACGACCGTCGTGCTCGGCGCGCTGGCGGCGCGCGACTGGCGACCGATGCACCACGACTACGACTTCGCCGTCAACCGCAACGGCACCCAGGACATCTTCTTGAACACACCCAACCAGGCGGCCTGGTTCGAGCGCTACATCACCGACTGGACCGGTCCGCTCGGCCGGCTGGGCCGGGTCACGTTCCGCATGAAGGGATCGGTCTTCCCCGGCGACACGATGGTGCTCACCGGCACCGTTCGCGACGTGACCACGGACGCCGACGGATGTGGTTGGGTCGATCTGCTCGTCGCCCTGACCGTGGACGGCGATCTCAAGACCGATGCGTCGGCCCGGGTGGCCCTGCCCGTCGATGCCGATGACAACCCGTGGCGCCGGCGCGGCGACCAGTGGTCGCCGTGAGCGACGCGAGAGGAGCCTGATGGATCTCGACTTCACCGACGAGCAGGAGATGCTGCGCGAGATGGTGCGCGGCGTGTGCGCCGACTTCGCCCCGCTCGACGTGGTCCGCCAACTCGAGGACGACCCGGTCGGCTACCCGACCGACTTCTGGAAGCAGCTGGCCGCCCTCGATCTCATCGGGTTGACGCTGCCCGCGGCGTACGGCGGTTCGGACATGAGCCTGCTCGAGGCGGCCATCGTCTACGAGGAGCTGGGCCGGTCGTTGGCCCCCTCGCCCCACTTCGCCAGCGCCGTGATGAGCGCCGGCGTCCTGGTGGCGGCCGGCTCGGACGACCAGAAGCAGGCCTGGCTCCCCCGGATCGCCAAGGGCGACGCCATCGTCGCCCCGGCCTGGATCGAGCCCAAGGGCGGGTACGGACCCGAGGGGGTGGCGCTGGCCGCCACTCGCCACGGCGACGGCTACTCGCTGAGCGGGGTCAAGTGGCACGTGCCGTTCGCCTCGGCCGCCGATCACTTCGTGGTCCTGGCCCGCACCGACGCCGGCGTCGACCTGTTCCTCGTCGACCCCCGTGCCGACGGGGTGACGCTGACCCAGCAGCTGACGATCGCGTCGGACACCCAGTACGAACTCGCGCTCGACCACGTCGAGGTGGGTGCGTCCGATCGCATCGGCCCGGCCGGATCGGGATGGGACACCTGGTTCGAGGTGATGTACGACGGCATCATCCTCCAGGCCGCCCTCGCCGTCGGCGGGGCCCAGCACGCGCTGGAGATCACCGTGCAGTACGCCAAGGACCGCGAGCAGTTCGACAAGCCGCTCGGCGCCTTCCAGGCGCTGGCCCACTACATGGCCGACGCCAAGACCGCGGTCGACGGCGCCACGCTGCTCACCCACGAAGCGGCCTGGGCCCGAGCGACGGGGCGGCCCGTCGATCGGCTGGCCCCGATGGCCAAGCTCTTCGCCGCCCAGACCTACCGCGACACCACGGCCATGGCCCAACAGATCTTCGGCGGCGTCGGCTTCACCCTCGACTACGAGATCCAGCTCTACTTCCGGCGGGCCAAGCAACTGCAGATCAGCTGGTACGACAACCGCCGCCTCGAGCAGCTCATCGCTGCCGCAGTGCTGGATTGACGAGGAGATCGACATGGGGAAATGGACACGGGACGAGCTGCAAGAGGCGCACGACCGCTACCTGGCGGCCGCCGGCCAGGCGGGCGAGACGGGCGACTGGTCGATCTGGACCGACCGGTTCACCCCGGACGCGACCTACATCGAGCATCACTACGGCACCATGGCCGGCCGGGACGACATCCTGGCGTGGATCTCGACGACCATGGCCGAGTGGCCCAACTCGGAGATGAAGTTCTTCCCGCACAACTGGTGCGTGTGCGACGAGGACACCGGCCGGTGGATCTGCGAGATCGAGAACCGCTTCCGCGACCCCGGTGACGGCGAGATCTACGAGGCCTCCAACATCACCATCCTCACCTACGCCGGCGACGGTCGCTTCTCGTGCGAGGAGGACGTCTACAACCCGGCGACCTTCGCCACCGTCGTCAAGGACTGGATCAAGGCGGACCGCGCCCATCAGGCCGGCTAGCGCTGGAGGCGCGCCTCCCCCCTCGGCGGCACCAAGGATGCACGTGCGTTCGGGCGCTGTCACGGCGTTGTCACGCACCTCAATGACCGTGACAACAGCGTGACTGAGGCCGAACAGCCCCGAGGAGAACGACCGACGGAGGCCGATGGCCGACCGATGGGCCGGCGCCGACCCGTTGGGCCGCCGGCTGGCCACTCAGCGAGCAATTGTCGCCACATCTTCAGGGCCGTTTCAGATTGAGGTGCGACGGTGACCCTCATGCTGAACGCCGTCGAGGAGCTGCGCCAGACCACGGTCGGGCGCGAGGTGGATCCGGGTCTGTGCGCGATCGTCGCCGTCGTGGCCGCCGTGGTCACCTACGCCGCTGATCGCCACCGCCCGGCTGGCCGTAGTGGTCGACCTCATGGGTTTGGCCGTGGCCGCCGGTGTCCTCGTGATGCTGTTGGCGGCGGCGTTGTACCGAGGCACGGCTCGCTGGTTCCTGACGGGGCTGGGGTCGGGGCTCATCGTCGTGTCCGGCGTCATGTTGTGGTCGTCGACCTGGTAGCGAGCGCTTCCTCGCCTGACCAGGTCAGGCCGGGGTGAAGTTGAGCAGGAACTCGAGCGTGCCGGTGTCGCCGACCGTGGCCGGTCCCCCGGTCGGGTTGTCGATGCCGTAGTCGGCGAAGGTGATCGGGATCGAGCCGCTGACCGAGATGGTCTGGCCGCTGCGCTTGGCCTGCACGTCGAAGGTCACGGTCTTGGTCGTGCCGTGCAAGGTGAGCTGGCCGGTCGCCGACTTGGTCACCGTCGTGCCGTCGGTCGGCACCGTGCCCAGGTCGATCGGTTGGGTGAGCTTGAAGGTGGCCGTCGGGAAGCTCGACGTATCCATGATCCGATGCTGGAACTGGTCGTCGCGCCCGCTCTGGTCGCTCTTGACCGTCGTCATGTCGACGCTGAACGAGCCGGTCGGGACGCTGGTCCCGCTGATCGTGATCGATCCCGTGATCGTGCTGGTGCGCCCGACCGCGGTCGCGCTCTGTCCGAACAGCGTCTCCTTCACGCGATATCCGGCGGTCGACCCAGAGCTGATCTTCCACGTGCCGTCGACGGTCGCCAGCGTTCCCGACGACCCGGTGGTGCCGGTCCCGTCCTTGGCCGTGGTGGTCGAGCCGGACGACAGGCTGAGCGGGGGCGGCGCGTCGCCTTCGATGAAGTGGATGTAGACGAACGGACCGCCGACGACGAGGAGCAGGACCACGACGACTCCGCCGATGACCCAACGCTTCCAGTGTCGGGTCTTGGGAGTGGTGCTGGCAGGCGAAGACATCGCGTCACTCTTTCGTAGTTGGCTCAGGTGCGCCTCCGCGGAGGCTCAGAACACCGTGGACAGTCAGGGTTGGCCGACCTGATCGCGCTCCAGGGCCCGCAGTTGGTCACGGCGGGCGACGGTCGTGGCCCGTAGGGCGTCCTCAGGATCGACGCCGGCCAGGCGGGCCCGGTCGACGATGGCGTACAAGACGTCTCCCACGGCGTCGGCGAAGGCCTGGTCGTCGAGGTCGACGCCTTCTAGTACGCCGAGAGTGGGTTCATCGGATCTCAACCCGAGCGTGGCCGCCTTCTTCTGCACCTTGAGCGCGTAGAGCAGCGCCGGGAGGGCGGCAGGCACCCCGTCGAACACGCTCTCGCGCCCCTTCTCGGCCTTCTTGATCTGCTCCCAGTTGGTGACGACCTCGTCGGCGTCGGCCACGTCCAGGTCGCCGAACACGTGGGGATGGCGGGCGACGAGCTTGTCGTGGACGCCGCGGGCCACGTCGGCCATGGTGAACTGGCCCTCCTCGGCGGCCAGCAGCGAGTGGAAGGCGATCTGGAACAGCAGGTCGCCCAGCTCCTCGGCCAGGTGCTCGTAGCCCGAGCCGGCGCCCACATCGAGCTCGTCGATGGCCTCGAGCGCCTCGTAGCTCTCCTCGAGCAGATGGCGCCGCAACGAGTGGTGGGTCTGCTTGCGATCCCACGGGCACTCGCGCCGCAGCGTCTCGACCAACTCGGCCAGCGCCTGCATCTCGCCGGCCACCGGCGCCGCCAACTCGGCGACATAGAGCGAGGTCAGATGGTCGGGGTCCACCACCCGATCGAGATCGGTCCAGGCCACCTCGAAGACCTGCTCGTCGGGCAAGCCGAGGTGGTGCAGAACGGTGACCGTGGCGTCCGGTCCGAGAGCCGGCTCGATGCCGGCGTCGAGGGCCAGCTTCACCTCGGACAGGACGCGGCGCGAGTCGCACTGCGCCACGAGCAGCGGACCTCGCTCTCCGGCGGCCGTCGTCTCGAACCGCTGACCGTCGACGACGCGCACGCTGCGGGCCACCGGGTCGATGCCGAGGCGAACCCAGGCCAGGTCGAGGAAGGACATGGCCGGGACCACCTCGACGGTCAGCGAGTCGTCGAGCCCGCTGCGCTCGACCAGCAGCTCGACGGTGCGCTCGGCCACCACCGGCGATCCCGGCACGGCGTAGACGATCTCGCCATCGGGACCGGCGGCCGCCGCCGCGCCGATCAGCTCGTCGACGATCCGGGTGTAGACGGCGTCGAGCGTCGCCTCGTGCTCATAGACGTCATCGAAGGTGTCGGCCGTCGGCGCCATCGACGCCGCGGGATGGCGCGACGGTGCGCAGGAAGACCCGGGCCCCCGAGGACAGGCGCTCGATCGTGGCTCGGTTGACCAGCGCCGGTCCGCCCGGCCCCAGCCCGACCACGACGATGGTGGCCATCGGGCTACGGCGGGCTGGTCGTCGTGGACGAGCCGGCGACGTCGGTCGGCGTGGTGGCCGAGCCGGTGCCGGCACCGGCGCCGGATCCGAGGTCGAGCGATCCAGCCGGCGCCTTGGCCGTGGTCGAGGTGGTCGACGTGGCGCCGAGCGGCGGGATCACGTGGGCCGCCTTCTTGTTCCACGAGCCCCACTGGGGATCGACGGTGACGTCGGCCTTCTTGGCCTGGGCCTGGACCAGATCGGCGTAGGCGCTCTGGGCCTGCGTCGGCAGCGCTTGGACGAGCTGGTCCTTGGCCTCCTCGAAGGTGAGGTCGCCGCGGGCGCGCACCTTGACGAGGAAGTAGCCGTACACGGTCTTGACCGGATCGCTGACCTGGCCGACGGCGATGGAGTTCACGATCGGGTCGAGCTCGGGCAGCTGGTTCTGGGTGAAGGCGCCCTTGGCCACGCAGCCGATGTCACCGCCGTTGGCGCCGCTCTGGGTGTCACTCGACGAGCTCTTGGCCACGGTGGCGAAGTCGGCGCCGCCCTTGATCTGGGCCAGGGCGGCGTTGGCCTTGGTGAGGGCGGCGGGATAGTCGCTGTCGGGCGGCGGGGTCAGCGCGCCGGTCGATTGGTCCTGGGTCGGGCCGTTCCCGGCGGCGATGGCGATGACGCTCACGCACACCTGGTCCTTGAACTGATCCTTGGCCTTGGCGTAGGCGGCGCGCAGCGCGGTGTCGTTGTTGAGCTTCTTGGTGATGTCGGCGATGACGGCTTGGCGGTCGGCGTAGCCCCGGATGAGCACGTCCTTGTACGAGCCCAGCTTGTCGAGAGCGGCCTGCCCGTCGGCCGACGGCGTCGACGCGGCAGTCGTCGACGACTGCGAGCCCGAGAGCGCCTGGGCGAACTGGTTCTCGATCGCCGTCAGGTCCGACTGGCTCACGTGCAGGTGCCGGCGCGCGACCTCCTGGGCGGCGATGGTGAAGGTCACCTGCTGGTCGAGGACCTGGCTGGTGAACAGCGTGCTGTAGGTCGACGAGTTGGTGCCATGGATCTTGACCGGCTGCTGGGTCGTCGAATCGACCAGCGCCACCTTGGTGTAGGCGTCGTCGCCGGCGATCTCGCTCAACCAGTGGGTGAAGTCCGCGTTGGACACCGACGTCCCGTTCACCGAGACGGCGGTCCCCGAGCTGTTCGAGCAGGCCGACAACGTCGTGGCCAGCGCCAGTCCGAGCGCGACGAGGACGAGGGGGAAGGAGCGGTAGCGGATCACAGCGGGGGTCAGCCTACGGAACCGCCGCGCGCCGGGCCAGTCACCCGACCTCGGCCGCATCGCTGGTCTCGGGCGGGAAGAGGTCAGCCAGCGCCGCCACCACGATCGTGGCCGACTCCGCGGCCGAGGACACGGGCAGCTGGAGCTGGCGCGCCTCCTCCTTGAAGATCGTGTCCTTGTACAGGCGGCGCAGCCGGATGATCTTGCTGGTCGGCAGGTCGACGGGTGCCATGCGGGCGATGTAGCGGGGCCCGCCGAAGCCGGGGCCCTTGGTCACGGTCACCTCGCGGACGCCGGTCCGCACGCACTCGGCTCGCAGCCGGGCCACGTCGAGCAAGGCCTCGGCCTCGGCGGGGACCGGCCCGTAGCGGTCGAGCCACTCGGTGCGGATGTCTTCGACCTCGGCCTCGGTCGTGACCGCGGCCAGGCGCCGGTAGGCCTCGAGCCGCAGCTCCTCCTTGGTGACATAGGCCGGCGGGAGGCTGGCGTCGAGGGGGAGCTCGAGCTTGATCTCCGCCGGTGGGCGGACCTGCTCACCCTTGAGCTCGGCCACCGCCTCGGTCACCATCTGGCAGTAGAGGTCGTAGCCGACGGCGGCGATGTGACCGGACTGGCCGGTCCCGAGCAGGTTGCCGGCGCCGCGGATCTCGAGGTCGCGCATGGCGATCTTGAACCCCGACCCGAGCTCGGTCGCCTCGCCGATGGTCTTGAGCCGCTCGTAGGCCTCTTCGGTGAGCGAGCGATCGGGCGGGAAGAAGAGGTAGGCGTAGGCCCGCGATCCGGCCCGCCCCACCCGGCCCCGCAGCTGGTGCAGCTGGCCGAGCCCCAGCAGGTCGGCCCGGTCGACGACGAGGGTGTTGACCGTCGGCATGTCGATGCCCGACTCGATGATCGTCGTGCACACCAGCACGTCGTACTCGCCCTCCCAGAAGTCGAGCACGACCTGTTCGAGGGTGCCTTCGTCCATCTGGCCGTGGGCCACCACGACGCGCGCCTCGGGAACGAGGCCGCGCACCTCGGCCGCCACCTTCTCGATGTCCTGGACGCGGTTGTGGACGAAGAAGACCTGGCCCTCCCGCAGCAGCTCGCGCCGGATCGCCTCGCCCACGGCCCGGTCGTCCTGTTCGCCCACGTAGGTGAGGATGGGCTGGCGTTCAGCCGGCGGCGTGTTGAGCAACGTCAGGTCGCGGATGCCGGTCAGGCTCATCTCGAGGGTGCGCGGGATCGGTGTGGCCGTGAGCGTCAACACGTCGACGTCGGCCCGCAGCGCCTTGATGGCCTCCTTGTGCGTCACGCCGAACCGCTGCTCCTCGTCGATGACGAGCAGACCGAGATCCCGGAAGGCGATGTCGCCCGACAGCAGCCGGTGCGTGCCGATGACGACGTCGACCTCGCCCGAGGACACCCCTTGGGCCACCTTGCGGGCCTGCGCGGTCGTGAGGAACCGGCTCAGCACCTCGACGCGGACGGGGTAGCCGGCGAAGCGATCGCTGAAGGTCTGGAAGTGCTGCTGGGCCAGCAGCGTGGTGGGCACGAGCACGGCCGCCTGCTTGCCGTCCTGGATCGCCTTGAACACGGCGCGCAGCGCCACCTCGGTCTTGCCGAAGCCGACATCGCCACAGACCAGCCGGTCCATCGGCGACGCCGCCTCCATGTCGGCCTTGACCTCGTCGATGGCCGTGCGCTGATCGGGCGTGAGCTCGTAGGGGAAGGCGGCCTCGAGCTCGTGCTGCCACGGCGAGTCGACGGCGAACTGGTGGCCAGGCGTGTGCACGCGCGTCTGGTAGAGCACGACCAGCTCCTGGGCGATCTCGGCCACCGCCGAGCGCACCTTGGCCTTGGCCTTCTGCCACTCGCCCCCGCCCATCCGGCTGAGCGTCGGGCTCTCGCCGCCGGTGTAGTGGCGCACGGCATCGATCTGATCCGACGGCACGTAGAGGCGATCGTCGCCGCGATACTCGAGCAGCAGGTAGTCGCGGTCGACCCCGCCGATGGCGCGCTTGACCATGCCGCCGTAGCGAGCCACGCCGTGCTGGTAGTGGACGACGTAGTCGCCTGGCTTGAGGTCGTCGAAGAAGCCCTGGGCCTGGCGGCGAGGTCGGGCCCGGCGATGGGCCCGACGACGGCCGGTGACATCGGCCTCGGCCAGCACGGCCAGCTTGACCGCCGGGAGCAGGAACCCGCGCTCGAGCGGTTCGATCACGACGTCAGGTGCCACACCCTGGTCGCCGAGCAGCGCCGCCAACCGGGCCGCGGACCCGGCCCCGTCGGCGGCGACGATCAGCCGGTAGCCGTCGGCCAGCAGGTCGTGGAGCAGCTTGACCAGCGCCTCGCCCTCGCCGACGATCGGCGGCCAACCCGAGGCCGTGACCGTGGCCACGTCGGGCCCTTCGGGCGCGTTGGTCACCGTCCAGGCCGGCGCTCGGGTGTGCACGAGCAACCGGTCGAACGGCAGGTGCAGCTGCGGGAAGTGCCCGCCGACCTCGGACTCCTCGGTCGCGCCCCAC
Source organism: uncultured Microthrixaceae bacterium (assembly GCA_963734965.1). Classification (GTDB taxonomy): domain Bacteria; phylum Actinomycetota; class Acidimicrobiia; order Acidimicrobiales; family Acidimicrobilacustridaceae; genus UBA4742. The sequence goes on along the minus strand of CAVTJK010000003.1, from coordinate 737,990 downwards.
GTGACGGCCAGCGTCGACGCGAGATCCGCTTCCTCGGCCAGGATGTCCGCCGCCCGATCGCGCATGCGGCGCGGCTCGACCAGCAGCACCTGGGCGTCGGGCCCGAGCAGGTCGAACAGCACCGCCTCGCCGTCGGTGAGCCACGGCAGCCAGGACTCCATGCCGTCGAACATCAGGCCGTTCGACAACCGCTCCCACTGCTCGCGACCCCAGGGCTCGGTGGCGACCAGTCCCTCGGCCCGAGCGCGCACGTCGTCGGTGGGCAGCAGCTCACGGCACGGGAAGATCTCCACCTCGGCGATGTCGATCGTCGAGCGCTGATCGGTGACCGAGAACTCGGTGAGCCGGTCGACCTCGTCGCCCCACAGGTCGATGCGGACCGGCACATCGGCGGTCGAGGGGAACACGTCGACGATCGAGCCCCGCACCGCGACTTCGCCGCGGTGCTCGACCAGCTCCTCGCGGCGGTACCCGGCGCCAACGAGGCGCGCCACCAGGTCCGGCGCGTCGAGCTGGTCCTCGTGGCCCACGACGATGGGTTCGACGTCGTCGACGTGGGGTCCCAGTCGCTGCACCAGCGCCCGCACGGGCGCGACGACGATCCTGGGCGAGGTGACCTGGGCCGACACCAACCTCCAGATCGTGCGCAGCCGCCGACCCATCGTCTCGACGCTCGGGCTGACCCGTTCGAAGGGCAGGGTCTCCCAGGCCGGGAAGAGCTCGACCTCGTCGGGCCCGAGGAAGGCCACCAGGTCATGGGCCAGGCGCTCGGCGTCGGTCGAGGTGGGTACGGCCACGACGATCGGGTCGTCGCGACGACAGGCTGGACAACCCGGCGATGGCGATGGCCCGGGCCGGTTCGGGCACGGCCAGGATCGCGTTGGTCCGGCCCAGGACCCGGGTCAGGCCGGGTTCTTCGTCGAGGAGGCCGGGGAGCTCTTGGAGCGTCGTCATCACAGGTTTCGGGTCGCCGAGGGACGCGCCACGACTCCGATCAGCAGGATCGGAGGGGGGCGGGCCCAAGCGATCAGGCTACCGGCGCCGATCAGCGCGCGAGCTGGCGCCCGGACAGGGCGATCAGCTGGTCCTGCACCGAAGCGTCGGGCGGGCACTCGGTGGCCACGCCGAAGGGCCGGTCGGCGCCCCGCGCCTCGGGGTTGTAGTGCTGCTTCATGAGCTCGAGCTGCTGGGCGGCGATCTCGGCGGGCATGGTGAAGTCGCGCCCGAGCGCGGTGGCCAGATCCCACGTGTGGATGAGCTGGTCACCGATGAAGACCCACACCCCGAGCGCGACCGGCAGCGTCCCGAAGGGCAGGGCGAGCATCTGGTCGGGCTCGACCCCGGCCCGCCAGGCGACCATGGCCCGGCCCGACGCCTCGCCGTAGCTCGCGGCCGGGTCGTGTCGACCCAGGTCGCTCGCCGCCGCCGGCGGCGTTCCCCCCGACAAGCCGTCCGCGTAGACCTCGCAGATCCAGACCATGTGGGCGATGAGCGCCCCGACGTCCCAGCCGGCGCAGGGGGTGGCCCGGCCCAGATCGGCGTCGGTGACGACCCCGATCATCTCGGCGGCGGCGTCCACCGCCCGCTGGCAGTGCTCGATCTCGTCCATCCGGACAGTCTGCCCGCTCACCAGGATGTGAACGGTGTGTGACGGATGAGTCGTGAGTTTCGTTACTGCTACGGCGCGGTGTTGAATGTCGGGTTATGGCCAAAGGCTCTCTGACCCAGGATCGCAGCGCGATCAAGCCGCTGCCGCCCACCCTCAAGGTCGATCTGCCCGAGACCCGCGGCTTTCGGATCAAGAGCAAGGTCCTGGGGCGGGCCCTCACCAACGACCAGTTGGCCCACGAGCGGCTGGGCAAGCCGACGGCGCTGGCCGTGTTCGCCTCGGACGCCCTTTCGTCGACGGCGTATGCGACCGAGGAGATCCTGCGCACGCTTCTGTTCTTCGGCGCCGGCATCGGCTTGCTCGCGTTCAGCTACGTCGTCCCCATCACCATCGCCCTCGTGTGCGTGCTGGTCATCCTGGTGTTCAGCTACCGCCAGACCATCAAGGCCTACCCCTCGGCCGGCGGCGCCTACATCGTCACCAAGGACAACCTCGGCATCATCCCGGCCCAGGTGGCCGGGGTCTCGTTGCTCACCGACTACATCCTCACCGTGGCCGTGTCGACCTCGGCCGGTGTGGCCGCCCTCTACTCGGTCGTGCCCGCGCTGTACCCGTGGCGCACGGTGATCGCCCTCGGCTTCATCGTGATCATCGCCCTCGGCAACCTGCGTGGGGTCAAGGAGTCGGGCAAGATCTTCGCCGTCCCGACCTACCTGTTCATCATCTCGATGTTCGCCATGATCACGACCGGGCTGGTGAAGGCGGCGCTCGGCGGCGCTGCACACCGTCCCCCCGACCGATCCGAAGGCTCTCGCCGCGACCGGCTCGGTGAGCATCTTCCTGCTGCTGCACGCCTTCGCCTCGGGTGGTGCTGCCATGACCGGCGTCGAGGCCATCTCCAACGGCGTGCCTGCCTTCAAGCCCGTCGAGTGGAAGCACGCCCGAGAGACGCTCATGGTGATGGGCGCGCTGCTCGGCACCATGTTCCTGGGGATCTCGTGGCTGGCGGCCAAGATGCACGTCGTCCCGAGCGACTCGAAGACGGTCATCGCCCAGATCACCCAGGCCATCTACGGCAACTCGGCGCTCGGCCATGCCCTCTACGTCTTCACGCTGGGCGCCACCATGCTCATCCTGGTGCTGGCGGCCAACACCAGCTTCGCCGACTTCCCCCGGCTGGCCAGCTTCGCCGCCGACGACCGGTTCCTGCCCAAGCAGCTGACCAAGCGGGGCCACCGGCTGGTGTTCTCCAACGGCATCATCGCCCTGGCCATCGCCGCCGCCATCCCCGTGATCATCTTCCAGGCCGACGTCACCCGCCTGATCCCCCTCTACGCCATCGGCGTGTTCACCTCCTTCACGCTGTCGCAGGCCGGCATGGCCAAGAAGCACATCAAGGACAAAGAGGAAGGCTGGAAGGTCGGCCTGTTCGTCAACGGCCTCGGCGCCTTCACCACGGCCGTGGTCACGGTCGTGATCGGCACCTTCAAGTTCGGGGGCGGGGCCTGGTTCATCATGGTGCTGGTCCCCGTCCTGGTGGTCATCCTCGTCCGCTTGAACAAGGCCTACGAGGCCGAGAAGGCCGAGCTCGAGCACGAGGCGCGCGAAGCGGTGACCGCGCCCATCCTGCGCTACCACACGGTCATCGTGATGATCGAGAGCCTCGACCAGAGCTCGGCCCGGGCCGTCCAGTACGCCCGGACGTTGACGCCCGACGACCTCAAGGCCGTCCACATCGGCAACGACGACGAGCGGGCCGCCACCCTGGCCGAGGAGTGGACACGACTGGGCCTGGCCCGCGTCCCCCTCGAAGTCGTCGAGTGCCCCGATCGCCGCATCACCCGCTGTGCCCTCGAGGTGGTGGCCGAGGCGGCGTCGGACGGCAACACCGAGGTCACGGTGCTCATCCCCCGCCGCGAGTACACGCGCTTCTGGCACCGGTTCCTGCACGACCACACGGCCGACGCCATCGCCAAGACGTTGGCTGACGTGCCTCACGCCAACGTGACCTTCGTGCCCTACCACCTCGGCAAGAAGCCCCACGTCACCCTCGAGTCGCCCGGCGTGGTGCGTCCGTCGTGAGGCGCTGTCGGTGACCGCGCCCCTCGCCCCGAAACCGATCGGCGACTGCCGTTGGCGCGAGCAGGTCCGCGTCATCGGCCGGGTCCGCGCCCTGCGCGTGCAGCCGTGGGAGGGCGGCGTGGCCACCCTCGAGTGCACCCTCGTCGACGAAACTGGCGGCATCACTGTCATATTCATGGGGCGCCAGCACATCGGCGGCGTGAGCCTCGGCGCCCGTCTCTCGGTCGAGGGCACGGTCATCGAGAGCCGGGGTCATCTGGCCTTGATGAATCCTGAATACACGCTGTTGCCGCGTGAAGATCTGGTGGCCTCGAAGAAGCCCAACTGAGCAACGGATCGGTCCGATCGTCGTGACCGATGCCAGGCCGATAAAAGGTCGTTAAGAAGCGGCGTTCTGGCCCCGTGGGGCCATCGCCGTCGGGTTGAATCGCAGCATGTCCTTGACGCAGGACCGCACCGCGATCCAACCGCTGCCCCCGACTCCGAAGGTCGACATCCCCGAGTCGCGTGGCTTCCGGGTCAAGTCCAAGATCCTGGGCCAGGCGCTGAACAACGACCAGCTGGCCCACGAGCGGCTGGGCAAGCCGACGGCGCTGGCCGTGTTCGCGTCGGATGCGCTGTCGTCGACGGCCTACGCGTCCGAGGAGATCCTGCGCACGTTGCTGTACGGTGCCGGTGCCATCGGCGTCCTGGCCTTCAGCTTCCTCATGCCGATCACCATCGCCCTGGTGCTCGTGCTGGTCATCCTGGTGTTCAGCTATCGCCAGACCATCAAGGCCTACCCCTCGGCCGGCGGCGCCTACATCGTCACCAAGGACAACCTGGGTCTGCTCCCCGCCCAGGTCGCCGGCGTGGCCCTGCTGACCGACTACATCCTCACCGTCGCTGTGTCCGTGTCCGCCGGCGTGGCCGCCCTCTACTCGGCGGCGCCGCCGCTCTACGCATGGCGCGTGCCGATCGCCCTGACCTTCATCGCCATCATCGCCGTGGGCAACCTGCGCGGCGTGAAGGAGTCGGGGAAGATCTTCGCCGTCCCGACCTACCTCTTCATCATCTCTATGTTCACGATGGTCCTCACGGGCGTCTACAAGGCGATCTTCGGCGGCGGCCTGGCCCACGTCGTGCCCACCCACCCGGCGGCCCTCGAAGCGACCGGTGCAGCCAGCATCGTGCTGATCCTCCACGCCTTCGCCTCGGGTGGCGCGGCCATGACCGGCGTCGAAGCCATCTCCAACGGCGTGCCCGCCTTCAAGCCCGTCGAGTGGAAGCACGCCCGCGAGACCCTCGTGGTGATGGCCGTCCTCCTCGGATCGATGTTCCTCGGCATCTCGTGGCTGGCGGCGAAGATGCACGTCGTCCCGAGCGACACCAAGACCGTGATCTCCCAGATCGCCCAGGCGGTGTTCGGCAGCGGCACCCTCGGCCACCTCCTCTTCCTGTTCGTGCAGGCCTCGACCATGCTCATCCTGGTGCTGGCGGCCAACACCAGCTTCGCCGACTTCCCCCGGTTGGCCAGCTTCCACGCCAACGACGCCTTCATGCCCAAGCAGCTCACCAAGCGGGGCCACCGGCTCGTGTTCTCCAACGGCATCATCGCCTTGGCCATCGCCGGCGCCATCCCCGTGATCGTCTTCCAAGCCGACGTCACCCGCCTCATCCCCCTCTACGCCATCGGCGTGTTCACCTCCTTCACCCTGTCCCAGGCCGGCATGGCCAAGAAGCACATCAAGGACAAGGAGACCGGCTGGAAGGTCGGCCTGTTCGTCAACGGGCTCGGTGCCGTCACGACGGCCGTCGTCACGGTCGTGATCGGCGTCTTCAAGTTCGAGGGCGGCGCCTGGTTCATCATGATCCTGGTACCGGTGATGGTGTTCCTGCTCGTTCGCCTCAACCACGCCTACGAGTCCGAGAAGACCGAGCTCGAGCACGAGGCTCGAGAGGCGGCCGAGGCCCCGATCCTGCGCTACCACTCGGTGATCGTGCTGATCGAGGCGCTCGACCAGAGCTCGGCCCGGGCCATCCAGTACGCCCGCACGCTGACCCCCGACTCGCTCAAGGCCGTCCACATCGCCACCGACGACCACGAGGCCGAGCAGCTGGCCGAGGAGTGGACCCGGCTGGGCCTGGCCCGCGTGCCGCTCGAGGTCGTCGAGTGCCCCGACCGCCGCATCAACCGCTGCGCCCTCGAGGTGGTGGCCGAGGCCGCGGCCGACGGCAACACCGAGGTCAGCGTCCTCATCCCCCGCCGCGAGTACACCCGCTTCTGGCATCGCTTCCTGCACGACCACACCGCCGATGCCATCGCCAAGACGTTGACCAACGTGCCTCACGCCAACGTCACGTTCGTGCCGTATCACCTCGGCAATGTGCCCGACGTGAAGGTCGAAGCCGTCTGATCAAGCGACCTGGTCGGGCAGGGCGTTGAAGCGGTTCATGGTCGCTTCGATGCCGTCGTCGAGGATGGACTCGACGGCGTCGGCGGCTCGGACGACCATGTCGGCCAGCGTCTGGCGCACCGCCTTGCCCGGCCGCTTGAGCACGTGGTCGACGCCCTGGTCCTTGCTCGGCGGCTTGCCGATGCCGATGCGCACGCGGGCGAAGCCGTCGTCGTGCAGGTGGCTCTTGATCGATCGCAGGCCGTTGTGGCCGGCCAGGCCGCCGCCCAGCTTGACCTTGAGGCGCCCAGTCGGCAGATCGAGCTCGTCGTGGACGATCACCAGCCGGCTCAGGTCGTCGATGTCGTAGCGGCGCACCAGGGGCGCGACGGCCTGGCCCGAGTCGTTCATGTAGGTCTGCGGTTCGGCCAGGGCGACCCGGTGGGTGCCGATCCGAACCTCGTCGGCCAGGCACCGCTCCCGGCGCAGACGACGCAGCCGCCCACCGTGGCGTTGCACCAACAGATCGACGACCTCGAAGCCCACGTTGTGACGGGTACCGGCGAACTCGGCGCCCGGGTTGCCCAGCCCGACCACGAGCAGGTCGGCCATGGGAGATGCCTACTCCGAGTCGCCGCCGTCGCTGCTCGCCTCGGCGCCCTCGACCGGCTCGATGGGCTCGCCGTCCTCGCCCAGCTCGACCTCCTCGCCGACCGCGGCCTCTTCGGCTTCGGCGGCGCGGGTGACGCTGGCGATGGCGATCTGCTCTTCGGGCTCGATGTCGGTCGTGACGCCCTCGGGCAGGGTGATGTCGCTCACCCGCACGGCTCCACCGATCTCGAGGGCGGTGATGTCGACCTCGAGCTGGCTCGGGATCGACCCCGGCTTCGAGGTGATGAGCAGCGTGTGCATGAGCTGCTCGACGATGCCCTGGTTGATCTCGACCTCGTGGGCCTCGCCGCGCAGCACGATGGGCACATCGACCGAGATCGAGGCGTCACGGTCGATGCGCAGGAAATCGACGTGGGTGACCGAGCGGCGCACCGGATCGCGCTGCAGGTCCTTGACGATGGTCAGATCGTGCTGGCCGTCGACGTCGAGGGTGATGAGGGCGTTGAGGCCGGCCTCGGTCGTCAGCGCCCGGCGCAGCTCGGTCCAGGGCACGACCACCGACACGGGCTCGCGATCGAGGCCGTAGACGACGCCCGGGACCTTGCCTTCGGCCCGGAGGCGCTTGGCGGGGCGGGTCCCGGTCGTACGACCGGTCTCGGCGATGAGGGTGACATCCATGGCGGTGTGCTCCTGCGGGGGCGCCCCTGGGGGCGTCGTGAACGGGGTCCGGAACGGACCGAAGGCCGGCGGGGAAGCCTACCGGCGGTCCCCCCGGCCGTGCCATTCACCAATCCGGGGCGGTCAGGACTGGTTGGCGCCGCCGAAGATCTCGCTGACGGAGGTGTCCTCGAAGACGGCGTCGATGGCGTCGGCGATGACCCCGGCGATCGACACCACCTCGATCTTGTCGATCTGCTTCTCGGACGGCAGGGGCAAGGTGTTGGTGACGACGACCTTGGTGATGACCGAGTTCTTGATGCGGTCGATGGCCGGACCCGAGAACAGCCCGTGGGTGGCCGCCGCGTACACCTGGGCGGCACCGTGGTCGATGAGCTGCTCGGCGGCGGCGCACAACGTCGACGCCGTGTCGATCATGTCGTCGATGAGCACGCAGGTGCGGCCGTCGACGTCGCCCACCACGTCGCGGGCCTCGACCGAGTTCTTCTGACCCTTGACCCGGCGTTTGTGGACGATGGCCAGATCGGCGTGCAGCACGTTGGCGTAGCGCTCGGCGACCTTCACGCGGCCGGCGTCGGGTGACACGACGACCAGGTCGTCACCGAGGTTCTCGAGGTGCTGGACGAGGACCGGCATGGCCACCAGGTGGTCGACCGGTCCGTCGAAGAAGCCCTGGATCTGACCCGAGTGCAGGTCGACGCTGACCAGTCGCTTGGCCCCGGCGGCGCGGAACATGTCGGCCAGCAGCTTGGCCGAGATGGGCTCGCGGCCTTCGGACTTGCGGTCCTGGCGGCTGTAGCCGTAGTAGGGGCAGACGACGGTGATGCGCTTGGCCGAACCGCGCTTGGCCGCGTCGACCATGATCAGCTGCTGCATGATCGAGTCGTTGAGCGACATCGTCTCGGTGGCGCTGTGGGTCTGGATGATGAAGACGTCGGTGCCGCGAACCGACTCGTTGAACCGGCAGTGGAGCTCGCCGTTGGCGAACTCGCCCAGGTTGGCGTCGCCCAGCTCGACGCCGAGGCGTTCGGCGATCTCGGTGGCGAGCGGGACGTGGGTCGAGCCCGACACCAGGTGCAGACGCTTCTTGGTGACCAGCTCCATGCGATTGGCTACTCCCGGTCCTCGACGGTGGCCGCAGTGTAGAACGCTCCGGTGCGGGCCGAGGCCGCCACCACGCTGCCGGGCTCGAGGACGGCGAAGGGACCCACGACGGCGTGCTCGCCCACCTCGGCGTCGCGACCCACCGTCTGGCTCAGGGTCGCCCCGGCGCCGATCACGCAGTCGGTCAGGCGGGTGTTGGGCCCGATCTCGGCGCCCGGTCCGACGACGCAGCGGCCCTGGAGCATCGTGGCCGGGAAGAGAGCGACGTCGGGCGCCAGCTCGACGGTGGCGTCGATGTAGGTGGTGGCCGGATCGAGCATGGTCACGCCGAGGCGCAGCCAGCGTTCGTTCGTGCGCCGCCGCAGCTCGGCTTCCGCCATGGCCAGCTGGACGCGGTCGTTGACACCCTGGGTCTCGCTCGGGTCGGCGGCGACCATCCCCTCGATGCGGTACCCGGCGTCGTGCAGCACGCCGATGACGTCGGTCAGGTAGTACTCGCCCTGGGCGTTCTCGGGGCTGAGGCGGCGCAGCGCCGGAGCCAGCACGCTGCGGCGGAAGCAGTAGATCGAGGTGTTGACCTCGTCGATGGCCAGCTCCTCGTCCGATGCATCGCCGTGCTCGACCACGCGCAGGACCCGCCCGTCGCCGGCCCGCACCACGCGGCCGTAGCCGGTCGCATCGTCGAGGCGGGCGGTCAGGACCGTGCAGGCGGCATCGGATCGGCGGTGAGCGTCGACCAACGCCGACACCGTGGCCGGTCGCAGCAGCGGCGTGTCGCCCGGGAGCACGATGAGGTCGCCGTCGTCGGCATCGAGCTCGTCGTCGCCGAACACGGTGAGCCCGACGCTGACGGCATCTCCGGTGCCGCGCTGCACGCGTTGCTCGACGAAGTCGAGCTGGAGGTCGGGCGCTTCCTCCTGGAGCTTCTTGGTGACCCGTTCGGCTCCGTGGCCGACGACGATGACGGCGCGACCGGTGTCGCACTCGCCCAGCGCGTCCAGCACGTACAGGAGCATCGCCCGCCCGCACAGCAGGTGCAGGGGCTTGGGACGGGTCGAGCGCATGCGCGCGCCTTCGCCGGCGGCGAGCACGACGGCAGACAGGGGGGGAATGGGCATCTCCCTTGTTCTAACGCGGCCAGTAGGCTCCGGCTACCCATTCGGGGGTGATGTAATCGGCAACATGCGTGGTTTTGGTCCACGATTTCGGGGTTCGAGTCCCTGCCCCCGAGCTGAGTCGCGTTTCGAGGCCCGCCGTTTCGCACCGAAGCGAGCGGCCCGATAGATTGCGCCCTGCCATGGGTTCACTGATCAAGAAGCGCCGCAAGCGCATGCGCAAGAAGAAGCACAAGAAGATGCTCAAGCGCACCCGCTTCCAGCGCCGCGCCGCCGGCAAGTAGCCGACGCCGCGCCCGTGTCGGCCCTCTAGCCTGGCCGATCGATGTCGACCGTGCCTCCAGTCGTCGTGCTGCGCGCCCCGGCCAAGCTGACGCTCAGCCTGCGCATCGTCGGCATCCGGGCCGACGGCTACCACCTGCTCGACGCCGAGATGGTCACGCTCGACCTGGCTGACACCCTCGAGCTCGAGCCGGTCGCCGAGGTCACGCCAGGGGGTGCGACGGGGCTCGTGAGCATGGTCGACGGGGCGACCGGCGAGTCCATGTCCCCCATCGGCGCCAACCTGGTCGGCCGCGCCATGGGTCTGACCGGGCGCTCCGGAGACGTTCGGATCATCAAGCGGATCCCGCCTGGTGCCGGCCTGGGTGGGGGCTCGGCCGACGCCGCCGCCGTCCTGGCGTGGGCCGGTGTCGACGACCTCTCCGAGGCCGTCTCGCTGGGCGCTGACGTCCCGTTCTGCCTCGTGGGCGGCCGGGCCCGCGTCGGCGGGATCGGCGAGATCCTGGAGCCGCTGCCGTACGAGGAGCGCACCTTCACCCTGCTCACACCTCCGTTCGGCTGCTCGACGCCCGCCGTGTTCCGGCGGTGGGACGAGCTGGGCGGCCCCCACGCCGAGGGCGACGGGCCGGTGAACGACCTCGAACCGGCCGCGCTATCGGTCGAACCACGCCTGGCCGACTGGCGTGATCGTCTGGCCGCCGCCACCGGCGCGGTGCCGCGGCTGGCCGGCAGCGGCTCGACGTGGTTCGTCGAAGGCGCCTTCCCCGGCGAGGATCGCCTGGTCGCCCGCACGACCCCCGGACGCCGCTGACCGAGCGGGTCGCGGCCGCGATCAGGTGTCGGTCGACGCGTCGGTGAGCCGACCCCAGGCGTCGATGTCGAGCTCCTCGGGGCGGGCGTCGGGACGCACCCCGGCCCGCTCGAAGGCGTCGGGGGCGACCAGGCCGGCCAGGGATCGGCGCAGCATCTTGCGCCGCTGACCGAAGGCGGCGCGCACCAGGTTGAACAGCCGCTCGGGATCGGCATCGACGGCCGGCGCGTCGCGACGATCGATGCGCAACAGCACCGACTCGACCTTGGGCTGGGGCAGGAACACCGTCGCCGGCACCCGCCCGACCACGCGGGCGGTGGCCCAGTAGGCGACCTTCACCGACGGGATGCCGTAGGCCGGCTCCCCCGCGCCGGCGGCCAACCGTTCGCCGACCTCGCGCTGCACCATCACCAGCATGCGGGTGATCTGGGGCACGTCGTCGAGCAGATCGCACACGAGCGGGGCGGCCACGTTGTAGGGCAGGTTGGCCACCAGCACCCACGGGGCGCCCGCCGCCAGGACCACGTCCCAGTCCAGGGTCAGCGCATCGCCCTCGACCACCGTCACGCCTACGGGCTCGACCACCTCGCGCAGGGCGCCCATCACATGGCGATCGACCTCGACGGCGACCACAGAGGCTCCCGTCGCCGCCAGCGCCACCGTGAGCGACCCCAGCCCGGCCCCGATCTCGACCACCCGGTCGCCCGGGCCGATCTCGGCCAGGCGGGCGACCCGCTCCACGGTGTTCGGATCGACGACGAAGTTCTGCCCCAAGGCCCGGCTGGGCGCCAGACCGTGCCGTTCGAGCAGTTCGACGACCTGGGTCCGGGTGAGGGTCACCCGGTCAGTGTCGCGTGCGGGCTCAGCCGCAGGCGCCGCCCCATGGCGCGGCGCCGAGCCAGAGGTACTCGGCCAGGGCGATGGCGTCCTGGTCGGCCGGGGACACCAGGTTCGGGTGCTGGCCGACCAGATCGGACCGACCGGCGTGGCGGGCCGCCGAGTCCCAGGCGCTCTGGCTGAACTGGTAGGCGCCCATGTAGGTGCCCCCGGGCGAGACGGCGCCGTAGTTGCCGTGCGATTCGCGCTGGCGGATGCAGGCGAGGAACGCAGCCGCCGAGGCCGAGGGTGGCGGTGAGGTGGGCGGGGGCGCCGCGGTCGGCGGGGGCGCCGGGACCGCCGGCTTGGCCGTCGTGGGGGGTGTCACCTGGTTGACGCGCCGGCTGGCCAGCGCCGTCGAGCGCGACGCCACGGCGCTGTGCAGCCCGGCCGATCCCGAGCTGACCGACCTGGTCGTGGTCGGCGTCGCCTCGGTCGTCGTGGTGGACGCGCTGGGCGCGGACGCAACCTGGCGGTTGGCGGCCGGCACGGTCTCGGCCGAAGCCGACTGGTCGACGCGCAGCGAGCTGGGCGTGGGCGTGGAGGTGAGCGCGACGGCCAGCACGACGACGAACGTCGCGGCCAGAGTCACACCGAACCACACTCGTCGGCGAGACGCCGAGAGCTCATCCACGCGGCGTCCTCCCTTGTGCCCAGGGCCGCTTGACCGGGCCAACCTAGGAACGCCGTAACACGACCGCAAACTCTGTAACGAGAACGAGATGAGAAAACGGGGACTGACCAGGCCCGACACGCCCTATGTGGCGTGTGTCACAAGTTGCTGGGCTCGGCGGATTATCGCCGAGCCAATGAGTAGAAGCGTTCGGCGGTGGTCCAGGTGGCCTCGGCGACGGCGGCCACGGCGATCCCCTGGGCGGCGGCCACGGCGGCGCCGACGAGAGGCACCAGCGCCGGCCGGTTGGGCCGGCCCCGGTGCGGCACTGGGGCCAGGTACGGCGCGTCGGTCTCGACCATGAGCCGGTCGAGGGGACAGGCCGTCGCCGCCGCCCGCAGGTCGCCCGCGGTCTTGAAGGTGATGATCCCGCTGAAGGACAGGTGGATCCCCAGGGCCAGACCGCGACGTGCCTCGTCGGGCCCTCCGGTGAAGCAGTGGAACACCGTGTGCTCGGGCACGCCCTCGGCGGCCAGGATGTCGAACGTGTCCGGCCACGCCTCGCGGGTGTGGATCACCAACGGCAGCTGGCGGGCGTGGGCCAGCGCGATCTGCTCGGCGAACACCGTCCGCTGCACCTCACGCGGTGAGTGGTCGTAGTGGTAGTCCAGCCCGCACTCGCCGATGGCCACCACCTCGGGCTCGTCGAGCAGAGCCACGATGCCGCTCACGCCCTCGGTGGCGTCGTGGGGGTGCACCCCGACCGTCGCCCAGACCCCGTCATGGCACCGGGCCACGTCGATGGCCTGCCGGGAGTGGGCGGCCTCGGTGCCCACGTTGATCATGCGGAGGACCCCGGCGGCCTGGGCCTCGGCAACGGGGGCGGCCGCCTCGGCGCCGGCCGGCAGATGGCAGTGGTTGTCGGTCCAGCGCAGCTCGGTCACGCCCGGGTGTCGATCCGAGGGAAGAGCGGATCACCCTTCTCGACGGCCAGCCCGCCTGGATAGCCGCCCCAGGCCACGGCGGCCGGCACCCGCTGGTCGGCGGGCGCGCCGGCCAGGCCGATGCGCCGCCAGATCTCAGCGGCGGCGTTGGGCACGGCCGGGGTGGCCAGGATGGCCACGATGCGCAGGACCTCGAGGGCGTCGCCCATCACGGCGTCGAGCTGGGGCCCGGGTTCGGCCTTCCAGGGTTCGTTGGTCTCGAGGTAGGCGTTGGCCTCGTGGATCAGCCGCCAGGTGGCCTCGAGGGCGACGGAGGGGGCCACGGCTTCCCACGCCTCGGCCGCGTCGCGGTAGACCTCGGCGGCGACGGTGGCCAGCGGGCTGTCCGCCGACGGCGCCGGACCGATGCCGTTGCACTTCTTGGCCACGACGGTGGCCACCCGCGACAACAGGTTGCCCAGGTTGTTGGCCAGGTCGGTGTTGTAGCGGGCCACCATCGCCTCATACGAGAACTCGCCGTCGGGCCCGAAGGGCGTGTCGCGCAGGAAGTGGTAGCGGAACCCGTCGACCCCGAAGTCGGCCACGAGCTCGGCCGGGTAGATCTGGCCGACCCCCGACTTGCTCATCTTGGCCCCGCCCACCAGCAGGAAGCCGTGGACGTCGATGTGGCCCGGGGGCTCGATCCCGGCGGCCAGCAACATGGCCGGCCAGTACACGCAGTGGAACCGCAGGATGTCCTTGGCCAGGAGGTGGTGCACGCCGGGCCACCAGCGCTCGAAGCGGGCCTGGTCCTCGCCGTAGCCGATGGCCGTGGCGTAGTTGATGAGGGCGTCGTACCAGACGTAGAAGACCTGCTCGGGATCCCACGGCACCGGCACGCCCCAGTCGATCGAGACCCGGCTGATCGAGACGTCCTCGAGACCCTGGCGGATGATCCCCAAGGCCTCGTTGCGCTTGCCCTCGGGGCTCACGGCCTCGGGGTGCGAGGCGTACCAGTCGAGCAACGGCTGTTCGAAGGCCGACAGCCGGAAGAACCAGTTGTCCTCCTCGAGGTGCTCGACGGGCCGCAGGTGGATCGGGCAGTTGATCCCGTCGATGAGCTCGTCGGGCGTGTAGTACGCCTCGCAGGACACGCAGTACAGGCCGCTGTAGGTGGCCCGGTAGATGTGGCCGTTGTCATACACGGCCTGCAGGAAGGCCTGCACCGACCGGGCGTGGCGCGGCTCGGTCGTTCGTATGAAGTCGTCGTAGCTGATGTCGAGCAGGTCCCAGACCTCACGGAACCGGGCGCTGGTCTCGTCGGCCTGCTCGATCGGGGTGCGACCCGCTTCCTCGGCGGCGCGCAGCACCTTGAGGCCGTGCTCGTCGGTCCCGGTGAGGAAGAAGGTGTCGTCGCCGGCCAGGCGATGCCAACGAGCCAACGCGTCGGCGGTGACCGTCGTGTAGGCGTGGCCGATGTGAGGGACGTCGTTGACGTAGTAGATCGGCGTGGTCAGGAAGTAGCGCTCGCTCACGAGCCTGAGGTTACGGGGCGCCGGCCCGACTCCGCGAGTGCATTCGGCGCTCAGGCTACGAACTGATGACGATGCCCGATCGCGCGCCCCCGACCCCGGGCGGCTGGAGTATCAACCAACCATGACCCACAAGATGCAGGCTCCACGCGCCCTACCCGACACGGATCGGCCGCCGAGCGATCGGCGGACCCGCGACTTTCCCCACGGGACGGTCCGACTCATACCCATCGGCGAGGCCGAACCGCTCATGGCCGACCACGTCAACGGCCGGCTGACCCCTGAGGACTGGCTGCGCCAGGCCCAGGACCGGCTGGTCGACGCCCGAGCGGCGGTGACCGACGCCAAGTCGGCGCTGGCCCTGGCCGCCAGCCAGGCCTCGGCCGCCCACGACTTCGCCGAACGGGCCAAGGTGGCCTACGAGCGAGCTCGCTCCGACGCCCGCCGCTCGGAGCTGGCCCTGCGGCAGCGCCAACGCCAGGCCGATGACGCCAAGCTGGGTCTGCGTCAGGCCTACGAGCAGGTCGCCCACCTCGAGGGGCTCAACTCGCCGTCGACCATCGTCGATCTGACGGTCGCGGCCGAGGTCAAGCAGGCGGGCTGAACCGGCCGATCAAGAGGTCCGGGCGACCGGGTCGAGGCTCAGGCGGTCCTGGGGTTCGTCGTCGCGGTCGGCCACCCGAAGCGAGCGCACCACCCCGTCGACGTCGTCGCCCCGGCGGTGGCGCAGATCCTCGATCTGGTCGAGCTTGCGCTGCAGGGCCCGCCGACGGGTACCCGAGAGGTCGTCGTAGGCCCGTTGGGTGCTGTCGAAGCTGCGGCCCAGCTTGTCGACCTGGTCGGAGAACTTCTCCCACTCGTTGGTGAACCCGCCCAGGCACGTCAAGATCTCGTCGCTCGTGCGCTCGAGGCGGTAGGCGTCCATGGACTGGCGGATGATGGCCAGCACGGCGAACAGCGTGAACGGCGAGCACAGCACCACTCGCTGGCCGAGGGCCACGTCGACCATGTCGGGATCGTGCTCGTGGATGAACGAGTACACGCTCTCGTTGGGGATGAAGGCCAGGACGTAGTCGACGGTGGTGGCCGGGTCGATGTAGGCGCGGGTCGTCAGCTCCTTGACGCGTTGGCGCACGTCGCGGAGGAACGCCGTGGTGCGAGCCGCGCTCTCGACCTCGGTGTCGGCCTCGAGGGCTCGCATGTAGTTGTCGATCGGGAACTTGACGTCCATGTGGAGCACGCGGTCCTGCGGGAGCAGGAAGGTGACGTCGGGGATGCCGCCGCCGCTCACACCGGTCTGGCGCCGGTAGTTCACGCCCTCGACGAGCCCGGCCATGCGCAGGACGTCGTCGGCCATGCGCTCGCCCCACTGACCCCGGGCCTTGGGGCTGGCCAACGCGTGCTGCAGGCTCTGGGTCGTGGCGGCCAGCTCGCGGCTCTGCTGGGTCGCCTCGGCCAGGCGGGCGGTGAGATCGCCCTGCTGGGCCGCTCGGTCCTTCTGGAGCGTCGCCACCAGGTCGGTCACCCGGGCCAGCTCGCCGGTCATGCCCGTGACCTTCTCCTCGATCATCTGGTTGCGCAGATCGAGCTGGCGACTGGCGGCGACCGACTGATCGCCGAGCTTGTCGGCGGCCATGGTCAGGACGAGATCGACCGTCTTCTGCGTGGTGGCGTCGCGCTCGACGGCGAAGGCCTGACGAGCGGCCTCGATGGCGGCATCGCGGCCGCGAGCGGCCTCCAGGCGATCGGCCTCGGCCTCGCGGCGGACCGTCTGCAGGACGACGACGGCGACGACCACACCGATGGCGAGACCGCCGACCAGACCGAGGAGCAACGTGATGATTCCCATGCCATCGACCATACGCAGAGGGTGTGACAGCAACAGGGATGCCAAGCGGGACAAGCAATCGCGCCGCTCACCGCCGAGTGGCCAGGTCGTACACGCGGCGGCGGGGCACGCCGAAGCGGGCGGCAACCAGCGCCACGGCGTCGCGCGTCGAGCTCCCGTCGGCGGCGGCGGCGGCCAGCGCGCCGGTCAGCTCGTCGTCGCTGGCGGGCACGGGCTCGGGCGCGCCGTCGACGACGAGGACGTACTCGCCCCTCGGTGGCACCTCGGCGACGCGCTCGACGGCGGCCGACGAGCGGGCCTCGCCAGATCTCCTCGTGCAGCTTGGTCAGCTCGCGGGCCAGCACCACCCGTCGGGTCGGCCCCAAGCGACGACGCCAGGTCGCCCAACGTGCGGGCCAGGCGGTGAGGGGCCTCGTAGAGCACGATCGTGCGCCGCTCGCCGGCCAGCTCGGCCAGACGCTCGGTGCGGCCCGATCCCCGGCGGGGCAGGAAGCCCTCGAAGACGAAGCGGCCGGTGGCCAACCCGCTGGCCACCAGCGCGGTGATGGCCGCCGACGGGCCCGGAACGACCTCGACGACGATGGCCGGCCGCCGACGCCGCCGCCACGAGCCGCTCACCCGGATCGGAGATCGCCCGGCATACCGGCGTCGGTCACCACCACGACCCGCTCCCCCCGATCGAGGCGCGCCAGCACGTCACGGACCGCACCCGCCTCGGTGTGGTCGTTGACCACCAGGAGCTTGGGCGGCCGTGACGCCGGCGTGGGCGAGCAGGCGGCCCGTGCGCCGCGTGTCCTCGCAGGCGATCGCGTCGGCCCGGGCCAGCTCGGCGACCGCCCGGGGCGAGAGGTCGCCCAGGTTCCCGATCGGCGTGGCCACGAGCACCAGGGCGCCGGCCGTCACCGACCTGCGCCGTCGCCGCCGGCGCCGTCCCCGCCCTTGATCTCGAGCCGGTCCCCGACCGAGACGCCCCATCGCTCGAACGAACCGGCCTCGGCCTCGATGACCGATCGGGCCTTGACCACCGGCATCCCGAGTCGGTTCGGCGCCATCGTCACGACGCGCAGCACCCGCAGGTCGCGTCGCAGAAGGCGACGTCGATGGCGAACCGCATGCCGCATGGTGTGCACCGAGCGGGCCGGCTCGAGCAGCAGCGCGCCGTCGACGCCGTCGCGCCCGAGCAGGCCGCGCATGCGCGCCCGCGCCGAGGACGCGGCACCTCGAGGGTGGCCAGCACCTTGCCGTCATGGACGAGCCAGGGCACAGCGCCTCCAACACGCGATCCGGAACGGCCGAAACCTAGACGTTGAAGCGGATCTCCATCACGTCGCCGTCGGCCACCTCGTAGTCCTTGCCCTCGACCCGGAGCTTGCCGACGTCGCGGGCCTTGGACCACGAGCCGATCTCGAGCAGCTCGTCCCAGTGGATGACCTCGGCCCGGATGAAGCCCCGCTCGAAGTCGGTGTGGATGACCCCGGCGCACTGGGGCGCCTTCCAACCGGCCCGGAACGTCCACGCCCGCGACTCCTTCTCGCCGGTCGTGAGGAACGTGCGCAGGCCGAGCAGGTGGTAGGCGGTGCGCAGGAAGCGGGGCAGCGCGCCCTCGCCGAGGCCCGAGCGCCTCGAGCATCTCGGCCCGCTCGTCGCTCGTCGAGCTGCGCCGCCTCGGCCTCGAGCTGCACGCACATGCCGATCACCTCGCCCCGGCCGCCGAGCTCGGCCACCACCGGCGCGACGATCTCGTCGACGCGCTCGAGATCGTCCTCGGCCGACGTTGACCACGGCCAGCACCGGCTTGTTGGTGAGCAGGAAGTAGGGCGTGAGCAGCTCGCGGTCGCTCGCCGGCAGGTCGCTGCGGTAGATCGGGGTGCCCTCGGCCAGGCGGCGTTGGCCCGGCTCGAGCGCGGCGACCTCGTCGGCGAGCGACGGTCCTGCTTGGCCGCCTTGCGCCGCTTGTCGATCTGGCTCTCGACGGTCTCGAGGTCGGCCAGGGCCAGCTCGGTCTCGACGATGCGCAGGTGCTCGAGCGGATCGGACGGGCCCGGGCACGTCGTCGTCGGCGAACGCCCGCAGCACGAAGATGATGGCGTCGACCTCGCGGATGTTGGCGAGGAACTTGTTGCCGAGGCCCTCGCCGGTGCTGGCGCCCTCGACCAGACCGCCGATGTCGACGAACTGGACGGTGGCCGGCACGACCTTGCGTCGACGCGCTCATGACCGGCCAGCCGGTCGAGACGGTCGTCGGGCACCTTGGCCACCCCGACGTTCGGGTCCTTGGTGGCGAACGCGTAGGGCGCGGCCAGCGCGCGAGCCGCCCGACAGCGCGTTGTACAGCGATGACTTGCCGGCGTTGGGCAGTCCGACGAACCCGAAGCGTTCCACGTGGCTCAGGCTAGAGGCAGTGCGCTCTAACCGTCAGGCGGCGTGACGCCGCTCGAGGCCCTGCCGACGCGCTCGACGGTCGTGTACCTGCTCGATCGATCGCTGGCCCCTGCGGCCAGAAGATCAAGGCCTTCCGCAACGCGGCCCAGGTCGTGGCGGCGCTGGCTCCGGGCGAGCTCGAAGCGCGCGGGTCGACGGCGGGCACGCTCACCGAGCTGGCCGGCATCGGCAAGTCGCACCGGCGCGGTCATCGCCCAGGCCGTCGCCGGCGCAGGTCCCCGAGCGCATCGTCGAGCTCGAGGCCACCACCGAGGTGCCGCTGAGCGAGGCCGGCCGGCCCTATCGCGAGGCCGCTGCGCGGCGACTGCCACACCCACAGCCTCTGGTCCGACGGCGGTGCCACCATCGAGGCCATGGCCCGCACCGCCATCGACGCTCGGCCACGACTACCTCGTGCTCACCGACCACTCGCCCCGCCTCACCGTCGCCCACGGGCTGAGCCCCGAGCGGCTCGCAGAGCCAGCTGGGCGAGATCGCCGCGCCTCAACGAGCGTGCTGGCCCCGTTCCGCATCCTCACCGGCATCGAGGTCGACATCCTCGAGGACGGCGTCGCTCGACCAGGACCTCGACCTGCTGGCCCAGCTCGACGTCGTCGTGGCCAGCGTCCACTCGAAGCTGCGGATGGACCGCGGCGGCCATGACCCGGCGCATGGTGCTGGCCGTCGCCAGCCCCCACGTCGACATCCTCGGCCACTGCACCGGCCGCAAGCTCCGCTCGACGGTCGCCCAGGCCGGCAGCGACCCCGAGCTGGTGCGGCCCGAGTCCACCTTCGACCCCGAGATCGTGTTCGCCGCCTGCGCCCGCTTCGACACCGCCGTCGAGATCAACTGCCGCCCCGAGCGCCAGGATCCGCCCGACGAGCTGCTCGAGCTGGCCCTCGAGTGGGGCTGCAAGGTCAGCATCGACACCGACGCCCACGCGCCCGGGCCAGCTCGAGTGGCAGCGCCTCGGCTGCGACAAGGCGGCCCGCCACGAGATCGACCTCGACCGGATCGTCAACACGTGGTCGGCCGACGACCTCGTCGACTGGGCCACCACTCATCCGACGGGTTGACCGGCCTCTGGTCGGGCACGCCTCCGGCGGCCGCTTCGCCATCCGGCTCTCCACCCCACCAGCGGCTCCGCCGCGCTGGTGAGCCAGCGAGCCGACTTCCGCTTGACGAGGTCCACCCGGTAGCGTGGTCGACTTATGTCGAAGAAGACCGCAAAGCGCAAGACCAACGCCCGACGCAAGAAGGCGAACCACGGGCGCAAGCCCAATGCCGGGCGAGGCTGACGGCGTCTTCGGCCCTCATCCCCCGCCGCGCGTCGTGACGACCGTCGAGGTCCTCCACGGCGTCGAGGTCGCCGACCCGTTCCGAGGGCTCGAGGACGGCGACGATCCCGCCACCCGGGCTGGGTCGACGGCGCAGAACGACCTCACCCGCCAGAGCCTCGACGGTCCGACCTGAACGAGCCGGGCTCCATCGCCGCCTGAGCGCGCTGCTGCGGGCCGGCTCGTCGGTCGCGTGCGCCACCGCCGGCGACCGCGTCTTCTCGCTCGACCGCTGGGGACACCACGACCAGGCCGTGCTCGTCGTCCGACCCGCGACCGAGCACGGGCCGGCCCGCACGCTGGTCGACCCGGCGATCGACGGCGACCACACCGCCGCCATCGACTGGTACCACCCGTCGCCCGACGGCTCGCTGGTGGCCTACGGCCTGCTCGTCCAACGGCGACGAGCGCTCCACCCTGCACGTCGTCGACGTCGAGACCGGCGAGCACCTCGACGACACCATCCCGAACACGCGGGCGGCGTCGGTGGCCTGGGCGCCCGACGGCACCGGGTTCGCCTACACCCGCTACCCGCTCAGCGGCGAGGTCCACGACGACGATCTCGACTACTGGCGCAAGGTCTTCTGGCACCACCTCGGCGACTCGCCCGACCACGACGAGGTCGTGTGGGACGACCTGCCCGACAAGACGGCCTGGCCCAACGTGTCGCTGTCCCGCGACGGCCGCTGGCTGCTCGTGCACGTGTCGCTCGGCTGGTCGCGCGTCGACGTCCACCTCATCGATCGCCGCACCGGCGCCCGCACCGACATGATCGAGGGCATCGAGGCCGTGTCGTCGTTCGAGGTCGTGGGCGACCAGCTCATCGGCGTCACCACGCTCGACGCCGACCGAGGTCGCGTGGTGTCGACTCCGATCGTGGCCGCGTGGCACGACAACTGGTGCACGATCGTGCCCGAGAGCGACGCCGTGCTCGAGGCCGTGGTCGCCACGCAGCGACTCGCTGCTCGTGCTGCGCTCCCGAGCCGCGGTGGCATCGCCTCGACCGCTACGACCACGACGGCACCCACCCGCAGCCGATCGAGCTGCCCGAGCTCGGATCGCTGGCCGGGCTGAGCGCCAGCCACCGACCACGACCGCGTCTTCTTCTCGTTCACCTCGTTCGCCCGCCCACCCACGCTGTTCCGCTGGCAGCCCGGCGACGCCGACGTGCGGGACGAGGCCAACGTCCTCGACGACTGGAGCGGGCTCGACCAGGGTGCCGGCCTCGACGACGGACCCCAAGGGGACTACGTCGTCGAGCAGGTCCGCTACCCGTCGACCGACGGCACCGTCGTCCCCATGTTCCTGATCCGGGCGGTGGCCACCGTGCCCGACCCCGACACGCCGTGCGTGCTCACCGGCTACGGCGGCTTCGCCGTCACGATGGGTCCGGCCTACAGCGCCGCCATCGTCGCCGTGTGCGACGACGGGGGCCTCTACGCCGTGGCCAACATCCGCGGCGGCGCCGAGGAAGGCGAGGCCTGGCACCGCGCCGGCATGCGCGAGCACAAGCAGCAGAGCTTCGACGACTTCCTCGCCGCCGCCGACTGGCTGGTCGAATCGGGGCGGACCTCTCGTGCTCGCCTGGCCATCCGGGGCGGCAGCAACGGCGGCCTGCTCATGGGCGCGGCCATCACCCAGCGACCCGACCTGTGCCGGGCCGCGCAGATCGCCGTGCCGCTGCTCGACATGGTCCGCTACCACCGCTTCCTCATCGCCGAGCTCTGGATCCCCGAGTACGGCAACCCCGACCTGGCCCACGAGTTCGACTGGCTCCACGCCTACTCGCCCTATCACCACGTCGTCGACGGGACCTGCTACCCCGCCGTGCTGCTGACCACGGCCGAGGACGACTCGCGGGTCGACCCGATGCACGCCCGCAAGATGACGGCCCGCCTGCAGGAGGCGATCGTCGTGCGGCGACCGACCACCCCATCCTGCTGCGCCAGGAGGACCAGGCCGGGCACGGGCAGGGCAAGCCGGTCACCCGCCAGGCCGACGAGCTGGCCGACGTGCTGAGCTTCCTGTGGTGGCAGCTCGGCGTCGAGGCGGCGTCCTAGGCCATGGCCACTGAACCCTCCAAGGAGCTGGTCGCCGTCGACAACCCGCATCCGGGACGCGACTACGAGGTGGTCTACTCGACGCCCGAGTTGACCTGCGTCTGCCCGATGACGGCCCAGCCCGACTTCGCGACGGTCACCGTCACCTATGTGCCCGATCGGCACCTCGTCGAGCTCAAGTCGCTCAAGCTCTACTTCTGGTCGTATCGAGACGAGGGCGTGTTCCACGAGGACATCACCAATCGCATCCTCGACGATCTCGTCGCCGCCATCGCCCCCCGCCACATGACCGTGCACACGCTCTGGAACGTGCGCGGCGGCATCACCGACCGAGGTCACCGCCCGCCACCCCTGATCAGATCCGCGGCGCGTGGTCAGAGGGCGCCGGGGACGTGCTCGGGGATCTCGGTGCGCTCCTTGATCGAAGCGGGCGGCAGGTCGTTGGGGTCGGGCTGGACCTCGGACGCCTTGAGATCGACCTGGGTGCCCAGGTCGCGCAGCACGATCCACGACAGGCGCGTGCCCCCGATGTCGCTCATGTGGATGTCGTCCTTCTGGCGCAGGCCGCGCGACCTCGCCGGTGGCCGAAGGCAGCGAGTGCTGGAACTGCAGGTTCGTGTCCGAGAAGTAGACCCACGTGTCGACGTAGTGGACCCACGGCCGGGACTTGGCCTCGACCCAGTCGATGTGGCTGATCAGGTCCATGCCGTGGGTACGGGTCTCGGGGCCCATGGGCGGCGGACCGGCCCACATCACGATGCGGTTGTTGGTCGGGCTCTTGAGCAGGTCCATCACCGCTCCGACCCGCTTCTCGTACTCGGTCTGCCACTCGGGCGAGAAGGCGGTCAGGATCTTGCCGCCGGGCATCAGGATGTTCTGCCCGTCGTTGGTGCCGAACATGATCACGACGACATCGGGATCGACCTTGGGGAGCACGTCGTCGGCCAGGTGCACCGGCCAGTTGAAGTAGCTGGGCACGCACAGACCGGTACCGATGTGGAAGTCGAGGGTCGGCGTGAACAGACCCGTCGACTTGGACACGCTGCACCAGCTGGGTGCCGAAGGTCTCGGTCACCGAGTCGCCGCCGACCCACAGCTTGAGCGGCGCCGCCGGGGTCGGCGTGCGCAGGTGGGCCACGGTGGACGGGGCCGTCGTCGGGGTCGAGCTGCGCTTGGCCTTGGCTGCTTGGGCCGCGCGCTGTCCGAGCCAGCACCTGCTCGGCGGTCAAGCTGCTGGAGTGGCGGCCCATGGCATCGTCGATCCCCCGCCGAGGGGAGGTGAGGTGCAGGAAGTCGGCGACGTCGGCCACGTCGTGGGCGATCGTCGGTGCGCCAGCCCGGGTTGTTGCGCTTGGCCTCGCTCTTGCGCAGCGTCGCGTCGGCGTTGACGAACATGGCCAAGAGCAGGCCGCCCACGATCACGATCAGCACGAGGCCGGCCGGCATGGTGCCCGGTCGCGACCGGCGCACCGGCTGCAACAGGACGCGCCAGCCCGTCACCGGTCGGCGACTCGTTGGTCGAGGGCGGGGCGGGGCGGTGGTGGTCATCGGTCTCAGAACTGGAAGTAGATGAAGGGGGCGATGCCGGCCGGGCCGAGGGCGTCGACCAGCACGAGGCCGACGCCGAGGGCGGCGAGCTGCAGGGCGGGGGCCAGCCCGGCGAAGACCTTGGTCGCCCGCTCGGGCAGGCGCGCCGGGACGAACTGCGAGGCCAGCATGGCGACGATGGTCATCACCAGCAGAGGTGTGACGAGCGGGGACGGGCCCGATCCGCTGAAGAGCCGACCGAGCACCGCCCATGGCCGTCGAGAAGTTGGGTGCCCGGAAGAACACCCACGCCAGGCAGATCACCTGGAACGTGAGCGCCCACTGCAGGACCTTGACCAGTGTCGGCGGCAGGCCGATCGGCTCGCGCTGAGCCCAGGCCTTCTTGATCGACGCGCTCGGCGACGAGGGCCCCGCCCTGGATGGTCCCCCAGATCACGAACGTCCAGTTGGCCCCGTGCCACAGGCCGCCGATCACCATGGTGAGCATGAGGTTGCGGTACATGAACCCCTCGCTGCCCCGATTGCCGCCGAGCGGGATGTAGAGGTAGTCGCGCAGCCACCGCGACAGGGTCATGTGCCACCGCCGCCAGAACTCCTGGAACGACAGCGAACGGTAGGGCGCGTCGAAGTTCTGCGGGAAGCGGATGCCGAGCAGCAAGGCGATGCCGATGGCGATGTCGGTGTAGCCCGAGAAGTCGGCGTAGATCTGGATGGCGTACGCCCAGATCCCCCACAGGACCTCCCACCGGCTGTGCAGGCCGGGGAGGGCGAACACGGGGTCGGCCACGGTCGCCATGTAGCTCGAGATCACGACCTTCTTGAACAGGCCGCGGAAGATGAGCATGAACGCCTCGGACGACTGCACGTAGCGCGGGTCGGGCGGCGTCTCGATCTGGGGGATGAACTCGCTGGCCCGCACGATGGGCCCGGCGACGAGGTGGGCGAAGAAGGTCAGGTAGACGGCGAACTCGAGCAGCGGCACCGGCCGCGTCCACACGCCTCGCCCGATGTCGACCACGTAGCTGATGGCCTGGAAGGTGAAGAACGAGATGCCGATGGGCAGGATGATCGAAAGCGTCGGGTCGCCGAGGTGGAAGCCGAGCGAGTTGAGCCGCTCGGCGATCGAATCGACGAAGAACCCGGCGTACTTGAAGTATCCGAGCAGACCGAGGTTGACGGCGACGGCGACCCCGACGAGGGTGCGGCTGCGGCTGGTCTTGGTGCCATCGGGAGCCAACGCCGAGTGGACGGCCCGACCGAAGGCCCAGTTGACCACCACGCTGCCGAGCAGCAGCGGGACCAGACGCCAGTTCCAGTAGCCGTAGAAGTAGACGCTGGCGGCGAGCATGAACCAGCGCCACGCGACGGCATGGGGCCGCAGCACCCAGTTCCCGGTGAACACGACCAGGAAGAACAGCGCGAAGTCGATGGTCGGGAACAACATTGGCGGCTACGACTCCTACCGGGCCCCGCCCGGAACTCCCCTCCGGGTCGGGCGTCGGCCGACCGTAGCTGATCGCCCTGGCCGTGAGGGAGTCGGTCCGCTCAACCGAACGACGCGGCCTAGCCGGCGGTCGCGTCCAGGCCGAGGTGGGCGGCCATGGCGGCCACGAGGGTCTCGACCCGTTCGGCGCCACGGGCACGAGCCTGGGCGTAGGCACCGGGTCCGGCAGCAACGGGTTGGACGACCTCGACGTACAGCTTCAGCTTGGGCTCGGTGCCACTCGGGCGCAGCGCCAGGCGCGACCCATCGGCCAGCCCGACGACCACCACATCGACGGCGGGCCGGCCTTCGACGGCCCGAGCCAGGTCGGTGACGGCGTCGACGCCGACCCCACCGATCGCACTGGGTGGCGTCGAGCGCAGCGCCGCCATCGCCGCGGCCAACCGGGCGGGACCGTCGACGCCGTCGACGCGCCACGACACCGTGCGGGTGACGTGCTCGCCGAACTGGCGCGCCAGCGCCTCGAGCCGGTCCCAAACCGACGCGCCGTCGGCCCGCGCCGCCGCCACGACCTGGGCCAGGCAGACCGCGGCGCTGATGCCGTCCTTGTCGCGCACGAAGGCGTCGACCGAGTACCCGAGCGCCTCCTCGTAGCCGAACACGAAGCGCCACTCGGGGTGATCGAGACCCGGTCGGACCACCCACTTGAATCCGGTGGGCACCTCGGCGTGGTGCACCGAAGCGGCCTCGGCCTGGCGCGCCAGCAGCTGCGACGACACGACCGTGGTCACGACCAGGCGATCGTCGCCCTCCGTCGACGCCAGTCGGTGTTGGGCGAGCACCGCCCCGATCTCGTTGCCGGTCAGAGCGACGAAGCGACCCGAGCCGTCGAGAGCGGGCACCATCGCTCCCAGCCGATCGGCGTCGGGGTCGTTGGCCATCACGAGGTCGGCCCCCACCCGCCCGGCCAGCGCCGCGGCCAGATCGAGGGCGCCCGGCTCCTCGGGGTTGGGGAACGGCAGGGTCGGGAAGCGCGGCATCCGGCTCGAACTGCTCGGCGACCACGGCCACGTCGGCGAACCCGGCGCGCCCGAGGGCATCGAGGGCGACCGCCCCGCCCACGCCGTGCATCGGGGTGTAGACGATGCGGATCGGAGCGCGGGCCGGCATCGAGCCGACCGCTCGGTGCACATGATCCAGGTACGCCTCGGTCACCTCCGCACCGACCCGGTCGATGGCGGGGTGATCGGCCGACGCCACGCCGATCGGGGCCCGCGCCGCCCGCTCGATGGCGGCGGCGATCTCGGCATCGACCGGCGGGATGATCTGGGCGCCGTCTCCGAGGTAGACCTTGTAGCCGTTGTCGTCACGGGGGTTGTGGCTGGCGGTGCACATGACGCCCGCGTCGGCGCCGAAGTGGCGGACGGCGAAGGCCAGCACCGGCGTCGGACACGTGGCGTCGAACAGGAGGGACGCCAGCCCCGCCGCCGCCAGCACCCGCGCCGTGTCCCGGGCGAACTCGTCGGACTGGCGGCGCCGATCGAAGCCCACCACCACCGTGTGATCAGGACCGAGCCACGCCGCCAGCCCGGCCGCGGCCTGGCGCACCACCAACCGGTTCATGCGCATCGGGCCGGCCCCCAACGGGCCCCGCAGCCCAGCCGTCCCGAAGGCCAACCGGCCGGCGAAGCGCTCGGCCAGATCGGCGGTGGCGTCGTCGTCGCCTCGGGCCGCTCGGGCGATGATGGCGTCGAGCTCGGCCTGGGTCTCGGGGTCGGGATCGGCGTCACGCCACGCCCGCGCCTCGTCGAGCAGGCGGCCGTCGGGATCGGTCACGCCGGTCAGTCTGCCCCGCGGCGGACCCACCTCTACACTCTCGCCGTTGTGGAACCCGAGCAGCGGCAGGCCTTCGAACGCGATGGGTTCGTCCGCATCCCAGCGTTCGCCGACCCGGCCATCGGCGCGGCCATGCGGGCGCGGGTGGTCGAGTTGGCCCGGTCGGCGGCCGAGGGCCGAGACGTCGGACCGGCATTGGTGCTGCCCGAGCAACAGGGCGACCTGGGCGAACGCCCGCATCCCGAGGACGTCCTGTCCAAGATCTTCCTGCTGGCGCGCGAGCCCGTCTTCGCTGACTTCGTGAGCGATCCGGCCGTCACGGCCATCGCCGCCGAGCTGATCGGCACCGACGACCTCGACTGCTTCCTGAGCCAGTTCATCTTCAAGAACCCGGGCGCGTGGGGCCAGCCGTGGCACCAGGATTCCTACTACTTCCCGTTCGACCCGCCCCGACCCGTCGTGGGCCTGTGGCTCGCCGTCACCGAAGCCACGCTCGACAACGGCTGCCTCCACGTCCTGCCGCGCTCGCACACCGAGCCGATCCACGACCACATCCCCGATCGCCGCCCGAACGCCAACTACGGCTATGTCGAGATCGTCGACCACGACATGAGCGATTCGGTGCCCGTGCTCATGGCCCCGGGCGACCTGCTGGTGTTCGACAGCCACCTCATGCACTGCTCGACCGACAACCACAGCAACGCCCCACGGGCCGCGATGGTGTTCCACCTCGCCGCGTCGGGGACCATCGATCGCACCTTCGACGAGCGCGGCTACACGGTCAACGACTGGATCCCGGTGCGGCGATCGAGCGAAGCGGTCTCCGATCGGCCGACCGTCGGCTGAACTGCGCCCACAGCCAGTCGAGGGTGACGGCGGCCAACAAGACGAGGGGAACCTCGATCGCGGCCCGGTATCGAGTCTGACCGAACGTCACCGCGGTCGCCACGGCGACGGTCACCACGAAGCTCATCAGCGGATAGACGGGCACCTTGCGCTGGCGCAGCAAGACGGCGCCGCCGATGCCCAAGGGCACCAGCACCCAGTACGAGACCATGAGCGCCCAGACCACACCGGGCCGGGTGGACGTGAAGTGCGAGTCCATGCTCACCTCCTGCGCCGGGCGGAACACCCCGAAGGATCTCCCCTCGCGAGCCGCGACCACGACGGGCTGTTGTCCGAGATGGTGGCGCACGAACTCGAGGGCGTCGGATCGGCTGACGCGGTCGTCCTCGGACTGGTCGGCCAGATACGGCCCACGTGTCCGCAAACCGCAGATCACGTCGTATGAGCCGAGCAGGTCCCCCGAATAGGTCTCGGGGCAGTTGGCGTCGATCATCGTCGGCCCGAGGTTGGTCGACAGCAGCACGGGTTCCTTGAACCGGCCGAGGTTGAAGACGAACCACGGCACCACCAGCACGATCGCGGCGGCGCCGGCCAGGGCCAGCCAGCCGACACGGACGCGGATCGCAACCGGTTTGGTGAGCAGGATGACCGGGGCCAACAACAGCACGAGCAGGAAGGCCTGCTCGGACCGCGTCAGCATCAGCACGCCGCACACGAGCCCGATCGCGACGGCCCGCCCGAGCGTCGGGCGATCGATGTACCGGTACACGACGAGGATGACGACGGCGACGCCGAGCAGCAGACCGGTCTCGGACAACATCTCGCGCTCGTAGGACCAGAGCCCCGGATAGAAGGCGGCCACGCCGGCGGCGATCAGCCCGACCCGGGGTCCGGCGATGCGTCGGCCGGCGAACCCGACGACGACCACGGTGGCCGTGCCGATCAGGGCGAGGAGCACCTGATGCTCGAAGATC
Source organism: uncultured Microthrixaceae bacterium (assembly GCA_963734965.1). Taxonomy (GTDB): domain Bacteria; phylum Actinomycetota; class Acidimicrobiia; order Acidimicrobiales; family Acidimicrobilacustridaceae; genus UBA4742. The sequence continues at coordinate 709,062 of CAVTJK010000003.1, read as the reverse complement.
GTTCGCAGGCCGAGCAAGGACGGCGCGGCCAGGACGAGCCGCCACACCGGCGGATGGTGCGCATCGGCGGCGGTCTTCGTCCCCAGCGGGACGACCCAGCCTTTGCCATCGACGAGGAGGTTGGCCCCGAGGTAGTGGTACAGGCCGTCGCCCGTCACGGGGTCGTGTCGAGTCGCGATGACATAGCCGAGGCGCCCGATCAGCCCGACCATCCCGATGGCGGTCAGGCCCATTCCGAAGGCGCGGGCAGGTGGGTCAGGTTTCTCGGCCATGCGGCCCACGGACCCTACACTTCGGCGCCATGGCGACGACCCCGACCATCGACGAGATCGCGGTGGGCGACCCGCCCGATGCGTGGAGAGCGGCTGGGTTCTCGGTCGATGACGACGGGGTGTGCGTCGTAGGCGCGGTACGCATCCGCCTGGTCGGCCGCGACGACGGGAAGCGGATCCTCGGCTGGTCGTTGCGAGACATCGTCACCACCGAGCTCGACGGCCTGGTCACCTCGTCCTCCACCACCAACCCGCCTGAACCGACGAGCCACCCCAACGGAGCCGCCCAGATCGACCACATCGTCCTCGCCACCCCGGACACCGATCGTACGACCGGCACCCTCGAAGCGGCCGGCTTCGTGGCCCTGCGGGTGCGCGAGACCGACACGTACGGCGCGCCCATGCGCCAGACCTTCTTCCGGGCCGGCGAGGTCATCGTCGAGTTGATCGGGCCGGGCGAACCGTCGGGCGACGGTCCGGCGGTCTTCTTCGGTCTGGCCTACACGGTCGACGATCTCGACGCCACCGCCACACTCCTGGCCCCGGCCATGGGCGCCATCAAGGACGCGGTGCAACCCGGTCGGCGCATCGCCACGCTGCGCCACAAGGACCTCGGGATGAGCGTCGCCACCGCCTTCATGAGCCCGGAACCGGCTGCAGGTGGGAGCGGATAGCCTCGCCTGACCATGCTCGATCACGTCTTCACCGATGCCATCGGCGCACTGCGCGACGCGTTCGAGAGCGCGCTGCTCGAGCGTCAGGCCGTCGAGGAGCAGTTCCAGATCGACGTGCTGCTGGGCGACACCACGTGGGAGACGAGCTACAGCCTGCCGGGTGAGGGGGTCCCGCCCCGGGTGCAGGCCGACATCACGCTGACCTGGCCGACGTGGGCCCAGAGCTCATATCGGTCCTGGTACATCGGCGAGCCCATCGACGAGCCCCCGCGCATCGAGGTCGAGATCATGTTGCGGGTGCAGCGGCTGCGATCGAGCCCCGATCCGGCGCCCCTGCTGGCGGTGCTGCCGCGGTCGAGCCCTCCCATCGGCACCCATCGCCTCGAACGATCGGGCCCGACCATCGAGACGCTGTTCAGCGCCAGCCTCGACGACGCCGAGTACGCCATCGAGGTCTCCTACGAAGGCTCCTACGAGTTCGACGAGGCCACGCTCAAGGACGGCTCGATCCTCGACGACCACTTCTCGGCCATGGGCGGGTGGATCGCGTCGGTCCTGGTCAAGGTGGGCGATCTCACCTACGACTTCCTGCCGCCGCTCGAGGATCAGCCCTAGTCAGCCCCGTCAGCCGTCGACGAGCACGTCGGCCGAGCGGGCGATCTGGTGGTCGAAGAAGGCGTCGTAGTCGTGGATCACGTTGTGGAGGTGGCCGAACAGCTCGAAGCTGATCGTGCCGAACATCTGGGTCCAGACCAACAGGCCGCGGACGAGCACGGCGTCGGGCACACCGGGCGCCGCGTCGCGGCGCAGCGCGGCCAGGTCGCGTCCAACTCGACGCGGTACGGGCCGGTCGTCGCGGGCATCGATCGTCCCTGCGATCACTCCGTCGACCAACACGCGCAGCACGGCCAGCGCGGGGCGAGCGGCCGGGTCGATGGTGTCGGCCGGGGCGGCGTACCCGGGTATCGGGCTGCCGTAGATCAACGCGTACTCGTTGGGATGGGCCACGGCCCAGGTCCGCACGGCCCGGGCGATGGCCATCCATCGACCGCGCACGTCGCCGGGCGCGAAGCCTGTGTCGGCCTGCTCGACGGCCAGCCCGACGGCGTCGTAGGCGTCGACGATGAGGGCGGTGAGGAGGTCGTCTCGGCTCGGGAAGTACCGGTAGAGCGCGGAGGACACCATGCCCAGCTCACGAGCGACGGCCCGCAGCGACAGCGCCGACGCGCCCTCCTCGGCCAGCTGGCGGCGGGCCGCATCCTTGATCTCGGCCGTGAGCTCGGCGCGGACCCGGGCGCGGGCCGTGGCCGGAGCCGGAGCCCGGACGGGAGTGGTGGTCATGGGGCCATCATGCCGCAAAGCGAGAGCAATGACAAGAATCGAGAGCACTGCTCTTGACAAGGACTCGGCACGGGTGCATCATGCTCTCAATCGAGAGCGGTGCTCTCGCTTCCCCTCAGGAGGATCCATGAACGACACCGACCAGAGCCAGCCCATCCGCTACATCCAGCCCGACTGGTTCACCCAGCACGTGTTCAACCCGATGGTCCGCAACCTGACCCGGCTGGGAATCAGCGTGCGTGGCTCGCGCGAGCTGCGGGTCCGAGGCCGCAAGACGGGCGAGTGGCGCTCGATCCCGGTCAACCTGCTCACCATCGACGGCCAGGACTACCTCGTCGCTCCCCGGGGCACCACGCAGTGGGTGCGCAACCTGCGGGTGGCGGGCGAGGGCCAGCTGCGGCTCGGGCGCCGCGTCGAGACGTTCCATCCGACCGAGCTGCCCGACGACGCCAAGATGGAGGTCCTGCGCGCCTACCTCAAGCGCTGGAAGTCCGAGGTGGGCAAGTTCTTCGAGGGTCTCGACCCCGACGCCTCCGACGACGAGGTGGCCAAGGTCGCTCCCGGCTTCCCGGTGTTCAAGATCGATCGGGTCTAGGCCGCCGTCTCGGTTGATGACGCCGAGGCTCTGTGCGACACTCGCCGCCGGGGACGGCCTTTGTGAGAGCCGATGGGCGAAAGTGGGAACGACCGAGTCAACCAGTCACGCGTGGCCGGCCCGCGCCGCGGTCCAGCGCGCTGGCTGGTCACCGGCGCCAGCGGGCTGCTGGGCTCTGCCCTCATGGCGTGGCTGGCGCCGGCGGGCCGGTCACGGTCGGGGCAGGGACCGGTGGTGGTCGGCACGTGTCGTCCAACCCGCGCCGGCCAGCGCCCGGACCTCGAAGCCGTCGAGCTCCGAGACGGCGCCGCCGTGCAGCGACTACTCGACGACGTTCGTCCGACCCACATCGCCCACCTCGCCGGCATCACCTCGCTCATCGAAGCTCGGCGTGACGCGGCCGATGCCTGGAGGCTCAACTCCGAGTTGACCGAGCAGCTCGCGGCCTATGCCGACGACACGGATGCGTGGCTCCTGTACCCCTCGTCGGACTTCGTGTTCGACGGGACGCTGGGCCGGGCCTACACCGAGGCGGACGAACCCAATCCGCTGAACCCGTACGCCGAGACGAAACGGGCCGGCGAGCGAGCCGTGCTACGAGTCGACGTCGGCGCCGTCCTGCGGTTGTCGCTGCTGCACTGCGGCGGTCCCGGTGGGCCCGAGACGACGATGAGCCGGCTGGTGGACCGGGTGACCCTGGGCGAGACGGTGGACGCCGTGGTCGACGAACGGCGCACACCCCTGGCGGTGCAGGACGCGGCCCTCGCCATCGCCGCATTGGGCGATCGACGCCATCGCGGCCTGCTCCACCTCGGCGGCCCCGACTGCGTGACCCCGGCGGAGATGATCACCGCCTTGGCCTTCGAGCGAGGGTGCCGCGCCCGGTTGAACTACATCTCGCGCAAGGCGCTGGGCGACGTGCGCCCGGCCAACGCCAGCCTGAGCTCGCTCAAGATCCGCTCGCTGCTGCCTGGGCTGCCCATCAGCCGCCTGCCCGGCCTGTCGTCGCCTTCGGGCGGCTTGGCGAGGGAGGCGTAGACGTGGGACGACCTCTAGGTCTCGTGATCCCCATCCACAACGGTGAGCCGCGCCTCGACGCCACGCTCACCAACCTCGCCCAGCAGGCGATCGAGACGATCGAACTGCAGGTCGTCGCCGTGATCAACGCCACGACCGACGGCTCGGAAACCACCGCACGCGGCCATGAATCGGCGTTCGCGGCGCGGGGGATCGACTACCGCGTCATCGCCGCCGATGCCGGGCGAGCGGCCGCCCTCAACGCCGCCGAGCACGTGCTGGCTCCGAGCCACCGTGTCTACCTCGACCAGGACGTGCTGCTCGGACCGGGATCGCTCGCCGCCCTGGTCGACGCCCTCGACGACGACACCTCGTGCGAGTTCGTCGTCCCCCAGCTCATCCTGCCCGACCTGCGGTCGCGCCTGTCGCTGCAGTACTACCGCGCGCTGACCGCGCTCCCCTACGCGAGCCGCGCTCCGATCAGCATGGGCGTCTATGGGGTGTCACACCACGGGCGCCAACGCTGGGGGGCGTTCCCGGCGATTCACTCCGACGACAAGTTCGCCCGGCTCCACTTCGCCCCGTCCGAGCGCTCGCTGGTTCGGCGGGCGACCTACTCGGTGGCGCTGCCCGATGGTCCCCGCGAGATCATCCGCGCCCGAACGCGCTACACACGGGGAAACCGCGAGCTGGCTCGTACCTTCCCCGACCTGGCTCGGCGGGACGACATCCGCACGTCCGGACTGTGGTCCGACCTGCTGTCCCGACCCACCGACTGGCCCGATGCCGCGGTCTTCGGGACGCTCTACGGCCTCGGCTCGCTCCGCGCCATGTCAGCTCGGCCCTGACATGACCGCGGTGTCGATCGTCATCCCGGCCCACGACGAGCAGGCAAACATCGGCCGCTGCCTCGAATCCGTGCTCGACCAGGACGCGGACGTCTCGCTGCGGGTGATCGTGGCCGCGAACCGCAGCTCGGACGACACCGCCGCGGTGGCCGAGGCTCACAGGGACCGATTCGCGCGGGCCGGGCATGCGCTCCACGTCCTCGAGGTCGACACCGGGGGGAAGCCCGACGCTCTGAACGCGGCGGACGCGCTGGCCGAGGGATGCATCGTCTACCTGGACGCCGATGTGGTGCTCTCGCCCGACGCCATCCGGGCCATGGTCGATGCGCTCGCTCCCGCGACCGCCGCTTCGCCGCGGCTCGTCGCGCCGCGGATGATCATGGGCGCCGAGGGCGCGAGCCGACTGGCCCGCAGCTACCTCGCCGTCTGGACGCAGCTTCCCGCGGTGCGCGACGACGTGCTCGGCGCCGGTTGCTATGCCGTGAACCCCGAGGGTCGAGGTCGGTGGGACCGGTTCCCGGACCTCATCGCCGATGATGCGTTCGTCCGCAGCCAGTTCTCGGCCGATGAGCGCGTCGTGGTCGGTGGCAGCTTCACGACCGAGTTCCCCGACCGCCAACGACTGGTGCCCGTCCTCCAGCGGTGGGCCGCCGGCAATCGCCAACTCGAGGCGGCCGGGTTCACTCGAGCGGGCGCGTCGGCGTGGGACAACATGGCCACGCTGGGTCGACCGCCGCTGTGGCGCCACGTGCCGGCCTTCCTGCTCGTGACGGCGACCGTTCGCCTGCGGCGGTCGCCCGCCCCGATCACGCCGGCGTGGTCCCGAAGGTGACGAGTACCGTGAGAGGTGTCTAGAAGCCCTCGGGGCTGGGCAACAGGTCGTCGAAGGCGGGGTCGCGCTTGTCGGCCTTGGCCGCGAACGTCTCCATCATGTCGGCCGGCTGGAACATGCCGGTCTGCCATGTGGCGATGTAGTTGAGGCCGTCGGCCACAGAGTGGTCGCGGGCGTAGGTGATCATCTCCTTCGAGCCCCAGATGGCCAGCGGGCTCTTGGCCGCGATCTGCGCTGCCACCTCGAGCGTGCCCGAGACCAGCGCCTCGTGATCATCGAAGACGCGGTTCACGAGGCCCACCTCGTAGGCCCGCTGGGCCGGGAAGCGACCGCCGACATAGGCCAGCTCCCGCGCGATCGCATCGGGCACCAGCTTGGGCAGGCGCTGGAGCGTGCCGACGTCAGCGGTCATCCCGATGTTGATCTCCTGGATGACGAAGAAGGCATCGGCGGACGCGTAGCGCAGGTCGCAGGCGGTGACCAGATCGACGGCCCCACCGATGCAGCCCCCCTGGATGGCGGCCAGCACCGGCATGCGAGCCTGCTCGAGGGCGGTGAAGCTGCCCTGCAGCATCATCGCCGTCTCGCGCAGCCGAGCCCGGCTCCGCCCCATCTCCGTCGATCGCCCCGGTTCCCCGGACAGATCGCCCCCGCCCCCGGTGAACACGGCCAGGTCCATCCCGGCCGAGAAGTGCTTGCCGGTCGACGAGATCACGATGGCCCGGGCCCGACCCTCGGCGCTGATGCCGCGCACGATCTCGGGCAGCTCTCGCCAGAACTCGGGGATCATCGAGTTGAGCTTGTCGGGCCGGCTGAGCTGCACGTGGGCGACATGGTCGCTCTCGCTGACGTCGAAGCAGGTGTATCCCATGGCTCCCACACTAGGCCCTGGTCGGGATCGGGCTCAGGCCGACGCGGCGGCGCGATCCTCGGAGACGGCGTCGAAGGCGAGATACTCCTCGCCGGTGTCGGCCCAGTCCTCGAACTGGATCACCCCGATCTCCTCGAACCGATGGCGAAGCCACGCATCGCTGGCGTCGAGCAGACCGAGCTTCTTGCAGTTGGGCACGATCTTCGAGAACAGCATCTGCTGGAAGATGAGCTGGTCGGCCGGAGCCTCGAGCAGGATCTTGACCATCTTGCGCCCATCGACACCGAGGCGCTCCCACACCTCCTGCTGCAAGAAGCGATCCCGCATCCGCACGGCGGCCTCGAAGGCGAACTCCTGGCGCTCGCGCAGCTCGGAGTCGCTCAACTCGGCGTAGTACTCCTTCAACGAGAGCACCCCGAAGGCGACGTGGCGAGCTTCGTCGCTCATCACGTAGCGCAGCAGCTTCTTGAGCAGCGGCTCCTCGGTGAGCTGGTACATGAACCCGAACGCGGCCAGGGCCAGGCCCTCGACCATGATCTGCATGCCCAGGTAGGTCATGTCCCATCGGCTGTCGGCGATGATGTCGTCGAGCAGCATCTTCAGGTGGGCGTTGATCGGATAGAAGCCGGTCAACTTGTCCTGCAGGTACTTGGCGAAGACCTCGACGTGGCGGGCCTCGTCCATCACCTGGGTGGACGCGTAGTACTTGGCGTCGATCCACGGCACGGTCTCGACGATCTTGGCCGTGCACAGCAGCGCGCCCTGCTCGCCGTGCATGAACTGGCTGAGCCGCCAGTTCATCGACTCGATCCCGAGTGCCGTCCACTCCTTGTCGCCGAAGTTCTTGAGGGGCGACTCCGGGTGGTTCGAGACCCACTCGAAGGGCCCCGCGGCGTTCGAGCCCTGCAGCCCCGACACGATCTGCTCGGGGTCGACGTCGATCGACCAGTCGAGGTCGGTCTCGGCGTTCCACTGCGCGTGCTTGGCCTTCTCGTAGAGCTTGTTCAGCGCCGGCCGGGCGCCCTTCTCGTAGTCCCACGTGAAGATGGCATCCGCGTTGTCCTCGACCGTGTGGATGGCCTCGGTCATGTCGGTGTTGGTGATGGCGATGATCGCCTCGAGGTCGTTGACGTCCTCGCGTCCGAGGATCTCCTGGTCGCTGGCCATGGCGGTGCTCCTAGTTGTGGGTCTCGGTTGGTGGGGTGATCGATCCGACGACGCGGTTGATGACGCCTTGCCACGGATCAGGGGTCGGGTTGGGCAGCCCGACCGCTTCGAACAGCAGGAAGCCCAGGCCGACCGCGTGCGCGAAGTGAACGATGGCGCCGGTGTCGAGAGCGGGGTCGACCAATCCGCTGGCCTTGGACCCATCGATCACCGCGCCCATCCGCGTGGCCCGCTCGGCCAGGTGGTTGCGCAGCACGGTCGCCACCTCCGGATCGCGGCGCGCGGCGACGAAGGCCTCGAGCAGGATCGCCTGGCCCGGAGCCGGCTCACGGGTCACGAGGTGCGAACCGACCGTCTCCAGGATGTCGGTGGCCCGTCCTTCGAAGGCGTGGTCGGCGAAGAGCTCGTCGAACTCGTCACGGGTACAGGCGCGGATGGTCTCGGCCAAGAGCTCGGCCTTCCCCGAGAACCGGCTGTAGATGGCGCCGGTCGTGAGCCCGGCCCGGCGGGCGATCTCGGCCACCCCCGCCCCGTCGTAGCCCTTCTCGGCGAAGACCGCCGACGCGGCGTCGATCAGCCGGAGGGCGGTGTCGTCGGCCAGATCGGTCACGACGCAATAATAACGATCATTATCGGTTGGTCCAACCCGGGCCGGGTGCCCGTGCTCGGCGGGGGTGCATGAGAGGATGCCGATCGTGGTGAGACCAGACGGCGCGGCGCCCTTGCCCTCCTTCGCCGTCGGCGGCACGCAGCGATCCGGCACGACCGCGCTCTGGCACTGGTTGGGCGCCCACCCCGACGTGTTCATGGCCCCGGGCAAGGAGCTCCACTTCTTCGACTCCCACTGGGACGAGGGCCTCGAGAGCTACGAGAAGAGCTTCGAGGGGTGGTCCGGCCAGGCCGCCATCGGCGAGGTGACCCCCAACTACGTCTTCCATCCGGATGCGATGAAGCGGATGGTCAGCGTGCTGCCGGACGTGCGCATCGTGATGTCGGTGCGGGAGCCGGTCGACCGGGCTTACTCGCACTACTGGGCCCGCCGCAGCCGCGGCCACGAAGAGCGTGACTTCGCCGACGTCGTCGGCGACGAACCGGCCGTCATCTCTGTCGGCGACGGGACCGGGTACCTGTTCGCCCGCGGTCGGTACATGACCCAGATCGAACGGACCCTCGAGGTACTGCCCCGCCAGCAGCTGCTCGTCGTCCTGTTCGACGACATCGACCAGCGACCCACCGAGACCTACGCGCGGATCTGTCGGTTCATCGGCGTCGACGACGAGGTCGTCCCCGCCCAGGTCGGGGAAACGGCCAACGAGTACCGCGAGTTCCGCACGCAACGCCTGCGCCGGCTGGCCCATCGCGTCCCCGGCCCGCTGGCGCGAGTCGTCGGCCGCGTCAACAGCCGACCGGTTCCGTATCCGCCGCTCGATCCCGCCGTGCGAGCCGAGCTGGTCGAGCGATACCGGCCCGACACCGAGGCCCTGGCGGCCTGGCTCGACCGCGACCTGTCGGAGTGGCTCGTCTCGCGCCGTAGCTAGAGACGGCTCGACTCGAGACCCGCCAGTCGGACCTGAGGGCGGGCGCCGACATGGCTGATCACCTCACCGGCGGCCAGCGACGCCAGACGACCGCAGACCGCCAGGGGGCGATCGTGGGTGAGGCCGTGCAGGAAGCCCGCGGCGTACAGGTCGCCGGCCCCGGTGGTGTCCACGACGCGCCGCAGGACGTGGGCCTCGACCTCGATGCGCTCGCCCTGGTTGGTCACGATCACCGAGCCGTGCTCGCTGCGGGTGAGGCACGCGATCTCGACGTGGCCCGAGACCTGAACCGCCGCGTCTTCCCACGTGTCGGTCTGGTAGAGCGCCCGCAGCTCGGCCTCGTTGGCGAACAGGATGTCGACCTTGTTCTCGACCAGGTCGAGGAAGTCGTCACGGTGGCGTTCCACGCAGAACGAGTCCGACAACGAGAAGGCGACCTTGCCCTCGGTCGCCCGCGCGATGTCCATGGCCTTGGCCAGCGCCGCCTTGGCATCGTCGAAGTCCCAGAGGTAGCCCTCGCAGAAGACGACCTTGGCCAGCCCGACCAGGTCGCCGTCGATGTCGGCCGGACTGAGCAGGCTCGACGCCCCGAGATAGGTGTTGAGGGTCCGCTGCGCGTCCGGCGTCACCAGCACGAGGCACCGCGCCGTGCCGGGTCCGTCGGGCGCGGCCGGCACGTAGAAGTTGACGCCCATCGAGCGGATGTCGTGGGTGAAGATCTCGCCGAGCACGTCGTCGCGGACCCGGCCCATGAACGCGACGCGGCTCCCGAACGAGGCCAGGCCGGCCGCCGTGTTGGCCGCGGAGCCCCCCGAGGTCTCGGTGGCCGGGCCCATGGCGTCATAGAGGCTCTGGGCCGTCTCGGAATCGATGAGCATCATCGAGCCCTTGACCATGCCGTGGTCGTCGAGGAAGGCCTGATCGGCCCGCGCCAGGACGTCCACGATGGCGTTGCCGATGGCCACCACGTCGAGGGTCTTCTCGGGCATGTCCAACTCCGTCGTCGTGGGGGTCACGGCCCGTTGCTACCACATCGGACCGGTACGCTCAGCCCTGTCCGCTCGGTGAACCGGAGATGCCCCCGTGCCTGAACTCGATCTGTACCGTTTGGCGCGCACCGCCACGCCGTCGCGCTACGCCCTGACCCTCGAACCGGACCTGAAGGCCTTCACCTTCGCCGGCACGTGCGACACGTCGATCGACGTGACCGAGACGACCGATCACCTGGTGCTCAACGCCACCGAGCTCGAGGTGTCCGCCGCCTCGGTCAGCTTCGGGGACCGGACGGACGTGGCCGCGACGCGGATCGAGCTCGACGAGACGACCGAGCGGCTCTCCGTGCACTTCGGCGTGCCCATCCCGGCCGGCCCGGCCGTGCTGCACACCGAGTTCACCGGCCTGCTCAACGACAAGCTCCACGGCTTCTACCGCAGCACCTTCGTCGACGACGACGGGCACGACCAGGTGATCGCCACGACCCAGTTCGAGGCGACCGATGCCCGCCGCGCCTTCCCGTGCTGGGACGAGCCCGAGTACAAGGCCGTCTTCTCGATCTCGCTCGTCGTCGACGCCGACCTGGCTGCGGTGTCGAACGCGGCTGAGATCGGCCGCACGCCACGAGCCGACGGCAAGGTCATCGTGAGCTTCGCCGACACCATCGCCATGTCGACCTACCTGGTCGCCTTCATCGTGGGCCCCCTCGAGCTGACCGACCCCGTCGACGTCGACGGCACCCCGCTGCGCATCGTGTACCCGAAGGGGAAGGGCCACCTGACCGACTTCGCCCTCGAGGTCGGCGCCTTCTGCCTGCGCTTCTACACCGACTACTTCGGGTTGCCCTACGCCGGGGACAAGCTCGATCTGGTGGCCGTGCCCGACTTCGCCTTCGGGGCCATGGAGAACCTGGGATGTGTGACGTTCCGCGAGGCGCTGGTGCTCGTCAACCCGGACGAGGTCACCCAACCCGAGCTGCAGAACGTGACCGACGTGATCGCCCACGAGCTGGCCCACATGTGGTTCGGCGACCTGGTGACCATGAAGTGGTGGAACGGGATCTGGCTCAACGAAGCCTTCGCCACCTTCATGGAGATGTTGGCGACCGACGCCTTCCGACCCGAGTGGGACCGCTGGGTCGCCTTCGGGCTGAGCCGCTCGATGGCCTTCGACACCGACTCGCTCGAGACGACGCGGCCGATCGAGTTCCCTGTGATCTCGCCGGCCGACGCCGAGGGCATGTTCGACGTGTTGACCTATGAGAAGGGGGCGGCGGTGGTGCGGATGCTCGAGCAGTACCTCGGGCCCAATCCGTTCCGCGAGGGGATCCGCCACTACATGCGCGAGCACCAGTTCGCCAACACCGAGACGACCGACCTGTGGGACTCGATCGAGGAGGTCACCAAGGAGCCGGTGCGCCAGATCATGGACAGCTGGATCTTCCAGGGCGGCTATCCGCTGATCACCGTCGACCTCGACAAGGGGGGCACCCTGCGGCTGAGCCAGCGGCCCTTCGCCTTCGCCGGCGCCAACCCGGTGGAGGACGCACCGGCGACCGAGGACGGCCGGCGGTGGTCGGTGCCGCTGATCTTCAGCCAGTCGGCGCAGGGCCAGGCCACCTTCGAGAAGGTGTTGCTGACCGGCGACGACATCGACGTCGACCTGTTCGAGCCTGTCGACTGGGTGCTGGCCAACACCGAGGGCACCGGGTTCTATCGCATCGCCTACGCCCCGGACCTGCGGGCCGACCTGGTGGCCCACGCCCAGACGGGGCTCTCCCCCATCGAGCGCTACGGGTTGGTCGACGACGCCTGGGCGGCGGTGCTGTCGGATTGGATGGCGGCCGTCGACTTCTTCGAGATGGCCCGCCAGTTCGGCGACGAGACCGACCTTGCTGTGTGGCAGCGGCTCATCGGGGGGTTGGGAAGCATCGACCGGCTGGTCGACGGGTCGGCACGCCAAGCCTTCCAGGGCCAGGTCCGCGACCTCATCGCCCCGGCCCTGGCGCGACTGGGACGTGAGCCCCGCGCGAGCGACACCGACCGCGAACGCGAGCTGCGCGGGGTGCTGATCGGGGCCGCCGGAGTGCTCGGGGCCGACACCGAGGTCCAGGACTTCGCTCGGTCGATCGTGACGGCCACCGGTCCGGACGCCTCCGTCGACCCGAGCGTGCTGGCTGCGGCCATCAGCGTCGTCGCGTCGACCGGCACCCCGGCCGACTTCGACGAGTTCCTCGGGCGGTTCAAGACGGCGGCCACGCCCCAGGACGAGCTGCGCTACCTGTACGCCTTGGCCGAGTTCGACGATCCCGACCTGCTCGACCGACTGGCGGCGCTGAGCCTGACCGACGAGATCCGCAGCCAGAACGCGCCCTACGTACTGGGCCGGGCCATGAGCAACCGCGACAACGGGTCGCGCGTCTGGGCCTTCGTGTCGGATCGGTGGGACGAGCTCGATGCCCGCTTCCCGAGCAACAGCATCGTGCGGATGCTGAGCGGCATCCGTTGGCTCTGGGCCCCCGAGACGGCCGACGACGTGTTCGCCTTCTTCGAGACCCACGAAGTCCCCCAAGGCGACAAGCAGCTGGCTCAGCACCTCGAGCGACTCGAGGTCAACGTGGCGCTGCGAGCCCGAGCCGCCGAACCGCTGACGCTCCACTTCACCCGCTGACCATGGCGCCCGGCCGGCCCGGCGACGGGCTCTGGCTCTTCGGCGTCGACGCCACCTCGGTCCAGGTCACGTGGCGACGATCGGGCGCGAACCCACCCGGTTCCGTCGTGATCGACGACCTCGAGCCCGGGCACCCGACCGAGATCAACGTGCGCCTGCCCGGCCGTCCGCCGTGGCAGCGCCGGGTGACCACGCTGGTCCCCCCGCCCGGCCCCGAGCTGTTCCGGTTCGCCACCGTGTCGGACCTGCACCTCGGCGAGGACAGCTTCGGCTTCCTCAACGGGATCGTCGAGGCGCCCTCGCCCCGCGACGCCTACCCGGTGCGGGCGGCCCGCGCCGCCATCGCCGAGCTGACGGCCTGGGGCGCCCAGCTGCTCGTCGTCAAGGGCGACGTGACCGAGCACGGCCTGGTGAGCGAGTGGGACGTCTTCGGTCGTCTCACCGCGGGGGTGCCCTTTCCCGTGCTCACCATCCCCGGCAACCACGACATCTACGAGCCCCCGCCGTCGCGACTGAGGCCGTGGCACGATCCCCAGCCCGGTCCGCGACCATCGGTCGTTCCCGGCTCGGACCCTCCGGTCCAGGTGCTCGACGTAGCCGGGCTGCGCATCGTCGCGGCCGACACGACCCGTCACGACCGCCGCGCCGGGCGCATCGACCACGTCGCCGCTGACGTCATCGATGCCGTCGGCGAGGCCGACGGCCCCGCCTTCGTCGCCCTCCACCACCAACTGGGCGCCCACCCCGTGCCCACCTACCTGCCCATCGGCATCGACGGCGGGGAGGCCTTCCCGTTCGTCGAGGCCCTCGCCCGCGCCAACCCCGCCACCATGGTCTCCTCCGGTCACACCCACCGCCACCGGCGCCGCCAGCATCACGGCGTGGTCATCACCGAGGTCGGCTCCCCGAAGGACTTCCCGGGCACGTGGGCCGGCTATGTGGTCCACGCCGGCGGGATCGGCCAGGTGGTCCGACGGGTGGCCAGCGCCGACGTGCTCGACTGGACCGATCGCAGCACCGCCGCCGCCCTCGGGGCGTGGGGTTGGTGGTCACCGGGCCGACTGAGCGACCGTTGCTTCTCCCACACCTGGCCGACCTGAGCGGGTTCGGGCGCCTCTACACTCCGGCCCCGTGATGCTGTGGCCGGGTCAACCCTTCCCCCTCGGCGCCACCTATGACGGCAACGGCGCCAACTTCTCGCTGTTTTCCGAGGTGGCCGAGACCGTCGAGCTGTGCCTGTTCGACGACGACGGCGCCGAGGAGCGAGTGGTGCTCCCCGAGATCACCGCCTTCATCCACCACGGCTACCTCCCGGGCGTGCAGCCCGGCCAGCGCTACGGCTTCCGGGTGCACGGACCGTGGGACACGGCCCACGGTCTGCGCTCGAACCCGGCCAAGCTGCTGCTCGATCCGTACGCCAAGGCCGTCGAGGGCGAGGTCGACTGGCATGACGACGTGTTCGACTACGTCGTCGGCGACGATCCGGCCGGCCCGCCCAGCTCCACCGACAGCGCCCTCCATGTCCCCCGATCGATCGTGGCCAACCCGTACTTCGACTGGGGCGACGACCGACCGCCCCGCATCCCGTGGCACGAGACCGTCGTCTACGAGACCCATGTCCGGGGTCTGACCATGCGCCACCCGGAGGTCCCGACCGACCTGCGCGGCACCTACACCGCCCTGGGCAGCGAACCGGTCGTCGAGCACCTGCTCCGACTGGGGATCACCGCCGTCGAGCTCATGCCGGTGCACCAGTTCGTGCACGACCGCCGGCTGGTCGAGCACGGCCTGCGCAACTACTGGGGCTACAACTCGATCGCCTACCTGGCGCCCCACAACGCCTATGCCAGCTACGGCCAACGGGGCCAGCAGGTGCAGGAGTTCAAGCAGATGGTCAAGACCCTGCACGCCGCAGGGATCGAGGTGATCCTCGACGTCGTGTACAACCACACCGCCGAAGGCAACGAGTCCGGACCGTTCCTGTCGTTCAAGGGGATCGACAACCCGGCCTACTACCGGCTCGATCCCGACGACCTGCACAACTACACCGACTACACCGGCACCGGCAACAGCCTGAACATGCGCCATCCGCACGTGCTGCAGCTGATCATGGACAGCCTGCGGTACTGGGTGAACGAGATGCACGTCGACGGCTTCCGCTTCGATCTGGCCGCCACGCTGGCGCGCGAGCTGCACGACGTCGACAAGCTCTCGTCGTTCTTCGACCTGATCCAACAGGACCCGGTCGTGAGTCAGGTCAAGCTCATCGCCGAGCCCTGGGATGTCGGCGAGGGCGGGTACCAGGTCGGGAACTTCCCCCCGCTGTGGTCGGAGTGGAACGGCAAGTACCGCGACGAGGTCCGCGACTTCTGGCGCGGCGCCGACCACACCGTCGCCGAGTTCGGGTATCGCTTCACGGGCAGCTCCGACCTCTACGAGTCCAACGGACGCACGCCCTCGGCCAGCATCAACTTCATCACGGCCCACGACGGCTTCCCGTTGAACGATCTGGTGTCGTACAACGACAAGCACAACGAGGCCAACGGCGAGGACAACCACGACGGCACCGACGACAACCGCTCGTGGAACTGCGGGGTGGAAGGCCCGACCGACGATCCGGCCATCGAGGCGCTACGGCGTCGGCAGCGGCGCAACCTGCTGGCCACCCTGCTGCTGTCCCAGGGCGTACCCATGATCCTCGGCGGGGACGAGCTCGGGCGGACCCAGGCCGGCAACAACAACGCCTACGCCCAGGACAACGAGATCTCGTGGTACGACTGGGACGCCGCCGACGCCGACCTGCTGACCTTCACCTGCCGGCTGACCGAGCTGCGCCGCGACCACCCCGTGTTCCGACGCCGCAAGTGGTTCCAGGGCCGCCCCATCATGGGCGAGAAGGCCGACGACATCGAGTGGTTCACGCCCGACGGCAACACCATGACCGAGGACGACTGGCAGGTCAACTACGCCCGGTCGATCGGCGTCTTCCTCAACGGCGACGCCATCAGCGCCCTCGGCACCCGAGGCCAACGAGTCCTCGACGACAGCTTCTACGCCGCCTTCAACGCCTACGAGGAGCCCCTCGACTTCGTGCTTCCCGATGCGTCCTACGCCGAGAACTGGATCGTCGTGCTCGACACCCAGCCCGACGATCTCGAGCTGGCGTTCCCGGTCGATCCGCCCGAGCTCAAGGCGCGCGACCACGTGACCGTGGGCGGGCGGGCGGTCGTGCTGCTGCGGGCCCCGACGCCGAGCTAGACGAGGGCGGGCTGCGGCTCGGCGTCGGCGTCGACCTGAGGCCCATCCGGCTGCTCGAGCGCCGCCGATCGGCGGGCGGCGATGCGCTGGCCGACGTAGCAGACGGCCAGCACGGCGGCGATCACGAAGGGCGTGATGCCGTTCTGGTAGTGCTGCACCGATGCCAGCGGGCTGATGCTCGCCGGCCACACCAGGGCGGTGGCCGCCACGAGCATCACCGAGTAGGTGGGTCGCCACTTGCCGACGCCGCTGGCCGCCAGCAGGGCGAAGCCGGTGGCGAGGTACCAGGGCCACACGACCGGGCCGAACATGACGATGGCCAACGAGCTGAGGGCGAAGGCGCGGACGAGACCGAGGCGCGGGCTGCGCAGCAGCAGCACGAGCGAGATCAGGCCGGCCACCGCCAACCCGAGCAGGCGGCACGCGGCGATGGCCATCGTCGTGGAGGTGTGGATGCCGACCCATTGCAGGACGTCGACCGCGATGTAGGCGAACTTGGTGGGCAACGAATAGGTGCTGACCGACTTGCCGGTGCCCTGGAGGGCGGCGATCCATCCCCCACCGATGCCCACGACCAGGCACAGGACCGTCACGATGGCGGCGGCGGCCCCGACCACCAGGGCCGAGTCCCGGATGCGTCGGGCGTAGGTCACGGCCGGGTCCGCGCTCCAGTTCCACGCCATGAACACGAGCGCGGGGGCGGCGGTCAGCTTCACCCCGGTCGCGCAGGCGACCAGGACCACCCCTAACAGCTTGTGCTGGCGCAGGAACGCGGCGAACCCGAGCGCGAGGAAGCCGAGCATGAGCGCGTCGTTGTGGCTCCCGCCGAGCAGATGCAACAAGACCAGTGGGTTGGCGATGCCCAGCGCGATGGCGACCGCGACCGAGCGGCGGTACGACGCGGCGATGAGCCCGACGCCGACGCCGGCCATGAGGATGCCGATCAGGGCCACGACCCGCAGGCCGAACACCGACGCAGACGCGACATGATCGGTGATCTGGACGGCCAGCTTCTGTGACTCGATGGCCACGGGACCGTAGGGCGCCGGGAAGCTGTGCCACTTGTAGTCCGACTGGCGCAGGTACCAGCCGTAGCGCAGCACCTCGGGACCGTTCGACGTGGGGTCGATGCCGCGGCTGGCCATCTCGCCCTGGGCCGCGTAGCTGTACACGTCGTGGCTGAGCAAAGGCGTGCCCAACATGATCGGGACGCTCCACAGGCAGCCGACGGCGATCACGGCGAGCAGCCGCGCCCGCGACGACACCGGCGCCCGCTCGGCCCGGCCGATGAGCAGCAACCAACCCGTGACCATCAGGGCCAAGCCGACGAGGAAGGTCGAGATGGACGAGAACGACGAGCCTGGGTGGGGGATGAACGGAAGCGTCAGCCGCCAGATCGGCTGGGCGACGTACCACACCGAAGCCGAAGCCACGATGAGCAGCGATCCCATTCCGCCGACGACAGCCGCGGCCACGAATCGCCCGTAGCGCGCGGCGAAGCTCGGATCCTCGAGCCCGTCCGCGCGCTCGTCGGTGATCGGTGCGGGATGGGGCGACACCTCTTCGCCGACGGTGTCCATCGGGTCAGCACCGACGAGGAGTCGATGGAGCTGCTGGCGCGCCGTGAGTGGTGGAGCGGCGATCACCGGGGGAGGTGGCAGGGGGGCGGTCTGGATGGCCCCCTCAGATTGCGTGGCCACCGCCCGCTCCTCGCTGTTGGGCGCACGGACAGGTTTCCACGCGCTCTTCGATCGGTTGATCTTAGCCACGTCGGGCGGGCGTATGGACGTATGGCGCGTCGATCTCCGGACCCCAGAATACCACTGAGAGTGGCGGAAGGGTCAGGGACAGCGAGAAGGGGCGCCCGTGGGCCGGCTCGGCCGACGCGTCGACGCCCCCGAAGTTGCCCCACCCGCTCCCGCCGAACTCGTGGGCGTCGCTGTTGGCCAACTCGACCCACCGGCCACCGGTGGGCACCCCGATCGAGTAGTCGCGTCGCGGCACCGGCGTCAGGTTGGCCACGACGAGGATGTCGCGGGCGCCCGAGGCGGCGTGGCGGAGGAACGACAGCACGCTGGCGGCGGTGTCGGACGCGTCGACCCACTCGAACCCTTCAGGGCTGAAGTCCAGTTCGTGCAGCGCGGGCTCGGCGCCCACCAGGCGGTTGAGTGTCTCGACCCAGCGGCGGATGCCACCGTGGGCGGCGTCGTCGAGCACCGACCACGGCAGCTCGTCGTCGTGGTCCCACTCGGTGTCGACGGCCATGTCGTCGCCCATGAACAACAGCTTCTTGCCCGGCAGGCCGTACTGGTAGCCGTACAGGGCGCGCAGGTTGGCCAGCTGCTGCCAGCGATCTCCGGGCATCTTGGCCAGGAGCGAGCCCTTGCCGTGCACCACCTCGTCGTGCGACAGCGGCAGCACGAAGTTCTCGGTGAAGGCGTACACACCTCGAAACGTGAGCTCGTCCTGGGCGTAGCGCCGGTAGACCGGATCCTTCTGGAAGTACTCGAGCGTGTCGTGCATCCAGCCCATGTCCCACTTGAGCCCGAACCCGAGCCCACCCATGTCGGTCGGGCGAGAGACCATCGGCCACGCCGTCGATTCCTCGGCGAAGGTGGCCACGTCGCCGAAGTCGGCGTAGATCGTCTCGTTCAGCTTCTTCAGCAGGCGCAGCGCACCGAGGTTCTCGTTGCCGCCGTGCTCGTTGGGGATCCACTCCCCCGGCTGGCGCGAGTAGTCCAGGTAGAGCAACGAGGCGACGGCATCGACCCGCAGCCCGTCGGCGTGGTAGCGGTCGAGCCAGAAGTGGGCGCTCGACAACAAGAAGCTGCGCACCTCGAAGCGGTCGTAGTTGAAGATGAGGCTGTTCCAGTCGGGATGGAAGCCCTTGCGGGGATCGGCGTGCTCGAACAGGTGGGTGCCGTCGAAGAAGCCGAGCCCATGTTCGTCGTTGGGGAAGTGTGAGGGGACCCAGTCCAGGATCACACCGACGCCGTGCTGATGGAGCCCGTCGACCAGCGCCATGAAGTCCTGCGGCGTCCCGAAGCGGGACGTCGGGGCGAAGTAGCCGGTCGTCTGGTAGCCCCACGAACCGTAGAAGGGATGCTCCATCACGGGCATGAGCTCGACATGGGTGTAGCCGGTGTCGGTCACGTATCGGGCCAGCGGTTCGATCAGCTCGCGATAGTTGAGTGAGCGCCGTTCGCCGGCGGCGTGGCGCCATGAGCCGAGATGGAGCTCGTAGATCGTCATCGGGGCATCGAGGCTGTTGGCGGCGTGGCGCCGGGCCATCCAGTCGTCGTCGTGCCAGTCATAGGCGAGGTCCCACACGACCGACGCCGTGCGCGGCGGCTGCTCGGCCCAGAACGCGAACGGATCCGCCTTGTCGACGGCGTAGCCCCGCCGGTTCGAGTCGATGTGGAACTTGTACCGTCCGCCGGCCGCCAGCTCGGGCACCGTCGCCTGCCAGATGCCCGAACGGTCGCGGGGCTCGAGGGGGTGGCGGCCCGGCCGCCAGCCGTTGAAGTCGCCGATCACCGACACCATGGCGGCGTTGGGCGCCCACACCCCGAGGTGGGTGCTGCCGTCGGGTCGGACCTGGGCGCCGAGGCGCGTGTAGAGGCGCGTGTGGGCGCCCTCGTTGAACAGCCAGAGGTCGTCGTCGGTGATCAACGCTCGGCCTCGGCCCGCGCATGGCTGGCCAGCCGGCGGGCCTGGACCTGGCTCAGCCGCGCGACCACGTCAGGCGCCGACGCCAGCTCGCGCAACGGCACCGGCAGGCGCACGACCCAGTTGGGCCGGTCCGAACCGGTGCCCGGCACGTTCTGCGGCTCGGTCTGGCCCACGAGGTCCTCCAGGGTGACGAGCAGCGCGGGGGCATCGCTGTCGGCGAGCGTCGAGAGCACGCCGCCCAACAGATCGCTCGTACCCACCTGGGCGCTCAACCGGTCACGGTCCTGCTGATCGAGCGCCTCGACCCAGGCCGCGAAGGTCGGGGTGTCGTGGGTGTCGACCGAGGCGACGCTTCGGCGGTCGGGCGCCACGAGGGCATCGCTGGGCCCGCCGAGCAGCGAGAACTCGGCCACATAGCTGCGCAGCACGCGATGGCGATCCATGGCGTCGCGCACCTCGTCGGGCACGGTGCCGAGATCCTCGCCCACGACCACGCAGCCCGATCGGTGCGACTCGATGGCCACCACCGCGAACTGCTCGTCGGTCGGGTAGCGCACGTAGACGCCCTCGTGGGCTTCCATCCCGTCGGGTACCCAGAACAACCGGTGCAGGCCCATCACGTGATCGAGGCGGAGCATGCCGGCGTAGGCCATGTGATGGCGGAGGCACTCGGCCAGATGGCGGTGGCCCTCGGCGCGTCCGACCTCGGGCTGCAGCGGCGGGAACCCCCAGTTCTGACCCAGCGCGAAGAAGTCGTCGGGCGGCGCCCCCACCGCCGCGCCCCAGGCGTAGGCGTCACGGTCGATCCAGGTGTCGAAGCCGTCGGCGGCCGCCCCGACGGGCAGGTCGAGGTAGAGGTGCTGGCCGCGGCGGGCCAGCCGATCCGACAGTTCGGCCATCTGGGCGTCCATGGCCCACTGGGCGTAGACGTGGCGGGCGGCGATTCCGACGTCGAAGTCCGACGCCTCGATGCGCCCCCGCTGCAGCCGTTCGGGCCAGTGGTTCCACCCGGTGCCCAGCCGGTGGGCCACCGCTCGGAACCGGCCGTAGTCGACCGCATGGGGATGCTCGCTCGCCCACCGGTCGAAGTCGGCCCGGGGGCCACCGGGCTCTCCGACCGCGCCGAAGAACGCCGTGGTCAGATGGTCGAGGGCGCCCGCGATCTCTTCATCAGCGCGCCGCCGGATCGAAGCGGGCCGGCGACGCCCCGGTGCCCTCTGGCGCCTTGGCGCCCAGGCGCTCGACATCGAGGTACAGCTCGTTCCAGAACTGGCGCGACACCGGCGAGTACGGGCTGGGCTCGAAGGGGCGGTCGAGGTAGGCGGCCAGGATGGGCAGCGTGCCGACGATCCGGCCGCCGAAGTCCTCGAGCCAGCGACCGAGGTCGTCGAGATGCCCGAGGTGGGGCGCGGATCCGTCGTCCTCGCGCAGCGCGTACAACGGGGCCATGGCGCCCCACAGCCGGTCGGTCGGTCCGGGTTGGTCGACGTGGGCCGGCGCCCGCAGCACCGTCGACGGGAACCGCTGCCCGTCGAGCTCGACACCGAGCTCGTGATAGCCGACGCCGAGGCTCGCGGCCAGAGGTACCACCCGCCGTAGCCAGCGTCGCCCATCGGCCTCGAACGAATCGAAGATCGGCAGCTGGTCGAGCTGGTACTCGGCCACGTCGAGCACGGCCTGTCCCGCGTCGAGTGAGGCCGGATCGCGCTCGAGCTCGACCCGAAGGCGACCACCGTGGCGTCCGTCGGGCCAGCACAGGGCGAAGGTGTCGGTCGCGTCGTCGAGCACGGTGATGACCGGAGCGAGGGCGCGGGCGGCGCGGAGGTGGACGTGATGAGCCAGCTCGGCGACCGTCGCGTCCAGACCCGCATCCGACTGCAGGGCCAGCTCGACGTCGACCGGTGCGCCCATGGCGGCCAGCACGGCCAGCACCGCCTCGGGGGAGGCGTCGTGCCACACCCCGCTGACGTCCCAGTACCCGGTCTCCATCCCCAGCTCGCTGGCCCGGGCGTACAGGGGATCGAGCGAGCGCGGCCTCACGACGGGCCTTCGAGCAGCGTCACGATGCCGGCCAGGGGGATCGACGCCCAGTCCGGTCGATGGTTCAGGTCGTAGCGCACCTCATAGAGCGCCTTGTCGAGCACGTAGGCGGTGAGCAGCGTGTGCAGGTCGGTGGGGTCCGACGGTACGAACGACTCGCCGCCGGCCTCGTCCAGGTAGCCGGTCAGGAAGGCGACGGTGACCCAGGTCTGCCACGCCTGGCCGCGCCGTGCGAGCGACGCCCGCAGATCGGCGGGCAGGAGGTTGCGCTCGGCGTGGTCGCGCAGGCCGGCCTCGGCCGCGTACTGGTACGAGCGGATGATGCCGGCCACGTCGACCAGCGCGCCCCGCTTGATGCGGCGCTCGGTCGGCGACCGGGAGGGCTCCCCCTCGAAGTCGATGATCACGAAGTCGCGCCCGGCGTGCAGCACCTGTCCGAGGTGGTAGTCGCCGTGCACCCGGATGCGCGACACGTCGAAGCGATGGCTGCGCACGGCGCCGAACAGCTCGAGCAACCGAGACTCGGATGACGCCACGACGCTCGCCTGGCTGGCGTCGTCGAGCCCGTCGTCGAGGCGACGGACCAGGGCCAGGGTCGGGCGGACCTGGGCCCGCATCGACTGGTAGAGCGAGCGCTGGTAGAGGGTGGTGAACGGTTCGGGGCGGAACTCGTCGGACGATCCCGACGCCAGCGCCCGGTGCAGATCGGCGGTGCGCCGCCCGAGCATCTCGGCCGAGTCGAGGTACGGGCCGATGGCGTCGGCGGTGGCGTCGGGTGGCGCCTGTCCCACCAACTCGACCACCGCGCTCCACGGCGGGATGTCCAGCTCGTCCTCGGGTAGCTGCCCGAGCGCCGATTCGTAGAAGAGGCTCAGCTGGTCGAGCGTGTAGTGCCAGGCGTCGCCTTCGTTGGTCACATAGGCGTTGAGCACCGCCAACGTCCGCGGTTCGGTGCGGCCCTTCTGGTACTCGAGGGCGCCGAGCAGCGGCGCGCTGTGCTCGAAGCCCACCGACGACAGACGGCGGCTGATCTCGAGGTCGGGGTTGACGCCCTCCTGGGCCCGCCGGAAGAGCTTCATCACGACCTGGTTGGCGAACACCGCAGACGTGTTGCTCTGCTCGACCGACACGTGGGCGATCGACAGCTCGGCCGTCTCGGTCAGGATGCGGCGCAGATCGGCCGAGGTCGAGGTACGCAGCTCGGCCCCGCCCAACGAGTCGAACGTGCGGCTGCGCGTGAAGGTCCGCAGCGCCGCTTCCATGAAGGCGTCGTCAACCGTTGCGTCGAACAGCAGGACGCGCTCGTCCCAGGAGCGCACGTGGACCCAGGCGATGGCGGCATGGGGGTGGTCGGCCAACACGCGCTCGACCTGCGCACCGGTCGCGGCGGTGATGGGCACGATGTAGGTCTCGGACTCGCCGTGGGCGTACTCGACCTGGATCAGGGTGATGAAGGCGGCCGGGTTCCCGCGCCCCACCGCCACCGGCACGGCGTCGAGGATCTCGGTGCTGCGGATCGTGCGCGTGCGCCCGGCGTACCAGCGGTTGCGCCCGAAGAACCCGGGCCACGCTCGCGCCAGACCGCTGCGACCCCGACCCCGACTCGGGAACAGCTGGCGCCAGTCGTCGGCCGTCGTGACGGTCGGCAGCTGGTCGAGCTCGGGCGCCCCGCCGAGCACGTCGTGGTGCTGGGGCTGCAGCGAGAACCAGTAGAAGCCGTAGGCGCCAAGGGTGAGGTTGTAGCCGCCCTCGAGGATGGGCGGGAACTCGCTGCCCCCGAACAGCTCGACGGGCACGGCGCCGCGATGCTCGTGCAGGTCGAGGTTCACCGTCTGGGCGAACCGCGACAGGTTGGCCACCACCAGCACGGTCTCGCCCTCGAAGCGGCGGATGAAGGCGAACACCTTGGCGTTCTCGGGCAGCAGGAACTCGATCGTTCCCCGGCCGAACACCTGGTGCTGGCTGCGCAGGGCGATGATCCGCCGCATCCACCACAGCAGCGAGCTGGGGTTCTGCTGCTGGGCCTCGACGTTGACCGTCTCGAAGTGGTACTCGGGGTCGATGATCACCGGCGAGGTAGAGGCGCTGCGGGTTGACGGCCGAGAACCCGGCGTTGCGATCAGGGCTCCACTGCATCGGCGTGCGCACGGCGTCGCGATCGCCCAGGTAGACGTTGTCGCCCATGCCCAGCTCGTCGCCGTAGTAGATGACGGGCGTACCGGGCAGGGCGAAGAGCAGACCGTTCATCAGCTCGATCTTGCGGCGATCGTTCTGCATGAGCGGCGCGAGCCGTCGCCGGATGCCGACGTTGACGCGCATCTGCGGGTCGGCGGCGTAGGCGCGGTACATGTAGTCGCGCTCTTCGTCGGTCACCATCTCGAGGGTCAGCTCGTCGTGGTTGCGCAGGAAGATCGCCCACTGGCAGGCGTCGGGGATGTCGGGCGTCTGTTGCAGGATGTCGACGACGGGGAAGCGATCCTCCATGCGCAGCGACATGAACAGGCGTGGCATCAAGGGGAAGTGGAACGCAGTGTGGCACTCGTCGCCATCGCCGAAGTAGGCCGAGCTGTCCTCGGGCCACTGGTTGGCCTCGGCCAACAGCATCCGTCCGGGGAAGTTGGCGTCGACGTGAGCTCGCAGCTCCTTGAGGAAGTCGTGGGTCTCGGGCAGGTTCTCGCAGTTGGTGCCCTCGCGCTCGAACAGATAGGGCACGGCGTCGAGTCGCACCCCGTCGACGCCCATCTCGAGCCACCGGTCCACGACCCGCAACATGGCCGTGCGCACCTCGGTGTTGTCGTAGTTCAGGTCGGGTTGGTGCGAGAAGAACCGGTGCCAGTAGTAGGCGCCCGCCTCGGCGTCCCAGGTCCAGTTGGACGTCTCGTAGTCCTCGAAGATGACCCGCGCCTCGCGATAGCGGTCGTAGGTGTCGCTCCAGACGTAGAAGTCGCGCCACCGGCTGCCGGACGCGGCGCGCCGGGCCCGCTGGAACCACGGGTGCTGGTCGCTGGTGTGGTTGAGCACCAGCTCGGTGATCACCCGCAGGCCCCGCTCGTGGGCCTGGCGCAGGAACGTCTTGAACTCGCGCAGCGTGCCGTAGGCCGGGTTGATGTTGTCGTAGGCGGCGATGTCGTAGCCGTCGTCGCGCAGGGGCGACGGGTAGAACGGCAGGAGCCAGATCGCGGTCACACCGAGCTGCTGCAGGTAGTCGAGGCGGGCCGTCAGCCCGGGGAAGTCGCCGACGCCGTCGTCGTTGCTGTCGCCGAACGAGCGCACGTGCAGCTCGTAGACGACCGCGTCCTTGTACCAGAGGGGATCCTCGGGCTCGCTGCCGTACTCGGTCACGCGTCCTCCGGCCCCGGCTGGGTCACCCGCAGGATGTGGGCCGGGTGCGACGCGGGATCGAGCTCGACCCAGTTGTGCTCGCCCACCCAGGTGAACGTCCGGCCCCCGAGCAGATCGTCGACCGCAAACGGGCGCTCGGGGTCGACCCCGAGCGCTCGGAGGTCGAGGCTGACGGTGCCCGCCTGCGTCCCGAGGGGATCGAGGTTGACGACGACCAGCACGGTGGCCCGGGCCGGCACCGCGGGGTCGACCGAGGGACCGGCGTGGATCGTCTTCGAGAAGCACAGCAGCGACTCGTTGTCGCAGGCGTGGAACCGCAGGGTGCGCAGCGTGTGCAGGGCCAGCTGGTCGCGGCGGATGCGGTTGACCGCGGTCATGAGCGCGCGCAGGTTGGGTTCGGGCCAGCGGCCGTCGGGCCCGCGCCACTGGCGAAGCTGGTACTTCTCCGAGTCGGCGTACTCCTCCTTCGGTTCGACGGGCGAACCGGCCGGCCGGTTGTCACCCAGCTCGAAGGCCGGACCGTAGACGCCGTAGCTCGGCGACAGCGTGGCCGCCAGCACCAGGCGCACGGCGAAGGCCGAGAGCGGAGCGTTCTGCAGCGACCAGGGGAGGATGTCGGGCGTGGTGGGCCACAGGTTGGGCCGCAGCTCGTCGACGCTCGGCGCGGTGCTCAGCTCGGTGAGGTAGTCGGTCAGCTCGCCCTTCGACGTCCGCCACGTGAAGTAGGTGTAGCTCTGGGTGAAACCGAGCTGGGCCAGCTCGTGCATCACGGCGGGACGGGTGAACGCCTCGGCCAGGAAGATCGTGCCCGGATGGCGCTCGATGACCTCGGCGATCAGCCACTCCCAGAAGGCGAACGGCTTCGTGTGCGGGTTGTCGACCCGGAAGATGCGGACACCCCGCTCGCACCAGAACAGTGTCACCTCCAACAACGCGTCCCACAGGCTCCGCCACTCCGTACCGGTGAAGTCGAGCGGGTAGATGTCCTGGTAGCGCTTGGGCGGGTTCTCGGCGTACTGGATGGTCCCGTCGGCCCGGTGCCGGAACCACTCGGGATGCTCGGTGACCCAGGGATGGTCGGGCGAGCATTGGAAGGCCAGGTCGATGGCGACGTCGATGTCTCGGTCGGCGGCCCCCGCGACCAGGGCCTTGAAGTCCTCGAACGTGCCCAGGTCAGGATGGATGGCCGCGTGGCCCCCGTCGGCCGAACCGATGGCCCAGGGGCTGCCGGGATCGTCGGGCCCGGCCCCCTCCGTGTTGTTGGCGCCCTTGCGGAAGGACGACCCGATGGGGTGGATGGGCGGGAGGTACAGGACATCGATCCCGAGATCGGCCACGTCGTCGAGCTCGGTGACGACATCAGCCAGCGTGCCCGGTCGGGGCGCGGTGACCGACCGCGGGAACAGCTCGTACCAGGTCGAGAACAGGGCGCGCTCGGACTCGACCAGCACCGGCACGGCGGCCGAGGTCGCAGGCGCGGCCAGCGAGCCGGCGTCGTCGATCCAGGCCCGGATCTCGAACTCGTGGCGCCCGACCTGGTCGGCGACGATGGTGGCCTCCCACCGATCGAGACCGGGGTTGACCTGGACCATCGGGATCTCGACCCACTTCCGACCGCCGGTCCGCCGATGGGCGACCGCCACTCGGAGGGGATCGTGGCCGTCGGCGAAGACGGTGGCACCGACCGTGATCGGCTCATCCACCACCCGCTTGAGCGGACGGCGACCACCCGCGACGACGGGCGCGACCTCGGCGATCACGATCCGGCTGGGAGGAGGCTTCGGGCCACTCATCGTGTAGTTCTATCGGTCACGTCAACGACAACACCAGGGCGAACTGCGCCAGGTGGTAGGTCACGATGATGGCCAGCCGACCCCATGCCAGATCCTTGATGAATCTGGTCCAGGCGATGAGGGCGTCGGAGACGTAGAACAGCGACGCCCCGACGATGGCCAGCGCGACCGTCGTCCCGATGGCGCTGGCCACCATCAACGAGATGGCCCCGATGTAGGCCGCCACCGGCACCACCAGCTCGGGCTCGGATCCCTCGGCCACACCCGCCACGATCCGCCGGCCGAGCACCACGACCGCCACGGCCACGATCACCACGCCGATCAGCAGCGGGAACACGGCGACGCCCATGATCCAGAAGCCGACGATGTAGGCGATGTGGGCGGCCAGGAACGATCCCAGCCCGAACACGAACCAGGTCTCGTCGGGGACCACCAACAGCACGTCGCCGATGAGCGAGAACACCAGCGCCACCACGAAGGCACCCTGCACCGCCCCGTCTGACACATCGAGGGTCGTCGCCGCCGCGACCAACGCCACCAACGTCAGCGGCTTGGCGATGTACTCCAGCCCTCGCATCCCGGTGCCGACCGCGAACCAGTCGACCACGGCGGCCACTGCCGCCAGGCTCAGCAACAGGAAGGCGGTGGCGGTCACCCCGCCAGTGTTACGGACCCGGAGGTGGTCGGCCGAGATGACGTTGGCTGTGCAGCACGTGGCCGGTGGGGGTGGTCCAGGTGAAGTGTTGGTCGGGGGTGGTGGTCATGGTCCAGCCGTGGCGGTGGGTGATGCCGTGGTGGCGGCGGCACAGCAGGGCCAGGTTGGCGATGTCGGTGGGGCCGCCGTGTTCGTACCAGTCGACGTGGTGGGCGTCGCACCATGACACCGGGGCGTCACAGCCGGGGAACACGCAGCCGCCGTCTCGGACGGCCAGGGCCCGGCGCTGGGCCGGGGTGGCCAGCCGCACGGTCTGGCCGAGGTCGAGGGGCACGCCGAGGGAGTCGACGATGAGCGCGGTGACGCCGGCGTCACACAGCAGGTGTTGGTAGCGCTCGAGGGTGGTGAGCCGATCCCCGTCGACGGTGAACAGCCCGGGCCGTGGATCGTCGACGCCGAACCAGTCCGGCAGGACGTAGCTACGGGGTTCGTGCGGAGCCGTGGGGCGTGTCCGGTCTCGTCGTCGCACCCGTCGTCGGAGTCGTCGTCGTTGTCGTCCTGCGACGCTTCGTCGTGTCCGGTCTGCGAGCTCTGGGTGCGGATGACCAGGGTGACGTCGGGGTGGGGGGCTCGGGTGGTGGCGGGGTCGGTGGCCAGTCCGGCCCGGCACAGTTCGGCCAACGCCAGGGCGAGCAGCGTTGAACGGGCGGGCATGTCGACGTCTTCGGTCTGGTTGTGGTCGTGGCGGTACCGGCGGGCCAGTTCGTCGGCCTTGAGGTTGAGGGCCTGGGCCACCACCAGGGCGTTCTCACCCACCAGCTCCCCGGAGATCACGAGGCGGGCGTCGCCGACCAGGCTGGCGTGCAACGTGTTGGCGGTCAGATCCTGGTTCGGGTCATAGCCCCCGTCCTGATCCAAGAGTTCGACCAACACGGTCAGGTCTCGTTTCCAGATCTCGAACGGGCAGTGCTGCGCCGCCTCCACCAACTCGGCTTCCAGATCGGCGATCAGGTCCCCGACCCGAGGATTGGCCACCGCGTCGCCCAGGGCGTTGGCATGGGCCAGACCGATCCGGCCTTGCGACAACGCGGCTGATCGACCGCCCACAGCTTGCGCAGTCGGGTCCCCAACCGCACCCGAGCCCGACACGCAGCCCGCGGCGCACCCGTCTCAGCTGCGACCCACGATGCGGTCCCCACCCCGAAATCCCGATCACACACCCCCCGGCTCTCGAGCTCGCCCAACACATGAGCCTCGGCCGCATCCAGACCGGCCCGAGCCCGAGCCACGACGCTGCACCGCCTCACACAACTCGTCGTCCGACGCGAAGGTCAGGTCCTCCAGCGCCGCCTTCTGGCACCGATCCTCGAGGTCGACCACATCGAACATGCGTCCATGCTATCCACCCTCAACCACGGGCAACGACACAAATACACGGTAAATCTCGAATAGTTGTTCCCTCACCCCTCACCCTCAACCGCTGCCTTGGAACTCGTAGCCGCGGGGGCACGGGTCGACCGGGTCCTCCCCGTTGGCGGGTGCGTGGGCGAACCAGTGGCCGACCACCCGGCGGTAGCAGGCACCGCCGTGCGATCCGTTCGAGCTGTACGTGAGGCCGTCGGCCTTCGATCCAACGGGCCGCTGGAGCTCGAGGCTGCGGAACCCACTGTCGGCGGCCACGAACACGCACAACTGGTCCCACGGGCCGACTTGGGCCAGCACACCGAGCTCGCCCGGCGTGGGCGTGCGACAACCGCCTGGGGGCGTCGTCGCAGCCATGATCTGCTCGGCGGTCGCATCGGCCGAGGCGTGGTGCGACCTCAACACCTCATAGAAGGCCGGAACGGGGATCCAGACCTGCCAACAGATCAGCGCCCCCACGACCGCCATGCTGACGCCGGCCAAACATCTCGCCACCCGACCCTCGTCACGCGTGGCCCAGCCCGCGGCGACGAACGAGGGCACGGCGATGGCTACGAGCAGCCACCACTTGGACAGCTCCACCGCCGACATCCACCAGGCCAGTGCGGCCGTGGCCACTGCGGCGAGCAGGGCCCCGCCGACCAGTCGTTCGGCCAGCTTCGACGTCCGGGACCGGGGCCAGTACGGCACCTCCCGCAGTTGCACCAGACAGAGACTAGTGACGACGGGACCGACGGCCAGGGTGACCACTTCTTGCCGGGGTCCCCCGCCTAGGCTCGCCGTCCGATGCTGCGACTGACCCTGGCCAACCTCCGCGCCAAGCCCGGTCGCTTCATCGCCACGATGCTGGCCATCATCGTGGGCACCGGTTTCCTGGCCGGCACGCTCGTGCTGAGCGACTCGCTGGGGCCGACGCTGAAGTCGAACGCCGTGTCCGCCCTGAAGGGGGTCGACGCCGCCGTCGAGCCACGGCTCGAATCTGATCAGCGCCAGGCGCGTCGCGGTGCGGCCATCCAGACGTCCAGCCTGCCGGCCGATCTGCTCGGCACTGTCCAAGGGGCACAAGGGGTCCAGGCCGCAGCCGGCAACCTGTCGGCTCCGCTCAACGTGCTGGGCTCGAACAACACAACGCAGCTCAAGCACGCCAACGGTTCGCTCTGGGTGCCGGTCGCGGCGTTGAACCCTTACCGCATCGTGAAGGGCCGGGCGCCCCTCGAGGCCGGTCAGATCGCCATCGACCAAGCCACGGCCAACAACAAGCACTGGCCGATCGGCCAATCGCTCGACCTGGCCACGGCCTCGGGCACGAAGCGGGCGACCGTCGTCGGCATCACGCGCTACGGCCAGCGAGCCTCGTCGACCGCCGACGGTGACATCCTCGTGAGCGCGCCGGATGCCTTCTCTCAGCTCGGCGCCGGCAAGCAGCTCTACGACACGATCTACGTGCAGGGTCGGTCGGGACTCAGCGAGACCCAGCTGGTGAGCGACCTGCAGAAGACCGTGGGCCAGCAGTACAACGTGCAGACCGGGGATGCGCTGCGGGAACAGGCGGCCGCCGACACCGCCGCGCTGGTCAGCTTCATCGGCACCGCGCTGCAGGTCTTCGCCTGGATCGCCCTCGGCGTCAGCATCCTCATCATCTACAACACCTTCTCGATCGTCGTCGCCCAACGGGTGCGGGAGTTCGCCCTGCTCCGCGCCCTCGGCGCCCAGGGGCCACAGGTGCGCCATGCCGTGTGGCTCGAGGCCATCGTCGTCGGCATCGTGGCCAGCGCCATCGGGCTTCTCGTCGGGGTCGGGCTCTTCCTCCTGCTGCTGGCCGTCGTGCCGATCCTGAAGAACATCACCAGCTCGGGCGGCATCGGCCTCGTGATCTCGCCGACGAGCGTGATCGAGGTCCTGGTCGTCGGGCTCGTGGTCACCCTCGTCTCGGCCACGGTCCCGGCCTTCCGCGCCGCCCGGACCAGCCCGCTCGAAGCCCTGCGCATCGCGACGGTCGACCGGAGCGGGACGAGCAAGGTGCGCGGGATCATCGGCATGGCCATGATCGGGTTCGGCGCGGTCGTCCTGCTGGGGGGGATGGCAGCCAAGAACGGCGCTCATCGTGGCCGTGGGACCGATCTTCCTGTTCCTCGGCACGCTGATCGCGGGGCCGGTGCTCGCACGCGGCTTCGCGTCGCTGGTCGGTGTCCTGCTCGGCCGGCTCGGGATGCCGTCGCGGCTGGCGGTGTCGAACACGCGGCGCAACCCGAGCCGTACCGCGACCACGGCCAACGCGCTGGTGATCGGCATGTTCCTGGTCGTCTTCGTAACGGCCGCCGGAGGCGCGATACGCGACTACGCGGTCGACGCGCTCTCGCAGTTCTCCACCGCCGACCTGACGGTGACCTCGGCGAGCAGCGGGCTGTCGCCGAACCTCCAACGCCAGATCCGGGCCACTCCCGGCATCCAGTCGGCCGTGCCGATCTACGGCGGCATCGGCCGGATCGTCGGGGCCGACGACAACACGCTCAGCAGCCGCGTGTCGGCGGCCGACCCCGAACAGGTCGCCAACGTCTTGAAGGTGAAGTCCGAAACGGGCGACCTGGCCACGATGCCGGACGATCAGATCGCGATCCCTCTCGGCCCGGGTGGTCGGGCGCGTCGCGGCGGCGGTCCTTCCCCCGGCTCAACGGTGTCGGTCGTGTTCAAGAACGGGGTGACCAAGCAGTTCACCGTCGGCGTCGAGACCAAGTTCTCGCTCGACATCACCGCCGATCTGGTCTCGGCCAAGGCGGCGCTGGCCGCCGACCCGGACCTGCTGCCCACGACGATGTCGATCATCGTGAAACCGGGCCAGCTCGACGCGGTCAAGAACCACCTCGACGACGTGACCGCCAGCTACTCGACGGTGAGCGTCAACCCCGGCAACGAGATCGCGCTGCTGATCAAATCGTTCTTCAACGCCATCATCTCGTCGGTGAACGCGCTGTTGGCCTTCGCCATCGCCATCGCCGTGTTCGGCATCGTGAACACCCTCATCCTGTCGGTCACCGAGCGCACCCCCGAGATCGGGCTGCTCCGCTCGGTGGGGATGAGTCGGCGCCAACTCCAGCGCACGATCCGCTCTGAATCGGTGATCCTGGCCGCTGACGGCACCGTCCTCGGCATGATCTTCGGCCTGTTCGTGGCGTGGGCCGTCACCCAACCTCTGTTCACGGGGAGCCAGTCGTTCTCGTGGCCGTGGCGCGAGATGGGCGTCATCGCCCTCATCGGTTTGGCCATCGGCCTGCTGGCGTCGCTCATCCCGGCCTGGCGCGCCACTCACATCGACATCCTCGACGCGGTCGCGTCGGAATAGCGCCACGGGCCGCGCTCGCGGCGGCCCTACGGCGCGTCGAGGCGAGGGAGCACGAGAGCTACACCGTCCGGGCACAGCTCGTGCGCCGCGATCCAATCGGCCAGCTCGACCAGGGGCACCCAGCTCGTCGAGACCACCTCGCCGTCGTCGTGGCTGAAGGGACCATCCGCGCGGGTGCGATAGATGCGCGCCACCTCGCGCACGTGGTCGTCGTCATAGGTGTCCTCGCCGAGGTACTCGAGCGGCGTGCGCACACCGGCCTCTTCGAGCAGCTCACGTTCGGCCGCGTCCTCCCATGCCTCGCCGGCGCCGACGACTCCGCCGAAGGCGACGTCCCACCGCGACGGCCAGACGTCCTTCCAGTCGGCGCGCTGGTGGACGAGCACCTCGTTGCGCGTGTTGACGACCACGATGGCGACCGTGCGATGGCGCAGGTTGCCGTCGCGCATGGCCTGACGGGTCACCGCTCCCGCGACGGCTCCGTCCTCGTCGAGATGGTCGACGAGCTCGGTGGCGGAGGAGGTCACGCTCATCAGTCGGCTCGAGCCCGTTCGAGGCCCTCGGCCCACGGCACCTGGTCCTCGACCAGGGCCCGAAGGCGGGCCACATGGGCGGGTCGGTTCATGCCCAGCACCCCGACGACGGTTCCCTGGCGGCCGTAGAGGGCGACGAAGCGGCGCTCGTCGAGCGAACCCAGGACCACCTCGACATCGTCGTCCGCGCTCGAACGGCCGGCCAGCTGGATCTTGCGGTCGTACTGGTCGCTCCAGAACCATGGCACGGGATCGAACGCCTCGGGCGCGGCATCGGAGTCCTCGGCCAACAGCCGGCGCGCCGCCGCCTCGCCCATCTGCACCGCCGTCTCCCAGTGCTCGACCCGCAGGTACTCACCGAAGCGCTTCGAGGGCCAGCGGGCGATGTCGCCGGCGGCGGTGATGCCCGGCGCGGCCAGGAGCGTCTCGTCGCACACGACGCCGTTGTCGATGTTGAGGCCCGAGCCTTCCAACCACGAGGTGTTCGGGCTCACGCCCACACCGACCACCACGACCTCGGCCTCGACGACCGAGCCGTCACCGAGGCGAACGGCCCGAACACGGTCGTCACCTTCGAGGGCGTCGACGCCTACGCCCAGGCGCAGATCGACCTCGTGCTCGCGGTGCAGGTCGGCCATCACCGAGCCGATGCGGGCGCCGAGAGCCCGTTCGAGGGGGACCGGTGCCGCTTCGAGCAGCGTGACGGCCAGCCCTCGGCCACGACACGTCGCCGCCACCTCGGCCCCGATGAAGCCGGCGCCGACCACGACGACGCGCTCGGGCCCCGCGTCGAGTGCGGCGCGCAGAGCCAGGCAGTCGTCGAGGGTGCGCAGCACGTGGACCCCGTCGAGCGCCTCGCTGCCCGGCAGCCAGCGGGCCGCCGCACCCGTGGCGATGATGAGCCCGTCGTAGCCGACCCGGTCGTTGCCGTCGAGGCCGACGAAACGGTCGCTGCGATCGAGGCGCATGGCCCGCCGGCCGAGCATCCAGTCGATCCCGAGATCGGCCTGGGCCGCGGGCAGGACGATCCGTTCCGAGTCCCACTCGCCGGCCAGCACCTGCTTCGAGAGCGGCGGCCGATCATAGGGAGTGCACGGATCGGCGTCGATGACGGTGATCCGTCCCTCGAAGCCGTCATGGCGAAGCGTCTGCGCGGCGTGCATGCCCGCCAGCGAGGCGCCGACGATGACGACCGATCCGATCACCGACGCCTCCGTCGACGATCGCCGCGGCAGGCCCTGGTCACTCCTCGACGATCGAGATGGCCTGCTTCGGGCAGCGTTGCACCGCCTCTTCGATCTTGGGGCGCATCGCCTCGGGAGGCGTCTCGTTCAGCACGTAGAGGAAGTCGTCGTCGCGGACCTCGAAGACCTCGGGCGCGATTCCCATGCAGATCGCATTGCTCTCGCACAGATCGAAGTCGACCACCACTCGCATCTCGTCCCCCTACGGCTCAGGTCGCTGTTCTCGTCCGGACAGCACGTCAGACGGCTCATCATGGCACGGTCGCCACGGCCCGGTGCCCGATCGCGACCCAGTTTGCTCTCGAATCTGATGGAGTGTCAGATATGAGCCATGACCAACGGCTCCTCCTCCGCCACGCCGGCTCCGCTGGCCGGCGTCCGCATCCTCGAGGCCTCGCTGCTCGGGCCCGCCGCCATCACGTCGACGCTCGTCGACCTCGGAGCCGACGTGCTCAAGGTCGAGTCGCCGCAGGGTGACTACATCCGGGAGATGACGTGGCCCATCGTCGAGGGCGTGTCGCTGATGCACCTGCACCTCAACCGCGGCAAGCGCAGCATCGTGCTCGACCTCAAGACCGCCGAAGGCGTGGCCACGTTCCTCGCCCTGGCCACCGAGGCCGATGCCGTCATCGAGGCCATGCGTCCGGGCGCCCTCGAGCGCCGCGGCCTCGGATTCGACCAGCTGCGCGAGGTGAACCCGCGGATCGTGTTCTGCACCATCTCCGGCTACGGCATGACGGGGCCCTACGCCAAGCTGCCGAGCCACGGTGTCGCCTATGACACCTGGGCCGGCATCGTGAACCCCGAATACGACGACGAGGGCCACTGCCATCTGCCCGAGCACGTGTCGATCGGCATCAACGCCGGACCGCTCTACGGCGCGCTCGGGGTCCTGGCCGGGATCATCCGGGCGCGAGAGACAGGCGAGGGCTGCCGCATGGAGATCGCCCAGAGCGACGCCGCCGCCGCCTTCGACTGGTATCGCAGCGAGACCCACAAGGCCTACGAGCGCCCGCAGTCCGAGGTCACGGGCAACAAGTCCGACAACTACGAGCGCCGAGCGCCAGGCACGGCCGGGATGAAGGACGGCGTGCGCTACCAGATCTACGAATCCTCGGACGGCCACGTCCTGTTCATGGCCAGCGAGCGAGAGTTCTGGAAGAACTTCTGCGAGGGGGTGGGTCGCGCCGACCTCTTCGAGTCCCATCCTGGCGCGCAGTACGCCGATCACGCGGTCGGTGACCTCGAGTTGCGCGACGAGCTCGAGAAGATCTTCCGTACGCGCACGAGCGCCGACTGGATCGCCTGGAGCGAGACCGTCAACACCACGATCGCGCCCGTGAACACACCCAAGACGATCGCCGACGACCCCCAGTTCGCCGATCGCCTCGGCTTCGTGTGGGGGGCGGCCGAGCACGGTGCCGACATGTTGTCGACCCCCATCAAGATGATGGGCGAGGAGCTGCCCGCGCCGGCCAAGGCGCCGACCGTCGGGCAACACTCGGACGAGGTGCTGCGCGACGTGCTCGGTTGGGACGACGCCCAGATCGCCGAGCTCCGCGCCAGCGGCGCCCTGGGCTGAGCCACGGAGCGTCGCCAAGGTCGCGTTGGGCAATAACGTTGAGCCGTGCCGGACCCCGACGTGGACATCGACCCCGAGCGCCGGCCGCCCCGGTCGGGCCGTCCGGCCCTCGAGCCAACGCTCGGCGCCACCACGCCCGCGTCGATGCCCCCCGAGGACATCGCCGTCGAACCGGCGACCTGGCCCCGCATCCTCGGTCGGGTGCTGGCCCTCCTCGCCAGCGCCATCGCCCTCTACCTGTTGCTGCCCCAGCTGCTCGACGTGTGGGAGCAGATCCCCAAGCTCACCAGCATCAAGTGGTGGTTCGTCGTCATCCTCCCCCTCGAAGCGGGCAGCTTCGCCTGCCAGTGGAAGCTCACGCGCACCGCCTTGCCCCAGGTGTCGTGGTTCGTGGCCGCCACCGCCCAACTCGTGTCGAACGCGGTCAGCAAGGTCGTGCCCGGCGGGGCCGCGGTGGGCGCGGCAACCGGCTACCGCATGCTGTCGGTCTCGGGCGTGAACCGGCCCACGGCGGGCGCCGCGCTGGCCGCCACCTCGATCGTCTCGAACGGCGTGCTCTTCGCCCTGCCGATGGTCGCCGTGGTCGGCTCGATCCTGACCGCGCCGGTTCCCGGTGATCTCGCCGTCATCGCGTGGGGTGGAGCGCTGCTGTTCGGCGTGCTGTTCGCCCTGGTCTTCACCCTCGTGCGCTTCGACCGTCCGCTGAACGCCGTCGGTCGGTGGGTCGAACGAATCGGCCATTGGGTCATCCTCCACATCATCCTCCCGGCTCGTCGCGTCATGAGGCTCAAGCACCGGTGGCAGGCGGACCACCAGGGCGACCCTGGCGGTGACGGAGGCTCGGCCGAGCCGTCGATAGGAGGACCGACCGCGGCCGGACTCGTGCAGCAGCGCGACGTGATGGTGGCGACGCTCGGACCGCGCTGGCGGACCGCGCTGGCCGCCGCCGTCGGCAACTGGGGACTCGACTACCTCGCGCTGGTCGCCGCCATCTACGCCGTCACCGGAGCCAAGCCCAAGCTCAGCCTGATCCTGCTGGCCTATGGCGCGGCGGCCGTGCTCTCGATGATCCCGATCACGCCGGGCGGTCTGGGCTTCGTCGAGCTGGGACTCACCGCCGCCCTCGTCGCCGCCGGCATCAAACCGGCCGACGCCCTGCTGGCCACCCTGGCCTACCGGGTCGTGTCGTACTGGTTGCCCCTGCCCGCCGGATTGGTCGCCTCGATCCTGTTCCGCCGGCGTTACGGCAAGGTCGACGATGCTCGGGTGACCAACGCCACAGCCTGATCCGGACTACACGGGTGCCATCCGTGGTTGGACGGTCTCGATGCCGCCGCTCCCCCAGCGGGGCCGAGAATTCGAGATGACCGCGGAGGCCACCATGAGCTATGTCGTCGAGATCAACCAGGAGCTGGTGGGCCAGTCCCACCTGCTGCGCCAGCGGGCCGACAGCCTGCGCCACCAGTCCGAGTCGCTGACGCTGCCCCTGGCCACGGCCTATCGGCGCCGGGCCAGCGAGCTCGAGTTCGAAGCGTGGGTCGCTGAGCTCCAAGCTGGCGTACCCTATGACGAGGTGCACCCGGCCGCCTGACCCAGGTCCTCCGACCGGGCACCGAAGACCACGCAGGGCCTTGGTCTCCCTCCCTGCCCCTCCGCGAGCCACACCCGCCCTCGGGCGGGTGTGCGCTTTTTGCCCGGATGGCGACGACGCTCGGAGGGAGGCTCGCCGACCGTGGTCACGCGGCGGAGCGACGCGGAGCCGCTGGTGCGATGAGAGGCGGATGCCGAAGGCGCTCGGAGGGAGGCTCGCCGACCGGAGAGCCAGAAAGTAGAACCTGTTCTATACTTGCGGGATGAGCATGCCCACCGACGTCGGCATCGTCGATCTGATGCTCGGCATCCCGGACGGCCCCAAGAAGGACTGGTACCACTTCTTGAAGCCGCTGATGCGGGATCAGGAGAGCCAGGACGACTTCGAGTTCCCGGTCCAGTACATGTTCAAAGAGGTGCCTCAGGACTACGACGAAGACGACAACGTCGGCTTCGTCCTGGCCCAGATGGATCACCACGGCATCGACCAGGCCATGGTCGGCTACGTCACGACCGGCGAGACGGGCCGGGCCCTGCGCGAGCATCCCGATCGGTTCCTGGCCTCGGCCAGCGTCGACCCCAATCGGGGCATGAAGGCGGTCCGCGACCTCGAGGATGCCGTGGCCCACGGAGCCATCAGCGCCCAGGTGTTCCCGGCGGGGTGCAACCCGCAGGTGCCGATCAACGACAAGCGGATGTATCCGATCTACGCCAAGTGCGTCGAGCTCGACATCCCCATCTTCTGCTGCGTCGGTGTACCGGGACCTCGTGTCCCCATGGCGTGCCAGCACGTCGAGCTGGTCGACGAGGTCTGCTGGTTCTTCCCCGAGCTCACCTTCGTCACCCGTCACGGCTGTGAGCCGTGGGCGGATCTGGCCGTGAAGCTGCTGCTCAAGTGGCCCAACCTCTACTACTCGACCAGTGCCTTCGCCCCCAAGTACTACCCGAAGGCCATCATCGACTACGCCAACACCCGGGGCGCCGACAAGATCATGTACGCCGGCTACTTCCCCATGGGTCTCAGCCTGGATCGCATCATGCGTGAGCTGCCCAACGTTCCGTTGAAGGACGACGTGTGGCCCAAGTTCCTGCGCGAGAACGCGCGCCGCGTGCTCAAGCTCGACCAGCGAGGGACGACGACTCCATGACCGAGTTGACCGACGTGACCTCTGGCCCGGCGGCCGCCGCCATCCATCCCGAGATGGATCCGGGCGAGCCGCGCTATCCGTTCACCATCCCCTACGGCTGGTTCCAGGTCGCGTGGTCAGGCGACGTGGGCATCGGTGACGTGCTCCCCCGGTACTACTTCGGCCGCCACTTGGCGCTGTGGCGCGACGAGCAGGGCGCGGCCCACCTCAACGATGCCTTCTGTCCGCACCTCGGCGCTCACTTCGGCTACGGCGGGCGGGTCGACGGCGACGAGCTCGTCTGCCCGTTCCACGGCTGGCAGTTCGACGTCGACGGACTCAACACGCTCATCCCCTACGGCAACCGCGTGAACCAGCGGGCGCGCATCCGCACCTACCAGGTCCGCGAGTTCAACCAGTTCATCCTGGCCTGGTACCACCCCGACGACGCCGAACCGACCTATGAGATCGAGCCGCCGGTCGAGCTGGAGGATCCGGAGTTCGGAGACTGGACCAACGTCGTGTTCAGCGTCGCCGCCGGATGCCAGGAGATGGCCGAGAACTCGGTCGACGGCCCCCACTTCCGCTACGTGCACCAGACGGCGACGGTGCCCGAGATCCAGAGCTACGACACCGACGGGGCCCGGTCACGGATGCGCTCGGTCCAGCGGTTCCCCACGCCCCGTGGCGTGGTCGACGGCCGCATCGACGTCGACAACCAGGGTCCCGGCTACGCCACCACTCGTTTCTCGGGGATCGTCGACACGCTGCTCATCGGCGCCGCCGTGCCCGTCGACCGCGATCGATCCGAGGTCCGCTTCAGCTTCAAGACCCGCAGCCTCGGCGACGCCGAGACGACGTCGTCGGTCGGTCGGGCCTTCGTGGCCGAGGTGTGCAAGCAGTTCGAGGAGGATCGCCCGATCTGGGAGAACAAGGCCCACATCGTGCGGCCGGCCCTGGCCGACACCGATCCCCCCTTCATGAAGTTCCGCAAGTGGTACCACCAGTTCTACGCCCAGGATCCGGACGCCTCGCGCGGCGTGTGGGCCCCGGCCGCGCCGGCGGGCGACGGCCAGCCCGTGTTCATCCGCCCCGACGCCACCGCCTCGTCGAAGTACCGCCCCGACCAGTAGGTCAGAGCGTCCCGGCCCGCACCAGGCGGCGCAGGACGATCCAGCCCGGCAGCATCGGCAGCCAGAACCCGACGATCCGGGCCAGGACCATGGCGGCCACCGCCGCGCCGCCGCTGGCGCCGGCCCACACCAGGCCCAGGACGATGACCGGCTCGACCAGCCCCGCGCCGTCGGGCGTCGGTGCGATCACGACGGCGGCCGCCGCCAGAAGACCCACGGCCACGACGGGCATGGCCGCGGCATCGGCCCCGAAGGCGTGGATGGCCACGAGCAGGACGATGGCGTTGAGCAGCGCCAGGACGAGGCACGACAAGACGATGCCCACCAGCCGCGCCGGCTCGCCCAACGTGGCCACCGACTCGGTGAGCGAGCGCAGTCCGGGTCGAACCACCAGCGTGCGGTAGCGGCGCGGCGCGTCGACGATCCCGACGACGGCCAGGACGAAGACGGCGACCCACACCAACCACTCGGCCCTGATGCTCACCCCCGCCGGCTGGCCCCCGCTCAGCGCGATCAGTCCGACGACGACGAGCAGGGCCGTGTGGGCCGCGACGGCAACCGAGTCGACGACCGCGATCCGACCGATGGCCGTGACCCGGTCGATTCCGGACCGGACGAGTTGGTGGGCGGCCAGACCGGCGGCACCGTATTCGGGCAGGAGCCGGCCGGTGAACGACGAGGCGACGGCGGTCGCCAACGTGGGGCGGAACGAGCGCGAGCCCTCGCTGGCGTCGTCGGTCGCCATCATCACGGCGGCGGCGGCCACCGGATAGGTCAGCACCGTCAACAGGACGGCTACGACGGCCCAGCCCACGCTGAAGTGGTCGAGGGCCTCGTGCACCCGGCTCCAGGACGCCAGGACGACCAGCACGACGGTGGCCAGCACGCTGACGCCCAGGACGACCCTGACCTCGCGCCACTCGATGTCGGGCAGCCGTTCGCCCAGATCCGTCTCGGGGATGACGGGGAGATCCCACGGATCGGACGGGACGTCGGGCGGTCGCTCGCGCAGGTAGGACTCGAAGCGGGGCGCGGCGCGGTAGCGGTTGCGATCATCGATCAACCCGAGGACGGCGCCGACGAGTCCGAGAACCACGCTGAGGGCGAAGGCCAGTCCGGCGATGACGAGGCGCTGGTCGACCCGCTGGTGGCACGGTGGCTGAGCCCGCAGCTGATCGACGTTGGCCGGTGCCCCCGAGGATCCCGAGATGGGCAGGACGACGTCGTTGGTGGTGCGCCACGAGAACACGAAGGGGGCGCCGCAGGACTGCACGTTCGGGTTCTCGACCGGGATGAAGCCGACGACCATGGACACGAGCAGGGCCAACAGCGCCAGTACCAACAGGACCTGTTCGACCCGGAATGTGCGCGTGGACCGGCGCCCGGTTCGCGTCTGGGTCACGGCGAGCGACGGTACCACTGCGGTCGCGCCGTTCCGCGGCTACCGTGCGGCCGACGGCGGCCGGAAGAGCCGCTGGGAACCGGGGGTTTACCGTGCCTGAGAGCGACGCACGCAAGGTGGAGATCGACGATCCGGCCGAGGTGGGGGTCGACGCCAAGGCTCTCGCCGCCCTGATCGAACGCTGCCACCGTGAGGTGGACGAAGGTGTGCTGCCGTCGTGCCAGGTGGCGGTGGCGGCGAGAGACCAGCTCGTCGCCTACGAGACGATCGGCGACGCCGCGCCCGACAGCCGCTACACGATGTTCTCGTGCACCAAAGCCGTCGTCATCGGCGCCTTCTGGCTGCTGTTGAGCGAGGGCGCGGTCTCGCTCGACCAGCGCGTGGCCGAGCTCATCCCCGAGTTCGGTACCAACGGCAAGGACATCATCACCATCCGCCAGCTCATGCTCCACGAGAGCGGCTTCCCGATGGCGCCGTTGAACCTGGTTCCGCCGCCCACCCGCGAGCAGCGACTCGAGCGCTTCACCGCCTGGCGCCTCAACTGGGAGCCGGGAACGCGCTTCGAGTACCACGCGACGTCGGCGCACTGGGTGATCGCCGAGCTGATCGAGCGGTTGAGCGGAGTCGAGTACACGACGTTCATCCGCCAGCGCCTGCTCGAGCCACTGGGTCTGCACCGCCTGCAGCTCGGTGTGCCTGTCGACGAGCAGGGCGACATCAACGACCTCGAGGCGCGAGGCGAACCACCGACCAGCCAGGAGCTCGAGGCCGCCCTGGGCATCGCCGGGCTGAACCTCGAGATGATGCAGGGCGAGGTCACCGAGGCGGCGCTGCTCTCGTTCAACCGCCCTGACATCCGCGCCCTCGGCGTGCCCGGCGGCGGGGGTGTCTCGACCGCGGCCGACCTGGCCCTCTACTACCAGGCCCTGTTGCACAACCCAGGCGACCTGTGGAACGCCGGGGTGCTGAGGGCGGGCAGCCGCGAGGTCCACGGGCGGCTGCCGGATCCACTCATGAACGTCCCGTCCAACCGTGCCCTGGGCCTGGTCATCGCCGGCGAGCCGCCCCAATCGGCCATGCGCGGGTTCGGCTACACGGTCTCGCCCAGCACGTTCGGCCACGCCGGCGCCGGTGGCCAGATCGCCTTCGCCGATCCCGATTCGGACATCTCGTTCTGCTATCTGACCAACGGCCTCGACGCCAACGTCCTGCGCGAGCATCGTCGCACCGCCAGCATCGCCAGCCGGGTGGGCCCACTCGGCGGCGAAGCCGACTGAAACGAGAACGTGTTCTAGGATCTCGGTCATGGCCATGCCGACCGGGATCCCGGTGATCGAGACGTTCCTCGGCTTTCCGAGCCGCAATCGCAAAGAGGTCTACAAGTTCCTCGCTCCCCATCTGCGCGACGAGGAGAGCAAGGGCTTCTCGTTCCCGGCCCAGTACATGTTCAAGGACGTGCCCGCCGATCTCGACGACAACGTCGACCCCGTCGCGGTCGTGCTCGACAACCTCGACCGCTTCGGCATCGAGCGGGGGATGATCGGCGTGGGCCGCGACCACGAAGACGCCGAGCGGGCGCTGACCCAGCACCCCGACCGGTTCTTCTCGAGCGTCGCCATCGACCCGAACGACGGCATGAAGGCCGTGCGGCTGATCACCGAGATGCACGAGCGGTGGGACATCAAGGCCGTGACGACGTTCCCGGCCGGCGCCCAGGTCGCCATCAACGACAAGCGCTACTACCCGATCTACTCGAAGTGCTGCGAGCTCGACATCCCGATCTTCGCCTGCGCCGGTGTGCCCGGACCACGGGTCCCGATGGAGCCGCAGAAGGTCGAGCACATCGACGAGGTGTGCTGGTTCTTCCCCGATCTCAAGTTCGTGACGCGCCACGGTTGCGAGCCGTGGACCGACCTGGCCGTGAAGCTCATGCTCAAGTGGCCGAACCTCTACTACTCGACGAGTGCCTTCGCCCCGAAGCACTACCCCAAGGCCATCATCGACTACGCCAACACGCGCGGCGCCGACAAGATCATGTACGCCGGTTACTTCCCCGCCGGCCTCACCTACGACCGCATCTGGGGCGACATGCCCAACGTCGCCCTCAAAGACGAGGTGTGGCCGAAGTTCCTCCGCGAAAACGCCCTGCGCGTCTTGAAGCTCGACTGATCAGGGCTTGTCGGCCCCGACCACCCACATGGAGTAGAACTGCGAGCCGCCACCGTAGGCGTGGCCCAGGGCGGTGCGGGCGCCGTCGATCTGGTGCTCGCCGGCCTGGCCGCGGACCTGCATGGCCGCCTCGGCGAAGCGCAGCATGCCCGACGCGCCGATGGGGTTGGACGACAGCACCCCGCCCGAGCAGTTGACGGGCAGGTCGCCCGTCATCTGGGTGACGCCGTCCTCGACCAGCTTCCAGCCCTCACCTTCGGCGGCGAAGCCGAGGTTCTCGAGCCACATCGGCTCGAACCAGCTGAACGGCACGTACATCTCGACGACGTCGATCTGCTCACGAGGGTTGGTGATCCCGGCCTGGGCGAACACGTCCTTGGCGCACTCCTGGCCGGCGATGGGCGACACCGTGTCGCGCCCGGCGAACATCGTCGGCTCGCTGCGCATGGCCGTGCCGTGCACCCAGGCCGCGGGATGGGCGGCCGAGTCACCGCCGGCTTCGTCGGTCAGCACCATGGCGCACGCACCGTCCGACGACGGGCACGTCTCGGAGTAGCGGATCGGATCCCACAACATCATCGAGTCGCGCACCGACTCGAACGTGGTGTTTTCGTCGTGGAGGTGGGCGTAGGGGTTCTTCAGGGCGTTCAGTCGATCCTTGACCACCACGAGGATGCCGATGTGGTCGGGCGCGCCGGACCGCTGCATGTAGGCGCGGATGTGAGGAGCGAAGTAGCCACCGGCACCGGCGTGCATCGGCGGCTGGAACGGGATGGGCAGCGACAGCGCCCACATGGCCTCGCTCTCGCTCTGCTTCTCGAAGGCGACGGTCAGCACCCGGCGATGGATCCCGGACTTGACCAGGTCGGAGGCCACGATGGCGGTCGAGCCGCCGACGCTGCCCGCGGTGTGCACGCGGAACATCGGCTTGCCCACCGCGCCGAGGGCCTCGGACAGGTACAGCTCGGGCATCATCACGCCCTCGAAGAAGTCGGGGGCCTTGCCGATGACGACGGCGTCGATGTCGCTCCACGCCATCTCGGCGTCGGTGAGGGCACGCTCGGCCGCTTCGCGCACGAGCCCGGCGATGGAGACATCGCCACGGGTCGACTCGTGCTTGGTCTGGCCGATCCCGACGACCGCTACGCGTTCAGGCCATCAGTCCCGATCTCCTTCGAGCACGCACACGAGGTTCTGTTGCAGGCACGGTCCCGACGTGGCGTGGGCGACGGCCCGGCCGGCCTCGCCCCGCATCACCCGGTCGGCGGCCTCGCCCATCCTGATCAGGCCGGACGCCATGACGACGTTGGCGGCCAGCGCGCCGCCGGACGGATTGATCACCGTGTCGTCCTTCAAGCCGAGCGCCTG
Organism: uncultured Microthrixaceae bacterium; assembly: GCA_963734965.1. GTDB lineage: Bacteria > Actinomycetota > Acidimicrobiia > Acidimicrobiales > Acidimicrobilacustridaceae > UBA4742. The sequence goes on along the minus strand of CAVTJK010000003.1, from coordinate 664,574 downwards.
GCGCAACAACACCTCCTGATGGGTGAAGGGGGCATGCAGCTCGGCCAGATCCACGGGACCGTCGGCCACACCGGCGTGGGCGGCGGCCTGCTCGGTCGAGATCGAACGGGTCAGGTCGCGCAGACCCGGCTGATGGGCCTCGATGCGGTGGTCGATCCCGCGTATCCACGCCGGGTGCTCGCACAGCTCGCGGGCCTTGTCGCCGGCGGCCAGCACGATGGCGGCGGCGCCGTCGGTGACGGGCGGGCAGTCGTGGCGGCGCAGCGGATCGACGAACATCGGCTCGCCGAGCAGGGCGTCGGCGTCGGCGCTGCTGGTCAGCTGGGCGTACGGGTTCGACGCCGCCGACTGGCGGCTGCGCGCCGCCACCGCGGCCATCTCGGCCTCGGTGACGACGCCGGCGTCGAGGCAGGCGCGCGCCTGCAGGGCGGCCATGGCCACCGAGTCGGGCCACAGCGGCGCCAGGTAGTAGGGGTCGAGCTGGCGGGTGAGCACCCGGCGGATGTCGCCCGGCGACGATTTGCCGTAGGAATAGATGAGGGCGGTGTCGACGGCGCCGATCTGCATCTTCACCCAGGCCTCGTACACCGCCCAGGCGCCGTCCATGTCGACGTGGGACTCCGAGATCGGCGGCCACGGGCCGACGCTGTCGAGGGTCATGACGAACGAGAAGGCCTGGCCGGCCAGGTAGTCCGAGCTGCCCGAGCACACGAACCCGACCTGATCGTGGGGCAGTCCGGCCTTGCCGAGCACCTCGCCCACGATGGGCATGAGCATCTCGACCTCGTTCTGGGCCTCCTCGCGGCGCACGAGCGGCGTCTGGGAGAAGGCGATGATGGCGACGTCACGAACCGGAGCCATCAGACGTTGTCCTTGTAGGTCTCGTAGTCGGCGTCGGGTTCGCCGGTGGGACGGAAGTAGCGGATGCTCTCGAGCGTCGGTGCCAGCTCGGCGTCGGGCACCCACACGGCCTCGACCCGCTGGCCCATGTGCACGTCCGCGGTGACCGCCTCCTGGATGAGGTGCATGAGCGGGATGTCCGAGTCGTCGAGCAGGATCAGGGCGCTCACATACGGCAGCTCCATGGCCTGCCCGTAGAACTGCACGTTGACCACGCAGAACGTGGTGACCGTGCCCACGTGCGGAAGCTCGACGATGTCGGTGGTCGGCACGCCGTCGGTCGGGCAGGCGCCGCGGGCCGGCACGTACACCTTGTGGCACTTGGGGCAGCGCTGTCCGAGGATCTTCTTCTCGGTGAGTCCGTTGAGGAAGGTGGTCGTCGCCTTACCGGCGGTGAACGTGTAGTCGAGCCGAGCGGGCGTGCGGACGCTGCGCACGGGCTCGACGCCGGCCAGGCGTCCGGGGAGCACCAGGTCGGTCACGCCTGGACCTCCGGCTCGAAGCACTCGATGTCGGTGATGTTGCCCTCGCGCTCGTCGCGCCAGCGGACCTTGACCCGCATGCCCGTGGCCATGGCGTCGGGCGAGCCCGCATCGACGGCATGGAGCAGGCCGGTGTCCGCCCCGTCGAGGCGCACGAGGGCCCAGGCGAAGGGTCGATCGAGCGGCTGATCCGCCAACGGCTCGGCCATCCACGCCCAGGTCAAGACCTCGCCGACGTCGGCCACCTCGACCAGCTCGGTCAGCGCCGCCGCCGTCACCGGGTCGTACTCGGGCGGAGGCACGAGCACGCGCCCGTCGCTGCCCTTGATGCCCAGCACCACGCCTTCGCGCAGGCCGGTCATGAAGGCACCGATGACTGGACCGGTGGTCCGGCTGAACGGGTATTCGACGACATTGGGCGCGGAGAGGACATCGCTCTCGGGTGGACTCACCGATGCTCCTTCAGAACTCGATGACGCTGCGGATGGTCTCGCCCCGCAACATCTTGGCGATGGCGTCGTTGACGTCCTCGATCTTGATCCGCTGGCTGATCATGCCTTCGAGGTCGAGACGACCCGTCTTCCAGAGGCGCAGCAGGCGATTGAAGTCCGAGCGGACGTCGGACGAGCCGTAGTACGAGCCGTGGATCGTCTTCTCGTTGAAGAACAGCTCGAACATGTTGAACTCGACGATCTTGTCGAAGCCGCCGACGCCGACGACGGTGACCGTGCCGCCGCGACGAGCGGCGTCGTAGGCGGCCCGCACCGTCTGGGGCAGGCCGATGGCCTCGAAGGTGAAGTCGAAACCGCCGGCCGCTCCGGTGAGCTCCATCTGAGCCGAGGCCAGCTCGTCGGGCTTGACCGCGTGGGTGGCGCCGAACTGCTTGGCCATCTCGAGCTTGTCGTCGTTGAGGTCGACGGCCACGATCACCGAGGCTCCGGCCAGCCGGCACCCTTGGATCACGCTGATGCCCACGCCGCCGCATCCGATCACCGCGCACGTGGCGCCGGGCGTGACCTTGGCCGTGTTGATGGCTGCGCCCACACCGGTCGTCACGCCACAACCGATGAGCGAGGCGATCTCGAAGGGGACGTCGTCGTCGATCTTGATGGCCCCTTCCTGAGGCACGACGATCGACTCGGCGAAGGTGCCGAACCCGGCCATGCCGAACAGATCGGTGTCGCCCTCCTTGAACCGGGGCGTCCCGGCCACCGCGAACTGGATCATCACGCACAGCTGGGGCTGCTTCTGGTCCACGCAGGCCACGCACTTCCCGCACGGCGGTGACCAGGCCACGATGACGTGGTCGCCGACGGCCAGGCCCTTCACGTCGGATCCGATCTCGGTGATCACCCCGGCGCCCTCGTGGCCCGGCACGAACGGAACGCCCTGGGGGAGCTCCCCGTTCATGGCGTGGACGTCGGAGTGGCAGACGCCGGTCGCCTTGATCTCGATGCGCACATCGGTCGTCCCGAGCGGGGCGGACTCGATCCCGTCGGCGATCTCGAGGAGCTCATCTCCGGTGTTGCGTAGAACGGCAGCGCGCATGCATCCCCCTGGGTGGGCCTGAGTTGACCTGACTCGAACTGGGTCCGAGACTACTGCAACACGTTCTAGTTCGCGCCAGCCGGCGCCCACGACCAGGGGGGACCAATCCATGACCGAGCTGGGCTTCTGGAGGATGGCGACGGCCGACCCCGACCGCATCGCCGTCGTCGACACCGAGGGCCGCGAACGCACTGCCGGCGAGCTGCTCAGCGCGGCCAACCAGGTGAGCCACGGGTTGCGGGCGCTCGGGTGCGAGCGGGGCGACACCGTCGCCTGTGTGATCCGCAACGGCATCGAGATGCTCGAGTACTACCTCGGTGCCACCCAGATCGGCCTGTACATCACGCCGATCAACCACCACCTGGTCGGGCCCGAGATCGCCTACATCGTCAACGACAGCGACGCCAAGGTCCTGCTCGGCGACGATCGGTTCGCCAACGAGCTGGTCAAGGCGGCCACCGAGATCGACGTCCCCGTCGATCACCGCTTCGCCGTCGGGCCAGATCGAGGGCTTCCGGCCCTTCGCCGAGCTGACGGCCGGCCAGCCCACGACGGCGCCCGCCGATCGGATCGCCGGCGCGCCGATGCACTACACGTCGGGCACGACCGGGCGACCCAAGGGCGTCAAGCGCGGGCTGGTCGACATCGATCCCGACGTGCTGGGCGAGCTGTTCAGCGGGTTCCAAGGGATGTTCGGCGTGGCTCCGCTCGACGGCAACGTCCACATCACCGGCTCGCCGCTGTACCACACGGCCGTGCTGATGTGGACGGCCAACGCACTGCACATGGGTCACCAGGTGGTGCTCATGGACAAGTGGTCACCGGACGGCATGCTCGAGCTGATCGACCGCCACGGCGTCACGACCAGCCACATGGTGCCGACGCAGTTCCACCGCATGCTCGCCCTGCCCGACGAGGTGCGACTGTCCTACGACGTCTCGTCGTTGCGCTGCATGGTCCACGCCGCCGCCCCGTGTCCGCCCGAGGTCAAGCGCAAGATGATCGAGTGGTGGGGCGATTCGATCATGGAGTACTACGCCGCGACCGAGGGCGGCGGCACGATCGTGACCGCGGCCGAGTGGATGACCAAGCCCGGCACGGTGGGCAAGGCGTGGCCCGGATCCGAGATCCGCATCCTCGACGACGACGGCAAGGACGTCCCGGTCGGCACCGAGGGCACGGTCTACATGAGCCTGGCCCTGGCCGACTTCGAGTACAAGGGCGACCGCCAGAAGACCGACGACAATCGCACCGAGGGGTTCTTCACGGTGGGCGACTGGGGCCTGCTCGACGAGGACGGCTACCTGTTCCTCAAGGACCGCAAGTCCGACATGATCATCTCGGGTGGCGTGAACATCTACCCGGCCGAGATCGAGGGGACGCTGCTCACCTTCCCGAAGATCGGCGACGTGGCCGTGTTCGGCATCCCCAACGAGGACTGGGGCGAGGAGATCAAGGCGGTCATCCAGCCGGCCGACGGGATCGCTCCCGACGACGCCCTCCGCGACGAGATCGTCGCCTTCTGCGTCGAGAACCTGGCCAGCTACAAGCGCCCCAAGTCGATCGACTTCGCCGTCGAGCTCCCCCGCGACCCCAGCGGCAAGCTCTACAAGCGCAAGCTCCGCGACCCCTACTGGGCCGGCCGCGACACCCGCATCTGACTCGGTCGCCCCTGCCAGCTCCGCGACTTGGATCACCAACCACCGCTGACGGTGACTCAACCATCGCGAACGCTGCACGCTGAGCGCGGGTCGGAGCTCGCGCGTTGGCGGCAGGACGCGGCCGATCTCGAGGAGCCGATGCCACAGGCCCTCAGCGCGTAGGCGATTCCGGACGAGCTGCTTGTACGTGAAGCGAGTCACCTCGTAGCCGTGGCGCTGGGCGAGGTGGTCGCGCGCGTCGGTCGCGCTCGAAGTCTGCGCCCGCGGGTGTGCCAGCGGCGACCGTCGGCCTCGATGATGCGGCGCCACGATGGGATGAGCGCATCGACCCGGCAGGAGCCGCTCGGCCACCAGGGAAAGAGGCCTGGCGTTCGGTACGGCGGGAGCCGTGGATCGTCGAGCACCGCGTAGAGCGTCGGCCTCGAGCTGGTTGCGTCGGCGGGACGTAGCCGTCGCCGCGCTCGGCGAGCACGTCGAGCGCAGCGTGCCGATGCCCCTGGGGTGGCCCGGAGCTCGGAGGTCCTGCCGCGTCGACGGAGCTCGGCCGGTGCAGCCAGGCGGCCGACGAGCACGTCGTCGACGGTCCGCTCAAGCGCCAGCGCGTCGAGTTCGACCGCAGCGAGATCGACGACGGTCCGGCCGAGGGCGTGACGGCGATGACCATCCGTCGCGACGTCGTCGGCAATGGCTCGCTGGTGATGCACCGTCGCCAACCGGCTCGTCGAGCGCGGCCGCCCGAGACGGACGGTCAGATCGAGTCGTGCCGGGGCGGTACCCCGGGACACCGTGGAGCACGGCCGCGGCTCGGTGCGACACAGCCGCACCGGGCACGCTCAGCTCGGCCGCCTTGCCTGGCGCAGCCACGTGAACGGATGGCTGTTGAGGGCGTAGACGCCACGAGCGAGTGTCAGCCACGCGCCCGACGCTCGTCGCCGGTCGATCATGCGCGGACGTGCAGCCCGAGCTCGAGCGCCTGCCGCCGGTGGAAGGCGCCGTGTTGGTTGCGGGCCAGCGCCTCGATGGCCCGGTCCGATGTGTTGGGCGTTCATCGCCCCATGCTGGCGACGGGGTGTGACAGCCCCGGCTCGCCGTCAGCCGGGATCACTAGCCGACCGCGACGCGGTGGTCAGCCAGCGCGGTACTCGGCAGTCCCGGCGGAGGCTAGCGGTCGCGGCCGGTGCGTCGGGAGGGGTCAGGCGTCGAGGGCGGTGCGGTGGCGTTCGATGTCGTCGTAGAGGGCGTTGAGGTCGGCGACCGGGGGGAGCTCGACACGCTCGCCCGAGTTGAGCTCGATCTCGAGGTTCCAGAAGCCGGGGACCACGTCGGTGGCGAGGATGCGGTACCAGGGGATGTCCCGGCGGCGCGGCCACACCTTCTGCAGGCGAAGGCCCTCGTCTCGGACGATCAGCACCGCGCCGAGGAGGGTGCGGATGGCCAGCACCGACGTCACCACACCGGCCAGGCTGACCAGCCGCCACCAGAAGGCGATCTGGGGATCGAAGACCCCCGGCAGGAAGAAGAGGCAGATCACCACGAGCACGGCAACTCGGGTCAAGCGGTGCCGGCGACTCATGCGCCATCGGTACTTCGTGGAGCCCACGGTCGACATTCTCGCAGCATTGGCGGCCGATGCCACACCACAGCGGCCACGAGGATGGTCGAGACCCGATCGGCCCTGGTCATCGCGCCATCGGGTCAGGCCGGACGGCGACCCCAGGCGCTGATGGTCAGCGGACCGAGCACGGCGAAGGACGGGGCCCGGGCCTGGGCCAACGCCTCGGCCACCAGCTCGGCGCTGAGCGCGCCCTGAGCGACGAGGGCGGGAGCGAAGCGCTCGAGGGCGAGCACGTACCACTCCGCCGACGGGGTGCCGCCGTGCATCGTGACCACCGAGCCCCGTGACTCGACGTCGGTCAGACCGGCAGCGGCCAGGGCGCTGAGCATCCGTCGGCCCCAATAGCCGTCATAGCCGTAGGACGCCCGCGAGCTGCCGAGGATGGTTCGCGACAACGTGGCGAACGGCTCGGGCAGCTCCTGCTGCTCGTAGACGAGCCAGTCGACGTCCTCGACGACCACCCAGCCACCGGGTCGGGTCGCCGCGACCATGTTGGCCAGCGCCTGCTCGCGCTGAGCGACGTGCTGCAGCACCGCCCGGGCGTGGACCAGATCGAAGGCATCATCCGGCAGCGGGTCGGTCGCGATGTCGTGGCGCCGCACCTCGACGTTCGCCGGGTGCTCCCCCACGAACTGGAGGTCGACATCGGTCGCCAGCACGTGGCCCTCGGGCCCGACCTGGTCGCCCAGCCAGCGGGCGAACGAGCCGCCGCCGGCGCCGACCTCGAGCACGGCGGCGCCGGGCGCCAGGCCGACGCGGGTGACGAGCCGGGCCGAGCTGCGGTCGAAGCCGGTCGCCAGCAGGCCGTGGCGTGTGGCTTCCTTGGCCGCGTCCTCGGCGTCGGTCGGTCGGTCGTAGCCAGAGACCCGCTCGGGCCCGGAGCTCACGACCGAGCCAGCTCCCGCCACGGCACGTCCTTGTCCGACCGGGGTTCGGCCGGCAGGCCGAGGGCGCGCTCACCGATCATGTTGCGGTGGACCTCGTTGGTGCCGCCTCCGATGCGCGAACCGAACTGGCCCATGACCTGCATCTGCCAGAACCCGTCCTGGGGAGCGTCGCGGTCGGCCAGCATGCCGGCCGCCCCTTCGAGCTCGACGGCCAGCTCGACCCGCCGCGACAGCGCAGTGGTGAAGGCGTTCTTCAGCACCGACGGGTCCGGCGGCGTGCCCCGCTTGTGCATGATCGCGGTCTGCATCCGCCACTGCAGGAAGCTGAGGATCCGCTCGCGCGTGTACACGTCGGCCAGGCGCTGGCGGATCACGGGCTCGTCGGTGCGCCCGCACGCCCGCGCCAGGGCGATGACCGCCTCGTACGTGCTGGTCTGCCCGGCGCCGCCGATCATCCCCGACTCGCTGGCCATGACGGTGCGGGTGACCGCCCAACCGCCGTTGACCTCGCCGACCACGTTGGCGACCGGCACGCGGACGTCGGTCAGGAAGACCTCGTTGAAGTGCGACAGCCCGGTGGCCTGCACCAGGGGCCGCACCTCGACGCCTGGCGTGTGCATGTCGAGGATGAAGAAGGTGACACCCCGGTGCTTGGGCGCATCGGGATCGGTACGGGCGATCAGGATCCCGTAGTCGGCCAGATGGGCTTCGGAGGTCCAGACCTTCTGCCCGTTGACCACGAACTCGTCCCCGTCGCGCACCGCTCGCGTGGCCAGCGCGGCCAGATCGCTGCCGGCGCCGGGCTCGCTGAACAGCTGGCACCACCGCTCGTCGCCGCGCAGCAGCGGACCGAGGTAGCGGTCCCGCTGCTCATCGGTGCCGTGGCGCATGAGCGGGGGTCCGACGAGCTGCTGCGAGGCGCCGATGAACCCGGTGGTCACGTCGTAGCGGCGCGCCTCCTGGTTGAAGATGATGCTGTCGCTCGGGGTGCCGCCCCGCCCGCCGAAGGCCTTGGGCCAGGTGATGCCGGCCCACCCGTGGTCGTAGAGGGTCGCCTGCCATTCGTGGCAACGGCGTTCGTACTCGGCCTGGACGGCCGCATCGGTCGCCACCGCCCCGCGCGACCAGTCCGAGTCGGTGCCCGTCTTGAGCTCGGCGTGGGCCTCGAGGAAGGCTCTGGCCTCGACCGCGGAAGGCGGCCTCTTCGGGCGTGTCGTCGAAGTCCACGCGCCCGATACTAGAACACGTTCTCGTTGTGGCGATCCGGCCGGCGCAACGGCGCGGGGCATACTTCGGCATCGCCCTGCACCTCCTGCTCCGTTCGGCTCGGATCCGGCGCACCGTGGCCGTTGCGGTCGTCGCGCTGGGGCTGGCCTCCGTCGCCGCCGGCTGCGGCTCGTCGGACGCGGACGGCCCCACCCCGGCCACCGGCCACCAGACCACGGTGGTCGACGGACCGGCCCCCGCCGTCTACAGCGACCCCAACGTCGTGATCACCGTCAACCTCGGTCAGGAGTTCGAGATCGCCCTGCCGGCCGATCCGCGGGCCGGGCTCAGCTGGCAGGCCGTGGCTCCTCCGAACCCCATCGTCCTGCTGTCCATGGGCAGCTCGTTCCGACCGGCGGCCACGCCCGGCAAGCTCGAGCAGATCCTGCACTACGGCGCCCGAGGCCCGGGGCTGACCGCCGTCCCGCTGCGCTATGCCAGCCCCAAGGCGGGAGCCAAGGTGCTCGACACCAAGACCTTCACCGTCTCGGTCGTCGATCCCAACGCGCCACCACCACCTCCCCCGCCGCCGACGTCGTCGACCACGGTCGCGCCGGGCCCCGGCCGCACCACCACGACGATCAAGCACTGACCCGCGTCGGTCAGCGGCGACGACGGTCGCGACCGCGACGTGGCCGTGGCCTGCTCGAGCTCGAAGCCCGGAGCCACGCCCTCGTCGAGCTCGAGCGGCGCCGAGATGATGTCGATGGCGGTCCACAGCGTCCGGGAGAACGGGAAGAAGGCGAGCGGCACGCCGACGGCGGCCAGCAACCCGAGCGCGCCGAGCAGCACCATCGGCGACGACGGGTAGGTCACGGCCACGCCGATGATGAGCACGAGGATCACGGCGACCTGCCCGACGCACAGGTTCAGGAACCACGAGCCCATCCACTGGCCCGGGCTGCGATGGAAGTGCAAACCGCAGCCGGGGCAGTCCTCGGCCATGGTCACCCAGTGACGAAAGAGGTGGCTCTGCCCGCACACGGGACAACGCTTGGTGATCCCTCGTCGCAGCAGCACCGACGGCGACATGCCCACGCCGTCCAGTGTGCCAGCTCGGTCCCGCGGGTGTCGGAGTGGAGCGCGGATCAGCCGGCGGCGGCGACCAGGTCGGCCAGCACCTCGCTCCAGTCGTCCCGGGTGCCGAACATGGCTTCGAGGACGTAGGCCCGCTTCAGCTGCAGGTGGGCGTCGACCTCCCACGTGTAGCCCATGCCGCCGTGGACCTGGATGGCCGTCTTGGCGTTGGCCAACGCCGCTTGGCCACCGGTGATCTTGGCCGACGCCACGGCGCGGGCGACGTGGCCGACGATCGGGTCGTCGAGGGTCACTCCGGCGGCGTACACGGCGCCCCGGGCCAGCTCGGCGGCCACGAACATGTCGGCCATGAGGTGCTTGAGGGCCTGGAAGGCGCCGATCGGCCGCCCGAACTGGCGTCGTTCCTTGGCGTAGGCCACGGCCAGGTCGATGCTGGCCTCGGCCACGCCGAGCTCGAGGGCGGCGGTCAGCGCCGCGCCCTGGATGCGCACGAGCGCGGCGTCGTCAGGTCCGGCGAGGCGATCGCCGCGCGGAAGCGCCGATCCGAACCGGGCCACAGGCGTGAGCGGATCGAGCGGAGTGGTCACCGCGTCGAGGTCGAGCTCGCTCGGATCGAGCCGCCAGAGCCCGTCGTCATCGACGACGACGAGGACGTCGATGGCCGCGCCGTACTCGATCAGTCCGCTCGGATCGTCGCGTTCGACGCCGCCGACCACCACCTCACCCGTGGCCGCTGCATCGACGAGGTGGGCGACGAGGTGGGTCCACACGAGCGGACCGGGCACGAGGGCCCGGCCCAGCTCCTCGAAGGCGAGCACGGCGTCGGCCCACCCGAGCTCGGCGCCACCCTCGGCGGCCGCGGCGCGCAGAGAGAAGAGGCCGAGGTCGGCCAGCTCGCGCCAGCGGTCCCGGTCGATCCCGCCGCTCGATGCCGCCGCCCGCACCACCGACATCGGGAACCGCCCCGTGCAGAAGCTGCGCACCCCCTCCTGCAGGGCGACCTGATCCTCGTTCAATTCGAAATCCATCTCACTCCCGCCCATCGACTGGTGGCGCGGTGCTCGACGGGAACGTCGGTGGCGCCAGCTTGAGCAGACTGCTCAGTCGAAGGTTCACGGTCGCTCTACTCCCTCGGGAGACCGAGGATGCGCTCGGCGATGATGTTGCGCTGGATCTGGCTCGTGCCGGCGGCGATGGTGAACGAGGTGCTGCGCAGGCGCTCCTCGACGAATCGGCCCGAGGGCCAGTCGCCCACGTCGTCGCGTGAGAGGCTCCCCCGGTCGAGCACCCGCATGGCCAGGTCAGTGATGCTCTGGTACAGCTCCGAGAACGCCACCTTGACCACCGAGCCGAGCGGACCTGGTACGCCGGTGCGCGCCGCTTGGGACAAGTTGCGCTTGGTCAGCGCCCACAGGGCGTCCATCTCGGCCTGCAGCATCCCGACCTCGCGCCGCAGGGCGATGTCGTCCCACGCCGTCGCGCTCCGCCTGGTGACCACCTGAGCCAACCCGACCAGCTCGGACAGCAGGCGGTCGGTCTCGACCAGATCGGAGACGAATCCGGTCCCCCGCTCGAAGCCGAACGTGACCATGGCGACGCGCCACCCGTCGTGCTCGAGCCCGACCCGGTTGACGATCGGCACGCGCGCCTCGTCGAAGAAGACCTCGCTGAACTCGGAGCTGCCGACGATGGTCTCGATGGGCCGGATCTCGATGCCGGGCGTGTCCATCGGGAACATCACCCAGGTGATGCCCTTGTGCTTGGGCGCGTCGGGCTCGGTACGGATCAGCAGCTCGCACCAGTCGGCCACCTGGGCGAAGCTCGTCCAGATCTTCTCGCCGGTGATGACGTACTCGTCGCCGTCGCGCTCGCCCTTGGTCGACAACGACGCCAGGTCGCTGCCGGCATCGGCCTCGCTGAACCCCTGGCACCACACCTCGTCTCCGCGCAGGATGCGCGGGAGGTGATCGGCCTTCTGCTCGGCGGAGGCCTCGGCCATGATCGTCGGGCCGGCGTGCATGGTGCCCACGAAGTTCACGCCGACATAGGGCGCGCCGGCCCGCGTGGTCTCCTCGAGGAAGATCAGCTGCTCGACGAGGGTCGCCCCCCGGCCGCCGTACTCGGTCGGCCAGTTGATGCCGGCGTAGCCCGCTTCGAACAGGCGGCGCTGCCAGCCCGTGTCGTACTCGCGGCGAGCGGGCCAGTCGTCGGGCGCGGGCTTGGCCGGCAGGCTCGGCAGCACACCGTCCAGCCAGCCGCGCAGCTCCTTGCGGAAGCGCTCGTCCGACTCGGAATACCGAAGATCCACTCGTCACCCTTCGCCTGACCCCGGCTGGGTCCGGCAAATCTGACGCCACGTTAGGAACTGGGCCGCCGGGGCGCCAACAGGCAGGTCAGACCAGCTGGCGTCGCTCCGGTTCGCGCCGGCTGTCAGGCGTCGAGGGCACGCTCGCGCAGCTCGTACTTGAGCACCTTGCCGGTGGCGTTGAGCGGCAGGGCGTCGAGCACGGCGACACGCCGCGGCGCCTTGTAGTTGGCCATGCGCTCGCGGCTCCAGGCGATCAGGTCGTCAGGATCGATCGTCGCGCCCGGGCCGCGGCACGACGAAGGCCATGCCGACCTCGCCCATCCGCTCGTCCGGGATGCCGATGACCGCCACCTGGGCGATGGCCTCGTTGGCCAGCAACATGTTCTCGATCTCGGCGGGATAGGCGTTGAACCCGCCGACGATGAACATGTCCTTGGTGCGGTCGGTGATGCGCAGGTATCCAGCGGCGTCCATCTCGCCGATGTCGCCCGTGTGCAGCCAGCCGTCGTCGTCGATGGTGGCGGCCGTCTCACTGGGATCGTCGAGGTAGCCGCGCATGACCGTGTAGCCACGGATGACGACCTCGCCGGGCTCCCCCCTCGCCACCTCGGTGCCGTCGGGATCGACGCACAGGACCTCGAGCTCGGGGATGGCCCGACCGGAGGTGGTGGCGATGGTCTCGGGGTCGTCGTCATAGCGGCACATCGTGGCGATGCCGCACGACTCGGTGAGCCCGTAGCCGGTGATGATGTTCTCGAAGTGCAACTCGCGGCGCATGCGCAGGATCAGCTCGACAGGGATGGCGGCGGCGCCGGTGACGGCGAGGCGCAACGACGTCATGTCGAACGACTCGAAGTCGGGGTGGTTGAGGATGCTCTGGTAGAGCGTCGGCGGGCCGGGGAGCATGCTGATGCGGTCCGACGCCACCCGCTCCATCACCTGAGGCACGTCGAAGACCAGTTGCGGGTAGATCGTCGCGCCCATCATCAGCGCGGCCAATATCCCCGCCTTGTACCCGAAGGCGTGGAAGAACGGGTTGACGATCAGGTAGCGATCGCCCTCACGAAGGCCGACGACGTCGGCCCAGTCGCGGTAGGCCCGCAGGTTCTGGCCGTGCGCCGTCATGACGCCTTTCGACCGACCCGTCGTGCCGGAGGTGAACAAGATGTCGGACAGGTCCTCGGGCTCGACGTTCAGGGCCCGCTCGTCCGCGGCCTCGGTGCTGACGTCGTCGCCGCCGCGCAGGAAATCCGACCAGGCCACGCAGCCGTCGGTCACGGCGCCGCGCAGCACGACGATCCGCTCGAGATCCGCCAGATCGGCGACAGGACGATCGCCCCCCGCGCCCCCGAAGGCGTTGCGGAGCAGACCGACGTAGTCCGAGTCGAGGAAGTCGGTGACGGTGAACAGCAACCGGGCCCCGCTGCGATCGAGGATGTCGCCCGCCTCGTGACCCTTGAACCGTGTGTTGAGCGGCACGAGGACCCCACCTGCGGCGTGCAAGCCGAGGGCGGCGACGATCCACTCGTGGATGTTGGGCGACCAGATGGCGGCCCGGTCGCCGGCGTCGATCCCCGCGGCCATGAAGGCGCGTGCCGCTTGATCGACAGCCTCGGCGAGATCGCCGTAGCTCAACGTGACCTCTCCGTCGACCACTGCCGCCCGACCGAGGAACGTCTGACCAGCCTGACGCACCAAGCGCGGCGTCGTACCCCAGACGAGGTCGCCGCGCATCGGCTCCGGCGCCGTCGGCCGATCGGTCATGGCCGCATCGTAGCCAAGCCCGCGACCGTGACCTGACGGTGCGTCAGACCAGAGAGGCGTCCTGAGCACCGATCCGCAACCGATACTCTGCGCCGGTGACCGAGGAGCAGCCCGACGACGCGGCCAAGGTCGCCCGCATCTTCGGCTACCTCGCCGATCGCGACTTCCACGGTTACAGCCGCCTCTACGAATACCTGGCGCGCCGCATCGCGCGCGACGACTTCGTGCCGGCGTTGGTCACGGCGGCCAACAAGCGCAGCCATGCCCCGGTCCTGTTCCTGGCCTGCGTCCACGACGTCGTGCTCCGCCACCCCGGCTGCGACCTGGCCCTCGCCTATGACGAGGTGAGCGCGGGCAAGGACCCGGCCGAGACCGATGTGTGGTCGTTGTTCCGAGCTCTGGTCGTCGACCGCGCCGACGAGCTGAGCAACCTGCTGCGCACGCGCAAGGTCCAGACCAACGAGGTCGGCCGGTCCGCGGCGTTGATGCCAGCGGTGTCGGTCGTGGCCTCGCGCTTCGACCAGCCGTTGGCCCTCATCGAGATCGGCGCCAGCGCCGGGCTGAACCTGCTGTTCGACCGGTACTGCATCCGCTACGAGCCGCGCGGCCGGCTCGGGCCCGAGCAGTCCCCCGTCCAACTCGACTGCCGCCTGCAAGGACCGCGCCACCCGATCTGGGACGCGGCCTCCCCTCCAGATCGTCTCGCGGCTCGGGATCGATCGAGCGCCCGTCGATGTGAACGACGACGAGGCCATCGGCTGGCTGCGAGCCTGCCTGTGGCCGGATGTGCCGGGTCGGATCGAGCGGTTCGACGCCGCGGTGGACGTGGCTCGGGCCGAGCCGCCTCCGCTCGTGGCGGGCGACGCCGTCGACCTGATCGACGAGGCGGTGAAGGCCGTGCCCGACGGCGTGCTGCCCTGCCTCGTCTCGACGTGGGTGCTGGCCTATCTCGATCCCCGAGCCCGCGTCGCGCTGCAGGCGCGGGTCGAGGCGTTGGCCCAACATCGTCGCCTCGCCTACATCACCGCCGAATACGAGATGACGGTGCCCTGGCTGGGCCCGGCGTCGCGCCGGCCGACCGTGACCGGTGGGGAGCTCCCCACCCGACTCGGCCTGGCCGTCTGGGACCAGGGGGGCCTCGAGACGCGGCTGCTCGCCTGGATGCACGCCCACGCCCGCTGGCTCGAGTGGCTCGACGAGCCCTGAGGGTCCACCGCCGGGCGCGGGCCGATACCTAATCTCGGGCGCGGCGGCATGGGTCATTCGGCCCGATGTGACCACTCTCACGCCCAAATGCCCGATACTGCTCAGCTTCGACCCCCGTCCCGTCGATAGCATGCATCTAGACAGGACATCCAACCGGCTGCAACCCGCTCAACGAGGAGATGGTTAGGCCATGCAGGTTCACACGCAACCCCCCGGTCCCGCGTCCACCCCCGGTCCCGATCAGCGCCCCGCCGACCACCTGGTTTGTGCGTACTCGCCGCGTTGGCTCAGCGGACCCAGCCACTACGAGGGCTTGGTGGCGACCTTCTCGCCCGACGCGTCGGACGAGGGTCCGGGCTTCGGTCCCGGTCGGGACGCTCGCCCCGCCTAGTCGACAGACCGGTAGGCTGCGGCACCGTCCGCCGCCCACAGGTGCCTGCCCATGAGTCCGTACACGCTGCGTCGCCAGGCGGCCCGCGTCGTGTTGTTGAACCCGATCGGCCAGGTCCTGCTCCTGTCGGCCTCTGACCCCGCCGACCGCTCGAAGCCCTCGTGGTGGGAGATCCCCGGCGGCGGCATCGACGGACTCGAGTCCAGCGAGGACGCCGCCCGGCGCGAGCTGTACGAGGAGACCGGCATCACCGGTGCCGAGATCGGTCCCTGCGTGTGGACCCAGCACTCGGTGTTCGACTTCGGCGGGCTCCACTTCGACCAGCACGAACGCGTCCACGTGGCCTGGTGTGCCGAGGCCCACGACGTGCGTCCGGCCCGCCTCGAGATGCTCGAGGCCGCCGCCTTCGCCGGTCACCGGTGGTGGGACCTCGAACCGCTGCTGGCCAGCGCCGAGCCGGTGCTCCCCCATCGCCTCCGCGAGTTCCTCCCCGCCCTCGTCGCCGGCGACCTCCCCCCCGAGCCGATCGACATCACTCACAACGTCTAGCCCTCTGGTCGGCGAGCCTCCCGCCGGGCGCTTCGCCATCCGGGTCTCATCGAGCGAGCGCCTCCGCTCCGCTCCGGCGCGTCATCCACGTCGGCAAGCCTCCCGCCGGGCGCTTCGCCATCCGGGTCTCATCGAGCGAGCGCCTCCGCTCCGCTCCGGCACGTCACCACCTCAGTCGTACTGATCGAGCAGCAGGTGGGCGGCCGAGGCCAGGCGTTCGCCGGCGTCGCCGATCCCGACCCAGCCGTTGGTCCAGGCCAGCAGCGACGAGAACCAGATGAACTCGATGGCGTCGACGATGCGCTTCTGGGTGTCGGCGTCGAAGTCGTCGGGGAAGGCCTGGGCCTGGATCCGCCCCATCACCAGGCCCATCTCGCGCTGGCACTCAGCCACGCCGGGATCCGGAGATGACATGGCCGTGACCAACGCCGCCGTCAGCGCCGGTTCACGCTCCATCGTCCTGGTCGCCCGGCGCAGGATCTCGACCATGCGGTCGGCCGTCGTGTCGCCGCGGGGCGGGCGCTGCGACACCCGACGCTCGAGGTCGGTCACCCATTCGACCTGGGCCGCGGCCAGCAGGTGGTCCTTGGACGAGAAGTAGCGATAGATGGTGCCGAGGGCCACCTGGCCCTGCGCCGCCACGTCGCGCATCTGCACGGCCTCATAGCCACCGGCCGACGCCAGCTCGATGGCCGCTCTGATCACCCGACTGCGGCGAGCGGCCTGGCTCTTGGTCAGCTGGTCGCCCTTGCCGGCGGCGTACCCCAGCGGGGGGTCTTCGACCGAACTGGTCGTGCCCTGCGTGGTCGCGCCGTGAGCGATCGAATCATCCGGACGGGGTGCCATCGCGCCAGGAGCCTACCGGTTGGCCCCGACGGGCTCGCGGCTCTCGGAGCCGCGTCGCGTGTCGCCGTCGGGGGGTTCGGGGACGCGCGCCTCGCGGGGCAGTCCGAGCACGCGCTCGCCGATGATCGAACGCTGCACCTCGTTGGTGCCGCCCGCGATCCCGGTCGAGGGCGAGAACAAGAACCGCCACGTGAGGGTGGAAGCCCCTTCGCTGCCGTCGTCGTTCAGCATCCCGGCCGGTCCCTGCAACCGCTTCGCCAGCGACGAGAGCCGGCGGAAGTGGTCGGCGAAGGCCAGCTTCACGACCGAGGTCTCCGGACCGGGGCTCTGCCCGTGGCTGATCGCCGTGCGAGCCCGGAAGCCCAGGTAGGCGAGGATGCGCATGCGCGAGTAGGCGGCCGCCAGCTCCTGGCGCACGACCGGGTCGTCGAGGCGACCTGATCGCCGAGCCAGCTCGATGACCGGCTCGACCGAGGCCATCGCCGCGGTGGTGCCGATCATGGCTCGCTCGTTGGCCAGCGTGTGCACGGCCGACGGCCAACCCTGGCCGACGGCGTCGGGTCCCCCGAGCACGGCGTGGTCCGGGATGGCCACGTCGGTGAGGAACACCTCGCTGAAGTGCGACTCGCCGGTCATCTGTCGCAGCGGGCGCACCTCGATGCCCGCTGTGGCCATGTCGACCAGGAAGTAGGTGATGCCGCGGTGCTTGGGCGCGTCGCGGTCGGTGCGGGCCAGCAGGATGCCGTACTGGCTGGTGTCGGCGTTGGACGTCCACACCTTCTGCCCGTTGACGATCCACTGGTCGCCATCGCGCTCGGCTCTGGTGGTCAGTCCGGCCAGGTCGCTCCCGGCGCCGGGCTCGCTGAACAGCTGGCACCACATCTCGTCGCCGCGGAGCATGGCCGGGATGAAGCGGTCGCGCTGGGCGTCGGTCCCGAAGCTGAGGATGGCGGGACCCACCATCGAGTGGGCCACGGCGTAGGCGCCGACGATGACGCCGAATCCGGCCATCTCCTCGGCGAAGATCATCTCCTCGGTCAGCGATCCGCCGCGACCGAACCACTCGACCGGATAGCTGATGCCGGCCCAGCCGCCGTCCCACAGCGCGCGTTGCCACTCGGCGCTCCGCCGCATCAGCCACTCGCCGTCCGCGTTGGGATCGAAGAACCCGTTCGAGAAGTCGTCGACCGAGCCCTTGGCCGGGGCGTTGTCGACCAACCACTCACGCGCCTCGGCCCGAAACGCCGCCTCGGCGGGGGAATCCTCGATGTCCACCACCGAACGATAACGCGTTCTAGTTCCCGCCGGACCGGCGAGGGTGCCACGATGGGATGTGAGCCCGTGGGTGGTGCCGCCGGCGCGGACGAGGTGGTGGCGGGCCCTGAGACGCCGCTGCCCGGTCTGTTGCCAGGGCCGGCTCTTCCGGCGCTGGGTCCTGATGGCGCCCCAGTGCCCCCGCTGCGGCTTCACCTTCGAACGAGCCGAGGGCGCCTGGACCGCGAGCCTCGGCATCAACACCGTGGTCAGCTCGGTGTGCGTGTTCGGCCTGCTCCTGGGCGTCTTCTTGTTCACCTACCCCGACGTGCCCATCGCCGGGTTGCTCGTCGGGACCCTCACGGTCGCCGTGGTCGTGCCCGTCGCCTTCTTCCCGTACTCCAAGACGATCTGGCTGGCCATCGACCTCGGCGTGCATCCTCTCGAGCCGGGAGAGACGACCGACGGGGATGGGTCCGCCGGCCCATGAGCCTCGTGGGCCCGTGGCCCCATCTGAGCGGATCTGGGCTGGTCGAGGACGTGACCGGCTCCGGCGAGTGACAGATCTGGGAATTTTCCCCTACCGTTCGATGGACTCATGCCGATAAGAAACATCGAGCAGGGTGACGCTCCAGCCCCCTGAGTCACGCCAACCCAAGTCCGCGCCAGGCGACGCAGGCGGAGGTCATCGCAACGTGAGTAGAGAGTCCAAGGTTCTCATCGGAGTCGGAGCGACCGTCGGTCTCGGCGTCGTGCTGGCCGTCGCCGGCTTCCTCACGGTCGGTCTGATCGTCATGGTGATCGGCATCGTGGCCGCCGTCGCCGCCCTCCGCCTCACCAAGCCCGACACCACCGATCCCTTTGCTGACGCCCGCACCGAGGCCGACGAGACGCAGGTCGGCAACATCACGCCCAACCAGCCACTGGCCCCGTGGAGCCCCGACGGAGGCCTGAACGCCTGGACCCCTCCGGTGAGCCTGACCGGGTTGCCCGATGCCGCGCCAGAGGCGCCTCCGATCGTCCCGACCGAGCCCGAGCCCGTCGCCGAGACCCACTCGTGGTCGGACTCATGGAGCAACGACGACACGTGGAACGCGACCTCGACGTGGGATTCGGCGCCGGCCTCCACCGAGACCAACCCCCTCGACGAGCTGCAGGGCCTCGACACGCTCGACCCCATCGCCGAGGTCGAGCGCATCGAAGCCCGGTCCAACGACGAGACGATCACCGACTTCACCCCGTCGTCCACCGATGACAGCCCGAAGGGGGGCTTCAGCTTCGGCGAGGCCCACCGGGCGGCCACCGACGAGCACCTGGACTTCCAGGCCAACCACGTCAATGAGGATGTGGCCGGCGCGGATGACATCATGGCGGCCAGTCAGGCCACCGAGCTCAACTTGGCTGAGGGCGAACAAACCGAGCTGCAGAAGCTGCTCGCCAAGGTGCAGATCCGCCTCAGCGCGTACGAGTAGAGCTCTGTCACCCAGGGAGTAGGGGTGCATGAGCGAACAATCGAGCAAGGGCGACGAGAGGAGCGGGACCACACGCGGCCGGCGTCGCCAGAAGGCGGCGAGTGCGGCTGAGGTGGTCGTCGAACCGCCGCGGGATCCGCTGACCGGCCTGCCCGCGCGCGGCGTCCTGCACGACTGGCTCAACGAGGCGGAGATCGCCAGCCGCCCGGCGAGCACGCGCGTCATCCTCGCCTTCGTCGATCTCGACTCGCTCCGCGACGTCAACGACAGCTTCGGGCCCGACGCCGGCGACTTCGTGCTGCGCTCGGCTGGTGAGCGCCTGATCGCGCTGGGGTGGCCGGGAACCCAGGTCTTGCGCTGGGGCGGCGCCGAGTTGGCGGTGGTCGTACCCGGCGTGGCGTCGGTCGACGCGCCCGACCAGATCGCTCGTGTCCTGCTCGAGACCGTGAGCGCGCCCTACCAGCTCGGGACCCAGACGGTCACCGTGGCCTCGCACCTCGGACTGGCCATCGCCAGCGACGCCTACGCCAGCGTCGGCGAGCTTGTGCGCGACGCCCACCAGGCCCTGGTCTCGGCCCGCGACCGCGGCCCGGGCATCTACGTCATCCACGACGAGACCAAGCGGGGCCGGTACTCGACCCGCATCGACGAGGCCCGCCTGTACTCGGCACTCGAGAAGCGCGAGTTCATGCTCTATTGGCAGCCCATCGTGCGCGCGGAGAGCCGCGAGCTCTTCGGCGCCGAAGCGCTGATCCGTTGGCAGTCCCCGGGCGCGACCAACACCGGCGTGATGTTCCCCCACGACTTCCTGCCCCTCCTCGAGAAGTCCGGCCTCATCGTCCCCGTCGGCCAGTGGGTGGTGATGGAGACGTGCCGCCAGGCCATCGAGTGGCAGATGGCGCATCCCGCGGCCACCCCGCTCTTCGTGACCTGCAACGTCGGGGCCCACCAGCTGGCCATGCCCGGCTTCGACGACTCGGTGCTGCAGATCCTGGCCGCTTCGGGCCTGCCCCCCGATCGACTCTGCCTCGACATCACCGAGGAGGCCGTCCGCTACAACGGGGCGACGACCTGGACGGCGCTGCGGCGGCTCAAGGACGCGGGGGTCAAGCTCGGGCTCGGCAACTTCGGCACCGGCGTGGCGTCGCTGGCGGCCATGCGCGACATGCGCCTGGACCTCGTTCGCATCGACCGGGTCTTCGTGCAGGAGCTGGCCATGAGCCGCGAGGACCAGGCCATCATCCGCCACACCGCCAACCTGGCCCACGAGCTGGGGATGTTGGTGGTCGTCGAGGGGATCGAGAACGAGCAGCAGGCCGAGATCCTCGTCGAGCTCGGCGTCGACCTGGCCCAAGGCTTCCTGTTCGGGCGACCCGAGCGGCCCAACCACATCGACGCGTGGCTGGCGCCGCCGGAGCCGACCACGTCCTACGGGATCGACGGGGACGACCAGGCGGTCGAGCTGCTGGGCGAGCTGGCCGCGGGCGCCGACGACACCGACGGACGCACGCGGGTGACCGCCTATCCGCCCTACTCGCCCGCCGCGGTGGACAAGCCCCTTCCCGATCCCCCGCCCCCGCCGCCGCCCCCACCGCCGGACTGAGGCAGCCGACATGGTGGCGATCCTCTGTGTGGCCGTGGTCCTCGTCATCGTGGGGTTCGGCGCGTACGGCAACTACCGGCGCAGCCAGCGACGGCAGCAGATCCCTCAGATCGCGGCCCAGAAGGGGCTGCGGTACTCGGCGACGGATCCCTTCGGGTTGGGGGCGGTCGCCTTCCCCCTGCTGCGAGCGGGCGACGGCCGGCGCGTCGAGAGCGTCCTGTGGAGCGATGCCGATGCCGAGACGGGGCCCCAGGCCCTGGGACCGACGAGGGTCTTCGACTACGGCTACTACAAGGTGCACCGTGACCGCACAGGACGAGAGATCGAGGAGTGGTCGTGGTTCACGTGTGCCATGGCCCAGACCGACGGTCAGTGGCCCACGCTGCGCATCAGCCACCAAGGGATGGTCGGCAAGGCCATCGACCTGATCGCCGGCGACCCGATCCAGTTCGAATCCGACGAGTTCAACGAGACGTTCCGCGTCACCTGCGACGACCGCCGGTTCGCCTCGGCCCTGATCGATCCGGCCATGATGCAGTTCCTGCTCGAGACCAAGGGGGCGATCGACTTCGAGACGCGGGGCCGGTTCGTCCTGCTCAGCAGCGACCAGCTCCCGGCCGACGAGATGCCCATCCTGTTGGGGTTGGCCAGAGAGTTCGTGAGACGGGTGCCGGCTGCGACCTGGGCGCTGTATCCGAAGCTGGAACCCCTGTCGGCGCCCGACCCCGCGCCACCACCTGCGCCGACCTCGACCGACGACGCCGACCCGGCCGACGCGTGGGATCCGACCCCAGGAGTGGACTACGACCTCGACGGGCATCCGATCGAGCCCGAACCCGAGGATCCGTGGCACGAGCACCGCATCCCGCCTCACGACCATCCCCCCGCCTGAACCGCGACCCCGGCGCCGCAGGGACCGACGGGGGTCAGCCGAGCTCGGCCCAGGGCTGCGCCCGGTAGTCTCCCGCCGTGCAGCGAGGCGACGTGGCCATCGTGGGCGCCGGACCGGCGGGGGCGGCGGCGGCCATCACCTTGGCTCGAGCCGGGCGCCGGGTCATCGTGATCGACAAGGCTCGTTTCCCACGTGACAAGTTCTGCGGCGATGGCCTGACCACCGAGGCGCTGCGGCGACTCGAACAGCTCGGAGTGGATGCGGCGACCGTCGGCTCGTGGCAGGAGGTCCACGAGGTGATGGTGCGCACTCCGGCCGGGCGCACGGTCAGCTATCCGCTCCCGCGAGGCGACGGTCTGTTCGCGGTCGTGGCGCGGCGCGTCGAGCTGGACGCCGCCCTTGTGGCCCGGGCCCGCGACGCCGGCGCGGAGGTGATCGAGGGGGCAACGCTGCGCGGGGCGCGCCAGCTCGCCGACCGGATCGTGCTCGAGGTCGACACGACCGGCGGACCCAGCGAGATCGAGGCGCACTACGCCATCGGCGCCGACGGCATGTGGTCGACGCTGCGCAAGGCCCTGGGCGTCGACGTGGCCGGGTACCTGGGCGAGTGGCACGCCTTTCGCCAGTACTGGCGGGACGTGTCCGACGCCGCCGCCGAGCAGCTGTGGATCTCGTTCGAGCCCGACCTGTTGCCCGGGTACTTCTGGTCCTTCCCCGTGGGCCAGGGCGGCGCCAACGTCGGGTTCGGGATCCTGCGGGGAGGACGGGTCGCCACCCGCGACATGAAGCGGCTCTGGCCCGAGCTGCTCGATCGTCCCCACATCCGCGAGCTGCTGGGACCGGCGGCCGAGCCCGAAGGACCACACCGGGCCTGGCCCATCCCGGCCCGGGTCGACGACGTCGTGCTCACCGATGGTCGGGTGCTGTTCGTCGGCGACGCCGCCGCCGCCACCGATCCCATGACCGGCGAAGGCATCGGCCAGGCGCTGGCCACGGGGATCTGGGCCGCCGACGCGCTGGTGGCGGCCGGAAGCGACCGCCCCGACGTGGCCGTCGAGCACTACACCGACGCCGTCGGACGAGGCCTGGCCGTCGACCACCGGCTGGCCTCGGCGCTCAGCCACCTGCTCGCCTCGCCGACGATCGCCCGGCTGGCCCTGGACACGACGGCGCTCACGCCCTGGACGCGCCGCAACTTCGCCCGCTGGATGTTCGAGGACTATCCCCGGGCCGTGCTGGCCACACCCCGCCGCTGGCATCGCCGCATGCTCACCGGTTCCGGCGCCTACCGCTGACGCGGCGCGCGCCCGTCCGCGTCCCCGGCTTCCGGCTCAGCCTTCCGGCGGCTTCTGGTGGCATCCGACGGCGTAGCACGCCCTCAATCGCCGCCAGAACGGGGAGAAAAGTAGGATCGAGGCGTGCCCATCACGCATCTGCCCGCCGACACGGGCCCTGAGGCCGTGGCCGAGGCGCTCGACCGAGACGGCGCCGCCATCGTCGACGGCCTGGCTCCCGACGACGTGCTCGCTCGCTTCGAGCGCGAGCTCGAGCCGATCCTGGGCGCGACGCCGACCGGTCCCGACGCCTTCAGCGGGTTCAACACGCGGCGCACCGGCGGGCTGATCGCCCGCGTGCCGACCAGCCGCGAGCTCGTGATGCACCCGCTCAGCCTCGGCGCCGCCGGTCGACTGCTGGCCCACGCCACCAACTTCCAGCTGCACCTCACCCAGGTCATCGCCATCGGGCCTGGGGAACCGGCGCAGCCGATCCACCGCGATCAGTGGGCCTTCGACTTCTTCGCCTTCCCGGATGGCTACGAGGTGCAGTGCAACACCATCTGGGCGCTGACCGACTTCACCGACGCCAACGGCGCGACCCGGGTCGTCCCCGGCAGCCACCGCAACGCCGACGGTCGACACTTCGGACCGGAGGACACCGAGCCGGCCGAGATGGCACGTGGTTCGGTGCTGTTCTACACCGGGGCCGTGTACCACGGAGGCGGGGCCAATCGATCCGACACCGCGCGGATCGGCATCAACATCACCTACAACCTGGCCTGGCTGCGCCAGGAGGAGAACCAGTACCTGTCGGTCCCTCCTGATGTGGCCGCCACGCTGCCGGAGGACCTGCTGCGCCTGATGGGCTACGCCCGCGGTGCCTACGCCTTGGGCTACATCGACGACCTGCGGGATCCCATCGAGGCCGTCCGCCCCGACCTGGGGTCATCGGTCGGCTTCGCCTGAGCCAGGCGCCACTCGGCCTACGATGCCGGCCATGCGCACACGACTGACCGACGTCCTCGAGATCGAGCACCCCGTGATGCTGGCCGGCATGGGTGGGGTGTCCTACCACGCCCTCGCGGCGGCGGTGAGCGAAGCCGGAGGCTTCGGGTGCCTCGGCGCGTCGACGATGGGGTCGAAGAGGATGATCGAGGAGATCGCGGCGGTGCGTGAGCTCACCGACAAGCCCTTCGGGGTCGACCTGCTCACGGCCATGCCGGGAGACATGCCCGCCCAGGTGCAGGCGGTCATCGACGGCGGCGCTCGCGTCTTCGTCGCCGGCCTGGGGGTGCCCCGCGACGTGATCGAGCAGTGCCATCGGAACAACGTCCTCGTCGTGAACATGTGCGGCAAGGTCCGCCACGCCACCGCCGCGGTCGCCGCCGGCTGCGACATCGTCGTAGCCCAGGGCACCGAGGCCGGCGGCCACACCGGCCAGGTCGCCACCATGGCCCTCGTGCCCCAGGTCGTCGACGCCGTCGGCGACAAGGTGCCCGTGGTCGCCGCCGGCGGACTGTTCGACGGACGAGGTCTGGCCGCCTCGCTGGCTCTCGGCGCCGACGGTGTTTGGATCGGCACCCGCTTCATCGCCACCCCCGAGGCCCAGGCCGTCCCCGGCTACAAGGACGCCTTGCTGTCGATCGGTGAGGATGGCACGGTCATCACGCGCGGTTACACCGGCAAGACCTGTCGAGTCGTGCGCAACGACTACACGCAGTTCTGGGACGAGCACGCCGACGAGCTCGAGCCGTTCCCGGCCCAGTTCATGCGGTCGATGAACGACGGTGCCAACCATCTCGGCCTCGACGAATCGGCGACCGACATCGATCCCGACCGTGAGTTCTGGCCGAGCGGCCAGGGGGCGGGGGCCATCCACGAGCTGGTGCCGGCCGGCGAGCTCGTCCACCAGATCGTGTCCGAGGCCGAAGCCGCCCTCAGCCGCATGAACGCGACCCTCTAGCGGGATGTCGGGATGTCGGACTACTCCGACCAGGCCTTCAGCTTCTCGATGATGGCCTTCGGGTCGTCGCCGATCGGGGTGACGCTGAGGGTCGTGACGCCGGCCTCCTTGAAGGCGGCGATGCGCTCCTTGACCCAGCCTTCAGGGCCGCAGAGGTTGGTCAGGGCCAGCAGCTCGTCGGGGACCTTGGCCGCCGCCTCGTCCTTCTTGCCGTCGAGGTAGAGGTCCTGGATCTCCTTGGCCTCGGCTTCATAGCCGTAGCGGCAGGCCAGGTCGTTGTAGAAGTTCTTGCCCCTCGCCCCCATCCCGCCCACATACAGCGCCACCATCGGCCTCGACATCTCGACCATGGACGCCGCGTCCTCGCCGATGGCCACGATGCCTCCGGCCACCACCTCGAGCGGAGCCAGGTCGGCCGAGCGCTTGGCGGCGCCGGCGGCGAGGTCGTCGCCCCATACGTCCTTCGCCCGCTCGGGCACGTAGAAGAGGGGCAGCCAGCCGTCGGCCACCTCGGCGGTCATCTCGACGTTCTTGGGGCCGAGCGACGCCACGTAGATCGGGATCGAGTCGCGCAGGAGGTGGGGGATGATCTTGAGCGGCTTGCCCAGACCCGTCCCCTGCTCGGGGGGCAGCGGCAGCGTGTAGTAACGACCGTCGTACTCGAGGCGCTCGCGCTTCCAGACGATGTGGCAGATGTCGATGATCTCGCGGGTGCGGCCCAGGGGCGCCTGGTAGGGCACGCCGTGCCAGCCCTCGATGACCTGCGGGCCCGAGGCCCCGAGGCCGAGGATGCACCGCCCGTCGCTCACCGCGTCGATCCCGGCGGCGGTCTGGGCGATCAGCGTGGGCGTGCGCGAGTAGATGGGGAGGATGGCCGAGCCGATCTGGATCGTGTCGGTGGTGGCCGCCAGGTAGCCCATGAAGCTGGGCGCGTCGAAGCCGTAGGCCTCGGCGACCCAGACGATGTCGAGCCCGGCCTGTTCGTAGTCGCGCACGAGAGCGGCAGACTGCTTGAACCCGCCGGAGTAGGGGACCTGCATCGAGAGCTTCATGCGGCATTTCCTTTCTCGGCGGCGGCGCGGCGCGCCGCTTCGAGGGCCAGTGCATCGGCGCGGGCGGCGGCCAGCTCGGATGCACGCGCCGCTCGACGGGCCTCGGCGGCGGCGGCCTCGGCTTCGGCTTGCGCTTCCGCCGCGGTCGTCAGGTCGTCGGCGTTGAGCATCCCCCGCTCGGCTCCGTTGTCGAAGCGCACGCGATAGCGCACCCACGAGTAGCCCCCGATCAGCAGGACCTTGCCGGTGGTGCCGGCTGGGACTCCGGGCAGATCACGGGCGGCCGCGACCTTCTGGTGCTGCTTGAAGACCGGCGTGTCGTTCTTGCGGGCCATCGGCGTGAGCCACTCCTGGTTGACGGGCAGAGTTGGTGGGCGATGCGGACGGACGGGTTGAGCTGGCAGAAAGACTGACAGATCACGACCGCGACAGCGAAGCCGGCTGGCGACGGGCGTCGGCCCAGCTCAACCCGACCTCCACGTCGATGTCGTGAGGAAGGCCGAGCACCCGCTCGGCCACGATGTTGCGTTGCACGTCCCCCGTTCCCCCACCGATGGTGAGGGCTTGGGAGAACAGCCAACCGTAGTGCCACATGCCAGGGTCGTCGCCGAGCGGGTGGCCGTCGACGAGCAGGCCCTCAGCGCCACAGAGATCGTGGGCCAGGGCCATGACGGCCTGTCCGTGCTCGTCGGCCAGGATCTTGCGGATCGACGCCTCGGCCCCCGGGGCCTGACCCTTGATGGCGGCCGACACGGTCCGCAACCGGATGAGCCGCAGGATCTCCTCGTGGATGTGGATGGCGGCGATCCGTTGGCGGAGGTGGGGGTCGGTCGATCCGCCCCGACGGCGGACCAGCTCGACCAGATCGGCCCCGGTCGGGCCGAGCCCCCACAGCGCGCCGCCGCCCGACAGCGACACCCGCTCGTTGCCGAGCGTCACCTTGGCCAGGCTCCATCCCTCGTTGACCTCGCCCACCAGGTTCTCGGCCGGCAGGCGCACATCGGTGAAGAACACCTCGTTGAACAGGCTGGCGCCCGTCATCTCGGCGATGGGGCGGATCTCGATGCCGGGTGTGTCCATCGGGCAGATGAAGTACGAGATGCCCTTGTGCTTGGGCGCGTCCGGATCGGTCCGGGCGATCAGGATCCCGAACTGGCTGAGCTGGGCCAGCGACGTCCAGATCTTCTGTCCGTTGACCACCCACTCGTCGCCGTCGCGCACGGCGCGGGTCCCGAGGTTGGCCAGGTCGCTCCCGGCGCCCGGCTCGCTGAACAGCTGGCACCAGATCTCCTCGGCGGCCAGCAGCGGCAGCAGGTACCGCTCCTTCTGGGCGTCCGTGCCGGCGAAGACGATGGTGGGCCCGGCCCAGCCGATGCCGATCTGGTTCGAGGGGCGCGACACCCCCGCCGATCGGAGCTCGTCGTCGATGATCAGCTGGTGGATGGCGTCCGCGTCGAGCCCCCACGGACGCGGCCAGTGCGGGGCCACGTATCCCGCCTCGGCCAGTTGGCGTCCGGTCGGGTGGGGATGGTCGGCCAACCAGGTGCGTACGGCGGTGCGGCGCTCGTCGTCGGCATCGGGCAGGTCGAAATCCATTGGTCGCGACGCTAGTCGCCGCTGCCGGCTCACCTCGCCGGTGCCGCGCTAGGGCGCGAGATCCCGGCAGGGCAGGTTGACCGAGTAGGAGCCGAAGACGCTCGTCGGGACCGTGACCACCCGGTCCGAGGGCGTGCTCTTGCATGCGTGGGCGTAGGCGCTGTCGACCGCGACGGGCCATTGAAGCTGAGCCGACCGGTAGTTCCTCACGCTGAAGCCGAGGACGGCCAACAGGCTCACCTGGACCGCGAAGACCACGACGGCGAGGCGCCGACCGGCACGGTGTCGAACCTCACCCACGGGGTCGAGGACGAGCGCCAGTGCCGAGGCCACGCACAGGATCGGGATCACGCTGTAGCGAAGTGCGACCCCAAACGTCAGCGGCATCACGACGAAGGGGGCGGTCGGTTCGAGCACCTGGCTGCCTCGACCCCACACGGGGAGCAGGAAGCCAGCCACCGAACCGGCCATGAAGGTGGCCGACAGGACTTGGGCCCGTCGCGGCACGCCGGGGAGCAGCACCAGGTACAACACGGCGACGATCAGCGGCGCGCCCAGGTAGATGAGGGCGCGGTGCGGGCCGCCCCACGCATCGACGCCCTTCGTTCCGATGACGAAGACCCCGTACACGCGTGAGCCCAGAGCCTGGAAGAGCTGCGTGTACGAGTTGGGGTTGCCGGCGGCGGACGTGTCACGAGCGGTCACGACCACGAGCCCCTGAACCAGGAGGCCGGCGCCGAAGGAGATGGCAACGGCGATGGCCGACCGGGACCTCCGCCACCACGCCCAGCCCAGCGCCACCGGGACGAACACGACCGTGATCGGGGTGGCCGTGGCGGCGAGGAAGACCACGAGGCTGCGCACGACGGTGTCGCGAGTGCCCTCCCGCAGCGAGACGAGGGCCCATGGTGTCACGGCCGCAAAGACCCAGATGGTGTTGACGATGTTGGCCGTGTTCTCGCCCGCCAGCGCGGGCATGAGCACGAGGAACGACGCCAGCACGACCCGCGTCAGGCGGCCGGCGATCCAACCGTCGCTCGCCCAGTACACGAACCACGCCAGGAGGGCCGCTACGAACACACCCGCGAGCGCGAAGTAGACGGCGAGCCCGCGCAAGGGGACGACGGGGGCCAGCAGGGCCAACAGGCGCGGCGGGAGCTGGAGGTACCCGGCAAAGCCGTGGAAGAGCGCACGCACGCCTCCGAGACGGATGGCCTGCTGGCTGTAGATCGGGCCGTCCTCGGCCAGGATCGCCTGCCAGCTGTGCGTTCCCTGCTCGCGGAACAACGGCGCGACGACCGCGGCGACGAAGAACCCGAGGCCGACGAGGAGGCCGGTCCAGGACCACGACCTCGGCACGGGATCAGAGGGAAGGTCGCTCGTGGCCGCACCTGGCGCGGTGGCGGTGGGGCCAGCTTCGACGGCGTCCAGGTCCAGTCCCGGCCACCGCCCGTCGTCGCTGTCAGTCATCGCCGCCGTCCGCCCTCAAGTCATGGAGCCAGGTTGCGGCAGGGAACCGTGACCGGGAAGTAGCCCGTCGGAGGTCGGCTCGAGTACCCGATGTTGTTGGGAATCGTGACGAGCTGGCTCGGAGGCCGGCCGACGCACTGGGCGGAGTAGATCGCCGCCACCTTGTGCTCCCATGCCCCTGTCGAGGGAGCGGAAGTTGGTGCACCGAGAAGTTCACGATGGTCAGCAGCGCGACCTGGGCGACGAACACGGGCAGGACGATGTGCTCGACCCACTTGCGGCGCCGTACCCCCTTGGGCCCGATGAGCAGCGCCAGCGCGCCGGCGAGGAGGATCACCGGCACGACCGCGAGCCGGGCCGACGCGTTGGCGCTGCTCCCCCCTTCGGTCAGGCCGAGCACGAAGGTGCCGCGTCCCCAGACGGGGACCACGAACATCGCCACCGCGTACCCGACGAACGCAAGGGCCAACACCTGGGCGGGGCGCCCAGAACGAGGCAACAGCGCAATCACGAGGGCCAGCACGACGAGGGTCGAGCCGATGGCCGAGAGCTTCCAGTGGTGGAGCCAGAGCGACGACGCCCACTTCGGACCGAGCAGGAAGGTGGCGAACACGCGCTGGCCGATGGCGTCGCGCAGGATCTTCTCCTGGCGTATCACGAAGCGAGATTGATCGTTGGTAGTCAGGATGACCACGCCCTGCAGCGCCAGCCCGACGAACATCGACCCAGCGACGACCATGGCCGAGCGGGTGCGACGGATCAGCACCCACACGATGGCCATGGGCACGTACAGGACGCAGAGCGGACTGGCGGTCGCGGCGAGGAACACCACCGCCGACCGCAGCGCGGTGTCGCCACGGCCTTCCTCGACGGCGATCAAGGCCCATGGCGCGGCGGCGAGGAACACCCAGATGAGGTTGACGACGTTGGCCGTGTTCTCGGGCCCCAGGGCCGGGGTCAGGACCATGAACGAGGCCAGCACCAGGCGGGCGATGGGCGAGGAGATCCAACCCCCGGCCATGCGGTAGACGAACCAGGCCAAAAGAGCCGAGACGATCACGCCCATGACCGAGCAGTAGAGGGCCAGCTGCCGGATCGAGAACCAGGGCGTCACGATGGCCAACAGGCGCGGGGGCAGCTGCAGGTAGCCGGCGTAGCCGCGCAGCACCACGTTGAGGCTGCCCTGGCGGATCGCCTGCTGGGCATAGATCGAGCCGTCCTCGGCCCAGACCGTGTTCCAGCTCGGTGTGCCCGACTGACGAAACAGCGGGATGACCGCGGCCAGCACCAGCAAGCCTGCTCCCACGGCCAGGTCCCAGAGCCGCTCGGACCGGGTCGGCGTGGAGATCTTCTTCGCATGGGCGTTGGTGTAGGCCACCCGCTCGAGGAACCGCTCGGCTTCAGGCGAATGGGTGTCGTCGACCCGGTCGAGGTCGAGCGCCTCGTACGGCGCCTCGCTCCGGTCGTCGGGGCCGCCCGCGTCGCCCGATCCCGACCGTCGTCTCTCCCCGCTCAGATCCAGATCTTCGACCTCGAACGAGCCGGGCTCACCCGGCGCCGGCCCAGCCCGTTCCACCATGCTCCGACCTTACAAGCGCCCGCAGTGGCATCGCGGGTCCCCACCCGCCCCAGGCGGGCACCGGCGTTCGCCCCGCGCCCGGGCCACTCCTAGACTCGACCGCCGCGGCCCGGCGCCCGCCACCAGTCGACCCGACCTGCGCCGAGGGGGACCGATGACGGCCTGGAACTTCGCCACCCTGTGGGAGATCGCGGCGGACACCTTCGGCGACCAGCCGGCGATCGTGCAGGGCGACCGGACCGTCCTGTGGCGAGACTTCGACCGCCGAGCCGACGGGGTGGCAGCCACGCTGCTGGCTCGGGGCGCCGCCCACCAGGACAAGGTCGCCCAGTACCTCTACAACTGCCCCGAGTACCTCGAGTCGATGTTCGCGGCGTTCAAAGCCGGCCTTGTCCCCGTCAACACCAACTACCGCTATGCCGACGACGAGCTCGTCTATCTGTGGGACAACGCCGATGCCGTCGCCGTCGTGTTCCACGGCTCGTTCGCCGAGCGGATCGAGCGCATCCGCGACCGGCTGACCAAGGTGAAGACGTGGCTGTGGGTCGACGACGGCCAGGGCCCGTGCCCGGCGTGGGCCCTCGCCTATGAGACGGCCGCGGCCACCGAGACCGAGCGGGTGACGGCCCCGTGGGGACGCGGCGACGACGACATCCTGCTCATGTACACGGGCGGCACGACGGGCATGCCCAAGGGGGTCATGTGGCGGCAGGACTCGTTGGTCAAGGCCGTCGTGTCGAGCGCCAACCCGCTGTGGCGCGGGGAGGCCGACTACGACGCGGTCCGGGCCCTGCTCGCCCAACAGGGCCCCGGCGGCGCGCTGCTGCCGGCACCGCCGCTGATGCACGGCACGGGCCAGTTCACGACGTTCATCACGCTGTCGACGGGTGGGACGGTCGTGCTGCTCCCCAGCCGCAACTTCGACCCCGCCGAGATGCTCGACACGGTCCAGTCCCTCCGCGTCCAGTCGCTCATCATCGTCGGTGACACCTTCGCCAAGCCGATGCTCCGGGCGCTCGACGCGGCGCCGGACCAGTGGGACATCTCCAGTCTCTTCATGGTGACGTCGTCGGGTGTCATGTGGAGCGAACCCGTCAAGCAAGGACTGCTCAAGCACAACCCGAACATGCTGCTCATCGACGTGTTCTCGTCGTCCGAAGCCCTCGGGCTCGGAGCATCGGTGTCGTCGGGCCAGGAAGCGGCCAACACCGCCAAGTTCCGTCTCGGCGAGGACGCCCGGGTGATCGGCGACGACGGCGTCGACGTCGAGCCGGGCTCGGGCCAGACCGGACGCGTCGCGGTCAAGGGCCACACCCCGATCGGGTACTACAAGGACGCCGAGAAGTCAGCGGCCACCTTCGTCGTGCTCGACGGTGAGACGTACTCGATCCCGGGTGACTACGCCCAGGTCGAGGCGGACGGCACGCTCACGCTCCTCGGCCGGGGCTCGGTCGTCATCAACACCGGTGGCGAGAAGGTGTACCCCGAGGAGGTCGAGGAGATCCTCAAGGAGCACCCGACCGATCTTCGACGCCGTCGCCGTGGGCATCCCCGACGACAAGTTCGGCGAGGCCATCACGGCCGTGGTGCAGGTCGAGCCCGGCTCGACCCTCGATCGGGACGAGCTCATCGCGTGGGTCAAGAGCCGGCTGTCATCGTTCAAGGCCCCCAAGCACATCGTGCCCATCGACACGATCGGGCGCGCCCCCAACGGCAAGGTCGACTACAAGCGGCTCAAGGGCTTCGCCGCCGGCCAGCTCGGCGTCGAGCTGCCGAGCTGACCGAACCTGTGCCGTAGCGCGCGCCTCAGGCGCACATGACGGCACAGGTTCGGCGCGTGGGTGGTCACGGTCGCAGGCGTTCGCACGGGAGGACGACCGGGAACGGGTCGCGGCGATCGGGATTCTGGGCCGGCCTCGACATCGCTAACCTGCCTCCGTTCTCGACCACCCTCTGCCGACCATCTCGACGAAGTGAGGCAGCAATGGCAGACATCGGCTACGACAACAAGGTCGCCATCATCACCGGGGCCGGCGGCGGCCTCGGGCGCGAGCACGCTCTCGAGTTCGCTCGCCGGGGCGCCCGCGTCGTCATCAACGACCTGGGCGGATCGGTCAGCGGCGAGGGTGGCGGCGAGGGCCCGGCCCACACCACGGCCAAGGAGATCAACGATCTGGGCGGTGTGGCCGTGGCCGACACCAACAGCGTGGCCACCGCCGAGGGGGGCAAGGCCATCGTGGCCACCGCCGTCGAGGCCTTCGGCACGGTCGACATCGTGGTGAACAACGCGGGCATCCTGCGCGACAAGACCTTCCACAACATGACTCCCGAGCTGCTCGAACCGGTGATCTCGGTCCACCTGTTGGGCGCCTTCTACGTCACCCAACCGGCCTACGTGATCATGCGCGAGAAGGGCTACGGCCGGATCGTCAACACGTCGTCGAACTCGGGCATCCTCGGCAACTTCGGCCAGTCCAACTACGCCGCCGCCAAGATGGGCCTGGTCGGGTTCACCCGGGTGCTGGCCAACGAGGGTCGCAAGCACAACATCAAGGCCAACGCCATCGCGCCGGTCGCCAAGACGCGCATGACCGAAGAGCTGCTCGGACCGGTGGGCGACGCCCTCGACCCCAAGCTGGTCACGCCCGTGGTCTGCTGGCTGGCGTCCGAGGACATCGATGTCTCGGGGGAGATCTACTCGGTGGCCGGGGGCATCGTCAGCCGGTTCTTCATCGGACTGACCCCCGGCTACGTCAACTCTGAGCTGACCGTCGAGGACGTGCGCGATCACTGGGCCGAGATCCGCAACGAGGACGGCTACATCGTCCCCGACGGCCCCAACGACGAGCTCCGCAAGATCTTCGAGACCCTGAGCCCCAAGCCGGCCTAACTCCCGTCGCCCGTTTCTGGGCGATCGTGGAACCAATCAGAGCCCCGGCGACATCTAAACGGGGACTATGGAAATGGTGCAGCCCGATGCAGGGTCGGCCGAGGCCGTCGTTGAACGCGCCGATCGTCTCGGCGCGCTGTACGACCAATACGCGTCGGCGGCCTTCGGCTTCGCCTATCTCGTGTGCGGCGACCGGGATCTGGCCGACGATGCCGTGCAGGACGCGTTCGAACGGGTCATGTCGCGCTTCGGCGGTCTACGTCGGCCCGAGGCCTTCTCGGCGTACCTCCACCGGACCGTGTTGAACGTGCTGCGGGCCCGGGCTCGGAGTGATCAGCGGGCTCGCCATCGCGAGGATGTCCACTCGGCGGGGGTGGCCGTGTCACGAGCACAGCCGATCGAGGTCGACCCGGATGGACGCTTGTGGACGGCCCTGCAGGCACTGCCGGAGCGCCAGCGCGCCGCGTTGGTCTGTCAGTTCTGGATGGACCTGTCCGAGCGGGAGACGGCGAGGGTGCTCCGTTGCCGACCCGGCACGGTCAAGTCCCTGCGGTCACGCGGGCTGGCTTCGATACGAGAGGCGATGAGCGATGGATGACGGCAACGGCACCGACGAGTTGGAGCGACGAATCGCCGACATGAGCACGACCCGCGTGCAGGCCGCAGGAACGCCGTCGCCCTTGAAGCCCGAGGTCGGATCTCGCGTCCGGCGGCGCCAGCGGCTCACGGCAGCGGCCGCGTGCCTCGTGGTCATGGTGGCGTTGGCCGCGGGCGCGTTCGTCGCCCGAGGGAACGACGGAGGCGCCCAGGTCGCAGCCGGCCCGGCGCTGTCGTGCTACCCGCAGGGGATCCCCGCGGCGCTGGCCGACGACGTTCGCAGCCAGATCGCAAGTGGGACTCCCGTCGCCGGCGCCGAGCCACGCGCACGTGTCGTGGCCGTTCCCGAAACGGGTGCACCCACGGCCACCGTGCCGGCCCACATCGACGGCGGCTTCGTCGTCGAGCTCAGCGGAATGCACTTCCCGATCCCGAGCCATCCGGCCGGGTACGTCGATCCGTCTCCCGACCGCGCCAACTTCGCGGTGCTGATGTACAACCGGGACCTGCTCGTGACCGACGCCGCGATCTCGAACCAGCCCGCGGACCTCGAATCGGTGGGTTACCCAGTCGCCGTGTCGCTGAGCCCCAGCTGCGGATCCAGCTCCTCGACGAGGTCGACCACCACCACGACGCCGACGACCGCGGGATCCCCGCCGAGCACCGTGCTCAACGGCCCGGCCAAACTCTCGGTTCCCTTCACCGCCGACAACGGCGCGCTCCACCGTCACGGCCGGTCCCCCACCCGGCGCGGTCACCACCAGCCAAGTGCAATCCCTCCTGACCATGCTTGGGGCGCCGCCGACTTCTGGCGCCTTGAGCGGCCCGGTGCCCAGAGATCAGGCCGGGCCCGTTCTGGCGGGCACCGTCTCGCTCAAAGGCGGGTTTGGGGTCCCGGCCATCGACGCCCGACCGGCCTGGATCGTCCCCGTCCTGTACAGCGGCCTCATCTGTCCGTACAACCCCGACCAGGCGACCCACCCGGCATGGGCGTCGAATCTGGCGCTGATCATCATCGAAGGCACCCGACCCGACCAGATCGTCGAGTACACCGGCATCGGCGGAGGTGGCTGCGGAGGCGGCGATCAGGTCACGGCGCACAGTTGGGCGCAGCTCACCCAACATTGAGCGCCGTTCGACCATGGCCGACTATGAGTAGGCGCAGATCTGGACCGGGACCGGCCCGAGCGGCGAGCATGGAGCCATGACGGAACCCAAGGCAGCGGACCAGAAGTTCGGCAGCGGCGACGCCCACGACTTCCTCGACATCGACGCCCTGCTCGACGACGAGGAACGGCTGCTGCGCGACACCGTCCGCCAGTTCGTGACCGACAGGGTGCTACCCGATGTGGGCGAGTGGTTCGAAGAGGGCACGTTCCCCAAGGACCTGGCCAAGGAGATGGGTGCGCTCGGCCTGCTCGGCATGCACCTGTCGGGGTACGGCTGCGCCGGCACCAGCGCGGTGGCCTACGGCCTGGCCTGCCTCGAGCTCGAGGCCGGCGACTCGGGGGCCCGGAGCTTCGTCTCGGTGCAGGGCTCGCTGGCCATGTTCCCGATCTGGAAGTTCGGGTCGGAGGAACAGAAGCAGGAATGGCTCCCCCGCATGGCGGCCGGCGAGGTCGTCGGCTGCTTCGGGCTCACCGAACCCGACTCGGGGAGCGACCCGGCCAGCATGCGCACCCGAGCCCGGCGCGACGGCGACGACTGGGTGCTCGACGGCACCAAGATGTGGATCACCAACGGCGGGATCGCCGATGTGGCCGTCGTCTGGGCACGCGGGGACAGCGACGACGGGTCCGCCGGTCCGATCCACGGCTTCATCGTGCCGACCGACACGCCGGGGTTCACGGCCAACGACATCCACCGCAAGCTCTCCTTGCGCGCGTCGGTCACCTCCGAGCTCGTGCTCGACAGCGTGCGGCTCCCCGACTCGATGCGCCTGCCCGAGGTCTCGACGATGCGCGGCCCGCTCTCGTGCCTCAACGAAGCGCGCTACGGCATCCTGTGGGGTGCGTCCGGCGCGGCGAGAGCCTGCTACGAGTGCGCCCTCGCCTATGCCAAGGAGCGCCACCAGTTCGGGGTGCCGATCGGATCGTTCCAGCTGACCCAGCGCAAGTTGGTCGAGATGATGGTGCGGGTCAACAAGGCCGAGCTGGTGGCCCTGCACCTGGGCCGCATGAAAGACGAGGGCCGGCTCAGCTCGGCTCAGGTGAGCTTCGGCAAGATGGACAACGTGCGCGAGGCGCTGTGGGTCGCCCGCGAGGCCCGCTCGGTGCTGGGCGCCAACGGCATCACCCTCGAGTACCCGGTGATCCGCCACATGAACAACCTCGAATCGGTCTTCACCTACGAAGGCACCAACGAGATCCACACCCTGGTCCTCGGCCAGGCCATCACCGGCCTCAGCGCCTTCAGCTAGCTGGTCCCGGCGATGATCCGCCGGGCCGCCTTCGGCACGGGTGTCATCCCACCCGCGGCTCCGCTCAGCTGACCGGTCCCGGCGATGGCCCGCCGGGGCGCCTTCCCCATACGGGTCCATCCTGGAAAAGCCCTGGTCACAGGCCTGCATCGCGGGGAGCGGAGCCCTGGGCCGTATGACCCAGATCTGGGCCTAAAGGCCCATCCGGTCGCGTCCGATAAGACCATCGTGAGTGTGACCCACCCCACGCCGCTGGATGGCATCGACGACATCCTCGCCGAGCTCCCCTCGGATTGGGTGATCGGCTGGCTCGACGAGGCCCGTCTGGTGATCGGTCCCTCGGGGGCGTTCGTGCTGGTGCCCGCTCAGGTCGACCTCGGCGCCGCCGCCGATCGGGCGCAAGGTCTGGCCCATCGCACCCG
Organism: uncultured Microthrixaceae bacterium; assembly: GCA_963734965.1. Lineage (GTDB taxonomy): Bacteria > Actinomycetota > Acidimicrobiia > Acidimicrobiales > Acidimicrobilacustridaceae > UBA4742. The sequence continues at coordinate 627,627 of CAVTJK010000003.1, read as the reverse complement.
AGGCGTGCTGGCCCATCACATCAGTTGGGTCCCGTTCATCGACGCCGCCGTGGTCACGACCGCCGACCGCCCGACCGAGGCCGCCGCCATCGTCGTACCGGTCGATCTGCTCGGCGAGCTGCTCATCGAAGGTCCGCCGGTCATCGACGCGCCCGCCCTGGGCGTGCTGCGCAACCTGCTGAGCCAGGGCAGCCTCGACGGCTGGCGGGTGGGGTTCGCGCCGACCAATGTCAAGATTGACCTGTGCGAACCTCTCCCCGACACCGCGAGCCGCGCCGGCCGCTGAGCCCCATCTCTTCGAGCGACCAGGTCTCGCTCGCCGTCCATGATCTCGGAGGAGACGGACGACCGATCCTGTTCGCCCACGCCACCGGTTTCCACGGCCGGGTGTGGGGGCCGCTGAACCGGCACCTCGACGACTGGCACGCTGTCGCCCCAGACCTTCGCGGGCATGGCGATTCGACGCGCTCCGATCGGCCGCGACATGGAATGGGACGGCTTCGCCGACGACGTGCTGGCGGTCATCGACGCCTGGGGGGTCAACGACCTCGTGGCCGTCGGCCACTCCAAGGGCGGCGCCGCGCTGCTGCTCGCCGAGCAACGCCGACCGGGGACCTTCGCCGCCCTGTACTGCTTCGAGCCCGTGGTCATGCCGACCGACGGCGCCGCCTCGAACCTCGCGGACCGGCCCAACCCGTTGGCCGAAGGGGCGAGGCGTCGCCGCGAGGTGTTCGCCTCGTACCAGGCCGCCTATGACACGTTCGCGTCCAAGCCGCCCCTGTCGGCCCTCGATCCCGAGGCGCTGCACGCCTATGTCGACTACGGCTTCGCCCTACAACCCGACGGCACCGTCCGCATCAAGTGCCGGCCCGAGATCGAGGCCGCGACCTACCAGATGGGCGCCAACCACGACGCTTTCCGCCACCTCGGCGAGGTGGACTGTCCGGTGACCATCGCCCGGGGCGCGGTCGACGGGATGGGACCGGCGGCGGCGGCCGGGCCGATCGTCGACGCCCTGCCGCAGGGGCGCCTCCTCGCCTTCGACGACCTCGGCCACTTCGGTCCGCTGGAAGATCCGGCGCGCATCGCCGCCAGCATCACCGAGGCGTTCTCGGCCATCGGCTAGATCAACAGGCGACCGACGGGGCCGGGGAAGCTGCTGAGGGAGCCGGTGCGGGCGCGGGTCGGGCGCCCGCCGCCACGAGCAGCGCGGCCACCTCCGTCGAGCTGACGGCCGTCGCCGCGCCCAGTGGCGTCACCGCCGGATCGAAGGCGGCTGCTCCGTTGGGGTCGGCGCCGTGGGCGAGCAGCGCGGCCGTCGAGGTGGCATCGCCGAGACCCGCGGCCACGACGAGCGGCGGGAGGTTCGGTGCCGTGCCCTGCTCGCCGCAGACCAACGTCCGCAACGCCGCCGGAACCGAGTCGGGGGGGTTGCGTTGGAGGTCGACGGCGATGCGCAGGGTGGCGGCGTCGGCCGGGCCACCTCGGTTCGGATCGGCCCCGTGGGCGAGCAGCAGGTCGATCATCGTTCGGTTGGCGAACATGACGTTGTAGAGCAGTGGGGTCGTGCCGTCGGTGGCGTTGGGGTCGGCTCCGTGGTCGAGGAGGATCTGCGCCAGGTCGGGCCGGTTCTTCATCGACGCGACATAGAGGCCAGGGGTCGGCTTGGCCCCGTGGGCGACCAGCAGGGTCACGAGATCGGCGTGACCGGAGCCGACGGCCCGGGCGATTGGTGTGTTGCACGTGCCCGGTCGGGCCAGGAGCGAGGTGAGATCGGGACACAGCGCGCTCTGGGCATCGAGGCCGTCGGGGCTCGCCCCCGCGTCGAGCAGGGCCTTGGCCGCCTCGAGGTGGCCGTGTTCGACGGCGCAGGCCAGCGCCGTGTCGCCGGACCCGTCCGTCGCGTCCGGCTCCTCGTGGCGGCGAAGCGCCGAGGTGACCTTCCTGGTGTCGCCGGCCGTCGCCGCCCGGACGAGGCTGTTGCTGCTGTCGGCGCAGCCCGACCCTGGATCCAGCGACAGGTCGAAGTGGATGGGGAACTTCCAGTCGACGGCGTAGACGAACAGGGTGCCGGCGACGGCCAGCACGAGGACCACGCTCAGACAACCACCGCCGGCCAGCAGTCCTTTGTGCTTCACCGGGTGATGGTCGAGCCCGGGCGTGCGATCCGCTTCGAGGGTCTGTCCCATCTGGTCCCCTTCCGCTGAGGGTCATCGTGTCGCCGACACGACCCCGCGCAGGGTACCGCTGGGACCGGTCGCGGTCCCCCCGCCCTGTCACACCCCCGGCGTAGGGTGGGCGACATGGCCCTCGAGCTCCCTGCCAGCCTGTCTCCGTCGAAGGTGTCGAGCTTCACCGACTGCGCCCTGGCCTTCCGCTTCTCGAGCATCGATCGTCTGCCCGAGCCCCCCTCCGTCCCCGCCACCAAGGGCACGCTCGTCCACGCCGCCCTCGAACGCCTCTTCGTGCTCCCGGCCGATCAGCGCACCCTGCCCGCCGCCCTGACCGCCCTCGACCAGGCCCTCGACGAGCTCCGCACCGATCCCGAGTTCAGCGAGCTGGACCTCGACGCCGAGGCCGAGGGCCGGTTCCTCGACGACGCCGAGCGGCTCGTGCGCCGCTACTTCGAGCTCGAGGATCCGCGGTCGATCACCCCCATCGGCATCGAGCTCAAGCTCGAAGCCAGCATCGGGGGCCTGCGGTTGCGCGGCATCATCGATCGCCTCGAGCTCGACGAGCAGGGCCGGCTCGTCGTGACCGACTACAAGACCGGCCGCGTCCCCCGCCAGAACTTCGAGCAGGGCAAGTTGGGCGGGGTCCACTTCTACGCGTTCCTCTGCGAGCAGCTCTTCGGGCAGCGGCCGTCGCGGGTCCAGCTGCTCTACCTCGACGAGCCGGTCGCCATCATCACCACCCCCACCGAGCAGTCCATCCGGGGCCTCGAACGCAAGGTCACCGCCATCTGGTCGGCCGTCGAGCGAGCGTGCGCCAGCGAAGACTTCCGCCCCAAGCCCTCGAAGCTCTGCGACTGGTGCGCGTTCCAGGCCTACTGCCCGGCCTTCGGCGGCAATCCCGACGACGCCAAGGCCCAACGACTCGATCTCGTAGCATCCCCCGGGTGATCGATCCCCCGTCCGACCGCCCCCCCGAGCCCGAACCCCCCGACCCGACCGATGCCCTCGGCCGGGTGGGCGACGCGCTGGGCGCGGCCGAGGCCGCCCTGCCGCACCCCGTCGAGCGCCTGGCCGAGCAGGGTTCGCACGAGGTCGAACCGCCCCACGAGCTCGGTCCGGTGGCCCGCTTCGACCAGGCCGTCGATCAGGCCTTCGACCAGCTCCGCGGCAACCCGGTCGCCGACCGGCTGTTCTACGCCGCCACCGAGCTGGGTGACTTCGGGCTGATCTGGGTCCTCATCGGCGCCACCCAGGCCCTGGGCGGCGATCGCCAGCTCGGTCGCTTCGGTCGGCTCACCGCCACCTTGGCTGTCGAGTCCGTCGTGGTGAACGGCGTGATCAAGTCGTTCTTCAAGCGCGAGCGGCCGGTGTCCCAGGAGCCCCGGCCCTACAAGATGCGGATGCCGTTGACCACCAGCTTCCCGAGCGGCCACAGCAGCACCGCCGTGGTCGCCGCCCTCCTGCTGTCGGAGGGCAGCGCCGTCTGGCCCCTCTACTGGGGCATCGCCGGCGTGGTCGCCACCAGCCGCATCTACGTGCGGATCCACCACGCCAGCGACGTGGTGGGCGGCCTGGCCACCGGTCTGGTGATCGGAACCACCGCCCGGGCGCTGTGGCGCCGACTGGGCTCGTGAATCCTTCCCCGACCTGACTCGGACCCGATGCGGGGAATGCCCTGGGTGCGGGTGGGGTTCGAGCGAGCATGCCCCTCACCTTCTCGATCACCTGGGATTACCGCTGCCCGTTCGCCCGCATCGCCCACGAGCACGTGCTCACCGGGCTCGAGGCCGGCGCCGACTGGGACGTGACCTTCGTCCCCTTCTGTCTGGGTCAGGTCCACGTGGGCGAAGGCGAGACCGACATATGGGAACGTCCCGACGACGACAGCGGCCTGCTGGCCCTCCAGGCCGGCGTCGTCGCCCGGGATCGGTTCCCCGACCAGTTCCTGGCCGCGCATCGCGGCCTGTTCGACATCCGCCACGTCCACAGTGGCCAGCTCAACGACCGCGCCGCGGTGGGCCAGGCGCTCGAGGTCGTGGGCATCGATCCCGACACCGTCTTCACCGAGATCGAGACGGGCGGCCCGCTCGAGACGATCCGCAAGGAGCACGAGGCGGTCGCCGCCAGCCACGACGTCTGGGGGGTCCCGACCTTCATCGTCGGCGACGCCGCCACCTTCGTCCGGCTCATGAATCCGCCGGCGGGCGACGGCGAGTGGGCTCGATCGACCGTCGAGCGCGTCGTCGACCTCGTCGGCGGCTGGCCTGACCTCAACGAGTTCAAGCACACCAGCATCCCCCGCTGAACGCCCCGGTGACCGGCCCAGGTGCGGGCCGGCCCCGACCGTTACCCTGGCCGGTATGGGCTCGTCCGAGACCGCCCCGCCCCGCGCCCCACGAGAGCTGCTGGGCGAGCGGCGCATGTCCGATGTCGAGGCCCTGCTGTGGAACGTCGACAAGGACCCCTACCTCAGCTCGAACTTCGGCAGCATCACGCTGCTCGACGGCTCGCCTGATCTGGCCCGGTTCCGCCAACGGATGCTCGTGGCCGTCTCGCGCATCCCGCGGCTGCATCAGCGCGTCGTGCCCGCGCTCGGTCGCCTGGCCCCGCCCGAGTGGCGGGACGCGCCCGACTTCGACATCGACCGCCACCTCCGCCACGTCGCCCTGCCCAAACCGGGCACGATCCGCCAACTGCTCGACCTGGCCACGTCGTTCGTGCAGGACCCCCTCGATCGCACCCGCCCGCTCTGGGAGTTCGTCGTCGTCGACGGCCTCTCCGATCATCGCTCGGCCCTGATCCAGAAGATGCACCACACCATCACCGACGGCGAAGGCGGGATCCGGCTCTCGGAGCAGTTCATCGACGTGGCCCGCGACGTGCCCATGGATCCCGACGTGGTGATCGCCACCGACGAGCGCGACGGCGGATCGCTCTGGAGCTCAGCCTCGGACACCCTGGGTCACACCTGGCGCCGCACGCTCGGGATCGCGGGCCAGGGCGTGGGGCTGGCGGCCGACACCGTGCGCAACCCGGCCCACCTCTTCGAGATGGGCGCCGACACGGTCGAGACCGGTCGCTCGGTGGCTCGCCAGCTCACCGTCACCGATCACCATCACTCGCCGATCTGGACCGAGCCCACCCTCGGGCGCCGCCTCGAGATCCTCGACGTGTCGCTCGAGGACACCCACCGCGCCGCCAAGGGCCTGGGGGGCAGCATCAACGACCTGTTCGTGGCGGCCAGCGCCGCCGCCGCCGGTCGCTATCACCGTGAGGTGGGCGCGCCGGTCGAGGAGCTGCGCATGGCCATGCCGGTGAGCACGCGCCAAGGCGGCTCGGCCGGCGGCAACAGCTTCGTGCCGACGCGGGTGCTGGTTCCGACCGGCGATCTCGATCCCGCGGCGCGGTTCGAGCTGGTCCACGACGCGCTGGGCCGGACCAAGGGCGAGCGGGCCATCGGGTTGGTCGCCGGCCTGGCCGGGTTCGTGAACCTGTTGCCCACCTCGGTCGTGGTGCGCATCGCGCGACAGCAGGCCGAGACGGTCGACTTCGCCACCTCGAACCTGCGGGCCGCCTCGTTCGATCTGTTCATCGCCGGGGCTCGCATCGAGGCGACCTACCCCGTCGGTCCGTTGGCGGGCTCGGCCTTCAACCTGACGATGATGTCCTACCGCGGGATGCTCAACCTCGGCCTGCACATCGACACGGGCATGATCGACGAGCCCGACCGGCTGCGCGACGCCATCGACGAGTCCTTCGCCGAGCTCATCGCAGCCGGAACCTGAGGCGCGTCGAATCGAGCGGGCCGTCGGCCCTGATCAGTTGGCGGCGGCTCCGGCGCCATCGAGCTCGGAGACCGGCAGCTCGACGGTGGCGAGCACCATCCGGACATCCAACAGGAGATCGGCGACCTCGTCGGTCGAGACCAGTTCACGATGCAACATGTCGCCGAGACCCTTGTCGATGATCGCCAGAGCCTCGTTGATCACGTCCAGCTCGTGCGTGTCGGTCATCACGTCTCCGATCTCGGGATGCGACACCGTGGTGGTGGCATCAGTGCGGGTGCTACGGGGGCAACTGGTTCATTCAACCGCACATCCAACCCGGGATGTTCCGGTTTCGGCCGGTTTTCAGCGGGTTTTCAGCCGATCGTCGATCGTGGTCCTTGCTCTTACCTTCGGTTCCTGCTGGCGCAACTGTAGCGACGGCGTGTGACAGGACGGTTTCATGCCTGTGATCTGCGTGTTCAGCCAGGGGTCAGGACGATCCCGATCGCAGCCATGTCGCCACCGCCGCCCACCCCCTATCGCCGCCGCCCGGGCCCTCATAACCTGTCGCCCGTGTCCTACTCGCTCATGCAACGACTGGGTCGCGGCGGCATGGGCGTGGTCGATCTGGCCGTCGATCCGGCCGGCCGACCCGTCGCGCTGAAGCGACTCGCTTTGCGCGGCAGCGACATCGAGATGCACCAAGCCCGCCAGCGCGTCCGCCGCGAAGCCGAGGTGCTCGAGACGCTCGACCACCCCAACATCGTCGCGCTGCTCGACGTGATCGACGACGGCGACGACCTCGTGCTCGTGATGCCCTACCTGTCGGGCGGCACGTTGGCCGACCACGTCCGCACGAGCGGACCGATGCCCGCGGCCACCGTTGCCTTCCTCGGCGACGAGCTGCTCGGCGCGCTGGCCGTCGCCCACCGCGCCGGCATCGTGCACCGCGACATCAAGCCGGCGAACGTGCTGTTCGACGCGTCGGGTCGTGCCTACCTCACCGACTTCGGGGTCGCCACCATGCGCGGGGCGACGTCGGGTCTGACCGCCGCCGAGGTCGTGATCGGCACACCCGAGTACATGGCCCCCGAGCAGGCCCGGGGTGAACGTGTCACCGCCGCGAGCGACGTCTTCTCGATGGGCGCCACGCTGCGCTTCGCGGCGACGGGCGAGCCGCCCTTCGGTCGAGGTGACGCCCGCGTGATCATGCACCGCGCCGCCGAGGGGAAGGTCGAGCCGATCGGTCGCGGCGTCCCGCGTGACCTGCGTCGCCGGCTGGACGAGATGGTCGACAAGCGCCCCGATCGCCGCCCGACGGCGGCCGCGGCGCGGGGTTCGGCCGGGGACACCCAGATCCTGGCCCGTCCGACACGAGTCGGCCGGTCGGCTCGTTCACGGTTCGAGCCGGTGCTGATGGTCGTCGCCGCCATCATGGCCGTGGCGCTGCTCGTGACCGGGATCGTTGCCTTCGCTCACAGCCGCCAGTCGGCGCAGGTGGCTGCGCCACCGACCCAGTCGACCAGCAGCCCCACGACCAGCGCGGCGGCGCCCAGCACGACGACCACGGTGGCCTGCATCGCCGCTCCCCTACCAACCCTGCGGCCGCCCAGTGGCCGCCTTCACCGACGGCCAGCACTGCATCGACGGCCACGCCGACTACAACACCGACGCCGCCGACGGGTGCGAGGCCGCGCCCGACCCCTTCAACGGGGCGACGCTCGATCGCCGCCTGAGCGCCAACCTGGTCCCGGCCACGGACGTCGACCGCTATCCGTTGCCCGTCAAGGTGCGTGCCCACCTGTTCTGCGACGGCGGGACCCGGGTGACGTTGACGGCGCCCGACGGCGTCAGCATGCGCCTCGCCCTCCTCAACGGTCAGACGGTCCTCGACTCGGCGACCAGCACGAACGGACGGCCGGCCTCGGCCACCCTCGCGTCCCACGACTGCTTCGGAGCGAGCGACGGTGACCTCGTGGCCCAGGTCAGCTGGGTGGGGACGGCGCGCAGCGGCGCCAACTACACCCTCGATCGCTCCGGACCCAAGTGACCGGATGTCGTCACCGCGGACGAGCCATCGACTTTGCGCCCGGTGACCAGGCGCCCGCCTCGATGCGCGTAGGGTCACCCGGATGAGCTCATCCGCCGCCTCCTCTCGACTGGGCGTCACCTACGCCAGCCTGATGACCCTCGGGCTCGACGCCGCCCTCACCACGGCCCATCGAGCCGAGGATCTGGGCTACGACTCGTTCTGGACGGCCGAGACCGTGGGTCCCGAGGCCTTCGCCGTGCTGGCCGCGGCCGGCTCGGTCGCCCCCACGTTGGGCCTCGGGACGGGCGTGCTCGCCCTCCAGCTGCGCACGCCAGGCCTGGTGGCGATGGCCGGCGCGACCCTCCAGGCCCTGCATCCTGACAACGACATCATCCTGGGCGTCGGGATCTCGTCGCCCGTGGTCACCCAACGCTGGCACGGTGCGCCCTACCACGAGCACCCGCTGGCCCAGGTGCGCGAGTACGTGACCCTGCTCCGCGAGTGCCTCAGCGGCGAGTCGGTCTCCTTCGCCGGTGACTACTACCAGGTGAGCCGGTTCCGGCTCGGCGTGCGATTGGGAGAGCGCCGACCCAAGATCGTGATCGGCGCGCTCAATCCGGGCATGCTCCGCCTGGCCGGCGAGCTGGCCGACGGCGTGCTGCTCAACTACCTGCCGGCCTCACACGTCCCGTGGTCGGTCGACCGGGTCAACGAGGGCGCCGCCGGGCGCAGCGGCGAGCCTCCGACGATCTACAGCTATGTGCACGCCGGCGTCTGCGATCGGGCCGACGGCATCGAGCTGGCGCGCCGTGACCTGTTCTCCTACGCCGTGGTCGACGCCTACGCCCGCAACTTCGAACGGGCGGGGTTCGCCGACGAGGTGGCCGCGATCCGTGGTCACCACGCCGACGGGGACCGCGAGGGGGCCCTCGGCGCCGTGAGCGACCGCTTCGTCGACGCCATCGACGTGATGGGCGACGCCGACGCGGTGAACGACACGGTCAAGGCCTACGTCGACGCCGGGGTCGAGGTGCCCGTGCTCATGCCACTGCCGTGGGGTCCCGACCGCATGGCCGTGGTGGAGACCACCATGCGCGCCGCGGTCGGCCAGGGTTAGTCCGAGCCGGAGAACCAGGAGCGAGCCATGGAGATCAACGGGAAGATCGTCGTCGTGACCGGCGCCGCCAGCGGGATCGGGCGGGGCTTGGCCCGGCGCTTCGCCGCCGAGGGAGCACGCGCCGTCGTCGCGGTCGACTACGACGAGGCCGGGGCCGCGCTGGTGGCCGACGAGATCAACGCCGGCGGATCGACGACGGCCATCGCGCTGCGGGCCGACGTGTCGAACGAGGACGATCTGGTCGCGACCATCGAGCGCACCGAGACCGACTTCGGACCCATCGACCTGTTCTGCTCGAACGCGGGGATCATCGTGATCGGCGGCCAAGAGCTGCCCGACGACGAGTGGCGGCGCATCATCGACGTGAACCTCATGGCTCACATCTACGCGGCGCGCCACCTGGTGCCGCGCATGCTCGAGCGCGGCGGCGGCTACCTGCTCAACACCTGCTCGGCGGCCGGGCTGTTGACCCAGATCGGCTCGGCGCCCTACTCGGTGACCAAGCACGCCGCCCTCTCCTTTGCCGAGTGGCTCGCCGTCACCTACGGCGATCGGGGCCTGAAGGTCTCGGCGCTGTGCCCCCAGGCCGTCGAGTCGAAGATGACCATGGGGGCCAGCTCGGCGACCGGCGACGACAGCGGGGGCGTGGCCGGCGTCAACGGCATGCTCACCCCGGTGCAGGTCGCCGACGCCGTCATCGAGGGCCTGGGCGACGAACGCTTCCTGATCCTCCCCCATCCCGAGGTCGCCGAGTACTTCCGCCGCAAGGCGTCGGACTACGACCGCTGGCTGGCGGGCATGCGGCGACTGCAAGCGCGCTTCGGGATCCAGATGTGAGCGATGGCGCTGACCCCGCCCTGGCCCGCCTCGGCCTGCGCCCGGGTGACCGCGTGCGCTTCCGGCGCCGAGAGACCGAGCGTTGGAAGGACGCCGTCGTCACCAGGCGCGAGAAGGACGGCAGCGTCGGCCTCCGCGATCGCAAGGGAGCGGCGCGGGCCATCACCGTCGAGCTGATCGAGGTCCGGGTGGCCGGCCCGCGAGGTGGGCTGCAGTGGGTGCCGCTGCCCGAGTGGGCCGAGCGGACCGAGCAGCTGCGGCTGCTCTGACGACCTCGATGGACCGCGCGACCGTCGAGGTCTACGAACACCGAGCGAAGGAATGGCGGGATTCACGCCATCCACAACAGCAGGCTCGGGCCGAGCAGTTCGCGGCGAGGCTCGACGCGCTGGGCGCGCCGGGTCCGGTGGTCGACCTCGGTTGCGGCCCGGGCTGGTACTTCGAGGCGCTGGGTGGGTCGCGAGGTCGCACGGTCGTCGCCCTCGATGCGGCGCGGGCCATGCTCGAGATGACTCGTGACGAGGCGACGGGGGCGGCGCCGGTCCAGGCCGATCTCGCTTCCCTCCCGTTCGGCCGCCGGACCCTGGCCGGCGCCTGGGCCGTCCGCAGCTACGTCCACTTGGCCCGGGTCCAGCTGCCGATGGCACTTGCCGACCTCCACCGCGCGCTACGGATCGGCGCGCCTTTCGAGCTCCAGGTGTTCGGCGGTGATCTCGAGTTCGGCTCCTCACCAGGTGACCGCTTCGCAGGTCGCTCCTACGCGAGGTGGCCCGAGGACCTGTTGGTCGCCGTGGTGACCGGAGCCGGCTTCGTCGTCGACGGCCTCGAGCGGGTCGAACCAGGCGCCGGCGACCCGATCCTGATCGTGTCGGCCACACGAGCACGGACGCTGGCCGACACGGTGGGCCCGAACATGGGCCTGCTCGTCGCCGGCCTGAACCCGAGCGTCTACTCGGCCGACGTGGGCACCGCCTTCGCCCGACCCGGCAACCGCTTCTGGCCGGCCGCGGTAGCGGCCGGGCTGGTCACCCACGAGCGCGACCCGCTCGATGCGTTGACCGCGCACGGCGTCGGGATGACCGACGTGGTCAAGCGGGCCACGCCACGGGCTGACGGGCTGACCTCAGCCGAGTACCGGACGGGCATGGCCCGACTCGAACGACTCGTCGGCTGGCTCGCGCCTCGCGCCATCTGCTTCGTGGGCCTGGCCGGCTGGCGGGCGGCGATGGCGCGCGACGCCGTCGCCGGCTGGCAGCCCCGACGGTTGGCCGGCGTGCCGGTCTATGTGATGCCGTCGACCAGCGGGGTGAACGGCCACAGCTCGCTGGCCGACCTCACCGACCACCTGCGAATCGCGGCGCGCGGCCCTACGTCCGCGCTCTGATCCGGCGCCGGCGCGACGCCCACAGCAGTCCGGCGCCGACCACCACGAGCGCGACCCCGGCGAACACCCACGGCATGACGTTGGTGCCGGTGGTCGGGAGGGCGCCGCTGGCCTCGGCCGTGACCGGAGGCGACGTCTCCGGCGTCGTGGTCGGGGTCACCGTCGGCGTCGTGGCCGCGGGCAGCGTGACCGCCAACGAGGCGTCGCTGGCCGGCGCCGTCGTGGGTCCGAACTCGGCGGCCACGGTGAACGACAGCGGCTGGCCGGTCGGCAGGTTCACTGCCGCCGGCGAGCTCACGCCGAGGGCACGGGAGCGGCCGGGCCCGGCCCCGGTCGAGACCGACTGAGCGGTGGTGTCGAACGAGGTGGCGGGGCCCGACACGTCGAAGGTCTGGCCTGTCGGCTCGACCGTGATGTGGTAGCCGTCGACGGTGTCGGTCGTGTCGGGGGCGGTCCAGGTGAGGTGCACGCCGTCGCCGACGACGCTGGCCTCGACATCGGTCGCCACCCGCGCCGGCACGTAGGCGCGGCACGGCTGGTTGCGCAGCGAGGGGCACGGGGGCCGGGTGGTGGGCACGTCGGGCACCAGGTTGTCGGGGAGCTGGGGCAGCACGACCCGCGACGGCATCCCGACCGAGTGGCCGACGTCGTTCACCTGGTGGCCGACGGCCGGCAGATCGGCGAACTGCCAGAAGGGCTGGTTGCCGCCTGGAGCCTCGATGTTGAGCCGCAGGCGGTCACCCGGTCGCAGCACCGTCGCGAACGGGAAGAGCTCGACGCGCGCCGGGACGAACTGGCCCGCGGGCAGATCCTCGACGTCGGACTGCAGGAAGGTGTGGAACGGATAGAGCTCGGTCGACTGGGCCGGGTCGAGCTTGCGCTCGGACGCGCGGAGCCAGCCGCTCTGGACATACGTCTCCTGCCCGTCGGGCCGAACGATCGTGAGCGTCGTCTCGAGATCGGTGTCGAGCGCGGTCGAACGCAACCACAGGTCGACGCTGCCCTGGCCGGCGTAGGCCGTCTCGGTGGTGTACGGATCGGTCACGAAGCTGAGCGAGTCGCCCTCGGTCAGAGGGTTCCAGTGGATCTGGTCGCTGGTCTGGGTCTCGGCCGTCCAGATGGCATCGGTCGACCCGTCGAAGGTCGACGGCCGCTTCGACGTCGGGTCGTACACGTAGCTCGAGTAGGCCCGCGCCTGATCGTCGGGCACCGAGTCGGGTGTGGCCGCCAGCCGACCGTCGGGCTGGAGGTAGAGCGGCGTGGCGATGGTGCCCGGGACGGGCCAGGCCGTGAACTGGCTCTGGGCCGTGCCGACGGGCTCGCCGGGGTTGGCGCCGGCCCCGTTCTCCCACACCAGCCGGACCATGGGCTGGCTCTGGTACGCGGCCAGCGCCGCGTTGTAGTCGGTGTAGCCGGCGAACTCGCTCTGGGCGATGGGTATGGGCGATCCCCCGAAGATGCCCTGCAGGACCGTGGGCACGGCGGCGATGAGCAACGGGCTGATGTTGGGTATGCGGTGGCCCACGTAGAAGTCGACGAACTCGAGCAGGTGGCTGAAGTCCTGCCCGGCCAGGCTCTCGGTGTGGGTGCCGTTGGTCATGTACACCTTCAGCGGCGTGCCCGGCGCGAAGTTCTTGAGCATCGAGGACCACTCGCCGCCGGTCTGCTCGTCCTGGAACGCGCCGCCGATGTAGGTCGGCACGTTGATCTTGTTCACGAAGGTGCGCGGGGCCAGTGCGTCGAGGGCGGCGGTGTAGTACTTCTCGGTGTTGATCTCGTTGACGGCGCTGACCGACTGCAGGCGCAACTGCTGGTTGTCCTTGCACGTGGTCTCGCCATGGCTGGCCTCGGTGGCGATCTCGTCGCGCACCCACTGGTGCGCCTCGGGCTGTGCCGACGCGTCGCGGTCGGCCGCCCAGCTCACCGCGAAGCCGGTGTTGAGGATGCCTCCCGGCGCCAGCGTCGAGCGCACCGTGTCGGCGATGACCGACAGCGGCGTGATGGCGCGCAGGTGCGGGGGTCGGGTCTGGGCCACGAACAGCTGGCTGATCCCCATGTACGAGATCCCGACCATGCCGATGTTGCCGTTGGACCAGCTCTGGTGGGCCAACGTCTCGATGGCGTCGTACCCGTCGAGGTTCTGCAGCTCCTCGAAGTAGTCGAAGGCCCCGCCCGAGCAGCCGGTCCCGCGCATGTTCAACCCGACGACGACGTAGCCCTGGAACGGGAACATGGCGGCCTCTGACGGTGGACCCCCGGGTGTCGAGGGGTCATACCCCGAGTAGTCGACCAGCACCGGCCAGGGACCGGACGTGCCGTCGGAGGGGAAGGTGATGTTGGCGCTCAGCGTCGTGCCGTCGCGAGTCGGGATGTAGTTGAACCCGGCGTGCAGCGGGATCCCCTGATAGGCGCTGTCAGGCGGGTTGTCACCCGGCGCCATCACCGTGAGCGGAGCCGACGTGGCTCCGTCCTGGGTCACCGTGTAGCCGGTGCCGGCGTCGACCGTGCGGAACAGGAAGGCCCCTTGGCTGTCGGCGGTTCCCGAGCCGACCAGCGTCGACTGGGCATCGCGCAGCTCGACCGGATCCCCCGGCGTCAGCTTGGTCACATAGACCTGGTTCACGCTGCCATGGGCATCGAAGGTCGCGACGGCGCCCGCGGGCGTCGTGGCGGTGACCACGGCGACGGCCGTGATGACGAACAGCGCGGCGGCGGTGGCCACGATGCGACGACTCGACGCGCGGACTCTGCTCACGTCGGCAACTCCCCCTGTCCAGAAGGTGGCGGTGGACCACCCGCCCGACGATTCGGGCCACGGCGACGGTAGCAGCACCGTCGTGGGCCTCTGCGACCACGCCCCGCGTGCGGCGGCCCGGGCCGGCCCACGGCCCTGACGCTACGGTGACGCCATGCGCGTACGCCTGGAACCGGTCGACGAATACCTCCACGAGCTCGGTCCCGAACCGAACTTCAACGAGAGCATGTACTTCAACGTCTATGACCCGAGTGTGCGGCTCGGTGCCTTCTTCCGCATCGGCAACCGGGCCAACGAGGGCACGGGCGAGATGACGGTCTGCGTCTACCTTCCCGACGGTCGGGTCGGATTCATGTTCAAGCGCCCCGAGGTGCACGACAACGACTCGTTCGACTCGGCCGGGATGCGCTTCGACGTCGTCGAGCCCTTCGAGCACCTCCGCGTGTCGTACGCGGGCAAGTTGGTGATGCTCGACGATCCGCTGGCGATGAACGACCCGCGCGCCGCCTTCACCGAGAACCCGTACGCCGAGTGCACGGTCGAGCTCGACTACGGCCGCGTCAGCGACATGTTCGGGGGCGAGCCCGACGAACCGCACGAGCGACCGGGCGAGGAGTTCGCCAAGGGCCACTACGAGCAGCTCGTGTCGGCGACGGGTCGCATCAGCGTCGACGGCACCTCGTGGGACGTGAACGGGTTCGGCCTGCGCGACCACTCGTGGGGCCCCCGCTTCTGGCAGGCCCCCTGGTACTACCGGTGGCTGACCGCCAACTTCGGAACCGACTTCGGGTTCATGCTGTCGCGGATCGCCCGGCGCGACAGCGACGGCACCCGCGGCGGCTTCGTCTGGGACGGCGAGAGGCTCCGGTTGTGCGACCACGTCGAGATCTCGAGCGAGTGGACCGACGAGGGCCGCTACCACCGTCGGGTCGACGCCCTGCTGCGGACCCGGGCCGGCGACGGTGAGAACCCGCCTCAGGAGTGGCGCGTGCAGGGCAAGGTGCTCAACCTGATCCCGCTGCGCAACCGCCGCGAGGGCCTGGTCACGCGCATCTCGGAGGGCCTCACCGAGTGGACCCTCGATGACGGCCGCGTCGGCTACGGGCTGTCCGAGTACCTCGACCAGATGATCGACGGCGAACCGGTCGGTCTGGACGAATAGACCGGGCCGGCTCGCCGCTGGGATCCGGACGCCGAGCACTCGCCCCTCAACGAGCACTCGACGCCGGAAGACCCGGGGATCCACCACCCGAATTGGGTTGGCGTATCTTGGGCCACCGCGAGCAAGCCAGTCAATGATTTTGTCGGATCTATTGATTCGACCGCCTATGGGGTGGGCGCGTCGGTACGCTTCCGGCTCATGAGGGTGTCGGGCGACGGAGTGAAGACCGACGCGCCGCGTGGGACCAAGGGCGAGCGCACGCGGCGGCGACTGCTCGAGCTGGCCGTCGATGCGTTCGGCCGCCAGGGGTTCCGGGCCACGTCGGTGTCCGAGATCGCCCGCGCCGCCGGGCTGACCCAGGCGACGGTGTACGCCTACTTCGACAGCAAGCAGGCCCTGTTCGTCGACGCCGTCAACGCCGATGCCACCGCGCTCACGACCGAGGCCCGGGCGCGGGTCGAGCCCGGGCCCGTGGGCGACGCCGCGCTGTCCTTCCTGGTGGCCATGTTCGAGGGTGTGCAGCGCCATCCACTGGCGCGCCGGGTGCTGGCCGGCCTCGAGCCTGACGTGCTCGAGCACCTCCTCGACCTGCCGGCCATCTACCTCGCCACCGACGAGCTGGTGGCGGCGCTCAACGCGGCTCAGGGCCGCGGCGAGGTTCGCACCGACATCGATCCCGAGACCATCGCCGCCGGCATCGAGGCCATCGTGCTGTCGGTTCTGATCGCGACCGTTCAGGTCGGCAACCTGGGCCCGGCCCGCCGCCAGGCCGGTGTGGTCGCCGCCTTCGACGCCATGCTCAACCCCGTCCGCTGACCGACGCGGCCCCGGGCGCGCCGGCGCTCAGCGAGGAGCCAGGTCGCGCACGGCTTGGCGTTGGTCGATGCCCGGAAAGCCCAGCACGGCCAGCGCCGGCGTGGTCACCCCGTTGTCCATGTAGCGCTGGATGTGGGCCCGGCACTCGGCCGCGGATCCGTGCACGATGAGCTGGTCGACGACCTCGTCGGGGATGGCAGCCAGCGCCGCCTTGCGGTCGCCTTCCTTCCAGAGCCGCCACATGTCGCCGAGCACGGGCCCTCGACCCAGCCAGTCGTGGAAGGCGGCGTAGACGGGCACGTTCAGGTAGGCGGCGATGGCGTAGCGCCCGAGCGACCGCACCGTCTCAGCGTCTTCGCTCGGCGCCACGAAGATGCGGGCCACGATCTCCTTGTCCGCTCCGTACTCGCGCACGATCGGGGCGACGGTCGAGACGTCGTCGGCCGAGAGCCAGTTGATGATGGCCCCGTCGCCCTCGCGTCCGGCCAGCCGCAACATGCCCTCGCGGAACGCGGCCACGAGGATCGGCACCGGCTCGGCGGGCACGACGCCGAGCTTGAACCCGCGGATCGAGAACGTGTCGTAGGTCTCGGTGATCTTGTCACCGGTCAGCGCGGCACGGACGAACCGCACCATGTCGCGCGTCTTCTTGTACGGCTCGGTGAACTCGATGCCGTTCCAACGCTCGACGATGACGTCGCTCGAGGTGCCCAGCCCGAGCACGAAGCGGCCCTCGGCCGCCTGGGCCAACGAGCCGACGCTCTGGGCCAGACAGCCAGGGCCGCGGGTGAAGGTGGGGACGATGGCCGTGCCGAGGCGCAGCTCGGGCGCCCACACCGACGCCAGGGTCAGCGGCGTGAAGGCATCGGCCCCGTTGGCCTCCGACGACCAGGCGTCGGTGTAGCCGAGGTCGGTGAGCTCCTCGAACCACTCGCGTTGGGCGCCGAGGGGCACGTTGTCGAACGGGACGGTGATGCCGTAGCGCCCTTGGGGTGCGGCGTCGGTCATGGCTCAATCCTTCCGGTTGCGGACGATGGCGGACTGGCTGGCGGTGGCCATGAGCGTGCCGTCGGTGGCCCACAGGTAGACGACGCCGTGGCCGAAGCCCCGGCTCACGAGGTCGATGCGGATGTCGATGAGCACCCACTCGGTCGGGACGATCGGACCCACCCGCAGCGTGTTGTCCAGGCTGTTGCTCATGGTGTCGAGGTCGAGGGCCTGACTGATCCCCATGGGCACGTAGTCGCCCAGCACGGCCAGCGACGAGGCCGAGACCTCGAGCAGGTCGGGCATGCGGCTCCAGAGCGTCGTGCGCCCGGCATCAGGCTCCTGACGGGCCCACCGCTGATCGAGGCGAGACATGATCGAGTCCTCGACGTTCCAGCGGCCCTCCCGGTGCGGGAGCCCGTCAGGTGGATCGACCGCGGGCATCTGGGGCCACTGGCCCGTCACGTCGAACGGACGGTCGCCCAGCGCGGCGTTGACGGTCAGGATCTCGGTGTTGCCCACATGGGCCAGCGCCCGCGCCTGAGTCGTGTGACGGCCCTCAGACGCGATGGTGATGTCGATGTCGACCACCGACGGCGGCCGGGCGAAGGACAGGTACTGGGCGGTGGCCCAGATCAGCGGTCGGTCGGTGCTGCCCTCGAGGGCCGAGATCGCCGCACCCAGGGCGCAGCCGCCGAACATGAACCGGTGCCCGGTGCAGATCCCGGGCGTCACCGGCAGGTACCAGCGCATCGGGTTGTGCGTCGGCTGGAGTCCGAGCCACTCGCGTGCGTCCACGACTCGGCACTCTAGGGCGCGGACCGTCGCCGGCGAACCGGCGACTCGTCCTCCGCGATCCTGATCGTCAGCTCTGGTCGGGGATGATGGCGTAGGTCGAGAAGCACATCTCGTCCTCGGTCCCCTCGGCGAACACGATGTACTTCGGGGGCCGGTTCGGATCGAGCGATCGATCCCACGAGCACGACATGCGGAACGTCTCGCCCCGGGTGACGTGGACGGGCTGAGCCAGGGCGTAGCTCATCTGCCAGTCGAAGTTCCAGGTCGGTATGTCGAGCAACGTCTTGGCGCTCGGCGTGCCCGGATCGAGCGACAAGGTGATCGACTTGCCCAACGTGTGCATGTGGCCCATCACCCCGACGATCGTGCCGTTCATCGGGATGCGGTAGTCACAGGTCGTGTGGGCGACGCCGTTCTGGAACAGGGCGGCGAGCTGATCGGACGTCTTGCCGCACAGGCCCAGCAGCCCCGGCTCGATGAACGAACCGGCCGGACCGTAGAGGCGGGCGTCGTCGGCCAGCGCCGCGTTGCGATCACACAGCGGTGCGACCACGCCGGGCATGCACGGGATCTCGACCGGGCCGATCGGGTTCTCGATCGCCAGCGGCTTGATCGCCTTGTCGGCCGAGTCGAACTGCAGGGCGACCGTCGACTGGTCGGGCGTGGGCTGCTTGTCGTAGTGGTAGTGCAGCTGCAACACGATGGCGTCACCCGGCTGGAACAGGATGCCCGAGTTCTCGGGGTAGATGGCCGGATCCTGACCGGGAACCCAGCCGGCGATGACCCCACCGCCGCCGAAGGACGCCGACAGGCGCGAGCCGCGGGTGCCGTTGCGAGCGGTGGCCGCCGCCTTGTCGGGGAGGTTCGGCCCCGTGTAGCACGACCAGCCCGGTTTGCCGTCGGCGCCGGAGATCGACTTGCTGCCCTCGACCTGACCCGCCGTGATGTGGAAGATCTGGGCGTGGTGGATCTCGGTGATCTTCTGAGGCTCGACCGTGTAGCCCGTCAGGTACTCGGGCTTGGTCAGGTGGGGGTCGAGCACGAAGCAGCGGTAGTCGTTGGTGTTGCTCAGCGAGCCGGTGTAGGGCTCGGGCATCTTCATCACGACGTCCTTGCGAGGCAGGACGCCGGGCTTGGGCTTGGTCGCGACGATGGGCGTGGTCGACGCCTCGTCGAGCTTGCCCCCGGCCTTGGCCCACGCCGTCACCTGGTCGATGTCGTGCTGGCTCATGGCCTTGGAGTGCAGCAGCGGCACGCCCTGGCTCGAGGCCGGCCACGGCGGCATGTACTTGGCCTGCGTGACGACGCCGATGCCGTCGGCGATGCTCGAGGCGTCAGCGGCGGTGGACAGCTGCCAGTGGGCGGCACCCACCTGGCCCGGCGCATGGCACGACGCGCAGTTCTGCTCGAGGATCGGCTGGACCACGGTCTTGAACGAAGGACCCGAACCGGTGTGGCTGGCCCCCTCGGGCGGGTTGATCGTCGTCGGGATCGAGAACTTCGAGGGGTCGAGGGCCACGAACTTGAAGGTCAGGCCGACGTTGTCACCGGTGGTGACGAGCCCGGCCAGGTTGATCGGGCCGACGGCGAAGCTCGACATCTTCACCGTCGTGGTGGCCGTGGCCGACAGCTGGCCCTTGTCGACCTTGCCCTCGACCTTCCAGGTGACCGGGGCCGTCGTGGACTTGATCGTCATGTTGCCGACGAGGTCGAACTTGTAGGTCTGGCCGTCGGCGACGGTCGACGGGAGCCCGGTGATGCTCGTCGTCGAGAACGTGGCCAACGGGTTGTCCTTCGAGTCGAGGTAGCGCTGGCGCAACTGGGCGTCGCGCCCGTTGTTGTCCGAGTGGAGCTGCTCGACGTTGATGACGATCTTGCCGACGCGGCTCGACGACGGGTTCGACGCGTTGAGCGCGAGGTCGCCGGCGATGCCGTTGGTCGAGCCGGTGGCGTGGTTCGCCGTCTGGCCGACGATGTTCTCGTCGACGCCGTAGGTGACCGAGGACTGCGTCGGGTCGATGCGATACACCGTCTCGCCGTTGCCGGCGATCAGCTTCGGCGCCGCGGGCACCGTGTAGTCGACGGCCACGTCGGTGACCGACAGCTGGTTGTGGACCTGGGCGACGACGTAGGCGCCGCCGGCGATCACGAGCAGCCCGACGACCGCCAGGGTCGACAGGATCCAGTGCGAGCGAGCCGCCTTGGTCGCCCGGCGCAGCCATGGCTCGCGCGACGGCGACGAGTCGGTGTAGCCCTCCTCGGGCTCTGCGTTGGTCCCTGCTCCGAACATCGTGCCTCCAACGAGCGTGGCATCACGGTGGTGAACCTGTCGGCCCCGTCGTCCCCCGTGGCCCCGAGTGAAACTAGCAACGTCTGACGTGCGATCTGGCGAAGTTCTCCGGGTGTGAATCGGCCCGCGACACGAAGTCCTGAACCGCAGAGATCACGGTGCGACCCGAAATTGCACCCGTCGTGCAAGCATAGTCAGTCGTTCGGGTCGCGTCAGATCAACGCTTGCACCAGTTCGACCTGGATTCGGCCCGCCCGAGATGGCCTGGTCAGGCGCCCCGCCATCGAGACGGCGGATCAGGACGGCGCGTCGGGGATGATGGCGTAGGTCGAGAAGCACATCTCATCCGCGGTTCCCTCGGCGTACACGATGTACTTCGGGGGCCGGTTCGGATCGAGCGATCGGTCCCAGGAACACGACATCTGGAGCGTCTCGCCGGCCGTGACGTGGATCGGCGAGGCCAGCGTGTAGCTCATCTGCCAGCCGAAGTTCCAGTCTGGGATGTCGAGCAGCACCTTGCGGTTCGTGGCGCCCGGATCGAGCGTCAGTCGGAACGTCTTGCCCAAGGTGTGCATGTGGCCCATCACGTCGACGATCTGGCCCGAGACCGGCACCTTGAAGTTGCACGTCGTGTGGGCGACGCCCTGCTGGAACAGCGCCGCCACCTGTTGGGGGGCCTCGCCGCAGAGACCGAGGAGCCCGGGCTCGACGAAGGCACCGGCCGGTCCGTAGATGCGGGCGTCGTCAGCCAGGGCCGCGCTGCGGTCACAGAGCGGGGCCTGGACTCCGGCCGGGCACGGGATCTCGACGGGCGCGACCGGGTTCTCGACCATCAACGGGCGGATGGCGTCGGTGATCGGATCGAACTGCAGCGCCACCGAGGACTGATCGGCCACCGGCGGCTTGTCGTAGTGGAAGTGCAGCTGCACGACGATGGCGTCGCCCGGTTCGAACAGGACGCCGGAGTGGTCGGGGTAGGTCCCCGGATCCTGGCCCGGCACCCAGCTGGCGATGAGGCCGGTGCCACCGGCGGCGGCCGCCAGCTCCTCGGCGTTGGCCGTGCCCCGCGCCGGCGCGGCGGACGGGTCGGGCAGGTTGGTGCCGGTGTAGCACGACCACCCGGCCTGGCCGTCGGCGCCCGACATCGACCGACTGGCCGCGACCTGAGCCCGGTTCACGCGGAAGATCTCGGCGTGGTGCAGCTCGAAGAGGTGCTGGGGCAGGATCGTGTAGCCGGTGAGGTACTCGGGCTTGGTCACGTGGGGATCGAGCAGGAAGCAGCGGTAGTCGTTGGCGTTGGTCGACGAGCTCTTGTAGCGGGCCGGCACCTCGAGGACCACGTCTTGGCGTGGGGCGGTCCCCGGCTTGGGCCGGGCTCGGCGGACCGGGGTCGAACCCGGCTCGTCGAGCTTGCCGCCGGCCTTGGCCCAGGCCGTCACCTCGTCGATGTCGTGCTGGCTGAGCGCCTTGGAGTGCAGCAGCGGGACGCCGACCTTCGACGCCGGCCACGGCGGCATGTACCGGGCCTGGGTGACGACCCCGAGGCCTTGGGCCACCGCCGCCGCGTCCGATGCCGTCCGCAGCTCGAAGTGGGCGGCCCCGACCTGGCCGGGCGCGTGGCAGGACGCGCAGTTGTGCTCGAGGATCGGGGCGACCACCTGCTTGAACGAGGGGCTCTTGCCGACGTGAGCGGCCGAGGCCGGCGCCGCGATCGTGGTCGGCACCGTGAACTTGGACGGATCGAGCGCGACCAGCTTGAAGGTCAGCGCGACATCGTCGCTCGTGCTCACCAGGCCGGCCAGGTTGATGGGACCGACCCCGAAGGTCGACATCTTGACCTTGGTGGTCGCCGTGGCGTCGAGTTGGCCGTTGGCCAGCTTGGCGTCGACCTTCCAGGTCGCCGGGGCCGTCGTGGTCTTGACCGTCAGCCGACCGGTGAGCTCGAAGTGGTAGGTGCGACCCTCGACGATCATCGGCGGTAGGCCCGACAGCTCGGTGGTGGTGAAGGTGGCCAAGGGGTTGGCCTCGGAGACGAGATAGCGCTGGCGGATCTGGGCATCGCGTCCGTTGTTGTCCGAATGGAGCTGCTCGACGTTGATCACGATCTGACCAACCCGGCTGGCCGCCGGATTCGAGGCATTTATGGCCAGATCGCCAGCGATTCCACTGGTCGAGCCCTTTGTCGTGTGCGCTGTCTGACCCATGAGGTTCTCGTCAACGCCGTAAGTCGCTGACGACTGAGTGGGGTCGATCCGATAGATGATCTCACCCTGACCTGCGGTCATTCGTGGCGCGTTCGGGACCGTGTAGGCCACGGCCACATTCTTGATATCGAGGACGCTCTCGACCTGTCTCCAGACGAAAAGGCCGGCCGCCAGAACCAGAGCCGCCAGCACGCCGAGCGTCGACAGGATCCAGTGAGATCGAGCGGTCCGCATGACGCGACGAAGTCGCCCGCCGCCCTTCAGCGGCGCTCCCGCATAGCCCTCCTCGGGCTCCTCACTGGTCTCTGCTCCGAACATCGGCCTCCGTCTGCGCGGGTCGGTGGACGGTGAACGGCAACCCGCTCATGACCGCGTCCACACCCAATACATCCCGCGTGATCTGTTCTTTTCGCCGCGGCTACGTTTGCTGTTTCAGCGCCACATCCATCCCGCCATTTTCGTCGTCCGGACACAAGTCGACATCCGCGCAGTCGGGACGGTGATTTGGCCAACCCGATGCTGTCCCGGTCCCGATCTGGATGAAAGTGGCCAACACCCCATAGTTGATTGGCGCCTCGAACACCAAGGGCTCCTGGTCGGTCCCCGGTCGATGGGTCGGGGGTGCCTGGTGGTCGGATGGGTTGTCGGGTGGGTTGTCGGATGGGCGGGTCCGCTCCCTCTCCGCCCACGCCCGGTCACCCTTGGTGGTGACACGGTGGGCCGATGGGCCTGTTTCGTCCTCGAACCGGGCGACCGAGGACTGACTGTCACACCCCCTGGGCATGATGGAACCCATGGACGCACAGCTTCACCTCCTCCCTGATGACGACACCGACGAGCGCCCCGTCGACTGGCGGCTCGACGACTCGACCCGAGCCCTCGGCCGGCGAGGCGTGGCCCAGGCCCGGTCCGCGCTGCGAGCCGCGCTGCGCCACCGCGACCTCGACGACGTCGAGCACCCCGACCACCCGCACCACCCTGGTCAGCAGGCATCCGCCGCTTGACCAGGCGGTCAAGCATCGGCCTAGGCTCGGGTCATGAGCGAACGCGAAGTCGTCATCGTCGAAGCGGTCCGCACGCCCATCGGGCGACGCAACGGGGGCCTGTCCACCATCCACTCGGCTGACCTGTTGGCCACCGCCCTGACCGGGCTGGTCGAACGCAGCGGGATCGATCCCGCCGAGATCGGCCAGGTCGTCGGGGGCTGTGTCGGCCAGGTCGGCATGCAGTCGTTCAACGTGGCCCGCACGGCCTGGCTCGTCGCCGGACTGCCGCTGTCGGTACCGGCCACGACCGTCGACACCCAGTGCGGCTCGTCGCAGCAGGCGACCAACCTGGCCGCCAGTCTGATCGGCTCGGGGGTCATCGACGCCGCGGTGGCCTGCGGGATCGAGGACCTCAGCCAGGTGCCGATGGGTTCGGCCACCGCCAAACCGCTCAACGTCGGCCGCGCCATCCCCAAGAGCTACTTCGGCCAGTACGAGTTCACGAGCCAGTTCGAAGGCGCCGAGCGCATCGCCGACAAGTGGGGCATCACGCGGGCCGATGCCGACGAGTTCGGTCTGCGCTCACAAGAGCTGGCCGCCCAGGCCTGGGCCGAGGATCGCTTCGCCACCCAGATCGTGGCGGTCGATGCGCCCGACCTCGACGAGGATCGCAAGCCGACCGGCACCACCCACCGCGTCGAGCGCGACGAGGGCCTGCGGGAGACCACCCTCGAGGGGCTGGCCAACCTCAAGGCCGTGGCGCGCGAAGACGGCGTGCACACCGCCGGCAGCTCGTCACAGATCTCCGACGGCGCCGGCGCCGTGCTCATGACCACTCGCGACAAGGCCGATGCCCTCGGCCTCACGCCTCTCGCCCGGGTCGTCGACACCTGCCTGGTCGGGGTCGACCCCGTGCTCATGCTCACCGGGCCGATCGACGCCACCCAGCGCCTGCTCGACCGCAACCACATGACGATGGACGACATCGACATCGTCGAGATCAACGAGGCCTTCGCCTCGGTCGTCCTGGCCTGGCAGCGCGAGCTCGACATCGACCTCGACGGCGTCAACCCCAACGGTGGGGCCATCGCCCTCGGCCATCCCCTCGGCGGTACCGGCGCCATCCTCATGACCAAGGCGGTGCACGAGCTGCATCGGGCCGACCTGCAGACGGCGCTGATCACCATGTGCTGCGGTGGCGGGCTCGGCACCGGCACCCTCATCGAGCGCATCTAGCTCCACTCGCCCCACCTCGTTCTCCTCCTCCCGCCCCTCGTGGGGGTGGGCATCGCGGCCGCGGCCGCCCTCGCCCGTCCCAACCACGCGGAGTGTCGACATGAGATCGAGAACCCTCATCGGGACCGTCCTGGTCCTCGCGTGCGCCCTCATCCTGGGATGCGCGCCGTCATCGGGATCGGCGCGGAGCCCGTCGGACACCGCTCCAGGCGCCAAGCGGACGCCGGGCCTGGCCACGGTGGCGCGGGTGATCGACGGCGACACCGTCGTGGTCGACCTGGACGGCCGCGACGAGCGGGTGCGCCTCATCGGGATCGACACGCCCGAGACCGTCAGTCCGACCAAGCCGGTCGGCTGCTACGGACCTCAGGCCTCGCACCACACCAAGGTCCTGCTCCCACCCGGGACGGCGGTGCGCCTCGAACGTGACGTCGACGAGCGCGACGTCTACGGGCGGTTGCTGGCCTACGTGTACCGCCGCTCGGACGGCCTGTTCGTGAACCTCGACCTGGCCGCCGGGGGCTATGCGTCGTTGCTCACCTATCCGCCCAACGTCGCCCACCGGAGCCAGCTCAGCGTCGCCGTCGACACCGCCCGGCGCCGCCAGCTCGGCTTGTGGGGAGCCTGCGGAAGACCCGGAGCGCCGGCGGCCGCCACCTCCACGAGCGGATCGGTGCCGAAACGCGAGGAGGAGCCATTAGCGTCTGATCCGTGACCGATCTGGCCAAACGACTGGGCTACGGCGACGACGACCGCCTGCTGGTCATCAACTGCGACGACCTCGGCATGTGCCATGCCGCCAACTCGGGGGTGTACGAGAGCCTCCGGACGGGGGTGGCCACCAGCGCCACGCTGATGGTGCCCTGCCCGTGGGCGCGCGAAGCCTCGGCGCGCTATCTGGGCGAGGACGTCGGCGTGCACCTCACGCTCAACTCCGAGTGGGACCTCTACCGGTGGGGGCCGATCACCCAGGCTCCGTCGCTGCTCGACGGCGACGGCGGCTTCCCCCGGACCCAGTCCGACGTCTGGGACCACGCCGATGTCGACGAGGTGCGGCGCGAGTGCCGGGCCCAGATCGAGCGGGCCATCTTGTGGGGGTTCGACGTCAGCCACCTGGACAGCCACATGGGCACGCTGCAGCTGCGGCCCGAGTTCTTCGACGTCTACCTCGAGCTGGCGGTCGACTTCGGGCTGCCGATGCGGCTGTCGGGATCGTCGAGCGAACGGCTCATCGGGTTCCCGTTCCGGCGCCTGGCCGCCGACGAAGGCGTGGTCTCACCCGACTGGTTCATCACCGTGCCCAGCGGGGTCGGAAGTCGCCGCGCCATCGAGAAGGTCCTGTTCGACCTGCGACCCGGCGTGACCGAGATCTACCTCCACCCGGCGGCCGACACCCCCGAGCTGCGCTCGCTGGCCCCCGACTGGGCCGACCGGGTCGACGATCACCACCTGCTGGTGCTCGACTCGGCGCTGCGAGCCCGCCTCGAACGCGCCGGCGCCATCCTCATCGGCTATCGCCCGTTGCGCGACCTCCAGCGCAAGGGCTGAGCCGGTCGGCCACCGCCCGTGGCGCGACCTCCAGCGCAAGGGTGAGCCCGCACGAATCAGGGCCTGGCCCGACGGAAGGTGCGAAACGTGCGGGACATGGCGCCCCCGGCGGTGGCATAGAAGCGGAACGGTCCGATCCAACAGATCTCGACGTCGCTGTAGCCGGCAACCATCAGATCGCGGCAGACCTCCGACAGCAGGGCGTGACCGATGCCGCGGCCGCGATGGTCGGGGACCGTCCCGGTCGGCCCGAACCAGCCCGCCCGGTTGACCGAATGGCAGGCGAAGGCGACCGGCCGACCATCGTCGTGGTCGAAGGCGGCCAGACACGTCCCCTGTTCGGTGGCCCGGCGTTGCTCGTCGAGCCACTCGGGCCAGACGCGACCGACCAGCTCGTCGACCGATGCGACGTCGGCGTCATCCACGGCCCGGCGTAGGTCCACGTCCGGCGGGGCCGGCCGGCGGAAGGTCGCCGGTACGGACATGTCGAAGGCGGCGCCGGTCTCGGCGTAGCCCGCCGACTCGACCAGGCACTGCATCGGCGTGGCCCGGACGTCGACTCCCGGCCACAGGTAGAACGGCGCCGACCCGGCGATGTGCAGCGCGGTCGCTCCCTGATCCCAGGCCCACTGCTCGGCGGCGCGCAACAAGGCCAGCCCGTGGCCCTGACGGCGGGCACCGGGGTGCACGGCGACCAGCTTGAGGAAGGCGGCGGCGTGCTCTGCGGACCGGCGGACGACCACCGAGGCGGCCCCGGCGCCGTCGGGCGTGGCCAGCACGACGCCGGGATCATCCCAGCAACAGGCCAGCAGCTCGTCGCGGCTGAGCTGCTCGGACCCCAGCGCGGCCTGGGTGAGCTCGACCAGGTCACCGACCCGATCGCGACCCCAATCGTGCACGGCGGAAGGATCCCACACGTCGGACCGACTCGACGGCCACGCCGACCCGATCATGGCCGATCGGGCACCGCGGACCGCCGCCACACCTGTGTCAGACTCGACGGCCATGCGTCGAGCCGCCGTTGTCGTCGCCGCGGCGCTGGTCGTGCTGAGCGTCACCGCCTGCGGCAGCACGAAGGCATCACCGGGGGTGGCGACCGTCGACCTGAAGCCAACGGTCGAGCTCGACGTCCACGGCTGTCCCGGTCTGCCGAGCGCGTCGACGACGTTGTCGTGCCGCAACAGCCTGAACGTGACCCCGGCGTCCGACGTGTTCGACGCGCCGTTGAAGTCGGTCCCGATCGGGACGGTGATGCTGGTGAAGAACCTCTCACTTCAGAAGCGCCGGGTCGTGGGGACCATCAAGGGCGATCAGGTCTTCGACACCGGCGTCATGTTCCCGTCCAACGAGACGACCGTCGTGTTGAACGCGGCCGGCACCGTGTCGATGACGGAGATGACCGACAACCTCCGCACGACCCTCGTCGTCAGGCCCCGCCCGGCCACCAAGAGCTGACCGGGTCGCACCCCGATCGGCAGGTCAGCGCAGGCCCGCGAACAGGTCGGTCTCGGGGATCTCGGTGTCGACCAGGCTGCGGGCCAGCTCGTAGTCGTCGTAGGGGTGGATCTGGCGCGAGACCTCGCGCGGCAGGCCGAACCAGAACGGTGACTTGGGATCGACCTGGGTGGCGTGGGCGACCAGGGCGTCCCCGCGCACGTCGGCGAACTGACCTTCGAGGTGGATCGAGGTGGTGATCTTGGGCTCGGGCTGGTCGCCGCGGCGCTTGAACCACTCCTCGGTGAAGGGAGATTCGAGCCCGAGCTCGAGGAACTTCTCGTGGGTCGCCACCATCCTCTCCCGGGACCACATCGTGTAATAGAGCTTGCTCGGCTGCCAGGGCTCGCCGAGGTCGGGGTAGGCCGCGGGATCGGACGCGGCGTCGAAAGCCGGAATGGTGATGTCGTGCACGCGGATGTGGTCGGGGTGGGGGTAGCCCTGCTGGTCCGGCCCGTAGGTGACGACGACCTGCGGCCGTTCGCGACGGATGATCTCGACCAGACGACCGACGGCCTCGTCGAGCGGCGCGTTGGCGAAGGCGGCCGGGTTGGCGTTGGCCTCGGTCTCGGGCATTCCCGAGTCGCGGTAGCCCAACATGACGACCTCGTCGTAGCCGATGACCTTGGTCGCGGCGGCCAGCTCGTCGCGGCGGATCTCGGGCAGCCGGGACCGCACCTCGTCGTTGTCGAGAGCCGGGTTGAGGATGTCGCCCTCCTCGCCGCCGGTGCAGCAGACCAACGTCGTGTGCACCCCTTGGGAGGCGTAGAGGGCCACCGAGCCCGCCCCCTTGGAGGACTCGTCGTCGGGGTGGGCGTGGACGGTCAGCAGCGAGAGTCGGGAGACCATCCCTGCAAGCTATCGGGCGGGTGTGCGCCTTAGGCTCGCCGGATGCCTCGATTCACGCATCGGGCCGGGCCGGGCCCCCGGTCGCCAGGGCCCACGCTCACCACGCGGTACCGCCATCTGGCGGCCCGAGCGGTCGGGACAGCCGCCGTCGCCGCCGTCGCGCTGGCGGCGTGCGGGACCAGCGGGCGGACCCTGCGGCCCCCTCCGCCGGGGGCGACGGTCCCGACGACGTTGGCGCCGGTGACGACCAGCGCCGGCGCCATCAACACCGCTCCGACCACGGCGGACCTGTTCGTCCTGAGCTCGTCGGCCTTCTCGCCCGGCGGCGAGATCCCGACGACTTATTCGTGCGACGGCAGCGGGACGTCTCCGCCGCTGAGCTGGAGTCACGTGCCGGCCGGCACCGTCGAGGTGGTGCTGGTCATCACCGATCCCGACGCCAAGGGTTTCGTCCACTGGATGGTGGCCGGGATCCCGCCGACGACCACGGGCGTGACCGCCGGCGTCACGCCGCCAGGCGCGGTCGTGCTGGCCAACGGGGCCGGGGCCCACGCCTACGCCCCGGTCTGTCCGCCCGCCGGGCAGTCCCACAGCTACGAGTTCACGCTCTACCCGCTCAAGACCGCGTC
Source organism: uncultured Microthrixaceae bacterium (assembly GCA_963734965.1). Classification (GTDB taxonomy): domain Bacteria; phylum Actinomycetota; class Acidimicrobiia; order Acidimicrobiales; family Acidimicrobilacustridaceae; genus UBA4742. The sequence goes on along the minus strand of CAVTJK010000003.1, from coordinate 598,562 downwards.
GGGCCTCACCGCGGACTCGAACACGAACGAGGCCATCACGACGGTCGCCACCGAGGCCACCGGCACGGCTGCGGTCCTGACCGGCGACTACCGGCGGCCGAAGAGCTGACACGGCCCGTCGGGTCGCGATGAGCGACCTGGCGACACGGACCGGGCACTAGCGTTTGGCCGTGATCTGGCTGATCGTCGGCGCCGCTGTCGTCGTCTTCATAGCGTTCGCGTTGCTGGCGAGCTACAACCGCTTCGTCCGCCAGCGGAACCTGATCGACAACTCGTGGTCCAACGTGGACACCGAGCTCAAGCGCCGGTATGACCTGATCCCGAACCTGGTCGGGACGGTCAAGGGCTACGCGAGCCACGAGGCCGAGACGCTCGAGGCGGTGACCGCGGCGCGCACACGGGCCATGGCCGACTCGGGTTCGCCCAACCAGCAGGCGCGCTCGGAGAACGAGCTGGTCGGTCAGATCAAGTCGCTGATCGCGGTGAGCGAGGCCTATCCCGACCTCAAGGCCAACACCGGCTTCACCGACCTCCAGCACCAGTTGGTCAGCACCGAGGACCGCATCCAGGCGGCACGGCGGCTCTACAACAACAACGTCCGTGTCTTCAACGAGCGCACCCAGGCGATCCCGACCAACGTCATCGCCAAAGTGTTCGGCTTCACCCCTCGCGAGTACTTCGAGGTCGACGAGGCCGTCACCACCGCGCCGCCGGTGACCTTCGACCCATCCTCGCCCCCGGACGCGTCGAGCGGCTGATCCTCAGCGGTTGGTCCGCCCGAGGCGCACGGCCCGCACCGGACCCAACTGCTCGATGCGGTCGGACGACCAGGGCGCCGGCGGGGCGGCGGCAAGGGCGCACAGGCTCAGCAGCGGCTTGTCGTAGTTGACGCGCCAGCCCGCGTAGTCGCGCCACGCCTGATCGAGATCGGGCTTGAGGGGGAGGCCGGCGTCACGCAACTGGTCGATGAGGGCGTCGTACTCGTCACGGCGGATGGAGATGGGATCGTCGGGGGCGGGGTCCGAGTCGAAGGCGAGGTGGAAGAACTCGGCGATCCGCTGCAGTGCGAGGTAGCCGGAACGGATCGTGATCTGAGCCTGCGGGTTGTTCTCGAGATCGAGGCTCGACACGATCAACGAGGCGGTGTCGAGGACCGTGCCCGCGGCCGTGATCCACGAGCTGTGCACCCGGGGGGAGCGGAAGAACGGGAGGGCGGGGTTGGACATGTGGCTCTCTTCGAGCTCGACGAACCAGTTCTCCCACTCCTCCCACTGCGAGTTGAAGTAGCCGAGGCCTCGGATGGTGTGGACCCGGATGAGGAACACCGCCGCGCTCGGCGGGCTGCCGGCGCGGACCTCGAGCTTCATGACCGCCGCCTCACGGCGTGAGAACGACCCGTAGATCGAGGGCAGGTAGCTGATGAGCAGGGCGACGAGCCCGAGCCCGATCAGGGCCTCGACGAAGCAGGCCATGGTCGGCGCCAGGTCACCCGGCCGCTCGAAACCAAGGGTGACGAAGGACGAGCCGCTGGCGATGATCGACTCCCGCCACGAGTCGAGTCCGAGGCCCCAGTAGATCGGGATGAAGGCGACGAACACGGTGAGGGCCCACACCACCGGCATGATCAGCAGCGTCGTCGGGGCGTACCGGGCCATGATCCGGTCGTAGCTCTCGTAGGTGTGGGTCCGGTTGGCCGGGAGCTCGAACACCTCCCGCATGACGAGGAAGATCTTGCGACTCAGCCACACCGATTCGCCGCGGGGCACCACCACGGTTCGGATGGCCGACCACAGCACCTCGAAGGCCACGAAGACGCCGGCGACCACGGCCAGGACACGCAGGGCGATCATGATCCGGGAAGCCTACGGGCGCAGGGCTGACGGAGACGGGGTGCGCGCACTCGCTCAGGCCTCGGCCAGCAGCAAGGCGGGCAGGGCGGCCATGTCGTCGACCAGTCCACCGGTGGCGTCGAGCAGCAGGCGATGCGGGGTGAGGGCGCCGTACGCGAACGCCGTCATCCCCGCGGCGTTCGCTGCCTCGATCCCGGCCGGTGAGTCCTCGACGACGGCGCAGCGCGCCGGTTCGACTCCGAGGGTGGCCGCCGCGTGCAGGAACAGGTCAGGTGCAGGCTTGCCCCGTCCGACGTCCTCGGCGCTGAACAGACGTCCGTCGAAGCGATCGATGAGCCCGGCGGTGGTCAGCGTGATCTGGATGCGTCGATGGATCGCACTCGACGCGACGCACATGTCCAGACCGGCGTCGTCGATGGCGTCGAGGACCGACACCACGCCAGGGATCGGTTGGACCGACTGCTCGAGGACCGGATACACCCGGGCGCGATAGACGGTCTCGAAGTCGTCGGGGATGGCGTGGCCCAGCTCGGCCTCGACCAGGTCGCGCACCCGGGTCAGCGTGCTCCCCAGGTAGAGGTCGACGCAATCACGCCAGGTGATGGTCATGCCGTAGCCGGTCAGGATCTCGGCCAGCAGGGTGTTGGCCAGCACCTCGCTGTCGACCAGCACCCCGTCGTTGTCGAAGATGACGAGGTCGAAGCGAGGCATCCAGCGACGCTACTCGCCGCCGAAGCAGTCCCCGGTCTCGCGCCCGCCCGTCGCGGTGGAACGAGTCCGATCTTGCTCCCACGCCGGGTCGTCGGGTGCGCGAGGCTTCTGGCGGTGAATCCCGGCGAGCGTGTGAAGTTCGTGGTCGCGACGGCCAAAGCGGTGCTCGAGGATCGCCTGTCGATCGACCAGGGGGTCGCGGCCGTGCAGCTCCAGGCCGAGCAGTTGACTCCGCTGCTGCGCAGCGACCGCGATTCGGTCACCCGCTCCGAGGCCGAGACGGTCGCCACCAACCTGCGCCTGTTGGCCGAACAGGTCAACGACCGCGCCTCGGGGTTGGCCGATCCCGAGCCCTACGAGAGCATGGCCCGCTCGATCGGCGAGATGGCGCAGGCCCTGCGCTGAACCCGACGATCAGCTCGCGGCGGGCGTCTCCGGCTCGGGCTCGGGCTTGTCGGGTCGCCAGAAGGCGGCGAGCAGGAGCGCGGCGCCACCGATGCCGAGGATGGCGGTGATGGCCAGTCCCTTGTACCCGGCCGGATGGACCGTGATGTAGCGGTCGATCGACCAGCGACCGGGACCGAGAGCGCCGAGGGCCAGGGCGGCGACGGCCAGGTTGGCCACGTACTCCCAGCCCTCCCCCGGCCGGAAGATGAAGAAGCCGTTGCCTCGGTGGTTGGTGATGAGCGCCACGGTCATCACGCCGACCACGCCGGCCGCGGCGACCGAGTTGAACATGCCGAAGATGAGCAGCACCCCCGCCCCGAGCTCGGTGAGGCTGGCCAACCAGGCGTGCAGCAGACCGGGCCGAAGACCGAGGCTCTCGAACCACCGGCCCGTGCCCTCGATCTTGCCACCGCCCCAGATGTGGTTGTACCCGTGGGCCAGCATGGTGACACCGAGCGCGATCCGCAGCAGCAGACCGGCCAGGTCGACCCCGCGGACGTTGTACTTGTACGCAGCAAAGATCGTGGCTATCACGCCGTCACCGTAGAACAGGGGTGACCGGGTCGGGTGGAGTTCGGTCGCGGTCAGCGGAAGTCGCGCGACCGAAGGGTGGACGCCAACGGCAGCGGCTCGAGCTTCTCGGCCACGACGTTGATGACCCCCTCGGCCTTTTCGAGTCGGCCCCGGATCAGCAGCGCGGGCGAACTGAGGGCGACGCGGCGATAGCGCTTCCAACAACCGCGCGAGCAGATCACGTTGATGAGGCCGCTCTCGTCCTCGAGGTTGACGAACATGGTCCCGCCTGCGGTCGCCGGCCTCTGGCGATGGGTCACCACCCCGCCGACCGTCACCTTGGCCCCGTCGTCGACCGCGACCAGTCCGGCCGCCGTCACCACTCCGAGCTCGTCGAGGACCGAACGCACGAACCGCGTCGGGTGCCCGTCAGGAGACACCCCCGTGGCCCACAGGTCGGCGATGGCGCGCTCCTGATCGCTCATGCCGGGCAGCATCGGGGCGTGCACCCCCGTGACCACTCCGGCCAGACGATCGATCCCTCCCTGAGCCACGGCCCCGGCCCCCCACAACGCCCGCCGACGATCGAGCGGCCGGCCATCCCCCTCGGCGAAGCACCCGAAGGCGCCGGCGGTGGCCAGCGCCTCGAGCACATCGAGGCGCACCGACGTCCGGCGCTGGAGATCCTCCATGCCGAGATAGGGACCGTTCTCGTCGCGCTCGGCCACGATGGCCTCGGCCAGCTCATCGCCGATGTGGCGCACCGAGAGACCCAATCGAATGGCTCTCCGGTCGGACGAGCCTCCCTCCGAGCGCTTCGCCATCTGGGTGTCATCCCGCGAGCTGCGCTCGCCTGGCGGCGGCGCAACGTCACCAGGCGACTCTCCTGGCTCTTCGGTCGGCAAGCCTCCCTCCGAGCGCTTCGCCATCTGGGTGTCATCCCGCGAGCTGCGCTCGCCTGGCGGCGGCGCAACGTCACCAGGCGACTCTCCTGGCTCTTCGGTCGGCAAGCCTCCCTGCGAGCGCTTCGCCATCTGGGTGTCATCCCGCGAGCTGCGCTCGCCTGGCGGCGGCGCAACGTCACCAACCTCAACGCAGTCTTCCCACTCCAGGGTCGCCTTGGCCTGGGAAGCGTTGAGGTCGGGGGTGCGGACCTCGACGCCGTGGCGGCGGGCGTCTTGCACCAAGGTGTGGGGCGAGTAGAAGCCCATGGGTTGGGCGTTGAGCAGGGCGGCGCAGAAGGCGGCGGGATAGTGCAGCTTGATCCACGAGCTCGAGTACACGAGGTAGGCGAACGACACCGAGTGGCTCTCGGGGAAGCCGAAGTTGGCGAAGGCGGCCAGCTTGTCGAAGATCTGGTCGGCCACGTCGCCGGTGATGTCGCGCTCGGCCATGCCTTCGTAGAACCGTGAGCGCAACCGCTCCATGCGCTCACGGCTGCGCTTGGATCCCATGGCCTGACGGAGCTGGTCGGCCTCGCCCGGCGAGAAGCCGGCCACATCGATGGCCATCTGCATCAGCTGCTCCTGGAACAGAGGGACGCCGAGGGTCTTGGCCAGGCTGGGTTCGAGCAGCGGGTGCAGGTAGGTGACGGGCTCCTGGCCGTTGCGGCGCCGGATGTAGGGGTGCACGGATCCGCCCTGGATGGGACCGGGCCGGATCAGGGCCACCTCGACCACCAGGTCGTAGAACGTGCGCGGCTTCAGTCGGGGCAGGGTCGCCATCTGGGCCCGGCTCTCGACCTGGAACACCCCGATCGAGTCGGCCCGACACAACATGTCGTAGACCTCGTCCTCCTGGGGGATGTCGGCCAGGTCGATCTCGACGCCGTGGGCCTCGGCGATCAGGTCGACGGCGTAGTGCAGGGCGCTGAGCATCCCCAGGCCGAGCAGGTCGAACTTGACCAGGCCCACCGCGGCGCAGTCGTCCTTGTCCCACTGCAGGACCGTGCGGTTCTCCATGCGCGCCCACTCGACCGGGCACACCTCGACGACCGGCCGATCGCACAGCACCATCCCGCCCGAGTGGATGCCGAGGTGGCGGGGGAAGTGCTCGACCTGTTCGGCCAACTCGAGCACCGCCGCGGGGATCTCGGTGTCGGCCTGGGATGTCGTGCCCGCGACTGGCGACCACCGGTCGACCTGCTTGGACCAGGCGTCCTGCTGGCCGGTGGCGTAGCCGAGGGCCTTGGCCATGTCGCGCACCGACGAACGGGCCCGGTAGGTGATGACGTTGGCCACCTGCGCCGCGTACTCACGCCCGTAGCGCTCATAGACGTACTGGATGACCTCCTCACGCCGGTCGCTCTCGATGTCGATGTCGATGTCGGGCGGACCGTCGCGCTCGGGCGACAAGAACCGCTCGAACAGCAGTCCCAGCTTCACGGCGTCGGCCTTGGTGATCCCGAGGGCGAAGCAGGCCGCCGAGTTGGCCGCCGATCCCCGGCCCTGGCAGAAGATGTCGGCCCGGTGGCAGAACTCGACGATGTCCCACACGATGAGGAAGTAGCCGGGAAAGCCCAGCTGCTCGATGACGGCCAACTCGTGGTCGATCTGAGCCCAGGCACCGGGCTGGCGCTCGAACCCACCCGGTGTCGCCGGCCGGGGGCCGTAGCGATGGGTCGCCCCCCGCTCGACCAGCACCCGCAGCCACGACATCTCGTCGTGGCCGTCCGGGCAGGGGAAAGGCGGAAGGTTCGGGGCCACGAGGGCCAGGTCGAAGGCGCACTCGCGTCCCAGCTCGGCGGCGCGCTCGACCACGCCCGGATAGCGGGCGAACCGCCGGGCCTGCTCGGCACCCGACCGCAGGTGGGCCCCGGCCGACGCCGGGAGCCAGCCCGAGAGCTCATCGAGGCTGCACCGGGCCCGCACCGCGGCCAGCGCCGTGGCCAACGGTCGGCGAGCCGGCGTGGCGTAGTGCACGTTGTTGGTGGCCACCACGTCGACCCCGGCCCGCACCGCCAGCGCGACCAGCGCGTCGTTGCGGGCCGAGTCGAGGGGATCGCCGTGATCCCAGAGCTCGACGGTCACGTGGTCGCGCCCGAACACCTCGATCAGCCGGGCCAGCTCACGCCCGGCGGCGGCCGGACCGTCGGCCACCAGCGCGGCGGGCACCGAGCCCTTGCGACATCCGGTGAGCACCTGCCACCGATGACCAACTCCGCTGGCCCTGCTGGCCCGCTGGCTCCACTGGCTCCACTGGCTCCACTGGCTCCACTGGCTCCGCTGGCTTCGCCAGTGATCAGGTCGGCCAGCTCGGCCAGTGACGTACGGGGCGCGCCCTTCTCCCCTCGCATCTGGGCCTGGCTGATGGCTCGGGCCAAGCACGCGTAGCCCGCCGGGTCGCGAGCCAGCACCAGCAGATGGTGCTCGTCGGTCCCCGCGCCCGGATCGGGGTCGCCCATCACCAGCTCGGTGCGCCCGAGGGTGAGCTCGGCCCCGAACACGGTGCGCAGCCCGTGGGCCCGGGCGGCCTCGGCGAAGCGCACGACGCCGTAGCACCCGTCGTGGTCGGTGACCGCCAGCGCTTCGAGCCCCAGGCGGGCCGCCTCGATGGCCAGCTCCTCGGGATGCGAGGCGCCGTCGAGGAAGCTGAAGTTGGTGTGGCAGTGCAACTCGGCGTAGGGCACCAGGCCGGCGTCGGGCGAGGTGACCAGCGGGGGCGCCTCGTAGGGTTGGCGCTTGCGCGACCAGGCCGGGCTGTCGCCGCCGTCGCCGGCCACCGGTTCGACCCACGGACCCCGGCCCAGAGGATCGTCGGACAGGCGTCGTTCGAGCTCGGTCCAAGGCACCGGAGGGTTGCGGAACGACATCGATCCGACCCTATCGAACGCCTGTTCGTTTGGCCAGAGGCAAACGACTGTTCGTACCGCGGGCCCGAGGCCGCCGATGGTGCTTGCCCAGCCCCACCCAGAAGCGCATCATTTTCTCACTGGGGACCTTTGGCCCTGGAGAGAGACAACTCCGGGGACGATCGTGGTCAGGACTTCGGCGGCAGACCGCCGTCCGGGGGTTGACGAGACGAAAGGTAGGGCGATGGACGACACGCGAGGCGCAGGTTGGCTGACGTTTGCGGCCGTGGTTCTCATCTTCGAGGGGATCATGCGGATCTTCGACTCGATCTGGGCCTTCCGCTACCACGGCGCCGTACCCGAGGGACTCCGTGACGCGCTGTTCGGCGACACGCTGAAGAACTACGGCTGGTGGTACCTCGGCGTCGGCATCGTGTTGATCCTGGCCGGAGCGGCCGTCCTGAGCCGCTCGCAGATCGGCCGTTGGGTCGGGATCGTCGCCGCCGTCATCGGCGGGCTCTCGGCCATGGCGTGGATGCCGTACTACCCGGTGTGGTCGCTCGTCTACGTCGTCATGGCCGTCGCGGTCATCTACGGCCTGGCCGCCTACGGATCACGCGTCGAGGTGGGATCGCGCCAGCAGGCCACGGCGAGCAGTGCGCCGCTCATCGATCTCGACGCCCAGGGCACGACACGTTCAGCGACCGCCCAGGAACCATCCCAGAAGGTGTGACCCGAGGGCCTCGGACGCCGAGGCATCTCAAGCCGGGGCCCGGAATGGTCGAGGGAAAGGAGGGGGTCGAGGGCTGTTCGCCCGAGGAGGCTCAACTGTGCCAGCACTACCAACCCGGTGTGACGGGTTCGTTCTTCTGCCGCCGAACCACGGCGCCGAGGCGCTCGAGATGCCCCGTTGCGACCGGGGCGACGACTGCCAGGTGAAGCACTTGCGCCAAGACGAGCAAGAGTGGCGCTTCGCCCACGCGGGGGTCAGATCACTCGCATTGCATCCTCGTTGATGCAGCCGAACCAACCAGGGGCCCGGGTTCGTACTCTGGTTCGGTGCGCTCCCGTGTCTTCGTCCCCGTGGTGGTCATCGCCGCCATCGCCGCGGCCATCAGCTGGCTCGGGGTCGATGCCATCGGCTGGAGCTCGCTGATCTCGTCGTTCACCTCGGCCGGAGCCCAGATGGTGGGGCCGGTGATGGTGGTGTTCGTCGCCCTGGTCTTCGCCGCCGAGCGACGGTGGCCGGCCCAGGCGCGCCCGGCACTGGCTCGCGGCCATGTGCACGACGGCTTCTACTTCGTCCTCCACGCCGCCGTGGTCGTGCCGCTGGTCGTGCTGCTCGACGCCGGCTTCGTCCGGGTGATCGCACGCGTCGCGCCCTGGATCGAGCTGCCCCGCTTCACCGCGATCCCGCGCTGGGTGTTCGTCGTGGTCGCGCTGGTCGCCATGGACTTCTCGACGTGGTTCGCCCACTGGCTCAACCATCGGGTCTTCTCGCTGTGGCGCTTGCACGCCGTGCACCACACCCAGGAGGAGATGAGCGTGCTCACCTCGTTCCGAACCCACCCGCTCGTCAACGTGATCTTCCTCGTGCAGATCGTGCCCATCCTCGTGTTGCAGGCCAACGGCGTGGTGCCCGTGGTCGCCCTGACGGCCTTCATCTGCCTGGCCATGCTCCCCCACGCCAACGTCCGCTGGGGCTTCGGACCCTTCGGCCGCGTGCTGGTGAGCCCGGCCTTCCATCGGGTCCACCACTCCGTCGACGGCCGCATCGACGTCAACCTCGGCACCATCCTCACCGTCTGGGACGTCATGACCCACCGGGCTGTCTTCCCCGAGCGCGACGCCGTGCCGGTGGCCACCGGGCTGGCGCAGCGACCCATCCCCGTCGAGCAGGCGGGAGCCCGGCCCCGCCATGCCCGCACACTGGCGGTCCAGATGGCCGAGCCGTTCGTGGCGCCGCCCTCGGCTGAGCCGGCGGCGGCCATGGCGTCGGGCGGTCAGCTCCCGGCGCCCGTCCCCGTCGCGGGGTGAACCTGAGCGAGCCGGGCGACGTATCCCCTTACATGTTCACTCGTCCTGAGGACCTGGCCACCCGCATCCTGCTGTGGGTGAGCGCCGCCCTCCTCCTCGTGTCCGCCTACGAGCACCTGCACCTCTGGGACATCGCCTACCGGCACGTCGACACGCTGGGACCGCTGTTCATCGTGCAGGCGATCTCGGCCACCGTCATCGCCGTCGCCCTGGTCGTGTGGCCCCGCGGGGTCGTGGTCGTCGCCGGACTGGCTCTGGCGCTCGGCACCATCGCCGGCTTCGTCAAGGCCCTCAACGGGGGCATCTTCGGCTTCACCCTCCCCACGGTGACGTCACAGGCCAAACTGGCCCTCGGTGCAGAGATCGGTGCAGTCATCCTGCTGGCCGTCGCCGGCTGGCTCATGTGGGCCCGTCGTCCTGCGCCCGCGCCCGGTCCCGGGTCCCTCTCGTCTCCGTCACCGGCCTGACCGGCGGGTGATCGCCTCTGCCCGACGGCTCGTCGCGGGCCTGGTCATCGGCGTGCTCATCGTGGGGTGCGCCAGCTCGGCGTCGACCACGCGAACCGGGGCGGATCCGGGTGTGTCGGCGACCGAGCTGCGCGACTACGTGGCCCAGGTCGAGAAGGTCCGACTACCGGTGAACTCCCTGCTCGACGGGGCCGACCCCATCCTCGAGGGCTTCCACGACAAGACCATCACGCCCGACGTCGCCGCCGACCAGATGGACGCCCTCGAACAGCGCTTCGCCGGGTACCTGCTCGACGCCAACGCCATCTCGCCGTCGAACAAGGTCCTGGCCAAGATGAACACGCCCTATGCCCGCACCTACTTCTACGAGGACGCCTACCTGGCCACGTTGGCCTCGGACCTGCGTGAGGGCGACTTCGACAACCTCCCCAACACCCAGGACGCGCAGCGGCTGGCCATCATCGAATGGCGCACCCAGCTCGATGTTGCTGGCCCGCGCCACGCACGTGACGCTGCCCGACGACATCCAGCAGGCCGGTCGGGGTGAGATCGCGCCGTCCCCCGAGGGCAGCTGACGCGTCAGTCAAAGCCGCGTATATCTACGCTTCCTCGTCGAGGTACTTGCGGGGGTGACGACCGTCGACGTTGCCGAGGAAGGGCGGGTAGACGTTGTAGCCGAGCAGTTCCTGCAGTCGCGGGTCGAGGTGGCGGACGACCGAACGGGGCACCCCGATGACGTGGTTCTCCTGGGGACGGATCCAGGCGGCCACGAACTCGAGGATGACGCCGAGACGGGCCCGGTCGGTGCGGTTGGCCCCGCCGCCGTGCAAGCACGGTGCCGGGATAGAAGATCACCGAGCCCGCCGGCATCTCCGCCGCCACGGTCGTGAGGTCGTCGGGGTAGCCCGGCTGGGCCCGCCGATGGCTGCCGGGGATGATGCGAGTGGCCCCGTTGGCCTCGGTGAAGTCGTCGAAGGCCCACATGCTGTTGACCACGACGTCGGCATGCGGCCACGGCAGCGGATAGACCGAGTCGTCGGTGTGGATGACCTGGGCCGACCTCGCCCGGTCCGATCTCGATGCCGACCGGCGCGCTGAACTGGTAGTGGCCGAGCACCCGATCGAGCACCCCGAGCAGGAGCGGGTGCAGGGCGATCTCGTCGAAGGCGCGCGTCTTGGCGAACAGGTTGTAGATCCGCTTGGTGCGATGACCTTCGAAGTCGTTGCGTCCGTAGGGAACCGTCTCGAGCACCCGGACCAGGTCGGTGCGGACGGTCTCGACCTCGGCCGTCGACAACAGGTGCTCGACGATCGCGTAGCCCCGCTCGTCCATGGCCGCCACCACCTCGTCGGCGGTGGCCGTCGGCGCCAATCGATCGATCACGGCCCACCCATCGGCATGGTGGCCGGCGTCGTCGTCGGAACCCCCGGCGCGCTCGTCGAGCCGGACGGCACGGTGGGGCCGGCGGAGGTGGGCGGGATCGAGACGACGGTGGACGTGGTCGGCTTCGACGTCACCGTCGAGCTCCGCGTGACCGAACCGGTCGTGGCCGTCATGACCTGGTCGTCGGGGGGTGTCCCGCAGTACTCGACCTGGTCGACCGTCCATCCGCCTTGCTGTTGCACCAGGTGGAGGGTCGCCGTCACCTCACCCGATCCGTCACGGTGGGCGTACCACTTCTCGGGCGTCGCCGCCGACGTGTCGGGCGGTGACGGCGGCATGGCGCCCGGCGGCATGGTGCCCGCGACCACGCTCTGGACCGGCGACATGGGAGGCGCGGTGGCCGGCTGGAAGGTCAGGCCGCGCACGTGGTCGGCGAACGACGTGGCCAGGAAGGCGTGCACGGCGTCGTCAACCGACGGCGACAAGGTCCCGGTCGGTCCCGAGTTGGGCGCCGAACCACCCATGGCCATGGCCACCGATTGCGGACACGCCAGCTTGGCCACCAGCGGGCCACCGGCACCGGTGTCGGTGGCCACTCCGGTGGTCGAGGCCCGTCCGCAGGCGCTGACGGCGAGAGCCATCGTCGCCAGAGCGAGGGCCGCGCCCGCCCTCGCCGTTCGGGCCCGCTCTGGTCGTCTCATCGATCCCCCCGGTGCCACGAGTCCGCGCTCGGGTCAATCGTAGGTGGCCTCGACCCACCACCGGCCGCCTTCGACCGCCAACAGGTGGGCCCGGCCTTCGCCGTCGACCACCTGGAAGCGGGCTCGGCGCCGGTGCGCCGGAGGGTCCCACCACCGCTCGTCGACCGGCCACGGACCGGCCCAGCCCTCGAGGTCGACCCACGGACCGCCCTGCACCGACAGGCGCGCCGGCGCGGCGCTGGCCGATCCTCGACCGCTCACCGACACCACCGCGCCGGCGGCGTCGACCACCTCGCAGGGCTGGACCTCGGCGGCCACGGTGGCCGGAGACGGAGCTGGCACCTGACCCGGCCAGGGCGGCCGCGACCACGCCCCGTTCCCGTTCCCGGTGGTCGGATCGGGTCCACGACGTGGGCGCTGAGGTCGATGGCGGACACCGACACGCGCCGGAACCGCTCGGCCGGCCCCCGTCCGCCCTGCCACTCGGGCACGGTGACCGCATCGGGACCGAGCAGGCCCTGCACCCGGGCGAAGGCGCGGGTGGCCCGCTCGTCGACGGTGGTCTCGGTCCCCCAGAAGTCGAGCTGGCGACCGGTCGCCGCCACCACCTCGTCGGGCACCAGGGCCAACAGCACGATCCCGCTCGTGGGTCGAGACGCGGCCGACGCGTTCAACCACCCGTCGAGCTGCCACCGCACCCGATCGGCGATGGCGCCCGGCGACAGCGCCCCTTCGTGGCGCCAGAGCCGCTCGAGCGACTCGCCGTGCTCGGTCTCGGCCCGCACCGCCACCCGGGTGGCGGCCAGTCCCAGACGATCGAGCCGGGAGTGCAGCTCGTCGGCCAAGGACTTGGCCACGAAGGCGGCCGTGTCGACCCGTTCGGCCGGGGGATCCAGGACGGCCTCGACCCGCAGATCCGGCGGGGGCAGGCGCGACTCGGGGGCCCGCTCGTCGAGGCCGTGGGCCAGACGGTGGGCGACCTGGCCCTCGAGGGCGAACCGGGCCAACACGTCGGCCGCGGGCACCTCGGCGAAGGCCCCCAAGCTCCGCAGGCCCAACCGGACCAACACGTCGATCAAGGCGTCGGCCGACTCGTCGGCCCTGGTGCCCGTCTGGCCCGTTTGGCCCGTCGGGCCGGACCGGATGCCGGCTCGGGCCAGCCCACCGGCCAGGGCGGCGACCGGCAACGGGGCCAGGAACGCCGGGGTCGCACCGGGAGCGACGATCCGCACGGGATGCAGGACGGTGCCGAGACCGGCGGCCAGATCGGCGGCGAAGGGACCGTCGGCCACCCCCACCCCGGTGACCCCGTTCCACCCGCGCTCGGCCAGCGCCGCTTCGACCGCTTCGTGCACCTGGGTGGCCAGCGCCTCGTCGCCTCCGAAGTAGCGCGACGGTCCTCGGGTGGACAGGGCGCACACGCCCGGTCGCGAGAGCTCGAGGCGAGGGGTGAAGACCTCGATGGCCCCGGCCACGATCTGAAAGGCGCGGGCGTCACGGCTCGGGTCGTGATCGGCGACGAGCAGATCGGGACACCGACCCTGGGCCTCGCGACGGCGTTGGCCGACGGCCACACCGCAGGCCCGGGCGACCGGCGACGCGGCCATCACCCGGTTGGCGTGCACCACGATCACCGGATCGTCTGGGGCCGGGGTGCGGCCCGCCTCGGGAGCGCCGAGCAGACCGAGGGCCACCACCGACCAGTCTCGGCAGTGCACCACCAACGTGCGCACCGCCTCGACGACACCCGTCGGCTTCACGTCACCCGACCTTGACCTTCACGTCACCCGACCTTACCTTCACGTCACCCGACCTTCCGACCTTCACGTCACCCGACCTTCCGCTCGACGGCGCCGGCCAGGACCGACGCGTCGGGCGCGTCCCCGTCCGCCTCATCGTGGCGGCGGGTCACCGAGACGTGCGGGCCTACGAGGGTGATCTGGCCGGTGGCATCGGGACACCACAGCTCGACCCGGCGCGATCGAGCGGCCCGGCGCCGGCCTCCGGTCTCGATGGTGAGCCGTCGGGCCTGCAGGTGACCGTGGCCCTGGCCCAGCCCCTGCCAGCGCCCCTCGAGCACCGTCAGGCGCAAGTCGGCCTCGAGCCCCGAGCCCACCCCGCCGCGCTCGGACCGACGACGGTTCGGGATCTGCACGAGGATGGTTCCCCGTTCGCGCGCCCGGGCCGCCAGGCGGCGGGCGTCACCGGTCCGGACCCGATGAGTGGGGCTCATGACCACCACATCGACGGCGCCGATGAGAGCGGCCACCACCCCCGCCCACTCTCCCGGCGGCGGTTCGGACACCAGGGCCAACCGTTCGAGCGCCAGGCCCATCTCGCCCCCCGCCGCCAACCCCAGATCGGGACAGCCCACCACCGCCGTCCAGCCCCCAGCCGCTGACGGCCCCGCGGCCAGGGCCAGCGCCAGCGATGTGGCGCCTCCGTCGCCGGCGACGACGATCACGCTCCCGCGCGCCAAGCCGCCACCGGGGACCAGGCCACCCAGCGCCGGGAGCACCGGCACCACCTGCTCATGGGCCAGGGTGACCGGTCGGATGGCCCGGCTCATGGTCTCGAAGGACGCCGCAGAAGCGGAGTCGTGAGCGGAGCCGGAAGCGGAGCCGTGAGTGGAGCCGGAAGCGGAGCCGTGAGTGGAACGGGGCGCCATGGGCCCCAGTATCGAACGTATGTTCAACGAGGGCAAGTGGGACCGGGCGCGCCTCGTGTGCGGTAGAACCGTGCCATGGCCCAGCCCTCCCTCACCCCGGGTCGGGACAACCCGACGCGGATGCACACCTACAGCGACGACCTGGCGCAACAGGTCATCGCCTACGCCCTCGATCGCATGCGCATGGATCCCCCGCCGCTCGACGCGCCCCGATCCCCCGCCGACCTGGCCGCCGAGATCGGCGCGACCATCACCCCTCGAGGCATCGGTGGCGTCGAGGCGCTGCGCCTCTGGACCGACGAGCTGGCGCCTGCCTGCATCTCCGAAGACCATCCCAGCGCGCTGTCGTTCGTGCCCACCGCGCCGACCGAGGCGGCGACGGTCTTCGACCTGGTGGTCGGCGCCTCGTCCATCTACGGCGGCTCGTGGCTCGAAGGCGCGGGCGCGGTCTACGCCGAGAACCAAGCGCTGCGCTGGATCGCCGATCTGGCCGGTTTGCCCGAACAAGCCGGCGGCTGCTTCGTGTCCGGCGGTTCGGCCGGCAACCTCAGCGCCCTGGTGACGGCGCGCGAAACCGCCGCCGCCACACGCGCCGAGGCCGGTCGCGACCGTCCACCGCGCTGGCGCATCGCCGCCTCGGCCGAGGCCCACTCGTCGATCGTGGCCACGGCCAAGGTGATGGACGTCGAGGTGATCGACGTCGACGTCGACGATCACGGACGCCTCACGGGCGCGGCGCTGGCCGCCGGACTCGACGCGCTCGACGACGACCAGCTCGACGGGCTCTTCGCCGTGGTCGCGACGAGCGGCACCACCAACGCCGGCATGATCGACGACCTCGAGGGGGTGGCCGACGTCGCCGCCGAGCGCCGACTCTGGTTCCACGTCGACGGGGCCTACGGCGGCGCCGCCCTGGTCGCGCCCAGCGTGCGGGACCTGTTCAACGGGGTCGAGCGGGCCGACTCGTTGGTCATCGATCCCCACAAGTGGTTGTTCACGCCGTTCGACTGCGCGGCGCTGCTCTACCGCAACCCCGAGCTGGCCCGTCGGGCGCACACCCAGCACGCTGCCTATCTCGAGGTGATGGCCGATCGCAAAGCGGTCGACGCCCAGGAGTGGGATCCGAGCGACTACGCCTACCACCTCACCCGCCGGGCGCGCGGGCTGCCCCTGTGGTTCTCACTGGCGACCCACGGGACCGACGCCTACCGCGACGCCATCGAGTGCACGCTGGCCACCGCGCACGACGGCGCCGCCCTGATCGAGGACCTCGACCATGTCGAGCTGATCATGGAGCCGGTCCTGTCGGTGGTCATGTTCCGCCGCCTGGGTTGGGGACCCGACGACTACCGCGCCTGGAGCGACCGCGCCCTGGCCGACGGCCTGACCCTGACCGTGCCGACCAAGTGGAGGGGTGAGACCGTCCTGCGCTTCTGCATCGTCAACCCGCGCACGACCCTCGAGGACCTGGCCAAGATCCTCGACTCGATGACCTGACCCGCGCCCGCTCAGTCGGTTGCCGCGACGCCTTCGGGCATGACGACTTCGACACCTTCGCGGTAGTAGATGAAGAGCTCTTCGAGGAGCTCCTTCATGCCCGCGGTCGACGCGCCCGGGTCGAGCTGCACGGTGATCATGTTGCTGTTGATCGTGACCGACGCGACGCCGCCGTGTTCGAACAGCGCTCGGGCGGCGACGTCAGGCGGGCGAGCCTCGATCACCGAATCCGCCGAGGGGTAGCGCTCGATCCCCATGCCGGTGATGCTGCGGTTGATCTCGAAGCGCACGACGCCGGGGGTCGATGACGGCTTCTCGATGACGGTGACGGGTTGTCCCATGGCCGGGCGAGCCTACCGGGCCAAGGCCGGGTCGTCCGAACCCACCTCGACCGGCTTGGCCGTCGAGCGCCACAACCCCACCGACAGCGCGATCGAGATGAGGCCCAGCGTCACGTGCACGGCTTTGAAGGCGACCGGGTGGTGGTGCACGAGGATGATCGTGGCGAACACGATCCACACCCCGGTCGTCCAGGCGGCGAAGGCTCGCAGGACCAGCGCGCCGCGCGCTGACACGCGGGCGGGACCTGTGCGGTTGCGCCACAACACCACGAGGCCGGCGACGGCGAAGGCCACGAAGCTGAGCGACAGCAGGATCGCGCCGGTCTTCGAGGCCGTCGACGCCGCATGGTCTCCGGCGGCGTTCCTGATCCGTGTCGTCCACACGAAGAGGGCCCAGGCCACCATGGCCACGAGCAGCTTGCGACTGTAGGGATGGGTGCGGTCCACGGCGACGACGGTAGTGGGCGGCGGCTGGAGCGACTAACTTGACCGCACGGTCAAGTTCTCAGCAGGGAGATGAGCCATGGGTGACATCACGATCGACGAGTTCCAGGGCGAGGTCGTCGCCTTCCTCGACGCCAACGCCACGCCCAAGGAGGCCGAGCGAGCCTTCCGCTGGGGCGAGGGAGCCGACGACGTGGCGCTGTTCGAAGAGGTCAGCCGCGAGCAGGAGCACGCGGCCATCGCCGCCGCCAAGTCGTGGCGGGCCAAGCGCTACGACGCCGGCCTCGGCTGGATCAGCGGTCCGACGACCTATGGCGGTCGCGAGCTGCCCAACGCCTATGAGCGGCTCTACGGTCAGCTCGAAGCCCGCTACGACGTGCCCGACCAGAGCTTCTTCGGCATCGGCCTGGGGATGGTGGCCCCGACGATCCTGGCCCACGCGACCGACACGGTCCGCGACGCCTATCTGGCCAAGCTCTACAGGGGCGATCTCGTGGGCTGTCAGCTGTTCAGCGAGCCCGGCGCGGGCTCGGACCTGGCCGGCCTGCAGACGCGAGCCGAGCGCGACGGTGACGAGTGGATCGTCAACGGGCAGAAGGTCTGGACCTCGGGCGCGCAGTACAGCGACATCGGCGAGGTCATCTGCCGGACCGATCCGGACATGCCCAAGCACAAGGGGCTGACCGGCTTCGTCGTCGACATGCACGCCCCGGGCGTCGAAGTCCGACCGCTGCGGCAGATGACGGGTGGGGCCTCGTTCAACGAGGTGTTCTTCACCGACGTGCGCGTGCCCGACGACCATCGTCTCGGCGACGTCAACCAGGGATGGACGGTCGCGCTGACCACGCTCATGAACGAGCGGGCGTCGATCGGAGCCGGCGGCGGGAGCGGAGCCGGCCTCGGCAACGTCACCCGACTGGCGGAGATGATCCGCCACTTCGATCTCGACGCCGACCCCGTGACCCGCCAGGAGCTCATGAAGGTCTACATCGGGTTCCAGGTCTCGAAGTACACGAACCAGAGGGCCATGGACAAGATCAAGGCCGGCCAGCTGCCCGGCCCCGAGATGTCGATCGCCAAGCTGTCGCTCACCAACAACATGTGGCGGAGCGCCAACTTCGTGGCCAGCGTGCTCGGCCCGCGCCTGATGGCCGACACCGGCGAGTGGGGGACCTACGCCTGGGGCCAGTTCCTGTGCGGCGTCCCCGGGATGCGCGTGGCGGGTGGGACCGACGAGGTCATGAAGAACATCGTGGGCGAGCGAGTGCTCGGCCTGCCCAAGGACCCGGGCATCGACTCCAAGACCGCCTTCCGCGACCTCAAGGTCGGCACGCAACCTTCTTAGCCCTCTGGTCGGCAAGCCTCCCGCCGGGCGCTTCGCCATCCGGGCTCCACCAACGTGAGCGGCTCCGCCGCGCCCGCATCGTCGGCAAGCCTCCCGCCGGGCGCTTCGCCATCCGGGCTCCAACAACGTGAGCGGCTCCGCCGCGCCCGCGTCGTCGGCCAGCCTCCCGCCGGGCGCTTCGCCATCCGGGCTCCACCAACGTCAGCGGCTCCGCCGGGCGCTCAGTCGCCGTCGGTGAACAGTCCCGGCTGGATCTCGGGGTCCCACGTCGCCGGGCGTTGGCGGGGGACGCCCGTCCACGGCAGGTGGTCCATGAACACCCACGTGCGCCGATGGATCGACGTCGGCCCCATCCCCCGTAGGGCCATCTTGTGGCGCGGGCACGGGTAGCCCTTGTTGAGATCGAAGTCGTAGCCGGGGAAGTTCTCGGCCTCGTCGCGCATGATGCGATCACGCGTCACCTTGGCCAGGACGGACGCGGCCGCGATCGACAGGCAGGTCGCGTCCCCCTTGATGATGCGCGTGGTGCTGCCGCGCCCGACGAAGTCCCAGTTGCCGTCGATCAGCACGTGGTCGGGCTCGAGGCCGAGGCCGTCGATGGCGCGACCGGCCGCCAGCTTCTGGGCCGCCGACATGCCGAGCGTGTCGCACTCGACGTGGCTGGCATGGCCGACCGACCAGGCGACGCACCAACTCGCCACGCGATCGAACAGCGCCTCGCGCTCGGGCTCGGTCAGCATCTTCGAGTCGCGGATCTTGTAGACGCGACGATCCTTGGGCACGACCGCGGCGCCGACGCTCAGCGGTCCGGCCCACGAGCCGCGGCCGACCTCGTCCACCCCGACGATGACGTCGTGGCCCTCGGCCCACATGGCCCGTTCGATGGTCAACCCGGGCGCTTTGGCCTTGATCGCTTTGCGCAGCTTGGGGGCCGTGGCCGTTCGAGTCACTGGCGCTGACCTTACCCGTGGACACCGGGCGCGACTTGCTACCGTCAGGGCGTGCTTGCTCGCCGATCGCCAGAGCCCGCCTCCGGGCGCCGCCGTGGTCAAGCACCGGGACCCGCGATCGGTCACATCCCGTACGACCGGTTGGTGGCCGCCGCGCGAGCGCAGGGCCGGTCCCTCCCGGTCGGGTCGATCCCGGCCGTGCGGGTTCCCCTGGGCTCGATCCGGTCGCGCCTGATCGCCACCGCCGGCACCATCGGATCGACCGAGTCGGTGCGCTCGTATCGGAGCCGGGCGTCGGTGCTGTCGAACCGCTCGGTGGGATCGATCATGTCGTCCTGGTCGGTGCTGTCGGCCGGCTCGCTGCTGTCGTTCGGCAGCGTCGGCTCGATCCTGTCGATCGGCTCCGCCGGATCCATCCTGTCGATCGGGTCGAGCGGATCGATCCTCTCGATCGGCGCGTCGGGCGGATTCCTCAGCATGGGTCGGGCCGGCGACGACGAGGGCCTGGACGCGAAAGCGGGTGGGGATCAGATCCCCACCCGCCCACGGTTGATCAGCTGATCGGAGATCAGCTGGACGAGGTGCCTACGAGTTGGTCAGCCAGAGCTGGGTGACCCGCTCGACACCGCTGGTGACGGCGTCGGTCTTGCTGCCGTCAGGGAGCGTGGTGTCGTTGAAGCCGCGGACCCGGTTGTTGGCGCCGATGGTCCAGACCGTGTGGTTCAGCCAGATGTAGGGCAGATCGGCATCGATCCGGCGGGCGGCGGTGATGTAGTCGAGCTTGCGCTCCTTCTCGATGTGGCTGCTGCGACCGTTGTAGAGAGCCGCATCGAGCGCCGTGTCCATGTTGCGGGCCATGTTGAGGGCCAGCGGCGGCTTGGTGTTGGCGCTGTTCCACCAGATGTAGTCGGCGTCGGGATCCTGCTCGCCGAACTGGCGCCAGATGGTGGCCTGGTAGTTGCCGCCGACGGCTTGGCTGATGAGCGTGTTCTCGTCGGTGTTGCTGATCTTGACGCTCATGCCCGCCTTCTCCCACTGGCTCTGGAGGATCTGGCAGGTCTGGGCGACGATCGTGTCCGAGTTGCACTGCAGGGTGAACGACACCGGGCCGTGCTCGGCGGCGTACGCCTTCACCAGGGCGGTGGCCTTGGCCAGGTCGTACTTCGGGTAGTCGACCGGGATGTACCACTTCGATCCCGGTGCGAACGGACCCGTGGCGATGCTGGCCGGATCCACGCCGGCCGTCTTGGCCCACGACTGCTGGTCGGTGGCGTAGGCCATGGCCTGGCGCATGCGCAGGTCGTTGAACGGCGGCACCGAGGTGTTGAGCATCGTCATGTTCTCCTCGGTCTCACCCCGGGCGTAGACGAGCTGGAGCTGGCCCTTGTTGGCCTGGTTGATCAGCTTGGTGCGGAACTGGTCGAGGCTGGTCGCCCACATGTCGATGTCGCCGCCGGTGAGCGCGGCCATGGCCGTCTCGCCGTCGGTGATGGGCTTGAACGTGACCTGGTCGAGGTAGGGAAGCCCGGCTCGCCAGTAGTGCGGGTTCTTCTTGGCCACGAACGAGCTGCCCGGCGTCCACGACGAGAACAGGAATGGACCGGTGCCGATCGGGGTCTGAGTGTCCTTGGAGTTGATCATCGCCGGCGCCGCCATGAAGCCCGTCCTGGCTGGTCAGGATGGCGGGGAAGGCGACCCACGGGATGTTCATCGTGACGGTGACGGTCATCGGGTCGGCAACGGCGATGTCGGCCACCGGAGCGAACCCGGCGCCGGTCAGCGCGCCGAGCCTTGATGGCGTCGAGGTCGGTCTTGACGGCGGTGGCGTCGAGCTTCTCGCCGTCGCTGAAGGTGATGTTCGGGCGGAGCTTGATGGTCCAGACCTTGTAGTCGGCGTTGTGGGTCACCGACTGGGCCAGGTAGGGCTCGACGTTGTAGTTCGGACCCCAGGCCATGAGCGGGTCGCATCACCGAGCTGGCGACGGTCAGGCCGGGCTGGGCCCACTGCGAGACGGAGGGGTTCCACCCGTTGGTCTCACCCTCGACGCCGTAGACGAGGCTGCCGCCTGGCTTCGGCTTGCCCGTATCCGGGATGACGACGTCGTCGTAGACGATCTTGGTGTTGGCCACGGTCGCCTTGGTCTTGGCCTGCGGGGTCGATCCGCTGCTCCCGCAGGCGGTCGCCAACATGGCCAGGGCCAGGAACGTGGATACACCGACGCCGGTGGCCCGCGTGAATCGTCCCATCTTGGACTCTCCCTTGTCCGATGCCGCCGTGATGTGGACACGACGGACCTGACCGATCCATCGGACCGATCAGCGTCAACTCTGAATCAGATGTCTACAAATGGGCCGAGTTGGGTCACATTTGGGTCATCCGACCTAGGTGACGAGACCCTCAATTCCCGGTTTCCGGCCCGAACTACGCTGGCGCCATGCGCCGCGAAGTCATCGTCGTCGCTCACACCCATTGGGATCGGGAGTGGTACGAGCCGTTCCAGACCTTCCGGCTCCGCCTGGTCGATCTGCTCGACGATCTGTTGCCCCGGCTCGACGCCGATCCGGCCTACGCCCACTTCCTGCTCGACGGGCAGATGGCGGTGGTCGACGACTACCTGGCCGTGCGCCCCGAGGCGCGCCCGGTGCTGCGCCGGCTGGCCACCGCCGGACGGCTCGCCATGGGCCCCTGGTACATCCTGATGGACGAGTTCCTGGTCTCGGGCGAGACGATGATCCGGGACCTGCAGCTCGGGCTCGACCGCGCCAGCGAGTTCGGCGGGGCCATGGCGGTCGGCTACCTCCCCGACATGTTCGGACACGTGTCCCAGATGCCCCAGCTGCTGGCCCAGTTCGGGTTCGAGCACGCCGTCGTGTGGCGGGGGGTCCCCCGGGCCATGAGCACGACCGCGTTCTGGTGGGAGGCACCCGACGGCTCGACCGTGCGGGCCCAGTACCTCCCCGACGGCTACAGCAACGGCGCCACGCTGCCCTCCGACGCCAAGGAGCTCGTGGCCCAGATCGAACGCTTCGAGCAGACCTACGGTTCGCTGGCGGGCGGAGCGGCCGACGGGCCGTTGCTGTGGATGAACGGCACCGATCACCAGATGCCGAGCCCCTGGCTCGGACGGGTGGTGAGCGAGGCGGCCGACGTGACCGACGACTACTCGATCCGCGTCGGATCGCTGACCTTGTACCTGGCCGCCGCTTCGACAACGGGGCTCGACCGGGTGGTCGGCGAGCTGCGATCAGGCGCCCGCGCCAACCTCTTGATGGGCGTGGCCTCGAACCGGGTGGACGTGCACCAGGCCAGCGCGGTCGTCGAGCGCGATCTCGAGCGCCGAGCCGAGCCCTTGAGCGCGCTGTGGCTCGATGCCGAGGCCTGGCCCGGCGCCCTCATCGACGAGGCGTGGCTCGACCTCATCCGCAACGCCGCCCACGACTCGGTCTGCGCCTGCTCGGCCGACGAGGTCACCGAGGCGGTGCTGCACCGCTACAACGAAGCGCGCCAGATCGCGAGGGGGCTGACGACTCGGGCCGTCGCCGCCGTGGGTCGGTCCGTCGGCGGCGACCGCCCCGTGGCCGTCAACCCGTCGGCCCGCACCCGCCGCGGTCTGGTCGAGGTGACGGTGCCCGGGACCGGACCGATCCCCGGCACGCAGTTGATCGCCGAGTTCCCGGCCGAGCGAGTGCTCGACGGCCTCGATCGGGGTCAGGTCATGGCGGCCATGCTGGGCACGTTGAACAGCGCTCGCGACGTGGTCGACGGCGAGGTCGAGCTCGGCGACCACGGCGTGACCGAGCTGCGACTGATGCGCGATCCCATCCGGGCCGGTGGCGAGTGGACGGGCACGGCGCGGGCGACGATGACCGATCTGGCCGCCGCCGATCCGGCCGCACCCGCTCGGTTGGTCGTGCGCCGGGCACCGGGCCGCAAGGTGCTCGTGTCGGTCGCCGACGTCGGGGGCTTCGGGTGGAAGCGGGTCGACGCCACCGCCGAGGGGCGCCGTGTCGGTGTCGAGCTGGCCCCGGTCGTGGCCAAGGCGACCCACATCGACAACGGCTTGGTGCGGGTCGAGGTGGATGCAGACGGCACCTTCGCCATCGACGGTCAGCCCGGCTTCGGGCGCCTGGTCGACGACGGTGACGCCGGCGACACCTACAACTACTGCCCGCCGGATGCCGACGTGGTCGTCGACCAGCCCGAGGAGGTGGGGGTCGAGATCGTCGAGTCGGGACCGGTGCGGGCGCGCCTGCGCATCACCTCCGTCTACCGGTGGCCTCACCGTGTCGCCGACGGCGCCCGCACCGGCGAGCGGACCGTCGAGGTCGTCACCGAGCTCGAGGTGCACGCCGGCGAACGGCTGGTGCGGGTCGCGACCCAGCTCGACAACCCTTGTCGAGACCATCGTGTGCGCGTCTGGTTCCCCCTGCCCGAGCCGGCGATCGAGTCACGCGCCGAGTGCGCCTTCGCCGAGGTGACCCGCGGTCTCGAAGCCGAAGGCGGGGACACCGAAGCGCCTCTGGC
This sequence comes from uncultured Microthrixaceae bacterium, assembly GCA_963734965.1. Taxonomy (GTDB): domain Bacteria; phylum Actinomycetota; class Acidimicrobiia; order Acidimicrobiales; family Acidimicrobilacustridaceae; genus UBA4742. The sequence goes on along the minus strand of CAVTJK010000003.1, from coordinate 574,892 downwards.
CACCTTCCCGTCGCGACGGTTCGTGCGAGCCGGCGGACTCACCGTCGTCCACGAAGGGCTGCTCGAGTACGAGCTGGTCGACCTGCGTCCCGACGACACCGCGAGCGCGACCGTCCGGGCCCACGGCCTGGCGCTGACCCTGCTCCGGGCCACCGGCGTGATCTCCCGGGGACCGATGCCGACCCGGCCCCTTCCGGCGGGGCCACCGACTCCGGTCGAGGGTCCGCAGATGATCGGGCCGCTGGCGGTTCGCTATGCGCTGCAGACCGGTCCCGCCGATCCGTACGCGCTGGTCGACGATGCCTTCCTGCCCTTCGAGGTGGCCGACCCGGCCAAGATCCGGGGCATGGCGTCGGCCCCCGACCCGGCGGCCGGGACGGCGGGCGACGCCGGGCAGGCCCTCACCGTCCTGGGCGCGGAGGTGTCGTCGCTGCGCCGCGTCGGCGGTGGTCTCGAGCTGCGGGTGTGGAACCCCACGGAGGTGACGGCCCTCGTCGAGGTCGTCGGTCGCCGCGGCTGGTCGGTCGACCTGCGCGGCGCGCCGGTCGAACCCTTCGAGGGCCAGCTCCGGCTCGGCCCGTGGCGCATCGCCACCCTCGTCCTGTCCGACTGACCGCCCCGCGCCCGCTTCGGGCGGACCGAGCGGATCGGGTCAGGACTTGTCGCGCTTCTTGCGTTCGGTCTTGCGCTTGGCCTTGCGGCGCGCGTCGCGCTTGGCCTGGGCCGCCTTGCGCTCGGCTTCCTGCAGGGCCTGCTTGACCTTGCGGTTGGCGTCGTTGGTGGCCCGTCGGGACTTCTCCTCGGCCTCCGACAGCGCCTCGGCCACCTTGCGATGGGCTTCGGTCTCGGCGGCCTCGACCTTGCGGCGGGCCTCGGCCTCGGCTTCGGCGACGCGCCGATCGGCTTCGCGGTCGGCCTGGTCGGCCCGCCCCGCGCCTCGATCTCGAGCTCGTGGAGCCGTCGGGAGGTCTCGATGTCGGCCAGCAGCTCGACCTGCAGGTCGTGATCGATGTCGGCGTCGAGCACCGCATCCGAGATGGCTTCGAGCTGCTCGGTGGTGGCCTCCTCGCCGAAGTCGGTCGTCGCCGCGCCCAGCTCGGACGGCACGACGGGCGCCAGCGCCTCGTGCAGGTGCTCGACGGTGGCGCGATTGCTCTGGGCCAGCGAGGACGAGCGCGACGATCGGCGGCGGCGAGCGGCGGCATAGGGCTGCTCGCCGACGTCGCTCGCGCTCCGAAGCGCCCACAGCGGCACGCGGCCGATGTCCTTGAGGTAGTGGGACCGCAGGCTGCGGAAGCTGAAGCTCGGATCGTCGACCAGGGCGTCATGGATGTCCTGGCTCACGACGACGGCCCCCGGATAGGCCACGTTGACGATGCGGCTGGCCAGGTTCACGACCGTGCCGAACACATCGCCGTCCCGCTCGAGCACGCGACCGCTGGCCATGCCGACCCGCACGTCCGACAGGGCCTCGTCGTCGCGGAACGTGGCCGCCATGTCCACGGCGAGGGCGGCGCCCGACAGCACGTCGTCGGTCGTGAACATCACCTCGTCGCCGATCATCTTGATGACGCGACCGTGGTGATGGGCGGTGAGATCGAAGGCAAGGGTCTCGAACCGGCCGACGACCTCGGCCAGCTGGTGCTCGGGCAGCTCCTGGGTCTGGGCGGTGAAGCCGACCAGGTCGGCGAACCCGACGCACACGATCTCGCCTTCGTCCGCGGTGGCCCGCACGATGCGGCGACGGGCCACTCCGCCCAGATGCCGGCGCCACACCATGTCCATGATGTGGGGCATCAAGGGCAGCACCTCGCCGGCGCCGAGGATGGCGAGTTCGGCGGTCGCCGGATCGACGCCAGGCCGGCGCCGCATCCCCATCTGGCTCTCGATGGCATCGACCTCGGCGGTCGCCACCCGCGCCATGGCCGACCCGATCACCCTGGCCATCTGCAGCGCCAGCCCGCTCTCGAGCGCGCCCTCTTCGATGAAGGAGACGACGCTGCGGAGCATGTCGACGTCGCTCTCGGTGAACACCGGTTCGCCCGGTCGAGGGTCGGGGAAGCCCAGGGCGCGCCAGAAGGCGCGGATCTGGCCGGTGTCGACCCCCGAGCGTTCGGCCACCTCTTCGATCTGCAGCGAAGGGGTTTCGGTCAGGACGGCGTGCTCGAGGGCCAACAGCTCGAGGACCCCGTCGGCCTCGGCCTGGGCCACCTCGTCGGCCGGCACCCCCAGGGCCAGCACGGCCTGGCGGAGCACCCCGGCGCTCTCCGATCCGCCGTCGACCGGCGCCGGCGCGGTCGTATCGCCGTCGGGGGCAGGATCGCCTTCGACGGGATCGCCCTTGGTGGGATCGCCGTCGGCGGGAACCATGACATCGGTGGGCTGGTCGGTGTCGCTCACGAGAACGATGCTCCTCGCTCAGGGCGATCCAGACCAGTGCTTTGGGTCACGCCCGCCGGCGCGGTGGCCAGCAGCGCTTCGCCCCGGCGCTCGGTCGTGCTCCAGGCCGGGTCCAGGCCCGGAGCCACCAGGACGACGGCTGGGTCCGAGCCATCCCACGGATCGAGCTCCCACAGCAGCGCCGGACGCTCCCCGTGCCAGCGCACGGCATAGGACACCAGACCGTGGGCGGTAGGGGCGTCGTGCACCTCGAAGTTCTGGCCCGCCCACTCGCGATCCAGCATCGAGCAGAGGGCGAGGCCCGGACCGTGTTCGGTCGTGATCTCGTCGAGCAACAGCGCCCGGACGACCGACAGGAAGAGGGCGCCGGCCACCAGATCGTGGCCCGCTCCCGCCGACGCCCGGCCGCGATCGTCGACCACCTCGGGCCACACATGGGTCGGGCTGGCCACGCTGAGGGTCCAGGCCAGGCGGTCGAGGGCGGCCCGATCGCCCGATGCGACCTCGTCGAGGGCGAGAGCCAGCGTCAGCCGGGGGCTGAGGCCGCGACCGGCCGGATCGACCACGGCCGGCCCCTCGAGGGTCGGTGCCAGCGCGGTCGCGGGAGCGGTGTCGAGACGGCGGACGAGGGCGTCGGCGCGGCCGGCCACGTCGCGTGCCGCCGCCGGCTGGTCGATGGCGGCGAGCAGCCTGGCCGCGGCACGAAGGCCGTCGATTCGCGCCTGGGCATCGGGGTCCGGGATCTCTCGTCGGGGCCAGGGGCGCCGGCCGGCCAACGCGGCCACGCCCGCGGCGATGACGCCGTCGAGGTCGCCGACCAAGGCTCGGTCATGGGTGAGCCCCCAGTGCTCGCCGAGGGCGACGAGCGCCGCCGCCTCGACGCGTCGCGGACCGACGTCGGCCAACGACGCCAGCACCTCACCGGCCTCGGCGCCGAATCCCCAGCGGTCGAGGGCGGCGAGCACCGGCGCCGCCTCGGTCCAGTCGGTCGGCCGGACCGGCTCGGGCCAGCCGGCCAACCGCTCCCCGCCGTGGGCCAGCAGGAGGAAGCGGCGGCTGACCTCGACGGCGTCACCCAGCCGGGCGTCGGGCAGGGTGGCCTGCAGGCCGCGTCGAGTCTGGGCCTCCCACCCCTTGGCCACCTGGCCGGCCGACGGCACCGCACCGAGCGGACGCACCGTCGCCGCGGGGCGGTCGTCGATCCGTGTCGTCGAGTCGACGCGGCCGGGGCGGTGGTGGCGCCGAGACGGACGGGTCGAACCCGACTCGATTCGGCTGTCCTCGATGGGCAGAGCCACCCGCAAGACGGCGGTGTGGGGCAACGGATAGATGACCGCCGCGGTCGCCCGACGGTCGGCGCAGCGCGTCGAGGCCAGCGAGACCGGAGCTTCGCCGGCCAGCACGCAGTCGATCACGTCGCCGGCCCGCCCGGCTCGGGCGGCGGCACGCGACGGCGCCTTGGGCAGCAGCACGCCCGGCCGCCCGTTGACCACCAACGTGGTGCCGTCGAGCTCGACGGTGTCGACCGGCGCGGGACCGAGTGGGTTCCACGGACGGACGGCCAGCGCCACCGCGAACGGCACGGGCGACAGGTTCTCGATCTCGACCACGACCAGCTCGCGTCCATCGCCGCCGGGGTCGCCGTCGCCGTCGTGGATGGCATAGGCCCGGTGCAGGGCATCGCCGCCGGGGATGTGCATGGCCGTCTCGACGACGGGAGCGTCACCGACGAGGTGCTGGCGGACCGACGCCTCGGAGCCAGGCAGGTGCCATCGGTCATCGGCGCCGATCCACCAGTCGAGCGACCACCCCGACGGCGTGGCCGTCACCATCCCGCGCTCGTCGACGATGGCGCGTCGCGGCGACGCGACGGTGCCGAGGATCGTCCAGGCCCGGCCGACGGTGTCGGCCGGGAGCGCCGCGGTCATCTGGCGTCGCCGGCCACGTCTTCCGAGAGGCCGTGCATCTCGTGGCGATAGTCGCGCCCCAGCAGTCCCCGGTACGCGTCGGTCGCCTGCCGACCCTCGTAGAGCACGCCGTACACCTGCTCCGCGATCGGCATCTCGACGCCGTACTGCTCGGACAGCTCCATGACGACCGAGGCCGTCTTCACGCCCTCGGCGACCATGCTCATCTCGGCGATGATCTCGTCGATGGCCATGCCCTTGCCCAACTGCTCGCCGACGTGGCGGTTGCGGCTCTGGCCCGAGATGCAGGTGGCCACGAGGTCGCCCATGCCGGCCAGCCCGCTGAAGGTGATGGCCTGCCCGCCCATGGCCACGCCCAGGCGGGTCAGCTCGCCGAGGCCGCGCGTGATGACCGCCGAGCGCGTGTTGTCGCCGGTGCCGAGCCCGTCGGCCATCCCCGACGCGATGGCCATCACGTTCTTGAGGGCGCCGGCGACCTCGCAACCGACCACATCAGGGTTGGTGTAGACGCGGAACAAGCGGGTGGCGAACAGGCGGTGGAGCTCGCCGGCGATGGTGTCGTCGCTCATGGCCAGCACGGCGGCGGCGGCGTCGCCGGCCAGGATCTCCTTGGCCAGGTTCGGACCGGTCAGCACTCCGTAGGGGTGGCCCGGAACCACCTCGTTGATGACCTCGGTCATGCGCTTGCGGCTGCCCTGCTCGAGGCCCTTGGTGAGGCTGACGACCGGCACCCACGCCCGGATGTGCTCGGCCACGTCGGTCAGCGTCGAGCGGAACCCGTGGCTGGGCACGCCCATCACCACCAGGTCGGCGCGGCTCACGGCGTCGCCCAGCGACGACGTGGCCCGCAGGTCCGGGTGCAGATCGAACCCGGCCAGGTAGCGGTCGTTGCGATGGTCGCGGTCGATGCCGGCGGCCACCTCGTCGTCGCGCGCCCACAGGACGGTCGGGGTGTTGTGGGCGAGGAGGTGGGCGACGGTCGTGCCCCACGACCCTGCCCCGATGACGGCTGCGCCGATCCTCATCAGCCAACCCTAGACTTAGCCCGTGCCCGACCGCTCCGTCGCCGTGTTGGTGCCGGTCAAGGCCTTTGGCGAGGCCAAGCTGCGCCTGGCGCCGGCGCTCGACGAGGCCGAGCGGGCCGAACTGGCCCGATCGATGGCGACCAACGTCGTCGGGGTGGCGGCACCCCTGCCGGTCTGGGTGGTGTGCGACGACGACGATGTCGCCGAGTGGGCGCGGGGTGTCGGGGCCAGCGTGGCCTGGCGACCCGGTCGCGGCCTCAACGCGGCGGTGACCGACGGGGTCGATCACCTGGCCGGCCTCGGCTACTCGCAGGTGATCGTGGCTCACGCCGATCTGCCCTACGCCCTCGACCTGGCCTGGGTCGCCGACTTCGACGGCGTCACGCTCGTACCCGATCGTCATGACGACGGCACCAACGTGGCCTGCGTCCCGACCAGCTCGGGTTTCACCTTCGCGTACGGTGCCGGCTCGTTCGCCGCGACACGAGGCCGAGGCGCACCGCATCGGTCGCGCCGTGCGCGTCGGTGCGCGAGCCGAGGCTCGGATGGGATGTCGACCTCCCCGCCGACCTGGTCATCCCCGACTGGCTGACGTTGTGACGCCGGCGCGCCGGCGGCCACCGGCGGCCCGCTTCAGCGAGAACCTGCCCACGCCGAGCTCGGCGTTGGCCATCGCCGCTCATCCCGACGATGTCGAGTTCAACGCCGCGGCCACGCTGGCCAAGTGGTCGGCCGACGGCTGCACGGTCCACCACCTGATCCTCACCGACGGCTCGAAGGGGACGTGGAACCCCAACGAGGACATACCGATGCTCATCAAGCAACGCGACCTCGAGCAGCGGGCGGCCGCCGCCGCGCTGGGCGCCACCGGTGAGGTCGTCATGTTGGGCCAGGTCGACGGCGAGCTCGACTCGGGCCTGGCCGAGCGCGAGCGGGTCGCCTACTGGATCCGGACGCTCAGGCCCTCGGTGGTGCTGGGCCACGACCCGTGGCAGCGCTACCGCCTGCACCCCGACCACCGCCACGCCGGCTGGCTCACCGTCGACGGCATCGTGGCGGCGCGCGATCCCTTCTTCTTCCCCGATCAGGGCATCCCCCACCACCGCCCCGACGTCCTCCTGCTGTTCGAGGCCGATGCGCCCGACCACATCGAGGACGTCACCGGCTTCGAGGCGACCAAGATCGCGGCGTTGCTCGAGCACCGCAGCCAGTTCGTCACGACCATGGCGATCGACGAGCCCGACTCGGGCGAGCAGCTCCAGACGTTCCGCGATCGGGTCTTCGACGAGATGCGCGTCGCCGGTGAGCCCGTGGGTGCGACCTACGCCGAGACCTACAAGGCCATCCGCCAACTTTGACGACGAGCGGTGACGACGGTCATCGCGCCAGGATCTCGATCAAGGCCAGGTTCCAGCGGTCGGTCGTGGGCGCGGTGTCGTTCACGGTGACCGAGGTCCCCGCGTTCGGGGTGACGTTGTTCTGATCCTGCACCCAGAAGGTGTCGCCGCTGGTGGCCAGGAACTGATCGATCAGGGTCTGGTTCGGGCCGGCCACCCGATTGACCGCCTTGTCGTAGTCGTTGCCGACCCCCCACACCCATGAACCGGCTCGGGTGGTGGTCAACGACAGGCTCGGCGGGCCCGTCACCGCGCTGGCGGCCGCGGTGGCGCCGTCGACCGACGTGTCGGCGCCGCTGAAGGCGGCCACTTCGATGGCACCGAGGTACGAGCCGGAGGCGCGGGTCGCGGTGACCGTCACGTTGGTCAACGGCGAGGGCGCGACCGCCTCCCAGATCTCAGCATCGCCGGGTTGGCCGTTCGAGACCTTCCGCACCTTCCACACCAGACCGCCACCGGTGACCGACGCGATCGTCTGCTTCGTGCCCGCTGGCCCGTCCGTGCTGATGAAGGCCAGGACCAGGTCGTCGCTGTTCGTCGTCGAGAACGTGGGCGACGTGATGCTCGTTCCCCGAACCGCCTGATGGGTCGCGACGGATACGTCCAGCTTCACGCCGTTGCTGCTGGGCGCGGTGACCACCGCGCTGGCCTCGTTCGAAGGCGGTCCCACGTTTCCGGAGGGGTCCTTGGCCGTGACCAGGTAGTAGTAGGTGCCGGCGCCGAGGCCCTGGTCGACGAAGGACGTGGAGCCGGTGGTGCCGACGAAGTTCATCGAGCTGGGAGCGAACCCCGTGGTCGTCGAGCGATACACGTTGTAGCCGGCCACGCTCACGTTGTCGGTGGCCGTCGTCCAGCTCAGGCTGGTGCTGCCGACACCCCCGACCGCGGTCAAGGCGCCGGGCGCCGACGGGGCCGTCGTGTCGGTCGGAGTCGCCGTTGGCGGGAACTGGACCATCGATGCGACCGAGGGCACGCCGTTCGCGTTGACGATCGACAGCATGTAGTAGCCCGGCGGGGCCGTGTTGCCGTCCACGGGCATGTGGACGCTGATGCCACCCGCGGCGGGGCTGAACGTCAGGGACATCCCACGCGTGTTCTGGTCGAACGAGTGGGTCACCGAACCGGTCCGGATCAGCGACACCGAGGTGATGCTGGCCGCGTCCGGGGTCTGGATGACGACGTTCGAGTCGTAGTTGACCGTGGTGGGGGCCGACGTGATGGTCGGCCGCGGCCCCTTGAAGAGGTAGGACGGCGAGTAGATCTGGATGCTCTTCTGATCGGGGACGCCCGCGTCGCCCCCACTGCCCGACACGAAGACCCGACCGTCGGGCAGCAAGAGCGCCACCGAGTGGTAGAGGCGCGGCACGCTCATGCTCGCCTCGGTCGTCCAGGTGCCCGTCGCCGGGTTCCAGACCTCGGCCGGCAACACCGCGTTGGCGTCGTTGTACCCGCTCTTGTCGGTGCCCCCGCCCGTCGCCAGCACCGTTCCGTCGGGGAGGTTCGTGAGGTTGACGAAGCTCCGAGGGAACTGCATCGGGTTGGTCGGCTGCCACAGGGGGTTCGGTTGGTTCATGTCCAACGTGAAGGCCGTGGTGCTCGACGGACCGCTGTCACCGCTGTCGGCGGCCGAGCCGGCCTTCAAGAACTTCCCCGGCGCGTAGTTGGTGATGCTGGCGCCGTCGATCACGCGCGAATCGACGGTCGACCAGCTCTGCGTCTTCAGGTTGAGGATCTCGGTTGCCGTGGGCACCTCTGAGCCGCCGGCGTGCAGGATGCGACCATCGGGCAGCTGATAGATGAAGGGGTAGATCGGCATCGAGTGGGCCTCGGCCGGCTGCGCCGTCCAGGTGTCCTTGGTCGGGTCGTAGATCTCGGGCACGGTGACGATCTGGTTGGCGTTCGCGTAGCCCGAGTTGGCCATGACCTGGCCGTCGCTCAGGGTCGTACCGGTGGCGTACCAACGGGCGAAGTTCATCGGCGCCAGCGGTTGCCAGGTGTTGGTGTTGGCGTCGAAGGCGTTGATGAGCTTCGTGCCGATGCCGCCGCTGGTGGACGTGCCGCCGATGACCATGACCCGGCCATCGGCCATGACGGCCTGGCCGGCACAGAACATGTCCCCGAGCGCGGTCGGGACCTGGGTCGACGTCCCCGTGACCGGGTCGAAGACGTACTGCTGTCCGCCGGCGCTGAAGTCTCCTTGCCAGGTCAGGATCTTGCCCGTCGTCGTCAGCGCGGCGTGCACCGAGATCAGCGACTCGGGGATGACCGGTCCCCACTGGCCGACCTGCGCCGGGTTGCCGGTGCCGTTCGACACGTTCACCGCGACGGCGGTCGACGTCGCGCTCAAACCGAGGGAGTTCACGGCGATCGCGGTCAGCGTGTGAGGGCCATCCCCCGTGGTCGTCGTGTTCCACGAGATGGAATAGGGGGCGGCGGTGACCTTGGCGCCGAGATCGACCCCGTCCAGCTGGAACTGGACGCTGGCGATGCCTGACGAATCCGTCGCGCTCGCCGTGACGGTGGTGGTGCCGTTCACGATCGCGCCGGGCGCCGGCGCCGTCACGCTGACCGCGGGCGGGGTGCTCGCGCTCGCGGTCGTGAACGTCGCGTCACTCGACGCGCTCTGGCCCCCGGTGGCGTTGGTGGACAGCACCTGGAAGTGGTAGGTCGTGGCCGCCGAGAGGCCGATGACCTGTTGGCTGTGGGTCCGGACGAGCGTCTGATCGACGGCCGTGACGCCGCCGTAGCTCGCCGTCAGCCCGAACTGGACCTGGGAGCTGGCAGGAACGTCGGTCGTCCAGTTGATCGTCGCCGATGTCTGCTTGATGGTCGTCACGGACACGCCCGAGATGACGGGGGGCGCCGGAGCGGGCGTGCCGACCGGGGCGACGTTCGACGGATCCGACAGGTTCCCAGCTGCGTCATAGGCCTGCACGGTGTACTGATAGGTGGTCGACGGGACGACGGTGCTGTCGACATAGGTGGTCGACGGCGCGATGCCGATCTGCGTACCGTCGCGGATGACCTTGTACGCGAACACTCCGACGGTGTCCGTGCTGGCTGTCCACGACAGGTTGACCTGAGCAGAGCTGGATGCCGTCGCCGTCAGGTTCGTCGGGGCCGACGGCGGCGTCACATCCTCGACGGCAGGGATGATCTCGATCGACGCGAAGTCCCACCGATCGGTCGTCGGAGCCGTGTCGGTCAGCGAGATGACGCTGGGTGCGGTGTTGCCCGGACTGGTCTGGCTCTGCGTCCAGTACGTGTCACCGGCGCTGGGCAGGAACTCGTCGAACTCGGTCTGGTTGGCCCCGACGGTCCGGCTCTTGGCCGCGGTCCAGTCGTTGCCCACGCCCCACACCCACGATCCACTGCGGGTGGTGGTCAACGACACGTTGGGCGCCCCGGTGAGCGCATTGGCCCCGCCGACCGCGCCGTCGACCGCGGTGTCCGCGCCGCTGAACGCCACGATGTCCATCATCCCGGCGTAGGAGCCGGCGTTGCGCGTGGCCTGGAACGTGACGTTGGTGAGCACCGTCGGGGCCACCGCTTGCCAGATCTCGGCCGTGCCCGCCTGGACGTTCATCCGCTGCCGGAGCCTCCAGGTCAGGCCCCCGCCAGTGACCGACGAGAAGCTGATGCCGGCAGACCTGTTGGGTCCGTCGGAGGCGATGAAGGCGACGATCAGATCGTTGGCGTTCGTCGTCGACAGCGGACCTGAGGTGATGCTCGTCGCCTTGGTGTTCTGGTGGGTGACAACAGATCCGTCGACCCCGAAGGCCGGGGCCGCGGACGCGGTTTCGCTGCTGACCGACGAGAACACCAGCACCGAGATGGGCAACAACGCGACCATGGCCGCGAGTCGCCGGATCGTGAACGAGCCGCGCTTCATCTGCTTCCTCCCCAGCTCCCGGCCTCCGCCGGTAGCTCCCGATGCGGAAGCTAGTCGACGCGACCGGTCCGCGCTCCAGGACACCTGGTCGATCGCCGAAGGCGGATTCGGAGCCATGTCAACCTTCCAGGCCCCCAGCGCGTTGACTGGTTGTGATGAACGAGGGAGAGCTGGGCTTCGACGAGCGGGCCGCGGCCCTCGGCGCCATCGCCTACCGGGTCGGCTACCGGATCCTCGGTGACCGCCATGACGCCCAGGATGTGACCCAGGAGGCCCTGGCCCGGGCCTTCGCCCGTTGGTCGAGGATCGGACCCTACGACGAGGCCTGGATCAGCCGGGTGGCGACGAATCTGGCCCTGGGCACCATCCGGCGGCGGAGCCGGGCCGAGCGCGCTCGGGGGATCACCGCGGGCCGGGGCAGGAACTGGCGATCCGAGCGGCGCCCGCGACCTCGACGCCGTCGTGGCCCAGCGGCGCGAGCTGGTCGCCGGGCTGGCCAAGTTGCCCAAGCGCCAGCGCGAGGTGATCGCGCTGCGCTACCTCGCCGACCTGTCCGAGGCCGATGTGGCCGCCGCCCTCGGCTGCTCGATCGGCACGGTCAAGCAGCACGCGTCGCGCGTGGTCTGGCCGCCTTGCGCGTCTCGCTCGCACCCGACACGTCCCCATCAGCGGCACGCGAGCCCGATCGACCCCGCCCTCGCCCGACCGTTGGTCGCCCACCGACCGTCGGTCCCGACACCACACCGGAAGGAGCTCACTGATGCTCGACTTCGATCGCCTCGATCAGCCTCGACGATCCCGTTCCGTTCACGCTCGACCCGACCACGCTCGCCGACGCCAAGCGACGCGGCACGAACCTTCGCCGCCGTCGCCGGCTGGCCCTGGCCGGCGCCGCGGTGCCTGTCGTCCTGCTCGTGGCCCTGGTCGCCGGCCTGGTCTACGTCGATCACCGCGCCGGCGAGGTCCGTCGGGTCGATGTGGCCTCCGACGAGCTCACCCCGGTCGCCGGCCAGCCGTTCAACATCCTCGTGGTCGGCACCGACGGTCCTCGCGGCCAGGCCGGCGCGCGCACGGACACCATCATGGTCGTGCACGTCGACGAGGCCGCCAAGCGGGTCGGGGTGCTGTCGATCCCCCGCGACCTCGTCTTCGACGACTCTGGTCCTCGGATCAACTCGCTGCTCGGCACGGGAGGCCCGGCGTCGCTCATCGACGCGGTGCGCGACCAACTGGGCATCGATGTCTCGCACTACGTCGAGATCGACGAGCCGGGCCTGGCCGACCTCGTCGATGCGGTCGGCGGCATCCAGGTGAGCACCTCGGCGCCGATGCGCGACGTCGACTCGGGGCTCGAGCTTCAGTCGGGCTGCAACCGGCTCGACGGCGAGCAGGCCGTTGCCCTGGTCCGGTCGCGTCATCTCGCGGTCGCGACCGGCGGCGATCCTGTCGTGTTGACCTTCGATCCCACCGGCGATCTCGGACGGCAGCGCCGTCAGCAGGAGCTCACCACCATCATCGGACGCCGGCTGATGTCCATGCCCGTCGACTCGTCATCGTTCTCGACCCTGTTGGACGTGTTCGCCGACCACACCACCGTCGATACCGGGTTCGGGCGCTCCGACCTGCTCGACCTGGCCCGCTGGGGCCATGGTCTCGACGCCACGGACATCACGACGTCGACCCTGCCGGTCACACCCTTCGTCAATCCGAGCGGCGGCGACGTCCTCCGGCTCACGAGCGACTCGCCCCGCGCCGTCGCCAGCTTCCTGCGCGGCGATGCCCCGCCGTCCCAACCGGTGACCACCAGTCCCTCCGTGTCCATCACGGCCTGCTCTTGACCGACGACGCCGACCACACCCTCGGTGCCATGCTGAACCGGTGCTCGACGACGGCAGCTACGACGCGTTGGTGGTCGACGCCGCCAGCGGCCTGGCCGACGACGGCACGGCGCTGATGCACCTCGACCTCACCATCCTCGGCGGCGAGCACAAGGGCGAGATCGTGTCGCTCTCGGCGACAGGAATGCGGGGCACCGAGATCGACCTGCTGGGCATGCCGGCCACCATCACCGTGACCGACGGCCGGCCGGACGTCCGCATCGATTCGTGAGGATCAGGCGAGGCCTGACTCGCCGGTCAGCCTGCGCCGACGCATCGCCTTGAGGGAACGCTTGCGCCGGATTATATAGCAGTGATATAAATTCAGGCATGCTCGATCGGCAGGGGGGCGGCGAGGCGTCGTGAGCTCCCCGACCGGGCTCCAGCGGACGCATCACCCGTTCGTTCCGCCACCCGCGCCCCGAACTCCCAAGTCGGCGCGAACACGACAGCTGCTGATCGATGTCGCCGCCGACCTGTTCATCGAGCGCGGCTACCACGCGGCGTCGCTGCGCGACATCGCGGCGGCGGCGAACCTCACCATCGGCGCGGTCTACGGGCACTTCCGCTCGAAGGGCCAACTGCTCGTCGAGGTCATCCGTTGGAAGATCGCCGAGCGCGACAACGAGCCCGACTTCCACGCGGCCCTCGCCGAGGCCGAACGGGGCATCCCCCTCATGTACAGCGACCGAGGTCGGGACATCCGCATCCTCGAGGTCGACGCCGCCGCCGCCGCCCGACACGACCCCGATGTCGCGGCCGGTCTCGACCGCCTCTACGGCGAACGCCTCGACAGGATCCGAGACGCCATGGCCGATGTAGCCGATCCGGACACGTCGGCCTGGCTGATCGCCGCCCTCAGCGGCGGCATCGGCATGCGGGAATCGGCCGGGATGCCGATGCCCGACGCCGCGCGGTTGCACGCCACCATCGCCGCCGCGATGCGCGGCCTCACCTGATCACCGGCTGGTCGCGATGACCAGCCCCGGAAGGAGCACCTGATGTCGACCATCGATCTACGCACCCGAGCCGATGACGACCCCGTCCTCGTGGACCCGACCACGTTCGTCGACGAGCAGCTGCCGACGCTGCTCGAGGCGCACGGTGCGGACGCCGGGGCCGCCGCGACCCGACTCGGCCTCGCGCCACTCACCCTCGACGTCGACGGCGACGAGCTCACGTTCGGGATCGCCGATGCTCGACTGGTCGTGGACCGCCAGGCCGACCAGGCGCTGGTCGTCTCGATGGACCAGGCCACCTTCGCCGACCTGTTGGCCGACGCGTCCTCGACCTTCGGCATGCAGATGACCGGAAAGGCCGCGATCCGAGCGGGCCAGGTCGACGACTTCGTGGCGTGGGAACCTGTCCTGCGTTGCCTGCTCGACGGCCGTCCGGTGTACGAGCCCGGGACGATCGCGTTCGTGGACCGCGACGGTGCGCCGCTCGATCTCCACCGATCGTTCACCCTGGACGACGATCCCGCCGACATCGGCCACTTCCTCGCCGAGGCCGGGTTCCTCCACCTCGAAGCGGTCTTCACCGACGACGAGATGGCGGCCGTCTCCGCCGAGCACGACGACGCCATCCGCAACGCGGCGCGGGACGACGGCGCATCGTGGTGGGCCCGCACCGAGCAGGACGGGTGGTATCCGGCGCGGATCCTCGGCTTCAACCAACAATCGCCGACCCTGCGGTCACTGGTGCGTGACGATCGGTTCACCCGCATCGGCACCTTCACCGACGACGAGTTCCAACTGCGCGATCCCGACGGTGGTGACTCGGCCGAGGGGCTGCTCAAGAAGGTCGGCGTCGTCGAAGGCATCTCCGATGTCAGTTGGCACAAGGACTGTTCGATGGGCGGTCACAGCCGTCGCTGCTGCGGCCTCACGGTGGGCATCTCCGTCACCGGTGCGGAACAGAACAACGGCGAGCTGGGTGCCATCGCCGGCTCGCATCGCGCCAACGTCGTGCCGCTCGGCTGTGAAGGTCTCGACCTGCCGCGCGTCCCGCTCCCCACCCGAACCGGGGATGTCACCGTGCACTGCTCGTGCACGCTGCACATGAGCCGCCCACCGGTGACCACCGAACGCCGCGTCGTCTACACCGGATTCCGCCTCGCGCCCCGACCTGGCGACCAGCGCGCCCAGCTCACCCCCGAGGAGGTCCGCCAGCAGCGCGCCGCCCTCAACGACCAGGTCCGAGACCAGCAGCAACGAGCCCCGCTGCGGACCTCGAGCTTCGATCTCTGATCCATGGCGAGAGCGTCGCGATCGACGGCGACACGCTCTGCGACGTCGGTACGCTCCGCGGCCATGGCCGTCACCGACTCGGACCTCATGTCATTGGTGCGAGCGGTGGCCGCCGGCGATGCCCGCTCGGTGTCGCAGCTGTTGGAGGCATCGCCGACGCTGGCCCGCGCCCAGCTCGATCGCGGCGCGACACGACAGGATCCCCAGAGCTACTACCTCGACGAGATCGAGCACTACGTGTACGCCGGTGATTCCGCGCTCCACGTTGCCGCGGCCGGCTATCGACCCGACCTGGCCAGGATGCTCATTGCGACCGGAGCCGACGTCGGCGCCACGAATCGCCGGGGCGCCCAGGCGCTCCACTACGCCGCCGACGCGACGCCGGGCTCGCACACGTGGAGGCCAGAGGACCAAGCCGCGACCGTCCGATTCCTGATCGAAGCAGGCGCCGATCCGGACGCTACCGACTCGAGTGGAGTCACGCCGCTGCACCGTGCGGTGCGGACGCGCAGCGCGTCGGCGGTGGACGCGCTGCTCGACGGCGGCGCCGATCCTTCGCGCCCGAACAGGAGCGGATCGACGCCGATCAAGCTCGCCAGTCAGAACACCGGCCGAGGTGGCAGCGGCTCGGCCGAAGCCAAGGCCCAGCAGCAAGCGATCCTCGACCTCCTCGAACGGCACGGCGCCACGCGTTAGAGCGAGGAAGGGATCTCCGCCTGCGGCCCGGGATCGACCAGACTGGACGCATGGCCGATTCGTTTGCCTCTCGCTTCGCCGCGGTGCGCGACGAGCACGGACCGCTGGCGTGGGGGCTGGATCCATCCGGTTCCCTCCTCGAGGCCTGGGGGGTCGGCGACACGCCGACCGGACTGGATCGCTTCGCCACCATCGCCCTGGAGGCGGCGACCGGGACCGTGGGCGTGGTCAAGCTCCAGGCCGCGTTCTACGAGCGCCACGGGTGGCAGGGGTTTCGCACGCTCGAACGCCTGATCGGCGACGCCCGCAGCGCCGGGCTGCTCGTCATCGTCGACGCCAAGCGGGGCGACGTCGGCAGCACGAACGACGCGTACGCCGAAGCCTTCCTCGGCGCCGATGCGCTGCTGGCCGCCGACGCCTTGACCGTTCACCCCTATCTCGGGCTCGCGGCCATGGACTCGTTCGTCACGCGGGCGACCGACGCAGGAAGCGCGCTGCTGGTCGTGACGCGCTCGTCGAACCCCGAGGGACGGCGGATCCAAGGGGCACGCACCGGGACGGGCCGTACCGTCGAAGAGCAGCTGATCCACGACATCGGCGAGCTCAACGCCCGACTGGCCCCGGGGGAGGTCGGACCCATCGGGGCCGTCGTCGGTCCCACCCACCTCGAGCCCACCCTCGACCTCCGGGCCATGGCGGGATTGTTCCTCGCCCCCGGAGTTGGCACGCAGGGCGCCACCTCACACGATGTGGCCCACGTCTTCGCCACCTGCCCTGATCGGGTCATCCCCAGTGCCTCGCGATCGCTGCTGATGGCCGGCCCCGACATCAACGGGCTGCGCGACACGGCCTCCCAGCTGGCCCTCGAGTTCCACGACGCCCTCCCCAGCCTCTAGATGGCGTTGACGATGCGCACGTCCGAGGCTGTCGTTCGAGGCTGGGAGGTGGTCGAGGTTCGGGGCGATCCGGCTCCCATGAAGGCGGCGTCCCTCGTCAAGCTCGTGCTCGGTCATCTCGCCCTCGCGTTGATCGACGACCTCGACGAGCCGATCCACGGCGACATCACCACTCGTCATGTCCTGTCGCACACGACGGGTCTGCCCAACTGGCGGCCGGCGGGCGAGCCGCTCGCACCGCTGCGCCCGCCCGGAGCGCGTTGGGGCTACTCGGGCGAGGGCTTCGTGTTGCTCCAGAACGAGCTCGAACGCCGTAGCGGCCAGGCCATCGACGGGCTGGCGCGCCAACAGGTCTTCGGGCCTCTCGACATGCCGGACACCTCACTTGGCGATCCCGAGCCCGACTACCACGGCATGCGACCGTTGCGCACGACGGCCCACGACTTCGGTCGCTTCCTGGCTCACGTGCTGACCCTCGACGACCAGCGCTGGCAACCCCAGGTGCAGATCGACGACGAGCTGGCGTGGGGCGCCGGTTGGGGGCTCGAAGTCGGCCCACCCCGCTACGGCTGGCAATGGGGTCTCGATCTCGACGCCGCCAACTTCATCCTGGGCTGTCCGTCCTCCGGAGACGGGGTGGTCGTCTTCACCGACGACCCCAACGGCCGCGCCCACTACCGCGAGGTGGTCACCCGCGCCCTGCCGGGGGACCACGCGTCGCTCCGGGTCGAGCACAACCCCCGGTGGCTCGAGCTCGTCGCCTGACCACGCACCCGCCGCAAAGGGATCAGGTCAGGGCTGCTGCTAGGAGACCGGCTGCTGTTCGGGCGTCGACTCCGGTTCGCGGTCGTCGCCGGGTCCGGCGCCGGCCCCGTTGCCCCCGTTCAGATCGGGCGACGGGCGGGGCGAGTCGGGCACCAGCCCTCGCGACACCCAGTTGCGGCCGTCCGAGTCGGCCCACACGAGCATGGGGGGCAGGAACACCAACGCGCTGAGCAGGGCGACGGCCACGTTCATGCCGACGACGATCCCGAAGTCGCGCAGCAGCGGCATCGACGACGTGGCGATCACGGCCACACCCGAGATGGCCGTGAGACCTGAGACGATGAAGGCCCGCCCGGTGCGCGACGCGGTCCGGTCGACCGCCTCCTGAGGCTCGAATCCCTTGCCGCGCTCCTCGACGAACCGCAACAGGATGAGCGAGGTGAACTCCGTGCAGACGGCCACCACCAACGGTCCGCCCACGGCGGTCAGCGGGCTCAACTTCAGATGGAACACGTAGGCCACGAGTGAGGCCATGCCGACGGCGATGAGCACGGGCACGAGGGACAGCAACGACCGCACCAGGCTGCGCAGCCGGATGGCGAGGAACAGCGCGACGAACAAGATGGCGAGGTAGGTCAGCAGCACGCGGTTGGACTCGAGGTTGTGCAGGAGGCCAACGCCGACGACGGCCAGGCCCGAGGGGGTGGCCGTGACCTGGGCCGGGATGGTCTTGGTCAGCCCGGTCCGCATGCTGTCGACCAGGTCGGACTGGGCGTTGAGGGCCACGCTGGTGCGCGCCGGCGTCCCGGTGCGGAACACGATGTTCATCGCGTGCGCGTCGTCGGTCGCCGACGAGATCTGGATGTCACGCGGCGCCACCGTGTAGGCCGCCTGCACCTCGGCACCGGTGGGCGAGACGTGGGCAGCACCGGGCACGTCGTTGATGAGATCGCTCATCGTGGCCACGATGCCCGTCGCCGACACGAGCTTGGCGTGGTTGATCGTCAGCTGGGCGGTCGTGAAGCGGTCGACGAAGGTGACGACGTCGTTCGTGAAGACGTTGGGGGCCTGCACGAACACACCGAGCTCGTTGGCCGAGCCCGTGCCGTGCTCGACCGCGTGGATGTCGTGGATGACCTTCGAGTGCGGGTTGACCCATTGCACGGGATCGGTCTGCAACGTGAGCTTGCCCTCGACCAGAATCCCGCCGGCAAAGACGGCGAGGCTGACGATGATGAGCGGCACGGCGACGCCCTTGGGCAACCCACCCATGCGCTCGACGAGGTGGCCGAGTGCCTGGCTGCGCTTCGACGGCTCGCGGCGAGTCGGCGACTTGTACTCGCGGATGCCCAGCGCCGCGAGCGGGGCCAGGATGCTGCACAGGCAGATCATCACGATGCCGACAGCCAGCAGCGCACCGAACTGGCGGATCATCGGCACCTTCGCGAAGTACAGGGCGGCGAAGGCGAACACGGCGTCGAAGGTGACGACGAGCAGGGCCGGGCAGAGGTTGCGGGCGGTGACCTGGATCGGGTGCTCGGCCTTGTTGATGATCACCTCCTCCTCGACGCGCGCGTGCATCTGGATGGCGTAGTCGATGCCGACGCCCAACATCACCGGCAGCCCCGCGATGGTGGCCAACGTCAGCGGGATGTGCAGGTAGCCGGCCATGCCGAACGCCCAGATCAGCCCGACCGAGATCACGGCGAGCGGCAGCAACCGCCAGCGCACGTCGAACAGGACCAACAGGATCAGGATCATCACGGCGGCGGCGATGGCGCCCAGCAGGAACATCCCGCTCTTCAAGTAGTTGTTGATGTTCTCGAGCAGCGACGGCGCCCCGGTCGCGACCGTCGTGGCCCCGTCGAAGTGGTACTTGGCTGCCGTCTTCTGCACGAAGTCGGCCGACGCGCTCTGATCATCGAGCGGCTGGTTGCCCTTCAGCCGCACGATCGTCTCGGCGTGCTGCTTGTCAGGGAAGAACGTCCGCAGGGCGAGCCGCACGTCGCCGTTGGTGTTGTACAGCAGGAACTTGACCCACTCTTGGTTGCTGAGGGTCTTGGGACCTGTGACGGCGCGCGTCGCGGTTGAGCGTCGCGACGGCGTCCTGGTTGCGGGCGTCGATGCTGGCCTTGCTCTGCGGAACCGTCGTGGCCCGCTGGAGCGCCTGACCGGCGACGCTCTCGAGGATGCTCGACGCCGGCGTGACCTGATCGCCGGTGACCTTCTCGGTCACGAGGTCGGCGCTGAAGTCGAGCACCGTCGTCGGGGCGATGACGCTGATGAGCTGCTCCTTCTTGGCGTTGGCGTGCAGCTCGGCATCGAGGGCTTCGAACTTGGCCAGGTTGGCCGGGGTGAACAACTGGTCGACCGTGCGCCCGCCGGTCATCGTGAACATGATGACCATGGCCTGGCCGCCGAAGAGGTGCTCGTAGCGGACGTCGTCCTTGTAGGCCTGGTCGGACTTGTTGAGGTAGCTGGCCTGGCTCGTCTGGAACTTGAGCTGGGTGGTGCCCAGCGCCAGGGTCAGCGTGAGCAGCAGACCGATGATCCCGACCAGACCGGCATGCTTCCCGCACCAGACCGCCAGCCACGACCAGAACCGTCCCATACGGTCTCGACCTCTCCTCGCACCACCCCTCGAGACCCGGGTCTGGCCTCGAACCAGCGCGACGAGCCGGACGTTACCCCTCACTGACGGCGTACGCGGCCACGGGGGCTCACCGGCAGGCCCGCCCATATCCGTTGCGCCGGCGGCCGGCCGGGTGGCCACACTGTGCGATGTCCACATCGCACTGGCCGCTGTTCGACGTGCGGATCACGACGCCTCGCCTCGAGTTGGCACCACCGGATCAGGCGACGGCCTTGGCGCTCATCGATCTGGCCGCCCAGGGAATCCACGATCCGGGGTTCATGCCCTTCATGGTCCCGTGGACGGCCGTCGAGTCACCCCGTCGCGAGCGCGAGTCGTTCCAGTACTACGCGAGATGCTGGGCCGACTGGAAGCCCGAGGCATGGGACCTGCCCTTCGCGGTGCGCTGCGAGGGTGAGCTGGTCGGCGTCCAGGGCATCAAGGCGAACGACTTCGCCCGCCGCCACACATTCGAGACGGGTTCGTGGCTCGGGCAGGCCCACCAGGGCGCCGGCCTCGGCCAGGAGATGCGGGCCGCCGTGGTGCACTTCGGGTTCGAAGGACTCGGGGCCTGGCGGGCCGAGACCAGCGCGTTCCACGACAACCACTCGTCGCTCGGGGTGACGAGGGCGATCGGCTACGAGCCCAACGGCGACGAGCTGATGGTGCGCGGTGACCTGGACCAGGCCGAGCTCATGCTCGACTTCAAGCTCGAACGGGCGCAGTGGCAGAGGCGCCGCCGCGACGACATCGTCATCGCCGGTCTCGAGCCTTGCCTCGACTTCTTCGGCGCACGATGACGCCTCGGGCTTCGACGACGCGTGGCGCCGCTCGGCGGTCGGGATCGGCATCGGCGCCGCCGCGACGCGTCGGCGGCCTCGACGGCTGCCGCGCCGGATGGGTCCTGGCCGTGATCGGCGTGGGACCGCTCGACCAGAACGCGGTCGAGGTGCGTGTCATCGAGTCGTTCGCCCGGGCGCTGACGTTGGTCGAGGACGCGACGCTCGCGGCCCTGGCCGTCGACATGCCGATCGGCCTGCCGGACGCGGAGGCCCGCATCGCCGATCGCCAGGCTCGGGCGCGCCTGGGACCGCGTCACTCGACGGTGTTCACGACACCGGCCCGCCCGGCCCTCGACGCCATCGACTACCCGGACGCGTTGGCCATCTCGCGCCTCACCACCGGTCGCGGCCTGTCCAAGCAGGCCTTCCACCTCTTGGCCCGCATCCGCGAGGTCGACGGGGCGATCACCCCGGCTCACCAGGACCGGGTCTTCGAGTGCCACCCGGAGCTGGCCTTCGCCAGCCTGACCGGTGGCCCCATCCTCGCCTCGAAGCACACGCCGGAGGGGATGGCCGAGCGCACGGCGCACCTCGACGCCGTCCTACCGGGCGTGGCCCCGCTGATCGGCAACCCGCCACGTGGGGCCAAGCCCGACGACGTGGCCGACGCCCTCGCCATCGCGCTGGTGGCGCGCCGGTTCTGCTCGGGGCAGGCCACCCATCTCGGCGACGGGGCCCGCGACCGCCGCGGCCTGCGGATGGAGATCGTGTGCTGAACCCGCTCGCCCGGGTCATCGAACGCGATTGGTGAGAAGATCGCCCCAGCGGTCCTCGACGAAGAAGAGCACCACGCCGAACCCGAGGACGGCCAGAAGAAGATCGCCCTGTGACCCCGGGAGGTGCGATGCAGCGACTTTCAGGTCTCGACGACACGTTCCTGTGGATGGAGACGTCCACGTCGTACATGCATGTGGCCAGCCTCATCATGGTGGACGCCGCCTCGGCCCCAGGCGGGCTCACCTTCGAGCGCATCCGCGAGCTCTACGAGTCCCGGCTCGATCAGGCCCCGCCGTTCCGGCGCCGACTCGTGTCGGTGCCGTTCGGGATCCACCACCCGCTGTGGATCGAGGACCCCGACTTCGATCTCGATTGGCATCTCCGGCAGATCTCGATGCCGGCCGGCCATGCGTCCATGCGCGACGTGTGCGACCTGGCCGCCAAGCTCGTGGCCATCCCTCTCGATCGATCCCGCCCCCTGTGGGAGATGTGGACGATCGAGGGCATCGACGACGATCGCATCGGCCTGCTGACCAAGGTCCACCACGCCGCCATCGACGGCGCCTCGGGCGAGGAGCTGATGGTGGCCATCCTCGATCTCGAGCCCGACCCCCCACCTCGGCCCGAGCCCGACGAGCCGTGGAAGCCCGACCGGGTGCCGACCGACACCGAGTTGATCGGCTACGCCACGTGGTCGCTGGTCCAGCAACCGGTGCGGGCCGTGCGGGCCGTGCGCCGCACCGCCGGCGTCGCCCTCAAGATCCGCGAGCAGAACCGCCAGCCCCACATCAAGCCGCCGCCTTCGCCGTTCAGCGCGCCAGCGACGTCGATCAACGGCCCGCTGACCGCCGAGCGTGGCTTCGCCGCCTCGGCCGTGTCGCTGCCGGTGATCAAGGCGATCAAGAACGCGTTCGGCGTCACGGTGAACGACGTCGTGCTGACCATGTGCGCCGGTGCGCTGCGCCACTACTTCGACCAGCGCGACGAGCATCCCGACGGTCCGCTCGTCGCCATGGTGCCCGTCTCGGTGCGATCCGAGGACCAGAAGGGCACCCACGGCAACCAGGTCTCGATGATGCTGACCTCTCTGGCCACCGACCTCGACGATCCCGCCGAGCGGCTGACCGTGATCCACGAGAGCACGGTCATCGCCAAGGAGCAGCAGAACGCCATCGGCGCCGACACGTTGCAGGAGTGGGCCGAGTTCGCCTCTCCCGCCATCTTCGGCCGGGCCATGCGGCTCTACTCGAACACGCGCAGCGCCGAGCGCCACCGCCCGGTGTTCAACGTCACCATCTCGAACGTCCCCGGCCCGCCCTTCCCCCTCTATGTGGCCGGGGCCCAGGTGCTCGACACCTTCCCGATGGGTCCGATCTTCGACGGCGGCGGGCTCAACATCACGCTGATGAGCTACCTCGACCGGGTCGACTTCGGCCTGGTCGCCGCGTCGGCGCTCGTCCCCGACGTCTGGATGATCGCCGACGCCCTCCAGGTCGCCCTCGACGAGCTCACCGCCGCCGCCGAGGTCCACCTGGCGACCGAGAGCGCACCCCCGAGCGACAAGAGCCGCAACGGAGCCAAGAACGGTTCGAAGCACGGTTCGAAGCCCGGGACCAAGAAGGCCACGACCGCCAAAAAGGCCAAGAAGGCGGCTCATGGCCCGGCTCGGAGCGCTACGGGCTAGCGAGGCCCTCGCGGAGCTGAGCGGCGACCAGCTCGGCCTCGCCGTCGGCGTAGCGGATCCGCGGCCAGAAGAAGCCGCGCAACCCGTCCTTGCGACGCCGCGGTACCACGTGGGTGTGCAGATGGGGCTGGCTCTGGCTGATCTTGTTGTTGACCGCCACGAACGACCCGTCGGCCCCGAGGGTCTGCTCCATGGCCGCCGACACCCTCTGCACCGTCGCGAAGTAGGGCTCGAGCAGCGGTGAGGGCAACTCGGCCAGCACGTCGACGTGGGCTCGCGGCACCACCAGCGTGTGGCCCGCGAACAGCGGACGCAGGTCGAGGAAGGCCATGACCTCCTCCTCGTCGACGACGATGTGGGCCGGCGCCCGCCCGGCCACGATCTCGCAGAAGACGCACGACTTGTCCGATGACGGGGCGACCACGGCATCACTCTTGCTCATCCGACGGAGCGACCGCGGCACGGCAATGGCTCATCTGACGGAGCCGCCGCCACCGCGGCACGGCTCTCGCTCGTCCGACCGAGCCGGCACGTCATCGCTCTCGGTCATCCACCCGCCGGGCGCGTCGGTGGGCTTTCATGGGCGACGGTGACCAGTTCCGCACCCGAGTCGGCCCCCAACTCGCATCCGATCGCGCCTGATCGGGGCCGGCCGCCGAGGTGCCTGAACCCGTGGGAGTCAAGTGACCGACCTGCTCGTCCCTTCGTCGCGCCCATCCCCATCCGAGTCCGAGGAGGTCACCGAGCCGGCGGGCATGTTGTCCCAGCGGGTCGTGCTCGACACCTCGGTGCTCATCTCCGATCCGGAGTCGCTGTTCGCCTTCCCTGACGCCGATGCGGTGATACCGCTCGCCGTCATCGAGGAGCTCGATCAGCACAAGACGCGGATGGACGACGTGGGCCGAGCCGCCCGCGAGGTGATCCGGCGGATCGAGGACCTGCGCACGGCCAACGGCGGCGACATCCGCCACGCCGTGTCGCTGCCCGGCGGAGGCACGCTGCGCATCGAGACAAACGGCCTGATGATCGACGAGGTGGAGGCCAAGGGCCTCGATCCCACCAAGGCCGACAACCGCATCCTGGCCGCCGCCCTCGGGCAACGGTCGCACGGTCCCACCGTCGTCGTGTCCAACGACGCCGCCCTGCGCATCAAGGCGGCCCAAGTCGGGCTCGAGGCCATCGAGCACCAGCGTCGGCGAGGACGCTCCGACGATCGGCGCCCGAACGGCTGGGTGAGCCTCGACGTGTCGGCCGAGCTGATCGACCGGCTCTTCCTGTCGACCGGAGGGGTCGACGTCGCCGACGTGGCCGGGTTCGACGCCGAGGCCTGCGCGGGTCTCGAGGTGAACCAGTTCGCCGTGTTGCGCGCCGGGAGCCAGTCGGTGCTCGTCCGCCATCGTGACCACCTGCTCGTGCCCCTCGTACGCCCCACCGAGGCCTGGGGGCTGCGGCCCCGCTCCAAGGAGCAGCAGTTCGCCCTCGACCTGCTGTGCGATCCGGCCGTCACCGTGGTGGCCCTGGACGGCATGGCCGGCACCGGCAAGACGATCATGGCGCTCGCCGCCGGGCTCGAACAGGTGATGGAGACCAGCGGCTACGACAAGCTGAGCGTGTACCGACCGGTCGTGCCGGTGGGCAAGGCCGAGCTGGGGTTCCTGCCGGGCAGCCTCGACGAGAAGCTCGACCCCTGGATGACCGCGGTCAACGATGCCCTGGTGGCCCTCACCGACACCCGGAGCCACGCTGATGCCCGAGCCATCCTCGACGAGATGACCAGCCGCGAGAAGCTGTCGCTCGAAGCCGTGACCTACCTGCGGGGGCGGTCGCTGCACGGCACCTACATCGTGGTCGACGAGGCCCAGAACCTCGAACCCACGACCCTCAAGACGATCCTCACGCGCATCGGCGAAGGGACCAAGGTGGTGTTCACGGGCGACACGTCCCAGATCGACGCGCCGTACCTCTCCGAGCAGAACAACGCGGTCTCGGTGCTGATCGACGCCTTCGCCGGCGAGCCCTGCTTCGGCCACGTGCGCCTCACCCATTGCGAGCGCAGCGAGGTGGCCTCGCTCGCCGCTGTACGTCTCTGATCGAAACTCGCGCGAACCTGGGGGACGATGGGGGCGCTAGGGGAAGCCGGGGGCGACGTCGAGACCGACGTCGAGCTGGGCGCGACGGCCGGGACCGCGCCGTCGGGGTCGGCCGCCGCTGACGCGGACGTGCAGGTCAGCGTGGTCATACCGGTCCGCAACGGCGAGGAGACGCTCGGACGCCAGCTCGAGGCCCTGGCCGGGCAGACCTACACGGGGAGCTGGGAGCTGATCATCGGCGACAACGGCTCGACGGATCGCACCGCGGCCGTCGTGGCCGAGTGGAGCACCAACCTCGGCGTCCTGCGCACGATCGACGCGTCGGCCACGCCCGGTTCGAGCGTGGCGCGCAACGCCGCCGCCGTGGTGGCCAAGGGCGACAAGCTGCTGTTCTGCGACGCCGACGACGTGGTGTCGCCGGGCTGGCTGGCGTCGATGGCCGAGGCCCTCGATCGCTGGCCGATCGTGACGAGCTCGCTCGTCTACGTGGACGACGAGGGGGCCGAGGACTCCCGACTGAGCCACCCGCCGAAGTACCTCGGCCGCCACCCCTTTGCCATCGGCGCCTCGCTCGGCATCCGGCGCGAGGTGTTCGAGGCGCTCGGGCGGTTCGACACGACCTTCCCCGGCTCGTCGTCGACCGATGTCGAGCTGAGCCTGCGAGCTGCTCGCGCCGGGTACGACGTCGGGTTCGCCGATGGCGCCGAGGTGCTGAAGGGCCGTCGCTACGACGCGCCCTCGACGTTCCACCAATGGTTCGGATACGGGCGGGGTGGGGCATGGATCTTCGCCCGGCACCGCCACCTCGCGCTGTGGCCCGACGCCATCGGCCGCCAGGTGCGCACCCTGGGGTGGATGTGCACCCACGTCACCAACCTCACCACCTCGGAGGGCCGACTGCGTTGGGTGCGATGGACGGCCGAGACGGCGGGCTACACCACCGGCTGGTTCCGATTCCGCCGCACTCCGCCCGCGTGACGATTCCTGTCACAGCCCCTTCCTAGGATGACGACCATGGCCCCGGCCGCCCCGCCTCCGCTCCACGGACTCGACATCGAGACCGACACGACCACCGACGGGCTCGATCCTCACGTCGGGCGGGTGCTGGCCGTGGCGGTGGCGTCGAGCGGTGGCACGGCAGTGTTGACCGATGCCGACGAGGTGGCGCTGCTCGACCGGCTCGACCGCCACCTGGCCGATCTGGCGCCCGGGGTGATCGTCACGTGGAACGGCGCCCGGTTCGACCTGCCCTACCTGGCCACGCGCGCCGCCCGACTCGGCGTGACCCTGGGGCTCGACCTCCAGGCCGATCCGACCCAACGCAGCCATCACGAGCCGCTGCCGGGCCACGCCGGCGCCTACCGTGCCCGCTGGGGCGATCACGCCCACCTCGACGTCTACCGCACCTACAGGGCCGATGTCGGTCCGGTGTTCCGCATGCCGTGCTCGCTCAAGGTCATCGCCGGTCTGGCCGGGCTGTCGCCCGTCGAGGTCGATGCCTCGCAGATGCACCTGCTGGGCGGACACGAGCTGGCGGACTACGTGGCCAGCGACGCCGTGTGCACTCGCGAGCTGGCCCGGCGCCGATGGTCGACGGCTCGCCTGGCCGTCGACATCATGGCGGCGCCGGCCCCCGCCGCGGTCTGACCGCGGCCCGACGATGGCCACCGACAAGACCGAGCTCACCGAGTTGGGCACCGCCGTCGGTCTCTTCTACGAGCCCGACGCGTCGGGCGCGCTCGACCTCACCGAACTGGTCGTGCCGGGACTCGACGAGAGCGTGTGGCGCCCGGTGCTGGTGGCAGCGGGCTCCGAGGATGGCTCGCAGCGGGACCTGCTGATCACGGCGCTCGAGAACGGACGGGCCTTCCGGATCCACGTGCTCGATGGTCGTCATCCGCAGCGCGTCGACTGGGTGGGTTCGAGGCGGGCCACGTGGATCTCGGACGTCCCGCGCGACCTGACCGTCGACGGAGTCTGGTTCATCCAGGCCAAGTACGACTCGAAGTGCGTGCTCAACACGTCACCGCGCGCGCTGGTCGAGCACCTGGCGGCCGACCACGTCATCACCGACCGGCGGTCCTGGTTCGACGAGACCGCACCCGGCCACCTGCAGGCGTACTACGACGAGGTCAGGACGGCACTGGGCGACGGATCGCTGCCCACTCGCGTGACCGATCTCGACCAGGAGGCCCGTGCCACGCTGAAGGTGGGGATGCGCAACCGCTCGACGACCAAGGACGAGAAGAGCGCGTACGACGCGTTGTGCCGGGCGGTCTCGACCGAGACGGCATCGCGCTGGGCCGCCCACATCGACGCAGCTGGGGACTCGCAGCGCACCCAGATGCTGTTCCGGATGCTGCGGATCGCCGGCGGTCCCTACTGGCTGCTCGGGGTCAAGGGCTCGTCGCCGATCCGGCTGGCCGTCACCGACACGCCGTCGTGGCGGCGCCGCTTCGAGCTCAAGCGCTTCGGTGTCGCCGCCGCTCGGGTCGGGCAACCGCAGGTCGACTGGCACGCCGAGATCGCCGAGCGCGACACCGGCATTCGCCACCGTGTCGCCGGCTACTGCGAGATGAGGTGGTCCCACGGCAAGCTGCAGGGCCATCCCGAATGCAAGGTCCAGGTCACGACTCCGCTCGACCAGATCCCGGGCTACGCGCCGATGGTGCCCGACGACGAGCGGGTCGAAAGCCTCGCCCCGCCCGGCACCCTCTGGTCGAGCCTCGACGTGTGAACCGGCGCCGGGCCAGGCCCTTTCGCCTGTCACACCCCCCGGCCATGATGGAGGTGGGCTCGCGATCCCCCGAGTGATCGCCTGATGCCGGCGCCGCCCTCGCGGCCAGCCACCAGGAGCCACTCGTGAAGTCCCACTGCACCGGCCGCCACCGGCCGCCCGCGTTCGATCGTGACCTGCTGACCGCCGTGCTCGACGTGGCGGTGTCGGTCCTCCTCGACGACGACCCGTCCACCGACAGATCCCCGACCGAGAGTTCGCCGACCGACCGCGGCCGAGCCCGGCCGAGACGGCCGCTCTGGCCACCGGCGCACCCATCGGTGGTGGTGCGACCGCCTTCGGCGTGGCCAGCGTCGGCGCCGAGATCGAATTCGCCCTCCACGCCCTCGGCGGTGCCGATCCGGTTCGGGCGCTGTTCGGGTTCCATGCCCCGCCCGAGTGGGCGGCCTTCGGTGTGGTGGCGGGCGGACGGGCGCGGCGGTCCGACCCGGACCAGAGCGGGCGAGCCGCGGCCCGAGCGGCCGCCGACGACCCCGACGCGCCGGTGCAGTTCGGGATCTTGGTGTCGCGGTCGGGCCTGCAGGTCACCCGCGTCCAGAGCGCTGGTCGCGACCTCGCACCGATCGATCCCGTGGCCTCGATCGCCCCGGCGCCCGACCAGAGCCGAGGCCGCGTCCCCGACGCCTGTCGGCGGGTGCTCGGGCTCGCCACCGCCCCACCGGCCACCGACAGCGGTGAGCTCTGGGCGTTGCTGTGGCTCGAGGCCATCCTGGCCGACGCCTTGGTGGCGCCCGAACGGCGAACGTGGACCGAGGTGGTCGCCGCCCATCCGGCCTTCGGGGCCGTGACGGCGGGCGCGCCGGCCCTGATCGGTGCCCTCGACGGTGACGTCGTCGCGCTGGGCCAGGCCACGCGTCGGGCCTGGTCGTGGGACCGCATGCTCGAGGCCGTCCGGACGGGGCGTCTCGATCTGGGCTTCGACCCGGTCGAGGCGGCCTGGATGGACGAAGGGATGTTCAGCCGAGAGGTGCTCGGCCTGCTCCCGGCCGTCGAGGATCTGTTCGTCGATCTCGAGTGCCTGTTGGCCCCTGAGGTCGTGGTGGGGATCGACCAGGCCCTCCGAGCCTGGGGGGTCGTGTGAACGCGATCTGGTCCGACCCGGCCTCGCGACGCGGACCCAGCCGGGGCGGGGCCGATCCGCGGGGGTGGCCATCTAGATTGTCGTTCCATGCGCGCCCGGCTCCGACCCTTCATCGCCGTTGGCATCGTCGGCGCGCTGGCGGCCACGGCCTGTGGCAGCTCGGCCCGGAGCCAACCCATCGTCGGGGGCCCCGACCCGGCCGACCAGCCCCCGACCTGCGTGGTCGAGCGGCCGGCGGGGACCAAGGGGCGGACGACCGTCACGGTGGCCGAGGCCTTCGACCCGGCCTCGGCGGCGGCGGCCGCCGACCTGGTGGCCAAGTTCAACGCCTCCCAGCGTCAGGTCACCGTCGTCCTCCAGCCCCAGGCCAACGACGCCGCGGTGCAGCATCAGCTGAGCGGGGGGAC
The DNA here is from genome assembly GCA_963734965.1 of uncultured Microthrixaceae bacterium. Lineage (GTDB taxonomy): Bacteria > Actinomycetota > Acidimicrobiia > Acidimicrobiales > Acidimicrobilacustridaceae > UBA4742. The sequence goes on along the minus strand of CAVTJK010000003.1, from coordinate 545,517 downwards.
CACGTTGCCCAACATCGTGGTGCTCGACGACATCCGGACCCAGGCGGCCGCCGACAGCGGCAAGATCCTGCCCGCCTCGGCCTGCCTCAAGGCGGCCAAGACCGACAACACGGTCTTCTTGCCGTCAGCCCGCTCGTACTACACGGTCGATGGCAGCCAGCTGGCGGCGTCGGCCAACCTGACCGGGCCGATCCTCTACTTCAACCGCACCATCCTCAAGGCCGCGGGCATCGACCCGTCGAAGCCGCCGGCCACCCTCGACGAGCTGTACCAGGACGCCGTGAGGATCAAAGCCGCCGACCCGACGGTCGTGCCGCTGGCCATGACCAACTCGTCGTGGTGGGTCGAGTCCTGGTTGACCGGGGCCGGCAACGACGTGGTCAACAACAACAACGGCCGGAGCAAGCCCGCCGACGGCTCGACCTTCAACAGCCAGCACTCGGTCGAGATCCATCAGTGGATGCAGAAGATGTTCGACGCCGACCTCATCGACCTGGTGGCCGACTCTCCCGATGCGCACGCCCAGTACGTCGACCTGGCCACTCGCAAGTCGGCGATGCTCATCGAATCGTCGGCCAGCATCGACGCCATCGACGCCCTGACCGCCGGCACCCTCGATCCCACCGTCTGGGGCTACCCCGCCGGCACCGTGCTCCCGCCGCCGGGGCCACCCCTCGACATCGACGTGGCTCCGTGGCCCGGTCTCGACGAGGCGGGCCGGGGTCAGGTCAGCGGCAGCGCCTGGTACCTCACCAACGCCAGCTCGTCGGCCCAGCAAGCCGCGGCGTGGGCCTTCCTCACCTGGTGGAACGCGGAGGCCCAGCAGGTGCAGTGGAGCCTCGAGAGCTCGTACCTGCCCTACAACACCAAAGCGGTCAACGACGAGAAGCTCCAGGAGGTGTGGCAGAAGACCCGTCGTGGACATTGGCTCGACACCGCCTACACCGAGCTGACCGACTTCGACACGGTCTCACCGGGACCGCTGATCGGGCCCTACTCCGCGGTCAGAGCCGCCATCTCCCAATCCCTCACCGAAGTCACCAACCAAGCCATGGACCCGGTGATCACCGTCACCGAGACCGACCAGAACATCGAAGAGGACCTGGTCGAGTACCGCCTGGCCCATCCCTGACCCGGCGGCGCCGCCGCCCCGGTCGCAGTGACCTGACGTCGGGCGACGTGGACACCGACGCCATCCGGGAGCGGTTGAACCGCGACCGCGGACCGGACCAGGATGAGAGCTTCGTCGGCCGCGGCCGGCCCATCGACACCCGCCACCGTCGAGAGGGCCCCCCATGGCATGCCGTCAGCAACTGCACCGGCGTCTGATGACGCTGATCCTCCTGAGCTCGGCCACCGTCGCCCTGCTCGCGGGCGCCGCGCTCGCGGGTGTCACCGGTCTGGGGCTCGGCGCGGTGCGGGCCTCGGCCGTGGTCGTCCACCGCGACGGCTTCGAAGCCACGGTGTTGGGCTGGACGAGCTGGTATGGCCGCTACGACCTCGGACCGCTCGGTGCCGGCTGGTGCATCGACCACGGCCGGCGCGCCCCGGACCCTGCCTTCGACTACCGACCGACGGCGGCGGCGGACCTGAGCGAATCGACCCGAGCGGCCATGGCCTGGACCGTCACGACCCATGCGGGATCGGGCCCGGTGACCTCGGCCGCGGTGATGCTGGTGCTCCACGACCTGCGGGGTGCGAGCTACCCGTTCGGGCGGATGGACGTCGACACCCTGACCACGAGCCGGCTGGCCGGGTTCGCCGGCCAGGAGCAGGCCGTCATCGACCAGGCCCGGCTCATCAAAGCCGACGCCATCGCCCATGCCGATCGCCGGGCCCCGTTGCAGCTGACCCTCACGACGACAGCGACCTCGCCCACCTCCGGCGTGGTCACCGCCCACCTGCGCGATGCCACCAGTCCGCTCGCGGGCGTGCCCATCGATCTGGTGGCCCCCGCCGGGCTGCTGGTGGGGCCGACCAGGCTCCTCAGCGGAACCGACGGGGCGGTGCGGATCACCTACCGCCGCGCCGATGGCGCCTCGACGACGACGGTCACGGCCCAGGCCCGAGTGGCCAACCCGGTGCTGGCCGTGTTCGCCTCGTCCACCCTCGCCGCCCAACGGGTCGCCGTGGGGTCGTGGGCGACGGTCACCGCCACGATCCACCTGCCGGCGGCGGCACCGGCGCCTCCACCGTCGACGTCGACGACGGCCCCACTCCCCACCACGACACTCCCGCCGACCACGACCCTGCCGCCGACCACGACCCTGCCGCCGACCACGACGCCTCGCCGCCGACCACGACGCCCACCGACCACCCGCCGACCACGACCGTCCCACCGACGTCGGCGGTGACGACCGTCACGGCCAGCCCTCCGGTCGCGGCCCCGTCCCTGCCCCGGACCGGTGCCGACACGGTCGCCTGGGCGCTGGTCGGCGCCGGTTTGGTGCTCCTCGGCGTGGCTCTGGCCGCCATGGCCGACCCGACCGTCGGGCGCCACCGCCGGGCCACGCCGGCCGCATCTGACCAGGGCGAAGGGCGCCGGGGTCGCGACGCCGGGGCCGTACCTGACTCGTCCCATGGGCGCCGGTAGGGTGGAAGGCCGTGCCGACGTTCGAGCCCGCCGAGCGGCCACCGACGATCTCGCGGCGGACCCTCCTGCTGGGAGCAGGGTTCACCGTGGCCAACGTGGCCCTGGTCGGCGCCCTCGTCGAGGGCGGTGGCCAGAGCTCGTCAGCGGCGGCCGCCCGCCACCGGATCAGCGTCAAGGGCGAACGCACGTCGACCTCGCCGCCGACGCTCCACGGAGCCGATCCCCCGCCGCCGGCCGACCACGCCTTCGACCAGGTGATCGCCGGCGGCAAGGTCATGGACCCCGAGACGGGCTACGCCCAGGTGGCCAACGTCGGCATCGACGGCGGGCGCATCACGGCGATCAGCACCGCAGCGCTCAAGAGCAAAGGGACGGCCATCGATGCGACCGACCTCGTGGTCGCCCCTGGATTCGTCGACCTCCTGTCCTATGAGCCGAACGACTACGGATCGTGGTTCAAGATCGGCGACGGAGTCACGACCAACCTGGCCATGCACGGCATCAACAACACCCCTGACGGGTTCTTCCAGATGTACGGGCCCGACGGGATCCAGCCTCCGGTGCACTACGGGGGCGCGTTCGACGATCCGTACATGCGTTACAGCATCGACCACGTGCCGACACGGGCCGCCCGACCGTCACAGATCCAAGAGCTGACGGCTCAGGTCGAAGCCGGCTTCGCCAAGGGCTGGCTCGGCCTCGACTTCGAGCCCGAATACACACCATGGGTGACCGACGACGAGATCAACGCCATGGCCAAGGTGGCCGGAGCTCACGACATGCCCGTGTTCTTCCACGCCCGCTACTCGGCGCCGGATGACCCTGGCGCCGACAACGCCGCCGCCCTGGCCGAGGTCTTGGCGGTGTCCCGGCAGAACAACGTCTCGGTCCACGTCGACCACATCACCAGCACGGGCGGCTCCCGAACCATGGCCAAGAGCGTGGCCACCCTCGAAGCGGCCCGCAAGACGGGCCCCGAGGTGACCGCCTGCATGTATCCCTACGACTTCTGGGCCACGACGCTGGGCTCGGCCCGGTTCGCCCCGGGCTGGCAGCAGCGCTTCGGCATCACCTACAGCGATCTGCAGATCCCCGGCACCGAAGAGACCCTCACGGCGTCGAGCTTCGCCCGGTACCAGCGCCAGAACAAGCTGGTGGCCGCCTACGCCATCCCGGAAGAGGACGTCGTCATCGGCTTGCAGACCGACTGGATCATGATCGGCAGCGACTGCATCCTCGATGCTCCGACGGCGGGCAAGCTCCCCGACAACCATCCTCGCGGCTCGGGCTGCTTCACCCGGGTCCTCGGCCGTTACGTCCGTGAGAAGAAGGTGCTGACCCTCATGGACGCGCTGCGCAAGATGACGATCCTGCCCGCCCAGCGCCTCGAGAAGCGGGTGCCGGCGCTGACCAAGAAGGGTCGCCTCCAGATCGGCGCCGACGCCGACATCACCATCTTCGATCCCAAGACCGTCGCTGATCAGTCGACGGTCGCCAACCCGGCGGTCGCGGCCAAGGGGATCGAGTACGTGCTGGTGATGGGCCAGGTGGTCAAGGACCAGGCCGGGCTGCACAAGGACGTGCGCCCCGGCCAACCCATCAAGTCCCAGCTGGTCTGACCCGAGCTGTCTCGTCCTCAGGCAGGTCCGGAGCCGGCAGTCGGCCTGGACCCTGCGTCGCGAGGTGTGGGTCACTGAGTCACGCAGCTCGGGTTGGCGGCCAGGATCGCCAGCACGTCGGCCTCGGCCGCGGTGGCGCCGGGACCGTAGGCCGAGATCCACACCCCCTTGAGGTCGGTCGACGGGTCGTGCAGGGCCAGCACCAGCGACTCGTACTCGGGATCGCTGTCGCCCTCGAAGCGGTACTGGCGGTCGATGTGGATGCCGCGCGGGTCGACCGGGCCCTGGCTGGTCAGGACCAGTTGCTCGCCACGCATCTCGAAGTCGGCCAGGAAGCCCGCCTGGCGCAGGGCCTCGAGCTGAGCGGACTCGGTGGCCTTCTGGATGGGCAGCACCATCGCCGGTCGGTCGTCGTCGGTCATCTCGCTGCGATCGCCTCCCGAGGTCAGCCCAGCCGCTGGCGGGGGCCGAATGCGTTCTCCGGAAAGGGTACGTCGGCCGCGGCCAGCATCATCACCCGGTAGCCGCTCGACGGGGCGCGGAACTCGGTGACGAGCAACAGGGCGGCGGCCAGGGCGTGAGCGGCGGTCACGGCCCCCTCCTCGACCCGGCCCGGAACCAGGCGATCGAGCACGTCCGGCGCGGCCAGATCGATCGGCGGCACCTCGAGGGCGGCCTGCGGGCCGGCGAAGCGCACCCGGAGCCCGTGGCGGCGGGCCAGGCGCCCCACCTCGCCGAAATCGACGTCCCAGGTGAGGTCGTTCGACCCCGGCGAGCGGTACGGGTCCCGCCCGTGGACCTGGTCGGCGCCGTACACGCGCAGGCGGGAGTCGTCGCTGTCGATCCCGTCGATGGTCGCGTCGCCGTAGTCGATGAAGATGGCCACGCCGAGCGAGCCCGGGCGGGTGAGCACGTCAGCCAGGTTGGCGATCAGCGTCGGCAGCGCCGGGGCCCAGTACAGGTCGGCCGGTGGATCACCGGTGTCGCGGACCTGCTCGACCATGGGCAGGACGCGATCGAGATAGGCCGTGAGCTCGTCGGGGACGGGCCCCGGTCGGCCGGCCGCATCGAACCACCCCCAAGCCAACGGCACCTCGAGCTCGCCGCGCCCCGCCGGTGTCTCCGACACGTGCACCCGCACGACCTGGCCGTCGGCGTCGACGCGCAGGCACTCATGGGTCAGGGCGTCGAGCAACTCGTTGGCGACGATGGCGCCTCGGAACGGGCCCTCCCAAGTCAGGTCGACGGCGTCGATCGTGCGCACCTCGGCCCGGCCGGCCGCGACCTCGTCAGCCAGATGGTCCAGCTGGCGCTCACGCATGGCCTGGCTGCGATCGCCGAGCACGTAGCGCAGCCCGTCGCGATAGGGCGCCCAGGTGTGGGTGTCGGGCGCCCACACGTGGTCGAGCAGGTCGCGCGCCATGCGACCCTCACCCCCGCCCAACTCGAGGATGGTCAGCGGATCGACGTCGTCGAGGCGTCCGGCCCAGGTCCACTCGTCGACGATGGTGCGGATGGATTCGCCCACCATGGCCCCGAACATCGGCGACATGCGCTGGGGATAGGTCCAGAAGTGGCCGTCGGTGCCGAACCGGACGGCGCCGGTCGAGTAGTAGCCCTGCTCGTCGTCATAGAGGCAGCGCTCGGCGAAGGCAGCGAAGCTCGGGGCTCCGACGACCTCGCCCGGCTCCGCGGCCCGGAGCGGCTCGAGCGGTGGCGGCAGATCGGGCGAGCCGTCCCACGCCAGGGTGTAGGCGCTGTCGGTGTAGCGCACGGCGTCGCCGTAGGCCCCGAACCAACCGGCCTCGATGCGGCCGGCCGAGGCCCCTGGCCCACTGGTCAGCTCGGCGAAGCTCGACAGCTCGCCGGCCGGATAGCCGGCCGCCGCCGCCTGCACCAGGTCGCGCTCGTCCTCGTCCAGCTCGCCGTCGACGTCGACGGCGTCGAGGCGTCCCTCGGCCAGCGCGGCCCGTAGCGCAGGATCTTCCATGGCGTCGAGCGCCCTCAACACATCGCTGACTGCCATCGCGCCGAAGCGTACCCATGGGGGCGACCGACCAGGAGCGCTGGGGCCCGCCCCGGCCCGGCCCCGCCCTGGAGCGGTGCTACAAACAGGTCTAGCTTTGGCGGAGGAGACAAGCCCATGGCCGACAGTCGCAAAGCGATCCACGCGTTCCTCACCCCCGAGTCCCACGAGGCGTGGCACGACTTCGCGGCCGAGCACGGGGTGTCGGTCTCGGCCATGATCGAGGCCATGGCGGGCGACTGGAGCGAGCGCCGCAACGGCGACGGCGACGGCTACGACCTGCCCGAGGTCGACGAGCTGGCTCGCAACGCCCGGCGCATCGACGCGCAGCGCCGCCGCCGCGCCCGAGCCTGAACCGGCCGCCGCATGGCGACCCCACCCGAGGACCCGGAGGCCGATCTTCACGTCTCGGCCCCCAAGACGTGGGCGGCGGGGCTCCCCGGCGTCGTCGCCTCGGGCCGGATGGCGGCGCGGCAGATGGGGATCACGCGGTCGGCCCGCACCCTCCTGCGGCTGAACCAACCTGACGGCTTCGACTGTCCCGGCTGCGCGTGGCCCGAACCGAACGATCGCTCGCACTTCGAGTTCTGCGAGAACGGGGCCAAGGCCGTCGCCGAGGAAGCAACCCGGGCCCGCGTGACGCGCGAGCTGTTCGATCTCTTCACCGTCGAGCAGCTACGGGCCCGTTCTGACCATTGGCTCGGCCAGCAGGGCCGGCTGACCGAGCCCATGTGGCTGCCGCCCGGCCGGGACAACTACGAGCCCATCTCGTGGGATGCCGCCTTCGGGTTGATCGCCCGGACGTTGGTCGATCTCGACGAGCCCGACGCCGCGGCGTTCTACACGTCGGGTCGCACGAGCAACGAGGCGGCCTTCGTGTACCAGTTGTTCGTCCGCGCCTTCGGCACCAACAACCTGCCCGACTGCTCGAACATGTGCCACGAGTCGAGCGGCGCCGCCCTCAACCAGACCATCGGCGTCGGCAAGGGCAGCGTCACCCTCGAAGACGTCCACGCCGCCCAGCTCATCATGGTGGTCGGCCAGAACCCGGGGACCAACCATCCTCGGATGCTGACCGCGCTCGAGCAGGCCAAGCGCAACGGCGCCCGGATCATCGCGGTGAACCCGTTGCGCGAGGCGGGTCTCATGGCGTACCGCAATCCCCAGAAGCTGCGCGGGCTCGTGGGCCGAGGTACCGATCTGGCCGACCTCTTCCTGCAGATCCGGGTGAACGGTGACCTGGCTCTGTTCCAAGCCCTGAACCGGCTCGTCGTCGACGCGGACACGGCCGGTCGTCACGGCGCCGTCGATCACGCCTTCGTCGAGCGCCACTGTGACGGGTTCGATGCCCTGGTCGATCACCTGCGCGCCACGTCCTGGCCCGACCTGCTCGACGCGACCGGACTGGCCCGTTCCGAGATCGAGGCGGCGGCCGAGATGGTGTTGGGCTCGGATCGCACGATCGTGTGCTGGGCCATGGGTCTCACCCAGCACCGCAACTCGGTCGCGACCATCCGCGAGATCGTGAACCTGCTGCTCCTGCGAGGCAGCATCGGACGACCCGGCGCCGGCGTGTGCCCGGTCCGCGGCCACAGCAACGTGCAGGGCGACCGGACGATGGGCATCTGGGAGAAGCCGCCGGCGGCCCTGCTCGACGCGTTGCACGCCGAGTTCGGCTTCGATCCGCCCCGCCACCCCGGCCACGACGTCGTCGACACGATCCGCGCCATGCGCGACGGACGGGTCCGGGTCCTCTTCGCGCTGGGTGGCAACTTCCTCTCGGCCACGCCCGACACCGCCGTGACGGCCGACGCCCTCGGCCGGTGCGACCTGACCGTCCACGTCTCGACCAAGCTCAACCGGTCTCATCTGACACCGGGCCATCAGGCGCTGATCCTGCCGTGCCTCGGCCGGACCGAGCTCGACCGCCAACGCAGTGGCGCCCAAATCGTGTCGGTCGAGGACTCGATGAGCATGGTGCACCTCTCGCGGGGCCGGCTCGAGCCAGCCTCACCGGACCTGCTCAGCGAGGTGTCCGTCATCTGCCGGCTGGCCCGGCGGGTGCTCGGCGACGAGCCCTCGCTGCCGTGGGAGCAGTTCGAGGATGACTACGACTCGATCCGCGATCGAATCGAGCGGGTGATCCCCGGCTTCGAGGCCTTCAACCGTCGCGTGCGCGACGACGGTGGCTTCCTCCTCCCCCATCCGCCCCGCGACGAGCAGCGCTTCCCCACCGCCAACGGCCGCGCCCAGTTGACGAGCAACTCACTCGAGATGGTGCGGGTGCCGCCCGGGCACCTGCTGATGCAGACCGTGCGCTCACACGACCAGTACAACACGACCATCTACGGGCTCGACGATCGCTATCGCGGCATCCACCAGGGCCGACGGGTCGTGTTCGTCCATCCCGACGACCTCGAGGCCCTCGGTCTGGCCGACGGCGATCTGGTCGACCTCGTCGGCACCCATGACGGTGTCGAGCGTCGGGCCGAGGCCTTCCGGGTCGTCGCCTTCTCGACCGCTCGCGGATGCTGCGCGACCTACTTCCCCGAGGCCAACGTGCTGGTGCCCCTCGACAGCACGGCCGAGGTCAGCAACACGCCGACGTCGAAGAGCATCGTCGTCCGCCTCGAACCGCAGCCGACGATCATCGCCGGCGCGGCGCCGAGCCAGCCGACCGCGGCCGAGGCCTGACACGACCGGCGGCGGCCCATCGAACCAGGTGAGCGAGGGCGGACGGCGCGCTAGCCCATCATGTCGGCGAAGTTGGCCGAGAAGAAGGCCTCGGTGGCCTCGTCGTCGACGCCGTCCATGGTCTCGACGAAGCGGGCCAGTGGATCGCGACCGCCCTCGGGATGAGGGAAGTCCGATGAGAACAGGAACAGGTCGGCGCCGGCCTGCTCGATCAGCCAGCCGACCGGCTCGGTCGGGAACGGGGTGAACCACAGCTGGCGGTGCACGTACTCCGAGGGGGCCAGCGGCATGGCCAGATCAGGCTCGGTGCGGCCGAAGGTGCGCGGGGCCAGGTCGAGTCGCTTGAGCCAAGGCACGACCCACATCGCGCCTTGTTCGATGCAGCCACCGCGCAAGTCGGGGTGCCTCTCGAACACGCCGTCGAGCACCATGGCCGACAGGAAGATCTCGGGTCCGTGGTAGATCCCCATGTAGTCCTTCGACCGTATGTTCTCGCCGCCGCCGAGGAAGTCGGTCACCACCTTGCCGTTGCGGTGGAAGACGGGCTTCACGGGCCGTCCGCCGCCGCCGACGTGGGTCATGAACGGGACGTTGCGCTCGGCCAGGATGCGCCACACCCCGTCGTAGTCGGGATGGGTCGGCGACAGGTTCTCGCTGGGCGGGACCGAGGGGAACAGCACGGCGGCCGACCCGAGCTCGACGGCTTCGTCGACCGCCGCGATCGTGCGCTCGGGCGGACCCCAGGGGACGAAGCCGACGGGCAGGAGCCGGTCGTCGTCGGCGCAGAAGTCGACCATGGCCCGGTTGTGGGCCGTCGTGCCGCCGAAGAGCAGGTCCACGTCGTCACCGAGGAACTGGGTGGGCGCGAACGTGCTGAACACCAGTTGGCGGTCGAAGCCCATGAGGTCGAGGGCACGGCTGCGCTCGGCCGGATCGAAGGCCCCGAGTCCGCCCCAGCCCTTGCTGGTCATGAGCGACTCCTCCAGCCGCACCGCCGCCTCGTGGTCGCCCTTGCGGGCCTCGGCCTCGGCGATGGCGCGGTCGGCCAGCGCGCCGGCGCCGCCGAGCTGCAGGGGTCGGACCAGCTCCCGGATGCCGGGATCGGCATAGGACTCGAGCCACCCCGGTAGCTCCATCACGTGGCTGTCGGCGTCGAGATAGACCCGACCCTCTGCGTACGGCATGGCCTGTCCCCCTGTTCGCGGCCGAGCGAGGCGTTCCGCTCGCTCGTCGTCGGGGTAAGCCTAGGCCGACTGGCCGTGGCGGCCGGCACCCTCGGCGAAGCGGGATGCTCCGGCCTGAGCCTCACCCGAGGCCAACGTGGCCAGGCCGAGCTCGGTCTCACGTGCCATCGACGTGTCGAGATCGCGGCCCCACTGCTCATAGGACGAACGCCGGTCGTTACGGAGGCAGCGCTGGGGCAGGGCGGCCAGCTCGTGGGCCAGAGCGATCGACGCGGCGCGGGCGCGGCCCGGCTCGACGAGCCGGTTGGCCAGGCCCATCTCGAGCGCCTCGGCCCCGGTGACACCCCGGCCGGTGAGGATGAGATCCAGGGCCCGGCTGTGCCCGATGAGCCGAGGCAGCCGGACGGTCCCGCCGTCGACCAGTGGCACGCCCCACCGCCGGCAGTACACCCCGAAGGTCGCGTCAGCGGCGACCACCCTCAGATCGCACCACAGGGCCAGTTCGAGTCCGCCGGCGACGGCGTGGCCCTCGACGGCGGCGATGACGGGCTTGTCGAGCAGCATCCGGGTCGGTCCCATGGGTCCGTCGCCTCCGGCCGTCACGGCGTTGCCCGAACCCGTGGAGATGGCCTTGAGATCGGCCCCGGCGCAGAACGTCCCCCCGGCCCCCGTGAGCACGGCGACGGACAGACCGTCGTCGGCGTCGAAGCGGCGGAAGGCATCGGCCAGCCGTGCCGCCGTAGGGCGATCGACGGCGTTGCGGACCTCGGGGCGCTCGATGGTGACGACGACGACGTCGCCATCGACCTCGTAGCCGACGGTCACGAGCGGGCCTCGACCTCGTGGCTCGACATCACGCCCTCGTCACGGCGCGGTCACGCGCAGCTCGGCGCGGGCCACGGTCGCGCCGTCGACCTCGGACAGCGACACCTCTTCGGTGAGCGCCTCGACGATGGCCAGGCCGCGCCCGCGCGCCGCGAGGGGCTCGGCCATGGTCGGTATGCGGACCGGCGAGCTTCGCCGCGAGGGGTTGGAGACCTCGACGCCCATCGTCGGGCCCTCCGCCGACAGCAGGATCGAGATCTCGTCGGTCGGACGGCACGCCTCGACGCTGTTGGCCAGCAGCTCGCTGACCACGACGAGCACGGCTCCGGCTTCCTCCGCGCCGACCCCGAGCGGCTCGATCCACTTCGAGACCGACCGGCGGACGAGCGACAGCGACTCGGGACAGGCCTCGACGGTCAGCTTGAGGCACGCCGGTCCACCGTCGACTCCCGGAGGTGAGGACCCGTCCGTCATGGCTCGCCCGTCGGCTGAACCATCCTGAGGACGAGATGACCGTCGGGCGGCTCGTCCTCGGGACGTGGTTCGTCGTGCTTCGCGGTGGCGACCGCGACCGACGCGGCCGACTCGGTTCTCGTAGCTCTGCCAGTCACATTCGCCCTCCGAATGGGTGACCAGTTCCCGCCGGCGGATCCTGCATGCCGTCGAGAGCCTGCTCAGGGTACGCGCCCGGCGCCCCGCGCGCGTCGACCATCCGCGTCATCGCTCCCACCCTGCTCACGGCACTGTTCGATCGGGATCGATCCGGATGCGCATGACGGCGAGGGTGAGGTCATCGCTGGCCGGACCAGGTGCGAACCCGCGCACGGTGTCGATGGCGGCCTGGGCCACCTCGGCGGTCGGTTCCGTCGCATGCGCGGCGATCACCGCGGCCAGCCGGTCGACACCGAACATCTCGCCGTCCTCGGCCCGGGCCTCGACCACGCCGTCGGTGTAGCCGACGACGACGGCGTCACCGCCGAGGGCGATCGTCTCGGATCCCCAGGTCCCGTCGTAGGGGCCGAGCAGGGGCCCGGTCGGACCGAAGCTCGCCACCTCACCGTCCTGATGGACGAGCAGGCTGGGGTGGCCGGCGTTGGCGTAGGTACAGGTGCCCGTGGCCGGCTCGACCACCGCGATCAGGCCGGTGGCGAACATGTCCCCGGTGGGACCGACCCGCTCGGCGACCCAGTCCATGGCCTCACCCGGCGGCATGCTCATCTGCAGCGCGGCGGTCATGAGGTACTTGATCCGGATGGCCATCACGCCTGCTTCCGGTCCGTGACCGGACACGTCCACGACCACGAACCCGAGCCCTCCGGTCGCGGTCGGTACCAGGTCGTAGAAGTCACCGGCGAGCAGGCCCTCGGCCGGTTCGAAGCGGGCGGCGAATTCGATCAGGGGCGGCAGGTCGACATGGGAGGGCTCGAGCTCGCTGCGCAGCAGCAACACGACCGGACCCCGTTGCTCGAGCGCCTTGCGAGACCTCGTCGCCTCGTCGAGCTCGCTCACGATCTGGCGCCGCATCTCGTCGGCGGTCTGGCCGATCTCGGCGATCTCGCTCGAGCCCACGACGGGTATGGGGTGGTCGAAGTCGCCCCCGCCGACCCGGCGAAGCCCGTCGAGCAGTTCGCCGATGGGCGCGGTCAGCCATCGCTGCACCTGCCAGCCTGTGATCACACTGAGGGCCACCGCCACGACGAGGCTCACGATCACCGAGCCGATCAGCAGGTCGGTCGCGTTTCGCAGCGAACTTCGAGTGGCGTTGATCTCGACGTTCACCGAGTTCTCCAACATGGCCAACCTGGATCGCACCACACCGAACAGCAACTGTCCGGTGCCGTTGGAGACGAGTCGATCAGCCCCGGCGTCGTCGTTGGCCCGGCGAGCGGCGATCTCGTGTTCAGCGGCCTCCTGCTGCCACCGGGCCAGGGACCGGCCGACGCTGGCGGCGGCGGTGCGCACGGCGGCGATCGGGCTCGCGGCCAGGATGGCCAGATCCCGCGCCGCCGTCGCTCGTCCCTTCGTGTACGGATCGAGGAACGACAACTGCCCGGTGATGATGTAGCCGCGCTCGCCGGTCTCCTGGTCGACCGTGGCCGACGACAAGCTGGTGGCGGCGTTCTTGGCCGGTGCCAGGACCGTCCTCTGACGATCGAGCTGGTCGCTGACGCGCAGCAGCGGGGGCAACACGACGACCGCCATGAGGGCGAACGCGCTCAGGTAGATGAGCACCAAGGCGACGGCTCGCCGTCGCAGCGATGGCCTTTTCGGGGAGCGACGGGCGCTCAGGCCATGAGCCTTCGCAGGGCGAGGATGCACACGTCGTCCTCACGGTGCATGCCTTCGCGGACCGAATCCGTGAGCGCATCGCAGAGAGGGCTCAACCCCTCCCAGTCGTCGGCGCGCAATCGAGCTGCGACCTCGGCCACGCCATCGTCGATGCTCTCGCCGCGACGCTCGACCAGACCGTCGGTGTAGAACAGCACGAACGAGTCCGGCTCGAGGACGAGGTGGCAGCGCGGGTAGGCGTCGATGAGGCGGGAACCGAGCGGCGGTCCGCCCCGCCTCTCGACCTCGGCCGTGGTCCGGTCACCGGTGCAGACGATCGGAAGCGGATGGCCGGCGCGCGACCAGTCGAGTCGACCCGTCGCCGGGTCGTAGATGGCGTACACCGCCGTCGCGAACTCACCGCCGCCCGCCGTCTCGAGCAGACGGTCGAGCTGATCGAGGACCATGGCCGGATCACCCGACGCCGCCGCATCCAGCGCATAGGCCCGCAGGGCCAGTCGCACCTGGGCCATCAGGGCGGCGGCGTCGAGCCCGTGGCCGGTCACGTCCCCGATCGACAGCCCGACGCGGCCGTCGGGCAGCGCGAAGGCGTCATACCAGTCACCACCCAGGTCGGCACGCTCGTCGACCGGGTTGTAGCAGGCGGCCACTTCGAAGTGCTCCGAGGTCGGCAGGCTCGGCGGCAGGAGCGCCTGCTGCAACCGCTCGACGATGCGGTGCTCGACCGCCAGCTCGAGCTCGGTCTCGCGCAGGCGCAGGTTCGACTCGCGCTCCGCGGTGGTGTCTCGCGAGCAGATGAGCAGACCGTCGCCGAACCGCAGCGCCTGGATGGCGTAGTAGCCGACGACCCGGCTGCCGTCGAGCTCGTCCATGAACCGCACGTCGTTGTCGATGAACGGCTCCCCCGTCTCGACCGTTCGCACATAGGACTCGAACAACGACGAGCCCTTCATCTGCGGCCATGACTCGAGCATGGTGGTCCCGACGAGATCGTCACGACTGCGCTGCATCAGGTCGTGCACGACAGGATTGAGGTAGTCGACGCGGAAGTCGACGATGGTGCCGGACTCGTCGCGGATGGCCGAATCGATCGCCACCGAGTCGCGCATGACGTCGAGCGCGGCTCGGAACCGATCCTGGGCCTGTCGCGCCTGCAGGTCGCGCACCATGGCCTCGGTGCGGTTCCGATCGGTGATGTCGACCAACGTGGCCCCGACCCCTCGGAGCGAGCCATCCAGACGTCGCACGGGGAAGTAGTTCACCAGCCAGTCGCGGACCTCCTGATCCGCCCCCTCGGGTTGGCCGGCCAGCTCGAGCCCGAGGATGGGCGCCTCGGTGTCGAGCACCCGTTGCAGCAAGGGCTCGATCACCTGACCCATCCGCGGCGCCACCTCCGCGACCCGCCGGCCGATGTGCTCGTCGGACGGGACCCCGTTGGCCGCCGCCATCGTCTCGTTGACCAACTGGAAGCGCAGCTTCGAGTCGACCAGGGCGAAGCCCACCGGTGACCCGGTCAGGAAGCTGTCGAGCAGGCGAGCCAGGCCGGCCACCTGGCCCTCGGCCGCCAGCCGGTTGTTGACGTCGGCAAAGGCGCCGACGACCTCGAGGAGCCGGCCCGACCGATCCGTCACCGACACGAAGTCGGCGCGGGCCTGATGCCATTGACCGCTGGCCGCGTGCCGCAGCCGCAGCGTCATGCCCACCGGATCCGGCGTGGCCATGCGGTGCCCGGCCAGGTCCAGCGCCGCCGCTCGCTGCTGGGGATGGATCGCCCCGAGCCATCCCCGTCCGAGGCACTCGGTCGGGGACTGACCGGTGTACGCGCACCAGCCGGGTGCGGGATGCTCGACCCTGGCATCCGGACCCAACCGCAGCACCAGCGCGGCGTGGTCGGCCGTCGCGGGGGCGACGCCGTCCGAGCCGGGCTCGGGCGCCGGGGTGTCGAGCCCATCCGAGCCGTGGGCCAGGGCCATGGCGCCGATCGAGATCAGCGTCGACAGGAACGATCGATCGGCTTCGTCGAGGGTGCAGGGATGGCCGAACATGAGCCCGACCGAGCCGATGACGTGGCCGCCGTGCTCGATGGGCAGCCAGCACCCGCAGACCCAGTCCTCGTCGAGGTCGGCCAGGTTGGGGTAGGCGGCCTCGAGCTCGGACCGGTCGCCGATCCACACCGGTTTGCCGCGGGCGAAGGCTTCGGCCAGCGGCATCGAGCTCTGGCCGGGGGCCGGATACTCCGCCCGAGCCTCGTCGGGGTAGTCGAGGTCGGCGACGAGGTGGATCAGACCGGTGGCCGGATCGAACAACCCCAGGGCGCCGGCTTGGGCGCGCAGCTCGGTCACGGCTCCCGCCACGACGATCTCGGCCGCCTCGGCGACCGACGCCGCCGTGCTCAACGCGATGCTCACCGAGGCCAGACGCGCCAACCGCGAGCCTTCCGGCGTCGTCAGCTCGTTCGGCACCAGCCTGAGACCCCCTCGGTGGCTTCGGTCGGGCCCAGAGCCTATCGGTCAGCCCGAGTGGTCGCCCTCGTCGTCATCGGCGATCGCGGGCTCGAGCAGGTCGGCGGAGGCGGCCAGCGCGACGGCCACGTTGGCCGCCTTGTGGTACATCGCCTCGAGGTAGTGGGCCGCCGAGCCGCTGTGGACGCCCAACGGGGGCGCGCCGAGCGATGCCACGACGGCGGTCGGATCCTCGGCCGGGCGGATGGCCTCGGCCGGCTCGACGGCGCTGACCGAGCCCCAGAACCGCTGGGCCGAGCGAGGCCCGTTCGACGAGCGTCGACGACGGCTCATGCCGCGCCCTCCGAGCCGACCGGGGCGGGTTCGGCCTCGCCGGAGCCGGCGGCCCCAGCCGACCGGACCTTGGCCATCTCGGCGTCGCCCTCCTCGACCACCACCAGCTCGTCGGTGAGCCCGAGGGCATGGCGCAGCTGGGCGGCGTCGAGATCGGCGATCGAGCTGCTCTTGGGCAGGACCAGGTCGGCGATCTGGCGCTTGCCGGCCACGACCTCCTCGACCCGCTCGTCGACGGTGCCGGGGCAGACCAGCCGGTGGCACACGACGGCCCGGGTCTGCCCGATGCGCCACGCCCGGTCACGAGCCTGGTCCTCGACCGCCGGGTTCCACCAGCGGTCATACAGCACGACGTGGCTGGCGGCGGTGAGGTTGAGGCCGGTGCCCCCGGCCTTGAGCGACAGCACCAACGCTCCGGCGCCGGTGCCGGCCTGGAACTCCTCGATCATGCGATCGCGTGCGCCCCGGGACAATCCTCCGTGATAGCACTCGATGTCGTGCCCGGTGCGCTCGGTGAGATGGGTGGCGAGGCGCTGACCCCATTGGGCGAAGTGGGTGAAGATCAGGACGCGCTCGTCCGCGGCGAAGACGGCCTCGACGATCTCCTCGAGCCGGCTCAGCTTGCCCGAGCGATCGGTGAGCGCCAGATCGTCGGCCCGGTAGGCCGCGGGATGGTTGCAGATCTGCTTGAGATGGGTGATGGCGGCCAGCACCGCGCCCTTCTTGGCCGGCCCGTCCTCGTTGGCCACCCCTGTGACCAGCTCGTCGAGCACGGCCTGGTAGAGCCCGATCTGTTCGGGGGTCATCGAGCAGTGGTCGAGCTGGTCGATGCGCTCGGGAAGCTCGGCGGCGATGGCCGGCTCGGCCTTGGTCCGCCGGAACACGAGCAGACCGTTGAGGGCCCGCAGCGCCGACTCGCCACGATCGCGATCGCCGCCGTCGCGATCCTGGGACAGGTTGGCGATGAACGGGGCCCGGCCGCCGACCAGACCGGGATTGGTGAAGTCGAGGATGGCCCACAGGTCGCCCAGACCGTTCTCGATGGGCGTACCGGTCAGGGCGATGCGGCTGTGGGCATCGAGGCGGCGCAGCTGTTGGGCCGTCTCGCTGGCCGGGTTCTTGATGACCTGGGCCTCGTCGAGCACGAGTCGGGCCCACGAGATGTCGGTGAGGGCCTCGATGTCCCGGACGGCCGTCCCGTAGGTGGTCAGGACCACGTCGGCATCGGCCACGGCATGGGCCAGGTCGTCGGTCGAGGCGCGCGAGGCGCCGTGGTGCACGACGACCCGGAGCCCCGGTGTGAAGCGACGAGCCTCGGCCGCCCAGTTGCCCACGACCGCCGGCGGGGCCACGACCAGCGAGATGCCGTCGGCGACGTGCTCGAGCAGATGGGCCAGCAGGGTCGGGGTCTTGCCGAGCCCCATGTCGAGGGCCAGGCAGCCGCCGAGCCCGCCGTGGTCGAGGAAGTCCAGCCACGCCAGGGCGTCGGCCTGGTAGCTGCGCAGCTCGCCGACGAAGCCCTCGGGGGCGTCCATCGGCTGGCCCGCGACCTGCTCGGCCCGGGCCAGCAGGTCGGCGGCCCAGCTGCTGCCGGCGATGGTCAGTCCGCCCGCCAGCGGGGTGCCCTCCAGGCCCAGGGCGTGGCGCAACAGCTCGGCCCCCGTGAGCTTGGTCGTCGACGCCCGCTCGGCCAGCGCGGCGGCGGCCGCATCGAGGTCGGCGTGGTCGACCTCGACCCAGTGCCCTCGAGAGCGCACGAGCGGTCGGGCCTCCGAAGCCAGGCGGGCGATCTCAGCCGCGTCGAGCTCGACGTCGTCGAACAGCACCGACCAGCGGACGTTGGCCAGCTGGTTGGCGCCCACGACCGACGGGCTCGACGAGTCGGCTTCGAGCCGAAGCGTCGGCTTGGCCCGGCGAGTGGCCAGCAAGGGCACCCGGACGTCGAACCCGGCCGCCGAGAGGCGCCGTCCGACCCCGGACATCAGCTCCCATGCCTCGTCCTGGCTGAGCACGACCTCGCCTCGACGGTGACCGCCCGGACGCAGCAGCGCGGGCAGCAGTCGCTCGAGGCGGGCCAGTTCGGTCTCGACGTGGCGACGCTTGTCGGCCGGCGCGGTCACCAGGGCGCGATCGAGAGGGACGGGATGGCGATCGATGCCGGTCGCCGACACGGTGAGGTGCCAGGCCGAGCCCTCATCGGGCGGGTCGAGCTGGACGACCAGCTCGACGAGACCGGACTGGGTCACGGGCTTGGCCCACCGCTCGAGGCGATGGGTGAGCTCGGCCGCCACCCGCTTGCTGGCTCGGAAGCGGCTCCCGTCGAACCGGGACAGGAAGGCCTCGGACATCTCGGCCGCGCTCGTCGGCGCGGGCGGCGGGGCGGGCAGCTCGAGCCGCTCGGCGCCGACGCGGCAGATGGCGTCGACCAGGGCCGAGAGCACGCTGCGGGTGAAGGTCCGCGGCTCGGGATGGCCCTCGAGCGCGGTGACCACTCCGGGCAGCCGTTCGATGAGCGCGGCCAGCCGCTTGGGGTCGACGAGCGCAGGGGCCCACGACACGGCCGCCTCGACCGGCTCGTTGGGATTGGACTTGTCGCCCCCGCCGCGTCCCGCCGCCCGGTAGCTGAGCTGGGGGACCATCCGGCCCTGGGCCACCAGCTCGACGGCCCAGGCCGCCATCTCGGCGATCCAACGGACGCTGGCGCCCAGATCGCTCGCCTCGTCCTCGGCCGACACGTGAGCCAGCCAGCCGAGCACGCCGGTGAGGGGGGCCGCGAGGGCAGGGGCCTTGTCGGCTCCCGGCACGGGCACGCCGGGGTGGGGCTCCCACCCCGCGGTGGGGGCCTCGGCCTCGGCCAGCCAGGCCCGCAACTCGTCGACGCCGACCGGCGCGCCCGTCGGTCCGCCGACCCACACCACCAGGGCGCCGGTCGACCACGTCGCTTGGAGCCGGGGGGGCTCGGTGCCGATCTCGAGCTCGGCGCTGATCGGGGCGCCGGTCAGTCGGGCCAGGGCGACGGCCAGACGGTCCCGTTCGGCTTCGAAGTCGGCCACCACCTGGAGCCGCTCGAGCCCCGACAGCCGGCGCAGCTTGGCCAGCTCTTCCTCGGTGTCGTCGAGCAGGTGCTCGAGCGCCGCCTGCCAGCGTTCGGGCGAGGCCTCGAGCAGGGCGCGCTCGTCGGGCGTGGCCTCGCCGGATGCGTCGGCGGTGACCAACGCTTCGAAGTACTCCGAACGGTCCGGCCCCAGGGGCATGGCCGGGCCTGCCAGTTGCTGACTCACACTTCCTCCGCGGGACCATCGACCACGTCGGGACAGTCCAGGTGTCGATGATTGTAACCCCGCCTCGGGCAAAACCGTGACATCGAGCCCTCGGCGGGCGCCGCCGCCCCGTGGAGCGTAACGAGAAGGCCACCGATCGGACCGATGAGCGACGCCCGGCCGGGCGGCCCAGACTGCGATCACCCGCCGACCAGGAGGACATCCATGAGCACCCCCGACGAGCTCGACACGCTCCGAGCCACCCGCCTCAGCCTCCAAGCGGTAGCTGAACACATCCTGTCAGCGGCTTTGCACCGGGCCACGGGCCGCATCGGGCTGCGCCAGAGCCCCGGTGGGTTCACCACGCCGCCGTTCCCGAGCCCGAGCGGGACCCGACAGATCCGGGTCGAGGGGACCGATCTGGTCGTCACCGACGACGGAGGCGAACGTCGTGGCCCGCTCACCACCATCGCCGCCGCCGGAGCGCTGGCCGAGATCGAGCCTGGTGCTCCGGCCGACGTCTACCCCCCGGTCACGGCCCTCGATCTCGATGCCCCGCTCATGATCGACGGCGCGGCGGCCGACCGACTGGCCCGCTGGTACGCCCTCGGTCACGCCGCGCTCGAGCAGCTGCGCACCGACCACGCCGACCAGGATCCCGCCCTGACCCAGCTCTGGCCCGAGCACTTCGATCTGGCCACCTCGTTCGGCGAGGTCAACTACGGGGTCTCACCCGGCGATGGGGCCCACACGCGGCCCTACCTCTACGTCGGGCCCTGGACGCCTCCCGCCCCCGATGGTGGCTACTGGAACGAACCGTTCGGGGCCAGCACCGACAGCGACCAGATCTCGACCGTGGCCGACGGGGTCGCGTTCTTCTCGGCCGGCCTGAGGTGAGTCAGTCGATGGGGAGCCGGCGCATGAGCTCGGCCTTCTCGTCCTCGAACTCCTCGAAGCTGATCTGCTTGGCCTCGAAGCGGCGGTGCAGATCCTCGACCCGGTGGAGCAGCTCGGACGGCGAGAGCTCCTCATCGGTGTCGACGACGGCTGCTGGGAACTCGTCGCTCTGGGTTTCAGGCTCGGTGGCGTTGCCCTGGCGCTTCTCGCGCTTCATGGCCGCCCGCGCCTTCTTGGCCCGGTCGCGCTGCATCTTGTCGAAGCTGGTTCGATTCGTAGCGATGACGATCTTCTCCCGATCGATGGGGTTGACACGGCCCGTCGTCGCGCCGGGTTCGCCACTGCGGGCGCCGTCGGACACACGTCTTGGTCGTATTCTACCGGCTCGAACCCATCAGCCGCGAACCGTGATGAATCCGTCACCGGCCCCGGCGGTGGGATCAGATGCGCTCGAGCCGATCGCCGTCGAACAGAGGTTCGATCTGGTGGGCGTCGACGTCGGCCTGCATCTCGACATCGGTCGGCACCGGCCCGGCGTCGGACGCGGCGCGCAGCGTCATGGCCAGCAGGTGCGCATCGCTCGACGAGTTGAGGAACACATCGGACCGCCCGAGCACCCAGCGCACCGAGCGGGCGAGTGCGTCCGGATCGGTGAGCGGTTCGTACCAGCTGAAGTGGGGCGAGTCGTCGTCGAGCCACCGTCGCTTCGAGAGCGACTTGATGGTCTGCACCGCCACGCGCCGGCTCGCGGCACACCGCGACGACCCGCTCGAAGTCGTCGCGATAGGTGCCCACCCCGAGTAGCAGCGTAGTTGTACGGCAGCAGGATCGAGTCGAAGTCGAAGCGCTCGAGGCTCCGGAGGTGCATCACCGGCGATGCGCAAGCCGTGGCCGGTGACCCCGATGAATCGCATCAAGCCCTCGTCGCGGGCCTTGGCCAACGCGGCGACGGCGCCGTCGGGTCCGTGCGCCGTCTCCCACTCGTCCGGTTCGACCAGGTTGTGCAGCTGGATCAGATCGACCTGATCGACGCCGAGGCGTTCGAGCGATCGCTCGAGACCGGCCGCGGGCCTCGGCCCCCGTGCGCTCGTGGGTCTTGGTGGCGAGGAAGACCTCGCCGCGGTGGCGGGCCAACCACGGCGCCAGGCGCAACTCGGAGTCGCCGTAGTCGGCGGCCGTGTCGATGTGGTTCACCCCGAACTCGCCCGAGCAGGGCGAGGGTCTGGTCGGCCCGCGACCTGGGACATGCGGCCGAGGGCGGCGGCGCCGAAGATGACTCGGCTGCTCTGGTGACCCGTGCGACCGAACTCGGCGTAGGCCATCATCTCGAAGACCCCAGCGACGACTCGGCGCCGGTGCCCGCGGCAACGCCGTCGAGGCGATCGGCCAGGCCACTGATCAGAGCCGCCAGTTCGCGTGGTCGCTCCTGCAGGAGCTGATGACCGCCGCCGGGAATGACGTGCAGCTCGCCCTGCGACAGGTGGCCGACGATTCGACGAGCCATCGCCACCGGCGTGAGCCGGTCGCGCGATCCCGTGATGACGAGGGCGGGCACGTCGACCGACTCGAGCCCCGCCTCGCCGTCGTAGTCGAGCAGATCGGCCCAGAGCGGGATGTAGTAGCGCAGGTCGACCTCCTCTCCCATCCGGCGGGCCTGCTCGACCGCCGCGCCCGACGGCTTGGCGCCGAAGGCCAGGCGCGGTCGCGATCGAGCGACCGGTCGTTGGCCCCGACCAGGCGGGGCAGCCGGCGACCGTTGTCGACGCGGGCCTTGGCGCGCGGCGCGGGCCGCCCGTACGGCCGGGATGGCGACGGCGGGGACGAGTTGGGAGACAGCCGTGTTCATCAGGACGAGTCCGGCCACCCGCTCGCCCACCACGTCGCCGTGATGGGCGCAGGTCTCGCCGATGATCATCCCGCCCATCGAGTGACCGGCGAGCACCGCGCCACGCAGATCGAGATCGGTGAGCAGCGTCGCCACGTCGTGGGCAGCGGCCACCCGCCCGACCCCGTCGGCCCCGACCACCGATTGCCCGTGCCCGCGCACGTCGATGGCGATCACCCTGAACCGGTCGCCCAGCAGGTGGAGCAACGGGGCCCACACCTCGGCTCGCAACGTCACGCCGTGCAGGAGGACCAACGGGCGGCCCTGACCGCGCTCGATGGCGTGGATCGTGCCCCCGTCGTGGGTGGGCACGTCGTAGCTGACCACGTCGTCGGGCAACTCGTAGAGCGGATCGAGATCCAGGTCGATCGTCGATCGGATGCGATCGGCGACGCGACGATTGGCCGCCCGCCCGCCGAGCACGAACGCACCGAGCAGGGCGCCGCCACCGAGCGCCAGCTTCGTCCGGGTCTTCATGGTCTGCGAGCGTAGCGACGGCGCATCGCGAGCGCTCAGGCCGATCTCGCGGTCGCCGCGGTCATCTCGCGAGGACCGCCTCGACCGTCTGATCGTCGAGGGGGATGAGTCCGCTGGCCACGAACCGGCGCATGGTGAGCGCCATGGCGTCACGGTCACCGCCCCAGGTCCGGGCGAACTCCCGGGCGTCGTCCACCTGACCACCGATGGCCAACAGCGATGTCCGGGCCACGGCCGCCTCGACGAAGTGCGGACGCAGCTGCAGGGCGCGCGACACCGCCGACATGGCTCCGTCCAGGTCCAGCTCTCCGACCAGCTCGATGACCCGATCGAACTCGGCGTGGGCCCGCGCCACCCTCAGCAACCGGCGGAGCTCGCCCAGGGGATCGGTGTGATCGTCGACGCGGAGGTCGATTCGCCGACCTTGCGCCGGCCCCGCTCGTTCGGCTCCGGCGACGACCATCGCCGCGGACTGGCGACCACGCATGTCACCCCCCTCGGCCTCGGCGGCGTCGAGGGCGGCCAGCAGACGCATCGAGAGCTCGTCGTCGGTCTGCTCGAAGGCGGCGGCCATCGCCGGCCAGACCGACGCCTGGCCCATCATGTTCGCGGCGACGACATAGCCGTCGCCGACCACGTGACCGGCCTCGGCCAAGCACTCCGAGCCGGTGTGGGCGGCCACGCCGCCCGCCGCGTCGAGGACGGCCACCTGGCGACTGGGCGCGCCACCATCCATGCCGACGAGGGCGTCGAGCACCTCGGTGGCGGAGCGGCCGCCATCGAGCAGGTCGAGGCCGACGGGCCCGAACGAGGCGTCGGCGAAGGACTGGGTGGCCACCACGCCCACGCCGGCGCGGGCGTTCGGGACGACCGAGCCGACCGCGAAGTAGCAGCTCTGGACGGCGACGCCGAGCTCACCCGTGTCGGCGTCTCGAGCGACGATCGAGTAGGTCATCGCGGCACCCTATTTCGCGGCGACGCCTCCCGCCCGGCTGCGGCGCGGCCACCTCACTCGGCGGCTACGACTGCGCCTGGTCGTCGGCGGCCACCGGGGTGAACAGCGCGAGCGCGGCGTCGTCGCCGACCCGCTCGAACCAGACCTCGACCCGTTGGCCCACGACCACGTCGTCGGGCTCGACGCCCACCAGGTTGGTCATGATGCGAGGTCCCTCGTCCAGGTCGACCAGGGCCACCACGAGCGGCAGCAGGTGACGAAAGGCGCGGGTGTAGCTCTGACGGATCACGGTGTAGGAGTAGACGGTGCCGAAGCCGGACGCGTCGGCCCACGCGACCGGTTGGCGGCACACGATGCAATGGCGGCGGGGGTAGAGCTGGGTGTGGCCGTTCGCGCAGCGCTGCACGACGAGGCGACCCTCGGCCGCGGCCGCGAAGTAGGGGTCGAGCTCGGGATCGGTGGGCGGGCCGGGGCGGGGCTTGGCTCCCTCCGGCAGCACGGCCTCGTGCACCGGCCGGGGCGCGGTCACCGGTGCGTCCCGAGGATGACGGTGGCGCCCGTCGAGAGATAGCCACCGGTGCCGTGCACCAGGGCGACCTCGGCCCCGGGCACCTGGGTGGGGCCGGCCTCGCCGCGCAGCTGACGCACCGCTTCGACCAGCAGGAACATCCCCCGCATGCCCGGATGGCAGGCCGACAGGCCGCCACCGTCGGTGTTGGTCGGCAGCGGCCCGTCGAAGGCCAGCCGGCCGTCGGCCACGAAGGGGCCGCCCTCGCCCGGAGCGCAGAACCCGAGCCCTTCGAGGGTGAGCACGACCGTGATGGTGAACGAGTCGTAGAGCTGCAGCGTGTCCACGTCGCTCAGCGCGACTCCCGCCCGCGCGAGCGCTTTGGGCCCCGAGCGGGCCGCCGCGCTCACGGTCAGGTCGTCGGACTGCGACACGTTGAGGGCGTGGGTGATGGTGTGGGCGGCGCCGAGCACGTGGACCGGGACCGAGCGCAGGTCGCGGGCCCTCGCTTCGGTGGTGACCACGCACGCCCCGCCGCCGTCGGACACCACGCAGCAGTCGAACTTGTGCAAGGGATCGGCCACGAGCTTGGAGGCCAGCACGTCCTCGACGGTGAGCGGGTCGCGGTACTGGGCCATCGGGTTGAACCCGGCGTGGCGCCGCATCGTCACCGCGATCTCGGCCAGCTGCTCCGAGGTCGTCCCGTACTGGGCCATGTGCCGATGGGCGGCGAGGGCGTAGGACCCGACGAGCGAGTTGCCCCACAGCCCGTCCCAGGTCTGGGGAGCCATGACCCCGCCTCCCCCACCGCCCCCGCCGATCTGGCGTCCCATCGAGGAGAGCTGGATGCTGCCGTAGGTGATGAGCACCACCTCGCAGTCGCCCGCTTCGATGGCCCGCGCCGCGTGCTCGAGGTGCACCTCGAACGACGCTCCCCCGATGTTGGTCTCGTCGAGCCACATCGGACGCAGGCCCAGGTACTCGCTCATGGCCACGCTGTAGAGCGGGTGGTACCCGGCGCTGGCGTACCCGTCGACGTCGTCGAAGGTGAGACCCGCGTCGGCCAGGGCGCGCTCGGCCGCCTGGGCGTGCACGGCTCCCTCGCTCATGTCGGGCAGGTAGGGGTAGTCGGACGTGGCCACGCCCACGATGGTGGCGCGCCGGCTCATCGCGCCGGTCTCTCCCGCCGTCGACGCGACGACGCCAGGTCACCCCGGTGGAGCGGCGGGTGGGATGGCTTGTGGTCCCGGACGCGTCGGGTCACCGGCGGTTCCCGGACTCACCGATCTGGATCAGTTCGGCCGCCCCGGTCTTGTGCTCGACCTTGCGACCTGCCGATCGCGGGGTCACGTCCACATCGAGGGCCTGGGCCCGGAGCGCGCCGACCGTGCAGCTCTCCCGCGCTCGATGAGCGAAGGGATCGAAGCGGAAGTGCCGCATGGCGTTGTCGTGGGTGATCCGATCGACGACATCAGGAGCTACTCCCTCGATCGACGGCCACAGCGTCTCGGGCGACACGGGCCAGGTCGAGTCGGAATGCGGGTAGTCGGCCTCCCAGCAGACCCCGTCGACGTTCATGCGATCCAGGTTGGCCACCCCGGCCGGGTCGTCGATGAAGCAGAGCACGATCCGTTCGAGGAAGACCTCGCTCGGGAGTCGCCCGCCGAAGTCCTGACCGGTCCAGTGACGGTGGCGGGTGTAGATCCAGTCGAGCCGCTCGCAGAAGTACGGGATCCACCCGATGCCCCCTTCGGACAACGCGACGCGCAGACCGGGGAACTTGCGCAGGACCGGCGACCACATCAGATCGGCGGCGGCCTGCACGATGTTGATGGGCTGAAGCGTGATCAGCACGTCGATCGGCGCGTCGGGCGCGGTGATGGCCAGGTGCGACGACGATCCGATGTGCAGGCACACGATCACGTCCTCGTCGACGCACGCCGACCAGAAGGGGTCCCAGTGGTCGTCGTGGAAGCTGGGTCGCTTCAACTTGGACGGGTTCTCCGAGAAGGACACCGCGTGGCAGCCCTTGGCCGCACAGCGGCGCACCTCGTCGGCCATGGCCTCGGGGTCCCAGATCGGTGGGATCATGAGCGGGATGAACCGGCCCGGCGCCGAGCCGCACCACTCGTCGATGTGCCAGTCGTTGTAGGCCTGCAGGACGGCCAGCCCCACGTCGAGGTCGGTCGATCGGGCGAACAGCTGACCGCACAAGTTCGGGAACGACGGAAAGCACATCGAGCCGAGTACGCCGTTGGCGTCCATGTCGCGGACGCGGTCGGCGATGTCGTAGCAACCGGATCGCAGCTCGGCGAACGCGGTCGGCTCCATGCCGTACTCGTCGGGGGGTCGTCCGGCCACGGCGTTCAACCCGATGTTGGGGATGACGTTGCCGTCGTAGACCCAGACGTCGCTGCCGTCGGGGCGGCTCTCGACCCGGGGCGCCGACTCACGCCACCGCGCCGGCAGATGTCGCTCGAACAGATCAGGAGGCTCGACGACGTGGTCGTCGACGCTCACCAGGATCAGGTCTTCGAGTCGCATGAGCAGTTTCCCTTCGGCCCCAGAACTGACGCCGCCGTCAGGTTAGTATCCGCCAGTCATGGGGGACACGACGAGCGTGATGGCGCTCGGACGGATCAGCACCGAGAGACAGGCGCGTGGCTGATCCGGCGCCCGTGCGGGTCGGCGTGCTCTTCGACTTCGACCAAGGTGACGGCGGGCGCTACTTCGACGACGGGCTGCGCCTCGGACTCGGTGCGGTGCGAGCCGAAGCCAGGATCGGGCGTCCGATCGAGCTGGTCTCGCGTCACGCCGACGGCCTGCCCGGCGGGTCGGCCGAGTCGGTGATCGAGACCTACGGCGAGCTGCTCGACGCCGGGGTCGTGGCCGTGGTCGGTCCTTCGATCAGCGACAACGGGCTCATCGTCCGCGACCTGGCCGACGCCGCCGAGGTGCCCGGGATCAACTACACGGGTGGCTCGATCACGCGCGGTCGACACATGTTCCACTACCAGGTCGGCTCGCTCGAAGAGGAACCGGTGCTGCTGGTCGATCACCTGCGGACGACCGGCTGTCGTCACCTTGCCGTGCTGCACGACGACACGCCCGTCGGGACCAACTACCGCCTCTGGCTCGACCGGGCCCTGGCGCCGGGCCGCGAGCCTGAGGTCGGGTACGGCGCCGCCGTGTCGGCGCTGGCCGACGACCTGACGCCGACGGTGAAGGACGCGCTCGGGATCGAGCCTGATGCCGTCGTCTACCTCGGGCTGGGAGTCGCGGCGCGGGCCGTCGCCCTCGCCCTCGACGCGTGCGGCTGGACGGGCCCGGTCCTGGCCAACTCGGCGTTGATGTTCGGCTACTCCCGGCGCGAGTGGCGAGCGGGGTTCGAGGGGTGGGTCTATGTCGACACCATCAGCGACACCAACTCGGATCGCGCCGGATTGCGCGAGCAGTCCCGAGCCCATGCCGCCAGCCCCATCGGGGTGGCGGCCTACGACATCGGACGGCTGCTCGGCGAGGGTCTGGCCCGGGCTGATGCCGTCGACCGGGCTGGGTTGACCGAAGGACTCGAACGGGTGAAGCGGCTCACGGCGGCCAGCGGACGGACCGGCACGACGATGGGCTTCGGGCAGTGGGACCACGCCGCGTTGAAGGGCCCGGCCCTGGTGCTGCGGTCGTGGCGGGACGGCCGCAGCGTGGAGATCGACCCATGATCCGTGCCCGATGACCCATGACCAGGACCTCGCGTCCATCGCTCGACAGGGTCGAGCCGTGACCGCTGACCGAGGCTCGCACCCACCGACGACGGAGGTAGGCCCGTGAACTGGGACGAATGGGCGCGCCGAGCCGAGCGCGCCCTGGACTTCTCCGACGAGTCCCGATGGCGCGATCTGTTCGCACCGGACGCCACCTTCGGCGATCCCAACACGCCGAGCACCACGGACCTGCGATCGATCCAGCGGGGCACGGCCCAGGTCTTCCCCGACTGGCGGCAGGAGATCACGACGATCCGGGGCCAGGCGAGCTGGGCCGTGTTCGAATGGATCGGACGCGCCACCTACGCCGGGTCCTCCACTGACGATCCCGCCGCCGGTACACCCATCGAGATGCACGGCGCGACCATCGTCGAGGTCGACGAGGGCGGCCTGGTCACGATGTGGCGCGACTACCTCGACCGCAAGGAGCCCGAGAACCAGCTGAGGGCGGCGGCGCGGCGGCATCGCGGGGGTTGACCGCCAGGACCGGGACTCGCCGAGGGGATCTGGCGGGTCACGATGTGGTGTCCTGTATCTTCGCGAGCATCCCTCGAGACGGAGATCCAGTCCCACCCGATCGCGCCGAGGGCCGAGCCGAGGAGCCGCGAGTGATCGGTGACGGGTGGCCGCGACTCTCGCTGACGTTCGACAGACATCTCGACCTCGACCCGACGGCGGACGGACTGTGCACGGCCGCTCAGGAGATCCTCGGCGTGAGCGGGGTAGGAATCTCGCTGGTGACCGCCGAGCATCGAGGGCCGACCTACGGAACCGACGAGATCAGCCGTTCGCTCGAAGACCTTCAGTTCCTCCTCGGTGAGGGTCCGAGCCTCGATGCCGGTCGGGGCGACCGACCGGTGCTCGAGGCGGCGCTGGCCGACGCCGGGGCCAAGCGCTGGCCGGCCTTCGCCGCCGCCGCGGTCGAGGCCGAGATGGAGGCGGCCTTCGCCTTCCCGCTCCAGGTCGGTTCGGCTCGCCTGGGTGCCCTCACCCTGTACCAGTCGACCGTCGGAGCCCTGACCCACACCCAGCACGTCGAGGCCCTGCTCACCGCCGAGTTGGTCACCCAGGCCATCCTCGACATGCAGGGCGGGGCTCAGCCGGGCTCGCTGGCGACGGGCCTGGCCGACGCCGGTTCGCACCAGGCGACGATCCATCAGGCGTCCGGCATGGTCTCGGTCCAACTCGACGTCAGCATCGCCGAGGCCCTCGTCCGCCTGCGAGGGCATGCGTACGCGACCGACCGGGACATGGCGGGGGTCGCGCTCGACATCGTCGAGCGGCGCCTCACACTCGATGATGACGATCGACCGTGAACGTGTGAAAATCGATCTCGAAGAAGGGATTTCCCAGATGCCCACACGCGAGGCCCTGTTGGCCCAGACGTTCGTGCAGCTCGCCGACACGCTGATCGACGAGTTCGACATCATCGAACTGCTGACGGCACTGACGGACCGCTGCCTCGACCTGCTCGATGTGGGCGCCGCTGGCATCCTCCTCGCCGACAGCAAAGGGGTGCTGCACGTCGTGGCGGCGTCGAGCGAGCAAGTCCGGCTGCTCGAGCTGTTCCAGCTCCAGAACATGGAGGGTCCCTGCCTCGACTGCTTCACGACCGGTACGGCGATCGTGAACGAGGACCTGGCCCAGAGCGATCGTTGGCCCCGCTTCGGGCCCGAGGCGCTGTCGCTCGGATACCGGTCGGTCCAGGCTCTGCCCTTGCGGCTGCGCGACCTCACGATCGGTGCCCTCAACGTGTTCGTCGATGACCGTGTCGTCGTCACCGAGACCGATCTCCTCATCGCTCAGGCGTTGGCCGACGCCGCCACCATCGCCATCCTCCAGGACCAGGCGACGCGCGAGTCGCAACTGCTCGTGGCCCAGCTCAACTACGCCCTCAACAGCCGCATCACCATCGAACAGGCCAAAGGCGTGCTCGCCGAACGGGCCCGGATCGACATGGACACGGCGTTCGCCCGCCTCCGTGGCTATGCCCGCAGCCACAACCTCCGGCTGGGGCTGCTGGCCAACGATCTGGTGTCGGGTGCGCTGGCACCCGACGTGGTCGCCGCCCTCACCGTCCCGCCCGGCTGAGCCGACGACGACCAGCGCTCGCCCGTGTGCTCAGGTGGTGCGCACCGGCATGAGCAGCTGCAGGTGGTCCTTGACGCCGGGGGCGCGGATCACGGCGGGCTTGACCAACCCCAGTTCAGCCTCCATGCCGATCTCGATCTCATCGCTGGTGAAGGCGTCGACCGCCGCCACCAACCACTCGGCCCGGAAGGCGATGGTGCGCTCGTCGCCCTCGTAGGTGGCGTCGAGATCCTCGGACACCTCGCCCACGTCGGTCGAGACGGCAGACACCTCGACCCGATCGGGGTGCATCGTCAGCTTGACCGGCGTCGAGTCGCGGGCCAGCAGCTGGACCCGGCCGAGGGCCTGCAACAAGCTCTCGCGGCCGACCACGAGCTGACACGGCAGCGACGCCGGAATCAGCTGTCGGTAGCTGGGGAACTCGCCCTCGATCAGCCGGGTGACGACCTCGGCGTTGCCGACCGCGAACGAGGCCACGCGCTCTCCCAGGCCGAGGCTCACCGTCTCCGACCGCGGCAGCAGGCGCATCAGCTCGGTCAACGACCGAGACGGCACGAGGACCGACTGGCCCTCGTCGAGCACGTTGATCCCCGGCAGGTCGCGGATGGCCAGGCGGTAGCCGTCCACGGCCACCAGCCGGATGCCGTCGCCCTCAGACGAGATGTTGATCCCCCGCAGGATGGGTTGGGCGTCGTTGACCCCGGCGGCTCGCGCCACCTGGCCGACGGCCTCGGCCAGCGGCGCCGACTCGACGTCGACCTGGGACCCTCCGGCTTCGGGCGGACGGGGGAACTGGTCGACGGGCAGGGCCTGGACCGAGAAGTGCGAACGTCCGCTGACGATGTGCACCCGATCCTCGTCGACGGTCATCTCGACGGTTCCGGGGTCGAGCGAGCGCACGATGTCGGTCGCCAGCCGCCCCGGCGGGAGGGCCTCGCCGTCGCCCTGGCCGCTCACGGCGACCTTCACGGTGATGGTCAGGTCGAGATCGGTGCCGGTGAGGGCCAGCTCGTCGCCGGCCAGGGTGAACTTGACCCCTGACAGCGCCATGCGGCCATCGCCCCGGCTGGCCACCGCCCGGCTCACCACGGCCAGCCCGTCGAGGAGGGTGTCGCGCTCGCAGCGCAGCTTCATGGCTGAGCCAGCCGTGTCGTGTTCATTTCCGCATCCTATGGGGTGTCGCCGGGGCCTCGGATCCGTGAGCTTGGCACCTCGTCCGACCCGGCGCCAGCACGCCGCGTCCCCGTATTTCGAACCGCCCCGGAGGGCGCTCGACCGCCCTCAGCCGGGCGGGCCGGGCCGGCGACGGACCCCAGGTCGCCCCCGACGCTCAAGGGGACCAAGCCGACGCCGATAGTGGTCGGGTGACTACACAATGGCTCCGGCGCACACTCTGGGTGCTCATGGCTCTGGTGACCGCCGGTGCCCTCGGCACCTGGTGGGAGCTGCGGCGACTGCCGCCGCCTTATGACTCGTTCGGCGACGATCCGCTCCCGGAGCGCTCCGAGGAGCGCCAGTTGCACCTCTGCCTCGGCTGAGGCCGCTCCGACGCGGACACCCGTCGACCGCGGTGGTCATCGGGCGCATCGGCCGGCGCGCCAGATGGCCCGAGCGCTTAAGTTCCGGGCATGGGCGCAGACGCCGAGGACGGGGAGGCCACGGACGCTGTCGTCGGGGGCGAGGACCCGGGGGCGTTCGCCCGGGCCGTCGATGCCGTCGCCGCCGGTGCCGATCCCGCGCGGGAAGCGACTGATCTGTACGAGCGACTCACCGATGCCGAACGCCTCGGCCTGCTCGATGGCGACACGCCGTTCTGGGCGGGCCTCGGCTCGATGCAGGCCGAGGGCTACAACGTCGCGCCCTACGTCCACGGCGAGGTCGCCCGACTGGGGATCCCCGGGACACGGTTCGTCGACGGTCCCCGCGGTTGTGTGGCGGGACATGGGACCGCGTTTCCGGTGTCGATGGCCCGGGGCGCGACCTGGGACGTCGAGCTGGAAGAGGCGATCGGCGAGGTCATCGGCCGCGAGATCCGAGCCCAAGGGGGCAACTTCTTCGGTGGCGTCTGCATCAACCTCCCGAGACACCCGGCGTGGGGTCGGGCCCAGGAGACCTACGGCGACGACCCGTTCCACCTCGGCGAGCTCGGCGCGGCGCTGACCCGCGGCACCCAGCGCTACGTGATGGCGTGCGTGAAGCACTTCGCCCTCAACAGCATGGAGAACGCTCGGTTCACGGTCGATGTCCAAGTGGACGAAGCGACGCTCCACGACGTGTACCTGCCGCACTTCAAGCGAACGGCGGACCAAGGCGTGAGCGCGGTCATGGCGTCGTACAACTCGGTGAACGGCGAGTGGGCCGGCCAGAGCCGCGCCCTGCTCACCGACGTGTTGCGCGACCAGTGGAGGTGGCACGGCATCACCGCCACCGACTTCGTCTGGGGCATGCGCGACGGCGCCGCCGC
Source organism: uncultured Microthrixaceae bacterium (assembly GCA_963734965.1). GTDB lineage: Bacteria > Actinomycetota > Acidimicrobiia > Acidimicrobiales > Acidimicrobilacustridaceae > UBA4742. The sequence goes on along the minus strand of CAVTJK010000003.1, from coordinate 513,197 downwards.
CCTGGAGGCGGGCATGGACATCGAGGAGCCGTTCGCGCAGCAGCGCGCAACCCACCTGCGCGCCCAGATCGCCGCCGGTGAAACCTCGATGGCGGCGGTCGAACGCTCAGCGGTGCGAATCCTCGCCACCCAGCTGCGGTCCTACGCCACCCGCGAGAGCGGCGATCCCGGCCCCGAGACGATGGCCTCCGACGCCCATCGGGCGCTGGCCCGAAGCGCCGCGGCGCGCGCGATGACGCTGCTGAAGAACGAGCCGGTCGACGGGGCCCCCGTCCTGCCCATCGCCGCCGACGTCGCCTCGATCGCCGTCATCGGACGCCTCGCCCGCGAGGCCAACCTCGGCGACCACGGCTCGTCCGACGTGCACCCCCCGAGCCACGTGAGCCCGTATGACGGCATCCGCCTGGCCTTCCCCGAGGCCGACGTCACGCTCGTGGGCGAGGACGATCCGGTCGCCGCCGCGGAGTCGGCCAGCGGGGCCGATGTCGCGATCATCATCGTCGGCTACACCGCGGCCGACGAGGGCGAGTACCTCGGGGCCGAGACGATGGCCCGGCCCGAGTTGCTGGCCCTGTTCCCGCCGTGGCCCGAGGGCGTCGAGCGGCCGGGGACCGGTGCCGCAGCTGTCGTGGGCCCGGCCGGGGGCCACGAGCCCTCCGACACCATGGCGTTGATGGATGGGTCCGGCGGCGACCGCAGGTCCTTGCGCCTGCGGCCGGTCGACGAGGAGATCATCCGTGCCGCCGTCGCCGCCAACGCCCGCACCGTCGTCGCCATCGTGGCCTCGGGCGCCGTCATCACCGAGGCGTGGCGTCACGAGGCGCCGGCCATCATGGTCATGTGGTACGCCGGCATGGAGGGCGGACACACGCTGGCCGACGTGTTGAGCGGGCGGCACAACCCCTCTGGGCGACTGCCGTTCTCGGTCCCGACCTCCGAGGATCACCTGCCGTTCTTCGACCGGAACGCGACGTCGATCACCTACGACCGGTTCCACGGCCAACGGCTGCTGGACCGCCTCGGTGTCGACCCCGCCTACCCGCACGGGTTCGGTCTCTCGTACACGACCTACTCGATCGACGAGGTCGTGGTCGCCGGATCGGCCGATGACGGGCCACGGCTGCGGGTCGTCGTCCGCAACACCGGGGCGCGCTCGGGTCGCCACGTCGTCCAGGTCTACGGCCGGCGGCGCACCGGGTCCTACGAGGGTGAGCTGTTGCTCGTCGGCTTCGCCGTCGCCGAGGTGCCGGCCGGTCAGCGCACCGACGTCAGCATCGACGTGTCGTTGACGGCGCTGGCCGAATGGGACGCGACCTCACGCCGACGCATCGCCCCCGAACCCTCCGAGGTCACGGTCGAGGTCGGTTCGTACGCCCACGACCCCGCCGCCATCTCGCTCGATCTCTCCACCGGATGACCGCTCGGCCCCTCCCCCGCTGACCCGCGGCAGACTGCGCGCATGCAACTGACCGCAGCAGGGGGACTGGCCGTCGACGTCGCGGCCGACGGCACGGTGACGATCGGGCTCGACGGCGAGGACTGGTTCGGCCCCGGGCCGGCCGTCGACGGCCCGCGAGTGCGGCCGACCCGGTGACCGCCACCGACGAGCTGGGTGTCGCCACATCGATCACCGTCGTCGACGGCGACGTGCGCTGCTCGGTCCGCGCCTACACCGACCACCCGCTGCTCGTGTTCCGCATCGAGGCGACGGCGGACCTCGCTGGCATCGCCACCGGCGCGTACGACCAGCCGTCGGTCGCGTGGCCTACGTTCGCGCCCGGCCGAACGCGCCGACGACGCCGGGCCCGACGGACCTCCGAGCGCTCGTCTTCCAGCACTGCGAGTTCGGGCTCCCGAGCACCGCCGGACCGTCTCTCGACGGCTGGTTCCTGCTCCCCCACCGACCGCCCACCGGCTGGCCGCTCCTGCTCACCCGGGCCGACGGCCGCACGCTCCTCGTCGCCCCTCTCGACGCGTTCCACGAGCAGACGATCGGGCTGAACGGCGCCACGTTGCGCTGCGGCTGGCACGGCGACCTGGAAGCCGTGCCCGCCGGCTTCGCCACTGACCTTGCCGTGCTCTCGGCCGACGGTCCCCGCGCCGCCCTCGACACCTGGGGACGGATGCTGCTCGACGCGGTCGGCACCGTGCGACCGGGTCGCTGGCCCGACGCGCTCGGCTCGCGCCCCTCGTACTGGACCGACAACGGCTCGGCCTACTGGTACAAGACCGAGCCCGGCCACGACGTCGCCGGGTCGATCGTCGGCGCCGTCGACGACCTGCGGGCGAAGGGCGTCCCGATCGGCGCGGTGCAGCTCGACTCGTGGTTCTACCCCCACGTCGAGCTGCGACCCTTCGACACCGAGGAGTGGGTGGTGCCGCCGACGGCCATGACGGCATGGGAGGAGCGGCCCGACGTCCTTCCCGACGGCATCGCCGCGCTGCGCCACCGCCTCGGCGACCCGCCGCTGGTCGCCCACATCCGACACCTCTCGGCGGAGGCACCGATCGCGTCGGAGACCCCGACGTGGATCGACGGCGACTACGCCGCACCCGCCACCCCCGAGGCCTACGAGCGCTGGCTCGACCAGTGCCAGGCCTGGGGCGTCGAGACGTTCGAGCACGACTGGCTCGTCGAGGTGTTCTTCGGCGTGCGCGGGCATGCGGGCCGAGCCGGGCCGGGCCACGGCCTGGCAGGAGGGCATCGATGCGGCCGCCCGTGACCGGGGCATCACCCTGCAGTGGTGCATGGGCACGCCGGCCGACTTCGCCCAGACGACGACCCTCACGCAGGTGACGTCGGTGCGCACCAGCGGCGACCACGGCTACATCGCCACCGCCGGCCAGCTGTGGGCGTGGTTCTGCACCACCAACGCCCTGGCCCGCAGCCTCGGACCTGATGCCGTACAAGGACGTGTTCCGCGCCGATCCCGAGGTCGCCGGCGACAACGGCGAGCCGGAAGCGCTGCTCTCCGCGCTCTCGACCGGGCCGGTCGGGCTCGGCGACCGGGTCGGGCGCATGGATCCCGACGCTGGCACTGCGGACCTGCCGCGCCGACGGGCTCCTCGTGAAGCCGCACACCGCCATCGCCGCCATCGACGAGTCGCTGCTGTCGGGCCCCGCCTTCAACCCGACGCTGCTCGTGGCCGAGTGCACCTCGGAGCACGCCGCCGGCCGCTGGACCTACGTGGTGGCGATGCACGCCCAGCCCGACGACGACCCGATCACCGGCGAGATCCGCCTCACCTCGCTGGGGGTGGGAGATGTCGTGGCGTGGGACTGGCGGACCGGGACGGCGATGCGGCTGACGGCCGACGCCACCATCGGTGTCTCGCTCGGCCGCGAGGAATGGACCTTCCATGTCCTCGCGCCGGTGCTCACCGCCGGCCTGGCCGTGATCGGCGACGTGTCCAAGTTCGTCACCGCCGGCGACGCCCGCATCGAGGTGTCCCCGACGGCGACCGGGGTGCGTCTCGTGGTGAAGGGCGCCGGCGAGGTCGTCACCATCACCGGTTGGGCCGACGCCGCTCCCACCTCGCCCGACGGGGCCGTCGCCTACGAGCCGGCCACCGGCGTCTGGACCACCGACGTCGAAGTGCCCAACCGCGGCTGGACCACCGTCACCGTCGACGCCTGACCGACGCGCGCTCGGACCACCAGGCGGCATTGACCTGAGTATACACTCGGTGTATTCTCTCAGGTGATGAGTCTCGTGCCCCTGGCGTTGCTCGGTCTGCTGGAACGAGAGCCCAGCCATGGCTATGACCTCAAGCGCGACTACGACGCCTACTTCGGGCGGGGTCGGCCGGTCCCCTTCGGTCAGGTCTATGCGACGCTCAGCCGCCTGGCGCGTGACGGCAAGGTGGCCGCGGGCGACGCCGAGCCGGGCTCCGGTCCCGACCGCCGGCGCTACGCCATCACCGACCAGGGCGTGGCGGAGGTCGAGGCGTGGCTGGCCCAGCCGGTCGAGCCCGAGCCGCATCTGCAGACCGTGTTGTTCGCGAAGGTCACCCTGGCGTTGATGCTGGACCGCCCGGCCGAGCGCTATCTCGACGTCCAGCGCGCCGCCCACCTCCAGCGGATGCGGGAGCTGACCGACCTGCGCCGGCAGCGGAGGAGTGATCGACGGCCTGCTCGCCGACCACGGGCTCTTCCACCTCGAGGCCGACCTGCGGTGGATCGACGTGACCGCGGCCCGACTGTCGAGTCTCGCCGAGGAGGTGCGACCCACGTGAAGTCGTTCAGGGATTCCCCCGACCGTGACGAGGAGTGGGCGATCGAGGCGCGCGGGCTGGTCAAGTCCTTCGGCCCGACACCGGCGTTGCGCGGCGCCGATCTGTCGGTCCGGGCCGGCGAGATCGTGGCCGTGATGGGTCCGAGCGGGTCGGGGAAGTCGACCCTGTTGCACTGCCTGGCTGGGATCCTCGTGCCCGAGCAAGGGTCGGTATCGTTCCGCGGACAGCGAGTGGACGCCATGCGCGAGACCGAGCGCAGCGCATTGCGGCGGGACCGGTTCGGATTCGTGTTCCAGTCCGGTCAGCTCGTTCCGGAGCTGACCGCCGAGGAGAACGTCGCCCTGCCGCTGCTGCTCCGCGGGGTCCGCCGGTCCGAAGCGCTCCTGCAGACTCGAGACTGGTTCGAACAGCTCGCCCTGTGCGGGCTGGAGCCGCGTCGTTCGGGTGAGCTCTCGGGAGGGCAGGCCCAGCGGGTGGCGCTGGCCCGGGCGATGGTCAGCCGTCCGGATGTCCTCTTCGCCGATGAGCCGACCGGGTCGCTCGACTCGCTCACCGGCGAACACGTCATGGAGCTGCTGCTGGCGGCCTCACGGGATCAGGGCACGACCGTCGTGCTGGTCACGCACGATCCTCGCGTCGCCGCGTACGCCGAACGCGAGGTGGTCGTGCGAGACGGCAAGGTGAGCGCCCTGGCCGGCGATCCCGTCCCCTCATGATCCGCCTCGGCGTCCGCCTGACCGTCAACGGCGGCCGGGAGGCGCTCGTGCGTCTCGTCGTGACGGCCGCCGCCGTCGCGCTGGGCGTCGGTCTGCTGCTGGTCACCGTGGCCGGCATCAACGCAGTCCAAGCTCAGGACGTGCGCACCGCCTGGCTCAACACCTCGGAGCACAACCTGCGACCCAGCGTCGACGAGGCGACCTCGGATCCGTTGTGGGGTCTGGCCACGCTCGACGAGTACCGCGGCTCGACCATCCAGCGCGTCGACGTGGCCGCCACCGGTCCCCGCTCACCGGTACCGCCGGGGATCCCCAGCCTCCCCCGTGCCGGGCAGTTCTACGCCTCCCCCGCCCTGGCCCGCCTCCTGCGCACCACGCCGGGCGCCGAGCTCGGCGACCGCTACCCGGGCCACCAGGTAGGCGCCGTCGGGCCCTCGGCCCTGGCGTCGCCGAACTCGCTCGTCATCATCATCGGCCACACCGTCGCGGGCCTCTCGCAGACACCGGGCGCCCACGAGGTCCGAAGCATCGAGACGGCGCCGCAAGGGACCCCCGGCGATCGCACCCGGATCGAATCGAGTTCATCTTGGCGGTGGTCGCGGGGGCCTTGTTGCTGCCGGTGCTCATCTTCATCGGCGCCGCCACCCGCCTGGCCGCGGCCCGACGCGAGCAACGGTTCGCGGCCATGCGCCTCGTCGGTGCCACTCCCCGTCAGGTGTCGATCGTCGCCGCGGCCGAAGCCTGTGTCGCCTCCGCCTGCGGAGTGGCCGGCGGATTCGGCCTGTTCTTCCTGCTGCGCTCGCCCCTCGCGGCGGTGCCGTTCACCGGGCAGCCGTTCTTCCCGAGCGACCTCTCGCTCGACCTCTCCGACATCCTGATCATCGCCATCGGTGTCCCGATCGCGGCAGCGGTCGCGGCGCGCCTGGCCCTGCGGCGGGTGCAGATCTCCCCGCTCGGCGTCACCCGCCGCACCACGCCCCCCGCCCCACGCGCCTGGCGCGTGATCCCGCTGCTCGTCGGTCTGGCCGAGCTCGCCTTCTTCGTCGGTCGCCGGCCGCCCAACACCGCCAGTCAGATCCGCGCCTACGGCACCGGCTTCCTGCTCGTCATGGTCGGGCTCGTCATCGCCGGACCCTGGATCACCATGCTGATCTCGCGCCTGCTGGCCCGCAACACGGGAAGACCGGCCGTGCTCATCGCCGGGCGTCGCCTCTCGGACAATCCCCGGGCCGCGTTTCGCGCCGTCAGCGGGCTCATCGTCGCGCTTTTCATCGCGACGGCGACGGTCGGAGTGATCACCACGATCGTCGCCTACCACAACGCTTCGACCGGAGGGGCAGCCGGTCGCGACATCTTGTACGAGGAGCTCGCCGACGGTGCACCGTTCGATCAGGCCAACTCGGCCAACACCACGTCGATAGACACGGTCGTCAAGCAGGCTGACCTCGATCCGAGGCGTCCGCGCCCTCACCGTCATCAGGGCTGACCCGCGGCTCATCCAGAGTCAGGGCCCAGGTCCAGGTCCAGGCCCCAGCACCGGACTGGTCTCGTGCGCCCAGCTCGCCCGCATGCCGACGCTCGGGCGCTGCGCGCCGGGCGTGACCGTCGCCTCCATCCCGCTCGGGTTCGGCTCCGGGGGCGGCGTCGCCGCCCGCCCGACGCAGCACGCATCGGCCTGGCCGGACGCCCACATCCCCGCGGACCGCCTCGACCGCCTCCCGCCCGAGGACCTCTACGTCGATACGGGCGGGTCTCCCGGTCCCCTCGAGCAGGCCCGAACGACCCTCGAGCTCGGTCTGCCCTTCGGTAGCGCCCCCACCACGGTCGGCGACATCAGCCCCGCCAACGCAGAACTGCTCGCCGGCTGGCAACAGCTCGCCGACGTCGTCATCATCGCCAGCCTGGTCATCGCCGCCTGCAGTCTCGCCGTGAGCGTCGCATCAGGGCTCGTCGAACGGAAGCGACCGTTCAGCCTCCTGCGGCTCACCGGCACCCCCCTCGGCGTCCTGCGGCGCGTCGTCGCGCTGGAGGCCGCCGCCCCGCTCGCGGCGATCGCCGTCCTGTCTGCGGCCACCGGCCTGCTGGCCGCCCAGCTCTTCCTGAGGTCGCAGCTCAGCGAGTCCCTCCAGCCTCTCGGGGTGCACTACTACCTGATCGTTGCCGCGGGCCTCGTCGCCGCGCTCGGGGATCATCGCCGCGACCCTTCCCCTGCTCGAGCACATCACCGGACCCGAGGCCGCCCGGAACGAGTGAACAGGGGCGGAGTGGCCCGGTCAGGTCCGGCGCCCCCGTCGACGGCATCCAGAGCTCACCGGCCGACTGCACGGACGCCGGCGGCGTGTGGGACAACCCGTTCGTCGACTCGATCGGAGGCGAACCGTCCTGCTTCTTCCTCGACCACGGCTCGAACGTCCATGACAACGTCTTCATCGGCACCGCCGCAGGCGGGGCCGGCGTCGGCGACCCGCTGTTCGGCCAGGTGCTGTGCAACCTGCACCAGCTCCTGCCGGCCGACCAGCTGTGCAACGGCGCCGTGTATCCGCAACAGCGCGCCACCTTCGCGCTGCTCCCGCTCCCCCCGCAGCCGACCATGCCGAATCCGTTCGCCGCCCTGCCCCGCACCATCCCCTGGTGCGCACCCGGTCACAACTAGTGACGCCGTAGTCAGGCAACCTTCGCACGCGACCACACGTCGGGCGCAGGAGGTGCCATGGACCGCTGGGCGGCGGGGAGGATTTCGCCGAGTGTGCCAGGCTCGGCCTCTCGCCACTTGGGTGGATCGAATCGGGAGGCTGAGCGCTCATGACGACCGATCGGAGCAACGCGCTGGACCACGTCGTGGTGGCCCTGTTCGAGAACCGCTCCCTGGACAACGTGTTGGGTCGTTTGTACGGACCCGACGACGGAAAGAGGGCGTGTAGCCGGTCATGATGTGGGCGTACTCGTCATAGGTGGGCTGCCGACCGATCTCCCCGGTGAAGTTGGAGATGTAGTCAGTGACGAACCCGTCCATCGTGGGCGTCGCGCCTGATGCCGGCGCGTTCCACGGCGCCGTGGCCGCTCCGCCGATCTTGTACCGGTTGTGCGGGTCGAGCGTGTTGAACAGCTGCGTGTTGGTGTGGAAGTACTCCTCCCCGGAATCGGGGTTGGGTGAATCCATGTCGGTCGCGACCGTGTACGGAACCACCTTGCGTTCGGCGCCGTGTTCGGCCCACTGGGGGATGGGGTTCGACAGGTCTTTGCCGACCACGCCCTCGAACGACTTCTCGCTGATCGAACCGAACATGCTGTCTGGTCACGGCGACTACCACCCGGCCATGGGCCGCTCGTTCAGCGACCAGGTGGCGATCCAGGTCGACAACCCCTCGTCGATGCTCTCGGGCGAAGCGTTCCTGTCCAGGGTGTACAACTCCTACCGCTCGGCCACCGTCGAGGACGGCACGAACGTCTGGAACACCGCCCTCCTGATCGGCTGGGACGAACCGGGCGGCACCTACGATCACCTGGCGCCGGGACCGGTGCCGCCACCAGACCCGGCCGCGCCCGCCGGTGAGCTCGGCTTCACGTTCGACCGCTCCGGATATCGGGTCCCGGCGATCATCGTGTCGCCGTGGGTCGAATCAGGATCGGTCTACAACGACGAGTACCACCACACGTCCCTGATCGCGACGCTGCGCAAGAGGTGGGACCTCGGTGACGCGTTCACCCAGCGTGACGCCTCGGCGCGGACGTTCGACCACGTGTTCTCGCTCGACGCGCCCCGCGATCCGGGCACGTGGGTGACACCCACCCCACATCCGGTGCCGGCGTGGACGCTGGACCCTGAGGTCGTCGGCCAAAGCCTGAGCACCCTCGGCAAAGGGATGGGCCCGAGCCTCATCGCCAAGGCCAAGGAGCTGGGCGTGGAGATTCCAGCCGACCTCGGCGACGCCACCGCCGCCATCACCCCCAGCCAGGTGATCCCCTTCCTCCGGCTCATTGCCGGCCGCCTCTTCCCGCAGCTCGCCCAGCCCGCCCACCGAGAAAGCGCCACCTCATGACCGACGGAAGCTGCTGACCGGGCCGTCGGCGACGCTGAGCACCCCCAACGGGATTTGAACCCGTGCCGCCACCTTGAGAGGGTGGTGTCCTAGGCCGCTAGACGATGGGGGCCGGGACGAGCCGAAGCATCATAGCCAGCGCCTACGAGCGTCCCCAAAGGCGATCGAGGATCGCCCCGAGCCCACCCGCGTTCTGCGCGGCGTCGCGCTGGGTAGAGGGGGTGAGATGACCGTGCCGCTCCACCCGACACCAGATCCGTCTGAGGGGCTCCCCGGTCGGTTGCGGGTCAATGTGTTCGCATCGGCCGCCCGGATGATGATCGTCGCGCCGCTGCCAGGGGTGATGGCCGAGCACGTCGAGGTCGTGCTCGACGGCAACTGGTTGACCATCCGGGCCGAGCGCGGCGCCGAGGCCGACCACGACTACATCCTCCACGAGTGGAACATCTCGGCCCTCCAGCGCGAGCTCGAGCTCCCGGTGGACGTCGGCTGGCCGGTGACGGCCTCGCTGGCCAACGGGCAGCTGACGATCACGCTGGCCCGCTCCCGCAGCGGCCCCGCCGAACCGATCGTGATCACCCCCTCGGGCGACCGGCTGCACGCCGCCGAAGAGGTGTCCGACCTCATCGATCTGCGAGCGGACGAGTCGGTTCCTCGCCCTCCCCGCTGATCGAGCCCGATCTCGCATTGAAACTGAAATGTAGGACAAGGCATGAAAGGGCGCGGCCTGGGGAAGGGATCAGAGCGACCGGCAAGGAGCCGTCCCGTGAGCGTCAACCAGCTGGCGATAACCGTTTCGCCCGAATCCGACAGCGTGGCGACGGTTCGCCACTTCGTCGAGTTCGCGCAGGGGATCCTCGGCCCCGTCGCCGACCGCGACGCGGTAGCCGTCCTGACCAGCGAGTTGGTGGCCAACGCCGTCGATCTCGGGGCCGGCGAGATCACCGTGACCATCCTCACCGTCGAGGATCGACTTCGGGTCGAGGTGCGCGACCACGGCTTCGGGCTGCCACAGCTGTTGCACCCGGCGCCGTTCGACGCGGGCGGCGGACGCGGTCTGATGATCGTCGATCACCTCGCCGACGCGTGGGGGGTGCAGCAGTTCCTGCCCGGCAAGATCGTGTGGTTCGAGATCGGACCGGCGCTGGCCCTGGATCGGCGTGAGAGCATGCGTGGGTGACCGACCCGCTCGGGGCGACGCCCGCCGCTGACGGCTTCACCATGCCGGGCGAATGGGCTCCCCATCACGGCTGCTGGATGGCGTGGCCGCGACGACCTGACACGTGGCGGATGAGTGCCGAGCCGGCCCAGCGGGCCTATGCCGAGGTGGCCAGGGCCATCGCGGTCACCGAGCCGGTGACCGTGGCGGCGACCGCGGATCAGATGGAGCGGGCCCAGGCGCGGCTGGGACCTGACATCAGCGTGGTCGAGTTGGCCACCGACGACGCCTGGATGCGCGACATCGGGCCCACCTTCGTGGTCGACGCCAACGGCGTGCGCCGCGGCGTCGACTGGGTGTTCAACGCCTGGGGGGGCGAGCACGGCGGCCTGTATTCCCACTGGGATCGCGACGACGCGGCGGCCGAGGCGGTGTGCCGGCTCGAGGGCGTCGACCGCTACCGGGCGCCGCTGGTCCTCGAAGGCGGCTCCATCCACGTCGACGGCGAAGGCACCCTGCTCACCACCGAGGAGTGCCTGCTCAACCCGAATCGCAATCCAGGTCTGACCCGAGCCCAGATCGAGGATCACCTGAGGGCCTACACGGGCGCCGAGACGATCATCTGGCTGGGCGCCGGCGTCTACAACGACGAGACCGACGGCCACGTCGACAACCTCTGCTGCTTCGTCCGCCCCGGCGTGGTCGCCCTGACCTGGAACGCCGACCCCGACGATCCGCAACACGCCATCTCGCTCGACGCGCGCCACCGGCTCGACGCCGCGGTCGACGCCCGCGGCCGCTCACTCGACGTCCACCTGATCCACGAGCCAGGACCGCTGCACATGACCGAGGCCGAAGCAGCCGGCGTGGACCACCAGCGCGGCAGCCAGCCCCGCCGCGGGGGCGCCCGACTGGCGGCGAGCTACGTGAACTTCTACCTGGCCAACGATCGGGTCGTGATGCCCTTCTTGGACCCGGCCCGGGACGACGAGGCCGCCTCAGTCCTGGCCGACCTGTTCCCCGACCGTCAGATCGTGGGTGTCGACGGACGCGAGATCCTGCTGGGTGGCGGCAACATCCATTGCATCACCCAGCAGGTCCCGCGCTCGCACCTGAGAGGGCGGGTCAGCGACCCCCGAGGGCCCGCTCGAGCTCGGTCTTGCTCATCTTGGAGCGACCCTTGATGTTGCGGCGCTTGGCCTCGTCGTAGAGCTCGTCGTAGGTCCGTTCGGCCTGGCCCTGATGCGTCGGCCGAGATCCCCGTGCACTCAGGGGCGCATAGAGGCGCTCACGGTTGGGATTCAGGGTGCGTGGTGGCATGTCTGCTCCTGGCTCGATCCGATGGCCCTACCGAGGGTGGTCCTACCCACCGCGACCCGCCGCCAGTACCCCAGCCCGGTTTTCCTGGTCCGGCCGACGTCGGGCGAGCCGGGGTTCTGCCTCGGCCTCGGTCGGGTAGGAGCTGAGGACACCCCCCAACACCCCCCAGTCGCAGGAGACATCGCCATGGGCGACAAGACCGATCAGATCAAGGGCCGCGCCAAGGAGGCCGCCGGCGACCTGACCGACGACAAGGACCTCAAGCGTGAAGGCCAGGCCGATCGTGTGGCGGGCGAGGCCAAGGAGAAGGTCGGCGACGTCAAGGACAAGGCCACTGACGCGGTCGACAAGGTCAAGGACAAGTTGAAGCGCTGATCGCCGAGGTGTCGGTGCGGGACTTCGTCCTGCGCTGACCCCCAACAGGCGTCGGTCGGGCATCCCGCACCTGGCCGACCTCGTCACAGGACCCGGGCACCTTCCCTCCCGCCCGGGTCCTGTGCGCGTCTGGGCCCGGATCGACAGCCGGGTGACAGGAGTGGTTCTGGGCGCCACCTCGGAGGGGTATGAGCACGCCGACGAACGGGAAGGACGTTGATCACCGTGCCAGACACCACGCCCGACGACCAGACGATCGCCGAGGACGAACACGACGCGCAGGCGAGCCACACCGCCGATCGCGCGCCGACTCCCGCGGAGGAGCAGGCGGCCGACGCCAATCCCCCCGTGTCGCCCAGCGAGGCCGCGGCCTACGAAGAGGCCATCGAACGAGGCGCGGCCGTCAAAGGCGAAGGCCAGATCGATCCTTCGTGAACCACAAGGGCCACCCCGCTCAACCACTACTGTTCGCCCCGTGAACATCGCGGAGGAACCTCTCGAGGTCGACGTGTCGTCAGATGGCGCCGAGGTCGTTCTGGTGTTGCGCGGCGAGCTCGACCCCCACACGGCACCGGCGCTCCGTCAACGGATCGAGGACACGACCGACGACAGCGTCACGACCCTCGTGCTCGACGTCGCCGGTCTGCGCTTCATCGACTCGTCGGGGCTGCGCGTGATCATCAGCGCCCACAAGGAGATGGCGGCCCGCGATGGCCGGCTGATCCTGCGGGCACCGACCGACACGACCCGGCGACTCCTCGACATCACCGGTCTGGCCGACCACATCGACGTCGACTGACCGGATGACCACCGACATCAAGGTCGTCATCCCGGCCGAACCGCGCTTCCTGCGCATCGCCCGTCTCACGGCGGCCGGCGTGGCCGGTGAAGTCGGCTTCGGCCTGCGCGACATCGAGGATCTGCGCGTGGCGATCGACGAGATGTGCGCCGTGGTCATCGAGGACGCCGAGCCCGGACTCGAGCTGGCGCTGCACTACCGGGTCGACGGCGACCGGCTCGAGATCGAGGGCCACTGCGGGCAGGCGGGCCCGCCCCCAGACATCCATCCCGTGGCGAGGGAGCTGCTGGCGATGACGGCCGACGAGTTCGACGTCAGCAGTGACGAACGGCGGTCGGACGTTTCGGTTGGTGAAGCACCGCACCGATCCCTCGGACTGATCATGGCCTCGATCGATCCCCCCGCCGACGGCGAGCGGGACGGGCCGGACCCTGATCTGGTGACGTCGCGCGAGCAGACGGCCGCCCTGTTCGTCGAGTACCAGCGCACCGGCGATCGCCGCTTGCGCAACCAGCTGGTCGAGGACCAACGCCACGTCGCCGACTACTTCATCAAGCGCTACGCCCACCGCGGCATCCCCACCGACGACCTGCGCCAGATCTGCCTGCTGGCGGTCATCACGCGCCGTCGAGCGCTTCGACCCGACCCGCGACGTCGCCTTCTCGACCTTCGCCAGTCGCACCATCGAGGGCGAGCTGAAGCGCTACCTGCGCGATCGGACCTGGATGGTGCGACCTCCCCGACGGGCCCAGGAGCTGCACCTCGAGCTGCGCCGAGCCGACGAGGACCTGACCCAGCGGCTGGGACGCTCGCCCACCATCGCCGAGCTGGCCACCGAGGTCGACGCCAGCGAGGACCACGTGCTCGAGGCCCTCGAAGCGGGCGTGGCCCACCAGGCGACCAGCCTCGACTCAGCCCCGGGGGCGTCGCTCGACGACGAGGGTCGGTCCCTCGGTGACCGGGTGCTGGGTCGCGGCGAGCGCGGGTTCGAAGACGTCGACCAGCAGCAGGTGGTCGCCGAGCTGCTCGACGGACTGCCCGAGCGCGAGCGCGAGGTGATCCGTCTGCGGTTCTTCGAGAACCTGACCCAGCCCGAGATCGCCGAGCGCATGGGCGTCAGCCAGTCCTACCTGTCGCGGATCATCCGCCGGACGCTGGTCGATCTGCGCGACTCGACTCACCGAGGACGACACCCCCGACTGACGCCGGTGGCGTGGCCCGGCCGTGGCCCGCGGCCGCTTCCAGGCGCGGAGCCGCCAGACTGGGGGCTCCGCTGGGGAAGGAGCCACATCGTGTCCGGAATCGGTCCCGAGATCATCATCGTCGCCGTCGTCTTGTTGCTCGTGTTCGGGAGCAAGAAGATCCCCGAGCTGGCCCGGGTCTCGGCCAGGCGAGAGCCGAGTTCGAGAAGGGCCAGAACACGGGTCCCGACGAGGAGTCCGACGAGACGTAGTTCCCGTCGGAGTTGGGCTCGGGGGGGAGGACTCGAACCCCCAATTAGTGGACCAGAACCACTTGTGTTGCCAATTACACCACCCCCGAAGGTGGCTTCCCCGAATCGGGGCACCGCACTCTAGGCGAACCGGGCCAGCCGGCGGTAGCCGATGATCCGACCGACCGAGACCGCGGCGGTCTCGCGGGCCAGCGACGCCAATGGCGACCCCACGCTGTCGGGCGACACGTGCGCCGTGAGCCCCACCTCGTTCGCGATCTGGGCGATGCGGAACGAGTGATAGGGATCCGACACGAGCAGCACGTTCGGCGCCAGCCCGGACTGGCGGATGATGTTGGCCGCCGCCGACAGCTCCTGGTAGCTGTTGGTGCCCTGGTTCTCGAGCTTGACGGCGCGCTCGGGGATCCCGGCCGCGGTCAGGTAGTCGTAGCCGGTGACGCCCTGCGTCACCCGATCCCCCGGCTGCTTGCCCCCCGTGACGATGATCTCGCCGCGCCCGTCCGGCGCGGTACAGCGCGGCGGCATGATCGAGGCGGTCCTTCAGCACGGGCGACGGAGTGCCGTTCCACTGCGCGGCGCCCATGACGACGATGGCGCTGGCCGTGGCGTTCGACCGTTGGCGCGACGCCCACCAGACCTGGCTGAAGGTGAAGGCCACGTACAGCACGCCCAGGCCCACGAGCGCGGCAACGACCTTGACCAGCACCTTGACGACGCGCATGGCTACAGCTGGCGGCGGGCCGCCTGCAGGCGAGCCAACGTGCGCTCGCGCCCCAGCACGACCATGGATTCCCCGAGCGGTGGCCCGACCGTGCGCCCGGTCACGGCCACCCGCACCGGCGCCTGCCATTGCTTCTTGGGCAGCTCGAGGCGCTCGCCCTCGGCCTGGATCAGCGCCATGAGCGTGGAGGCGTCCCAGTCGCAGGTGCCGTAGACGCCGATGATGGCGTCGAGCATCGCGGCGGCGGCGTCGCCGCCCTTGACCATGACCCGGTCCCAAGAGGGCTGGTCGATGACCGGCTCGGAACGGAACACGAAGTCGACGTAGTCCGGGACCTCGTTGAGGTGGTTGACCCGCTCCTGCACGAGCGGCGCCAGCGCGGCGAACGCCTTGGGGTCGTAGTCGGCCGGATCCCACGGCAGGGCGCGCCCGTCCCGGCCCAGCAGCCACGGCTGGGACCGCGCGATGAAATCATCGGTGTCGAGGTTGCGGATGTAGACGCCGTTGAAGCTGTCGAGCTTCTCGACGTCGAAGTAGGCGCCGGACGAGTTGACGTCTTCGAGGCGGAACAGGTTGATGATCTCGCCCATCTCGCGGATCTCGATGCCGTCGGGCGGCCCCCACCCCAGCGTGACGAGGTAGTTGACCATGGCCTCTGGCAGGTAGCCCTGGTCGACGAAGTCGGCGACGGCCACCGCATCGCGACGCTTGGACAGCTTCTTGCGATTGGCCCCGACGATGAGCGGCAGGTGGGCGTACACCGGACGTTCGGTGACGCCCAGCGCCTCGCGCAGCAGCAACACCTTGGGCGTGGTGTTGATCAGGTCCTCACCCCGGATGACATGGGTGATGGCCATGTCGACATCGTCGACCGCGTTGGCCAGCAGGAACAACGGCTGGCCGCTGGCCCGCACGATCACGAAGTCCTCGAGGGTGGCGTTCTCGAACGAGACCTCGCCCCGGATGACATCGGCGAAGACCGTGGCCCCCTCGTCGGGGGTGCGGAAGCGCATCGCGATGCCCGGACCAGGCACCAGACCGCGGTCCGCGGCAGTGGCCGTCATAGCCCGGGGTCTTCTGGCCGGCGGCCTCGATGCGGGCCTTCACGTCGTCCTGGGTGCAGTCACAGCCGTAGGCCCGGCCCTCGGCGAAGAGCCGGTCGGCGGCGTCGAGGTACTGCCTGGTCCGCCCGGACTGCAGCACCGGCTCCCCGTCCCAGTCGATGCCCAGCCAGCTCAAGGTCTCATAGATCGTGTCGATGAGCTCGGGCCGGAGCCGCTCGGCATCGGTGTCTTCGATGCGCAACAACATCTCGCCGCCCTGCTGGCGGGCGAAGATCCAGTTGAAGAGGGCGGCCCGGGCGCTGCCGATGTGCAACCAGCCCGTCGGCGCGGGTGAGAACCGGACTCGTACTGCGGGGTCAGCCACGCGTCGATGCTACTGGCGTCGGCCGAGCACTCCCGAGCGGGTTCGACTCCGGTGGAGCCGAGGGCCGGCCCCGTTCCGGCTGCGTTTGCTCCGGACGGGTCGGGCCAGCACCATCGGGGCGTGAGCCACGACCTCCCGCCGGCCATGGGCCGCCACCTCCCCCCTGTCTGGGCCGTCCAACCGGGCGTCCATGTGCGCAACTTGTTCGGGCGAGTCCATCGGGGGGCGCTGCCGCCGGCCATGACCGTGCTCGAGCAGATGGACCGGATGATCGAGGTGCGACTGGTGACGGTGGCCATCGACACAGGCCTGGTCGATGCCATCGCGACCGGTCCGGCGACCGCGTCTGCGCTCGCTGACCGCGTCCAGCTCGATCCGGATGCCACGTTTCGTGTGCTGCGCTACCTGGCCTCGAAGGGCTGGTTGTCGATCCGGCCTCGCCGTGGTGGAGCGACGGCGACGAGCCGCTTCGAGCTCACCAAAGCCGGAGCACTGCTGCGCGCCGATCACCCCGACGGTTTGCGCGAATGGGTCCGCTTCACCGGATCCGACTGGATGGCTCGCATCTGGGATCGGGCCGACCACTCGCTGCGCACCGGCGAGAGCGCCAGCGTCGCCGCGACCGGGCGCGAGTTCTTCGACTTCCTGACCACCGAGCCCTCGGCCGAGGCGACCTTCGACGCGGCCATGGCCGCCGGCTCGGGGCTCGAAGCGACGTTGCTGGCCGAGGCCTTCGACTTCAGCCGGTTCGGGCGCATCTGCGACGTGGCCGGCGGCACCGGGCAGATGCTCACGACGGCACTGCAACTCGCACCGGCCGCCACCGGGGTGCTGTACGAGCGGCCGACGGTCATCGATCGGGCAGCCCGGCAGTTGGCCCGTGATCCGATGGGCGAGCGCATCGATCTGGTCGCAGGGGACATGTTCGTCGGCGTGCCCGCCGACTGCGACCTCTACCTGCTCCTCGCCGTCGTGCACGACTGGAACGATGAAGCCGCCGGGAAGGTGTTGGCCAACGTGGCCACTCAGCTGTCGTCACCGGATCCGAGGCCCAAGGTCGAGGGTGACCGGGGCGCCGGTCGCCGGCCGCGACGAGCCTTGGTCGTCGAGGCGGTCGTACCCAGCCATGCCGGCAACGACTTCTCCCTCACCTCGGACGTGCTCATGTTGGTGCTCACCGGATCGGGTCGCGAGCGCACGGCGACCGAGTTCGAGTCGCTCTTCGCTGGTGCGGGGCTCCGCATCGCCGCCGACGTCGTCCTGCCCAACCTGTTCCACGCCTTCGAGCTCGAGGCGTCCTGACCGCGCCGGGGGAGACGGGCTCGGCGGCGTCAGGACCCGGCGGGCGACGGGCTCGAACGGCGCTTGAAGAAGGCGCGCCAGTCGGACTCGGCCACCTTGGCGATCTCGGCCGGGGACAGGCGCAGCACGGCCTGGGGCACCAGGTCGGCGACGCGCCGCAGCTCCATGTAGTGGTGCGGGTTGGCGACCTCTTCGAACAGCGGCCGGCGCAGCCGCAACAGCTCGGCCTCGGCTGGTCCCAGGAAGCCCCAGATGGTGAAGGCGGCGGTGAGGTCGTGCACGACGGGGGCGCGGCCGAACAGGGCGGCGCGCTTCATCGCCACCGCAGCAACCGCCCGCCAGGGTGTCGGCCAACCGCTCCCCCTCGACCAGCACCAGCCGATCGGTGAAGGAGTTGGCCAGCTTCATCACGAAGCCCTGATCGGGACCGGGGTAGCCGAGCCGGGGGCCGTGCGGCTGCAGCCCGGTCAGCTCGCCGGGTCGATCGGCCAGCCACTCGTCGCCGCTCCAGGGCGGGGAGCGGTACACCCTGGGCTCGTCGACCGGCGAGTGAGGAACGTATTCGGGGGCGGCCATCGACGGGAAGACTACTGCTCGGTGTGCAACAACCCGTAGACGAGCGAGTCGACGAGGGCGTGCCAGGAGGCCTCGATCACGTTGGTGTCGACCCCGACCGTCGTCCACACGTCCTCGCCGTCGGTCGAGTCGATCAGCACCCGCACCACCGCGCCCGTGGCCGAGCCGCCGTCGAGGACGCGCACCTTGAAGTCGGTGAGGTGGATCCGGTCGAGAGCCGGATAGCGGCCCCCGAGAGCGGCCCGCACGGCCACGTCCAGGGCGTTGACCGGACCGTTGCCCTCGCCGACGGCGGCGATGCGCTCGCCGTCGACCCACAGCTTGACGGTGGCCTCGACGCTCACCTCGACCGCGTCTTCTCGGGTCACGATCCCTTCGCGGTGATAGCTCGACACGCGGTAGGCCTCGACCTCGAAGAACTCGTGGCTCCAGCCCGCCGCTCGGCGCATCAACAGCTCGAGCGAGGCGTCGGCCGCTTCGAACAACCAACCCTTGGCCTCGAGCGCCTTCAGCTCCTCGCTGAGCAACCCGGCGGCCCGGTCGTCGAGGTCGACGCCCAGCTCGCGCGCCTTCATCGACATGCCGGCGCGTCCGCCGAGATCGGACACGAGCACGCGCGTGTGGTTGCCGACCAGGGTCGGGTCGACGTGCTCGTAGGTGGCGCCCCCCGCCCGACCCAGTGCGGAGGTGTGCAGGCCGCCCTTGTGAGCGAAGGCCGAGAAGCCGACGAAGGGATCCGCCGTCGGCGGCGGGATGTTCACCAGCTCGGCCACGTGGCGGCTCACGGCCGTGAGCCGGTCGAGACGTCCCTCGGGCAGCGTGGCGATGCCGAGCTTGAGCGTCAGATCGGGGATGACCGACATCAGGTTGGCGTTGCCGGTGCGTTCGCCGTAGCCGTTCACCGTGCCCTGCACCTGCGTCGCGCCGCCGAGCACGGCGGCCACCGAGTTGGCCACGGCGCAACCGGAGTCGTTCTGGGTGTGGATGCCGATCGGGACGCCCGCGAGGTACGCGTGCACCTCGCGGGTGATGCGCTCGACCTCGTGCGGCAGCGACCCGCCGTTCGTGTCGCACAGCACGACGCAATCGGCTCCGTTGGTCGCGGCGGCTTCGAGGACGCGCAGGGCATATTCGGGGTTGGCCTTGTAGCCGTCGAAGAAGTGCTCGGCGTCGAAGAACACGCGGCGACCGGCGGTCTTCAGGAACTCGACCGACTCGGCCACCATGGCCACGCCCTCGTCGAGGGTCGTCTGGAGCGCCTCGGTCACATGGAAGTCCCAGCTCTTGCCGACGATGCACACCGTCGAGGTCTCGGCCCCGACCAGCGCAGCAAGGGTCGGGTCGACATCGACCTTGCCCGCCGGGCGCCGCGTCGATCCGAACGCCAGCAGCTCGGCCGTCTGCAGATGCAGCTCCGTCGGGGCGCGACGGAAGAACTCCTCGTCTTTGGGATTGGCCTGCGGATAGCCGCCCTCGATCCAGCGCACACCCAGCCAGTCGAGCTGCTCGGCGACGCGCAACTTGTCCTCGACGGTCAGCGAGATCCCCTCGAACTGGGCGCCGTCGCGCAGCGTCGTGTCGAAGATCTCGACCGACTCGGGCAGTCCCTCGACGCCGCGCCCGACCCCGCGGGCAGGACCCGGGCCTACCTCACCAGCCGCGTCACTGGACATGCTCGAGCCAGTCCTTGTAGCGGTCGACCTGGCCCCGCACCGCCTTGGCGTACTCGGTGGCGATGGCGGTGGTCATGGGACCTGGACAGGTGATGGCGCGGTCGTCGACCGACGACACGGCGCTGATCTCGGCCGCCGTCCCGCACACGAACATCTCCTCGCAGACGTAGAGGTCGCTGCGCGTCAAGTGGTCGACCCTGGTCTCGATGCCCAGATCGCGCGCGATGACCGCCACCGAGTCCTGGGTGATCCCTTCGAGGGCGCCGGCGGCGAGCGGAGGGGTGATGAGCACGCCGTCGCGTGCGGCGAAGATGTTCTCACCGGTGCACTCGCTGACATAGCCCTGCGGGCTCAACATGATGGCCTCGTCGTAGCCGGCCTTGAGGGCTTCGACCTTGGCCAGCGACGAGTTCACGTAGTTGCCCGTCGTCTTGGACGCGGGTGGCATGGCGTTGTGGTCGTGGCGCAGCCACGACGAGATCTTCATGCGCACGCCCTTCGACGCGGCGTCGTCGCCGAGGTAGGCACCCCAGGGCCAGCAGGCGATCGAGACATCGACGGTGCAGGGCAACGTGTTGAGCCCCATCTCGCCGTAGCCGAAGTACGCGATCGGCCGGATGTAGCACGACGGCAGGCCCGAGGCGGCGACGACGGCCTTGGTCGCGTCGACCAGCTCGTCGACGCTGTAGGGCATGTCCATCATCATGATCTTGGCCGAGTTGTGCAGCCGCTTCATGTGGTCGGTCAGGCGGAACACGGCCGGACCGTCCGCCGTCTCATAGGCGCGGATGCCCTCGAACACACCCATCCCGTAGTGGAGCGAATGGGTCAGGATGTGGATCCGGGCGTCGTCCCAGTCGACGAGGTCGCCGTTCATCCAGATCTTGTCGGTCGGCGTGATGGGCATCGGGAGGTCCCCCTGAGGAGTCGGGCGATCGGCGGGCTAGACGCGGTCGGCGACGGCGTCGCCGATCTCGGAGGTGGAACCGGTGAACGACGACGGGTCGTCACAGGCCTTGCGGACGCGGGCGGCGGCATCGGCCTCGCCCAGGAACTCGAGCATCATCGCCGCCGACAATATGGCGGCGAGGGGGTTGGCCTTCTGCTGCCCGGCGATGTCGGGGGCCGAGCCGTGGACCGGCTCGAACATCGACGGACCGGTGCGATCCGGGTTCAGGTTGCCCGACGAGGCCAGGCCGATGCCGCCCGACACGGCGCCGCCCAGGTCGGTCAGGATGTCGCCGAACAAGTTGTCGGTCACGATCACGTCGTACTGCGCGGGTGACTGCACGAAGTAGATGCAGGCCGCGTCGACGTGGTTGTAGGCCGTGGTGATGTCGTCGTAGTCGGCCGCCACCTCGTTGAAGGTGCGTTCCCACAGATCCCCGGCGAAGGTCAGCACGTTGGTCTTGTGCACGAGCGTGAGGTGCTTGCGCGGTCGGCTCCGGGCCAGCTCGAAGGCGTACCGCACGCAGCGCTCGACGCCCATGCGCGTGTTCACCGATCCCTGTGTGGCGACCTCGTGGGGGGTCCCCTTGCGCAAGAAGCCGCCCTCGCCGGCGTAGGTGCCCTCGGTGTTCTCACGGATGACGATGAAGTCATGCGAGCGGTCGGGCGCGAGGAAGGGCCGCTGGTTGATGTAGAGGTCGAGATCGAAGCGCATCTTGAGCAGCAGGCCGCGCTCGATCAGCCCCGGCGGGACCTCCGGGGTGCCCACGGCGCCCACCAGGAGGGCGTCGAGGCCGCGCCACTCGGCGACGATCTCGTCGGACAGGACCATGCCGTCACGCAGGTATCGCGCCCCGCCCAGGTCGTAGTCGACGGTCTCGAACGCGATGCCCGTGGCCCGGACGACCTTGAGGGCCTCGGCCACGACCTCCGGGCCGATCCCGTCGCCGCCGACGACACCGATCCGGTGGGGGCCACCCTGGTTGGTGGAAGCTTCGCTCACGACGACTGGACCTTTCTGAAGCGGTGGTCCGGCGACCCGAACCATCCCGAGAACGAGAAAACCGCCCACCGAGGTGGACGGTCGAGAGCGCACGCGGCGGGTCGCGTGCGCTACGGAATGATGGCTACGAGGGTCGTGGAGGTGCCGAACACTGCGACCAGTGTGGTGGGGGACCGCCGATTCGTCAACCTCAGAGTGCGTTCAGCCGTTCCGTCGGGGGGACCCCGATCGCTAGCATGGAGAGGTGGTCGACACCCAACACCTCTCTCAGGACGCGTACGACCGGCTCAAGGCCGAGCACGAGCAGCTCACCACCGTCGCCCGAGTCGACATCGCCCGCAAGATCCAAACCGCCCGCGAGCTCGGTGATCTGTCCGAGAACGGCGACTACCACGCGGCCAAGGAGGAGCAGGGCAAGATGGAGGGCCGCATCCGCCACATCCAGGCCGTGCTCGAGAACGCCGAGATCGTGGATGTGTCCAACAGCGACGTGGTGGTGGCCGGCTCGGTCGTGGCCATCGTCTATGACGGCGACGACGAGCCGGAGCGCTACCTGATCGGATCGATCGAGGAGCGCCGCGACGACCTCGAGGTGATGTCGCCGGGATCACCGCTCGGGGCCGCCCTGCTCGACCGCTCGGTGGGCGACGTCGTCGAGTACGAGGCGCCCGGCGGGGTGCTCAAGGTCGAGATCGTCGCCATCGAGGGATGAGCGAGCCGGGGCCGGTGACCGAGTCACAGGAGCCGAGCGCCGACGGCGAACGCCAGAGCGCCCGGCTGGTGGCGGACCCGCCGGGTCTGCCCAAGGGCACGTCGATCGCGCTGGCCGGGCGGGGCCGGAGCTTCTACCGGCGGGTCGCCGGACCAGCCGGCGCACCGACCCTGTTGCTGTTGCACGGGTGGACCGCCAACTCGGCGCTCAACTGGTTCCCCAGCTACGCACCGCTGGCCCGCCACTTCGAGGTGCTGGCCATCGACCACCGCGGCCACGGCCACGGGATCCGGTCCCGACGCCGGTTCCGGCTCGAGGACTGCGCCGATGACGCCGTGGCGCTGCTCGACGAGCTCGACATCGACCGGGCCGTCCCCGTCGGCTACTCGATGGGCGGGCCGATCGCCCAGCTCATCTGGCGACGGCACCCCGAGCGGGTCTCGGGGCTGGTGCTGTGCTCGACCAGCCGCTACTTCGTGGGGAGCCGACCGGGCGACCGGGCGGCGGGTCCGATGTTGGGACTGGCGTCGCTCATCGCTCGCGCCACCCCTGGTCGCTGGCAGCGCTCGCTGGGCCAACGGCTGGCCGCCTCTCGCTACGACCAGACCGACCTCGGGATCTGGGCCCGCCAAGAGGTGGCCCGCAACAACCCGCGCATGATCGTCGAAGCCGGGCAGGCGATCGCTTCGTTCTCGTCGCGACCCTGGATCGGTGAGGTCGACGTGCCCACCGCGGTGTTGGTCAGCGAGTACGACTCGGTCGTCCCGCCCCGCCGCCAGCACGCCCTGGCCGACGCCATCCCTGACGCCGTGACCTATTCGGTCTTCGGTGATCACGCCGTGTGCGCCGCCGATCCCGATGCCTTCGTGCCGGTGCTCGATCAGGCGTGTCGAGAGGTCATCGCCCGGGGGCGAGCTCGGGATCAGCGGGCGGGCTGAGGGCCGAGGCGACGGTGGCCACGGTGGCGGCCACGACCCGCACGCGGCGATCCAGCACCTGTTCGAGCAGGTCGCGCCGTTCGTTCGCGGTGTAGAGCTCGAGGGAGATGTCGACCCCGGGTCGGGCCTGGGCCTCGACGACGAGGGTGCGCCGCTCGGGGTGGGCGCGCACGGCGACGACGTGGGCGGCGTGGGTGCGATCGAGCCCGATGGCGACGCGCAGGATCCCGGCCATGGCGCGCACCGCGTGCTGATCGTCGGCGCGCAGGGCATCGAACTCGGGGTGCTTGGGCGAGGGCGCGCTCTTGCGGTGGTAGCGGGCGACCAGGGCGATCATCTCGATCTCGTGGTCGGTGAACCCCGAGAGGTGATCGGAGTTCCGGATCACGTAGTAGGTGTGCTTGTGGTGCTTGCTGTGCGAGACGAACAGGCCCACGTTGGCCAGCAGGGCCGCGGCCTCGAGCAGTTCGCGAGCCTGGTCGCCCAGCCCGTGGAGATCGGCCGTCTCGTCGAAGAGCATCAAGGCCAGGCGGGCCACGTGGGCCGAGTGGTCCGGTTCCTCGTCCATCAGCTCGGCCAGGCGGATCACGCTGCGCCGGCGCAGGTCCCGGAGGTGGTGCAGGGCGGCGCCGTGGGCGCGTTGGAAGGCGTCCAGCAGGGCGCCCTCGCGGAGGGCGTAGCCCGAGACGATCAGCTCGTCGATGCCGAAGGTGGCCATGGCCTGTTCGGCGATGATGGCTCCGGCCAGGATGATGTCGGCGCGAGAGGCCTCCAGACCGGGCACGTCGCGGCGCTGCTCGACGGTGAGCCCGGCCAGGCGCTTGACGACGGCCCGGGCGTCGGCGGCGCTGAAGGTGGCGTTGTCGACCGTCCGCGGGGTGCGGCTGGGCTGGGCCGACGCCTGCACCATCGAGGCGATGGCCTCGATCGTGCCCGAGCTGCCCACGGCCACCTCGAATCCGAGCCGATCGACCTCGCGGGCCAAGGGGGTGACCATGGCATCGACGAAGCGCCGGCAGGCGTCGACCGCGCCCGGGTGGACGCCATCGGTGCGGAAGAACCGGCGACTGAGGCGGATGGCGCCGAGCTTGAAGCTGCGGGCAGCCAGGACGTCGCCCTGCTCGGCGAGGAGGATCTCGGTGCTGCCGCCGCCGATGTCGATCATCAGGTGGCGACGATCGAAGACGGGCACGGCCTGGAGGATGCCCAGGTGGATGAGGCGGGCTTCCTCGACGCCCGAGATCACCTCGACATCGACGCCGGCCTCGATGCGGGCCCGCTCGATGAAGGTGTCGGCGTTCTCCGCCTCGCGCACGGCGCTGGTGGCGACCGCGGTCACGCTGGCGCCGGAGATGTCGGCGACCTGGCGGAAACGGGTGAGGGCGGCGATCCCGCGCTCGATGGCGTCGGTGGTGAGCTCCTTCATGTCACCGCCGGCCGAGCCGAGCCGCACGGCTTCCTTTTCGTCGGCGATCACCTCGAAGTGGCCGGCGTCGTCGAAGCGCGCCACGACCAGGTGGATGGAGTTGGTGCCGATGTCGATCGCCGCCAGGTTCTCACCCATCTCCATCGAGCCTACGCAGACCGCCGCTTGGCGCAGAATCGATGCCGATCGGTGCGATGTGGCTGCTTGTCGCTTGGCGCAGAATCGATGCCGAATCGGCGCCAAGCGTCAGAGGCGGAGACCGGCGGCCCGCTCGATCTGGCGGGCGGCGGCAACCACGGCGGCGCCGTAGCGCTGACCCGGTTGGCGAGTCGTCCGCTCGATCGGTCCCGAGACGCTCACCGCCGCCATCGGATGCCCGTCGGGACCGAGCACGGCGGCGCTGACCGACGCCACCCCCGCCTCGCGCTCTTCGACGCTCTCGACCCAATCGGGCCGATCGGCCTCCGATCCCTCACCGGCCGTCCGCTCCAGGACGTGGCCCGCCGAACCCGCGTCGAGCGGCAGCGCCGCCCCCATGGCCACGATGGTCCGCAGACCGTGCGGCGACTCGAGCGAGGCGATGCACACCCGCCGGTCGCCTTGGCGGACATACAGCTGCACCGACTCGCCGGTCTCGTCACGAAGGGTCCGCAGCGCCGGCTGGGCCGCGGCCGCCAACGGGAACCTCTCGGCTGCAGCCCGACCCAAGGCCACGAGCTGCACCCCGAGGGCGAAGCGACCGTCCTCGTCCCGGCGCACCAAGCCGTGCGCCTCGAGGGCGACGGCCAGGCGGTGCGCGGTGGCCCGGGAGAACCCCGTGGCCTCGACCAGCTCGCCCAGCGAGCGGGGCGCCTCCTCCAGCACCCGCAGCACGGACATCGCCTTGTCGAGCACGCCCACACCGCTTACACTCGATCCCATACACCAAGACTAGAATCTCATATAGTGAGAGTCCAGTCCTGGGTCGATCCGTCGAGCAGCGGCGCCGGCGAGGCGCCCGAAACCCAGAGCGCCCCCGAGGCGCCATCAACCGAAGGGGCGCCATCGTGGCCGATCCGAGAACCCTGAGCGAGAAGATCTGGGACCAGCACGTCGTGCGGTCCGGAGCCGACGAGCCCGATCTGCTCTACATCGATCTGCACCTGATCCACGAGGTCACCTCGCCCCAGGCCTTCGACGGCCTCCGGCTGGCCGGCCGCCGAGTGCGGCGGCCCGATCTCACCGTCGCCACCGAGGACCACAACGTCCCGACCATCGACATCGATCAGCCGATCGCCGATCCGATCTCGCGCAAGCAGATCGATGTCCTGCGGGCCAACTGCGCCGAGTTCGGCATCGTCGAATACCCGATGGGCGACCCCGGCCAGGGCATCGTCCACGTCATCGGCCCCGAGCAGGGCCTGACCCAGCCCGGGATGACCATCGTGTGCGGCGACAGCCACACGAGCACGCACGGGGCGTTCGGGGCGCTGGCCTTCGGCATCGGCACCAGCGAGGTCGAGCACGTGCTGGCCACCCAGACCCTCCCCCAGCAGCGGCCGGGCACCATGGCCGTCAACGTCGACGGCGATCTGCCGGCCGGGGTCACGGCCAAAGACGTCGTGCTGGCCATCATCGGCCAGATCGGCACCGGTGGAGGCATCGGCTCGGTGATCGAGTACCGGGGCTCAGCCATCCGGGCGCTGTCGATGGAAGGCCGCATGACCGTCTGCAACATGTCGATCGAGGCCGGTGCCCGCGCCGGGCTCGTGGCCCCCGACGACACGACCTTCACCTACCTGGAGGGCCGCCGCCACGCCCCGCAGGGCGCGGCCTGGGAGCACGCCCTCGACGCCTGGCGGGCCCTGCCCACCGACGCCGACGCCAGGTTCGACAAGGAGGTCACGCTGGCCGCGACCGGCCTCGAGCCGTATGTGAGCTGGGGCACCAACCCGGCCCAGGTCGTGCCCATCAGCGATCGGGTCCCCGATCCGGACGCGTTCGCCGAGGCCTCGGCCCGGGAATCGGCGACGCGCGCCCTCGAGTACATGGGTCTGGTCGCCGGCACGCCGATGCGCGACGTCGCCGTCGACACCGTGTTCATCGGGTCCTGCACCAACGGCCGCATCGAGGACCTCCGGGCCGCCGCCGCGGTCGCCGCCGGCCACCAGGTGCGGTCCGGGATGCGAGCCATGGTCGTGCCCGGTTCCTACCAGGTGAAGCACCAGGCCGAGTCCGAAGGCCTCGACGCGGTGTTCCGCGCCGCCGGCTTCGAGTGGCGCGAGCCGGGCTGCTCGATGTGCCTGGCCATGAACCCCGACAAGCTCGCCGTCGGCGAGCGCGCCGCCTCGACCAGCAATCGCAACTTCGAGGGGCGTCAGGGCCGGGGCGGCCGCACCCACCTGGTCTCACCCGCGGTGGCGGCGGCGACGGCCATCGCCGGCACCTTCGCCGCACCCGCCGATCTCGACTGAGCCCCACCGACCCGCAGAGGAACCCTCATGGAACCCGTCATCGTCGTCACCGGAACCGCCGTTCCCCTCGATCGATCTGACGTCGACACCGACCAGATCATCCCCAGCGACTGGCTCAAGCGCGTCGAGCGGACCGGGTTCGGCGCTGGGTTGTTCTCGGAGTGGCGAGATGATCGCGACTTCGTGCTGAACCAGGAGCAGTACCTCGGCGCCAACATCCTCGTGGCCGGGCCCAACTTCGGCACCGGCTCGTCGCGAGAGCACGCCGTGTGGGCCATCGCCGACTACGGCTTCCAGGCCGTGGTGTCGCCCCGGTTCGCCGACATCTTCCGCAACAACTGCACCAAGAACGGTCTGGTTCCCGTGCAGGTCGACGCGGCGACCGGCCGCACGCTGCTCGACGCCATCGTCGCCGATCCGACCCTCGAGATCACCATCGACGTGTCGGCCCGTACGCTCTCGGCTCCTGCGCTCGGCCTCGAGGTGGACTTCCCCCTCGACGACGCCACCCAGCACCGGTTCCTCGAGGGGCTCGACGACGTGGGCATCACCCTGCACTCCGAGGCGAAGATCAGTGCCTTCGAGCAGTCCCGGCCGGACTACAAGCCCAGCGTCACCAGCTGAGGCGCGACCCCGCCCTGGGGCTCACTCGTCGCCGACCTCGAGGATGCGATACCGGTTCCCGCCCGTCGCCTTGGCCCGGTACATGGCCTGATCGGCGATGGTCAGCAGCCGGTCGCCGCTGACCCGGACCGATCCGCCCATCGCCACGCCGATCGAGATCCCGACCTGCACGGTCACGTCGTCGACCACGATCGGGGCGTGCACGGTCGAGATCACCCGATCGGCCAGCTGGGCCAGCATCTCCGGATCGGCGGTGCCGTCGCACAGGATGACGAACTCGTCGCCGCCCACCCGGGCAACCAGGTCGTCGCCGCGCACGATGGCGCACAGCCGGTCGGCGATCTCGACGAGCACCCGGTCGCCGACGGCGTGACCGTGCTGGTCGTTGACCTCCTTGAACCGATCGAGATCGCAGAACAGGACCGCGACCGTCCGTCCAGTCGAGGCCGCTCGGGCCACGACCTCCTCGAGCTGCTCGGTGAACAGGGCGCGGTTGGCCAGCCCCGTCAGATGGTCGGAGGTGGCCAGGCGCCGCAACCGCTGCTCGGCCTCCTTGAGGTCGCTGATGTCGCGGGCGACCATCGCGATCCAATCGAGGTCGCCGTCGTCGTCGCGGTGCACGACCCCGGTGACCGACACGGGGACGATCCGCGCCGGCGACACGGCGAGCCTGATCTCGCCCTGCCAGGTGTCGACCGACTCGACGGCGGCCAGGCCGAGGCGGATGAAGCGCTCTCGATCCTCGAGCAGGTCCCCGAGCCGGCCGGTGCCACCGGACGCCAGGTTGTCGGCCAGCAGCTGGGCCAGCGCGGCGTTGGTGTGGAGGATGTCGCCGTTCGGGCGGAAGATGGCGACGAAGTCCGAGGTGTTGTCGAGCATGTGCAGGAGGCGTTCGGACTCGGTCCGGGCCTCGACCTCGGCGGTGACGTCCTCGAGCGACACGATGGCGCCGAGGGGCTCGCCCCGGGTGTCGAGATGGGACGCGACGCGGACGCGCATCCACAGGCGGTTCCCGTCGGGCAGGTCGAACGGCGAGGTGATCGTGGTCGACGGAGCCCCGGACAGCCCCTCGGCGACGAGGGCGTCGATGTCGCCTCGGTGGGTGGACGCGGCCCGATCGCGCCAGCCGCTGACGTCCTCGGTGAGGTCATAGGCCAGCAGGGAGCGGCAGGCCCCGCTCGCGTACATCACCTGTTCGAGGTGGTTCATCAACAAGATGCCGACCGGGGCGGCCTCGGCCAACGAGAGCATCGGGCCTTCGCTGTGGCCGAGCGACGCCAGCTCCGAGTCCACGTCGAGGGTCCGGACCTGTACGACCACTCCGCCGAGGTCGGGATCGGCGACCCGGCTGGCCCCGATGAGCTCGATGAGCTGCCAGACGTCCTCTTCGCCGACGGCTCGGGCGCGCACGACCCGGTCGACGCGCCCGCCGGGCATGTCGCTCAGCGTCGAGAAGGCCTCGAGCACCAAGGGGAGGTCCTCGGGATGCAGCCGCTCGACCGGATGGGTGCCCAGGCTCACGGTCTCGCCGGCCGTGCTCGGCCACAGGTCGTCGGTGTGCCACAGCGAGCGCCCGTCCGGATCGACCAGCAGCGTCGAATCGGCGACCGCGTGGATGATGGCCGTGAGCCGACGTTCGAGCGCCAGGTCCCGGAGGGCCACCAGCAACGAGCCGTCCGATCGAGCCCGCACCGCGATGCGCAGGGGGCGCCGCGCGGGCGGGGCCGTGCGCACGTCGATCGGTCCCGCGGCCTCGGACGCCGGGTCGTCGGTGTCGTGAGGACCCGGTCCGGCCTGCTCGAGCAGGACGGCCAGGCCCGGCCGGTCGACAGGATCGACGAGCTCGGTCATGGCGATCCCGACCAGATGTCCGGGGTCGACGCCGAGCAGCTCGGACGTACCGGGCGAGGCGCCGATCACCTCGCCATCGCGCAGGATCAGCAGTGGAGTCGGAAGCTCATCGAGCACGACGGATGCATCGGGCACCGACCACTCTCCTGTCGCGCGGCTCCGAAAAAGGCGGTGTTGCCTAACGAATGCCTTCGGTCACTCAGAGTGGTCAGCTGAGCGCCCGGGCCCGAATCGGGCCAAATGGACCACGCGCCTACATATCGGCCGGCCCAGGCCGCTCGAGACCCGCTCCAGACCCGCCCGCGGATCCGGTCACGGCCTGGTCAGACGCGGGGGTCAGGGCAGCTCGACGGCGTGGGCCGAGTGCACGCCCTCGATGCCCTGGAGGCGCTCCACCAGCGCCGCCGGCACGGGCGAGGACGTGGCCAGCACCATCAGGGCCGCCACCCCGGTGTCGGACTGGCCCACGGCCATGTTGGCGATGTTGATCCCGGCATCGCCGAGGGTGGTCGACACCGCCCCGATCATGCCCGGCCGGTCCTCGTTGCGGACGACCAGCATGTGTCGAGCCGGGGGGACGTCGATGGCGTGGTCGTCCACCATCACGATGCGAGCCTCGGCGTCGAGGCCGACGAGGGTGCCGGCCAGGGCGTGATCGCCGCCGCGCACGGTGATGAGGTTCACGTAGTGAGCCGCGGTCGTGGTCGCCGTCTCGCGCACCGCCATCCCGCTCTCCTCGGCCAGCTGGGGCGCGTTGACGAACGACACGGGCTCGTCGGTGACCCGGCCGAAGAAGCCCTTGAGCAACGCGAGGGTCAGGATCCGGGTGTCATAGCCGGCGATCTGGCCCTGGTACTCGACGTCGAGGGTGGGGCTGGTCTGGCCGGCGATGGAGGCGAAGAGCTGCGCCGAGCCGTTCGGCCAAGGCCAGGAAGGGCCGCACCGTCTCGGACGCCTCGGCGGCGGCCACGTTGACGGCGAAGGGCACGAACTCGCCGGCCAGGGCCAGCTCGACCTGCTCGGCGATGGTGTCGCCCGCCTTGTCCTGGGCCTCGTGGGTGCTGGCGCCCAGATGCGGCGTGACCACCACCGAGTCGAGCTCGAAGAGCGGCGACGCTGTGGTGGGCTCCTTGTCGAAGACGTCGAGGGCGGCCCCGCCGATGTGGCCCGACGAGATGGCGTCAGCCAGGGCGGCCTCGTCGACGATCCCGCCGCGGCCCACGTTGATGATGCGCAGGCCAGCCTTGGCCTTGGCCAACAAGTCGGCATCGACCAACCCGATCGTCTCGGGCGTCTTGGTGACGTGGATCGTCACGAAGTCCGACACCGCCATGAGCTCGTCCAGCCCGAGCAGCTCGACGTTCATCTGCCGGGCCCGATCGGCGGACACGAACGGGTCATAGGCGACCAGTCGCATGCCGAACGACAGCGCTCGCTGGGCCACCAGCTTGCCGATGCGGCCCAAGCCGACGATGCCGAGGACCTTGTCGCTCAGCTCGACGCCGGTCCATCGTGACCGCTCCCACCGACCGCTCACCAACGCGGCGTGGGCCTGGGGGATGTTGCGGGCCTGGGCCAGCAGCATCGCCATCGTGTGCTCGGCCGCCGACAAGATGTTGGACTGCGGCGCGTTGACCACCATCACGCCGTGGGCCGTGGCCGCGGCCACGTCGACGTTGTCGAGCCCGATGCCGGCCCGCCCGACGACGATCAGGTCCCGTCCCGCGTCGAGCAGCTCGGCCGTCACCGTGGTGGCCGAGCGGATGATCAGGGCGTGGGCGCCCTTGATCAGGTCGACCAGCTCGTCGGGCGTGCGATCCTCGGCCACGTCGACGTCGTGGCCGGCGGCGCGGAGCCGGTCCAGTCCGCCCTCGGCGATGGGTTCGGTCACGAGGATGCGGGCCATGGCCTCATCCTGGCCTCCACGCCCTCAGGCCGCCAACCCGTTCGGGCGATCAGCCGCCCGAGAGCTTGAACGAGATGAAGAAGGCCACGAGGGGCACGACCACGAGCACGGCGGCGGCCAACAGGACCGGGATCAGCACGGTCCGCATGGAGTTGCGGAGCTGGGCGTCCCCGTCGGCCTCGGCGGGGTTCTCCTCGGGCAACCCGAGGATCTGGCGGCCCCGATCGAGGTCACCGGGCAGGAGGGCCACGCCGAACTGCGCGTCGTCGGGGGCCCGCTCGACGGCCGCGCCGATCCCGTGCTCGACGAGGGCGCCCGCGGCCCGCTGAGCGTCGTCCGCGCTCGAATACCACTGAAGGACTCTCAGACCGTCGGTTTCCATGGATCGTCCCCGGGAGCGCTCCGCTCAAAGGTTTTCGATGGGCACGGGTTCTATCGGCTCAGCCAACTCGAAATCGAACACCTGGGCATAGAAATACAGCTCGGCCTCCAACGCCCGCTTGATGGTGGCGGCTTGTCGGAACCCGTGCTGCTCGCCGGCGAAGGCCAGATAGGCGACGGGCAGGCCCTTGGCCCGGACGGCGTCGACGATCATCTCCGACTGGGCCGGCGGGACGATCTCGTCCTCGAGGCCCTGCAGGACGAGCAGAGGGCAGTTGAAGCCCTCGATGTGGTGGATCGGTGACCGTTCGACGTAGCGATCGCGTTCGGCGGGATAGGGCCCGATCAGCGAATCGAGGTAGCGGGACTCGAACTTGTGGGTGTCACGGGCCAGCGCCTCGAGATCGGCGACGCCGTAGAGGCTGGTGCCGGCGCGGAAGTCGTCCCGAAAAGCCAGGGCGCACAGCGTCGTGTACCCGCCCGCGCTACCGCCGCGGATGGCGAGGCGATCGCCGTCGGACTCGCCCTGGGACACGAGGTGGCGCGCCACGGCGACGCAGTCGTCGACGTCGACGACGCCCCACTGCCCGGCCAGCGCCTGGCGATAGGCGCGCCCGTAACCGGTGCTCCCGCGGTAGTTGACGTCGACGACGGCGAAGCCGCGCGACGTCCAGTACTGCACGGCCAGGTTGAAGTGGGGACGGGCGGCCGAGGTCGGACCGCCGTGGCTGAGCACCACCAGCGGCGGGGCGTCGGTGGATGGGCCCGCGGCCGTCGGATGGGTCGGTGAGTAGAACAGCGCGTAGGTGGTCCCGCCGTCGGGCGTGACGACACTGATCGATCGCGGCAGCGAGATCCATTCGGAGCCGAGGCCCGAGTCGCGGGCGGCGCGCAGGACGGCGATGGTGGCGTCGCCGTGCGCCGGCAGGTCGGCGACGGCCACCACCGACTCGCTGGCCGCCGTCGCACCGATGAACACCAGACCATGTCCGTAGGTGTGGACGGACGCCAACGTCACGAAGTCGGTCTCGAGATCGAGCATCGTGGCCGCCGACCAGTCCGCCCCCTCGGGCCCCGGGCGCACGGCGTTGGGCGAGATGATGGCGAGGTGGTCGATCCCCTCGGACGCGTAGGCGACGGCCACGCGCTCGCCGGGCAGGAAGGCGTAGCGGGACTGGCCGAAGACCCACGCCGGCACCCCGACCTCGCCCTCGAACGGGGCGATGGGCGCCGCGGTCGGTTCGGCCGCCAGCAACGAGTCAGCCGTGATCCGGTAGAGGTTCCACCAGTCGGTGCGGTCCGAGACGAACCAGAGCGAGCCGTCGGCGTGCCACTCGGGCTGGGTGATGGCCTCGTTTCGGCTGCCGGCGAGCACTCGGGGTGGGCCGGCGGCGCAGGTGTCGCTCTCGCTGTCGAGGCTCGCCATCGCCAGCTCGCATCCGTCCCACGGCATGTCCGGGTGGT
The DNA here is from genome assembly GCA_963734965.1 of uncultured Microthrixaceae bacterium. GTDB lineage: Bacteria > Actinomycetota > Acidimicrobiia > Acidimicrobiales > Acidimicrobilacustridaceae > UBA4742. Next base: position 479,693 of record CAVTJK010000003.1, on the reverse strand, counting down.
TCCACTGCAACCAGCACAGGCTCCGCCCGTCAGGGCTGACGCGGGGCGCGGCGACGAAGTCGGGTCCGGTGACCAGCACCGTGGGCTCGCCCCCCTGCTCGGCTTCGATGGCCACGATCTCGTTGCGCGCCTCGCTGGCGGAGGGGTCGCCGTGGAGCTCCCGCACGCAGATGATCCAGCGTCCGTCGGCGGTCAGGACGCCGTCGGCGTAGCGGGCGGAGCTGGTGTCGGTCGGCTCGGGGGTGATCGGGCGGGGGGCTCGGAAGGCCCCCGGCTCGGTGTCGGGCTCGATCCGGTACAACCGCTGGTCGGCCCAGTTGGCGAAGATCAGGGTGTCGTCGTGCAGCCACCACGCCCCGCCTCCGTATTCGTGGACCCGCGTGCGGGCCGAGAAGCCCTCGGGCACGACGTCGACGAGCCCACCCCCCGGCTGGCGACGGACGACCACGATCCGGCCGCCGTCCTGGGGCCGCAGCTCGGACCACCACAGGTCGTCGTCACCGGGTTGCACGTCGGTGATGCTGACGGCGCCTTCGACCACCATGTCAGCGCTGACCGGGGACGCCCACGTGCCGTAGGGCTTGGTCGTGGCCACCCTCAGGACGCCTGGGCGAGCAGGTCGCCGATCCGGGTGACGCCCTCGACCAGGTCGTCGTCCCCCAGTGCGAACGAGAGGCGGGCGTAGCCGGGCGCCCCGAACGCCTCGCCGGGGACGATGGCCACCTTGACCACGTCGAGGATGACCTCGGCCAGCTCGGTGGTGCTCTGGGGGCGCTGGCCCTTGATCTCCAGGCCGAGGATGCCCTCGAAGGACGGGAAGGCGTAGAACGCGCCCTGGGGATCCATGCAGGTGACCCCGGGTATCTCGTTGAGCAGGCGATGGATCGTGGCCCGACGGCGGTCGAAGGCGGCACGCATCATCGCCACCGCGTCGAGGTCACCGGCCACGGCGGCCAGGGCGGCGCGCTGGGACACGTTGGCCACGTTGGACGTCGAGTGCGACTGCAGGTTGGTGGCGGCCTTGATGAGATCGGCGGGGCCGATCATCCAGCCGACCCGCCAGCCGGTCATGGCGTAGGTCTTGGCCACGCCGTTGAGCACGACGCACTGGTCGGCCAGCTCGGGGACGAGGGTCGGCATGGAGAAGAAGCGGTTGGACCCGTAGGTCAGGTGCTCGTAGATCTCGTCGGTGATGACCCAGATCCCGTTGGCGTGGGCCCATCGGCCGATGGCGACGATGTCGTCGTGGGCGTACACGGCTCCCGTCGGGTTCGACGGCGAGACGAACATGAGGGCCTTGGTGTGGGGCGTGCGGGCCGCTTCGAGCTGCTCGACGGTGACGCGGAAGCCCGAGCTGACGTCGGTGGCCAGGATCACGGGCGTTCCGCCGGCGAGGGTGATGGGCTCGGGATAGGTCGTCCAGTAGGGCGCGGGGAGCAACACCTCGTCGCCGGGGTTCAGGAGCGCCTCGAAGGTGTTGTAGACGGCGTGCTTGCCCCCGTTGGTGACCAGGACCTGGCCCGGGAGCACCTCGAGACCCGAGTCGCGGTAGGTCTTGGCGGCGATGGCCTCCTTGAGCTCGGGGAGTCCGCCGGCGGGCGAGTAGTGATGGTTGCGGGGGTCGCGGCAGGCGGCGACGGCGGCCTCGACGATGCGCTCGGGTGTCGGGAAGTCGGGCTCGCCGGCGCCGAAGCCGATCACGGCCTCGCCGGCGGCCTGAAGCGCCTTGGCCCTCGCATCGACGGCCAAGGTGGCCGATTCGGTGATGGCCGCCACGCGACGGGAGATTCGATCGGTGCTCACTGCGGCCTCACGTTTGTCGCGGTCTTCATGGGTCCCGACGCTAGCGGCAAAGGATTTCCTGCGATGCCGCCGGGACCGCCATAGTGGCAACGATGACCGACGAGATCCCTGACATTTCCATCCCCCGCGAACTGCTGCCGGCCGATGGTCGGTTCGGGTGCGGCCCGTCGAAGATCCGCCCCGAGGCGGTCAACGCCCTCAACGTCGTCTCGGGGACCTACCTCGGGACCAGCCACCGGCAGTCGACCGTGCGCTTCACAGTGGGCCAGTTGCGGACCGGCCTCACCGAGCTGCTGGGCCTGCCCGACGGGTACGAGGTGCTGCTCGGCAACGGCGGTTCGACCCTGTTCTGGGACGTGGCCACCTTCGGCCTCATCACCCGGCGCAGCCAGCACCTCAGCTTCGGCGAGTTCTCGTCCAAGTTCGCCGCCGCCGCGGCCGCCGCGCCACACCTGTGCGATCCCAGTGTGATCGAGTCGCCGGCGGGCACCCATCCGGTGGCTTCGGCCGTCGACGACGTCGACGTGTATGCCCTCACCCACAACGAGACGTCGACTGGCGTGTCCATGGAGCTGGCCCGCCCCGCGGGCGTCGACTCTGACGCCCTCGTCGTCGTCGATGCCACCTCGGCCGCTGGGGGCCTGCGGTTCGATCCGGCGGAGGTGGACGTGTACTACTTCGCCCCGCAGAAGTGCCTCGCCTCCGACGGCGGGCTGTGGCTGGCCGCCGTCTCGCCCCGAGCGGTCGAGCGGATCGAGCGGATCGCCTCGTCGGATCGGTGGGTGCCGGCGTCGCTCGATCTCGGGATCGCCCTCGACAACTCGCGCAAGAACCAGACCTACAACACGCCCGCGTTGGCCACGATCTTCCTGGCCGTCCAGCAGGTCGAGTGGATCAACCACAACGGCGGGCTCGAGTGGGCCGCCACCCGGTCGGATCGGTCGGCCGAGACCATGTACTCGTGGGCCGAGGTGTCGAGCTTCGCCACGCCCTTCGTCACCGACCCGACCGAGCGCAGCCACGTCGTCGCCACCGTCGATCTCGATGACCGGCTCGACGCTGGTCTCGTGTCGAAGGTGCTGCGGGCCAACGGGATCGTCGACACGGAGTCGTACCGCAAGCTCGGGCGCAACCAACTGCGGATCGCCATGTTCCCAGCGATCGAGCCGAGCGACATCGAGGCCCTGACGCGCTGCATCGACCACGTCGTGGGCGCCCTCGGCTGAGCGCCCTGCTGACGCTTGGCACCGAATCGACACAGAATCGGCGCCAAGGGGCGGGGACTCACGCACTGACGCTTGGCACCGAATCGACACAGAATCGGCGCCAAGGGGCAGACTGAGCGCCGCTCAAGCTCACGCAAGGGGGAGCCATGCCCACACTGGCCGAGGTCCGATCGACTCTGACGGGTCCTGGCGGCGCCTTCGAGGTCGTCACCGAATCGATCGATGGCGTCGAGATGAAGGTGTACAAGGACCGGCTGCCGCACCTGCGTGCCGTCGCCGAGATCGCCTCGGCGAGGGCCGACGCCGAGCCCTTCATCGTCTATGACGACCGCCAGATCGGATTCGGTCAGTTCTTCGCCCTGGCCAACGCCGCGTCGGCCGCGCTGAGCGACCAGGTGGACCTCACCCACGGTGACCGGGTGGCGGTCCTGTCGGCCAACAACCCGGAGTGGTGCGTCTCGTTCTGGGCCACGGTCAACCTCGGCGCCGTGCTGGTGGGGCTGAACGGCTGGTGGAAGACCGACGAGATCCTCTACGGCCTCCGAGACAGTGGCGCCAAGGTGCTGGTCGCCGATCGCGGCCGCTTCCAGCGCATCGCCGACCAGCTCGACGACCTGCCCGACCTCGAGGCCATCTACCTGATCGACGCCGACCCCTCCGAGTTCGGTGGCGCGCCGATTCTGCATCGATTCGACGAGCTGACGGCGCGTGAGGACGAGCGGGTTGGCGACACCCCACCCGCCTCGTTCCCCACGGTGGCGATCGACGAGGCCGACCCGGCCGTCATCTTCTACACGAGCGGCACGACCGGGCGCCCGAAGGGTGCGATCTCGACGCACCGGAACATGATCGCCAACCTCCAGAACACCATCTTCAACGGAGTCGCGGTCGGCATGGCCTTCCCGGAGACCGCGGCCGAGGCGAGCGACGGGCGGACCACTGCCCTGCTGACCTCGCCGTTGTTCCATGTATCGGGCTGCCACTCGAGCCTGGTGGTCGGCACCCTCGGCGGGCTCAAGCTGGTGATCCCCGCCGGGCGGTTCGAGCCCGACAAGGCGCTCGGGCTGATCCAGGACGAGCGCGTGACCATCTGGGCGACCGTGCCGACGATGGTGTGGCGGGTCTGTGAATATCCCGGCAAGGGTGACTACGACACGTCGTCGGTGACCGGGGTCGCCTTCGGCGGTTCGCCGTCGGCCGACGAGTTGCAGCGGATGATCCGTGAGACGTTCCCGAACGTGCGCAGCACGTCCAACGCCTACGGCCTGACCGAGTCCAGCTCGGTGGCCACCGTGATCAGCGGGCCCGACTCGATCGCCAAGCCGACGTCGGTCGGCCCACCGGTCCCTGTCGTCGACATCCGCATCGCCGACGCGGCCGGGAGGCCTCTGGCCGCAGGCGAGACCGGCGAGATCCTCATCCGAGGACCGATCATCATGCCGGGGTACTGGGGCAAACCCGAGGCCACCAGCGAGACCATCCGAGACGGGTGGCTGCACACGGGCGACATCGGGCACGTCGACGCGGACGGCTACCTGTTCGTCACGGATCGGGCCAAGGACATGATCATCCGGGGAGGTGAGAACGTGTACTGCGTCGAGATCGAGCAGCGGCTGGTCGAGCACCCGGCCATCGCCGACGCTGCCGTCATCGGCATCCGCCATCCCGAGCTGGGCGAGGAGGTCAAGGCGGTGGTGCAGGTCGCCCCCGGGGCATCCATCACCGAGGACGAGGTGCGGCAGTGGGTCGGCGAGACCCTCGCCAACTTCAAGGTGCCCACATATGTCGACCTCACCAGTGAGAAACTGCCCAGGAACGCCTCGGGCAAACTGCTCAAGAACGTGCTGCGCGGCGAGGGCGAGGTGAGCTTCTCGGAGACCATGTGACTTCAACGACAGCCGTAGTGGCCGAGCCCATCGAGAGCCACCGTCGCCGACCGGTGAGGGTGCTCGTGGCCGCCGCCGCCGCGGTCACCGTCGTGTGGCTGGTCGTCGTCGTGGTCTGGCACGACGCCCCGTTCGGTCTGACCTTCGACGACGCCTTCTACTACTTCGGCATCGCCCGCAACGTGGCCCACGGGCACGGTTCCACCTTCGACGGCATCGACGCCACGAACGGCTATCACCCGCTGTGGATGCTGCTCTCGGTCCCGGTGTACGCCGTCGGGCTGGATGACACGCCGGCGGTTCGGGTGCTGCTCGTGTTCCAGGTGCTCTGCTACGGCGCCGCCCTGGCCCTGATCGGTCGGATCGTGGGACGGGCAGCCGCCGGTTGGCAACGAGCGCGGTCGAAACGACCCGATGATGCCGATCGGATCAGCGCCTGGTGCACCGGGATCGTCGTCGTCGCCTTCGTCGCCATCGGGCTGAACCCGTTCTTCGTGAAGGTGTTCGTCAACGGCATGGAGTCCGGAGTGCTCGTCCTGCTGGATGTGCTCGTCCTGGCCGTAGGCGTGACCTGGAAGGGCCGTCTGCTCCGAGCAGGATCGAGTCGGTCGCGCTGGCTGACGGGTTTGCTGCTCGCGCTCGTCGTGTTGGCTCGCACCGATTCGGTGTTGCTGGTCGCCATCCTCGGGGTCTGGGCCCTGGCCGAGGCCCGATCGTCCTGGCGAGCCTCGATCCGACCGCTCTTCGAGCTCTTCGCGCTGCCGGCGGTGACGCTGGTGATCTACCTCGCCTCGAACCAGATCATGTTCGGAGTGCTGCTTCAGATAAGCGGTCTGACCAAGCGGGCCCCGTTCACCGTGGTGCGGGTCGGCTGGTTCGCGCTGGCGTTGCTGGCCGCGGGGGCCATCGGCGTGTGGGGGTTTCGGCGCGCCAGTTCGCCGCGTCGAGCGGCTCGGTTCCGCCGGGTCGTCGACTTCGCCTCCGCCACCGCCTGGTTCGGAGCCTTCTGCGTACTGGTCGTGGCGTACTACCAGGCGTTCCAGACGCAGCAGTGGCTTTGGTACTACTGCCCCGTCGCCATCTACCTGGTCACGCTGCTGTTGCTGGGCGTGGCGGACTTCGTCGAGGCGGCGGTCCTCGAGGCTCCCCTTGACCGACCGGTAGCGAGGGCGCTCCTCCCCGTCAGCGCCATCCTGTTGGTGCCGTTGCTGGCGGCCATGGCGTTCGAGGTGCGCACCTTCAGCGATCCCCACACGTATTCGATCGCAACGGCGGATCGCGATGCCGGCGAGTGGATCGATCGCAATCTGCCGGCCCACGCCGTCCTGGCATCGTGGGATGCCGGCGCTCTCGGCTACTACGCCCACCGGCCAGTGATCAACCTCGATGGCGTAGCCAACTCCTACGGGTACTACCAGGCGAGCCGGAACGGCACGATCGGCGACTTTCTCAAGTCCCGCAACCTCAGCGGGATCGTCAACGTGGGTACGCCCACCGATGGTCAGGATCAGCAGGTGATCGCTTTCGCTCGTAGCGAGCTAGGCCTGTCGGACGGCTCCGGGGTGCGACTGGTCAAGGCGTGGCCGTTCACCTATTCGGGCAGCACCACCGGCTCGGCCGGCGCGGAGAGCGGCTCGCGACGTCTGGCCGTGTTCCTCTACGGCCTGGCGCACTGAAGCGGCCCGTCTCCGGAACTCGTTTGCCGGCGCCCCGTCGCGAGCCTGACGCTTGGCACCGAATCTGCGCAGAATCGGTGCCAAGCGTCACCGGCGGGCAGAGAGTCGATGCACACTGGTGCAGAGCGGATCGGGTGTCACACCCTCGCAGTAGCTTTCGGATCCATCGGCGCCACCTGGCGGCCCTCGATCCCTCTGCGACTGGAGCGCAGCCGTGAGCGCCGACTCTCCCTTCCTCGACCATCGCTATCCCGGCCCGGTGCCGACGCGCCGGAAGACACCGACACACAACCACCTGCTTCCCAATCGGATGGCATCGACCCTCCACCCCATCCAACGGCGAAGGGTGCAGGTCACCCGCGACGCGTTGCTCACCCGACTCAGCCAGCTCGACGGGTCGCTCACGGCGCTCCACGACGAGCGGGTTGCCCTCGTCGGCGACCTCGAGGATCTGCGCGAGCAGCTCTGGCCCCGGATCGACGACTACCACGGTCGTCGGCCGGAATGTCACGGTCAGCCGGCCTTGCGACCCCTGCCGGCCGGCCATCGCTACCTCTGGGGGCGGCCTCTGCGGTCGTCGTGCGTAGCCATCCTCCACCGCCATGGCCGGCTCAGCCTGACCGAGCTCCACTCGCTCCTGCACCTGTACGGCTACGGGGTCAACAGCCCCGTACCGGTCAAGGCGTTGGCCGACGCCATGGGCTACGAGACACGCAAGGGCCATCTCCGCCGGGTCTCACGAGGCGTCTATGAGATCCACCCTCGCTTTCGACCTCGACGAGGCCGGTTCGGTCATCCCGGCGGCCTCCCACCCGATGGTGGCGACGATCCGATCGTCGCACCGACGAGCGTCGACGCCGAGCAGGACCACAGCCACCGCCTCCCAGGCCTCGAACCGAGACCGCTGATCGACCCCGCGTTGCGCGAAGACCCGCAGACCTGGTGGCCTGCCCGCAACCGGTTGGACGCGCCCGAGCCACGCGGCCCGACCCACGGGCACGCCGATGACCTGGCCGGTCAGCTCGCCACGGACTCAGGTCTTGGCGGCCCGGAACCCGGCGTCGAGATCGGCGATGATGTCGTCGATCGATTCGAGCCCGACCGACAGCCGAACCAAACCGGGCAGCACGCCCGTGCTCGCCTGCTCCTGTTCGGTGAGCTGGGAGTGCGTCGTCGAGGCGGGATGGATGACCAGGCTGCGCACGTCGCCGATGTTGGCCACGTGACTGTGCAAGCTCAGCCCTTCGACGAAGCGCTTGCCCGCATCGAGCCCGCCGTCGATCACGAAGGCCGGGACCGAACCTGCGCCGCGACCGGCGGTGAGCCGCTGAGCGCGTTCGTGCCACCGCGAGTCGGGCAGGCCAGCGAATTGCACCGACTCGACCTGGTCGTGACCAGCCAGGTACTCGGCCACCTTCTGGGCGTTGGCCACGTGACGCTCCATCCGCAGGCTCAAGGTCTCGAGGCCCTGCAGGAACAGGAACGAGTTGAACGGGGTGGTGGCGGCACCGATGTCACGCAGCAGCTGGACGCGCGCCTTGATGATGTAGGAGCCAGCACCCAGCGCCGGCCAGTAGGCCAGACCGTGGTAGCTGGGATCGGGCTCGGTGAACTGCGGGAACTTGTCGTTGGCGCTGAAGTCGAAGCTGCCCCCATCGACGATCAGTCCGCCGATCGATGTGCCGTGGCCGCCGATGAACTTGGTCGCCGAGTGCACGACGATGTCCGCGCCCCACTCGAAGGGACGGATCAGATACGGCGTCGCCACCGTGTTGTCGACGATCAGCGGGATGCCGGCCTCGTGGGCGACACCCGACACGCCTTCGAGATCGAGGAAGTCGTTGCGAGGGTTCCCGATCGACTCGCCGTAGAACGCCTTCGTGTTCGGGCGCAAGGCCGCCCGCCAGGCGTCGAGATCGTCCGGGTCGTCGATGAAGGTCGTCTCGATCCCGAACCTCGGCAGCGTGTAGTGGAGCAGGTTGTAGGTGCCCCCATAGAGGGCGGCCGAGGAGACGATGTGGCTCCCGGCTTCGGCCAGGTTGAGGATGGCCAGGGTTTCGGCGGCCTGCCCACTGCTCGTCGCCAGTGCGCCTGGGATCCCGACCGCGGTCGAGGTCGCTCCCTCGAGGTCGGCGATACGCGCTTCGAACACGGCCTGCGTGGGATTCATGATCCGCGTGTAGATGTTGCCGATCTCCGCCAGCGCGAAGAGGTTGCTCGCGTGGTCCGTGTCGCGGAAGGTGTACGAGGTGGTCTGGTAGATCGGGACGGCGCGGGCGCTGGTCGCCTCGTCGGGTTGCTGACCGGCGTGGATCTGGCGGGTCTCGAAACCCCACTCTGCATCGGGCATGGCGATTCTCCTCCTCGGCGCCGTCGAGTCGCGCTCGACGCGGTGGCGAGAGCCTATGGGGGAAAAGTTGACCCGTCGAGTCGACTTTCGCTCAGCCCTGACCGCCCGAGGCGTCCTGCACGCGCGTCTTGCCGGCCGAGATCCACGGCATCATGGCCCGCAGCTCCGCTCCGACACGCTCGATCTGGTGATCGTGACCGGCCTGCTCGAGCTCCTTGAAGTTCGGCCGCCCCGAGTCGCTCTCGGCGATCCACTCGTCAGCGAACTTGCCCGACTGGATCTCATCGAGGATGGTGCGCATCTCGGCCTTCACCTGCTCGTTGATGATGCGCGGGCCGCGCGTCAGATCGCCGTACTCCGCCGTGTCGGAGATCGAGTAGCGCATGCCCGAGATCCCCTGCTCGTACATGAGGTCGACGATGAGCTTCAGCTCGTGCAGGCACTCGAAGTACGCCGACTCGGGCTGGTAGCCGGCATCGACCAACGTCTCGAAGCCGGCCTGCACGAGCGCGGTGAGGCCGCCACACAGCACGACTTGCTCGCCGAAGAGGTCGGTCTCGGTCTCTTCCTCGAAGGTGGTCTCCAAGACACCGGCGCGCGTGCCCCCGATGGCGTCGGCATAGGCCAGCGCCAGGTCTCGAGCGTGACCGGACGCGTCCCAGGCCACGGCGATGAGACACGGCGTTCCGCCGCCCTCGTCGTAGGTGCGGCGCACGAGGTGACCGGGGCCCTTCGGGGCGACCATGGCCACGTCGACCCCTGCCGGGGCAACGATGCGGCCGAAGCGCACGTTGAACCCGTGGGCGAAGAGAAGCGTGTCACCCTCGGTCAGGTTGGGAGCGATGTGGGCCTCGTAGATCGACTTCTGCTCGGTGTCGGGAGCCAGGATCATGATGACGTCGGCCTCGGCGGTGGCGTCGGCGATCGACCGCACGGCCAGGCCGGCCGCCTCGGCCTTGGCGACCGAACTGGATCCCTCACGCAGGCCGACCCGGACGTCGATGCCTGAGTCCTTCAGGTTGAGGGCATGAGCGTGGCCCTGGGAGCCGTAGCCGATCACAGCGACCTTGCGGTCGGCGATCAAGGCCCGATCGGCATCTTTTTCGTAGTACACGTTTGCCACGATGTGCTCCTGAGTCCTGGTTCTGGTGGGCGAGCGTTGCGATTCGCTCGGCGGGAACGTTCAGCCCGATGACGCTCGGCACCGATTCTGCGCAGATTCGGTGCCAAGGGTCAGGCTGGGTGGGGTGATGGTCAGCGGTCCAGCTTGGCCAAGGCGACCCGGCCCGTGCGCTGGAGAGCGACGATGCCGTAGGACCGCAGGAGCTGCTCGAAATCGTTCACCTTCTGCGGCGATCCATCGAGGCAGATGGTGAGCTCGTCCGAGCCGACGCTGAGAATACGACCCTCGAACACATCGACCAACTCGATCACCTGTCCCCGCAGCTCGGGCGTCGCCGACACGGTCGCCAACAGCAGCTCGCGCTGCACCGACTCGGCCGGGCTCAGCTCGGTGATCTCGACGACGTTGACGAGCTTGTCGAGCTGCTTGACCACCTGATCGAGCAGCTCGGACGCGACGTCGACCACGACGGTGATCCGGCTGAAACGCGGATCGTGGGTCGGGGCCACGGCCAGCGAGAAGATGTTGAACCCACGGCGGGCGAACAGCCCAGCCACCCGGGCCAGCACTCCTGGCCGGTTCTCGACCAGCACCGTGAGCGTGTGATGGGTGCCGCTCGGCCCGGAGCCACCGTTCGTGCTCATCGCCCGCCCTGACCCTGCGATGGATCGACCACGATCTGGTCGTTCGACAGCCCCGACGGAACCATGGGATAGACCTTCTCTCGGGCGTCGGTCCGAAAATCGATGACCACGGGCCGGTCGTCGATCTGGTTGGCCTTCTCGATGGCCGGCAGCACCTCCTCGGGTGACTCGACCCGCATGCCGATGCACCCCATCGCCTCGGCCCACATCTTGTAGTCGGGCAGGTCGGGTGAGAGATAGACCTCCGAGTAGCGCTCGTCGTAGAACATCTCCTGCCACTGGCGGACCATCCCCAGGTAGGCGTTGTTCAGGATCGCCACCTTCACCGGGATGCGCTCGGTGGCCGCGGTCACCAGCTCCTGGGCCGTCATCTGGAAGCAACCGTCACCGTCGACGGCCCACACCATCCGGTCGGGCCGGCCGACCTTGGCCCCGATGGCCGCCGGCACGCAGAACCCCATCGTCCCCAGTCCTCCGGAGTTCACCCACGTGTAGGGGTGGTTGAAGCGCCAGTGCTGGCTCGTCCACATCTGGTGCTGTCCCACTCCCGAGGCCACGATGCAGTCGTCGGGAGTCGAGTCCCGGAGCGTCTCGAGCACGTACTGAGGCTTGAGCGCGTCGCCCGGCTCGGAGTCCTGATAGGTCAGGGGATAGGTCTCCTGCCAGCCGCTGATCTGGGACTTCCACGTCGATCGATCGGGTGCCGCCTCGGGCCCTCCGAGGTCGCGCACGGCCGTGATCAGCTCCTCGATCACCAGGCGGCAATCCCCCGCGATCCCGACCTCGGGCCGCCGGACCTTGCCCAGCTCGGCGGGATCGATGTCCACGTGGATCACCTTGGCCTCGGGTGCGAAGCCATCCACCTTGCCGGTGACCCGGTCGTCGAAGCGGCTCCCCAGCGCGATGAGCAGGTCCGACCGCTGCATCGACGTCACCGCCGTGTAGTTGCCGTGCATGCCCGGCATGCCGAGCGCCAGAGGATGGTCGTCGGGGAAGGCCCCACGGGCCATCAGCGTGGTGACCACGTGGATCCCACACAGCTCGGCCAGCTCGCGCAGCGCCTCGGCGGCGCGGGCCTTCAAGATCCCGCCTCCGGCGTAGATCACCGGACGCTCGGACGCCTGGATCAGCTCCGCCGCCTGGCGGATGAGATCGGGGTCGCCGTGGGTGAGCGGGTGGTATCCGGGCAGATCGACAGAGTCGGGCCAGTACCAGTCCATGGCTGACCTGGGGTTCTTGGGATCGACGATGTCCTTCGGCACGTCGACCAGCACCGGACCGGGCCGGCCGGTCGTGGCGATGTGGAACGCCTCGCGGATGGTCCGGGGGATGTCCTGCGCCTCGGTGACCAGGAAGTTGTGCTTGGTCACAGCCATCGTGATGCCGGTCGTGTCGCACTCCTGGAAGGCGTCGGTCCCCAGCGACGACGTGGCCACCTGGCCCGTGATCACCACCATCGGCACCGAATCCATGAACGCGTCGCACAGCGGCGTGACGATGTTGGTGGCGCCGGGTCCGCTCGTCACCATCGCCACGCCGGGGCGGCCGGTGGCGTGGGCGAAACCCTCGGCCATGTGGCCGGCGCCCTGCTCGTGGCGCACCAGGATGTGGCGGATCGGCGAGTCGATGATCGGGTCGTACACCGGCAGGATGGCCCCTCCGGGGAGTCCGAAGATCGTTTCGACTCCCTCCATCTCGAGGCTCTTGATGAGGGCTTGCCCTCCGTCGAGTTTCATGGTTCGTTCCTTGCTCGTTGGCCAGGTCATTCGGCCGCCACTTGGCACAGAATCCACATCGAATCGGTGCCAAGCGGCAATGGCGTTGCGGCTGGGGTGGGGTCGAAAACGAAAGCGACCTCCCGCTGGGGAGGTCGAGAGGCGCACGCAGCTATGGGGGCTGGGTGCGCTACGTGAGTACGAGGGTCCGGGTCGAGATCGTCATGGTCCGACCAGCTTGGCACGACGCCCGCTCGACGCGCAACCTCAAAGGCCCAAACGGCGCCCAATCGTCCCAGCCGGTCTCAGAGCATCCGCTGGCGCCGCATGAACTCGAGCAGGTCGTCATAACGTCCACCCTCGTTGGCGAACTGGGCGAAGTTCTTGGCCACCTCGAACCATGCCCGCGTGCTCGGGTGGACGTCCTTGGCCGCCTCCTCGAGGTCCTTCATGGCGATCGGTCGGGCCTGGCCCGTCGCCACCGAGTCCTCGAGCGCCGACTGGGCCGCGCTGTCGCACACCAGTCGGAGGTCGGCCCCCGAATACAGCGGCGTGCGCGCCGCCAGGCGGTCGAGGTCGATCCCGCCGGCCAGGGGCCGATCGCGCAGGTGATACCGAAGGATGGCGGCGCGGGCGGCCTCGTCGGGCGGCAGCACCAGCAGCATGCGATCGAATCGTCCGGGCCGCCGCAACGCCGAGTCGACGTCCCACGGCTGGTTCGTGGCCCCGATCACGAACAGGTCCTCGTTGGTCGAGGCGAACCCGTCCATCTCGGTCAGCAGCTGCACGACCACGTTGCGCCCTGCGGACTGCGACAGGTTCGAACGCTTCATCCCGAGGGCGTCGACCTCGTCCAGGAACAGGACGCAGGGCGAGTGCCGCCGGGCGTTGTCGAAGATGGCGTGGAGCTTCTGCTCGCTCTGGCCCAGGTACATGTCCAGCACCTCGTGCAGCCCGATCGAGGCGAACCCGGCGCCCAGCTCGCCGGCGATGGCCCGAGCCAGGAACGTCTTGCCACAGCCTGGCGGCCCATAGAGCAACATGCCGCCCTGCAGCGAGGTGCGGTACATCTCGCGCAGCTCCGGGTTCTGCATCGGACCGAGGAAGGTGGTCCGCAACCGGGCCTTGACCTCGTCGAGCCCCCCGACATCGTCGAGCCGGACATCGGGAACCTCGAGCTCGACCAGCTCAGCCCCGCCCGGATCGTCGCCGAAGGAGACCCACAGCGGCTCCTCCCCCTCCAGGTCGTCGTGGCTCCCGTCCGCCGACCACTGCACCGGCGAGGGCGCCGGCTTCATGGCCGCGGTGGGATCCGAGTCGACGGCGGGAGGCAGCGGCGTCGGCGGCACCGGCGGGGCGGGCGGGGCGGGCGGAGCGTCGGATCCGGCGTCCTGCAGGCCGCGCCACAATCGCCGATAGCGCGCCGCCAGCTCGGGTTGACCCGACCCCTCGGCCGCCCTCGCCGCCACCTCCAGTGCGCCGACGTCGTCGGGAATCCGGCCCAGCAGCACCTGGGCATGAGCCAGCGCCGCCCCGGCGTGCCGGGCTCCGCCCTCCGAGCCGTCCGCGCCGTCCGCGGCCAGCTCGAGGTGCTCGCGGGCCACCAGCCGGCGCAGCTCGTCGTTGTCGGGCGACGCCGCCAGTGCCTCCTCGAGCAGCGCCAGCTGGGCGGGATCGGCCATCGCCAGGATGCTAACCGGGGGGCGGACGCCGTCGTCGGCGTCGCCGACGCCTCGACTGCTCGTAGTCGCGCAGCGCCGAACGCCGACCCTCGCCGAGATGGCGCCGACGCCACGCCGCCCAGCCCGTGGCCCCGACGACGCCGGCGCCGCCGGCGATGATCATGACCGGCGACCCGAGCGTCAGCCCGAACAACCCGATGAAGATGCCGGCCAGCAGCAAGGCTCGTAGCCACCCCTGCCACACCTGGGCGAACACCGTCGCCCCGAGGTTGCGCCGAGCCACCCCCGATCGCGGGTCGACCCCGAGGCTGCGCTCGAACAGGTCGATGGCGTCGGTCGTCTTGCCCTGGCGGCTCAGGGCCAGGGCCAGGTTGTTCAGCACGTTCGGGTCGGTGGGCTCGAGGGCCAACGATTGGCGGAACCACTGCTCGGCCTCGAGATAGGACTTGCGCTTGAGGGCCACGACCCCGCTGACGTTGAGCGACTCGGGCCACGACGGGGCCAACCGCCGGCATTCGGCGGCCGCCCGGTCGGCCTCGTGCACCCACCCGGCCCGTTGGGCCACGAAGGCGAGCAGCGACCAGTTGGCCGCTTCGGTCGGGTTCAGGCCGACGGCCCGGCGCGCGGTGTAGAGCGCACCCATCGCGTTGGACGGCAGCAACATCCGGGCCTCGACGCGCACGGGCGCATCCCACTCCGGGTCACCGACCTGGCTGGCGCGAGCCGCGGCCAGCGCCTCCTGGGTTCGCTCGGCGCCGGCGAAGGCCCGAGCCTGAAGGTACAGCGCACGCGAATCAGTGGGCTCGGCGGCCACCAGCTCCGACGCCAACAGGGCCGCTTCGTCCCACCGCCGAAGGTCGAGCAGGGCGGTGACGCGTTGGCGACGGGCGGCCGGGTCCTCGGTCACGCCTCGGTGATGGCGCCCTTCTCCGCGCCTTGGGCCAGCCGGGCGTACTTGGCCAGCGCGCCGGACGTGTACCTCGGCTCGGGCAGCTTCCACTCGGTCCGACGCCGGGTCAGCTCGGCCTCATCGACCTCGACATCGATCGTGTGGGCGACGACGTCGATGCTGACGCGATCGCCCTCGCGCACGAAGGCGATGGGCCCACCGTCGACCGCCTCGGGCGCGACGTGACCGACGCAGAACCCGTGGGTGCCGCCCGAGAAGCGCCCGTCGGTGATGAGGGCGGCGTCCCCGCCCCGGCCCGCCCCCTTCATGGCCCCCGTGACGGCCAGCATCTCGCGCATGCCCGGCCCGCCCTTGGGTCCCTCGTAGCGGATGACGAGGACGTCACCGGCGTTGATCCCCCCGGCCAGGATCACCTCCATGGCCGCCGCCTCGCCGTCGAAGACCCGGGCCGGACCCTCGAAGCGGTCGACGTCGATGCCGGCGACCTTCACCACCGCGCCCTTGGGCGCCAACGAACCCGTCAGCACGGCGATCCCGCCCACCTCGTGGAGCGGCGCGGTCAGCGGGTGCACGACCTCGCCGTCGGGCTTGGGCGGATCGAGGTCGGCCAGGTTCTCGGCCATCGTCTTGCCGGTCACCGTCAGGCAGTCACCGTGCAGCAGACCGGCGTCGAGCAGCTCGCGCATCACCACGGGGATCCCCCCGATGCGATCGACATCGGACATGTGGTAGCGACCGTGGGGCTTGGTGTCGGCGATGTGAGGCACGCGCTTGGCCACGCGGTTGAAGTCGTCGAGCTCGAGCTCCACCCGAGCCTCGTGGGCGATGGCCAGCAGGTGCAGCACGGCATTGGTGGATCCGCCGACCGCCATCGTCACGGCGATGGCGTTCTCGAAGGCCTCCTTGGTCATGATCTGGCGCGGCCGCAGGCCCAGCTCGAGCAGGTGGACCACCGCTCGGCCGGACTCGTAGGCGATGTCGTCGCGGCGGCGGTCGACCGCGGGCGGCGAGGCCGAGCCCGGCAGCGACATGCCCAACGCCTCGCCGATCGAGGCCATCGTGTTGGCCGTGAACATCCCGGCGCAGCTGCCCTCGGTCGGGCAGGCCTGGCGCTCGATCTGGCCCAGCTCCTCCTCGGTGATGGCGCCCGTCGCACACGCACCGACGGCTTCGAACACGCTGACGATGTCGAGCGCCCGGCCGTTGAGGTGCCCCGGCAGGATCGATCCGCCGTACACGAACACCGCCGGCACGTTGCACCGCGCCGATGCCATCAGCATCCCCGGCAGGGACTTGTCGCACCCGGCGAACGACACCAGGGCGTCGAGCCGTTCGGCGTGCAGCATGATCTCGACCGAATCGGCGATGAGCTCTCGGCTCACGAGCGACGCCCGCATGCCCTCGTGGCCCATGGAGATGCCGTCACTCACGGCGATCGTCGTGAACTCGAGCGGGTACCCACCCGCCGATCGCACGCCTTCCTTGGCCCGCTTGGCCAGCCGATCGAGGGGCAGGTTGCACGGGGTGACCTCGTTCCACGACGACGCCACCGCGACCTGGGGCTTGGAGAAGTCGTCGTCGGTCATGCCGACGGCTCGGAGCATGGCCCGGGCCGGCGCTCGTTCGTAGCCATCGGTGACCTCGTACGAGTGCTGCTTCAGGCCATGGGAGTCGTCGACGTCGCTCATGGATCAGAGGTTACGCTCGGGCGGCGATGAGCCACCACAGCGTTCCGTCGGCGACGGTGGGTGGACTCGGGGATCAGGCGCCGGTCGTCGCTGCGTCGAGGGTCGTCAAGCGGTGGGGATCCACGACCGCCCTCGACGGCGCGACCTTCACCATCGGTCGGGGCATCACCGGCCTGCTCGGTGCCAACGGCGCCGGCAAGACCACCTTGCTGGGGATGATGCTCGGCCTGCACCGGCCGTCGGAGGGCCAGCTGAGCGTGCTCGGGCTCGACCCGGTGAAGGCGGGCGTGCGGGTCCGCGAACGGGTCGGGTACTCGCCCGAGCACCACACGCTGCCGCCGGACACGACCGCCCAGGATCTGGTGCGCCACATCGCCGAGGTGCACGGCCTGCCGACGCGCGAGGCCACCGGGCGGGCCAGCGATGCCCTCTGGCAGGTGGGGCTGGGCGAGGAGCGCTTCCGTCCCATCGGCACGATGTCGACCGGACAGCGTCAACGGGTGAAGCTGGCCCAGGCCATCGCCCACGATCCTCACCTCGTGCTGTTGGACGAGCCGACCGACGGGCTCGATCCCGTGCAGCGCGACGACATGCTCCACCTCATCCGCCGGGTCGGGACCGAGTTCGGGATCGACATCATCCTGTCCTCGCACCTGCTCGAGGAGGTCGAGCGGCTCTGTGACGACGCGGTGATCCTGGCCGGCGGCCGAGTCGTGGCCGCCGGCGCCATCTCCGAGCTCACCGGGGCCGACCGCGGCCTGCTGGTCGAGGTCGACGGGCGCACCGACGTGCTCGTCGCCCTCCTGCGCGAGCGCGGCCTCGAGGTCACCGTCGACGCCAGCCGGCTCGTGGTCACCCGGACCGCCGGAATCGACCAGGAGCAGCTGCACGAGGTCGTCCGCGACTCGCTGGTCCTCACCGGGGTCGGCGTCCGCCGGCTGACGGCCCGCACCGTGAGCCTCGAAGACGTCTTCCTCGAGGTCAACGCGTGAGCGACGCTCGCATCTTCGATCGCGGCTACCGCGCCTACAACGGGCCGCGGCTCGGAGCCCGCGGGGCGATCGTCAGCCTCACCCGCCACAGCATCCAGCGGGTGCTCGGTCTCAAGCGCACCTTCTGGAACAAGATCCTGCCCTTCCTGTCCATCTTCCTGGCCTACGTGCCCGCCATCGTCTTCGTCGGCATCGCCGTGTTCCTGCGCAGCCGTCTGACGAGCCGCGGCGTCGACATCAACGACGTCATCCCCACCTACGACCAGTACTACTCGTTCATCTGGGCCGCCATCGCCGTGTTCGCCGCCTTCGTCGCCCCCGAGGTGCTGTGCACTGATCGACGCACGGGCATGCTCGGGCTGTACCTGGCCTCGCCCCTGCGCCGCGACACCTACCTGGTGGCCAAGGCCGCGGCCGTCGCCGCCGTGTTGCTGATCGTCGCGCTCGGGCCGCCGCTGTTCATGCTCCTGGCCCGCACGATCGGCGGAGTCGGCCCCGACGGGTTCTCGGCCTTCATCGGGGTGCTGTGGCGGGTCGTCGTGTCGGGCCTCATCGTCGCGACCTTGCCGGCGGCGCTGTCGCTGGCGCTGGCGTCCACGACGACGCGGCGGGCGGCGGCATCAGCCGCCTTCGTGCTCATCGAGGTCGGCTCCGCGGTGATCACCGAGAGCCTGATCGACGCCGGGAGCTCGGCCAACCTGGTGGTGGCCAACCTGGCCTTCCTGCCCCTCGAGCTGGTCGCCCGCGTGTTCAACGACTTCCCCGGTGCCGCCCTGCAGTCGGCGGCCCCGGTGAGCACCTCGACGCTGGTGGCCGCCTACCTGATCATCACCGCCGCGCTGATCTTGTTCGTGCGGTTCCGCTACCAGCGCATCCAGGTGACCCGATGAGCCTGGCACCGGGTCCGCCGGGTCCCGCGAGCCCTCCCGGCCCGCCACCCCCGCCCGAGCCCTACGGGTCGGGGCCGTGGTCGATCGAGGTCATCGAGGCATCCAAGTGGTTCGGTCAGCTGGTGGCCGTGTCGGACGTGACGTTCCACATCGGTCCGGGCGTCACCGCCCTGCTCGGCCCGAACGGAGCCGGCAAGTCGACCATGCTGCGGATGCTCTGCGGTCTGACCCCGCCGTCGCGTGGGACCGTGCGCATCCTGGGTGGTGACCCGAGGCGCGACCTCGGACTGGCGCGCCACATCGGGCTCGTCCCTCAACAGGAGACGGTGTTCGAACGGCTGAGCGCCTTCGACTTCGTGCGCGTCGCCGCCGTGCTTCAGGGCCTCGACGGGCCCGACGACGCCGCCCGACGGGCCTTGGCCGTCGTCGAGCTCGATGCCGACGACCGGCGCGCCACCTCGACCTACTCGAAGGGCATGCGCCAGCGCGTCAAGGTGGCCCAGGCCATCGTCCACGATCCCGACCTGATCGTGCTCGACGAGCCCCTGACCGGACTCGATCCCCGCCAGCGCCTGGCCATGATCGACCTGTTCCATCGCCTGGGTGAGGGCGGCAAGACGGTCATCATCTCGAGCCACGTGCTCGACGAGGTCGAGCGGTTCGGCTCGCGCGTGCTCGTCATGGTCCAGGGCCGGCTGGCCGCTGAAGGGGACTTCCGCACCTTGCGCGACCTCATGGACGACCGGCCCCACCGCGTCCGCATCCGCACCGACCGGGCCGGGCCGGTGGCCACGGGCCTCATCCGCAGCGATGCCATCGTCGGCGTGCACCTCGAACAACGCGGCACGATCGTCATCGACACGACCAACGTGAACCGCTTCCGCCACGTCGTCGCCGCGGTGGCCCAGACCGCCGGCGCCCAGCTCTACGAGGTCGTGCCCCTCGACGACGATCTCGAGAGCGTCTTCCGGTACCTGGTGGGTCGATGACGACCACCGCGCCCCCGACCCCCGGCGCCCTCTCTCTGCTGTACCGGCTCCTGCTGCGGATGCAGCTGACCCGGGCCCGCCTGATCGCCATCGGGGCCCTCGGCGTGGTCGCCGTCGTGGTCGGCGCCACCATCGGCAGCTCTCCGTCCATCGACCACGCCCATCGCGGAGCTCAGTTCGTCAGCCGGTTCGGCCTGGCCCTGCTCGTGCCCGTGGCCAGCCTCGTGTTCGCGTCGGCCGCCCTCGGCGACCCGAACGAGGACGGCACCCTCGTCTACCTGTGGCTGCGCCCGGTCGCCCGCTGGAAGATCGTGGTCGCCGCGGCCCTGTCCTCGATGACGGCCACGTGGCCGGTGGTGGTCGTGCCCTTGGCCCTCAGCGCCGCCCTCACGGGGGGCGGGGCCGACCTGGTCGCCGGCACCGTCGCCGCCGTCACCGTGGCCATGGTCGGCTACGTCGGGCTGTTCGTGGCCCTCGGCCTGCGGGTCAAGCGGGCGCTCGTATGGGGTTTGTTGTACATCTTCATCTGGGAGGGGTTCGTCGCGACAGCCAACACCTCCGCGGCGCGCCTGGCCATCCGGACCTACGGGCGGTCCGTGTTGGTGTCCATCAGCAACACCGACCTCGGCTCCACCCAGATCTCCTCGCCCTGGCTCGTCCTGACCCCGATCCTCGTCGCCGTCGTGGCGCTGACCTACGCGACCCGGCGCCTGCGCCGCCAGGACATCGCTTGACGGGACCGTTCCGGCGCGATCCGCACGACCGCGAGATCCTGCGCCTGGCTCTGCCCGCCCTCGGCGCGCTGGTCGCCGAACCGCTCTACATCCTGGCCGACACCGCGGTGGTCGGACATCTCGGGGTCGATCAGCTCGGCGGGCTGGCCGTCGCCAGCAGCATCCTGCTGCTGCTCTACTCGATATTCATCTTCCTGGCCTACGGGACCACCGCCGCGGTGGCGCGCCTGCTCGGCGCGGGCGAGGAGGGCGAGGCCGCCCATCAGGCGGTGCAGGGCATGTGGCTGGCGTTGCTCGTCGGTCTGGCCCTGATCGTCATCGGGCTGATCGCCGCCGAGCCGCTGGTGACGGCGCTGGGGGCAACCGGCGCGGTGCGCGACAACGCCCTCATCTACCTGCGCATCAGCCTGTTCGGAGTTCCGGCCCAGCTGGTCGTGCTGGCCGGGACGGGTTATCTCCGCGGCCTGCAGGACACCCGCACCCCGCTGATCGTGGCCGTGGCCTCCGCCGTGGGGAACCTGGTCCTCGAGCTCATCCTCATCTACGGGCTCGGCTTCGGGATCGGCGCCTCGGCCTTCGGGACCGTCCTGGCCCAGATCGCGTCCGCGGTCGTGTACGTCGCCTGGGTCAACCGCGCGGTGCGCCAGCATCGGGTGCGGTTGGCGCCCCACGGGGCCACGCTGCGGCGCCTCGCCGTCGTCGGCGGCGACCTCTTCGTGCGAACGATCGCCCTGCGCGGCGCCCTCATCGTGTCGACGGCCGTGGCCACCCGGCTCGGCGCGGTCGCCCTGGCCGCCCACCAGATCGCCTTCCAGATCTGGAACCTCCTGGCCCTGGCTCTCGACGCCATCGCCATCGCCGGTCAGGCCATGATCGGCCGCTACCTCGGAGCCGAGGACACCGCCAGCGCGCGCCGGGCCGGGCGCCGCATGCTCGAGTGGGGTGTGTTGGCGGGCGTCGGCTTCGGCGTCATCACCTTCGCCCTGCGTACCGTGCTGCCCCACATCTTCACCAGCGACGCCGCCGTCATCGACGTGACCGCGTTCGTGCTGGTCTTCGTGGCCCTCATGCAACCGGTGAACGGTGTCGTCTTCGTGCTCGACGGGCTGCTCATCGGCGCCGGCGACCTGCGCTTCCTGGCCGTGGCCATGCTCATCCCGAGCGCCCTCTTCGTGGTCGCCGCCATCGCCGTGCTGGTTCTGGGCGGGGGCATCGGCTGGCTGTGGACGGCGCTGACCGGGCTCATGATCGGGCGCCTGATCGGGCTGGCCGTGCGCTGGCGCGGCCCTCGCTGGGCCGTGACCGGCTCCGCTCGATGAGCTGTCCTGATCGGCTCTCCGGTCGGCGAGCCTCCTTCGAGCGGCTTCGCCCATCCGGGAGTCATCCCGCGAGCAGACCCGCCCTGGCGGGCTCCGCCGTTTCGCCCACACTGTCGGTTCTGGTGGCTTCGAAGGGCGTGATGCGCCCTTCATCGCCGCAAGAATCAGAACCGCGCGACGCAGAAGGGAGCGCGCTCGGCGGCGAAGAACTGGTCGGCCCGGGCCAGCGCGCCCTCGGTGCAGGCTCCGATGCGTCCGGCGCGGGCCAACGTCGACGCCGTCACCCCGCCCAGGTAGAGCGAGCCGAGATCGGCGACGTCCATGGTCAGGTCGGGCGTTCGATCGGTCGGCGCCGCCTCGGCCGAGGCCCAGCCCTCCCCATCGGTGGGGCCGGTGGCCACGACGTAGCGACCAGACGTCTCGGGCCGGAACAGGTCGTTCAGCTCGAGCACCAGCTCGTCGGTGCGGCGATACCGCCGCGCCGCCAGCGCGGCAACAGGATCGACGATCCGCGCCCAGAGGAAGTCCGACTGCCCCGTCACCTGGTAGGCGCGCGGGTCGGCGATGGCCCACCGCAACGGATCGTCGAGCGGCGCCGAGGTCACCTGGACGGTGTCGGTGAGATCGATGTCGAGCAGGTAGCGCCACAGCGCGGTCTCGGCCGCGACGTCGGCCGCGACCACCTCGGCCACGACGACCCGCCAGTGGCCATCCGGAGGATCGTGGTCGACCTTGTAGATCGCATAGCCCGAGGCCGCGCCGGACGGCGCGTCGCACACCACCGTGAAGTGCTCGCCGCCCCCGAGCCACGTGTCGAGCGGGCCGAAGACCCATTCCCAGAACCCGCCCGGCCGGCTCATCTCGCCGGGCCGGCTGGCCACGTAGGCCTCGAAGATGGCCGGGGCGACCGCTCGGGCCTCGTCATCGTCGACCAGGCGCAGCGACCACGAGGGATCGACGGGCGCGACGAGGCGGGCCCGGGCCCGGTCGATCCGGACCTGGTTGGCGCGAGACGACACGCCGTAGCCGAAGCGACGGTAGATGGTGGCCTCGGAGGCGTTGAGCACGGCCACCGGTTCGCCCCGAGCGGCGACGTCGTCGAGTTGGGCCGCCATCAGCGCGGTGAGCACACCCCGCCGGCGGTGGGTGGGGACGACTCCCACCGCGGTCACGCCGGGCGCCTCGATCCGGGAGCCACCGGGCAGGGTGAGGATCTGGGAGAACGCTCCCGCCGCCCCCCAGAGATCGCCGTTGGGGCCGAAGGCGCCGTGGGTCCTGGGGAACTCGAAGACCTCGAAGAAGCGGTTGGCTCGCTCGGGCTCCCAACGGAACGAGAAGGCGGCCTCGTCGACCTCGCGGTAAGCGTCCGCGTCAGTCGGATCGAGAATGCGGATGGAGAGGTCCATCCCGATGTTCTAGACGGGCACGGCGCGAACCGACAGCGCTTTGGTGCCCCGGGCGGATCGGGCCGGACTACTTGCAGCCGTCGTCGAAGTACTTGCTGATGCGATCCGAGGCCGACTTGAACGACGACGCGTCGAGCTCCTTGCCCGCCGCCTGGAGCTTCTTGAGGTTGTCGGGGTTGAGCAACGACGACGTCTTCGAGAAGTCGATGTCCTTGAGGTCGGCCGCGTACTTGGCGTAGGCGTTGGCGACGGTCTTGTAGTCGTCCTTCAGCGAGTCCGGGATGTCGGCGTTGAGGCTGTTGATCTGGCTCTGGACGTCCTTGAGGCTCTTGCTCTGGCCCGACATCAGTCCGCCCGGCACGGCCAGGACCTGCAGGTAGGCGTCGGCCGCCTTCGAGCACTGCTCGATCGTCAGCGCCCCGGCCACGCCGCTGCTGCCCGACGTGTCGTTGCTCGAGCTGGAGTTGTCGCTGTTGTCGCTGCTGGAGGACTTCGCCGTCGTCGAGGTGGAGGTCGTCGTCTTCTTGGTCGCCGTCGAGGTCTTGGACGAGCTCCCGCAGGCCGAGCACAACACCACCGCGACCGCCGCCGCCCCCACCAGCTGAGTCAGCCTCTTGCGATCCATGCCTGGCCCTCCCACGATGTCTCCCTCGTCCGACGGCGATCACCGTCGGCCCGTCACCCTAGGGCACGACGACTCGCCGAAGTGGGCAAGCTCGGCCTCGGCCGAGAGGGTGGCTCGGGAGTTCAGGGCTCGGCTGGCTTGGGCCAGGCGCGCGTCGGCCGCCGGCGTCGCGCCCGCCTCGCTGATGTCGCCGACCGCGCGCGCGTAGGGCCCGAAGACCGCGGCCAAGGTGGCCAGGTCTCGGCGCACGAAGGCCGGCCAGTCGACGGTCAGCGCCGAGGTCGCCGCGGCCAGGGCATCGACGTCGGCCTCGGTCGCGCCCGAGACGAGCCCGAGGGGGAGGGCGACCACGCTGGCCAGGATGGCCAGCATCGGGCCGCAGACCCGCTCGCGCTCGGCCACCGGCGCGGTCGGTGCCGAGACCCCGGCCCCGTCCGGTCCGGTGGTGACGACCGGATCGGGGATCGTGTCCTCACGGGGCGCCGATACGTCGGCCCGTCCCGCGCATCCCACCAACACTAGCGACGGCGAGCACCGCCGTCAGCGCGACGACCGCCGCGTGCCGAACACCGCTCATCGTCACTCCCAGGGTTCGAGCCCCTCCGCCGGTCGTGACGACGTCACGCTACTGCGCCCGCCGCGCCGCCAAAAGACCCGTGACCTCGACCCGCTCGAGGGTTCCTGCGGCATCTGAGGGCGCTCTGCGCCCTTCATCGCCGCCAAAAGACCCGTCGGTCAGTCGGAGGCTTCGGCTCGGCGCTGGTTGAGCAGCGCCGTCGCCGCCTTGCCGTCGGCTTGGCGATCGGTCGCCACCATGACCTTGCCGATGAAGGCGCCGGTCAGCTTGCCGCGCTTGCGGTCGTCGCCGGACACGAACTCGGCCCAGTCGTCGGGGTTCTCGGCGATGATCCGATCGACCACGGCCTCGAGGTCGGCGACGTCCATGGCCTCGAAGCCATGGGCCTTGGCGATGGCCTCGGGCTCGGCGCCGGTCTCGACCATCTCGGCCAGCACGGTCTTGGCCTGGGTCGCGGTCAGCCGGCCGTCGACCTCGAGCTTGACCAGGGCGGCGAAGTGGTCGGGATCGAGATCACCGGCGCCGTTGACGACCAGGTTGTGCTCGGTGTGCACGAGCACCCGCGTGGCATCGGCGCCGGCGCCGATGGCGCTCAGGGCCAGTCCGTCGAGATCTCGCTCGACCTGGATGGCCACATCGCCAGGGGCCACGCCCGCGACCTCGGCCAGGCGCACCCGACGTTCGGCCGGCAGCGACGGCAGCTCGGCTCCGATCGAGGCGATCCACTCGGGTGACGGATCGAGCACGACCAGGTCGGGTTCGAGGAAGTAGCGGTAGTCCTCGGCCTGCTCCTTGGAGCGCCCGGCGCGCGTCCGACCCTTGTCCTCGTCCCAGTGGCGCGTCTCCTGGCGGACCCGGTCGCCGGCCTCGATCACGTCGACCTGGCGCTTGGCCTCGAAGTCGATGGCCCGTCCGAGCGAGCGCAGCGAGTTCACGTTCTTGATCTCGCAGCGCAGACCCAGCTCGTCGGTCCCGACGGGTCGCACCGACACGTTGGCGTCGACCCGCATCGAACCTTCCTCCATCTTGCCGTCCGACGCGCCGATGGCCACGAGGATGGCCCGCAGCTCGCTCACGTAGGCGCGTGCGTCCTCGCCCGAGCGCAGATCGGGGCGGCCGACGATCTCGATGAGCGGCACGCCGGCCCGGTTGTAGTCGACCAACGACGACTCGGCGCCGTGGATGCGGCCGTCGCCCCCCTGGTGGCTCGACTTGCCCGTGTCTTCCTCGAGGTGGGCCCGCTCGATGCCGATCCGGGTGCCGTCGGGCAGGTCGAGCCAGCCGTCCACGTTGAGCGGCTCGTCGAACTGGCTGATCTGATAGTCCTTCGGCATGTCGGGGTAGAAGTAGTTCTTGCGGGCGAAGGTGGACCGCTGCACGGTGCAGTGCAGGGCCAGCCCGACGCGGATGCCCAGCTCGACGGCGCGGCGGTTGACGACCGGAAGCGAGCCCGGCAGGCCCGAGCGTGACGGGATCGATGTTGGTGTTGGGGTCGCCGCCGAAGACGTTGGGGGCCGAGCTGAACATCTTGGTGGCGGTGGCCAGCTCGGCGTGGACCTCGAGCCCGATGACCACCTCCCAACGATCGCCCGTCTTGGCACTGGTGACGATGAGCGGCTCGGTCATGTGGCGTCCTTCCCCGAAGACGAGCCGGGGGCGGCCGCCTCGAGCACGGCGGCGGCCTGCAACATGGTCGCCTCCCGGAGCGACGGGGCCAGGACCTGCACCCCAACCGGCATCGAGTCGTCGTCCCGAGCCCGAAGGGCACCGACACGGCCGGGTCGCCCGACAGGTTGCTCGGGATCGTGCACACGTCGTTGAGGTACATGGCCAGCGGATCGCTCTTGGCGCCGAAGGCGAACGCGGTCGTGGGCGAGGTCGGGCGCCAACAGCAGGTCGAATCGCTCGTAGGCGGCGGCGAAGTCGGCGATGAGCAGCGTTCGGACCTTGAGGGCCTTGCCGTAGTAGGCGTCGTAGTAGCCGGCCGACAGCGCGTAGGTGCCCAGCATGATTCGGCGCTTGACCTCGGCTCCGAAGCCGGCGGTGCGCGTCGCCGTCATCATCTCGTCGGTGGTGGGGGCGTCGACGCGAAGGCCGTAGCGCACCCCGTCGTAGCGGGCCAGGTTGCTCGACGCCTCGGCCGGCGCGATCAGGTAGTAGGCCGACAGCGCCGTAGCGTGGTGGCCGGCACGCTGGCGTCGTCGACCTTGGCCCCGGCCGCGGCCAGCGCTTCGGCGGCCTCGGTCACCCGAGCGGCCACGTCCGGAGCGATGCCCGTCGCCCATGAGCTCGGTGATCACCCCCACTCGCAGGCCGTCGACGCCGTCGTCGAGCCCGGCCGAGTACGACGGCGGGGCGGCGGGGATCGAGGTCGAGTCGCGCGGATCGGGACCGGCGATGGCGTCGAGCAGGGCGGCGGCGTCGGCCACCGTGGTGGCGAAGGGACCGATCTGGTCGAGCGACGACGCGAAGGCGACCAACCCGTAGCGCGACACCAGGCCATAGGTCGGCTTGAGCCCGACGACCCCGCACAGCGCCGCCGGTTGGCGGATCGAGCCGCCGGTGTCGGAGCCGAGGGCGATCGGGGCGAACCCGGCGGCCACGGCGGCGGCGCTCCCGCCCGAGGATCCACCGGGCACGCGGTCGGGGTCGTGGGGGTTGCGAGTCGGACCGAAGGCCGAGTTCTCCGTCGAGCTGCCCATGGCGAACTCGTCGAGGTTGGTCTTGCCGATCACGATGGCGTCCGGCGTCGCGGCCAGGCGCTCGACGACGGTGGCGTCGTAGGGCGGCTGCCAGCCGTCGAGGATCCGCGACGAGCACGTCGTGGCGACGCCCCGCGTGCACAGGTTGTCCTTGAGGGCGATGGGCACGCCGGCCAGCGGACCTGGCGCCTCGCCCGGCCGCCACGCGGCGATCGAGGTCGTCGGCGGCGGCTCGCGCCTGTGTCGGCCATGACCAGGTTGAAGGCATGGATGGTCGACTCGGACTCGTCGATGCGGCTCCAGGTGGGCGTCGATCACCTCGCGTGCGCTCCGATCGCCCGCGGCCACCGCGGCGGCGATCTCGGTGGCGGTCCCCGACGGAGGGCCACCGGCGCGCGACGGGCCAGTGGGGGTCGGCCCCGACGTCGCTCACGGCTCCTCGCCGAGGATGGCCGGCACACCGAACCGTCCGTCGACGGCCTTGGGAGCCTGAGCCAGCACCTCGTCCCGGTCGAGGGTGGGACCGACGACGTCCTCGCGGAACACGTTGGCCAACGGGTAGGGGTGGGCGGTGGGCGTCGACTCCCGCGACGTCGAGCGCCTCGACGTCGGCGGCGTGGTCGAGCACGGCGGCCAGCTGGCCGGTGAAGGTGTCGAGCTCGTCGTCGGTCAGCGAGAGACGGGCGAGCCGGGCCACGTGGGCCACGTCATCGCGGGTCAGCCGTTCGGACATGCGGTCATCGTAGATGGGCCGTTGGCTCGGGCCGACCGACTTAGACCGGTCGAGGCACGCCGGCTCGCAGCTCGGCCGCGATCAGCGGTAGGGATCGTCGAGCTCGGGCTCTTCCCACCAGTCCTGGGGCGCCGGCCTTCCAGTCGGGATCGTCGTAGATGCAGTCGACCGGGCACGGCTCGAGGCACTTGCCGCAGCCCGAGCACAGCTCGGGGATGATGATCACGTCGATCCCGTGGTTGAAGATGGCGCCGAACTGCGGCGGGCAGTGGCGGATGCAGGTGTCGCAGTTGATGCAGATCGACATGTCGATGTGCAGCGGGACCTGCTGCCACTTGGGGTTGCGCTCGTGAACGGCGAGCCGGTGGGCCCGATTCGAGGGGGGCGACGTCGCAGCAGCCGGCTCGGACACGGCCCCAGACTAGTGCTGCGTCGCGGCGCGAAGGCCGTCCGTCGGCTCCCTTGACCGATCGGTCAAGCAGATGGCGGCCGAGCGTTGTAGGGTGCGCGTCTCTCCCTCGCGCCCAGTTCCGTGCCTGCTCCGCGATGGAGTCGGGCCCGACCTCCAAGGAGTTTCTCGCCATGGCGTACCAGTTCCTCACCCAGGAGTGGATCGACGAGGCCAAGCGCCTGCAGGCCGAGATCGGGCCACCGGCCACGCCTCCGGCCCACACCGTGCGCATGAACCAGGTCATCACCGATGTGCCCTTCGGCGACGGCGAGGTGAAGGCCTTCATGGACACGAGCGGCGGCGAGGTCAGCCTGGATCTCGGCGAGCTCGACAACCCGGACCTGACGGTGACGGTCGACTACGAGACGGCCAAGGCCATCTTCGTCGACGGCAACCCGCAGGCCGGCATGCAGGCCTTCATGGCCGGCAAGATCAAGGTCCAGGGGGACATGACCAAGCTCATGGCCATGCAGAGCGCCCAGCCCGATCCCAACGCCGCCGTCCTGGCCGAGAAGATCAAGGAGATGACGGCGAGCTGACTTGCTGGGCCCGGCGATAATCCGCCGGGCCGGGCTTCGCCCATCCGGGTGTGACCACGTGAGCGGCTCCGCTCCGCTCCGCCGCGCTGTCAGCCGGTGACGAGGACGACGGCGGTGCCTTTGTGCACGGACGTGCCGATGGCCGGGGTCGAGGCCTTGACGTGACCGAGCGGTGAGCCCTGCGTCCCGCTCACCGACAGCCCGAGAGCCTGGAGCTCGGCGGCGGCGTCGGTCACCGACTTGCCGACGATGTCGCCCGGGATCGTGACCATGGGCGGACCGCTGGAGATCACCAGGTTCACCGTGCCGCCCTTGGGCACCTGCGCGCCCGGCGCCGGCGACGGCGGGGCGGTGGTGGAACCGGCGGCGATGGTGTCGCTCGGCGTCTGGGTCGTGGCCACGTGCAAGCCGAGGTTGGTCAAGGTGGCCGTCGCTGCGGCCAGAGGCGTGCCGATCGGGATGCTGGGCACGGTGCGCGGCTTGGCCCCCTTCGACACGACCAGCGGCACCTGCGATCCCTTGGGCAGCTGGGCCGGAACAGCGCCGGCCGTGCTCAACACGATGCCGTTGGGATGGGTCTCGTCGAACTGATAGGTCACCGGTCCGAGCGCCAGCTCGGCCGCTTGGAGCTCGGCGGTCGCGGCGACGAGCGGTTTGCCGACCAGGTCCTGGGGCACCGGAACCGGCGGCGGCCCGAGTGACACGACCAGGTCGAGGGGCTTGTTCTCGGCCAGCCGGGCTCCCGGCAGCGGGTTCTGCAGCAGGATCTGGCCGGCCACGGTGCCGTCGCGGCAGGATGTTGCTGCGTCGGACGACCCAGTGATCCGAGCCGATCCGCTGATCGAGGGTGGCCACGTTGGTCCCGACCAGGCGGGGCACCGTGTGGGTGGGCACCCGGACGTCGAACCACCACACGGCGGCGGCGGCGACGAGCGCGGCGACCAACAAGAGGCTGAGGGTGACGACACGCCAGCGCCGGCTGCGGCCCGCCTCGGCCCGACGGGCCCGCTTGGCGCGCCGCGACTCAGGGGGATCGCCATCGCCGTCGGGAACGAACCGGGCGAGGGGGGCCGCCGGCTTGGTCTTGGGCAGGTCGTCGTCGGCATCGGGGATGATGCGGATGCCGTCCATCACCGTCCCGGGTGGCGCGTTCATGATGTCGGGCTCGGAATCCGAGCGGATCATCACCGTCGGGTCGCGGTCAGCCACGATGTCGCGGTCGTGCACGATGGCGCCGGCCAGCACCAGCGGCTCGGGACGGTCGAGGTGCTCGGCCGCCGCCATGAGCGAGCGGGTGAACTCGGCGGCGTCGGGTCGGTCGGCGGCCCGGTTGGCGCCCGCCGCGGCGAGCGCCGGACGCAGCGGTCCGAGCGCCTCGGGCACCTCGACCGGTTGATCGACCCGAGCCATGAGCGTGCCGATGGTCGTGTCGGCCGAGAACGGCACCGACCCGGTCGCCGCCTCGATCATCACCAACGCCAACGAGTACACGTCGCTGCGACCGTCGAGGGTCTCGCCACGCGCCTGCTCGGGCGAGGCGTAGCGCGCCGTGCCCAAGACCGCGCCCTGCGGCTCGGTCCAGGCCGCCTCGGCCAAGGCCCGGGCCAGACCGAAGTCCGAGATGCGCAGCCGTGCGTCCTCACCGAAGAGCAAGTTGGCCGGCTTGATGTCGCGATGGACGAAGCCACGGCCGTGGGCGTAGTCGAGTCCGCGGCCCGCTTCGAGCCCGACGACGAGGGTCTGGGCCGGGGTCAGGACCCGGCCCTGATCGAGCACCGTGCGGAGGCTCCCGCCCCCGAGGTACTCGGTCACCAGGTAGGGCACGTCGTCCTCGCCCCAGTCATACACCGCCATCACGTTGGGGTGATTCATGGCCGCGGCGGCCTGAGCCTCGGCCCGGAAGCGTCGCAGGAAGGCCTCGTCGTCGGCCAGGGCGGGGTGGAGGATCTTGACGGCGACCCGACGACGCAACGTCACGTCGTCGGCCAGGTACACCGACGCCGACGCGCCGGTCCCGATCGGGGCCAGCAAGCGGTAGCGCGCAGAGAGCACCAGACCGACGCGGTCGGTCAACCGGGACAACGCCATCCTCACAGGCTAGTAGTTACGGCCGTGTGGTTTCGGACACCGTCTCGGCGGCGACGGCCGATCAGGTCGCCAGCCCGCTCGGTGGCTCCTCGACCGGGGACCGCCGCCAACGCCCGCCGCGCCGCGCAACCGGTCGCCGGTCCGGCACAATGACCCTGTGACCACCACCGGCTCGGGCCCCTCCTACGACGAAACCGGGGCGCTGGCCGACGACCAGGGCTCGCCCCGACCACCGACCCGGGTCCCGGGCGTCTGGAGCCAGATGCCCATGGCCGTGCGGGTGCTGATGATCGGCCTGCTGGTGGTCGCCGTCGTCGGCATCGCCGCCCTGAGCCGCACGTCGCTCTCGAGCTCGAGCGACCTCGACGGTGGGACGGTTCAGCTGCTCATCCCCACCGACGGGTCCAACATCCTCCAGCAGGACCGGGTCGGCATCGACGTCAGCACCGGCGTGACCGCCCGGCTGGCGGTCAACGGCACGGCCCTGCCCGCCGACCAGGTCCGCGTCGTCGCCTACTCGGGCCAGGTCGAGTACGCGTTCGAGCCGGGCGCCGGCAAGGTCTTCACCCGGTGGCCGGCGGGCAAGAGCTGCGTGCTGGCCACCTACTGGAAGACCAAGGACGGCCCCACCCATTCCTCGTACCAGCACTGGTGCTTCACGGTCGTCTGATTTCGTCGGCCCTCCGGGCGCTTCGCCATCCGGGTCTCATCGAGCGCGAGCGGCTCCGCCGCGTCACGCGAGGAGGGAGTCCAGCTCCGAGATGGCGGAGTGGTAGTCGGCGCTGACGAGGATGCCGTGCATGCCGACGGCCTCGGCGGCGGTGATGTTGCCGGGATAGTCGTCGAGGAACACCGCGGCCGACGGCTCGACGCCGCCGAGCTGGTCGAGCACGAGCGTGAAGATGCGCGGATCGGGCTTGCGCATGGCGACTTCGCTCGAGTCGATCACCACGTCGAAGAGCTCGTCGAGAGGCAGCATGGCCCGCCAGTACTCGCGGAACTCGACCACGTTGTTGGTGATCATCCCGGTGCGATAGCCGTCGGTGCGCAGGCGGCGCGTGCGCTCGACCATCTCGTCGCGGATGCCCGAGCCGGCCATGTACTTGAGCATGTCGTACAGGTCGAGCTCGAGTCCCTCGGCGGCGGCGTCGGCCAGGATCTGGGTGCGGACCGCCTCGAGGCCCATCTGGCCGCGCTCGGCCTGGTGCCACGGATGGTCGGTGTCGCGGTCATAGGGACCGAACACGAACTGCATGGCCCGTTCCTGGGAGATGCCGACCACGTCGCCCATCGTCCCCACCGCGTCGAAGGGCGAGGCGGTGAACACGCCTCCGAAGTCGAACACGACGGCCTGGATGGCTCCGGTCATGAGGGCAGCTCTCCCGTGGCCAGCAGGTGGGCGAACCCGGCCTCGTCGAGGATGGGAACGCCCAGATCGGTCGCCTTGGTGACCTTGGCCGCGCCCGGGCCCTCGCCCACGACCACGGCCGTCGTCTTCTTGGACACGCTGCTCGGCGCCTTGCCCCCGTGGGCCTTGATGACGGCCTCGGCCTCGTCGCGGGTGTAGCCGGCGAGGGTGCCGGTGACCACGACCGACAGGCCGACGAGGGTCTGGGCCGCCTCGGGAGGCGGTGGCCCCTCGAAGTTGACCCCGGCGACGCGCAGCTTCTCGATCAGCTCGCGGTTGGCCGGCCGGGCGAACCAGTCGTGCACGCTCTGGGCGATCACGGGACCGATGCCCTCGACCGCCCCGAGGTCTTCGGCCGAGGCCCCCATGATCTGGTCGAGGTGGCCGAAGGCGCGAGCCAGCAGCTCGCTCCCCGCGTAGCCGAGGTGGCGGATGTTGAGCCCCACCAACAGGTTGGCCAGCGGCCGGCTCTTGGACGCCTCGACGGCACCGTCGAGGTTCTTGATCGAGACCTCGCCGAAGCCGTCCAGCTGGCGGAGGCGGTCATAGTCGAGCCGGTAGACGTCAGCCACGTCGGCCAACATGCCCATGCTCTGGAACAGCTGGACCCGTTGCTCGCCGAAGCCCTCGATGTCCATGGCCCCCCGACTGGCGAAGTGCTCGATCGTGCCCGCGACGCGAGCGGGGCACAGCTCGTTGGGGCAGCGGTGGTCGGCCTCGCCTTCGGGTCGCACCAGCGGCGTGTCGCACACGGGGCAGTTGGTCGGGAACTTCCACTTGGCCAGCCGCTTGGGCCGCTCGGCCAGCACGGGACCGACGACCTCGGGGATGACGTCGCCCGCCTTGCGCACGATGACGACGTCGCCCGGTCGCACGTCCTTGGCCGCGACCTGATCCTGGTTGTGGAGGGTGGCCACGCCGACCGTCGACCCGCCCACGAACACCGGCTCGAGCCGGGCGAACGGGGTCGCCCGCCCGGTGCGCCCGATCGACACCATGATGTCGATGAGGCGCGTGGTGCGCTCCTCGGGCGGGAACTTGAAGGCGATGGCCCAGCGCGGCGCCTTGGCCGTGGATCCCAGCTCGTTGCGCAGCGCCAGGTCGTCGACCTTGATCACGACGCCGTCGATCTCGTAGGGCAGGTCGTGTCGGTGCTCCTGCCAGTGGAGGCAGTGCTCGTACACCTCGTCGAGAGCCACGAGTCGCTTGATCTCGGGGTTGATCGGAAAGTCGAGACCCCGCAGCCACTCGAGCGTGTCGTAGTGCGTCGCGAAGCCCGGCCCGCCCTCGACCTGGCCGAGCTGGTAGCTCCAGAAGGCGAGATGGCGGCTGGCCGTGATCGACGGATCCTTCTGGCGGAGCGACCCGGCCGCGGTGTTGCGCGGGTTGACGTAGGTGCGCTCGCCCGAGGTGACCTGATCGGCGTTGAGCTGAGCGAACACGGCGATCGGCATGTAGACCTCGCCGCGCACCTCGAGCACGGCCGGCGCGTCGGCACCCAACTCGTGAGGAAGCACGTCGATCGTGCGCACGTTGGCGGTGACGTCCTCGCCCAGGCGACCGTCGCCGCGGGTGGCCGCCTGGACCATGTGCCCGTCCTCGTAGCGCACCGAGATGGCCAGCCCGTCGATCTTGAGCTCGCACACGAAAGCCACGGTCTCGGCCGAGTCACCGAGCTCGGTCAGCCGCCGCTGCAACCGGTCGCCCCACGCGTGCAGCTCGGCCGCCGACACCGCGTTGTCGAGCGACATCATGGGCACGGCGTGGGCGACGGTGGCGAAGGTCGTCGACGGCGCCGCGCCGACCACTCGCGTCGGCGAGTCGGGCGTGATCAGCTCGGGGAACTGCTCCTCGAGGGCGATGAGCTCGCGCATGAGCGCGTCCCACTCGGCGTCGGGGATCTCGGGCGCGTCCTGCTCGTAGTAGCGCTGGTTGTGGTAGCGGATGGTGGCCACCAACTCGTCGACCCGCGCCGCCGGATCGATCGGCTCGCTGGATCCGGAGGTGGCCGCGGGTGACATCTCCGCAAATCTACCGATGCGGTGTGACAGAGCGCGACGCGCTACGCCCCGAGTCTCTTGGCCCTCTGGTCGGCAAGCCTCCCGGCGGGCGCTTCGCCACCCGGGCCTCGCCCCGCGTGCAGCTACGCCCCGACTGACAGGCGGACGCCGATGGCCTGGTCGTGGAGGCGTTCGGCCAGGCGGTTGGTGAACGAGAGCACCTGCTCGGCCTGGGGCACACCATGGCGGTAGAGGCCGCACGCCGGCGTGATCATGGCTTGGGTCCGCAGGAGCACGGGATCGCACCCGCCGCTGGTGACGAGCTCGCACCACACGCCCGACAGCTGGCGCCACAGCCGATCGACGCTGGGCCCGATGGGCTGATCCGTCGGCACCGCGCCCCACGCGAACCAGCCGCCGCGCTCGAGGAAACCGGAGGCGGCTCCAGCCGAGGCCTCGATGCCGGCATCGAGGGGCAGCGACAGGATCTGGGCGCCGGCCTGCATGAGCAGCCGCCAGTCGGCGACCCCGCAGCAGTGCAGACCCGTGATGGCCAGCCGCTCGAGCTGAGCCAACGTGCCCGAGACCAGATCGATGGCATCGAGCGGAGCGATGGGAAAATCCGGGTGCATGGCGCCGGTGAGGCTGGGCTCGTCGACGAAGACCACGACCTGGGCTTGGGGCACCCGGGCGCTCACGTGCTGCACGAGGGCCCGAGCACGGCGGGCCACGGCTTCGCCCGAGACCCGGAACGCCAGCTCGGCGGGGACCCCGACCGCGTGGAGGGCCACGCCGAAGGTGACCGGTCCGGTCAGCGAGATCTTGATGGGGCCGCGCCGATCGGCCACGGCCGTGAGGAAGGCGCGCAGCCCGACGAAGCCGTCCGAGGTGAAGCCCGGATCGCCGACCGGGGCCTCAGGATCGAGCGCCGACAGATCGACCTCGAGGGAGCCGTCATCGAGCAGCTGCACACCGGCCACGCCGTAGGCAGCCTGAGCGATCATGCCTTCGGCGCGCGATCGAGCCGGCAACGAGGGCGCCGCCGGCAGCTGGCGCTGGTGGCGCAACACGAAGTCGACGGCATCGCTTGGGTCGTAGTGGGGCAGGCTGCCGATGGACGTGGCCAGGCCGATCGGCAGCCCCACACCACGATCCTCGGCCACGCGGAATCCCCCCAAGAGCTCAGGTACCTGAGCTATGGAATAGCCACGCGCCGGGCCTATACGCAAATCTTCGCCCGTGACCCTGTCGCGTTTGAACCTCGGGCGCTGGGCCCTTCCGGTCGTGTGGGCGGCGCTGGCGCTGACGAGCGGGCCGGCCTTCGCCGCCGCCCTCCAGCCGTGTGACCCTGCCTTTCGCACCGCCTGCTCGATCGGGCTGTGGCTGGTGTGGGCGGCTGGACTCGTCGCCGCCCTCGTCCCCCGCACGGTCACGCTCACGGCCATGCGGATCGTCGCCCCCGCGACCCTGACCGCCAGCGTCTGGGCGGCCGCGACCACTCCCTCGGTCAGCGCCAAGGACGTGGTGGCGTTGGCCGCCGGTGCGCTGGTGACAGCCGTCGCCTTCAGCCCGGCCACGGGCCAGGCCTTCGTGAACGGCTCCGCCTACGGTCTCGAGTTCCGACTGCCGTTGCGCCCACCGGCGACGATCCTCCTCGGGCCTGTCGAGGGCGCCTGGATCGTGACCGTGGCGGGTCTGGTCGCGGGGCCGTTGCTGCTCGCTGATCGCCAGTGGATCATCGGCGCCTTGGCGCTGGTCATCGGGTGGCCGGCGGCGTGGTGGACGAGCCGCTCCCTTCACATCCTCAGCCGCCGGTGGCTCGTCTTCACCCCGGCCGGCCTCGTCCTGCACGATCAGCTGGCGGTCATCGAGGCCGTGCTCGTGCTCCGCCGCCAGGTCCGCTCGATCGGTCCGGCACTTGTGGGCTCAACGGCCCGCGACCTGAGCCTCGGGGCGACGGGCCTGGCCCTCGAGGTCACCCTCGACGAGACCATCCCGATCAGCCTGACGCCGGCGCGCCGTTTGCGAGATCGCCAGAAGGTCGTGTCCGAGGACATCGACGCGCTCCTGTTCACCCCGACCCGGCCGGGTCGCGTGCTGGCGGCGGCCGCCGACCGACAACTCCCGGTCGGCTGACGGCGTGTCAGCCTGTCGGCTACTGGGCGATGCCGCCGCCGATGACTCCGTCGCCGTCATAGAGCACGACGCTCTGCCCCGGCGCGACCCGACGCTGACCCTCGGCCCATCGCAACTCGATGGTGTCGGGTCGCGGCCCGCGCTCGACGCGACAGCGGCGAGGTTCGCCATGGGCGCTGCACTGCGCCGTCAGCTCGGTCGCGGGCGCGACGATGCCGGCTCGGCGCACGTCGACGCCTGCCGACCAGACGAGGCGGCCGACCACCACTGAGTCGTCCATCAGATCGTCTGCGGTCCCCACCGTCACCACCCCGGCGGCCACGTCGACCGAGACGGCGAACCTCGGCTCGACGTCACCCGCCAGCCCGAGACCGCGCCGCTGGCCGACGGTGACCAGCTCGACCGCGTCGATCCGACCGACCTCGGCACCCGCTCGGTCGACCAGTCGAGCCGGGCGCAGCGGAATGCGATCCCCCAGGAACGCTCGGCGGCCGGCGCTGGCCGTGATGAAGCAGACGTCCTGGCTGTCGGGCTTGGCCGCGTTGCGTAGCCCCAGTCGAGCGGCCTCGGCGCGGACCTGCGCCTTGGTGAGATGTCCGACCGGGAACATGACGCGCTCGAGTCGATCGGGATCGACGACGTAGAGCACGTAGCTCTGGTCCTTGGCCCGGTCTGCGCCGCGCGCCAGGGTCAGGACTCCGTCGCGCCGGACGATGCGAGCGTGATGGCCGGTCGCCACCGCGTCGAACCCGAGGGCGTCGGCCCGCTTGAGCAGCCGATCGAACTTGAGGTGGCGGTTGCACTCGACGCAGGGGTTCGGCGTGGTGCCCTCGACGTGGGCCGCGACATAGGGATCGACGACACGCGACATGAAGTCGTCCCCGAAGTTGAAGACCAGATGCTCGATACCGAGCTGCTGGGCGACTCGTCGCGCGTCGTCGACGTCGGCCACCGAGCAGCAACCCGTGTCGCTGTCGCCGCCCCACAGCTTCATGGTCACGCCCGTGACCGAGTGGCCGGACTCGACGAGCAGGCCGGCCGCGACCGACGAATCGACGCCACCCGACATGGCGACCAGCACGTTCATATCGAGAAGCGGCGCAGGCGCTCGACCGCGGCCGGCACCGCGTCGAGGGCGGCGTCGACGTCGGCGTCGGTGCTGGCGTGGCCGAGCGACAGGCGCAGCGATCCTTGCGCCAACTCGCTGGGTACGCCCATCGCCGCCAGGACGTGAGACGGCTCCATCGCTCCGCTGCTGCACGACGAGGCCGCCGACGCGAACACGTCGCGGCGCTCGAGCAGGTAGAGCAGCGACTCGCTCTCGATGCCGTCGATGCAGACGTGACAGATCCCCGGAACGACATCGGGCGCGGCGGTCGTGGCGACCAGACCGGGTACCGAGGCCGCCAGTCCCGACGACAAGCGGTCGCGCAGCTTGGTCACGCGCTCGACCGTCTCGGCCCGCTCGCCGAGCACGAGCCGCGCCGCCGCCGCCAGGCCGACGATGCCGGCGACGTTGGGTGTCCCGCTGCGCCGATCGCGCTCCTGCCCACCGCCGAGCTGGCGGGCGCCGAGGCGCGTGCCGTCACGGACGACCAGGGCGCCGATGCCCTTCGGGCCACCGAACTTGTGGCCGCTGACCGAGATCAGATCCGTGCCCATCGCCAGGGAGGCGACGTCGAGCCAGCACAGGGCCTGCACCGCGTCGGTGTGGAGGGCGGCGTCGGGGGCGAGCTGGCGCACGAGGTCGGCCACGGCCGCCAACGGCTGGATGGTGCCGATCTCGTTGTTCACCGCCATGACCGACACGAGCGTCACCGGGCCCGCCGTCGAGTCGGCGGCCGCGGCAGTCAAGGTCGCGGCCAGGTCGTCGAGGTCGACGATGCCGGCCGCGGTGACGGCCACGAGACGACCGTTGCGGGCGATCACCGGGTCGAGCACGGCGTGGTGCTCGATGGCCGAACCGACCACGACCCCGCCAACGCGATCGTGGGTCCCGAGCACGGCCAGGTTGTCCGACTCCGTTCCCCCGCTGGTGAAGACGATCTCGCCCGGCTCGGCGCCGAGAGCCTCGGCCATGGTGTCACGGGCGTCGTCGAGGGCCCGGCGGACCTCTCGCGAGGCGCGATGGGCGCCCGAGGGGTTGGCATGGATGTCGCGCAGGTACGGCAGCATGGCGTCGACCACCTCGGGGCGCGTCGGCGTCGAGGCCGCGTGATCCAGGTAGCCGGGCATGTCCGGAAGGCTAGCGACGGCGGCCCCGATCCCAGTCAGGAGATCGGCGGTCGATAGCCCGGCTGGGCCGGCGGGGGCCCGTACCGCGGTGGGCCCTGAGGCGGACCGTACCCCGGCGGACCTGGAGGCGGGCCGTAGCCCGGCTGGGTCGGCGGGGGCCCGTATCCCGGCGGGCCGTACCCGGGAGGCCCGTAACCCGGAGGTGGGCCGTACCCCGGCGGCGGAGCCGGGGCGCCGTGGCGTCGTTGGTAGGCGGCGGCCACGCAGGCCAGGAACGGCTCCGGTGCCAATCCCGCCGGGGGCGTCAGGCGCAGCGCGACCGCAGTCGCATTGGCCAGTTTCACCGTCAGCGCGCCTCGCGCCTCCCAGCTCAGCTCGGTGAGTCGGATCAGCAGGGCCCGGATCACCCCGTACTGCTCACCGGTGAGCGCCGACACGTCCAGCGCCGCCACATAGCCTTCGAGCCCGTACGGCGCGGGGAAGCTCACGGCGAAGGCCTGGCTCGTCGGCGCCGTGCGCTCGCGGAGGACGATCGTGCCGGCGGCCAGGTCGCCGAGGCGCTGGTCGCGACGGGTCAACACGATGCTGAGCAAGGCGACCGAGCCCAGGGTGACGTAGATCTCGAACACGCCGATGATGGCGCGGATGGCGGCGTGGCGGAACCGCTCGGGTCCCCCCTCGATCGTGACGACGCGCAGGCCGAGGGCGGACTTGCCCAAGGTGCGCCCGTTCCACAGCGACTCCATCGCGACCGGGTAGCCGACGAAGATCACGAAGACCATCACGATCCCGACGATCACGGCGAAGGTGCCGCCGATGAGGCGGGCCGCGGTCACCACCGCGAACAGCACGGCCGAGCCGACGACCAACTGCAAGACCACGTCGAGCATCTCGCCCGCGGCTCGCGACCCGGCTCCGGCCGTCTCGAACTCGAGCAGCACCGCCTCGGGTGTGACGATCCCCGCCGCCGGCTCGGGGTTCAGGGGAGGCCCGCTCACGGTGAAGTACCGTAACGTCCGGCGTGGACATCGACTGGTACATCGCTCGCAACCAACCCACCTGGGAGCGCCTGCACGAGCTCACCGATCGGGCCCGTCGCCGCGTCGACGATCTCGGGCCCACCGAGCTCGACGAGCTGCTGCAGCTCTACCAGCGCACGTCGGCCCATCTGTCCTACGCCCGCACCTACTTCCACGATCCCGGTCTCACGGCGCGGCTGACGCGGCTCGTGGCCGACGCGTCCGGCGTCATCTACGGCAAGCAGCCGCGCACCAAGCGCACGCTGCGCACCTTCTTCGCCGTCACCTACCCGGCCGCGGTGTGGGACTCGCGGCGCTTCATCCTCGTCGCCGCCGCGTTCATGTTCGTGCCGGCCATCCTGCTCGGCGCCTGGCTCATCCACGACCCGAGGGCCCTCGACGCGTCCATGCCGCGAGCCGAGCGGCAGCACTACGTGCGCGACCAGTTCGAGCAGTACTACTCGGATCAGCCCCACGCCCAGTTCTTCACCAAGGTGACGGTCAACAACATCCTGGTGTCGTTCGAGGCCTTCGGCGGAGGCGTGGCCTTCGGGGTGTTCGGCGTGCTCGCCCTCGTGGCCAACGGCCTGAACCTCGGTGCGGCCGGGGCCTGGATGATCACGGGCGGGAGCGGTCTGCGCTTCTTCGGCCTCATCGCGCCCCACGGCCTGCTCGAGCTGTCGGCCATCTGCATCGCCGCCGGCGCCGGGCTCCGTCTCGGATGGATGCTGATCGCGCCGGGCGACCGGACCCGTGGGGCGGCCATGGCCCAGCAGGGTCGCCGCTCGATCACCATCGTGATCGGACTGATGACGATGTTCGTCTGCGCCGGCACGATCGAAGGCTTCGTGACCGGCAGCAACCTGGCCCCTTTGCTGCGCGTCGTGATCGGCGTGGCGGCGTGGACGGCCTATGTGACCTATCTCGTCGTGTTCGGGCGCCGCGCCGCGGCCCAGGGCTTCACCGGTGAGCTGGGCGAGGTCGATCGGGCCGCCGACCGTCGCGCCGGTGCCCTCGTGACGACAGCGTGAACGCGCCCCCGGACCCGACCCTCGCCGGCCGCTGTCGTTCGGCGAGGACCCCGACCAGTACGACCGGGCCCGCCCCACCTACCCCCCGGCTCTCGTCGCTGACCTCGTCGGCGACCTCCGCGAGGGACGGCCGGTGCGCGTGCTCGACGTCGGCTGCGGCACCGGGATCGCGTCGCGGGAGTTCGTCGACCAGGGCGCCGAGGTGATCGGCGTCGAGGCCGATCCACGCATGGCCGAGGTGGGTCGGCGCACGGGCCTGACCATCGAGGTGTCCCGGTTCGAGGACTGGACGCCGGGCGGCGAGCCGTTCGACCTGGTGATCTCGGCGCAGGCGTGGCACTGGATCGACCTCCAGCGCGGTCCGCACCTCGCCGCCGACGTGCTGCGCCCCGGTGGACGCCTGGCCGTCTTCTGGAACGGCTACCACCACCAACCCGAGGTGTCGGCCGTGTTCGCCGAGGTCTACGGGCGCGTGGCCCCGCAGATCCTGGTCGAGTCGGTCGCGCTCGGCTCGACGGTGGTTCGGCGCGGGGCCACAGGATCGGACCTGTCCCTCGACTCGATCAACGCCTCGGACCGCTTCGAGGCCGCCGTCGAGCAGTCCTACCCGTGGACGCGGACCTACACGCTCGCCCAGTGGATCGACGAGCTCCCCACCCACAGCGACCACCGGATGCTTCCGCCCGCCGAGCTCGACGAGCTGCTGACCATGCTGCGACAACGCCTCGCCGCCCTCACCGGGCCCATCGTCGTCGACTTCATCACCCACGTCATCACCGCCATCCGTCTCGAGCTCACGCCCATCCGACGCGGCGGCAGATGACCACACGCGAGGTGGCGATCTGCCGCCACGATGGGTTGGTCCCGTGGCGGGAGCGACCGGTCAGAGGCGGCCGGTGGCCTTGACCTTGAGGTAGGCGTCGGCCAGGCGGGGGGCCAGCGCGCCGGGCGGGGCGTCGACCACGGTGGCGCCGAGGCCGCGCAGCCGGGCCGTCGTCCGGCGGCGTTCGTCGAGGGCGGCCACCGCCGCGGCCTTGCGATACGCACCCCGGCCATCACTCGGGGTGGCCAGCGACCAGCGCACGACGTCGGGATCCTGGACGGCGGCGACGACCACGAGATGGTTGCGGCTGATGAGCGGCAGCGCCGGGATCAGGGTCTCGCCGACGGCCTGCTCGACCAGGTCGGTGAACACGACCAGCATCGACCGGCGGCGAAAGCGGGCCAGCGTGGCCGCGAACGCGCCCTGGTAGTCGCTCTCGGCCAGCACGGGCTCGAGGTCGTACATGGCCTCGGTGACCCGGCCCAGCTGATCGCGCCCGTGAGCGGGGGCGACCACGGCGCGGACGTCTCGATCGAACATGACCAGCCCGGCGCGATCGCCCAACCTGGTCGCGACAGCGGTGAGCATCATGACAGCGTCCATCGCATGCTCGACTCGCGGAACGTCGTCGACCCGGCCGGCCATGATGCGACCGTTGTCGAGCAGGCTGATGACCGTCTGGTTGCGCTCGGCGCGGTAGGTGCGCACGATCGGCTTGCCGGCACGCGCCGTCGCCGCCCAGTCCATCCGACGGAACTCGTCGTCGACCGAGTACTCGCGAAGCTGGTCGAACTCGGTGCCACCGCCGAGCCCTTGGGCCGAGCGCAGCCCCACTTCGAGGATCCGGGCCTTGTTGATGCGCAGCTCGGCCTCGTCACGCGACTTGAACGGCGGATAGACGCGCAGCACGTCGCGATGGCGCCGCGTCTGCTGCCGAGCCGCCAGCCCGAGCGGCCCCTCGACCCGGACGGTCAGCGCCGTCGGCTCGAACCGGCCGCGCCGCGAGGGCTCGATGGTCGTGGTCACCTCGGCCACCCCGTTGGCAGGCACGGTCAGCCGCGTCCGGCGCGTGCGCGGGTGCAGCGACGGCGCAAGCTCGTCGGCAAAGGCGACGCGCTGGGCCCGACCGGTCGGGTTGGTGATCTCCCAGGTCAGCTCGTCGCGGCGGCCGAGGGGGATCACTTCGGGCATCCGCCGAACGAGTTGGATCACACCGGGGCGCGCCGCCAGGGCCCAGTCGACCAGGGCCAGGACGACCAGCGCGGCGTTGACCACGAGGAAGGCCCACCCACCGTCGAGGGCCAGCACCAGGATGGATGCGACCGCGGCGACGAGGGCCAGGCGACGGGTGGGGATGGGCATGGTCGGCGCGAGCCGCTCAGCGCGGGACCGGCACGGACGCCAGGATCCCGTCGAGCACGCCGTCGGCCGTCGCCCCTTCCAGCTCGAGCTCGGGCCGCAGCAGGATGCGGTGGCGCAACGCCGGCTTGGCCACGGCCTTGACCTCGTCGGGCGTCACGTAGTCGCGCCCGGCCAGCCACGCCCATGCCTTGCAGGCGTGCAGCAGAGCCGTGGCCCCTCGCGGGGACACACCAAGGGTGAGCGACGGCGACTCACGCGTGGCCCGCACCAGCGCGACGACGTAGGCCAGCACCGGTGCCTCGACGCGGAGAGCCTCGATGGCCTGCCGGGCGGTGGCCAGGTCGGCGGCGGTGGCAACGGGCCGGATGCCGGCGGCCACGATGTCGTGGGGATCGAGCCCCCGATCGTGACGGGCCAGCACCTCCTGCTCCTGTTCGAACGTCGGATACGACACCTGGAGCTTGAACAGGAACCGATCGAGCTGGGCCTCGGGCAAGGGATAGGTGCCCTCGTACTCGACCGGGTTCTGGGTGGCCACCACGATGAACGGATCGGGCAGGGGGTGGGCGGTGCCCTCGATCGACGACCTGCCGCTCCTCCATGGACTCGAGCAGCGCCGCCTGGGTCTTGGGTGGCGTGCGGTTGATCTCGTCGGCCAGCAACAGGTTGGTGAAGACGGGACCCTCGCGGAACCGGAACGTGCCCTCGCGCGGCTCGAAGATCACCTGGCCGATGACATCGGACGGCATCAGGTCCGGCGTGAACTGGAGCCGCTTGAAGTCGAGGTCGAGGGCGGCCGCGACCGCCTTGACCAGCAACGTCTTGGCCGTGCCCGGCACGCCTTCGAGCAGCACGTGGCCCTTGACCAACAACGCCGCCACCAACCCCGAGAGCGTCCCGTCCTGGCCCACGACCACCTTGGCCACCTCGTCCCGCAGGGCCAGGATCGGCCGTCGGGCGTCGAGGTCGCCGCCCCCGGCCGCGCCGGCGGGGGCGGGGCCCGGGCCTGGAACGGGGACGGTCGAGGGATCAGGGGGCAGTGCCATGGAGGACCTCCGTGCGGATGGTGTCGATGTCGCGGGCGAGGTCGAGCAACTCGTCCTCGGAGCGGATGGGGGTGTCGGCGACGGCCCGAAGGACGCGAGCGCGATCGGCACCCGTGCGCGCCGCGGTCACCTCGGCCACGACCTCGGCCGCCGCGTTGCGGGGCAGGCCGAGCCGCTCGGCCAGGCTGCGCCTCAGCTCGCTGCGCAACAGGCGGGCCGCCCGGTCGGGATCGTGGCTCTGCTGGAGCAGGTTGCCGTGGGCGCTCACCAGCTCGGAACCACCGATCTGGACGGGCTGGGACTCGAGCACGGGCTGACCCAGGCGCCGGGCGCGCCACCAGGCGTAGATGACGAAGGCGATGAGCAGCTCGACCACGGCCAGCTTGAACCCGATCGAGATGAGCGAGCCGAGACTCGGTCCGGCCTTGGCGCCGCCGGCGCCGTCCATCCCCCACAACATGGAAACGCGTGTGCCGGTCCGAGGGGCCATGAGGGCCACGGCCAGCACCGAGTTGTCGTATTGGTCGAGGGCGCCGTTGGTGAACACATCGGCGCTGCCCACCGACACGATGTGGCCCTGACCGGTCGGCTGATCGACCACGAAGGCACTG
This sequence comes from uncultured Microthrixaceae bacterium, assembly GCA_963734965.1. GTDB lineage: Bacteria > Actinomycetota > Acidimicrobiia > Acidimicrobiales > Acidimicrobilacustridaceae > UBA4742. The sequence goes on along the minus strand of CAVTJK010000003.1, from coordinate 435,274 downwards.
CGATCCTCCGTGAAGCAGCGGCCCGCGCCCGACGGCACGCTGAAGAACTCGCCCCCGTTCGGGGGCCACACCGAGCCGACCGCGCTCAGCGCGGCGATCGTGCACTCGCCAGGACGGATGCTGGCCGGACCCAACGCGAAGGGCTGGGCGCTCGAGCTGACGTTGGGCGCGAACGACGACGCCGGATCGGCCACCACGAGCACACCGCCGGCGCGCACCCAACGAGTCAGGTCGTCGGTCATCTGCACATCGGTCGTGTCGACCAACAACACGGCCACATCGGTGTCGGCACCGGGAGACCGCTTGGTGACGTCGACCCGCGCTCCGGACTGGTCGAGCAACATCACCAGGGCCTTGGTCCCGCTCGACGAGGTCGACGCCGGATCGAGGTCGTTCGAGTCCGATGATCGGGGCGCGCCGAGCAACACGGCGACGACGGCCAGTGCGAACAGCGCCGCGACCCACGGGACCCAGCGCCGTCGCCCCCGTCCGCGGCCCCCGCCCTGGGTCCCCTGGGTCTGGCTCTCGCTCGCGGTGGCCGTCACGGCGCCACCAGGTCGCGATCGGGATCGGGCGCATCGGGCGGTTCGGGCGCCGCACCTGGTCGCGACGCGCGGCCGGCGGTGCTGACCACGCCCTCGGCCAGCGCGTCGAAGCGTCTCGACTCGTCGGGACCGGTGGGCCGATCGCCGTACCACGCCCGCTCGAACAGCTCGGAGGCCCCTCCGAACTCGGCGCCGGCCTCGGGCAGGCTGGCGGCCACATCGGCTCGATACTCGCCCGTCGTGCGCCCCGGGAGGTCGCGCACCAGCCGACGGATCACCAGCTCGCCGACCAGTGCCCGGTACCGGCAGCGCAGCGCCCCCTTCCAATCGCCCTTGGCCTCCAAGGCCTCGGCCTCGGCCCGCCAGTCGGCGGCCGTGCGCCGCAACTCGACCCGGGCTTCGGGCTCGCCGCGTTCGGGCTCGGGCTGCACCGTGCGACCCACGAACACCAACAGGACGATCACCCCGATGACGCAGGCCAGGATCACGACCCAGGCGATGGCCACTCCAGGCCCGCCTCCGACCAGGTTCCCGACCCCGTGCAGCAGGTGATCGCCGATCCAGCGCAGCACCTGCGTGAACCATGACGGCTTGGCCGCCCGGAACTGGCGCTGGTTGAGGATCGCCGTGGCCTTGGCCTTGGTCGTCGCGGGATCCTGCTGAGGCTTCGGGAGGGGCGCGGCGCCAAGCAGCGCTCGGGCCATCGGGTGGACGGGCGACAGCACCTGCTCAACGACCATGGCGGAAGGCGTCGGCCGCCTCGAGCTCGATGTCGAGGCCCTCGGTGCGGATCCGCAGGTCGAGGTACAGCAACACCGACACCGACACCAGTGCCGTCGTCACGAGCATGCCCACCGCGGCTCGGATGATGCCCATGGCGATCCAGTCGAGCGGGGCCGGCAGGAGTTGGGCCGCCGCCAACGGGATGAAGGCGAAGACGCTCGTGAGGACCGTGGCCCCGAAGGTCGCGACGACGATGGTCAACACGCACGGCCAGAACCGGCGCCACACGAGGCGCCAGGATCGACGCGCGCCGGCGATGGGCCCGAGCCCCTCGACGACGATGGCCGGCGCCGTCAGCGAGAACAGCGTCACCGTCGCGATCACGGGGAAGTAGCAGAGCGCGTAGCTGACCACCTTGACGGGGAACAGCAGCAGGAAGGCGCCGATGAGCGCCCAGCCCCGGCTGAAGCTGGCCCGCAGGGCCTGGCCGGCGGTGAGATCGCCGCCGGCGTACCAGGCCGACAGCAGCCGGGCCAGGGCGCCGCCGAGGAAGAACAGGGCGGCGGCCTGGAGCATGGCCGCCACGACCAGGGCCAACAGGTCACCGCCGGACGAGAAGAAGGTCGTTCCGGTGAGGACGTTGCCGCCGAAGGCGTTGGCCTGCAACGTGTGGCGCTGCAGGAACGCGCCGACGAGATCGGTCGGGATCAGGATGGCGGCGGCGATCGCGAACACGGTCCGCGGCTTGGACTTGATGACGCGGAACGGACCGTCGAGCAGATCCGACAAGGTCATGGGCCGCAGCGGAACCGGCAGCCGCGGCGCCGGCCGGGGGGCTCGGGTCGCGTCATCGATGTCGTCGCCGCGCAGTGGCGGCGGTGAGACGTGACCGGTGCCGAGCGCCGAGCTGTCGGGCGCGGCCCACGCGTCTCGGCCCGATGAACCGCCGACTGGCTCCACGCGGACAGACTAAGCCGGTGGAAGACCTGGAGTCCGGCTCCTACGGCGACGCCTTCGCCGACGTCTACGACCGCTGGTACCCCGATGTGAGCGATGTCGCGGCGTGTGTCGCCTCGCTCGTCGCGCTGGCCCCCGGCGGCTCGCTGCTCGAGCTGGGAATCGGCACGGGACGCCTCGCGCTCCCCCTCGCCGCCGCCGGGATGCACGTCACCGGCGTCGACAGCTCCGCCGCCATGCTCGGACAGCTCGCGACCAAGCCGGGCGCGGAGGCCATCGGTCGTCACCACGGCGACATGGCGGATCTGGACGAGCTCGGGCTCGACGGCGGCGACGGCGACGGTCACGGGTTCGACATCGTGCTGATCGCGTTCAACACGCTGTTCAACCTGGCCGACGAGCACCAACAGGCGCGGTGCCTGGCCGGGGCGGCCCACCGCCTGGCCCCCGACGGCCACGTCGTGGTCGAGGCCTTCGTCCCCGGCGACGAGCTGGTCCGCCCGCCCGATGGCCTGCGGCGCGACAGCGTCGGCGTCAGCCGCATGGCCCTCGGCGAGGTCGTGCTCACGGCGTCGGTGCACGACCCGGCGACTCAGACCATCGAGGGCCAGCACATCCAGATCACCGAGCAGACCACGCGCCTGCGACCGTGGCGAGTCCACTACCTGCGCCCGGACCAGCTCGACGCGCTGGCCGAGGCCGCGAGCCTGACCCTCGTCCACCGCTGGAGCGACTGGGACGCCAGCCCCTTCGACGACGACAGCCCCGTGGCCATCTCGATCTACGGCCGGGCGGCGGACCCGGTGACGGGGGCGCGGCCTGCGTCGGGCGTCCGACCGTGAGTCGCATACGGGTCAGCACGGTCATCGAGGCGACGCCGACACAGGTCTGGGACTCGATCAGCGACATCTCGTCACACGTGCTGTGGATGCACGACGCCCGCGCCATCCGGTTCACGTCGCGTCGCTCATCGGGCGTCGGCACGAGCTTCGACTGCGACACGCGCGTCGGACCACTCCGCCTGACCGACGCCATGGAGATCACCAGCTGGCGACCCCGCCGACGCATGGGCGTGCGCCACGTGGGCGTCGTGACCGGCCAGGGCGCGTTCACGCTCACGCGCGTCCGTCGCCGCCGAGGCCCAGCTACCCGCTTCACGTGGAAGGAGAGCCTGCGCTTCCCGTGGTGGCTGGGTGGACCCCTCGGCGCGCTGGCCGGCGGCGTGGTGCTCCGCCAGGTCTGGCGGCGCAACCTGCGCACGCTCAAGCGGATGATCGAGTCCGGTCAGCTCGCCCGCTGAGCGGGTGGCGCGCCCCGCCGCCGGCACCGCCAGGGGCACGGCTAGATGATGGCGTGGCCCGTCATCAGGTAGTGATGGGCCGCCCAGTAGCCGCCGAGGGTGAGCGCGACCGTCAATCCGGCGCACAGCAACAGGGCCGGCCATTCGGATCGCACCCGCTGCTCGAGCTCGAAGATCAACCACCCGGTGATCAACCCGGCCACCAGGCCGCCGATGTGACCCCCGATCGAGATGCCGGGCACGGCGAAGGTGAACACCAGGTTGATGACGATGAGGGCGCCGAGACCCGACTGCATCAGGTTGATGCCCCGCGACCGCTGATAGGACGCCGCCGCTCCCATCAGTCCGAAGATGGCGCCGGACGCGCCGACCGTCAGGGCGTTGGGATCGACCAGCATGACGGCGAAGGCCCCGGCCACCAGCGCGACGATGTAGAGGGCCACGTAGCGCGCCGGACCGAGGATCTGCTCCATCTGTCGACCCACGATCCACAGCACGAACATGTTCAGGCCCAGATGGATGATCCCGGCGTGGAGGAAGCCGCCCGTGAACAGGCGGTACCACTCGCCGGTGCCGACGCCGACGAGATGCCCGTTCGGTCCGAGGCCCGCGCCGACCAGGCCGTAGTCGAGATCGGCCGGCCCGCCTCCGTTGCCGATCGTCCCGCCCCGGGCGACCAGGTACACGAAGGCGGCCACGTTGAGCGCGATCAACACGTAGGTGGCGATCGGTTCGCGCTGCAGCGATCGAGCGGTGATGGTGGGGCTGGACTTGGCGGCCTGCTTCACGCACTCGGGGCACTGGAACCCGACCGACGCCTGGACCATGCAGCTCGGGCACACGGGCCGGCCACAGCGCTGGCACGAGACACCGGCCCGCCGATCGGGATGGCGGTAGCACGTGAGCACTCCGGGAGATCCGGGCCCTCCGGTCGGCGGTGACGGCTCAGCCATGGCCACCTGACGCTACCGGCGATCCTGCCACCGCGGTCGGCGCCGCTCGGCGTTCGATGTCACAACGATGCCCGCTCGGCCCACGCTTCTGGCGGCGATCAAGGGCCTCCTACGCCCTCGGATGCCACCAGAAGCCCAGAAGGCGGGGGTCGACCCGTCAGGCGCCGGTGAAGGTGGCGTGGCCGGGGCCGTCGACCAGGAACGAGGCCACGCCCGCTTGGCTGTCCGCGGTGCGGAACACCTCGACGAAGGCCTGCCGCTCGAGCTCGAGCCCGTCCGCCAACGTCGAGTCGAGCCCGCGATCGATGGCCGACTTGGCCAGCGCGTGCGCCTGCAACGGACCGCGGGCCAGCTCGGCGGCGTAGGCCATCACCGTGGTGGTCAACTCGTCGGCCGGCACCACGTAGTCGACCAGTCCGATGGCGAGGGCCTCGTCGGCGGGCACGTGGCGTCCGGTCAGGATGAGGTCCTTGGCCTTGGCCGGCCCGATCAGTCGGGCCAGTCGCTGGGTGCCGCCGCCGCCGGGGATGATCCCGAGGAGGATCTCGGGTTGGCCGAACCGAGCGCGGGTCGAGGCGAAGCGCACGTCACAGGCCAGCGCCAGCTCGCAGCCCCCGCCGAGCGCGTAGCCGCTCACCGAGGCGATGACCATCCTCGGGATGGCGGCGATGGCGTCGAGGGTGGCATGGATTCGATCGCCGATGACCGCCGCCTCGTCGGGGCCGCCGAACTCGCTGATCTCGGCGCCGGCGGCGAAGATCCGATCGCCGCCGGTGACCACCACGGCGCCGGGTGGGTCGGCGGCCAACTCGGTCGCGACGCCGTGGAGCTCGGAGAGCAGGGCGGCCGAGAGCGCGTTCACCTTGGGGTGGTCGAGGGTGACCAGAGCCACGCCGTCGTCGAAGCGCTCGAGGTGCACCAGAGCAGCCGGGGTCGATTCGCTCGTGTCGGTGGCCATGGCGCGCACGCTACCGCTCCGACATCCGGACCCGCTCAGCGGACGCCCGTCGACAGTTGCGGGTCTCGGCTGCGACCCGCTCGGCGGACGCCCGGCGACAGTGGCGGGTCTCGGCCGCGACCCCGGTGCCGGACCTAGCCTCTCGACTTCGGCACCTTGCATCTCGATCATCTCCGACGAGACCCTCGGTCTCGTCGGGCACCGCCGCTGACCACGAGGAGTCCATCCGTGAAGAGCATCGTCAAAGAGTTCCGGGAGTTCATCACTCGGGGCAACGTCGTCGACCTGGCCGTCGCCGTCGTCGTCGGGGCCGCCTTCACCCAGGTGGTCAACGCCTTCGCCAACGAGGTCGTGCTGCAGCTCGTCGCCGCTCTGTTCGGCAAGCCCGTGTTCGACCGGATCTCGTACTCGGTCAACGGCACCGAGATCCACTACGGGGCGCTGCTCACCGCCATCGTCAACTTCCTGATCGTCGGCGCCGCCATGTTCGTGGTGGTGAAGGGGCTGAACTCGCTCCAGCGCCTCCGCCGCGGAGATGGCGACGAGACTCCGGCCGAGGCGACCGAGATCGACCTGCTCACCGAGATCCGCGACGCGCTCGTCGCCCAGCAGGACTAGCGAGCGGGGTCCGCATCGGGGTCGGCGGCGCGAACCAACCGGTCGGCCGCGTCCCACGGCGCCAGCAGGCGCGACACGACCTCGCGTCGCGTGCGGTCGTAGCTCTCACCCGCCGACAGCTCGACCACGCGCTCGGCCAACCGAGCCGCCACCACCCGCGACAGCTCGGCGCCGAGCCGGGCTTCGCGGCGCCGAGCGAGCTCACCGTCGGCACCCAGGCGGTCGAGGGCGCCGGTCAGCGTCGACCAGAGCTCGGCCAGTCCGTCGCCGGTCGTGGCGACGGTGCTGATGATGGGGGGCCGCCAGGCCTCGTCGTGATCGACGCCCACCCCTGGGCTCGACAGATCCAGCATCTGATCGAGGTCGCGTCGGGTCTGGGCCTCACCGGGCCGGTCGGCCTTGTTGATGACGAACACGTCGGCGATCTCCATCAGACCGGCCTTGTTGGCCTGCACGGCATCGCCCCACCCAGGGTTGACGACGACGACGGACAGATCGGCCTCGCCCGCCACCTCGACCTCGACCTGCCCGACCCCCACCGTCTCGATCAGCACGAGGTCGCAGCCGACGGCGTCGAGCAGGCGAGCGGCCTGGGGCGTGGCCACGGCCAGGCCGCCGAGGTGGCCGCGCGTCGCCATGGAACGGATGAAGACCCCGTCGTCGAGCGCGTGCTCGCCCATGCGCACCCGGTCGCCGAGGATCGCCCCGCCCGTGAACGGCGAGGACGGGTCGATGGCCAGCACGCCGACGCGCTGCCCGGCCGCTCGGGCCTGGCCGATGAGCGAGCTGACCAGGGTCGACTTGCCCGCACCTGGCGATCCCGTCAACCCGACGGTGTGAGCCCGGCCGCTGCGGTCGTACACCAGTCGGTCGACGGCGGCGGCCTGATCGCCACCCCGCTCGACCAGCGTGAGCAGCCGGGCCAGCGCGGTGCGGTTGCCGTCCTGGGCCTGATCCAGGAGCGGGCCGGGGTCGGTCGAGCGCGAGCGGGCCACGACGCCGAAGACTAACGGCCACCCCACCGAGGCCGGCCGACCTCAGCCGGCGCGGTCGCCCGGGCGAGGGGTCAGAGGCTGACCGGGGTCTCGCTGACGCCGGGATCGAGCGGGCTCTGCTTGCCCAGCGCGTCGAGGCTCTCGGCCTCCTCGCCGATGTTCACCACTTCGGTGACACCGGGCACACGGTCCTTGAGGATCCGCTCGATGCCGGCCTTGAGCGTCACCGTCGACGCCGGGCACGAGACGCAGGCGCCGATCAGCTCGACCTGGACGATCCCCGTCTCCTCGTCGACGCCGCGCAGGAAGATGTCGCCGTTGTCGGCCTGGATGGCCGGCCGGATGGCTTGGATCGTCTCTTCGACCTGCGCCTGCATGGTTCTCCTGAGCTGAGGTGGACCGCGAGATGCTCGCGCAACCTCGCCACCATCCCCAACCACCACCACGACAGCGATGTTCCCGATGCCCTGTGCCGGCACCAGATCGGGGAGACTGCGCTGGTGTCGAAGGTCGTGACCACCCGCCTGGTCGATGCCGGCGAGGCGACGCTCTACCTCGAGCCGATGCACGGTCCGGTCGTCGAGCGCCCCGATCCGAGCGGCGGGTTCTCACTCGAGTCCGGCCCCTTCCACCACTGGCATCGCACGGTCGAGGTCGCCCCGGTGGGCGACGACGATCCCGCCCATGCGAGGCCGCCCCGCGCCGACGACCGGATGATGGTCACCGAGACCGTCTCGTACCGACTGGCCGTCCCCGTATGGGGGTTCCTCTTCCAGCTCCCCATCCGGCGGATGATCCGCCAGCCGAGGGCCGCGTTCACGACGACAACGGGCCGTCATCCGTGGTGGGCCCCGCCTGATCAGCTCGACATCCGCGCGACGGTCGGGCTCTCGCTGCTGTGCGTGTTCTCGGTGTTCAGCGGATACATGGGCACGTTGCTGAGCCAGACCAACACCTATTTCAAGGAGGACTTCGGCGTCACCGACGGCGCGGTCGGCGTGATGCTCGCCGTGACGCGCGTCGGGGCCCTGCTCGCCCTCATGATCGTGGCCCTCGCCGATCGACGCGGACGCCGATGGGTGCTCGTCTTCGCGGCCGTCGTCGGCGCCGCCCTGACCGCGACGGGCGCGCTGGCCCCGAACCTGTTCTGGCTCGGGGTCAGCCAGACCGTGGCCCGTGCCTTTTCGACGGCACTGGTGCTGGTGATCAGCATCATCGCCGTCGAAGAGATGCCGGCCGGGTCGCGGGCCTTCGCCGTCTCGGTGCTCACCGCCACCGCCGCCCTCGGGGCCGGCGTGGCCGTCATGCTCCTGCCCATCACCAACATCGGGGTGTGGGCCTGGCGGATCCTCTACGTCGTGCCGCTGGTCATGATCCCGCTGGCGCTGGCCCTCGGGCGCCGGATCCCCGAGACCGAGCGGTTCGAGCGCCATCGCCAGCGCGAGCGTGCGGGTCGAACCGACCCTGTCGCGCCGGGAGGCCGACGGCCGCGGCAACGGCTGATCTCGCGCCAGCAGCTGCGGACGATGGACCGGGGCCGGCTGGTGCTGCTGGCCGCCGCCGGCTTCCTGCTGGCGGTGTTCCTCTTGCCGGCCAGCTCGTTCCTGAACGAGTACCTGCGGACCGATCGAGGGTTCTCCGCCTCGAGCATCGTGGCCTTCCAGCTGCTCACGAGCACTCCCGGCGGGATCGGCATCGTCGTCGGTGGCCGGCTGGCCGATCGCCGGGGTCGACGGCTGATCGGCTCGATCGGCGTGGGCCTGGGGGTGGGCTTCACCGTGCTGATGTTCCTGACCGGGGGGCCGGCCATGTGGCTGTTCTCGTTGGTCGGAACCGTGATCGGGGCCATGGCCGTCCCCGCGCTCGCCGTGTACGGTCCCGAGCTGTTCCCGACCGACTCGCGTGGCACGGCCAACGGCCTCATCAACCTGTTCAGCGTCCTCGGCAGCGCCGCCGGCCTGGCCCTCGCCGGCTGGCTGGCCGATCGGGTCGGCGGGCTGGGTCCGGCCATGGCCATCCTGGCCATCGGTCCCGTCGGCGTCGTGGCGCTGATCCTGCTGCGCTTCCCCGAGACGGCCTCGATCTCGCTCGAGGACCTCAACCCGTCCGACCACGGACTGGCCGCGGCCAGCATCGCGGCGGGCTTCGGCGACTCGCCCTTCGGCCACGAACTGCTCGAGTTCGACGGGCTGGCCCCGATCGACCAACCGGGCTCGGACCCGCCCCTCGGCGAGCCCGCCGGCGACGCGCCGGGCGCCGCGGCGCCCGATGCCGGGCCTGACGGCGACCCCGGGTGAAGCCATCGGCGGAGGCGGGGCCGGTACGCTCGGCGGCCGTGCCTCGTTCCCGACTCGCCCTGGTCACCCTCGTCGTGGCCGCGCTGCTGCTCGCCGCCTGCGGAACCAAGAACCATCCGACGCTGGCGTCGGGCCGTTCGGGGACGAGCCACCCGTCGCTCACCACGACCACCGTGCGAACGACGTGCAAGGCGTTGGGACCCGGCCAGAGCCTCGTCGCGACGGCGACGGTGGCGGGGCCGCTGAACATCTACGCCCAGCCCGATGCGCCGACGCCCAGCACGACGATGGTCAATCCCTTCCTCTACAACAACAACCCCAACGCCAAGGTCCCGCTGACCTTCCTGGTCAAGGACTTCCCGGTGGCCCAGCAGTGCGAGTGGCTGCAGATCTACCTGCCGGTGCGCCCCAACGGCAGCACCGCGTGGGTGCGGGCCTCGGAGATGACCCTGACGCCCGACCCCTACCGCCTCGAGGCCGACCTGGCCGAGTTCCAGCTCAAGCTGTTCAAGGACGGAGCGCAGACCGACACGATCAAGATCGGTGTGGCCCGCAACAACACCCCGACGCCGGGTGGCATCTACTTCCTCACCGAGCTGTTGAAGCCGAGCAACCCGAACGGCGACTACGGCCCCTACGCCTATGGGCTGTCGGGCTACTCGGACACGTTGACCAGCTTCAACGGCGGCCCCGGCCAACTCGGGATCCACGGGACCAACGAGCCTCAGCTCATCGGCACCCAGGTGAGCCACGGCTGCATTCGGATGAACAACGCCGACATCACGATGCTGGCCAAGATCCTCCCGCTCGGCACGCCGGTGCAGATCAACACCTGACCGCCTTCGGGCCACCGGCAGCCGATCCCGCTCACGCCGAGTGGGCCGACCCCAGGTAACACGACAACACGGGGCCAAGTCCGATCTCACATGGCGAGGAGTCGGTTGGGGTGACCGGGCTGTGCGGCTCGATGCCCGGCCCGCCTGCGCCTTCGGTTGCCCCGGCGCGAGCGGCTTCGTCGGCTTCGTCGATCCGGTCGCCCAGATCGGCTTCGCTTACGTCAAGAACGCCGGCTGGAACGGTGAGCCCGGCCAGGACCCGAGAGCCGCGGTGCTGATCGACGCGCTCTACGCGTCGCTCTGACGCTCTCTCACCGGAACATATTTCAGGCCTTCAGCTTGGCTCCGAGGCCGATCAACCAGTCGACCACGGCGGCGGCGATGGCGGTGTCCTGGTTCTTGGGGTCGTGGCCGCCGGCCAGCCGAACCTGGGTGACCGGACCGGCGATGGCCCCTACCGCCTCGTCGAACTCGTCGGGACGGCCGAAGGGGTCCTTGTCCCCGGACACGAACAGGCACGGCACGGACAGCTCGGCGAAGTGCTCGGTGCGCATCCGATCGGGCTTGCCGGGCGGATGCAACGGGTAGCTCAGGAGCACGAGCCCGGCCGCCGGCAGGCCTTCGGCCACCGCCATCGATGCCATCCGGCCGCCGAAGGAGCGACCGCCCAGCACGAGCTGATCGGGCTCGATCCCGGCGTGGGCCACCAGCGCCTCGGCGTCGGCGCGCAGGGCGGCGACGGCGACCGGCGCGCGATCGGGCGCTCGCCGACCGGCCTTCCGATAGGGGAAGTCGATGCGCGCACTCGGCAGCGGCGCCGCGGCATCGGTTACCGCCACGAGCGTGTGATGAGTGCGGTCGGCCCCGGCACCGGGCGCCAGCAGGAGCGCCCCGGGCACCGGGCCACGTGACCGCGAGCGCGCTCGGGTCGCCATCAGCCGAGCAGGATGCGGCGGGCCTCGGTGAGCTCGGAGATCCGCTGGGCGGCGGCGTCGATGTCCCCACCATGATCGGGATGGGCCGAGCGCAACTGCTCGCGGAATCGTCGCTGGACGGTCGCCCGAGCGCCGTTCTCGAGCTCGCCATCCTGGTCGTCGAAACCTCGGTGGATCCCCAACACCTCCATGGCCCACGAGCGCGGGTTCTCGAACGCGTACGCCGACAGCGGGCGGCCCCGGCCCACACCGGCCAGCGCCGAGATCAGGTCGGGACCGATCGGTCCCTCCCACCGCACGGCGCGCCGCACCGCGTTCATGACCGAATGACGTACCGAAGGATCGAGCCGACCGGCGGCGTACACCGCGCCGAGCACCTGTTGGGCGGGCAGGCCGTTGGCGTCGTCGAACTCGAACCGCAGCGCCTCGCCGTGGCCGATCAGCCGGTGCCGACTCGGCTGCAGGCCGACCTTGTCCTCCTGGAGCCGGTACCGCAGCCGGGGCTGGGGTATCCGTCGTCCTTCTTCGAGCTCGGTGGTCAAGCGCAACAGATCAGGGACCAGATCCGGATCGATGCCCATGATGTGGTTGGCCACGATGCCGCCGAGGAGGATGCCGCCGAAGCCGGGCGGAGGGTCGGTCGGGAGCACCATCTTGCCCACTGACACCCGCCGCGTCGGCGCGATCGGGCGCGAGTGGTAGACCTCCAGCTCGGCGACGACCATCCGCTCACGCTAACCGGAGATCCCGCCGTCCAACGGGTCGGGTCGTGCGGGTCACACGTAGTCGCGCAACAGCTCCCGAACGGCCTTGGCCCGCAGCTGCAGCTCGATGTCGGTGAGCTCGTCGCTCTCGAGATCGGCCCGCAGGCTCACGGCGTCGGCCTGGATCTCGCTCCAGACACCGGGCTCATAGCCGAAGGGGATGGCCCGGCCCTCGAGTCGGTTGGCGGCGGCCACGGCCCCGAGCACCCCCTGGTGGTCACTGGCGTGCTTCTGGAGCCGATCGCACGCCACGAACAGGTCCGAGAGGATCTCGGCCGTCTCGAGGCCGTCGTCGAGGTCGACGGCATCGCTCGCCCCGGCCTCATCGGCGGCCTCGTCATCGTCCGAGTCGCCGTCGCCCGCGTCGGCACCGTTGGGCTCCGCGTCGTCGGCCGGTCCGAACTCGATCACGTCGAGCAGCGCTTCGACTCCGTCCTCGTCGGTCGCCAACACCACGAGGTCCCCCTCGATGTCGAACTCGTAGTTGATCCCCCGCTCGACCAAGGCGTCGGTGAGCGTGCCCAGCTGATCCGACGTCCAGTCGTTGACCTCATAGACGATCTTCTCGGCGTCCGGGTCGAGCACGGGTTCGTCGGTGGCACGCACCTGGTCGACCAGCTCGTCGACCTGCTCCTCGTCGACGGCGCGGATCACCAGGTCCGTGCCGGCCCATGCGCGCGGGATGTCGGCCCCGGCCAACAGCTGCTCGAGCAGCACCCGGGCTTGACCCGACCACTCGTTCAGCTCGTAGGTCACCTGCTCCGTGTCGGCCATGGCCTCGTCGTCGTCGGGACCGTCGCCGTCGGGATCCTGGTCGTCGTCGGGATCCTGGTCGTCGGCGACGGCGACCGTCACGTGATCAGGATCGTCGTCGGACGCGTCGAGCGACGCTGCGTCGTCGGCGGTCGCGGGCCCGTCGGACTCGACGGGCTCACCAAGCGCACTCGGCGCGCTGTCGCCGGCCAGGGTCTCGACCAGGTCGACCTCACAGGTTCGACAGCGGGTGGCACTGAGCCGATAGTCGCGCCCGCACTCCGGACACCGCATGGTCGCCATCCGCGCATACTTGCACGCGGCGACCGGCCAGCGCACTGGCGCGGCCAGATCGGCGTCAGCCAGCGGCGGCGGGCACCGTCACAGCACCGGCGTCTCGACGTAGCGACCGAACACCTCGGCCAGCCCGGCCATGATCTCGCCCTCGGTCGCATAGGCGCGCACGGCATCGATCAGCGCCGGCATGAGGTTGCAATCGGCCACCGCGGCGTCGGCCTGGACGCGTGCCAGCGCGCGCCGCACGGCTTCGTCGTCGCGGTCGGCCTTGACCGCGCCGAGTCGCTTGATCTGGCTCTGCTCGTGCTCGTCGGTGATGCGCAGCAGCTCGAGAGGATCGTCGTCGCCTTCGGTGAAGGCGTTGGCGCCGACCTGGATGCGTTGGCCCCGGTTGAGCTTGCGCTCGAACTGGTAGGCGGCGTCGGCGATCTCGCCCTGGAACCAGCCGTCGTCGATCCCGGCGTAGACGCCTTCGAGGATCGATCCATTGCCCCGTTCCAACAACGATCCGAAGATCTCTTCGGCCTGCGCCTCGATGTCATCGGTGAGGGCCTCGACGAACCACGAGCCCCCGAGCGGATCGACCACGTTGGTCACGCCGGTCTCGTAGGCGATCACCTGCTGGGTCCGCAACGCAATCCGGGCCGCCTTGTCGGTGGGCAGCGCCATGGCTTCGTCCATCGAGTTGGTGTGCAGGCTCTGCGTGCCTCCGAGCACGCCGGCCAGCGCCTCGATCGCCGTCCGGGCGATGTTGATCTCGGGCTGTTGAGCGGTCAGCGACACCCCGGCGGTCTGGGTGTGGAACCGAAGCGTCATCGAGCGGGCATCCGAGGCGCCGTAGTGATCGCGCATCCACCGGGCCCAGATGCGCCGGGCGGCCCGATATTTGGCGATCTCCTCGAAGAAGTCGACGTGGGCGTTGAAGAAGAAGCTCAGCCGGGGAGCGAACTCGTCGACCGTCAGGCCCGCCGCTCGGGCCAGCTCGACGTACGCGAAGCCGTTGGCCAGGGTGAAGGCCAGCTCCTGGGCCGCCGTCGATCCCGCTTCGCGGATGTGGTATCCCGAGATCGACACCGGATGCCAACGCGGCATCTCGGCGGCGCAGAAGCGAATCGTGTCGGCCACCAGCCGCATCGACGGCCGCGGCGGGAACACGAACTCCTTCTGGGCCTGGTACTCCTTGAGGATGTCGTTCTGAAGCGTGCCGCCCAGTCGTTTGCGCTGGACCCCGGCGCCCTCGGCCACCGCGACGTACATGGCGAAGATGACCGCCGCCGGAGAGTTGATGGTCATCGACGTGGTGATGGCACCGAGGTCGATGCCCGCGAAGAGGTCCTCCATGTCAGCCAGCGTGTCGATGGCGACACCGCACTTGCCGACCTCACCCTCGGCCAGAGGATCGTCGCTGTCGCGGCCCATGAGCGTCGGCAGGTCGAACGCCGTCGACAATCCCCCACCGCCAGCGTCGAGCAGCTCGCGGAACCGCTGGTTGGTGTCAGTCGCCGTGCCAAATCCGGCGAACATCCGCATGGTCCACAACTTCGAGCGGTACATCGAGGCATAGGGCCCGCGCGTGTAGGGATACTGGCCAGGCCAACCGATGCGTTCCGCGGCATCGACGTCGCCGTCGGGTGGGCCGTAGAGGGGCTCGACGGGCACACCGGACATGGTCGTGAAATCGGCGTCTCTGGTCTTGGCCATGGTCACGGCGTCGGCCCACTCGGATGCTCCCATCGGACCAGTATCTCCCAGTCCGCGACCGAGCGGGTTCGCAGCCGGTCGGGCCGGATCAGCCGACCATGGGTTCGACGGGGACGAACGGGATCTCGCTGGGCACCGAACGGCGGATGAAGGCGGCGGCGACCACGCCCAGCCCGGCGGCTACGGCGCCGACCACGTAGGCCGAGCTGAACGAACCGACGATGCCGGCCGAGTGCTGGCGCGCGACCTGGACCGTCTCCATGATCTGGATCCCCGCCACCTGGCCGACCTGGCCGGCCATCTGCATCGCCGCGCTGGCCGCGCCCATGCGCGTGATCTCGACCGCGTTGGCCACGCTGGCCGACAGCGACGGTGCGGCCACGCCCATGCCCATGCCGGACAGGGCCAGCGCCACGACGATGACCAGGTCGTTGCCCGGCGTGGTCAGGCTGGCGAACAGGATCATCGACAACACGATGATGGCAACGCCGCTCACGGCGGCGGCGCGCTCGCCCGTCCGCACCGCGAGGTAGCCGGCCACGGGGGCGGCGATCGAGAAGGTGAGCGGCCGCGCGATCTGGAGGTAGCCGGCATGGGCGACCGTGTAGCCGAAGCCGCGTTCGAGCAGCAGCGGCGTGATGAAGAAGCCACCCAGGTAGGCGAAGTTGGCGAAGAAGTTCGAGCACAGCGGCAGCGCAAAGTTGCGCCGTCGCATCCATTCGAGCGGCAGGAGCGGCTCGGCTGCCTGGCGCTCGACCATGACGAAGGCGGCGAGAGCCACCGGGCACAGGGCGAAGCTGATCAGCACGCCGGCGCTCGACCACCCCCAGTCGGTGCCCTTGTTGAGTCCGAAGAGCAGACCACCGACGCCCAGGGCCAGCAGCACGGCGCCGGCCACGTCGAGGCGCTGACCCTCGCTGCGCTCGGTCTCGTGCAGCACGACCGAGTTGACGACCAGAGCGATCGCGATCAGCGGGGCCTGCACGACGAAGATCCAGCGCCAACCGAACGCCTGGATCAGCGGGCCGCCGAGCACGACACCCAGGACCGGTCCGCCCGCGCCGACCAGCGACCACCACCCCAACACCTTGGTCCGGTCCTTCGGCGGGAACACCCGGAACAGCAACGACCACGACGCGGCCGTGGTGCACGCCCCCTCGACGCCCGACAGGAGGCGCGCGGCGATGAGGAAGATGACGCCCGGCGCCAACGCCGTCAGGAGCGAACACAGGAGCGCGCCCGACAGGCCGAACAAGTAGAGCCGCCGATGCCCCCGCAGGTCGCCGATCTTGCCAGCCGTGGGGGCGGCCACCCCGACGAGCAGGAGAGGCCCGGTGATGGCCCACGTGAGCGCGTTCTGGTTGGTGTTCAGGTCCTTGGCGATGTCGACCAGGGCGACGTTGAAGATGGTGAAGGTGAAGTTGACGCTCAGCAGACCCAGCAGCACGCTCACGAGGACGATCCACCGGTAGCGAGGGTTGGCCGAGATCCGGGTGCGCAGGTCATCGCGCCAGTGCGTCGGCGCCGCGCCAGTGCCCCCCGTCGTCACGTTTCTCTCCTCTCGAGCCAGTCGCCATGGGTCAGCGATCCGTCAGTGCGGATGACAGCTTCGCGACCAACAGCCTGGCTACGCTACGCAGCCCATCGAACGATCGAAACCGACTCACGATTCCGATGCGACGTGGGCTGCTCAACCTGCGGGGCGAGCGGGCCGATAGCGACGGCGAGGCGCTGGGATCGAAGAGGGAGACCGAGCAACGTTGACCGCTGGAAGGACGCGGCCGGGCCGCCGCCATCGACTGCTGGCCGCCGCCCTCGGCCTGGTGCTCATCGCCGCCGCCTGCGAGGCCACGCCGAACGACTACACCGGCGACCACAAGGCCGACCTCGTCTACCAGAGCTACCCCTCACACGATTGGGTTCAGGTCGGGCAGACGACGCCCTTGGCTCCGGGCTCGGTCTTCACGTCCCTGCCCGTGGGCCCGTTCGGTGTTCCTTCACCTGAGCCTGCGTCAGGCGACTACAACGGCGACCTCAAATGGGAGCCGGCCGAGGTCAGTGGAACGACCTGGATGTCGAGCGCCTGGGCCACACCCGTTGTGTACCAGCCAGCGGGCATGCCGATGGGCACGCCCGCGGCACCTGGGCCCCATCACATCGCCCCGCAGACCCTGATCCCCGTGCCCGGTGACTACGACGGAGCGGGCAAGACTGTGCCCGCGTACTACGACCAGGTCGACGCCACGTGGTGGATCATGGGCCACGCCACCTCGACCCAGTTCGGGATCCCGCCCTCCTCCGGTGGCACCGAGGGGTACGACATGCCGTCGCCCGCCGACTATGACGGCGACGGCCACACCGACATCGCCGTCTACCGGCCGACTGACAGCACGTTCCACTACTTGTCGAGCAAGTCCGGCCGCGAGGTCGTGATCCAGGAAGGCCAGCCCGGCGACATGCCGGTTCCCGGCGACTACGACGGGGTCGGTCATGCCGAGGCGGCCGTCGCGACCAGCGATTTCGCCACCTGGTACGTCGCGGGCCGGTCCGACCCGATCGCCACCTTCGCCCCGAGACCAGGAAGCACCACCGTGTTGCCGACCCAGGGCGACTACGACGGCGACGGCAAGACCGATCCAGCCATCTTCGACAAGGGATCGGACACCCAGTGGGACGTCGCCGGGCAAGGAACCGTGGCGACCCTGCCGTCGACCGCCACCGACGTCGAGGTTGCCCCGTGGCTCATCGAGAGCATCGTGCACATCCTGTCATTCGTCTGCGAGCTCCAGCCCCAGTGCAGCTAGTGGCTCTGCGCTCTCGACCAGACCGAGCGCCCCACCAGACGTGGTGACCTAACCACGAAATGCGGTATTCTGGCGGCCGACTCGAGCTGGGGTTCGATCCGACAACGAACAACTGACGTCGATCCACGATCGACCGGAACCCCGGAGGCGGGTGGACATGAGCGGGACCACGGTGGCAGTTCGGTCCGGACGCGCGCGGAAGCTCCGGCTCGTCGCCGGCGCCCTGGTCTTGCTCGTGGTGGCCGCGGCGTGCGAGGCGGCACCGGGTGATTTCACCGGCGACGGCCACGCCGACCTCGTGTCGGCGAGCTTCGTGACGGGTCAATGGTTCACGGCGGGCAACACCACGCCGATCTTCACGGGCCAAGCCGGTGACCTGGCCGTGGCCGGCGACTACAACGGCGACCTCAAATGGGAGCCGGCGGTACTGCGCGGCACCGCCTGGATCTCGAGCGCGCTGGCCGATCCCATCGTCTACAACCCGGCCAACATGCCGGCGGGCCCTCCCGGCGTACCGACCGAGATGGCGCACAACCCTCCACCCACACTGCTCCCTGTTCCCGGTGACTACGACGGCACGGGCAAGACGGTCCCCGCCTACTACGACCAGGTCGACGCCACCTGGTGGATCATGGGCCACGCCAACCCCACCCAGTTCGGCAACCCGCCCGTCGACGGCGGCACGCTCGGCTACGACGTGCCCGTGCCGGCCGACTACGACGGCGACGGCCACACCGACATCGCCGTCTTCCGGCCGACCGACGGCAGCTTCCACTACATCTCGAGCAAGACCGGCCATGTGGTCGTGGTGACCCCGACGACCGACGGCGACATCGCCGCCCGTCTGCCCGTGCCGGGGGACTACGACAAGGTCGGTCACGCCCAGGCGGCGGTCACCGACCTGAACAGCCAGAACTGGTACGTCGAAGGTCACGCCACCGCCTTCGCCACGTTCCCGGTCCTGTCCACCGACGACCTCTTCATGCCGGCACCGGCACCGTACAACGGCGGTGGCCAGTTCATACCCGCGCTCATCGATGTCGACAGTGGCGCCTTCTGGCTGTCCGGTCAGGCCAAGCCTGCGCACGTCGGTGGGAACGGAGCCGAGCAGAACTTCGCCCCGGTATATCCCGACGCCATCATCGTCAACTTCGTACGACTGACGCTCTACGACCAGCTGTGCTTCGACCCGAACAACACGTTCACACCTCCGGCCGGCACGTGTTCGACATGAGCCGATCCCGACGGGTACGACTCATCGCGGCCGCCCTTGTCCTCGTCGTCGTGGCGGCGGCGTGCGAGGCGGCACCGGGCGACTTCACCGGCGACCGCATGGCCGATCCGGTGTACGTCAGCTACGGAACCGGGGACTGGTTCACCTCGGGCACGGCCACGCCACTGTTCACGGGTCAACCTGGTGAGCTCGCCGTGGCCGGCGACTACAACGGCGACCTCAAGTGGGAGCCAGCCGTGCTGCGTGGCACCACCTGGATCTCGAGTGCCCTCGCCGACCCCGTCGTCTATGACCCGCCCAACATGCCGGCCGGTCCGCCCGCCACACCGGGCGGGGCCAACGCCTCGGCGCCCCCGACCCTGCTGCCTGTGCCCGGCGACTACGACGGCACCGGCAAGACCGTCCCCGCCTACTACGACCAGGTCGACGCCACTTGGTGGATCATGGGCCACGCCAACCCGACCCAGTTCGGCATCCCGCCGACGGCTGGGGCCAAGTTGGACTGGGACGTGCCCGTCCCGGCCGACTACGACGGTGACGGCCATACCGACATCGCCGTGTTCCGCCCCAGCGACGGCAGCTTCCACTACCTGTCGAGCAAGACCGGACACGAAGTCGTGCTCACCCCGCCCCTGCCGTCGGTCTACGGGATCCTCCTACCGGTTCCGGGCACCTACGACGGTCTCGGCCACGCCCAAGCTGCGGTCACCGACGGCCAGAACTGGTACGTCGACGGCGACGCCGGCGTCTTCGCCTCGTTCCCGTTCACGAGCCCCGAGGATCAGTACCTCCCGGCCCCGGCGGCCTATGACGGCGCCAACAAGACCGAGCCGGCGATGATCGACACTCAGAACGGTGTGGTGTGGCACGCCGGTCAACCCCGACCGCCCCAGACCGGTACCAACAATCCACCCGATTCGGCGGCGGTGTTCCCCACCGCCGTCCTCGTGAACATCGTCCGTCTGACGCTGTACGCCCAGTGCCTCCTGTCGCCATCCAGCTTCCCCGGTCGGTGCTGATGAGCACCTCTCGACGCGTCCGGCTCGTCGCAGCCGCGGTCGTGCTGGTCGTGATCGCCGCGGCGTGCCAGGCCACTCCTGGCGACTTCACCGGCGACGCCAGGGCCGACATGGTGTATGAGAACTTCCAGTCGGGGAACTGGTACTCCGCCGGTCAGGCCACACCGATCTACACCGGTCAGGCCGAGGACCTCCCTGTGCCGGGGGACTACAACGGCGACGGCAAGTGGGAACCGGCCGTGCTTCGCGGCACCACCTGGATCTCGAGCGCGCTCACGAGCCCCATCGTGTACGACCCGGCCGGCCTGCCGGCGGGACCGCCAGCCACACCAGCGGGGATGACCAACTTCACGTTGCCGACCCTGGTACCGGTGCCAGGCGACTACGACGGCACGGGCAAGACCGTCCCCGCCTACTACGACCTGGTCGACGCCACCTGGTGGATCATGGGCCGGACTTCGCCCACCAAGCTCGGTCAGCCGCCGAAGGCGGGCGGCACCATGGCCTACGACGTGCCCGTGCCCGCCGACTACGACGGAGACGGCAAGACGGACCTCGCCGTGTTCCGTCCCACCGATGGCAGCTTCCACTACCTGTCCAGCAAGACGGGCAAGAAGGTGGCCCTGACCCCGCCCGCCCCCAGGAGCGAAGCGGCGTTGCTCCCGGTGCCGGCCGACTACGACAAGGTCGGCCACGCCGAGACGGCGGTGGCCGATCTGGACGGCGTGAACTGGTACGTCCAAGGCCACCCGGGCGTCTTCGCCAACTTCCCGATCGTGTTCGACGGCAACTACAACAGCGACAACTTCATTCCGGCACCCGCCGACTACGACGGCGACGGCAAGGCCGAGCCCATGCTCGTCGACTCCGCGACGGGGGCCTTCTGGCCCCTCGGGCAGCCCATGCCGCCGCGGGCGGTGTCAGTCAACTCGAGCTCGTCCGCTTCCGTCTATCCGATCGCCATCACCGAGAACATCGTGCGGCTCACGCTCTACGCCCAGTTCTGCATCTTCCCCACCACCTTCACCCCTCCGCCGGGCGCCTGCTGAGAGGGCCGGGCCGTCTTTCCCGTGACGGTTACGTCGCGCTGGTACCTTGTCGGGCCATGGCCGACAAAGCATCGACCCAGCCCGACCGCAACCTCGCCCTCGACATCGTGCGGGTCACCGAGGCGGCGGCCATGGCCGCCTCTCGCTGGATGGGACGCGGCGACAAGGAGGGGGCTGACGGCGCCGCCGTCGACGCCATGCGCATCACGCTCGGCAGCGTGCCCATGGACGGGATCGTGGTCATCGGCGAGGGCGAGAAGGACGAAGCGCCGATGCTGTTCAACGGCGAGTCGGTCGGCGACGGGAACGGCCCGGCCACCGACATCGCGGTCGACCCGATCGACGGCACGACCCTGACGGCCAAGGGCCGCGGCAACGCCATCGCCGTGATCGCGGTGAGCGAGCGCGGCACCATGTTCGACCCGGGCCCGTGCGTGTACATGGAGAAGATCGCGGTCGGGCCCGAGTGCGCCGGGGTCATCGACCTCAACTGCTCGCCGACCGAGAACCTCCAAGCGGTGGCCAAGGCCAAGGGCGAATCGGTGCGCGATGTCACCGCCGTCATCCTGGAACGCCCGCGCCACGACGAGCTCATCGACGAGGTGCGCGCCTGCAGGGGCTCGAGTCCGGCTCATCCAGGACGGCGATGTGGCCGGCGCCATCTCGACCGCCTGGTCGGACTCAGGTGCCGACATCCTCTTCGGCATCGGCGGCACGCCCGAAGGTGTCATCACCGCGGCCGCCCTCAAGTGCATGGGCGGCGAGATGCTGACCCGCCTCTGGCCTCGTGACGACACCGAGCGCACCGCGGCGCTCGACGCCGGCTATGACCTCGACCGCGTCCTCACCACCGACGACCTCGTCGCCGGCGACAACTGCTTCTTCGCCGCCACCGGCATCACCGACGGCGAGCTGCTCAAGGGCGTGCACTACGACCGCAACGGCGCGACCACCCAGTCCCTCGTGATGCGCTCCAAGTCGGGCACCGTGCGGATGATCAACGCGCGCCACAACCTGTCCAAGCTCGGCGGCTTCAGCGCCATCGAGTTCGATTGAGGGACTGCCTCAGCGGCCGAGGTCGCCGATGTGGATGCGGTGCACGGCGGAGATCACGGCGCGGAGCGAGGCGGTGACGATGTTGGGGTGCGTGCCGATCCCCCAGCGCGTGACGCCTTCCCCGTCGACCGTCTCGACATAGGCGACGGCGGCGGCGTCGGCGCCGGCCCCGATGGCGTGCTCGTGGTAGTCGACGACGTCGAGGGCGATGCCGAGCCCTGATCTCAAGGCGACGACGAGGGCATCGATCGGCCCGTTGCCGGTCCCCGAGATGGTGACCGCTTCACCGTCGACGAGAAGCTGGGCCGTGAGCGTGGCCACGTCATCGGCGTCGGTGCTGACCTCGTGGCTGCGCATCTCGACGGTGGGGTCGGTCGGCAGGTACGTCGACGTGAACGTGTCCCACATCGCCGTGGGACTGATCTCGGTGCCGGTGTCCTCGGTGATCGTCTGGATGCTCCGCGAGAACTCGATCTGCAGCCGTCGGGGCAGGTCGAAGCCGTGCTCGTACTCCATGATGTAGGCGACGCCGCCCTTGCCCGACTGGCTGTTGACGCGGATGACCGCCTCGTAGTCCCGGCCGACATGGGCGGGATCGATGGGCAGGTAGGGAACGCCCCACACCTCGTAGTCGTGGCCCCGGCCGGCCGCTTCGGCGTCGGCGTAGAGGGCGGCGAAGCCCTTCTTGATGGCGTCCTGGTGCGAGCCCGAGAAGGCGGTGTAGACGAGGTCGCCCACATACGGATGGCGCTCGTGGACAGGCAGCCGGTTGCAGTACTCGGCGGTGCGACGCAGCGCATCGATGTCGCTGATGTCCAGCTCGGGATCGACGCCCTGGCTGAACAGGTTCATGGCCAGGGTCACCACGTCGACGTTGCCGGTACGTTCGCCGTTGCCGAACAGGGTGCCCTCGACGCGATCGGCGCCCGCCATCACGCCCAGCTCGGCGGCAGCGACGGCGCAGCCGCGATCGTTGTGGGGGTGCAGGGAGAGCATCACCGCGTCGCGATTGCGGATGTGGCGCAGGAACCACTCGATCGTGTCGGCGTAGACGTTGGGGCTGAACATCTCGACCGTGGCCGGCAGGTTCATGATCAGCGGCCGATCCGGGGTCGGCTCGATCACCTCGGCGACGGCGTCGCAGATCTCGACCGCGTACGACGTCTCCGTGCCGGTGTAGCTCTCGGGCGAGTACTCGTAGTGCACGTCAGTCCCGTGGAGCGTCTCCTCGAGCTTGCGACACAGCCGCGCCGCGTTGACGGCGATCTCGGTGATCCCGGCCTGGTCGAGTCCGAACACGACGCGACGCTGGAGGATCGAAGTCGAGTTGTAGAAGTGGACGATGCCCCGCGGCGCTCCGACCAGGCACTCGTAGGTGCGCTCGATCAGATCCTGACGACACTGCGTCAGCACCTGGATGGTGACGTCGTCGGGGATCAGATCCTCCTCGATCAACTGGCGCACGAAGTCGAAGTCGGGCTGGCTGGCCGAGGGGAACCCGACCTCGATCTCCTTGAACCCCATCTTGACGAGCACGTCGAACATGCGTCGCTTGCGCTCGGGATCCATCGGATCGATGAGGGCCTGGTTGCCGTCGCGGAGGTCGACCGAACACCACCGGGGGGCCTTGGTGATCGGTCGATCGGGCCAGGTGCGATCGGGCAGCGTGAGCGGCACGAACGGCTGGTACTTCTCGAACGGCATGACCGGCGGACGTGCGGGCTCGGGGGGCATCGGAGGCACCTTTCGGGGTGGGTTCTGGGTCGGAGATCAGGTCTGGAAAACGCAAGAAGCTCCTGGCCCGAGGGCACAGGAGCTTCGGCGAGCGCCGTATGTGGCGCTCGCCTACATGAGAAGGAGGATCCCGGTGGTTGCAGACATCCCGATCAGTATCCCCACGCGAGCCGCGATCGTCAACCCCTCACCCGCGATCGTCACACCGTGACCTGCAGCTCGCGCAGCCCGCGCAGCACGAAGTGCTCGCGATGCACCGGCTCGGCAGCCAGCTCGATGTCCGGAAAGCGCCGGACCAGGCGGCTGATCGCGATCTGCCCCTCGAGGCGGGCCAGCGCCGCGCCGAGGCAGTAGTGCATTCCCTGTGAGAAGGCGAGGTGGTGGTTGTCAGTCCGCCCCAGATCGATCCGCGTCGGATCGGCGAACCGATAGGGATCACGGTTGGCCGCGCCGATCAGGGTCGCGACCCGCTGGCCCTTGTTGAACAGGTGCCCGTTGACGTCGAGGTCCTCGGTGGCGGTCCGGCCGGTCACGTGGGCGGGACCGTCGAAGCGCAAGAGCTCCTCGACCGCCGCCGCATCGAGCGTTGGATCGTCGCGCCACCGCACGAGCTGATCGCGCTGGCGCAGCAGGGCCAAGGTGCCGTTGCCGATGAGGTTCATGGTCGTCTCGTGGCCGGCCACGAACAGCAGGACGATCGTGGTCCGCAGGTCGCCGGCCTCGAGGTGATCGCCGTCGTCCTCGACGGCCAGCAGCCGACTCACCAGATCGTCGGCCGGCTGACGACGGCGTTCGTCGAACAGCGCATCGAAGTAGGCGAAGAAGTTGAGCATGGCCAGCACGCCCTTCTCGACGTCGGCCGGCTCGATCATCCCGTCGAGCAGGCGGGTCGCGTCTGACGACCAACCGGCGAACTGGTCACGATCGGCCAGAGGCACGCCCAACATCTCGCAGATCACGACGACCGGCAGCTCGTAGCCCAGATCGGCAACCACGTCGAGGCCGCCCCGCTCGGCGGCGCGGTCGAGGATCTCGTCGACCAGCGTCTCGACGCGTGGGCGCAGTTGCTCGACCGAGCGGGGCGTGAAGGCCTTGCTCACCAGCTTGCGGAGCCGGGTGTGGTCGGGCGGATCCATGAACAAAAGGACGTGGGCCTCGGCCAGGGCCATGGCGTTGCCGAGATCGCTCTGGGCCGTGGCCTCGACGGGGATGTGGGCCGGGTTCGAGCTCCACCGTGGGTCGCGCAGCACCGCTTCGCAGTCGGCGTGGCGGGTGAGCAGGAACTCGCCCAACGGGTTGCGCCAGATCGGCGCCTCACCACGAAGCCGGTCATAGGTCGGCCAGGGATCCTCCCAGTCGAACGGGCCGAACCCTGAGTCGTCGGTCAGGCCGAGACCTGTGGCGGGATCGGTCGGCAGCGCCGCCGGTGCCGGGACCGCCGGCGCGTGGATGTCAGATTCGGTCACCCGTCCATCATCGACGATCGGCTCGCCGAGCGCCTGTGACCTTTGACGAGGTCCGTGTCCCGCCCGCCGGCCCGGGCCGCGGGCCGTCTCTGCGCGACCGGGTCAGGTCTCGAGGCCGAGATCGCGTTGGCCTTTGCGCGAGGCGCGGGCCAGCTCCTCGGCCGATTCGAGCGACGAGTGGACGAAGCCCTCGAGGGCTTGCTTGCGCGAGGCCAGACCCTGGGCGATGGCCGTCTGGCCGGCGGCGTCGCGCGTCGACGCCAGCGCATCGGAGGCGCTGACCCTCCCCTCGTGGACGGCCTGCACCACGTGCGACGAGGCCACCGCTCGGGTCGCCTTGGTCCAGTGGGCTCGGAACATCCCGATGTCGAAGCTGCCCTGCGCCACCCGGTTGGACGCCCGCACCCGCGCCGGCGGCCGCTTGAGATCCCGCACGATGTGCATCCAGCTCAGGACCTTGAGCACGTAGTAGGTCGGATCCCACTCCCACCAGAAGAACCCCTGGCGGGCCGACGCCTGGTAGTAGTGGTGGTTGTTGTGCCAGCCCTCGCCCATGGTGAGGGCGGCGATGAAGACCGAGTTGCGGCTCGTGTCCTCGGTCGCGTAGCGGCGCCGACCCATCACGTGAGCCAGCGAGTTGACGGTGAAGGTGGCGTGCCACAGCAGCACCGTCGACAAGAAGAAGCCGATGAGCAGTCCGCTCCACCCGGCGATGAAGAAGCAGGCGAACCCGAGCGCCCACGGGGCGATCCAGTCCTTCTTGTTGAGGAAGACGAGCTCGGGGTACTTGGAGAAGTCCTTGATGCGGTCGTAGTCGGTGACGGCGTACTTGTCGCACAGGATCCACCCGACATGGCTCCAGAGGAAGCCCTTCTGGGTGGGCGAGTGCACGTCGAGCTCGCCGTCGCTGTAGCGATGGTGGTCCCGATGGTGCGAGGCCCACCACAGCGCGCCCTTCTGCGCCGCCGACGATCCGCCGACCGCCCACACGAACTGCCAGAACCGATTCAGCCGGTAGCTGCGGTGCGAGAAGTACCGGTGATAGCCGGCGGTGATGAAGAACATGCGCCCGAAGTAGAGGACCACGCACAGGACGACGGCGCGGACCGACACCCCGGTGAAGATGGCCAGGAGGGGCAGGAAGTGGACGAGGATGAACGGGATCGACGTGACCCGGTTGATCCGTTCATCGGGGGCCCGACGAGCGGGAGCGTCGGTCGCTGCGGTCGGGGGGCGGTCGAGAACAGCGGCAGGCGAGGGGGGCATCGGGCATCCAAGGGGGGATAGAGATCGACCCGCCGACCGTAGCCTACCGACCAGTCGGTAGGCACGTCATGACGGGGATTTCTCGGATCCCACGAAGGGCCGGGCGAAGAAGACCTCGTGCCAGACCTCGAGTGACAGCAGCGTCCAGATGCGGATGGATTCGTCCCGCCGACCCGACTCGTGGGACTCGAGCAGCGCCCGCACGGCGTCGGTGTTCATGTTGGTGCCCACGAACGAGCCCGGGTCGAGCAGGTGATCGCGGGCCATCCCGCACAGCTGGTTGCGAAACCAGTGGTCGAGGGGGACCCGGAAGCCGACCTTGGGCCGGTTGACGATCGAGCTGGGCAGGTAGGACTGGGCCACCTGCTTGAGCACCCACTTGCGCGTGAGGCCGCGGACCTTGAAGTTGGACGGCAACGAGAAGGCCAGCTCGACCAGCTCACGATCGAGGTACGGCGGTCGGATCTCGATGCCCGCGGCCATGGCCATGCGGTCGCCGCGCTCGAGCAGGTTGTCGGCCAGCCAGGCCTGACAGTCATAGGCGAGCATCCGGGCGATCGGATCAGATCGCGTCGACATCGTGTCGCCCAACGGTCGCCCGTCGATCGGTCCCAACAGCTCATGGCGCTCAGCGGCGAGGAAGGGTGCGAACCACAGTGCCAGCCGTTCGGACTCGGTCGGGGCCGACAAGGCGCGGAGCGCGATGCGAGCTCGCTGGGCACTGGCCGGCATGGCCTGGGCCAAGCGCTCGAGGCCGGGCTGGCGGACCCCGGCCGGGATCCAGTCCGCCGAGTTGGCCCAACGTGCGAACTGGTACTTCGGATAGCCACCGAAGATCTCGTCGGCCCCCTCACCGGTGAGCACGACCTTGACCGACTGGCGCGCCACCGAGGCCAGCTCGAACACGGCCACGTCGGCCGGTTCCGAGATGGGGGCATCGCGGTGCCAGGTGAGGCGGCGCCACTGCTCGGAGAACCCGGCGGCGTCGACGACCACCTCGTGGTGGCTCGTGGCGAATCGGCGGCTCACCTCCCGCGCCACCGCCAGTTCGTCGAAGCGGGGATCGCCGAAGCCTGCCGCGAACGTGTGGATCGGCTCGGTGATCTGCTGCGCCGCCATGGCCACGATCAAGCTGCTGTCGAGCCCCCCGCTGAGCAGGGCGCCCACCGGCACATCGGCCACGAGCGACCGGTCGACGGCCTCCCGCAGAGCGGCGGCGACCCGGTGCACCGCCTGCTCGTCGCCGATGGCTCGCGGCTCGCCGTCGGGCAGGCTCCAGTAGGGCCGCTGGTCGACCCGGCCGTCGCGACTCACGCGCAACGTGTGACCCGGGAGCACCTTGCGGACGCCTTCGATCAATGTGTACGGAGCCGCCACCGCCCGACGGGCGAGGTAGGAGTCGAGGCTGCGCGTGTCGATCGACGGTTGCCGCGGCAGCGCCGGCAACAGCGCCTTGAGCTCGGACGCGAACGCGAAGCACTGGTCGTCCTGGTAGTAGAAGAGCGGCAGGATGCCCATGCGGTCGCGGACGAGCCACAGATCGTCGCCGTCGTCGAGCGCGTAGGCGAACTGGCCCTCGAGTCGGTCCACGCCCGCCGCCCCGAACTGGTCGTGCAACGCGAGCAGGACCTCGGTGTCACCGTCGGTCCGGAAGGCGTAGTCGCACTCGGCCCGCAGCTTGCGGTAGTTGAGGATCTCACCGTTGAACGTGACGTGGAGCCGACCGCCCCGCGCCGACATCGGCTGGCGGGAACCGTCGACGTCGATGATCGACAGGCGACGGTGGCCGAAGCCGATCGATCCGTCGCACCAGTACCCCTCGTCGTCGGGGCCGCGATGGGCCAGCCGGGACGTCATGGTCCGCAGCAGCTCTTCGGACACCGGTCGGGTGTCGAAGCGGAGCACACCAACGATCCCGCACATCAGCGGTTCAAACCCCCCAGGCGGACAGGCCCGTCCCTGTCGCGTTCGACCTCAGGAACAGCAGTGGCGGGAGGCGCCGAAGCGCACACCCGCCACCACCGCACAAATGACTTGGTTCAGATGACGCGGACGTTCTGGGCTTCTTCGCCCTTGCGCCCGGGGGCCACGTCGAATTCGACCTGCTGACCCTCGTCGAGCGACTTGTAGCCGCTGCCCTGAATGTTGGAGTAGTGGACGAACACGTCGTCGCCCTGCTCCCGCGAGATGAAGCCGTAGCCCTTCTCACTATTGAAGAACTTCACAGTGCCTGTAGCCAACGTTCTCTGCTCTCTTCGTGGAAAGAGCCTCGTTGACCCTCTCATCGGCAATCGAGCTTACTGGTGCCGGAGCCCGTCGCGGGCATCTGGGCCCGCATCGGGCCCAGACCGGCGCTTTTCGGGTCCAGATCTCGGTGACCGCCAGCCGCGCCGCCCGGCTTTCGAGCGGGGCGGCGGGGCTGGGGCTACCCCGGTGGGAGCAACGGGGTAGATCGCAGTGGCGAGGCCTCAATACCCGTATCCGTGGGTCATCGTCGTGGGTGGGGCCATCGTCGTCGGCGGGGCTGTCGTCGTGCGGGGGGCGGCCATCGTCGCCGGCGGCGGCGCCGTCGTGCGGGGCGGCGCCATGGTGGTGGGCGCGGCCGTCGTCGCGGGGAGCGCCGTCGTCGTGGGGGCCGCGGTGGTGGACGGAGCCATGGTCGTGGTCGAGCTGGGAGCGGCGGTCGCGCTCGAGGCCCCCGCGGTGCCCGACGTCGAGCCGGTCGAGGTCTTGGACCCCGAGCTGCCGCACCCAGCCAGCGCGAGGGCGACGACGAACGCCGCGATCAAGGGACCGATGACACGTCTGGAGCGCACCGTCGCGACAGGCTCGACGTTCTGATCGTGGTGCCACCGCGGGAGGTTCACCGGCATCGGCTGTCCCTTTCGTCGTGTCCGCTCATCGACGTCTACGAATGGCGACGGGGATCGGTTCGACGCCTCGGGGTGCACGGCCGTCAGAGAGACCGATGACACAGCGAAGTCGCTCAGGGCGGACCGCGCGCCGCCGGCCTGCTTCGCGCTCAGGTCCTCAACGGACGGGCGTCCCTCCCGTCAGCCGTCCGTCTCCGAGGACCTCGCCGTCGAGGACTACGATCACCGACGGCGATGGAGCTCGCCTCGAACCGCCGGGTCCCGGCTGATGGCTCCTACCAGCACTCGCACCCCGAGGAGGTAGGAACCCCTGACACCCTCACGAGACTTCGACGACAACATCCCGGTCGATCCCGATCTGGCCACCGCCGCCGATCAGCTGCGACCGCTCGTCGTGGCCGCCGTCGCCGCCGGCGGGGCCCTGGGCGCGTCGGCGCGCTACGAGGTCGGGCAATGGCTCGTCCCGCGCGGCGGTCATCTCCCGCTGGCCACGCTGTTCGTGAACATCACGGGTTCGTTCGCGCTCGGCGTGGTCACGGTCCTGTTGATCGAGCGGTATCCCCCGTCGCGCTACGCCCGGCCCTTCATCGCCGTCGGGGTGATCGGCGCCTACACCACCATGTCGACCCTGGCCGTCGACACCGATGTCCTGGTTCGCGACGGCCACTGGACCACGGCGACCGTGTACCTGTTCGTCTCGCTGATCGGAGGACTGGCAGCGGCTTGGGGCGGAATCGTGCTCGGCGACCGGGCCTTCGGCCGCCGCGGCGAGCTGGGATCGTGATCGTGATCGTGCTGGGCGTGGCCGTCGCCGGAGCCGCTGGCGCGCCGACCCGGTACCTGGTCGACCGCGCCGTGCAACGCCACAACCGTTCCGCGCTCCCCGCCGGCACCCTCGTCATCAACGTGACGGGCTCGTTCGTGCTCGGCCTGCTGGTGGGCCTCGTCACCTATCAGGCCTTCCCGAAGACGGATCAGATCGTGCTGGGCACCGGCTTCTGCGGCGCCTACACGACGTTCTCGACGTTCACCTTCGAGACCGTACGGCTGGTCGAGAAGCGGGCTTCGAGGATGGCACTGACCTATGCCGTGACCTCGATCCTCGCCAGCCTGGTCGCCGCCGCCGCCGGCCTGGCCCTCGCCTCGATCGTGTGATCGGGTGACTCACTAGAGTCGACGGCACGGAGCGAACGCAAGGGGGGGATCACATGTCGATCGAATTGCCCGAAGCCCACGCCCGCGCCCTCGATGGTGTCCACACCATCGTCGGCGGGGTGAGCCAGGCGGCATGGGGCCGAGCCAGTGCGTGCGAGGCCTGGAGCGTGCGCGAGCTGCTCAATCACATCGTCAGCGGCAACTGGTGGGTGGCGCCCCTGGTCGAGGGCCAGACCATCGACGAGGTGGGCGACCGCTACGACGGCGACGTGCTCGGCGATGACCCGCTGGCCGCCTACGACGCCTCGGCTGCTGCCGCCAAGACGGCCTTCTTCGGGCCCGACGCCATGACCACGCCCGTCGCCGTCTCCTACGGTCCGGTCCCCGGCGAGATCTACTGCGGACACCGCTTCATCGACGTGCTCGTGCATGGCTGGGATCTGGCCTCGTCCACCGGCCAGTCCACCGAGCTCGACCCGGACCTGGTCACGACGGCCATCGCCGTGATCGAACCGCAGATCGACCTCTTGAGCGCGAGCGGCATGTTCGGATCGCGCGTGGACGTGGACTCCGGTGCATCGCCCCAGCAACGTCTGCTGGGGATGTTGGGCCGTACTCCCTGATCTCCCCGATCAGCGGACGTCGTCGAGGGCCAGGTTCAGATCGAGTACGTTGACCGTCCGCTCGCCGAGAACCCCGAGCGTGCGGCTGCTGGTCTTCTTGGCGATCAGCGCGGTCACCGTGGCCAACGGCAGGTGCCGGGCCTGCGCCACCCGAGGGGCCTGCAGGCGAGCGTTGGCGACCGAGATGTCGGGGTCGAGGCCGCTACCTGACGCGGTCACGGCGTCCGACGGCAGCTTGGTGGCCGCGCTCACGCCGTTGAGCAGGCGGTAGGCGATGGCTCGCTGCGGCACCGTGTTGGGGTAGCACACGTACTGCCCGGTCTTGGTCCTGGCGTACTTCTGGCCGGCCGACGGGGCGATGACCGGGGCGGCGGACGGATCGGTGGGCACGCAATAGGGATCGGCCTTGGTGGCGAACACGTTGGTCTTCGACGGCTGGCCGTTCAGGCCCACCGTGTTGAGGCCGGGTTGGAAGCCGACCAGACGAGGATCGCCGGGGCCCAGGTTCGACGCCGCGCTGCCCGCCGCGTTGTAGGACGTCTCCAGCGAGTCCGACGGCCGGGGCTGGAAGTACTGGCGCAGCGGGTTCCCCTTGGCGTCGACGAAGTTCTGGCCCAGCAGAGAGCTGCCGACGACCACGCCGTTGCGGGTGACGAACGAGCCGTTGGCCTGGTGGGCGAACGCGGCCTGGCCGATCCCGAAGACGACGAGCGGATACACGAGGCCGGTGAGCACGGCCAGGCAGGCCAGCAACATGACGGCGGTGAGGGCTTGGCGACGCATCAGTGCACCCCTAGGGCGGTGAGGACGACATCGATGAGCTTGATGCCGACGAATGGAGCGATCACGCCGCCCACGCCGTAGATGAGCATGTTGCGACGCAGGATGGCCTGGGCGTTGGCCGCCGCGGAACTTGACCCCGCGCAGGGCCAGCGGGATCAGCAGGACGATGATGATGGCGTTGAAGATGACCGCCGAGAGGATGGCGGTGTGCGGGTTGCTCAAGTGCATGATGTTCAACGTCGAGAGCTCCGGGTACACCCCGGCGAACATGGCCGGGATGATGGCGAAGTACTTGCCGACGTCGTTGGCGATCGAGAACGTGGTCAGCGAGCCGCGGGTGATCAGCAGCTGCTTGCCGATCTCGACGATCTCGAGCAGCTTGGTCGGGTTGGAGTCGAGGTCGACCATGTTCCCGGCCTCTTTGGCGGCCTGCGTCCCGGTGTTCATGGCCACGCCCACGTCGGCCTGAGCCAGGGCGGGAGCATCGTTGGTCCCGTCCCCGGTCATGGCCACCAGCTTCCCGCCGGCCTGCTCGGCCCTGATGCGGGCCATCTTGTCCTCAGGCGTGGCCTCGGCCAGGAAGTCGTCGACGCCGGCCTCGCGGGCGATGGCTGCCGCGGTGATGGGGTTGTCGCCGGTGATCATGACGGTGCGGATGCCCATGGCCCGCATCTCGTCGAACTTGGCGGAGATCCCGGTCTTGACGGTGTCCTTCAGGTGGATGACGCCGAGCACCTGGGTCCCTTCGGCCACCACCAGCGGGGTGCCACCGGTACCGGCGATGCCGGCCACGATCCCGTCGAGGTCGGACGGCTCGGTGCCGCCCTGCTCGACGACCCAGCGCTGCACCGAGTCGGCCGCACCCTTGCGGATCGAGCGACCCTCCCACTCGATGCCGGACATGCGGGTCTGGGCCGTGAACGGGACCAGCTCGGCACCGGGCATGTCGACGGTCACGAGCCCGTAGCGCTCCTCGGCCAGCGACACGATCGAGCGCCCCTCGGGCGTCTCGTCGGCGAGCGACGACAGCAGGGCCACCGCCGCCAGCGTCGGCTCGTCGACCCCCGTCACGGGCAGGAACTCGGCGGCCATGCGGTTGCCGTAGGTGATGGTGCCGGTCTTGTCGAGCAGCAGCGTCGACACGTCACCTGCCGCCTCGACGGCCCGACCGCTCATGGCCAGCACGTTGCGCTGCACCAGCCGGTCCATGCCGGCGATGCCGATGGCCGACAGCAGCGCGCCGATGGTGGTCGGGGCCAGGCACACCAGCAGGGCGGTGAGCACCACCACCGTCTGGGGCGCCTGGGAGTAGACGGCGAAGGGCTGCAGGCTCATCACCACCATCAGGAAGACGATGGTCAACCCGGCCAAGCAGGATGTTCAGGGCGATCTCGTTGGGCGTCTTCTGCCGCTCGGCTCCCTCGACCAGGGCGATCATGCGGTCGATGAAGCTGGCGCCGGGCTCGGCCGTGATCCGCACCACGATGCCGTCGGACAGGACTCGGGTCCCGCCGGTGACGCTCGAGCGGTCGCCGCCGGACTCTCGGATGACCGGGGCCGACTCGCCGGTGATGGCGGATTCGTCCACCGAGGCGATGCCTTCGATGATCTCGCCGTCGCCTGGGATCAGCTGGCCGGGGGTGACGACGCACAGGTCGCCCACGTGCAGGTCCGACGAGGCCACCTCGCTGATGGTCCCGTCCGGATCGCGCCGATGAGCCACCGTCTCCCTGCGGGTCCGGCGCAGTGTGTCGGCCTGGGCCTTGCCCCGCCCTTCGGCCACCGCCTCGGCGAAGTTGGCGAACAGCACCGTGAACCACAACCAGACGGCCACGGAACCGGCGAACACGGAGTCGGCGGCGGTCGCGGAACCGACGTCGACGAAGAACAGGACGGTGGTGAGCACGGCACCTATCAGCACGACGAACATCACCGGGTTGCGGGCTTCGGTGCGCGGGTTCAGCTTGACGACCGAGTCGACCAAGGCCCGTCGGACGATGGCGGCCTCGAACAACCGGGCCGGCTTGCGGTCGGATTCGATCCCGGCCGCGAGCTCGGGTTCCGGCTCGGGCGAGGGTGGAGGAGGGGTGAGGGTCGCAGCCATTGGCGGTCTCCTAGAAGTGGCCGGTGAGCTGTTCGACGATGGGACCGAGCGCGACCACTGCGAAGTAGGTCAGGCCGACCAGGATCACCGTCACAGCCAGAAGCAGGCCGAGGAACAGGGGGGTGTCGGTGCGGAACGTGCCGGCGGTGGCCGGGACCGGCTGCTTGCGCACCAGCGATCCGGCGATGGCCAGCACGGGGACGATCAGCACGTAGCGGCCGATCAACATGGCCAGGCCGAGCACCACCTCGTACCAGGTGGTGCCGGTGGTGATGCCGGCGAAGGCCGAGCCGTTGTTGTTGGTGGTCGAGGCGAAGGTGTAGGTCATCTCCGTCAGCCCGTGTGCACCCGACGCGGAGAGACCGGCCAACGCGGTGTGGTTGACGATGGCCCAACCACCGAATCCGAGCACGGTGGCGGGCACGGCCAGGATGTAGATGACGGCCAGCTTCATCTCCCGGGCCTGGATCTTCTTGCCCAGGTACTCGGGTGTTCGCCCGACCATGAGCCCGGCGATGAACACGCTCAGGATGACCAGGATCAGCTTCCCGTAGAGCCCGCCCCCGGCGCCGCCGGGGCTGACCTCACCCAACAGCATGTTGACGAGCGGGACCGAGCCACCGAGCGGCGTGAAGCTCTCGTGGGCCGAGTTGGGCGACCCGGCCGAGGTAGCGGTGACCGAGTTGCCCTCGATCGCAGAGGCGCTGACCCCGAATCGGGTCTCCTTGCCTTCCATGTTCCCGCCGATGTTGGCGGCGGTGGCGGCCTGGGTGACCCCGGCCTTGGCCAACTTCGGGTTGCCGGGACCTTCGAACACGCCGATGGCCACCAGTCCGATCACGAACAGGATGACCATCGAAGCCAGGATGACGGCGCCTTGGCGCATCGAGCCGACCATCTTCCCGAAGGTCACGGCGAAGGCGAAGGGCACCATAACCACGAGCCACGACAGCAGGATGCTGGTGAAGGGGTTGGGGTTCTGGTACGGGTGCGCGGTGTTGGCGTTGTAGAACCCGCCGCCGTTGTCACCCAGCTCCTCGATGGGCATCTGCGAGCTCACCGGGCCTTGCGTGGCGGACTGCTGGAGGGCGCTGTTCTTCTGCTCGTGGGTGGCCACCGCCGCGACCGTGGTGACCTGCTTGGCCGCCGAGAAGTTCTGGATGACGCCCTGGGACATGAACACGATGGCGAAGACGAACGAGATCGGCAGCAGGATGCGAGTGGTCGAGCGCACGGTGTCGACCCAGAAGCTGCCCAACGTGGTCCGGCGGGCGCGGGTGAGGCCACGCACCAGGGCTACGGCCACGGCCATGCCCACGGCCGCCGACAGGAACATCTGGACGACCAGGGCCAACATCTGGGAGAGCTGGCTCATGGTCGACTCGCCGGCGTAGACCTGCCAGTCGGTGTTGGTCACGAAGCTGACGGCGGTGTTGAACGAGATGCCCTGGTTGGGCGAGGCGATGTGGTCGGGATTGAGCGGCAGATGGCCCTGGAGGCGCAGCAGGCCGTACATGAACAAGATGCCGGCGGCGCTGAACAGCAGCAGCGAGATGGCGTAGACGTTCCAGCGCTGCTCGCCCTCGGGGTTGATGCGGCAGACCTTGTAGATGCCGTTGTCGACCACGTCGAAGGCCCGGGAGCCGACGTGCTTGCGGCCCGTGTACACCTTGTACATGTAGATGCCGAGCAACGGGGTGCTGATGGCGACCAGCACGCCGAACACGGCGAACTGGATCCATCCGGCGGCGCTCACAGCTTCTCCGGGAACAGCAAGGCGAACAGGAGGTAGACGATCAGGGCGGCGCCGACCGCCAGCCCGACGAAGTCCTTGGCGTCCAGGAAGGCGACGATCATCAGGCGGCCACCTCGACGTCCTCGTCCGACGCCCGGGTCGAACCGAGCGCGTCCTCGTCGGACCCGATGATCCGGTCGCAGCCGCGCACGAGGGCCAGCATCAGCGCGAAGAACACGAGGACGATCAGGACAAAGATCAGATCTTGCATGAGACCTCCAGGTCGGTGTTCGGCGGTCGACACGCAGCGTGCGATGAGCGTGAAGACCGGCCGGTCCTCACCTCTACGCCGAGGCCCGATCAACCGCTAGCGCCTTGGCGTGATCTGAACGCGACCTCGCCCGATCTTCCGCGTTCCTCGACGAAGTGGGGACCAGATGGCCGCGCCGCGTCGCGATGATCGGAAGGTCCGAAGCGCGCGTGGTTCGGCACCTCGGTGCCGCACGAAGGATCCGTCAAGATCGCCGTCGCGGGCGTTGAGATCGCGCAAACCCTGTAGGTCCCGGTCGAGCTCGGGCGTAGAAGAGAAGGGTGACCCGCTTGTTGATCATCGATGACGAGAAGCCCTTCCAGCGCGCCCTCAGCATCAGCCTGAGGGCCTGGGACTACGAGACGATCGCCGCCCACACCGGCGAACAGGGTCTGGCCCTCGCCGCTCAACGCCATCCCGATCTGGTTCTGCTCGATCTCGGGCTGCCGGGCATGGATGGCCTCGCGGTGCTCGAGGGCATCCGGCGCTGGAGCTACGTGCCGATCCTGGTGCTGACCGCCCGGAGCGGCACCGCCGACGCCGCCGCCGCCCTCGATGCCGGTGCGGACGACTACCTGGCCAAACCCTTCGGGATGGACGAGCTGCTCGCTCGTCTCCGGGCCCTGCTCCGTCGCTCGGCCCGGGTCGGCGAGACCCGTCTCGTGGTCACCCGCCACTTCTCCCTCGATCTGGCCGGTCGGCACGCGACCGTCGGCGGTGACCCCGTCCACCTCACCGCGACCGAGTGGCGGCTCATGGACGTGCTCGTTCGCCAGGAGGGAACCGTCGTCGGCCAGGGCGAGCTCTCGAAGGAGGTGTGGGGACTCGGACACACCGACCAGTGCGACTACGTCCGGGTGTTCATCGGATCGCTGAGGCGCAAGCTCGAACCCGAGCCGGCCCGACCTCGCTATCTGGTCACCAGCCGCGGTCTCGGCTACCGGTTCAGCCGGCGCGCCGGTGGACGAGTTGGTCGACGCCGTGGCGCCGTGACCTCGACCTCGGACGACCCCGGCTCCGCCGTCAAGAGCGGAACCCAGTCCGGCACCGCTCGCGCCATCGAGCGCGATCGTCAGGTCGTCGAGCAGTGCATCGAAGGGGTGTCCGTGCTGAGCATCGGCCAGCAACACGGCTTCGTCAGTCCCGGTCCCACCGTGCGCCTGATAGATCGGGCCATCGAGTCAGCATTGCCCCAGATCGATGCACGCGCCCGCCGTCGCATCGACGGTGCCCGCCTCGAGCGGATGCTCGCCGCCTGGTGGGCGCCCGCGACCGGCGGTGACGCGACGGCGGCCCAGATCGTGCTGGCCGTGCTCGACCTGCGCGCCCGACTGATGGAGTCCGAGAACGGCACGCACGACTCGTCCACCTGAGGTGGGCCGCTAGACTGCCTCCTTGGTGTGCCGGGAAGCCTGGTCGGCGTCGATACTGGAGCGCGCCCGACCATGACCACACCGACACACCCCGCCGATCACACCGCGATGGTGGTGACGCGCCGCGAACGGCTGCCGAGTTGGCGGACCGAGTCGCTGCGCACCACGCTCTGGCTCGTCCCGACCATCCTCGTCGTCCTCGCCGCGGCGCTGTTCCTCGTCACCTATCAACTGGACCGGGCGGCGAGCGACGGGTCGCTGTCGCTCCCGGCGTGGGTGAACACCGGCGGGGCGGACGCCGCTCGCTCCATCCTCACCGCCATCGCGGCAGCCGTCATCACGGTCGTCGGTGTCGTCTTCTCGATCACGATCCTCGCCCTGACACTGGCATCGACGCAGTTCGGTCCGCGGATGCTGCGGAACTTCATCCGGGACGTCGGCACCCAGATCACCCTCGGGACGTTCGTCGCCACCTTCGTCTTCTGCGTGCTGGCCCTCGGGTCGGTCTCGAGCCCGCCGGCCAAGGCCTTCGTTCCCCACGTCTCGGTCACCGTGGCACTCGGGCTGACCTTGGTCGATCTGGGCGTGCTGATCTACTTCATCCACCACGTGGCCAAGTCGATCCAGATCACCGAGGTCATCAGCGGCATCGCGGCCGACCTCGGACGAGCGCTGCAGAACATGGCGTACGACGCGGCCGAGGAAGGAGCCACCGCCCAGCCCGCCAGAGCCGTCTCGCCGGCCGAGGTGCGGCGACGACTCGACGAGAGCGGGGCCGAGATCGGTGCGCCGGCAAGCGGCTATCTCCAAGCCATCAACCACCGGCGACTGGTCAAGATCGCCGCCGGCTCCGGAGCGGTGGTGCGCGTCGTGCACCGACCCGGTCACTTCCTGGTCAAGGGACGACCGTTCGCCATCGTGTTCCCCGCCGACTCGGCGGCGGCCGTCGAGCAGGCACTCGATCGGGCCCACGTCGTCGGACCGAATCGGACGTTGGCCCAGGATCTCCAGTTCGCCATCGACCAACTGGTCGAGATCGCCATCCGCGCCTTGTCGCCCGCCGTCAACGACACCTACACCGCGCTCACGTGCATCGACTGGCTCGGCGATGCCATGTGCAAGCTCGTCTCGTCGGGTCTTCCCGACGGCATCTACCGCGACAACCAAGGCGAGATCCGACTCATCGAGCCGGCGCCGCGCTACGACCGCTTCATCAACCGCAGCTTCGACAAGATCCGCCAAGCCGGACGGGGGATGCCTGCGGTCGGCATCCGCCAACTCGAGAACCTGGCCAAGATCGCCGAGGTGGCGAGGACCGACGAACAGCGAGAGCTGGTGGCCCGCCAGGCCGCCATGATCCTGCGTTCGGCGCGACTGGCGGTGGACGAGCGCAACGACGTCGAGGACGTGGTCGCCGCCCACGAGCGGGTCACCCTCGCCATCGACCAGGGCCGGGAGGGGATCGACCTGAGGCCCCCTCCGACCCCCGACCCCGTTCGGGACTGACCCGGCCCACGGGGCCCCACAGCCGGTCGCGGTGGATCGAGACCGGTGATGCTCGCGAATGTTTCCGGACAGGTGAGCAGGAATCTCCGCCCGGTTCTGGCACCGTAGAGGTCCTGTGACCGGCATCCCGACAGATCCCGGCACGAGTCCGCCGGTGGCCTCTCGGACCCGTGCCCAACCCTCCGACGTCCCCCGCGGGACGGCCCACCCCACCATCGGTGAGGCCCGCTGGTCCGGCGCGCTGGCGGCCGGTGTCGCCCTCGGTGTGGGCGAGATCGTCACCGGCTTCGGCAGCCGCAACCAGTCGCTGATCGGCAGCGTGGGCAACGCCTTCATCCGGGCGTCGGGCGGCGGGGTCGCCCGCACGGCGATCAGCGTGCTCGGCACCGCCGACAAGCCCTCGCTCGTGGCCGGCATCGTGATCGTCTCGGTGCTGCTCGGGGCCGGACTCGGCGGCGCCGCTCGGCGCCGGCCCTGGGTCGCGGTCGCCGGGTTTCGCCGCCTTCGGGGTCGTCGGGATCGTCGCCAGCGCGCGACGATCCCCTCGCCTCGACCGGCCTCGCCGTCGTGGCCGCGCTCTTCTCGGTCGCCGCTGGCCTGGGCACCCTCTTCGGTCTGTTCAAGGTGGCCAGGACGGGGCACCTGCTGCCCGTGGCCCCGCCACCGCCGGCGTCGTCGCGTCCCCGGATGCAACCGCCGGGAAGCAAGGCGGCGCCGTCGAAGGTGATCGCACGCCCCACGGATTCGACCGCCACGCGGCGAGCCTTCTTCGGGTGGGCGGGCGCCGCCGGTGCCTTCGCCGTCACCGGCGCCCTGGCCGGACGGACGCTGCGCTCTCGATCGTCGATCGAAGCCGTCCGCGAGAAGATCCGCCTGATCCGCCCGAGCAACCGGGCCGTGCCACCAGGCTCGCCGGCCGCCTTCGAGGCGTCCCGGTACCGCCTCGTTCCCCGTCGACGGCCTGAGCCCCTACATCGTGCCCAACGGCGACTTCTACCGGATCGACACCGCGCTGGTCGTACCCCAGGTCGACGTGGCCCACTGGACAGCTGTCGGTGACGGGCATGGTCGACCACCCGTTCAAGCTGACCTTCGACGACCTCCAGAGGCATGCCCCAGGTCGAAGAGGCGGTCACCCTCTCGTGCGTGTCCAACGAGGTCGGCGGCGACCTGGTGGGCAACGCGCTGTGGCAGGGCGTGCCGTTGCGCACGTTGCTCGATCGGGCCGGTGTGCACAAGGGCGCCACCCAGATCGTCGGCCGTTCGGTGGACGGCTTCACCGTCGGCTTCCCGACGGCGGCGCTCGACGACGGGCGCACGGCGCTGGTGGCCGTCGGCATGAACGGCGAACCGCTGCCGACCGTCCACGGGTTCCCCGCCCGACTGGTCGTCGCCGGGTTGTACGGCTACGTGTCGGCCTGCAAGTGGCTCACCGAGATCCACCTCACCACCCTCGAAGCCTTCGACGCCTACTGGGTGCCGCTCGGCTGGTCGCAAGGAGGCGCCCATCAAGACCCAGTCGCGCATCGACGTGCCTCGGTCGGGAGCCAACGTCCGCGCCGGCACGACACCGATCGCCGGCGTGGCCTGGGCCCCGGATCGGGGCATCAGCAAGGTCGAGGTCCAGGTCGACGACGGAGCCTGGATGACCGCGCAGCTCGGGTCGGTCCTCTCCGAGGACACGTGGCGCGAGTGGATGGTCCCGTGGGACGCCAAGCCCGGCAGCCACCGACTCCGCGTCCGGGCCACCGACGGCACGGGCACCACGCAGACGAGCGACCAGGCCGATCCCGAGCCGAACGGGGCGACCGGCTGGCACACCCGGACCGTGCACGTCTCGTCCTGACGTCGCGGCGGCAGATCGCCACACCAGCGGTGGTCATCTGCCGCCGGGTCCGCGAGCGAAGGTCGGCGCCGGTGCTCATCGTCACTTGTATTGAACTTGTCTTGAAACGAGGGAGACGGTTGGCCTAGCGTCGGAGCCATGAGCCCGTCGACGTGGGATCCCGACCAGTACCAGCGCTTCGCGGCCGAGCGTCGCCGGCCCTTCGACGATCTGGTGGCCCGGCTCGACCCGGTGCCCGGAGGCCGCGTGGTCGATCTCGGGTGCGGACCAGGCGAGCTGACGCTGGCGCTGCACCAGCAGCTGCGGGCGGCTCACACCGTCGGGATCGACGATGCCGAACCGATGCTCGAGCGGGCCCGAGCCCTCGTCGCGCACCAGTCGGACCACGGGCTCAGCTTCGAATGGGGCCACCTCGAGGACTACGACCCCGCTCGAGCTCGTCGACGTCGTGTTCGCCAACGCCTCGTTGCAGTGGGTGCCCGACCATGCCGAGTTGCTGGCCCGGCTCAGCCGAGCGCTCGCTGCCGAACGGCCAGATCGCGTTCCAGGTCCCGGCCAACCACGACCACCCGTCCCACACCGCTGGCCGACCAGCTCGGTCGCCGAATGGGGGCTGACGGCCAGGGGCGGCGCGGCCAACGTGCTTGGCCCCCGAGCACTACGCCAGCGTCCTGCACGGCCTCGGGTCTCGTCGATCTCGACGTGTGGATGCAGGTGTACGGGTTCGAACTGGACTCGCCCGTCGACGTGGTCGAGTGGACCAAGGGCACGCTGCTCACCGGGTACCACGCCCAGCTCGACGACGCCGCGCTACGACGACTTCGTCGCCGAGTACCGCCGCCGCGTCGTCGCCGAGCTGGGCGACACCGGGCCCTACTTCTACGCCTTCAAGCGCATCCTGGCCCACGCCCACCAGCCCTGACGCCCCAGCCTCGACCCGTCGCCGAGCCCCGGTCCCCCGAACCTGTACCGCAACGCGCGGCCCGGGTGACCTCTGACGGCACAGGTTCGTGCGGGGAAGAGGAGCTGGGTTGGGATGCTCAGCGCGACGCGCGAGCGAGGCGGTCGCGGACGGCGGCGCCCAGACCATCTGGGTCATCCGCCGGCGGCGGGACAGCCAGGATGACGTCGGCGGCCAGCCGGTCGGCCTGGCGCAAGCCGGTCGTAGAGGACGTGGGCGTAGTCGTGGGCCGGACCCGCCGGTTCGAGCTCGATCACCTCGGCGCGCAGGCCGTCGAGCACTCCCGGAGCGATGACGACGACCACCAGTCCTCGGGCCGCCAGCTCGGCGGCGCGCTCGGCGACCACGGCCGGGCTCTCGATCACCTCGACGCGCGCCCGCGGCGCGTAGTGCGAGGCCAGCATCCCCGGCGCCCGCGCGCCGATCGGCGCGTCGGCCGCACCGCCCTCGTCCGCGCGTTGGCGTTCAGATCGACCTCGGGGTGCGACCCCGAGCGCGTGCGTGAGCCGATCGATGCTGATGCCGCCGAGACGGAGCACCTCGGGAACCGGTCCCGTGCAGTCGACGATGGTCGACTCGATGCCGACCGTGCAGGGTCCACCGTCGAGGATCAGATCGACGTCGTCACCGAGGTCGGCCAACACGTG
Organism: uncultured Microthrixaceae bacterium; assembly: GCA_963734965.1. Classification (GTDB taxonomy): domain Bacteria; phylum Actinomycetota; class Acidimicrobiia; order Acidimicrobiales; family Acidimicrobilacustridaceae; genus UBA4742. Next base: position 393,098 of record CAVTJK010000003.1, on the reverse strand, counting down.
GGCCGCCGTGGTCGGGCTGACCCGGCCGAACCGGTTGGCCGAGGGGGCGGCGATGGCGGCGCCGTCGGGCCGGCGAGCACCGAAGGCCACCAACAGCTCGTGGGCGACGGGATGATCGGGAACGCGCAGTCCCACCGTCGCCCGACCACCGGTCACGGCATCGGGCACCCGGGCGGTGCGCTGGACGAGCACGGTCAGCGGTCCGGGCCAGAACGCCTCGGCCAGCACCCTGGCCTCGGAGCTGATGCGGGCGCCCCATCGGTCGAGATCGCCCCCGTCGGCCAGGTGCACGATCACGGGATGGTCGGTCGGGCGGCCCTTGACGGCGAAGATCCGCCCGACCGCCGAGGAATCCGACGCGTCGGCGCCGAGACCGTAGACGGTCTCGGTCGGGAAGGCGACCAACCCGCCGGCGGCCAACAGGTCGGCGGCGCGTTCGACGTCGTCGGTGATCGAGCTCACGCCTCGACGGCATCCGCGAAGGCGCCCTCGGTGACCACGACCAACACCCGCGAGGCCGGGCCCAACGGGATCGAGTCACGGCCATCGGCCTTGTCGACCAGCGCCTGGAGCACGCCGGCGAAGGCGGCGGCCCCTGTCGGGCTGGCCCGTACGCCGTGTTCGCCCAGCCGCACCGCCGCTTCGAGGGCGCGGTCGTCGTCGACGGCGGCGATGGCGTCGATAGCTGTCGCGCACGACCGGCCAGGCCAGCGGTGACGGCAACCCTCGCGCCAACCCCTCCATGACGGTGATCCCCGTCGACGGCAGGGTGATCCGTTCACCGGCCTCGATCGACGCCGACCAGCATGGGGCGGCGGTCGGTTCGGTCCCGATCATCCAGAGATCCTCGGAGAAGCGCTCGCCGCGAAGCCAGTTGGCGCCCGAGGCGGCGAGGGCGCCGATGCCCAAGGGGACCGAGACCACGTCGGGTAGGGGCCGGCCGCGGGCCTCGAGCTCGTCCTCGACCTCCTCGAACACCGTCGTGTAGCCCTCGGTGACCCAGGAGGGGATGTCGTCGAACCCCTCCCACGACGACTCGCTCAGGAGCACCACCTCGTCACCCGTCTCGGTGGCGGCGGCGGCCATGGCGTCGTCCCACGTCGTGCCCACGGTGATGGCCTGGGCCCCTTCCCGTTCGACGGCGGCGATGCGCTCGGGCGCGGCCGTGGCCGGCAGGTACACGACCCCGTCGAAGCCGAACAGATGGGCGGCCCGGGCCACCCCCGCGCCGAAGCCCCCGTCGGTGACGGTGACGACCCGCAGCCGACCCACCGGTTCGATGGCGCGACGCAGGTCGTCCATCCCCTGCCACATCGGCGGTCGGCGCCCGAGGCGGCTCAGCACCTCGCGGTAGAGCGCCCAGGCCGCGCCCAGCACCTCGTAGCTCTGGAGCCCGAAGCGTGCCGACTCGTCCTTGACCAGCAACCCGCCGAGTCCCAGCTCGTCGGCGAGCGGGCGCATTTCGAGCAGCGGGGTCGGGGCGGCGTCGGGCAGGCGGGAATGGAACGAGCGGGCGAAGTTCAGGCGCGCCGGGCGGGGCGTCCGATCGCGTCGGGGGTTGGTCCGCACCCCGGGCTCCATGGTTGGACGTTATCCAGTCACCCTTGGCCAGGCGTGCACCAGCGCCTCGGCTAATGGGTCGAATCGGTCTCGAAGCGATAGCCCATCCCCGGCTCGGTGATGAAGTAGCGAGGGCGGCCGGGATTGGGTTCGAGCTTGCGCCGCAGCCCGGCCAGGTAGACCCGCAGGTAGTTGGCTTCGGTCTCGTATTCGGGACCCCAGACCTCCTGCAGCAACTGGCGCTGGGTGACCAACTTGCCGCGGTTGCGCACGAGCTGTTCGACCAGTCCCCACTCTGTCGGGGTGAGGTGCACCTCGGCGCCGTCGCGGCTGACCTTCTTGGCCGCCAGGTCGACGCGGAAGTCGTCGGTCTCGATGACTGGGAGCTCGTCGAGCGGCGTCGCCCGACGCACGGCGGCACGCAGCCGGGCCAACAGCTCGTTCATGCCGAAGGGCTTGGCCAGGTAGTCGTCGGCCCCGGCGTCGAGCGCTTCGACCTTGTCGTGCTCGTCCTCGCGCACCGACAGGATGATGATCGGCACCGAGCTCCATCCGCGCAGCCCGCGGACGACCTCGATGCCGTCGATGCCGGGGAGCCCGAGGTCGAGCACGACGACGTCGGGGTGGCGTTCGGCTGCCAACCGCAACGCCTCTTCGCCGGTCGCGGCCAGGTCGACCTCGTATTCGCGGGCGCGCAGGTTGGTGGCCAGCGCTCGTCGGATCTGCGGCTCGTCGTCGACCACCAGTACTCGCGTCATCGCGACACCGCCTCGCTGGGGGCCGCCGGTGGTGGTGCCGCCGCCGGACTCGGAGCCGAGCGCAGCGAGATGACCGTCGTGAGCCCGCCACCGGGAGTGTCCTCGAGCGACAGCTCGCCGTCCATGGCGTCGGTGAACCCTCGCGCCACGGCCAGCCCCAACCCGACGCCTGTGCTCGACGAGCGATCCCCCAGGCGCTGGAACGGCTCGAAGATGCGGTCGCGGTCACCGGGTCGCACCCCCGGGCCCTGATCGATGATGCGCAGGTGGACGTGGTCACCCACCTCGCCCGCCTCGATCCGCAACGGACGGTCATCGGGCGAGTAGCGCAGGGCGTTGGAGACGACGTTGGCCACCACGCGCTCGAGCAGGCCCGCGTCGGCCAGCACCCGCGGTAGCTCCTCGGACACCTGCACGTCGACCGGACCGGTGACCTGGCTGATGCTGGCCAGGGCGCGGGCCACGACCTCCTCGAGCGCCACCGGTCCCACCGCCACCTCGAGCACGCCGCTCTCGAGTCGGCTCATGTCGAGCAGGTTGCCCACCAGCACGTTGAGCCGGTCGGCTTCCTCCTCGATGGTGGCGAGGAAGACCTGGCGGGCCTCGGGTGTCCAGTCGACGTCGTCTTGCAAGAGGCTGGTCGCGGACGCCTTGATCGATGCCAACGGCGTGCGCAGGTCGTGGGACACCGCCCGCAGGATGGCGGTGCGCAGCTCGTCGGCCTCGGCCAGCGCGGCGGCTTCGGCCGCCTCGGCCCGCAGTCGCCGCCGCTCGAGCGCCGAGCCGAGCTGGGCGGCGAACACGCGTAGCACGCGCTCGTCGTCGACGGTCAGAGCCGGACCGTCGTAGACGACCATGGCCCCGCCGCCGACCGGTAGCGCCTGATGACCCGACGGCTCAGTCGGCGCCGCCTCACCAGCCTGGGCCTCGACCCGCCATCCACCCCCCGACCCGTCGGCGGCCGGCACGAGCAGGCTCACGGCCTCGAGCTCGAAGGTGGTGCGCAGGTGGCTGAGCATCTGGTCGAGGGCGTCGTCGCCACCGACCAGGCCACCGGCCAGACGGGCGAGGGCCTCGGCTTCGGCGCGCGCGTGCAACGAATCGGCCGAGCGCCGCGCCAGCTTGGTCACCAGCGTGCTGACGATGGCGGCCACGACCAGGAACGTCGCCAGCGCGACGAGATTCTGCCCTTCGGCGATGGTGAAGGTGTGGAGCGGTTCGGTGAAGTACCAGTTGACGGCCAACGAGGCGACGACAGCCGCCACGATCGCCGGCCACAGACCGCCCACGACGGCCACGATGACCACCAGGACGAGGAACAGCATCATGTCGGTCGACAGGTTGATGTGACTGCGCAGCGGGGTCAGGGCCAGCGTGAGCAGCGGGATCCCGATGACGGCGAGCAACCCACCCGCGACCTGACGACGGGTCGACAGCCGGGCTCGGCGACGGGGCCGCACGAGCGACAGCGGCTTCGACTCGGCGTCGCCGACCTCGTCCTGCTCGTAGCTGATGACGTGGACGTCGATCGACCCGGCTTCGCGCAAGACGCGGTTGATGACCGAACCGCGGGTGAGCTCGGCCCACCGGTTGCGCCGGGTGGCCCCGAGGACCAGCTGGGTGGCGTTCTCGGTGCGGGCGAACTGAGTCAGGGCGGCGGCGACCTCGCCTCCGATGACCTCGTGGTAGTCCCCACCCAGATCGGCGAGCAGCCGGCGATGAGCTTCGAGCAGGTCCGCCGGCGAACCGGCCAGACCATCGGTCGACTGCACGTGTACGCCGAGCAGGTCGGCCTTGGTGCGCTGGGCCATCCGGGCCGCCCGGCGGATCAGGTACTCGCCGCTCGGCGATCCGGTCACCGCCACCACCACGCGCTCACGGGTCTCCCACGGGCCCTCGATGCCCTGGGCCTCCATGTAGTCCTGGAGCCCGGCATCGACCTTGTCCGCCACCCACAGCAGCGCCAGCTCGCGCAGCGCCGACAGGTTGCCGACCCGGAAGTAGTTCCCGAGGGCGGCGTCGACCTTGTCGGGCGCGTAGATGTTGCCGTGCGCCATCCGGCGCCTCAGCGCCTCGGGTGTCATGTCGACCAGCTCGACCTGGTCAGCGGCCCGCACCACGGCGTCGGGCACCGTCTCGCGCTGCTTGACGCCGGTGATCCGCTCGACGACGTCGTTGACCGATTCGAGGTGCTGGATGTTGACGGTGGTGATGACGTCGATCCCGGCTTGCAACAGGACTTCGATGTCCTCGTAGCGCTTGGCGTGTCGTGAGCCGACGATGTTGGTGTGCGCCATCTCGTCGATCAGCACCACCTCGGGTCGGCGGGCCAGCACGGCCTCGATGTCGAGCTCCTCGAACGTCGCCCCTCGATAGACCATGACCTTGCGGGGCACGACCTCGAGGTCACGGAGCTGGTCGGCCGTCTTGGGCCGGCCATGGGTCTCGACGAAGCCGACGACCACGTCCGTGCCCCGGTTGTGACGTCGCCAACCCTCGTCGAGCATCGCGAACGTCTTGCCCACACCCGGGGCTGCCCCCAGGTAGATGCGCAGGTGGCCGCGGCTCATGACCGGAGTCTATGAATGAGAGAGCCGATCCAAGGCCAGGTTGAGCTCGAGCACGTTCACTCCCGGGTCGCCCAAGAAGCCTAATGACCGGCCGTCGGTGTAGCGATCGATCAGGCGGTCGACGGTCGCCACCGCGACGCCGCGCACCCTGGCGACGCGGCCCGCCTGCAGACGGGCGTTGGCCACCGAGATCTCGGGGTCGACGCCCGAGGCCGAAGTGGTGACGGCGTCGATCGGCACCTTGGCCCCGGGCGCCAGGCCGTTCGCCTTGCGGTAGGCCACGGCCAGGTCGGTCACGTCGGTGAGCAGCGTCGGGTTGGTGGGACCCAAGTTGGCGCCTCCGCTGTTCGACAACGACAGGTCACTGGGGTCACCTGGCTTGCCGTCGTCGCCGAGCGAGCCACTGGCCGTGATGCCGGCGGCGGAGGGCCGGCTCGAGAAGTACCGGGCCGAGGTGAACTGCTGGCCGAGGGCGGACGAGCCCACGACCTGACCGTCCACCTTGACGATCGATCCGTTGGCCTTGTGGTGGAAGAAGGCCTGGCCGAAGCCGAGCACGACCAACGGATAGGCGAGGCCCAAGACGACGGTCAGCACCGCCATCATGCGCACGGCCGGCAGCAGTTGACGTTTCATCTATTTGACTCCCAGCCCACTGATGACGAGGTCGATGATCTTGATGCCGACGAAGGGGGCGATGAGCCCGCCCACGCCGTAGATGAGGATGTTGCGCCGCAGGACGTCCGCCGCACCGGCGGCGCGGAACTTCACGCCTCGCAACGCCAGCGGGATGAGCGCCACGATGATCAGCGCGTTGAAGATGACCGCCGAGAGGATCGCCGAGTTCGGGCTGGAGAGGTGCATGATGTTGAGCGTCTTCAGCTCGGGGAACACGCCCACGAACATGGCGGGGATGATGGCGAAGTACTTGGCCACGTCGTTGGCGATCGAGAAGGTCGTCAACGAGCCCCGGGTGATCAGCAGCTGCTTGCCGATCTCGACGATCTCGATGAGCTTCGTCGGGTTCGAGTCGAGATCGACCATGTTCCCGGCTTCCTTGGCCGCCTGGGTGCCCGTGTTCATGGCCACCCCCACGTCAGCCTGAGCCAGGGCGGGTGCGTCGTTGGTGCCGTCGCCGGTCATGGCCACGAGGAAGCCGCCGGCCTGCTCCTTCTTGATCAGGGCCATCTTGTCCTCGGGGGTGGCCTCGGCCAGGAAGTCGTCGACACCGGCCTCCTCGGCGATGGCCGCCGCCGTCATGGGGTTGTCACCGGTGATCATCACCGTGCGGATGCCCATGGCCCGCAGTTCGTCGAAGCGTTCGCGCATACCCGACTTCACGACGTCCTTGAGCTGGATCACACCCATGACGCGACCGTTGTCCACCACGACGAGCGGCGTGCCGCCCTGGGTCGCGATGGCCTCGACCTCCTTGTCGAGATCGTCGGGAACGGTGCCGCCGGCATCGAGCACATAGCGCTTCACCGAGTCGGCCGCTCCCTTGCGCACCTGTCGGCCCTCGAAGTCGAGCCCGCTCATGCGGGTCTGGGCCGTGAACGGCACCAGCTCGGCCCCGACCAGGTCGCGCTCGCGCAGGTCGTACCTCTCCTTGGCCAGCACCACGATCGATCGGCCTTCGGGGGTCTCGTCGGCCAGCGACGACAGCTGAGCCGCGTCGGCCAGCTCGTCCTCGCTCACGCCCGGCATCGGGATGAACGCCGCCGCCTGACGGTTGCCGAGCGTGATGGTGCCCGTCTTGTCGAGCAGCAGCGTCGAGCAGTCACCCGCCGCTTCGACCGCCCGCCCCGACATGGCCAGCACGTTGCGCTGGACGAGGCGATCCATGCCGGCGATGCCGATGGCCGACAGCAGAGCGCCGATCGTCGTCGGGATGAGGCAGACCAGGAGGGCGACCAGCGTGATGATCTTCTGCTCGCCACCCGAGTAGATGGCAAAGGGCTGAAGGGTCACCGTGGCCAGCAGGAAGATGATCGTGAGCCCCGAGAGCAGGATGTTGAGGGCGATCTCGTTGGGCGTCTTCTGCCGGCTCGCTCCTTCGACCAGGGCGATCATCCGGTCGAGGAAGGTCTCGCCGGGCTTGGCCGTGATGCGGACGATGATCTGATCGGACAGGACGCGGGTCCCGCCGGTGACGGCCGAACGATCGCCCCCCGATTCGCGGATGACCGGGGCCGACTCGCCCGTGATGGCCGACTCGTCGACCGACGCGATCCCGTCGATGATCTCGCCGTCGCCGGGGATCACCTCACCGGCTACCACCACGCACTCGTCGCCCACCTGGAGCTGCGGGCTCGGCACCTGCTCGATCGTGCCGTCGGCGCGACGGACGTTGGCGACGGTGTCGGCGCGTGCCTTGCGCAACGAGTCGGCTTGGGCTTTGCCCCGGCCCTCGGCCATGGCCTCGGCGAAGTTGGCGAACAGCACCGTGAACCACAGCCAGGCCGCCACCAGTCCGGCGAACCAGTTCTCGCTGGCGCTCGACTTCCCGAGATCCCTGAAGAACAGGATCGTGGTCAGCACCGAGCCGACCTCGACCACCATCATCACCGGGTTCTTGGCCATGAGGCGGGGGTCGAGCTTCTTGAAGCTGTCGCCCACGGCCCGACGCATGATGGCCGGGTCGAACAGGCCGGCCTTGCTCTTCTTGGCGGTGCCGTCCGCGGACCCCTCGCCGTCGCCCGACTCGGGTTGCGGTGGCTGCTCGGGCTCGTCGAGGACTGTCGAACTCATGCGTGCTCCATCACTTGAGGCTCAGGTGCTCGACGAGGGGGCCGAGCGCCAGGACCGGGAAGTAGGTGAGGCCCACGACGATCACCACGACGCCGACCAGCAGACCGGTGAAGAGGGCGGTGCCCGTCGGGAAGGTGCCCGCCGACGGCGGCACCGGTTGCTTGCGGGCCAACGAGCCGGCGATGGCCAGGGCCGTGACCATCAGCACGAACCGGCCGACCAACATGGCCAAGCCGAGCGTCGTGTTGTACCAGTCGGTCGCGCCGTTGAGCCCGGCGAAGGCCGAGCCGTTGTTGTTGCCGGCCGACGTGAAGGCGTACACGACCTCGCTCAGCCCGTGCGGGCCGGGGTTCAGGATCGACAGCTTCGCTCCGTGCAAGAGGACCGATGCGGCGGCGAAGCCGAGCACCATCAGCGGTACGGCCAAGATGTAGATGACGACGAGCTTCATCTCGGCGGCCTGGATCTTCTTGCCGAGGTACTCCGGGGTGCGCCCGACCATGAGCCCGGCGATGAAGACGGCGAGCAGGACGAAGATCAACATGCCGTAGAGGCCGGCGCCCACCCCGCCCGGGCTGACCTCGCTCAACATCATGTTGGTGAGCGGGGCCAGACCGCCGAGCGGTGTGAGGCTGTCGTGCTGGCAGATGATGGCGCCGGTCGAGGTGCCGGTCGTCGACCCGGCGTAGAGACCACAGGTGGCCGGCCCGTACCGCGTCTCCTTGCCCTCCATGTTGCCGCCCGACTGGGTCGAGGTGGCGGCTTGGTTCACGCCCGCCTTGTTGAGGGCGCTGTTGCCGTTGATCTCGGCGCCCATGGCCAGGCCCGCCACCGCGATCCAGAGCAGGAACATGGCCGCGAACAGGACCCAGCCCTGCTTCTGGTCCTTGACCATGCGGCCGAAGGCGTAGGTGAGGCTGAAGGGGATGAGCAGCAGGGCGGCGATCTGCAGCAGGTTGGTCAGGCCCGTCGGGTTCTCGAACGGATGAGCCGAGTTGGCGTTGAAGAACCCGCCACCGTTGGTGCCGAGCTGCTTGATGGCCTCCTGGCTCGCCACCGGACCGCCGGGCACGACCTGCACGGCGTGATCGAGCGTGTGGGCCACGGTGTTGCCCTGGAAGTTCTGGATGACGCCCATGCCGACGAAGACGAGGGCGAGAACGAAGGCGAGCGGCAGCAACAGCCGGACGATGCCCCGCACCAGATCGACCCAGAAGTTGCCGATGGTGTTCGATCGGCGGCGGATCAGCCCACGGACGAAGGCAATGGCCACGGCCAAGCCGACCGCGGCCGACACGAAGTTCTGCACCGTGAGCGCCGCCATCTGGGTGAGGTGGCTCATCGTCGATTCGCCGGCGTAGTTCTGCCAGTTCGTGTTGGTGACGAAGCTGACCGCCGTGTTGAACGCGGTCGCCGGTGACACCCCGCTGACCGAGTTCGGGTTCAGCGGCAGCGCGCCCTGGATCCGTTGCATGCCGTAGACCACGAGCACCGATACGAGGCTGAAGGCCAGCAACGAGAGGGCGTAGACGCTCCAGCGTTGCTCCTTGGTCTCGTCGATCCCGCACAGGCGGTAGATGAGCCGTTCGACGGGACCGAAGAACCGGTCGCCCATCGCCTTGGGGAAGATGCCCGGAGCCTCGCTCGGGGCGACAGGCTCGACCGCGGTGACCACCGTCGTCCCGCTCTCGGCCGTTGCGAGCGCGCCGGTGTGCTCGGCGACGGCCGCCACCACCTCGCGCTCAGCCGTGTCCGCATCCTCGTGCACGAGCTTCGAGTCGGCCGACATCGTGAAGATGCCGGCGATGTAGGGACCGAGCAGGCGGGTGCCGACGCCGATGATGGCGATCAACACGACGAGTTGGATCCACCCAGCGGCGTTCATCAGAACCTCTCGGGGAAGACGAGGGCGGCGACCAGGTACACGGTCAGCAGGACGGCGACGACCAGCCCGACGATGTTGTCGGCGGTCATGAGCCGACCTCCGCTTCGCTGGTCGAGGGCGACGACGCGATCTCGTCGGACCCGATGATGCGCTCGCACGCCTTGACCAACAGGACCATCAGCCCGAAGAAGGCGACGATCACGATGAGAAAGATGACATCGGCCATGGAGTCGTTCTATCTCCAGCCGAGGCCTCGAGGTAGGGCCTTAGCGCTGGATTAGCGCCCGAGCATCCGCTCTTGACGCCCCCTTACCGAAGGGGCCGGCAGTGACGGGACGCCTGCCCGGGTCGATCGACGCGGCGGAGCGGGGCGAGCCGCACCCCGCGTGACACCCAGTCGGCGAAGCCATCCGAAGGGAGGCCCCGCCGACCGAAGGATCAAGCAGTCGGCGAAGCCATCCGAAGGGAGGCCCCGCCGACCGGAGGATCAAGCAGGTCGATCAGGCAGCCTGGAGGCCGGCGAGGGCGGCGCCGACCTGATCGGCGAGAGCCACGGCCACGAGGAGCCGGTCCTCGCCCAGCACGACGCCCGGCGTGGGGGTCAGCGTGAAGGTGCCGACGATCCGGCCCTGCCCGTGCGCGGCGAGGGTGACGCCCTTGCTCGGGAGCCCGAGGGTCGCCGTCCCCCATCCCAGATCGCCCCATCGGACCCGGGCGTCGTGATCGAGCGACGGCAGGTGCTCGTCGGCCACGCCGTAGTCGAAGGAGCAGTCGCGCAGGAACAGCAGATCGCGCAACTCGAGCGACACGGCCATGATCAGGTGGTCGACCGACTCGCCCTGCGCCGCCAGCTCCGCCGCGTAGTGGATGCGCCCGATGTCGACCCGGCCCCGGCGGGCCTCGTCGCGCTGGCCGAGCGCCCACGACGCCAGCTGACCGACGGCCAAACCGACGACGAGCAACAGTCCGGCGGTCAGAGCGTCCTGCCCGTTGTTGATGCGCACCGAGTTGTAGGGCACGGTGAAGAAGAACTCGTACCAGAAGGCGGCCGACACGGCGGCCAGAGCGGCGGCCACCCGCCGGCCGGTGATGGCCACGGCCACGACGGCGACGACCAGGATCAGCGCAACGTTGGTCCCGGCGATGTGATCGCGCAGCGGCAGGAGGCACACAGCCACGAGTGGGACCCCGAGCAGGGCACCTCCGTAGGCGAGGTGATCGATCCGGATGCGCTTCATGATTCGGTTGTACAGCCGTAACTCGGGCCGCGGGCGATCCTTAGCGGGATCTTGATGCCCTCGGGGCTATTTCAGGCCGGCCATGACCTGGTCGACGATCTGGGCCACAGCGGCCCGATCGACGGGTCCGTCGCCGAGGATCCGCCGGTAGAAGAGCGGCGCGACGAGCAGGTCGATGACGACCGCGGCATCGATGCCGGGACGCACTTCGCCCCGCTCGATCCCACGCTCGAGGATCTCGCTCATGACCTGTCGGCGCGGCGCCACGAACCGTTCGCGGTACAGGTCGCCGATCTCGGCGTTGCGCTGGAGCTCCATGCAGAGTCCGGCCAGGAGACGCCCGTACTCGGGGTCGGCGATGGTGCCATGACCCAGCGACATCAGCTCGATGAGGTCCTCGCGGGTCGAGCCGGTGTCGGGGTGCACCGGTGGGGGCTTGAGCGTGCCCACGGCGTCGACCACCAGCTCGGTCTTCGACGACCAGCGTCGGTAGATCGTCGCCTTGCCGACCCCGGCGCGGGCCGCGACCCGCTCGATGGTCAGCTCGTCGAAGCCTTCGGCCACCAGCTCGTCGATCGTGGCGGCCAAGATGGCCTCGTCGGCCGCGGCACTGCGCGGTCGTCCGGCCGGACGGGGCAGGACGGCGTCGGCAACGGCGGGCGCATCCTGGTCAGGCGCGGGGGCCTTGGTCACCATCAGACGCTCGCCCCCTCCACTTCGTCGTCGTCGGCGCGGACATCGGTGACCTCGAGTCTGGCATGGGCGTCGGCACGGTGGGCCGCAGCCTCGGCCTCCTCGATGAGATCGCCGGCTTCGCCCTCGACCAGGCCGAACACGTTGGGCTCGTCGGGCGAGATGCCTTCGTCGGCGGCTTCGGGAGCCCGAGCGGGCAGGAAGACGAGGGCGATGACGGCGCCGACGAAGGCCACCGCGGCCCCGACGATCACGCCGTGGTGCATGCCGGTGACGAACGAAGACTTGGCCGCGTCGGCGAGCGCGTGGCCGGTCGGGCCGCCGATCTTGGCGGCTTGCTCGAGGGCGCCGCCGATCGACGACGAGACCTCGGTGCTCTGGGCGGCGGAGAGGTGCATCCCGTTCAGGTGGGTGACGATCTGGCTGGCGTAGATCGACGAGTACACGCTGCCGATGATGGCGACGCCGAGGGCGCCACCGACCTGACGAGTCGTGTCGTTGACGGCCGAGCCGACGCCGGCCTTGTCACGGGGCAACGATCCCATGATCGACTCGGTGGCGGGCGCCATGGTGAAGGCCATGCCGACCGCCATGATCACGAAGGCGAAGAACACGGGCCAGTAGCTCGAGTTCGGTCCGGCGGTCAGCATGACCAGCAGGCCGGCGGCCACGCAGGTGAGCCCACCGAACACGACGAGCTTGGTACCGAAGCGCTCGGCCACCTTGGCGCTCTGGGGCGCGAGAGCCATCATCACCACCGCGAAGGGCAGGATGCGGACGCCGGCGGCCGAGTGCTGAGTAGCCCAGGACCGTCTGCAGGTACTGGGTGATCAGGAAGAGCGAACCGAACAGGGCGAAGAAGGTCAGGGTGATGGCCTGGCTGGCCGCGGTGAACCGCGGGTTCTTGAAGAAGCCGACGTTCAGCATGGGGTGGTCGCTGTGCAGCTCCCAGGCGGCGAACGCCCCCAGGATGATCAGGGCCACCGCGAGGCCGCTGATGGTCGAGGTCGAACCCCAGCCCTTGGTGGGGGCCTCGATGATCGACCAGACGAGCGCCGTCAGCCCGACGATCGAGAGCACGGCACCGATCGGGTCGAGGCGGGGCGCCGACGGATCCTTCGAGTCGGGCACGAGGAAGTAGCCGGCCACGAGGGCGAGCAGGACGATGGGCACGTTCACCAGGAACACCGAGCCCCAGTAGAAGTGCTCGAGCAGGTAGCCGCCGGCGAGCGGGCCGATGGCGATGCCCAGGGCGGACACGCCGGCCCAGATGGCGATGGCCCGGGCCCGCTCGGCCGGTACGCGGAACACGTTGGTCACGATCGAGAGGGTGGCCGGCATGATCAGCGCGGCGCCGATGCCCATCAGGCAGCGCATGAAGATGAGCTGTTCGGGGCTGGCGGCCAGCGCAGAGAGGATCGAGCCGGTGCCGAAGATGGCCAGTCCGACGCTGAGGGCCCTGCGGCGCCCGAAGCGGTCACCGAGCGACCCGGCGGTGAGGAGCAGGCCGGCGAACACGAGGGTGTAGCCGTCGACGATCCACTGCAGCTGGCTCGTCGTGGCGTTGAGGTCCTTGACCAGCGTGGGCAGGGCCACGTTGAGGATGGTGTTGTCGACGCCGATCACCATGAGGCTCAGGCAGAGCACGGCCAGGGTCCACCAGCGGCGCTGGTACACGCGGCCCCCCGGATCGGTGGGATCGGGGGTGGTGGTGGCCACCGAGGTGGGGGTGAGGGCTTCAGTCATGCTTCGTTCACCTTTTCGATACGGCTCTGTCTCGTTATCTGCAACCGGACCGTACCGACGCCCATTCCGGAACGCGCCCGTTCCGTATGTGGCATGCGTCACCCGAAAGGTCGGGGTCCGAACCGCCCCCTCCGCGTTCCGGTGCCGTCGCGTGACCCAGCAGGGTCAGTTCAACGCACCAGAACCTGAGGAGGAGACGGCGAGTTCGGGGGGTCAGCTCAGACCGAGGCGGACCAGCTGGTCGTCGGGGGCATCGACGGCGAGGAGAGCGGTGCGCAGGCGCTCGGCGGCGTCGGCCTCGACCGACGACGCACTCGACGACGACCCCTCGGCCCCGATCAGGTTGTGCGACTCGTCGGGATCCTCGACGCGATCCCACAGCTCGCTGCCTCGGAAGCGGCTCCACGCCCAGAACGGGAGGGGATCGCTGGCATCCCACGGCTGGCGGATGACGGGGACGTCCGTACCGGGCATGTGGTCGAGCACGGCCCGACCGTCGGGGCGCGGCAGCGCGAGGTCGCGGTCGAGCAGACCCGTCGGCATGGTCGACCATCGGTTCGACCACATCGACAGCGGCGCGTTGTCCCCGATCGGCGCGCGGCAATAGCGGCGCTGGTGGTCGACCAGGTGCGACCTCGCGCCCCCACACGCCGGTCAGCACCCAGTCACGTATCTCCGATGCCGTCCCGTCGAGCAGGGGCACGAGCGAATGCCCGTGGGTTCGCTGAGGGACGTCGACGTCGAACACATCGGCGATGGTCGAGAAGAGGTCGACGCTCGTCGTCAGTGCGTCGCAGACGCGGGGCCGCGATCCGGGCCAGGCGACGAGCAGCGGGATGTGGCCGAGTGTCGCCCGCACGGGAACGGCCGGCTTGCCCCAGGTGTCCTCCTCGCCGAGGTAGTGCCCGTGATCGGTGCACACGACGACCGCGGTCGACGACCAGAGGTCGTGACGGTCGAGGGCCCCGACGAGGCGACCGAACCAGTGGTCGATCATGGTGAGCTTGGCCCCGTACTGAGCGCGGATCTGGCGACCCTGGCGCTCGTCGATCACGCCCTTGCGCACTCCCCCGCGGACGTACGGCGGCCAGATGAGATGCGGTCCGTCCCAGTCGGGGTCGTACATGGACGCGTAGGGATCGGGCGTGTCGAAGGGCTCGTGGGGATCGAACTCGTCGACCACCAGCAAGAAGCGGTCGTGGCGACCGGCGTTTTGCTCGATCCACTCGGTGGCCGCCGCCATCGTGCGGGGACCCGGGAAGTCGCGCTCGCCTCGGAACCACCCGCGCGAGGTGTCGTAGTTGTGAACCACCCCTTGCACCGACGGCGCACCGATCCAGCTCGGGTCGGGCACGGTCTTCCACGGATCGCTCTCGTGGCCGCGCTGGTAGTCCCACGCGCTGAAGTCGACGTGGTAGTTCTCGCCCCCGGTCTCGAACAGATGGGGATGGTCGCTCACCAACTGCGTCGTCACGCCGGCGTCTCGCAGCGGACGGGTGATGGCGTCCTCCCAGATCTCGATCGACCCCCATGGCTTCCACAGGAAGTCCATGGCGCCGCACAACAGATCGTGGCGGGCCGGCATGCAGGGCAGCGAGCCCGTGTGGTGCTCGGTGAACCGGACGGCCCGGTTGGCGAAGGCGTCGAGGTTGGGCGTCTCGAACTCGGTGCCGCCGTAGGCCCCGACCAGGTGCCGGTTCAGGCTGTCGAGCAGCACCACCACGACGTTGTCCGGCGGCGTCGGCCGGCTCTCGATGGGCTCGTCGTCAGCGTCGGATGCCATGGTCCGAACGTAGCTCGCGGCGTCCCCTCGAGCCCGCGGTGGCCACGAACCTGTGCCGTCAGATGTGTCTCCAGGCGCGCGCTACGGCACAGGTTCGGGGAGACGAGACCGGTCAGGTTCCGGTCGTCGTGATGCGGGTGGCGGTGACCGAGCCGTCCTTGGCCGTGGGTCCGGTGACGATCGCGGTCTGACCCGGCTGCAGGTCCGACACCGAGCCGGTGACCGTCTTGGTCACGGTGGTCGACGTGGCCGACGTCGTCACCTTCACGATCGAGCCGCTGGCGGTCTGGATGTAGACGGTGTTGCCGTCGACGAGCTTGACGGTTCCGGCCGTGGCTCCCCCGCCCCCGAACCCGCCGGCGCCACCGGCCGCGCCGCCCGCGCCACCTGAAGTCGCGCCCGCTCCAGTGCGCGTGCCCGTGCTCGCCCCCGTCGCGCCCGCGGCTCGCAACCCGCCGAAACCACCTCGGAACCCACCACCGGCCGCGCCGAACCCTCCGGCCAGCCCTCCGCCCAGGGTGCCCGCGCGCCGAGCGGCGGCCGCCGAACCTGCCGACGTCGAGGACGAGCTGGACTGCGACTTCTCGAGCTTGACCCCACCGAGCACGCCCAGCGCGGCGACGAGCACGAGCACCAGCGCCCCGGTGAGCATGCCGATGCGACGGCGGCGGGGCGGAGGCAGGAGCTGCTCGTCAGGGTCGACCTCGTCGTAGGGGGACGGCTCGACGACCTCGGTCTCGTCGGTCACGGTGGTGGTCATCACGGCTCCTGGGGGATTGGTCATTCGTAGCGAAGGGCGTCGATCGGCTTCAGCGACGCGGCGCGGTTGGCGGGGTAGATCCCGAAGAACAGGCCGACGACCAGCGAGACGCCGAAGGCCAGGGCGACCGATGCCGGCTCGACCACCGGATGGACGCCCACGATCGTGAACCGGCTGCCGACGATCCCGACCAGCACGCCGAGCAGGCCGCCCAGCACCGAGAGCAGGACGGCCTCGACCAGGAACTGGCCGATGATGTCGAGCCGTTGCGCGCCGATGGCCTTGCGGATGCCGATCTCGCGCGTCCGCTCGGTCACCGTCACCAACATGATGTTCATGACGCCGATGCCGCCGACCAGCAACGAGATGGCGGCCACGGCACCGAGCAGCACCGTGAACACCGAGTTGGTCGACTCGCTGGTCGAGATGAGGCTCGACTGGTTGAGCACCTGGAACGACGTCGTGCCCGCGGCCGCCGTCGAGCTGACCGGATGACGCGAGCTGAGGATCTTCGAGATCTCGTTCTGGGCGGCCGTGGTCTGATCCCGCGACGCGGCCTGGGCGATGATCTGGTTCACCGAGCCGTTGTTGCCCGTGAGGCTGTCTTCCACCGAGGTGATCGGCGCCAGCGCGACGTCGTCCTGATCCTGGATGCCGCTCGACCCCTTGGACTTGAGCAGACCGACGACCATCCACGACGAGCCGTTGAGCTTGATCTCCTTGCCCACCGGATCGACGCCGGTGCCGAAGAGCGCGTCCGACACCGTCGTGCCCAACACGACGACTCGCCGGTTCTGCTCGACGTCCTCGGTCGTGAAGAACCCACCCGACGTCGTCGTGTAGTTGCGGATGCCGGCGATGTTGGCGGTGCTGCCGATGAACGACGACGGGGTGTCGGTGTTGCCCTCGTAGCTCGCCGTCACCGAGGCCGCCGTCTTGATCGGTGCGACCTGGGAGACGTCGGGCGCGTTGGCCTTGTCCTGCAACGCCGTCACGTCACCCGGTGTGAGCTGGACCCGAGCGGCGCCGTTGCCGGCTCCGGCTCGACCGAACCCACCGGCGAAGACGGTGAGCGTGTTGGTGCCCAGACCCTGCAGCTGGTTCTGGACGGCCTGCGACGAGCCGTTGCCCACGGCAACCAGGATGATCACGGCCCCGACGCCGATGAGGATCCCGAGCATGGTGAGCGCGGAGCGCAGTCGGTTGGCGTTGACGCCGCGCAGAGCGATGCGCACGTTCTCGAGGTTCATGTCCGCACCCCGTTGCCACGGGCCGGATGGGCGGCGTGGGACTCGTTCGCCGCCCGGGCCATCCGCGGCGACAACGGACCGACGACCTGGCGACGGTCCTCGACGATCTCGCCGTCGCGCAGCGAGATCACGCGGCGGGCTCGAGCGGCGACGTCGTCCTCGTGGGTGATCAGGACCACGGTGCGACCGTCCCGGTTCAGCTCGCTGAACACATCGAGCACCTCGGAGGTCGAGTGGCTGTCGAGGTTGCCGGTCGGCTCGTCGGCCAGGATGAGAGGCGGGTTCGTGACGATGGCGCGCGCCACGGCGGCGCGCTGTTGCTGGCCGCCCGACAGCTCGGACGGCTGGTGATCGAGCCGCTCGCCCAGGCCGACGCGGTCGAGAGCGGCCACCGACCGCGCCCGCCGCTCGACCTTGCCGACGCCCGCATAGATGAGCGGCAGTTCGACGTTGGCCAACGTGGTCGTACGCGGGATCAGGTTGAAGCTCTGGAAGACGAAACCGATCTTGCGATTGCGGATGATCGACAGATCCTCTTCGTCGTGTTGGCGGACGTCGACGCCATCGAGCAGGTAGCGCCCGGCGGTGGCCTGGTCGAGACAACCGAGGATGTTCATCAGCGTGCTCTTGCCCGATCCCGACGGGCCCATGATGGCGACGAAGTCGCCGCGTTCGATGGTGAGCGATATCCGGACCAACGCGTGGACCTCGATCTCGCCGATGGCGTAGGTCTTGACGACGTCCTCGAGCCGGATGACCGGGCGGGTCCGGTGGGGGTTGGCGACCGATCGAGCGGCGCTGCTCGGGCCCGGCGGCTCCCCGTTGGATGAGCCAGGAGGCGCCGGTCGGGCCGAGGGTGGTGGAGGCAGCGGCGGGAAACGACCGATGGAGGTGGTCACCCGCCACCCCCGCGAGCGAAGCCTCCGCCACCGCCGACCCCGCCACCGGCGCCGGTGGTGGCCCCGGCCCCGGTGGTCGTCGTGGCCGTCCGGATCACGTTCTCACCCTCGCTCAGCCCGCTCACCACCTGATCCGCGGTGTCGCCGACCAGCCCGAGGGTGACGGTCCGCACGGTCTGCTTGCCGTTGGCATCGACCACCGTCACGGTGCCGGTGGTGCCGGTCCCGCTGACCGCCGACGCCGGTATGTAGAGGACGTCGTCGGCCTCGCCGGTGATCACCTCGAGCGTGGCCGACATCCCGACCTTCAGCCCCGGGACGGGCTTGGACAGGGTGGCCACCACCTCGAAGCTGGTGACACCGCTGCTCGTCGTGGCCGAGTCGGCAACCGAGGTGACGACGCCTTGCACCGTGTCAGCGGGAAGGGCGGTGAAGGTGAGCACGGCCTTCTGCCCGTCGGTGATCTTGGTCGCGTCGGCCTCGGTGAACGCGGCCTGGACCTGCAGGGTGTCGAGGTCGGTGAGGGTGATGAACGCGCTGCTCGAACCGCTCGAGCTGCTCGCGCTCGAGGATCCCGATGCCGATCCCGCGCCCGACGAAGCCCCGCCCCCGACGCCACCCGTCGCACCCGATCCGGCCGATGCGGCGGTGCCCGATCCACCGGAGCTCGACGAGGAGCCTGATCCGCTCGAACTCGACCCGGTGGCGCTGGTCGAGCTGCCGCCCCCGCTGACGGTCTGACCGACCGCCGCGTTCACGGCGCCGATGGTGCCGTCGGCCGGCGCGACGAGGGTCGTGTCCGCCACCGCCTTCTGGGCGTTGGTGACGTTGTTCTGGTCGCTCACCACCGCCGCGTTGGCCTCGGCCAGGGCGGCGGCGCTCGTCGCCGACGCCGCGGCGGTGTTGGTCGACGGGACGGTCGCCGCGCCGCGGGCGCCGGCCTGAGCCGCGGCCACGGCCGCGTTGTCGGCGTTGACCTTCAGCTGATCGGTGCTGATGACCGCCTGCTGCGACGCCACCGCCGACTGGGCCGTGTCGACCGCCTGCTGCGCGGTCGAGACGTTGACCGACAGCGTCGGACACGACAGTCCCGACGGTGAGGCCACGCAACCGGCGGCGGCGTAGGAGCCGCTGGCGGCGGTGAGGCTCTGTCGGGCGGCCGCCAGCTGCTGCTCGTAGCCGGCCAGCAACTGGTTGTCGCGCTGGAGCTGGGCCTGGTCGGCCTGGGCCAGGCTCTGGGCGGCCGACACGCTCTGGCCGCTCGACGTCGAAGCCGTGGCCGAAGACCCCGACCCCGATGCGCCGTTGGCGCCGGTCGATCCGCCCGCCTCGGCCTCGGCCAACTGGGCCTGGGCGGTGGCCAACTGGGCCTGAGCCACCGCGAGCTGCTGCTGCGCGCTCGTCGGATCGATCTTGGCCAGCACCTGGCCGGCCTGGACCTTCTGGCCCGCCACGACGTCGACCTCGATGAGCGTGCCGCTGGTCTGGAAGTTGAGGTCGTCGGTGCCGGCCGACTGCACGGTGCCCGACTCGGACACCGACGCGAGGACGGTGCCCTTCTTGGCCGCCACGGTGACGGTGGTCGACTTGGCCGACGCCGAGGCGTGGACCGAGCTCCAGATCGCGACGCCGGCCAGCAGGGCGGCGACGATCAGGACGACGTTGACGATGCGGATCCTCTTCATGGGCCGCGTTCTCCTCGAGGGCGCCCGACGATGATGCGGGAGGTGGGTGGGGGGTGGATGGCGACGGTTCGTCGACGGGTCACGCCGCGGCCGTCGTCGACGGACTCGACGTCCCGCCTCCGAATCGACCGGTCGAGCCCGCCGGGAGCAACGCCTTGCACACGGCGTAGGCGGCTTGGTAGGCCGGGCTCGACGTGTCGACGCTGGTGGGAGGTGCGCTGGACGTGGCTGTCGACCCCGAAGTCGACGATCCCGGCCGCCGACCCATGGTGATGCCGTGGGTCGTCATGCAGCTGGCGAAGGCCTGGAAGGCCGAGCTGCCAGCGGCGCCTCCGCCGAAGCTGCCCTTGGGTCGGAGGCTGGCGCACGCCTTCTGGGCGGCGGCGAACTTGGGGTTGTTGCGAAACCCGCCACCCGAACCCGAACCGACGCCCGTCGGCGCGACCGGCGCGCTCGGCGGTGTCGACGCCGAGCCGGTGGCGCCGCTGGCCGAACCCGAACCGCCCCCGCCGCCCCGGAAGCCGCCGGTCGGCAGGGTGACCCCGTGCTTGGCCAGACAGCTGCGATAGGCGGCGGCCGACGCGCTCGTCGAGCCGCCGGTCGTCGCCGTCGAGCCGCCGCCCGTCGTCGTGGTCGTCTTCGATGCGCCACAGGCGGAGGCCAGCACGACGAGGGCCAACGCCAGGGAACCCGCCGCCCACCGCGCCCGACGGCGGTGGAGGGCATTGGGTCGGGCGCGGTGGACTGGGTCGTCGACCACCGGCGTGGGCGCGGCGGGGGCGCGCCGAGCCGAGGTGGGTGACGAGACGGGGAGCGGGGACACGGGTTTCCTTTCCGCCGCGAACCGGTCGAGCCGTCGCGGGTTTCCTGAGGCGATGCCTGATCGCCGGTCAGACGCCCCAGCGCCGATGTCAGTCGATCAGTTCGATCTCGGGAAGCCCTACGGAGGGGTTGGGAGTTCGCTGTGAATCGCGAGTGGCGGAATGAAGCGGCGATGAGAACCCGCTCGTCACGAGCGTGACGGCTCGCCCAGATGAAGCCGACGTGAGAGCGAGGCCGTCGCGAACGTGCATCCCGGTGGCGTCCATCGGACCACCAGCGCTACGCGAGCGGCAGCTCGACCCGGAAGCGGGCGCCGTGGCCGGTCTCGGACTCGACCCACGCTCGACCGTTGTGGGATGCGGCCACGGCGGCGACGATCGACAGGCCCAGTCCGGCCCCGCCGCCGTCGCGTGTGCGGGCGGGATCGCCTCGGTAGAAGCGCTCGAACACGCGGTTGCCCACTTCGGGCGGGATGCCGGGCCCCCGATCGATGACCTCGAGCACCGCCTGACCCAGGCCCGACTGCACCCGGACGTCGACGGCCGTGCCCGGAGGCGTGTGCGTACGGGCGTTGGTCAACAGGTTGCCCACGACCTGGCGGAGACGGCGCTCGTCGCCGGCGACCATGACCGCATCCACCGGGGTCTCGATCGAGATCGGCCGCTCGGGCTCGACGGCCCGGGCATCGGCGACCGCGTCACGCGCCAGGCCGGCCAGATCGACAGGTTCGGACTCGAGCGTCCGGCCCTGGTCGAGTTGAGCGAGCAGCAGCAGGTCCTCGACCAGCTCGCTCATCCTTGCGGACTCGCCTTCGATCCGGCGCATGGCGTCGTCGAGGACGGGCCCCTCGGTGATGATCCCGGTGCGGTACAGCTCGGTGTAGCCGCGGATCGACGTCAGAGGCGTCCGTAGCTCGTGGGACGCGTCGGCGACGAACTGGCGCAGACGGGTCTCGGACGCTTGACGTTCCGAGAAGGCCGATTCGATCTGGTGCAGCATGCCGTTCAGGGCCAGGCCGAGACGACCGACCTCGGTGCTATCGGGGCCAACCGTGACTCGGCGCGAGAGATCGCCATCGGCGATGGCGTTGGCCGTGGCCGCCATGTCGTCGACGGGACGGATGCCGAGGCGGATCATCCACCAGGCGATGAGGGCCAGCGCCACCAGGACAGCGAGGGTCGACCCGACGACGACGGCGACGAGTCGACCGAAGGTCGCGTCGGTCTCGCTCAGCGACACCCCGACGATGTAGTAGCCGCTCTCGATGCGGGTGGCCGCCACCCGGTAGCTCAGCCCGCTCGTGCCCTCCGCGCCGACCGTGAAGTAGCGCAAGGGGGCGTCGGGCTGTGTGGCCTGTCGCGAGATGACCTTCACGTCGAGATGGGGCGGCGCCTTGTCGTTGCGGAACTCGGGCGAGTTGCGTGAGAGCTGCCCCGTCGTCGACATCCGGGCGATCCAGAACTCGGTGAGGTCACCCGTGTCGGTCCCCGAACCGCTGTGTCCCTCGGTCGTCGGCGGGCTGTCGCCGAACGCCGTGGTCGGCGGGGAAGCGGTCGAGGCGGGAGGACTGAAGAAGATCCGACCGCGGTACCCCCTGGAGCGCGACACAGCGGTGACCGCCGGTTCGATCCGGCGATCGACCTGGTCGATGAGCGAGCGATGCACGGTGACCGCCACCACGATGTCGGTGGCGACGAGCATCAGCGTGATGGCCAGGAATCCCAGCAGGACGCGGCTGCGCAGCGACACGTCACGGCGTCCGGAGGGCGTAGCCGATGCCGCGCACCGTCTGGATCAGCGGCGGACCGAGGCGATCGAGCTTCTTGCGCAGGTACGACACGTAGGTCTCGACGACGTTGGCGCCGCCACCGAAGTCGTACTCCCAGACGTGATCGAGGATCTGTGAGCGCGAGAGCACCCGATCGGGGTTCAGCAGGAAGAAGCGCAGCAGCTTGAACTCGGTCGGTGACAGCTCGACCAGCTCTTCGGCCCGCCAGACCCGATAGGCGTCCTCGTCCATCTCGAGATCGGCGAAGGCCAACCGCGAGTTGGCCATGGGATCCACGCCGGTGCGCCGGAGGATCACGCGGACCCGGGCGACGATCTCCTCGAGGCTGAACGGCTTGGTGACGTAGTCGTCGCCGCCGAGGGTGAGACCGCGCACCTTGTCCTCGGTCGCGTCGTGGGCGGTGAGGAAGATCACCGCCGTGCGGTCGCCGTCGGTGCGCATCCGCCGACACACCTCGAACCCGTCGACGTCGGGCAACATCACGTCGAGCAGCACGGCGTCGGGGCGGAACGCCTTGACCCCGTCGAGCGCCTCGCGGCCCGTCTGGGCCGTGGCCACCTCGAAACCGGCGTGGTTGAGGGCGGCCGTGAGCAGGTAGCGGATGTTCTCCTCGTCGTCCACGACGAGCACCCGAGGGACGCGCTCGGTCATGCTCACAGTCACCGAGCCATGGTGGCTCAGTTTCCTGTGAGTTTGCTGTGCACCCCGTGAGGGTTTGGCATCACGTCCGAGGTGAGTCCCTCGGGACCAGGGCGGCCCAGTCCTCGGACTGGTCGAGCGTCGCCGCCCCGCCGCGGAGACCGAACAGGTGCTTGGCCCACAACAGGTAGACGAGCACCGCCAGGTTGACCACGAGGGCCACCAGTCGCAGGACGGTCACCCGGTCGAGCAGTTCGCGGATCTCGAACGGGAGAAAGCCGGCGGTGGCCACGACCGTGAGGTACTCGGCCCATCGCTTCTCGTGCCACAACCCGACCGCCTCGACGCTCTCGACGACGGCGTAGATCACGGCGGTGACGAGCAGCACCGTGACCGTGCCCTTCTGCAGATGCGAGAGGGCGGCCAGCTCCCGGGCCAGGCGCGTGTGGCCGGAGGTGCCCGTGTTGTCGATCGCGCCCTGGAGATCCGTGCGCAGCGATCCGGCCCAGCTCTCGATGCGCCCGAGGTCGAGGCGGACGAAGACCAGCGCGATGGCGAGCAGGGTGAAGAGCACCCCGTGGATCCCACGCTCGATCGCGATCAGGCGCAACACGATGGCGTCCTCGAGGGCGGCACCGCGCCGCGGCAGGTCGAGCTGATCGAGTGGGGGCACGACCGGGTAGGCCTCGGCGCCGACCGGAGGAGGGGTCACGTCGACCCAGTCGTCGCAGCGCACGCAGCGCACCAGGCGCGAGCCGTCAGCGCGGTCCAGGCCGAGCGCGCCGTCGCCGGGACCCAGCCGCGCCGCGGTGGCCGCCGGTGTGCAGTGGCCCCGGATCGAGCAGATCCAACGCTCGTTGGACCACCGCCGAGGCACGAGGCGCATGGGGCATCTTGGCACCCAAGCACCGGCGGAACGGCGAAGGTACCGAGACTCGCCCCGCCGCCGCTCAGCCGGCGTGCACCAGTCCGAGCAGCTCGTCTCGGATGAGCCGGTTGGCCAGACGGGTGGCGTCGCGATCGCCGCCGAAGGTCGGTCCGGTGATGACGAAGCGATCGAGGCCGAGGGCGGCCAGCTCCGCGAGCCGCGCCGCGCACACCTCGGGATCGCCGATCACGGCGAACCGGTCGACATAGCTGTCGGGCACGATCTGGCTGTGGTCGGCCCGGTTCACGAGGTGGAGGTTGCTGTCGTACTGGCGACCGACCTCGGCCACGATCTCGCGGTCGCGCTCGTCGAGGCCGGCTCCGGTCGAGCCGGGCATGGCCGAGAAGTGGGTGAACGCGGCGACCCCACCCCGCACCAGGTCGCGAGCGACGGCGGGATCGGGGTGACAACCCACGCTCACGTAGGCGCCGAAGGACACCTCGTCGTCGGATCGACCCTTCTCGCGCATGGCCGCGCGCGCGACGCCCAGAGCCCATGCCACCCGCTCAGGATCGGCGCCCACCGCGAAGGTGAGCCGTTCGACGGTACGGGCGGCGAAGGCGATGACCTTCGGACCGGCGGCGGCGACGTCGATCGGTACCGGCCCTTGCTGGGCCCGGTCGAGCCAGCGCAAACGGCTGGGGTAGCCCTCGATCTCGACGGTGCCGCCGTTGAGGTAGGTGTGGAGCTCCTCGACCCGGGCGAAGAAGTCGACGACGGGCATCGGCGGGCGCCCGAGGTGGAACAACGCCGTGTCCCCGCGGCCGATGCCCAGCACAGCCCGACCACCGGAGACCTCGTGGACCGTGGCCATGGCCGTGGCCAGCGCCGCCGGATGGCGGGTGGCCGGATTGGTCACGCCGGTCATCAGGGCCAATCGCTCGGTGACCGCGGCGCCGAGGGCCAGCGCGATGAACGGGTCGCCCACCAGGTTCTGCGAATCGGTGACCGCCATGCCGTCCCATCCCGCAGCCTCGGCCCGCTGAGCCAGCCGCTCGGCCTGACCCGCTTCGGGGATCGTCTCGGTGAACAGCTCCAGGGTGGCCATGGGCGAATAGTGGCACGTCGCCGAGGCGCCCCGTCGTGACGAAGCGCAGCCTCGACACGGGCCGGGGGCTTGGATGGCGCCACCGCTCTACGATTGACCGACCGAGCCCGGACGTGGGCCCGCCCAGCAGGGGGAACCGATGTGACCATGACCACCGAGCCGACCTCGGCACGCGTCACCGACGGTCCGATCATCTCGGCTGACTCGCACATCACCGAGCCGCCGAACTGCTACATCGACTACATCGACCCGGCCTTCCGCGATCGCGCCCCCTACATGCACCACGACGACGAGGCCGGTGACATGTTCGTGATCCCCGGCATGTCGCGGCCCGTCGCCATGGGCCTCGTGGCCGCCGCCGGCAAGCCCGCCGAAGAGATCACCGTCAAGGGCGTGATGTTCGACGAGCTCCACCGCGGCGGCTGGGATCCCGACGCCCGGCTCGGTGATCAGGACCGCGACGGCGTGAACGGCGAGATCATCTACCCGACGGTCGGGATGGTGCTCTGCAACCACAAGGACATCGACTACAAGCGCGCCTGCATGGACGCCTACAACCGGTGGATGCAGGGCTACTGCGAGGCTCATCCCGATCGGCTCTTCGGCGTGGGGCAGACCGCGATGCGCACGCCCGAAGAGGGCATCGCCGACCTCGAGCGCATCAAGGCCATGGGTTTCAAGGGCGTGATGATGCCGGGCCTGCCCGGTGTCGAGGACTACGACTCGCCCATCTACGACGAGTTCTACGAAGCGGCAGTCGCCCTCGAGCTGCCCTTGTCGTTCCACATCCTGACCGGACCGACCGAGCGCCCACGCGGTCCCAAGATCAACGGCTTCATCACCATCGTGCGAGCCTGCCAGGACGTCATGGGGACCTTCGTGTTCGGCGCCGTGTTCGAGCGCCATCCCGAGCTGAAGCTGGTGTGCGTAGAGGCCGACGCCGGCTGGGTGCCGCACTACCTGTACCGGATCGACCACGCCTACAAGCGCCACCGCAACTGGATGCCTCACGGCGATCTGCACAAGATGCCGAGCGAGTACTTCCGCCAGAACGTCTACGTGACCTTCCAGGATGACTGGGTCGCCTTCAAGATGACCGATCTGATGAACGTCGAGCGGCTCATGTGGGCCAACGACTTCCCGCACTCGGACGCGACGTGGCCCTGGTCCCAGGAGATGCTCGCCGAGCACACCGCTCATCTGAGCGCATCCGAGAAGCGCCGGATCCTGCACGACAACGTGGCCGAGCTCTACGGCCTCGACACCACGACCGGGGGCAGCCATGTATGACCTGACCATCACCGGCGGCACCATCATCGACGGCACGGGGTCGCCGGGCGTGGTCGGCGACGTGGCCATCGCCGACGGACGGGTCGTGGCCATGGGCCCGGGCGCGGCCGAGGGCGCGGAATCGGCGGCGTCCATCGACGCCACCGGGCGGGTCGTGAGCCCCGGTTTCGTGGACATCCACACCCACTACGACGCCCAGGTCCTCTGGGACCGGATGATGACGGTGTCGCCCTGGCACGGGGTGACGACGGTGGTCATGGGCAACTGCGGCTTCGGATTGGCGCCGACCCGGCCCGAGCACCGTGACCTCATCGTGCGCACGCTCGAGAAGGTCGAGGGGATGAGCGCGGACGCGCTGCGAGCCGGACTGGGCGAGGACTGGCCGTTCGAGTCCTTCCCGCAGTACCTCGATGCGGTCGAGGCACGCGGCCCGGCCATCAACGTGGCCGCCATGATCGGCCACACCCCCGTGCGGCTCAACGTCATGGGTGAGGAGTCGACCGAGCGCGCCGCGACGACCGACGAGATCGCCCAGATGCGGATGATCGTGGCCGAAGCCATCGAGGCCGGTGCGGTCGGGTTCGCCACGTCGAAGTCGCCGACCCACGTCGGCTACGAGGGTCGCCCGGTGCCGAGTCGTTCGGCCGAGTTCATCGAGGTGTTGGCCATCATGGGTGCCCTGCGCGACGCCGGTCGCGGGGTGATGCAGGCGACGGTCGGCTCGGGCCTGGCCTTCGACCAGTTCGGCGAGATCGCCCGCCAGACAGGACGCACGATCTCGTGGACCGCGCTGCTGGCCGGCGCGGGGGGACCGGGTGTGTCGCAGATGATGCTCGAGCAGTCGATCAAGCTGCTCGACGAAGGCCTGCCCATCCATCCGCAGGTGAGCTGCCGGCCGCTCAACTTCGAGTTCACGATGGCCGAACCCTTCCCGCTCGAGAGCATGCGCATGTTCGGCGTCATCTCCTCGGCGCCCGACACAGCCGCCAAGATGACGATCTACGCCGACCCCGAGTTCCGGACCGAGCTGCGCGAGAAGTTCGCGGCCGGCCGAGGTGGGGTGCTCGGCGGGAGCTGGGACCGCACAGTCGTCTCGTGGTTCCCGCCGGATCACTCGCTGGAGGAGCGCAACGTGGCCGAGCTGGCCGTCGAGCGCGACGTCGACCCGACCGATCTCGTGCTCGATCTCGCGCTCGCCTCAGGGCTCCAGGCGCGATTTCGCATGGCCGTGCTCAACTACGACGAGGACGAGGTCGAGGGGCTGCTCACCGACCCGCACACCATGCTCGGGCTGTCCGACGCCGGCGCCCACGCCAGCCAGCTGTGCGACTCGGGCTTCTCGACCCATCTTCTGTCACGGTGGGTCCGCGAGCGCAAGGCCTTGTCGCTCGAAGAAGCGGTGCGCAAGCTCACGACCGAGCCGGCCGAGATCTTCGGCATCTCCGATCGCGGGCGGCTGGCTCCCGACCGGGCTGCTGACGTGGTCGTGTTCGATCCCGAGACCGTGGCCTGCGGCGCCCTGCAGCGCGTGACCGACCAGCCGGCCGGCGCCGATCGGCTGATCGCGGAGGCCGCGGGCATCGACGCCGTCATCGTGAACGGCACGGTGATCCGCCGCGACGGGGTCGACGCAGTCGATCCGTCCGGCGACCTGCCGGGCCGGCTGCTGCGCAACGGCTCGGCCGGCTCGTAAGGGTCGTCGGTAGCTACGTCGGGCCGATGGGCGCGGCCACGCGCCAGCCGCCCCGAGCGTCGCGCTTGGCCGCGTAGAGGGCGCTGTCGGCCGCGTCGACCAGCACGTCGATCGAGCACGACCCGGGTGGAGCCACCGCGATCCCGACGGTCGCCCCGACCGTGACGTACTCGTCGCCGATCCGGATCGGTCGTCGAACCGCTCGGCTGAGTCGCTCGGCCACGCCGCGCAGGGTCTCGATCTCGACCACGCCGGGGCACGCCACCGCGAACTCGTCACCGCCGAGCCGGGCCACCAGATCGCGCTCGCGCACCGCCTGGACCAGCCGCTTGGCCACCTCGCCGAGCAGCACGGTCGCCGGCCCGATGGCCGAGCCGGTCGTTGACCGGCTTGAACTCGTCGAGATCGACGTACAGCACGCCGACCAGGGGACCCGATCGGGCGTCGGCCAGGACGGTTCGCAGGTGCTCGAAGAAGCGCGCCCGGTTGGCCAGGCCGGTGAGGACGTCGTGGCTGGCGGCGTGGCGCAGACGAGTCGCCGCCTGCTCCCGCTCGAGCACCAGTCCGGTGACCCGCACCAGGTTGTCGAGCAACCAGCGACACGTGAAGTCCGGCTCTTCGTCGACGCGACGCCAGAGCACCAGGCAGGCCTCGGCTCCCTCGCGCGTGTGCGCCGGCCAGGCCCAGCACCACGCGTAGTCGTGGCCTTCGGCGACCTGACGTAGCGACGCCGGGAGCTCGGAGACGGGCGTGCATCGAGGCTCGCCGGTCAGCGCCGCCTGGTGCCACGGGCTGCCGATGGCACCCCCGTCAGCGGCCAGCTCGGCCGGCACCGCGGTCGAGGCCACCACCCGCGAGAAGCGCCCTGCGAACGGCTCGAGCAGCACCATGCCGTCGGCCTCGAGCGTCTCGGCGCCCATCACGTCGACCAGCAGTCCGAAGGTCTCGTCCACCGACGCGCCGGCGGCCAGCTTCTCGATGACGAGGTCGAGCAGGTGGCGCTCGTCCCAGCGTCGGATGTAGGCGACCAGCCCCTCGATGAGGGGATCGTCCATCTGGGCGTTGGCCGTGACCTCGCCGACGAAGGTCGAGCCGTCCTTGCGACGGACCTTGAACAGCATCGGCCGCTGGAGCCCGTGGCGCGTCATGGCGAAGCCCACCGACTCGAAGGCCATCGGGTTCCAGTCGACGACCATGTGGTCGAGGATGTTGGTGCCGAGCAGATCGCCCGCATCCCATCCGGTCATCTCCACGACGGCCCCGCCGACCCAGGTGATGACGCCACCGCCGTCGACGGTGACGACGATGACCGGAGCCGACTCGATCAGTCGTCGCAGGTGGGCCGCCTCGTTGCCGTCGCCCCCGGCCCCGACCTGATCCATCACCTCGATGGTAGAGGACGACCCTCGCCAACTGGTCGCAACACGACGACGCGGGTCTCCGACGGTCGCCCGCTTCACGAAGCTCGGTCAGGTTCTGTGCCACCATGACCGACCATGGCGATCACCACTGGTCAGCGATGGACGGTCGGGGCCGTGACCATCACGAGCGTGGTCGAGGACGAGATCCACCACATCCCGCCCGAGCTCTTCTTCCCTGGCGCCACCGCGGCCGAGGTGGCCGCCCATCCCGAGCTGGTGCCTGACTTCGTCGATGCCGACGGCAACATCGCCATGCGGGTGCAGGCCCTGATCGTCGAGGTGGGCGACCGCACCATCGTGGTCGACCCCTGCGTCGGCAACGACAAGAAGCGGCTGTTTCCGTTCTGGAACGAGATGACCTGGCCGTTCCTCGAGCGATTCGACGAGGCGGGCTATACCCCCGAGACGATCGACACGGTCGTCCACACGCACCTCCACGCCGACCACGTCGGGTGGGACACGCGGCTCGTGGATGGCGAATGGATCCCCACCTTCGCCAACGCCCGGCACCTCTACACCGAAGCCGAGCTCGAGTTCGCCCGACGTGACGACGACGTGGGAGTGGCCGGGGTGTTCGCCGACTCGATCGACCCCATCCTCGCCGCGGGGCTGGCCGACGTGATCGCCACCGACGCCGATCTGGGCGACGGGCTGGCCCTCGAACCGTCGCTCGGTCACACCCCGGGCCACGTGTCGCTCTGGATCTCCTCGGCCGGCGAGACGGGCCTGATCACCGGTGACTTCATGCACCATCCGGTGCAGTGCAAGGTGCCGAGCTGGGCCGAGGTCGGCGATGTCGACCCCGAACTGGCCCGCGAGACGCGCCGCCGCATGCTGACGCAGGCGGCGGAGCGCCGGGCCCTGGTCATCGGTACCCACTTCCCCACCCGACCCGCGGGCCACGTGCTCGTCGACGGCGAGACCTGGCGGTTCGAACCGCTGTAGGTGCGCGACGTCAGGGCGCCCAGATCCGGATCACGCCCCACAGGGGGTTGATCACCGGCTGCACGCCTGGGGCCAACGGGACCCGGTGATGCCCGCTGAGGTTGGCCTCGTACTCGGTGCCGACGGGTTCGTCGACGACCGTGTAGGGCGACGGCGGACCATCATGGTGGCGTGCCCAGCTGGACCTGCCCGAAGTGCCGCCGCCAGTTCGGCCGCACCCGCCAGAGCCACGAGTGCGCGCCGGCCATGACGCTCGACGAGTACTTCTCGACGGGCCCCGAACGGGAGCGTCCGATCTTCGACGCGGTCATGGCCCACGTGACTTCGATCGGAGCGGTCCACGTCGAGCCCGTCTCGGTGGGGATCTTCCTCAAGCGATCGAGGACGTTCGCCGAGCTGCGACCCATGACGAAGTGGATCGCGCTGTCGTTCTCACTGGGTCGCGTCGAGAGCCATCCCAAGATCGCTCGCAAGATGAAGGGTTCGACCAATCGCACCTACCACGTCGTCAACCTCCGCGAGCCCAGTGACGTCGACGACACGGTTCGTGACTGGCTGACCGAGGCCTATCTCGACTCACCCGAGTGATCGGTCCCCGGGTAGCGTGAGGGCCGTGCCTGAGCCCGATGCCGCCGCCCTCGCCCAGCTCGCCGATCGACGCCGCCAGCTCCGCGCCCAGTTCGTCAAGCCGGCCGAGCAACGGGCGCCCTCGACCGGCCGGGGTGTGCACCACCTGGCCCTGATCTGCTCGGATCCCGAGACGACCATCGACTTCTACGACGGTTTGCTCGGCTTCCCGCTCGTCGAGCTGTTCGAGAACCGCGACTATCCCGGCTCGACCCACTTCTTCTTCGACATCGGCAACCGCAACATGCTCGCCTTCTTCGACTTCCCCGGGCTCGGGCTCGAGCCGGTGCCCGAGGGCCTCGGCGGGGTCCAGCACGTCGCCATCTCGGTGACACCCGAGCAGTTCGAGGCGGCCAAGGTGCGACTGACCGACGCCGGCATCGGTTATGTCGGGCCGGACATGGGCGTGCGCGAATCCGTGTACTTCAAGGACCCGGACAACATCCAGGTCGAGCTGATCCGCCAGCCGTTGTTCGAGATGCCGGAGTCAGCTCCCGAAGAAGTGGACTGACCCTCTCGCCCGACGTCCGCCGCCGAGGGCGCGAGCAGCGCTAGGCGTTCGACCCGAACACGGCCTCGATGAGCTCGCGGCCGTCGTCGGGTCCGCTCACCTCGAGCGTCACCGCGTCGATGGCGACCGTCAGCCGGAAGGTCATCCACGCGCAACAGGTCTGTTCGGCCTCGACCAGTCCGGTGAGGGCGATCACGTCGAGGGCGCGCGGGAACGTGAGCCGCACTCCGCCGTCGACAACCTCACGACGGATGGCTTGGGCCAGCATCGCCTGCCACTGGTCGAGTCGCTCAGCGAGATCGCCCTCGTCCAGGCGGCAAGCCACGGGTATGGCGTCGCTGACCGCCGCCCGGTCAGCTGGGCTCGTCGGATCGTCCATGCGATCCACCGTACGATTCCTCGACGATCTTCGGACCAAAGCCGTCGCCAAAGGTGCGGGCTCGACGGCGGCTGACGACCACGCCGCTCGTGGTCGTCGGTCACGCGTCCCTGGTCCCAACCAGCGATTGGAACTACCCTCGCGTGCCTGAGGTCGCTTCGGGGGCGGACCTCGCTGGGACGTCCGTGCCTCGCCCGGACCGGTGGCGTGGACGAGAGGAGGGGTCATGTCCGATCCGAACACTCCGTGGATCAGCGACCTCCCCCCGGACCCCGCCCCGGCTCCTTACGCTCCGCCCGCGGCGTCGCCGCCTCATTCACCTCCCGCCCGGCCCCCCGAGCCGCCGCCGGTGAGCACGCCGCTGGCCAAGCTGAAGCGGCAGGCCGACCTCGCGGTGATCCTCTCGATCGTGTCCTTCTTCTGCGGAGCGATCGTGTTGAACGTCGTCGCGTTGGTGGTCGTGTTCCGGGCTCAAGCCGAGGCGCGCACCTACGGCGCGACGCCGAGCATCGATGCCAGCATCCAGCGAGCCAAGGTCATCGCCATCGCCGCGACGGCCTTGTGGGTCCTGATCCTGCTCGTCGTCGTCATCGCCGGCGCCGGCTCCAGTTCGAGCAGCTCGATGAACAGCTTCTAGCCATGACCCCGCCGATCGCCTCCTTCGTCACCGCCGACGGCAAGGAGGTCCACATCGAGGTCGCGGGCGACGACCGTGACGCGCCCGTCACGCGAGGGCTTCACCCGATCGACGCCGCGACCGAGCTCGTCACCAGCTTCGAGGACGCCGTCGCCGGCATCGAGGCACCGATCGGCTCGCTGATCTCGGCGCTGGAGTCCGCCGCCGCGGGAGTCAACGCCATCGAAGTGTCATTCGGCCTGACCATTCGGGCCGAAGCCGGCGCGGTGATCACGCGGGTGGGCGGCGACGCCAACTTCCAGGTCACCGTCCACTGGGCTCGCTGACCAACCCACGAGGCTCGGCCGATGGACTACGACAACTTCCTGGTCAAGATAAGGCGGGGATCCGACGCGACGTACGAGATCGACGTCGTCGACAGCCGCAACGAAGAGGCGGAAGGCGTGTTCGAGCCGCCCTTCAACACCGAAGAGCTCGAGAACATCTCGCTGCGGATCGGCGGGAACATCCGGGTCCGGGGCAAGTCGTCGTCGAACGTCAAGGTCATGGAAGGCCATGGCGACCGGCTGGCCAAGGCCCTCCTCGCCAACGACGTGAGGGATCTCTTCACCCGTTCGGTCGAGCGGGCGGCCGACAAGCGGCTCGGACTCCGCGTCGTCCTCTCGCTCTCGAAGGCCCCTGAGCTGCTCGACCTCCCGTGGGAGTTCATGTTCCTGGACGACGAGTCCGCCTTCGTCGGGCTGGCGCACGACATGTCGCTGATCCGCAGCCTCGAGCGCCCGTATCACCGGGACCCGGCCCCGATCCTCGACCAGGTGCGGATCCTCGTCATGGTCTCCAGCCCGGACGGCTATCCCCAGCTCGACCTGGTGGGCGAGCGCCGGCGGATCCAGGACGCGATGGAACCGCTGATCGAATCGGGGGCCGTCGCGATCCACTGGCTCAAGAGCGCAACCCTGAGCGAGCTCAACGACGAGTTGAGCCGGCAGGAGTTCCACATCTTCCACTACGTCGGTCATGCCGGTTTCGACACGACGCTCGGCGAGGGAGAGCTGGTGCTCGAAGGTCGAGGCGGCGGCTACGAGGTCGTCAGCGGAACCGACATGGGCAACATCCTGTGCGATCACCCGTCTTTGCGCTTGGCCGTCTTGAACGCCTGCGAGGGCGCTCGGGCGTCGGCCGACGACCCGTTCACCGGAGTGGCGACGAGCCTCATCAAGCGCGGTCTGCCGGCCGTGGTCGCCATGCAGTTCGAGATCACCGACGAGGCGGCGTTGGTCTTCGCTCAGAGCTTCTACTCCGCTCTGGTGCTCGATGGACGCGAGGCCGACGTCGCCGTGCACGCCGCCCGCAAGGCGATGTACGCCCACGACCGCAACGGCCTCGAGTGGGGCACACCGGTCCTGTTCCTGAGCAATCCGACCGTCGAGCTCTTCGACGTCACGATGAGGCCGAGCATCGGTTCGTCGAAGCCGGCGACCGATGCGCCACGCGACGAGGCGGCGTCGCTCGGCGTCGCCGAGCAGCGCGGTGGACACCGCGCCGACCCCGTCGGCGCCGTCACCGCGACCCGAAGCGGCCCCGCCCCCGCCAGCTCAGCCGCCCCCGACCGCTTCGTCACCGAAAGCCACCACGTCGCCGCCACCACCCGCCGCCCCGCCACCGTCGCCTACCCGGACCGGTCCGACCCCGAAGCCCTACCGGCCGCCACCACCACCGCCGCAATCAGCGTGGGACGTCTCGCGACCCAGCCCGAACGAACCGCAGATCCATCTGGAGGAGGTGCTGACCCTCCCCCACGGCGCCCCGATCGCGGCGGCGGCCATGAGCCTGGACGGCCGCTGGGTGGTCACGGCGGGCGCCGATCGCACGATTCGGGTGTGGAGCTCGCGCGACGGGGCGTACGCCACCGGATGGATCATGGACGACGAGCCGACGGACGTGTCCCTGAACCGCGACGGGTCACTCGCCGCCGTGGCGAGCGGTGCCGGCTGCTGGGTCTACCGCGTCGCCGACCGGCGCCAGGTGGCGTTGCTGGCGCCGGGCAAGAAGCCGACCGCTCGGGTGCGGGCCGTCGAGTTCTCGCCCGACGGACATCTGCTGGCGGCCGCCAACGACACCGGCCAGGTCGAGGCCTGGGCGCCCGGGAACTGGCAGTCGGCCGGACACGGGTCGGCCCCCAAAGGCCACGGATCCATCGTGCGCGTGCGGTTCCACGCCGCCGGCCAGCGCATGGCGGTGGCCGGAAGCGTCGCCGGGCCGTGGTTCTGGGACCTCACGACGGGCAGCACCTACATGTGCCGCGCTGCCGAAGGCACCGCCTCGGCGGCCGACCTCGCCTTCTCGTCCGATGGTGGGCGCCTGGCCGTGGCGACGGCCAACGGCGTCGCCGTCATCGACCTGCAGGTCGATCATCTCGAGCCGGCCGTCGGGCTGAGCACTCCGGCGCGCACGGTCGATCTCAGCCCCGACGGGCGCTGGCTGATCGCCGGCACGACCGATGGCCGGTTCCTGGTGTGGGACCACTCGGGCCAGATGCGGCTCCAGGGTGCCACCCATGGCGTGGTCTCGACCCTGCGGTTCAGCGCCAACGGGCGAGGCCTGCTGGCTGCGGGCAGCGACGGCACCGCCCGGCTCTGGCAGGCCTCCGTCGCCTGAGACACCCGAATCCACGCGGGCGCCGCGTGATCCAGCGCGCTGGCTGGCGGGCGCCGCTAGGTTCTGCTTCGCTGAGCAGTCGTCGGCTGGGGGGGTCGGGTGCTCGCCGGGGCCACTGGGCAAGGCGCCCGTGTGTCCCGAGAGAGGGTCGACACAGAGGGAGAGCATTTCGATGACCGCCGAATCGGGAACGGGCGCGCCCTTGGGGCGCCGAGATCTGTTGGTAGGTGGCGCAGCTGTGATCGCCACCGGGGGCGTGCTGGCCGCGGCCGGAACGGCGGCGCAGGCCGCGGTCGTGGGCGACGCGACCGCGGCGCACGCGGCGGTCGCGGGTGACGGCACGGCGCCGGGCGTGATCCACTTCGGCGCGGAGCCGCTGAGCTCGCCGGTCACAACCACCATCGCCTCGTCGCCCACGAGCGGTTACACCTACCGCGACGTGTGCATGTACGACTTCGTGCCCTTCGACCCGAACGCGCTCAAGACCTGGGGTGGGTCCGGCACCTACTCGGCCGGGACGGCCACCAGCATGCGAGCGACCGTCGAGATCCCGGCGGGCGCACTGGTGCGCGACATCGAGTACTACATCTTCAACAGCTCGGGCAGCAGCGTCTTCCCCGACACCTACCTCTACGTGCCCGGCATGGGCACCATCTCCAGCATCGGTGCATCGGCGGCCGTCGCTTCCACCGGCACCATCACGGCCAACCGCGTGACGGCCACCCAGCAAGGCCCGTACCCGCTCGGCGCCCGGCTGCTCGTGAGCCTGAGCACCCCGACCGCAGGCACCGTGCAGATCAACGGCGCGCGAGTGGGCTTCACCCAGGGCGCCGGCGCCACCGCCCTGCTCGACACCCCCGTGCGCGCCTATGACTCCCGAAACGGCGACGGCAAGATCCCCGGCAACTCGACACGGACGATCACCTTGCCCTCGAGCGTGGTGCGGCCCGGTACCACCGGCGTCATCGTCAACATCACCGCAGTCGACGGCGACGGGATCGGGTTCATGAAGATCTGGCCGGCGAACGCCGGCGAGCCCGCGGCCTCGGCCATCAACTTCCCAGCCGGAGCGCCCATCGCCAACGCCATGGTCGTCGGCGTATCCAACGATCGCAAGATCAACATCCGGGTCAACGTCGCCGTCGACGTGATCGTCGACATCACCGGCACCGTCGCGTAGTCGGGTCCCGAACGGACAGCTGAGGGCGACGGCTGCCGTCGCTTGCGGCCGGCGTTGCGCAGTTGGGCCGCTCAGATGTGGTGGAGGTGATGGGATTCGAACCCACGGCCTCCTCGATGCGACCGAGGCGCTCTAGCCAGCTGAGCTACACCCCCATGGGACCGCTCAGGCTAGCCGAGCAGGATCAGACCTCTGACCGCGTTCAGTTGGCTGACTGGTGCAACAGGATCGGTGCGTGACCGTCGGTGAGATCGATCGTCGGTTGCAGGTACCGGACCTTGGTCTGGCGCTCGGTGGACACCTTGCGCATCTGCACGAGCAGCGCGACGTAGCCGGCCAGCAGCAGGTCGACGAGCAGGTTGAGATACATCATCATCCCGCCGAACGCCAGGCCCAGCGCCAGGGTCACGAACACGGCGGCGCACAACCCGAGCAGCACGTTCTTGCGCCGTTCCTGAGCCTGGCGACGCGTCATCACGGCCGCGCCGGTCGGGCGATAGGGCGTGGGCGCGAAGGCGGGACGGGCCAACGAGACGGCCGGGCGTTGCGGCGCCGGGCCGGCGATCCGGGTCGGGCCCGAGCTGGTGCGGGGACCGGTGCGCTCGAGCACGGACAGATGCTTGCTGAAGCTCGAGATGGAGTTGACGCTGCGATATTCGCTGCGACTGCGCGCCCAAGAGACGCCGTAGACCGCCCAAACGACTGCGAGGATGAAAAGCACCACGTAAGTCACGCTCCGCGCCCTACCTTCGTTGCTGAGGACCGTAGTGAAACCGCCCGCGGTGCGGGTGGATACCTGAGCCAGGGCGCTGGTCGAGCACTCGAACCTGCGGGGTGGAGCTCTCTCGGCAAGGTTACGGTCGGGTTGACGATGTTACGGTTCTACTACGAACCGATGGACTTCGCTAGCCCAGATAGGCCATTCGGCCTAGGCGACCTGAAATCCTGCTGACGGACCGGACCCGGCGCCACCGCGTCGACGAGCCTGAACGAGGGTCAGTCGACCAGATCGCCGGGGGGCGGGGTCCGGCGATAGGAGCCCGAGCGGCCACCGGTCTTCTCCCACAGGGTCATGTCGCCGATCACCATCGACCGATCGGCCGACTTGCACATGTCGTAGATGGTCAGCGCCGCGACCGAGCACGCCGTGAGCGCTTCCATCTCGACTCCGGTGCGATCGACCGTCTCGACCTGGGCCTCGACCTCGATGTAGGTGTCCTCGATGCGGAAGTTGACCAGCACCGACCCGACCAGCAACGGGTGGCAGAGCGGGATCAGATCGGGGGCGCGCTTGGCCGCCTGGATGCCGGCGACACGGGCAACGGCCAACACGTCGCCCTTGGAGATGGCGCCTCGGGCCACCAAAGAGGTGGTCTCGGGCTGCATGAACACCTTGCCGCGGGCGATGGCCCGGCGATGCGTCGGGTCCTTGGGGGTGACGTCGACCATGCGGGCCCGGCCCAGCGGATCGAGGTGCGTGAGCTCGGCGTTGAGCCCGTGGCTGAGGCCGCGGTCGGACATGACCAGCCATTCTAGGTCTACGCCGCGACCCGTCATCCCCCGATCTGGCTCATGCTCCGTTTCGGACGGATGAAGTGGACCTGGTCGATGGCATGGCCGGCCCACTTGTCGGCCACCGCCGCCTCGATGATGGCGGCCAGCTCGTCGTCGGTCGCGCCGTCACGCAACGGGGTGCGTAGATCGTGCTCGTCGATGGCGAACAGGCACGTGGCCAGCTGGCCCTCCGGGGTCAAACGGACCCGATCGCACGAGCCGCAGAAGGCATGGGTGACGCTGGCGATGACCCCGACCTCGCCCCCACCGTCGACATACCGGAAGCGCTCGGCCGGCTCGGCGCCCCGGCCTGGCACCGGCTCGAGGGGATAGACCGCAGCGATGGCCTCGACCACCTCGGCCTGGGTCACGACCTGATCCCGGGTCCATCGTCCCTGCGCGTCGAGCGGCATGAACTCGATGAACCGCACCG
Source organism: uncultured Microthrixaceae bacterium (assembly GCA_963734965.1). Taxonomy (GTDB): domain Bacteria; phylum Actinomycetota; class Acidimicrobiia; order Acidimicrobiales; family Acidimicrobilacustridaceae; genus UBA4742. Next base: position 354,966 of record CAVTJK010000003.1, on the reverse strand, counting down.
AGACGCCGCGTTGGCGCCCGAAGGTGGCGAAGTCGACGATCTCGTCGTCGTTGACCCCGCGCATCGTGACCACGTTGACCTTGACCGGATCGAGTCCGGCCTCGAGGGCGGCATCGATCCCGTCGAGCACGGCGTGGAGGCTGTCGCGCTGGGTCAACGCGGCGAAGCGCTCGGGCCGCAAGGAGTCACACGAGATGTTGATCCGGCCCAGTCCGGCGTCGGCCAGGTCATGGGCGAGCAAGCGCAGCGTCGCCCCGTTGGTGGTCAGGGCCAGGTCGACCGGCTCGCCATCGGCGCGGCGTAGTTGGCTCAGCCGTTCGATGAGCACGGGCAGGTGAGCCCGCACGGTTGGTTCGCCTCCGGTGATGCGGATGCCGTCGAAGTCGAACCGCTCGACGAACAACCCGGCCAACCGGGTGATCTCCTCGTAGGTCAGCAGCTCCGAGCGGGCCATCCACGGCATGCCCTCGACCGGCATGCAGTAGGTGCACCGGAAGTTGCAGCGGTCGGTGACCGAGATGCGCAGATCGCGGTGGACGCGCCCGAACGTATCGACCAGCGGCATCCCCATCCCCCCAGGCTACGTGGACTGGGACACGACGCGCTTCCTGAGGATCTCGACCTTCTCGTCCAGACCCGGATCGGGCCCGGGTCCGATCAGCGAACCACCGGTGAGCGGGACCGGGAGCACGGTGTGGTCGTCGCCACGATGCAGCACGGCGCGCCGGGCCGTGCCCCGCTCGCGGATCTCCACCCCGGTGACCTCGGCCCAGGCGATCTGGGTGTGGCGGGGACCCTGCCGCATCACGACGGCGTCATCGGTGAGGACCACGACGGGCACGATGCCCCCCAGCGCGACGACGGCCAGCACCAGCAACGCGGCCAGCCCGAGCAGCCCCAACCATCCTGAGAGCTCGGACAGGCGGTGCTCGAGGGCGAAGCGGACCGCGCCCACGGACCAGGCCATGGCGGCCAGTCCGACCAGACCCCAGCGGCGGCGCCGGCGCTGCCGGCCGGTCAGCTCGAAGACCACGACCGGCGACGGGGTTGCCGCGCCCGTCTGCTCGTCGCCACCCATCGGGACGGTCATGGTCCGGTCAGGAGGATGTCGACCAGGCCGCCGGCCGCGACTCCGTCGCCGTCGGGCAGCACGGCCAGGGCGTTGGCTCCGACCAGCGCGCTCAGCTGGTGCGAGCCCTGACCGCCGGCCGAGCGGATGTGATGGCGGCCGTCAGGCCCGTATCGAGCCACCACCCGGGCGAAGTGGGTCTTGCCGTCGGCGCGGCGAACGAAGTCGTCGTCGGCCACGGCCGGTACTCGGGGCCGATCGAGGTCGCCGGCGGCGTGGCCCATCATCTGGCGCAGTCCGGGCCGGGCGAACAGCTCGAAGGACACGACCGACGAGACAGGGTTGCCCGGTAGGCCGAACACCGGCACGCGCCGGCCGGCGTCGCCCGTCGCCACGGTTCCGAAGGCGAGGGGCTTGGCCGGGCGGATCGCCACCTGCATCCATCGCATGTCGCCCAGGCGGTCGAGGACGCTCTTGACGTAGTCGAAGTCGCCCATGCTCACCCCGCCGCTGGTGATGAGGGCATCGCACGAGCCGACGCCGGCTTCGATGGCGGCGGTGATGGCGGCCTCGTCGTCGGCGATGCGGCCGAGGTCGACCCCGACGGCGCCCGCCTGATCCACCAAGGCCAGGAGGGTGCGCCGGTTGGAGTCACGGATCTGTCCTGGCGCCAGCGCCCGAGGTCCCTCGACCAGCTCGTCGCCGGTGGACAGCACGCCCACGCGAACCGGCGGGATGACCGACACCGTGTCGATCCCGAACGTGGCCAGCACCCCGAGGTGGCCCGCAGTGAGGACATCGCCCGCCGGGAACACCGGATCGCCCGGCTTCAGATCGTCGCCCGCCGGGCGGACGGCGTGACCCGGAGCCACCTCGGCGGTCAGTTCCACCTCGCCGTCGTCGACGACCACGCTGTCTTCGACCATCACGACGGCGTCGGCGCCCGCCGGCACCGGTGCGCCGGTCATGATGCGCGCCGTCTGACCGGGCGCGGGGTCGAAGACCGGAGCCATCCCGGCGCGGATCGTGCCGATCACGCGCAGGCGACAGGGCGTCGTGGCCGTGGCGCCCCGCGTGTCAGCCGCGTGCACGGCGAACCCGTCGACGGCGCTGTTGGCGAAGGGTGGAACCGATTCGGTCGCGACAAGACCGTCGACGGCGACGCACCCGAGGGCGTCGCCGAGGGGAACGGGAACGGCCTCGCCCACGATGCAGGCCCCGAGCACGTAGGCCCGGGCCTCCTGCAGCGGGATCACACCAGGCCCCGGTCCTTCACGAACTCGACGAGGAAGTTGCGGAACTCGGCCCCGAGATCGTCGCGGTCGACGGCCAGCTCGACGGTGGCTCGGAGGTAGTCCAGCTTCTTGCCGATGTCGTAGCGCCCTTCCGAGAAGCAGTAGCCGTAGACGGCCTGCTCCTGGATCAACGAGCGCGATGGCGTCGGTCAGCTGGATCTCGTCGCCCTTGCCCGGCTTGACCTTGTCGATGGCGTCGAAGATCTCGGGCGTGAACACGTAGCGGCCCATCACCGCCAGGTTCGACGGGGCTTCGGCCGGCGCCGGCTTCTCGACGATGTCGAGCACCCGCACGAGTTGGTCGTTGACCTTCTCGGGCTTCACGCAGCCGTACGACGAGATCTCCTCGGGTGGGAACTCGGTGAGAGCGATGACCGAACGCCCGTACTGGTCGTAGGTCCCGATCATCCCCTCGAGCACCTGCGAGCGCTGCTCCATGATGTCGTCGCCCAACAGCACGACGAAGGGGTTCTCGCCCACGTGCTTGCGGGCGACCGAGATGGCATGACCGAGGCCGAGGGGCTCGCCCTGGCGGACGTAGTGGATGTCGGCCAGGTTGGCCAGGGCCTGGACCTCGGCCAGCTGCCCGTCCTTGCCGCGCTGCTCGAGGTAGTACTCGAGCTCGAAGTTGCGGTCGAAGTGATCCTCGAGGCTGCGCTTGGCCCGGCCGGTGATGATCAGGATGTCGTCGATCCCGGCCCGCACGGCCTCTTCGACCACGTACTGGATCGCCGGCTTGTCGACGATCGGCAGCATCTCCTTGGGCTGGGCCTTGGTCGCCGGCAGGAACCGGGTTCCAAGTCCGGCCGCAGGGATGACCGCCTTGGTGATCGTTCGTTTCATGTCCGTCAACACTACGCGGTGGCCCGGCCCGGACGCACGGGTCTCCCGGCCCCATCGACCCCATCTTCAGCGGATCTTCAGCCCCGGCCGATCGGGTCGGGCAAACCATGGCCACGAACCCACGCTCCCGGCCGCCGTGGCTGTCGATCGAGCCGGGTGAGCCGATAAGCTGGCAGTCCGAGAGCCCGAGTGCTAACGCCCGCTCGACCTGGCCCCTGCGGGGCCCGACATTGCCCCACGGAGGACGATCGATGCCCACCTACGAGTACCGCTGCCGGGACTGCGGCGAGCCACTCGAAGTGGTCCAATCGTTCAGCGACGAGCCCTTGTCGGTCTGCCCGGCGTGCGGCGGCTCGCTGCGCAAGATCTTCGGCAACGTCGGCATCGCCTTCAAGGGCTCCGGCTTCTACAAGACCGACAGCCGGTCGTCGTCAGGATCGAAGTCGTCGAGCGCGTCGGAGTCGGGCTCGAACGGATCGTCGAGCCCGGGCGACACCAAGACCGACTCCAAGTCGAGCGAGACCTCGAGCGACTCGGGCACCAAGAGCTCCGACGCCACGAGCTCCTCCAGCTCGAACGGCTCGAACGGGCTCGACGGGCTCGACGGCCAAGAGCGAGAAGGCGCCGGCCTAGCACGGTGTCCCCGCCGACCGAGCTCTCGGCCGAGATCGGCGTGTTCGGGGGCTCGGGGTTGTACTCGCTGCTCGACGACCACGCCGAGGTCACCGTCGACACGCCGTACGGTCCGCCCAGCGGGCCGCTCCAGGTCGGTGTCATCGGTGAACGCCGGGTGGCGTTCCTGGCCCGCCACGGACCGACCCACGCCTACCCGCCCCACCGCATCAACTACCGGGCCAACGTGTGGGCGCTGCACTCCCTCGGCGTCACCCGGGTCCTCGCCCCCTGTGCATCGGGCTCGCTGCAGCCCGACGTCAAGCCGGGCCACTTCGTGGTGTGCGACCAGTTGGTCGATCGCACCTACGGACGCGAGCAGACCTACTTCGACGGGCCCGGGGCCGGCCACATCTCCTTCGCAGATCCGTACTGCCCCCAGCTGCGTGAGGTGGCGATCGACGCCGTCCGCGCCGAGGGCATCGAGGTGCACCCGACGGGGACCGTCGTCGTCATCCAGGGTCCGCGCTTCTCGACCCGGGCCGAGTCGCAGTGGTTCGGTGAGCTCGGGGGCCACGTCGTCAACATGACGCAATACCCCGAGGCCGCCCTCACCCGCGAGCTGGGCATCTGCTACGCCGCCATCGCCCTCATCACCGACTACGACGCGGGAGTCGACGGCGCCGAACCGGTGACCCAGGCCGAGGTGTTCGAGTTCTTCGAACAGAACGCCGATCGGGTGCGCGACGTACTGGGCCGGGCCATCGTGGCCATGCCGGTCGAGCGCGCCTGCTCGTGCTCGGACGTCCCCGGCGACCCGCCCCCGCCCCTGTCGGGGACGCGCCGGGCCGGTAGCATCGGCCGTCTTCCCCCGGAACGTGGTCGGCGCGCCCGCGGTGGGCGGGGAGGCGGCATGGCTGGCGATCAGGGCCGAGGGCCGAGGCCGCTGGCGTTGGGATCGGCGCCCCGTTGGTGGCGTGGTCACCGGTCGAGGCGAGCCCGATGGATCCTCAGCGTCGCGCTGGCCGGCGGAGCCGCGATCCTCGTCGCCTCGCTCTCGGCGCGCGCCAGCCAGACCCTCGACGCCTATGGCCACCTGCGGCCGGTCGCGGTGGCTCGCCGCGACCTCGAGCCCGGCCGGCGCCTCACGGGCGGCGACGTCGCCTGGCGCGAGGTGCCCCGAGGGCTCGTGCCTCGCGACGCCGTCGAGTCCTCACCGGTGGGACGCACGGTCATCGATCCGCTCGGCCCCGGCGAGGTGATCACCACGCGCCATCTCGCACCCGGCGGGCTGGTGGGAGTGGCGGCGTTGGTCACCTCCGGTCACCGGGCGGTGGCGGTCCCCGTGCCCGCCCACGGGCTCGACCTCCACGTCGGCGACGAGGTCGACGTGATCGCCACCGGTGCCGAGGGCGACGACCGGGGAGGTGATCCCAGGGACGATCCGGTCGTGGCCCGCCGCGCCCGCGTCCTGGCCGTCGACGATGGCGCGGTCGTTGTCGAGGTCGCCGACGCCGAGGTGGCGCCCGTCGCCGCGGCCGTGGCCGAGGGCACCCCGGTCCTGGCGCTCCGAGGCGCGCCCTGACGGATCTGGAACTACGAGCCGCCGAGGGCGATGTCGCCGATCACCAGCGTGACCGAGCCCGTGCCCGAGGGCAGCCACTCGAGGTCGGCGCCGACGGCTTCGATGCCGAGGAGCATCTTCTGCAGGGTCGAGGCGATGGTCACCTCGCGCACCGGTTCGGCCAGCTCGCCGTTGCGGATCATCCGCCCCTCGGCGCCGACCGAGAAGTCGCCGCTCACGGCGTTGACGCCCGAGTGGAATCCGGTCATCGAGTCGACCAGCAGCCCGCAGTCGATGCCGGCGAGGATCTCGGCGTGGGTCCCCGAACCGGGGGTGACGGCCAGGGCGCCGCACCCGACGCCCGGCGTGGAGCGGTAGCCCCGGGCGGCCGATCCCGTCGAGGCCGTGCCCGACCGGCGCCCGGTGTAGGAGTTGTGCAGGAACCGCTGCAGCACGCCGTCGACGATCAGCGGGTTGCGGCGACAGGCCAGCCCCTCGCCGTCGTGGGTGTCGGCGGCCAGCGACTCGGGATTGGTCGGATCGTCGACCAGGGTGAGCAAAGGGGAGGCGATGGCCTCGCCCTGGCGCTCGCCGAAGGGCGATCGGCCCTTGATCACGCGACCACCGGTGAGCGTGCCGCCGGCCAGACCGATGATGGCGGCCGCGACCCGGGGTTCGAGCACGATCGACAGGCGCTGGGACGCGACGGGTCGGGCGCCGAACATCCGCACCGCCCGTTCGACGGCATCGTCGGCCGCCTCGTCGACGTCGAGATCGCCGGGCTGGCGGCCGACCGACAGGCCGACGCCGCTCTTGGTCTCGCCGTCGTCATTGGCGAGCGCCGACACGGACAGGTGACACGACGTGCCGCGACCCCAGACGGCGATGCCGGTGCTCGTGGCCACGGCGCCCTCGCCGGCCGAATCCGCATAGGCGGCCGACCGCACTCCGGTGACGCGTGGGTCACGGCCGACGACGGCCGCTTCGAGGGCGATGGCCATGTCGATCTTGGCCTGCGGGTCGAACGCGGCCAGCTCGTCGCGCCACAGATCCTGATCGACGACCTCGACGCCGTCGGGCTCGGCCAGACCGAGCCACTCATCGGGCTCGCCGAAGCGGGTGTTGTCCCGAGCCTCGGCCAACGTGTCGGCCACGACATCGGGATCGAACGAGCCGGCGTGGGCGAAGCCCTGGCGGTGATCGGCCACCACTCGGATCCCGATGCCTGCGGAGGTGGCCGAGGTCAGCGACTCGACTTCACCGGCGTAGGCCTTGACCTGCGTCGTCGTGCCCCGCGCCACGTAGGCCTCGATCTGCTCACCGGGCTGGGCCTGGGCCGCGACCTGGCGGGCCACCTCGAGCAGATCAGACACCGGAGATGGTGACCTCGTCGATCACGAGGCTCACGCCGGACGCGCTCATCGGCAACCACTGCAGGTCGTTGCCGACGGCCGCGCACGTCGAGCAGCATGCGCTGCAGGGTCGAGGCGATGGTGAACTCGCGGACCGGTTCGGCGACCTCGCCGGCACGGATCCGCAGGCCCTCGGCCCCCGTGGAGAAGTCGCCGCTGACCGGGTTGACCCCCGAGTGCAGACCCGACACGTCCTGCACCAGCAGACCGTCGCCGACCATGGCCACCAACTCGGCCTGCGAGGACGCGCCCGGACGCATCGACGTGGCCATGCAACCCACGCCGGGCGTGCTCTTGAACCCGCCGCGCACGGCCGATCCGGTCGAGACGGTGCCGGCGCGGCGCGCGCTGTAGGCGTTGTGGACGAACATGCGCAGGCGGCCGTCCTCGATCATCGTGTTGCGGCGGGTGGCCAGGCCCTCGCCGTCGGTCTCGGTGGCGGTGAAGGCGTCGACGTCGGTCGGGTCGTCCACCAGCGTCACCTGCGGCGAGGCCACCTCGTCACCCAGGCGGTCGGCGAACAACGACCGCCCTTTGAGCACCGCCTCGCCGTTGAGGGTGTAGGCCAGGATCCCCAGGAACTGGGCGGTGACCCACGGGTCGAGCACGACGGTCAGCCGCTCGCTGCCCGGTTTGACCGCGCCCAACAGGCGCGTCGCCCGCTCTGCGGCCTCGGTGGCCGCGGTGGCCACGTCGAGCTGGCCGGGTCGGCGCCCGACCGAGAACCCGAAGCCGGTCTGGGTCTCGTCGCCCTCGGTCGCCATGGCGTAGGTCATGACGTAGCAGGCGGTCTCGCGGCTGTAGGTCCGGATCCCCGTGTTGGTGACGATGGCCCCTTCGGCCAGCGTGTCGACGTACTCGGCCGACTCGATGCCCGAGATGCGGGGGTCGGCGGCTCGCGTCGCCCGTTCGAGCTCGACGGCCAGGTCGATCTTGGCGTCGGTGGGGAAGGACTCGAGGGCCTCGTCGTACAGGTCGAGGGCGACCACCGCCACGCCGTCGGGCTCGGCCAGACCGAGGTACTCGTCGGGGGTGGCGAACACGGCGTTGTCGCGCGCCTCAGCCAGCGTCTCGGCCAGCACGTCGTCGTCGAAGGTGGCGGCGTAGGCGAACCCCTGGCGACCCTCGGCGATCACCCGGATGCCGACACCTTGGGACTGAGCCGACGACAGCGACTCGACCTCGCCCTCATAGGCCCGTATCTCGGTGTCCTGGCCCCGAGCCACCACGGCCTCGACCTGCTCCCCCGCCTGGGCCAAGCCGACGACCCGATCACCGATGTCCAGAAGGTCCAATGTCGTCTCCTACGCTGCGCAGCCGCCAGGCGAAGCAGCTCACTAGATGAAACCCGGATGCCGAAGGCGGCCCGGCGGATTCTCGCCGGGCCAAGGAGCTAGGCGGCGGTGCCGCCGATGGTGAGGCTCGTCACGCGCAGGGTCGGGACGCCGTCGCCGACGGGAACGCCCTGGCCGTCCTTGCCGCAGGTCCCTGGCGGGCCCATGGCGAAGTCGTTCCCCAAGGCGTCGATGCGGGTCAGGACCTCGGGGCCGTTGCCGATGAGGTTGCCTTCACGCAGCGGCTCGGTGATCTCGCCGTTCTCGATCAGGTAGGCCTCGGTCATGCCGAACACGAAGTCGCCCGTCGCCGTGTTGACCTGTCCGCCACCCAGGTGCTTGATGTACACGCCCGTGTCGGTCGACGCCACGATGTCATCGGGATCGTCGGTGCCGGCCAACAGGTAGGTATTGGTCATTCGCACCATCGGCAGGTGGTGATAGCTCTGGCGCCGGCCGTTGCCCGAGCTGGCCCGACCCTCCTTGCGCGACCGCAGGAGGTCCCACATGTAGTCGGTGAGGATGCCGTCGTCGATCAGCACGTTGCGCTGGGCGAGGTGGCCCTCGTCGTCGATGGCGAAGCAGCCCCACTCGCGGCCCATGGTCCCGTCGTCGACGATGGTGACGCCCGGCGAAGCAACCCGCTCGCCGACGCGACCGGCGAACACCGAAGCGGACTTGGCGACCAGATCGGCCTCGAGGCCGTGCCCACAGGCCTCGTGGAACAGCACGCCCCCGCCCCCCGAGCCGATGACGACGGGCATCTGCCCGCTCGGCGCCGGCCGGGCGTTGAGCTTGGTGAGCGCTCGCTGCGCCGCCCGGGCAGCCAGGTCGTCGACGTCATAGAGGTCGAACAGCTCGAAGCCGACCGTGTAGCCGATGCTCTCGCGCCCGGTCTGCATGCCCGTGTCGCCGGTGGCCACGCACGACACCGAGAACAACGTGCGGACCTGGTCGTCGGTGGCCAGGAGCCCGTCGCTGTTGGCCACGAGGATCTGGCGCCGGCTGTCGCCGTAGTTGGCCGACACCTGGCTGATGGCGCCGCCCTGGGCCCGGGCCGTGTCGTTGGCCCGGTTCAACAGCTCGACCTTGCGGGCCTTGGGCACGTCGCCGGGCAGGATCTCGACCACGTTGGGGGCGGGCGCGACCTGTCGGGTCAGATCGACGGTGCGGGTGCCGCCGCCTCCTCCGCGAGCGGCGGCGGCGGCCGCCTCGGCGGCGGCGCTCAGGCCCGACTCGCTCAGATCGGCGGTGTGCGCGAACCCTGTGGTGTCGCCCACCACGACGCGGATGCCGGCGCCGCGATCGCGGCCCGAGGTCAGCTCCTCGACCTTGCCGTCATCGAACGCCGCCGACGACGACCGCTTGTCCTCGGCGAAGACCTCGGCGAAATCGCCGCCGGTCGACAGGGCCGTGCCCAGCACCCGGGTGATGATGTCCTCTTCGATCACGGCCGTGCCTTTCCTGGCGTTGGGCAGACGAGCATGCGATGGGGGATGAGCGAAGGCCGCGACGGCGCATTGGCCGTACGAGCGGGGAGTGCTTATCGTAACCCGGTGCCCGTGAAACCTGGCTTGAACGCGACGGTCGAACTGGTGGTCGCCGACGCCGACACGGCCTTGGCCATGGGCTCGGGCTCGGTGCCCGTCCTGGCCACACCGCGACTGATCGCGCTGTGCGAGCAGGCGTCGGTCCTGGCCGTCGGCGACGAGTTGGCGCCCGGTCAGACCTCGGTCGGCACCAAGGTCCACATCGATCACCTGGCCGGTGTCGCCGTCGGTCACACCGTGACGGCCAAGGCCAGCGTGTCCGAGGTGAGCGGCCGCCGGATCATCTTCACGGTCTCGGTCAACGACGAGCGCGGGCTGGTCGCCGTGGGTCGGGTCACGCGTGTCGTGGTCGACGTCGAGCGGTTCCTCGACCGCACCCGCTGACGCCCACCCGCTAGTTGTGGTGCCCCCGTTCGCCCTCGGTGGGGTAAGGATCGCGATGGCGGCGTCGCCAGGCCAGCGCGGCCAGGACGGTGAGCCACGCCGTACCCGACACCAGGCGCACGGGTAAGGGGACCGACATGGCGAACTGGGCCGAATCGAACGACTCGGGGTCGAAGGGCCACAGGGCGGCGGCCGGCATGGCCCAGAACACGAACCGCAGGGTCGCCACGAAGTAGACGAGCGACCCCGCCAGACCGGTGACGGCGACCCCGCCGGCGAGCCACAGCCCGGCCCGGGCCGGGGTCACCGCCGCCGCCCCGACGAGGGCGCCGATGGTCCAGGCCACCACCAGGGTGACGGCCCCGAGGGCGAGCGCGGCCGGACCCGGCGCACCGCTGATCCCCACCACCAGATGGCCGCCGGGCCCGAAGCTCGACCCGAGCGCGGCGGTGGCGGCCCCGGCGGCGGCCACCGGGAACAGCCGGAGGCTCAGCCCCGCGGCGGCGACGGTGCGCGCCGCCAACCGAACCGGCCAGCCCACACCGATGACGTGCCAGTAGGGCGCGGCGCCGAGGGCGTCGTCGTCACAGACGCTCACGGCCACCAGCGGGCCCACGATCAGTGGGGCCAACCACGCACAGGCGATCGCTCCCAGCGCGGCGGCCGCCACCAGGCCCGGCGCGCGATCGCCGAAGAGGGCGACCGGCGCCACCCCGGCGACCGCCCCGACGATCCACGCCGCGCCGGCACCGATGCGCCACCGCGTCTGGTGGACCATCGATGCGCCCATGGCCCGTCGGACCGACGCCCACGACGTCGCCGCCCGGGACTCGTCCGCGACCGGCTCGGGGCTAGCGCTGACGCGCCGCAACCGCGACCGGTCCCTCGACGGCCTTGATCCGCCACGCGTACGGCCCCGCTCGCACGAGCCCGAACCGCAGGGCGAAGCGCGTGATGCCGACTCGACCGGTCATCACCGGATGGTCGAAGCCGAGCGCCACACCGACCAGGTCGGGCTCGGTCATCGACGACACGGGCTGGCGCTGCACGCGAGCGGCGCGGCGGATGGCGTCGAGCACGGCCTCGGGCATCGTCGTACCGGGGGCGAGGGCGGTGACCGCCGAGGCGCGACCGGCGCGCACATCGCCGAGGTAGCGGTCGACCACTTGATCCGACGCCGAGCCGCGCCGGTGCGCTTCGCGCCACGAGCTCTGCCACCGCCAGGGCCGGGCCGCGGCCACCCGAGGCGGGATGACCGCGGCGGCGACCACGGTCACCCCCACGGCGACGACGACGCCCCACCACGCGACGCGCGATCGAACGCCGGATGGCGGCGGCGTTCGCGCCGATCGGGTTCGCGCCACGGTCGGCGGCCGGCTGGCTCGGGCGGTTGGGATGGCCAGGCGGAGCGCCACCACGCTCCACCCGACCACGACGAGGGCGTAGGCCCAGACCGGAGCGGCCCGGCCGGCGCCCGGCGCGGCCAGCCCCCGATCGGCGGTGGCCACCACCCGCAACGCCCCCATCGGCGTCAACGCCAGGGCGCTGACCAGGGGCTGAGCCCGGCTCAGCACCGGGGCGGCCACATCGAGGTAGCCCACCGTGAGCACGAGGGCGCCGGCCACGGCCAGGTCGTCACGACGGGCGATCCACCCGACCAACGCGCCGAGCGCGCCCACCAGCGCCACGGCCATGACCAACCGCCCGTCCACCAGCAGGTCGGCGCCGACACCGGCCCCGGCGCGCCCGCCGGCCCACTCCGGGCCGCCGTGGACCACCGAGCGCACCAGGCCGCCTCCGGCCGACCCGACGGCGAAGGCCATCGCGCCGGTCTCGGCCACCATCGCCCCCGCCCCCATCACCGCCCCCACGACCGCGCCCGGTCGCCGACCCCCGACCTGCAGGTAGTGGTCGATCCGGCCGACCCGCGTCGAGGAACCGACCAGCGCGGCGCCGACGGCCAGGACCACGAGTCCCGTGTCGAGGAGGTGGCGCGAGGCGAACAGCCAACCGCCGTAGAGGCCCGGCAGTCCGAAGGCCGTGCCCGGCGACCATCCGTACCATCCGCCGGCCACCACCAGCACCGCCCCGAGAGCCCGTTCGGTCGGGCGGCGCAGCGCCATCCGGGCCAGCGACCACGCCGTCATCCGCACCGGCCTCCGTCTACGGGGACCAGGGTGACGTCGAGGGCCTCGAGCCAGCCGCGGTCGTGGCTGGCCAGCACCACCGCGCCACCGGCCTCGGCGTGACCGACCACGACGGTGGCCAACCACTCGCTGGCCCCGTCGTCGAGGGCGACGGTCGGTTCGTCGAGCACCAACAGGTCGGGCGAGCCCAGTCGGGCCCGGGCGATGGCCAGGCGCTGGCGCATGCCCCGCGAGTACTGGCGCACCGGTCGATCGGCCGCCGCCCCCAGCCCGACCTGGTCGAGTCGATCGGCCACCTCGCTCGCCGAGCAGCCCAGTGCCGTCGCGAACAACGCCAGGTTGTCGCGCCCCGTGGCCCATGGGTAGCAACCGTCGGCCTCGAGCACGAGCCCCACCCCGTGCGGCGGATCGAAGGGTCCGACAAGGCGACCGTGGATGCGACTCGTCCCTCGGGTCGCCGGATCGAGCCCGAGGGCCAGGCGCAGCAACGACGTCTTGCCCGAGCCGTTCGGGCCGACCAGCCCGACGATCTGGCCGGCCTCGACGCGCAGCTGGAACGGTCCGATGCGACGCCGGCGCGTGTCGATGGCCAGGTCGGTCACTTCGAGCACGGCGCTCACGGTCGGGCGGTCCGGGTCACGTGGCGATGGCGATCGACGGCCCACAGGCCGCCCTGGTCGTCGAAGGCCACCGCCGAGGCGGGGGCCAACCGCACGGTTCGGATCCCGTCGAGCACCACCGCGGCGCCCGTCGATCCGGCCACCGCCACGCGGCCGGTGGCGGGGTCGAGCGCGACCGAGGGTTCGGTGGCCCCCACCGCGATCCGAGTCGGGGGACCGACCGCACCCGCGGCCGAGACCCGGACCACGTCGACGCGGCTTCGACCCAGATCACCGTCGGCGCCCGACACCGTGGCCTCGACCACCGTCGCCTGCGGTCCCACGGCACAGCCGCCGTACCACCCGGGCACGCGGGTGCGGATCGGTGCCGCGCCCGGTCGTTCGACCACCAGCTGGGTCGTGGCCGGGGCCGCGGCTGAGGCGTCGTGGGCGAACATCCAGCCCACGAGCTCGCCGGTGGCCGACTCGCAGGGCTCGGGCCGATCGCCCAGTGCCGGCAAGGACTCGACGGTGCGCGCCACCCCTGACGGCGAGATCCGTACGACCTCGAAGTCGGCCTGGCGCAACGGGTCGGCCGACGCCTGGAAGACGGTCACGCCCGAGCCGTCGGTGGCGGCCACCACCTCGGCGTAGGCGGCCAGGCGCAGCCCATCGGCGGTGCCGGCGTCGCGCAGGCCCCCCGAGGTCGCCACGAAGAAGTGGACGCGACCCGGATGCGACGCGTCGCTCGCGCCGAACACCACCCGCGTTCCCGACCTGAGCGCCGTGAGAGACGGGCCGAGCCCGGTCGGTGCCGGCTCGGGCGCGCCCTCGGGACCGATGGCCTCAGGCCGACCGTCGGGCCGTCGCAGCACGGCGGTCGGACACGGTCCACAGCCCAGCGTGGTGCCGTCGCTGTAGTCCCGCTGCCACCGAACCGCGCCCGTGGCGTCGACCATCCACACGTGCACGGGCGTGGCCACCCGGAACACCACGGCGCCGCTGGCGGTGGTCGACCCGAAGGCCAGAAGCGACGAGGGGGACGGCGGCGGTGCCGGTGCCTCGGTCACCCGCTCCACGACGCCCGATCCGACCTGGGCCCGGGTGGCCAGGGCCAGTCCGCTGACCCCGACCACCAGCACGGTGAGCAAACCGAGCCGCGCCCGCGCCGCCGGTCTCGGCCCCATCGGTGACGAGCGCCGCCCCACTCAGACCGTGGCCGTCACGCCGTGGCAGTGGGGGTCGGGCGTCCCGGGGATGTCGAACGCCGCGTAGAAGTCGACGACGGTCCCGTTGTGGTTGCTGTGGATGCCCTTCCATCCGGGCTCGCCGATCCAGTCGCCGCTGGTGCCGTGGCTGTCGGGCGAGGCCCACGGGTTGGACAGACCGCTCTTGTACCCGTGTTGGAAGCTCACGCTCTCGTTGCTGTGAGGCCCGAAGCTGAGGTGCGGGTCGACGGTGTAGCGGTAGTCGTAGTGGTCCCACACCCACTGGCCCGTGCCCGAGTCGATGAGGCCGACGATGCGGGCCTGGAAGCTGCGGAAGTAGGTGGCGTTGTCGATGGTCGAGCTCTGCTGGACGGAGCAGCCCCCGGTGTAGAAGGTCGACTCGGCGGCCTGGGCCGGCAACGACCCGCCGACCACGGTGCCGAGCGCGGCCAGCGCGGCGGCGGTGGCGACGGCTCGACGAGGGCCCACCGAGACGCCTCGGCGGGCCAGTGCGGGCACCTGCACGCCCGGGGCTCGGTGGGGTTCGACGATGGGTTCAGACATGGCTGCTCCTTGGGTTCGGGGTCGGGTCGAACGGGAGGCGGGATCGACGGAGGTCTCGTCGGGGTCGTCGGGCTGGGCCGGGTCGCGCTCGGCCGGCCCGTCGGGTCCGACCGCGGTGACCAGGGCCAGCAACGGGACCTCGAGGGCGTCGGCCAGGCGCCGGGCCACCGCGGGCGAGGCGTGACGCCGACCCGACTCGATGTTGGAGAGATGGGGTTGGCTGACCCCAGCCCGGCGGGCCAGGGCCGACACCGACAACCCCGACCGCTCCCGGATCACACGCAGGGCGTGCGGGTTGAGATCCATGCGTGGAGCTAACCAGAGATAGCGGTGTCTAGTCAAGCATCCGTATGGATATTCGTTCCTTACCCTGTATGTGGTATACCGGACGAACACCAGCCCGGCTGGAACGCTAGCCATAGCTCTCTATTTCGGTGAGAATGGCCCCGTGGACGAATCGGACCGCACGGCGGACAACGAAGTCGAGGAGTGGAAGCGCGTCGGCGCTGCGGTCAAGGACCGTCGCCTGGCCCTGGGTTGGACCCAGCAAGAGGGCGCCGATCGGGCCGGCCTGTCGCTGGCCACGTGGCGCCTGGTCGAGCTGGGCGGGCGCCAGCGCTACCAGGAGCTGACCTTGCGGGGGCTGGTCCGGGGTCTGGGCTGGCCGCTGGGCACCATCGAGCGCCTCCGCGCCGGGGGGTCGGCGCCGGGCCCCGACGAGGTGACCGAGCCGCCGCCGAATCCAAACTCGCTGCCCTCGCCCATGGCCCCCAAGCGCCGCTCCTTCGACTTCCTCCAGCCCGAGCAGAGCCTGCCCACCGGGTTCGCCCGGAAATACCTCGACCTCACCGAGGACGAGCAGGCCATGGTCCAGGGCTACATCGACGGCCTGTTGGCTCGCCACACCACTGATTGAGGCCGGGCGCGTCCGCAACGGGCACCCACTAGCCTCCGGTCACCACGAACCCGGGGGTGTGCCATGGCGACGGCGTCGGTCAACGGACAGGGGCTGGCCTACGACGACACCGGGGGTGACGGGCCCCCGGTCATCCTGGCCCACGGCTTCTTGATGGACCGCTCGATGTTCGACCCGCAGGTCGCGTCGCTGCGCGATCGCTACCGACTCATCACCTGGGACGAGCGCGGCTTCGGCGACACCGAGTGGGACGGCAAGCCCTTCACCTACTGGGACTCGGCGAGCGACTGCGTCGGCCTGCTCGACCACCTGGGCATCGATCGCGCCGTCGTCGGAGGGATGTCCCAGGGCGGCTTCTTGTCGCTGCGCACGGCGCTGTCGGCTCCCGAGCGCGTCCGGGCCCTGATCCTGCTCGACACCCAGGCCGGCCCGGAGGACGCCGAGGTGATCCCGCTCTACCAGGGCATGATCGACGAGTGGCAGGCCAAGGGGCCGACGGCCGAGCTGGCCGCGGCCACGGCGTCGATCATCCTCGGCACCCCCGAGCTCGACGAGGTGTGGACGGCCAAGTGGTTCGCCCGACCCGACGCGGACATGGCCGGTCCCGGAGCCACCTTGCTCACCCGCGACTCGGTCAGCGATCGGCTGGGCGAGATCACCGCGCCGGCCCTGGTCGTGCACGGCACCGCCGACGTCGCCATCTCGATGGAGGCCGCCACGGAACTGGCGGCCGGGCTGTCGGGCTGCGATGGCGTCGTCGCCGTCGAGGGAGGCACCCACGCCGCCAACCTGACCCACCCCGACGAGGTCAACACCGCCATCCGCGCCTTCCTCGAAGGGCTGCCGGACTAGTACAGCCCGTCCAGGAAGCTCGAGACGGCGCTCCACCAGGCGTCGGGGACCTCGACCTGGGGGCTGTGGCCGCCGCCGGGCAGCACGACCAGCTGGGACCCGGCGATGACCTCGGCCATGCGCCGGCTGGCCTCGATGAAGGCGACGTCCTGCTCACCGACGAGCACGAGGGTGGGGACGGCGATCGAGCTCAGCCGGTCGATGCGATCGCTGGTCTCGCTGATCTGGAGCAACATGGCGGCGAACATGGCCGGCGACGCGGCGCGGAGGTTGCGGTCGCCGCGCTCGGCGTAGCTCGGGTCCTCGGCCACCTTCTGTCGCCAAGCGTCGGTGGTCAACGGACCGTCGTCGGTGGCGGCCATGAAGTCGGCCACGAAGTCCATGCCGTGCTGGCGCGCCGAGCTCACCCCCAGCTCGATCAGCGCCGGATCGGCGTCGAGCGGACCGTGGCCCGTGTCCATGAGGATCAGCGCCTCGAGCCGCTCGGGCGCGTCGAGCGCCAGGACCTGGGCGATCATCCCGCCCATCGAGTGGCCGAGCAGCACGAAGCGATCCCATCCGAGGGCATCGGCCAGGCCCAACAGGTCCGTCACGAACAGGTGGTAGTCGTAGTCGACCTCGTCGGGCGGCTTCGAGCTGGCGCCGTGGCCCCTCAGGTCGGGCGCCACGACGTGCCAGCCGCGGTCGGCCAGCGGCCCCATGAAGTCGGCGAAGTCGTTGGCCGCGCCGGTGTAGCCGTGCACGAGCATCAGGGGTCGTCCGCCTTGACCGGACTCGGCCACGGCCAGCTCGAGCGGCCCCACGTCGACACCCCGTTCGACGGTCGTCATCGATCCCCCATGCGTCGAGTGCCCCGGTCTCGATCCCCGCCGATCGGTCGGCCCGACCCTACTCGTAGACTCCGAGGATGGCCCCCGATCCGACCGACGATCCGCCTGATCCCGGCGTCGGTGGGGCTCCCCCGATGACGAGCGCGAGTGGCGCCGAACCCGGGGCGACCGAGCCCCAGGCCCGACGCGACCTCGGCCTGCGATGGTGGAAGGAGCTGCTGTTCGTCGGTGGCTTCTACGCCGTGTACACGATCATCCGCGACGAGTTCGGCTCGGCGGCGGTCGGTACCACCCATGCCCTCCACAACGCCGAGCGGGTCATCGACCTCGAGCGCCGGCTCGACCTGTTCCACGAGCAGCAGATCCAGAGCTGGTTCCTGCACTGGCCCTCGTTCATCCGGGTGATGGACCTGTACTACGGCAGCGCCCACTTCGTCGTGCCGATCGTGGTGCTGATCGTGCTCTTCCGCCGCTGGCCCGACGACTACCGCCTGTGGCGCAACACCTTGGCCATCACCACCGCGTTGGCCCTGATCGGCTTCAGCTTCTTCCCCCTCATGCCCCCCCGACTGCTGTGCGACTGCGCACTCGGCGCCGGACCGGGTGTGAACTACGGCTTCGTCGACACGCTGGCCCGCTTCGGCGGATCCTGGACGTTCGGCTCGGGCGCCATGAAGGACGTGTCCAACCAGTACGCGGCCATGCCGAGCCTGCACATCGCCTGGTCGATGTGGTGCGCGTGCGTGCTGGTCCCCCGCCTGCGCCGCCCATGGGCCAAGGTGGTGGCCGGGCTCTACCCGGTCCTCACGCTCGTCGCCGTCGTGGTGACCGCCAACCACTACTTCCTCGACGCCGTCGGCGGGGCCGCCATCTTCGGGCTGGGCTACGCCGGCGCCCGATTCCTCAGCGGTCTCAGCCGCGAGCCGGACGAGCGGGACAGGGTCGACCCCGTGCATGGCTCGGCTGTCGCGTGACCACTACGGTGACCGGAGTGATCCTCGAGAAGATCCAGACGCCCGCGGACCTGCGCCGCCTCGACCAGGCCGACCTCGAGACGCTGGCCGTCGAGATCCGCCAGTTCATCGTCGACTCGGTCGAACGAGCCGGCAGCGGCCACCTCGGTTCGAACCTCGGCGTGGTCGAGCTGACCCTGGCGCTGCACCGGGTGTTCGACTCGCCCAACGACATCCTCCTGTGGGACACCGGCCACCAGGCCTACGTCCACAAGATCCTCACCGGCCGCCGCGAGGGCTTCGCCACCCTGCGCGAGCGCCGACGGCATGTCGGGCTACCCGAGCCGGGCCGAGAGCGAGCACGACTGGATCGAGAACAGCCACGCCTCGACGGTGCTCAGCTACGCCTACGGGCTGGCCACCGCCGAGCAGAGCGCGATCGGCCACGGCCGGCGGGTCGTGGCCGTCATCGGCGACGGGTCCCTGACCGGCGGCATGGCCTATCGAGGGGCTCAACAACCTGGGCCACAGCGGTCGTGACTGCATCATCGTGCTCAACGACAACGGACGCTCCTACGCGCCGACGGTGAGCCGCCTGGGCGAGAGCCTGGCCCGCATCCGCAACAACCCCATCTACATGCGGCGCCAGGCGCGCGTCGAGAAGCTGCTGCAGGAGGTGCCCATGCTGGGCGACCGCCTCGAGCGCGCCCTCGATGCCAGCAAGGCGGCCGTGCGCGAGATGTGGGAGCCGACGGTGTTCTTCGAGACGCTCGGCGTGCGCTACACGGGTCCGTTCGACGGCCACGACATCCCGGCGCTCGAAGAGGCGTTGCGCAACGCATCCGAGATCGGCGGCCCGCAGGTCGTGCACGTGCTCACCCAGAAGGGTCGCGGCTACGCACCGGCCGAGAACGACCCCATCAAGCGCATGCACGACATCGGCCTGCCCAAGCCCGGGAGCTACACCGCCGCCTTCACCGAGGCCCTGATCAAGGAGGCCGAGGACCATCCCGAGCTGGTGGCCATCACCGCGGCCATGCCCGACTCGACCGGCCTGCTGCCCTTCGCCGAGCGCTTCCCGCGACCGCTGCATCGACGTCGGCATCGCCGAGCAGCACGCCGTCACCGCCGCCGCCGGCATGGCCATGGGCGGGCTGCGCCCGGTCGTCGCCATCTACTCGACCTTCCTCACCCGCGCCTTCGACCAGGTGAACCTCGACGTCGGCCTGCACCGCCAGCCCGTCATCTTCTGCCTCGACCGGGCCGGCATCACCGGCGACGACGGACCGTCCCACCACGGCGTGCTCGACATGATGCTGCTCACCAAGGTGCCGGGCATGACGGTGTTCGCGCCGTCGTCGTACCAGGAGCTCCAGCAGATGCTCCACGACGCCATGGACCTCACCGACGGTCCGGTGTCGATCCGCTGGCCCAAGACGGCGGCCCGCCAGGAGCCGCCCGACCAGATCGGCCAGCGGCCTGACCGGTCGACGGCTGAGCTCGGGCGACGAGCTGTGCATCATCTCGGTCGGCAAGATGCTCGACGCCGCCGAGGCGGCGACCAACCGACTCGTCGCCAGCGGCGTGTCGGTGACGCTTGTGGGACGCCCGGGTGGTCAAGCCCCTCGATCCGGCGATGCTGGCCGATGCGGCCCGCCATCCGTACGTGCTCACCGTCGAGGACGGCGTGCGCGAAGGCGGCATCGGCAACGCCATCCAGGATCAGCTGGCCGAGCACACCTTGGGCGGGGACGAGCCGCGGGTGCGCGTGCTCGGGCACCCCGATCGCGTTCATCCCTCACGGCAAGCCCGACGCCATCCTCGCCGAGCTGGGGCTCGATCCCGCCGGCATCACGGCCTCGGCCATGAGCCTGCTGTCGGGCGACCACATCACGCTGCCCTAGCTCGGGCGCGACGCGGCGCCGGCCGGTCCGACGCCGCTCAGGAGGAGATCAGGCGGGGGTCAGGTGTAGAACGGGTTGTCGCCGGCGGTGTGGTCGGTGACGTCGATGACGTCGGTGACCTCGGGCAGCGCCTCCTTGATGGCCACCTGGATGCCCTGCACCAGGGTGGCGGCGCTGAGCGAACAGCCCTGGCAGCCGCCGCCCATCGTGAGGAACACCTTGGTGTCCTCGACGCCGACCAGGGTGGCCCAGCCGCCGTGGGCGTCGAGGGACGGGTTGATCGACTGCTCGAGCAGCTGGTTGACCTTGTCGGCCAGGTCGCCGGTCAGCTCGAGGTCGAGCCCGGCCAGCGGATTGGGCCGGTTGGGGTTGCGCAGCACGAGCCCGCCCTGATCGGCGTGGGCCGGCAGGTCGAGGGTCGCGCCTCGGAGCTGGTCGACGCTGGCGGCCGGGATGGCGACCATGAGCGCTCCGACGTGCTCGCGGTGGTCGTCGGCCTGGAGGTCGGCGATGGTCTCGAAGGACAGGTCGTAGGTGTAGTCGACGCCGTTGACCCCGGTGACCTCGACCCAGAGGCACAGCGCCTCGGGATCGTCCTCGCCGCCACGGATCTCGAGCACCTTGGCCAGCGCCGCCGGCGTGATGGCGAAGACGGCGTCGACCTCAGGGCTCTCGTCGACCTCGTCGAGCGGGGTCTCGGTCTCGGACTCTGCACCCAGTGACATGGACCTCAAGGGTACCGGGACGGCCCGCCGAGCCGACATTCCCCGGCTGGGTCAGCGCATGGCGCTGGCCAGGCCGTCGACGTTGACCTTCTGACCGCTGAGGTAGCTGCCCCCTGGGCCGACCAGCCAGCGGACGACCTCGGCCACGTCCTCGGGGCGACACACCCGCCCGAACGGCATCGATGCGTCGAGCTGGCGCAGGTCGTCGATCCCCGCCACCGCCTTCATCAGCTTCTGGCCCATCGTCGTGTCGACCAGCCCGGGTGCGACGATGTTGACGTGGATGCCGCGGCGCAGCTCCTCCTTGGCCAGCGTCATGGCCATCGCCTCGCCGGCGGCCTTGCCCATGTTGTAGGGGCCGCCGTTGGGTGACATGCGGTTGGTCTCGACCGACGAGATGTAGATGACGTCGCCGCGTCCCCGGGTGCGCATGGACCCGAGCACGGCCTGGGTGAGGGCGTGAGGGCCGAGGGCATGGGTGCGCACGACCCGCTCGAGCTCGGCCGGATCGGTGTCGGCCACCGACTGGCCTCGGCTGGCGATGCCGCCGTTGTGGACGAGGATGTCGACGGCGCCGAAGTCGGCGATGACCTGGGCGGCCATCCGCTGGGTGTCCTCGAGCACGTCGATGGACGCCTGATAGGAGCCCGCTCGGCGCCCCTTCGCCTCGATGTCGGCGACGGTCGCCTCGGCCGAGTCGCGATCCTTGCGGTAGTTGACGGCGACATCGGCGCCGTCGTCGGCCAGTGCCAGCGAGATGGCGCGGCCGATGCCGCGGCCGCCGCCGGTCACCAGCGCGATTCGCCCGAGCAGCGGTGGCCCGGCGTCGGTCGAAGCGTCGGTCATGTCGGTCCCCCTTGTCGACGTGCCTGGCACGGCAACGGGTGACTCTAAGGACCCGCGTGGCGATGCGCTCAATCGGCGCGAGGACGGAGGGCGGCCGGACCCTCCTCGAGATCCCAGACGTGGTGCACGATGTCGTGGAGCATGTAGCGACCCAGGACTCGACGGTGAACGAGGCGCCGTCCGAGCGGTACCCCGGTCGTGACCACTGGTCGTCGCTGAGCACATCGAAGGCATCGGCCAGGGCCAGGCCGTTGGCCAGCAGAGCGGCGTTGACGGCCGCCGGCTCGTCGGCGTCGTAGTGCTCGTCGGCGGCCGTGGCGTCCTGGTCCCAGTTGGCGAACGTCGGGCCGTCCTCGGCCACCATGAGCTCGACCCGGCGGCCCATCACCGTGAACACGTCGCGCACGTGACAGCCGTACTCGAGCGCTGACCACACCTCCGGCGCGGGCCGCCGCCGCACGACGGCGCTGGCGTCGCCAATGAGGTAGACGGTGTAGCGCGCCGCGGTCGAGCGAGTCATCGTCGCGATCTCGTCGCGTCCCAACCGACTCACTTCCAAGCGGCACTCGGCGCAGCGCCGCTCGAGCACCCACGTCCAGTTCTTGGTGTCGGCCATGTGCCAGTTTGGTCCGGAAGGCCGACGGTGACCGTACGAGATCCGGACGAACATCGCGACGTTCCCGGACACGGGCTCAGGTGTCGGTCACGTCCTCGGCTTCGGCGGCCAGGGCCAGCCAGCGCTCCTCGACCCCGGACAGCTCGGCGCTGACCGCGGCCAGCTCGGCGCCCAGACGAGCGAGGGCCTCGTGGTCCGAGCCGGCCGCCGCCAGCTCGGTCTCGAGATCGGCCCGACGCCGTTCCAATGCGGCCAGCTCCTTGTCGGTCTGGCGCATCAGGTGGCGCAACGTGCTGCGCGAGCGCACGGGCGCCGGCGCGCTCGACCCCGTGGCGGCAGGCGCGGGTCGAGCGGCTCGGTCTGGATCCTCCCCCGTTGGCTCGTGCGGACCGGCGAGCGCGCCGCTCGGCCTCCCACGCCGCGTAGCCACCGGGCCGCCGTCCGACCTGACCCGTCCCGTCGAGCACGATGACGTCGGCCACGGTGCGCTCGAGGAACGCCCGGTCGTGGCTGACCACGACCAGGGCACCGGGCCAGTCGTCGAGGAACTCCTCGAGGACGCGCAGCGTGTCCACGTCGAGATCGTTGGTCGGCTCGTCGAGCAGCAGCACGTTGGGGCGATCCGACAACGTCAGCAGGAGCTGGAGACGGCGGCGCTCGCCCCCGGACAGCAACGAGATCGGCGCGTGCTGGGTGTCGTCGGAGAACCAGAACTGCTCGAGCAGCGCGGCGTCGCGCCAGTCGGGCACCCGCACTCCGCCCGTCACCGCGTCGCGCACCCGCTGGGCCGGATCGAGGGTGACGCCGAGCTGGTCGTAGTAGCCCAGGTGCACGGTCGGACCGACCTCGACATGGCCTTCGGTCGGTCGGCGCCGACCAGCCATGATGTCGAGCAGGGTCGACTTGCCCGAACCGTTGGGCCCCACGATGCCGAGCCGCTCGCGGTTGTCGAGCAGCAGCTCGACTCCACCGAACAGCGGGGGGTCGTCACCGAATCGGTGCCCGATCCCGTGCAGGTCGATGACCTTGTCCCCGAGGCGGGGGGTGCCGAGGTGCAGATCGGGGATGCCGGCCCGCGCCGGCGCCTGGGCCCGTCCATCGACGATGGCCTCGGCCGCTTCGATGCGGGCCTTGGGCTTGCGCGTCCGCGCCGGCGCCCCGCGCCGCAGCCAGGCCAGCTCCTTGCGCGCCAGGTTGCGCCGGGTCGACTCGGCGTCGGCCGCCCGCTCGTCGCGCTGGGCCCGCGCCTCGAGGTACGAGGCGTAGCCCCCTTCATGGACGTAGCCCCGGCCCCGATCGAGCTCGAGGATCCGGGTCGTGACCCGGTCGAGCAGGTGGCGATCGTGGGTCACGATGACCAGACCGCCGCGGAAGTCGGCCAGGCGGTCCTCGAGCCAGGCGATGCCGTCGATGTCGAGGTGGTTGGTGGGCTCGTCGAGCACCAGCAGGTCGCTCGGCGCGACCAGGGTGGCGGCCAGCGCGACGCGCTTGGTCTGGCCGCCCGACAGCGTCTCCATCTCGGCGTCGGCCACCGCGCCCAGCCCGATGCGGTCGAGCACCGACGAGATCTCCCACGGCTCGGGGGGATCGCCGCCGGCCTCGGCCCGCACCACGGCGTCGAAGACCCGCCCGTGGCCGAGCTGGGGGCGTTGGTCGAGCGCCGCGATCCGCACACCTCGGCCCCGCCGGACCGTCCCCGCCTCGGGCTCGGCCTGGCCCGTGATCACCCGCAGCAGCGTCGACTTGCCCACCCCGTTGAGCCCGACGACCCCCAGGCGGTCACCGGTCGACAGCGTCAACGACAGGTCCTCGAACAGCGGCCGGCCCGGGCGGCTGACCGCCACCCGATCGAGGTCGACGAGGATCATCGCCGCAGGGTACGCAATCGAGGGGGATTCCAGGCCCACGAGCGTGACCAGTAGATTGGCCGGTCGTGACCGTCGACACCGTCGCCACCACCGGGGCGCTCAAGGACCTGCGCCGAGCGCGACGGCGCAACCGGATCGCCGACATCCACTGGATCGACGCCCTCTACAACGTCTACCTGACGGCCCTCGGCGGCATCATCTTCGTGCTGTTCGCGTCGAGCAAGGTGGCCGACGACAAGCTGTCGGCGTCGAGCCTCGACAAGCTCGCCGACCAGGGCCCGGCCATCCTCGGACTGGTGATCGCCGCCGCCGTCGCCTTCGGGCTGCGGTCGGGCGGTCGAGGCGGACCGCTCACGCTCGAGGCGCCGGTCGTGCAGCACGAGCTGCTGGCCCCGGTCCCCCACGAGGCCGTCGTCCGGGGCCCGGCCATCAAGCAGCTTCGGTTCATATCGTTCGCCTCGGGAGTGGTCGGCGCCATCGTCGGGGTGCTGGCGTCGCGCCAGCTGCCGGGAAACCCGGTCCCGCCCGTGATCTTCTGCACGGCCACCTTCTCGCTGGCCGGCGTCCTGGCCATCGGCACCGCCATGGTCGTGTCGGGTCGCCGGCTCAACTGGTGGGTCGCCAACGGCATCGCCGCGGTGGTGCTGGCCTGGTCGGTCGCCGACATCGCGACGGGCCACCAGACGTCGCCCGTGACGTGGCTGGCGGCCATGGCTTTCTGGAGCATCCACTTCACGCCCGTTGTCGTTCATCTCCGTCGCCCTGGTGGCGGTCGTCGCCGTCGTGGGCATCCGCGGCATCGGCGCCATCTCGATCGAAGCGGCCCGACGCCGGGCCGGCCTCGTGTCCCAGCTGCGATTCGCGGTGACCCTGCAGGACCTGCGCACGGTCGTGCTGTTGCGCCGGCAGCTGTCACAGGAGAAGCCGCGGGCCAAGCCGTGGATCCGCCTCAAGCGCGCCGGCCGGCTGCCTCCGATCTGGCGACGGGACTGGCAGGGCATCTTTCGCTTCCCGGCTGGCCGGCTCCTGCGCATGGCCGTGCTCGGGGTCATCGCCGGGCTCTGCCTCGGCCTGATGTGGCGCGGGACGGTCGCCATGTTCGTGCTGGCCGGCCTGGCCCTCTACCTGGCCGCCTACGACGCCGTCGAGCCGCTGGCCCAGGAGATCGACCACCCCACCCGCTGGGAGAGCTTCCCCGAAGACAGCGGCCGGGTCCTCCTGCTGCACATGCCCGCCGCCGTGCTCACCATGTTCGTGGTCTGCGGTATCGCCGCGCTGGCCTCGCTCGTGTGGGTCCCGGGATCGGTCGTCGGCGCGCTGGCCATGCCGATGATCCTCGTGGTCGGCGCCAGCGCCGCGTTCGGCGCCGCCGTCAGCACCACGTTGGGCATGCCCAGCGTGTCGGGGCTCATCGGCCTCGGCCAGGATCTCATGGGCGTGGTCCTGGCCGCCCGCCTGGTCATCCCGCCGGCCATCGTCGTCGTGAGCCTCATGCCCTTGCTGCTCGCCGGCAGCGACGCGGCCAAGTTGGCGACCACCAAGGTCGACAACGCCGCCGCCTATCCCTTCTTCGCCATCTTCATCGCCGGCATGTGGATCCGCTACCGGAAACCGAGTCACCTGTGAGCCGTCGCCGCAACCGTCCCAACCGCCCTCGTCCGTCGTCGACCGAGTCGGCCCCGACCAACGGGTCCGGGACCGACGACGCCGACGAGCTCGACGACGAGCTGGACGACGACGTCGAGGAGACCGACGAGGCCGAGGTCGTCGAGCCCAAGGCCGAGCTGCCCGCGCCCATCGACGCGTCCGAGGTCCCCGAAGGCGCGGTGCTCGTCACGTCGAAGCTGGGCAAGGACTACGGCGACGGCATGGGTCTGGTCGGGCTCGACCTCGAGGTCGAGCCGGGCGAGCTGGTCATGCTGGTCGGGCCCAACGGCGCCGGGAAGTCGACCTTCCTCGGCCTGGCCGCCGGTCTGGTCGAGCCGACCAACGGCGATGCGTGGGTGCACGGCGCCCAGCTGGGCACGATCACGGCGCGGGCGGCCACGTCCTATCTGCCCGACGCGCCGGTCCTCTACGACGACCTCAGCCTGAACGAGCACGTCGAGTACATCGCCCGCATGCACAACACCCAGGAGTGGGAGGAGTACGCCGACGACCTGCTCGACATCTTCAACCTCGTCGAGCGGGCCGACGATCTGCCGTCGCGGTTCAGCCGTGGTCTGAAGCAGAAGACGGCCCTGATCCTCGGGCTGATCCGGCCCTTCACGCTGCTGCTCATCGACGAGCCCTTCGTCGGGCTCGACACGCCGGGCCAGGAGGCGCTGGTCGAGATCCTCGGCGACGTGGCCGAGCAGGGTGCGGCCATCATCTGCTCGACCCACCAGATGGATCTGACGCCCAAGGCCACGCGCTGTGTCGGGCTGCGCGACGGCGAGATGTCCTACGACGGTCCCGCGACGGCCGAGAAGATCCGCTCGCTCGTCGGCGGGTAGCGCGGCGCCACTCCGCGGTCCGCGGCCGAGCGCGGACCGGTCGGTACCATCGCCCGCCCATGGGCCGCGACGGTTTCTACAGCAAGGGCATCCTCAGCGGTCCGATCGATCTCGACGGCGGAGGACCACGGCGGAGCCATCCGAAGGTCGAGGCCGTACCCGGTCTGGCCGTGACCCAGCGCGGCACCGGCCTGCAGGGAGTGGTCGTGTCGATCGCCAACGGGACCGTGACGCTGCGCGATCGCACTGGGCGCGATCGGGTCGTGCGCCTCCGCGACGGCGGCTTCGACGTCGACCGCCGGCAGGTGACGCTGACCACCCCGACCGGAGGGGGAAGCTCGGCCACGGCGTCACGGACGGCGTCAGGATCGGTCGCCCTCGATGCCGCGCCCGCCCGGGTGGCCCGCGCCAGTCGGATCCTCGTCGAGGGGGTCCACGACGCCGAGCTGGTCGAGAAGGTCTGGGGCGACGACCTGCGGGTGGAGGGAGTCGTGGTCGAGCTCTTGGACGGCGCCGACCACCTCGCCGAGATCGTGCGCCGGTTCGGGCCTCGACCCGGACGACGCCTCGGGATCCTGCTCGACCATCTCGTCGATCGCTCGAAGGAGTCACGCCTGGCCGCCTCGATCGACCATCCCGATGTGGCGATCTGCGGGCATCCCTTCGTCGACGTGTGGGCGGCGGTGAAGCCCGAGCGGGTCGGCCTTTCGGCCTGGCCCGACGTGCCTCACGGCGAGGACTGGAAGACTGGCGTCTGCCGGCGGATCGGTGTCAGCGACCCCCGCGCCTTCTGGCGACAGCTCGTCGGTTCGGTCCGCAGCTACGCCGATCTCGAACCCGAGCTCGTCGGTGCCGTCGAGCAGCTCATCGACTTCGTCACCGAACCTTCGTAGCGACCGATGGACCTACGCTGCGGAGCGGAGCGGCCCCGCCGACCAGAGAGCCGATGGAGATGTGTGATTCCCTCTGTTCGTTGCAAGCGGATCGCACCTTGTTCGCCAAGAGCTCGGATCGACCTCCGGGCGAGGTCCAGGTCGTCGAGTCGTTCGCGCCCAGACCGGCGGGCGGTCGGCTGCGGACCCAGTACCTGACTCGACCCGACGCCGGCGCGGCGGCGGTGTTCGGATCGAGACCCACCTGGCTCTGGGGCCTCGAGCACGGGGTCAACGAGCACCGCATCGCCATCGGCAACGAGCAGCTGTGGACCGTCGACGATCCGTCGGCCGAACCTGACGGCTACACGGGGATGGACCTCGTGCGCCTCGGCCTCGAACGGGGGCGCACGGCCGCCGAATCGGTCGACGTCATCACCGACCTCCTCGCGGACTGCGGCCAGGGTGGCATCGGCGATCGCGACGCGGGCAAGGCCTACTTCTCGTCGTTCCTGGTAGCCGACCCCTTCGAGGCCTGGATGCTCGAGACGAGCGGGCGATCCTGGGCGGCGCGGCGGGTGGTGGACCCCGAGCCGGGCGCGGCGCTGTCGAACCGCATCAGCCTCTCGACCGACTGGACCTCGGCCTCGCCCGACGTGGCCCAAGCGGGGGACTTCGACCAGTGGCGCCGGGCCACCAGCCCGACGACCCACGCCGACAAGCGCCTGGCCGTGACGGGCGCCGCGGTCAGCGGGACGGGTCGGGCCGCACCAGAGGCCGGCGCCCTTCTGGCCGTACTCCGCCACCACGGCGGGCACGCCTGGGGTGATCCCGACGAGCTCGGCGGGACAGACATCGATCCGCTGCCGCCCGCGATCATCGACCGAGCGGGAACCGGCGTCTCGGTGTGCATGCATCTGAGCGATGTGCAGGCAACGACGGCGTCGATGATCGTGTCGCTGCCCCGCGATCCCGACGTCGGTGTCCGTGCTTGGGTGAGTCTGGGATCGCCGTGCGTCGGCGTCGCGATCCCCGTGTTCCCGTTCGACCACGACGACGACGGACCGGGGGTCGCCCCGGACCTGACCCGTCCGGCGACGTGGCTGCGTCTCGCCGCCCTCCGAGACCGGATCGAGCAGGACCGATCGACCGATCCCGACCGCGCCACCGACCGCCTGCGTCGGGTGCGCACGACCCTCGGGCCGATCGAATCGGCGCTCTGGGCCGAGGCCGACGAGGTGGCCGCACTCGACCCCACCGCTCGCGCCCGCTGGGCCCGAGCCGCGTGGGGCGCCGTCGAACCCGCCCTACGCGCACTGCAGGTCTAGCCGCGGCAGAGCGGAGCGGAGCCGCTCACCCGATGACACCCAGATGGGCGAAGCCGCTCGCAGGGAGGCTCGTCCGACCGTAGAGCCAAGAGAGTTGTCATACCCGGTGCGTACGATGCCGGCGTGGCTATGTCCCTGCGAGTCGTGCGGTTCGGGCCCGAGGCGGCCGTCGCCCTGAGCGACGCGATCGGCGCGGCCCAGCACGACGATCCGCTGGCGCCGGTGACCGTGCTGGTCGCCCGTCCGACCGTCGGGTTGGCCATGCGCCGGCGGCTGGCGTCAGCTCCATCCGCCGTGCCCGGCTCGGCGCGCCACGGGATCGTGAACGTGCGGTTCGTCACCGTCGATCGCCTGGCCGACGAGCTGGGCGGACCCTCGCTCACTGCGGCGGGGCGCCAACCGGCGTCGCGAGCGGTCCGCCACGCGGCAGTGCGGGCCGAGCTGGGAGCGGTCACCGATGGACCGTTTCGCGCCATCCGCCACCATCCGGCCAGCGAGCGGACCCTGGCCGCGGTGGTACGCGACCTTCGAGCGGCTGACGCGGCCACGCTCGACCGGCTCAGTCGCCAGAGCGCGCGAGCCGGCGAGGTCGTCCGCCTCACCCGCGGGGTGCGATCGCGCCTCACGGCCTGGTACGACGAGCACGAGGCCATCTCGGCGGCCGTGGCCGGCCTGCGGGACGATCGGGGCGGGTGGGCCCGACGGCTCGGACTGGTCATCGCCTATCTGCCGACCACGATCGGACCCGACGAGCGCGATCTGCTGACGGCACTGGCCGAGCACACGAACGTCGTGGTGCTCCTCGGTGCGACGGGCGACCGCGAGGCCGACCAGAGCGCAATCGAGTTGGCGGCGCGCCTCGGGATCGGCGAGATCGAGTTGCCGCGCCACGCTCCCCCATCGGGGCAACGAGTGGTGAGCGCACCAAGCGCTGACAGCGAGGTGCTGCTGGCCTTGCGCGGGGTGATGCAGCGCCACCGCGACGGCGTCCCCCTCGAACGCATGGCCGTCGTGCACGGCGGGACCGACCCTTATCCCCGACTCCTGCACGAGTCGTTCCTCCTGGCCGGCATCCCCACCAACGGGGCCGGCGTGCGACCACTGGCGGCGACGATGGTGGGGCGCACGCTGCTCGGCGCACTGGCCTTGCCCGACCACGACTGGCGCCGCGACGAGGTGATGGCGTGGCTGTCGGGCGCGCCCATCCGCGACGCCCACGGACCGGTGCCGGCCACGGCGTGGGACGACGTGTCGCGCCGCGCCGGGATCACCTCGGGGCTCGACTCGTGGCCGACCCACCTGGACCGGCTGACCGACGCCATGCGCGGCGAGATCGAGCTCGACGAGGCGGCGGCCGACGACGATCCCGAGCCCCGTCGGCTGCGGCTCGAGCGCCGCCTCGGTCTGGCCGAGGGCCTCGGCGCGTTCGTGGCCGAGCTGGCCGATCGCCTGGCCCCCGACCAGGCGCCCGACAGCTGGCGGGGTTGGGCCCGCTGGGCCGATCGCTTCCTGAGCGACTACCTGGTCGACCCGCCGTCCTGGCCCGACGACGAGCAGCAGGCCAGGGTCGAGATCAGCGACCTGCTCGGCCGGCTCAGCGTGCTCGACGAGGTCGACCCGGCGCCGGATGTGGCCACGTTCCGGCGCGCCCTCGACTCGGATCTCGACGCCCCCGCTCCCCGCACGAGCCGGTTCGGTCAAGGCGTCCTCGTCAGCCCCATCGACGCCATCGTCGGGCTCGACCTCGACGTCGTGTTCGTCGTCGGGATGACCGAGGGCGCCTTCCCGGCGCGGGCCCGGGAGGACGCGCTGCTCCCCGACGACGAACGCGCCGCGGCCGGCGACGAGATCCCGCTTCGGTCCGCCCGATCGAGCGAGTCCTACCGCACCTACCTGGCCGCGTTGTCGTCAGCCGATGAGCGGGTGCTGTCCTACGCGCGCGGCGACCAGCGCCGTGGCCGTGAGCAACGGCCGTCGCGATGGCTGCTCGACTCGCTCGGCGCACTGGCCGGCGGGCGGCGCCTCTTCAGCCGCGATCTCGATGCGCTCGGGCCCGTCGCAGGTTTCGACCTCGTGGCGTCGCTGACCGCCGCTGTCCGCTCCGATCTCGAGCCGGCATCGGTGCTCGATCGCGATCTGCGCAGCCTGCTCGTGTGGTTCGAACAAACCGGACACCTCGAGGGCCACCCGTTGGCCAAGTCCGATCCCGTCCTGCGTCTCGGCCTGGTGGCCCGCCACGACCGTCGCCGCGCTGGCTTCACCCGTTTCGACGGCCTGGTCGAGCGCGTCGTGGCGCCCTCGCCGGTCGAGGGCCGAGCACTGGCGCCCACCAGCCTCGAGCTCTACGCCACGTGTCCCCGCCGTTACTTCCTTTCCAAGGTGTTGTGGATCGCCACCCCCGAGCGGCCCGAGGAGGTGCAGCGGATCAGTCCTCTCGACAAGGGCAACCTCATCCACCTCGTGCTCGAGCGCTTCATCGACGAGCAGATCGCCTTGCCCCGTTCCGAACGCATCCAACCCCACGAGCGCTGGAGCGAAGCCCAACACGCGCGCCTCGACGAGATCACCGACGAGGTCTTCACCGACTTCGAGGACCGCGGGCTCACCGGGCGACTGCTGCTGTGGGAGCTCGACCAGAGCACGATCCGGCGCGACCTGCACACCTTCTTGCACGTCGACGACACCCATCGCGCCACCAGGGGCGTCGTACCCGAGAGCGCCGAGCTCAGGTTCGGACTGGGCGACGACCACCCGGTCGTGGTCCGGCTCGGCGACGAGCGCGAGCTGTCGTTCAAGGGCAGCGCCGACCGCATCGACCTGGCCGAGGACGGCTCGGCGGTCGTCATCGACTACAAGTCGGGCAGCGACTTCGGCTTCGGCCAACTCGAGGCGGGCGACCCCACGGTCCGAGGCACCAAGTTGCAGCTACCGATCTATGGCCTGGCCGCCCGCAGCCGATTCGGCCCCGTCGACGTGTCGGCCCAGTACTGGTTCCTGAACGAACGGGCTCGCTTCCGACAGGTCGGCTACCAGCTCGATCAGGCCCGGCTCGGCCGTTTCCAGGACGTCGTCGAGGTCATCGTCGACGGCATCGAGACCGGCTCGTTCCCGGCCCGGCCCGGTGAGGAGAACCCGTACCGCAGCTCGTTCGAGAACTGCCGCTACTGCGACTTCGACTCGATCTGCCCGACCGATCGCGGCCGTGGATGGGAACGCGTCCGCGGCGCGCCGCAGCTCGCGGGGTATGTGGCGTTGGCCGAGGGTGAGACCGGCGACGACTCGACGGAGGTCGAGTCGTGAGCACGATCGACGACACCGACGCGCGCCGCCGAATACGCCACCAGCTCGACTCGACCCTGTTCGTCGAAGCCGGCGCCGGCACGGGCAAGACCACCGCACTCGTCGGGCGGATCATCGAGCTGGTCGCCACGGGTACCAGCCGGCTGCGCTCGATCGCCGCCATCACCTTCACCGAGGCGGCCGCGGGCGAGCTGCGGGATCGGGTCCGGGAGGCCCTCGAGCGCCTGGCCGCCGGTGAACCCGGCGACGACCTCGATGATGCGGATCTCGATGCCGGCGAGCGGCGAGCCCGAGCCGAGCGCGCGACGGAGGCCTTGGCCGACCTCGACGCCGCCGCCATCTCGACCCTGCACGGGTTCGCCCAGCGCGTGCTGGCCGAGCACCCGTTCGAGGCGGGGCTGCCGCCCACCTTCGAGGTGTTCGACGAGATCCGCTCGACGGTCGCCTTCGACGAGCGCTGGAGCGAATTCCTCGACCGCCTGCTCGACGACCCCGTAGCCCGATCGCCCTTGCAGCGGGCGCTGGTGTGCGGGATCACGCTGGCCCACCTGCGGACGGTGGCCATCGAGTTCAACCGCAACTGGGATCTGGTGGCCGACCACCCGTTGCCGGCCGCGACCCCCGGGCCCGTCGACGCCGCCCCCGTCCTCGACGGCCTTGGTGAGACACGCCGACTCGCCGACTGGTGCACCGCCGACGACGACCGCCTGTTCCAACACGTCATAGCCCTGCAGGGCTTCGCCGGCCGGCTCGGCCAGGCCGAGACCGACCTCGAGGTGCTGCAGCTCCTGGCCCAGGCGCCGAAGATCGCCAAGCCCACGGGCGGCCAGGCCGGCCACTGGCCCGAAGGCGTCGAGCCGGTCCGTCGATCGCTGCAGGCCACCCAGGCGGCCCTCGACCAGATCGTGCTCGAGACGGCCCGCCACGCGCTCGAGCACCTCCTGGTGGCCATGGCCACGCTGACGATCGAAGCCGCCGACCAACGGCGACGAGAGGGCAGCCTCGAGTTCCACGATCTGCTCGTTCAGGCCCGCGACCTGCTGCGTCGCGATCCCGATGTGGCTCGCCGGCTGCGCACCACCTACAGCCACGTCTTGATCGACGAGTTCCAGGACACCGACCCGATCCAGATCGAGTTGGCCGTGCGGATCGTCTCCGACGATCCCGACGCCGGGACCAAGCCATGGGACAAGTTGTCGGTCCCTCCAGGCCGTCTCTTCTTCGTGGGCGATCCCAAGCAGGCGATCTACCGCTTCCGCCGGGCCGACATCGCTCTGTTCCTCCAGGTGCGCGACAGCCAGGTCAGCGCACCGATGAGCCTCACGCGCAACCGTCGCTCGGTGCCCGGGATCATCGACTGGGTGAACCTGATGTTCTCCGAAATCATCGGTGAGGGCGATCCCGGGGCCCAGCCGGTCTACGAACCGCTGGCCGCCCACCGGAGCAGCCACGCCTTCGGGCCCGGCGACACGTTCCCGGTGGCGCCCGTGGTGCTGTTCGGCGGCGCGGTCAGCGACCAGAAGATCGGCGAGATCCGCTTGACCGAAGCCACTGAGATCGCCGACGCCGTCGATCGTGCGCGCGCCGAAGGCTGGCCCGTCGGCGACGACGGCCATCGCGCCACGCTGAGCGACATCTGCGTGCTGATCCCGACCCGCACCTCGTTGGGGACCCTCGAACGCGCCTTCGACCAGGCTGGACTCCCGTATCGAGTCGAATCCAGCTCGCTCGTCTACGCCAGCTCCGAGGTCCGCGACCTGCTCAACGTGCTGCGCGCCGTGGACGACCCCACCAACGACGTCGCCATCGTCGCCGCTCTGCGCTCCCCCTGGTTCGGCTGTGGCGACGACGACCTGCTCGAGTACCACTCGGCCGCCCGCCGCTGGGACTACCGGCGGCCGCCGCCCGACTCGCTGGCCGCCGACCACCCGGTGGCCGAGGGCCTGCAGTCGCTCAGCGCCCTGCACCGCGACCGCTGGTGGCACGATGCCAGCGGACTGATCGAACACGTGCTGGCCGAGCGCCGAGCCTTCGAGCTGGGGCTCGACGAGCGCCGACCCCGTGACGTCTGGCGGCGGCTTCGGTTCGTCATCGACCAAGCCCGCGTGTTCACCGATGCCTACGGCACCGACCTGCGGCGCTACCTGGCGTGGGCGGACCTGCAGAGCGCCGATGACGCCCGCGTGGTCGAGGCGATCCTGCCTGAGACCGACGACGATGCCGTGCGCATCATGACGGTGCACGCGTCCAAGGGGCTCGAGTTCCCCATCGTGGTGCTGAGCGGGCTCAACACCGAGGACCGCTCCCGGGTCAACGGCGTCGACGTGGTCTGGGGGGACGGCGGTCCCGAGGTCCGGATCACCGGCGCCATCGCCACCGAGGACTACGCGGCGTGGGCCGAGCGCGAGACCCGCATGGACCGAGCCGAGCAGATGCGTCTGCTCTACGTCGCCGCGACCCGGGCCCGTGACCACCTGATCGTGAGCCTCCACCACAAGGCCGCGGTCACGGCCAAGAGCCACGCCGCCCGCCTCGACCGCGCCGACGGCGGAGCCGAGGCCCTGACCCGCCGTCTGCTTCCCGCGCCGACCACCCCGACCGCGGCGGCCACCGGGCCGATCACGGCGGGGGTGCGCCGGGCGGGCACGACCTTCGCCGCCGAGACGGTCGAGGAGCGCGAGCATTGGATCGAGCAACGGCGCCGGCGCCTCGACGCGGCCGCCCGGTCCCACACGTTGGCGGCGACCAGCGTGGCCAAGCTGGCCGAGCGCGACCTACGCCTCGCCGACCCGGTCGCCGGCGCCGATCCCGCCGGTGTCGACGACCGCGACGATCCCGATGATGCCGACGACCCGGACCGGCCGCCGTGGCGGCGGGGTCGAGCCGGCACAGCCATCGGACGAGCCGTGCACGGCGTGTTGCAGGCCGTCGATCTGGCGACGGGCGACGGGCTGGCCGAGCTGGCCCGCAACCAGGCCGGAGCCGAGGGCGTGGCCGATCGGCGCGCCGAGATCGAACGCTTGGCCCGGGCCGCGCTCGACTCCGAGGTCGTCCGGGCCGCGGTGTCCAGCGACCGGTACTGGCGCGAGCTGTACGTGGGTGCACCGGTCGGCGCCCGGGTGCTCGAGGGCTTCGTCGATCTGCTGGTCGAGACGTCCGAGGGCCTGGTGGTCGTCGACTACAAGACCGACGCGGCTCGAGGCCCCGACGATGTTGACGCCGCAGTCGACCGCTATCGGCTCCAGGGCGCGTCCTACGCCGTCGCCCTCGAGGCCTCGCTCGGGCGTCCCGTCGATCGGTGCGTCTTCCTGTTCCTGCAGTCCGGCACAGCCGTCGAACGCTCGATCGACGATCTCGATGCCGCCAAGGACGAGGTGCGCACGCTCCTCGGCGTCACCAGCTCGTAGCCGAAATGAGTCGTTCGATCCTTCCGCTCGACCACGATGGCGGCGTACCGTCGATGAGATGAGGCGACTCTCGAACAGCTTCGCCATGGCGGGCGCGTCCTGGAGAGTCCTCCAGTCGGACAAAGAGCTCATGGCCATCCCGATCATGAGCTTCGTGTGCACCATGGCGCTGGCGCTGGTCAGCGGGGGCGCGGTCTACCTGTCACTCGACCGTCATGTGGTTTCGAGCGACGGGACGACGGGGGTGGCCCTCACTCCGTTCACCTACGTCGTCGGGGCCGCGGCCTACCTGCTGATCACCTTCGCCGTCACGTTCTTCGCCGCCGCGCTGGTGGCCGGTGCACGCGAGCGACTCATGGGCGGTCGACCGAGCCTGGGCTCGGCGTTCTCGACGGCGTGGGGCCGGCTCCCCGAGATCTTCCTGTGGTCGCTGCTGACGGGGACCGTCGGTCTCGTGCTCAACGTCATCCGCAACCGCACGGGGATCATCGGGGCCATCGCCACCCGCGCCGTGGGCATGGCGTGGGAGGTCGTCACCTGGCTGGCCGTCCCCGTCATCGTGGCCGAGGGCACCGGCCCCATCGTCTCGCTCAAGCGCTCGGCCGGACTGTTCCGCCTCACCTGGGGCGAGAACCTGGCCGGCCAGATCGGCTTCGGCCTGGTGGGGCTGCTGGCCATGCTGCCCGGCCTGATCATCTCCGGTCTGCTGCTGGTGAACCTGCCCGTCGTCGGCATCGTGATCGGTGTCCTGTGGGTCGCCGCCGTGTCGGTGGTCATCAGCACCATGACCGGCATCTTCCGCACCGTGCTCTACCAGTTCGCGGTCGGGTGGAGCGATCCCCGACGAGTTCAGCCAGGCCGACCTGGCCGCCGCCTTCGCGCCCCGCAAGAGCCGACGCGGCCGCACCGACGCCCTCGAGGCGTGAGCTCCCTCTGATCTCTGACCCCGATCGCCGGCGTCGGGTCCAGCACTAGGGTTCTCGGTCATGACCGACACCCTCGACGATGTCCTGCGCTACGAGCTCGACGCCAATGTGGCCGTGATCCGCTTCGACGACGGCAAGGCCAACGTGTTGACCCACGCCGTGCTCGAACGGTTCCAGTCGCTGCTCACCCAGGCCGAGGCCGACGAGGTCCGGGCCGTGACCATCATCGGCCGGCCCGGCAAGTTCTCGGCCGGCTTCGACCTGGCGGTGATGACGTCGGGCCCCGAACAGGCTCGCGACCTGCTGCGAGCCGGTTGCGATCTGGCCTCGCGGATCTACCTGTTCCCGGTGCCGGTCGTGCTCGGCGCCACGGGCCACGCCCTGGCCATGGGCGCCATCCTCTTGATGGCGGCCGACGTCCGCATCGGCGCCGACGGACCGTTCAAGGTCGGCCTGCCCGAGGTCGAGATCGGCATGCCCCTGCCCCTGTTCGCCGTCGAGCTGGCGCGGGATCGCCTGTCGAAGCGCCACTTCGTCTCTGCGGTCCAGCACGCCGTCGTCACGACGCCGGCCGACGCCGTCGAGGTCAACTTCCTCGACCGCGTGGTCGCCCCCGACGAGGTCGAGTCGGCCAGCCTGGCCGCCGCCCACGACCTGGCCGACCGCCTGCACGCCGAGCCCTTCGTCCTGACCCGGGCCAACGCCCGCGTGTCGGTGGCCCGCGTCCTCGAGGCGGCCCTCGAGAGCGACACCGGCTTCGCCGTCTTCGAGTGAGCCCTCAGCGCGACGGGTTGGCGATGGTGGGCCAGGCCCGGGCGCCGAGGTAGGGCTGGAACACGCCACCGATGTGGCGCAGGTCGTCGTTGGACTTGGGCCGCTTCAGCTCGTAGAGGTGCGGGAAGTCGCGCCACCCGAGGGTGAGATCCCACAGCCGGACGGCGTCGGCGCCGAGCACCGCCGGGGCGACGACGGGACCGAACAGAGCCTGACCGTCGGCGAACACGAGCGTGGGCACCCCGAAGGCGCCCCTGTCACCGGCGATGCGGTCGTGATCGGCGCGCACCTCCTCCGCGGTCGTCGGATCGGCCAGCGCCTCGTCGAGCACGTCGCCCCCGACGCCGAGCTCGTCGAGCAGGGCCCGCTGCACCTCCGGCTCGTGGGTCTTGCGACCCTCGACGTGGAAGGCGTGGCCGGCCGCGGCGTACCAGTCGTCCACGTCGGCCTGGCCGCGGCGACGCAGCAGGGCGCCGATGCGCATCTGGCTGAATCCGTAGGCCCACGTGCGCTCCCACGGATGGGGCTTGCCTTCGGGGCGGTTGATCTCCTCGAGCGAGAAGAAGCGCCAACCGATCTCGAGACCGGTCTCGTCGCGGACCGACCTGATCCACACCGACGTCTGGTAGGCCCACGGGCACATGGGGTCGAAGTAGAAGTCCACCGAGGAAGGCCGTTCGCTCATGCCGGTAACGTACCGGCGGGAGGCAGAGATGACCGAGATGAACCACGAGCCTGGCGTCGATCTGCTCGAGGTGGTGTGGACCTCGGTGATCGATCTGGGGGCCGAGCTCGACGAGCGCGAGTGGAAGATGCCGAGCGAACTGCCCGGCTGGACGGTGCAGGACAACCTCAGCCACATCATCGGCACCGAGCGCATGATGCGCGGCGATCCGACACCGGCCAACGAGCCGGCATCGACCGATCACGTGCGCAACCCGATCGGTGAGCTCAACGAGCACTGGGTCGAGCACTACCGGCACCGAACGGGCGCGGACGTCCTCGACGAGTTCCGACGCCTCAGCGCCGAGCGGCTGGCCGAGCTGCGCGCCATGCCTCCCGAACGCTTCGACGAGATCGGCCCGACGCCTGTCGGCCAGGCGCCGTTTCGCGAGTTCGTCAACGTGCGCATCTTCGACTCGTGGATCCACGAGCAGGACATGCGTCGCGCCCTCGGGCGGCCCGGCCATCTGCACGGACCTGCCGTCGACCACTCGATGGGCCGCATGGTCGCCGCCATGCCCTTCGTCGTGGGCAAGAAGGCCGGCGCCTCGGACGGCACATCGGTCGTGTTCGTCGTGACCGGTGACGATCCCGACGCCGCCCCCTATGTCGTGGCCGTCGTCGTCGACGGACGGGCGTCGGTGGTCGACGCCATCCCCGACGATCCGACCGTCCAACTGGCCCT
The DNA here is from genome assembly GCA_963734965.1 of uncultured Microthrixaceae bacterium. Taxonomy (GTDB): domain Bacteria; phylum Actinomycetota; class Acidimicrobiia; order Acidimicrobiales; family Acidimicrobilacustridaceae; genus UBA4742. The sequence continues at coordinate 316,365 of CAVTJK010000003.1, read as the reverse complement.
GGACCTGTCGACCTACATCGCCCTGGGCACCGGGCGGGGCGATCCTGACACCGCGCTCGGCGGTCAGCAGGTCACGATCACCGGCGACGAGGCACTCGGACGAACGGTGATCCGACAGATGAGCTTCATGATCTGAATCCGGCCCGAGGACGGGTCTAGCATTCGTGCCGTGCCGACCGGAGCCGAGACGCAGACCGACCCGCGCTACCGAGCGGTCCACGCCTACCTGTCCGACGAGGCCCACGCCATGTGGCAGGACGTCTCGACCGACTTCGGCGTGAGCGTGTCGGGGCTCATCGAAGCCATGGGCATCGACCTGGCCAAACCCGTCGACGAGCGCATCCTCGGGCCCCGCCTCGACGTCCTGGTCGCCCGGGCGCGCCGGGTCGACGCCGCCCGGCGGCGCCGCGCCGGCCGCCGGCCTCCACCCGCGTCCACTTCGTCGGCCCCGACGACGGGCTGACTCAGCCCGGGCGAACCAGCACCGGTCGCGGCGATTCGCCGATCAGCTTCTCGGCGAAGATGCCCAGGCCGCCGGCCTTGCCGTGGTTGGCGCTCACGAGCACGACCGTCGTGTCCCGCTCGGTCAACATCTGGTTGATCCCGGCGGCCTCGCCGTCGCCCGGTATCGCTTCGGTCCGGACGCCACCGGGAACGCTGAGGCCGTCGACGCGCTGGTCGAGGTACTGCTGGAGATCCGGCGCCGAGAAGCTCGTGCCGGGCGCCGGCGAGGCGACGACCACCAGCCGGGTCTTGAACGAGGTCGCCCACTCGACCCCGAAGGCCAACACCTCCTCCGCGCTCGGGGTGCAGTCCAGGACGACGAGCAGCTCGGTCATGGCCAGCCCGAGGGCCAGATCGGCGTGGGGTCCGAGGACCAGCACGGGAACCGTCGCCCGGGCCACCACGTCGAGCACCAGCTGGCCGGGGCCCTTGCGCTTGCGCTTGAGCGTGCCGGTCGGCACGGGCGTGGCCACGCAGAGCATCGAGTCGGGGCGGTAGGCCACCGCCTTCAGCACGGCGTCGACGACGGGGTGCTCGAGATCGATCCAGAACTCGACGTCGGCCCCGCTCTTGGCGATGGCCGAGATCTTCACCGCCGCCTTCGACGACTTGTCGCTGGCGTCGGTGTTGCTCACGACCACGAGGTGGGCGCCGCAACGCCACGCCAGGTCGTTGGCCGGGGCCAGCACCCGCTTGGATTCCGGTGTGCCCTCGAAGGGCACGATCACGTTCTCGTACACGAGCACATCATGACCGATGGATGACATCGGAGGGGACGAAGGCGCCGGCCCGGATCGACGAGCCAAACCGTGGTCGCGGCATCCGGCCTTCTAGACTTCGACCACATCCACGAGTGACCAGAGGTGTGCAACGCGTGGTCGTGGTCGTACTGGCCTGCTGGCCCTGTCGGTGGTGACGGTCGCGGTGGCCGCCACCGGACGGCGGGCCGCGGCCGCGCGCACGTCGAGCTCGACCGCACCACCCGCTTCGACATGCTCACCGGGCTCCCCAACCGCTCCCAACTCGAGGTCGAGCTGGCTGACCTCCTGGCGGACGGTCGGCGTGAGCGCCGAGGCCGCGGTCACCCTCATCGAGCTCAACCGCTTCGCCGTCATCAACGAGACCTATGGCCACGAGGTCGGCGACGGGCTGCTCGTCGCCGCCTCCGAACAGCTCGAGCGGGCGCTGGCCGACCACGCGAACGCTGTTCCGCCCCAGCGGCCCGCAGTTCGCCGTGCTCAACACGGACTGGCCGACACGGAGTCGGCCCGACAACGAGCCGAAGAGCTCCACGGGCGCTGCAGGTGTCGCCTTCCGCATCGGCGACGATCACCTGCGGGTGGCGACGGCGCGGGCATCGCCATGATCGACGGTCGGGCGACCGACGCCCGCCGATCTGCTCCAGCGAAGCGGTCATCGCCCTGCAGCACGCCGACTCCGACGGACTCGGCACCTCGGTGGTGTTCGACGTGTCGATGCAGGCCACGGTGACCGCGCTCGGCGCCGAACGTCGCCTGCAGGAGGCGCTCGACCGTGAAGAGTTCTGGCTGCTGTACCTGCCGGTCGTGGCCCTCGACAACCACGAGCTGGTCGGGGTCGAGGCCCTGCTGCGCTGGGCCGACCCCGAGCGGGGGCTCGTCAGCCCCGTCGGAGTTCCTGCCCCTGCTGGACGAGTCCGGCCTGATCATCCCCGTGGGCGACTGGGTGATCGAGCCAGGCCTGCCGCCAGAGCGTGCTGCTGGCAGCAGGCCGTTCCCGGCGCCGGGAGCTGATGACCACGATCAACGTGTCTCCCCGCCAGCTGGCCTCGCCGACTTCATGGACCGGGTGCTGCGCACGGTCGGCCGAGACCGGAGTCGACCCCGGGCGCCTCTGCCTGGAGATCACCGAGGGCGTGGTCATGCGCGACATCGAGTCGTCCTGGACCATGCTGCGCGCCGCCAAGGACGCGGGCATCAAGTTGGCCCTCGACGACTTCGGCACCGGCTTCTCGTCGCTCGGCTACCTGCGCCGCTTCGAGCTGGACGTGCTCAAGATCGATCGAGCCTTCGTGGCCGACGTGGCCATCAACCGGGAGGACGCCGCCATCGTCCAGCAGCTCGTGGCGCTGGCCCACGCCCTCGATCTGGTCCGCCGGTGGCCGAGGGCGTCGACTCCGCCGAGCAGGCCCAGACCCTCCACGGCTGGGCTGCGACTTCGCCCAGGGCTTCTACTTCAGCCCGCCCCAGCCGGTGACCGCCATCGACCACCTGCTGGCCACCGGCACCGTCGTGCCCGGCGGCCGACACCCCGGCCATCGACTGGAGCGGCGGCGCCCGCCTCACCGACGTGACCAGCGGTCAGGCAGCTCGCGCTCATCATCGTGGCCAGCTGCTCGGCCGGCACGGCCGGGGCGAACAGGTACCCCTGCGCCCGATCGCAGTCCGAGGATGCCCAGCGCCTCGAGCTGCTCCTCGTTCTCGACCCCGACCGCGGTGACGACGAGCCCGAGGTTGTGGGCCAGCTCGACGGTCGCCCGCACGATGGCGGTGTCCTGCTCGTTGATGCCGAGTCCGGCGACCAGCGTCGCGATCGATCTTCACGAAGTCGAGCGGGAACCGCTTCAGGTAACCGAGTGACGACTGCCCGGTGCCGAAGTCGTCGAGGCCGATGCGCACGCCCAGCGAGCGGAGGTAGGAGATGCTGGCGTCGACGGTCGGCTCGGCGCCGATCAGGATGCTCTCGGTGATCTCGAGGCTGAGCGCGCCGGGATCGACGCCGGTCGTCGGCCAGCACCTGCTGGACCTGGGCGGGCAGATCGGGGTCGGCGAGCTGCCGCGGTGACACGTTCACCGACACCTCGCTGGGCACCACGATGTCGGCTCGGCTGGCCCACACGGCCAGCTGCTCGCACGATGCTCGAAGCACCTGCTGAGCCCGAGCTGGGAGATCAGTCCATTCGAGACTCGGCCGCTTCGACGAACTCGGCCGGTGACAGCACCATCCCGTCGTCGTCGTGCACCCGCAGCAGCGCCTCGGCGGCCACCACGGATCGATCTCGATGTCGATGATGGGCTGGAAGTGCACGCGCAACCCGTCGTGGTCGAGGGCGTGGCGAAGCCGTTGGTCGATCGTGTGGCGGCGGGTCGTCGCCTCGGCCATGGCTCCGTCGAAGAGCTCGGTGCGGTCGCCGCCGTCCTGCTTGGCTCTTCCCATGGCCTGCTCGGCCCGCTGAGCAGGTGCTCCGGGTCGTCGTCGGCGATCGCCTCGGCGATCCCACGCTCAGGCTGAGCTCGATCTGGCGGCCGTCGATCTCGATGGGTGGCGCCACCGCCAGGCGGATGCGGTTGGCCATCCGCATGGCGCCGTGATGTCGGCGGGGCCAGGCGATGACGACCACGAAGGTGTCTCCGCCGAGGCGGGCCAACGTGGCCTCGTCCCCGACCGTCGCCCGCAGGCGATCGGCCACCTCCCGCAACAAGGCGTCCCCGCCGGCCGGCCCACGACCGTGTTCAGCGGCTTGAACTGGTCGATGTCGCAGACCATGGCCAGAACCGGCGGGGTCGCGCCGGCCTCGGTGTCCAGCAGCGACTCGAGCCGATCCAGGAGACGCACCCGGTTGGGTAGCCCGGTGAGCAGGTCGGTGTAGGCCCGGTTGGCCAGCTCGCGCGCCGCCATCACCCGGTCGGTCACGTCGCGGGCGTTGAGCACCACCCCGCCGATGGCCGGGTTCTCGGTCAGATCGGTGACGATGACCTCGAGATAGCGCCAGGACTCGTCGGCGGCCTGCATGCGCAGCACGACCGGCGAGCCGATGCCGTGGTCGTCGGGCTGGGCGAGGCCGATGAGGTCCGACGGTGCATCGTCGGGATGCACCAGCTCGAGCACGTTGCGACCATCCAGGTCGCCCTGATCGTGGCCGAGGGTGCGGTTGACCGCAGGGCTCATGTACTGGATCGTCCCGGCCAGATCGACCACCGCGATCAGGTCGGTGGTGTGCTCGACCAGCGCGGCGAAGCGCGGTCTCGGTCGCGCTGACGCGCTCTTCGGCGACGCGGAGCTCATCGAGGTCACGGGCCACCAACGACACCTGCACGATGTCGCCGCTCTGATCGCGGTGCGCGACCATGACGGCCGACACCGGCAACGGCCCCGCGTCGGACACGAAGGTCAAACGGCCTCGCCAGCGGCCGAACTTCACCAGCGCCGGAAGCACCTTGACCTCGTAGTGGCCGCGCGACCACTCGTCGAGCAGCTCGACCAACCAGATCTTGTCGGCCTCACGGATCGGGATGAGCGTGACGAAGGCGTCGTTGGCCCACATGGCCTCGCGTCCGACCGAGGCGAAGATGGCCACCATGTCGGGCGTCTCGACCAGCGTGTTGGTCAGGATGTCGCGGACCTCCTCGCCTCCGAGGTCCTCGTCGTCGGTGTCGCCCTCGAGGTCGGACCGCGACGAGTCCGACCACGGTGCCGACACGTCGGTCAGCACGTCGATGACCGTGCCCGATCGGGTGTTGGTGATCTCGAAGGCGACGTCGACCTCGTGGCCGTCGGTCTCACCCCGGACCACCAACGTGGATCGGAAGTCCTCGTGCTCGCGGGCCACCCGGGCCAACGCCAGCAGCGCCTCCTGGTCGGCCTGGTTGACGCCTCTCGCCGCCGCCTCGGTCCGCAGCGCCTCGTCGGCCGAACCGAGCCCATCGTCGGGCTCAGCCGCCGACGCCGCCGCGCCCCGTTGCGCGCTTGCCACCGAGACGCGCCGGGTCCAGGACGTCATGGCGACCCGGCCGGTCGCAGCGACGATCGGGGGCGGGATGGGTTCACACGGGCTCCGGCATCCCGCCCAGTCTCTCTCATCAGAGGCGTCCGGCGACGTTTCCGGCGCCTGCCGAACACGGTCCGTGTCGAAGTGACGTCGGGTGGCGACCCTCGCTCTAGGTCGTTCGGCCCAGTCGCCTGGGCCGAACGGGCCCGTGTGGTGGGCCGAACGGCCCCGTGTGGTGGGCCGAACGGCCCCGTGTGGTGGGCCGAACGACCCACAGAGTGGTCGACGCGCCTCGCAAAATGAGCAACACTGGGGTGCGTGACGGTATCCATCCTGGTTTGTGACCGCGATGAGCTGGCTCGCCGGGCATGGGGGCGGGTCGTCGCCGAGCGGGGCTATGAGGTCGTCGGCGAGGCCACGACCGCAGTCGAGGCCGTGCAGCTGTGCGGGATCTTCGACGCGTCCGTCGTCGTCATCGGCAACGAGCTGGTCGGGTTGAGCGGCATCGAGGTCGTGCCTGAGCTGGCCGAACGCGGGGTCCGCGTGATCCTCGTGTCCAACGATCAACAGGTCCTCGACCAGGCCCGGGCAGCCGGCGCCTTCTTCGCCGTGGCCCGAGGCGACCTCGACAACTTCGAGCGAGCCATCGACGCGGTGGGCGAACCACAGGTCGAGGGCGAGCGCCGCACCGGGGTCGACCGCCGGGCCCTCGCCGATCGGCGCCAGGCTCAGGACTGGGGCAAGGTCATCCGTGAGCGCCGCAGCGGGGCGGACCGTCGGCGCGCCGAGCGCCGCACGGGCGACGCCACCTCTGACGCCGTCAGCTTCTAGAGCTCAGTCGATCTCGGGCGGACGACGGCGGCGTCGACGCGTCGTCGCCCACACCAGCACGATCACGCCCACGACGGCGGCCACGGCCAGCGCGACCCGGGTCTGGAGGCGGTTGGCGCGGCCCGAACCATGGGACAGATCGGGTCGGGGATCGATCCAGGGCACCGACGACTCCTCGCCCGTCGGGGGCGGAGCATCTGACGGGTCCGAACCCGGGTCGGGACCCAGGAGGGCGTCGACGGGGGCCGGCCCCTCGTCGTCAGCCTTCCGGTGACGGGTACGCGACCGTTGGGGGTCGTACTGCGCCATCAGCGACTCCGTTCGCATGATCGGGACGCGTCGGCCACAGCCCCGACTTCGACGGCCACCTAGCGATCCTCGAGATGGTCGTACGCGTCGATGACCGGCTCGGGCTGAGCTCGGCCGAGCACGGCGGCGAGCAGGACGTCGAACTCGGCGGCCGCCTCGGCCGCCCCGGCCCGGGCGCCGAGGCCGTGGATGGGCAGCGACTGGGCCGCCGACTCCGGGATGGCGGCGCGCTGGTGGACCGCGGGCAGCACCTGGTGGCCGTAGGTCTCGACCAGCTGGTCGTACCAGTAGCGCGCGTCACGGGTGCGCCCGAGGCGGTTGACCACGATGCCGGCGACGGCGAGCCCGTCGGCCCGACGGGAGTCGATGCGGCTCACCGTGCGCAGGATCTGGGCCACCCCGTCCGACGCCCACGCGCCGGGCTCGGTCACGACCAGGGCCCGGTCGGCGGCGAACAGCCCGTTGACCGTGAGCAGGCCGAGCGACGGGGGGCAGTCGATGAGCACGAGGTCGTGATCGATCCCCTCCATGGCCACGCTCAGCCGGTCCTGGGCGCCGACCGGATCGTTGGCCAGCTGCGGTTCGCGCTGGGCCAGCAGGGGCGAGCTGGCCGCCACATCCGGGACTCCGGCCCCGTTGGCCGCCACCCACGCCGACGGCGTGATCACCTTGGCCAGGACCCCTGGCTGATCCGACGCCAGGGCCTGATCGACGGTCAGGTCCGGTTCCCACACCCCGAGGCCCGTGCTGGCGTTGGCCTGCGGGTCGAGATCGACCACGAGCACCCGTTGCCCGGCGGCAGCCGCCGCCGAGGCCAGGCCGAGCGCCACGGTCGTCTTCCCGACGCCACCCTTCTGGTTCACCACGGCCACGCTCACCATGGGCGCCAACGTAGTGCACCCGCCACTGGTGGTTCCCGGGCCGACGGATCGGCGGCGCACTGCAGTAGCTTGCCGACCATGACCGAACCCACGCCGAGCTCCACTGGCCGTGCCCTCAAAGAGGGCGATGTGGCCTCCGACTTCGAACTGCCGTCCCAGAGCGGCGACCAGGTGAAGCTGAGCGACTACAAGGGCCAGTGGGTGGTCGTCTACTTCTATCCGGCCGACGACACACCCGGTTGCACCAAGGAAGCCTGCTCGTTCCGCGACAGCTACGAGGACTTCAAGGACGCGGGGGCGGCGGTGATCGGCGTGAGCGGGGATTCGATCGAGTCCCACGTGAAGTTCGCCGAGAAGCATCACCTGCCGTTCACGTTGCTGAGCGACGCCGACGGCACCCTTCGTCAGTCCTGGGGCGTGAGCAAGTCGCTCGGACTCCTGCCCGGGCGCGTCACCTATGTGATCGACCCCGATGGCGTCGTCCGCAAGCGCTTCTCGTCCCAGCTGCGCGCCAAGCAGCACAAGCAAGAGGCTCTGGACACGATCAACGGCGGCTGAACGGCGTCACGCGGCTTGGGGTGGTCAACAGGAGGACGTGTAGAGTGACCCGCGTCCTTGATCGAGCCGCGCTTCTCGTGGGCCCGTTCCCGTACCGCCGACCAGCTCGTCCTACGCAGGAGGACGTTCATGCACACCGATGAGCTCGAAGAACTCTTGGGCGTCCCCCTGGGCGAGAGCTTGCCGGTCGTCGATCGATTCCTCGCCGACGGACTGCTGAGCAGCGTCGACAACCTCGACGAGCCGGCCCAGCGCATGCTGTCGGCCGGGGGCAAGCGACTGCGGCCCATCCTGGTCATGGCCGTCGCCGGCGCCGGCGGCGACCTCGATCTCACCGATGACGTGCTGCGCTGCTGCGCCGCCGTCGAGTACATGCACGTGGGCTCGCTCGTCCACGACGACAGCATCGACGACGCGCTCACCCGTCGAGGCGTCCCGACGGTGAACGCCGTCGAGGGTTGGAAGCACTCCATCCTGGTCGGCGACTACATCCTGGGCCGGGCCGGGCAGATGGCGGCCCAGGTCAGCCGCGACGTGGCCATCGCCGTCGCCGACGCCATCGTCGCCATCTCGATCGGCCAGGCCCTCGAGGAGTCCACCCTCTTCGACATCACCCGCACTGAGGACTCCGCCCTGGCCAGCATCCAGGGCAAGACCGCGGCGTTGGTCGAGGTGGCGTGCCGGCTCGGCGGGCTCGCCGTCGGCCTCGAGCCCGACGAGATCGAGGCGGTGGCCTCGTTCGGGCTCAACTTCGGGATGGCCTTCCAGATCATCGACGACATCCTCGACTGGGTGTCGACCGAGCCGCTGATGGGCAAGCCGGTGCAGAAGGACATGGCCTCGGGCGTCTACACCCTCCCGCTGCTCTACGCCCGCGACGAGGTCCCGGACCTTCGGATCCTCGGCGCCGACGAGCCGCCCGACGAGGCCGCGGCGATCACGGCCCAGGTCGTCTCGGCCCTGCGCAGCGGCTCGGCCATCACTCGCTCGCTGGCCCTCGCCCACGAGTTCGTCGATGCCGCCGCCGAGCGCCTTGCTCCGCTGCGCACCAAGTACGTCGGCCTCGACAACCTGGCCGAGCTGCCCCGCTGGTACGTGCATTGGGCGCTGTCCACCCTCGTGCCCGACGATCTGCAGGAGTCCGTCGCGTCAGGACTCATGACCTACGACGCCACCTCGGCGCCGTACCGCCGCGTCGTCTAGCGCCGCCACCGTCCTGAACCCACCGTCGAGCGTCTGCTGGATCGGGGCCGGCCAACTGGGCTCGGCCGCCGCCGGTCGGGTCGCCGATTGCGGCTGGTCGGTGCGCCTGTTCAATCGCACGACGGCGCGAGCCGATGCCGTGGCCCGCGATCATCCCCAGGTCTCGGTCGTGACCGACCTGGCGCGCCTGGTCACCTCGCCGGACCAAGGTGTGGTCGTCTGCCTGTCGACGCCTGACGCCGTCGAGGCGACCCTCTTGGGTGAGGGCGGCGCCGCCGCCGGACCCGTGCGACCGGCGTGGGTCCTCGACCTGTCGACGTGGTCGCCCACGACGGCCGCGTCGCTGGGCGAGGCGCTCGGAGCCCTGGGCGTGACCTACGTCGAATGCCCCGTGTCGGGCGGCCCCGAAGGGGCGGCGTCCGGAACCCTCACCGCCCTCGTCCGCCGGGCGGACCTCCCGCTCGTAGGGCCCCTCGTCGACGCCCTGGCCACCACCGTCGTCGAGTTGGAGCAGGGATCGCCCATGGCCGGCAAGCTGGCCAACAACCTGGCCGAAGCGCTGAACCTGTGGGCGGCGTGCGAGGCGATCGCCCTCGGGCTGGCCGCCGGGTTGAGCTACACGGACACGGTCACGACCATCCGGACCATGCGCGGCGGATCGAAGTACCTCGACGTGCTCGACGGCGTGATCACCGGTGCCATCGACGCCTCGGCCAGCCTCGGGATCAGGACGAAGGACCTCGGCCTGGCCCTCGAGCTGGCGGTGGCCAAGGGCGTCGATCTCCCGCTGGCGACGCGGCTCGACGCGCTGCTCGGGGACTGGGTGGCGGTCGTGGGTCTCGACGCCGACCAGGCGACCGCCATCCACGCCATCGACGGCATCGACCTGGCCAGTGCGCCCGACGGCGGGACTCGCCCGATGCGGCGCCGGCCCCCGACGTGACCGGTGTCTCGCCGGTCGGCCCTGCCGCTCGACGGGGCGGGTGCGTTAGCTTCGGGCGATGAAGGCCGTCCAGACGTTCACCGTCGTCTCTGATCTGCCCGAGTCGCTCGAGCCCCTGCGCGAGGTCGCGATGAATCTCGGGTGGAGCTACGACGAGCGCGCCACCGACCTGTTCCGGCGCATCGACCGCCAGGGCTGGGACTTCGAGGGGCGTGACCCGGCGCTCATGCTGGCCACCGAGTCCCAGGAACGGCTCGACACGCTGGCCACCGACGGGGCCTTCACCTCGCTGGCCCGGGGCGTGCGCGACGAGTTGCGCCTGTCGCTCCAGGCGCCCCGCTGGTTCCAGACCACCCACGAAGGCGACGTGAAGTCGATCGGCTACTTCTCCCCCGAGTTCGGCATCGCCGCCGCCCTGCCCCAGTACTCAGGTGGTCTCGGCGTGCTGGCCGGCGACCACCTCAAGGCGGCCAACGACCTGGGCCTGCCCTTGACCGGCGTCGGGCCTCTTCTACCGCCACGGCTACTTCCGCCAGGAGCTGGACGGGCGCGGCTGGCAACAGGAGCGCTTCCCGCGCCTCGACCCGCGGGCCATGGCGCTGTCGCCGGTCAAGGACGTCCTGGTCGGGGTGGAGCTGGCCGGGGTGCGGGTCTACGCCGCGCGTGTGGGAGGCCAAGATCGGGCGGATCTCGCTCTACCTGCTCGACACCGACATCGAGGACAACGACGACGAGCACCGGCTCGTGTGCGATCGGCTCTACGGCGGTGGGCCCGAGGAGCGCATCCGCCAGGAGATCGTGCTCGGCATCGGCGGGATGCGCGCCCTGCGCGATCTCGACAAGTTGCCCGAGGTCTTCCACCTCAACGAGGGCCACGCCGGGTTCCTCGCCCTCGAGCGCATCCGGCGATCCATGCTCGACGACGGCCTCAGCTTCGCCGAGGCGCGCACCGCCATCCGGCCCGGCGCCGTGTTCACGACCCACACCCCGGTGCCGGCCGGCATCGACCGCTTCAGCCGTGACCTCATCGAGAAGTACTTCGGCAACTGGTGCCGAGACTGCGGGTTGAGCATCGACGATCTGATGGCCCTCGGCCACGAGCCGGGCACGCCCGAAGGCGAGATGTTCAACATGGCCACGCTCAGCCTGCGCCTGGCCGGCACGAGCAACGGCGTGTCGGCGCTGCACGGCGGGGTGAGCCGGCAGATGTTCTCGGGGATCTGGCCCGGCGTGCCCGTCGCCGAAGTCCCGATCTCGTCGGTGACCAACGGAGTGCACGCCCGCACGTGGACCAGCCCAGAGATGAGCTCGCTCTACGAGCGCACGCTCGGCCCCGATTGGCCCGAGGCGTCACCCGACGCGTGGCGCGAGCTCGAGGCACTGGCGGCGCGCGACGTGTGGGGAGCCCGTCGGGCCTGCCGCGAGCGGCTGGTCGGCTACGCCCGCCGCCGGCTGCACACCGCCGAGCTCGGACGCGGCTCGAGCGAGTCGCAGGTGAGCTGGACCGACGAGGTGCTCGATCCCGAGATCCTCACCATCGGCTTCGCCCGTCGCTTCGCGACCTACAAGCGAGCCACCCTGCTGTTCCGCGACCTCGATCGCCTGCGAGCCCTGCTGCTCGACGAGGAGCGGCCGATCCAGATCATCTTCGCCGGCAAGGCCCATCCCGCCGACGAGCTGGGCAAGGCGCTTCTGCAGGAGGTGGCCAAGGTGGCCGCCGACCTCGAGCTCCGCCACCGGCTGGTGCTGCTCGAGGACTACGACATCACGGTGGCGCGGATGCTCGTGGGCGGCGTCGACGTGTGGCTCAACACGCCGCTGCGGCCGCTCGAGGCGTGCGGCACGTCGGGCATGAAGGCGGTGTTCAACGGCGTGCTCAACTGCTCGATCCTCGACGGCTGGTGGGACGAGATGTACGACGGCGACGTCGGCTGGGCCATCCCGTCCGCCGAGTGGCAGGACGACCTCGAGGCCCGCAACGATCTCGAGGCGGCCAGCTTGTTCAACCTGCTCGAGCGCCAGGTCGTCCCCCTCTTCTACACGCGCGACGGACGGTCTGCCGCTCGACTGGCTGCGCAAGGTGAAGTCCTCGATCAGCCGGCTCGGCCCGCGCGTCGAGCGCGACGCGCATGTTGCAGGAGTACACGACCGGCTTCTACGAACCGGCGGCCCGGCGCGCCCGGGATCTGCGCGCCGACGACGACGCCCGGGTCAAGTCGCTGGTGCGCTGGCGCCGCCACATCGACCGCGGCTGGCCCTCGGTGGCGGTCACGGCGACGGCCTATGACGAGGTGCCTCAGCCGTCGGGTACGACCTACCGGGTCACGGCGCAGGTCTCGCTCGGCGATCTCGATCCCGGCGACGTCGACGTCCAGCTCGTCTACGGCGCCATCGACCTCGACGACGAGCTGCGCGATCCGGCGATCGTGGCCATGGTCGAGGACGGCGGCGGCGACCACCCGGGCTGGCGGCGCTACACCTCCGAGCTCGACTTCGACCGAGCCGGCAACTTCGGCTTCACCGTCCGCATCGTCCCGTCCCACCCCGACCTGCGCACCTACGCCTATCTCGGCAAGGTGGCGTGGGCGCCCCACACGGGTGGCGTCGACGCGTCGCTGACCTGACCGGGACGAGCGAGCGGGCGGCGATCAGCCGCCGGGCTTGCCGGCCGTGCGCGTCACGCCGCAGCTGAGGACCTTGTCGCAGGCGACTGCGATCGGCGGCGACCAGTGAACGGCGCCGTCGTTGTAGCCGAGGGGCTGGTAGACGAAGGAGGCCACACCGATGACCTTGCCGTCGACGTTGATGATGGGTCCCCCCTGGAAGTCGGTGCCCAGCACGGTCGTGTGGCGGAAGCCCTGCGACGACTGGTCGATCAGGGTCCCGCTCGACAGGGCCGCCCCGGCCCCGCCGGTGCCGCTGATGGCGAACACGACCGAGCCCAGGTTCTTGGTCTGCGCCTTGTCGTCGGCCCAGTCGAGCACGGGGATGTCGCCCTTGGGGACGTTGAGCACGGCCAGGTCGTGGGGCTGGTCCCAGCTCAGCAACGTGGCGGTGATCTGCGAGTTGTTCTTGGTCAGGGTGATCGCAGGCCCGGGCGCGACGGTCGCCGCCGCGATGGTCGAGTAGGAGGTGAGCATGAGGGTGCTGCCCCCGTTGCTCGACACGGCGAACGCGGTGCCGACCGACGGCTGGCCCTGGTTGTCGAGGGTCGACACCGCGTAGACCGACGGCGAGAAGCTGGCCGCCAGTTGCGGCACCTGGGTCTGGGCCTCGATGGCGCTCAGGGGCGCGCTGGCGGCGGCGATGTCGGCCAGGGCCTTCTTGCGCTGGGCGTCGATGCCCGACACCGCCGACTGCGAGCGGTTCTCGAAGTTCTGGGTGTCCGATCGCAGCTGGCTGACCTGGCTGTTGAAGTTGGCCCACCAGAAGGCACCGCTGGCCCCGAAGGCCAGACCGGTGAAGGCGAAGATGAGCATCCACAACAGCACCGACCGGGTGAAGATCGGGAAGCGCACCGAGTTGCGGGCCGCGTAGCGGCGCGCCTTCTCGGTGCGGCGCCACTCGCTGCGACGCTGACGGCGGGTCCGCGTCGACCCGTCGCTCGCCGGCGGATCGCCTTCCGGGGGGATCACGGGGAGCGACGGCGCTCCGTCGTCGACATCGGTCATGGGCTCTGGCCGTTCTTCTGGGTGGTCGTCGGGGCCGGGACGGTCGTCGTGGTGGTCGGCGGGGGCGGAGGCGGCGGGGGCGTGGTCAGGGTGGTCGTCCGCGAACAGGGTCCACCACAGTCAGTGGACAACTGGGGGATGGTGAAGCTGTTGGCCTTGCGCGTCGTCGGGTCGAGCACCGCCTCGGAATCGGCCGACGTGTTGGCCGGGGGCAGCGGACCCGGGACGGGGAAGTCGAGCGGCGGCTGGGTGGCCATGGCCAGCTTCATGAACTGGCCCCACGTCTTGGCCGGGGCGTCGCCACCGAACATGCCCCCGCTGAAGCCGTCGATGCCGATGAGCGGGCTCAGCCCGTTGTCGTGGCCCATCCACACCGCCGTCACGAGCTGGGGCGTGTAGCCGACGAACCAGGCGTTCCAATAGTTGAGGACCGTGCCCGTCTTGCCCGCCGCCGGGCGGCCGAAGCTGCCGAGCTGCTTGGTGGCCGTGCCGTGCTGGATCGGGCCCTTGAGCATCTGGGTCACGGTCTCGGCGATGGCCGTGTTGAGCACCTGCTTGCCCTGCGGCTTGGAGTTGTCGAGCAGCACCGATCCCGTCGGGCTTGGTCACCTTGACGATCGGGCTGTCCTCGACCCGGACGCCGTGGTTGTCGAACACGCCGTACGCCGAGGCCATGTCGAGCGGTGACACCTCGTACTGACCGACGCCGATGTGCTCGTTGAGCGCCGGGAAGGTCGAGGTGGGCGTGAAGTAGTCGCTGTCGATCCCGAGCCGCTGGGCCATGTGCGCCACGTTCTTCGGCCCGGCATCGCGAGCCAGCGGGGCGAAGTAGGTGTTCACCGAGGCGGCGGTGGCCGTGTACATGTCGTTGCCGGCCGCGGACTCGCCCGGCGAGTCGTTGGTGATGGTGCACGACGGGCTGCCGTGGCAGTTGGCCAGTGTAGTAGACCGAACCGATAGGGATAGGTCTGGGTCGGCGGAATGCCCTCCTCGAGCGCGGTGGCCAGCGTGAAGGGCTTGAACGACGATCCCGGTTCGAAGCCGCTCGTTCCCCCGGTGGCCAGGTTCACCTGCAGGCTGCTGTAGTCGCGGCCACCCACCATGGCCTTGATGTAGCCGGTGGTCGGGTCGACGGCCACGATGGCCTCGTTGACATGCGCCGGTGCCTTGCCCACGTTGGCCTGCTCGGCCAGATCGGCGTATCCCTGCAACGTGGGATCGAGCGTCGTCTGGATCTTGAGGCCGTCCTTGTAGATGGCGTCGCCGTACTTCTTGGTCAGGTAGTCGCGCACGTAGTCGACGAAGTACGGGTACTGGGACGGCCCGTTGGTCGACAGCGGGTAGAACGCCGTCGTCGGCTTGCCGGGGTCGCCGAATCCGGCCGGCCAGAGGAACTGGGACTTGGCCGTGTCGTACTCGACCTGGGTGATCATCCCCTCCTGGCGCATCTCGCCCAGCACCTGGATGCGACGGGCGTCGGCGCCGAAGAGATCCTGGCGAGGGCCGTACTTCGACGGTGACGGGATGATCGAGGCCAGGGTGGCGGCCTCGGAGATGGTGAGGTGGGCGACATCGGTGTGGAAGTAGCTCTCGGCCGCGGCCGCTGCGCCGTAGGCACCGTCACCGAAGTAGGTGGTGTTGAGGTAGCGGAAAAGGATCTCCTCCTTGGCCGCGTGCTGGCTGCCGTACTGCTTGGTGAGGTCGCGCTCGAAGCGGGTGGACAGCACGGCCTCGTTGAGCTTGCGCTCGACGGTCTGGTTGTCGTTCAGGTAGATGGCCCGGATGTACTGCTGGGTGATGGTCGAGCCGCCCTGCTTGACCTTGCCCGACGTGTAGTCGGCCACTGCGGCGCGCACCATGCCCTCCGGATCCACGCCCTTGTGGGTCCAGAACTTGCGGTCCTCGTTGGCGATCACCGCGTCCTTGAGGTCCTGGGGGACGTCCTTCTTGGTCATGGGGACGCTGATGTCGAACTTGCGGAACGAGCCGATCTGGTTGCCCGCGGCGTCATACACCGTGCTCGGCTGGGCCGACTTGGGTGGCCGCGGCTTGGGGAACCGACCGGGCAGGTTCGTGTAGAGCAGCATGCCGAACGCCGCCACCGCAGCCAGACCCACCAGCAACGGGATCCCGATCACGGCGATGATCCCGAAGCGGACGGTGTAGCGGGCCGCTCGCCGAGGCCGGGGGCGGCGTTGGGGATGGCTCTGGGCGCCGGCGCGCGCCTTGGTGCCCTTGGGCGACGAGGCCGCCTGAGGCGATGGCGGCGAGGTCCGCGGCGGACGGCCCAGGACCTTCATGACTGCCTCGTGTAGGTGCAGCCGGGGGGCGAGCCGGCCACGGCCTGGAACGAGCGGCCCGGCCCGGCGAGCGAGAGGCTCGGGCCCGCGCCCTCGCCGGGCTGCCAGTTGCCGTTGACGTAGATCTCGAAGGTCGTCGTGCACGCGGGCCCGGACGACTTGTAGGTCCCCGCCGGGTACGGGCCGGCGGCGGGAACGGTGAACGACTGACCGATCGGCAGCGGCAGCACCGTGGGCGGAGGCACCGTCGTGGTCGGCGCCGTGCACGCCGGCAGGGCGAGCGACCGCGATCCGTTCGGGCTCGAGACGGTGGCCGAGTACCCCCCGGGCGCCTGGCAGGTCAGCGTCCAGGTGGCGGTGCCCCCGGCGTCGGTCGTGGCCGGATTGGCGCCGGCGATCACCATGCCGCCGTCGACCGAGAGCGACACCGAGTTGTTGGGCACAGGCACGGGCAGGACGATGCCGTTGGGGTCGACGGTCTCCTGGGTGACCAGGGTGACGACCGCGAACGGCTGGCCCACGGTGATGGCTCCCGTCCTCGCCGCCAGCTGCACCACGTAGGCGTCGTGCTGCTCCATCGAGACGTTGGCCGTCAGGCGTCCGTTGTCGGCGACGAAGCCCGTGGCCGCCTTGAACGTGGTCAGCGAGGGCTGCAGCCAGGCCCGCACCTTGTAGTGGCCGCCCAGCAGGTTGCCGGCCGCGAACCGGCCGCCCCCGTCGGTGCTCACGTTGATGGAGCCGCTGGCCGTGCCCACCCAGCGCTCGATGCGCACGGTGGCCCCTCCGACCGGCCCCGCCGGTCCGGTCACCACTCCGCTGACGGTGGCGTGGCCTCCGGTGACCGGGATGGGCGGGCTCGGCAGGGGCCGGCCGCTCACCGGCAGCAACGACACGAAACGGGTGTCGGGCAGCTGGAAGTCGGCCGGCACGTGCAGGGCGTGAGGGTCGACGGTGCTCGTGGTCGTCGAGCTCAAGGGGTTGAAGTGGCGGTTCGCGTCCGGCTTCGACTTCGATCCCGAACAGGCTCCGAGCAGCACGATGGCGGCGACGCCGACCATGAGAGCGACGCCCGACGATCGGGTGCGGAGATGTGGGTGGTCCATGAATCCTCGGTCGGCCGACCAGTCCCGGCTCCGTGGCGGAGTGTAGAACGATGCCAGATCAGGGCCGGGAATGGTCAGCACCCCACGGGTAGGCTGGCCGCCGCATCGGCGCCAGCACAGGGCAGAGCGCCGCACCAGGGGGAACGAGATGGCCGGCACGATCGCGACGACGACGGGTGGGTTGGTCCAGGGCCGCGACAAGGACGGCATCGTCCTGTTCGCGGGGATCCCCTACGCCGCCCCACCCACCGGAGCCCGGCGCTTCCGTCCGCCCGAGCCGGCCGAGCCCTGGGCCGCCACCCGCGACGCCACCCGATTCGGTCCGGTGTCCTGGCAGTCCGCCCAGGCCCTCGGCGGCCTGCTGGCCGGTCCCCAGCCCGACTGCGACGAGGACTGCCTCAGCCTGAACGTCGTCACCCCCGCCGTCGACGACCGAGCCCGACCGGTGATGGTCTGGATCCACGGCGGCGCCTTCGTCGGTGGCAGCGGATCGACCCCCTGGTACAACGGGACGTCGTTCGCACGCCGCGGCGACGTCGTCGTCGTCACCATCAACTACCGACTCGGCGCCCTCGGCTTCCTGCACCTCGGCGAGGTCGGCGGCGAGGCGTACGCCTCCTCGGGCCTGTCGGGCATCCTCGATCAGGTCGAAGCGCTGCGCTGGGTGCGCGACAACATCGCCGCCTTCGGTGGCGATCCCGCCAACGTCACCATCTTCGGCGAGTCGGCCGGCGCGATGAGCGTGGGCACGCTGCTCGGACTGCCCGAGGCGTCAGGGCTGTTCCATCGCGCCATCGCCCAGAGCGGCGCCGCCAACAACCTGATCGACCCGGCGGCCGCGGCACCGGTCACCGAAGCCGTGATGTCCTTGCTCGGGACCAGCGATCTCGGGGCCCTGCTCGAAGCCGATCCGGCGAAGATCCTCGACGCTCAGATGAAGGCCGCCGACGAGATGGCCGCTCACCCCGACCGTTACGGCCAGATCGACCGCCGCACGGGCGGACTGCCGTTCCAACCCGTCATCGACGGCATCCACCTGCCCCGATCGCCGCTCGACGCGGTGGCCGACGGCGCCGCCGCCGACGTGGCCCTGATGGTCGGCACCAACGCGGACGAGTGGAACCTGTTCGCCATGATGAACCCCGGCCCGAGCGACGACGACGGGATCGTCCGGGCCGTCGACCGTCTCGGCGCCCCCGGCACCGAGGTGCTGGCCGCCTATCGCCGCTCGCGGCCCGACGCGTCGCCGGCCCAGGTGTGGTCGGCGATCATGACCGACTCGGTCTTCCGGCTGCCGGCCATCAGCCTGCTCGAGGCCCAGGCCGCCAACCGTCCGAGCAGCACCTTCGCCTACTGGTTCACGTGGGCCACCCCGGCCTTCGACGGCCGGTTGGGTTCGTGCCACGCCCTCGAGATCCCGTTCGTGTTCAACACGCTGGACCAGCCAGGGGCGGACCTGTTGCTGGCCGGCGCCGCGCCCGAGTCGCTGGCCCTGACCATGCAGGACGCCTGGGTGGCCTTCGCCCGCACAGGCGATCCCAACCACGACGGGCTCGGCCCGAGTGGCCGGCCTACGACAGCGCCCGCCGGGCCACGATGGAGTTCGGCGATCGCGTCGGCGTGCTCGACGACCCGGGCGCCGCCGAGCGCGAGGTGTGGGGATCCTGACCCCAGATCCGCGACCAGCCATCGTCTTGCTGAGCGGCGGGCTCGACAGCGCGACCTGTCTGGCCTTGGCCCAGTCCGAGGGGTACGTGCCGATCGCTCTGTCGTTTCGCTACGGGCAGCGCCACGACGTCGAGTTGGAGGCGGCGGCGGCCCTGGCCGCCCGCGCCGGCGTCGAGCAGGTCGTGTGCCAGATCGACCTGCGCACCTTCGGCGGCTCGGCGCTCACGGCCGACATCGACGTCCCCAAGGACGGCGATGCGGACGGCCCGACCGGCGGCGGGAGCGACATACCGGTCACCTACGTCCCGGCCCGCAACACCATCTTCCTGTCGTACGCGCTGGCGCTGGCCGAGGTGCGGGGCGCGACCGACATCTTCATCGGCGTCAACGCCATCGACTACAGCGGCTACCCCGACTGCCGGCCCGAGTTCGTCGACGCGTTCCAGACCCTCGCCAACCTGGCCACGCGAGCCGGCGTCGAGGGCTCAGCGCCGGTGACGATCCGCGCCCCGCTCATCGAGCTCGGCAAGGGCGAGATCGTCGCCCTCGGGACGCGGCTCGGCGTCGACTTCGGGATGACGACGAGCTGCTATGACCCGGCGACCGACGGCGCCGCCTGCGGCCGCTGCGACGCCTGTCGGCTGCGGGCCCAGGGCTTCCGCGACGCCGGCGTCGCCGATCCGACGCGCTACGCCTAGTCAGGCGACGCCCGAACCACCGAGGGGCGAGCCGGTGGTCAGATCGATCTCGGGCTCGGCCGCCGGTGCCGGATCGGTCGGGTCTGGGGTCGGCCATTCGAGCGCACGTGCCTCACGCCAGCCGCGCTCGGCCGACGCCAGCTCGCGTTGGGCGAAGGCGACGACGTCGGGATCGACCTCCGCCGGCGCCGACGGCAGCGCCGCGGCTCGCGCCTGGTAGTCCTCATAGGTCGCCATCTTCAGGTGGTCGAGCACCTGGCGCTCGGCCAACTCGAGGTCGCGGACGCGCTGGCGCGCCCCGCCTTTGGCGAATCGGCCCGTCGCCTTGGCGCGCGCCTCGACGAGCTCTCGGTGGATCCGTTCGAGCTCGGCCACCGCTGCGGGATCGAACGGGCGGGGACGAGCGTCACCGGTGTGGCCCTCGGCCGCCGCCAGCTGGGCCCGAGCCCGCGCCAGGCGACGCAGGCTGTCGAGCATCTCGCGCTCGGTCCACGACAAGGTCGGCTCCGACGTCTCGCTCGCCGGCGCCTCGCCCTCCGCCGGGGTGGCGGCCGGGTTCGTCGGGGGACGCGCTTCTCGGCCGGTCAAGGCGCTCGGATCGTCGGTCATCGCCATGAGGAGGGTTCAGCGTCACGCCGGGTCGCTCGGATGAGAGACCGGCGCGACCCCGCCACGGTACCCCTTCGTCGCCCGGCCTGCGCCGAGCCGGGGGCGGAGCGAGACCTTACGGCGTACGGGGCGACGAGCCGGCAGGTCAGGCCCGGAAGCGGTCCAGCCACGCCACGAGGTGGGCGGTCACCTCGTCGCGATCGGTCTCGTTGAACACCTCGTGGCGCGCGCCCTGGCGGAAGTCGGTCGTGATGTCGTGGATCCCGGCGTCGCGGTAGCGCTGGATGACCAGATCGAGCAGGGCCAGCTCGAGGTTCAGCGGATCGGCCGACCCGGCGACGAGGTAGACGGGCAGGTCGTCGCGGATGGCGGCCAGGGCCTCGGGGTCCGCCGTGCGGCCCGCCGCCGCCACCAGGCTTCGCGTCGCGGCGACGTCGAGGCCGAAGCCGCACAGCGGATCGGCCACATAGAGATCGACCTCGGCTTCGTCCCGGCTGAGCCAGTCGAAGGGCGTCCGGGCCGGTTCGAAGGCGGCGTTGAGCCCGGTCAGGTCGGTCTCGGCCTCGGTGTCCATCGTCGTGGCCGCCAGGTCCAGGGCTGTCGTGCCCGACAGGACGAGCCCGTCGATCTCGGCGCTGTGGTCGAGCACGAACTGCTGGGCCGCGAACGACCCCATGCTGTGGCCGAGCAGCACCCGCGGCAGGCCCGCGTGGTCGGCGCCGATCCGGCGATCGAGCTGCACGAGATCGTCGACCAGCCCGTTCCATCCCGCCGGGCCGAGATCGCCGAGGGCGCGGGCCGGGCCGCTGAGGTCCTCACCGAGCGCGGTGCGGCCGTGCCCTCGAAGGTCGGGGGCGTAGACGATCCAGCCGTGGCCGGTGAGCGCCTCGGCCAGCCGGGCGTAGCGCGCCGAGTGCTCGCCCATGCCGTGAGCGATGAGCACGACCCCGATCGGCGCGTCGGCGGGGGTCCACCGCCGAGTGAACAGCTGCGTGCCATCGGGCGCGGCGAAGAGGAACGTCGAGGAAGCCATGGCGCCCGAGCCTACTGGCGAGGGTCGCCGGCCAATCGAGCCATGGCCATGGCGACGTAGTCGCCGTTGAGCTCGATGCCCACGAAGCGGCGCCCGAGCCGCGCCGCCACCACCGCCGTCGTGCCCGAGCCCAGGAACGGATCGAGCACGAGATCGCCTGGCGCGCTGGTCGAGCGCAGGCACGGCTCGATCAACGCCGGCGGGAAGGTGGCGAAGTGGCCGGCCGCCTCGCGATGGACCTGCGTGCTGATGTCCCACACGGATCGTTGCCGGCGACCGTTGGGCCCCGTGACGGCGTCGACGTCGTAGTGGTAGCGCTCGCTCTTGGACAACAGGAACAGGTATTCGTGGCTGCGCGTCGGGCGGTCTCGGACGCTCTCGGGCTGGGCGTTGGGCTTGTTCCAGATCACATCGGAACGCAGGTACCAGCCCGAGGCCTGCAGCGCGAAGGCGAGCCGCCAGGGCACGCCGATCAGATCCTTGGGCTTGAGCCCGGCGGGCGTGGCCGGACGTCGGTCCATGGCCCGCGCGCGGTTCTTGCGGTCCGGCGCCCGCCAGGTGCGCCCGCCCGACGTGTAGGAGTCGCCGACGTTGAGCCAGAGCGTGCCGTCGTCGCGCAAGACCCGGCGCACCTGGTCGAAGATCTGGGTCACGTGCTTGACGAACTGCTCGAGGTTCGCCTCCAGCCCGATCTGGCCCTCGATGCCGTAGTCGCGCAGCGACCAGTACGGCGGCGAGGTGACGACCGTCTGCACGCAGCGATCGTCCAATGCGGCCAGCACCTCGGCGGCATCGCCGTGGACCACCGCTGACGGCCCGCCGGGAGCCACGACGCGGGCGTAGGCGTCGTCGTTCGCCCCATCGCCGTGTCGGATGAGCCGGTGCCCCACGGGCTCCACCCTAAGTGGCCCCACCCAGACGGTTGGGTGAGGGCGGCGAGCGACCACTCCACGCGCGCGCCTGGGTGCGGAGTGCTCCCGCCTAGGGTTAGGCCGTGGGAGACCGAGCGCACCGACGGGCGCTGATCCGTGTCGGACTGGTGACCTCGGCCGCCGTGGCCGCCGCCGTGGTGATCAGCCGGCGACGAGGGGCCGCGGGGGCCCTGCGCCACACGAGCCGGCTGGCCCGCAACGTCGGGTTGGTGAAGCTGGGCGCCCGGACCGGGACCTCCTTCGCCACCCACCGGGCCCGGCGCGTGTTCGCCGACTCGGAGCGGCGCGAGGCCCTCGACACCGCCTTCGAGCTGAAGACGGCCGAGCAGGTGGCCGAGACGCTGGGCCAGATGAAGGGCGCCCTCATGAAGCTGGGCCAGATGGCCAGCTACCTCGACCAGGGCCTGCCCGAGCACGTGCGCCTGGCTCTCGCCGATCTGCAGTCCGACGCCCCGCCCATGAGCCCCGAGCTGGCCGCCGGCATGATCCGCGCCGAACTGGGCGCACCGCCCGAGGAGGTCTTCGCCGAGTGGGATCCGATCCCGATCGCGGCGGCGTCGATCGGGCAGGTCCACCGGGCCATGACCCATGAGGGCCAGGCCGTGGCCGTCAAGGTGCAGTACCCGGGGGTGGCCGACGCCATGGGCGCCGATCTGGCCAACGTCGGGCTCATCTTCGCCGGCATGGGCCAGATCTTTCGCGGCCTCGACCACGAACCCATGGTCGCCGAGCTGCGCGCCCGGCTGATCGAAGAGCTCGACTACGCCAACGAGGCCGCCAACCAACGCCTGTTCGCGACCTACTACGAAGGCCACCCGACCATCTCGATCCCCCACGTCCACGACCGGTACTCGACGGCCAAGGTGCTCACCACCGACCTGGCCACCGGCGCCCGCTTCGACGACCTGCTGACCTGGGACCAGCACGAGCGGGACCTGGCCGCCGAGACGCTCTACCGCTTCGCCTTCGGCAGCCTCTACCGGCTCCACGTGTTCAACGGCGACCCTCACCCGGGCAACTACCTGTTCCGGACCGGCGGCCGGGTCACGTTCCTCGACTTCGGGCTGGTGAAGCACTTCCAACCCGACGAGCTCGAGGTCTTCGAGCACATGATCAAGGCCATGGTCATCGACGGCGACCATCGGCGCTTTCGCGAGGTCGTCGAGGAGAACGGGCTGATCGCGGCGAACAAGGGCTTCACCGACGATCAGGTCGCCGACTACCTACGGCACTTCTACGACTTCCTGATGTACGACGGGCCCTACACGATGACCCCTGAGTACGCGTCCGAGACCGTGCGCCGGTTCTTCGACACCAGCGGCCCCTACACCGAGCTGCAGAAGGCAGCCAACGTGCCCCCGTTCATGGTGATCATCCAGCGGATCAACCTCGGCCTGTACGCGCTGCTCGGTGACCTGCACGCGACCGCGGACTGGCGTCGGCTGAGCGAGGAGCTCTGGCCGTTCGTCGACGGACCCCCGTCGACGCCGATGGCCACCGACATCGAGGTGTGGCGCCAGAGCCACTACCCCCACGTGCGAGAGAGCGAGGACCGGGTCTCGTGAGCGACCTCGATCCCGAGGTCTGGGCCTCACGCGATGCCGGCGTCGTGTGGCACGGATTCACCCAGATGTCGTGCTACGAGGAGAGCTCGCCCATCATCGTCGAGCGAGCCGAAGGTCGCGAGCTGATCTCGGTGGACGGGCGACGCTACCTCGACGCCATCTCGTCGCTGTGGGTCACGACGCTCGGCCATCACGTCCGCGAGCTCGACGACGCCCTGCGCGACCAGATCGACCGGGTCGCCCACACCACCCTGTTGGGCAACGGCAACCGCGTCACGATCGAGCTGGCCGAGGCCTTGGCGCCACGGCTGCCGATCGACGGTGCCCATCTGATGTTCGCCTCGGATGGGGCCGCCGCCGTCGAGCAGGCCCTCAAGATGGCCTTCCAGTTCTGGACCAACCAAGGCATCACCGACCGCACGTCCTATCTGGCCCTCGGGCACGCCTACCACGGCGACACGATCGGGGCCATCTCCCTCGGTGCGGGCGGCTTCGGCACCGACGTGTTCGATCCGCTGCGCTTCGGCGTCGAACGGGCGCCCGGCTATGACGATCCCGGCTGGGCGGACGCGGCCGTCGAGCTGATCGAACGCCACCACGGGCGCCTGGCCGCGGTCGTGCTCGAGCCTCTCGTGCAAGGCGCAGCGGGCATGCTCGTCACCGACACCGAGTCGGTCCACCGCGTCGTGACCGCCGCCCAGAGCCATGACGTCCTCGTGCTGGTCGACGAGGTCGCGACCGGATTCGGGCGGACGGGCACCCTCTTCGCCTGTGAGCAGTGCGACGTGGCACCCGATCTGCTGGTCATCGGGAAGGGGTTGACCGGCGGCTACCTGCCCCTGTCGGCCACCGCCGCCAACCGCCGTGTGTATGACGCCTTCCTCGGGCCCGATCTCAGCGAGGCGACCTTCTACCACGGCCACTCCTACAGCGGGAACGCGCTGGCCTGCGCCGTGGCTCTCCGCCACCTGCAGCTGTTCGACGAGTGGGACGTCCTGGCCAACGTGGCCGACCGCGCCGCCCAGCTGGGCGCGCTGCTGGCCGAACGGATCGAGCCCCTCGCCGCCGTGGCCGACGTCCGCCGGCACGGCTTGATGGTCGGGATCGAGCTGGCCCCGCCTACCGACGGTCGACGCTGGGGTCGGCGGGTCTGCGCGGAGTCGGTGGCCCGAGGGGTGCTGCTGCGTCCCCTCGGTGACGTGGTCGTCCTGATGCCCATGCTGACGTCGACCTCCGACGAGATCGAGCGGATCGTCTCGGTGCTCGGCCAGGCCATCGAGGCCGTGTCCGCCGCGGACAGCGCTGGATGAATCGGCGCGTGCGCCGGCCGTGGACGGCGGTCGTCCTGGCCACGGTCATCGTGACCGCCGCCGTGCTGGGTTCGACCCAGACGGCCGGCGCGGCCGGGAGCAACACGCCGGGCACACCCATTCCCGCGTCCGAGATCGTGGTGAGCCACGGGATCACCTACGCCAAGGTCGGCGGGGTCATCCTGACCCTGAACATCTACGCCGCCGATCGGCCCGACACCGAGCGACCCGCGGTCGTCCTCATCCACGGTGGCGCGTGGGGCGTGGGCAAGGCCGAAGACCTCGACGACGAAGGGCGGCTCATCGCCCGGGAGGGCTGGGTCGGGTTCAGCATCAACTACCGGCTGGCCAACCAGACGCCGCGACCCTGGCCCGACGAGCTCACCGACGTCCAGCGCGCCGTGCGATGGGTCGCGGCCAACGCCAGCAAGTACGGCGTCGACGGCTCCAAGATCGCCCTGCTCGGCGTCTCGGCCGGCGGGCACCTCGGCATCCTCGTCGGCGAGCTCGGCACCGCCGTCGACGGCACCGGGCGAACGATCAACGACTCGAACCCTGCCGTCACCGTCAGAGCCGTCGCCGCCTGGTCGCCGCCGACCGAGCTCGCAGGCCTGGTCACGCCGGCCGATGGAACCACCCCACCGGACTGCGCCAAGAACAAGAGCTGCGCCACCTTCTGGCGGCTCCCGCTGGTCACGTCCTTCCTGAAGCTGCCACCCGGAGGACTGTCCCGACCGGTACGCCCAGGCCTCGCCCACCAGCCGGGTGGAGCCGTCGACGGTCCCCATCTGGTGGTCGAACGCCACCAACGAGCTCGTTCCCCTCGTGCAGGCCAAGGCCCTCGACTCGGCCTTGGCCGAAGGGGGGATCACCCATCACCTCGAGGTCGTGGCCGGCGGGGGCCATGGCGATGTGAACTCCTCGACCGTCTGGAACGGCATGATGGTCTGGCTGGCCGACAAGCTCGGCGTCGCCACCCCACCGCCGATCAACTTCAGCGGACAGACCTTGCTGTTGCTCAGTCCGGTCGTCGTCATGTCGGTCGTCGTGGGGCTGGCGCTGCTGATCATGCTGTTGGCGCTGGCCCTGCGCGACGACGAGGGAGAGATCTGAGTGGAACCGCTGACCCGAACCGGTTGGGGCGACTGGGTCACCGATCGCGCCGACGCCATCGACGACGCCGGCCGGTGGCGATCGGTGCGAACGTTCGACGCCCAGGGTCCGTCGGGCCTGCTGTTCGACGAGACCGGCCCGGCGTCGGGGCGCCCGGTCACATCGTTCGCGTCGAACGACTACCTCGGGCTCACGGCCCACCCCGCCGTGCCGCGACGCCGCCCTCGACGCCATCGGGCGGTGGGGAACGGGGGCCGGCGCGGCGCGACTCGTCGTCGGCTCGCGCCCGGTCCACCACGAGCTCGAGGTGGCGCTGGCCGACTGGCGAGCGCACCGAAGCGGCCCTGCTGCTGCCCACCGGCTTCGCCGCCAACCTGGCCGTGCTCTCGACGTTCGGCGGACGCCGACACGTTGATCCTGTCCGACGAGCTCAACCACGCCTCGATCGTCGATGGCTGCCGCCTGGCTCGGGCTCAGGTCGCGGTGTACCCGCATGGCGACGTCGACGAGCTGGCCGCCCGGCTGCGCCGGGCCGACGCCGACGGCATCGAGCGCACGCTCATCGTGACCGACACGGTCTTCTCGATGGACGGCGACGTCGCTCCCCTGCCCGAGATCGTCGAGGCGGCACGCGCCCATCGGTCGTTGCTCGTGCTCGACGAGGCCCACGCGGTGCTCGGTCCCAGTCCCGGCCCCGAGCAGTTCGAGGGCGTCGACGTGTTGCGGGTCGGCACGCTGTCGAAGACGCTCGGCTCCCTCGGTGGGTTCGTCGCCGGACCTCAGAGCTTCATCGACCTGCTGGTCAACCTGGCCCGACCGTTCATCTTCACGACCGGATCGACGCCGGCGGACACGGCCGCCGCCCTCGCCGCGCTGGCGATCGTCCGTTCGCCCGAAGGCGACGCGCTCCGCGCCCGCCTGCGCGCCCACATCGAGCGGGTGCGTCCCGGCCATCCCTCCCCGATCATCCCCGTGGTCGTGGGCGACGAGCGCGACGCGGTGAAGCTGGCCTCGGCCTTGCTGGCCCGAGGCATCCTCGTCCCCGCCATCCGACCGCCGACCGTCCCGGTGGGGACCTCTCGCCTACGCGTCGCCCTCTCGGCCGCCCACAGCGACTCGCAGATCGACGCGCTGGCCACGGCCCTGGCCGAGCTGGGTCCGGCCGAGCCCTCCTGATGGCCCCGGAGCGTCCGGCGCGCCTGGCCGTCGTCGTCGGCACGGGGACCGAAGTGGGCAAGACGTGGGTCGCCGCCACCGCGCTCTCAGCGCTCAGGGCTCAGGGTCGAGCGGTCGCCGCTCGCAAGCCGGCCCAGTCATACGATCCCGACGACGCCGAGACCGACGCCGATGTGCTCGCCGCCGCCACCGGCGAGCGCCCGACCGACGTGTGCCCACCCCACCGCTGGTACGAGGTCGCGCTGGCCCCGCCGATGGCCGCGGCCGTGCTCGGTCGACCGCCGTTCACCCTGCACGAGCTCAACGACGAGATCTCCTGGCCGCGCCGACCTCGACCTCGGTCTGGTCGAGACGGCGGGGGGCGTGCGGTCCCCGTTGAGCAGCGACGACGGCGACGCGGTGGCGCTGACCGCCGCACTGATGCCCGACGTCGTCGTGCTGGTAGCCGACGCCGGGCTGGGCACGTTCAACGCGATCCGCCTCACGATGGCCGCCCTCGAGCCGGTGCTCGAGACCCGCGACGAAGTCGAGGTCGTGGTCGTGCTCAACCGCTTCGATCCCGACGACCGGCTGCACCAGCTGAACCAGGCGTGGCTGGTCGAACACGATTCGACCCAGGTCGTCACCTCGGCCACCGATCTCGTCCCGCTCCTCGCCGGCTGATCAGGACGGCGAGCGCCCGGCCGCCTGCTCGTCGTGGATCCAGGCGATGAGCCCGTCCACGTCGCCCTCGTCGCTGCCGTCCCGGGGCGCCGCGTAGTAGGCGTTGGCCCACGCATCGATCTCGTCGTCGTCGAACCCGTCGGCCCGCAGCCGGCTCCGCGCCTCGTTGCCCAGGAGGCGAGCCCCTTCGACCTCGAGGGTGCCCAGCTCGGGCTCGGCGACCCCGTCGTCGGTCGGGTTGTCGGGGACGATGTCGTCGGATTCGCCGCTCATGGGCTCTCCCTGGGTGTCGGTCGGCGGCCGCGACCCGGCCACGGGGTGTCAGGGTCCATCGTGTCACCTCTGGTTCATTCTCAGCCACAGGCCCTCGAGTGAGCCGGTCGGGCGGAGCCCGGTAACAATATGGTCCTCAACTGACTGCGGGGTCGGGCCGAAAGAGTTGCAAGACCCATGTCCGCCCTCGGGCGGAGCCAGCACGGATTGACGAGATCGGAGGCCATCCCAGGTGTGTGCCGAGCGTTCGCGGCGGGCGAGGTCAGACAACGCCCGCCGCGCCGTCGCGCCGCCTGGGGAGTGCCCACCAGGGGTCCATCGATCCGGGAACGGGCACCGATTGAGTGACGTCTCCCAGGGTCCGGGTTGGTGGCAGGCATCCAACGGCCGGTGGTATCCGCCGAAGGAAGCCGATCGGGCCCCCGCGCCCGGGTGGTGGCTGGCGTCGGACGGCAAGTGGTACCCGCCCAAGGAGTCCGACGATCCCCCCACCCCGGGTGGTGGCTGGCGTCGGACGGCAAGTGGTACCCGCCCACCGATCCCGATCCCAAGAGCCGCGTAGCCGCCCCCACCCCCCTCGAGGTCCGGGTGCGCAACGGGGCCGCCGAGGTCGCAGACGACACCGGGGCCGCCGACCCCGACGATGACGACGCCGAGGACGGCATCGGACCGGCCCGCGTCGCTCGGGTGGCTCGCACCACCCGGCCGGCGGCGTCGACGCCCCGTCCGCTGCCCGAGCGACCGGCGCGTTCGGCCGATCAGCCCAAGCCCAGGCCCAAGACCGCGACCGCACGAGGGCCGGCCGAGCAGATCCGCCAGCGCAACGAAGCCTCCCGCCAGGACGCCATGGCCCAGGCCCCCGCCCGGTTCCTGGCCGCGGCCCGCGCGGTGCAGCTGCTCGAGGTCGAGATCAGGCCACCGCCGCCGCCCCACCCGCGCCTCCCGAACCTCCGCCGCCCGCGCCGGAGGCCGCGGCCCAGCCCGCCGCCGAACCCGACACCGGCCCGCCCGTGCTCGCCCTCGACCTGAACCGCGTCGCGACCGCCGACCAGGCCGGGGCCGACGAGATCGGCGAAGGGACGGTCACCGCCTCGGTCGTCGCGGCCGGCGACAACGGCGCGGACGACGTCGTCGATCACCTCATCGAGGATCTGCGCCCGTTGATCGAGGTCCGGTCTTCGCCGCTGGGAGCCGACATCGACCACCTCGGTGACCGTCTCGTCGTCTACGCCGACCGCGTCGAGCTGCACGATCGCATGGACCACGCTCGCCAGGTGATCGCCGCCGCCGAGATCACCGACGTGACCGTCCTGCGCCGCTTCACCGGTGCCATGATCACGATCGAGTCGAACGCCGGCGACGACATCGTGGTCAAGGGGGTCAAGCCGGAGCTGGCCGACACCGCCGCCGCGCTGATCGACAACCGCACCCGTCAGGGCCAGCCGCGACGACCGCGTCCGTCGTCGACCCCGCTGCGCCCGCTGTCGGGGGCCAACTCGGCCAACGCCGCCAACCGGCTGGCCATCCTCAACCGCGATCGGCTCAACGAAGCCGACCTGCTGCGCAAGCTGGCCGACCTGCACCGCGCCGGCGTGCTGTCCGACAGCGAGTTCCAGGACAAGATCGCCCTGGTCGGCCGCCTGGTCAGCGGCGAGACGATCCTCGTCCGCTGAGCGCGGCCGCCGTCACCGCTCGCTCGGCCGCCACGACGGCGGTAGCGGCTGGTGCGAGTGCTCGGGATCGTGGTCGAACTCGGGGATGACCTGGGTGCCGAACAGCTCGACCGCCTCGGCCATCACCTCGTGGGGCCAGGTGGTCGAGCTCGGTCCCATCAGGATCTGGTCGCAACCGACCGCCTCGAACTTGCGCAGGGCCTCGATGCACTCCTCGGGCGTGCCGACCAGGCTCACGTTGGCCTCGATGCGCTTGTCGATCTCGGCGCGGGTGGGCTCGGGCAGGATCTCGGGCCAGGGCGGGATGCCCTTGGGCCGCGGGAAGGTGTCGAGGTACCGGAACAACAGGCTGTTGTGGTAGGCGGTGCCGCCCCGGGTGACCCAGTCGCGGGCCGCGTCGCCGTCGGGCAGGCACAGGAACTGGCTCACGATGGCCACGTTGTCGTTGACGTAGTCGCCGACCGGCTCGGCCTCGGCCACCGCGTTCTTGTACACCTCGATGAGCGGCGCCATCTGCGCTCGGGTTGCCGGCGGTGAAGCAC
Source organism: uncultured Microthrixaceae bacterium (assembly GCA_963734965.1). Lineage (GTDB taxonomy): Bacteria > Actinomycetota > Acidimicrobiia > Acidimicrobiales > Acidimicrobilacustridaceae > UBA4742. Next base: position 286,060 of record CAVTJK010000003.1, on the reverse strand, counting down.
AGCACGCCGAGCCCCATGCGCCCCGCCTTCTCGAAGGTCGCCGGGTTGCCCGCCGCCACCCACATCGGCGGATGCGGGCGCGATCGAAGGCTTGGGCAGCACGTTGCGCGCTGGGCATCGAGAAGAAGCGACCCTCGTGCGCGTAGTCGGTCGCTCGACCACATCCTGCACGAACTCGCCGATGACCTCGTCGTACATCTCCTTGGTCAGGTCGGGGTCGGTGATGCCGAACCCGCGCCTGCTCGGTGGTCGACGATCCCCGGCCGGTGCCGAACTCGAACCGCCCGTCGCTGAGGTGGTCGAGCATGGCGACCCGCTCGGCGACCCGGGCCGGGTGGTTGACCGGCGGGGTGACGTTGAAGATGCCCGAGCCGAGATGGATCTGCTCGGTCAGCGCGGCCACGTAGGGCAGCAGCACCTCGTTGGCCGAGATGTGGGAGTACTCCTCCAGGAAGTGGTGCTCGGTGGTCCACCAGTACTTCCAGTTGGTGCGGTCGGCCAGCTGCGCCAGCCGGCCACCTCGCTCATGATGCGCTCGTGCTCGGCCGTGGCCGGGTCGAGACCCCACAGCCCCTTGGGCACGAAGCCCCCGCAGAACAGTCCGAACTCCATCGCGGGGAGACTAGAACACGTTCTCGGTCAGCCGGTCGCGGGAGGCCGCTCACCTCGGGATGAAGGTGACGAGCACGATCAGCAGGCCCAGCACGAGGATGAGCGCGGTGACCAGCCACAGCCAGCGCCGGCCGGTCGGCGTGTCCACCAGGTCGATGGTGGCCAAGGTGCGGCGCGTGGTGATCAGCTGGTCGTTCGAGCTTGACCGACTGCTGCTGGAGGGCGGACAGCGCCGCCTCGGTCGAGGCCAGCTGCTCGCGCACCGCCGAGGTGTCCTCGAGGGCGGCCTCGCGGGTGGTGCGCTCCTCGTTGAGCTGGCGCTGCATCAGGCGGTACTGGTCGCGCAGGCCGGCGACGGCCGCGTACTGGGTCTGCAGCTCGGCCAGCTGGCGCGAGACGGCCCGGCTGCGGCCGGTCGCGCTCTGGGCCGCCTCGCGGGCCGCGGCCAGCTGGTCCTGCAGCTCGCGGTGCTCGGCCTCGAGCTCGGCCATCTGGTGCAGGACGGCCTCGGTCTCGGTCATGCCCTCCTCGCGGGCCACCTCGCGGACCGACTCCCAGCGGAGCTGGTCGCGCAGCTCGATCATGCGATCGACCTGGCGCGAGCCGACGGCCCGCAACAGGTCCTCGGCCTCGGTGACGACCTGGGTGGCGTACTCGATGTCGAACGGGATGGTCCTCGTCGGGATGGGCCCAGTGGTTGCGGGCCGTGCGCAGCTCCCCGATGGTCGAGCGCACGGTCTCGGCCAGCGGGCGGGCAGAAGGCCGGGCCCCACCAGCGGTTCATGACCTCGAGCTGGAAGTGGGGATCCGACAGCGACACCAGCACGTCGGGGCGCTTGCCCAGCTTGGTGGCCGCCATCAGGATCCAGTCCTGGTCGGGGTAGGCGGTCGACATGCGCTCGTCCACGAACGGCGCCAGACCCTCGGCCAGGATCTCGAAGGCGGTGGCGACCTGGGCCCGATAGCTGACTCCCACGCGGACAACTGTTGCCCGACGGCGACGTCCGACCGCACGGCATCGAGGCCATTGTCACCCGGATTCTCGACGCTGGTACAACCGACCCATGACGACCACCGACCCCGTCCCCGCTCCCGCACTGGGACGTCACGGCCTTCTTCCCGTCGCTCGGAGCTCGCGCGAGGTGGCCGTGGCCCACGAGGGGGTCGTGGCCGACCTGGCCCGGCTCGGTCGCGCTCTACGACCGCCACGACGTGCGCGGCGGGGAGGCGCGCCGGCCGTCGCCGACGCCGACGTCGCCGCGGTCGACGAGGTGATCGAGCGCCACCAACGAGCTGCTCGAGCAGGTGCGCACGCTCGGCGCCTACCTGTACACGTTCGTGACGACCGACGCCGCGCAACGACACGGCCGCCGGGCTGCGCAGCCGGCTCCAGACCGAGCTGACCGACCTGACCCGGCTGACCAAGCGGTTCGAGGCCTGGATCGCCCGCCTCGGGCCCGGTGATCTGATCGCGGGCAGCGACACGGCCGCGCCGACCACGCCCATGCCCTGCGACGGGCCGAGGCGGCGGCGATCCACCAGATGAGCGAAGCCGAGGAGGGGCTGGCCGCCGACCTGCGCCTGTCGGGCAGCGCGGCCTGGGCGCGGCTGCACGGCGAGGTCACCTCGCGGCTGACCGCCGACGGTGGCACGCGGGCCGACGGCACGGTCGAGACGCTGCCCATCACCGTCGTGCGGGGCCTGGCCCACGATCCCGACCCGGCCCGCCGCCGGGCCGCCTACGACGCCGAGCTGGTGGCGTGGGAGTCGGTGTCGGTGCCGCTGGCCGCCGCCCTCAACGGGGCCAAGGGCGAGACCGATCGTGGTGAACCGGCGGCGAGGCTGGGCCGACGCCCTGGAGCCGGCGCTGTTCACCAACGGCGTCGACCGGCCCACCCTCGACGCCATGCAGGCGGCCGTGGTCGACGTCGCTGGCCGACTTCCGTCGCTACCTGCGGGCCAAGGCGCGCGTGCTCGGCCACGACGGCGGCTTGCCCTGGTGGGACCTGTTCGCACCCGTCGGCACGCCGCCACCGATCGCATCGACTGGCCCGACGCCGTCGGCCGGGTGCACGACGCCTTCGGCGGCTACTCGCCGACGCTGGCCGGGCTGGTCGAGCGGGCCGTCGACCGAGCAGTGGATCGACGCCGAGCCCCGAGCGGGCAAGGAGGGCGGCGCCTTCTGCATGCCGGTCCGCGGCGCCGAGTCGCGGGTGATGCTCAACTTCGACGGGTCGGCCGACAGCGTGCAGACGCTGGCCCACGAGCTGGGCCACGCCTACCACAACACCAACCTGGCCGAGCGCACGCCGCTGCAGCGCCAGACGCCGATGGCGCTGGCCGAGACGGCCAGCATCTTCTGCGAGACGATCATGGTCGAGGCCGGCCTGGCGGCCACGCCGGCCGAGCGCCGGCTCGGGCCTGCTCGACACCGACCTGCAGGGCGCCTGCCAGGTGGTGGTCGACATCCGCAGCCGCTTCCTGTTCGAGCGCGAGCTGTGCGTGCGGCGCGAGCGCCAGGCGCTGTCGGTCGCCGAGCTGTGCGAGCTGATGCTCGACGCCCAGCGCACGGCCTACGGCGACGGCCTCGACCACGACGCGCTGCACCCGTGGATGTGGGCGGTCAAGGGCCACTACTTCACGCCCTTCTACAACTGGCCCTACACCTACGGGCTGCTGTTCGGGCTCGGGCTGTACGCCCGCTACCGCGACGACCCCGATCGCTTCCGCTCGGGCTACGACGACCTGCTGTCGTCGACCGGCATGGACGACGCCGCCGGCCTGGCCGCCCGCTTCGACATCGACGTCCGCGACGAGGCGTTCTGGACGGCCAGCCTCGACGTCCTCCGCGCCCGCATCGACGCCTTCGTCGGGCTGGCCGACGCCACGATCGCGAGTTGAGTACCTCCCAGGTACTCAACTCGCGAAGCTGGAGGAGCCTGTCCCGGCGATCGAGAGCCGGGGGCCGAGAGACCAGGTAGGGCGCGCGACAGCGGCTCCCGGCGACAGGCCGGGAGCCGCTGCGTCGTGCAGGAGGCGTCGATGATCAACGCTGTGCTCAGCCGATCTGCTCCAAGGGACCGTGGTCCGGCCGGGAAGTTGCGCGTGCTGAGGATCTGGCTGCCGGCATGCTGTTCACCGTTGAACGGCGTGACGTTGCCCGCGCAGCCCGCGTTTGCCGCATCCTGGGCACTGTTGAACCACAGTCCGACGTGGAACTGGCTCGTCGGCCGGAACACGGCGTCGGTGTCCTTGACCGCCGGTCCCGTCAGGTTCTGCGTGGGATCGGCGCCGTTGGCCGGACCGGCCTGCGACAGCGAGAACGTCTCGCGGCTGAACCGACCCTGCACGGTCACGTTCCCGTCACCGTGTCGACCGGTGTGCAGGTCGCTCTGGTACCACGAAACGCCGAACGGTGCGTCCGGCAGCTGGGTGACGAACAGGTCGAAGTCGGTGTTGGCGGGCAACCCGGAGACGTGGACGGTCATCCGCTCGTTCTCGTCGCGCTTCTCCACGCGCACCTGAGCGTTGGCGTCGGGGAGGCAACCGGCCTTCACGGCGGCCGTCGAACGGACCATGTCGAACTGGGTCTTGACCGTCGACGCACCCGACTGACTCGGCGCGAGACTCATGAAACCGACCGATGCCAAGGCAAGGGTCGCGATTCCGGGGACAACCATTCGAAGGACATTTCCTCGCATGACGAACTTCTCCTTGGCTGGGGGGCTTCGACAACGCACTCGCGTTGCCTGTGCCGAAGTACGCCACGAGAGGCCGTTTGAGTTCGCGCAACTTTCGCAAGGCGCCGACGCGCCGGTCGCACACCAGGCCTAGAGCGATGAGCTCAGCGCGGCGGTGACGGCGGCGACGGCGGTGCGTCCGGCGATGTGGATCGGCTCGACGTCGCGCGTGGCTCGCGCCAGCAAGAACGCACCTTCGATGAGGCAGAACAGCTCGACGGCGAGCTCTCGTGAACGCCCGGGCGTGATGCCCGCCGCCGTGAACCGGTCGGCGAGGGCGACGAGCCACGACTCGAAGGCATCGGCCGCGGCCTGGCGCATCGGCTCGCTCACGCTGGCCACCTCGAGGGCGACCGTCGCGACCGGACAGGCGTCGGCGTAGTCGCTCGCCTCGACGACCACCGCCGCCCCCTCGAAGAAGTTGCGGGTCGCGGCGGCGACGTCGACGCCATCGGCGTAGATGGCCTCGACCAGAGCGAGATAGGTCCGGCCGCCGGCCGCCAGCGCGGCCACGCCCAGCTCCTCCTTGCCGCCCGGGAAGAAGTGGTAGAGCGAGCCGTAGGGGGCCTGGCTGGCGGCCAGGATCGCCTTCAGCCCCGTACCGCTGTAGCCCTGGCGCCGGAACAGCTCGGCACTGGCCTCGACCAGCCGGGCCCGGGTGTCGGTGGATTTGGTCGGGGCCATGGGTGCGGAGCATACTAGTAGAGCGATCTATCTAGGAGTCGGGTCATGTACAAAGCGACCGTCCGCTGGCTGATCAAGCGCAACATCGCCGCCCTCAACCAGGGCGACTACCGGCCCGTCCTGGCCATGTTCGGCGCCGACGCCACCCTCAACTTCCCCGGCGACAACTCCTGGGCGCGCCAGTACCGCACCCCGAGGTCGGGCCGCGAGGCCTCGATGAGCCATGTGGGCCACGACGAGATCGAGGGTTTCCTCCGCCGCTACGTCGACACCGGCATGCACATGGAGGTCGACGACATCCTGGTCAACGGCCCGCCGTGGAACGCCCGGGCGGCCGTCCGGGTCCACCACTGGGTCACCGGCCCCGACGGCGAGGACGTCTACGCCAACCGCGCCGTGCTCTGGGTGTCGACCTCGTGGGGCAAGATCGGCCACCAAGAGGACTACGAGGACACCGAGAAGGTCGCCGCCTTCGACCTTCTGTCGTCGTAGGTCAACCATCCGGCGCGCCCGTTCGGTAGTGGAGTGGGAGGCTGGCTCCCACTGACGGGTCCGGGGGTTCGTTGAGCACCATCGACGAGGCGTTCGACGAGCTGTGGGCGGTGGCCTACCGGGTTGCGTACCGGGTGCTCGGCCGCCGCGAAGACGCCGAGGACGTGGCCCAGGACGCGCTGATCCGCGTCGGTCTGCGGTGGCGCAAGGTCAGTGGCTACGCGCCGGCGTTCACGGCACGGGTCGCGGGCCAGCGGGCCATCGACGTGTGGCGCCGCCGGGCCAACGCGCCCGAGGTCGGCGGCGAGCCCGACGCGTCCAGTTCCCCGTCGACGATCGAAGAGCGAGACGAGCTGGTGCGCGCCCTCCGCGCTTTGCCCACGCGACAACGCGAGGTCGTGATCATGCGCTACCTGGGCGACCTGAGCGAACGAGACACGGCCCTGGCCCTCGGCTGCTCGACCGGCGCCGTCAAGCAGCACGCATCCCGAGGGCTGAGCGCACTTCGCGTGGCCCTGCCCCAACCTGGAGAGGTCGACTGATGTTCACCCACCTCGACGATCCCGCCCCGCCGACGCCCAGCCCGTCACGCCGTGCTGCCGTCATCGACGGCGTGCGCCACCGGCGTCGCCGCCGCGCCATCGCGTTGTCGAGCCTGGCCATCCTCGTCGTCGCCGCCGTGACCGTCGGGATCGTTGGCGCCATCCGCTCGGACCGATCGGTGCCGCTGACGACGACGGGCCACGGCTCGAAGCCCGACGGGAGCTCGACACCGACAGAGCGGTCCACGACATCAGACCCCCAGTCGGTGTCGCTGGCGGCGGCGCTCGACCACCTTCGCCGCTCCGGTGGTCTGGTGTTCACCAGTGGGCCCAACCACGACCTCGTCATCGTGGACCCGCCGGGGACCGACGCCATCAGCGTTCAGCGATCCCTTCGCCGAACGCCGTGTGCGGGCGGTGCGGGACGAGCCTGGCGCCGGACAAGACGGCCCTGGCCTACGTCGCCTATGGGATCTTATAGTCGTGGACCCCAATGGGCCGAAGCCTCTAGTGAACGTGGCCGGGTCGGCGAGCGACCCGGCCTGGTCACCGGACAGCCGACGGCTGGCCTTCGACGGTCCGTCGAACAATCCCGACGTCGTATCGGTCGTCAACCGCGACGGCACGGGCCAGAGAGCGCTCGGCCCTGGTCGCTATCCGGCCTGGTCGGCGGACGGGACCCAGATCTACTTCGAGAACGTCAACGAGCCAGCCCGGATCATGCGCATGGACGCCGACGGCAGCCACGTCGTCCAGATCACCAAGACCACGACCGAACAGAACTACCCAGCGCCGTCGCCTGACGGTCAGCACCTGGCCTTCCTCGACGGGGCCACCGACGGGATCTCGATCAGCAACCTCGACGGCGCCGACGTGCGCCACCTGACCAGCTGCGACCGGCCCGCCTGCTCGGCCGACCTCGAGCCGACGTGGTCGCCGGACAGCAGCCAGCTCGCCTACCTGCTGACGTCGAACAACTACGCTCGGGGGTCAGCCTCTGGATCGTGACCTTGGCCGACCCGACGGCGCCCGTGCTGGTCACGGCGTCCGGAGATCCGTGCTGTCTGTCCTGGCGCTAACCGATGCGCGGGTCGACGCGCTGGATGGCTCCGTGGCCGGTGATCATCACCGTGCTCAAGGTCCGGTCGGCGTGGCGCATCCGCCACGACAGCAGGCGCTGGGCGTACTCGGCCACCACGGGGGCGCAGGTCGGGTCGGTCGAGCGGTCGACGAGCTGGGCCGGGTCCGACGCGAGATCGAACAGCAGCGGCGGCAGCCCCGCCATGTGCACGTACTTCCACCGGTGATCGCGGATCACGTCGAGGTTGCACTGCTCGCTGGTCAGTCCGAAGGCATCCTCGGCCAGATGGTGCGCCGGATCGCTGAAGTCCCATTGGAAGTGGGCCTCGCCGCGCCAGCCCGCTACGAGCTCGGCCGACGCCGTGCCGGTCACGAACGGGTGCAGTGAACGACCGTCGCACTGCGCCGGCACGTCGGCGTCGAGCCACTCGAGCACCGTGGGCATGACGTCCACGTGCTCGGTGAAGGCCTCGATGCGCTGACCCCGCGCCTCGGCCGGGACGCGCGGATCGCGGACGATGAGGGGGACGTGGTAGCTCTCGTCGAACCAACCCAGCTTCTCGAGCAACCAGTGGTCGCCCATCTGGTCGCCGTGATCCGACGTGAGCACGACGAGCGTCTTGTCGGCCGCTCCGGTGGCGTCGAGCCAGTCGAAGACGCGGCCGAGGTGGTCGTCGACCTCGGCCATCATCCCGTAGTACGTCGCCTTGATCTGGCGCATCTCGGCGTCGTCATCGGGCGCGCCGACGCCCGGTATCCGGGTCGCGGTCGCCACCAGCGGATGGATCCCCTCGAGCTGGCGCGTCGCCGCTCGCACGGGAGCGGGCACCGTCGCCGGGTCGTAGCGGTCGTGGTACGGCGCCACGACCCGATAGGGCGGATGGGGGCGCAGGTAGCTGAGGTGGACGAACCACGGCCTGTCGGCGCCCTCGAGCCAGGCCAGGGCCTGGTCGGTCAGGAAGGCCGTCTCGCTGTGGGCGGCGTCGTACACGGGCGGGGCCCAGGTCGGGTGGTGATCGGCGGCGCCGGGATGGTCGAGGTCGGGCCCGAAGAGGTCGTCGGGTCTCGCCGGTCGCTCGTAGCCCTCGGCCACCAGCCAGTCGATCCAGGGGGCCATGGTGGCCGACGGGAGGTCGACGACGGCCCTCATGCCCGGCAGCACCCCCTCGTAGCTGAGCAGACGCGGGTCGTCGGGCGCGACGCCGCGGGGATCGACGCTGCTGTCGGTGTAGCCGAACAGCACGGGGTCGTATCCGGCGGCGCGGGCCTCGAGGGCGACGTTGGTCAGCCGGGCGTCGAGCGGCGTCCCGTTGAGCACCGCTCGGTTGGTCGTCGAGTACGTACCCGTGTAGAGACAGGCGCGGCTGGGACCGCACGGCGCGGCATTGGCCCAGTGGTTGGCGAACAACGTGCCCGTCGCGGCCAGGCGATCGAGCGCGGGGGTCTCGACAACCGGGTGGTCGAGCGCCGACAGGCAGTCGCCTCGCCACTGATCGACGGTGATCAACAGCACGTTGCCGCCGGGAGACGCCACCGGCCGAGACTACCGTGCTGGTGTCCGCCGCCTGAGAGGTCCACTGCGTGCGCCTCACCTTCGCCTTGGTCGTCATCGTCGTCGCGATCGTCGGCTCGTTCGCCGTTCGCTACCGATGGGCCTGGGCTCGACCGCTGACCAGCCGCTGGGAACGGATCCACCCGTACCTCAACGCCTACATGCGCTTGTCGCCGGCCACGTTCATCTACCTGTTCGTCATCACCGTCACCACGTGGGTGCTGCGAGACTCACCGCTCGTCGTCCGCCACGTGCTCCTGTCCGAGCACAGCACGAACCTGCACCAGTTGGCTCACGATCCGGTCAGCGTGCTCGTCACGAGTGCCTTCTGGGTGACACCGGGCGAGCTGCCGTTCTGGTTCGTGCTCTTCCCGCTGGTCCTGGCGCCCGCCGAACGCTGGCTCGGATCCCTGCGCACCATCGTCGTGTTCGCCATCGGCCACGTCGGCGCGACCGTCATCACGGCGGCCCTGCTCGCCTTCGCCATCAACCACGGTCACGCACCCGAGCGCCTGCGCCACGTCGTCGACGTGGGATCGAGCTACGGCTTCTTCTGCGTGGCCGCGCTGTTCTCGTACCGGCTGCCGCGTCGTTGGCCGTGGATCTGGGGCGCGGGGCTGGTCGCCAGCACCCTCGCCATCGCCATCGTGCACAGCACCTTCACCGACTACGGGCACCTCACGTCGGTCGTGATCGGGCTGGCTCTCTACGTGCTGACCCGGGCCCGGTCGGTCCGCCATCGGGACCACTGGCCGATCTGGCGACCCCCCGACGTCCTGGTCGAGGCCGAGCGCGAACGCATCGAGGCCCGCGAGCAGGTCGTCCGCGGCATCGACGGCTAGGTGACCGCCGCGACCTTGATGCGGAGCTCGAGGGCGACCGTCAGCGGGTCGACGGTCGTGACCGCGAGCTTGGTCTTGCCCGGCGCCGAGCCGGCGACGGCCGGTCCCGGATCGGCCCGGCCCTCGGCGTCCGACACCACGGTCACGGTCGCGCAGCCGCAGCTCGCGAACAGCACGGGCGGACCGGACGTGGTGGCGAAGGTGACGCTGACACCGGCCAGGGGCTCGCCCAGGCTGTCGGCGGCGGTGACGCCCAAGGGCCCGACCGGCGCCCCCGGCGCGACCGTCCGGGTCGTGGGCGACGCCGTCATCAGACGCAGCGCGACCGGATCGGTCACCGTTCCGCCGATCACCGAAGGCGCCGGGGTCGGGCGCATCGAGTACTGCCAGCGCGGGCCGAGGGCTCTCACGGTCAGGCTCGAGACGGTCAGCGTCGCCGCCGCGGTGGCCGGGAAGACGCGCAGTCGCACGCCGGTGATGGCGCGCGCCGTCCACCCGACGGGCAGCTTGACCACCGTCCGGACCCGTCCGGTGCCGACCAGGGGATAGCCGCTCCCCAGATCGCTCTGGTACCACTTGCCCGAGCCCGACAGCTGGAGGTCGACTCCGACCGAGGTCACCCCCGGCCCAGTCGTGTCGAGCTGGAGGTAGGCGTACTGGCGGGCGTCGCCGGGGCGGCTCGAGCTCGGGTCGGTGCTGATGTCGGTGTACCAGCGGCCGACCTCCTCACCCATCACCTGGTAGGTCCACGGATTGGCATCCATGGCTCCCTCGCGGGTGTCGCCGGCGGCGGGCGGCGCGACGGGCGCCTGCTGGAAGCGGAAGCCCGTCGTCCCTTGATCCGAGAAGTCGTTGTTGCCGGTGGCATCGCGCAGGATCGGATGGTGGCCGAAGAACGAGCCCCCGAAGGCCACGTCGGTCTCGCTGAGGGCGCCCTGGGTGTCGGGGTAGTCGGGCGGCTGCCCACCCCACAAGTAGACGGCGTTGCTCACCGAGCCATCGGGCGCGACGGTGAACGACATGGCGTTCTCGATGTCGGTCAGCCGTCCCCAGGACCCGCCGAGCAGGAAGGGCACGAACCCCGTGCCCGCGTCCTCGTGCGACCAGATGATCGTGTAGGTGAGCCGCACGGCTCCCCCGGCCTGGGGGACGGCGCTGGCGTAGTCGATGAGCGGCGTGTCGTGCAGGGCCGAGGTCGAGCGGCCGAACATCACCGGCGCGTAGGCATAGGCCAGATACGAGGGGTTCGTCGGTGCCACCACCTCGAGCTCGACCGCCAGCACGTTGATCTTGGGCGGCACGCCGCCCGTGACCGACAGGGCCGGGTCGAGCGGCCACCGTGACGGTGTGGGTGCCGGTGGTCAGCGGGCCGACGAAGCCGGCGTAGACGAAGGGCGACCCACCGCGGAACAGGACGATCTGCTGGGTGGTGGCGCCGTCGACGCTCACGTCGACGACCGCCGCGCTGGGCGACGTCGCCGACCACGAGGTCCCAGGCGCCGACATGGCGACCCGGACGAGGCCCTCGCCGGTCACCGGAGTGGTCGGTGCCGGCCCCCCGGCCAGCGCCGCCGCGCCCGTGTAGGGACCGCTGGCCGATCCCGCGACGGTCAGGTCACCGGCCAGACCGGCCACGACCGAGCGGGTGCCCGGTCCCGTGGTCTTGGCCGCCGCCTTCGCCGCCGGGGTGGCGAGCGCGTTGGTGCGCGCCGCGTCGCCGGGGGCCCAGTCGGTCGGGACGGCGCACGAGCCTGGCGCCGAGCAGGCGCTGGCGGCGAAGCTGATGTTCTGGAGCTGCAGGCCGGGGCCGCCGGCCAGCGCGAACAGGGCGACGAAGCATTGCACCTGGCGGCAGTCCGTCGTGCCGACAGCCGACGACACCACCGCCGCCACCTTCAGCGTCCCGGCCACGACGCCGGCGGCGTCGGCCATGAGCACCGTGCTGCGCTGCTGCTCGCACCCGTCGTTGGGGTTGTTGTCGGTGACCGAGCCGAGGGCGATGGCCAGGGCGGTCGGCGTGCACTCGACGAACAGGAACGTCGAGCCCGGGGTCGTCCCCGTGCTCACCAGCGACAACGTCTGGTTGTCGACCAGGCCGGTGTTCGGCGTCACCGTGAGCGTGGGCCCAGAGGCAACCGGAGCGGCGCCGGCGGCGGGCGCGGCGACGACGGCCACGACCGGAACGACGAGCGCGATGAGAAGCGTGGCCGCTACGGCCATCCCCCGATGACGAAGCATGACAGCGACGCTACACGCGGGTGTCAGAGGTTGGAGCGTCGCCGAAGGTGACGGGCGCGCCGAAGGCGGCGTGGCGCGAGGCCCGGCGCAGGGCGGCGAGCACGGGGGCGCCGACGACGAGGGTGAGCACGGCGTTGGTCGTGGCCCGCACCAGGTCCCACCCCATCGCCGTGGCCAGGTGGAAGGCGAGGAAGCGGTGCAGGTTCACCAGGGTCGACGCGCCCGGTATCGGCGCCGACTGGGTGGTGGCCGAGAGGAACGGCCAGAACCACAGGTCGAGCAGCAGGCCGTAGGCCAGCCCGGCGACGAAGCCGTATGCGGCCAGCAGGACCAGCTCGCGGCGACCCCGCGCCGGCGGCAGGCATCCGGCGAAGTAGCCCACCCAGGCGGCGCCGAACATCTGGAAGGGCAACCACGGCCCGACGCCGCCGGTGATCAGCGCCGAGGCGAACAGGGTGAGGGCGCCGAGCACGAAGCCGAAGCCCTTGCCCAGCACCCGACCGGACAGGATCAACAGGAAGAACAGCGGCTCGAACCCGGCCACGCCACCCGGTATGCGCATCGCGCACCCGCAGGCGGCCAGCACCCCGAGCACGCGCGACGCACTTGGCGTCGATGGACCCCTCGGCCACCTCGGCCACGACGATGGCCAGGAGCAGGGGCAACAGCGCGACGAAGATCCACGGCGCGTCGGCGCTGTGAGCCAGGTTGGCGTCGCCGTGGATCGACCGGGCCCGTCCGTCGGCGATCAGCGGCCAGGCGAAGGCCACCAGGCACAGCACGGACGCGGCCAGGATCAACAGCGACGAGCGCCGGCGCAGCACGAGCGCGGCGCTCACGGCGCGGCGCCGATCTCGGCCAGGGCCCGGCCGACCTCGGCGACCGTCAGCCACTCGTCGGGGGCGAGGATCTTGGCGACCTGCGGGGCGAACACGGGTGAGTGCGACACGACCTCCCGGGCCGGTCCGTCGGCCACGACCTCGCCCTCGGCCAGCACCACGACCCGGTCGGCGACCCGGGCCACGACCTCGACGTCGTGGGTGGCCAGCACGACGCAAGTGACCGGCGGCGGCCAGATGCCGAGAGGATCGCCGCCAGTCGCTCCTTGGCCTGGTAGTCGAGGCCCCGGGTCGGCTCGTCGAGCAGCACGACCGGGGGTTTCGGCGCCAGCACCAGGGCCAGGGCCAGGACCGAGGCGCTGGCCCTCGGACAGGTCGCGGGGATGGGCGCCGGGGTCGATGTCGCCCACGATCTCGGCCACCGTGGCCGCCGTCGTGCCGGGCGCCAGCCCGGCGTCGTGGTCGTTGGCCTCGGCACTCGGCGCCGACCGAGTCGGCGTTGAGCAGCAGTCCGGGATCCTGGGGCACCAATCCGACCAGTCGGATGGCCTGGGCCGGCGACAGGCCCGACGGGCTCACGCCCGTCGACGGTGATCCGGCCCACATGCGGGCGCTCGCACCCCGGCCAGGCGCGCCAGCAGCGTCGACTTGCCCGATCCGTTGCGGCCCATGACCGCCAGCACCTCGCCGGCCCGCAGGTCGAGATCCACCGAGCGCAGGGCGACGACCGATCCGTAGGCCACGGCCACGCCCTCGACCCGAACGATCGGTGGCGCGCTGGACAACCCGGGCGCTGGCGACCTGGGGCGCGAGCGGCCAGCCGGCGGTCGCAGCCCCTCCGCAGCCGGCGCGCATCCCGGATCGACAGCGGCAGCGGATACCATCCGGCCAGGCGCCCCAACTCGACGACCGGCGGCGCGACCGGCGAGGTCGCCATCATGGCCGCCGGCGCCCCCATCTCGACCGGCGCGCCGGCACCCGGCAGATGCAGCACCTGATCGGCGTACTGCACGACGCGCTCGAGCCGATGCTCGGCGATCAGCACGGTCATGCCCAGGTCGTGCACGAGGCGACCGACGGCGGCGAGCACGTCCTCGGCGGCCGCCGGGTCGAGCGCCGACGTCGGTTCGTCGAGGACGAGCACACGGGGCGAGCGTCGTCAGCGCCGCGCCGATGGCCACGCGCTGCTGCTGGCCGCCCGAGAGCGAGAGCAGCGGACGCCGTCGCAGCTCGTGCAGGCTCAGCAGGTCGAGCGCGTCCTCGACGCGACGACGCATGACGTCGGGGGCGACGCCCAGGTTGCCCATCGCGTAGGCCAGCTCCTCTTCGACCGTGTCGGTGACGAAGCCGGCGGCCGGGTCCTGGCCGACCAGACCGACGATGTCGGCCAGCTCGCGGGGCGGATGGTCGGCGGTCGAGCGGCCGTCCACCGACACGGTCCCGGTCAGCAAACCGCCGCAGAAGCGGGGGACGAGCCCGTTGACGGTTCGCAGGAAGGTCGACTTGCCCGAGCCGGTGCGGCCGACGACGAGGCAGAGCTCGCCTTCGGCCACCGTGAGATCGACGTCGCGCAACGTCGGTCGGGTCGCGTCCGGGTAGGTGAAGCTGACGCGGTCGAAGCGGATCACGACGCGACCTCCACCGGCGTCGACCCCGGCGGGCACGGCGCGGCCAGCGCGGGCGTCAGGGCGACGGCGATGCCCAGGACGGCCGAGCAGGGGCACCGTGGGCCAGGTCAGGGGCGACGTCGAGGGGTTGAGGCCAGCCCCGCCGCCCGGCCGAGCGGGCGGTCACCACCATGGCCACCGGCGGCCACCAGGCCCGAGGCGCTGACGATCCATTCGGGGAGCCGCCACGGGTCGGGGCGGTAGCGGGTGCGACGGGCCGCGCCGGCCTGCGGCGAACAGGCCGACGGCCAGGACGACCGCCCCCGACGCCGACCAGCGGCAGGCCGAGGGCGCCGGGTGCGCCGGCGTCGGCCACTCCGTAGAGGCCGACGGCGACGGCCAGCAGTCCGATGATGGTGGCGCCGGTCGCCAGCCTGCCGGGCGCGCGCCGACGATCCCGCTCCGGCGCCCGTAGCCCCGGGAGTCCATGGACGCGGCCAGCGCCAGCGAGCCGTTCGAGGCCGCCCTCGAGCACCGGCAGGGCCAGGCCGCGGATGGCGGCAGACACCGCGGACGGGCCGACCCCGCAGCCGTCGCGCCTCGCGGACCCGTCCGAGCTGGATCACGGCTTGGGGGGCGAAGGACAGCGCCACGGTGACGGCCACTCCCGCTTCGTAGAGCGTGGCGGGCAGCGCCTGCAGCATCCGGTAGGGGCTGCACAGGCTGTTCACGGCGCCGAAGCAGATCGAGCACCGTGGCCAGCTGGAGTCCGTGCTGGAACGAAGCCACCAGAGCCTTCGGCCGTGACCGGGCCGCCGACGCTCACCCCGGCCATCCACGACGGCAGATCGACCGACGGGAGGGTGAACAGCGTCGTGCCCGGGACACGGCTGCCGATGAGCATCTGGAGCACGACCTGGAACACGACGACGAAGACGCCCAGCTTGACGAAGGCGCCGAACGAGCGAGCCCACGGCGCTTCGGTGCGCCGGGCCGCGACCACGACGGCGACGACCCCGATGATCAGCCCGAGCAGGAACACGTTGGTCGTGCGCATGGCCGCCGCCGCCAGCCCGCCCGCCCACAACCACCACGCGGCGGGATGGAGGTTGCGCCACCCCGCCGGCGTGACGGTGGCGGGCCAGGACTCTGCGGGGCGAGCCGATCGCGTCGGACGCCGGGGCGTCGCGCAGCGCGGTCATCCGGGCGACCGGTGCCGTGTGATCAACAGAGCCGACAGTCCGAGTGCGACGATGGCACCGGCCGCCCCCAGCGCGCCGGCCGGCGAGTTGCCGCTCGCGGTGACGGGCCGAGCCGGACCCCAGCGCGACCTCGCGGCGCGACGTCGAGGACGTGGTCGGTGTCGAGGCCTCCGACGTGGTGCCGGCGCCACCGGTGCCCGGCGTGGCCGTCGTCGTGACCGTCGTAGCCGCGCCGTTCGGCGCGGTCGCCATGGTCGACGGTCCACTGCCCCCTGTCGCCGCAGCCGCCGCCGTCGTCGGCGCCGCGAACGTGGGGAGTGGTCGTGGGCGTCGGAGCCGGGCAGGGACCGGCCGCCACCGCGCGCGGCGTGCCCTCGCTGGCGCTGTCGGCCCCTTCGACGAAGTGCCAGCCGTCGACGCCGCCGGCGCTCACCCGATAGCTCGACGGGCCGACCGACGAGTAGGTCCAGCTCGACCCGCCGTGCCAGTAGCTCCAGTACTGGTAACCCGTGGCCGTCCGCACTCCGCACCCGGTCGCGGGGTACCCGTCGATGGCGCACAGCAGGCCGCCCTGCCAGCGCATGCTGTGCCCTGCCGCCCGCAGCAGGTCCGAGCCCGTCTCGCTCGAGCTGCTCACGGCCAGGCAGCTCGACTGCACGGTCGGGGTGGGTGCGCCGGCCACGTTGGTGACCGCACCGAAGTCGACGACCAGACCGGCGTGACCCGATGCCGCCGACGCGCAGGCGCCGATTCCGACCGACGAGAACCACGACGCGGGGGCCAGGGCCGAGACGCCGAGCACCACGACCAGGGCCAGCGTCACGAGGACGCCTCTGGGTGCGTTGGGGCTGGTCGGCACGCATTTCCTCTCGGGTGGACGACGGCCCCAGAGGGTTCACCCGAGGAGCTCCAGGGTCCGTAGTCCGACGACGGCTGGTGGAGCGGTTCACGTGTCCCCGGGTGGTCCGGCTCACGGGAGCGAATCTCGTCCCGCCTACGGTTGCGGGTCAGCGCCGGCGTTCGACCGGCTTTCCCCGAAGGTCACGCTCTGTTGTGGCCAGAGCAGACCACAGGCCCGCTTCGATCGTCAATCTTCAGTACTCGATGCCCTTGCGGGCGTTGATGCCCTGGTCGAAGGCGTGCTTCACCTTGCGCATCTCGGTGACGGTGTCGGCCAGCTCGATGAGCTCGGCGGGGGCGTCGCGGCCGGTGATCACCACGTTGGTGCCCGGCGCCCGGTCGCGCACGCCGGCCACGACCTCGGCGACCGGCACCCAACCGAAGCTCATGGTGTAGGTCAGCTCGTCGAGCACCAGCAGGTCGTAGTCGCCCGACGCCAACTTGTCCCGCGCCGCGATCCACGCCTGGCGACCCATCTCGGCGGTCTGCTCGAGATCGTCGGAGTCCCACGTGAAGCCGTCGCCCATGGCCCACCAGTCGATGCCCAGCTCGGCCGCCGCCTTCTGCTCACCCGTGTGCCACGAACCGCTCTTGATGCACTGGACCACGCCGACGCGCCAGCCCCGTGCCCACCCGCGCAGCATGACGCCGAAAGCGGCCGAGGACTTGCCTTTGCCGTCGCCGGTGTTGACCACCACGATCGACTTCTGCGCCCGGTTCGCCACGGCGCCGAGCGTAGCCAGACCGCTCGACTACTCTCCGCGCCGTGGATCCCGTCACCCTCACGCGGGTCGAGGCGGGCGTGACGCTGCCCTTCGTCGTGTGGACGACGAACGAGCCATGGCTGGTCCTGTCGTCGGCCGCCGTCGGTGGCGGCCTGGGTCCGCGCCGCTGGATCATCAACGCCCAGGTCGCCCACGGCTACGCCCGGACCGACCTCGACGTCCACGTGGCCGAGCTGGTGCTGAGGACCGGTCGGCACGCCGGATCACGCCTCGCACCGGGCGCCGGGGTCGGGCTGTTCACCGCCGCTGACGTCGCCGTCCTCTCCACCGCGCGACGACGACGGCGTGCGCGTCGACGCCACCGTCGGCGTGCGCGTCCCGACCTGGGCGGCGGCGCCGCCCGACGAGCCGGCCGGCGCCGTCGGCACCATCAACATCGTCGCCTTCGTGCCGGTGCGACTGTCCGACGCCGCCCTCGTCAACGCCGCCACCACCTGACCGAGGCCAAGTCCCAGGCCCTGTTCGACGCCGGGGTCGCCGGCACGGGCACCGCCACCGACGCGGTGTGCGTGGCCTGCCCCCTCGACGCCGACGTCGAAGCCCACTTCGGCGGGCCCCGATCCGAGTGGGGATCGCGACTGGCCCGGGCCATCTACGCCGCCGTCGCCTCGAGCCCCGATGGCGGGGAGCGCCCGATGATCACCCTGGTCCTGGGCGGAGCCCGATCGGGCAAGTCCGAGGTGGCCGAGCGGCTGACGCAGCGCCACGACGGCCCCCTCGTCTACCTGGCCACCGGTCGGGCCGGCGACGACGCCGACATGGCGGCGCGGATCGAGGCCCACCGCCGCCGACGCGACTCGAGGTTCGAGGTGATCGAAGCGGGCGCCGAGCTGGTCGCCGCCTTCGCGCCGCCCCGCCGCGACCCGTGCTGGTCGATGCCCTCGGCACCTGGCTCGCCGCCCATCGTGACTTCGACGCCGTCGCCGCGGGCGGCGTCGACGATCTGTGCGCCGCCCTCGCCGCCCGGACCCTGCCCACGGTGCTCGTGTCGGACGAGGTGGGCCTCGGGCGTGCACCCCGAGACCGCAGTCGGGCGCGCCTTCCGCGACGCGCTCGGCCTGGTGAACCAGCGGGTGGCGGCCGTGGCCGACGAGGTGTGGCTGGTGGTGGCCGGTCGGGTCCTGCGTCTCGACCCCCCGCCGTCATGAGGCGCGCCCTTGCCTTCCTCACCGTGTTCGGAGGTGCGGCGGGACCTGAGCCGGCCACGCTGGCGTGGTTCCCGTTGGCCGGCGCCGTGATCGGGCTGGTGCTGGGCGCGGTGTGGTGGGAGGCCGATCGCATCTGGACGCCGACGGTGGCCGCCGCGGTCGTCGTGGCCGCCGATCTGGTCGTCACCGGCCTGCTGCACGTGGACGGGCTGGCCGACACCGCCGACGGCTGATCGCTCCGATGACCCGCGAGCGCCGGCTGGCGGTGATGGCCGATCCGACCACGGGCGCCTTCGGGGTGGCGACCGTCGCCATCGTGGTGGTGATGCGCGTCGTGGCGCTGGGCTCGATCGCGGCCTCCCCGCTGCTGCTGGCCGGACTGTGGTGCGCCTCACGGACCTGGATGGCGGTCATCGCTCGCTCACGGCCCTACGCCCGCGCCGGCGGCCTGGCCTCGGCCTTCCTCGGCGGCCGCCCCTGGATCGTGGGCGTCGGTGGCGCGGCGCTGGCCACCGGACTGGCCGTGGCCGGCGGCGGGCTGCTGGCCCACCGCTGGATCGCCGCCGTCGCCATCGCCGCCAGTGCGCGGCGGCCGGCCTCGTGACCGCTCTGGCCCAGCGTCGCCTCGGCGGGTTCACCGGCGACGTGCTGGGCGCGGCCGGAGTCGTGAGCGAGACCGTGGCCCTGCTCGTGCTGGCGGCCCGCTGGTGACGGCCGCGGGATCCCCGAGCCCCTGGCCGCGGCGCTGGGCCTGCTGATCGACGCCCACTGGGGCGAGCCGCCGTTCGAGCCTCATCCGGTGGCCGTCTTCGGATCGTTGATGCAGACCGTCGAGGACCGCACCTACGAGCCGACCCGACCAGCCGGGATCGTCCACGCCGGCATCGGAGTCGGCGCGGGGATCGCGGCCGGCGGTCTCGCCACCGCCATCGCCGGGCGCGGGGTCGCCACCGTCGTGGCCACGGCGCTGGCCGTCGCCGGGCGCGGCCTGGCCGAGGCCGCCGAATCGGTGGCCGAGCCCCTCGTGCTCGGCGATCTCGACGGTGCCCGCCGGGCGTTGCCGGCGCTGGTCGGCCGCGACCCGACCGACCTGGACGAGGCCGAGATCGTCCGGGCCGTCGTCGAGTCGGTCGCCGAGAACACCGTGGACGCCGTGGTGGCCCCGGCCTGGTGGGCGGCCGGGTGCGGGGCGCCGGGCGCCCTCGGCTACCGGGCGGTCAACACCCTCGACGCCATGGTCGGGCACCGCTCGGCGCGCTACGCCGACTTCGGCTGGGCCAGCGCCCGGCTCGACGACGCCGCCAACTGGGTGCCGGCGCGCCTGACCGCGTGCCTCGTCGCCGCCGTGCGCCCGCGAGCGGCCCGGTCGGTCGCCCGTGCCGTGCGCGACGACGCCCCCAGCCATCCCTCGCCCAACAGCGGCGTGGCCGAGGCCGCGTTCGCCGCCGCCCTCGGGATCCGCCTCGGGGGCGAGAACCGCTACGACGGGCGGGTCGAGCGCCGGCCCGATCTCGGCGACGGGCGGCCGGCCACCGTCGACGACATCGCTCGGGCCGTGCTGCTCAGCCGCGAGGTCACCGTGGCCCTCGCCGCCGTGTTGGCCGGCGCCGGATGCGCTCAGGCGGCCGCGAGATGGGCGAGGCGGCGGTGATCCCGGGCCCCGGCCCCCACGGCGGCGATGCCGAGGGCGTGGCCGCCGCGCTGGGCCTCGATCCGTCCGATCTGCTCGATCTGTCCCTCAGCCTCAACCCGTTCGCCCCGGATCCGGCTCCCGTCATCGCCGCTCACCTCGACGCGCTGGGTCGCTACCCCGATCCGATCAAGGCCACCGCCGCGCTGGCCGATGCAGTCGGCATCGATCCCGACCGGCTCCTGCTCACCAACGGCGGCTCCGAGGCCATCGCCCTGCTCGCCACCCAGATGGGCGCCGGTCGCATCGACGACCCCGAGTTCGCGTTGTATCGCCGCCACCTGCGCGAGGTCACCGTCGACGGCCCGCGTTGGCGCTCGAACCCGCACAATCCGACCGGCGAGCTGGCCGCGCCCGACGAGCGCGCCGCCGTGTGGGACGAGGCGTTCTACGCGCTGGCCACGGGGGCGTGGACGCGCGGCGACGCCGACGACGGCGCATGGGTCCTCGGATCGCTGACCAAGCTGCTGGCCGCGCCCGGTTTGCGGATCGGCTACCTGATCGGCCCCGATCCGGCCGCGGTGGCGCGCTTGCGCGCTCGCCAGCCCCAGTGGTCGGTGAACGGGCTGGCGGCGGCGGCCCTGCCCGATCTGCTGGCCTCCGTCGATCTGGCCGGGTGGGCCACCGCGGTGGCCTCGGCTCGGCGACGCCTCGTCGAGGTCCTGGGCGCCCACGGGCTCGAGGCCCGGCCCTCGGACGCCAACTGGGTCCTGGTCGACGCACCGGGCCTGCGGGCCCAGCTCATCCCCCACGGTGTGCTGGTCAGGGACGCGGCCAGCTTCGGACTCGACGGCTGGGCTCGCGTGGCGGTCCCCCATCCCGACCAGCTCGACCGCCTCGACGCCGCCCTGGCCCAGCGCCGAATACCCAAATCGGGCCCGACCCGCGATACTCCCCCGTCCTGATTTCTCGCCTGACAACCCTGCAAGGACCCACCGTGATTCTCCAGCCACTCCTCGACGCTGTTCTGGTCGACCTCGGGGGCACGGTGATCGTCGAAGCCCCGGCGGCCACCGCCGTCGCCGACCTGAAGGTCGAGCTGCGCCCCGGTGCCCTGGAGGACCTGGCCGAGATCGCCGCCCAGGTCCGGCTCGGCGCCGTGACCAACACCGCGACGATGACCGAGCCCGAGGTCCGGGCCCTGCTGGCCCCGGGCGGCGTGGACGAGCTGCTCGAGGTGCTCGTGACGTCGGTGGATGTGGGCGCGCCCAAGCCCGATCCCCTCGCCCTGCGCACGGCCCTCGACCACCTCGGTCTCACCGATCCCTCCCGAGTGCTCTACATCGGGGACCTGACCACCGACGCCGAGGCCGCCACCGCCGCCGGCATGGCCTACGCCGACATCGCCGACGGCACCCTGCGGGCCGCCATCGACGGCTGGGTCGAGCGCGTGGCCGGTGAGCGCTTCGAGGCCGTCCGGGCCGGCGTCGACCCGGTCGACAGCGACGCCGCCGCCGAGGCGACGGCCCACCACAACCAGCTCACCAAGCCGCCGGGGTCGCTGGGCCAGCTCGAAGCTGTCGGCGTGAAGCTGGCCGCCATCGCCAACTCCTCGCCGCCGCCGGTCCCCGAACCGGCGACCGTCGCCGTGTTCGCCGGCGATCACGGCGTGCAGGCGGCCGGCGTCTCGCCGTGGCCCCAGGAGGTGACGGCCCAGATGGTGGCCAACTTCCGAGCCGGCGGGGCCGCCGTCAACGTGCTGGCCCGCCACGTCGGCGCCGACGTGGTCGTGGTCGACGTCGGCGTGGCGTCACCGTTCGAACGCAACGACTCGCCGCCCGAGCCGGGCGTGCTGCACCGCAAGGTGGCCCGCGGCACGGCCGACCTGTCGGTGGGCCCGGCCATGTCCCGGACCGAGACGCTGCTCGCCCTCGACGTCGGGGCCGAGGTGGCCGCCCGCGCCATCGCCTCGGGCGCGCGCTGTCTCATCACCGGCGACATGGGCATCGCCAACACGACACCGTCGGCGGCGCTCATCGCCGCCATCTGCGGCCTGAACCCGCGCCGAGGTCACCGGTCGGGGGGCCGGAGCCGACGATGCCGCTCTGGCCCGCAAGATCGAGATCGTCGAGGACGCCATCGAGCGGATCCCGGCCACGGCCGGCCCGCTGGCCGTGCTGGCCGAGGTCGGTGGGCTCGAGATCGCGGCGTTGACCGGGTTCATCATCGCCGGCGCCGCCGCCGGCGTACCCGTGATCATCGACGGCGTCATCGCGGCGGCCGCCGCCGTGGTCGCCTTCGCCCTCTGCCCAGACGCTCGTTGCCATCTCGTCGCCGGCCACCGCTCGGTCGAGCCCGGCGCCTCGGCCGCCCTCGCTCACCTCGACCTGGTGCCGCTGCTCGACCTCGACCTGCGCCTGGGCGAGGGATCAGGGGCCATCCTGGCCCTGCCCGTGCTGCAGGCCTCGGCCCTCATCCTTCGCGAGATGGCCACCTTCGACAGCGCCGGCGTCACCGACAAACCCGCCGACGGGTGACGACGAAGATCTGCTTCGTCTGCCTCGGCAACATCTGCCGATCGCCGACCGCCGAGGCCGTCCTGCGGGCCCAGGCCGAGGCCGCCGGGCGAGCGGGCGAGATCGAGGTCGACAGCGCCGGCACGAGCGCCTGGCACCAGGGCGCCGCGGCCGACGACCGCTCGGCGGCCGAGGCCCGCCGCCGCGGCCTCGAGCTCACCAGCCGGGCCCGCCAGGTCGACGCCGGCGACTTCGCCTACTTCGACCTGTTGGTCGCCATGGACCGCGCCAACCGCGACGACCTGCTCGAACTGGCCCCGTCGGCGGCGGACCGGGCCAAGGTCCGCCTGTTGCGCCAGTTCGATCCCGACCCGACCGATGAACTGGACGTACCCGATCCGTACTACGGCGGGCCCACCGGCTTCGCCGACGTGTACGACATCATCGAGGCCGCGTGCGCCCGACTGCTCGACGAGCTGAGCGGGTGAGCGCGTTCGAGCCCCCGCCGGCGCTGGTGGCAGTGGGCGACGCCCTCGGGGTCGAGATCCTCGGCGCGGTCCCGATCGGTGGCGGCGACAGCAGCGAGGCGTGGAGAGTCGAGCTCGCCCGCGACCCCCTGGTCGTGTTCGTCAAGACGGGCGGTCCGACGGGATCGTTCGAGGCCGAGGCCGACGGGCTGTCCCGGTTGGGCGCCTCGGGGGCCGTGCGCGTGCCCGACGTGCTCCACACCGGCGCCGATCTCATCGTGCTCGAGTGGATCGAACCCGGTCGTCCGGGTCCCGATCACGACCACGAGTTGGGTCGGTCGCTGGCCGCCCTGCACCGCACGCCGCCGCCCGATTCGGACTCGAGCGCGACAACTTCCTGGGGCGACGGACTCAGCCCAACGCGTGGTGCGACACGTGGGCCGAGCTCTACGGCGCGTACCGGCTGACCCCGATGGCTCGCCTGGCCCATGACGCCGGGGTGTTGTCGTCGGACCTGGCGCGCCGCATCGATCAGCTGATCGGCCGCTTGGACGACCTCGTCGGACCACCCGAGCCGCCCGCCCTCGTGCACGGTGACCTGTGGGCCGGCAACGCCGTCAGCGACGCCAGCGGCCGGCCCTGGCTCGTCGATCCCGCCGTCTACTACGGCCACCGCGAGGTCGATCTGGCCATGATGGCGTTGTTCGGCGGATTCAGCGGCGAGGTGTTCGCCGCCTACGCCGAGGCCTACCCCCTCGCACCGGGGGCCGACGAGCGGGTGCCGCTGCACCAGCTCTATCCGCTCCTCGTCCACACGCTGCACCCCGCCCCCGCCGGGTACGTGGCCGCCGTCGAGCGGATCGTGCGCACCTATGCGTGACTCGGCTTGTGAAGGCGGCGGCGGACCCGCCCAATAGCCTGGGGTGATGGCCGCCCCCGTCTCGATCGACCCGCTGGGCTGGGTCCGACGGCGCCTGGCCGACGAGGTGCTGGCCGTCGTGGTGGGTGGGGTCCCCCTCGATCAACGCGTCACGATGGCCGGTCCCGACCACCCGGGCCTGTTCGAGCGCGACAGCGTGACCTGGCGGATCCACGCCGACAGCTCGATGTTCGTGGGCGGCCTGCGGGCCCTGCTGGTGCAGACCATGCACCCACTGGCCATGGCCGGGGTGGCTCAGCACTCGAACTACCGCCACGACCCGATGGGTCGACTGTGGCGCACCAGCGCGTATGTGGGAGCCACCACCTACGGCTCGACCGACGATGCCCGGCGCGCCATCGCCACGGTCAAGCGGGTGCACACCAAGGTCGTGGGCATCGCGCCGGACGGGCGCCCCTACGCCGCCAACGATCCGCACCTGCTCACCTTCGTGCACCACACCCTCGTCGACTCGTTCCTGCGGGCCTACCAGCGCTACGGAGCCGAGCCCCTCGAGGCGGGCGAGGCCGATCGCTACGTCGCCGAGATGGCCGTGCTGGCCGACGAGTTCGGAGGTGAGCCGGCCGCCACCTCGGTCGCCGAGCTGCGGGCGTGGTTCCGCGCCGAGCGCCCCGAGCTGCGGGCCACGCGCGAGGCGCGGGACACGACTCGATTCCTCCTGTTCCCGCCGCTGCCGATCGTGACCCGACCGGTCTTCGCTGTCATCGCCTCAGCGGCCGTCGGCCTGCTGCCCCGGTCGGTCCGTCGCAGCCTGTGGGTGCCGACCCTGCCCGCCGCCGACCCGGTTCTGGTCCGCCCCGCCGCCCGCACCCTCATGCGCACCATCGACTGGGTCATGGCCGCCGCCGATCGCGAGCGCCCCGCCGCCTGATCAACGAGGGATGGTGCCAGCCTCGAGTTGGACCACGACCTCGGCCGGCAAGGGCGGATCGAACATCGGCCGATGGTGGTGGCGCGACACGAACAGGTTGAGGATGAAGTTCATGCGGTCGTCGAACTCCACCCAGTTGCCCGCCGCGCTGCCCTGGCCGTCGCCCTGGCTGCGGTCGAATCGGCCCAGCAGCGCCGTGAGCTCGGGCATCAGCGGAGCGACGAGGTCGAGCGGCGTGAAGGGCTGACCGGGCAACGGCGGCACGTCGTGGCCGAGGCGGAGCCGGCCTTCGGGCGTGTCGGCGGCGCCGACGAACTCGGTCATGACGTCGTCCCACAGGCGGGCCACACAATCGGCGATCGGGCGGAGCGTGCGCTCGACGAGCCACACGAGCGGGCGCAACCACCCGGCTCGCTTGAGCAGGTCCTGGGCCACGCGGGTGACCATCTGGTTGACGCCCATGTCCATGCTGTCGGCGACCGCGGCCTGCAGCCGGTTCTGCTCGTGGGCGCCCAGCTGCACGGTCCCGGCCATGATCCGCTGGCTCCGGAGCCGGACGTCGTCGGTGTCCATGGCGTCGCACCAGAACGCGAAGCCGGCCTCGAGGCGGTTGACGCCCTCGAACGGAGCGGCGCGGGCGCAGGCCGACAGCACGTGTCGGCGAGCGGCGGCCCGCGTCGTCGTCGCCCCCGCCCCGTAGGCGGCGACGAAGGCGGCGCCGGCCCGACCGATCTCGGCGAACACGATCGAGTTGCCCTCGGACAGGTTGAGGGCCGTGGCTCCGAACGCGTCCGCCACGACGCCCATGATCCGATCCGACGTGAGGTGGTGCACCAGGCCGACCTTGTGCAACCGACGATGCCGGGCGTTGGTCTTGTCCACCGCGCCCATCATCCCGTCGTCCTGGGTCACCCGATCGCGCAGCCAGTCGGGCAGATCCTCGCCCCGCAGGTTCTCGCCGACGGTCCGCGACGCCCACGCCGCGAAGGTGCACCAGTTGGCGGTGTCCGGGGCGAGCAGGGTGGCGAGCGCCCGCGAGAGGTCCGCGTAGCTCTGGGTGATCCAGTAGTTGCGCAGCACGCGGTCCTCGATGCCGAGCACCGCCTGCACGTGCGCCTCGGTCACACCCCGATCGATCATGCGCCACTCACCACCCGCCCGCCGAAGCTAGCAGCCCGTCCTCTCTTCTGACGGTGCGTCAGATACTGCTACGTTCAGCCGGATGAAGCTCGGTTTGATGTGGGGGTACTGGGGGGCCGGGCCGCCTCCGGACATGGTCGGCGTGACCCAGGAAGCCGAGCGCCTCGGCTACGACTCGGTGTGGACGGCCGAGGCCTGGGGCTCGGACGCCTTCACCCCGCTCGGGCTCCTGGCCGGGCACACGTCGACCATCAAGCTGGGCACGAGCGTCGTGCAGCTGGCGGCCCGCACACCGACGGCCACGGCCATGGCCGCCATCACCCTCGATCACCTGTCGGGCGGTCGCTTCCAACTCGGTCTCGGCGTGTCGGGACCGCAGGTCGTCGAAGGCTGGTACGGCCGACCGTCGAACAAGCCCCTGGCCCGGACGCGCGAGTACGTCGAGATCATCCGCCGCGTGCTGCGTCGGGACGAGCCGCTCGACTTCGACGGCGAGTTCTTCCAGCACCCCTATCACGGTCCGGGATCGGTCGGACTGGGCAAGCCCCTCCGCGCCATCACCCATCCGCTCCGCGCCGATCTGCCGATCTACCTCGGAGCCGAAGGCCCCAAGAACGTGGCCATGGCGGCCGACATCGCCGACGGCTGGTTGCCGCTGTACTACTCGCCCCACCACCCTGACGTGTACGCCGAGTCGTTGGCCGGCGCCGGGCCGGACTTCGACATCGTCGCCGGCGCCCAGGTGAACATCAACGACGATCTCTCCGCCGCGCTGGCCCCCGTGAAGATGATGCTCGGCTTCTACATCGGCGGCATGGGCGCCAAGGGTCAGAACTACCACACCCGGCTCATGCAGCGGTTCGGCTACGAGGCCGAGGCCCTCAAGATCCAGGAGCTGTTCTTCGACGGCAAACGCGACGAGGCCGTCGCCGCCGTGCCCGACGACTTCGCGGACGCCATCTCGCTGTGCGGGCCTCCCGAGCGCATCCGCGACCGGGTCGCGGCCTGGGACGAGAGCGCGGTCTCGACCCTGCTCGTGTACTCACCCGGCGGCCCCGAAGCCCTGCGCGTCCTGGCCGACCTACTCATGTGAACGAGGCCCCACGATGACCACGACCGCCCCCGATCATCCCACCCACCCGGACATCGATCTGTTGGATGGGCACTTCTACGGGAACGATCCGCATCCACTGTTCACCTGGATGCGCGCCAACGCGCCCGTGTACTTCGACGCGGCCAACGGGGTGTGGGGCATCACCCGCTACGCCGACCTCAAGGCGGCGGCCGCCGACCCGTCCACGTTCTCCAACGCCGAGGGCATCCGGCCCGACAACGGTCCGCTGCCGATGATGATCGACATGGACGACCCCGCCCATCTGCGCCGCCGCAAGCTGGTGAACAAGGGGTTCACCCCTCGACGGGTTCGAGAGAGCGAGGATCGCATCCGTCTCGTGTGCGACTCGATCCTCGATGCGGTGAGCGAGAAGGGCTCGTGTGATCTCGTGCGCGACGTGGCCGCGCCCCTGCCCATGATCATGATCGGTGACGCCCTCGGAGTGGCGCCCGCCGACCGCGACACGCTGCTGCGCTGGAGCGACGAGATGGTCAGCGGCCTGAGCGGCGTCACCTCGAGCGAAGAGGCCGTGGTGCGCGCCGCCAACGCCTTCGCCGAGTACGAGAGCTACAGCGGCCGCGTCATCGCCGATCGACGGGCCCAGCCGCCCGACCAGCGCGGCGACGACCTCATGAGCATCCTCGTGCACGCCGAAGTCGACGGCGATCGCCTCGACGATCCCGAGCTGTCCATGGAATCCCTGCTGATCCTGATCGGCGGCGACGAGACGACGCGCCACGTCATCTCGGGCGGCATCCACCAGCTGCTGATGAGCCCCGACGAGCAGCAGCGCCTGGCGGCCGATCCCTCGCTGATGCCGACAGCGGTCGAGGAGATGTTGCGCTGGGTGAGCCCGATCAAGAACATGGCCCGCGTCGTCACCCACGACGTCACCTTCGGGGGTCAGAACCTGCTCGCCGGCCAGAAGGTGTTGCTGTTCTACCCGTCGGCCAACCGCGACGAGGACGTGTTCACCGATCCGTTCCGCTTCGACGTCGGCCGGACCCCCAACGACCACGTCGCTTTCGGGTTCGGCACCCACTTCTGCCTCGGCGCCAGCCTGGCCCGGCTCGAGATCTCGGTGATGGTCGAGCGGATCCTGGCCCGCCTGCCCGACCTGGCCCTGGCCGGTGACACGCCGATGCGCCCCGCCAACTTCATCAGCGGCTACGAGAGCATGCCCGTGACCTTCACGCCGACCGCCAAAGTCGGGGCCGGAGCCGTCTGACCTGCTGGTCTTTGGGGTAGAAATCCCCGCGGCGGCGGATACGGACATTCGGGAGCGAGCAATGACGACGGGCGGCGCCATAGACCTGGTTGACCTCTCCGATTTCGCCTGGGCCCGCCTGCGGACCCGCATCGACGGGTTGACCGACCACGAGTACTTCTGGGAGCCGGTTCCCAACTGCTGGACGGTCCGCGATGTCGGCAACGGCATCTTCGAACCCGACGCCGCCACGCCGGGCGCCCCCGGTGCCCCGCCGCCGCTGACCACGATCGCCTGGCGGCTGGCCCACATCGCGTCCGCGCTCATCGAGGAGCGCAACGCCCGATGGCTCGGCGTGCCCGACCCCGCCGACGGGAGCGACGCCCACGGACATCTCGAGACCGCCGCCGGGGCCATCGCCTGGACCGACCGGGCCTACCAGCTCTGGCGCACCGTGTTGACGTCGGTGGGCGAGGACGAGCTGTGGCAGCCGATGGGGCCCACGGCCACGCCGTTCGACACCCACGATCGGGCCAGCTTCGCCCTGCACGTCCTCGACGAGATGATCCATCACGGCGCCGAGGTGGCCCTCATGCGCGACCTCTATTGCGCCCAGGTCAGCTCGCCGGCTTGACGAACGTGACACGCACGCGGGCGGCGTCGCGCTCGGTGAGCTGCGGCACGAACGTGTAGCCCAGCGGGTGGGTGAACTCGACCAGGCCGTCGACGTCGGCGAGCTGGGTGGTCACGAGGTGTCGGACCAGCGCCCCCTTGAGCAGCTTGTTCCAATGGCTCACCGTCGTGAGCCGCCCGTCCACCTCGTCGGCGAACCGCACCGTGACGATGGTGGCGCTGGGGGCGGGCGACCACGCCGCCTCGTGCTCGTTGGGCAACAGGTCCCACACCGTGCGACCCACGATCTCGGGGGCCAGCGCGGCAGTCACTCCGGCCCGCCACCACGTCGACAGCTTGCCGAGCTTCATCAGGCTCGAACCCATCTTGAGCTTGTAGTCGGGAATCGGGTCAGCCGGTCCGACCAAACCCCACAGCCCCGAGAAGATGCGGACCTGGTCGTCGACCCGGCGCCGCCCGGTGGCGCTCAGCGATCCATGGTCGAGGGCGCCGTACAACACGCCCGTGTAGCGCTCGATGGCCCGCTGCGTCGGCGCCGTCGATGCCTCGAGGTTCGCATCGGTCGCGGCGGCCAACGCTTCGCCCTTGACTCCCAACAACCGCGCTCGCTTCACCATCGACCCGCGCATGGCCCGTTGCAGCGCCGCGAGCACCTGCGCCCGCGCCCCGTCGAGCTCGGGCGCCACCATCGAGCCCGGCTCCCATGGCGCGCCGGAACCTCCCGAGGACTTTCCCTCTGACGGCGGCAGCAGGATCAGCGGTCGTCGGCTCGGCACCGCACGGTTCTAGCCGGTGACGTCGACTACTCCGAACGCGGTGGTGGTCGGCCGAGGTGGCGTTGGCTGTGGAGGGTGTGGCCGCTGGGGGTGGTCCAGGTGAAGTGTTGGTCGGGGGTGGTGGTCATGGTCCAGCCGTGGCGGTGGGTGATGCCGTGGTGGCGGCGGCACAACAGGGCGAGGTTGGCGATGTCGGTGGGGCCGCCGTGTTCGTACCAGTCGACGTGGTGGGCGTCGCACCATGACACGGGGGCGTCACAGCCGGGGAACACGCAGCCGCCGTCTCGGATGGCCAGGGCCCGGCGCTGGGCCGGGGTGGCCAGCCGCACGGTCTGGCCGAGGTCGAGGGGCACGCCGAGGGAGTCGACGATGAGCGCGGTGACGCCGGCGTCACACAGCAGGTGTTGGTAGCGCTCGAGGGTGGTGAGCCGATCCCCGTCGACGGTGAACAACCCGGGCCGCGGATCGTCGACGCCGAACCAGTCCGGCAGGGCGTAGCTACGGGGTTCGTGCGGGCCGTGGGGCGTGTCCGGCTCGTCGTCGCACCCGTCGTCGGAGTCGTCGTCGTTGTCGTCCTGCGACGCTTCGTCGTGCCCGGTCGGCGAGCTCTGGGTGCGGATGACCAGGGTGACGTCGGGGTGGGGGGCTCGGGTGGTGGCGGGGTCGGTGGCCAGTCCGGCCCGGCACAGTTCGGCCAACGCCAGAGCGAGCAGCGTTGAACGGGCGGGCATGTCGACGTCTTCGCTCTGGTTGTGGTCGTGGCGGTACCGGCGGGCCAGTTCGTCGGCCTTGAGGTTGAGGGCCTGGGCCACCACCAGGGCGTTCTCACCCACCAGCTCCCCGGAGATCACGAGTCGGGCGTCGCCGACCAGGCTGGCGTGCAACGTGTTGGCGGCCAGATCCTGGTTCGGGTCATAGCCCCCGTCCTGGTCCAACAGTTCGACCAGCACGGTCAGGTCTCGTTTCCAGATCTCGAACGGGCAGTGCTGCGCCGCCTCCACCAACTCGGCTTCCAGATCGGCGATCAGGTCCCCGACCCGAGGATTGGCCACCGCGTCGGCCATGGCCCGGGCGTGCTCGACACCGATCCGGCCCTCCGACAACGCATGATCAGCGACCGCACAGCTTGCGCAGCCGGGTCCCCAGCCGCACCCGCGCCCGACACGCCGCCCGCGACGCATGGGTCTGGGCCGCGACCCACGATGCGGTCCCCACCCCGAGATCCCGGTCACACACCCCCCGAGACTCGAGCTCGGCCAGGGCGTGGGCCTCGATCGCATCGAACCCGCCCGCGCCCCGACCAACCCGTCACCGCCCAGCACAACTCGTCGTCGGACACCAACGACAGTCGGTCCCAGCGCCCCTTGCTGGCACTGTTCCCCGAAGTCGACCACATCGAACATGCGTCCATGCTATCCACCCTCAACCACGGGCAACAACACAAATACACTGTAAATCTCGAAGAGATGTTCGGTCAGACCACTAACGAGGCGCGCCAGAGCCAACCACACCACTTCCCCGCTCAGCTCTCGTCGAGGACCGGTGTCCGCTCCTCGACCGAGCCACCGGCGACCGACTCGCGGGGGAAGAAGGCCAGCACCATCCCCGCCGCCAGCAGGGCCACGACGGCGGCGACCACCAGGGCGGCGCCCATGGCGTCGGTGTAGGCCCGCGACGCCGTCGCCGCCAGATGATGACCAGCCGGACCCGGCACCGACTTGGCCACGCCCAGGGCGTTGCCGACGCCGATGCGGATCTGGGCGGCCGCGGCGGCGGGGAACCCGGCCAGCTTGTCGTGCATGGTCGTCTGGTACAGCGACGTCACCATGCTGCCGAGCACGGCGATCCCGAGGGCACCGCCCACCTCGCGCGTCGTGTCGTTGACGGCGGAGCCGACGCCCGACTTGGCCAACGGCACGGACGAGACGATGGCGTTGGTCGCCGGCGCGGTGGTGAAGGCGACCCCGAATCCCATCAGCGCCAACCCGAGGCCGATCGACCAGTAGTCGGTCGTGGGCCCGACCCGCGATATCACCAGCAGGCCGATGGCGGTGAAGCACAGGCCGCCGGCTTGCACCCGAGCCTGACCCCATCGGGCCACGGCCTTGGCGCTGCGCGGGGCGAAGATGATGAGCATCACCGCGAGGGGCAGCGTGGCCAGCCCGGCCTGCAGCGGGCTGTAGCCGCGCACGAACTGGAGGTACTGCGTGAACACGAAGAACAGCCCGAACATGCAGAAGAAGTTGAGCGTGATGGTGCCCGCCCCGACGCTGAACCGCCGGTTCGAGAAGAACGACATGGGCAGCATCGGATGGTCCGAACGGCGCTCCCACACGACGAAGGCCACTCCGGCGATCACGAAGATCGTGAAGCCGGCGATGGTCACCGCCGAGCCCCAGCCCTCGGCTGGGCCTTCGATGATGGCGTAGAGCAACGCACCCAGCGCGGTGACCGACAGCAGCGCTCCGACGGGATCGAGACGCACATGGTTGGGGTCCCGTGAGGTCGGCACGAGGATGGCACCCGAGATGAGCGCCACGATCACGACCGGCACGTTGACGAAGAAGACCGCGCCCCACCAGTAGTGGTTGAGCAGCAGGCCGCTCACGATCGGGCCGATGGCGCCGCCGGCACCGGCGAAGCCGGCCCAGATGGCGATGGCTCGGGGCCGCTCGGCCGGTGGGAACACGTTGGCCAGGATCGACAGCGTGGCCGGCATCACGAAGGCGGCGCCGGCGCCCATCAAGGCGCGGGTGCCGATGAGCTGGCTGGCGTCGGTGGCGAAGGTCGAGGCCAGACAGCCGATGCCGACGACGGCCAAGCCGAGCTGCAGCGCGCCTTTGCGCCCGTAGCGATCGCCCAGCGCGCCGGCCGGCAGGAGCAAGCCGGCGAACACCAGGCCGTAGGCATCGGTGATCCACTGCAGTTGCGTCTCGGAGGCGTGCAAGGACTTGACCAACGTGGGCAGCGCCACGTTGAGGGCGGTGTTGCCGACCACGACCATGACCAGGCTCAGGCACAGCACCAACAAGATGGCCCAGCGCCGGCCGTAGATGGCCGGGTCGATGCCGCCGGTCGCCTCGAACGGATCCGGCGGTGAGCTGGCGAGATCGTTCGGGTCGAGGGCAGCCATGAAGGGCCAAACCTAGTCAGTCCGCCCTTCATTCCCTCACGACATAGCCTCCCCATCCATGAACGAGCGAGGACCCCAGGTCGCCAGCGCGGCCGAGGCGGCGGCGCTCATCCGTTCGGTCGACACGCTCGGCATCCCGCTCGGGCCCGGACACCCGCCCGACCTGCTGCACGCGCTGGGCGACAGCCAGCAGTTCGAGGACCTCACCATCTACGGTGCGCTCCTTCTCGACCTCTACGCCGTGTTCAGCCAACCGGGGGTGCGCTACCTGAGCGGCTTCTACGGACCGGCCGAGCGGTTCCTCGTCGACTCCGGGGCGCGCGTCGAGTTCGTGCCTTCGGACTTCCGGCGGTTCACGCCGATCCTCGAGAAGACCAGGCCGCGGGTCGTCGCCTGCCTGGCCTCGCCGCCCGACGGGCAGGGTTGGCTGAGCCTCTCGTTGCACGCTGGCGCGACCTACCACGAGCTCATACGGGCCAGCGCCGATCCGGATCGCGTCGTGATGATCGAGATGAACGCCAAGGCCCCTCGCACGCTGGGGATCCCACCCGATCATCCGCACCGGATCCATCTCGACCAGATCGACGTGCTCATCGAGAGCGAGCGGCCGCTGTTCACCTTGCCCGACGACGAGCCGACCGACATCGACCGCACGATCGCGGCGTTCGCCCGGCCCTACATCGCCGATGGTGCGACCCTCCAGACCGGCATCGGCGGGATCCCCTCGACGATCGCCGGGATGCTGGCGACCGACGACGGGGGCGACTACGGCATCCACTCCGAGATGTTCACGACCGGCCTGATGCAACTGCACCTGGCGGGCAAGGTCACCAATGCCAGCAAGGGCCAGTTCGACGGGATGTCGATCACGACCTTCGCCCTCGGCTCGGCCGAGATGAACGAGTTCCTGGATGGCAACGCCGCGGTCCGCTTCCTGCCCGTCGAGGTGGTGAACTCACCCGAGGTCGTCGCCATGAACCGGCGGATGGTCACGATCAACGGCGCCCTGACCGTCGACCTCTGGGGCCAGGCCGTGGCCGACACCATCGGCTCGCGCCAGTTCTCCGGGATCGGCGGCCACGAGGACTTCGTGTCGGTGTCGGGCTTCGAGCTCGAGGACCGAGCGCTGCTCTGCCTGCCCTCGACGGCGATCGTCGGCGGTGAGCGGATCAGCCGGATCGCCGCCCAGTTGGCCGCGGGCACCGTCGTGACCACGCCGCGCCATCAGCTCGATCTCGTGGTCACCGAGTACGGCGTCGCCTCGCTCCGAGGCCGCACTGTGCACGAACGAGCCGAGGCGCTGGCCTCGATCGCCCATCCGGACTTCCGCGACGAGCTGTTGGCCCACGCCGAGACGATGCGCTGAGGCAAACCCTCGGGTCAGTGGCGCTCGACGGTGAGGACGATGGTCTCGGGCAGCGAGTGGCCGTGCGAATCGGTCACGGTCAACGTGTAGGGGTAGTTGCCGGGAGCGACCACGCAGGTGTTGCCGTTGACCGTGCCGGGGCACAGCGAGGCGCTGGAGCCGGCAGCTTGGGTCGAGCTGAAGCCGGGCCCGCTCACCAGGACCGTGATGGGCGTGTCCGACGTGGCCGACCAGCGCAGGTTCGGGGCACCGGCGGCGCTCATGTCCCAGAAGCCGAGCGGCGTGTTGATCGGGTTGGCGCCGGTGATCAGGAACGTGCGCTTGAGGTTGGGGAACAGCGCGTTGGTCGTCGTGGTGACGTTCTGTTGCGCCGTGACCGGCGGCGGCTTGGCGCCCTTGGCCGTGGTCGTCGTCTGGAGCGTGATCGACGTGGTGGGATCGGCACCGGCGACCGTGGTGACGGTCACCGCAGCGGTGGTCGACGGGAGCGCGGGATCGGACGCCGTCGTGGTCGACTGAGGAGCCGGGCCCGTGGCGACCTTCTTCTTGCTGCCGCCGCCTGAGGTCAGGAAGAAGACCAGCAGGGCCAGCACGCCGACGGTGGCCAGGCCGATGAGGGCCCAGCGCTTGGTGTTCGAGCCCCCCGAACCGTCAGGTGGGGATCCGTCGGTGCGCAGATCGACCGGGTCGCCCAGGCCCATGCCGGCGCCGTCGGACAGGCCCGTCGTGGCGGTCGCGGCATCGGCGCCGACGAAGGCGGCCAGCCCGGCGGCGGCGGCGCTCTTCTCGGCGACATCCGAGTCTCCGTCGGTGCGAGGGACGAACGGCGTGTCGAGGGGCGAGACGACGCGGTTCTCCGAGGCGAGGTGCTCGCGTGGGCGGCTGGTGCCGCTCGAACCGCCGTACCCACCGAGCATGGTGGGCTCGGCTGTCGGTTCGGGGGTCGGCGCGGTCGCCTCAGGCGTGGCTCTGGCGGACAGGGCCTCGGCACCGAGGGCACCCGCCGCCGCGGCCCCGGCGAGAGGCACGGCCGAGAGGATCGAGCCGGTGCGGTCGCCCGAGTCGTTGCTCGGCGGCGCGCCGGGCTCGTCGTCGGCGGAGGGGTCGGGAGCCGCGGTGGGGCGACCGGGCAGCGCCCCCGGTGCGTCCGTGGCAACCGCACCGAGGACCACAGCCGACGGACCCGGACGGGGCGTCGAGACCGAGCCCTTCATCGAGACCCCTTCGCCTTCGAGGCTCGCGACGACGCCGTCCTTGAAGCCGGCCGGAGCGATGGCGATCGGGATGGCGGCGAAGACCTCGATGGGCGGGACCGGAACCTGCGAGGCGTCGCGGCAGGACTCGCACGTGCGCAGGTGCTCGGCGACCCGGCGGACCATGGCGGCATCGAAGCGCGGTTGTCCGGCCACCGCCGCCGCCAGCTCGTCGTGGTTGGGCTGGCCTTGGCGCCAGATGATCTTGGCGCGCACCACCGCGCTGTAGCCGGCCGGCACCTTGCGCAGGATGTCCTCGATGGCGGGGACCGGCTGCTGCAGGACCGTGGCCGCCTCGGTCGCGGTGAAGCCATGGCGGTAGTGGAGGTCGAGCACCTCGCGGACCTGATCGCCGAGGACGTCGACCGCTTCCCACAAGAAGGCGGCGACGGCGGGATCGGCGGCCAGGCTCTTGACCTCGCTGCCGCGGGTCAGCCGGTCTTCGGCGTAGGGACCGACGGGGAGGCTGAGATCGACGCGCTGGGCTTCGGCCGAGGTCATCTCCTGGCGACTGGCCCGCATCACCATGACGCGGAAGGGCTCTTCGGGCCCGTTCTGGCCGAGACGGCGGTGGACCGTGCTGAAGGCGTTGCCCTCGATCTGGCTGGCGTCGGCGGTGGTGAACCCGCGGTTGGAGATGCGGTCATAGACCGGATCGGCCCAGGCATCGAAGAGGAGGCCGAAGGCCGTGTCGTCGCCCGAACGCATCAGGGTGACGAAGGCCTCGTCACGCTGGCGGCCGCCGTCAGCTCCGGCCGCGCCTGGGCCCCTGCTCACCGGCTGGTCTCCACCCGCGCGCTCATCGGCATGTCCAATGCTCATGTGGTTCTGTCGGCCGAGGTACAGGTGCTCTTTAGGTCGCCCGGTAGCATCCGTCCAATTCCTGTTTCGCCCTGCCCCGGGGCCCTCACGATCGGATCCGCACCTGCCGTCCCTGCCCCCTGATCCGCCCGCCCCGCTGCGCCGGGCCGCGCCAGCGGTGGGCCGAGCCGTCTCGCGGGTGTCCCGCCTGGCCGGAAGGGGCGAGGGATCGGTGATCGGGGGCGAGATCGCCCTTCGGGTCGACCCCGGTATGGCCGGTCGCCTGGCCTGGCCCATGAAGGTCGCCTTGGTGTCGGGAACTAACGGAAAGACCACGACGACCACCCTCCTGGCCGCGGGGTTGGCGACCGTCGGACCCGTGGCCACCAACCGCACCGGAGCCAACCTGGCCAACGGGCTGGCGGGCGCGCTGCTGGCCGCCCCCGACGCCACCTTTGCCGCCCTCGAGGTGGACGAGGCGGTGCTGCCCTGGGCCATGCGTGAGCTCCAGCCCGACGTCATCGCCCTGTTGAACCTGTCTCGGGACCAACTCGACCGGCTGCACGAGGTCCGGGCGACGGCCGGGCGGTGGCGGACAGCCATCGCCGACGGGTTCGACGGGTTGATCGTGGCCAACGCCGACGACCCGCTGGTGGTGTGGGCGGTGGGTGACGACCCCGAGCCCGGGCGGGTGGCCTGGGTCGGAGCGGGGCTGGCCTGGCAGCACGACTCGTCGGCCTGCCCGTGGTGTGATGCCGACCTCCGCTTCGAGCCCGACGGCTGGCGCTGCTCGGGGTGCGGACGGGCCCGGCCGGCGGCGCACTACTCGCTGGTCGACGGTTCGGTGGTCGGCCCGAGCGGCACCAGTGCCGAACTGGTGCTGGCCCTGCCGGGCCGGTCGGCCCGAGCCAACGCGACGATGGCCTACGCGGTGATCGACCACCTGGGGCTGTCGACCGCCGCCGTGATCGACGCCTGGGGAGAGATCAACAGCATCGAGGGGCGGTTCCAACAGGTCGAGCTGGCCGGGAGCGAGCTGACGCTGCACCTGGCCAAGAACCCGGCGGGCTGGACCGACCTGCTCGACCTGGTCGCGGGGCGCACCGGCAGCCTGATCATGGTGCTCAACGCCCAGGGCCAGGACGGACGGGACCCCTCGTGGATATGGGACGTGCCCTTCGAGTCGCTGGCCGGCCGCCACGTCGTCTGCCTCGGTGAGCGCGGGCTCGATCTGGCCGTGCGCCTCGACTACGCCGGGCTCGAGGTCGAGCGGGCCACGGGGCTGACCGACGCGGCGCGGCGAGCGGGCCCGGGGCCGGTCGACCTGATCGCCAACTACAGCGCGTTCCAACAGGTTCGAGCCGAGCTCGACCGGCATCGGCCCGCCGACGTCCGGGCCGGGACATGACGGGGATCGGCGTGGTGCGCCCCGACCTGCTCGGGACCTACGGCGATGGCGGCAACGCCGTCGTCCTGGCCCAGCGGCTGAGCCGACGCGGCCACCCCGCCGACGTCGTGGCCCTCATGGCGGGCGACGACGTCGGCGACGACATCGCGGTGCTGGTCATGGGCGGCGGCGAGGACGCCG
Organism: uncultured Microthrixaceae bacterium; assembly: GCA_963734965.1. Lineage (GTDB taxonomy): Bacteria > Actinomycetota > Acidimicrobiia > Acidimicrobiales > Acidimicrobilacustridaceae > UBA4742. Next base: position 248,362 of record CAVTJK010000003.1, on the reverse strand, counting down.
CCCAGCGGGCGATCCTGCGTGACACCAAGCTGGCCGGCGGCATCCGCCGCGCCGCCGAGCGGGGTGTCCCGGTGCTGGCGGTGTGCGCCGGCATCCAGATCCTCGGTCGGTCCTTCGACGACGGTGACGGCGTGCGCCAGCGGGGACTCGGGCTGCTCGACGTCGAGACCGACCGCTTGTCGACGCGAGCGGTCGGCGAGGTGGTCGTCGACCCCAGCGCGACGGGATCGACGAGTGGCCTCGACCTGGGGGCCACGCTGCTCACGGGGTTCGAGAACCACGGGGGCGAACGATCCGCGGTCAGGACTGCGAACCGCTCGGGACGGTGCGGGTCGGAGTGGGCAACGGAGACGGCACGGATGGGGTCGTGTCCGGCCATCTCGTCGGCACCTACCTGCACGGGCCGGTGCTGGCCCGCAACCCGGCGCTGGCCGATCGGCTCCTCGAGTGGGCGGTCGGCGAGCTCCCGCCGCTGGACATGCCCTTCGTCGATCAGCTGCACGACGAGCGCATCGCGGCAGCGCCGGACGAGCGCGACGGACTCAGCGCAGCAAAGCGACGTCGTCGAGGCCGTGCAGCTTCGAAGGGTTGAGCACGACCCAGATGGCCCCGACGCGCCCTTCGTGCTCGTCGATCTGCAGCACGAGGCGACCCCCGGGCGGATCCATCACCAGCGAGGGCACGCCGTTGACCTCGACCACGGCGACGGGTCCCGTCGACAGGCGGCGGCTGAGGTTCAGCATGAGGCGCGCGACCCGTTCGGGACCCACGACGGGGTGACGAGCGGCGCGGCGAGCCGGGCCGCCATCGGACACCAGCACGACCTCGGGATCCAGCAGGCGCATGAGCTGGTCGCGGTCGTCGGACACCAAGGCCACGAGCATCTGGCCCAGCAGCTCGGGATCCTCGCCCACCGGCGGATGGGCGGCCAGCATCGGTTCGAGCGGCCGGTCCTCGCGCAGCTTCTGGCGGGCCCGGCTGGCGATCTGGCGGCAGGCGACCTCGCTCTTGGCGACGCTCTCGGAGATGGCCGAGTACGGCTCACCGAACACATCGGCGAGCAGGAACACGGCCCGCTCGGTCGGGTTGAGCCGGTCGAGCAGCACGAGGAACCCGAGGGTCAACGATTCGGCCAGCTCGACGGTCTCCTCGGCCCGCGGTTGGTGGCCACGGGTTCGGGCAACCACTCGCCGACGTAGTCGGCCCGGCGGCGCTCGGCCGCCTGGAGGCGATCGAGGCTGAGCCGGGTCGCCACCGTCGTGAGCCAGGCGGCGGGGTTGAGGATGCCCGGGTGATCGGCGGCTGACCAGCGGATCCAGGTGTCCTGGACGACGTCCTCGGCGTCGGTGAGCGATCCGGTCATGCGGTAGGCCAGCCCCAGTAGGCGGGGCCGCTCGCCGGCGAACAGGGCGCTCGGGCTGGTTCCGGTCATGCCAGCGCGGCCGATCGGTGCCGCGCCTGGACGGCGGCCTGACCGGCGGCTTCGCCGCTGGCCAACGAGGCGTCGCTCAAGAGCCCGACCGGGCCGACCCAGTCGCCGGCCACGAACACATTGGGGTACCGGGCCACCTCGACCGTCGGCCGACCGGCCAGCCCCGCCCGGGCCGGGGCACGGCGTGGGCGACGGTCATCGAGTGCAGGAAGCGATCGGTGACCACGTCGGCCTCCGTGATCCCAGCCGTCGCCGCGAGCTCCCAGAGCTCGGGCCGATCGACTTCGGCAGTGCGCGCACCGTACCGCATGACGTGCACGACAACCTGACCGTCGGGCGCCAGATCGGCCGGTGGGCTGTGGGTCGACAGGTACCAGGGCTGGCCCACGCCGAAGACGATGGGATGGGGCGGCACCTGTCGCAGACCGAGGTCGAGGCACGCTGCGGTGATGTCGGCGCCGAGGTCCCAGTCGGGACGCTCACCCAGCAGCTGCACGGTCGCCGCCGGCGAACCGGGAGCAAGGACGACCGACGCCACGCTCAGCTCACCGGCGGGAGTGGTGACGGTCCATCCGACCGCGTCGTCGGCGGGGCGCAGCCCGAGCACGCGCTCGTCGGTCCGGATCTCGACCCCTCGTTCGGTGGCGGCGGCGACCATGGCGTCGACGATCTGCTGCCAACCGCCATGGAGGTAGTCGACGCCCTCGACGATGGCCATCTGGAGCTGGCGCACACCGGCATCGGCCGAGCACAGGTTCAGGTCGGCGGCGAACGTGGCGACGCGCGTGACGGTCTCGATCAGACCCCGGACGTCGGGCCGCAATCCGAGCGAGTCGAGCCACTGGTTGACGCTCAGACCGGCCAGCGGGGTGGGATCGATGTGGCCGATGCGGGCCAGCAGGGCCGAGGCCTGGATCTTGCTGCGGGTGCTCAGCAAGCCGGTCATCATCATCGACCGGGCGTTGGTGGGCAGGACGAACAGCCGGCCGTCGCGAAGGGCGTAGGACTGGTCGGTGAGCGGCGGCTCGCCCGTCGGATCGATGCCGAGACGACCGAGGACCTGTCGCCCGGGGCCGCCGCGGTACAGCGCGTGGGGGCCCTGGTTGAAGCGGAAGCCTTGGCGCTCGTCGGTGCGGGCCCGCCCCCCGGCCGAGCGGGTGTCGAGCAGCACGACGCGACGTCGATCGCCGGCCGCCGTCGCGGCGGCGGCCAGGCCGGCCAGCCCGGCCCCGACGACCAGGACATCGATCGGGCTCTCGTCATGGGGGTTCGTGTTCATCGCGGTCTCCTGATTCCTGTGGCAGCCCATCTGCCAGCTCTTCGCCTCATCGGGCGGCTACCTGTTCGACGGACGAGGCGGGGCGTTGTGACAGACCGCGGTCGTGACGGTTGGCACCATGGGCCCGGAGGTGGACAGGAGCTGAACCGTCCATGGCGGAGCGACGTACTGTCCATACGAGGGTGTCGTTCGCCACTCCGACGGAGGTTTCCCATGAGTTCCACCTCACGCAGTCGTCGCTGGCTGGCCGCCGCCGCGGTCGCCGGCACCCTTGCTCTCACCGCCGTCGGCTGCGGCTCGTCGGGCAAGACCACCAACACCGGCTCGGGCAGCGGCGCCAAGTCGACCACCACCACAGCCGGTGCGGGACAGACCACCACGACCAAGAAGGCCGGAGGCTACGGCTACTAGCCGAGCCGCCCGTCAGACTCGAAGCCGCTATGGCGCTGCACCGATCGGTGAGGCGCCCCCTGTACCGGAGGTTGGAATGCACTCGTCCACGGCCCGATCGTCGACCGATCGATCGTCAACCGACCGATCGACGAACGGCTGGGTGAAGCTGGCGCTGCTCGGCGCGGCGATGACCTTCGTGGCCCTCGGCTGCAGCTCGTCGAGCAAGTCGACCAACACGGCCGGCACGACGGCCAAGCCGTCGAGCGCGACGTCGGCCCAGCCCGAGACCACGAGCGCCCCGGCCGCCGTGGCCGTGGCCAAGACGGGCATCGGCTCGGTCCTGGTCGACAGCAAGGGGATGACCATCTACCTGTTCACCGTCGACAAGGGGCTCACCAGCGCGTGCACCGGGGTCTGCCTGCAAGAGTGGCCGCCCGTGACCGCGACGGGCACGCCCACGGCCGGGACCGGGGTCACGGCCAAGCTCAGCACCGCCCCCCAGGCGGGCGGGACGAACCAGCTCGTGGTCAACGGGCACCTCGTCTACACCTTCGCCAACGACAAGGCTCCCGGCGACACGAACGGCCAGGGGTTCGACAAGATCTGGTACGCACTTACGCCGTCTGGGGATTCCCTCGGAGGCACCGCGGGTTGATGGGGACCCGGGCCACGGAGCCCCGTGACACGACCGCGGGTAGCGTCTACGGGGTGCCGGTCTCGCCCGACTCTCCCGTGCTGCCCGGTGTCGCCACTGGCGACGTCGACGCCGTGGCCGAGCTGTGGGAGCGCTACGCCGACCGGATCCGCTCGCTCGGATTGAACCTCTCGGCCTTCGATCCGTGCTTCGCCGATGACCTGGTGCAGGAGACCTTCGCCCGCTTGTGGCGCTCGGCTTCGCGCTATGACGCGTCGCTCGGCAGCGAGCCGACCTTCGTGTTCACCGTGGCCCGACGAGCCGCCGTCGACCTGTGGCGTCGGGGCCGGCGGGCCTCCCACGATCAGTCCCTCGACCTGACCGACGCCTCGGGCGCGGCGGGTCGGGTGCTCCCCGTCACCGCCCATCCCGAGGACGGACTCGACGCCGTGCTCACCAGCTGGGTGGTCACCGACGCCCTCAAGGCGCTCGGCCCGGCACAGCGCCAGGTCATCGATCTGGCCTACTTCGGCCAGCTCAGCCAATCCGAGATCGCCGCCCGTCTGGGAATCCCCCTCGGCACCGTCAAGACGCGCACCTTCGCCGCGCTCAAGATCCTGCGAGCGGCGCTGGCGGAACAAGGACTCCTCCCATGAGCGACTCCGCTCAACACGACCACGAGCGCGTGCGCCAGGACCTGGCCGGCTACGTCATCGGCGGACTCACCCTCGACGAGCAGCTCGCCGTCGAGGCCCATCTCGGCGACTGTGCCGCCTGCCGCGACGAGCTGCTCGAGCTCGATCCGCTCCCGGTGCTGCTCGAGCTGTCGGCCATCAGCTCACCCGACGCCGCCGTCGCTCCGGCCCCGCCGGCCAGCCTGATGGGGTTGGCCACGCTCGGCGCCGACGCCGGTCCAGGAGGACCACCGACCGAACCTCCGGCCGAGGCACCCCTGGTGTGGGCGACGAGCGGAGGCGACACCGACACGCCATCGCCGTTCCCGGCCGACGCACCGCCACGGCGGCCCCGCCGACGGTCACGCGTGCTGGCCGGCGCCGGCGCCGCCCTCGTGGCCCTGGCCCTCGCCTTCCTCATCGGCTTGACCGTGGCCGCGCCCGACGAAGCGCCCTACGAGCGCGCCGGTCGCCCTCCACGCCACCGGCGGCTCGACGGCCAGCGGCACCGTCGCCGTGCGGCCCGAGAGCCACGGCACCGATGTCAAGCTCGTCGTGGCCGGGCTCCCGACGTCGGGCACCGGCACCTACTACGAGTGCATCTGGTGGACCCAGGACAAGGTGCGCTCGGCCGGGACGTTCAAGGTGGCCAAGGCCGGTCAGACCGAGCTCGAGCTGGTCACCGCCGCCGATCTGCACCCGGGTTGGCAGCTCGAGATCCTCGAGCACCCCGATGGTGTCGGCAAGCCCGTCACCGTGCTGACCTCCCCGACCTGATCGGGCGCCGCCGATGCCGTGGACCCCGTCGACCCGCATCCGCCTCGTGGGCGGACCGCGGGTCCTCGACGGCACGGTCTGGCCCGGTCCGGGCGCTGACACCAGCGACGTCGAACCCCGCTTCGCCGTCGCGATCCGCGCCAATCGGGCCTGCCCACTGGACGACCTGATCGGCCAGTGCGTCGACCGGTCCTCGACCGAGCGGCTCGCCGCGACGTGGCGCGTCGCGGTCTATGCCGTGTCCGGTCGGACCCGACGCGCCCGCCCGCGCCTGTATCGCTTCGAGGACACGTTCGTGCTCGCGGCCCACCGAACCGAGCGCGGCGGCTGGTCCCTCCGTCCCGGCCCCCGCTGGGTGGGATCGACCGCCCTCGAGCCCCAAGCCATCGGCGATCCGGCCGGCGCGGTCTGGTCGAGGCTCGAGGCCGGCGTCGATCGGGCGGCGGCGCGCTTTCGCACCGTGGCCGACCTGGTTCCCGACGGAGCGCTGGCCGAACGGGCCCTCGGCGCGGTCAGTGCCGTCGAGGCGTGCGTCGCCGACGCGGCGCGGCTCTGCGCGGTGGGCGCGACGGTGATGCCCGATTGGGAGCCGGGCCAAGGCGACGACGAAGGGACGGCCCTCGTCATGCGCATCAGCGCGCTGGTGGGCACGATCGACGAGGCCACGCGCGAGCTGGTCCACCTGCACCTCGAGCTGGGTGATCCTGTGCGCCCGGCCGAGACCCTCGCTCTGCTCGGCGAGGCGGTGGCCGAGCTGTCGCCGCCCGACTACCAGCGCGGCGACCAGGACGACGACCGCAACAGCCGCGACTCCCACTGATCACGCAGGGTCAGGGCCTTGGCCATGTACGTGCCCGGGGCCTTGCGCTCGGGCGGCACCTCGGTGGCCAACAGGTCGCGGAGCCGTTCGTGGCTGTGGATCCGCTGCCACAGGATCGCCTCGGGTCGCCGGCCGGTGCCCGGCGCCGTCACCCAGCAGGCCTGGATCTCGAGCAGCCGCGTCGCCTCGGGCTGGCGGGCCAGCAACGGGTGGTAGTCCTCACCCCAGAAGTCGACGTAGTCGGCCAGCGACGAGTCCGGCCAGCCGGTGTCCTCCATGAACAGCGTGGGTTCATGGTCGGCGGGCGCCGCGCTGATCGATCCCAGATCGAGCTCGTCGATCGGTGACCAGTCGACGGCCAACAGCAGCTTGGCCGACACCTCACGCCGGGACTGGTCGACGCGGTGCGCCCAGTCGCGCAGATCGCCGTCGTGCACCCGCCGGGCCAGACGTTCCCACGCCGCCCCGTCAGCCAACGCCGTGATGGTGACCACCCGGTAGCTCGGACCGCTCCCGTGGGCGTGGTTGAGGTACCAGACCAACCGGGCATCGCCGTCGCGGCCGAGCACGTCCATCCACCCGCCGGGGTCTCGGTAGGCCGCCTCGAAGTCGTCCTCGTGGGCGCCCACGACCCGGTGCGTCTCGTGCAGGTAGATCGTCACGACTTCGCCGCGATCAGCTCGGCCACGGCGCCCCGAGGCAGCTTGCCCAACTCGTTGACCGGCAGGGCGTCGACGAACACCACGAGCTCGGGTCGCTTGAACGGCGCCAGCCGGCCGTCGCACCACGCCCGCAGCTCGTCGACGGTCGGAGCCGTCGCGTCGCGCCGCACCACGATGGCGGCGCCGACGCGCTGGCCCATCTCGTCGTCGCTCACACCGACGACGGCCACGTCGGCCACCGCGGGATGACCGCGCAGCGCCTCGGCCACCTCGTGGGGCCCGAACTTCTCGCCACCCCGGTTGATGAGGTCGGATCGCCGACCGGTCGGGTACACGTAGCCCTCGTCGTCGCGCCGAGCCAGATCGCCGGTCTCGAGCCAGCCCTGGCGGACGTTCTGGGGCGATCGCACCCACAGCTCGCCCTCGTCGCCGGTCGGGACGTCCTCACCCGTAGCCGGATCGACCACCCGCAGCTCGACGCCCGGCAACGGCCGCCCGACCGAGCCGACCCGCGCCGGGTTCCGGTGATCGTCGGGGGTGAGGGTCGTGTAGGCGCCGAGGGTCTCGGTCTGGCCGAAGACGTTGGCGAAGGAGACCTCGGGCCAGTCGTCCATGGCCCGTCGGATGAGCGCCACCGGCGCCGCCGCCGCCCCGTAGGAGATGACGCGCAAGGAGCTGAGATCGGTGTCGTGGCAGGCGGGGTGGTCGAGGATTCGGGCCAACATCGTCGGGACGACGAAGGCCGACGCCACGCGGTGGCGTGCGACCAGGGCCAGCCATCCCCCGGCGTCGAAGCGCGGCTGGATCACGGTCGTGTCGCCTGCATAGAGGCTCAGGAGCAGACCGAGCATGCCGCCGACGTGGAACGAGGGAACGCACATCAGCGTGACGCCGGCCGGGCGTTGCGGATCGAACGGCGGCCGGTAGCCCGACAAGCGGGCGGCCAGCGCGGCGTGGCTGACGGGGATCGGCTTGGGCAAGCCCGTCGTCCCGCTGGTGAACAGCACGAGCGCGTCGTCGTCACCACCGTGGGCCATGCCCGGCGCGAACTTGGGGGCGTCGGGATCAGGGCGGTCGGGGTCGAGCACCACCGAGCCGCGCTCGCCGAGCGCGAGGCCCAACGCCGAGGCGACGGCCGCCTCGTCGCCGGCGACGCCGACCGGACAGCAGTCGGCCGTGGCCACCAACTGTGCGAGCTCGGCCGCGGTGAGCAGCGGGTTCATCTGGGCCGAGGCCGCGCCCAACCGGGCCGTGCCCAAGGTCACCGCCGTGCTGCGCACACCGCCCCAGTCGGCCAGCGCCACGCGGTCGCCGACGTCGACGCCGCGCCGCGACAGGGTCGCCGCCCAGTGCAACGTCTCGTCCCGGAGCTCGCTGTAGGTGCAGACGGTGCCGTCGGCGAGGATGAGCGCCGGTCGATCGCCGGCCTGGTCGGCCGGTGCGTCGAGGATCGACGCGATGTTGTCGAACGGGGTCACGACCACGGCGACCACCGCGCCGAGCGCAACAGGCGGCTGCGCCAGTCGTCGCGCCATGCGAGGGCATCGTGCATCCACGTTCCCGCCGCCCGGCGTTCGGCCGGGATCTCCGAGCTGAGCAGCGGCACGAGCCGCTCGGGGTCGCGCAGCTTCTGGACGAGCACGACCTCGGGCCGCGATCCGGCGCCGAGGGCGGTGACCAGCGCGGCCGACAGGTCGAGCAGCGAGTCGGGCCGACCGATCAGCGGCACGTAGTGCTCACCGGCGGCGGCGAGGTACTCGTCGAGCAGCCCGGGCCGGGGCCATACCGTGTCCTCCATGTAGAGCGTCGGCTCGTGGTCGACCCCCTCGGTCACGACGGTGGCGAGGTCGAGCTCGGCGAGTGGCGACCAGGCGGCGGGCACGAGGATCTTGGCCGTGACGTCGTGGCGCAGCGTGTCGAGATGGGTCGCCCAGTCGCGGAGGTCACCTCGGTGGATGCGACGCGCCAGCCGCTCCCAGGCGGCGCCGTCGGCCACGGCCGTGATGGTGACGACCTGGTAGCTGGGACCACTGCCGTGCGTCTGGTTGAGGTACCAGAGCAGGCGGGCATCGCCCTCGCGGCCGAGCACGTCGATCCACCCGCCAGCATCTCGATAGGCCGCCTCGAAGTCGTCTTCGTGGCGGCCCACGACGCGGTGCAGCTCGTGCACGTAGAGCGTCATGCGCGTTCGGGCATGGTTCTCGGTTCCCCCGGGATGATGATGCAGCTCGGCTCGCGGATCGCGTCCGAACGCTAGTGCCGTGACACCATCACGGGGTGCTGGTGCTCACGGGCCGGGTTCGTCTCCTGGCCGTCGGCGGGATCGTGGGCCCCGTCGCCTTCGTCGCCGCATGGGCGCTCTGCGGGCGAGCCACGCCCGGATACTCGCCGGTGTCGGACGCCATCAGCGAGCTGGCGCGGGTGGGGACCGACACCCGGGTCGCCATGACGCTGGGCTTCGTCGTGTTCGGCCTAGCGGTGTCGGGCTACTCGTTCGCCCTGCGCGAAGCCTGCCCGGGCCGAGCCTGGGTGGCGGCGCTGACCACGGCGATCGCGACCCTGGGCGTGGCCGCCGTGCCCCTCGGCTGGTTCTCCGATGGGCTCCACGGGGCCTTCGCCGCCATCGGCTACGCCAGCCTGGCCCTCACCCCGATGCTGGCCAGCCGCCCCCTCGGCGGCCGGCTCGGAGCGATCTCGCTCGGCGCCGGCATCGGGTGCGGGATCTGCCTGTTGGCCACCGTGCTGGGTCCCGCCCACGGTCTTTTCCAGCGCCTCGGTCTGGGGATCGGTGACGCGTGGCTCCTCGCGAGCGCCCTCGTCATCCTGCGGGCGGCTCCGAATCGCTCTTGGTAGCGGTGTCATCGCCGGCTGTGTCGGCACGCGACGCGGCGATGGCCTGACTAACCACATGTTCGACGTGCTCGTGGTCGATGCCCAGTGCGGCACCGATGTGGACGGCCCAGATCTCGGCTCGCAGGTTGGTCTCGAAGTCGAGCTTGGCCCGCAGATCGGCTCGCGCCGACTGGCGGTTCTGGCTGACCATGACGAAGGTCGACAAGAAGATGGCCTCGAGGCTGACGATCATCGTCAACAAGCCGAACGGGAACGGGTCGAACTTCAAGGCGGCGCCCAGCAGCCCGATGTTCACCAGCACCCAGACGCCGAACCACACGGAGTGGAGGTAGACGAAACGCAGCGAGCCCGCGAAGTCGGTCACCTTGTCGGCGACCCGGTCCTGCGTGCGCAGCACCGACTGCCACAACTGGTTCTCGTTGGGCACGTTGTGCTTGCTGGGCGTGAACACCTTCCCGTCGACCGTGCCGTCCTCGGCATCGAGGATCTGGCACGCGGGGCACGAGGCCACCGTCAGGTCGGACGGTGCCGGGTGGGGATCAGCCATGGGACTCCTCGTGCGAGCGGACGACCAGCCGCAGCCCCAGACGGCCACTTCTCTGTCCAGCAGTCTCGCCCACCCGATGGCTTCGATGCCATGATCGATCTGGCCACGCGCTACACAGTGGGGGTGCGAGGTCGTCGGGACGGGGGTCGGGCGACGAGCACGACGGCGAAGCATCGGGCGTTGCTCGTGACCATGAGCCTGCTCGTCGTCACCGGGTTGACCGGTTGCTGGTACCAGGCCGGTTGGGATGGGACGCACACCAACGACAACACGAGCGAGTCGACCCTCGGCGCCGCGAACGTCGCCACCCTGGCCCAGAAGTGGTTGAACTCGTCGCTGTCCTACGTGGCCGACCCGTCGGTGGCCAACGACCTCGTCTACGTCGCCGACGGATCGGGCCCGGCCATCGAGTCGTTGAGCGAGACGACCGGAGCGGTCCAGACCCGCGCCGTCGAGTCGGGGTCACCCACCGCGCCCGCGGTCGGCAATCCCGCTTCGGGCGGCGACGGCCTGGTGTTCACGACCGAGAGCGGCAACTCGGCATCCCTTCAAGCGTTCGACGCCAACCTCAAGCTCGTGTGGAGCCGGACGCTGCCCGGCAAGACCCCGACCTCGGTCACGCTCGTCCCCAATGGACCCAGTTCGACGGGGACGGGCAACGCCGGGATGCTCCTGGTCACGTTGCTCGACACGCACCGGGTCGTGGCCTACAGCGACGCCGGTGTGCTCCTCGGCTCCAGCCCCACCGGTGGTGCGTACTCGACCGCGGTGACGGTCGGGAACGACCTCGCGTATGTCGGCCGCACCGACGCCAAGCTGGACGCGCTCCATCTGCCGTCGTTGACCCTCGACTGGACCGCAACGGTCGGGACGGCCACCTCGACGGGCCTCGTCGCCTCGCCCTCGGTGGCGGACGGTTCGGTCTTGGCCGCCACTGGCAACGGCGTGGTGGGAGCCTTCGACGCCACGACCGGCAAGCTGCAGTGGCGCGACTCGAACCTGTCGGGTGCGGTCCGCGACACCATGGCCGTCGGGAACGGTCGCGTGTACGTGACCGAGAACCAGGCCGCCGCCAGCCCGCTCTATGCCCTCGACGAGACGACCGGTGCGCAGCTCTGGCACCACCAGGACGCCGCCACCGGATCCAAGGGCTCGGGGCCGACGCTGGCCAACGGGCTCGTCTACTTCTACACGGGCGCGGCGGGCACCGTTGACGCGCTCGACGCCGCCACCGGAGTCCTGGCTTCGGCCATCGCGACGAAGAACACCGCGACGGCCTTCTCGCCTGTGGTGTCCGATGGCGATCTCTTCGTCACCGGAAGCGCCGGCCTCCAAGTCCTGGCTCCGGCCGTCAGTCCGACGAGGGACCCCTCGACGCCCGCCGCCAGCCCGGTGCCGCGGAACGTGCCGACGACGACCTCGCCGGCGTTCTCGCCGCCCGCCACCACTGTCCTCTACGCCGTCTTCTCGATGGACTCCCCGGCCACGACGCCGCTCACCACCGTCGCGTCGGTGACCAACAGCGGCGTGGCCCGGACCTGGCACCTGCTCGGCCGCGAGAACCACAGCAACGGCAACACCGTTGCCGGGTTCGTCGAGGTGTGGTGGGCAGCCAACCCGACCGCGCAGTCGGCCATCAGCGTCACCGCCACCTTCAGCCGCAACACCAAGGATGTCACCGCTCCGGTGGGTGATCTCCAGGTGCTCGTCATGGACCATGCCGCCCCCGACCAGTCAGCGGCGGCTTGGACTCCGAACTGGCTCGTCACCAGCAAGAACAACGCCGCCACGGCGACGGTCACCACGACCGCGCCCGACTCCGTCGTCTTCGGTGTCTTCGACAACTGGGACAACAGTGAGACGCCCGTCCCCGGCCCGGACCAGTCGATCATCTCGATCGTGCTGAACGATGCCGACCGCGATGGCTATTGGGTGCAGACCAAGAACACCCCCGTGGTCACCCCGGGTCCCGTGCAGGTGAACGCGGCCATATCGGGCATCTCGGACCAGTGGCACGCCATCGCCTGGGAGGTCCTGGCCGCGCACTAGGCGCCTACCGGGTCAGGTCGTCGCTACGACGATTTGAACGTGAGGATGGCGGCGATCCAGGTGGTGTTGGGTCCGGTGTTGATGCTGGCGGCGGGGTTGGCGCCGGCGGCGATGATGGCGTCCTCGGTGAGCAGCTCGATGTCACCCGCCGGGGAGATGTTCGATCGCGCCGTGTAACCCGGACCGGCGCTGAGGCTGTCACCGAACCCCGAGTCGAGATAGAAGCCGATGGCCAACTCGTTGGACAGCGTCGCACCAGGAGTCGACCCCGAGCTCACCGCCGACGCCGTGGTCGTCTTGGCACTGGCATGCGCCGACTGATCCAGGACCGACACACCCCCAGCCGTCGACAACCCCGAGTACTCACTCACCGAGACACCCACGTCGGACACCTTGTTCGTGGTGGCCGTCACCGTCGGCTTCGTCCCCCCACCCGCGGTGATCGGAGCGGTCCACACCGACATCTCCGTCTTGTCCGACGCCACCACCGACATCAACTCGGTGTAGGTGTTCCCCGCCGAATCCGTGACCGCCGACGTCGTGGAACTGGCATTGGCCCACGTCCCGACCTCGACCACCAACCGGTCCCCCGCCGTCACGTTCGACGCCAACGCCGCCCCCAACGACGACCGGTTCACCCCATGCGCAGTCGCCTGTTGCACGAACCCCGGTGTCGTCACCGCCACCGGCGTCACCGCATTCGACGGCACCGAAGGCGGACTGGTCCCCACCCCATTGGTCGCCGTCACCACAAACGTGTACGCCGTCCCATTCGACAACCCCAACACCGTCGCCGTCGTCGCCGGCAGAGCCGCCGGCGCGATGGCCATGAGCGAGTGGGTCGTCAAATGGCAGAAGTAGGCGCCATCGACCAGTGCCGCCGAGGTCGCCGCCTTCCGTTGGGCGGTGGCCACGAGGGGCGATTGCGCCATCGCCGAGGCACTGCTCACGTCGACGATCACCGGCGGTTGGGCGACGCCACCGATGTACGGGGTCACGGTGTAGCTGGTGATGGCGCTCCCACCGTCGTAAGGCGCGTTCCACATCACGGTGGCCGACTGGTCGCCCGCGGTCGCCACCACTGACGTCGGGGCCGACGGGGCGGTCGGGCTGGTCGTCGTGGCCGGTTTGAACGTGAGCGTGGCGGCGATCCAGGTGGTGTTGGGTCCGGTGTTGATGCTGGCGGCGGGGTTGGCGCCGGCGGCGATGATGGCGTCCTCGGTGAGCAGCTCGATGTCACCCGCCGGGGAGATGTTCGATCGCGACGTGTAACCCGGACCGGCGCTGAGGCTGTCACCGAACCCCGAGTCGAGATAGAAGCCGATGGCCAACTCGTTGGACAGCGTCGCACCAGGAGTCGACCCCGAGCTCACCGCCGACGCCGTGGTCGTCTTGGCACTGGCATGCGCCGACTGATCCAGGACCGACACACCCCCAGCCGTCGACAACCCCGAGTACTCACTCACCGAGACACCGACGTCGGACACCTTGTTCGTGGTGGCCGTCACCGTCGGCTTCGTCCCCCCACCCGCGGTGATCGGAGCGGTCCACACCGACATCTCCGTCTTGTCCGACGCCACCACCGACATCAACTCGGTGTAGGTGTTCCCCGCCGAATCCGTGACCGCCGACGTCGTGGAACTGGCATTGGCCCACGTCCCGACCTCGACCACCAACCGGTCCCCCGCCGTCACGTTCGACGCCAACGCCGCCCCCAACGACGACCGGTTCACCCCATGCGCAGTCGCCTGTTGCACGAACCCCGGTGTCGTCACCGCCACCGGCGTCACCGCATTCGACGGCACCGAAGGCGGACTGGTCCCCACCCCATTGGTCGCCGTCACCACAAACGTGTACGCCGTCCCATTCGACAACCCCAACACCGTCGCCGTCGTCGGCGCCGGCGAACCCGACACCGTCGTCGGCGACAACGCCGTAGACCCCACATACGGAGTCACCGAATAACTCGTGATCGTGCTCCCCCCACCACCAGGAGCCGTCCAACTCACCGTCGCCGACTGATTCCCAGCCGAAGCCGTCACCCCCGTCGGCGCCGACGGCGCACTCGGAGCCACCGGCGTCACCACATTCGACGGCACCGAAGACGGACCCGTCCCCACCCCATTCGTCGCTGTCACCACAAACGTGTACGCCGTCCCATTCGACAACCCCAACACCGTCGCCGTCGTCGGCGCCGGCGAACCCGACACCGTCGTCGGCGTCAACGCCGTGGTCCCGGCGTAGGGCGTGACCGTGTAGCTGGTGATCGGGCTTCCACCGTTGCCCGGGGCGGTCCAGCTCACCGTGGCCGACTGGTTACCCGCCGTCGCCGTCACGGCCGTCGGCGCCGCCGGCGTCCCAGGGGCCTGACCGATCGTGACCATGGTCGAGACCGACGGCACGCCGGCGCTGTTCACGATGAAGAGCATGTAGGTGCCGGGAGGGGCCAAGGCCCCGGAGCTGGGCGCCGAGATGTTCAGTGAGCCGGAACCGGCCGTGAACGACAGGGGCACGAAGTGCTGACCCATGTCGCTCTGGTGGGTGTCGGCTCCCAACGAGACAAGGTTCACGGACTTCACCGAGGCCGCATCCGGCGTGGTGACGGTCATCGACGAGCCGTAGCTGGCCTGCGACGGGGCACTCGTGATCGTCGGGCGAGGACCGTTGAACAGGTACGACGGCGAGAAGATCTGGTATGAGAACTGGCCCTGGTCACCCAGGCCATTGGGATGACCTCCACCCGCGACGAGGACCCGGCCGTCGGGCAGGAGCAGCGCGGTCGAGTGGTAGTTCCGTGCCGCGGCGATGGGCGCATCCGCCGTCCACGTCTGGGTCGTCGGATCCCATTCCTCGGTCGGCAGCACGCCGGTGGTGATGACCTTCTGATCGCTCGTGTTCGAACCACCGATGGCCAGCACGCGTCCATCGGCCAGCATGGTGAGGGTGTGGTAGATGCGGGCGTTGCCCATCGGGGCGACGGCCTGCCACTTGGGCGTCGTGGCGTTGAGATCGATGATCGACGCGTTGGCCTGGGACGGCGTCGGATTGTTGATGTCCGACGCGCCGCCCGTGTAGAGGATCTTTCCGGGCTGGTACATGACCGACGATCCGTTGCGGATCCCGCTCGGGCCGCCGGTGGCGGTCCACGTCTGGTTGGCCACGTTCAACAGGAAGGAGTTGTCCTCGGACGGGCCGATGGTGAACACGGATCCGTTCGGCACGAGGTACGAGAAGGGGTACTCCTCCTCGTGGACCTGCGGGGTGGACACGGCCGACAACGTCGTCCACGTGTTGGCCGTGGGGTCATAGACCTCGGGGGTGTCGGCCCAGTGGGACGTGTCAGTGGAGTTGCCGCTGATGGCGACCAGCCGACCGTCGGCCAACTCGGTGAGGTCGGGATACCACCGGGGGAAGTGCATGTTCGCGACGCGCGTCCAGGTCGCCGTGGTCGGGTTGTAGATGTTGGTGTCGACGATGCCGGCCTGACCGGTCGACAGACCGCCGTAGCCGCCCACGACCACGACGCGGCCGTCCGGCAGTTGCACGGCTCCGTCACAGAACACGCTGTCGGGCGCGTTGATGGTCGAGAACGTCCCGGGCGCGGCCGGGTTCCACACGACGCTCGGCTGGGGCTGCTGCCAGCCGTCCCACGAGAGCAGGCTGCCGTTCTTCATCAAGATGTTGCTCAGCGCCACGACGGGCATCGTCTGCAGCGCCGACCACTGGCCCTGGGCGACCGCGCCCGGCGTCACGGCGTTCGACGGCGACGATGCCGGACCCGTGCCGAGCGAGTTGGTCGCGGTCACGACGAACGTGTACGAGGTGCCGTTGGTCAACCCGCTGATCGTCGCCACCGGGCTCGGCGGCGACCCGGTGACGGTGGTCGGGGCCTGCGCGGCTGTACCGATGTAAGGCGTCACCACATAGCTCGTGATGGGCAGGCCACCGGTGAACGGGACGGTCCAGGTCACGGCGGCCGAGCCGTTCGAGGCCGTGGCCGTGACCCCGGTGGGGGCCCCGGGAACGGTGGCCGTCCCGGTGGCCGGACGGAGGAGGATCGTGGCCGCGAGCCAATACGTCTTGGCCCCGGTGTTGATCGTCGCCGCCGGCGTCGCGCCGGCGGACACCAGCGCATCCTCGGTCAAGAGCTCCATGTCGCCGTTGGGCGAAACGTTGGAGCGCGCGGTGAAGCCTGGTCCGGCCGTCAACGTGTCACCGAAGCCAGAGTCGACGTAGAAGCCCACGGCCAGCTCGTTGTCGGCCGAGGCGGGTGAGGTCGGAGCCGAGCCGACCGCTTGCGCCACGACCGTCTTGCCGACGGCCTGGGTGCTCGTGTCCACCACCGTGGCATCAGCGACCGTCGAGAGGCCCGAGTACTCGTCGACGGTCATCCCGATGTCGGCGACCGACGTGGCCGTAGCCGTGACGACGGGCTTGGTCCCTCCGCCGACCGTGATCGGAGCTGTCCACACGCTCATCTCCGTGGCATCGGCCGCCGTGAAGTGGGTGAGCTCGATGTAGGAGTTGCCGGCCGAGTCAGAGACCTTGAGCGTCGTGGCGCTGGCCGCGCTCCAGACGCCGACCTCGACGACGAGTCGGTTCCCGGTCGTGACGTTCGCGGTGGGCGTCACGGCCAGCGTCTGCCGCGACGGTCCGTGGCCCGAGGCCTGCTGGACGAAGGCGGGTCCCGCCGCCGCCGCGGAGCTCGTCGTCGCCTGCGGGACCAGCACCAGCGCTGCGGTCAACGCCAACATCACCGCGACAGGGATCCGACGCGACCGAAGTCGTCCCGCGCCGTGCCGCGTGGACCTACGTCCCCGTACCACCTCGCCCATTGCACGCTCCCCTCAACTCCAGCGCTGACACCGTACGGTCCGAATCTGAAGAACTGCTGAACACGAGCCGAAACGGGGCTGACGCGTCCGTGCCCCTCGCGCCGAAAGGTCCGAACTGTGTCGCTCCGAGCGGGGAACATGAGGTGATGGGTCCGCGCACCGATGCCGAGGTCATCGCGTGCTCGTTCGAGTCGCCGGCCTCCTTCGGCGAGCTGTTCGACCGGCATGCCACGACGATGTTCCGGTACTTCGTGCGCCGGGTCGGCCCCGACGACGCTGACTCGCTGTTGGGCGAGCTCTTTCGCATCGCATTCGAGAAGCGGACGAGCTTCGACACCGATCGAGCGGAGGCTCGGCCCTGGCTGTACGGGATCGCGAGCAATCTCCTGGCCCGCCATCGCCAAGGTGAGGCCCGCCGTCTCGGCGCGACGGCCCGGTTGATGAACACGTCCGTCGACCGCATCCGACCTCTTCTCCGAGGTCGACGCCCGGCTCGACGCCACGCGGCTGTGGGCCGACATCGCCGCCGCCATCGCCACGCTCCCCCAGGGGGAGCGCGACGCTCTGCTGCTCTTCGCCTGGGAGGGCATGAGCTACGACCAGATCGCAGCTGCGCTCGATGTACCAGTGGGCACGGTGCGTTCGAGGCTGAACCGAGCACGTGGACGACTCCGCGAACTCGTCGGCGAGCGCGGGGAAGAACGAGCGGCCGCCACACTTCGCCCCGACGGGGTCCTGCCCGTCGACGAGGGCGACCCCGGACTGTTCAAGCGTGAGAAGGAGAGACTCATGACCTCGATCGGAAGTACGTCATCACAAGCCGACGCATGGAGTCGGACGCCGGCGATGTATCCCCGGCTCACCTATGCGGACGAAGTCGCCGCCCTCGAATACCTCACCCGCGTGTTCCAGTTCACCGAACGGCGCGAAGCACGGATGGGCGGTGGCGATGACGGCGAGGGAATGCTCGCCTGGCTCGAGTTCGGTGACGGCGTGGTCATGATCGGCCGGGCCAGCGAGGCGGCCCGGGACGTCCACCACCTCTACAGCCCCGCCCAGGTCGGCCACGCGACGGTGATGATCAACGTCTCGGTCAACGACATCGACTCGCACTACGAACATGCCCTCGCCGAGGGCGCCACGATCACGATGCCGATCGAGGACGCCTTCTACGGATACCGGCGCTACGAGGCCGACGATCTCGAAGGCCACCACTGGCACTTCCAAGAGCCGCTCGAGGCGATCCGGGCGCGCGAGCAAGACGCGGGCTGACACCACCGGACTGGCGATCGCACTCCGCTCAGCCGAGGCCGTCGAGCAACGAGGTCACGACCTTGGACTTGGCATCGGTGTACGCCTGGCGACGATCGCCGTGCTCGTCGAGCAGCTGGACCTTGGCCGCCTCGTATCGGCGACGGGCCTCCGAGCTCGTGCGCAGGAGACCCCTGAAGCGCAGGTAGTCCAGCCATTGGACTCCTCCACGATCGACGACGTGCAGGTGAGCGACTCGGTACTGCGGCCGAGCTTCGAGGACGAGGATCTGACCTCCGCTCTCACCGGCGTCGGCGATGTAGATCCACCCGCTGGCCTCGAGCGTGCTCGAGACAAGCTCGAAGTCGTGGCCGGCGGCGAGGCCGACGACAAGATCGACGATCGGCTTGGCCAGGAGCCCGAGCACCGACGAGGAGCCGATGTGCTCGACCTCCGCAGCCTGATCGTCGAGCATCACCGCCACCTGATCTCGTAGATGGGTGCCCGCGCTGATCCACGCGTCGGTTGTGCGCTCCAGCCGCAGCTTGTAGCAGTCGAGCCCGAGCCCCGCATCGGTCAGCGCCGTCACGGCTTCCATGCTGCCCGCGCCTGCGGACCCATCGACGGAGTCACGGGCACCGAACGGCGACCAGGCGTGGCGAATCGACCGCGCTACCTGCCGACACGACCGTTCCGTGTCACGCTCTGTTGCATGAATGCGCAGCTCCAGGGGGCACTGCGACGGCTGACGCGGGTCATGCGTCCAGTTGCCTTGAGATCGGCGGGCAAACCCGGCTCCAACACCTCGGTGGTCCACCACGTCGGGCGAGTGTCTGGTCGGGCGTATGAGACCCCAGTGGTGGCGGCAGAGCACGACGGGAGCTTTCTCATCGCGCTCCCCTACGGTGAACGAACCGACTGGCTCAAGAACGTTCTGGCCGCCGGATCGGCCACTCTTGTCACCGGCGGACGCAGCTACCGGATCGAGCGTCCTGAGATCGTCCCGATGGCTGACGCGACCGAGTACTTCCAGCCGAAGGAGCAGCGTCTGCACCGGCGCTTCAAAGTCGACAAGGCCCTCCAGGTCCGACAGGCCTAGGTCAAAGGGGGGTTCGACGGATGAGCACGACATGGGAGCCTGATCCGGATGCACTGCGAGGCCGAGTGGCGCTGGTGGCCGGCGCGACCCGCGGGGCGGGCCGCGGCATCGCCTGTGCCCTCGGCGAGGCAGGGGCCACCGTGTACTGCACCGGCCGCTCCAGCCGCACCGCGGCGCTTCGATCGGACTACCCCGATCGACCAGAGACCATCGAGGAGACCGCCGAGCTCGTGACCGAGCTCGGTGGGACGGGCGTCGCCGCACCGGTCGACCATCTCGACCCCGCCCAGGTCGGTGCCCTCGCCGATCGGATCCGCACGGATCACGGGCTCATCGACGTGCTCGTGAACGACATCTGGGGAGCCGAGCTGCTCAAGGGCGGACCCCCCGAGTGGGACCGACCGATCTGGGAGACCAACCTGGACGACGGACTCCGCATCCTGCGATTGGGCATCGACACCCATCTGATCACCGCTCAAGCACTGCTCCCCCTGTTGATCGTGCGACCGGGCGGCCTGCTCATCGAGGTCACCGACGGCACGCGCGACTACAACACCGACCACTATCGGATCTCGGTGTTCTACGACCTGGTGAAGACGGCGGTGAATCGTCTCGCCTGGTCGCTCGGCCACGAACTGGCACCCCACAACGCCACGGCGGTCGCCGTCACACCAGGCTGGGTGCGATCCGAGATGATGCTCGAGGCCTTCGGCGTCACCGAGGACAACTGGCGCGAGGCACAGGCGCCGGACGGGTTCAGCCAGTCTGAGACCCCGCGTTACGTTGGCCGGGGCATCGCCGCGCTGGCCGCCGACCCGGATCGGGCGCGCTTCAACCAAGGATCGCTGTCCGCCGCGGATCTTGCCGCGATCTACGAGGTCCGCGACCTCGATGGGACCCAGCCCGACGCATGGTCCAGCACTCCGTGACCATCGCCCGGAGACAAGACCACCGCTCGGGAATCGGGCCGCGTGGGATACTCCAGGAGTGGAGCGGGCGGTCGTAGAGGACACCGGCGTCGGACGCAGGCTGGTCGACTGGTGTTGATCGTGACGGGGGCGGTGCTGATCGCATCCTCGCTCTGGGTCGGCGCGAGTTGGATCGACCTCACCTCGACCGACCAGACTTGTGAGAGCGTCTTCCGCCCGACGGGTTGGCTCGGTAGCACCGCGCCCGCGGGTTGTCACAACGTGATGACGCTCCGGGCGGTGCTCACCGGCTCGATGCTCGTTCTCGCGCTGGTGTTCATCGCGAAGGCTCTTCGTCGACGGGCGATCAGCCGTCGTTGGGTCACGGCTGGCGTTGTCGCCATCGTGGGCTCTGCAGTCGTGCTCGTGATCAACGAGGCCGTCCGCTCGGCTGGGGGCCTCTAGCCCCGAGCTGCTCGTGGGAGGATCCCGAGATGGCTGTGACCTTGTGTGTGCTGCTGTGGGCCGTACCCGATCGCGAGCAAGAGCTGGTCGACTACGAGGATCGGGTGCTGCCGCTGCTCGGCGACCACGACGGTCGACTGACCAGTCGGGTTCGCGCCATCGAGGCGGCGGACGGCCCGTTCGAGGTCCACACGATCGAATTCGCCTCCGAGATCGCCTTCGAGGGCTACATGAGCGATCCGGCGCGGGCCGCGATGGCGGCCGAGCGCGACGCCGCCATCGCCCGGACCGAGGTGATCAGGGTCGAGACCGTCGTCTGACCCGGCGCTCAGGGGGCGACGGCGGCCGAGGCGGCGATGCGCTCGCCGATCCAGTCGTAGGTACGACGACGGGCGATGCGGGCGATCTCGATGGGGAAGGCGACGAAGGCGTGGATGCCCTCGGGGTAGATGGCCAGCTCGGCCTCGTTGCCAGCCGCGTCCCAGCGCGCCGCCATGAACATCGAGTCGTCGAGCAACGGATCGGCGGTCCCGACGGTGAACAGGGCGGGCGGAAGATCGTGCAGGTCGGCGTACAGCGGCGAGATCTCGGGTTTGCGCCGCGCCTCGGCGTCGAGCCCCGGCAAGAAGTTGGCCATGATGGCGTCGAACTCGTCGGGCGGAGGGAACGACCGCTCGTCGGCGGCCCGCACACTGGGCGAGTATCCGAGGTCGTAGCAACCGAAGATCAAGTTGGCGCCGAGAAACGTGCGCCCGACGTCGATGCCGTGGCGATCCCGCAGGCGCAACAGCGTCAACGCGCTCAGATGGGCGCCGGCCGATCCCCCGCCGATGAACAGGCGGTCGGTGCCGAACTCGGCCGACCCGTGCTCGACGAGCCAGCGGGCCGCCGCCTCGCAGTCGTCGGGCCCCGCCGGGAACGGGTGCTCGGGGGCCAGGCGGTAGTCGACGCTGATGACGGCCACGTCGGTGGCCTGGGCCATCTCCCAGTTGAAGAAGTCGTCCTCGGTCGCGCTGCCGATCCCCCAACCACCCCCGTGGAGGTCGAGGTAGACGGCGTCGACCCGCTCGGGCGTCAGCACCCGCACGGCGATGTCTCCGTCGGACCCGGGCACCGATCGTTCGACGATCACGGCATCGGTCGGCGACGGCAGCAGGTCGTTGGCCTGGCGCCGGCGAGCGAGCCCGTCGGGCGTGTCGAACCGGGGCAGATCGGCCATCACCGTGGCGGCCAGCTGGTTCATCGACCGGGTCTCGTCGAGGTGCTGGTCGAGCTCGGGGTCACGAGGAAGGAAGCTCATCGCCGCAGACTAGGTCGCGACCAGCGGGCAGACTCGGGGGATGACCCATGCGAAGCGTGATCTGTTGGCGGTGACGGCCGGGACCATCAGGTTGGCGTCGGGCGTGTCGTTCCTCGTCGCCCCGACGGCGGCCAGCGTCATCTGGGGATCGGACCCCGACGACAACCCGACGGCGTCGTTGCTCCTGCGGTCGATGGGATATCGCGACGCGCTGATCGGCGCCATGCTGCTGAGAGCCGGCCTCACGGGCTCGCCGACCACACCCGGCTGGTTCCTGGCCAGCGGTGGGGCCGACCTGGCCGATCTCGTGGGTGGGATCGCCAACCACGACCGCCTGCCCGAGCGGTCGCGCACGGTGGGCCTCGGTGGTGCCGTCGTCGGCGTCGCTGTCGGGATCCTCGGCGCGGCGCGGGCCAAGGCGCGGCGTTAGGGTCGAGTCATGCCCAGCGACGCCACCTTGAAGACGATGAACGCCGTCCACCGCGCCATGCTCAAGCTGAGCTTCGGCCACTTCGGATGGAGCGGGATGAACATGCCCGTGCTCGAGCTCACGACCATCGGACGCAAGAGCGGTCAGGCTCGCTCGGTGATGCTCACCTCTCCCTATCAAGAGGGCGACACCATCGTCATCGTGGCGTCCCGGGGTGGCGACGACACCCACCCGGCCTGGTTCCTCAACCTGCGGGACCATCCCGATGTCGATGTCGTCTTCAAGGGCGCCCCCAAGACGAAGATGGTGGCTCGCGTGGCCACCGCCGACGAGCGCGCCCGGCTGTGGCCGCTGGTGGTCGCCGACCACAAGAACTACGCCGACTACCAGACCAAGACCGACCGCGAGATCCCCTTGGTCCTGCTCGACCCCGTGAGCTGAGCCCGAGCCCGTCGCTATCGCGGCTCGGCGGGCGGATCCTCGCCGTCGACCAACGAGCACTGCATCCAGGCCACGTCGTGCCACGCGTCCTGCTTCCAGCCGATGCGCCGGTAGGTGCCGACCGGCTCGAAACCCATGGAGCGGTGCAGTCCGACGCTGGCCTCGTTGGGCAGCGTCATGCCGGCCACCGCGGTGCGATATCCCCGTTCGGCCAGACAGGGGAGGAGGGCGTCGTAGAGGCTCCGGCCGGCCCCGGTGCGTCGGCGGCCGACCTCGACGTACACGCTGACCTCGCAGGACCATCGATAGGCGGCGCGCGAGTGATAGGGCCCGCCGTAGGCGTAGCCGGCGACGCGTCCGTGGTCCTCGAGCACCAGCCACGCGTGGGTGCGCTTGGCGCGAGCGATGCGCTCGGCCATCTCGTCGGACGACGGAGGGACCAGCTCGAAGGTGATCACCGTGTCGGTCACGTAGGGGGCGTAGAGGCCAGCGCACGCGTCGCCGTCCAGCTCGGATGCCGGTCGAATCACCGGGGCGGAGTCGGTCATGTCACGATAGTAGCGAACATTGCCCCTATAGTGAACAGCCATGACGGACGCCCTCTCGGACTCCATCGCCGCCACGCTGCAGAGCGCCCGCCTGGCCCGCGAGCTGTCGGTCAACGCCCTGGCCGAGCGGTCGGGCGTGTCGCGCGCCATGATCGCCAAGATCGAGCGGGGTCAGGCCCAGCCCACTGCCGCCCTGCTCGGCCGTCTGTCGGGCGCACTGGGCCTGACGCTGTCGCAGATGGTGGCCAGCGCCGAGGGCGAGGGCCGTCGCCTCGTGCGCGCCGCCGACCAGCCGACCTGGACCGATCCCGGCACCGGCTATCGCCGACGGGCCGTTTCGCCGGCCGGCGGGGCGATCGAGCTGGTCGAGGTCGAGCTACCGGCGGGCGCCGAGGTCTCCTACCCGCCCGACTCGTATGCCTTCATCCACCAACAGATCTGGATGATCGAAGGCCACCTGCGCTTCCGCGAGGACGACGTCGACCACGAGCTCGATCCGGGCGACTGCCTGCAGCTCGGACCCCCGGCGCCGTGCGCCTTCGTCAACCCGACCCGCACGCCGTGCCGCTACCTCGTCGCCATCACGAGGCGCCACGCCTGAGCAACTGTGCCGATGAGAGGAATGGAGGTCCGACCGGCTCGGGCTTTCGAACGGCAGTCAATGGCGGATGGTCCTTGAATCCCCAAGTGCAGGAGCCACGCCGTTTCGTGGCGATCGCGGGCGACGGCTCGAGCTGGAAGTCGGGGCTTCGGCGTGCCCGCCTCAGCGGTCGAGTACGGGCCAGCCTCGAGCGTGCAGCGCCGTCCGAATCGCCGCCGTGTCGAAGGGCACGAAGTAGCGGCGTTCGATGCTGCCGTCGCGCATGACGATCTGCACCTTGGCGAACAGGCCGCCGGTGACGCGTATCCCCAGGACCGCCTCTCGACGGGCTACGACCGTGATGCCGAGTCCCCAGATCCGGATCTCGGACTGGTCGAACCGGAGGTGACCGAAGGGCCAGGTCCCACCCCACCCCCAGGGCTGCGACCGGATCCCGCCTGTGAACGTCGCTGGCGCCATGGCGGGCGGTGGCGGAGGTGGAGGCGGAAGGTCGGTCACGGACGTGGGTCGCAAAGTAGGACCGGGGTCAGGTGCCGGCCTGGAGATCGGCGTGGCGCAGTCGTTCGAGTACGGGTGCGAAGGCGTCGATGTCGCGAACCACGTAGTAGGAGATGCCCCATCGAGCCCGGCAGTCGAGGAGGTGCTGGGCCATCTCGTCGTGGGTGCCGAGGGCCAGGAAGGGCGTGGAGAGGGCATCGGCCACGGTCAGCCCGTCGATCTTGGCGGCCAGCTCGTCAGCGGCACTGGCCCGGTCGTTCGTGACGACGATCGCCTGGATCAGGGCGTTGAGCTCGGGACCGGCCCGACGGTCGCCGGCGTGGCGGTTGATCCATCCGACGGTCGCGTCGAGGCGTTCGGGCGACCATCGAACCTCGTGGTGCTGGCCATCGGCGAGGGTCCGCCCCACCATCGTGAGTCCGATCGTGTCGGCGCGTGAGGCGGCGTGAGCAAGCGCGTCGCGGCCGTTCACGCCGATGAGGATCGGCAGGTGCTCCTGAAGGGGACGCAGCGTGGTCGCATCGCTGGAGCTGGTAGTGCTCACCGGCATAGGTGACGGTCTCGCCATCCAGCAGCCGTCGGAGGATCTCGACCGACTCGCCCAACCGGGCCTTGCGCACCGGCGGAGAGTCGAAGGTCATCCCGGCGGCGGCGTACTCGGTGAAGGCATGACCGGCCCCGATGCCGAGCTCGACGCGGCCCTCTGACAGGCGGTCGAGGCTGGCGATCTCCTGAGCCAGAAGCACCGGGTGGTGGAAGTCGTTGTTGACCACGAGCGGGCACAGCCGGATCCGGTCGGTGATGCCCGCGGCGGCAGCCAGTGGGGCCAGAGCCGAGAAGTCGGAGCCGAGGTGGTCGAAGCTGCACAACACGTCGAACCCGGCCTCCTCGGCGGCCCGAGCCTCGCGTCGCAGCGCGACAGGGTCGCCGCCCACCATCACCTGATAGCCGAACCGAAACGGCATCACGAGCCGAGCCTAGGACCCGGCACCGAACGCCACGTCGGCGGGTCGACGCCGCCCCCTCCGTCATCGTCGCCTACGTCCAACTCATCTTCTACGCCCAGTGCCTGATGCACTCGACGTCCTGCTGAGCGGGTCGCAAGTGCATGCGCGCGTTCAGCGCGACGATGCGCAGTCGGGTCACCACGTGAGCTGGGTCGAGCAGGAGCGCGAACAGCTCCTCGGGATCGCGATCGAGGCCTTGGCGGGCGAACCAGGTGGTGATGTTGACGACGTCGCGATGCAAGAAGTCGAGGCCCATCGGGTTGGCGGCGATGTCGACGGCCTGGGGGAGGTCGATCAGCCACAGCTCGTCGGCCCACCACAACAGGTTGTAGGCGGAGAGGTCGCCGTGGGCGTACCCCGCGGCCGACGACTCGAACGAGGTTGGCCTCCAGCTGGTCCCAGATGGCATCGAGCAACGGGCCACGCGGGCGCAGGCGCGCCAGGGTCGGCGCCGCCTCCTCGAGGTCGCCGACGTACTCCATGTCGAAGTGGTCCTCGGCGAACGCGACCGGGATACGGCACACGCACGCCGGCTTGCCACAGCACGGCCATCACGTCGTGCTCGTGGTTGGTCCAGCGCTCCTGCAGGAGCGCCTTGCCGCGAGTGGACATGCGCTCGACGGCCCGGCGGTCGCGGCTCCTGCGGAACTGGCGGCCTTCCCGATAGGTGACGTCGTTGCGGAACTGCGAGGAGCGCTGCACGCCCATCGCCTCGAGGACACCCTTCTGGGAGACCTCGCGAGGGAGGTACAGCTTGCGGGCGAGCAGGCACCGGCCGGCGGCTCCGGTGCGCTCGACGAGCGACACCTGGGCTTCCTTGCCGGTCTTCAGGACGCCCAGGTCGGTGTCGGTGTACGGCTCGGGGACGAGCCAGTCGGGGGGTTCGGGGTGGTCGGACACGTGTCCTCCGGGTTCGGGGTGACCAGGGAGCAGATCCCGGATCGACGAACCCGCGGCGGGAGCCGACAGGAACGAGGGCTACCGCGAGCGAGCGGGCGCGACCGGGAGATGAGGGAGCGTGACGTGCAGTCATGGCCTCGAACCTCCCGTGGTCGTCGGTGGCGGCACCGTTGGCGGTGCGGCCCGAACAGGCAACACGATCCCGCAGGCGGTGTCCAGCGATTTTCCGCTCGCGGCCGGGACAGGACCCGGGGCGCGGTCGCAGCTCAGGCCGCGAGTCTCCGGCGCACGATCGTCCTGGCCAGGTCGAGTGTCGCCGGGTCTTCGCGCAGGACGAAGCTGGCGTTGGCGGCGAGGATGATGCGCATTCACCTCGAAGGTGAGGGCGTCCGTGTCTTCGTCGGCGGCGAGCTCGTGGCGCTCGAGCGCCGTCGACGACGAACTGGTGGATCAGGCTCGTGAACCGGGCTTGGAACGCGGCGACGTGCTCCTTGACCGGGCCAGGGCGGGCGCCCATCTCCAAGACGGCGCCGGCGAGGAAGCATCCACCGGGAAAGGTGTGTCGCGCCAGATGTTCGAAGAAGGCGTCGCACACGGCGATGACCTGAGCGAGTCCTGGCGGCGCGGCCAGCGCGGGCTCGATGACCTCGGCTCGAAAGATCCGTTCGGCTTCGTCGACGGTGGCGAGCTGCAGCTCCTGCTTCGAACCGAAGTGGGCGTAGATGCCGCTCTTGCTCATGCCGAGCGCCCTGGCCAGGTTGCCGATCGAGAGACCTTCCAGTCCGTCCAGCGTCGCCAGCGACACCGCCTGGCGCACGATCGCCTCTCGAGTGCGTTCCCCATCGGCGCGCAGCTTCCGTTCAACGGGCACCTTGACAAGATAGCACGATCGGTCGTACTTTCAATTCAGCACGAACGATCGTGCTTTCTCGTGGCGAGAGCAGCGGGAACTCGCACGGGCCTCGAGCGATCGCAGGTCCGAACCCCAGGAGGAACGATGGCTGTGCACCGCAACGACGGGTCGACGATGGTGGTGGAAGCTCCCGCTCCCCGGCGCCCGCCGGCCGCCCGATCACGGGCGTCCAGATCGATGTCCGGGGGCTGTCCCGGCGAGTCCGGGTTCGTCGACGGGGCGAGGTCGAGCTCCTCGATGCCGTCTCCCTGACGGTCTCGCCCGGTGAGCTCGTCGCCATCGTCGGGCCCAGCGGGGCCGGCAAGACGACCCTGCTCGAGGCCATCGCCGGTGTCTCGCCGGCGACCGCCGGTTCGGTGCGCTTCGACGGACGCGACCTCTACGCCAACCTCGAGTCCTTCCGGGGTGTGCTCGGCTACGTGCCTCAGGACGACATCATCCACCCGACCTCTCCGCTTCGACGCATGCTCGGCTACGCGGCGCGGCTGCGGCTCCCGTCGTCGACCACGGCCGCCGACGCGGACAACATCGTCCGGGAAGCGATCGAGGCTGTCGGCCTGACCGAGGTCGGCGATGTGCGGGTCAGCTCTCTGAGCGGCGGACAGCGCAAGCGCGCCAGCATCGCCGTCGAGCTCCTGACCGATCCGCAGGTCTTCTTCCTCGACGAGCCGACATCGGGACTCGACCCCGTGTCCAGCGCCGGCCTGATCACCCGCCTGCGCCAGCTCGCCGACCGGTCAGCGACGGTCGTGTTCACCACCCACTCGATCGAAGACCTCGCCCAGTGCGATCGCATCGTCTTCATGGCGCGAGGAGGGCGACTGGCCTTCGTCGGGACGCTCGACGAGGCCTTCGCCGCGGTTCGACGTCCGCTCGATCCCCGACCTCTACCGTGAGCTGGACGATCCCACGGGCCCGATCCACGTCCCCGAACCGGGGCCGACGATGGCCGCGCCACCGCATGGGGCGCGACCCGGACACGTCCGATCGGCCCGTGGCGAACGGGTGGACCCAATGGGCCGTCCTCAGCCGGCGCACCCTCGAGACGCTGGTGCGCAACCCGGTGACGCTCGCCATCCTGCTCGGGTCACCGGCGCTGGTCGTCGCCATGTTCGCCGTCCTCTTCCGGCCCGGCGCGTTCGCGTTCGATGACCCGAGCCCGAGCTCGATGGTCATGATCGGCTTCTGGATCGTCTTCGCCGCCTTCTTCTTCGGTCTCACCTACGGACTGCTGCAGATCTGCACCGAGCAGACGATCCTGCGCCGCGAGCGCCTCGTCGGTCTGCGGCTCGGCGCGTACGTCATGTCGAAGGTGACGGTCCTGGTGCCCTTCCTGCTCTCGTGATCGTGGCCATGCTGGCCGTGCTCCGCGCTCCTCGACCGCCTTCCGAGCCGGTCGTTGCCGACCTACGCATCGGTCGCGATTCGGATTGCTGCTCTGCGCCGTCTCGGCCCTCGGCCTCGGTCTGCTCGCATCCGCCGCGGTCGGGAACGTGGCGCAGGCGACGCTCGCCCTGCCGATGCTGTGCTTCCCCGCCGTGTTGTTCTCCGGCGCCATCCTGCCGGTGAACCTCATGGCCCGGGCCGGCGCCGCCCTGAGCGTCGTGATCCCGTCGCGGTGGGCCTTCGAGGCCATCGGGCACGACCTCGGCGCCCGGCACATCCTCGCCGCAGGCGGATCGCGACTCGGACCACCGCTCCTCGCGTCGTACGGAGATGCCGGCACCGCGTCGACCGGCACCTACTGGCTCGTCCTCGCCGCTTTCAGTGCCGTCTTCCTCGTCGCCACGTGGGCGGTCCTCGTGCGACGAACCCGACGGTCGATGCGCTGACCGACTCAGCCGGGCGTTCCGAGTAGCCCGGACGCGGCAGGAACCAGCGTCGCTGCCGGCCAGGTACGGTCTCGCCATGATCTTCATAACCGCCAAGTTCCGCGTTCAGCCTGAGCACGCGGAAGACTGGATTGCGCTGCGCGCGATTTCACCGAGGCGACCCGTGCCGAGCCGGGGAACCTCTGGTTCGACTGGTCGCGCGGCGTAGAGGATCAGACGGAGTACGTGCTGGTTGAGGCGTTCCGTGACGGCGACGCGGGCACCGCGCACGTGGAGTCCGAGCACTTCCGCACGGCGATAGCGACCCTGCCCGCCTACCTCGTCGAGACACCTCGCATCGTCAGCCAGATGGTCGACCAGGACGACTGGTCAGAGCTTGGGGAGATGAAGGTCGGCTGACGCCGCCGCCGTTCCACAGTCAGCCGTTTCCGTCCCATCGCAGGCCTTCTCGCTCGACGAACCGAGAGACGAACGCGTAGGTGCCAACGGTCTCGGCGTCAAGGTGTCGATCGAGGATGGGGCCGCGTCCAAGTCGGGCGGCGGTCGGCGCTGACGGTCAGGGTCGGCAGTGCGGGTGAACCGCCGAACGGGGATCTCAGTCGATTGGCTCGCGGTGCAACCATTCGACGAGGTCGTCGGACGCGAGGGCCCGCACGCGTGCGCCGTACCGAGCGAGGTCGGCGTCGTCGAGGAGGTCGCGCCACTGGCCGCTCGTCCCGCGGCTGAAGAACGCGGCGGGGTCGATCCAGTGCTCCCGACCACCGGCGGGAACGGTCGTGTCGGCCCTGTCGCGCATCGACTCGAACGTCGCCGCGTCGACCAGGCGGGGCCACCGGTCCTCGTCCACCTCGATGCCGAGGTGTGTGGCCAGCTCCCGCATCTGTCCCTCCAGGTCGGCCCTCAGGGCGTCGTAGTGCAGGCACAGGACGTCGAGGCCGTCGGCGGCATCCCGGAACGTGTGCAGGTGTTCGACGGTGCGCCGCAGCGACGACCCGATCTGCGTCGACGGCGTCTCGTCGTCGACCCACTGCCAGAAGCGGTCCCGCTCGCCGTTAGGGCGCGGCGGCGGTGGCGGCAACGGGTCGAGCTCGATGCCGTCGATCGCTGCCGCCCGCTCGCGGGCGTCGAGGAACGCGCCGACGTCCATGTTGTCGATGTGGCGGTCCATCGACAGCGCGACGTCGCGGGGGTCACGCCCGACGCAGATGTACGTGACCGTCGGATCGTGGGGTATCCCGTCGAGGGGGGTGTGGGTCTTGATGAACCGGCGGTGTGTCTGGGCTGCCAGGTCGGCGAACACCTCCGTGCGGGCGCGGGTCACCATGTCGATCCACGGCGAGAGTGT
Organism: uncultured Microthrixaceae bacterium; assembly: GCA_963734965.1. GTDB lineage: Bacteria > Actinomycetota > Acidimicrobiia > Acidimicrobiales > Acidimicrobilacustridaceae > UBA4742. The sequence continues at coordinate 217,869 of CAVTJK010000003.1, read as the reverse complement.
GTCCAACGGGAGCGGCAGCTCCGGTTCCTGCAGCACGAGCAACGCGCAGATCATCTGTGTCCACGTCGTCCCGCACTTTGGCGGCGTGCTGATGATGATGTCGCCACGACGGAGCTTGAAGCCGTCCCAGCGGCTGCTGTCATAGACGGTCCCCTCGTAACGGCGCACGGCCGTCATCCTCGCAGCAGATCCGGTCCCGTGAGGCCCAGAAGCGGCACCGCTGCACGACATCCCGCCGAGGGTCGTGCCGGGTCGTGACCGAGCGGCCGCTCTGGCCTGGCTGAGGCATAGCCCGAGCGCCGAACGGCACATCGGCGCACGCCCACGCCGTGGGCCAGGGTGTGCGCAGATCGCTCATGTTCACGACCGTTCACGGACGGGGCCTAGATGGCGATGCGCACCACTTCTGCGATGGTCTCCTCGACGGTCGAGTCGCTGGTGTCGAGCACCGTCCAGCCATCGAAGGACACCTTCTCGAGCTGCGAGTACACCCAGGGTGCTCCCGTCTCGATGAAGAACTGGTCCCAAGGGCCCGCTCGTTGCTCTAGACGGGCGATGAGCGCCGGCAATGATGGTTTGAGCAGGACCTTCCTCGTCGTCGGATCGGAGAACAGCTCGGCATAGTGATCAACGAAGTGGCCGGGCACGCAGACATCGTCGATCACGAACGAGATACCGTCGGCGGCATAGAGCTGTGCGAGGAAGGTGGCTGATCGTCGAGCTAGGCGGAATTGCGCCTCACTGTCGTCGGTCCATTCGTCCCCGGGCGGAGCGAAGCCGCTCACGATGATCTCCCGAAGCTGATCGACTTGGAGGTGAGCGCCAAGGGGGAAGTGTTCGGCCACGCCTTTGGCGATCGTGGTCTTGCCCGAGCCGGGGGCACCCGTGACAAAGACGATGTTCGCCATGGCTCCCCTCGACGCATCACTGCAGAGCGGCTGTTCGCCGCCCTGCGAAAATAGCAGCCGACGCCGATGCGGGATCGACCTGGATCGCGTGGGCGGCCCGAAGGCGAGGCGATCCGCCGCGCCCGAACGGCACATCGGCGCTAACCACGGAGTTGGGTGAGGCCCCGCTCGACGTCGCCGAGGTGATGTAACGAATCATGCAAGGCATGTTCAAGCAATCGGCGAACGTCGCTTCGGTTGTCGCCGATCGTCAGGCCTCGTGACCAGGCCGCCGGTCCAGCATCGTCGGCGATTTGAGCAAGCCGAGTCGTCTCCTGACCGATCTCGTTCACCACCATGACCGGATCGGAGCCTGCATAGCCCGCGGCAGCGGCTTCGACCAGACCATCGCCAATCGCGGGAAAAGCGGGCTCGTCGAGCGTCAACGCCTGTTCGACCCCGAACACGTGCAAGGCCGTGATGTCTCGGCTGTGTGCCGCGTACTCGATCGCCGACCATACGGCGGGCGCGGGCCGCTCGTGCAGTTCGGTGCCAGCCCCCGAGATCATCGCGGCCCAACGAGGCCCGAGAGCCCGCAGCGAGTTGATCAAGGACTTGTCGTCGTACACGGCACCGTCGAAGCCGCATGCGGCGCAGTACTCATGCACCATCGCAATGAGGCTACGACCCCATGGTGGTGCGGGCCACGCCCTAGCGGCACTTAGGGCCGGGCAGACGGGCTCTCACTTGTGAGGGGACGGTGCAGTCCTGCCAGACTGTCCGTGGTGATCTCGACTGAACTTGCGTCATTGCCACTGCCTGTCCGGTGGGCGCTGGCTGGCACAGCCGGGGCGGGACTCCTCGGTGGCGTCGTGGGGCTACTGGTGGGCCTCATGGTCTACACGCCGACCGCCTGGTTCGCGGTTTTCGAGCTCGGCATTCCATCGGCCATTGTCGGAGGATTCCTTGGGCTCCTGTGCGGAGGGGTCGCGACCGCGGTAGGTCGGCACTGAGGTTCAAGCACACCGTTCGCGCACAACCCGCGTCGATCTGCCAACAAGATGCCCGCTCCCGCTGTCCCGCTAGCCAGGCGCCGGGCGCCGGGCGCCCTAAGGGCACGTAGGCGTTCACTGGTGTGACGCAACGGCTCACGCGTGGGGGGAAGGTCTGCGGTGCTTGACGACGCGGTGCCGCTCGACGGCCTGCGAGTCCGCCCCAACTGCTCGGGGGGCGGGACGCCAGGTCCGCCAAACGGCCAGAGATAGGGCTACGAGGCCGATCACGACGGACATCGGACCCGCTACCTTCGCAACCGCCCCAGTGCTCACGAGTGCAAGTCAACCAGGTACGTCAGCGCACCTAAACGGCACTTCGGCGTGCGCCGATCGCCGGTTCGGCTCGGGTTGCTGTTGCCCCGAATCGCCATTCGCCGGACGAGCGCCGGGGATGGAGGCGAGCCCTACGGGCGGGGCGCCAATGCTCGTGGGTGCGTGCTCGGTCAGGGTTCGAGGGCATCTACAAGCGAGCGATGGGGAGCCGTTCGTCGACTACCTGCCATCCGCGGTTGCGCAGCGCTTCGGCCATGTCGGGCTGCGGGTCGATCTGGCGCCTCTGGACAAACTGAAGGCCGGCCTGTCGACCGTCCACGAATTCGATCGAGAGGATGCCCAACTGCCTTAGGCGGAGCTCGCGGACCCGATCGCGCCCGTACCGATAGGCGGTGCGCCGGTTATCGGTACGAGCGCCTCCTGATCGATCCGCAGCTGACCTGTCGCCCGGCTGTGCCCTAGGACGCGGCGAACACCCCGCACGTAGCCGTCGTATGTGATGGGGGGCCAGTGCGGGGGTGGGGGCAGGCCCGGCGATGGCAGCCCAGCGCCCGAGGTCTGTCTCGGCACCTCCTTGGCTGCGCTTGGTTGCGGGGGCGGATCCGGTCGGTCGGCCGGTGGTCCCTTGCGCCGGGCCCGCCAGAGGACAAAGAGAACGAGCCAGAATGCGAAGCCAAGCAGCACCGTCGGGAAGATGGCCGAACCCGACTGGTCGCTGTCGGGGCCGCCCCGCATCGTGGTGATGATTTCAACGACGAGCAGAAACGCGAGGAACAGCCCAGTTGACAGCATGAGGGAGAACGCCCATCGCCCGAGTGGGTCTCGCCTCGGAGGCGTGTTCCGCAACCCGTCCTGCTCCACTCGATCACCATACGCGGCAGCCATCACCGGCCGAGGTGCCGCTCACAGCGCCCGTCAGGCAGGGCTTGCACTGACGCACAGAACGGCACTTAGGTGTTCAGCACCTGCCGACTCTGCGTCTCGTCGGAGTCGATGGTGAGACAGCGAGGATCTGATGCCCTTGTGCCGCGGGGGCCTAGTGAGCCGCTCTCGACATGAATGCAATCGGTGGGCATGCCCCAGCTTGCGCTTCGCCACCGACTTGGAACCCGTGGCGCTGGTAGAAGGAGATGGTGCGAGGGTTGGGTGTTTCCAGGTAGGCGGGCAGATGAGTCCCGTCGATGATGCTGAGACAGTGCACCATCAGTTCGCTTCCCAAACCCCTTCCCTGGTCGGCGGTGTCCACACCGAACCACGGGAGGTACCAATGCGGATACTCCGGGTGCGCCCTGTCCATCTGATCGAGCACCGAGAACGTGTCGTCATGCTGGGTAGGTGACAAGGTGTCGCGCAGCACGGCAACGATGGCATCGCCGTCCGATGCCGCACCCGGTGGCAACCACATCGCAACACCGGAGAAGTCGCCGAGCCTCCAGACCGTCTCCTCCTCGAAGGCCTTGCCGCCGAATGCGGCAAGGAACTCGGGGAAATGGGTGAGGTACTGCTCGGCCTCGGGATAGAGCCACCGCTCGACCGGATCGTCCCTGAACGCGGAGACGAGCGTGGCGAAAGCTCTCGCCTTCTCATGTTCGCCGACGGCCAGAAACGATAGGGCGCTCATGCCCTCGGGGATCCTACGATCGGCAGCGACCACGCGCCCTCCTGAGACTTTCAGCGGGTCTCCGACATGCCTCCGAGCTCGTCCTTCACCATCGCAGAGCCGCGATCGTGGGAAGGCCCTATCTGGCGACCTGGTCTTCAGGCAGCGCCCCCGGGAGGACTCGAACCTCCGCACACGGTTTAGGAAACCGATGCTCTATCCCCTGAGCTACGAGGGCGGGATGGGCTCCCCAAGCTAGTTGAGGGCCGGCTTCTCCCCGACCGACGCCACCAGACCGACGGCCTGCTCGGCAACCGAGCTCGCCCAGCGGTAGTCGGCCTTGCCGGTGGGGTGACGGGCGATCTTGTCGGTGAAGGCCACCGCTCGCGGCGCCTTGAAGCGGGCGAGCGACGCCGCGCAGAACTCGCGCAGCTCCGCCCCGTCGACCCGCGCCCCGGGCCGGAGCTGCACCACGGCCACGACCTCCTGGCCGTAGTGCTCGTCGGGTCGACCGACGACGAGCACGTCTTCGACGCCCGGATGTCGGAGCAGGGCCTGCTCCACCTCTTCGACGAACACCTTCTCTCCACCGGTGTTGACGACCAATGCGTCCCGCCCGAGGAGCTCGATCGACCCGTCCCCGGCCAGGCGGCCACGGTCACCCGGAACGGCCAGCCGCTGGCCGTCGACGATCGGGAAGGTCGACTCGGTGGCCGCCCGATCGTCGAGGTACCCGAGTGGCACCCGACCTTGCCGGGCGATCCATCCGATCTCGTCATCACCGGGCGCCAGGAACCGTGACCGATCGGCCGACAGCACCGAACCACCAGCGGTCGGGGCGTGGCCGTCCTTGCGGAACGAGCGGCTCACGGTGCCGAAGGCCATGGCTCCGGTCTCGGACGCGCCGTACCCGTCGATCACCATGAGGTCGGGGATCAGCTCGACCAGGGCCTCTTTGTTGTCGACGCTGGTCATGGCCCCACCGGTACCGAGGGTGCGCAGCGAGTCGACCCGGTACGAACCCCGCCGCAGCTCCTCGACCAGTGGTCGGGCGTAGGCGTCGCCGACGATCGACATGAACATGACCCGTTCCCGTTCGACCAATCCGAGCACGGTCGCGGCGTCGAAACCCTGCCCGCCGTCGTCGTGGAGGAGGATCCTCGCCCCTTGGTGCACACCGCCGAAGGTCGTCCACTGGGCGGCGGCGTGCATGAGCGGCGGCGCCGGGAACCAGGTATCGGCAGCGGCTGTCAACGAGGCGACGATGGATGTCGCGGTCGCGTCGGGGCTGCCGGTCATGGCCGCCACGTAGATGTCGGCTTGGCGCCACAGCACCGCCTTCGGGCTTCCCGTGGTTCCTCCGGTGCAGACCATGTAGAGGTCGTCGCCCGAAGGCGTGGGCAGGCGGCGGCCGACGCCGGCCGAGACGGCCGCCTCGAACTCGATGCTCCCGTCCAGCGGATCGACGTCCGAGCCGTCGTCGACGTCTACGAGGACCACCGTCCGACCTTCGAGCGCGACCGCCAGGATAGGGGCCAAGGACCTCTGGTAGATCACGGCGTCGGTCCCGAGCTGGTCGAGCAACGAACGGATCTCGCCGGGCGCGTACTGATGGTTGACGTTGAAGGGAACGGCACGAGCCCGATAGCAGCCATACATGGACTCGACGTACTCCGGCCGGTTGCGCATGACGATGGCGACGCGTGACTGCCCGCACTCCCAGCGGTCGAGCTCAGCTCGCTCGCGGCGCGATCCGATCTCTTGGGCCACAAGGAAGCCGGCCAATCCCCGCGTTCGGTCCGCAACTTCGCCGTAGGTGCGCCGCACACCTCCGCCCACCAGCATCTCCCGATCGGGCACGGCGTCGGCGATCACGTCGTGCACCGCGCAGAGAGACCATTCGATCGTCATGCCCCGGCCTCCCGGAAAGCGCCACTTTACCGCGTCGGCCGAAGCCGGAGTCCGGCGCCGACGGCGGGCTCCACCTACAATCCGCCGGTGACGAGCTTCGAGACCCTCCTGGTCAGCAAGGACGACGACGGCATCGCCTGGGTGTCGCTGAACCGCCCCAAGGTGCGCAACGCGATCAACCAGCAGATGCAGGACGAGCTGCGCGAGGTCTGGCGCGACATCCGCTACGACGGCGACGTGCGCTGCGTCGTGCTGAGCGCGGAAGGCGAGTCGTTCTGCACCGGCATCGACCGCAACGAGGCGATCTCCGAGGAGAACACCGACGCCATGGCGGCCGGGAACTACCCCGGGTACCCCACCCCGTGGATGTACGACGACCCTGGCCGCGACATCGGCCCCAAGGCGCGCGACTGCTGGAAGCCGGTCATCGCCGCGGTCCAGGGCATGGCGTGCGGCGGGGCGTTCTACCTCCTCGGCGAGGTCGAGTTCATCATCGCGTCCGATGACGCCACCTTCTTCGATCCCCACGTCACCTACGGCATGACGGCCGCGTTCGAGCCCATCCAGATGCTCCGCAAGATGCCGTTCCAGGAGATCATGCGCATGTCGCTGCTCGGCGCCGAGGAGCGCATGTCGGCCGAGCGGGCGCGCGAGATCGGGCTGGTCACCGAGGTGGTGCCCCGCGACGAGCTGCGCGGAGCGGGCCGCGTGGGCGGCCGGCGTCATCGCCGCCAACCCGGCGATCGCCATCCAGGGCACGATGCGGGCGTTGTGGACCGCGTTGGAGGTGTCGCGCCACCAGGGCATCGAGATGGCCAACCTCTTCACCCGCATCGGATCGGATGCCGCGACCTTCCGGGCCGGCCAGGAGCGCTTCGAGGCGGGCTGGCGCCCCGAATGGCGCGTCCGGTAGGGATCTCGCCTCAGCGAGGCGATCGGGCCGGCTCGTAGGCCAGGTGGCGCGGGCCCCAGTGGAGTCGGGAGACGACGAAGAGTTGACGGGGGTCAACGGATGACGGGACTGTGTGAGGGTCGCATCGTGGTGGTCACCGGCGCCGGTCGGGGCATCGGGCGTGAGCACGCGCTCGAGTTCGCCCGTCAGGGCGCGGACGTGGTGGTCAACGATCTGGGGGCGGAGGTGGACGGAAGCGGCTCGTCGGCCGGGCCGGCCGAGCAGGTCGCGGCCGAGATCCGGGCGCTCGGTCGTCGAGCGGTGGTCAACGGCGACGACGTGTCCGAGGAGGCCGGGGCCGAGCGGTTGATCGCGACTGCGGTCACCGAGCTGGGCGGCCTGGACGTGCTCGTGAACAACGCCGGCATCCTCCGCGACCGCATGCTCGTCAACATGAGCTTCGCCGAGTGGGACGACGTGGTCCGGGTGCACCTGCGCGGGACCTTCGCGCCCTCGCACTTCGCCGCCCAGCACTGGCGGGACCGGGCCAAGGCAGGCGACGAGCTGGAGGCCCGCATCATCAACACCAGCTCGTCGTCGGGCATCTACGGCAACGCCGGCCAGACCAACTACGGCGCGGCCAAGGCCGGCATCGCCTCGTTCACGATCATCGCGGCCATGGAGCTCGAGCGCTACGGGGTCACGGTCAACGCCATCGCGCCGGGTGCGGCCACCCGGATGACCATCCCGCTGCGCCAGGCGCGCGGTCGTCTCGTCACCGGCGGAGGGGTTCGATGCCTCTGCTCCGGACAACATCGCCCCACTCGTGGTCTGGCTCGGGAGCGTGGCCTCCCGAGGCATCACGGGCCGGGTGTTCAACGTCCACGGCGGTCACATCAGCGTGGCCGAGGGCTGGGCCCCCGGACCGTCCATCGCCCAGGACCGACGATGGGACCCGGCCGAGCTGGGCGAGATCATCCCGGCGTTGGTGGCCGACGCTGAACCCAACGTGGCCATGGTCCGCCGAGCCAGCCGAGCGAGCGACTGATGGACGATCTGCGGGCCTGGCTCGAGGCGAACTGGGAGCCCGACCTCACCGTCGGTGAGTGGTGGACGCGGCTCGGCCTGGCCGGGTGGGCGGCACCGATCCTCCCGGCCGACCGCTACGGGCGCGGGCTGACCCGTGGCGATGCCCTCCGCGTCTCGGCGACGATCGCCGAGTTCGGAGCCCTCGGGGCGCCGATGGGGATGGGACCGTCGCTGGCGTCGCCCACCATCGCGACCCACGGCACGGCCGACCAGGTCGAGCGGTTCGTGCGCGACGCGGTCACCGGACAGCGAGGATGGTGCCAGCTGTTCAGCGAACCGGGCGCCGGGTCCGACCTGGCCGGCTTGACCACCCGAGCCGAGCGCGACGGCGACGTGTGGGTCGTCAACGGCCAGAAGGTGTGGACCTCGGGCGGTCACCTGGCCGACTACGGGATGCTGCTGGCCAGGACCAATCCCGAGGCCCCCAAGCACCAGGGCATCACCTGGTTCGCGCTCGACATGCACCAGCCGGGCGTCGAGGTTCGGCCGCTCCGCGAGATGACCGGCAACACGATGTTCAGCGAGGTCTTCTTCACGGACGCCATCGTCGCCGACGCCGACCGCATCGGCGACCTCAACGACGGCTGGACCGTCGCCAACACCACCCTGTTCTACGAGCGCTCGGGGATGGGGGCGGGCGCCAACATGCCGGCGGGGGGTCCGCTCGTCCGCGCCGGCACGGTGGCGGGCGACCTCGACCGGCGGGCCGGCGACATCACCGCGGCGCGCCCGACGCGGCCCGTTCACGGCGGACGCGCGCCACGGGTCTCGCCGGCCAACCTCTACATCGAGCTGGCGCGCACGATGGGCAAGAACGCAGACCCGGCTGTGCGCCAGCGACTGGCCCAGGCCCACATCCTGGGCGAGATCCGCCGCATGACCACCGAGCGGCACAAGGCGGTTCGGGCTGCGGGCGGAGACATCCCCGGCATCCCGAACTTCTCGAAGCTGCTCATGGGCCACATCCTCCGGCTCAACCGCGACCTCGGCCTGCAGCTCCTCGGGCCGCGGGGGATGCTGCACGGCTACGACCCGGCCCAACGCGACACGTTGGCCGACGCGCCGGGCGGCGCGGTCGCCCACACCGTCACCGCCCAGGCCCTCAGCGCCCAGGCGCTGCCGATCTACGGCGGAACAGATCAGATCCAACGCAACATCATCGGCGAGCGCGCCCTCGGACTCCCCAAGGAGCCCGGCGACCTGTCGCGCCTGCCGTTCAACGAGCTGCCGAGGAACGGCTGAACCAACTTCAGTGGGAACACGCCCTATCCGACCAGGCCGTCCAACCGATCCTGACGGGATGAGGGCCAGCGTCCATCGGGGCGGGGACCTCTAACCTGGCGTCGTGGCTGACGAGGACCGATCGGGGTTGGAGGCCGCGCTCGACGAGCTCTACGGGGTCGATCCCGCCGAGTTCGTAGCCATCCGCAAGCGGCTGGCGGCTGACCTTCGCGCCAGCGGTGAGCGCGACGCGGCCAAGGAGTTGGCCGCCGCCCGGCGGCCTACGCAAGCCGCGGCGCGGCTGAACGAGGTGGCGCGGAGCGCCCCGTCGCTCGTCGCCTCCTTGCTCGACGACTCGGACACGGTCCGCCGGGCCCAGACCGGAGGGGGCGCCCAGGCCGAGGTCCGAGCCGCCATACAGGCGCAGCGCGAAGCGGTGGCGGAGCTGGTCACGGCGGCGGCGCCATCGTCGGTCAGCGACGCCGTGCGGACCGAGGTGGTGGCCATCGTCCACGCCGCGGCCGTCGACCCCGTGGCCGCCGAGCTGCTCCAGTCCGGACGGCTGGTGCGCGTGCCCGAGCCATCGTCGGGCTTGGGCGACGTGTGGTCGGCGCCGACCCGACCCCGTTCCGCCGCCAAGGCCGAGGCCAGGTCCACGTCGAAGTCCAAGCCGAAGTCCAGGTCCAGATCGAAGTCGACGTCGACCACCGACGAGGACGACGCGACCCGGCGGGCGGCCCGAGCCGACACCGACGCCCGGGCCAAGGCGGCCCAGGCCCACGCCCAGGCCGAGCTGGACGAGGCGTCGGCCGCCCTCGATGCCACCGCGGACGCCTGGGCCGAAGCCGACCGCCGCGTCGAGCAGACCAAGCTCGCCGCCGAGGCGGCCCGGACCGAAGCGGCCGAGGCCAAGCGCGCCCATGCCGCCGCCGCCCGTCTGGTCCGGGCGCGGACCAAGGCCCTCGAGCTGGCCAGCCGCCGCCTCAGCTCGTGAGGACTCCGGGCGCGTCGAGGTCGAGGGCGTGGCGCGAGTGGCGCGACGCCATGGTCATGAACATCTCGTCGCCGCGGTCGGTGCGCTCGACGAGCATGCGGCGCGCGACGGCCATGATCAGCCCGGCCCACGTGCCCCGGCGGTAGTCGAGCCAGCACCGGTCCCAGTCGTAGCCCTCGACGCCGGCCGCCACGAGGTCGGCGTGGTAGCCGCGCACCAGGTCGTCCTCGACCGCGCCGGCGGTCGTCGGCCGTGCAGGCCGGCGCCGATGAAGTAGGCGACGTCGCTCAGACGCCGGGCCGATGGGTGCAGGTCTGCCAGTCGACGACGGCGATCGGGCACGCCGCCCGGCGTCGGGTCGAAGAGCAGGTTGTCGAGGCGGTAGTCGCCGTGCACGATCGTCGACGGCATCGGGCGTCGCCGGTGAGATAGGCGTCGAGATGGGCGAACAGGGTGTCGCCGGCCTGTGTGCACGTCGTCGCCGAGCTCGGCGGCGTAGCGATCGCGGAAGCCGTCCCACAGGTTGGGCAGCAGCATCGACATGAACTGCTGGTTGACGGGTCGCGGTCGCCGTGCAGCCACTCGAGCTCGGCCAGCGTCGGATCGTCCCACCGCGGGGCGTGCAGCTCCGACCAGCTCGGCCACCGCGACCTTGGCCTCGTCGGGCGTAGCAGCCGGCCAGCTGGTCGCCCTGGCTGGGCCGGGGCCATGTCCTCGAGCAGCAGCACGAAGCTCGGCCGTCGCCGCGTCGATGTCGGCGTGGTACACCGCCGGCGTGCGCATCGGGAGGTCGGGCGCCAGCTCCTGGTAGAAGCGCACCTCCTTCTCGTAGCTGCGCAGCGACGTGGCGGTGGCCCGACTGGTCTCGTCGGCCGCCGGCAGCTTGGCCACGACGGTGGCCGGCGCGTCGGTCGGCCCGTCGTAGGTCAGGTCGCAGGCGCAGGCTGTCGCACATCTGCCCGGTGCCGAGCGGCTCGAGGCCGGTGTCGACGCACGCCGTCCTCGCGTCGAGCGGTGCCCGCCGGCCGTAAGCGCCTCGGTCAGCCAGGCCGGGCGTGAACTGCTCAGGCGTGTCGGCGATCGTGCACGCGTCGTGGTCATGCCGGCAGCTCCCCGGCGACGACGGTGTCGGGGAAGTACCGGTGGTGGCGGGCGCCGGTGACCTCGTAGATCGCCGTGCCGGTCCGGCCGTCGTCGGCGCGCACCGCGCATCAGGTTCAGGCCGCCGCGGTGGAACGGCTCGTAGGGCCGGTCGAAGGTGCCCTCGGCCTCGACGGTGATGCGGCGGCCGCCCTCGAGGGTGAACGTGCACGTGCCGGCGCAGGCCGGCGACCGTCGTCGCCGTGCTCGCCGTAGCGGGCCGGGCCGCCGTCGGCGCCGATCCACGTCGACGTCGTGCTCGAAGTCGACGATCGGGATCGGATCGCTGCCGTCGGCGCCCGCCCAGCAGCCGTCGGTGTAGACGCGGGCCGCCGTTGGCCAGCTCCCAGTGCCACACGCCGAGGAAGCCGTCGTCGAGCTGGATCTGGAACCACAGCCACAGCGGGCAGCGGCCGTGGTCGCGGATGCCCCACGAGTGGTCGCGCTGGCCGATCCACCCGTCGACCTCGTGGACGGCGTCGCCGACCGGTGTAGCGTCCCGGTGTAGGTGCCGGACTGCAGGATGTGGCTCTGGTCCCACACGACGTCGTCGCCGGCCCGCATCGTGCCGCGGCGCAGCCCGTACGGCTGGGTGCGGGCGCGGAAGGTGAGGTCGAGCCCGATCGGCGGCCTGCTCGGGATCGGCCCACAGGTGCAGCTCCTCGAACGGGCGCACGACCTCGACGCGAGCGCCGCCGACGTCGGTCGTGTGCGGATCGCCGTCGTAGGGTCGGCTCATGCACGCCGATCACGCGGCTCGCCGCCGACCCGACCCATCTGGAGCGAGTCCATGCATCTGGCGCGCCGGGTAGTGGGCCATGGTGAAGAAGACGACGTCGCCGCGGGCCGTCGGGCTCGTGGAGTCGAAGAAGTAGCTCTCGCGCCAGTGCGGGTCGCGCGTCGCCACGTGGGGCAGCAGCTCGGGGATCTGGTGGACGAACTGCTCGTCCAGCGCGGTGGGGCGGGCCACCTCAGCGTGCCCCGACCGGAGCGGTCGGCGTGAACCGCACCGGCAGGTGCTTGATGCCGCCGACGAGCGGGATGCCCATGGGCCTCGCAGGGGGACGGGATCGCCAGCGACCTCGATGTCGGGCAGGCGGGTCGAACAGCTGGCGGAAGATCACCGACAGCTCGCGCCGGGCCAGGTGGGCGCCCAGGCAGAAGTGCGGACCCGGCCCGCCGAAGCCGACGTGCGGATTCGGGTCGCGGCGCACGTCGAAGCGCTCGGGATCGTCGAACACCCGCGGGATCGCGGTTGGCGGCGCCGTAGAAGAGCACGAGCCGGTCGCCCTCGGCGAAGTCGTGGCTCGGACAACGTGAGCGGATGGGTGACCGTGCGGCGCATGAACGTCACCGGCGAGGCCACGCGCACGATCTCGTCGACCGCGGTCGCGCGTCACGCCGTCGATGTCGTTCTGCCAGATCGCGCGCTGCTCGGGGTTCTGCGAGAGCAGGTGCATCCCGATGCGTCGTGGCGTTGCGCGTCGTGTCGTTGCCGGCCACCGCCAGCAGGATGAAGAACGGGGCGATCTCGTCGGGCGCGAGCATGTCCTCGCCGACCTCGTTGTGGACCAGCGCCGAGGTGAGGTCGTCGGTCGGGTTGGCCCGGCGGTCGTCGGCGATCTCGTTCATCAGCACCGTCAGCGTCATGCCCGCGTCGAGCATGGCGGTCACGACGTCCTTGCCGCCGAGCATGTCGGGGTCGCCGGCGCCGAGGATCACGTTGGTGGCATCGAGCACGGTCTGGAACTCGCTGCGGGGGATGCCCATCATGTCGCAGATGACCAGCAGCGGGAACGGCTGCGAGATGGCCTGGACGAGGTCGACCTCGCCCTGCTCGCACATGTCGTCGATGACCTCGGTGCAGATGATCTCGACCGAGTCGAGCACGCCCTGCAGCTGGCGTGGGGTGAACGAGCGCGACACGATGCCGCGCTGGCGGGCGTGGCGTGGATCGTCCATGCCGATGAACGATCCGAAGAACTCCATGGCCTCGGCCGGCATGTCGTTGATCGACGTCGACCCCTGGCCCGAGCAGAAGTCGAGCGGGTGCCGGCTGATCTCGACCAGCTCGGCGTAGCGGGTGACCGCGTAGAACTCGCTCCTGCTCGTTGGTGAGGGGGTTGAACGACTCGGCCCGGGTGAACGGACCCTGCTCGCGCAGCGTGGCGAAGTCGGCCATGCGCTCGTCCAGCGGGCGACGCCAGAACTCGACGTCGCTGATGTCCAACCCAGCAGTGGTCATCCGTACCTCGTTGTCGTGTGGGCGCGCTCGGCGACGCCCTCGTTCCCCTGATCGTGGGCATCGTAGCGAGACGGATCAGGTCTGGAGGTCGAGCACGGCGTCGGCCAGCCACGGCAGTTCGTCCCGCCACGACGGCTGGGCGGTCACTGGCCGCAGGACGAACTTGGACAAGCCGACGTCGGTCAGCTGACCGATCAGCTCGCGCAGGCCGGCCTGGCCGACGGGCACGAGCTGGGCCAGCTCGGGGTTGGTCGAGCGCCGCAGTCCGGCCGCCCCGGCCAGGTCGTCGACGTCGCGCGCGTACGGGATGCTGAGTCCGAAGTGCTCGGGATCGATGGAGCGACCGGCCGCCGCCGCCTCGTCGTGGATCCGGGCGCGGATCTCATCGGCTCGGGCCGGAGCGACGAGCGATCCCAGCCATCCGTCGGCCAGGCGGCCGACCCGACGGATCGCCTCGGGTCCCGTGCCGCCCAGCCAGATCTCGAGCGGATCCTGCCGGGGCGCGACCCCGAGCCGCAGCCCGTCGCCGTCGGCGGTCGCCACCTCTCCTCCGCCCCACCAGGTGACGAGGTCGGGGATGGTGGCATCGAGGCGCCGGCCGCGGTGGGCGCCGACGAGACCGAGCGCGGCGCGCTCGCCCGGTTGGTCGAGACCCGGCACGAGCGTGACGAGGAGGCGGCCACCGGTCAGCTGGTCGAGCTGGGCGACCTGGCGGGCGAACACGAACGGTTCGTAGCCGAACGGCACCAGGTTCACGCCCAGCTTCAAGCGGGTCGAGCGGGCGGCGGCGTAGGCGACGGCCAAGAAGGGATCGGTCGCGGCCATCAAGGGCAGATCCGAGAACCACAGCCGCGTCGAAGCCCTGCTCATCCGCCGCCGACACCACCAGGTCGAGGTGATCCGGATCGGGAGAGGCCAGGCCCGGTGACACCGCAAAGCGAATCTTCATCGGACCATCCTGGCCTCGATCGACGCTCCTTCCTCAGGAACCGGCCAGTCGGCCGCCAACGGGCCGACACCTCGACAACCAAATACTCTCCAAGCGTGAGCAGCATCAAGGAGCGACTGACCCAACCGATCGAGACGCTGCGCTCGGTGCTGCACTTCCGGCCCATCGAGCTGCGGGGACGGACCCGCCGGCTGTCTCGGGCGGCCTCGGTCGGCGACCTGCGCCGGCTGGCCCGGCGCCGGATGCCCCGAGGGTGCTTCGACTACATCGACGGCGCCGCCGAGGACGAGCTGGCCCTGGCCAACAACAGCGCCGCCTATCAGCGCATCTTCTTCCGGCCCCGGGTCCTGCGCGACGTGGCCGACGTCGACCCGTCGACGACGATCCTCGGCCGCTACGCCCCGATCCCCCTGGCGCTGGCCCCCACCGGGTTCTCGCGCATCGCCGACCCCCAGGGCGAGCTGGCGGTGGCGCGCGCCGCGGGTCGGGCCGGCCTGGCCTACACGCTGTCGACGCTCGGGACGCGTTCGATCGAGGAGGTCGGCGCCGTCGAGGCCGAGCGCAAGTGGTTCCAGCTCTACGTGTGGCGCGATCGCGGCAAGGTCAAGGACATGATCGACCGCGTGGCCGCGGCGGGCTACGAGGCGCTGATGATCACCGTCGACACGGCCGTGCTCGGCAAGCGCGACCGCGACGTGCGTCGGGGCTTCTCGCTCCCTCCCAAGCTCGGCCTCGACACCCTGATCGACGGGGCGATCCACCCGGGTTGGACGTGGGACTTCGTGCGCTCCGAGCCGATCAAGTTCGCCAACGTCGTGGGGCGCGAGGACGTCGACGGCTCCGATGCGGTGGCGCTGGCCGACTACATCAACTCGCAGTTCGACCCAGGCCTGTCGTGGGCCGACATCGAGTGGATCCGCACCGTGTGGGACGGGCCGGTCATCATCAAGGGGATCCAGACGGTCGCCGACGCCGTGCTGGCGGCCGATGCCGGCATCGATGCCATCTCGCTCTCGAACCACGGCGGCCGCCAGCTCGACTCGGCTCCGGCCACCATCGACCTGGTGGCGCCGGTGGCCGACGCCGTCGGCGACCGCATCGAGATCTACTGCGACGGTGGCGTGCGCCGGGGCAGCGACATCGTCAAGGCCGTGGCCCGGGGCGCCACCGCCTGCCTGATCGGGCGCGCCTACTTCTACGCGCTCGGCGCGGGTGGCGAGGCCGGTGTCGATCACGTGCTGGGCCTGTTCGACGCCGACGTGCGCCGCACCATGGCCCTGGTCGGCGCCCGCACGGTGGCCGAGATCACGCCCGAGCTGGTCGATCCGCCGCGCCCCTAGCGGCTGAGGCATGATCTCCCCATCTGACACCTCGTCAGATCCAGGAGCACCGGGGGATCACCGTGACCGACAAGGTTCGCCTCGAGATCGACGGCGCCGTCGCCACCATCACCAACGACAACCCGGACAAGCACAACGCCTTCGACGACGAGATGGATGCGCGCCTGTTCGAGATCCTGGGCGAGCTGCGGGACCGGCCCGAGGTGCGAGCCGTGATCTGGCGCGGCGAGGGCAAGTCGTGGTCGTCGGGACGCGACGTGTCGGCCATCGGCACCAACCGCACCGAGCTCTCCCATCACGAGCTCATGCGCCGCGGCCATCGCGGCATCCAGCAGCTGTGGGAGCTGGACGCACCGGTCATCGTGGCCGGCAAGGGCTGGGTGATGGGCGGTTCGTTCCAGCGCGCCCTGCTGTGCGACATCCGCATCGCGGCCGTCGGCACGCGGTTCCGCCTGCCTGAGGTGACCCACGGTGTGATCCCCGACACCGGGGGCATGGGGGTGCTGTATGAGATGTGCGGCCACGGGCTGGTGAGCGACCTGGTCCTGACGGGACGCGTGCTCTCGGCGGACGAAGCGCTGGCCCACGGCATCGTCAGCCGGATCGTCGAGCCGGACGACCTCGACGCGACGGCGCGCGAGATGGCCGACCAGATCGCGGCGGCGCCGGCGGTGACGGTGAAGATGGCGCGTGAGGTGATCCGCCATCTCGCCCTGCCCGAGATCCGCACGTCGATGGCCGACGAGATGATCTACCAGACCTTCGTCAATCGCAGCGACGACGCCGCTGAGCGGCGCGTCGCGGCCGACGAGGGCCGCGACCCCCACTACACAGGAAGCTGAGGACGATGAGCGAGCTGATCGGACTGCCGGCCCCACCGCCCGTCGGGACCAGCGCCCTGCCTGCCGGCACCTACGACGGGGTGGCGGTCGTCGTCACCGGGGCCGGGACCGGCCTCGGCAAGGCCATCGCCGCCGAGTTCGCCCGGCTCGGCGCCAGCCTGGTGATCGCCAGCCGCAAGGACGAGCACCTCGACGCCGCTCGGGCGGCCATGGATGCCCTCGGCGCACCGGCCCTGGTCGTCCAGTGCGACATCCGTGAACCCGATCAGATCGCCGCCGTGTTCGACCAGGCCGTCGAGCGGTTCGGCCTGCCCCAGGTGCTGGTCAACAACGCCGCCGCCAACTTCCCCGTGCCGGCCGAGGACATGTCACCCAACGCCTGGCGCACCGTCGTCGACATCACCCTCAACGGCACGTACTTCTGCGCCCGAGAGTTCGGTCGGCGCCACCTGGCCGCCGGCACGCCCGGATCGATCGTCAACATCGCCGCCTCCTACGCCTGGACGGGCGGGCCCGGCTTCGCCCACTCGGCGGCGGCCAAGGCCGGTGTCAAGAACCTGACCGAGACGCTCGCCGTCGAGTGGGGCCCGTACGGGATCCAGGTCAACGCGCTGGTGCCCGGGCTGTTCCCCCACGAGGACATGACCGCCGACATCCAGGGCAACCTCGAACGGACCGACGACAAGGACGTGTGCCAACCCGCTCTGCGCGTGGGCCAGCGCCAAGAGCTCGGGTGGGCGGCCACGTTCCTCACCTCGCCCTACGCCCGGTTCATCTCGGGCCACACCCTCGTCGTCGACGGAGCCAACTGGCAGCGCCGGAGCCTCACCAACCCACCCGTCGTGTCGGTGCGCGACCAGATGGGCCGCCGTCCCTTCGAGCTCTAGCCGCCGACCCTGCCCACCACGCCCAGGCCCCCGCCGTGGCGGCAGATGGGGCCCGATTCGAGCCCGATCTGCCGCCGCGATCAGTTGGGGAGGAATGCGGTGAGCCGCGACTCGAGTCGAGCCCGGCACGCCGGCCACTCGTCAGCGATGATCGAGTACATGGCGCTGTCTCGCGCCCGTCGCGCCGATCCCGATGCGCCCATCCCCGGCTGGAAGTTGCGCAACACCCCTTCGAACCGGGCGCCCAGCTTCTCGATGGCGGCCCGGCTGCGCGCGTTGCGAGCGTCGGTCTTGAACTGCACGCGCCCCACCCGCCAGACGTCGAAAGCGTGGGTGAGCAACAGCAACTTGGCCTCGGGGTTGACCGCGGTGCCCTGCGCGCTCGGGGCGTACCAGGTGGCGCCGATCTCGACCGAGTCCGGTGCCGCCTCGGCCGCCGGGCCCGACCAGTACTCGATCGTGAGGTAGCGGGTCGAGCCGATGAGGGTGTCGTCAGCGCGGCGGCGGACGGCAAAGGGGATGTGCTCGCCCACCGCCGCCAGCGCCAACGAGTCCTCGATGTAGCGCTCGACGGCCTCGCGCCCGTCGGGCACCGAGGTCCACTCGAAGCTGGCCCGCTCGCCGCCCGAAGCGGCGGCCAGCCCGGCGGCATGGTCGAGTGTCAGCGGCTCGAGCACGACGTGACGCCCGGTGAGTGGCCCTTCGATCAGCACGATGGGTCAGTGAAGCCGCTGGCACCCGTCGAGCCAAGCTCGATTCGGTCTCCACCCCGGCTTCTGGCGGCGATGAAGGGCGCCGTGCGCCCTCAATCGCCGCAAGAACGAAGGGTGGCTGGGCTGATCGGCTCGATCGGGGGCGCGATCGGGGGCGGATCGGGGGTGGTCGGCTCGACCGGGGTGTGCGAACATCTGTTCGTGGGACGAGAAAGGATCCGGAGCGGGACCGACGCGACGATCCTGCACGCAGATCTGGACTCGTTCTACGCCTCGGTCGAACAGCGCGACGACCCCGCCCTGCGGGGCCGGCCGGTCATCGTCGGAGCCGGGGTGGTGCTGGCCGCCAGCTACGAGGCCAAGGCGTGCGGGGTCCGCACCGCCATGGGGGGACGCCAGGCCCGCCTGCTCTGCCCGTCCGCCGTCGTGGTGCCACCTCGGATGTCGGCCTACTCCGAGGCCAGCAAGGCCGTCTTCGAGGTGTTCGAGCGCACCACTCCCCTCGTCGAGGGGCTGTCGATCGACGAGGCCTTCCTCGACGTCGGCGGATTGCGGCGGGTGTCGGGCACGCCGACCGAGATCGCCATCCGCTTGCGCCGCGACGTGCTCGAGCAGGTGGGTCTGCCCATCACCGTCGGTGTGGCCCGCACGAAGTTCCTGGCCAAGGTGGCCAGCGTGGCGGCCAAGCCCGACGGTCTGCTCGTGGTCCCGCCCGAGGGTGAGATCGACTTCCTGCACCCGTTGCCCGTCGAACGGCTCTGGGGGGTCGGGCCGAAGACGGCGGCCAAGCTGCACGACCGCGGCATCGTGACCGTCGGCGACATCGCCAGGCTGTCGGGCGCCACGCTCGTCGCCATGCTGGGCCGTGGGACGGGAAGCCACCTGCACGCCCTGGCCCACAACGAGGACCCGCGCCACGTCGAAGTCGGTCGCCGGCGCCGCTCGATCGGATCGCAGCACGCCATCGGCTGGTCCCGGCACTCGCCGGCCAGCATCGATGCCTCCCTCGTGGCCCTCGTCGATCGCGTCACCCGTCGCCTGCGCGCCGCCGACCGGGTGGGACGCACCGTCGTGCTCCGCCTGCGCTTCGACGACTTCAGCCGCGTGACGCGATCGCACACGTTGCCGGTGGCGACGTCCGAGACCCAGACCGTCCTGGCCGCCGGGCGCCGGCTGTTGGCGTTGGCCACGCCGCTGATCGAGGAGCGCGGCCTGACCCTCGTCGGGATCGCCGTCGCCAACCTCACCGACGTCCCGCCCGTCCAGCTGCCGCTGCCGTTCGACCAACATCGAGGCCTGGCCCTCGACACGACCCTCGACGAGGTGCGCGACCGGTTCGGATCAGCGGCCGTCACCCGCGCCGTGCTGCTCGGTCGCCACACCGGTCTCACCGTCCCGATGCTGCCGGACTGACCCGCCGCGACTCGCCGGGGCTCAGCTCTGGTCGTCGTCCTTGGCCTCGGCCTGGGCCGCCAGTGCCCGCATGGCGGCCATCCGGCGGAACGAGCCCGGTCGCAACTCGCCCTCGGCCCGAGCCCGAACCGTGGCGTTCGTCCACCACTCCAGATCGTCGAGGGTGATGTGCAGCAAGGGATCGGCCATCGGCGCGACCGGGTCCCCCAACTCGTCGAACGCGTTCTGGACCTCGCCGACGAGCACGGTGTTGCGCAGGGGGACGAGCTCGGCCTCGATGGCGATGTGGGCCAGGTGCTCGACGGCGCGGGCGCCTCCGATGACCCCGGTGCTGTAGCCGACGAAGGCGGCCGGCTTGTTGCGGAAGGCGAAGCTTACGAAGACGTTGTCGAAGGCGTTCTTCAGGACCCCGGGGACGCTGTGGTTGTACTCGGGGGTGATGAACACGTAGGCGTCGGCCTCGGCGATCTTCTGGTTCCACCGCTTCACGATGGGCTCCGAGTAGGTCGGGTCGGCGAAGTTGCCGACCGACTCGATGGTCTCGGTGAACATCGGCAGCGGCCAGTCCCGCAGGTCGAGCACCTCGACGTCGAAGGCGCCGTGGGCGCCGAGCCGGTCAACGATCCATCGCGACACCCGCTCGGCGTTGCGATCGGGCCGGGTGCTGCCGATGATCACCTGCACCTTCAACATGGGCGAACCTCACGAGCTCGGGGGGCGGTCAGCCCAGAAGCGGGCTCATGAGGTGTCAATGACTCAGGACGGCCGGGCATTCCCTCCGTCGCCACCGGGCCCGGCGATGTCGAGCCCCACATCGGTGCCTTGGGGGGCCGCCACTTCGACGATCGGATCGTCGCGATCGTCGAACTCGGTGCGCAGGGCGCGCGACATCACGGCGTGCTGCAGGTACAGGGTGGTGATGTAGGTCAGCTCGAGGATCTGCTCGTCGGAGAGGTGCTGCTGCAAGGCGTCGAAGAGCCCGTCGGGCACACGGCCGTGTTCGAGGACGAGGCAGTCGGCGTAGGCCAGCACCAGCCGCTCGACCTCGTCGTAGCACGTCGCCGCGGCCCAGTGCGGGATGGCCTCGATCTTGTCCTCGCCTACCCCGATGGCGATCGCAACGACTTGCAGTGCTGGCGAGAACACGAACTGGCTGCCGCTGGCCCAGCCGGCGCGTGTCTGGGCCAGCTCGCGCAGCACCGGGTCGAGCATGCGCTTGGGGCTGCGGTAGAGCCCGAAGCCGGCCACGGCGTGGTCGAGCACGTCGGGGACGAGTGCGAACACCGTCCACCAGTCGCCCGGCGAGCCCGTCGCCGTGCCCGGCTCGGCGACCGGGTCGCGGTCGTCGAACAGGTAGTCGTACATGATGGTGACGATCGGGGCCTCGGCTTCGGCCCGGGACACCTGGCGCAGTCGGGGCATCGGACGGCGCGGCGAGGGCGTCAGGCGTCAGCGGGCGAGGCCGCCCGGTCCGGCGCGTCGGCTCACGTCGTCGGGACCGAACGCGCGGGTCCAGGCCGCGAACTCGAGCAGGATCCCGTCGGGGTCCTGGAAGTAGACCGACCGCACGAACACGCCGGGGTGCATCTCCTTGGCGATCCCCCACTCGCTGTCGTCGTGGTTGGCGACCTCGGTGCAGGCGACCCCGGCGGCGACGAGCCGGTCGCGGTACTGCTCGATGCGCTCGGGCGGCACGTCGAAGGCCACGTGGTTCATCGACCCGATGGCGCTGGTGAGCTCGCCCTGGTCGGGCCGCGACGCCGGCGCCGAGACGCCGGGCACCGGCTCGGGCGCGTCGGGGAACCAGAAGAAGGCCAGGCAGTCGCCGCCGCCGCAGTCGAAGAAGAAGTGCTGACCCATCCCGGCCGGCAGGTCGATCGTCTTGATCAGCGGCATGCCCAGGACGTTCGTGTAGAAGTCGACGGTGCGCGCCATGTCGCGACACACCAGGGCCAGGTGGTTGATGCCCCTGAGCTCGAACGGCTCGGTCAACCATGGCCACGCTAGTGCTCCAGGGCCGTCAAGGGGCGCCGGCATCGGCGGGCCGTGGGGTCGTGGTCGGCGGTGTCGGGACGTCGATGTCGACTGGCCGCACGGCGCTTCGAGAAGTCGAGCACCTCGGCCAGGTTCTTGGCGTACCGATCACGGTCGCTCATCGGCTCGAGCCCCCATCGCCACTCGATCATGCGCAGGATCGACGCGTGCTCGTAGGGGCCGGCCGTCTCGATCTGCTTGGCCGGCGCGAACGGGCCCATCGCGATGGCCGGCACCCGGAACCCGAGCCGCTTGTAGTCGGGATGCGGGCCCGGGTTCGGGTTCACGTTGTTGTCGCGCACGGTGGGCGGCGCGCACGTGGTCGTAGAAGCCACCGTGCTCGTCGAAGTTGAGCACGAACACCATGCGGTCCCACTGCGGGCTCTTGCGCAGGATGTCGTAGACCTCGCCGATGAAGGCGTCGCCGACCTTGACGCTGCCGTGCGGGATGCATGTCGTTCGACGTGCCCTGGAGCTCGGGCAGCGTGCCGTACTCGGGGTCGACGTAGGTGACGTTGGGCAGCTTGCCGGCGGCGGCGTCGGTCTTGAACTGGTCGTACAGGTAGCTGATGCCGTCGTAGCTGCGGCTGGCGTACAGCCCGGTCATCGGCTCGGAGTGGTAGTAGTAGCCGCCGCTCAGCCCTTTGTCCTTCACCCGGTCCCAGATGGCCAGATCGAGGTTGGACGGACGCGTCAACCCGGCGGGCGGCAGCTCGGTCGGGTTCGCCGGGAAGCCCGGGTAGAGGCCGGTGTCGTCGACGTCGGTCGCCGCGCTGTGCATGTAGAACCGGTTGGGCCACGTCGCCGCGCCCAGCGCGCAGAAGTAGTGGTCGAACAGCGTGTAGTTGCGGGCCAGGCTGGGCCAGCACGGGCAGGTCCTGGTCGGTGTAGTACCCGATCGGGTACAGATCGCCCGTTGGGCTGGGTCTTCAGGAACCCGTCGTTCTTGCCGCCGTTGTACTGCGTCACTGCCGACTGCCAGTCGTGGTCCGGATCGGCGTACTGCCAACCCTGCCAGTAGGGCGCGAGCGGCCAGGTCGGGTGCGCTGGCACCGGCCTTGTCGATGTAGCTGAGCCCGGCCTGCTTGCCGTCGGCGCCCGGCATCCACCCGAGCACGTGGTCGAACGAGCGGTTCTCCATCATCAGCACCACGACAGTGTCGAACGGCGCCTTCGACGGATCGCCCAGACCGGTCGTCGTCGTGGCCTTGGCTGCGTCGGTGTCCGATCCGCTCGATCCGCACGCCGCCAGCCAGGCCGCACTCCCCACGACGGCCGCCGAGCCGCCGATGAACTGCCGCCTGGTCATCTCGCCCACGTTTGACTCCCTGCTACCTGGTGTTCATCTGCCGTTCATCAGTCTCGCAGACGGGGAGGGGCCAGGGCGGTTGTCGGGCGAATCTCACCTCGTCGTCGGCCCGCTCCCTGCGAGCATGGGCCGATGACACCGGATTCGGACCACGTCGACGAGGAGCTGTTCGCCGACGGTCAGATGGTCACCGTGTTCCGCTCGCGCCTCGAGCCCGCGGCGCTCGACGAGTACGGGGTGACCGCCGACGAGATGGAGACGACCGCTCGGGCCATGCCCGGCTTCGTCGACTTCAAGACCTTCGTGGCCGACGACGGCGAGCGGGTCTCGCTCGTCACCTTTGCCGACGCCGAGTCCCACGACGCCTGGCGTCGCCATCCCGCCCACCTCCGGGCCCAGCAGGCGGGACGGGACCGCTTCTACGCCTCGTACCTGATCCAGGTGAGCCGCTGCGTGCGGGTGAGTCGATTCCTGCGAGAGCCCGGCTAGGTGTACCCGGCTAGGGCGTGCGAACCGGGATGCGGACGGCGGCGCGAGCGGCGCCGGCCCACCACCCGATCGAGCTCACCTCGACGAAGGCCCCGACGTGGGGAGCCTGCACGATGAGGTTGTTGCCGATGTACATCGTCACGTGTTCGGGGGGCCCGCCCTGGACGCCGGGCGGCCACATGAAGATCAGGTCGCCCGGCTGGAGCGCCGTCATGGGGATGGACTGGCCCTGGTTGATCTGATCGCCCGTCCAGTGGGCGAGCGAGACGCCGGCCTGCGCCCACGACCACATGACGAGGCCCGAGCAGTCGAACATGTCCGGTCCGGCTCCGCCCCAGACGTACGGATCGCCGACCTTGCTCAGCGCCGAGAGCACGGCGATGGCGGCCTTCGGGTTCGGGGCCGGCGGCAACTTGGTCGCCACGGCGGCGGCCAAGGTGGCGCGGGCCGCTTCGGGAGTGGCGGCGTCGGACCCGCCGCCGGTGATCGACTGCTCGGCGATGAGGGCGGCCAGCTTGGCGGTGATCTGCTTCTGGAGATCGGTCATCTGCGCCAGGGCGGTGGTGGTCGCCTGCTGGGCCGTCACCAGCTGGTCGGCGGCGGCGGCCGCCGTCTGTTCGGCCTTGCTCAACCGGCTGGCCTGGTCCTCGACCGACCGGGCGGCGGCGCTGGCCTCGTCGACGAGGTGCT
This sequence comes from uncultured Microthrixaceae bacterium, assembly GCA_963734965.1. GTDB lineage: Bacteria > Actinomycetota > Acidimicrobiia > Acidimicrobiales > Acidimicrobilacustridaceae > UBA4742. The sequence goes on along the minus strand of CAVTJK010000003.1, from coordinate 193,896 downwards.
GTCGGCTCTCGTTGACGGCCTTGACGAAGCCATCCCTGATCGGCGCTTGCGCCGAGCGACCGTCGATGTCGTCGATCGGCGTGACCTCGGGTCCGCCGCCCGAGATGTAGGCCTGCACGGCGAAGCCCGACAGCGACGAGCGGCGGTGGGTGAGCTCCTTCTCGGCCTCGGTCAGGGCCTGGCGGCCCGTGGCCGCCTTGGCCCGGGCCAGGGTCAGCTCGTGCTGGGCATCGTCGACCTTGCCGCTGAGGACGGTCAACTGGGCGTTGAGGTCGGCCAGCTTGGCCGACACCATGGTGGCCTGGGCCTCGGCGTCGATGATGGGATCGGCCCCGACCCGGCTCGGGATCCCCGCCAGGCCCACGGATGCGAGCGCGACGAGGAGGATCAGGCGGTGCAGAGCTCCTCGCATAGGTTGAGGTATCGGCTCGAACGTCCCGCGTTCTTAACTTTGTCACTCCGCCAGAACCAACGACCTGGTTGTCGTTGTGCGGGTACGCTCCCCAGATGTTCGAAGCCGGGCGACTGCTGGGGAGACCGCCATGTGCCTGATCGCGATCATCGCCTGGTTCTCCCCGCGCTTCGCCATCTTCTTGCTGTGGGTGTTCGACAACGACAGGATGTCCGCCGCCTTCCACAGCTTCTGGGTGGGGGCGATCGGCTTCCTGTTCCTGCCGTGGACGACGCTGGCGTGGGCGGTCTGCTACGCCGCGCCGCACGTCCCTGGTGCCCCGGCGACGGGGGTCTCGGGGTTCGGGTGGTTCGTGGTCATCTTCGCGTTCCTCGTCGACCTGGGCTCCTACGCCTCGGGCGGTCGCGCTCGTTCACGCCGCGCCTGATCGGGCGTCATCCGCCGTTCGGATGAGCCTCTCGCCGAACCGGGGCCGATCAGGCCCAGATCCCTCCCATCACTCACGCATCGGGCAGATGGTGTCGGAGGTGGCGACTCAGGTCGCCGGTCAGGTCGTTGAACAGGTGGCGCCCCGAGAATCGCCACACGCCGTCGACCCGTTCGAACCGGTCGTGGTAGCGACCGATGATGATGGGCTGCAGCGGCTGCTCGTCGACTTGCTGGAACACCGTGAACGAGCTGCGCACCGAAGCCGTGCCCGCGTCAGCGTCGACCTCGACGATGGGGTTGGTGAAGACGTGGCGCGTGTGGGGTGTGCCGTCGTCGGGATAGCGGCGCGTCCACTCCTCGAGCACGCCCTGGATGACCTCGGCGCCGCGTTGTTCGAAGTCCATCCCCTCGATGGTGATGACCGCGTGGGCCAGCAACCGGCCGACCCCGGCGAAGTCACCCTGATCCACCAGCTCGGCGTAGCGGTACACGAGGTTGGTGACCGCAACGTGATCGGGTTCCATCCCCACGTTCTAGTGGGTGATCAGGCCTCGACCGGCAGCACCGGCGGAAGGTCGTGGCCGGCCTCGGCCACCGCCTCGATGACCGAGTCGGTCGCGTCGAGCCGTGAGAGGCGCTGAGCCTGGGCCCGCCGCACCGTGGTCATCCCCCAGAACCCTGCGCCCAGCGCGGCGAGGGCGCCGATGGCCACGCCGTAGCGGGGACCGAACTCCTGGCAGACCCACCCCACGATCGGACCACCGATGGGCGTGCTCCCCAGGAACACCATGGCCTGCAGCGCCAGCACGCGACCACGCATCTCGGGGTCGGATCGCAGCTGCACGATGGCCGTCGATGCCGTCATGAACGTCATGCTGCCGATGCCGACGAGCAGGCAGATGGGAAAGGCCAGCGCCAGGGTGGGCACGAACGTGAGCACCGCCATCATCGACCCGAAGGCGATGGCGGCCAGCGACACCACGCGGATGGTGATGGTCGTGCGCCGGGCCGCGGCCAGGGCGCCGATCAACGAGCCGAAGGCGACCACCGAGTAGAGCAGGGTGAAGGTGGACGTGCTGCCGCCCAGGCTCACGTGAGCGAACAACGGGAAGACGACCGGGAAGTTGTACGAGAGCGTGCCGATGACCGCCATCATCACCAGCGGCACCCACAGCTCGGGCACGCTGCGGGCATAGCGCAGGCCCTCGCGCACCTGGCCCTTGGCCCGGACCGTGACCGGTGACGGGCGGAGCTCGGACGGCCGCATCATCCAGAGCGTGACGAGCACGGCGATGTAGGTGAAGCCGTCGGCGAGGAAGCACCAGCCGTAGCCGGCCGTGACCACGAGCAGGCCGGCCAGCGCCGGACCGACGACACGGGCACAGGTCATCAGCGCGCTGTTGAGGCTGACCGCGTTGGTGATGTCCTTCTCGGGCACCATCTCGGTGACGAACGCCCGGCGGGCCGGGTTGTCGAAGGCGATGGTGATCCCGCCGACGAGGGCCACGGCGTAGATGGCACCGACGGGCGGGTTCCCGCTGAAGGCCAGGATGGCCAGCGCGAACGACTGCGCCATGGCGATGCACTGGACGATGAAGATGAGCTTGCGCTTGTCGGACCGATCGGCCACCAGGCCGGCCCACGGTCCGATGATGAGCACCGGGACCGAACTGCGACGCGGCCAGGAACCCGAGGGCGACGCCGCTGCCGGTCAGCTTGTAGACGAGCAGCGTCTGGGTGATGAGGGTCAGCCAGTTGCCGACCTGGCTGATGATCTGGCCCGTGAAGAAGAGGCGGAAGTTGCGCACGTGCATCGACACGAACGTCTCTCGCGTGGCGGTCTTGAACCGCTTCATGGCGCGGGGACCAGCAGTCGTGTCATCACATCTCGTCAAGTAGTTAGCGTTGCTAAGCATCATAGCGAGGATCACTGGGCCTGCCACGGCCAATGCCGTCAGGGTTGGTCCGGCCGGCCGAACGCGGCGCCAGTAGGGTCCGAACCATGGCTTCACCCACGGCGAGTGCTCCCACCACCGCCAGCCGGGGTCGCCGGGTCCGGCTCCCGGCCGAGCGCCGGCGCGCCCAGCTGCTCGACGTGGCGGCGACGATCCTGGTCGACCGGGGAGTGGACGCGGTCACGATGGAAGGCGTCGCCGCCCGGGCCGGGGTCAGCAAGGCCCTCGGCTACCGGTACTTCGAGAACGCCACCGAGCTGCTGCTGGCCCTGGCCGACCGTGAGATGCAGGTCGTCTCCGAGCAGGTCCGCCTCGCCCTGCGCGGCACGACGAGCTTCGAGGAGTCCTTCCGCGCCTCGCTCACGGCCTGGTTCGACGTGCTCGCGGCGCGAGGCCCGACGATCGTCGTCCTGCTGCAGACGCCGACGCTGGCCGGACCCGTGGGTGAGCGGCGGCGAGCCCTGCGTGACGCCGTCGCGGACTTCTACAGCGGCCGGGCCGCCGTCGCCTTCGACCTGAGCCCCGATGTGGCGAGGGTCGCGACAGCCGTGCTGCTGGCCGGGCTCGAAGGCGTCATCGACTCGTGGATCGACGAGCGCGTGCCGCGCCGTGAGCTGATCGACATCTACACGACGGTGACCATGTCCGCCTATCGAGCGCTGGCCGAGAGCCCACCCGTCATCGGCGACACGACCTCAGCGCGAGCACGGATCTAGAAGTAGTCCTTCATCAGCTCGTGGGACCACGCCGGCTGGCGAACCGCGGAGCGCGGACCGAACTCGACCATGTAGGGCTTGATGTCGAGCACCGGCGTGCCGTCGATGGCGTCGAGGCCGCGCACGACGAGCGTCGCGCCGTCGACGGCCACCAGCTCACACGACGACACGCCCAGCCGGTTCGGACGGTTCTTGACCCGCTGGGCCAGGACGCCCACCTCCGGCCAGTCGGGGTTGCCGCGGGGGTGGCGCGCCCCGGTGTGCACCGAGTCGGGGTCGACCCGGTCGAACAGGTACACCACCTCGAGGTGGCTGAAGGCGTCGAGTCCGAGGACCGACGTCATGTCGAGCGGGGGCAGCAAGGTGATGCGCGACTCGATGGCGCCCCAGTCGTCGTCGATCACCTCGTGGCGAGCCGACGTGACCTGGCCGATGGCCTGCACCCTCCAGCTCTCGACCTCGCTCATGGAGCGCTCCAGATCAAGGGGTTGAGCTCGCCGGCGACGGGCTGGCCGGGCGGCGTCGCCGCCAGCCACACCTGGCGATCGAACTCCTGGAACGGGTTGGCCGGCTCGGCGACGGTCATGCCGTCGGCCACGTAGATCACCGTCATCACCGCCCGCATGGTGTCGGTGGGGTTGGGTCCGGCCGAGTGCAGCGTCCAACCCGAGTGGAACGTGGCGTCACCGGCAGCCATGGCACCGTGGGTGCTGACGACGAGGTCGCGCTCGGCGATGACCTGGGTCACCTCGCGATCGGAATCGTCGCCGATCGACTCGCCCGACACGTGCCCGATGAGGTGGCTGGCATCGGCGAAGTGCATCGATCCCACTGCGTCGTCGATGTCGACGAGCGGCATCCACATGGTGATGGTGTCGGGGCGGGAGAACGGCCAATAGAACTGGTCCTGGTGCCACGGCGTGCGACCGCCACCGGGTTCCTTGAACAGGGCCTGGTCGTGGTAGAGCCGCACGCCGCTCACCCCCATGAGGGCGGCGGCGATCCGACCGAAGCGGGGGCTGCGCACGAACCGGGCCACGTCGTCGTCGACGCGCCAGAGGTTGGTCGTCTGCAGGAAGGCCTGCCCGTAGGTGCCGCGCTCGGCCAACGGTCGCGTCTCTCGGTTGTTGGCGGCGGCCGCCCGTTCGATAGACGGCCGGAAGGCATCGACCTCGGAACCGCTGGCCACGCCGCGCACGACGGCGTGGCCTTGCTGCCGGTACTGGTCGACCGCGCCGGGAGGCACTTCGACCGACGAGTCCAGCGCCGGCAGATCGATCGAGCCGCGAGCCATGCCGATCCCCTCAGGCGAAACGCACTGCGCAGAATGCTCCGAAGACCAGACAGTAGATCGCGAACGGGATCAGCGTCCTGGTCTCGAAGTACTTCACGAGGAACCGCACCGAGAGGTACGCGGCGATGCCCGCGGCCAGGCTCCCGACCAGGGCCGGACCGCGGATGGATGCGCCGGTCGAGCCGGCCAGCTCGGGCAGCTTGTAGATGCCGGCGCCCAGGATCACCGGCGTGGCCAGCAGGAAGGAGAAGCGAGCCGCGTCCTCGTGGCTCAAGCCCCGCAGCAGCCCGGCCACCATGGTCACCCCCGATCGGCTGATGCCGGCGAACAGGGCGAGGATCTGGGCGCTGCCGACGAGACCGCCATCGAGGGGCTCGAGCTTGTCGAGCTGGCGCCGAGGTGCCTTGCCTCCGGCTGCGGCGCGGTCGGTGCGACGCCGCAGGAGCTCGGCCCCGCCCAGGATCAGGCCGTTGATCATCAAGAAGAACGCCGCCGCCTCGGGCTTGGCGAACACCTCCCGCAGCTTGGACTCGAACACCAGGGCGACGAGCACGACCGGGATGGTCCCGATGATGAGCAACCAGGCCATCCGGGCCGCGGAATCGTCGGGTGCGACGCTTCGATCGCGTATCGACCGGAAGAAGCCGCGGATGATGCGATCCCAGTCGCGCCAGAAGTAGATGATGAGCGCGATGGCGGTGGCCACGTGCAACCCGACGAGGAAAGCCAGGAACGGCGAGTCCTTGCTGGTCTGCAGCGCCACCAGGTTGTCCCAGCCGAACAAGCCGGGCAGCAGCACCGAGTGCCCCAGGCTCGACACCGGGAACAGCTCGGTCACTCCCTGGAGGATCCCCAGGATGATGGCCTGGACGTAGGTGATACCGGCCGAGACGCTGGCGAACATGAAGACGAGACGCTAGCTCGGGCGGTGGCGGGCTCCTGACCAGCCCGTCAGGCGTCGATCTCGGAGATCCCGCCGGTCGTCCACCAACTGGCGGTGAGCCGCAAGCCGGCGACGTCGCCGCGGGGCTGCATCTCTTCGAACATGCGCTTGTACCCGGTGCGATGGATCTTCCACTTGCCATCGACCTTGCGGTACTCGTCGGTGTAGAAGGCCGAGCCGCGGATCGTGAGGTTCCAGTCGGTCATGATCACCACGTCGTCCATGGCCCAGGTGCCGACCGCGGTGTCGGGCCCCGTGAGATCGATCTCGGGCTGGTGGATGCGGTGGCTCGAATGGAAGGTCTCCGCCCCCATCGACCGCGTCAGGAACTCGAGGATCGCGTCGCGGCCCTCGTAGTGGTACTTGCCGCCGCTGTAGCCGGCGATGGCATCGTCGGTGAAGCACGTCGCCATCTCGTCCCACAACTTCTGGTCGAGGCATCGCATGTAGCGGTACTTGACCCTCTTGATGGCTTCGATCTCGACCAGCTCGGCAACGTCCATGCCTTGGAACCTAGTGGGTCGAGACGCCGTGCACGGCCGGCTCGCGGCGATCGAACTGGCCCGACGGGGCCGACGCCACCATCGTGAACCGCAGCGCCTTGCGACCTCGGTTGGCGTAGCCGTGCGGTCGGTCGGCGTCGAACAGCACGGCCGCCCCGGCACCCACCTCGTAGTCGACGCCGTCAACCGACAACGTGAGGGTGCCGTCGTGGACGTGGAGCATCTCGCGGGTTCCGGGCAGGTGATCCTGGCTCGGGTACGAGTCACCGGGCACCATGCGCCACTCCCACAGCTCGATGTGCTCGCGGCGGTCGCTTCCGATCAGCAGCCGCCCGACGCTGCCGGTCGATCCGTGCCACAGCTCGACGGCCTGGTCGGCCTCGACGATGCGCACCGTGGGCGACTGATCGAGCTCGACCAGGGCGGCCAGCGACACGCCGAAGGCTTCGGCGATGCGGCTCAGGATCCCGATGCTCGGGTTGGTCCGGTTCTGCTCGATCTGCACGAGCATCCCCTTGCTGACGTTGGCCCGTCCGGCCAGCTCGTCGAGCGTCCACTCGTGCTCGTTGCGCAGCGCCCGCACGTTGCGGGCGATGGTCGAGATGGCCGCGGACGACGGATCGCTCAAGGGGCCTCCCGGCTCGCTACCACGGGCTGGAACAACAGAGTGAACTACTGGTACATCCTATTGATAGACTTCTGTGTTGTACCAGTCAGGTCACTCTAGCGACCAGGAACTCCCGTGACCGCGATCCTCGCCCTGAGCGCCGCCGCCATCTACGGCACCGCCGACTTCTTCGGCGGGGTCGCGGCGCGCCGCAGCTCACCCCTCACGGTCACGCTGCTGGCCCACGTCGTGGGCCTGGTGCTGCTGGCCGCCGCCCTGCCCTTCTTGCCGGCCGCCCACGTCAGCGCCCTCGACCTGGCCTACGGGGCCGGAGCCGGCGTCATCGGCGCCGGTGGGCTGATCCTGTTCTACCGAGCATTGGCCACCGGGACGATGAGCGTCGTGGCCCCCGTCGCCGCCCTGTTCGGAGCGGCCCTCCCGGTCGCGGTCGGCCTCGGCATGGGCGAGCAGCTGTCGGCCTCCGCGCTGGCCGGCATCGCCATCGCCCTCGCCGCCGTGGGCCTGGTCAGCCGCGAGGAGCAACTCCCGTCGACCCATCACCCCGTCGCCCGGTCGCGCGCCAACCACCCGACGCTGCTCGCCGCGACGGCCGGCTTGTGCTTCGGAGCCTTCTTCGTCGCCCTCAGTCGCACGAGCCCGTCCGCCGGGCTGTGGCCCCTGCTCAGCGCCCGGGTGATGTCGGTCGCCCTGCTCGGCTCGGTGACGGTCGGGTGGGGACGCTCGTGGCGACCGGGCCCTGGCAGTCGGCGGATGATCATCGGTGCCGGGGTCGGCGACATGGTCGCCAACGTGCTCTACCTGTTGGCGGTGCGGCGCGGCCTGGTGTCGCTGGTCGCCGTCATCGTCGCCCTCTACCCCGCCGCCACCGTCCTCCTGGCCCAGGTGGTGCTGGGAGAACGACTCCGGCGGGTGCAGGTGGTCGGTCTCGGCCTGGCCGCCAGCGCCGCGGTGCTCCTCGCTCTGGCGTGAGATCCCCCTCGCCGGGATCTGGAAATCGTGGCACCATCTCGGGGATGCTCGATCACGACGAGGAACGCCGCTTGGCCGAGATGGAGGCGCACCTGCGGATCGAAGCGCCCGAGCTGCACGACCTGTTCGACCACGCCTCGAGCGAACCTGAACCGATCGAGATCGAGGCCACGGTCTCGCCCCGTCCGAGTGCCCTGACCGCCATCGTCCGCTCGCTCGCCGCGCTGATGATGGCCATCGCCGTGACGGCGGTCGTGACCATCGCGCTCGGTCCTGACGTCGGGGGCTTCGTGGCTGTCGTGGTCTTCTGCATCGCCGGGATGTACGGCTACCAGACCCTGCGGGGCTGCCCCGGACTGCGCCGGGCCCGAGGCGAGCGCTGACGACCGAGATCGGCGTCGGGCCGCACCCCGAGCCGTGGCCCGACGATCCGCGACTCGATCCCGAGGCCCTGCGCGACGGCGACCGGCGCAACGTGGTCGACCGCTACCGGTACTGGTCCAACGAAGCCATCGTCGCCGACCTCGACTCGAGGCGACATCGCTTCCACGTGGCCATCGAGAACTGGCAGCACGACATGAACATCGGCACCGTGGTCCGCAACGCCAACGCCTTCCTCGCCGCCGAGGTGCACATCGTCGGTCGGCGGCGTTGGAACCGCCGGGGGGCCATGGTCACCGACCGCTACCAGCACGTCCGCCACCACCCGAGCGTCGACGACTTCGTGTCCTGGTCGCGATCCGAGCAGCTGCCGCTGGTCGGCATCGACAACCTGCCCGGCGCCGTTCCCATCGAGGGGGTGACCCTGCCCAAGGCCTGCGTGCTGGTGTTCGGCCAGGAGGGACCAGGCTTGTCGGACGCGGTCCGCGACGCGGTCGAGCTCGTGTGCTCGATCAGCCAGTTCGGATCGACTCGCTCGATCAACGCCGGCGTGGCCTCAGGCATCGCCATGCACACCTGGATCCGCCAACACGCGTTGGGCGACTGAGCCGGACTCAAGTTCGCGCCTAGGCTCGCCGACATCACAGCGAACCCCCAGTGCGCCCCCACCGGTTCCTGAGATCTCCCCGGTTGAGTGTCCCCCTGTGTCTCTTCTGTCTGTCTCCGCGCCCCCGATCCCAGACGCTCCTCGGGAGCGATCCGACCCGCGACCCGCGATGGAGATCGAGGGCCTGACCAAGCGCTACGGCGAGCGGCGCGTCGTCGACCACCTGGACTTCTCGGTTCCATCAGGCGTCGTGTGCGGGTTCGTCGGGCCCAATGGCGCCGGCAAGACCACGACGATCCGCATGCTCCTCGGCCTGATCTCGCCCACGGAGGGCCGGGGCCACATCCTCGGACACCCGCTCTCGGATCCTGCCGCCTACCTCGATCGGGTCGGCGCCATGATCGAAGGGCCGGCGTTCTACCCGTCGCTGAGCGGCCGGCGCAACCTCGAGGTGCTGGCCCGTCTCGGGGGGATCGACCGTCGCCGCGTCGAGGTGGTGCTGGCCGCCGTCGAGCTGTCCGATCGGGCCGGGGACCGGTACCACTCGTACTCGCTCGGCATGAAGCAGCGCCTCGGGATCGCCGCCGCCCTGCTGCCCGATCCGGACCTGCTGCTGCTCGACGAGCCGACCAACGGGCTCGACCCGCCCGGGATCCGCGACCTGAGGGCCCAGCTGCGCGCCTTGGCCGACGCGGGGATGACGGTGTTCGTCTCGAGCCACCTCCTCGACGAGCTGCAGCAGGTCTGCGATCACCTGGTCGTCATCGATCGTGGGAGCCTCGTCTTCGCGGGCCCCGTCGCCGAGCTCTTCGACGCCCACGAGCCACAGCTCACCGTGACCCCCGAGGACCCGACCCAGCTGAGCGACCTGGCCCGGCTGTGCCAGCTCGACGGCCGCCGAGCGGCCGTGGTCGACGGTCGGGTCGTGGTCAGCGCGCCGGTGTCGTGGGCCGGCGAGCTCAACCGACTGGCCATGCGCAACGGCATCACCGTGTGCGCCCTCAGCGCCGTCCCGATGCGCCTCGAAGACGCCTTCTTCCACCTCACCGGCGCCCCGGCATGAACGGCGCCATCCGCAGCGAGTGGACCAAGCTGCGTCGGCCCGGCATCCTCGTCGGCGGCCTGTCGTCGATGGTCCTCGTGGCTGTCCTCGGCGCCGTGCTCGGCGTGGCCACGGCTGGCGCCCAGGCCAGCAGCGGGCCCCGCGCCGGCGACGCCATCAGCCTGGCCCAGCTGCACTCGGTCCACGGCCTGGCCCGGGCGCTCGGCCAGTCGACGACGCTGCTCGGCGTCGTCGCTCTCTGCCTCGGCGCCGCGACCCTCGCCGGCGAGTTCAGCTCGGGCACGATCCGCAACCTGTTGGTGCGAGAGCCGCGCCGGCTCCGGCTGCTGGGCGGGATGACCATCGGAGTGCTCTCGTTCATCGCCGCCATCACCGTCGTCGCCCTCATGGCGGCGACGATCGTGGCCGTGCTCATCGGCTCGACCAAAGGCGTCGACACCTCCGTGTGGTTCGGTCCTGCCGGACTGGCGGACCTGGCTCGCAGCGGCGGCAACCTGCTCCTGTCCACGTTGGGCTTCGCCCTGATCGGCGCGGTCCTCGGCATCGTGCTGCGATCGCCCGTAGCCGCCATCGGCGTGGGCATCGCCTACGCCCTGCCCGTCGAAGCCATCCTCAGCTCGACCATCGGTGGCATCGACCGCTTCCTCCCCGGTCAACTGCTGCAAGTCCTCGCCGCCGGTGGTCAGCACTCGCTGTCCTACGCGACGGCCGCCGAGTCGCTCGTCGTCTACGGCGCGTTGGCCGTGATCGTGGCCGGCGCCCTCTTCGTCCGTCGAGACGTCACCTCCTGACTCGGCCCTCGTGGGCGGGACGGCTCGGCGCGAGGTAGGTTCGCGGCGGGCTGAGGAGGCGACCATGGCTGCACACCAGGCGTGGAGGACGGCGAGGCGAGCCGCAGCGGGCATGGCGGTGAGCAGCGTGCTGGTCTTGACCGTGTTCATGGCGCCGGCCGGCGCGGCGGCGGCCAGCATCACCGTCTCACCGACGACCGCCGTCGCCGGCGCGACGGTCACGATCACCGGGTCGATCCCGACGACCGGCACCCCGTCGTGTGACGCGTCCGAGCCGGTCACTCTCGTCTCGTCGACGGGGTTGTTCCCGCAGGGCGGCTTCGGTCCGACGGCGGCGCGTGATGCCAGCGGCGCCTTCAAGATCGCCTATACAGTCCCGACCTCGACGCCGGCGGGGAGCTACGACATCGGCATGCGGTGCGGTGGCGGCCTGGTCGGGGTGTCGGCGGCGCTGCAGGTGACCGCGGCGGCTCCGGCGGTCCGGGTCGAGCCCCGCTTGACCGGCTGAGGTCGCTCGGCGGAAGTCCGCGACCCGCGGTCGGTACCCTGGAGCGGTGGCCGAGACCGCTCATCGTCACCACCGGCCCGATCGAGGGGCGCAGCGACGGGCCCTGACCATCTCCCTCGCCGTCAACGCCGGCTACCTCGTCATCGAGATCGTCGGCGGCCTGGCGTTCCACTCGTTGGCGCTGATCGCCGACGCCGCCCACATGGCGACCGACGTCATCGCCCTGGCCGTCGCCATGATCGCCCAGGTGCTGGTCGACCGACCGGCGACGGCGAAGCACAGCTTCGGGCTCAAGCGCTCCGAGGTCCTCGGCGCCCAGTTCAACGGCGTGGTGCTGATCGGGGTGTCGATCCTCATCATCATCGAGGCGATCTCGCGGTTCGGATCTCCGAGCGACGTGATCGGTCCCGGTGTCGTCGCCGTGGCCTCGATCGGCCTGGTCATCAACCTGCTCAGCGCCGGGCTGCTCCTGCGGGCCGAAGGTCAGAGCCTCAACCTGCACGCCGCCTTCCTGCACATGGCGGCCGACGCCGCCGGTTCGGTCGCCGCCATCGCCGCCGGCGTCGCCGCCTGGGTGTGGCAGGCCGACTGGGTCGACCCCGTGGCGTCGATCCTCATCGCCGTGCTGGTCGCCGCCTCGGCCTGGGGACTGCTGCGCGACACCACCAACGTGCTGCTCGAGGGCTCACCGCGGGGGATCGATCCCGACGCCGTGCGCCACGCGCTGGCCGCGGATCCCGCGGTCGAGGCGGTCCACCACGTCCACCTCTGGAGCCTGGCCTCCGACGAACCCTCGCTGTCGGCTCACGTCGTGCTCCGGGGCGAGGTCACCCTGCACGAGGCCCAACAGCGCGGCGACGCGCTCAAGTCGATGTTGGCCGACCGCTTCGACATCGACCACTCGACGCTCGAGCTCGAATGCCATCCCTGCGACGACGGCGCCTCAGCTGCCGCGCAGGTGCCAGGCGCGGGGCTGGGTGAAGGTCAGCAATCCGTAGGTCGACAGCGTGGTGCCCACGCCTGAGTGGCGTCGCCCCGACCAGGGCAGGCGCGGACTGACTCGATCGCAGCAGTTCCAATAGGCCGTACCGACATCGAGGCGGCTGAGGATCGACCGGGCCCGGTCCTCGTCGCGCGAGTACACCGCGGCGGTGAGGCCGTAGTCGGTGTCGGCCATGCGGGACACGGCCTCGTCGTCGTCGGCCACGCTCTGGATCCCGATGATGGGCCCGAAGCTCTCGTCGCGCATCACCGCCATGTCCGACGTGACACCGACGAGCACCGTCGGTTCGAACCAGGTACCGGGGCGATCGGCGACGCGATGCCCGCCCCGCACCAACGTCGCGCCGGCGCCGACGGCGTCGGCGACCTGGGCCTCGAGCACCGCCGCCTGCTCGGCGCGGGTCAGCGGACCGAGATAGGTCTTCTCGTCGGTCGGATCGCCCATGACGAAGCGTGTCGACCGTGGCCACGAACTGATCGACGAACCGGTCGTACACGTCCGCGTGGACATAGATGCGCTCGACGGAGCAACAGCTCTGGCCGTTGTTGTAGAACGCGCCGTCGGCCAGACCCGTGGCGGCCGCGGCCACGTCGACGTCGTCGCACACATAGACCGGATCCTTGCCGCCCAGCTCGAGCTGGATCGGGGCCATGCGACCGGCCACCGACTCGGCGATGCGCCGGCCCGTGCCGTACGAACCGGTGAAGAACACCCCGTCGAGCTCGTGAGCCAGCAGCTCGGCGCCGACGGAGCCGTCGCCGACGACGACGCTGAACGCGTCGATGGGCACGCCGGCGTCGCCCAACATCGACCCGATGGCCAGACCGGTCAGGGTGGCGTGCTCGGAGGGCTTGTACAGCACGGCGTTGCCCGCCAGCAGGGCCGGGACGAACACGTTCGAGCCGACGAAGTACGGGTAGTTCCACGCCGAGATGTTGGCGATCACCCCGAGGGGTTCGTGGGCGATGACCTCGGTCAGGCCGGCATCGGCGTCGACGAGCACCGGCTCGTCGGCCAGCACGCTGGGCGCCCGCTCGAGGAAGAAGTCGAGGCGAGGCAGCACGCCGCTGAGCTCGTTGCGGCTCTGGGTGATGGGCTTGCCGGTCTCGGCGGTGAGCGTGTCGGCCAGGTCGTCGAACTGGCGCACGACCAGCCGGCGGAATGCTCCGAGGATCTGCACCCGCTCGTCGATCGGGCGCGCCGCCCATTCGACCTGCGCCGGCCGCGCCGCGGCGACCTTGGCCGCGATCGTCTCGGTCGTGTCGTCGAGGACCCGATCGAACTCGGCGCCGGTGGCCGGATCGACGATCTTCACGAGGGTTCGACGCCGACCCGGGTCGCGGCGACGAAGTCGGCGATCAGTGGATCGGGGGCCAACTGGTCCGACCCCTGTCAGCGGCGTGAACTCGGGATGCCACTGCACCCCGGCGACGTAGGACGGGCCCGGCCGGCGGACGGCCTCGATCAGCCCGTCGGGCACCGAACGGGCCTCGACCTCGAACCCGTCGGCCAGGTCCTGGATGGCCTGGTGGTGCACGCTGTTGACGGTGACCACCGGCCCGCACCGCGTCGTAGATGCCGGCCAGGCGCGACCCGGGGTCAGCTCGACGGCATGGGTGTTGGCGTCGTACCGCTCCCAGTCCCGGTGGCGGCCGGCACCAGGGCACTGCGTGGCGATGTCCTGGTAGAGCGTCCCCCCGAAGGCCACGTTGAGGATCTGGATGCCGCGGCAGATGCCCAGCACGGGCTTGGCGGCGGCGACGAAGGCGTGGATGAGGGCGATCTCGTACGCGTCGCGCTCGCGATCGCCCTCCCAATCGGGCCGCCGCGGCTCCTCGCCGTAGGAGCGCGGGCACACGTCCGAGCCGCCCTGCAGGACGAGCCCGTCGAGGTCGTCGACGTAGTCGTCGATGGTCGGGCCGCTCGTGGTCGGGCGCGGCAACGGGTAGGTGAGCGCACCCGGCGCGACCGATGAGGTCGAGCATCGACTCCTCGGCGTAGAGCAGCGTCTTGCCCTTGAAGATGGCGCGCTCGCGGATCGGCGTGGAAGAAGCACGAGCTCAGCCCGATCCGGGCCGGCCGGCTCACTGGAAGGCCTCGACGAAGATCCGCTCGAAGTCGTCGCGTGTCACCGGCCTCGGGTTGTTGAGGTGACACGAGTCCTCGATGGCCACGTCGACCAGCCGGTCGAGATCGGAAGGGTCGACGGTCGTGTCGACGAGCGACCTCGGCAGGTCGATCTCGGCCTTGAGCTCGGCCAGCCACCGGAGGAACCCCTCGGGCGTGGCATCGTCGATCCCGACGGTCCGGGCCATGAGCGAGAACCGAGCCGGCACGGTCTCGACGTTGAAGGCCGAGCGCGTGGTCGATCATCACGGCGTTGGCCAGCCCATGGTGCAGGTCGGCGACGGTGCCGAGGGCGTGGGCGGTGGAGTGCACCAGCCCGAGGCCCTTCTGGAAGGCGATGGCCCCCATCATCGAGCACATCAACATGGCGCCGCGCGCCTCGAGGTCCTGCGGGTTGGCCACCGCCCGGGCCAGGTTGGCCGCACCGAGCCGCAGCCCTTCGAGGGCGATGCCGTCGCAGATGGGGTTGTAGTCCCGAGCCAGGTAGGCCTCGATGTTGTGGGTCAGTGCATCGATCCCGGTCGCCGCGGTGATGGCCGGCGGCAGGTCGACGGTCAGCTCGGGATCGGCCAGCACCAGCGGAGCCAACAGGTGGGGCGAGAAGATGATGTGCTTGACGTGGGTGACGTCGTCGGAGATCACGGCGCTGCGACCGACCTCGCTGCCGGTCCCGGCCGTGGTCGCCAGCGCGACCCACGGGCGGCACCGGCCCGATGGGGTGCTGCGTGGTCGATCCCGTCCTCGTAGGCGAAGAGGTGACCGGGATGGGTGGCCATGAGGGCCACCGCCTTGGCCACATCGAGCGCGGCCCCGCCGCCGATCCCGACGATCGAGTCGGCCTCGTGGGCCCGGAAGGCCTCGACGCCGGCCGTCGACCTGGCTGACCACCGGGTTGCCCGCCACTCCGTCGAACACCGCCGGGTCGTGTCCGCCGGCGGCCAGGTTGGCCATCAGGTCGGTGAAGATCGGCAACGCCGACACGCCTCGGTCGGTGACCACCAGCGGACGGCTCAGCCCCTGGCCCCGCAGGTGGAAGACCAGTTCGGCCCGCGCCCCGGCCCCGAAGGTGATCGCGGTCGGGAAGCTGAACTGGTGCAACGTGGTCATGGCCGGCCCAGTCTGCCAGCCGCTGGCCACCGACCCGAACTCGCTCGAGGACCCTCAGGCCTCGGATCCGGCCGGCGGGAGGCACCATCCGGGTGGGGGCAGCACATAGGGCCGGAACTTGATCAGCCGGCCCTGGTCCTCGTCGGCCAGCAGCGCCTGGTTGGGGCGCAGGGTGGCGGCATAGGTGTTGTCGAGCAGCGTCGTCGAGTCGGCCTCGTCCATGACCGTCGCGACGCAGACGCCGAAGTCGGCGAGCACGAGTCGGCCCAGCCGCCGGTCGAACTGGTCGACCGAATCACAGCCCACCACGACGTGGACGCCCACCTCGGGTCCGGCGCTCAGGATCTCGGCCAACATCGCGCTGATCCCGTCGGGTCGGTCATCGCCCGCACCGCCATCCCGGGCCCGGCCGAGCCCGTTCACCACGAGCAGGCCCGGCGGCGCGTCGAACTCGTGGTCGGCGTGGCGCTTGGTCACGCGGTCTCGCACCTCGGACAGCAACCGCTCGCTGGTGCGGCGGCGCGCGACCCGGATCCCGGCGTCAGGTCCGAGGTCGGACATCGCCGTTCCGAATCCACCCTCGAGGGGTCCGAGGTCGAGCACCCAGACGTCGAGCGCAGGGCCGTGGCTGATGCGCGCGGTGGCCAAGGCGGCGAACAGGACGCCCGATCCGACCGCGCCGGCGTCGGCCACAACCAGCAGGTTGGCGCCTTCCTGGCGGCGCAGCACGACCTCGACCGGCGCGCCCAGGGTGGCCGGCTCGCCCAGCCAGAGACGGACGCTGCGGCGATTGGACCGCCGCTCGGGGTCGCCGACCAGCTTGCGCAGCGGCGCCGAGCTGAGCTCGGCTCCGTCGCCCCCGCAGATCACCTGCGGGCCGCCGGTCAGACCCCGCTCGTCGGCCAGGCGCCTCAGGTCACGCAGGTTCATGGCCCGCTCGTGGGGATCGATCCACATGGTCCGCATGACCTCGTCGGCGGTCTCGGCGCCGCGAGTCGTGATCATGGCCTCGCCCGGCTGGGGTCGCTGGGTGTCGACGGTGTCGTAGCGGATGATGCTGGTGACCTCGGCCGGGATCTGGTCCAGCAGATCGGGGATGGCATCGGCCCCGCCCGGGTCGATGCGATCGGCGAGCAGGAGGTGCAGGCCAACGGCCGGTCCGTCCTCGGCCAGACGGCGCAGGGCCCGTCCACTCGAGATGGCCGTGGCGTCGTCGACGGTGAACAGCTCGCTCAACCCGTCGAGCACGATCAGCACCCGACCGATGGCCTCGCCGGTGCGGGTCCGGTGACCGGCCAGGCCCAACCGCGCCGTGCCCGCCCGCTCGAATCGTCCCTCGCGTCGGTCGAGCTCGGCCAACGCCGCCTCGAGGACCGCGAGCCCGAGCTCGCGCTCGGCCTGGCTGGCCACCATCAGGGCATGGGCCAGCCGCGAGCTGCCGTAGACCTCGAGCTCGCGGCGATCTCCCATGCCGACCAGCAGCATCTGCAGCTCATCGGGCGGATAGATGACGGCCAGGCTGGCCAGGATGGCGTGCAGGGCCGAGGACACGCCTCGGCCCGGCGGACCGAGCACCACGGCTCCGGAGTGCTCATGGTCGAACCACAGGGTGGCCAGACCTCGATCGGCCGTGCGGCCGACCGGCGCGCCGAGCCCGGCGGCGGCATCGCCGGTCCACCACGTGGCCGGCTCGCCCGGATCGATCGGTCCGCCGGTGACGGGAAGGTCGTCGCGTATGCGTCGCCGTTGGGCCAGCGCCAGCAGATCGAACACCGCGCCCGGCGTGGTCGGCGCCCGCCGGGCCTGGCGAGCCAGGGCCCCCGTGGCCGTGGTGACCCGTTCGAAGAGCGTGGGCTCGCCGGTCTCGGCGACGAGCATCGGGGGCGCCACATCGACCTCGAGGGCCCAGGGGCCGGCCCGGCCGACGTCGGCGATGAGCCCGCCGTCGCCGCTCTTGATGACGGGCAGGCCCGGGATGGCGTGGTCGGCGGCGAAGCGACCCTTGCCGCCGGGCTCCTTGACGGCGATGACGGTGACGCCGCAGCGAGGACCCGACTCGACGACGGCACGGAGCATGGCCGTGGCCCGATCGGTGAACCCGATCGGATGGTCGAAGATGACGAGATAGCGGTAGGGCTCGACCATCTCGCCGGTGGCCCGGTGGAACTCGTCGAGGCTGGCGTAGCGACCCTGCAGGTGATGGGCGGTCACCCGCTCGACGTGATGGGTGAGCTCGGTGAGGTGAGCTTCGATGTCCGAGTCGAGGGTGAGGACGCCACCGTCGACGAGCTCGGCGTCGTACTCGGCCAGCCCGAGGAAGGGCGCGATGGGCTCGCCCAGTCCCTTGGGGTCGATGAAGCTGAAGCGGGCCCGGCCGGGAGGAAGGGCGGCGAGCAGCCGCAACACGAGGTTGCGAACGGCGTCGACGGCCTGGGGCCGCGACGGTCCGCCCTCGAGGACGAGGCCCGGGGCGCCGGTCGCCGGGACCAGCGCCGGGATGGTGACGCCGGGCAGGTCGGGGTGCCCGTAGGCACCCAGCCGCACCAGGTTGGGCTCGGCGGCCATCGACTCGGCCGGTTCCCAGACATCCCATTCCGGGTCGGTCCAGGGGCGCGCCGCCAGCGGCAGGCCGGCGTCGAGCAGCTCGAGATCGCGCTCGAGCACGCCGAGGCCGATCTCGAAGCTGGCGCGGGCCTCCTTGCCCTCGGCCGTCAGCTCGTCTTCGGTACGAGCCAGCAGCCGTTGCTTGGTGTGATCGGCCCGCTGGCTCATGCGGGCCACGGCCAGCGCCGCGTTCTGCAGGTCGCGGCCGATCTCGGGCATGCGGATCCCGCCGGTGATGCCGCGCGCCGCCTTGAGCTCGAACTCGAGCGACGTGACCAGCCGGTCGAAGGCGCCGGGGTCGTCGATCTCGGCCACGTCGACGGTCGGACCGAGTCGCAGCGCCGCCTCGAGCAGCCCGAACTTGCCCTTCTGCATGGCGATCTTGCGCGCCGTCGCCGACAACAGCCCGAGCTGGGCCGTGGCCTGTTCGAACTGGCTCTGCTGGGCGGCGTGAGTGGCCTCTATCCGAGCCCGTTCCTCGGCCTGATCCGCCTGCAGCCCTTCGACGTCGTGCTCGAGCGTGGACAACAATGCGGTGGTGCGTTCGAGCAACTCGGACACATAGGCGACGGGGTCGGCGATCGAGACCAGGTCGCCGTCGGCATCGGCGACGCGCTTGGGCAGGGGCGCCAGGGACGGTTGGGGATCATGAGGTTGCGCTCGATCGGCGAGCGTGTCGGCCACGGCGCTCCTCTCCCTCGAGCACATCTCTCTATCGGCAATGGAAGGGACCGAGAAAAGCGCGTTCTGAGCACGTTGGCCCATGCCCATGAGCCGTACGGGCCCCGGCCTGATCAGATCCATTTGTACGTATCTGTTACAAATAGGATGTCGGCGGCTCAAGCGGGGAGCGCGGTGGCCGACACAACTGCCACAAGAGCGGTTCCATGTCCCATGGACCGAGGTCGGTTCCAACAGGAGAACAGAGAACAGATGACACAACTCGCACGGCGGACGGTTGTTCTGCCCTTGGCGGCCACGGTCCTGGCCCTCTCGCTGTTGGCCTCCGCCTGCGGTGGTTCGTCGAAACAGGCCACGACGCCCGATTCCAAGCCGGCCGCCAAGGCCGCGACCTTCACCACCAACTTCTCGACCGACGAGGGCACGCCGAAGAACGGCGGCACGCTGGCGTGGGGCCTCGAGGCCGAGACCGACAGCCTCAGCCCGCTGACGGGGCGCTGGGCCCTTTCGGGCCACATGGTCGGCTCGGCCATCTTCGACTCGCTCGCCCAGGTCGATGCCAACGGCAACGCCGCGCCCTACCTGGCCCAGTCGTGGTCCCATTCGGCCGACAACAAGACGTGGACCCTCCAGATCCGTCAGGGCATCAAGTTCTCCGACGGCGAGGACCTGAACGCCCAGGTCGTGGCCCAGAACCTCAACACGGCCAAGCAGGCGCTGATCCCGGGCAAGGCCTGGATCCCCATCACGTCCATCACCGCCACGGGTCCGCTCGACGGTCGTGATCCAGATCAACCAGCCGTGGGCGACCTTCCCCGAGGTCCTGGTCGGCCAGTCCGGCTACATGGTCGCACCGGCGACCTTGGCCGATCCCTACGGCGGCGATCATCCGATCGGCACCGGCCCCTTCATCCTCAAAGAGTGGGACAAGAACGACCACACCACCGTGGTCAAGAACCCGAACTACTGGCGCAAGGGCCTCCCCCACCTCGACGAGATCATCTTCAAGCCCATCCCCGACGCCGCCACCCGACTCAAGGCGCTCCAGGACGGGACGGTTGACGCCGTCGACATGGTGACGGCCCAGCAGGTGCGGTCGATCCGCGCCGACACCGCGCTTCATCGCCTCGAGTACAACCGCGGCGAGGAGATGATGGTCCCGCTGAACACCCAGCAGACGCCGTTCAACAACAAGGACGCTCGCCTGGCCGTCGCCTACGCAACCGACCAGAAGACGCTGCTCAAGCAGCTCGGCGACGGCATCTACACGCCGGCCAACGGCATGTTCGCCCCAGGCCAGCTCGGGTACACGCCCGACTCTGGCTATCCGACCTTCGACCTGGCCAAGGCCAAGCAACACGTGGCCGCCTACACCGCCGCCACCGGCAAGCCGCTGTCGTTCACCATCCTCGCCGTGTCGGAACTGGCCTACGCCTCCCAGGACCAGCTGCTCAAGCAGATGTGGGAGAAGGCCGGGATGCACGTGACCATCACGAGCCAGGACCAGGCGACCGAGGTCGTCACCGTCGTGCTGGGCAAGTACCAGGCGTCGGACTTCCGTCTGTTCGGCCAGCCCGACCCTGACGCCGACTTCTACTTCTGGGCGGACACGTCGGTCGGCCAGGCCAACGACGTGTCGCTCAACTTCCCCCGCTACGCCGATGCGCAGACCCAAGCGGCCCTCGAAGCGGGCCGGGCCACCACCGATCCGGCCAAGCGCAACGCCGCCTACCAGCAGTTCGAGCGAGCCATGAACGCGGCTGTCCCGTACATCTGGCTGGCCCGCACCGACTGGACGATCGCCTCGAGCGCGAAGGTCCACGGCTACACCGCGGCCGGCAACGGCACCATCGCCACCCTCGGCCCGAAGACCTGGATCGCCGGCCTCTGGCTCGGCTAGTCCCTCATATCACCTCGAAGTAGCGGGCCAGCTCCCAGTCGGTGACGGCCTCCTGATGCTGGCGCCACTCCCATTCGCGCGTCGCCACGAAGTGATCGACGAACTCCGAGCCGAGCAGATCGGCGACAACCTTCGACCCGGCCAGCCGAGCGGTGGCCTCGGCCAGGCTGCGAGGCAGCCGCTCGACGCCCTCGGCCGCGTAGCCGCTGCCGATCGTCTCGGCGACGTCCAACGTCAAGCCCTCCTCGACACCCCAGATCCCGGCGGCGACGCAGGCGGCCGTGGCCAGGTACGGGTTGATGTCCGAGCCGGGCACGCGGGTCTCGAGTCGACTCGACGCGGGGCTGCCGGGGATCAACCGACAGGCGACGGTGCGGTTGTCGACGCCCCAGCTCGGCGTGGTCGGCGCCCAGAACCCGTCCACGAGCCGCTTGTAGCTGTTCACCGTCGGCGCCAGCAACGGCAGGATCTCGGGTAGGAGGGCCAGCTGGCCCGCGACGTAGGAGCGCAGCGTGTCGCTGACGTGGCGAGGATCGTCATCGTCGAAGAAGGCGTTGACCGCATGATGGGAAGGACCGTCCTCGCGGGACCAAAGGCTCTGGTGCACGTGCCCGCTGCATCCGGGCAGCTGCGGGTTCCATCGCGCCATGAACGACGCGACGATGCCGAACCGCGACGCGATCTCCTTCGTCGACGACTTGAACAGGGCGGCGCGATCGGCCGCTTCGAGCGCGTCCGAGTAGAGGATGGCCGCCTCGAACACGCCCGGGCCGGTCTCGGTGTGCAGTCCCTCGAGCGGAACGTCGAAGGCCCGTAGCTCGCTCAGCAGGGCGTCGAAGTACGGCTGGTTCTGGGCCTGGCGCAGGATCGAGTAGCCGAACATGCCGGGCGTGAGCGGAGCGAGATCGCGGTAGCCCTTGTCGCGCAGGCTGGCTGGCGTCTCGGCGAAGTTGAACCACTCGAACTCCAGCCCGACCTTCAGGTCGTACCCGAGCTCGGCGGCATGACCGAGCACGCGCCGCAGCAGTTGGCGCGGGCACACCGCGAGTGGACCGCCGTCGGCCTCGACGAACTCGCCGAGGAAGAAGAGCCGGTCGTTCTCCCACGGGATGCGGCGCATGGTCGAGAGGTCGATCCGCACCTGGGCGTCGGGATAGCCGCTCTGCCAGCCGGTGTAGGTCGTGTTGTCGTAGCACTGGTCGCCGGCGTCCCATCCGAACACCACGTTGCAAAAGCCGAAACCGGTGCGGGCCGCGCCCAGGAACTTGGCCTTGTCGAGGTACTTGCCGCGCAGGACCCCGTCGATGTCCGACACGGCCACCTTGACGTAGGTGTCGGGCGCCGCCGCGATCTCGGCCAGCACGGCGTCGACGTCGAGCGGGTCCTGATCATGGGGGGTAGGGCTCACGCGCCGCGAGTGTAGGCGCGGCGAAAGTGCCGACTCGGGCGAGCCATTAGCGTGGCCCAGGCCGGGACCTCACCCGGTCCGAGCTCGGGGGAGCGATGTCCGACGGACCAATCGTGGTGGCCATCGACTTGGGCACCGGCGGGCCCAAGGTCGCCCTGGTCTCGACTCAGGGCGTCGTCGTCGATCACACCTACGAGACCAACGACCTCATCTTGCTGCCCGACGGGGGCGTCGAGCAGGATCCCGAGCAGTGGTGGTCGTCGATCGTGGCTGCGACCAGACGTCTGATCAGCCGCGGGCTCGTCCCCGTCGACGACATCGTCGCCGTCTCGATCACCACGCAGTGGATGACGACGGTCGCCGTCGGCTCCGACGGTCGCCACATCGGCAACGCCATCAGCTGGATGGACACGCGGGGCGCCCGGTACGCGCAGCAGGCGGCCGGAGGCGGGGTGGTCGTGCCCACCGTCGGGTACAACGCCCGCAAGCTGCGGCAGTGGTTGCGCGTCACCGGTGGCATCCCGTCGCGCACCGGCAAGGACCCCGTGGGCCAGATGCTGTTCCTCAAGCACGAGCGCCCGGACGTGTATGCGGCCGCCGATCTGTTCCTCGAGCCGATGGACTACCTCAACCTGCGCCTGACCGGGCGGGCAGTGGCGTCGTCAGACACGATCGTCGGTCACTGGGTCACCGACAATCGAGACCTGAGCAACGTCGGCTACGACGACGAGCTGATCGAGTGGATCGGCGTGGACCGGGCCAAGCTGCCCGAACTGGTACCGACCGGCTCGATCGTGGGGACGCTCACGCCCGAAGCGGCCGCCGAGCTCGGGCTGCCCCAGCGCGCGCAGGTCATCGCCGGCACTGGTGACACCGCCTCGGCCGGCATCGGATCGGGCGCCGTTCGTGACTTCGAAGGCCACCTCTACATCGGGACGTCGTCATGGCTGTCGTGCCACGTGCCGTTCAAGAAGACCGACCTGCTCTCGAACATCACGTCGCTGCCATCTGGGATCCCGGGCCGCTACTGGGTCGCGACCGAACAGGACACGGCGGGCAAGTGCCTCACGTGGGTGATCGACAACATCCTCTATCCGGACGATGCCCTCGGATCCGGTCCGGCGCCCGACGACGTGTTCGACCGGATCGGCGAGCTGGCCGGGGCGGTCGCGCCGGGCAGCGGCAACCTCATATTCCTGCCGTGGCTCAACGGCGAGCGCACGCCGGTCGACAACCACCACCTCCGCGGTGGGTGGTTCAACGCCTCGTTGACCACCGGCCGGGGCGAGCTGGTCCGCTCGGTGCTCGAGGGCGTCGCCCTCAACACGAGGTGGATGAACCAGGCGACCGAGAAGTTCACCAAACGGCCCTTCGCCCACCTCAACTTCGTCGGGGGCGGAGCCCGCTCGCCGCTGTGGTGCCAGATCCTCGCCGACGTGCTCGACCGGCCGATCCGCCAGGTCGCCGATCCGGTGCTGGCCAACGCTCGGGGGGCCGCCTTCTCGGCATGGGTCGCGCTGGGTCAGCTCACCTGGGAGGACATACCGTCGCGAGTCGAGATCGTCGAGACCTATCAGCCCGATCCGGCCAATCGAGCCACCTACGACCGGCTGTTCGCCTCGTTCATCGACCTGTACAAGAAGAACAAGGGCATCTACGCCAAGCTCAACCGCCGTTCGAACCGACCGACCACCCCGTGAGATCACGCATGAAGGACCGCTCATGAACGAAGCCAAGACCGTGCCCGAACCGACCGTTCGCGACTACCGCGCCAAGTACGAGACGTTCTCGGCGTTGCCGAACGAAGGCCGCGACCGTGACGTGGTGCTGGCCGAGATGGCCGAGATGGCGGCGCTCGAGGCGGCGCGCTGGGAGGACGGGTACGCGTCGGGCTCGGTGTACAACGGCGATCCCGACCACGTCGAGTTCCTCAACCAGGTCTACGCCCTCAACTCCCAGGCCAATCCGCTGCACACCGACCTGTGGCCGAGCGCCGTCAAGTACGAGAGCGAGATCGTGGCCATGACGGCGGCCATGTTGGGGGCGGCCGACATCGGCGACGGACCGGGAACCGACACCGGCGTGGTCGGAACGCTGTCGTCAGGCGGCAGCGAGAGCATCCAGCTGGCCATGAAGACCTATCGCGACCACGCCCGGGCGACGCGCGGGATCACCGAGCCGCAGATGATCGTGCCCATCAGCGCCCACGCCGCCTTCGACAAGGCGGCCCAGTACTTCGGCATCGAGATCGTCCACATCCCGACCGGACCCGACGGTCGCGCCGACGTGGCCGCCACCGAGGCGGCCATCACCGACAACACGGTCGTGATCGTCGGTTCGTCTCCGTCCTATCCCCACGGCGTGGTCGACCCGATCGCGGCGTTGAGCGAGCTGGCTCGCGAGCGCGGCATCGGGTTCCACACCGACGCCTGCCTGGGGGGCTTCGTGCTGCCGTGGGCCGAGAAGCTCGGCTATCCCGTGCCCGGCTTCGACTTCCGCTTGCCCGGTGTCACGTCGATGTCGGCCGACACCCACAAGTACGGGTACGCGGCCAAGGGAACCTCGGTGGTGCTGTACCGCACGCTCGAGCTGCGTCACTTCCAGTACTTCACGACGACGGACTGGCCGGGCGGCCTGTACTGCTCGCCGACCTTCGCCGGGAGCCGGCCCGGCGCGCTCGAGCGCGGCGTGCTGGGCGGCACTGGTGTCGATCGGCGAAGCCGGCTACCTCGACGCCACCAAGCGCATCCTCGAGGTGGCCGACGCCGTCAAGGCTCGCATCCGCTCGGACTTCGCCGAGCTGTCCATGTTCGGTGATCCGCTGTTCGTCATCGCCCTGGCCAGCACCGACGACGACCTCGACATCTACCAGGTGCTCGACGCCATGACCCGCCGAGGGTGGAGCCTCAACGGCCTGCACCGGCCGGCCGCCTTCCACCTGTGCCTGACCCTTCGCCACACCCAACCCGGCGTGGCCGATCGGTTCGTCACCGACCTGCGCGCCGCCATCGACGAGGTGCGGGCCCATCCCGACGCCGAAGGCGGGATGGCGCCCATCTACGGCATGGCCAACACCATTCCCGATCGGGGACTGGTGGCCGACGCCATGCTCGACCACATGGACGGCTGGTTCCGCCTCTCATGACGACGACACCTACGGTCGTGGCGGCCGAGCGGAGTGATCGAGTCGCGCTCAGCGAGGTCCTGGCCCGCTCGTTCTGGGACGACCCGGTCTGGACCTGGTTGTTCCCCGACCCGTCGACCAGCCAGCGCCGCCTCGCGCTCACCTTCCGCGTGTACCTGCGGGACTGCCTGCGCAACGGCACGGTGATCACCACCGCCGATCGCCAAGGCGCGGCGCTCTGGAAGCCGCCCGGGCACTGGAAGCTCACCAACATGGCCCTGTTGCGCTCGGCCCCCGAGCTGCTGCGCGCCTTCGGCACGCGCGTGTTCGCCTCGCTCGAGATCGAGCGCAAGGTCGAGTCGCAGCATCCCCGCGAGCCGCACTGGTACCTCTCCGTGCTCGGCACCGATCCGCCGGCCCAGGGCAAGGGGGTGGGCGGCGCCCTCATCACCGAGATCACCGACCGCTGCGACCGCGCCGGGCTGCCGGCCTACCTCGAATCGTCCAAGGAGACCAACGTCCCCTACTACGAGCGCTTCGGCTTCAAGGTCACCGGCGAGACCCAGCTCGGCACCGACGGCCCCACCATCTGGTTCATGTGGAGAGAGATGTGGGTTCGCAGCGGCGGCGGAGCAGGACACGGCGGACCGGTGTGGTCGGACTGCTTCTCGAGGATGAGGTCGGCGCGGGAGCGCGTCGGGGCGATGTGGTCGACGAGGTTGGGATGGTTGACGGTCATCCACACGCCCTCGGCCATGGCGGTGAACTCGTCAGGGCTCATGGCCGCGAAGGCGGCGTAGAACGAGGCGTCGCCCGGCGCGGCCTGAGCCTCGGCCCGCAGGCCGGCGAGGCGGGCGTGGAACCAAGCCTTGAGGTCGTCCTCGTCGGCGTCGACGTAGATCGAGAAGTCGAGGTAGTCCGACACCTGGAGCTCGGCCCTGTCGGTGAGCTGCAACACGTTCAGGCCTTCGAGGATCACCACGTCGCAGCGACCGACCGGTTGGGTCCGGTCGGCGACGATGTCGTACACCGCGTGGTCGTAGACGGGGGCGTGGACCTCGTCGGCCCCGGACTTGAGGGCGACCACGAAGGCCAGCAGGGCCGCGTGGTCGTAGCTCTCGGGGAACCCCTTGCGCGCCGCCAGTCCCCGGCCTTCGAGTCGCTGGTTGCTCATCAAGAAGCCGTCAGTCGTGACCACCTCGACCGTCACGCCGTCGCGGGCGGCCAGCAGCACGGCAAGGGTCTGGGCGCTGACGCTCTTGCCCGCGGCGATGCCTCCGGTCACGCCCACCAGGTAGGGCGCCGGGGTCGGCGCGTGGCCGAAGAACCCGGCGACGAGGTCGCGCTGGACCCGATGGGCGTCGGCGAGGCGTGACACGAGATCAGCCAGCGGGCCGTGCGTGGCGACCAGGTCGGTCGCCCCGATCTCGTCGCCCAACTCGGGAGGGATGACCACCTCGCCGGCCGCCAACCGCCACCGGTCGCCACTGAGCTCGTCGTAGGAACCGGGCGCCGACGAGCTCATGTGACGAAGCTAGCGCCGGTCAGCTGGTCAGCCGGTCGACGCGACG
Source organism: uncultured Microthrixaceae bacterium (assembly GCA_963734965.1). Classification (GTDB taxonomy): domain Bacteria; phylum Actinomycetota; class Acidimicrobiia; order Acidimicrobiales; family Acidimicrobilacustridaceae; genus UBA4742. The sequence continues at coordinate 167,172 of CAVTJK010000003.1, read as the reverse complement.
AAGTCGACCACGACCGCGGCCAGCTCGGGACCCTTGTCCTCCTGCAGGAAGTGGCCGCCCCCGACGATGGTCGTGTGCGGCTGGCCGGCGGCGCCGGGGATGCGCGCCTGGAGTGGCGCGTCGGCGCCACCGGTGATCGGATCGCCGTCGCTGAACGCGGTCAGGAAGGGCTTGTCGAAGCTTTCGAGCACCGTCCACGCCGCCCGGTTGGCATCCGACGCCGGGTCGTCGGGCGTGATGGGCACGAGCGTGGGGAACTGGCGAGCGCCTTCCTTGTAGCTCTCGTCCGGGAAGGGCGCGTCGTAGGCGGCGATGACCTCGGGCGGGAGATCCGAGACGCAGCCGCCGTTGATGATGAAGCCGGTCGGGAAGGTCTCGATGGTCTGAGAGAAGTTGCGCCATTGCATGAAGGCATCGCCGGGCGGGGTGTTGCCCACCGGCAGGAAGGTGTTGGCGGCCACGACCCGGGCGAAGCGATCGGGGTGCTCGCCGACGAGTCGCAAGCCGATCAGCCCGCCCCAGTCCTGGCAGACCAGGGTGAGGTCGCCCAAGTCGAGCTCGTCGAACAGCAGCGACCGCATCCATTCGACGTGGCGCTCGTAGGTGTAGTCGGCGCGGTCGGCTGGCTTGTCCGACCGGCCGAACCCGACCAGATCGGGCGCGACACACCGAAGCCCGGCGGCGACCAGCACCGGGATCATGGTGCGGTAGAGGTAGGACCAGGACGGCTCGCCGTGCATCAGCAGCACCGTCCCGGTCGAGGCGTCGCCCTCGTCGAGGTAGTGCACGCGTAGCCGGCCCCCGTCGAGATCGGCGATCTCGCGGTAGTGGGGGGCGAACGGGTAGCCGGGCAATCCCTCGAATCGGGTGTCGGGCGTGCGCAAGACCTTCATGACATGACTCCGAACGTTCGGGCTGGGCGAAACTCGCCTCAGCTGGGGACGAGCACCCGGTTCAGGATGCGCTCGGTCACGCGACGGGCCCGCGCCGGCGAGCAGTCCTCGTGCTCGCGCAACAGGTTCCACGCCTCCCAGCTGGTGGCCATGTCGATGGCGGCCAGCAGGTCGCGACCCTCCGCCGCCGATCGGCGGTCGATCTCGCGAGCGAACACCGTCTCGATCTCGTCGCGGAGCCAGACGCGGGCGTCGGCCAGCTGCTCGGCCACCAGGTCGGAGCGCTCGGCCATCCGCAGCGCCGCCCGTCGCATGGGGGTGATCTCCTCGTAGAGGCGCCCCCGCTCGATCACCAGCGCGTGCACCCGATCGGCCACCGAGCCCGACGACGGGATCTCGTGCAGGAGGCTGCCGACCACCTCGAGCTGGCGCTGGATCACGGCGGCGACCAGCGCCTCCCGGGTCTCGAAGTGCCGGAAGATCGACCGCTCCGACACGCCCGCCACCTCGGCGATGTGGGCCATCGTGGGCTCGATCTCTCCGGACTTGACCAGGACCATGATGGCGTCGACCACGGCGTCCCGATTTCGCTCACGCCGGGCCACGCGCCCGTCGACCTCGTCGACGAGCTCTGATCTATCGGGCAACGGAAGACCTCCAGGGCCTGTGGTCTCACTTGTGGGAGAGTTGACGGTCACGGTAGATATTGGCAGTCTGTATGTCAATAGTTCTGCCGTTGTGAGCCACCACCACGACGACCACGACGAGAAGCAGGAGAGGACCGCGTGAACATCCTGCTCATCACGACCGACCAACACCGCGCCGACAGCCTGGGATCGTACGGGAATCCGGTGTGCCAGACACCGAATCTCGACCGGTTGGCCGAGGATGGAACGCGTTTCACCGCCTGTCGGACGCAGGCCCCGTTCTGCCAGCCGGCGCGCGCCACGATCCTGACCGGTCAGTACCCGTCGACTCACGGCGTGACCTTCAACGGCATCGACCTGCCGGCTGACGCCGTCGACCAGTCAATCGCCACCCGCCTCGGGGCCGCCGGTTACACCACCGGCTACATCGGCAAGGCTCACTTCGCCTCGACCTACCCCTACTACCCGACCGGCGCCCTCGAGTCGGTCGCCGGCTCGGCGTCGATGCCCCCCGATTGGACCGGGCCCTACTTCGGCTTCGAGTACGTGCAGCTGCTGCTGTTCGGGCACATGATGCGCATCGCGCCGATGATGGGTCGCTGGAACTGGTGCTTCGGCCCGGCACCGTTCGGCCTGCACTACGGCCAGTTCCTCAGCCGCCACGGCGTCGCCCGCGCCGCCGAGCTGCTCGAGCTCATGCAGCCCGAGGCCGCCGGCGGGGTGTGGGACCACACCCAGACGTGGCGCAACGCCGTTCCCGAGGAGGACCACCCGACCACCTGGGTGGCGGACCGCGCCATCGACTGGCTCGACGCCCAGACCGGCGGCGACAGGCCCTTCTTCGGATGGGTGAGCTTCACCGATCCCCATCACCCGATGGATCCGCCCGGCCGGTGGTTCGATCAGTACGACCCGGCCGACGTGGCCGAGGTCGTCCCGGTGCGCCACCCCGAGGAGTTCGACACCAAGCCTCCACTGCACCGCATCTGGTCCCAGGGCGCGCGCGGCCGCGAGTTCGAGTGGGGCAACCCCGGCGGCGCGACGCTGACCGACGGCGAGCTGGCCCGGATGATCGCCGCCTACTACGGCATGGTCAGCCAACTCGACCACAACATCGGGCGCATCCTCGACACGCTCGACGAGCGCGGCCTGGCCGACGACACGCTGGTGATCATGACCGTCGATCACGGCGAGCTGCTCGGCGACCACCAGATGGTCTTCAAGGGGCCCATGCACTACGAGGGCCTGCTGAAGGTGCCGCTCATCGTGCGCGGCCCTGGGTGGGACGCGGGCGCGGTCGTCGACGATCCGGTCGGCACCATCGACCTGGCCCCGACCATGCTGGCCGCCGCCGGATTGCCGCTGACCGACGATCTCGAGGGCCGTCCGCTGCTCGAGGGCCCGCGCGAGTGGAACCTCACCGAGAACGACTTCGACGTGGTCGTCAAGATCCCCTTGCGGACCATCACCACGCGCCGCTACAAGCTCACCCGTTGGTTGGACCAACCCGAGGTCGGGGAGCTCTACGACCTCCAGGAGGACCCCGGCGAGCTGGTCAACCGCTGGGACGATCCCGACTACGCCGAGATCCGCTCGGACCTCATGGCCACCCTGGCCGACGAGATGCGCCCGCTCGCCCGCCAGCTCCCGTCGGTCGGTCTCGTCGGCTGAACCCCCGGCGGTTCTGGCGGCATCCGACGGCGTAGGACGCCCTTCATCGCCGCCAGAACGCTGGGGGACCGGTCGAGAGGGTCAGCGGTGGGTCAGCGGTCGAGGAGGGCGGCGCCGCCGGCGTCGTCGAGCAGGTAGCGGGCCACCTCGCGGCCCAGGGCCTCGACCGATCCGTTGGCCTCGTGGGCCCGACGGCCGCCGGCACCGACACGACCGCGGTGGCGCAACAGGGTGTGACCGTCGAGCGAGGCGATCAGCCCGTCGAGGGTGACCTCGTCGCCGTCGACGGTGGCGTACGCGGCGGCGGGCAGATCGCAGTCGCCCCCGAGCTCGGCCAGGAACCCACGCTCGGCCTCGAGGCGCAGGCGGCTCGGCCCGGTGCTCGATCCGGCCGACCAGCTCGCGCAGCGACGCATCGTCGGGACCCGAGCGCGACTCGACGGCGAGGGTCCCCTGCCCGACCTGGGGCAGGAGGATGTCGGGATCGAGCACTTCGGCCCCATGGTCGGACAACCCCAGCCGGTCGAGGGCGGCGGCGGCCATCACGGCCGCGCCGAAGCCTTGGGCCTTGGCCAGCCGGGTCTCGATGTTGCCGCGGAGCTCGGCGAAGGTGAGATCCGGTCGCGCCCACGCCAACTGGGCCCGGCGCCGGACCGAGCCGGTCGCCACGACCGCGCCGGGGGCCAGGTCGGCCAGGGTCGACCCCACCAACACATCCCGGGGATCGGCGCGCTCGGGTACCGCCGCGATCACCAGCTCGGGGGGAGTCAGCGCCGGCAGATCCTTGGCCGAGTGCACGGCCAGATCGGCGCGCCCGCTCGAGGACCGCGGCCTGGACCTCCTTGACGAAGACGCCCTTGCCCCCGATCTCCCAGATGGGGACGTCGAGGCGGCGGTCGCCCGAGGTCTCGACCACCACCATCTCGACCTCGAGGTCAGCGCCGTCGATGGACCCGAGAGCGCCGAGCCGGGCGGCGACGTGATCGGCCTGCCAGCGCGCCAGCGCGCTGCCGCGGGTCGCGATGCGCACGACTCGGGTCGCCGACATCGCAGGGATCGGTCAGTCGAGCTTGAACAGGTCGCGGAGGGCCTCGGCCAGGCGCTCACCACGAGCGGTTCCCGCCGCGTCCTTGAGCCCGACCGTCGGGTCGTGCAAGAGCTTGGCGACGATGCCCCGCGTCAGTGCCTCCACGGCCTCGAGCTGACGCTCGTCGAGCTCGCCGAGCCGACCGCGGAAGCGTTCGATCTCGCCCACGCGCACCTGCTCGGATCCGTCGTGGAGGGCGGCGATGAGCGGCGCCACCTCCTGCGCGGTGCTGATGGCCTGGAACCGGGCGACCTCTTCGTCGACCATCCGGCGCACGGCGGTCACCTCGCGTCGGCGTTCGGCCATGCCGGCCTCGGCGAAGGCCCGCAGGTCGTCCATGTCGAGCAGGGTCACGCCGGGGATGTCGGACGCGGCCGGATCGACGTCGCGCGGCACGGCCACGTCGACGATCAGCAGGGGACGGCCGAGGCGGGCCTCCATGATGCGGGTCATGTCGCCGTGTTCGAGCATGAGCGACGACGCGCCCGTCGAGGTGAGCAGCACGTCGACCTCGGCCAGGGCTCGATCGAGCTCGGCCAGGCGGACGGCCCGACCACCGAGCTGGGCCGCCATCTCCTGGGCGCGCTCCCACGTCCGATTGGCGATGCGGACGTCGTCGACTCCGCCGCTGATCAGCGAGCGGACCATGCCCTCGCCCATGTCGCCGGCCCCGAGCACGAGGATGGCCCGACCGTCGAGGGGACCCAGGCGCTCGGCGGCCATGGCCACCGCCGCCGTCGAGACCGATGCGATGTGGCGCGAGATGCCGGTCTCGGTCCGGGCGCGCTTGCCGACCTCGAGGGCGTGGCGGAACATCAGGTTGAGCGACGTCCCGACGGTGCCCTCCTCCTGGCCCCGGTGCCACGCGTGGCGCACCTGGCCGAGGATCTCGGCCTCGCCGATCACCGCGGAGTCGAGCCCCGAGGTCACCGCGAACAGATGGGCAGCCGCTTCCTCGTCGTAGGACACATACAGGTGGTCGCTGAACTCCTCGGGCGGCAGGTAGGCCATCTCGGAGAGGAAGTCGCGCACGTCCGCATAGGCGCCGTGGAACTTCTCGGCCACGACGTAGATCTCGGTGCGGTTGCAGGTGGACAGCACCACCGCTTCGCTCACGTGATCGCGCGAGGCGACGTCGTGCAGGGCCTTGCCGAGGCGCGACTCATCGATGGTCATCCGCTCGAGCAGATCGAGCGGCACGGTGCGGTGGTTCAGCCCGATGACGACGACAGACACGCCTGGAGTCGCTCCTTGGCTTCGGCGAGGTGGCCCTCACGGATCAGATCAAGCATTCCCGAGTCGAGGGCCGGTTGCCAATCTAACCCCTCGGTCGGCCGACCTTCACGTCGGAGGAGGTCACGTTGCTCGACCAGCAGGTCGAGCAGCACCTCGTGTTCGGGGCCGAGCTGGTCGCCGTACTGGCGGCGGAGCCAGCTGGCCAGCGCCGGGCTCTGGCCGCTGGTCGAGAAGGTGGCCAGCAGCGCGCCCTGGCGGACCAGCGCCGGCAGGGTGAACGAGCAGTGGTCGGGATCATCGGCCGAGTTCACCCACACCCCGTGCTCCTCGCCCTCGCGGAAGACGGCTCCGTCGACGTCGGGATCCCCGGTGGCCGTGATGGCCAGGCGATACTCGGCCACCTCGCCCGATCGGTACGGTCGCCGCTGAACGCTCACCCCGGGCAGGGCTTCGATCTCGGGGGACAACTCAGGCGCCACCACGGTGACCCGGGCGCCGCATTCGACCAGGCCGCGAGCCTTGCGGGCCGCGATCGGCCCCCCACCGACGACGAGGCAGTCCCGGCCCGCCACGACCAGGTTCACGGGGTAGCCCGGCGTGACCGTCACGGCGGCGGTCCACCGCTCGTGGCCGGCTCGATGTCGGCCGGATCGCCACCGGGCAGGCCGCGCCGCTGCTGGTAGAAGCTGAGGATCTGCAGCTCGCTGGCCAGATCGACCTTGCGCAGCGAGGCCCCGTCGGGCACGTTCACCACCGACGGCGCGAAGTTCAGGACCGAGGTGATCCCGGCCGCCACCAGGCGATCGGCGATCTCCTGAGCCACCGCGGCGGGGGTGGCGATGATCCCGATGGCCACGCCCAGCTCGCGGGCCACCTCGGACAGCTCGTCGATGTGGCGCACGACGTGATCGCCGATCCGGCGGCCGACCTTGCCCGGGTCAGAATCGACCAGGGCCGCCACCGGGAAGCCCCGCTCGCGGAACCCGGCGTAGTTGGCCAGGGCCTGGCCCAGGTTGCCGACCCCGACGATCACCACGGGCCAGTCCTGGGTGAGCCCGAGCTCACGGCTCATCTGGAAGACGAGGTACTGCACGTCGTAGCCGACGCCCCGCGTGCCGTACGAGCCGAGGTAGCTCAGATCCTTGCGCACCTTGGCCGCGTTCACGCCGGCCAGCTCGGCCAGCCGCTCGGACGAGACCGTGGGCGTGCGACCGTTCAGCTCGACCAGGCTCCTGAGATAGAGCGGCAATCGGGCCACCGTGGCCTCGGGGATGCGGCGCGTTGCTCGATCGCTCATCGTCTTCGCAGCGTACGCCCACGTGCATGCGTTCACAAAGTCAGGGGAACTCGTCGGTAGTACGGTCCGATCAGCCGGTGGAACGAGGGAGAACAGCCTGATGAGCGACGGGACCGACACGAGAACCGACCGCGATGTCGAGTCCGACACCGAGTCCGACACCCCCGAGCTGGCCGAGTTCCGCAGCCGCGTCCGTGCCTTCCTGGCGGGGTGTGACCTCATCGGGCCGGACCGGGCCCGCCCCTCGGGCGACGACGAGGCCGAGGACCGCTTCGAGGTGGGTGACCTCGACACCAGTCGCGCCTTCCAGGCCGCGCTCTTCGACGCCGGTCTGGCCGGGTTGACGTGGCCGGTCCCCTACGGCCAGGGCCTGACCAGCGAGCACCAACGCGTGTTCAACGAGGAGGCGGCGGGGGTGATGCTGCCGACCTTCGTCTACACGATCGGGTTGGGCATGGTGATCCCGACGCTCATCGAGTTCGGCACCGACGCCCAGAAGGACCGCTACGTGGCCAAGGCCCTGCGCGGCGAGGAGATCTGGTCGCAGCTGTTCTCCGAACCGGGCGCCGGCTCGGACGTGGCCAGCCTGCAGATGCGCGCCGAGCGCGACGGCGACGAGTGGGTGATCAACGGTCAGAAGGTGTGGACCACCGGGGCCCAGCTGTCGGACTTCGGTGCGGTGATCGCTCGCACCAATCCCGACGCGCCCAAGCACCGGGGCATCACGATGTTCATCATCGACTTCCGGGCCCCGGGCGTCGACGTGCGTCCGCTGCGCCAGATGAACGGCGGCGCCGGCTTCAACGAAGTGTTCTTCACCGACGTGCGGGTACCGGTCGACAACGTGATCGGCCAGGTCGACGACGGATGGCGCTGCGCCATCGCCATGCTCATGAACGAGCGGGTGGCCATCGGTTCGGGCGGGGGCGGAGCCCGTCGGGGCGCCGGCGGTGGCATCGAGCCGCTGGTGAAGCTGGCCCGGCGCCAAGGCCTCGACACCGATCCGGTCGTGCGTCAGGCCCTGGCCGACCTCTACATCCGCCAGCGGGTGCTCGGCTTCATCGGCCAGCGAACCCGGGCCGCGGTCAAGGCCGGTCGGGCTCCGGGCCCCGAGGGATCAGTGGCCAAGCTGGCCGGCGCCCTGTTGACCCGGCGCTCGTCGGATGTGGCCATGGCCCTGGCCGGCGCCGGCGGTCAGGCGTGGGACCGCGACGACCGCCGAGGCGATCGGTGGGCGCTGGCCGTGCTCAGCGCGCCGGCCTCGCGCATCGCCGGGGGCACCGACGAGGTGCAACGCAACATCGTCGGCGAGCGCGTGCTCGGCCTACCCAAGGAGCCTCAGGTCGATCGCGACATCCCGTTCCGCGAGCTCAAGGTCGGCACCCAGGAGGTCTGACGCTCGATCCCCAACGCCGAGCGAAAGCCGATGAGGCAGGACCGACTGGCTCCCTCGGCGACTTGACGCTCGATCCCTAACGCCGAGCAAAACCGATGCGGCAGGACCGCACGGCGCTGGCGAAGATGTTGGCCTCGAGATCGGGCGGGTCGAGCAGCTCGAGGTCGGTGATCCGCGAGGCCAGGCGCGCCAGCAGCACCCGCAGCTCGAGACGGGCCAACGACGAGCCCAGGCAGAAGTGCGTGCCGAACCCGAAGGCGACGTGCGGGTTGGGCGAGCGCCGGATATCGAACGCGAACGGATCGGCGAACACCTTCTCGTCGCGGTTGGCCGACGGGTAGAGCAGGATGACGCGGTCGCCGGCCCCGACCTCGGCGCCGCCAACCGAGATCGCCCCCGTCGCGGTGCGGAAGAAGTTGTTGAGTGGCGTGACCCAGCGGATCAGCTCCTCGACCGCGCCGGGCACCAGTCCGGGATCGGCGGCCAGGGCGTCCCACTGGTCCGGATGGGCGCACAGCTCGGCCAGACCTCGGCTCACCACGGTCCGCGTCGTCTCGGCGCCGCCCGAGATCATGAGCCCGGTCTCCTGCACGACCCGGGTCGGCTCCATGGGACAGCCGCCGATCTCGGCGTGGGCCCAGACCGAGATGAGGTCGTCGGTCGGCTCGGCGCGACGCTCGTCGAGGATGGGGCCGAGCACCTGGGCGAACTCCATGATGGCGGCGTAGAACTCGGTGAAGACCTCGGACTCGGTGTCGATGCGGTCATAGCGCATCAGGCGCTCTGACCAGCGCTTGACATCGGGCCAGGCGTCGTCGGGGAAGCCGATGAGGCGAGCGGCGATCCGGCTGGCCAGGGGCGCCGCCAGCTGCGACACGACGTCGAGCTCGTCGTCGTCGATGAACCCGTCGATCAGGTCGTCGACGACGGCGACCACGTGAGCCTCGCGCTCGGCCACCGCGCGCGGCGTGAACCGCCGCGCCACCAGCCGCCGCTGCTCGCCGTGGCCCGGATCGTCGAGGGCGATCATGTCCTCTTCCATCTGGGACAGCGTCGAGCGATAGCACTGGTCGCTGCTGAAGACGCGGTCGTTGCGCTCGATCTCGATGACGTGAGCGTGGTGCACCGCGGCCCAGAGCTGGTTGGCCTGGTCACGCCACAGGCCGGGTTGGCGGCGCAGGATCGTGAAGGCTTCGTGCATGCCGTCGAGATCCTGATAGAGCTGTGGATCGAGCAGATCGGGCGAGATGTCGACGCTGGTCGGGGCCATGCCCAAAGCTACGCTGACCGTGTGATGCACGCCGCCCTGGCCGCCGCCGCCACGCTGCTGTCGATGGCCTTCGCCATGTCGACGTTCGAACGCTGGCTCGCTCGCCGCCAGCGCCACGAGCTGGTGTGGTCGATCGCCCTCGTCATGTTCGCGCTGGGCTCGGTCGGCCTCTGGTTGGGCGGGGCCATCGGGTGGAGCGAATGGACCTTCAAGGTCTTCTTCCTCTTCGGCGCCATCCTCAACGTGCCCTTCCTCGCCCTCGGCACCGTCTACCTGCTCTTCGGCCGCCAGCGCGGCGACCTGGCCACCGCCGTCGTGTCGCTGCTCGGTGCCTTCGCCGTCGGGCTGATGGTGGCGACGCCGCTCACCCATCCGATCTCCACGACGAGCCTCCCTCAGGGAGCCGACGTGTTCGGTGTGGGACCGCTCATCGCCGCGGGCGTCGCCTCCGGGCTGGGGGCGACGGTGATCTTCGTCGGGGCCATCTGGAGCGCGGTGCGCCTGCTGATGGGCCGGCGCCGGAGCGCGGCCGCGGCGCCGGCCGCCATCCCGGCCGGACGGCTGGCCGCCGCCAACCTCATCATCGCCGCCGGCACCCTCGTGCTCAGTGCCGGCGGCCTGCTCAACTCGGTGGTCGACGCCATGAACGCGTTCGCGGTGTCGCTCGTGATCGGCATCGCCATCATCTTCGCCGGGTTCCTGCTCACGACCGTCGGCGACCGCTCGCCCGTCGGCCGGGCCGGGATCCGGGGCTCGCTCGGCGCCGGACCGCTACCGCAGGGCGCGTCGCAGGAGCTTGCCGGTGAGGTTGTGCGGTAGCTCATCGACGAACATCACCTTCGACGGGCACTTGTACCGAGCCAGGTGGTCCGAGCAGTAGTCGATGATGCCGTCCTCGTCGGTGGCCTGCCCCGGCGCGACCACGACGTAGGCCTTGACCGCTTCGCCGGTGTGGGGATGGGCCACCCCCACGACCGCGGCCTCGGCCACCGCCGGGTGGGCGACGAGGACGTCCTCGACCTCGGCCGGGAAGACGTTGAACCCCGACACGATGATGAGGTCCTTGGCCCGATCGACCAGGAACACGTAGCCCTCGTCGTCGACTACGCCGATGTCGCCGGTGCGGAGCCAGCCGTCGGGGGTCAGGGCGGCCGCGGTGGCGTCGGGATCCTCCCAATAGCCCTTGAACACGTTGGGGCCGCGCACCCAGATCTCACCCGAGTCGCCCACGAGCACGCCGTCACCGTCGGCATCGACCAGGCGCATCTCGACACCCGGTAGCACCGGGCCGATCGAGCCGGTCGGCGCGTCGGTTCCTGACGCCGACGCCACCACGGGTGAGGTCTCGGTGAGCCCGTAGCCCTCGCTCAGATCGAGCTCGAGGATCTCGGCGACGTCGCGGACGATCTCGTTGGGCAGCTTGGCCGCGCCCGACACGGCCGAGCGCACCGAGCGGAACGACGAAGCCGACACCCCGGGCAGGGCGGCCAGCGCCGACCACATCGTGGGGGGACCGCCGATCATCGTCACCTCGTGGCGCTCGATGGCCTCGACCGCCGAGGACGGATCGAAGCGCTCGATCAGCAGCACGCGCGAGCCGCTCAGCAGGCTGAGGTTGAGCACGACGTTGAGCCCGAAGATGTGGAAGAAGGGCAGCAGGCCGAACACCACGTCGTCGGGTTCTTGTCCGCCCGAAGGTCCGGCGTTGATCTGCTCGAGGTTGGCCATCAGGTTCCCGTGGCTCAACATGGCCGCCCGCGGGGCCCCGACCGTGCCGCTCGTGAACATGAGCACGGCCAGGTCGTCGGGATCGCGCTCGACCACGGGCACGGGTGCCGCCGGCTCGACGAGCAGGTCGTCGAGCAGGATCGCCCCCGGCAGGTCGACGCCGCTGGTCTCGATCACGATCTCGAGCACCGGGACGGCCGACCGATCGACGGCCGCGAAGGCGGGGCCGGCGGCGGGCGTCACGACCACGGCCCGGGCTCCCGCCGTGGCCAGCTCGAAGGTCAGCTCGGGCGCCGGCGCCAGAGGGCTGACCGGAACGACGATCAGACCGGCCGACAGCCCGGCCAGGTAGCAGGCCACGAAGTACCAGTTGTTGCCGGCCAACAGGGCCAGGCGGTCGCCGGGCACGAGTCCGGCACCGACCAGGCCGGCGCGCAGAGCAGCCACCTGACCTCGCAGCTCGCCGTAGGTCGTGTCGCGGCCCCGGCTGATCAGCGCAACGGCGTCGTCGGGATGGCGGTCGATCATCGAGGCCAGGTTCACAGTGCGCTCACGTTAGCGGCGCCGACACCCCCGAGACCGGGTGACCCGTCCGTGGTCCGGTCCGGGGGCCCTGGGTCGGAGGAATCATTGGCATCGAAATCGGAGCGCCCCGAGGATGGTGGGCTCCAGATGTCCCCCCGATGTGCCGATACCCCAGCGATGAGCCGACGTCGATCCCCCCGGAGCGCCCGCTTCTCCGTGTTCGCGGCCGCCCTTGTGGTGCTCTTCAGCGTTCTCATTCCTCTTCAGTCAGCTTCGGCCACGGACAACTCGCCGTCGGACTACGTCACCCGGATCAACGCCCTGCGAGCTCAGGTCGGGGTGCAGCCGCTCGTCGTCGATGCCCAGCTGACGGGATTGGCCCAGGGCTGGGCCAACCACATGGCCGCCGCCGGCGTCCTCTCGCACTCGTCGCTGACCGCCGGCGTCACCGAGCACTGGACCAAGCTGGGTGAGAACGTCGGCGTGGGCCCCAGCAACCCGACGATCTGGAACGCCTTCCTGCACAGCGCCGAGCACTACGCCAACCTGGTCGACCCCGCCTTCAACCGGGTCGGCGTCGGGGTGGCCTTCGGCGGCGGATCGGAGTGGACCTGCCACAAGTTCATGCAGCTGGCCGGAGCCCCACCCGCGACCACGCCTCCGGTGACCACCCCTCGCTCCACCGGCCTGCCGACGGGCTGGAGCCGCATCACCAACAGCAACTCCAACCCCGCGGCCACGGCGCCGGCCCCGACGACGACCACCACGGCGCCGCCGGCGCCGCAGGCCGGTCCGCCGCCTCCGGCCAGCTCGCAACGAGTGGCCGCGGTGCTCGTCGCCCTGCGCCGACTCTCGACCTGACGCACCGCCGCAGCTGCGGCCGAACCACACTGGGGCCATGGGAACCGCGATCGAGACCCACGATCTGAGTCGGGCCTTCGCCAGCGGGCCGGCCCTCGAAGGGCTGTCGCTGTCGGTCGAGCCCGGTGAGGTGCTGGCCCTGCTCGGACCCAACGGCGCCGGCAAGACGACAACGGTCCGGCTACTGAACGGCGTGCTGACCCCCGACGAAGGGTGGTCCCGGGTGCTGGGCTTCGACCCGGTGACCGAGGGCGACGAGGTCCGGCGCCGCACCGGCGTGCTGACCGAGAACGCCGGCCTCGACGACCGGCTCACCACCCGCGAGAACCTGATCTTCACCGCCCGCCTGCGCGGCTTCGGCTCCGCCGACGCCAAGCGGCGCGTGGACGAGCTGCTCGATCGGTTCGGCATGGTCGATCGGGCCGATGACCTGACCCAGGGCTTCTCGACCGGGCAACGCAAGCGCGTCGCGCTGGCCCGGGCCCTGCTGCACGATCCCGAGGTGCTGTTCTTGGACGAGCCGACCTCGGGGCTCGATCCCGCCGGGACGCGCGACGTCATCGCCCTCATCCAGTCGCTGGCCGACGAAGGCCGCACCATCGTGTTGGCCACCCACTTCCTCGGCGAGGCCGGGCGACTGGCCGACCACATGGCCGTGCTGCACCGGGGCAACCTGCGCGCCTTCGGCCGGCCCGACGACCTGGCCGCCCAGATCTGGGACGGCGTGGCCGCCACGGTCGACCTGGGCGGCCCGGCCCCGGCCGCGGTGCTCGACGTCATCGCCTCGGTGCCGGGCGCGACCCACGTCGAGGTGGGCCCGCGAGGCGCGCAGTGCCGGGTGGCGTCGCGTGAGGTCCTCCCCCGGATCGTCGCCGCGCTGGTGGCGGCCGGTGTCGCGGTCTACGAGGTCGTGTCCCAGCCCCCGACCCTCGAGGACGTGTACTTCGAGATCGAGGCGCGCATCCTGGCCGAGACCGGCGACGTGGCGCTGACCGACGGCTTCCGCCTCCGCTCGACCGACCCGAGCGAGCCATGACCGCCGTCGCCGGAGCCCCGACGCAGGACACGGCCGCGCCCGGCACCAAGCGGGACTGGACCGCGATCCGCCTCATCATGGGCAAGGACCTCAAGGCCGTGCGCCGCAGCAAGGCCATCGTGTTGCCCATGATCATCGTCCCGACGGTGCTGCTGATCGTGCTGCCCATCCTGCTGGGCCTGTTCGCTCGCAGCGCGCCGACCAACTCGGTGGCCAGCGCCCTCAACTCCCCGCTGCTGCACCGCATGGCCGCCCCGATCGTCGGGCTGCCCAAGCGCGAGCAGCTCGTCGTGCTCGTGCTGGGCTACCTGCTGTCGCCGCTGCTGCTGGTCATCCCGCTCATGGTGTCGGCCGTGCTGGCCGCCGACGCCTTCGCGGGCGAGAAGGAGCGGCGCACGCTCGAAGGCTTGTTGCTGCTGCCCATCAGCGACCGCGATCTCTTCCTGGCCAAGCTGCTCGGCGCCTACGTCCCCGCCCTGACCATCACGTGGGTCGGGGCCATCCTCTACAGCGTGCTGGCCGACATCATCGCCTGGCCGGTCACCCACCGCCTGTTCATCCCGTTCTCGCAGTGGCTCGTCGTGATCCTGTGGATCGCCCCCGCCGTCGCCCTGCTGGCCCTGGGTCTGCTGGTCACGGTGTCGTCGCGGGCCCGGACGACCCAGGAGGCCAATCAGCTGGGCGGCGCCGTGATCCTCCCGCTCATCTTCCTGGCCGCGGGCTACGCCTCGCTGCTGCTGCTGGCGCCCGTGCTGGGCGTGTTCGGTGTCGGCGTGGTGCTGTGGGCCATGGCCCTGGGCCTGGTCGCCCGGGGCGGCCGCCGCTTCACGCGCGACCGGCTGGCCACCGCCAGCTGAGTCCTACTTGGTGAACACCACGAGCTGCAGGAAGGCGCTGCCGAGGATCACCAGCAACAGGATCGCCAGCGCGATCGTGGTTCCCTTCCTCATCGGTCCCGCCTCACGCGTCGGGCCCCGGTCCGATGACGACGGAGGTGACGACGCCCGTCGGCCCCTCCTGGTCGTCGTCGAACCCCTCGATGATCACCTGGGTGCCGGCCGCCAACCCGAGCCGGCTCGCCGCCGAGTGCTGCTCGACCGCGATCGACAGCAACCCGTAGGAGTCCACGACCAGGCCGATCTCGCCCGCCGTGATCTCGGCGTAGGTGTCGGCTCGGCGACCGGTGCGGATGTCGTCGCCGAGACGTAGGCGCATCCGCTCGCCGAAGTCGGCCACCTCGTCCGGATCGACGTTGAGCTGGGCGTTGCCGTAGCGGTCGACCCACAACACCTCGGCCACCAGCGCGCCGTGCTCGTCGAGGTGGCTGATCGGCAGCACGCTGGGGAGCAGGCCGCCGGGGTCGATCTCGGGACCGAGCTCGGTCATGGCCGCGCCCGCGCACAGGTGGGCGGCGGCCGGTGCGAACACGTCGCGCCCGGCGAAGGTCGGGCCGGGTGCCTCGAGCTGGTACTCGGGGTTGGTCAGCTCGACGGCCCGGCTGGCCCCGCCCACCAGGGCGACCGCCGGCGCCAACAGGCCGTTGTCCGGTCCGACCAGCACCGACGCGCCCTCTCCGACCTCGACGGCCACGGCCCTCCGAGCGCCGCCGACGCCCGGATCGACGACGGCCAGCACGACCCCCGGGCAGAGGTACTGGGCGCTGCGGGCCAAGGCCAGGCCGCCGGCCCGGACATCGTGCGGGGGCACCTGGTGGGTGACGTCGATGACGGTGACGTCGGGGGCGATGGCCCGGATCACCGACTTCACGACACCTACGAACTCGTCGTCCTGGCCGTAGTCAGTGAGGAAGGAGATCGTGTCGTAGCGCAGGCCCATGGGAATCCCTGACGTTACCTGGTGGCTCGGTCGGCTCAGCCATCGGCGAGCTGGCGCGACCGCTCCGTGGCCGCGGCCACGGCGGCGACGAACGCGGCGCGGGTGGCGCGGTCCTCGAGCACGCGCAAGCCGGCGGCGGTGGTGCCGGCCGGCGAGGTCACCGCGGCGCGCAGGGCCGCAGGATCGTCGCCCGTCTCGTCGAGCAGGCGAGCCGACCCGAGCAGGGTGGCCACCGTGAGCTGGCGGCTCGTGTCGCGGGACAGCCCGGCCAGCACCCCCGCCTCGATCAGCGCCTCGGCCACCAGGAAGACGTAGGCCGGTCCCGACCCGGACAGGCCCGTCACCGCGTCGAGCAGCGGTTCGGACACCCGGACCACGATGCCGACCGCCCCGAGCACGCCCTCGGCCCAGTCGAGATCGGCCGCCGTCGCGTGGGTCCCACCGGCGATGGCCGCGGCGCCGGCCCCGACGAGGGCGGGCGTGTTGGGCATGGCTCGCACCACCGGCGTGTCCGGCCCCAGCGCCGCTTCGAGCCGGGCCACCGTCACCCCCGCTGCGATCGAGAGCACCCGACCGACCGTCTGGTCGGCCAGGTCACGGCACACCGACTCGACCTGATCGGGCTTGACCGCGATCACCACGCCGTCGGCGCCGACGACCTGCTCGCTGACACCGAGGCCCGGATAGCGCTTGGCCAGCTCGTCGCGCCGATCGGTCACGGGCTCGACCACGACCACATCGTCGGCGCCGGCCCAGCCCCCGGCCAAGAGGCCGCCCACCAGGGCCTCGCCCATCCGTCCCCCGCCCACCACTGCCAGTCGCGTCATGCCGTGACCTTAGTTTCGGCAGTTCGGCGGAGCGGACGCCCGCACCGCGAGCCGCCGGGCACCGACCGTGCTTCGAGCCGCGCCGTCCTGCGGGCTCTACTCGTCGCCGAACTGCGTGCTCAAGAATCGGAGTGCGCCCGGCGCACCGCTCACCGCCGCGGTCATGTGCCCACCGAGTCGCATCCGCTGATAGGTCACGTCGGCTCCTTCGCGACGGTAGGCATCAACGAAGTTGTCTGCGTCCGCGATGGGGAGGTTCTGTTCGTGCACGGCGTGGTACAGGTACAACGCCGTCGTGGGCGTGACCTGACCGAGCCGGTTCAATTCGAACGCGGTGCGCAGTCCCGGTATGTCCAACACGCTGGGGACCGTCAGGTAGTCGCCCCAGTGGAGGAAGGGAAAGCTCATGAGGAGTTGCTCGGCGCTCATCTCGGCCGCCGACGACACCATGGCTCGACCCTGAGGGGTGAGGGCGCCGAGCAGGTCGACATCGGGGAACTCCCGGCTGATCCCGATGATCGCGCCGAGAGGGATCCCGCTCAGGAGACTGCCGTCGTAGACATCCTCGAACGTGCCGGTGATCGTCGTGGGGTCCACCGTGATGCCGCCAGCGGCTGCACCCACGATGTTCAGTTCCGGCGCGTAGTCCGGGTGCTGCTCGGCCGCGCCGAGGGTTGCTTGCGCTCCGCCCGAGTAACCCCAAAGGCCGATCGGCGTCGCCGCGTCGAAGCCGCACGGCTCGAGGGCGATGACGGCGCGGATGCCGTCGAGCACGAAGCGGGCCGCCAACCGAGCGGCAGCGAAGGCGTGCCGCGGTCCCGTGAAGTCAGTGGTGAGGACGGCCCACCCTCGGCGGAGGGCCCGGGCCATGAGCGGAAGCTCCCATTGATTGCCGCGTCGCAGCGTGTAGGACGGATCGGCGGCCGCGCCGAGGCTGTCGATGGCGCACTGATACGAAAGAAGCGGCCTGACCGACCCGTTGAAGGGCTGCCGCGGGATCATCACGGTGGAGACCCCGGACACCGCCGTGCCACGAGTGTCGGTGGAGCGGAACTTCACCTGCCAGGCATCAGCCCTGATCACATGGCGGAACCCTCGGACCTCGACCGGCCGCGCGTCGAGCACCTCGCCCGGATGGAACATCTCCAGCTTCTCCGGCACGCGGTAGAAGGGATCCTCGCCCCGAGATGTCACACCTCCCAGCACCCGTGACGTCAGCCGCTCGTACAGGTCCAAACCCCGGCCCATCGCCCGGGCCGCCACCCGCTCGCGTCGACCCCTCAGGTCGCTCCGCGCGGCCAAGACTCCTCGCCGGGACCCGATGGGCGGTTGCGACATCTCCGACAGCATCGATGGACCGGTCCCCTCACCACAAAGCGATACCCCGCGACCGCCCCGACGGGTCACGCGCGGCGTGAGCGCCGAGCGGCCGAGTCGAGAGAGTCTCTTGACATAAGAGAACTCTATCGTAATAGTAGAGGTAGCTCGCCGACGGAGCGAGCCCGACCGAGGGAGAGAGCGATGCAGCAGGAAGAGATGATGGCGCTGGTCGAGCGGCACCTGAAGGCGGAGGGGGCGGGCGACGTCGACGGCGCCGTGGCCGTCTACACCGATGATGTCGTCCACGACCCCGTGGGCTTCCCCGGTGCGCCGTACCACGGCAAGGACGCGGCCCGTGGCTTCTACGAGCACCTGACCGCCAACTTCCGCACCACCGACGAGGAGGTGCTGCGCTCCTTCGTGAGCGGAGATGCGCTCATCCTCGATTCGGTCATGACCGGCGACGTCGTCGGCGAGATGCTCGGCCTCCCCGGGAACGGACGTCAGGTGACGTTCCGCATCCTGCATGTGTTCGAGTTCCGCGAGGGACTCATCAGCGGCGAGAACGTCTGGATCGACACGGCGGCCATCATGGGCCAGCTCTCGGCTTGATCGGCCCGCGGACATGACCGACGCGACGGCGAAGACGGCGAACGGCGCGGGACGGGTCAATCAGAAGGCCCGCACCCGCGCCGCGCTCGTCGCCGCGGCCGTGAAGCTCGTCCGCGAGGGCCGGCCCCCCTCGATCCCCGACGCCGCGGCGGAGGCCCTGGTGTCGGTCCCGACGGCCTACCGCTACTTCGCCCGAGCCGATGACCTGTGGGCCGAGGCGTCGTTCGAGGCGGTCGGCCTCGACGACTGGATCGAAGCGATCGACGCGGACATCGATTCGGCCGGCGGCGACGTGGTGGCCCGAGCTCTGGCCGCCAGCGGGGTCGTCGAGCGCATGTTGGGTGACCAGGCGCCGTTCCGGCGGCTGGCCAAGGCCGGGATCGACCAGTGGTTCGCGCAACGTGACGTGGACGCCAGCAGCGAGGTCGTCCCGGTGCGCGCCGGCCGACGCAACCGCAACAACGAGATGGTGGTCGCTCCCCTCCGAGGGAGCGTGAGCGACGATCGCCTCGATCGTCTGGTCCGGGCGCTCGGGTTGATCTCGGGCACCGAAGCGATGATCGCCCTCACCGACGCCCTGGACCTCGAACCGGACGCGGCGATGGACACGCTGCACGACGCCGTGCGCTGGCTGGTGTCGGGCGCGCTGGCCGACGACGGCCTCGAGGCGCCGGGCCCGGGCGCCCGCGGGTCGGCCTGACGACCGGCATTCCGCCTCCGCGTCGTCGTCGGCCATGATCGTGTCGACCAGGAGGGCCCGTGCCGCAGCATCATCGAGACGCCATCGAGCGTTGGCCGCCCCCGAGCCCTTGCGGGGGGCGGGGCACCTTCCCCGATGAACCCGACCCCCGCGTTGGGCCGAGCCCCATCCAACTCCAGCGGTGATGTGAAATGCAATGAAAATGAAGAAAAGAACGTCAGCCCCTGAACAGGCCGGCGAAGCCGATGCGCATGGCCGGACGGAAGAACTGCTCGACCCAGGCGTAGATCGACCCGAGCACGCGGTCGAGCTCGCCCTCGTCGATGGCGCCCACTCCCAGCTGGCCGATCAGGAACACGGCGTCCTCGTCGCCGATGGCGAAGGCGGCGCCGTAGAGCTTGAGGTTGCGGCGCAGCAGGTGCTCGTAGAACTCGGCCAGGTTGGCGACCGGAGCCGGCATCACGTAGGTCTCGTAGTGCAGCGTGCGCTGGCCCAGCGCGAACCAGATCGTGAACGTGTCCTTCTGCTCGCCGCGCAGGCGCACGTACCAACGCCGCTCGCCCGGCTCGCCGCGATCGACGGCGGCGACGACCGGGTTGGTGTCGAGATGGGCCGCCAGCCAGCGGTCGATCAGACCCTCGAGGGCGTCGAGTTCCTCAGGAGTGGCGAGCTCGTCGGCCACGCTCAGCGGGGCCGGGTCGCGCTCATGCGCACTCGACGAGCGAGCGCGCCGTGATGTCGGCGTACACGCGCCGCAGGCGCCCGGCGGTGGTCGACCAGCGATAGCCCCCGGCGCGCTCGGCGGCGGCGATCGACATGTCCGAGGCCAGTGTGGGATCCGACAGGACGCGCTCGGTGAAACCGGCGTAGGCCACCGGGTCGCGCTCGTCGACGAGGAAGCCGGTCCGGCCGTGATCGACCAGCGTGGCCAGCCCCCCGACATCGGCAGCCACGACGGGCGTCCCGCAGGCGGCGGCTTCGAGGGCGACCAACCCGAAGGACTCGGACCGGCTGGGCACGACGCACACGTCGGCCGCCCGGTAGTAGGTCGACAGCAGATGGTGGGGTTGGGGCGGAACGAACCGCACCCGGGATTCGAGGCCCAGCTCGGCCACCAGCCGGCGGACGTGCACCTCCTCGGCCGGACCGTCCTGACCGCTGGCGCCCCCCACGACCAGCAGCAGCGCGTCGGGGTGAGCGGCCGAGAGCTCACCCAGGGCCCGGATCGCCACATCGGCGCCCTTGAGCGGCTGGATCCGCCCGACGAAGAGCATCACCGGGTGCTCGCCGAGGTGCAGGGCCTGGCGCGCCCCCCGGCGCTCACCGGGTGAGAAGAAGGCGTGGTCGACTCCGGGCGGCACGATCTCGATGCGATCGCGCTCGGCTCCGTACAGCTCGACGAGCTGGTCGACCTCCGCCGGACATGACGCCAGGATGGCGTCGGAGCAGGCGATGACCTCGGTCTCGGCCTGGACCCGCCGGGCCGGCTCGGGGTCGCCGGTGTCGGCCTTGACGCGGGCCAGCGTGTGGAAGGTCGACACGAGGGGGAGCGACAGCTCGTGCTTCAAGCGGTGCCCGGCCATGCCCGACAACCAGTAGTTGGCATGGATGGCGTCGGTGTCCCCCGCTGCGGCCAGGTGCTCGCCGACCGCCGCGGTGTACAGGTCGACGACCTCCGGCAGCTTCTCCTTGACCAGATCAGGAGGACCGGCGTCGATGTGCACGACGCGGAACCCGGGCTCGACGTCGACCACCTCGGGCAGGTCGTCGCGCCAGCGGCGCACGTACACATCGGCGCGCACGCCGGCCTGGGCCAGCGCCGAGACCAGCTCGCGCACGTACACGTTCATGCCCCCGCTGTCACCGGCGCCGGGCTGGGCCAGCGGCGAGGTGTGCATCGACAGCACGGCGAGGGTGCGCACGTTCAGGCACCCCGCTCGGCAGCGGCGCGGGCATCGAGGTGCTCGCGGAACGACTCGAGGGTGCGCACGTTCAGGCGCCCCGCTCGACAGCGGCGCGGGCATCGAGGTGCTCGGCCCGGAACGACTCGTAGATGTGCACGAGCGTCCGCTTCTGCTCCTCGTCGAGGTCGGGATCGCGACCGATGAGGTCGATCACCGTCGGGCCGTCCTCGTTGGAGTCGAGGAACCCGGCCCGGATGTAGAGGGTCTCGACCGAGATCGACAGAGCGCGGGCGATCTGCTGGAGGATGTCGGCTGATGGCTTGCGCAGCCCCCGCTCGATCTGGCTCAGGTACGGGTTCGAGATGCCGGACAGATCCGAGAGCTTCCGCAGCGAGAGCCGCCCGAGGCGGCGCTGCTCCCGGATGAACTCGCCGAGATCGAGGGTGGGGCGCCCCCCGGTGGCCGGGCTCGGGGGCGCGTCGATGGACGAGTCGGGGCCGGACACAGCCCGAATCCTAACGGGATGACGGGCGTCTGACCCCAGGCGGGGCCGACGGTCTCAGGGTCCGGTCAGTCGAGCAGGCTGTCGACGGAGGCCTCGCCGGTGCGATAGCGGCGGGTGAGCTCTTCTTTGAGGGCGTCGATCCGGTCGAAGTAGGCCTGGCGCCGCTCGGAGACGAGCCGTTCGAAGGCCAAGAGCTGGTCCCGCACCTCGAGCAGCTCGACATCGCTCAGCTGGGTGACGTCGCCCACGACGCCGCGGCCGAGGATCTCGTCGAGGGTGGCCTGCAGATCAGGGTCGACATCAGTCGGTTCGAGGCGCCGAGACAGCAGGCCGTTGCCCGGCGGGCGAGGGCCGTCGGCCAGGATGCCGGGCAGCTCCTTGATCAGCGTCGAGCGATCGGCATGACCCCCGACCTCGCGCCGCACCAGCTCGCGGTTGACGATGTCGAGCGGACCCTGGCCCATCCTCCGCAGGTAGGACAGGCCGGTCTCGACCTCCTCGCACTCCTCGCGCATCGAGCGGACCTCGTCGATGGGTCGGATCTGCAGGTCAGAGAGGTAGTCAGCGCTGAGCAGGCGGTCATCGGTGGTGCTCATGGCGGGCCTCGAGGCGGTCGTCAGCTGCGGGCAGCTGGTCGGAGAGGAGAAGGAGACGACGATGGGGACGAGAAGGGTCCTGGTGAGCGTATCGACTCAACGCCGGGGCTGCCTGAGCGGCGACTTCGCCCGAACCTCGGATCTCAGGCCAGATAGCGCCACAAAGCGCAGGTCCACAGCGGTGCGGCCAGCAGCAGCGAGTCGAGCCGGCGCAGCGCCGGCGCCCTGGCGTCGGCCGCCGGGAGCAGCTCGGTGGCGGCGAACTGGCCGAGCGGGAACAGCGCCGCCGCCAGCCCCCCGAACACGAGGGCCGAGTCGAGCCCGAACGGGGGCACCTCGAACACGCCCAGGGCGAAGGCCACGACCAGCGCGGCCAGGATCCCCGAGACGGGCCCCTCGAGCGGGGTGCTGGCCTCGGTGCCGACGAGGAAATCGCCCACGTCGTAGGCGCACATGAGCAGGACCAGCGAGATGGCGGCGCCGAGCTCGAGATGGCGGATGAGCAGGAGCGATCCCGCCGCCAGCCCGACGGGGTATCCGCAGCGCAGCGTGAGCCCGGCGTTGGCCCACACCCGGCGCCGATCACGGCGCGACACAGCGGCGCCGACGACGGTGGCGCAGGCCGCGATCACCGCGGCCAACCCCAGGGCGCCCGTGCCGGCGGCGGCGGCGAGCGGGAGGGCGAGTGCGGTGACCCCGGCGATCCCCCGGTTGGCGCGCCCGCCCGCGTGGCGCCACGCGGCGGCGGTCTGCAACCCGGCGGCGCCGGCGATCAGCCCGAGCAGCACGGCCAGAGGCCAGGGACCCAGTGCCATCGAGGCGAGCAGCACCACGACCCACGCCAAGCCGAGTCGCACCCGCGGCCCGGTCTCGTCGTACCCGCCGACCAGGCCGTCGGCGAGGGAGCGACCGATGCCCACGGGTCGGGTCCTGACCGGCTGACGGCGACGAGCGACGGCGGGGGCGGTGGTCGCTCGGGTGCGGGTGCGGGACCCGTCGAGCGCTTCGGAGCCTCCCGACACCGGAGGCAGGACGGCGACCTCGTCGGAGTCGGCGACGGCATCGGCGGCTCGGGCCGGCTCGCCGTTGACCCAGATCTCGGAGGTCTCGAGGACGCCGCGGAAGCCCTCGCCGTAGCGCCGGCACGCCTCGTCGAGCATCTCGCCCACCGTGGCCGCCGAGATCGAGTCCCGGCCGGTGCCCGCGGCGTCGCGTGCGGACGCGAACAGCCGGATCGTTGCCACCCGGCGAGGATACCCGTGCCCCAGACGGGAATTCCGGGGCGGTACGGTGCAGCGATGACCCGCATGCTCCTCGTCCGCCACGGCCAGTCCGAGTGGAACGCCGTGGGGCGCTGGCAGGGCCAGGCCGACCCTCCGCTGTCCGATCTCGGACGGGCCCAGGCCCGCCAGGCGGTCGACCGGATCGGCACCGTCGACCTCATCGTGGCCTCCGATCTGGCCCGCGCCATGACCACCGCCGCCATCATCGGCGAGCAACTCGGTGTCGGGCCGATGATCATCGAGCCACGGCTGCGCGAGCGGTCGGCTGGGGAGTGGTCCGGCCTCACCCGCACCGAGATCGAGGAGCAGTGGCCGGGCTACCTGGCCGAGGGCCGCCGCCCGCCGGCCTTCGAGCCCGACGAGCAGCTGGCGGCGAGGGTGACCGTGGCCCTGGCCGACCTGCACGCGACCTACACCGACGCCGACATCCTGGTCGTGACCCACGGCGGGGTGGTCTACGTGCTCGAGGACGACGCCGGCCTGCCCCACGAGCGGCTGCCCAACCTCAGCGGCCGGTGGTTGACCTGCGACGACCGGGGGATCACGCTCGGCGAGCGCATCGAGCTGGTGGGCGAGACCGGACCCGAGCGCCCGATGAGCCTGACCGCCGCCGACGACGAGCAGATCTGAGCGCTCGATGACCCTCCCCGTCGAGGTGGTTCGCAGCGCCCGACGGCGCAAGACCGTGTCGGCCGAGCTGGTCGGCGGGGTGGTGCGCGTCCAGGTCCCGTCATGGATGGGTTCGGCCGACGTCGATCGCCACGTCGCCGAGCTCGTGCCGCGCCTCGAGCGCCGGTTCCGGTCCGACCACGTCGACCTGATCGCTCACACCCAGGCCCTCGCTCAGCGCTACCGCCTGCCCCAGCCGGCGACGGTGGTGTGGACGGACAACCAGCGCCGCCAATGGGGCTCGTGCAACCCGCACAGTGGCGAGATCCGCCTGTCCCGACGCCTGGCCGACTACCCGACCTGGGTCCTCGACTACGTGATCGTGCACGAGCTGGCCCATCTGGTGCACGCCGACCACTCGCCCGCCTTCCGGGCCCTGGTCGACCGCTACCCGCGCGCCGAGCGGGCCCGCGGCTTCCTCATCGCCAAGGACTTCGACCACACCGACCCGTCCCCGCCGCCCGGGGACGACGATCCGACCCTCGACGCCGTCGACGAGGTCGACCTCGGCGAGGACATGGTCGGCGAGGACATGGTCGGCGAGGACATCGAGATCGATCTGCGGCCGGCTGAGGGGGTCGAGATCCAACCGCGGCTGCCCATCTAGTCCGCGTCTGGTCCGCGTCTGGTCCGCGTCTATTCCGCCTTCGAGGTGCGCCACGCCGCTTCGGCCCGGCCGAGCGGCGTGCACGGCGGCGCGGCCTCGCGGTACTCGGCCACGATGCCGCGCCACCGGCCGGTCGCGCCCAGCTGCCCGAGCACCGCGCTCACGCCCCACACCAGACGATCGAGCAGCACGAAGGCCGGCG
The DNA here is from genome assembly GCA_963734965.1 of uncultured Microthrixaceae bacterium. Classification (GTDB taxonomy): domain Bacteria; phylum Actinomycetota; class Acidimicrobiia; order Acidimicrobiales; family Acidimicrobilacustridaceae; genus UBA4742. The sequence continues at coordinate 142,464 of CAVTJK010000003.1, read as the reverse complement.
GCATGTCGAGGGCGGCCAGCACGTCGGCGTAGGGACCGCGGACATCGAGCAACGAGCGCAGGGCGTCGCTCGTGTAGGCGGGGGTGAAGGTGAACTCGTCGTCGAAGTAGGCGCGGTAGGGCGCGCTCACGCACGCGAAGACGCGGTCGGGGGCCAAGCCGTGGTCCGGGGCCAGGAAGCCGGCCTCGACCATGGCCTCGGTCGTGGCCTCTGCGTCCTGGGCCAGCACGCCGTCGAGCACGGCCATCAGCGAGTCGAACTCGCTCGGCTCGAGCCGTTTGACCAGGCCGAAGTCGAGGGCGGTGACTCGACCGTCGGCATCGAACCGGTAGTTGCCCGGATGCGGATCGCCGTTGAACAGGCGATCGCGAAGCACCGCGGCCTGGGCGAAGCGGAAGATGGCTTCGCCGGCTCGGTCGCGCCGGGCCTGATCGGGGTCGGCTCGCAAGGCGGCGAAGTCCGATCCCCCGACCCAGGTGCTGGTGAGCACGCGAGCCGTCGACCGCTCGGGCACCACATCGGGCACCGAGAGGAACGGGTGGTGGCGATAGCGGTCGGCGAAGGTCTGCTGGTTGGCCGCCTCGATCCGGTAGTCCAGCTCGTCGGCCATCCGATCGCGCAGCTCGGCGGCCAGCTCGTCCACGTCCACGCCGCGGAGGGTCACCGCGCCGAGCAGCGCTCCCAGCCGCCGAGCGTCGCTGAGATCGTGACCGATGGCCTCGTCGATGCCCGGGTACTGCACCTTGACCGCGACCTCGCGACCGTCAGCCATGGCGGCCCGGTGGACCTGGCCGATCGACGCCGCCGCCACCGGCGTCGGATCCCAGCGGGCGAACAGCTCGGACGGCTCGGCGCCCAGCTCGTGGCGGATCACCGAGGCGGCCAGGCTCGGAGCCATCGGCGGAGCGTTGGCTTGCAGCTGGGCCAGCGCCGCCTGGGCCTCGGGGGGCAATCCGTCGACGACGAAGGAGAGCATCTGGCCGAGCTTCATCACCGCACCCTTCATCTGGCCCAGCTCCCGGGCCACGTCGTCGGCCGAACGCAGGGCCAAGCCCTCGTCCAGCTCGGCCCGGCCTGACGGGCGGGTGACCAGCCGCCGGATCCGGGTCAGGACCAGGTCGGCCCCCCGCCGCCCCGCGAGTCGCGCCAGGCGAACCCGCCGGCGGAGGCCGGATCGGTTCACCCGGTGGCGCGGTTGGGCGGTACCTCGGCGGCCACCGGCGGGGTCAGGTCGGCGAAGGTCCCGAGCACGAAGCCGTACTCCTTGACGGCGTGGCGCACCGTGCCCGAGGTGAGGGCGGTCAGCTCGTCATCCCAGCGGTAGCCCCAGGCATAGCGGGCGCGATCGGGATCGTCGGGGCCACCGGGATGGGTCACCAGCTCGGCCGAGTCGGCGCGGGTGGCGGCCAGGCGATGCAAGGCCCGGATGGCGGCGGGCAGATCGAGTCGGCCCGATTCGTCGGCCCCGGCCGACGCCAGCGGGTACGCGATGCCGCGACTCCGGGCCCGCTTCTCGAGACCCCGCGCCATGCGCCGCAGGGTGATGCCCGACGGCGAGTGCATGAACGACCGGCACACGCGCACGGCGGGGATGCCGTGGCGCTCGGCCAAGTCGAGCACGACGTCGCGCACGAGCGGCCACCGATGCAGGTCCTGGTGCGTGTCGAGGTGGTCGACGGCGACACCGGCGGCGGTGATCCGCTCGAGTTGGGCGGCGAACTCACGACGCAGGTCGGCAGGATCGATGCGGCCCCCGGTGAGCAAGGGGACGAACTGGCGCCAGCCTCCGCGCAGGCGTCCCCGCCGATCGACCAACGTCGGGATCTCGGCCGCGCTGAGCAACGGCGGGTCCTCGCCGATCGCGGCCAGGTGCGCGCCGACTCCCAGCCGCGGGACCTCGCTCAACCAGCGCACGGAGCGGTCGAAGGCCGGGGCCAGGACCAGCACCGAGGTGCTGGTCACGATCCCACCCCGATGCGCCCGCAGGATGGCCCGCGAGACCTTGTCGGTCAGCCCGTAGTCGTCCGCGCTCACGATGAGCAGTCGCGTCGGGGGTCAGCGATTCGCACCGGGGGCGGCATTGGGGGGCGGTCTCCTCGGGTCCGTCGTGGCGCCGCGGCACCCCCGGACATCGCCGGTCGATCCATCAAGGCCGTGTCGGGGGGGCACAAGGCGCAGTCCACGGTACCAGCGCCGCTCGATCCCACCTTGGAGTTCTGCTCGGTTGCTAGTCCTCTTTTCGCGCCCGGCGGGCACTAGGGTGGCGGTCATGCCGGATGAACCGGGTTGGTACCCCGACCCGAAGGGCGAAGCCAACTTCCGCTTCTACGACGGGCGGCGGTGGACCAAGAGCGTGGCGGCCGAGAGCCCGACCGCCGAGGTCACCAAGGACGAGCCCGTGGTCGGCGGTCTGATGGGCCTGCTCGAGCACCAGCCCGAGCGCGTGCCCATGGGCCGCGAGGACGAGCCCAAGCCGCTGTGGGGCAAGGAACAGCCCCTCATCGAAGCACCTGAGGCGGCCGCCCCGGCACCCCCACCTGCTCCGGCGGCCGCGCCACCGCCCGCTCCAGTCGCCCCGCCTCCGCCGCCACCCCCGGCGCCCAAAGCGGCCCCTCCCCCTCCTCCGCCGCCACCTCCGCCACCGGCCTGACGATCGTTCGGTGACGACCCCGGGTCGGGCCACCGGCCTGATGATCGTTCGGTGACGACGCGCGGGTCGGGCCACCGGCCTGACGGTCTTTCGGTGACGACGCCCGGGTAGGAGCGATTGGTCGGGGCATTTCCGCTGCGACGCTGCCTCGGGCAGGAACAGAGGAGTTGGTTGGTCATGGCCGTCGTCGTCGTTCTGTTGCTTCTGGCATTGGTGTTCGGCGGGGTGGGCTTGTTCGTCGAGGGCCTCAAGTGGGCCTTGATCGTGGCCCTTGTGCTGATCCTCATCAGCGCCATCTCCGGGTTCTCGGGCCGGCGCTCGCGGGTCTGAGATCCAGCCGCTGATCTCCCCCCGGTAGCCTCACGAGGCCGATCGCGAGGGGAGCCCAGTGAGCCACGACGAGCGCCAGCACGCGGGATACGAGGTGGCGCCCAGCATCCATCCCGAGCTGGCCGAGCACACGCACCTGTACTCGCCGCCCCGCGTCCACCAGATCGGGGCGCGAGTGCACTGCGCGGTGGGCTGGAACCTGGCCAACATCACGATGATCGAGGGTGACGACGGCATCGTCATCGTCGACACCGGCATCAACCTCCGCCAGGGCCATGAGGTGTTGGCCGAGCTGCGTCGCGTCACGGACAAGCCGATCCTCGCCATTGTGTTGACCCACCACCACGCCGACCATGTGCAAGGCACGACGGCCTTCGTCGATCCGGCGCGTGCCCACGCCGGAGCGGTACCGATCTACGCCCACGCCTCGCTCATGGACGAGTACAGCCAGGAGAACGTGCTGATCGGCCCGATCATGAACGCGCGCGCCATCCCGATGTACAACCTGGCGCTGGGCGAGGCCGACACCGAGGGCATCAACGCCGGCATCGGACCGCGCTTCGAGATGGGCGCGACGGGCTTCGCCGCACCGAGCCACACCTTCGACGACGAGCTCGAGCTCACGATCGCCGGCATCCGGATGCAGATGGTCCACGTGCCCAGCGAGGCCGAGTCCGAGCTGTGCGTCTGGCTGCCCGACGATCGGGTCCTGCTCTCGGCCGAAGTCGTGCAGGACCACACCTGCCCCAACCTCTACACCTTGCGCGGGGCCAAGTACCGTGATCCCAAGCAGTGGTACGAGAGCATCGACCTCATGCGGCAGTGGACCGAGGCCGAGCACATGGTCCTCCAGCACGGTCCCCCGGTGGCGGGCGGCGACGAGGTGGCGCAGGTGCTGCGCGACTACCGCGACGGAATCCAGTACCAGCACGACCAGACGTTGCGACTGGCCAACCAGGGCTACGCCAAGGATGAGATCGCCCAGCAGGTACGCCTGCCGCCTCACCTCGAGAACTGGTCCCCCTGGATGCGGCCCTTCTACGGCTCGGTGCCCCACAACGTGCCCGCCATCTACAACGGCTACCTGGGCTGGTTCGACGGCGACCCGGTCGCCCTCGACCCGACGCCGCGGCGCGACTACGCCGGGCGCCTCGTCGAGCTCATGGGTGGGCGCGACGCGGTGCTCGGAGCCGCTCGGGAGGCCTACGAGCAGGATGATCCCCAGTTCGCGGCCGAGCTGACCACGTATCTGATCCGCGTCGACGCCGACGACACCGAGGCTCGGCTGATCAAAGCGGCGGCGTTCCGCCGGCTCGGATACGCCCAGATCAACCCCACGTGGCGCGGCTTCTACCTGACCGGCGCCGGCTACCTCGACGGCAGCCTCGGCGAGCAGCTCGACGTGCTCACCGACCTGACCGGCCTCGTGCGCAACTCGGCGGCGACGCTGTCGCAGCTGCCGGCGCGGGTGATCGTCGACCAGTTGCCCGTACGCCTTCGGGGCGAGGCCGTCACCGATCTGGTGCTCACCGCGATGCTCACCTTCACCGACGTCGACGAGTCGTTCACCGTCGAGCTGAGGCGAGGAGTGGCCGAGGTCCGCGCCGATCCGGATCCGTCGGCCGATGTCTCCTTGCGAGGAACGCGAGCGGTCCTCGGCCCCGTGCTTCTCGCCGCCGGCGACCCGGCCGAACGGTTGGCCGCCGAGGGCATCGAGATCGACGGCCCGCTCGACGAGGCCGAGCGCTTCCTCGGCGCCTTCGACGGGCCGGCCACGACCTATCCCCCCTTCTTCGCGCGCTGATCGCGAGTGGAGCCCGCGGTCGCTCTCGCCGTCTTCCCGGTGATCTTCATCGGGGAGCTGCCGGACAAGAGCATGTTCGCCTCGCTCGTCATGGCGTCACGGGGACATCCGTGGTCGGTGTGGGCGGGTTCGGCCGTCGCCTTCGCCATCCATGTGGTCATCGCCGTGACCATCGGCGTGGGCCTGTTCAAGCTCCTGCCCGAGCGCGTGCTCGACCTCGTCGTCACCGCCCTCTTCTTCGGCGGTGCCGTCTACTCGTGGCGCGAGGGAACCCGCGACGAGACCGAGCTGGTCGCTCGCGAGGTGGCGTCGCACCGACAGGTGTTCGTGACCGCGTTCGTGGTCATCTTCCTGGCCGAGTGGGGCGACCTCACGCAGATCCTCATCGCCAACATGGCCGCCAAGTACCAGGAGCCCGTGTGGGTGGCCATCGGCGCGCTGGCCGCGCTCTGGTCCGTGTGCGGCATCGCCGTGATCGCCGGCCAGGGCGTGCTCCAGCGCGTTCCGGTGACCGCGGTGCGACGCATCACGGCCGCGATCCTGGTGGTGCTCGGCCTGGTCACGCTCTGGCAGGCCGTCCACGGCTAGGACGACGACCGAACCTGTGCCGTAACGCGCGCCCCCAGAGACATCTGACGGCACAGGTTCGAGGAGGATTGCGGGTCGCGGCCGGGTCAGCCCGCCGAGTTGGCCAGGTCGCTCAGGTTGACCAGGTGGTACTTGTCGGCCGTCTCCTTGGTGACGACGAAGCCGTTGATGTCCTGAGCCGGCGCCGACTTGAAGGCGACCAGGGTGGTGCCCTTCAACAGACCGGCGAGGGTCGTCTCGTTGGTGGCCGGGTCGGTGCTGGCCGTCTTGGTCGAGTCGAGGAAGGTGATCAGCGAGCCCGCGTAGTCGGGCACGAAGCCCACCTGACCGGACTTGAGGGCCGGGATGTAGACCTCGCGGCTGCCGATGTTCAGCTTCTTGCTGACCGAGTAGCCGTTGGCGGTGAGGACGTCGGCGTAGATGTTGGCCAGCGTGGCGTCCTCGGTGAAGTTGGCCGAACCCACGACGATGGTCGGGCCGCTCTTGGTCGCCGGGGTGGTCGACGGCGCGAAGCCGTTGTCCTTGACCCAGGCGCTGGCCACGGCGTCAGGATCCTTCTGGTCGATGTCGGTCTGCTTGTTGAGATCGGTCAGGACCTCGGTCGTGAGCTTGGCGCTGACCTTGTTGGACAGGTCCGTGAGGTCCTGGCCGTAGGCCGTGGCGATGCTCGTAGTTCACGACCGGGGTCACGTTGTCGGCCGGTTGGAGCTTCTTGTCGTCCTTGAGCAGCACCCAGCCGTTGCCGGCGATGGCCCCGCTGGTGGTGAACAGCAGCCCGATCTGGATCGAGCCGCTCTTGATGGCGGCGACGGTCAGCGGTCCGCCGGCATCGAGGGGCTTGAAGCTCTTGAAGTGCAGGCCGTAGGTCTTCTCGAGTCCGACCTGGCAGTACGGCCGGGTCGGGCACTCGGGCGGACCGCCCAGCACGAAGGTCGAGGCGATGGTGTTGCCGCTGCCCTTCGACGACGTGTTGGTGGCGGTGCCGCTGCTGCCGGAGCTGCCGCAGGCCACGAGCACGATGGCCGCCACGGCGGCCACGGCCGCCGCCTTCATGGAACGGGTTGACCTGGGCATGAGGCAATCCTCTCGTTCGTCCGGATCGGCTCTGACGAGGACCGGGAAAGTCGACTAGGTCTATCAGGATTCAGTGACCGGGACGAGTTTCTCGTGCCGGATCCGGCGCCCGGCTCGGCCCGTGGGGCGGCGACGGACCCCCGGTGACACCACGGTCCGGGCCAAGACCGCGAACACCGCCTCGTTCAGGATCACCAGCCCCACGACCAGCAGCGTCCCGGCGCTGACCTTGGCGAAGTTGCGCACGGCGAACCCGTCGTACGATGAAGCGGCCCAGTCCCCCGCCGGCCACGATGGCGGCGAGGGTCGCGGTGGCGAGGATGGTGGCCGAGGCCAGCCGGATCCCGTCGAGGATCAGCGGCAGCGCCAGGGGGAGCTGCACCGACCGCACCACGCGCCACTCGGTCATCCCCATCCCCCGGGCGCCCTCGACCGTCTCGGGATCGACCTGGCGGACCGCGGTGTAGGTGTAGGTGAAGATGGGCGGCACGGCCAGCAGCACCAGGGCGATCAGCACGGGGGCGTTGCCGAGGCCCAGCCAGATCACCCCGAGCACGAGCACCGCGAAGCTCGGGATGGCCCGTCCGATGTTGGCGGCGTTGACCGCGGCGGTCCCCGACCGCTTGGATCGCCCGACCCAGATGCCGCCCGGGATCCCGATCGCGCACGAGATGGCCAGCGACCAGGCCCACAGCACGAGGTGCTCGCCCAGCCGGGTCGGGATCCCGTCGGCGCCCTGCCAGTTGAGGGGATCGTTGAACCAGATCACCAGGTTGTGCAGTCCGTTCATGTCGCCCGCCGAACGCGTTGCCACGGGGTCAGCCAGCGCTCGAGCCCCACGAGGCTCAGGTCGAGCACGACGGCCAGCGCCACCGTCAACAGACCCCCGACCAGCAGCGGGGTGTTGAACAGACGCAACAGCCCGTCGAACATGAACGGCCCGAGGCCCCCCTGATCCGATCCGAGGATGGCGGCGACCGGCACCAGCCCGACCGTCGTCACCGTGGCGATCCGGACCCCGCTCACGATGACCGGCAGCGCCAAGGGCAGCTCGATGCGCCAGAAGCGCTGCACCCGCGTGTAGCCCATCCCCGTCGCCGACTCGACGACCGACTCGGACACCCCGTCGATCCCGTTGATGATGCTGCGGTAGAGGATCTGCAAGGTGTAGCTGACGAGGGCGATCTCGGCCGTCAACGTGGTGAGGCCCGTGATCGGCACCAACAGGATGAACAGGGCCAGGCTGGGCACGGCGTACATGACCCCGGTCAGGGCGTTGATGGGCTGGTAGCTCACCCGGACCCGCAGGGTGAACACGGCCAGTGCCGCGGCCAGGATGAAGCCGATGCCGACGGCCACGAAGGCCAGCTCGAGGTGTTGCAGCAGGGCGTCGCCGATCTGGCGGTAGTGGTCGCTGATCCAGCTCCAGCGGATGAACGGTTCGGCGGTCTCGACCACCACGGGGCCGCGCCCGGCGATCACGTCTTCAGTCCCTTGCCGATGCGGGCCACATCGAGCAGACCGAGGTAGGTGCCGTCTCCATCGACGACGGCCACGACCTGGGTCGGCGACCTGACCAGTGCGTCGAGGGCGTGGCGCAGCGAGTCCTCGGGCCGGGCGACGACCTCGAACGGCGTGACCTCGAGGTCGGCGACCAGCCGGCCCTGGCCGAGCAGCTCGGCGGTGATCCATCCCTTGAGCGAGCCGTGGTCGAGCACCGCGACCCAGTCGGTCTGGCGCTGGGCCATCACCGCCCGGGCCTCGTCGGTCGTGGCCGCCACGTCGACGGTGGGACCGGGCTGCAGCTCGGCCGACGAGATGGGGATGAGCGAGAGCCGCTTGAGCCCGCGATCGGCGCCGAGGAACTCGAGCACGAAGTCGGTCTCGGGATCGGCCAGGACGTCGACGGGCGGACCGTACTGCTCGAGGTGGCCGCCGATGTTCAGGACGGCCATCTGATCACCGAGGCGGATGGCCTCGTCGATGTCGTGGGTCACGAACACGATGGTCTTGTGCAGCCGGCGCTGCAGATCCACCAGCTCGTCCTGCAGTCGGAGCCGGACGATCGGATCGACCGCCCCGAACGGCTCGTCCATCAGCAACACCGGTGGATCGGCGGCCAGCGCCCGGGCCACGCCGACGCGTTGCTGTTGGCCGCCCGACAGCTCCGCCGGATAGCGCGACGCGAGGTCAGGATCGAGACCGACCAGATCGATGAGCTCGTCGACGCGCCGGTTGACCTTGGCCTTGTCCCAGCCGAGCAGCTCGGGCACCGTGGCGATGTTGCGGGCGACGGTGCGATGAGGGAACAACCCCGACTGCTGGATGACGTAGCCGATCGACAGGCGCAGCTCGTGCGGCTTCTGCTCGGATATGTCCCGTCCGGCGACCACGATCTGACCCGACGTCGGTTCGATGAGCCGGTTGATCATGCGCAGCGTCGTCGACTTGCCACACCCCGAGGGTCCGACCAGCGCGGCGATCTGGCCTTCGGGCACGTCGAAGCTCAGGTCGGCCACGGCCGCGGTCGTCGACCCGGGGAAGACCTTGCGGACGTGGGACAGCCCGATCATCCGAGAAGCCTACGGACTGGGGCGACGATCAGGCCGAGAAGCGGGCCCAGTCCCACGGCCGGACGGTTTCGAACGGGGCCGCCAGCATCGGCGTGATGGCCGTGTCGTCCCATCGTGAGGCGAGGCGCGGGGCCAGCCGATCGGCCACGGCCACGGGCTCGTCATCGAGATAGCACAGGGTCAGCGACAGCCCGCCGGCGTCGAAGCGATCGGCCCGACGGTGACCCGGCGCGAAGGCCCAGGCCCCGGCCACGCCGTCGACGCCGACCAGGCCATCGAGCCACTCGTCGGCGGCCGGTGCCGGTGCGCTCGGGCCGCCCACCCGCTCGACGATCACATAGGCACCCCGGTTGGGTCGGAACGGGACCACGGCGGCGGCCACGCGCACGCGGGGCGCGGCCCGGGAGCCGATGAGATCGAAGCTGGCCAGCATCACCGACGGCAGGCGGTGCGGGTAGCGACCCCGCCGGCGCAGGTCCGCGCCCAGATCCAGGAAGTCGTCGAGGGCCTGGTCGACCGGATCGCCGAACAGGTACTGCGTCAGGTGGTCGACGCGGCCGAAGCGATCTGACTCGACGGCGCGGGCCGCACGGCACGCCGGGGTCGACGCCCAGCGCTGCCCGAGGTGCAGGCCGTCGATCTGGTACTGCTCGGGGAGGTGATCGAGCTGGTGCCATTCGAGGTAGGCGGCGTCGTCACCGTCCTCCGAGCGCGCCGCCATCGAGAACACGGCGACCTCGATCACGATCTGTTCACCTGGTGCTCGATCGCCTCGATCACGAGGGATCGACCAGGCTGGCGTCGGCGATCGGAGCGGTGGGCGAGCGCAGCAGCAGATGCTCGATGGCGACGGTCGGCGCCGAGAGCATCGACCCCAGCACGTCGACGAGGAGCCGAGCGAGCTCGTCGGTGTTCATGAAGGTGCTGGGGAGGAACCCGCGGCTGACCCATTCCTCCATGAGCGGGCCGAGCTGGTCGAGGTCGAAGTCGTTGCCGAACTCGGTGGGCGTGGTGGCCCCGACCCCGACAGAGCAGAAGCGCAGCTCGGGGTGCTCGATCCGCCAACCCCGCACCGACTCCTCGAGGGCGGCCTTGCTCACCCCGTAGGCGACCAGGCCCGGCTGCGGACGACCGACGACCTCCGACGACAGGGCGGCGATGACGGCCCCTGGTCCCAACGCGGCGGGAGCCATGGCCTGGACGACCTGGTTGAACCCGGCCACGTTGGTCGACAGCACGCGCTGCCAGTCGGCCGGCTCCATGTCGACGAGGCGGCGTAGCGTCGAGCACCCGGCGGCGTACAGCACGAGATCGATCCGGCCCAAGGTGGCGGCCGCCTCGGCGGCCAGGCGGACGCAGTCGTCAGGCTGGGCGACATCGGCAACGACCGCGGAGCCGCCCCCGGCCTCGGCGATGACCTCGGCCAGGCGGTCGCCACGCCGGGCCACGAGCACGACCTCGGCGCCCGCGCCCACCGCGGCGAGGGCGAAGGCGCGCCCGATGCCGGCCGACGCGCCGACCACCACCACGCGCTGGCCCTCGATGGCGCTCATGGGCGTCCTCCGTCGACGAGTCCGGACCAGGCCGTCACCGGGCCGGCGGCGGCCACCATACGTTCGAGTTGGGTCGGGTCGACGGCCAGGTAGGCGATCGTGGTTCGGTCCGAGGCGAGCATCGTGGTGAGCCGTTCGACGTGGGCGTCGGCGTCGAGGGCGGGACCGGCGGGGTCCCACAACTCGAGAGCGACGGGCACGCCCAACTCGTCGGCGGCGGCCAGCACGGCCGCTGTGGCATCCGACATCGGCCCGTCGGCCACGGCCAGGACGGGCCAGCCCGGCCGGCGACGCCGAGCCACCACGCTGCACGCCACCGCCGCGCCCTGGTGCCGACGGCGGGCTGGCACCTTGGCCCCACCCAATCGGGTGGTGGCGAACGTGCGGGCCACCCAGTAGCCCGCCTCGCCAGGATCGGCGGCCACGAAGCGGTCGCCCGCCGCGGACCGGGCGTAGTCCTGGGTGACCTTCGACGGGGCGAGCGGACCCGACGAACGGGCCCAGCCGTCCTGGGTGACGCCGGCCAGCGCGGCGCGCAGAGGCGGCACCTCGACGTCGCGGCGGGCGGCCCCGCCACCGCTCGGCCAGCGGCCCGAGCACGGCCGGGGCGATCTCGATCGTGGTCGACGAATCCAGCTGCGTCGGGTCGATCTCGTCCGCATCGAGCCCGCAGGCGATCACCAGGTCGCTGTCAGGGACGCCGCCGAGGGCGAGGTCGAGGGCCTGGAGCCCGACCGTCGCCCAGTGATGGCGGCTCCGCCAGTCGAACACGCCCTTGGCCCCCCAGCTGTTGAGGACACCGAGGTCGGCGGCGGTGGCCAGCGTGTGGAGGTCGGCCACGGCTCCCTCGGCGACCACGCCGGGCCCGACGATCATCATGGGCCGCGCCGCGGCGCGCACCCGCTCGACCAGCTCGTCGGTCGGCTCGGCCCACCCATCGGGCTTCGGTGCGGTCGGCACCGACCGGCTGGTCTCGGAATCGGGCACCGGCTCGGTCGGATCGAGGTCGAGCCAGATCTCGACCGACGCACGCCGATCGGCATCGAGGGCCACGATGGCGAAGTGCACGGCGTCGGCCAGCTCGGCCGCGGCGGTGACGCGGATCTCGGTGGTCGGGTCGGGCGACACGTCGCCGAGGACGAACCGGCCGCCACCGAGGTGCACCCCCGAGCGTGTGCCGTGGACGCGGCTGTGAGCGTCGGCCAGGGCCATGGCGGCGACCGACGACGCCACCTCGACGACCCCGAGCGCACCGAAGGCCTCGCCGTAGAGATCGTCGACGCCGGCCCCCCGGAGCAGCCGACCGAGCCAGCGGGAGGCATCGATCGTGCTCACCGCGCTGGCCGGGCGCGGGCGACCAGGTCGGCGGCCACGACCTTGCCGATCTCGTTGCGAGGCAGGCCGTCGACCAACTCGAAGCACACCGGCACCTTGTAGGGCGCCAGCTGCTCTCGACAGAGGGCCTCGAGGGCGGCGACATCGAGCTCGGTCTCGTCGGCGCGAGCCACGACGAAGGCCCACGGCACCTCGCCCAGCCGATCGTCGGCCACCCCCACGACGGCCACATCGGCGACCTCAGGAGCCAGTCGGATGACCTCGGCCACCTCGGTCGGGAAGACCTTGAGACCACCCCGGTTGATCATCTCCGACACCCGGCCCTCGATCCACACGAACCCGTCGGCGTCGACGCGGCCGATGTCTCCGGTGCGGAACCAGCCGTCCGGCGAGAGGCGGTCGCCGAGGTCCGAGCCGTCGGCGTAGCCCGCGCTCATGGCCGGAGCCTTGACCCAGAGCTCACCGGCCTCGCCGACGGCGACATCGGCCCCCGCGGGGTCGACCGCCCGCACCGTCACCCCTTCGTGAGGCCGACCGACCGCGCCCAACTTGGTCTCGCCCCACTGGCGCGAGTCGGCCGCGTTCCAACCGACGATCTCGCCGCCGATCTCGGTCTGGCCGTAGCTGTTGAGCACGTCGACGCCGAACTTCGAGCGGAAGCGCCGGGCCTGCAGAGGCGACAGAGGCGCCGTGATGCTCCGAACGAACCGGAGCGGCGCCAGGTCGGTCACATCCGCAGCGTCGCTCAGCATCGTCATGGCCGCCGGGGGCAGCACCGTCGACCGGATGCCGAGGCGCCTCACCACCTCGGCGAAGGCGGCGGGGGTGAACGGATCGAGCACGACGATGCCGGCGCCGACGCGCCGGGCGAAGAGCACGTTGTAGATGCCGGCCCACAGCGAGAGCGACACCGGGATGAGGTTGGGCATCGGCGGACCCGGAGGACGGCCCGACGAGCTCGGGCGCAACTTGGCCAGGACGCCGTCGAGCAGGTCGAGCACGCCCGAGTGGTGCAGCTGGACGGCCTTGGGTCGGCCCGTCGTGCCCGACGTGAACTGGATCAGTGCGGTGTCGGTGTCGTAGCTCGCGACCGGCGCGGGGGCGGCGGCGACCGCCGGGGACCGAGACACCCAACCGCCGGGTTCGTTGGGGGCGGCCACCACGACCGCGAAGGTGGCGAAGCGGGGGGCGTGATCGGCCGTGGTCACGATGGCGGCCGGGCGCACGTCGGACACGATGCGCTCGACCTCGACGTCGGTCAGGCGAGGGTTGAGCGGCAGGTAGACGGCGCCCGCGCGCCAGACCCCGAACAGGGCGGCGACCACGTCCGCGCCGCTCGGCAGCATCACGCCCACGACGTGACCGGCCTCGACCCCGCCGGCGCGCAGGTGCTCGACCAGGGTCTCGGCCCGAAGGCGCACCTGCGCGTTCGTGTGCTCGACCGGGCCGACGGTGACGGCGACGGCATCGGGCTCGGCGTCGTCGAACAGCAGGTCGCCCAGGCTCACTCGGATGCCTCGTCGCGTCCCTCGTCGTCGCTAGCACCTCGTGCTGGATCAGCCCCGGCCTCGCGACGGCTGAGCTCCTGCCACTGAGGCTCGCGCTTGTCGGCGAAGGCGGCCGGGCCCTCGGCCTGATCCGGATGACCCCACATCGAGACCAGCTCGGCCGCCCCGGCCCGGCAGGCGTCGGTCAGCCCGGCCTCGAAGGCGCCCCACAACGCCCGCTTGGTGGCGGCCATCGCCGCCGGCGAGTTGCGGGCGATCTGTTCGGCCAGGTGCTGGGCCGCCTCACGCAGGTCCCCGGGCGGATCGACGATCTGGCTGATCATGCCCAGCTCGTAGGCCCTTGACGCCGACATGCGCTCGTAGCGACCGACGAAGGCCATGCGCATGACGGCCTCGGCCGGGATCTTGCGGATGAGCCCGATGGCTTCGAGCGACACGACCTGGCCGATCGACACGTGCGGGTCGAAGAACTGGGCGTCGGACGCGGCGATGACGATGTCGGCATCGGCGATCCAATGGAAGCCGCCGCCGGCGCAGATGCCGTTGACCGCGGTGATCACCGGCTTCCACACCTGCTGGTGCCAGGCCGTGAAGTGCAGGTCGTCCCGCTCGACCGACTCGCGGTAGCGCTCCATGCCGACGCCGTCGGACGCGATCTCGGTGACGTCGACGCCGGTCTGGAAGGCCCGACCTTCCCCGGTGTGCACGATCACCCGCACCTCGGGATCGCGGTCGAGCACCAGCCAGGCCTCGGCGAACTCGTCGCGCATGGTGGAGTTCATGGCGTTGAGCTGGTCGGGACGGTTGTTGATCAGCCAGCCCACCGGGCCGCGCCGCTCGACGATGAGCGTCGTGAACGACGGATAGGTCATGAGGGTCCTCCACGGGGGGCGAGGGGCAGCCACGCCGCGTCGCGCTTGTCGGTGAACGAGAGCGGTCCCTCGGTCTGGTCGGGATGGCCCCACATCGAGACCAGCTCGGCGGCGCCGGCCCGACAGGCGTCGGTCAGGCCCAACTCGAGGGCGGCCCACAGGGCGCGCTTGGTGGCGGCCATGGCCGCCGGCGAGTTGCGGGCGATCAGCTCGCCCAGCTCCTGGGCCCGCGCCCGCAGCTGGTCGGCCGGGGTGACCACCTCGCCGACGATGCCGAGCTGGTGGGCGCGCTCGACCGACAGCCGTTCGCCGCGCCCGACCAGCGCCATGCGGAGGATGGCCTCGGCGGGCGACTTGCGCACCAGTCCGATGGTCTCGTACGCCGAGACCTGACCGATCGACACATGCGGATCGACGAAGGACGCGTCGGCCGAGGCCAGGACGATGTCGGCATCCGCCACGAAGTGCAGGCCGCCTCCGGCGCACACGCCGTTGACCGCGACGATGACCGGCTTTCGCACGTCGTTGTGCCAGGCGGTGAGACGCAGCTCGGCATCTCGAGTGCGTCGCGACTGCTCGCGCAGCGCGTCGCGATCGGTGGCCAGCTGCACGACGTCGAGACCGGTCTGGAAGGCCGGGCCGGCGCCGGTGTTGACGATGACGCGCACGTCGGGATCGTCGTCGAGCTCGACCCAGGCCGCTTCGAGCTCGGCCAGCATGCGCGCGTCCATGGCGTTGGCCACGGCGGGGCGGTTGAAGATCAACCACCCGACCGGGCCGTCGCGTTCGACGATCAGGGTCTCGTAGGTCGAATCCGACACCAGCGTCAGCTCCGCGGGATCTCGCGCCAGGGAGCCCCCTGCCAGGGGTCTGGCTCGCGGGGCAGGCCCAGCACCCGTTCGGCGACGATGTTCTTGTTGACCTCGGTCGTGCCGCCCTCGATGGTGTTGGCCCGGCTGCGCAGCATGCCCTTGACCTCATACGGCAGATCGTCGGCGTAGGTGTCACCGTCGGCCTCCCAGGCCATGGCCGACGGGCCCAGCCGATCGGTGGCCAGCAGCTGGATCCGCTGGTTCAGTCCGCCCTGGTGCACCTTGCCGATCGAACTGGCCGGACCGAGCGGTCGACCGGCCTGCGATCCGGCCCGGACGCGCTGGTTGGTCCAGCCCCGGATGCGCTCCTCGCTGACGACGCCCATGATGGCTTGGCGCGTGACCGGATCGGTCGGACTCCCCAGCAGCCGATCCGCGCCCGAGCCGCCGATCCGGTCGACCCCGCCCGAGCCCGAACCCGACACCATCTGACGCTCGCCCGAGAGCGTCGCGTTGGCCACGCGCCAGCCGTCGCCGACGGCACCGACCCGCTGTGAGTCAGGCACGACGGCGCCGTCGAGGAACACCTCGTTGAAGTCGACCTCGCCGGTGATGTGGCGCAGGGGCCTGATCTCGACCCCGGGTTGGTCGAGGGCGACGAGGAAGTACGTGATGCCCTTGCGCTTGGGCGCGTCCGGGTCGCTCCGGGCCAGCAGGACGCCGTAGTCGGACAAGTGGGCCCACGTCGTCCAGACCTTCTGGCCGGTGATGATCCACTGTTCGCCGTCGCGCTCGGCCCGCGTCGCCAGGCCGGCCAGATCCGACCCGGCGCCGGGTTCGCTGAACAGCTGGCACCACACCTCGGCGTTGGCCACGATCGGGGGCAGGAACCGCTGGCGCTGATCCTCGGTGCCGTGGGCGAACAGGGCGGGGGCGGCCAGGTTGAGCCCGAGTGGGTTGAGCCGCCCGAGGTTGAAGGGGGCGAGCACGGCTTCGACCGCCCGGGCCTGATCGACGGTCAGCTCGAGGCCGCCGTAGGCCACGGGCCAGGTCGGCACGACCAGTCCGGCGGCGGCGAAGGCCGGGTACCACCGCTCGTAGTCGGCTCGGGTGCGCACGCGCCGGATCTCGGCGGTGCCGGCCCGGGCGGCGACCCGCCACGGCTCGGGCACGTGCTCGACGACCCATTGCTCGACGGCGGCCACCGCCTCGGCGACCGGTGTGCCCGCGTCGATGGCGAGTCGCGAACCGGCGTCGGACGGCGAGGTCATCGGCCCTTGAACTCGGGTGGCCGCTTCTCCTTGAAGGCGGCCAGACCTTCACGGAAGTCCTCGCTGCGCGACGAGAGCTCGAGGGCGAAGGCCTCGTTGCGCAGCTGACCTTCGAGCGACTCGCCGCTCCCGGCGTGCAACAGCCACTTGGTCAAGCCGAGCGCGACGGTGGGCCCGGTCGACAGACGGGTGACGATGGCGTCGACCTCGGCGTCGACGGCGTCGACCCCGACGGCGCGATGCACGAGTCCCCACTCCGCCGCCTCTTCGCCGCTCAGCGCCCGACCCAACATGAGCAGCTCGCGTGCCCGCACGGGACCGACGACCCTGGGCAGCAACCAGGTCGCCCCGCTGTCAGGCGTGAACCCCCGCTCGATGAACGGCTCCCACAGCTTGGCGTCGCGGGCGACGACCGTGAAGTCGGCGGCCAGGGCCAGCTGGAAGCCGATGCCGGCCGCCCAGCCGCGCACCGAGGCCACCACCGGCACCTGGATCGACAACACGAGCGGGATCAGCCGGTGGGCCTGGGTCGGGACGCGGCGTTGGATGCTCCCGACCCGCGGCCGCTCGCCCGACGGCGAGTTGCGGGCCACGATGTCGGCTCCGCCGCAGAAGTGGTCACCCGTGCCGCTCAGCGCGATGACGCGCACGTCGTCATCGTGCCCGGCCCGGTCGAAGGCGTCGATCAGCGCGGCCATCATCGTGTCATCGATGGCGTTGCGCCGATCCGGTCGATCGAGGGTCAGCCGCAGCACACCGTCGTCGAGGCGGGCGTCGAGCCCGTCCACCGATGCGTAGGTCATCGGGTCGGGGTTCCCATTCCCGCGTCGAAGCGCGCCGCGATGGCTTCGAGGGCGGTCTGGAGATCGCGGGCGCCCCCGGGGGGATCGGGCAGGCGCACCGGACCGTGCTCGTGGCTCGGCAGCAGGATCGTGGCGTGCCCAGGGGTGGTCTCGGCGCCGCGCTGGTTGGTCACCGTCAGCTCGATGTCGACCGCCGGGCGGTCCCCGTCGGCCAGATAGGTGCGGGCGACCGTGCCTCGCAACCACTGCGTGTCGCCGACGTAGTTGAACTGGCGGAACTCGCAGTCGAGCTTCCACAGCCAGGCGTCGTCGCCCATCCAGTCGGTGCACAGGTGGATGAGCCAGGTCTCGCGCATCCGCCCGTAGTCGAACGTGGTGGGATTGCCCGATCGTCGCGCGAACTCGGGATCCCAGTGCACCCGCTGCTGGACGTCGGGGATGTTGAGGTCGTCACGGTGGAAGAAGCGGGGGATGCGCTGGCGGTTCTGGTAGCCCAGCCGCAGCGGCTTGATCCCGTAGAGCCCCATGCCCATCCCCGCGTGCCAGCACACGATGTCGGTGACCGTGAGCGGGCCCTTGACCATCGGGCCGATCTCGTCGCCCTCGCTCACGTCCTCGAACCAACGGGGCTCGGCGCCACGGGGGCCCTCGGTGGCGTACTGCGCCTCGATCTCGTCGATCTGCTCGTCGGTGTAGGGCGCGAGCTCGATGGCGTCGTACTTCTGACGGGCGCGGGCCTTGGCCCGCTCGGTGCGGATCATCAGCCGGTACTGGGCCGCCAGCAGGGCGCCGGTGTCGTCGCGGAAGACCTGTCCGGTCCACTCGTGCACGGCTCGCTCGGCGAACTCGCTCGGCTTGTCGAGCACTCCGACCAGGGCGTTGCGGCGGAACACCCGGTGGTTCGGACGCATCGGCGCCCACCACTCCCGAGCGCTGGCCGAATAGAAGGCGTGCACGCCCCGCAGGGGATCGCCCTTCATGAGGTCGCGCTGGTCGGGCTCGACCTGGGTGACCTCGTCCTCGCCCACCAGCGTGTCGCCCCCGACGAGCACCGGCGGGGCGATGGAGCCGCCCCAACGGGTGGTGGCGGCATAGGTGGGGTCGCACCAGAGCGGGTTGTCGTCGCCGTAGGCGACGGCCACGTTGCGGAAGGTGTCGAGGTTCGGTTCGAGGTACTGAGGCGCCATCGGATGCGGTTCGGGGATGCCGATGCGGGCCCGCAGCCGAGCGACGGCGGCATCGGTGATGGCTGGCGTCTCGGTCTTGGCCTGCTCCACCTGCTCACCCCCATCCGCGACGGATGAACAGTCTTGCACGGCAATGAACGCGGATTCAAACGATCGTCACGAGTGGCGGATGCCAGGCTGGAGACCTTGACCGGCGACCGATCCGAGCTCGATGTCGAGGTGCGCTTCCGCCGCCTCGACCGTGGTGACCTCGCCATGGTCACCCAGTGGCTGGCCCAACCGCACATCGACCGGTGGTGGAACGAGGCCGGCACCCTCGCCGAGGTCGAGGCGCGGTACGGACCGGCGATCGACGGCACCGACCCGACCCTGATGTGGATCGTCGAGATCGACGGTGTGCCGGCGGGGCTCACGCAGTGCTACCGACAGCGGGACTACCCCGAGCAGGACCTGGCCGTCGGGATCGCCGATGCCGTCGGCATCGACTACTTCCTCGTCGACGGCTACGCCGGTCGAGGCCTCGGGCCGATCGTGCTGTCGACCTTCGCCGCCGGGGTCTTCGAGTGGTATCCCGATGCGCAGTGGTGCGTCGCCGCACCGGCCCAGGCCAACCGGCCGTCGTGGCGCGCCCTCGAGCGGGCCGGGTTCCATCGCGTCGGTCCGTGCCAGCCGCCCGACGAACCGCCGGCGTTCGCCTACGCCCTGCGCCGACCGCTCAGCGGCGAAACGCCCGGTCGATGATCTCGTGCAGGTCGGTCAGCGCCAAGCGCTCGATCGGGTCGGCCCGATCGGAGACCACGGCCGGATCCTGGGACTGGTAGGCGACGATCAGGCCGCTGAACAGTCGCCCGAGCACGTCGGGGTCGCCGTCGCGGAACACCCCGGCGCCCTGGCCCCGCTCGAAGAGGTCGCCCTGCAGCTCCATGGCCTCGTCGAAGTTGCCCGCGACCGCCTTCTCGAGCCCGGTCTCGGTGCCGGGCGGGAGCGACCGCGGCGAGGACCGCAGGATCAGGCGACCGAAGTTGCGGTGCTGGCGGAAGAACCCGATCTCGAAGTCGACCAGCCGATGGAGCTGATCGGCGGGATCGGCCTGGCCGTCGGCGTCGTCGAGCACCGCCCGCAACGCCGGCATGTACTCGTCGCCGCGCCGGATGAACACGCTGATGTAGAGGTCTTCCTTGTTCTCGAAGAACGAGTAGACCGATCCCACCGAGAACTCGGCCAGCTCGGCGACCTCTTTGAGCGTGGTCTCGTGGAACCCCTTGCGGCCGAAGACCTCCTCGGCCGCGTCGAGCAGCTGCGACCGGCTCAGATCCTGGTGCTGGGCACGCCGCTGCTCGCGCCGGCTCGCGTCGGTCGTCTTGGCTCTGGCCATGATGATCGCGATCCTAGTCTGAACCCGACCTATTGAACGCCGGTTCATTTGCTCGAAACGGCTTGCTAGGGTGTCGCCGATGACCGCTGACTCGCCCCGGCCCCCCGAGGGCGACTGGCTGGGCACCCCGTACCTGCGCTTCGAGCGACGCGGTCCGATCGCCGTCTGCACGGTCGACCGGCCGGCCAAGCGCAACGCCATGACGCCCGCCATGTACTTCGGCGTGCGCTACGCGGTGGACCACGTGAACCGCTCGGACGAACTGGTGGGCCTGCTGCTCACGGGGGCCGGCGACGTGTTCATCCCCGGTGGCGACCTGAGCGGCGACAACACCGACGGCTGGGCCGACCTCCCGCTCCTGCTGGCCATGGACAACACGCCCTTCGATGCCATCCGCAACTCCCCCAAGCCCGTGGTCTGCGCGGTGAACGGCATCGCCCAGGGTGGCGGCTTGATGATGGCCATGCTGGCCGACGTCGCCGTCGCCGCCGAGCACGCGACGTTCCGCTCGCCCGAGCTCTTCCGGGGCATCGCCGACACGAACTACGGCCAGATCCTCCCCCGCCAGATCGGCCCGGCCCGCGCCCGTGACATGTTGCTCACGGGCCGGACCGTGACCGCCGCCGAGGCCCTCGACTGGGGTCTGGTGGCGCGGGTGGTGCCGGCCGCCGACCTCATGGCCGAGGCCGAAGCGGTCCTGGCCGCGTGCGCCCGCGCTGCCCCGCAGGCCCGGGCCTCGGTCAAGCGGGTCATCGACGAGTTCTACGGTCACTACGACCGCATGTCGATGGACGCCAGCCTGGCCGGCGCGGAGGTGACGGAGGGCTACCTCGCCTTCAAGGACCGGCGGCCGCCGGCATGGATCCATCCCGACCTCCCGGCCGAAGACGGCTGACGAGCCCTCAGGCCGACAGCGCCCACATCAGGCCGCCGGCGACATGGGCCAGGAAGGCGTTGGACTCCCACGCCGTCGGGAAGTGGCCGAGGGCGGTCGTGAACACCCGGCCGCGCGCCCTCGGTCGCGCACCAGCTGATCGGGAATCCCGTCGTCGGCGCGACGACGTCGGTCGCGCTCAGGTCCACCCCGCCCGGCGACACCCGCACGAGCACCTCGAGCGTCGGGCCGCAGGTCGCGGAACGTGTAGAGCTCGTCGACCACCGACCACGTGGCGCCGAGGTGCGCAGTGGCCGGGTGGTCGGCCACCACGACGTCGGCCTCGAAGGCACCGGTGTAGGGGTGACCGTCGAAGCGGGCTCCGGCCAGGCGGCCGTACTCGGGCCACTCGAGGCAGGCGTCGAGACCTGAGTGCACGACCACGAGGGCCAGGCGACCAGTCCCGACCCCGTCGACCAGCTCGGCCCGCTGGGCCGGGCTCCACGGGGTCTCGCCGATCGTGAACAGGACGACCGCACGCGCCTGGCCGACGGCGTCGTCATCGAGCTCGCGGACGTCCTCGACCAACTGCGCCGACAGCCCGACGACGTCGGCGATCTGGCGGAACGCCATCCACGCCTGGGGCAGCACCCCGTGGGCGCCGGCCAGGCCGAGCGCCGTGTGGTACGGCGCGCTCGGCGAGTACGGCGCCACCTGGGTGACGAACAACAACGATCCGGTCGGGTCCACCCGAGCCAGGGTAGGACCAAGTCTCGGTCGGCTACAGGTGCAGCTCGGCCACCCGACCGCTTTCGATCATCACCTCGGTCGTGGGTTGACCGTCGAGATCGAGCAACGTGTAGCGGCCCTCGTCGAGGGCGAGGAACACCGCGACGACGATCGGGTGGTCGCCGAGCTCGCGCTCCCACACGCCGGTGTGGGTGGTGTGGCTCTCGCCCGCCTTGCGCACGTGCAGCTCGTGGCCCAGCAGGGACGGGTCGGTGTGCACGATGAGGGCCCCCACCCCGTCGCCGATGTCGACGACGACGGGGCCACCCTCGGGCGGTGTGCCCGCCTCGTGGGTGTGCGTGTGGGCGTGGGCGTGGGGATGGGTGTGGGTCGGTGTGGACATGGCCGTCACGCCGCCGGCATGTAGTCGAAGCCCGACTTCGGGTTGTCGAGGAACGGGAAGGTGCTCTGGTAGGACACGTTGCCGGGAGGGGTCACCCCGTCGGTCACCGCTGATGCCGCCCCGTCCGGGGTGAACGAGGGATCCACCAGCGGGATGGTGGCGCCGGCCAGCGCCCGCAACTCGATGGTGAACACGTCGTCGGAGGGCCGCCGGCCGTTGGGGAACCCGGCCAGGTCGCCGCCGAGGATGCCGTTGATGTTGGGCGTCTTGGTCGGCTTGATGGCCACGTTGAGCCGCAGCTCGTCGGCATGGGTCGGCCCGGTGAAGTTCTGGAAGCCGGGGATGATCCCGCTCGGGATGCCGGTCAGCAGGATCGCTTCGATGTCGGCCCGATCCGGGGTGTAGGCGGCCAGGTTCGGGAACACGCCGGGGTAGAGGATCGGGATCAGCTTGGAGACCTCGGGGTGGGCGTAGTACTCGTCGAACTGCGAGTCGGTCGACGGCCCGAGCGAGTTCCACAGATCCTTCTTGCCCATCGGGATGACCGCCTCGTTGATGAGCGGGTTGCCCAGGCGAGACACCTGCATCCACGGGCCGGTGGCCGTGTCGGGTCCGACGGCGTTGCGCACCAGCGCGGCCTGGCGGCTGGCCGTGGTCCAGACACCGATGACCGCCTTGGACTGCATGGGGTCGGTGGGCAGAGAACCGTCGACGGTGAGCTCGGTCGTCGGAACGTTCAGCGCGATGCTGTGGACGTTGAAGGACTTCAATCCGTCGACACCGGTGCTGGCGGGCGTCGGGATGATGTGCAGGTTCTGGAACGGGCGCAGGTCGGCCAGATCGAACACCGAGCCGAGGTCGACGTAGAAGGGGTCGAGACGTTGGCCGGCGAAGACCTTGCCCTTGTTGCCCCCGAACTTGTGCACGGCACTGCCGGCGAGGGACCCGTAGTTCGGCGTCGATCGCGGTCCGATGTTGCACGGCGGGCAGCGCAGGTTGGCACCGAGGATCGACGTGTGGCCGTTGGCGGTCTTGGTGACCGTGTAGGTCTGGCGGCGGTTCCAGTCGGGATCGGTCGAGGCTCGTGATCTGACCGGTGTTGTAGAGGAACGACTCCGGGTTGCGAACCGTCGTCGTGAACCGGAACTCGTAGACGACGTCGGCGATACCGTCGCCGTTGTTGTCGATGTTGATCTTGTACGACACGTCGTCCCCGAACTCGAAGAAGTTCGGGCCGCCCGCCGGGTTCTGCAGCGGGATGTAGTTGGCGATCAACACGGTCTGTCCGGGGTTGTTCGGGTTGACGAAGGCGTACAGGTCGGTGCTGTCCGCGACCGGATCCTTGGAGATCTCGGGTGCTTCGCGATGTGATGACATGAGTGATGTCTCCTAACTCGACGAGCGGCCGCTGGCGGCCGCCACGATTCGGGCAATGAACGCGGGGTCGCGGATCACGACCTCGCTCTCCCCGCTGAGCACCGAGACCTCACCGGCCAGCGCGTCACGGACATGGACTACAAGCGGACCCACCGCGTTGAGCTCCTCGATGGTGGGGGCGGCGTCCTGACTCAGGGCGTCGGCCACCTCGGGAGCAACCGCGGCGATGCCGGGAGCGGCCACGAGGGCGATGCCCGCCGCGGTCATGCCAGCGCTGCTCGACAGGAAGCCGCGCCTCGAAAGCTCGGGCATGGTTCATCTCCTCTCCCCGCAGGCTGGTTGCCTGCATCCGCCGACCTATTCGGCGCCGACGCGTGGCGCGGATGAGTCAGATCTCGGAGAGGGGGAGGCGATCGCTCTCGAGCGGTTGGCGACCGATTCGCATCGGTGCCAACGGGGCATCGACGATCAGGTGGCGCGACACGATCGTCGCTGACTCGGACAGGGCGTCGAGCCAAGGACGCATCGCGCCGTCGGGCTCCCACGCCCGCTCGTAGTCGACCCACACCGCCCAGTCAGGCAGAGCCCAGATGGCGAGGCACTCGCGGTCGTTCACCATGGCCACGTTGAACGCACCCACACACGTCAACCCCAACGACTCGGCGGCCGGCATCGCGATGTGCCGGAACTGCTCGAGCACGTGGTGCGACAGGCCTGGCGGCGTGCTCATCAGCTCGTGGGCGTAGACGGTGCCGCGCACCCCCTTGGCCACCAGATCGTCGATGGGATCGGTCCAGGGCTCGGGCACGAGGATCCGGTCGAGCCCGCCGCGCCGCAGCTCGGCGGCCACGCCCCACCACTCGGCCAACGACGGATCCTGCAACGAGTCGTGCGACAGCTCGTGGTCGAAGTTGGCGGCCAGCCCGTCCCAGCCGTCGAGCTCCCACATGTTGACCACCTCGGGCCACCGGCCGGTCGAGCCGACGGTGGCCCACACCCCGAAGCATCGCTGGTTGCGCTCGCGGATCGCCACCGGGCACCAGTTGGCCGTCATGTGGTGCATGTAACGGGCGCGGTTGGGTCCGATGATGTCGATCAGCTCGTGGATGTAGACCTTGTCGTTCACGCCACTCCCACTATCCGCAAGCGCTCGACACCAAGGCTGCCATCACGTCGGCCACTCAGGCCGGTGGTAGCCGTCGAAGCGCAGCTCGCCGTCGCGCAGCTCGCGGATCGTCAGGAAGTCGCCCTTGTAGCCCTTGTGGTCCCAGGGCCCGAACTGGATGTAGGTGCCCGGGCCGCCGTTGGTCGCCGGCATCCAGCGGATGCGCTCCATGCCCTCCTTGACCCAGCGGGGGTGGGGGATGGCGGCGTTGGCGATGCCGTGGATGGCGACGCGAGCGGTGTCGTAGGCCAGGGCGACCACGACGTTGCGCGTGCTGCGCCCGAAGCGCTTCTCGAACCGGGCGACCATGGCGTTGTAGTTGGTGTTGGCGCCGTCCTCGCCCAGCTGGTCGACCCCGTGCCAACCTTCGAGACCTTCGGCCCACTGGTTGCTGTTCGAATAGAACATGAAGGCAGTGCCCATCACGCGGGGCGGATCCCAGTCGAGCGCCTTGAAGGCGGCGGCGAAGTGGAACGTGGCGTAGCCGTAGCCCCCGTAGTAGATCCCCTCGGTGCCCAGCTGGCGCATGCTGGCCAGATCGTCGGCCAGCCCGACCGGATTGGGTTCGAGCTTGACCTCTCGCGTGATCGTCAGCCCCAGCGAGACCGCGGTGTCGCGGAAGTAGTCGGCGTAGTCCTTCCCCGACGAACCCGCTTCCCAGAACAGGCCGACGCGCTCGAGCCCCTGGGCCTTGAGCCACTGCGCGCACATCGTCCCCTCGGTCGGGATGTCGCCGTTGGCCACCGTGAAGCAGTACTCGGACGCGAACTTGTGGGCGCCGGTCCAGCCGATGCAGGCCACGCCCAGCTCGTTGGCCGTGTCCTGCAGGACGAGCGAGTTGTCCGAGATCATCGGACCGAGCACGACGACGCAACCCTGCTCGACGAGCCACCGATAGCCGTCGATCACCTTGCGGTAGTTCTCGCGCGGCAGGCCGCGCGCGTCGGCGATCACGAGCTGGATCGGGCTGCGGGCCCACACCCCTTCGTTGAGCGCGTCCTCGATGGCCAGGATCGTGGGGTCGATCCAGTCGGCGAGCAGCTGGTTGAGATCCATGTCGATGAGGATCCCGATCTTCACGGGCTCGAAGGGATCGCCTTGGGTCTGCAGACCATGGGTCGGCGGGTAGATCGTGATGCCCTGCACGGCCTGGTCGCGGGCCGCGCCCCCGCCGTGGTACCAGCGACTGCCGCGCTCGCCGCCCTCGCCCTCGAGGTAGCTGGCCGTGCCGTGCGTGACCGACGAGACGGCCCGATCGGCCTCGGCGATGCCCAGGTCGATCGGCTCGGGGAACATCCGCTCGACGTAGTCGTACGAACCGTTGTCTGCCATCCGCTTCTTCCCCCGTAAGGCTTGTTCAACTGACCGAATCGTAGTTCACTGAGAAGGTACAAGCATTCGAAAGCCGATCGAAGACCATCCACGGGGGCCCGAATCGTGCACGCCGATGACCTGATCCTGATCAGCGTCGATGACCACCTGGTCGAACCGCCCGACCTGTTCGAGGGCCACATCCCCGATCGCTACCGCGACGCCGCGCCCAAGGTCGTGCGCACGCCCAAGGGCGACGACGTGTGGGTGTTCAACGGGTCGACCATCCCCAACATCGGCCTCAACGCCGTGGCCGGTCGGCCCAAGGACGAGTACGGCATCGAGCCGACGGCCTACGACGAGATGCGGCCCGGCTGCTTCGACGTCGACGAGCGCATCAAGGACATGAACGCCGGCGGGGTGCTCGGTTCGATGTGCTTCCCGTCGTTCCCCGGCTTCAGCGGCCGGCTGTTCGCGGCGGCCGACGACAAGGGTCTGGCCCTGGCCGTGCTGCAGGCCTACAACGACTGGCACGTCGACGAGTGGTGCGCCACCCACCCGGGCCGGTTCATCCCGATGGGCCTGCCGGTGCTGTGGGACGCCGACCTGGCCGCCGCCGAGGTGCGCCGACTGGCCGCCAAGGGCGTGCACTCGCTCACCTTCACCGAGAACCCGGCGACGCTCGGCTACCCGAGCTTCCACGACCCATCCTGGGATCCGCTGTGGCGGGCGTTGAGCGACGAAGGCGTGGTCCTGTCGATCCACCTCGGATCGTCGGGCCAGCTGGCCGTGACCGCGCCCGACGCGCCGATCGACGTGATGATCACGCTGCAGCCGATGAACATCTGCGCCGCGGCGGCCGACCTGGTGTGGTCACGCGTGCTCAAGGAGTTCCCCGATCTGCGCATCGCGCTGTCCGAGGGCGGCACCGGGTGGATCCCCTACTTCCTCGACCGCCTCGACCGCACCTACGACATGCACCACCTGTGGACCGGGCAGGACTTCGGCGACCGGATCCCGAGCGAGGTGTTCCGCGAGCACTTCCTCACCTGCTTCATCGCCGATCCCATCGGCATCAAGCTCCGTCACGAGATCGGCCTCGACAACATCGCCTGGGAGTGCGACTACCCCCACTCGGACTCGTCGTGGCCGGCCGCGCCCGAGGAGCTGGCCCGGGTCGCGGCCGACGTGCCCGACGCCGAGCTGGCCAAGATCACCTACGAGAACGCCATGCGCTGGTTCTCGTTCGACCCGTTCGCCGTGCGACCCGTCGAGCAGTGCACGGTCGGCGCCCTGCGCGCCGAGGCCGCCGGTCACGACGTGTCGACCCACTCGTTCGACAAGGGTCGCTTCGAACGCCACAAGGGCGCCGACCTCGGCAAGCTGGCCAAGGCGGCCACCGCCTGATCGAGCGCGGTCAGAGGTGCAATCCGTCAGTCGAGGCCGCGCTCGGCGATGAACGCCTCTCGGACCCGCTTGGGCGCTCTGACCAACCACGAGTCGGTCAAGAGCTCGGTGAGCTCGTCGACGTCCACGGCACCGAACCGCACCAGCACGCTGGCATGCCCGTCGTAGTGAGGCGTGGTGGTGAACCGGGCCGGGTCCGACGCGAGCAGCGCTTCCTTCTCGCCGAGGTCCTCGACGAAGACGACGAGCAGATCGCCCTCCTCCCGCACGCGGGCGAACAGCTTGTCCTTCACCCGGAAGCCCGGCGTGCCGTACGAGGGCTTCTCGGTGGTCTCGGGCAGCGAGAGGGCGACGCGGCGGACGTCGGCGAGGGTGACCACGTCACTCGTCGGTGAAGTTCGCCGGTCGCTTCTCGAGGAAGGCGGCCATGGCCTCGTTCAGATCGTTGGTCGTGCTGGCCAGCAGCTGGGTGCGGTTCTCGAGGTCGATGCCGGCGACCAGGCTGCCCACCTCGAGCTGGCTCCACATCACCTCCTTGGTCATCTGCACCCCGAAGGGGCTGTTGGCCAGGATCGAGTCGGCCGACTCGAGGGCGGCGTCGAGGAGGTCGGCGTCGGGCACGACGCGTACGACCAGACCGATGCGCAGCGCCTCGTCGGCATCGACGAAGCGTCCGGTCAACATGAGCTCGTAGGCACGCGAGGCTCCGATCAGGCGGGGCAGCAGCCATGAGACGCCGATGTCGCAGCCGGACAGGCCGATGCGCACGAAGGCCACGTTGAAACGGGCCGCCGTCGAGGCGATGCGGATGTCGCTGGCCAATGCCAGTGCCAGCCCACCGCCCGACGCCGCCCCGTTGACGGCGGCGATGATGGGTTGGCGCATCGAGCGCATGCGGGGCACGAGGTTGGCGATCGACTGCTGGGTGGCCAACCCGGCCTGGGCCCGACCGAGGCCCGCGGCCGCCGGCGGGGTGGCTCCGATCTTGAGGTCGTACCCGGCGCAGAACCCGGCACCGGCCCCGGTCAGCACGATCACCCGGCAGGACCGGTCGTCGTGGAGGTCACCCAAGGTCTCGTGCAGGCCCGCGATCAACTCGGCCGTCATGGCGTTGCGCGCCTCGGGTCGGTTGAGCGTCACCACGGCCACGCCATCGTGGTTGCGGTCGACCTCGACGACGCTCACGGCGTCAGACTAGTGATCCCTCGCGCTGGAGGCGTCAGGCGGCGGTGCTGCGGCGCTCGGCGCGGATGCGGCGCCGATCACGAGGAGTGGTGCCGGCGAAGATCCCGGCCAGGCTCTCGGGTGCCGCCAGCGCGAACTCGAGGCACTCGTCGCGAACCGGGCAGGACGCGCAGATGGCCTTGGCCGCTTTGGTGGCGTCCCCTCGGTTGGGGAACCACGCGGCCAGGTCGAGGCCACGGCACGCGGCCGAGTCCCACCACTTCGGGCGGTGGAGTAGGTCAGCAAAGTCCGGAACGTCGTCGCCTCGCTGAAGTGCGATATAAGCCTGGTTCGTTGCCTCACCCATGCCGTGGTCATCGACGGTGGGAGCCACCTGCTTGAGCGCCAATGCGCAACTAAATCAGGCCGCGATCCCAACAAAGTCCTACACATTCCGACCTTGCCGCCGACGGTGCCGGCGCTAGCGT
The DNA here is from genome assembly GCA_963734965.1 of uncultured Microthrixaceae bacterium. Classification (GTDB taxonomy): domain Bacteria; phylum Actinomycetota; class Acidimicrobiia; order Acidimicrobiales; family Acidimicrobilacustridaceae; genus UBA4742. Next base: position 113,811 of record CAVTJK010000003.1, on the reverse strand, counting down.
GAGCGGCGTGACTGGGGCGGCGCCGATCGTTTCCCGACGCTTGTCGCTCGACGTGCTCGACGCCGCGTCCCTCGACGCCATCCAGTCCGGGGCCACCGCCGTCGAGTCCTTCACCTGGCCGCCATGGTGGCCCGACGAGGTCGACGTTCCCCACGTCTCGTTGTGGCTCCGGCGGGCCGCGTCGCTCGATGGTGACGCCCGATGGCGGCCCCGAGCGGTCGTCGACGACGAGCAGACGATGGTGGGCCACATCGGCTTCCACCTCCCGCCCCGTTCGATGGCCGAGGCGTTGAGCGATCCGACCTACGAGGGTTCGGTTCCGGAGACCGCGGGCGGAGTGGTCGAGATCGGCTACCGGATCTTCGCTCCATGGCAGGGCCGCGGCTATGCGACCGAAGCGACCGCCGCTCTCGTCGACTGGGCGTTCGCGGCCGAGGAAGTCACCGCGATCGTGGCCGCCGTGGACGTCGACAACGCGGCGTCGCAGGCGGTGCTCGACCGAGTCGGCGGCTTCGACCGGATCGGGACCTGTTGCGACGGGGACGGCATCAGCCAGTCGGTGCGGTGCCGGCTCAGCGCTTCTCGTAGGTGATGCCCGAGGCGTCGGCGTCCCACGTGCCGGGAGTGACGCCTTCGTCGCGCAGGTCGCGCTTGAGCACCCGTCCGACCGGGCTGCGCGGCAGCTCGTGATCGAAACTCGATGTAGCGCGGCAGTGCGAAGTACGGCAGCTCGTCGATGCACCAGCGGAACAGCTCGTCCGCGGTGAGCGTCGACCCGTCGATGCGAGTGGCCGTCACCTTGAGGTCGTCCTCGGTGAGCTCGCTCGGCACGGCGTGCACGGCCACGTCGGCCAGCTGACCGTGGCCCATCAGGATGCGCTCGACCTCGAAGCTCGAGATGTTCTCGCCCCGGCGGCGGAGGTAGTCGGCCTTGCGGTCGACGAAGTAGAGGTAGTCGTCGGCGTCGATGCGACCGACGTCGCCGGTGTGGTACCACCAGTTGCGGCTGGCGTCGACGGTCGCTTCGGGCCGACCCCAGTAGCCCTCGAACATGACATGGGGTCGTTGCGGCCGGAGCACGATCTCGCCGTCGGATCCCCGCGGCAGCTCGTGATCGTCGTCGTCGAAGATGCGGACGTCGAAGTACTCGTCGTTGATCACCCCGGCTGCGTTCGGCCGGTTGTCGACACCCGGCGGCTGCCACGAGACGAGGCTGGCCTCGGTCACGCCGTAGGCCCCGCTGAAGGTCGTGAGCCCGAACCGCTCGCGGATCACCTGCTCGACCTCGACCGGCATCGGCGCGGCGCCGAGGAGGCGCAGGGTCGTGTTGGCCTCGGCCGCGCCCGAACGCGGCATCTCGGACCGGTCGACGTCGTGGGCCAGCAGGTAGGCCATGGTGCCGAGCGTCGAGGTGATGGTGGCACCGACGCGGTTCATCTCGGGCCAGAAGTTCGACACCGAGAACCGCCGCTCGATGGCGGCCCGACCCCCGAAGACGAGCGGACCGACGACCGCGGTCACGATGGCGTTGAAGTGGAACAGCGGGAGCGGCGTCCACACCACGTCCGCCGCGGTGCGCTGCCAGCAGATGCCGATCTGGCGGGCCAGCGCACCGTGGTAGTGGTGGCTGAGCATGCAGCCCTTCGACGGTCCCGTCGTGCCGCCGGTGTAGATGAAGGTGGCCAGATCCGAGGGCGCCACGTCCACGACGGGCGCCCGACCGTCGGCTGAGACGGCGTCGGCCCACGAGTGCACCGTCGCGCCGGCGATGGGCTCGCCCATGTCGCCGACGACGATCACGTGGTCGACGCCGGGCAGATCGCCGGCCACCCGCGCCAACCTGTCAGCCAGCGAGGCCTCGACGATGACGACCTTCGAACCCGAGTCGGCCAGCTGGTGGACGAGGTAGCTGCCCTTGTAGGCGGTGTTGACCGGTACGGCGACGGCCCCGGCCGTGATCACGCCCCACCAGGCGACGGTGGCTTCGGGCGCGTTCTCGATGAGCGTGGCCACCCGATCACCGCGGCGCACGCCCAGCTCGATCAGAACGTTGGCCAGGCTGGCCGCCGTGCGATGCACCTCGGCCGCGGTCAGGGCCGTGCCGCACACGTCGAGGTACGGCCCGTCAGGATCGTCCTCGAGGCGACGGGCCATGAGCTCGCCCACCGTCGCTTGGGGCTCGGTTGTCCAGACGTCGGTGGCCACAGCTCGGCGATCTCCTCGTGCGTTGCGATTGCTGGAACGAGCGCGTGTGAATCATAATTCAGCTGGCGAGAACTTGGATTCGAACCGACGGGTCGCCCGACGATCGACCAGAATGACCTGACGTGAGCGTCAGCTACCTACGACTGAACGGAGTGCCCCATGAGTGAAGCGGTGATCGTGGCCGGGGCCCGGACACCGATCGGGCGGGCCCACAAGGGCTCGCTGATCGACATCGACGCCTTCCAACTGGCCGAGATCGCCGTCGGCGCCGCCGTCGACCGGTCGGGCATCGCCGCGTCCGAGATCGACGACATCGTGGTGGCCGAGTCCCTGCAGGGCGGCGGGGTGATCGCCCGGCACACCGCGCTGCGCCTCGGCCTGACCCAGGTGCCCGGCCTGGCCGACAACCGTCACTGCGCGGCGGGCCTCAGCGCGGTGCAGATCGCTGCCGGCACCATCCGCGCCGGCATGGATCACGTCGTGGTCGCCGGGGGAACCGAGAGCCTCAGCTCGACCCCTCGCGCCTTCAAATCGATTCCGGCCTCCGCCCTCGATCCCCAGCCCTGGATGGCGCCCAGCCACCCACCCCAGGACGACGCCCCGCAATGGGACATGTCGATCACCGTCGGCGAGAACACGGCCCGGCTGGCCGGCATCAGCCGGGCGGCGTCGGACGAGTGGGCGTTGCACTCGCACCTGCGGGCCGCCAACTCGATCAACTCCGGCTGGTTCGCCGAGGAGATCGTGGCCGTGGACGTGCCCGACGGTGCCGGCGGGACCCGTTCGTTCGCCGTCGACGAGCATCCCCGCGCCGACAGCACCATGGAACGCCTCGCCGCCCTGCCGGTCCTGCACCCCGAGCTCGAGGGGGCGACGGTGACCGCCGGCAACGCCGCCGGACTCAACGACGGCGCCGCCGCCGTGGTGTTGACCAGCGACGAGTTCGCCTCGGCCCACGGCCTCGTGCCCCTGGGTCGGGTCCGGTCGTGGGCCTCGGTCGGCGTCGATCCGGTCGCGACCGGTCTGGCCCCGACCCACGCCATCCCGAAGGCGCTCGAGCGGGCCGGCCTCACCGTCGACGACATCGACCTGTTCGAGGTCAACGAGGCGTTCTGCTCGGTTGCGGTCGCGACGAGCCGCATCCTCGGCATCGATCACGACAAGGTCAACGTCAACGGCAGCGGCTGCGGCCTGGGCCACCCGATCGCCTGCACCGGTTCGCGCATGGTCGTCACCATGCTGGGCGAGCTGCGCCGCCGCGGCGGGACCCTGGGCTGCGTGTCCATGTGCGCCGGCGGCGGCATGGGCTCGGCCCTCGTCATCGAGCTCCTCTGATCCCGGATCAGACCCCGTGACCACCGAGATCACCGAGCTCTACTGGGATCCGTTCGACGTCGAGATCGACACCGATCCCTACGACATCTGGCGACGGCTGCGCGACGACGCGCCGGTCTACCGCAACGATCGCTACGACTTCTTCGCCCTGAGCCGGTTCGACGACGTCGAGGCCGCCCACCGCGATCCCCGGACGTTCAGCTCGGCGCACGGGACGGTGCTCGAGATCATGGATGCCCACCCCATCGGTGGCGGTCAGATGATCTTCCTCGACCCGCCCGAGCACACGCGGCTGCGCTCACTCGTGTCCCGCGCCTTCACGCCGCGACGGATGAGCGAGCTCGAGGACCGCATCCGCGAGCTGTGCCGAGACTTCCTCGACACCGCCACGCCGGGCGGGACCTTCGACTACGTGCAGGACTTCGGCGCGCGCCTCCCGGCCATGGTGATCGCATCGTTGCTCGGTGTCCCGATCGAGGACCAGGACCGCGTGCGGGGTTACATCGACAACGTCTTCCACATCGAGCCCGACGTCGGCATGATCAACGACGTCAGCTTCGGGGCCCAGATCGACCTTCACGGCTACCTCATGGACCAGCTGGCCCAGCGGACCGCCTCGCCCCGCGACGACATGCTCACCGACCTGGTGCAGGCCGAGATCGTGGACGACGAGGGCGCGACGCGGCACCTGACCGCCGACGAGAGCGCGACCTTCGCCATCCTGTTGATCAGCGCGGGCACCGAGACGGTGGCCCGGCTGCTCGGTTGGGCCGCGGTCGTGCTCGACGCCCATCCGGCCCAGCGCGCCGAACTGGCCGCCGAGCCAGCGCTGATCGCCAACGCCGTCGAAGAGCTGCTGCGCTACGAGGCCCCCTCGCCCGTGCAGGGTCGGTGGACCACCGCGGCGGTGAGCGTCGCCGGCCAGACCATCCCCGCGGGGTCGAAGGTGCTGCTGCTCACCGGGATCGGCCGGGCGCGACGAGCGCAAGTATCCCGACGCCGACCGCTTCGACATCCACCGCTCGTTCGACCACCACGTGTCGTTCGGCTACGGCATCCACTTCTGCCTGGGCGCGGCGCTGGCCCGCATGGAGGGCCGCATCGCCCTCGAAGAGACGCTGGCCCGCTTCGACGAATGGCAGGTCGACCACGACCGGGCTCGACGCCTGCACACCAGCACCGTGCGCGGCTGGGTGAACGTCCCCATCACGTTCTGAGCACGTGGGCGAACCGACCCCGTCGCCGATGCCCACGTCGGTCGCGCCGATGAAGGCGGTGACCGGCGAGCTGCCCACCGACGACGACCAGTGGGCCTACGAGGTCAAGTGGGACGGCATGCGGGCCATCGCCTTCTGCGACGAAGGCGAGCTGCGACTGCAGAGCGCCAACGGGCTCGACGCCACCACACGGTTCGGGGACCTGGCCGGCGTGGCCGACTCGATCGCCGATCACCGGTGCGTGCTCGACGGCGAGATCGTCGCCTTCTCGGCCGATGGACGGCCCGACTTCGGACGGCTCCAACAGAGGATGCACGCCTCGAGTGCCGAGCGGGCGGCCGAGCTGGCGGCGCAGATCGCCGTGACCTTCGTGGTGTTCGACCTGATCTGGCTCGACGGCCACGACCTCGGCCCCGCCACCTACCTGCCGCGGCGTCACCTGCTCACCGAGCTGGTCGAGCCCGGGCCGTCGTGGCAGGTCCCCGGCCACCAGGTCGGCGACGGCTCGGTCCTGCTGGCGGCGGCCGAGGAGCGCCACCTCGAAGGGATCATGGCCAAGCGGCTCGACTCGACCTACCAACCCGGTCGGCGCTCACCGGCGTGGCGCAAGATCAAGGTCCGCGAGCGCCAGGAGCTGGTCGTCGGCGGTTGGCTGGCCGGCAACGGCGCCCGAGCGGCGACCTTCGGGGCCCTGCTCGTCGGCTACTACGACCAAGGCCAGCTGCGCTACGCCGGTCGGGTCGGCACCGGGTTCAGCGCCAACGAGCTCGACCGGCTCCAGGTCGAACTGGGCGCTCGGGCGCGGACCAGCAGTCCGTTCGAACCGTCCCCGCCGACGGCGGTCGCTCGACTGGCCCACTGGGTCGAACCCGATCTGGTGGTCGAGGTCACCTTCGGCGAGTGGACGAGCGATGCCATCCTGCGCCACCCCGCGTACGAGGGGCAGCGCTACGACAAGGATCCGACCCAGGTGGTCCGCGAGCACCTGGTCTGAACGCCCTGCTGATCGCTACCCTCTGTCCCATCGTCGGGGTGGGAGGCAAACGGTTGAGCCAGGGTGAGCGGGTCGACGAGCTGATCCTGCCGGCCGTGGTCGAGAGCGTCAGCCGCGCCCGGCACCAGATCGCGGCCATGGCCGACGCCCTCGGGGTGGAGGCCAGCGGCGACCTCGAGCTGGTCACGTCCGAGCTCACCGCCAACGCCGTCAAGGACTCGCAGGGCGAGATCCGGCTCCGGCTGACCCGCGGCGACGCGGTGCTCCGCGTCGAGGTCGACGACGACAGCCCGGGTCAGCCGACGCTCACGACCACAAGCGAGGTGGGTGGTTGGGGACTTCGGCTGGTCGACAAGGTCTCGACGGCGTGGGGCGTGATCCCGCTGCCCGACGGGGGCAAGACGGTGTGGGCCGAGGTGCCGATCGGGCCGCCCGAGAACCGCCAGTCGACGCCTCGCGACCCGACCGCGGTGCCGCACATGCCGCCCGAGTGGTTCCGTGATGCCCTCGACGCCATGCTCGACCTGGTCGCGGTGCATCGCGCCGTGCGCGACGAGGACGGGCGCATCGTCGACTTCGAGATCCTCTACATCAACCCCGTCAACATCGAGATCGAGGGCCGGACGCAGGAGGACATGATCGGCGCCCGGCTCAGCGCCCTCTACAGCCCCGAGGACAGCGACGGCTTCATCAGCCTCTACGCATCGGTCGTCGAGACCGGGGAGTCGGCGCTCACCGAGGAGATGCACATCAGCGCAAGAGCGGGCGCCGCGCCCGCCGATCGCTACTACACCTTCTCGGTCACCAGGTTCGGCGAGGGAGTGCTCGTCGTGGCACGCGATGTGACCGAACCGCGGCGGGCCCGGCGTGGGCTCGAGGACACCAACCGCAAGTTCGAAGCGGCTCAGGAGCTGGCTCACATCGGCGTCTGGGGCATCGATTTCGAGTCGGGCGTGGCCAGCGCCAGTGACGAGCTGGGGCGGATCTTCGGCTTCGAGCAGGGCGGCGACGTCCCTTGGCACCCGGGCATGGTGTTCGACGCCATCCATCCCGACGACCAGGCCGACGTCCAGGACGCCATCGCCGCCGCACCCGGCAACGACGGCAAGCTCTCGACCGAGGCGCGGGTGGTCCGCCCTGATGGCGACGTCCGCATCGTCGCCGTCCACGCCCGGATCACCTACTTCGACGAGGGCGGCCAACCGAGTGGGGTGTGGGGCACTGCTCAGGACGTCACCGCCCAACGCGAGGCCGAACACGCGCTGTTGGCCACGAGCACCGAGCTGGCTCGCGAGCAGACGATCGTCGATCAGCTGCAACGGGCGATCCTGCCTCACCTCCCGGTGGTCGAGGGCTGCGAGGTGGCGGCGCGCTACCTGCCGGCCGGCACCGGCGCCCAGGTCGGTGGGGACTGGTACGACCTCTTCCTGGTCGGTGACCGCCTGGTCTTCTCGATTGGCGACGTCGCCGGCCACGGGCTCGAGGCCGCGTCGTTGATGGCCCAGCTGCGCAACGCGCTGCGGGGCGCGGCCTATTGCGGAGCATCGGTGAGCGAATCGCTGGCCGCCGTCGACCGCTTGGTCGCCGACCAGGCGGGCGACGAGTTCGCCACGTGCATCTTCGGCACCCTGGCGCTCGGCTCGCGGCACCTCGAATGGGCCAACGCCGGCCATCCCCCGCTCCTGATGGTCGCCCCCGGAGCCGACCCGACCTACCTGGCCTCGGCCGACCAGCCTCCCCTCGGCGTCGGCGCCCAGGCCGGAGCCATCAACGAGCTCGACCTCGGTCCGGGATCGCTGGTCGTGGCCTACACCGACGGGCTCATCGAACAGCCGAGCGAGAGCCTCGACGTCGGGCTGGCCCGACTCAGCGGGCTCGTGCACCACCACCGCGGGGAGCCGACCGAGGTCCTCTGCGAGAGCCTGGGTCTGGCGATGTTCGCCGAGCGCGACCGTCGCGACGACGTGTGCATCCTGGCCCTGCGCATCGAGCCGTAGCGGGTTTCTGAGGAAACTCACGGGGAACGCCCAGGCCGGGCGGAGCCCCTCGGGCGAACATCGACCGATGAGGTTCCTCCCGTCGTGACCGCCCTGCTCGATGCGCCGACGACAACCGAAACCGCTGACCCGGTTCTGCCCGTCGCCCGTCGCCCCCGGCGCTACGACCGGCTGGGGCTGGCGGCCGTCACCACCATCTCGCTGGTGCTGAACACCTGGCAGCTCACGCTCAACGGCTTGGGCAACCAGTACTACACGGCCGCAACCCGGTCGATGATCACCAGCTGGCACAACTTCTTCTTCGTGTCCTACGACCCCGGCGGCTTCATCAGCGTCGACAAGCCGCCGGTCGCCCTCTGGATCGAAGCGGCCAGTGCCCGCCTGTTCGGCGTGAGCACGTGGTCGATCCTGCTGCCGAGCGCCGTCGCCGGCGCCGCCGCGGTCGCCCTGCTGTGGTGCACCGTGCGCCGCCGGTTCGGGCCGGCGGCGGCCACCATCGCCGGCGCCGTGCTGGCCCTCAGCCCGGTCAGCGTGGCCGTCAACCGGCTCAACCTGCCCGAGCCGTTCATGATCCTGTTCCTGGTGGCCGCGGCCTGGGCCGTCCTGCGCTCGTTCGACACCGACCGGTGGTTGCGCTGGATCCTGCTCGCGGGCGCCTGCGTCGGGCTCGCGTTCAACACGAAGATGCTGGCCGCCTACATCCCCGTACCTGCGCTCGGGCTGGCCGTGCTGATCGGAACGCGAGGCGGTTGGTGGCCTCGCCTCAAGCGGACGCTGATCTTCGGTCTGGCCATCGTGGCCGTGTCCCTGCCGTGGATCATGGCCGTCGACCTCACCCCGGCCTCGAGTCGGCCCTACGTCGGCGGCAGCACCAACAACACCGAGTGGAACCTCGTCTTCGGCTACAACGGCCTGGGTCGCGTCGACGACAACACCGCTGGAGGACCCGGCGGAGGCGCCAGGATCGGTGGAGGTCAGGGCTTCGGCGGTGGCGTCCCGATGGGCGCGTCCGGTGCGTCGGGCACGGGCGGGATCATCGCCGGCACTGCCGGACCGACCCGCCTGTTCGGCGACGCCCTCGGCGGGCAGATCGCCTGGCTGTTGCCGATGGCCGCGGTCGGCGCCCTCGCCGCTCTCTGGCGACATCGCCGTCATGCTCGCCGCGCCGCCGCCATCATCTTGTGGGGCGGTTGGCTGGCGCTCTACGCCGTCGTGTTCAGCTACGCCCAGGGGACCTTCCACGCCTACTACACCGCGGCGATGGCCCCCGCTCTCGCCGCGCTGGTCGGGATCGGTCTCGTCCAGCTCGTGGCCCTGGCGCGCGCCAACCGCGTGTGGCTGGTCGCCCTGGCCGGCGCTCTGGTGGTCAGCGTCGATCTCGAGTTGACCATCAGCGGCCACGCGCCACAGTTCTACGGTTGGATCCGTCCCCTGTTCGTCATCGGCGCGGCCGCCGCCATCGTCATGCTCGCCGTCGCGCTGTTGAGCCATGGTCTGGCCCGCACCGTGTCGCGGCTCATGGCCGTCGGTGCCGCCGTCGGCCTGTCGGCCCTGCTGCTGGCGCCGAGCGCATGGGCGCTCAGCGAGGCGGCCAACCCCGTCCTCAACGCCACCCTGCCCCAAGCGGGGCCGCGAACGGGTGCCTCCGGATCGAGCTTCGGATCGGCCAACTCGAACGGTGATCCGGCGCTGGCCGCCTACCTCCTGCGCGTCAACCATGGCGAGACGTGGGACGTCGCCGTGGCCAGCGCCCAGGTCGGGTCGGGCCTGCTCGCCGATCAGGGCGTGTCGGTCATGTCGCTGGGCGGGTTCATGGGATCGGACCCGGCGGCCACCGTCGACTCGATCGCCGCCGCCGTCGCCAAGGGATCGGTCCGCTACTTCCTGGTCAGCAACGTCGGCATGGGCGGGGCCGGGGGTGCGGGCTCGGCGTCGGCCATCCTGAGCAAGGTCAGCCAGGTGTGCGCGCCGGTGACGACCGCCTCGACCAACGCCGAGGTGCCGGCCAGCTACAGCGGTCTGCTCTACGACTGCGCCGGAAAGTCGGCCAGACTGGCGGCGTGACCGTCTACGTCGACGATTGGCGCCAGTGGGCCCAGGTCGGGCCGGTCGAGGGTCGCTGGTCGCACCTCACCGCTGACGACGACGACGAGCTCCACCAGTTCGCGCTGCGCCTCGGCCTGCGACGCGAGTGGTTCCAGGACCACCACCGCGATCCGACCCGCCACCACTACGACGTGACCGAGCCCACCCGGATCCGCGCCATCGCCGCCGGCGCCCAGGCCGTCACCTGGCGCGAGGCCGCCCGGGCCCGCCGCCTCCGCCGCCAGCGCGACGCCGCCGACCAGGCCTGACCTTTACTACGACGTGTGCGGTAAGATACTGCACTACGTGATGTAAAGGAGCCCATGGGACGAGTGCGGAGCGTCGAGCTGTTCCCGACCGACGGACCCATCGCGCCCGATCGCATGATCGGCCGACGGGGAGATCTGACCGATCTCGTCGGGCAACTGGGAAACGGGGTCAACCGGGTGCTGGCCGGGCCCCGGCGCACCGGCAAGACCACCGTGGCCCACGGTGCCCTCGAGCAACTCAAGCGGTCGGGCTCCTACACCGTGGCCGTCGACCTGTTCCGCGTAGCCGATCAGGCCGAGCTGGCCGAGCGGGTGGTCGACGAAGTGATCGCCAACCGCTCGATCCTGCGTCGGGCCGCTCGAGCCACGCGCACGGCTGGTCGAGCCGCCCTCACGAGCGCCCAGGTGGCGGCGACGGTCAAGGCCCGCAGCGAGCTCGGTGACAGCATCGAGATCGCCTACTCGCCAGGGCTGGCGGCCGGCGACCCCAGTCGGCACCTCGCCGGAGCTTTCGAGATGCTCCAGCGCATCGCCGAGGCCGATCGGCGCCAGGTCGTGCTGTTCATCGATGAGTTCCAGGAGATCGCCGGGCCCCGCGCGCCCTTCGGCGATCCGGATCAGCTAACCAAGCGGATGCGAGCCATCCTGACCCGCTCGGATCGGGTCACCTGTCTGTTCGCGGGCAGCGTCGAGCACCTGCTCAAAGGACTGTTCAACGACAAGCGCCGGGCCCTGTATCAGTTCGGGGGCTTCGTCAGCCTCGGTCCCATCGACCCCGACGAGTGGCGAACAGGCCTGATCACGCGCCTGACCATGGACGACACGACCATCCGCGACGAAGCCATGGCCCGCCTTCTGGATCACAGCGAGGGTCACCCCCGGGCCACGATGCTGATCGCCCAGCAGACCCACGTCGCCGCCGTCGCCGCGGGCGTCCACGACCTCGACCTCGATCTCGTCGAGGTCGGGTACGCCACCGCACTGGCGGGCGAGCACGTCAACCACACCCAGACGATCGAACGCATCCGTGCCCTGTCGAAGCACACGTTTCCTGCGGCACGAGCCATCGCCCGTGGCGAATCCCCCTATTCGGTGCTCGATGCGGCCAGCGCCAGCCGCTCCGTCGAGGCCCTGCGCGACGCGGGCCTGATCGTCATCCCCAGTCGTGGTCAGTGGCGCATCGAAGACCCTCTGCTGCGCCGCTACCTGGCCGATCCCGCCAGCCGCTGAGCGGTCGGGCCGCCCAGTGCGCCTGCTGGGCTGGTCCGGGCCGCCCAGTGCGCCTCTGAGCGGCGCTCCGGGCGTGACGCCCTTCATCGCCGCCAGAACCGGTGCGTCGGGTCATCGCCGCCAGAACCGGTGGGTCGGGTCATCGCCGCCAGAACCGGTGGGTCGGGTCATCGCCGCCAGAACCGGTGGGTCGGGTCAGGGGGTCGCCCAGTAGGGACGAGGGGCGGGGATGCGGTCCAGGGCGGACACGACCGGGGCGAAGCGATCGGACTCGGTGGTCCAAGCGGCAATGGCGTCATCCATCTCGTCGCGGGTGCGGGCCACGAAGTTCCACCACATCAGGATCGGCTCGGCGAACGGTTCGCCGCCCAACACCAACGCCCGAGCCCGCTCAGCCGCGTCGACGGTGAGCTCGTCGCGGCCCGACCCGAGATAGGCGAGATGGCCGGGACCGACCGTCTCGCCGTCGAGGGCCAGCGACCCCTCGGCCACGATGACCGCGTGCTCGAAGGCCGGGTCGAGCGGCAAGGTCGTGCGTCCCGCTCTGACGTCCACCTCGATGCCGACCAGCACCGTGTCGGTGCGTGCTCGCGACCGAGCGCCCGCGAACGCGCCGACCAGGACCGTCACCTCGGCCCTGTCGATCTCGACACGCGGCAGCTCGGCGTGATGTTCGAACGCGGCCGGGCCGGCACGGGTCTGCTCGGGCAGCGCCACCCAGAGCTGCAGGCCGTGCATCGAGCCGCGAGAGGTGCCGGGCGTCTCCTCGGCATGGGCGATCCCTCGTCCCGCCGTCATCAGGTTCAGCTGACCGGGACGGATCAGCTGCTCGGAGCCGAGGCTGTCGTGGTGCACGAGCTCACCAGCGATCAACCACGTCACCGTCTGCAGACCGATGTGGGGATGAGGGCCGATGTCCATGCCCCCGCCGTGAGCGGCGACGACCGGACCGAAGTGGTCGGCGAAGCACCACGCCCCGACGGTGCGCCGCGAGTGCTGCGGGAGGGCCCGACGCACCTCGGCGTCGCCGACCTTGGCCGTGCGGCTGGGCGAGATCTCGAGGGTCGGTCCGCTCACCCGGCGGACACTACGACGATGGCGGGTGCAGGTCGCCCCGCTGCACCTTCCCCAGGCTGTTGCGAGGCAGGGCGTCGACCCGGAACGCCAATCGCGGGCGCTTGTAGGGCGCCAGCTGGTCTGACGCCCACGCCAGCACGGCGTCGGCGTCGAACGGCGGGCCCGTGCCGGTCTCGGCCTCGATGTAGGCCGTGACCGTCTCACCCCACTCGGGCGACGGCGTCCCCACCACAGCCACGTCGAGCACGGATGGGTGCCCTCGCAACACGTCCTCGATCTCGCGGGGATACACGTTGTAGCCGCCGGTGATGATCAGCTCCTTGGCCCGTCCGACGACGCGCAGGTAGCCGTCGGGGTCCAGCTCGCCGATGTCGCCGGTGAGGAACCAGCCGTCGGGCGTGAACGAGGTGGCGTTGGCCTCGGCTCGATCGAGGTACCCGGCGAACACGTTCGGTCCCCGCACCGCGATCTCACTGGTCGCCGGCTCCAGCCGCAGCTCGACGCCCGGGAGCGGGAACCCCACGGTGCCCGCCCGACGCTCGCCGGCATACGGGTTCGAGAACAGCATCACGGTCTCGGTCATCCCGAGCCGTTCGAGCACGACCTGGCCCATGCGCTCGGCGATCTGGCGGTGCAACTCGGCGGCGAGCGGCGCCGAGCCCGAGACGCACAGTCGCAACCCCCGCATGCGTTCGGCGCCGTCCGCCGCGACCAGCCTCGTGTACATCGTCGGGACACCGAAGAACATCGTCGCGTTCGTCGCCGCGCTCAGCACGGCCTCGGCGTCGAACTGGGTCTGGAGGATCGCCGACGCGCCGGCCAGCAACGTGCCGTGCAGACCGACGCCGAGCCCGTGCATGTGGAACAGCGGGAGGCACAGGATCAGCCGGTCGGTCGACTCCCACCGCCAGGCGATGCGCACCCCTTCGGTGCTGGCGAGCAGGTTGCCGTGCGACAGCAGCGCGCCCTTCGGTCTACCCGTCGTACCCGATGTGTAGGCCAGCAGCGCCGGGTCGGCGGGCCCGACCTGGTCGAGGGCGGGCTCCTCCCCGTCGGGTCGATCGACATCGATGCCGGTGACCACGAGGGCGGGGTCGAGCCGGCGCGCCCATCCCTGCATCGCCGCCGACGCCAGGACCGCGGCCCGCGGCCGGGCGTCGTCGAGGATCACGCCCAGCTCGCGCTCGGTGTACGCGGGGTTGACGGGCACGACGACCAACCCGGCCCGCAGAGCGGCGCAATGGGCGACGACGAATTCAGCCGAGGCCGGACCCGAGATCAGCACGCGATCGCCCGCGACCATCCCGGCCCCGACCAGGCGCCCGGCCACCACCGCGGTGCGATCGAGCAGGTCTCGTCCCGTCAGCCAGGTCCCGTCGGGATCGCACACGACCTCGCGGTCGGGTGCGGCGCGCCAACGCGCCGACCAGGCCGCCGGCAGGCTGCGCTCACGGGTCAGGTCGATCGACGAGACGGGCACGCCGGGCGGGAGGTGGCGCGCCCAGGTCGGGTCGGTCACGGCGCGGCGGACATCAGCCGCTCGCGGGGATCTTCACCGACTTGGCTCCGAACCGCTTCATGAACGCGCTGGTGTCGATCTCTTCGAGCTCGAGCGTCGCCCGACAGCACATCGGCCTTCCACTCCTCGTGGGCGGGCACGTTGGCGTGGAACTCGGGCATCACCTCGTCGGCGAACAGCTTCAGGCTGTCGCAGATGTCGGCGTGGGTGTTGCGCCCGGCCTGGTTGAGCAGGATCACCTGGTCGATGTTCGAGTCCTCGAACTTGCGCAGCTTGCGCCGGATCGTGTCCGGCGAACCGATGAGCCCGCCCGAGAGCGCCCGCTCGGCCGCCTCGGGGTTCTCGCGCTTCCAGTTGTTGTACTCGTCCCACATGTTCAGGGTGCCGGGCTCGGCTCGACGCCCGCTCAGGGCTCGAGTTGTAGAAGCGCAGGCAGAACTGGAAGAAGGTGGCGCCGTCGGCCTTGGCGCGGGCCTCCTCGTCGCTGTCGGCGCACATGAACATGCTGACCAGCGCGATGTTCGGGTTGATCGGGTAGTCGGCCAGACGGTCGAGTCGCTTGGTGATGGCGTTGTAGTAGGCGTGCACCCACGCGTGGGCCGCGTCCGCGCTGACGAACTGGAACCCGAGGGCGCCGAGGCCGCGACCGGCCGGCGTACTCGATGGTCTCGATCTGCGAGCACGCGGTCCACAGCGGCGGGTGCGGCTTCTGGCGCGGCTTGGGCAGCACGTTGCGCAAGGGGAAGTCGAAGTGCGGACCCTCGTAGGACTGGCCGCCGTCGGCGAACATCGGGATCGCGCAACGGACCGCGTCCTCCCACAGCTCGCGCTTGTCGCGGAAGCGGACCCCGAACGGATGCAGCTCGGTGATGCTGGCGCTCTCGCCCATGCCGAACTCGACGCGACCGTTGCTCAACAGATCGAGGGCCGAGATGCGCTCGACGACCTTGGCCGGATGGTTGGTCGTGAGCTGCATGATGCCGTGGCCGAGGCGGATGTCCTTGGTCCGCTGGCTGGCGGCGCCGAGGAAGACCTCGGGCGCGGACGAGTGCGAGTACTCCTCGAGGAAGTGGTGCTCGACCACCCACGCGTAGTCGTAGCCGAGCCCGTCGGCCAGCTCGAGCTGGTCGAGCGCGTCGTGGTAGAGCTGCCACTCGCTGTCCGCGCTCCACGGGCGAGCGCAGCTGCAGCTCGTAGAAGATCCCGAACTTCATCGATCCATCCCCCTGCCGCCGGCGTCGTTGCTCGCGTGACGGTAGTCCAGCGCAACGGTAGGTTGGGCGGCCGCCCACGACGGATGGAGGGGTGCAAGCGATGCTGCCGCTGGACGATCTGCGGGTGATCGACCTCACCGTCGCGCGGGCCGGACCGACCTGCGTCCGCCAGCTGGCCGACTGGGGCGCCGACGTGATCCGCATCGATCCGCCATCGCCGGGCTCGAGCGGATACGGCGTCGTGGGTGGGGGCCGCCATGGCTCGGACTTCCAGAACCTGCATCGCAACAAGCGCGGGCTCACCCTCGACCTCAAGACCGAGGACGGTCGCGACCTCCTGCTGCGCCTGGTCGACACCGCCGACGTGCTGGTCGAGAACATGCGGCCGCCGGTCAAGGCAGCGCCTCGGCTTCGACTACGAGACCGTCCACGCCCGCAACCCGCGCCTCGTCTACGGCTCGATCTCGGGCTTCGGCCAGGACGGCCCCTACGCCGAGCGGGGCGGAGTCGACCAGATCGCCCAGGGCATGGGCGGGCTCATGAGCGTGACGGGGCTGCCCGGCACCGAGCCGACCCGGGTCGGGATCCCGGTCTCCGACCTGTCGGCCGGGCTCTACCTGGCCGTCGGCATCCTCGTGGCCCTGCACGAGCGCGAGCGCACCGGCGAGGGGCGCTGGGTGCAGACCTCGCTGCTCGAGTCGATGATCGGCCATGATGGACTTCCAGGCCACCCGCTGGACGATCGACGGTGACGTGCCCGCCCAGGAGGGCAACCACCACCCGACTCTCGTCCCGATGGGCTGCTTCGCGTCAGCCGACGGCTACGTCAACATCGCCGGGCCGTCGGGACGGCTGCTCCGGGCCTTCTGCGAGGTGATCGGGCTTGCCCGACGCTCGCCGTCGGACCCGCGGTTCGACAGCCGGCCGACGCCGATCGGCGAACCGGGCCGAGCTCAACGCCCTCATCGGCGAACGGCTGGCGACGACGGACGACAGCCGAGTGGGTCGAGGCCCTCAACGAGGCCGGCGTGCCGTGCGGGCCCGTGTACGCGATGGACGAGGTGTTCGCCGATCCGCAGGTCGAGCACCTCGGCCTGGTCACGACGACCGAGCACCCCGCGCATGGGCTCGATCGATCTGGTCCGCAACGCGGTCACCGATGGGCGACGGCCCTCGACCGTGCGCGCGGCCAGCCCCGATGTCGGGCAGGACACGCGCCGAGGTGCTCGCCGAGCTGGGCCTGTCCGACACCGAGATCGACGACCTGCCGCCGCGCAGGACGATCTGACCCAGAGGACCTGATGGCGAATGCGACACCGGTACCGACAAGCTCCTTGTCGACGTCGCCGACGGCATCGCCGTGGTCACCTTCAACAACCCGACCAAGCGCAACGCCCTGTCGATCGAGATGCGCGCCGCGCTGCCCGATGGTGCTCGCCGGCACTGAAGGACGATCCCGACGTGCGGGTCGTCGTCATCACCGGCGCCGGCGACAAGGCGTTCGTGTCCGGCGCCGACATCTGCGAGTTCGGCGAGCAGCGCACCTCGCCCGAGGCCCGGGCGGACTACGACCGCGGCGGGGCCGAGATCGGCCGGGCCTGGCTGAGCGCTCGATAAGCCGATCATCGCCATGATCCGCGGCTACTGCATCGGCGGCGGCCTGCTCACCGCGCTGCCAGGCCGACATCCGCATCGCCTCCGACGACAGCCAGTTCGGCGTGCCCGCCGCCCGACTCGGCCTCGGGTACGGCTTCGGCGGCGTCGAGCCGCTCATGGAGGTGGTCGGCCCGGCGTGGGCGGCCGAGATCCTGTTCTCGGCCCGCCGCCTGTCGGCCGACCGAGGCCGTGGCCATCGGCCTGGTCAACCGGGTCGTGACCGGCCGACCGAGCTCGAGCCCGAGCGTCATGGAGCTGGCCCGCTCGATCACCAGACAACGCGCCGCTCACGGTCGCCGCCGTCAAGGTGGCGCTCCGCGAAGCTGCGCGACGACCAGCCGGACCGCCGCGACCTCGCCCGGGTGGCCGAGCATGGTCGAGGCCTGCTTCCGCTCCGACGACTACCGCGAGGGTCAGCAGGCCTTCGCCGAGAAGCGACCACCCCGGTTCACCGGCCGCTGAGCCTTCGCCTTCGGGCTTCTGGCGGCGATTGAGGGCGTCGTGCGCCCTTCATCGCCGCCGAAAGCCGGGAAGGAGGCGAAGCCGTGCGCCGAGAAGCGCCCACCCCGGTTCACGGGCCGCTGATCGAACCCGTGGCCGCGATGGGCGCGATGGTCGCGCCGGCCGGGCCGAAGTCGGCGACGGAGAGCGCGTTCATCGTGCGGGCCGCCCCTCCGGACGAATCGATCGACGGACGGCCCTCGGCGTTCAACAAGACCGACGTGATCGATCCGCTGACGAAGTGCCCGCCGGCGTCGAGGCTCATCCGCAGGATGGCGGACTGTCCTCCCGACGGGGCGGCCTGGAAGTTGTGGAAGTTGGCGAAGTTGCCGAGGCTGTAGACGATCAGGTGGCCCTGGTACCACTCCATGCCGCGCAACACGTGCGGCCCGCTCCCGATCACCGCGTCGGCACCGGCGTCGATGGCGGCGCGGGCGAACAGCCTGGGCGTTGCCGCGGTCCTCGCCGACATAGGCCTCCTCGTCGACCGGTCACGTGGCCGGCGCCGGCGCCCTCGGCCCCGTCGTGCATGTACACGACGACCACCTCGGCCTGTTGCCCGGCCGCGCCGATCAGGCGCGCCGCGGTCGCGAGGTCGAGCATGCTGTTGGTGTTGTTGTAAGGGGCGAAGCCGACGAAGGCCACCTTGGTCGTGCCGTCCACGACGGTGGCGATCTGGCCCACCAGGCCGGTCTGGGCGATCCCGGCCGCCGCCAACGCCGCCTTGGTGTCGGCCACCCCCTCCTCGCCGTAGTCGTGGGAGTGGTTGTTGGCGCTGTTGAGAACGGTGAAGCCGGCCCGGCGCATGACCGCGGCGTAGGTGGTCGGGACCTTGAAGGCGAAGCACGCCGTCGACGCCGGTCCGCACTTCGACCCGGTCCCGTCCGTGAGGGTGCCCTCGAGGTTGCCGAACACGATCGGCGCGGCCATCGCCGCCCTGACGGGATCGAGGTAGGTGTCCGGGTCGGGCGGCAACTGGCCGGCCTTGCCCAGCTCGGTGTCGCCCACCGCGGTGAAGGTGATCGGGCTTCCGAGGTGTCGCGGCACCGTTGACGAGGTGACGCTCGATCGAGACGACGCCGTCGTCGACGACCCGACCTGCGGTGACGAGCTGCGCAGTCGGGTCGAGCCCGAATGGCCAGACCCGATGTGAGCGAGGGCGAAGACCACGCCGCCGATGACCAGGACGACCAGCACGACCGCCCCGGACCGCCGCGTCAGGTACCGGCGTCGTGGTGGCCTCGGCGCCGTCACAACCCGTCGTCCTCGTAGGGATCGTCGAGGCGCTCGTCCTCGGGCGGGGACTCGGACAGGTCGACGCCGTCGTCGCTCATCAGGCGCAGGCCCAGGACGGGATAGATCAGCACCGACAACATGCCGGCGCCGACGAGGGCGGCCGCGTTCGACGGTCGCATCCGCCCGGTCGAGACCCCGATCGTCGTGATGACGACGACCAGGGGCAGGGCCGTCGCTGAGAAGAAGGCGAGGGGCGCCCGTTGGATCGGCGGGTGCTCGTGGCGGTAGAGCAGGAGTGCCGGGATCCCGCGCACCACGAGGAACAGCACGAGGAAGAGCGGGATGCGCAACAGCGTCATCGGATCCTCGACGAACGAGTGCACGTCGAACTTCATGCCGCTGACGATGAAGAAGATCGGGATCAACAACCCGAAGCCGATGGCTTCGAGCTTGACCCGGATGATCTCCTCGTCCTCGCCCCTGCTCAGCAAGCGCACGACGATCCCCGCCGAGAAGGCACCGAGCAGCACGTCGAGGCCCAGTTCGGCGGCGAGCCAGACGAGCAGGAGGATCAGCAGCACCGACGCCCGCACCGGCAGCTGGGCGCTCGAGTTGAGGTTCTTGCTCATCAGATCGACGAGCCTGGGGGGCTGCGGCCGGGTCGCGATGAGCGCGGTCACGACGGCGATCCCGACGAAGAGGACGAGAAGTCCGGTGGTGGCGAACGGATTGCCCTTGGCCAACAGCACAGCCACGGCGACGATCGGGCCGAACTCGCCAACGGTGCCGATGCCCAGGATGTAGGGCCCGCTGTCGGTCTCGAGGGCGCCGACATCGCGCAGCACGGGCAGCAGCGTGCCGAGGGCGGTGGTCGTGAGCGCCAGACCGATGACCAACGTGTCGAGCGCGAAGCCCTCGGCCACCATGACGAACGCGAACACCAGCGCGAGGCCGACCGACATCACCCAACCGATGGTCGCTCGCACCAACGGCCGACCCTTGATGCGGGCCAAGTCGAGCTCGAAGCCGGCCAGGAACATCAAAAAGGCCAGCCCCAGGTCGGACAGCGCGTCGACCAGGTCGTTGGGGTGGGCCAGGGCGAGGACACCGGGGCCGATGAGGATGCCGAACGCGATCTCGAGCACGACGTCAGGCACGCTGAACCGCCTCAGCATCTCGGCGCCCACCGGCGCCAGGACGGCGGCGATGGCGATCAGGACGAGGGTGGTGATCGTCGACGAGCTCATCGGCGGACCTTCATCGCTGGCCTTCCGCTTCCGGATTGGAAAGAAGGGTACGCAGGCGCGGAACTACTGTGGGCCGATGCCGACGGCGCCCGCCTCCACCGCCGAGATGGAGGCCGTGCTCGACGCCGCCGCCGACTGCTACCTGCGCTTTGGGGTGGCCAAGACGACGGCGGCCGACATCGCCCACCGCGCCGGCATGTCGCGGGCGACGCTGTATCGCCGCTACGGCAGCCACGAGGCCATCTTCCTGGCCGTGCTGACCCGCGAATCCGAGGCCATGGCCCGCGACGCCGAGGTGCACCTCGGCAACATCGACGATCCGTCCGAGCGGGTGATCGAAGGCATGCTCTTCGCCATCGAGGAGATCGGCCGGCGGCCCGTGCACGCCGCGGTGTTCACCAGCGACTCCGCAGGATGGGCGGCGACCCAGGCGCTCCCGCTGGCTGCCCTGCACGCGCTCGGCGAGTCCGGCATCCGACCCCTGCTCGGTCCGGCCCAAGACCCGGCCCTGGTCGACGACCCCGACACGGCCGACCAGACCATGGCCGACCTGGTCGACTGGATGCTGCGCGTCCTCATCTCCTACGCCGCGGTTCCGGGCCGGGGCGAGCTCACGCGAGCCGACATCCGTCGCCAGCTGACGACCCTGTTCCTGCCCGCCTTCGAGCGGATGCTGGCGGTCCCCGGTCACTAGCGCGGCCGGGGCCGTGGCCGTGGCCGTACCTACTTGAGGTCGGACAGGCTCTTGCTGGTGTCGGAGAACTTGACCGACTTGCCGTAGTCCCCGGTCAGCTTCACCACGTTCTTCGACGAGCAGTTGTAGGGACCGCTGTTGGCCTCGAAGTCGACCATGCTGAACCCGCTCGACTTGGCCACGATGGGCACGAAGCACTGCGTCGGCACCTCGGGCGTCGACGGGTTGAGCTTGCCGCTCAGCCCGGCACCGTCGAACGACGTGGTGTGGATGCCGTTGTCGTAGGCGCACAGCCGCGTGATGGTGTCCCCGCAGGCCTGGGCCGACTGGGCGAACAGCAGCCACGCCGCGAACGAGTTGAGCCCCAGCGACGCCGTCTTCAACCCCTTGGGCAGGTACTTGTCGAAGAGCTGCTCGTACTGCGTGATGGCCGGCACGCCGGTCGCCGTGAACGGTGTCGTGTTGTCGTTGACATACACGTTGTTCACGTCGAGGTCCTTGCCCGACAACGAGATGAGCGCTGGGTCGTACATGTTCTGCGAGCTGGCGACCCAGTCGAGCTTGTAGTTGATCTGGGCCAGCGAGTTGATGAGCTGGCCCAGGTTGGCCGCCGACCCGACGAAGAACAGCCCCTTGGTGCCCTTGTCCTTGATGGCCTGGGCCGCCGGCAGCCACGTGGGTTCGCCCAGCGCGTTGTACTGGCCGTCGTAGACCGTCTTCCACCCGAAGGAGGCGCCGGCCTCCTGGTACTGGTTCTTGTTGGTGATCGTGGTGCTCGTGTTGGCCGTCAGGTAGCCGACGGCGCTGTTGGCGCTCGGGAACTTCTGGCTGAGATAGCGCGCGATGCCGAAGTTCACGGCCGTGTTCGACGCGCTGTTGGTGGCCTGCACCTGCAGGTCGGCGCCCCTCGCTTCGGGCGTGACCACGTAGCCGGGGAAGTCGGGCAGCAGACATCCGAGCCGCTCGGCCTGACCCGTGTTGTCGAACACCCCGCCCCCACCGACCAGCGCGAAGTCCTGCGTGCAGGCCTGGGTGATGACGGCCTTGTAGTCGAGCAGCTTGGCGTCGAGCTTGTCGAGCTGGATCTTGTGGCCGTTGATGCCACCCAGCGAGTTGCACCAGTCGACGAACACGTCGCTGGCGTCGTAGAGCTCCTGGTTGAGCCCCGGGTAGCCCGAGTAGCCGACATCGGAGATCACACCCAGGCGGATCGTCGACGACGTCACGCCCAACACGTTGGCTCCACTGGTCGCCCCGGTCTGGCCCGTCGTCGACGTCGAGCCACTGCCCTTGGGCCCGCACACCGGCTTGGTGATCGTCCCGAACTGGCCGTTGCCCGGTGCGCCGCTCGACGTGTTCGACGTCGCGGTGGTGCCGGCGGTGTCGGTGTTCGACGACCGCGAGCATCCGGCGGCCACGGCCATCAGAACAACGACGATCCCGGCCGCGACGAGGCGGCGGTGGCTGACGGTCACGAGCATTCCCCTTTGGACGGCCGGCGGCCGCATCTGAGACGCAAGACTAGAGTCGTCTCACGTATCAGCACAAGGGGGCCGCTGACGAGATGAGAAGCCTATGACCACCATGAAGGCGGTGCAGGTCACGCGCAACGGCGCGCCGGGTGAGGTGCTGGCCGTCGTCGACGTCGACATCCCCGAGCCGGGGCCGGGCGAGGTGCTGATCGAGGTGGGCGCCGGGTCGCTCAACTTCAACGACATCGATCGCTGCCGGGGCAAGCTCGTGTCGGTCCCGACTCCGCCGCCCTACACGTTGGGCATGGACGTGTGCGGCGTGGTCGAAGCGGCCGGACCGGGCGCCGAGCAGTGGCTGGGTCGGCGCGTCGTGGCCATCACCAAGACCGCGCTCGGCGGTCTGGCCGAGCACGCCGTCGCCCCGGCGGTGTCGGTGTTCGACGCGCCCCCCGAGCTCGACGACGCCGAGGCCACGGCCTTCCTCTTGACGTTCCACACCTCGCACCTGGCCTTGTTCCGGCGCGGTCAGCTGAAGGCAGGCGAGACCCTCGTCGTGCACTCGGCGGCCAGCGGACTCGGCACCGCGGCGATCCAGTTGGGCAAGGCGGCGGGCGCGCGCGTGATCGCCGTGGCCGGTGGACCCGACAAGGGCGCGCTGTGCGCCGCACTCGGCGCCGACCTGGTGATCGACCACACGGCCGAGGACTTCGTCGAGGCCGTGCTGGTGGCGACCGACGATGTCGGGGCCGAGGTCATCCTCGACCTGACCGGAGGCGACTTCGTCGAACGCTCGTGGCGCTGCACGGCGCGCGAGGGCCGCTATCTGGCGGTCGGCTTCGCCGATGACGACGAAAACGGCATGACCGGGCGCCCGTTGCGGATGGCCTGCATCGGCAACATCTCGATCGTGGCCGTCATGGTCGCGTGGGCCGACGAGGTCGATCCGGGCATGCGCCGCTTCGGGTTCAACCCCTTCGGCCGCGACGTGGCCGACGAGATCCACAACGACCTGCTGCGGCTGGTGGCCGAGGGCCGGATCCGACCGGCGATCGGGCGACGGGTCACCATGGCTGAAGCCGGGGCCGCCCTCGACGAGCACGACCAACGCCGCGCCATCGGCCGCACGGTGGTCGAGGTGCGCGGGTGACGACGGTCGAGTACACGTTCCGCGACTCGGACCTGAAGAGTCGACCGATACGAGCGGTCAACGGCCTCGGCGCCCAGTTGGCCCGCGTCGGAGTCGACATCCCGGCGCTCTCGCCGGACAAGGTCGCCGCCGCGGCGACCAAGGCGGCGGGCTCGGACGACTTCGGCAGCGACAGCTACGTCGAACCGCTGACCGAGTTCCTGGCCGCGGCCGAAGCCGAAGCCGACCTCACGACGTTCGGGCGCTTCCTCGTCACCCGCATGCTCGTCGCCGCCCTCGCCAATCGCATCGAGCTGCACCGGTGGGTGACCGATCACCCCGAGGTGGCCGACGAGCACATCGACAGCCCGTGGGTGATCGTCGGGCTCCCCCGCACCGGCACGAGCCTGTTGTCGATCCTGCTCGGACTCGACCCGATGGCGCGCCCGCTGCTCCAGTGGGAGGCGGCCCATCCCATCCCGCCACCGACCCTCGAGGGAGCGGCCGAGGATCCTCGCATCGCCCAGACGGCCAAGGAGCTCGACGGGCTGATGAAGCTCAACCCTCCGCTGCGGGCCATGCACCCCTTCGGCGCCACGATCGCCCAAGAGTGCGTCTCGCTTTTCATGTACGACGTGCGGACCCTGGCCCTCGAGACCCAGGCCCACGTGCCGTCCTACGCGCGCTGGCTCGAGCGGGCCGACATGGCTCCGGCCTACGCCCAGCACCGCGTCGCGTTGCAGACGCTGCAGTCGCGCCAACCGACCCAACGCTGGATCCTCAAGACCCCCAACCACCTCTGGCACCTCGACGCGCTGGTGGACTGCTACCCCACGGCCAGGATCATCTGGACCCACCGCGACCCGGGTCCGGTCGTCACGTCGCTGGCCAGCCTGGCCAACGCCGGTCAGCGGCCGCTCACGTCGCGCACCGACCCCCGGCCGACGGCCGAGGAGTGGCGACGCAAGTGCGTGTTCGCCCTCACCTCGGCCATGGCCTACGACGACCAGGCCCCCGACGGCTGGTGTCAGCACGTGCGCTACGACGGCCTGGTGGCCGACCCGGTCGGCACCGTCTCGGCTCTGTACGCCCAGTTCGGCGAGGAGGTCAGCGAGCTGCACGCCCGGCGCATGCGGGCCTGGCTGCGCGATCGGCCCCAGGACGCCTTCGGCCGCCACCGCTACGACCCGGCCGACTTCGGGTGGACCTATCCGGGTCTGGCCGGCGACTTCCGCCACTACACCGACCGCTACGACACCGCGCCGGCCTGATCCTCGACCTCGTGGTTGATCGTGGCGAACCACTCGAGGGTGCGGGCCAAGCCGTCGGGCAGCGACGTCTTCGCTACCCAGCCCAGCTCGTCGCGGGATCGGCTCACGTCGGCGATGAGTTCGAGGATGTCGGCGGCGAGGGGCCGGTCGGGATCTGATCCCGAGATCAGCTCGACCTGATCCTCGTCGGTGGGTGGACCGCTGACCGAGAGCGCCACCTGCGCCAACTGGTCCACACGCGTGCCTCGACCGGTGGAGACGTTGTAGACCCGCGGTTCAGTCGAGTCGGCCGGCGGGAGGGACGCGGCACGCCACACGGCCGAGGCCACGTCGTCCACGTAGCAGTAGTCGCGCACCGGATCGAGCTTCGTCAGCCGCACACGACGGCCGGCGATCACCTGGTTGAGAATGAGGCCGACCACACTGGCGGGACGACACCCGGGTCCGTAGATCGAGAACGGGCGCAAGATGACGGCGTCGAGCCCCGACGACCGCGTTGCAGCCCCGATCACGTTCTCGGCCGCAACCTTGGCCGCCGCGTACGGCGAGCGGGGCGCGAACGCCGCCGATTCGTCGACCGGATTGCGTGTCGGTCGGCCGTAGACGTCGGCCGAGGACACATAGACGATACGCGGGATCCCCAGCTCTTGGCAGAGCTCGACGACGGTGGCGGTGCCGAGCACGTGGACGCGCAGGTACCCGGCCGGGTCGCGGAACGAATCGGCTACTGAGGGCGGGCCGGCCAGATGGATCACGGCGTCGACGCCGTCGACGATCGGTCTCATCGCGTCGCCGTCGGTGATGTCGCATTGCTCTCGTCCGGTGTGCGAGCGCACCTCCGCGCCGGTGCTCGCGTCGGACGCGAGCACCGCCGAACCGATCATCCCCTTCGCCCCGGTGACCAGGACCTTCATCGCTTCCACCGGGTGACCTTCCCACACTCGGCGACCACCGAGATTCGTCTACGCTGACCCCGCCGGGGGGCCGTATGGATGAGCAGGCGTTGGTCCGCTATCGCAGCATGGTCTACGACAGCGCTCGCTGGACGGGGTTCTCCTTGCGTCCCGACGACATCGTGGTCAGCACGCCGCCCAAGTGCGGAACCACGTGGACGCAGATGATCTGCGTGCTGCTGATCCTCCAGACGCCTGACCTCGATCGGCCGCTCAGTCGGATCTCACCGTGGCTCGACATGCTCACCCGACCGCGAGACGAAGTCGTCGCCGACCTCGCCGCCCAGTCGCATCGACGCTGCATCAAGACCCACACGCCGCCCGACGGACTGCCGTGGGACGACGACGTCACCTACATCTGCGTCGGTCGCGACCCCCGCGATACGGCGTTGTCGATGTTCAACCATCGCAACAACATGGACTCAGAGAAGTTCATGGGTCTCCGGAACCGCACCGTCGAGATCGACCTTCGCTCCGGCTTGGACGCACCCGGGCAGGTCGGCGACGCGCTGCCCAGCGGCGATCCGTTCTGGGCATGGGTCGACAACGACACGCCTCCGACCGAGTCGGCGTCGTCGCTGCTGCGGACGCTGTGCCACATCGAGATGTTCTGGGATCGGCGCGACGACACCAACATCGTGATGCTGCACTACGACGACCTGCAGGCCGACCTCGGCGGTCAGATGCATTCACTCGCGGCTCGCCTCGGCATCGATGTCCCGGCCGACCGGTGGGACGCCCTGGTCGAGGCGGCGACGTTCGAGCACATGCGCGGCAACGCCGATCGGGTGGTGCCCAGCTCGTCAGAGGCGATGTGGCGCGACAACCAGGAGTTCTTCCACCGCGGAACGAGCGGCCAGTGGCGCGACCTGCTCGACGACGCCGACCTCGTGCGCTACGCGGCGCGCGTCGACCAGCTCATCGCGCCCGATCTGTCCGAATGGCTCCACCGCGGCCCGGTGCTGGCGTAGCTCCGGCTGCCTCGGTGGCGCCGACTCCCGTTCTGGCGGCGATGGAGGGCGTGTGGCGCCCTTATCGCTCGCCAGAACGCCGGCCGGCCGCACTCGGCTACCTTCGAAGGACCTGGCGCGGCGACCTCGCGCCACTCTCGGGCCGCTAGCTCATCTGGCTAGAGCAGGGGACTTTTAATCCCAAGGTGCCGGGTTCGAGCCCCGGGCGGCCTACCGAAGCAGGGTGACCGATTCACCGCATGGCAACGGCTTGGCCGCGGGGGCATCCTAGGGCCCGACTGGTCGAGCCCGGGAGGAC
Source organism: uncultured Microthrixaceae bacterium (assembly GCA_963734965.1). Lineage (GTDB taxonomy): Bacteria > Actinomycetota > Acidimicrobiia > Acidimicrobiales > Acidimicrobilacustridaceae > UBA4742. The sequence continues at coordinate 87,244 of CAVTJK010000003.1, read as the reverse complement.
CCGATGCCAACGATGGTGGTGACCCGACTGCGACTGCTGGATCCGGCCGTGCTGAACGACTTCCTCGCGGGGGCGGTCGCCGTGATCGAGCAGGCCAAGGCGTCCGACGGCGGCATGGGGGCCGATGCCCTCGCCGAAGCCAACGACACCTGGTGGACGATCAGCGCCTGGCGCGACCGCGCCTCGATCGACGACTTCGTGCGGACCGAACCGCACCTCAGCGTGATGGACCACCTCGACGAATGGTGTGACGAAGCCAGCTTCGTCGACTGGGAGCAGGACAGCGCCGAACTGCCCGACTGGCAGACCTGCTTCCAGCACCTCGTCGCCGACGGCCGCTCGGCAGATCTGGCCAAACCGTCCGCCGCCAACGCGAGGCTGGCCTTCCCCGCACCCGTCGTCCCCGCCTAGTGCCCCGTCCATGAACGCGACCGGGTCGCCTCCACGCGATGCGGTCGGAGTCGTCACGCGACCCTGGCGGGGACCGACGACGCCGGCGGTCGATGGGTCAGCTACAACGACCCCGGGTACCTGGCCACTCGCTATTCACTCGACGACACGCTCTCGGCCCGTCTGACCGGGCTCGTCGCCCTGCTCGACGCCGCGCTGGCCACCTGACCCAGACTTCGCTCCGGACGCGGACCGCCCCGCCGCGAGCGCCCGCCGATTTCGACGCCGAGCGGCGATCGCGGCCATGCTGCGGGGGTGACCGTCGGGCTCTACGCCGGATCGTTCGACCCGCCCCACCTCGGGCACCTGGCTCTCATCGAGATGGCCGCCCGGTGGTGCGACCCGCTGTTCGTCGTCGCGACGGGGAACCCGAACAAGCTCGACCACCTCTTCGATCTCGACGCTCGGCGGCAGATGCTGGCCGCCACCACCGCTCACCTCGACAACGTCGTGGCCCTGCACCACACCGGTCTCGTCGTCGACCTGGCCCGCGAGCTCGACGTCGACGTGCTCATCAGAGGCATGGGCAAGGACCAGGTCACCGAGTTCGAGATGGCGGCCGCCAACCAGGCCATGGCCGGGCTCCCCACCGTGTTCCTGCCGCCTGACGCCGCCAGTCGCGACATCGCGTCACGAACGATCCGCGCCGACTACCTGCTCGGCGGCGTCGACGCCATCGCGCCCATGGTCCCCCGGCCCGTGCTCGACGCCCTCCTGGCCTGGACGTCACTCACGTCCCGGTAGCCGCCTCGGTCGCCCGAATCGACCCGTTGGCGGCTGCGGGGACATCGAGGGACATGGGTCAAAAGGCCCTCTCACCTGGGATTTGATCCGTTCGACCCTCTCGCGAACCGGGCCGGTCGCCGACGGAAGAACAGGACGAGACAACGAACGAGGAGTGTTGCAAGTCATGTTTCAGAGGGAGTCCTCCAGGGGGCCGGGCACCGACGTCATCGACGATCCGGACCGCGCCATCTTCTGGATGATGCCGGAGGAGCCGTCTCCGACCGAGGGCTCGGTCGTCCTGACCTCGACGGTGGCGACCCACGGACCCGACTCGCGCACGCTGGCCATCGCGATGGCACTCGTCGCCGTGGCCGTCATCGCCATCGGTGCCGTCATGTCTCGGTCGACCGGTGCGAAGACGGCGTCGCACTCGCAGGCTCCGTCGACGACGGCCGCGGCGGCGCCCGCCAGCGCGGCTACGCCCGATGAGCTGTTCGTCGCCGCGGTGCGCCCATGGCTGCCGGGCGAGCCCGAGACGACGCTGATCGCGACCGGTCGGGCGTTCTGCCAGACCGTGGCCGCCAACAACGGCAACCGTCAGGCCGCAACCTTGCAGTCGCTGGCCGCCAACCGCGCCAACACCAACGCCACCATCGTCGACAGCGATCTGGTGCAGGTCCAGGGTGCGGCCGTGTCGGCCTACTGCCCGCAGTACAACATCGACGCCCTCAGCTTCAGCTGACGTTCGGGGCTCTCCGACCACGGGGCGGCAGTAGGTTCGCCCGATGACGAGCCCGTCGGTGATCGGTGTGGCCAAGCCCGTCATCGCCAACATCCGCGACCACAACCTGACGCTCATCTCGGGCGGGATCGCCTTCTTCGCGCTGCTGTCCGCCATCCCCGCTCTGGCCGCCACGGTGCTGCTGTACGGACTGGTCGCCGACCCCAACGACATCGCCAGCTCCGTCGACAACCTCGGTCAGGCCCTCCCACCCGAGGCCCGTCAACTGCTCATCGATCAGCTCCACGGGCTGGCCCACACCAACCACGCCGGCTTGGGTGCCGGGCTCGTCGTCAGCCTCGTCGTCGCGCTGTGGAGCGCGTCGGCGGCCGTGAAGCACCTGCTCGTCGCCCTCACGGTGGCGTCGGGCGGCCACGAGCGCCGCAACTACGCCAAGCTCCGCGGGCTGGCTGCGCTGCTCACCGTCGCCGGGCTCGTGTTCATCACCGCGGTGCTGGCCGTCGTCACGGCCGGCCCAGCCCTGGCCCAACACGTGATGGACAACCACGCCGTCGCCACCGCGGTGTCGATCCTGCGCTGGCCGGTCGTGGCCATCCTGATGGTGCTCGCCCTGGCCGTGCTCTACCACTACGCCCCCGACCAGGACCGACGGGAGTGGCGGTGGTGGTCGTGGGGCGCGGTGTTGGCCACCGCCGCGTGGCTCGTCGCGTCGGCGCTGTTCTCGCTCTACGTCACGCACTTCGGCTCGTACAACAAGGTCTACGGATCGCTCGCCGCGGTCGTGGTCTTCATGCTCTGGCTGTACCTCAGCACGATGTGCGTGCTGCTGGGCGCCGAGGTGGACACGGCGATCGACCTCAGCTCGGATCGCGGCGCATGAACCAGATCGTCGCGTCGATGACCCGGGCCTCCTCGACGACCACGAACCCGAGGCCGTTGTAGAAGCGCACGTTCTCGGGCTTGTCGGTCTCGAGCCATCCGATCTCGCCATCCCGGTCGAGGTCGGCGCAGACCAGACCCATCACCTGGCGACCGATGCCGCGACCCTGGAAGCCGGGCTCAACTCCGACGGGACCGACATGACGATGAGGTTCGGCCAGGTCGTGGCTGGCCATCATGGCGCCCGTGTAGATGAGCCTCTCGATGTCAGTGGCGTCGGCCGCCGGCGCAGCGGCCGCCAGCGCCTCGGCGTTCTGGTACTGCGAACCGAGGCATCGACCGACGGCATCGACTCCGGCGATGGCGATGACGGCCGAGCCCAACCGAGCGCCGGCGGGCTCCGGTTGCTCGACGACCAGTTGGTTGACGAACACGTCGTAGAGGAGCTTCATGCGCACGAAGGGATCGGCCGAGAAGACGAGCGACAGTGGGTTGTCCCGGAGCGCCCTCGCCGCGACGCCGACGGCCTGACGGCGATGATCGGGCTCGGCCAGCCGGACGACGTCACACCCGTCGAGGTCGGGCGCACCGCTCACGCGTAGTACCGCAGCTCGACGGTGTTGCCATCGGGATCGCGCACATACAGCGAGGTGCCGTCACCGCGTGCTCCGTAGCGGATGTCGGGCCCATCCACCACCTCGAACTGGCCGCTGGCGGCCAGCGCGTCGAAGTCGGCCGCCTCGACGACCAGGCAGAAGTGGTTGACGTTCTCTCCGCTGCGCTCGACGGCCAGAAGGTCGATGATGGTCGACGCGCTGACGCGGACCGACGGGAAGAAGATCTCGCCGCGCTGCCATTCATCGACACGGATCGGGATCAGGCCCAGCACGTCGCGGTACCAGGCCAACGAGCGCTCGACATCGGCGACGTTGATCACGATGTGGTCGAGATCGGTCACATGGATCGAGGATGGCATGGGTGACGTCTCCTTGTTCAGCGGCGAGCGTCGCGCCACATCGTCGTGACGACCTGGCCGCCACCTGGGATCGTGACCTCGTCGCGCGGCGCGAACCCGACGCCGGCGTAGCGGGCGAGGTTCGCCGGATTGGTCGACTCGAGGTAGGCCGGTTGGCCTTCGGCGTCGATGGCCCGCAGGTTCTCGGCCACCAACGCCATCCCCAGTCCGTGACCCCGGTGGTCGTCGTGCGTGCCGAGCAGGCCGAGGTAGTAGTGGGGCTCGGCCGTCGGATGGACAGCCGCCAGCGGTTCGAGGACGTGGCGCACGAGCGGCGCCGCCGGGCCGAGCAGGTCGTCATAGAGCGCTTCGAGCTCGGCCTCGCCCGCCGCATCGAGCTCGGGGACACCAGGCGCGGTCCAGATCGCCACGGCCTTGCCGTCGTCGATCACCCAGGTCGATCCGGCTCCGATGCCCTGGCGGGCGAAGAACCGCCACCACGGCGCCCGGACAGCCAGGTCGGGCAGGGCCCACCCCCACACCGGATCGTTCGCGAACGAGGTCGTCAACGCGGCGACGACCGCGTCCTCGTCGTCGGCTGTGGCCCTGCGTACGACCATGCGATCCCCCGGCTCCTGGCTCATGACGCCCCCAGTCTGCTCGGCCCGACCAGGCCGGGCCGTATCCTTCATCCGATGACCGAACCGACCGGAACCGAACGACCCTTGCGGATCGCGGCGCTGGTCAAGCAGATCCCGGCCTTCGAGAACATGCAGATCGGTCGCGACGGCCGCCTCGAGCGCGAGGGCGTCCCCCTCGAGATGAGCGCCTACTGCCGCCGGGCCGTGGCCGAAGGCGTCCTGCTGGCGCGCCAGAGCGGCGGATCGTGCACCGTCATCACACTGGGCCCGCCTTCGGCCGAAGCGGTGCTGCGCGAGGCCCTGGCCTACGGCGCCGACGACGCCGTGCTGATCACCGATCCGGCCTTCGCCGGCAGCGACACGCTCGCCACCGCGCGGGCGCTGGCGGCGACGATCGAGCGGCGCGGGCCCTTCGACCTCATCCTTGTGGGCCGCAACTCGGTCGACGCCGAGACCGGCCAGGTCGGCCCCGAGCTGGCCCAGCTGCTCGATCTGGCCTTCGCCACCGGCGTCAAGCAGCTCGCGCTCGGCGACGGTGTCGTCACCGTCGGATGCGAGCAGGACGACGCCTGGCTCGAAGCGACCGTCGCCCTGCCGGCGGTGCTCAGCACGGCCGAGCGCCTCATTCAACCCTGCAAGGTCAAGGACGCCGATCTGCTGGCCGCCGTCGCCGCCGACCGCATCGAGACGCTGACCGCCGCCCAGCTCGGAGCGGGCCCCTGGGGCCAGGCTGGCAGCCCGACCCGCGTCGGCGAGGTCAAGGTCGAGAGCGTGCAGCGGCGGCGGCGCCGGTTGTCGGGCTCGATCGCCGAGCAGGTGGCGACGGTCGTGGCCGTCCTGGACGACCGCGGCCTGCTTCGTTCGTCGCCGGGACCCGTTCCCGGTCGCCACGCCGAGAGCCCGACCGAGGTGCCTCGCCCGAGCGCCGGACCCGACCGCGACCCGGCCCCCCTCGTCGCGGTGCTGGTCGAGCCCGGACGCCAGCGACTCCTGCGCGAGCTGCTCGGCTCGGCCGCCGAGCTGGCGGCGACGTTGGGCGGTCGGGTCGTCGCCATCGGACCGTCGGTGACCGACCCCGATCCGGTCACCGGTGACCAGGCGTGCGTGCTCGACACCTGGGGAGCCGACGAGATCGTGGTGCTGGACCATCCCGGGCTGGTCGAGGAGGACATCGCGACGGCCGTCGGCACCTGGTGCCGCGAGACCGAACCGGCCATCGTGTTGGCGCCGAGCACGGCATGGGGTCGCGAGGTCGCGGCCCGCGTCGCCGCCGCCCTCGACGCGGGGCTGACCGGGGACGCCATCGGCCTCGAGCTCACCGAAGGCGGACGGCTGGTCGCCTGGAAGCCCGCGTTCGGCGGCGCCATGGTGGCCGCCATCGAGGCCACGTCGGCCACCCAGATGGTGACGGTCCGCCCGGGCGTGCTCGAGGTCCACGCGCCACGGCCGGGCTCCGACATCGCCGTCAGCCTGCGGGCCGCGACCCCTCGAGGCCGCGTCACGGTCACGGCCCACCGACGCGATGACGACCTCGACGTGCTGGCCGGAGCCACGCGGATCGTCTCGGTCGGCAAGGGCGTCGATCCGACCGACTACCCCCGCATCGAGGCGCTGGCCGAGCGGCTGGGCGCCGAGATCGCGGCCACCCGGAAGGTGACCGACGTCGGCTGGCTCCCCCGCTCGCGCCAGGTCGGCATCACCGGTCAGAACCTGGCTCCCGAGCTGGCGCTGGTGATCGGCGCCAGCGGCAAGTTCAACCACATGGTCGGTCTGCGTCGGGCCGGGCTGATCGTGGCCGTCAACCCCGACCCCGATGCGCCGGTGTTCGACTTCGCCGACTACGGCATCGTGGCCGATTGGCACGACGTCGCCGCCGAGCTCGAGCGGGTCCTGCCCCCGGGTGGCAGCAACCCGTCGAGCTAGGGCCCTCAGGCGGCGGCCGTCTCCGGGACGTCGCCGAAGAACCCGGCGACGCGGGCCAGACGACCATCGGGGGCCAATGCGCACACGTCGGTGCCGACGACCGCGATCGTGCCGTCGGGACCGGTCAGCCGCCACGTGAAGCGGATCAGGTCGTGGTGGGCGTCGATGCCACTCGTCCGGCTGAAGCGGTAGTTGGGGAACTGCCTGTGGACGGTGTCGACCATCTCGCTCAGCGCCTCGGGCCCGACCGCCTCGAGCAACGGATCCGAGTAGTGCGCCGGCTCGGCCCATGCCCGTGCGATGTGGTCGGCGCGTCGCGCCACATCGTCTTCGTTCCACATGGCGAGGTAGGTCTCGACCGTCTCGGTGAGGTCGTCGGTGGGCTGGTCGGTCGTCGTGTTGCTCATGGTGTGCTCCTTGGCAATCGAGTCGAACCGGCAGTGGTTCGTGATGACAACGTGACCGGATCCGGGGACCGAAGCCATTACCTGTGAGGTAGCGGTTCCGGCGATGCCGCGCCGGTACGGTGCCGGCCATGACCGTGACCTCCCCCGCGCCGAACGTCGGTGGCCTGCTGCGCACATGGCGTCAGCGGCGCCGGATGAGCCAGCTCGAGCTGGCCGTCGAAGCCGAGGTCTCGACGAAGCACCTCAGCTTCGTCGAGACCGGTCGGGCCCGGCCCAGCCGCGAGCTGGTGCTCCACCTGGCCGAGCACCTCGAGGTGCCGCTGCGCGACCGCAACTCTCTCCTGATGGCGGCCGGCTACGCGCCGATCTACCAGGAGCGATCGCTCGACGCCGACGACATGGCTCCCGTCCGGCTGGCGATCGACCAGTTCCTGGCCAGCAACGAGCCCTTCCCGACCGTGGCCGTCGATCGATGTTGGGATCTGATCGCGCTCAACCAACCCGCGGCGACGATCCTCACCGACGGAGTCGCGCCGAGCTTGCTCGAGCCGCCGGCCAACGCGCTGCGAATCGCGCTCCATCCCGACGGGCTGGCGCCCCGGATCGCCAACCTGGCCGAATACGCCAACCACTTGCTCAACCGGCTGCAACGCCAGGCGGTCCTGTCGGCGGATCGCCGATTGGTCGAGCTGCTCGACGAGCTGCGCGACTACCCCGGGGTGCCAGTCGAGCGCACGCCCGAAGAACCGGCCGCCGCCCTGTTCGTGCCGATGGTGCTGCGGTCCGGGGGCACCGAGCTCACCTTCTTCAGCACGATGACGACCTTCGGGACCGCCCTCGACATCACGCTGGCCGAGCTCTCGGTCGAGTCCTTCTTCCCGGCCGACGATGCCACGGCCGCCGCCCTGAGCCGATCCCGATGACCTCGACCCTGATCGGCGCATGATCGCCCGTTCATCTCTCGCTCACATTCACCGGCGATCTTGGCTTCATACCACTCCTCCCCCCAACCTCTCAGGAGCGCACCATGAAGACCAAGATCATCGCCTCGAGCCTCGCCGGCCTGGCCATCCTCGGTGGCACCGTCGGCTTCGCCGTCTCGGGCGCCAGTTCGGCCGGAGCGGCCACCGTCGCCGCCCAGAACACGGTCACCCAGGACGCGCCCGCCGGTCACGGCCTGGGCCACGCCCACCGCAAGGCCCTCCGTCGCGCCGCGCTGGTGGCGGCGGCCAAGGCCATCAACATCACGCCCGAGGCGCTCCGCACCGACCTCAAGAACGGCCAGACGATCAGCCAGGTCGCCACGGCCAACGGCGCCGATCCCAAGGTCGTCGCCAGCACGCTGGTCAAAGACATCGACACCCGGCTCAACACCCTCGTCTCGAACGGCAAGCTGGCCCAGGACAAGGCCACCAAGATCGAGGCCAAGGTCCCGGCGGCGGTCGACAAGGCCATGAACAAGGTGTTCGGTCAGCACAAGCCGGCCAGCTGATCCATCGTGGTCCCCAGCTGATCCCCAGCGGATCCAGCTGATCCATCCCCCATCAGTTCCCCCCAAACCGTCGAGGCCCGCCACAGAGGCGGGCCTCGACGCGTGCCGCCATCCGCGAGACTGTCGGGGTGAACCCCGGGAGCAGGCGCCGCCGATCGCTGGTGGTCGTGGTCCTGGGATCGATCGTGATCTTCGGCGCCACCGCCGTCTTCGCCTACTTCGCCCGGCCCGAGCGCGTCGCTGCCATCACCGCACAGGCCCAGGTCGACGCGGACGGATCGGCCCAGATCACCGAGACCATCGGCTACCGCTTCGCCGGGGTCAACAAGCACGGCATCTTCCGTGACGTGCCGGGCCTGTCCACGACGGCCGCCGTGTCGGTGACCGACGGCGGTCGGTCGACCCCTGTGGTGATGAGCTCGACGGTCGGCGGCCAGACCCATGTCCGGATCGGCGATCCGGCTCGGACGGTCACGGGCGACCACGTCTACCGGGTGAGCTACCCCTTGCCGACGCTGATGGCCGGCAACGACCTGGCGTGGAACGGGGTGGGGACCGGCTGGACCGTCTCGATCGACCGGGCCGCCCTCGACGTCGACCGCGCCATGGTCGTGGACCGACCCTCGCTGCGATCAGGGCACGGCGGGCACGACCGGCGGCTGCCAGGTCACCCAGCCCGAGCCGGGTCTGCTCGAGGTGCGGACCAAGGACCTCGACGCCCATGAGGGGGTCACGGTCCGAGCCACCAAGGGGGCGGCGCTGGCCCAGGCGCCGGCGCTCCCGGCCCCCGCCTCGGTCGTCTGGCCGCCGCTCGGTCCTTCGCCTCTGGTGCCGGCGACGGCCGCCGGGCTGGCCGCGCTGGTGGCCGGCCTCATCATCCGCCGCGTGTTCCGACGCGCCGGTCGCGAAGAGGTGATCGGCCAGGGCGCGACCGACGTCGCCTTCGCCGACGACAGGTCGGGGGCGATGCGGCGGATCGATTCGAGCGAGCTGGCCGAGATGGCGTCGATCGAGTTCGCCCCGCCCAAGGAGCTCACGGCCTGGCAGGGCGGCATCGTGAACGCGGAGGAGATCGAGGACCGTCACAAGGTGGCGTGGCTGCTCGAAGCGGCCATCGACGGGTACATGACCCTCGACGACCAGGACGGCGTCACGCTGCACCGCGTCGCCCACGCGCCCGACGACACCACCGCGCTGCTCGACATCGGGTTCGAGGACCGGTCCGAGATGACGCTGGGCAGCTACGACCGCTCCTTCGCCTCGATGTGGGCCGGCATCGACACGAAGCTGTCGGCCTGGTCGATGTCGAGCGAGCTCTGGGACCCGATGGGTCGGCGCCGCCAGAGCCGCGCCGCCGTGCTCGGCGTGGTGGCCGTCGTGGTCGGCGCCGTCGTAGGGGCCTACGGGACGCTGTCGGTCGTCGGTCATGGCGCGGGATGGATCCCGCTGGTGGCCGTCGGCGCGCTGGTCGCCGGTGCGGGACTGGCGGCGACGTCGAGCGCCTTCGAGCTGCTCGTGCGCACCCCTCACGGATCGGGTTTGTGGATCCGCGTCGAGTCGTTCCGCCGGTTCCTGCACGAATCGGAGGGACCCCAGGCCGAGGAGGCGGCCAAGCGGGGCGTGCTGCGCCAGTACACGGCCTGGGCCATCGCCCTCGACGAGGTCCAGCACTGGTCGAAGGCGGTCAAGGCGGCCGGCCCGAACATCTCCGCCATCGACCAGACCGGGCTGAACTACGTGTTCCTGGCCCCCCTCTTCATGCAATCGGCCCACGCCACCAGCGTGACGCCGACGTCGTCGGGGGTCGGAGGCGGCGGAGGCGGCGCCGGGGGCGGGTTCGGCGGCGGGGGCGGAGGCAGCTGGTGACCGTCATCGACATCGCCGGACTGACCGATGCCGAGGTCGAGGCCCGGCGCGCCGACGGGCGCTCGAACAACGTCGAAGACCCGACCAGTCGCTCGTCGGCCGACATCGTCCGCGCCAACATCTTCACGCCCTTCAACCTCGTGCTCGGCGTGCTGCTCGTCGTGATCATCGGCGTCGGCGAGATCAAGGACTCGCTCTTCGGCATCGTGCTGGTGCTCAACACGCTGATCGGCATCGTGCAGGAGCTGCGCTCGAAGTACGCCCTCGATCGGCTGGCGCTGCTCAACGCCCCTCACGCCCAGGTCCGGCGCGACGGCCACAACATCGAGGTCGCGGTGGGCGAGCTCGTGCTCGACGACGTGATCAGCCTCGGCCCCGGCGACCAGATCAGCGTCGACGGTGAGGTGCTCTACGCCAACGGCCTCGAGATCGACGAGTCGCTGCTCACCGGCGAAGCCGATCCTGTAGCCAAGGACATCGACGACGAGGTGCTGTCGGGCAGCTTCGTCGCCGTGGGCGACGGACTCATGAAGGCGACGCGCGTGGGTGCCGACACCAACGCCTTCCGGCTCAGCGCCGAGGCCAAGGTCTTCTCGCTCGTGCACTCCGAGCTGCGTGACGGCGTCAACCGCCTGATCACCTGGATCGGCTGGGCCATGCCCCCCGCGGCCGCCCTGCTCATCTGGGCCCAGGTCCGGGCCGACCTGAGCTTCACCAAGGCCGTGCAGGGATCGGTCGCCGGGCTGGTGGCCATGGTGCCCGAGGGACTGGTGCTGCTCACCAGCGTCGCCTTCGCCGTGAGCGCCACGAGGCTGGCCCGGCGCCAGGTGCTCACCCAGGAGCTGGCCGCCATCGAAGGCTTGGCCCGCGTCGATGTCATCTGCCTCGACAAGACGGGCACGCTCACCGAGGGTGACCTCGAGCTGGGCGAGGTCGTTCCCCTGGGCCATCCGAACGACGAACCCCCCGACGAAGCCATGGACGACGTGCTGGCGGCGTTGTCCCAGGTCGACGTGCATCCCAATCCCAGCCTGTCGGCCATCGCCGCCGCCCACGACCACGCGCCGGGCTGGACGTCGTCATCGGTCGTGCCCTTCTCGTCGGCGCGCAAGTGGAGCGCGGCGGCCTTCGACGACCATGGCGCGTGGGTGCTGGGCGCGCCCGAGATCCTCAACGCTCGCGTCGCCCCTGACCGCGCCGCACCCGTCGCCGAGCAGGTGGCGCGCTACGCGTCGGCCGGCCGACGGGTGCTGATGGTGGCTCGCGCTCCGCAGGGGGTCTCCGGCGACGAGCTGCCGTCGGTGCTGCGCCCAGCGGCGCTGGTCGTGCTCGACGAGCGCACCCGAGACTCCGCGCCGGGCACCGTGGCCTACTTCATCAGCCAGGGCGTCACCGTCAAGATCATCTCGGGCGACAACCCGACGACCGTTGGGGCCGTGGCCCGCGGCTGTGGGGTGCCCGGGGCCGAGACGCCGATGGACGGGCGCCAGCTGCCCGAGGACCAGGAGGAGCTGGCGGGCATCCTCGACACCCATTCGGTGTTCGGCCGGGTCACCCCCCAGCAGAAGCGAGCGATGGTGAAGGCGCTCCAGTCCCACGACCACGTCGTGGCCATGACCGGCGATGGCGTCAACGACACCCTCGCCCTCAAGGAGGCCGACATCGGCGTGGCCATGGGCGTCGGCAGCGCCGCGGCGCGGACGGTGGCCCGCTTCGTGTTGCTCGACAACGACTTCGCCGTGTTCCCCGAGGTCGTGGCCGAAGGCCGGCGCGTGATCGCCAACGTCGAGCGCGTCGCCAACCTGTTCCTCACCAAGACCTTCTACGCGCTGTTCCTCGCCGTGGCCATCGGCATCAGCGGGTGGCCCTACCCGTTCATCCCGCGGCACTACACGCTGCTCAGCGCCGTGACGATCGGCATCCCCGCCTTCTTCCTGGCCCTGGCCCCGAACGCCCAACGGGCCGAGACCGGGTTCCTGCGTCGCGTGCTGCACTTCGCCATCCCCTGCGGCGTGATCGCGGGCACCGCCGCGCTGCTCGGCTACGCGGTGGCCCGCCACGACGGGAGCCTCGATCTGGTCGAGGAGCGCACGACCGCGGTCATCGTGGTGTTCGTCGTGGCCTGGTGGGTGCTGTGCATCCTGGCCCGACCGTTCAACGCGTGGCGCCTCGGCCTGGTGGCGGCCATGGGCGCGTCGCTGATCGGCGCGCTCGGCATCGGCTTCGTGCGCCACTACTTCGAGCTGAGCGCCCCGAACGGAGCGATCGTGCTCACCGAGCTGGCCATCGGCGTCGCCGCCGCCGCCCTGATCGAGCTGGCGTGGAACCGCGGGTGGCTCAGTCCTCGGGAATGATCCCGCGGGCGGCGTCGCCCCACAGGGCCAGCGCCGCCGGCTCGAAGTTGGGACCCCGACGCAGGTGGTGGCCACCATCGACGCTGATCGTCGTGCCCGTGACCCAGGCCGACTCGGGGCCGAGCAGGAAGCGCACGAGGCTGGCCACATCCGCCGGCTGGCCGATGCGACGCACGGGCATCTGATCGAGGTAGTCGCCCACGATGCCCTCGTCGTTCATGATCATCTCGACCAACTCGGTCTCGACGAGGCCGGGGCGCACCGAGTTGACCCGGACGCCGGCCGTTCCCAGCTCGTCGGCCAAGTTGCGCACCAGCATGTCGATGCCGGCCTTGCTCACGCAGTAGGGACCCATGAAGCGGTGGGTCGCCACGCCGGCGATCGACGAGATGGCGACCATCGATCCGCCGCCCGAGCGGGCCACCGCCGCACCGGCGTGCTTGAAGGTGAGGAAGGTGCCGGTGAGGTTGGTGCCGAGGATGGAGGTCCACTCGTCGAGCGATGTCGTGAGGAGCGGGCCGAGCCCGCCGCCACCCGCGGCGGCCACGCACAGCTGCAAACCGGTGGGTCCGCTGGCCACCGCGGTCGTCACCGCCGCCCGGACCTGGTCCTCGTCGGCCACGTCGCACACGACCGACGTCACGCTGGCGTCGCTCGCGGCCGTTGCCTCGAGCTCGGCCACCGCGCCCGCCAGCCGCTCGGCCGTCCGCCCGGCGATCGTGACCGACGCCCCGTCGGCGACCAGGAGCCGGGCGCACTCGAGGCCGATGCCCGAGCCTCCTCCGGTGATGAACGCGGACTGACCGGTCAGCGGCGACATGGCGCCGACGCTACCCGAGCACCCGAGCACCCGTTGCACGGACCGTGAAATGCTGAGGACGATGCCTGACCATCCGGCGGCCACCGATGAGATCCGGCTCGTCATCCCGGCCGAGGCCGCCTACGGGCGGCTGGCCCGGGTGACCATCTCGGGGCTGGCGCTCCGCCTCGGGTTCACCTTCGGCGCCATCGAGGATCTGCGCCTGGCCGTGGACGAGACGTTGATCCTGTTGCTGCGACCGGAGGGGGCGCCCGGGCAGATCACCTTGATCTTCAGCGTCGACCGGTCAGGTCTGGGCATCGATGCCTCGACCACAGCTGGCCGCGACCAGCACTGGGTCGACCAGGGGGCGCTGGCCCGGTTCGAAGCGATCGTGGGTGACACCGTCGACGCCCAGGTGGTCGACGAGTTGGGCCACCACGTGCACCTGCACAAGGACTACGCCTGACCACCCCCGACGATCAGCGTCCGGTGTGGCCGAAGCCCCCGTGGCCGCGCTCGCTGTCGGGCAACGTGTCGACGATCTCGAAGCTGACGTGCTCGACGCGCTGGATCACGAGCTGGGCGATCCGGTCGCCTCGGTGCACCTTGTGGTCGGCATCGGGGTCGGTGTTGACCAACAGGACCTTGAGCTCGCCTCGGTAGCCGCTGTCGACCAGGCCGGGCGTGTTCAGGCAGGTGACCCCGTGCTTCAGGGCCAACCCGCTGCGGGGTTGCACGAACCCGGCGTGACCTTCGGGGATGGCCACGGCCACGCCCGTCGGCACCAGTGCCCGGCCGCCGCCGCGGTCGATGACCGCGTCCTCGCGAGCGACGAGATCGATCCCGGCGTCACCCGGCTTGGCGTAGCTGGGCACCGGCAGGTCCGGATCGAGCCGGACGAGAGGCACATCGAGCACGTCCCGCAGCCTAGTGGTGGCGGCGGGACGCACTCGACGGCCTGGTGCGGCGTCAGGTGAGCCCGAACTCCGTCAGCGGGAACGAGCGGTGGCGCCGGGGCGGGAACAGGAAGTTCTGGCGCCGGGTGGTGGTCAGGAAGCGCTCGAGGCCGTTGTCCTCGTCCTCGACCCCGTTGGCCGCGACCAGGTCGAGCGCAGCGGTGTTGACCCGCATGACTCGGAAGAACTCGGACGTGGGCACGAAGGCCATGAACTGCAGCTTGGGTTGCACGCTGCCGTCGGGCACGTCCATCGAGTCGAATCCGGGACCGTCGTTGCGGATGTGCATCGGCGTGCCGTCGGCGGCCCGAGACGAGCGCTGCAGAGCGCACAGGTGGCCCATGCGGTGCTCGCCTTCGAAGGTGTTGACCGCTTGCGCGTTGGCCAGCGCGTCGCCGGTGCCCTGGAAGATGTTCTCGAAGAACGCCCCGCCGCCGCCGTCGGTGAACTGGTCGGTGTTGCCCACCGACGGGATCGGGTTCGAGCGGAACATGTACTGCACCCGCTCGGTGAAGGGCTCGGCCTCGTCGCCCTCGTCCTCGTACCAGACGCCGAGATCCTCGATGACATGGGACAGGTGACCGATCGAGCCGTTGTCGAAGTAGTCGCCGGGCTTGGCCGTCGTGATCCGAGCCGATGCGTTGCCGGCAAAGGTGGTGATGGCGGCCGGGCCGGCGCCGGAGACCTGCTGGTCACCGAAGCCCATCCACATCGGCGAGCGCGGGTTGATGCGCCCGGCGAACTCGAGGTGGTTGGCGTCGGCCATCTTCCGGGGCAGTCCCTGCTGGGTGAACATGACCCGACTCGACGTCAGCCGCATCAGGTTGTTGAGGCCCGCCGCCGGGACCTTCTGGCCGTTCAGCTTGGTCGCTCCGCCGATGTAGGCGAGCACATCGGAGATGTTGGCCGGCACATCGCTGCGGATCATCAGCATCATGTCGTTGGCTTCGATCTTCACCGGGACGTTGAAGTTCTCCTTCACGATCCCCGGGTTGACCGGGCTCACGTCGGTCGGGCTCGGCACCGCTTCTTCGAGCACCGACCGGTTCTTGTTCGAGGCCAGCCTCGGGATGAAGGCGTTCACCGCGGCCTGGTTGGCGACCTTCTTGAAGTAGGGGATGCCGTAGGCGGTGTAGGTGAACACGCCCGACGGGCTGAAGGCGTACTTCTGCTCGATCGTGTTCAAGGCGTTGGCCAGCAGGGCCTGATCGATCTTGTTGGGCCGCCGGTTCAACGTGTAGGTGGCAAAGGTCGTGTACACGGGCCCGAACTGGAACCTGATGCCGTCCAGCGTCACCGCCGGCGCGATGAACGCACCGATGTCGAACTGGATGTCGGACTTCTGCGGCGCCGCGACCGCGGCGGCGGCCCCGACCCGTTCCGGCGTCCACACCAACGCTTCCAATGCCCCCAGCGTCGACGCCGTCAATCCCAGTGCACCAGCGCCGCCGACCCCCTTGAGCAAGGTCCTGCGGCTCATCGAGGTGTCGACGATCGGGCTGCCTAGCGCTTCATCCATGGAAGTCGCTCCCTTTGATTGTGGGCCGAGGCGAACGCCTCCGCCGTGCTACGCGCCCGGGGGCGCGTCCCGACGACCGGTGGCCACGCGCCGACGAACCGCGCTCGTCGCGAGCGTGCCAGCCTCGACGGTCGAACCCCCAGTCCTTTCCCCAACTGCTCCCTAGCGGATCTCAGGGTGTCCCTGGAGATCCAGAATCGACTGTAAGGGGTACCCGCGCGTGGGCACAGTGGCCACCTGCCTACTCTTTCCCGCCGGTCGCTCCCGAGGTCGAACCCCGCCACGCGGTGGTCCCCACCGTTAGCATCGTCGGCAATGCTCGCCTGGATGGACCTCGAGATGACGGGACTGGATCCCGCTCACCACGTCATCGTCGAGATCGCGACGCTGCTCACCGATGACAACCTCGAGCTCATCGCCGAGGGACCGGACCTCGTCGTGCACGCCACCGAGGAGCAACTCGACGCGATGGCCGACATCGTCGTGGCCATGCACACCCGCAGCGGCCTGCTCGATCAGATACGCGCCTCGACGGTCAGCCTGGCCGACGCGGGAGCGCAGACGTTGGCCTTCCTCAAAGAGCACATCCCCGCGGCCAACACGGTCCCGCTGTGCGGGAACTCGATCGGCACCGACCGGCGCTTCCTCGCCAACCAGCTGCCCGAGATCGAGGACTTCCTGCACTACCGCTCCGTCGATGTCTCGACGCTCAAGGAGCTGGCCAAGCGTTGGAACCCGACGATCCTCGGCAGTGCCCCTCGCAAGGCGGAGGGCCACCGCGCCCTCGACGACATCCGCGAAAGCGTCGAAGAGCTCCGCTTCTACCGCGAGCACTTCCTGCAGGGTCCCCAACCGGTCGAATCCACGCCCGCCTAGTTTGCTTGACCGTTCGGTCAAGTTAGGGTGGTCGCCCATGACCGAACGGCCGCCGCGACAGGAGCAGGAAGAGGCGTCCGACGCCATCACCGAAGTGGCGCCGGGGATCCTGCGCCTGCAGCTACCGATCTCGATGCCGGGCCTCGGCCACGTGAACTGCTACGCCATCGAGGACGGCGACGGGTTCGCCCTCGTCGATCCGGGACTGCCGGGCGAGGAGTCGTGGAAGGCGCTGCTCGATCGCATGGACCGCGCCGGGATCCCCATGGCGCGGGTGCACCACGTGATCGTGACCCACTCCCACCCCGACCACTTCGGGGGTGCGGGGATGCTGGCCCAGGAGAGCGGCGCCGACGTCGTGGCCTCGAGCTACTTCCGCACCTTGTTCGATCCCAAGCGAGACGTCGACGGCGGCGAACCCCAGCTCGACCTGCGCCAAGGGTCCGAGGATGAGGACGACGAGGCTCTCATCGCCCGCTTCGAGCACCCGACGCCCTGGGGCGGCGACAGCGGCAAGCTCAAGGCCACCGAACGCGAGAACTTCCTGGCCCGCCGGCGCGAGATCCGGGCCTGGTTCGTCCAGCCCTCACCGACCGTGCACGTCGACGACGCCGACCGGCTGATCCTGGGCCGACGCGAATGGGTGGGCGCCTACACGCCGGGCCACACCAACGACCACCTCTGCCTGTTCGATCCCGAGAACGGCGTGCTGCTCTCAGGTGATCATGTGCTCCCGAGCATCACGCCTCACATCTCGGGGCTCATCGAGGGCGACCCGCTGCGGGCGTACCTCGACTCGCTCGACAAGGTGGCCGCCTTCGATGGCGTCACCACGGTGCTGCCCGCCCACGGTCACCCCTTCTCCGACCTCCCGTCGCGCGTCGACGCCATCAAGGCCCACCACGCCGAGCGGCTCGAACTGCTGCGGGTAGCGTCCGAGGAGCGCGGGTGGTCGACCGTCACCGAGCTCATGAGGGCCCTGTTCCGCGAACGGTCGTGGGGCCACATGGCCGAGAGCGAGACCTTCGCCCACCTCGAGCACCTGCGCCGCCTCGGCCAGGCCCAGCGGCGCGAAGAGGCCGGGTACCTGCTCTACCTGGCCGACTGACGGGTCAGCTCAGACGACCGACCACTTGCCGTCGATCGAGCGGCCCTTGACCTTGCCCTCTTTGCTCAGCTTGAGCAGGTGGGCGTGCACGGTGCGCTTGGCGACCGGGTGCAGCTCGGGCACCACGTCGACGTAGATGACCTCGACGAGATCGTCGATCTTGGACGTGCCCGACGCCGCCAGCAGGTCATAGATCTGCTGCTCGCGAGCGCGCCGGTGCTCGATGTACTCGTCGATGGCGGCCTTCGGATCCTCGATGAGATGACCGTGACCCGGCGCGATGGAACGCAACCGGATGGCCCGCACCGCCGCCAGCGAGTCGAGATAGGTCGCCATGTTGCCGTCCGGAGGGCTGATCACCACCGTCGAGCCCTGCATGATGTGGTCGCCCGAGAACAACATGCGCTCCTCCTCGAGGAGGTAGCAGAGGTGGTTCGAGGCGTGACCTGGCGTGTGGATGGCCTGGAGGCGGAACTCGGTCGCCTCGATCAACGCTCCACCCCGGACCTTGCGGTCGACCTCGAGGCCGTCGCGCGAGTCCCAGGCCATCACCTCGGCCCCGGTCCGGGCCTTGAGGCCGGCGGCACCGGGCGAGTGGTCGGGGTGGGTGTGGGTGCAGAGGATCCAACGGATGCGATCGCCGCCGCAGCCCGATATGGCATCGAGGTGCTCGGGCAGGTCCGGACCCGGGTCGATCACCGCGATCTCGTCGATGCCGACCAGGTAGGTGTTCGTGCCCGGTCCGGTCATGAGGCTGGGGTTGGGAGCCACGATGCGCCGCACCAGGGGGCTCAGCGCTCGGGCCACACCAGGCACGAGCGGCGGCGGAGCCGGCGCTTCGGCCTCGGGGTCGATCGCCTCGGGCGCCTTACGCCTCGGCACGGCCGGGACCTCCTTGGGCGGCCACGGTGGCCGACGCCAGCTGGGTGAGGGGCACGCCATCGGGCAGGCGCGCCGAGACCAGGTCGTCGTAGCCGGGATCGCCCGGCAACACGATGCGCACCCCGCCCTCGTCCTCGACGATGCGGGGCAGGATCGTCGGCACCTCGCCGATGGCGGCCGCCGCGGCCAGCAGATCGTCGGCCGAGTCGAAGCGCTCGAGGGCCAGGAGGGTGCGGATCGTCGGGAAGATCATCTCGAACTCGCCGGCTCGGTTGGCCGCCAGTGCGTCGGACGGTCGGATCCAGAGGTTGGCGATGACCTCGCGGTCGTCGTGCAGCGGCACCTGGGCCTCGGGGGCGCGCGCCACGAAGAAGCGGGTGTCGTAGCGGCGAGTCGGTCCTTCGGGCGTGATCCAGTGCGAGAAGTAGTGCATCGAGTCGACGGCTAGCCGCAGCCCCTCGGTCTCGCACACCTCGATAAGGCGACGATCACCACGGTCGACCTCGGCGCGATGGCCGGCGAAGCGCTCGACGACGTCGGGATCCTCGAAGCGCACCATCTCGTCGTGGTCATAAGCCAGCAGCACTCCGGCTTCCTCGAACGACTCACGTATGGCGGCCACCCAGAAGGCCAGACCGCCGGCGTCGACCCCGAGCTGAGCCGAGGCGTCGGCGTCGCTGCGTCCGGCGCAGACGGCCTCGAGATCGCTCACGCGGTCATCGTCATCGACTCCGCCGCCGGGGAAGACGTAGGCGCCGCCGACGAAGTCAGAGCGCAGGTTGCGCCGCAGCATGAACACCTCGAGCTCGGGCGCGTCGCGCACGAGCATCACCGTCGCGGCATCTCGGATGGCGACCATCGTCAGCGGCCGAGCTCGTCACGCGAGGGACGAGAGCGAGGATCGATGTGTGAGTCGACGTCGACGATCGGACCGGCGAAGCTGACCACGCCCGCCTGGGACCGGGCGATCCGCCGCCGGGCCCCTCTCAGGACGAAGGGCCGCAGCAGGGCCCGCACCGGGGGCAGGAGCAGGAGCAGGCCGATGGCGCTGCTCACGAAGCCGGGCAGGAACATCAGCACGCCGCCGAGCACGACGAGCAGGCCGTTGACGGCCTCGTCGGTCGGCAGCTGACCGGCGTCGAGGGTCTGGCCCATGCGTCGCAGGACGCCGAGGCCTTCGATCTTGACCAGCCAGGCCCCGATCACGCTGCTCATCACGATGAGCAGCACCGTGGGCAGCACCCCGATGGCACTGGCGACCTGCACCATCACGTACAGCTCGATGATCGGAGCCACGATGAAGATCAAGAAGGCTACGAACATGTTTCAAGCCTACCTGCCTGGCTCTCCGGTCGGCATCGCCTCCCTCCGAGCGGCTTCGCCTGTCTGAACGCGACGACGCGCGCCCCGTAGGGCGCGCGTCGTGGCGCTCGCGCTGCGTCCACCCCCCCGGTGTGGGCGCAGCCCGGCGGGAACTATCCAGCCCGTTGGGTCATCAGGTGCTTGCGTTCGACCTCGTTCAAGCCGCCCCAGATGCCATGTGGCTCACGGATACTGAGGGCGTAGTCGAGGCAGTCCTTGCGGACTCCACAGGTCGAGCAGATCTCCTTGGCCCTCGCCTCTCGCTCGAGCTTCTCGTCCTTGCGCTCGAACTGGGGCGGGGGAAAGAACACCGCAGCCTGCGGACCGCGACAAGCGGCCTTGACCTGCCAGGAATCATCACTCCGCTGAGCACTCAACGTCGCTTCCCCCTTTCGAGACGACCCTACAACCGCCCATTTCGTGGTTACAAGGGGTGAACTTTTGTAAGCGACGTGATAGATATCGCGATCACGAGCAGGTCAGAGTGGGTGAAGCCACCACCAGGGGCAACCGCTTAGGAATCCTTCGGACTCGAGGGCCGCCGCTCTCGGTAGTCGCGGGCCGCGCCTTCGGTCGGTTCGACCTCGAGCACGAGGCCCTCGATCCCGACCACGCGGACCCGATCCAGCTCGGCGATCGGCGTGGCCCGATTGGTGTAGGCGCGCCACAGCGCCTCGCGCACCTGCACGGTTCCGTCGGGACTGATGTCGGTGACGGCGCGGCCGTCCTCGCCGATCATCCACTCGCGCCCGATGGTCGGGGTGGAGAAGCGCGTGCGCACCATGGCCGGCATGGCCATGAGGAACGTGAGCGCCACCCCGGCGATGGCCACGACCAGCGGGATCCACGACAGCGACACGCCCGAGTACAGGCCGAGCGATCCGAGCACGAACAGGACCAGGCCGGCCCCGGTCCAGAATCGCGGGATGCCCGTCTGCACATCGATGGCGAAGGCGATCATCGACGCGACGAGCAGGGCGATCCCCCACCAGTGCGTCGGCAGCACGGCCAGGCCGTAGCAGGACAGGATGAAGCAACCGGCGCCGACCACGCCGGCCACGCCTACGCCCGCGGTGAACAGGTCGAAGATCAGCAGCGCCATGCCGATCCCGAACAACAGGTAGGCGACCGCGGGGCTGGCGACCGTGTGGAACAGCTGGTCGACCAGCGACAGCTGGCTGAACTGCACCTGGGTCACCGGCTGGAGCCGGCGCTCGTTGCCGACGGTCACCGTCTTGGTGACCACGCCGGGCAGGTGCACGACGAAGTCGCCCAGGGTCGGCGCCACGCGTGTGGTCACCCCCAGCTTGGTCGCCGCGGTCGCGCCCACGACCCGATCGCGCAGGACCAGGGGCAGCCGCTGCGTGTTGAGCTCGACGCCAGGTGTCGGCGGTCCCCAGTCGCCCACGCTGGAGCCGGGAGCCATGCCCACCTGCCGGGCGACGCCGAGCAGCTGGGCCGACGGGCCGGTCAGTCGCGAGCCGCTCGGTCCGATCCAGACATCGGTCGGGACGGTCGAGTGGGCGATCTGGTTCAGCACGTTGGCATAGCTCGCGCTCGACACGACCACACCGCCGGAGTTCACCTGGAGCACGAGGGCCTTGGCCTTCTGCACCTCGGCGTCGTGCACGGCCTGGTGCAGCGCGTTGGCCATCACCGGGTCGATCAGACCGCTGACCTTGAACACGGCGACGAACCCGGCGGGCGTACCGTCGCCCGTCGTCGCCGCTTGCGCCGATGCCATCGCCGAGCCGAACGTCACCAGGGCGAGGGCCAAGCCGACCAGGCACCGGCGTCGGGTAGATAGTGTGCGGCTCACGGCCCTCCGAAGGGAAAAGCTTGGATCCTGCGCAGTTCTTCGCAGCATCTCGCGTCGTCATCGTGGCCGGGAAGGGCGGCGTGGGCAAGACGACGGTGAGTGCGACGCTGGCGCGGGCGGCGGCGCTGACCGGCCTGTCGTCGCTCATCGTCGAGGTCGAGGGCAAGAGCGGCCTGGCGGCGCTCTTCGGCCAGCCTCCGTTCGACTACAGCGAGGTCGTGCTGTCCCCGGGCGGGGGCCGCGACGGGGCCGCCGACGTGTCGGCCCGCACGCTGACGCCTGACGACGCCCTGATCGAGTACCTCCAGGACCACGGGATGAGCCGGATCTCGAGGCGGCTGGCGAGCACCGGAGCGGTCGACATGGTGGCCACGGCCGCCCCGGGGATCAAGGACATCCTGATCCTCGGCAAGGTCAAGCAGCTCGAGCAACGCCACGACTCGGATCTGATCGTGCTGGATGCTCCGGCCGCCGGCCATGCCATCAGCTTCCTGCGCTCGGCCCGCGGCCTGCTCGACGCCGTGCGGGTCGGCCCCATCAACACCCAGGCGCGCGACGTGCTCGACCTGCTGACCGATCCGGCGCGCTGCCAGGTCATGTTGGTCACCCTGCCCGAGGAGACCCCGGTCAACGAGTTGGTCGAGACGGCCTACAGCCTCGAGGACGAGGTGGGTATCAGCCTCGGTCCGGTCGTGGTCAACGGTTGCTACCCACCTCGGCCCGGCATCGACCGCGACCCGACCGAAGCCGCGGCCGACGCCGGCGCCGCCCTGCGGCCGGGCGAGGCCGAGTCGCTGGCGCGCGCCTCCGAGTTCCGCCGCCATCGCATGACGTTGCAGGACGAGCAGGTGGCGCGGCTGGCCGAGACGCTGCCGCTGCCTCAGCTCTCGTTGCCCTATCTGTTCGAAGCCGAGATCGGACCGGCGCAGGTCGACGTCCTGGCCCACCATCTGCTGTCGGGGATCACCGAGCTCGGTGCCATGGTCGCCGGGGCGGACTCGTGAACGTCGCCGCATCGGGCGCGGGACCGGCCGAGCTCGAGCGACTCGTCCTCGAGCAGGAGGTGATCGTCTGCACCGGGTCGGGCGGCGTGGGCAAGACGACGACTGCGGCCGTGATCGCCCTCGAGGGGGCTCGCCGTGGGCGCAAGACCTGCGTCGTGACCATCGACCCGGCCAAGCGGCTGGCCGACGCCCTCGGGCTCGAGGAGCTGTCGAACTCGCCGAGCCGGATCGAGGGGCCGTGGTCGGGCGAGCTCTGGGCCCTCATGCTCGACACCAAGAGCACGTTCGACGATCTGGTGATCAAGAACGCGGAGAGCCCCGAGCAGGCCGAGGGGATCCTGGCGAACCGCTTCTACCGCAACATCTCCGGCGCGCTGTCGGGCACGCAGGAGTACATGGCCATGGAGAAGCTGTACGAGCTGCACGACGAGACCGACTTCGACCTGGTCGTCGTCGACACGCCACCCACGCGCAACGCCCTCGACTTCCTCGAGGCGCCCAAGCGCCTGACGCGCTTCCTCGACCATCGCCTCTACCGCGTCCTGATGGCGCCGACCCGCGGCGTGGCCCGCGCCGTGAACGTGGCGGCGCAGGCGTTCCTGCGCACCGTGTCGAAGGTGGTCGGCGGCGACGTCGTGCGCGACGCCATGGCCTTCTTCGCGGCGTTCGACGGCATGGAGGCGGGGTTCCGCGATCGGGCGGCGGCGACGCTGGCGCTGCTGTCGGCGGAGGTGACGGCGTTCATCCTCGTCGCCGCGCCGCGGGCCGAAGTCGTCTCCGAGGCCACCTACTTCGCATCGCGCCTCGACGAGGCCGGCATCCCGGTGCGCGCCTTGATCGTGAACCGGATGCATCCCCGCTTCTCGGAGAGCTCACCGGGATCGATCCGCGAGCGGGCGCGCACCTTCGACGGCACCGACCTCGGCGGGCTCTACGCCAACCTGGCGGACTTCAGTCGCGTCGCCGCCGATGAGGAGCGCCACCTGGCCGGACTGGCCGATCGGGTGCGGCCGGCCCCCGTCCTACGGGTGCCGTTCCTCAGCAGCGACGTCCACGACCTCGACGGCCTCGGCCAGATCAGCCGCCACCTGTTCCCGGGCTAGTCGAGCTGGAGGTCGGGCGGGTTCAACAGCGCCTGGATGGCGGCGTCGAGGGTCTCGGTGACCGGCACGATCCGGTCGAAGCCCGTCGTGTGTAACAGGCGCGTGAGGGTCGGTCGGCTGCAGGCCACCGACACCTCGCCTTCGGCTTCGCGGGCGCGCCGGATCCCCCCGATCAGCGCGCCGAGACCGGCCGAGTCCATGAACGGCACCTCGGAGAGGTCGATGAGCAGCCTGGGCTTGTTGGCCAGCTCGACGAGCGACTCGCGGAACTGGCCGACCGTGTAGGCATCGAGTTCGCCGATGGGTCGACACAAGGTGTAGGTGCCGACGTCTTCGACGTGGATCTCGAGCAAGGAGCCTCCAAGGGGTTTGGGTCACCGCCGTGCGCATCGTAGCCATGGACGGACGGTCATGGTACCGAGATGCGTACAGGTGTTCGGCCGGTCGGTGTTGGGGCCGAAGCCCGCCGCGAACTAGCGTGATCGGCCATGCCGGCCGTCCTGCTCGCCACCGACGCCGATTGGCTCTACGACGAGGTCGAAGCAGCCCTCGGCGGCGGCGACATGACGGTGTATCGCGTCCGCAACGGGGTCGACGTGCTGCCGGCGCTGGTCGAGGTCGACGCCGAACTGGTGATCCTCGACCTGCAGATCGGCAACATGGGCGGCATGGCCGCGTGCATGGCCGTCCGCAACGAGGAGGGCATGGGCCGCATCCCCATCACCGCCGTGCTCATGCTGCTCGACCGTCAGGCCGACGTCTTCCTGGCCCATCGCTCCGACGCCGACGGCTGGCTGATCAAGCCGCTCGACGCCTTCCGCCTGCGCAAGGCGGCCCAGATCCTCCTGGCCGGTGACACCTACTTCGAGGGCGTCGAGCCGGCCGAGGTCTGATCGGCCCGCTTGGTCGCCAACCGCTTTGCGGTGGCCCCGGTCCGGTCGAGTAGCATCGCCACCCCTGACGGGCTGTAGCGCAGTTTGGCAGCGCGCTTCGTTCGGGACGAAGAGGTCGTGGGTTCAAATCCCGCCAGCCCGACTCATTGCCGTGCAGGTCAACGCGACATTCGGTGCCTGCTGAGTCTTCACCCATGCGACGACCGCTGCGCTGGGGAGCCAAACGTTGCCCGGGAGCCTGAGAGAATCGCGGCCTGAAGCGCCCGGGCCTCAACCTTCTGCCTCAACATGAGGACGCCCTCGAGGGGTGCCACGACCGCGGACCGCAGCGGTGCCGCCGCAACCCCCTTGCTACGCTCTCCCGATGTTCGGTGGGACCGAGACCGCGACCCCGAAGCGCTCGGCCTCGCGAGCCCGGGCGATCGGCATCGGAGCGGCGCTCTTCGCAGCCGCGATCGTCGTACCGCTCTTCCGGCAGCCGGGCCGACGGACGTGGGAGCGGATCTTCTCCGAGGACGGCTCGATCTACACCCAGCAGGCGATCCGGAACGGGGCGGTGCACTCGCTCTTCCGCGGCTACGCGGGCTTCCTCCAGCTGACGCCCCGGCTGCTCGGCGCGGCGGCATCGGCGGTCCCGATCCGCGATCTCGCCCTCTTCCTCGCGCTGGCCGGCACGGCCGTGCTCGCGCTGCTCGGGCTGTTCGTCTACCACGCGACGCGATCCTGGCTCGAGTCCGTCCCCCTCCAGCTGGCGCTGGCGGCCACCGTCGTGATCGGATCAGCGGTCGGATTCGAGAACACGGCCAACATCACCAACACCATCTGGGCACTGGCCGCGGTGGCCCCGTGGGCGCTCGTCTCGCTCGAGGAGCGACCCGCCGACACGGCTCTGCGTTCAACGGTGGCCTTCCTCGCCGCCACGGCCACTCCGCTGTGTGTCGTCTACCTGCCCATCGCGATCGTCTGGGCGTTCGTGCGCCGAACCCGTTCGGCCATGGTGGTCGCGGTGACCTTCACTATCGGACTCGCCATCCAGGGCATCGTCGTCCTCGGCACCCGTGATACGGCCAAGAAGGCTGCGCCGAACCACCTGGGAAGCATGGCGGACGAGTTCATCGTGCGGGTAGTGGGATTCTTCCTGGTCGGACCGCGGGCCATCGCTGCCTGGGTGCACCGGTCCAGCGCGCCGTTCGACTTTCTCCTGGTCGCGGTGGTCGTCGTGGTGTTCGTGGCCTTGTTCCGGGCCACGACACGCCGACGTTGGCAGCTGCTCGCCGCGGCTTTGCTGGCGGCGTCGGTCGTGACCTTCGCCCTGCCGATCTGGTCCCGTGGCACCGAGTCCCTCCACCCCTTCGGTCTGGAGATCTTCCTCGTGTCGGCCTACCGCTACAGCGTCGTGCCGGTGTTCATGCTGGTGAGCGCGACGGCCGTCCTGCTCGCTCCCCGCGCCGGCGCGACCGGAGAGGTGCGGCGGCTGGCCCTGCCGATCTTCCTGATCCAGCTGGTCGTGGTGGCCCTGATCTCGTTCTCCACGCCGACGTCGGCCCTACTCGACTGGAGGACGAGTGTGGCCGACACCTACCGATCAGCGTGTCACAGCACCCCTTCGGAGCAGATCGTCATGGTGCAGACCATCCCCGTCCACGTGCAGTCGCTCGTCGGTGCCCACGACGACTACGCCCTCGCGCTCCGTTGTCGCGAGCTGGCACCCTGAACGGCGCGACGGGACATCGAACGAGCTGACCGTCCCAAAGCGCCCCATGCTCGCGGGGGACATGGGTGGTTCCGCCCGGAGTGACCGTCGGACACCCGACCGACGATCGCGGCGCCTCCCCCGCCGAGGATGCCGGACTCCGGAGCACGTCACGCCAATCGAGCGACCCGTTCGTCCCGATCAGTGCCGCGGTCTGCATGTCGCCGATGAGGCCGTAGCTCTCGATCGCTTGGTAAGTCACCGGCCCGCATCCCCCTCGTCGTCGGCCGGTCCCGACGGTTCAGCTCGACGGCGCCGGATCAGGCTCCTTCGAAGCGGAACTCGCTCTGCCAGTCGTCGCTTGATTGCACGATCTGCCAGAACCTCTCCGCAATCCGATCGGGATCGAAGGGCGTGCCGCGTGCCACTTGCCCGGCGATGGTGACGGTGGCGATGCGTGTCGCATCTTCGGCCAGCTCGGCACCGAGGATGGTGGCCGCCGACCGCAGCGCGGCTTTCCCGAGCGAGAGGGTCGCCAGCGCGGGGACGGGGTGGTCGGCGAAGCCACCGCCGGTGAAGAGGATCGTGCCGACGCCGGCGGCCCGCATCGCGGGCGCGGCCGCCTGCACCGCCGCGATGGCGCTGACCACGTCGACGTCGTAGGCCTGGTGCAGATCGCCGACGCCACTGCCCAGCAGCGAGTCGGGGGTGCCCTGCGCCGCGTTGTACACCAACACACCAGGCGCCTCGCGACGCTCGTAGACAGAGGCGAGCACGTCGCGGAGGCCGTCGGGGTCACCGGCGTCGGCGGTCAGGATGTCGACGACAGCGCCCGTGTCGACCAGACCCTTCGCCAGGTTGCCGAGGCCGTCGGCACTGCGGGCCAGGAGGGTGACGTGGTAGCCACCCTCGCCAAACCGACGGGCGACGCTACCTCCGACCCCAGGACCGGCTCCCACGATCAAGAGGTGGCGTGGATCGATTGTCGGACCATCGATCGGTGCGGATTGCGCCATGGATCACCCTTCCGGACGGGCAGGAGCCGTCCTTTGTCCTACGGACGTGGGCTACGTCCGCCTGTGTTCGCCAACCCCGCCCTCGTCCGCTCGGAGGTCCGCGATGGCCTTCGCGTTCCGGTCGACCGCGTCGCTCATGTCGAGCTCCTGTCGTTCACGGTTGGGGGCACGCGCTCGGGCGGTGCGACACGGGCGGGCCACCAGGCGTGCGCGCGCCTGACGCTACTCGATCCTGTTTGCGTCGGCAAGCAAGTTACTTTGTGCTCGCCCGCGCCTCAGGGTGTCTGCGGCGCTGACGCGAGAAGCCGGTCGGCGTTGCGGAGCGCGTCATCGGCGTGGATCGTCCAACGCTCGACCGCAGCAAGGACCTGCGGCTCGCCGAATCGGGCCGACAGGCCACGTGTGAGGCTGAGGCGGGCCTCGTCCTGGAAGGCGGCGAGATCGGGTTCGGCGCCGTGCAGCCCACTGGTGTCAAGGATGCTGCGATAGAAGGAGACCCAGTCGACTGGGGCGGTCGGCGGAGCCGTGGGAGGGCAAAGACGGTTCTTCTCGGTGTCATCGTCGCGAGAGGCTTCGACGAAGCCGATCAGAGCGGCGTTGTAAGTCGTGAATCCACCCGTCAACGACTGGAGGGTGATGCGATCCTCCTCGAAGATCGGTCGGGCGACAGCGGCGCCCAGACCTCGAGCGGTGCAATCGACGTGCAACTCGTCGCGGGTCGTGGGGACCTCGCCGTTGGTCATCGCGATGCGATCGGCTCCGATGTGAACGACATGACCTTTGCGCACCACCCGCTCGACCTGCTGGAGTCCTTCGTGCTCACTCCGGCTGACGATGGCTCCGCGGAACATGGTGGCCTCGGTGTTGGGGTCGAGCCGCATGAGCTGCCCTGACGACTCGAGTCCGGCGAACAGGTCGGGCATCGATTCGGCACCGGCCAGAACCTCGACCGACGCCGCGAACCCCTCGATCGTCGAGCCGAGCAGATCGAGCGGCTGCACCGACGAGCGGTCCACCAGCCACGGCTCGCGCGGTCGGACCCAACGGATCTGGTCGGGGTCGACACCGTTCTCGAGGAGCCAGGTGCAGGCGTCCATCGCGGTCTTCCCGGAGCCGAGGATGGTGAATCCGGACGGTGGTGCGGCCACCGACGTGAGCTCGCCGACCGGGATGACAGACGCATCCCCGTCCGACGAGAACGACGGGCGGTGGGTCGCGGGCACCGAGCACTCGAGGTAGGTCGTGTCGACGACTCTGCGGCGCACGCCGACCGTCGTCGTGGCCCCGGTGAGCCGCGATTCGAAGGCGTGCACTCCGCCACCATCGCCGACGTAGTCGCACATCGGGAAGAACCGGACACGACCCGAATCGAGCAGATCATGCTCGAGCACCTGACCGAAGTACTCACAGATCTCGACACCAGTCGCCCGCTCGTAGAAGCCGGCGTTTGGGCCCGTCAGGTCGATGGTGTCATCGCCGAGGGTCCGGGAGTTCACGCCGTAGCTGGCCGAGGGCTGGTGGAGGCGGACGAAGGGGTAGGCGTCGTTCCAATGACCGCCGGGTCGGGACCGTCGGTCGACCATGACCACCTCGACGTCGGCGTTCCTGAGCAGGGCATCGGTGAAGGCGAGCGCGGATGCGCCCGCGCCGACGACGAGGTAGTCGGTCTCGATCGTCGTCACGGTGCGAGGCCTGACACGGCGGGTGGCAGCCGGCGGAGCGTCTGGAACACAGCGCAACACCACTCCGTTGTTGCCGTTCTCGTGATGGGGTCGACGACGGCAGGGATCACCCGCGAGATGATACGACCCTCGTCGCCCGAGGACTGTCGAAATGCCACATCCGGGAGGCCCTACCGCCCCACCCGTGGTTCGCCCGCCGTGTCCTCGAGGTGGTCGGCCACCTCGGCCAAGGCTTTCGCGACCCCCGGGACGGCGGCGGCATCGATGCTGTCGAAGAAGCGGCGGCGAACGCTGGCCAGGTGGACCGGCCACGCGGACTTCAGCTTGGCCATACCTCGAGGCGTGAGCCTGGCCACGTTGCCCCGAGCGTCGGACGAGCTCGCCGTCTTCGTCACCAGGCCCCGCGATTGGAGATCGTCCACCAGACGAGTCATCCGGCTCGCCGACAGGTCGGTGGCGGCCGCGAGGTCGGCCATCCGCAGCTCGCGGTTGGGCGCTTCGGACAGATGCATGATCGTCGTGTACTCGCTGGCCGTCAGGCCGGCGCCTCGGGCCAGGTCGGCGTCCAGATGCCGCGGGATGACCTTGACGATTCGCATCACGGCGCGCCACAGCTCTTCCTCGCTCGAAGAGAGCGGCTCGACGGTGGCCATGCCTTCGAAGGTACTTTGCTTCGCCAAGCAATCCTGGGACCTTCAACCGCCCCGACTGGTTCCAGTGCCGTTGGCTACGCCCGCTTCAGCTCGAGCACCGGAATGGTGCGGACCCCGGCGGTTTGACGCGCGTACTCGGCGAAGCCTGGATAGCGCTGCGCCTGCTCGGCGTAGATGCGGTCGCGTTCGGCACCGGCCAATTCGCGGACGGTCACCTCGTAGGTGTCGGTTCCGCGTTCGACCGTGCCGTCACCGGCCGCGGTCAGGTTGTAGTACCAGTCGGGGTTGGTGGGTGCTCCCCCCTTGGTTGCGAAGACGTAGAGGCGGTCATGGTCGGTGTCGTGCGGGAGGTACATCATCGGGGTGAGGTACTCGCGATCGGTCTTGCGGCCGTGGTGATGCACGAGGACCATCGGAGCACCCTCGAAGGTCCCACCGACCTTGCCCTCGTTGGCGCGGAACTCCGCGATGGTCTTCGCGTTCCAATCGAGCGGGTCGCTCATGGTTGCCTCGCTGCGAACTGCGTCTCGAGGAACGTCGACGCTCGGTCGAGCGCGGCATCCCCCTCGTCGAGCACTGCGGCGAAGCCCTGGAAGACGTGGGGGACGCCTGGGGTGACCTCGAGGGTGACGGGCACCTCGTCGATCGCGGCCCGACCGGCCAAGCGCAGCGCATCGCTGAGCAGGATCTCGTGGGAACCCACTTGGATCAACAGCGGTGGCAGCCCGCTGAGATCGGCGAAGATCGGGCTGATCTGCGGGTCAGATGCATCTGCACCCCCTACGTAGTCCGGCACTCGGAGACGGAGCCCGTCAGGTGTGAGGATCGGATCGATCGCCTGGTTCGCCTGGATCGTCTCGCCGGCCAAGGTCAGGTCGGCATAGGGCGACATCAGGAACGCGCTGCTGGGCAGCGGTCGGCCCGCGTCCCTCAGCGCGAGGAGCGTGGCCACCGCCAGCCCACCACCGGCCGATTCGCCGGCGAACGCGATCTGGCCGGCGTCAACGCCCTGGGCGAGCAGTCCCTCGTAGGCGGCGCGGGCGTCGTCGACCGCCGCCGGGTACGGGTTCTCGGGCGCCAGGCGGTAGTCGACCGTCACCGCCTTCGCCTGCGCTCGCCGGGCCAGATCGCTCACCAACGGCACCGATGACGCCGCCGAACCGATGACATAGACACCACCGTGGAAGTACAAGATCGTGTTGGCCGT
This sequence comes from uncultured Microthrixaceae bacterium, assembly GCA_963734965.1. Lineage (GTDB taxonomy): Bacteria > Actinomycetota > Acidimicrobiia > Acidimicrobiales > Acidimicrobilacustridaceae > UBA4742. Next base: position 56,234 of record CAVTJK010000003.1, on the reverse strand, counting down.
GTCGATGCCTCGAATGGTGACGTCCACCGCGTCCACACCGCCGATCGTCACCGGCAGGTGCTCGACATCGCTGGCGATCGGGACGCGCGCCATGAGGTCGTTGAACGCCGCTCTCATGGTGCCGACGTCGGCTCCCAGGTCGAGCGACCCCTGGCCCAACGTGGCCATCAATGCAGTTTGCTGCTGTTTGCTCATGGATCTAGTGAGCGCCTTGCAGCTCGAGCGCAGCCTTCTTCTCCGCTTCGGCGACGCCGACCTCGTTGGTCAGCTTCGAGACCTCGGTGAAGTACCAGTAGATGACGTCTCGGGCCGGTCCGGCCTGCGGCGACGCCCAGTCGCGGAACAGCTCGGTGTTGACGGCGAGGGCCGTGCTCGGGACCGCGCCGGCGTGTGAGAGCCGCTCGATTCCCGTCCGGTGCGCGGTCTGTGAGCGGCCGCCGACGGCGTCGGTGACGATCATGACGTCATAGCCGTCCTTCAGGGCCTGGACCGTGGCGAAGGTGAGGCAGATCTCGGTGTGCAGTCCAGCGATGATCAGCCGCTTGCGCCCCGTCGCCGCCACCGCCTCGCGGAACGTCTGATCCTCGAAGGCGTTCATCGAGGTCCGATCGATCGGCTCGAGGCCAGGCAGGTCGGCAAGGATCGCGGGTTGCGTGGGCCCGTTGAAGCCGTAGCCGACGCCGACGGTCGACAGCACGATCGGCAGGTCGAGAGCCCTGGCCGTCCGGGCCAGCAGGCGGACGTTGAGCTCGACGAGGTCCGCGCTCGTCTCGGAGCGAATGACCTCGAACATCTCCTTCTGGTGGTCGATCAGCACCAGCGCGCAGTCTTCGTAGGTCCAAACACCCAGATCTTCGTTCACACGTGTTCCCCCTTCTTGCGATGTCCCTCCGATCCGAGGCTACCGATCCTAATATGCTTTGGCAAGCAACTATCTTGGCCCTCATGAGGGGAGCGACATGACGGACTCCGGTTCAGACCTCCAAGCCGCGGGGTCATACACGCTCGGTCGGTTCCAGGTGAGGCGGATCGGCTACGGCGCGATGCAGCTGGCCGGCGACAACGTCTTCGGGCCGCCGCGAGACCGCGACGAAGCGATACGCGTGCTGCGCACGGCGATCGACAGCGGCATCAACCACATCGATACGGCGCAGTACTACGGGCCCGGAACCGTGAACGAGGTCATCCGCGACGCCTTGTACCCGTATCCTGCCGACCTGGCGATCGTGAGCAAGGTGGCGGCGCGGCGCGACGACGCAGGTGCCGTCCTTCCCTACGACGAGCCAGATCAGCTCCGCTCGGGAATCGAGGAGAACCTCGTGACCCTGGGTCTGGACCGCCTGGCGGCGGTGAACCTACGGCTCATGGACGGATCCGGACCCGGTAGCCGATTCGACTCGCAGCTCGCCGCGCTCGTCCAGGCCCGCAACGACGGACTGATCGACGGGATCGGCCTGAGCAACATCTCGACAGAACACCTGCGCCGAGCGCTCGACCAGACCGAGATCGTCTGCGTGCAGAACCTGTTCAACCTCGCCGACCAGGGCTCGCTCGAGCTCATGCACGAATGCACCTTGCGCCGCATCGCGTTCGTGCCGTTCTGCCCGTTGGGCTGGCCACGCGGCGTCCAGAACGCGATCCTCACCAGTCCCGTCCTCGTCGACCTGGGCGCCCGCCTGGATGCGACCCCGGCGCAGATCGCGCTGGCGTGGCTGCTGGACCTGGCCCCCAACGTCCTGCTCATCCCCGGCACCCGGACCCGACAGCATCTGGCCGAGAACATCGGATCGGCCCGCGTCCACATCGACGATGCCGCCCGCGCCGAGCTGCGGAGGCACTTCCCCATCGCCCCGGTTCCCTAGCTCGACAACGGGCTCCCGCTGTGGGCTAGTGGAGGTGTAGCTCCCAGTCGTGAGGCACCTTCCCCGCCGGCCCGGGGGTCGGCTGGGTGAGCGGGTGGTGTTGGGGCGGAGCGAGCGGCGGGCCCTCAGCCATCCGGTTCGACTGGTAGTCGTAGTACCAGTCCTCGCCAGGTTCGAAGCTCCTGATGATCCAATGGCCCGTCCCTCGGGCGTGACCGCTCGCATGTTGTGCGGGCGAGGAATCGCAACACCCGATGTGGCCGCACTCGGCACAGCGCCGCAGATGGAACCACCACCCACCGGTATCCAGGCATTCGACGCACCCATCACCGCTGGGGCGCACGGTCGGCTCGATCGCTGAGTCAGCCATAGAGAACCCACTCCACGTCCGTGTTCATTCGACCAGACCAAGCTAATTGCTGAGCGCCGTCGCCGCCTCGCTGAGCTCGTACCGCGACTCCGGGATGTGGCCCACGTCGGACACCGAGCCGAGCCCTTGACCATCTCGGCTCGAGTCTTCGACATCGACATCCGGCGCTCGCCGCAGACGCGCGAGTCCTGACAGCATCCGTACCAAGCGCAGGCTTCTGAGGCCGACGCCGCCGCGAGGGAGAACGACCGCGACTCGTCGCAGATCCGGGTGGAAGCTCGGTGTCGTCAACTCGACCCGTCGCCGAGCAGCCCGTCCTGGCCGCTCTCTGCCTTCAGATCCATGTGGAGCCGGGTCAGCGTCGAGGTGGCGATGCACCATCGGTCGCGTACCAGCCGATAGCTCTCGTGGTAGTGCCCGTAGCCGAGCAGTCGGGTGCCGTCGGGCCAGATGATGAGGTCTTGCAGCGCCCAGATCCCCGTCGCGGTCGTCGCGCTGGTGAGCTCGATCTCGGGCATGTGTCCGTGGTGCACGGTGACCGCCTCGCCGAGCGCTGCCTCGAGGAAGTCCATGAACTCGTCGGCGCCGGTGACGATCACGCCGCCCGACGCCGTCGTGTCGATGATGACGTCGTCGGTGAAGACCTGACGCATGGCGGCCCAGTCCTTGGTGTCCATGGTGCGGAAGTACCGCGCCTTGAGCTGCTTGATCGCCTCGACGGCGTCGCCGGGCTCAGTTCTCGGTTGGGCAAGTTGTTCCATGTCGTCCACTTTCGGTTGATCGAACGAGCTCGGCGCGACGTTGACGAGCTGTCCAAGGCGGATGTTCTGCAGTTGATGGTCGAGCCGTTCCTCGGTTCCTCGGCGTGGCCGGTCAGTCCTACCAGCACCAACTGCTCATCACCGATGACAGCGCGGTCACGACGTTCCTGTCGAACAAGTCGACGACCGACACCTCGATGCTCAAGGGGGCGGTGGAGGGCCTGGCCTACAGGCAAGGAACCTGGGTGTACGACGAACCGCACCTGCAGGCCTGCTTCAAGACCCTCGAGAAGGCGGGGGTCAGCGTGCCCGAGCCCAAGCCCGACGACGCCAACGCCAAGGGCTACACCGGCCCGAGTCCAAGAAGGACTTCGTGGCGCCGAGCTGAGCTCAGGCAACGTGATCGGACGGGCCACGGGGTGCGAGGATGCGGTGCGGCCTGCGAGGCCGCCCAAGAGGAGTTCGCCGGTAGCTGCCGGGGGCCGAGGGAGACCGAAGTGACGATCCGAGTGGTGCAGTGGACGACGGGCAACGTCGGCAAGCAGTCGGTCGAGGCGGTCCTGAAGCGCCCCGACCTCGAGCTGGTCGGTTGCTACGCCTGGTCGGCCGACAAGAGCGGCAAGGACGTTGGGGAACTGTGTGGTCTCCCCCCGATCGGACTCGCGGCCACGAGCGACGTCGACGCACTGCTCGCCCTCGAGCCCGACTGCGTCATCTACAACCCGATGTGGTTCGACGTGGACGAGATGGTGCGCATCCTCGAGTCGGGCGCCAACATCGTCGCCACCGCCGCCTTCATCAACGGGCGGTCCTACCCGGATGGCGGGCAGCAACGGATCCTCGATGCCTGCGCGAAAGGCGACAGCTCGATGTTCGGCAGCGGGGTCAGCCCGGGCTACATCGAGCTCGTCGCGCTGGCGCTGGCCAACGCATCGGACCGCATCGATCACGTGCTCATCAGCGAGGAGGCCGACACGACGGCCTACGACTCGCCCCCCACGGAGATCCCGGTGGGCTTCGGCCGCCCGCTCGACGACCCCGAGCTCCCGGGCATGACCGCGGCGGCGACGGTGGTCTTCAGCGAGGCCGTCGCCCTGGTCGGCGACGCGCTCGGGGTGGTGTTCGACGAGATCGTGTGCGAGGCCGAGTACGCCAGGACGACCAAGGAGCTCGACCTCGGGTCCTGGACGCTGGCCAAGGACACCGTCGCCGGCGTCACGATCCACTGGCTCGGCAAGATCGCCGGCCGGGCCATCGTCGAGATGCGGGTTCGGTGGCGCAAGGGCGACGCCCTCGAGCCCGACTGGGACGTCGGCATGGGCTGGACGATCGAGATCCAGGGCCGCCCCACGATCACCACGAAGATCGACATCCTGCCGCCGCCGTACTTCGAGGCGACGACCATGGAGGAGTTCATGGTCCTGGGCCACATCCTCACCGCGCTGCCCGTCATCAACGCCATTCCGGCCGTGGTCGCCGCCCCGCCCGGGATCATCACCTACGAGGACATCCCGCTCCCGCTGCCGAAGGGCTACGTCCCGACCTGACCGATCGGACCGCGGTCAGGGGAGGGCGGCCATGGTGCCGCCGTCGATGGGGATGACCGCTCCGGTGATGTAGCTCGACCGGTCCGAGGCCAGGAAGGAGGCGAGCTCGGCCACCTCCTCGGGCTGGCCGGCCCGCTTGAGGGCCGAGCCCTGGATCAGCGCGGGGAAGCGCTCGGCCGTGCCCGGGCCGCCAGTCATCTCGGTCTCGATGAAACCCGGGCAGACGGCGTTGGCCCGGATCCCCTGGGCGCCGTATTCGATGGCGGCGGCCTTGGTGAAGGAGATGACCCCGGCCTTGGCCGCCGAGTACACGCTGGTGGGCATGGGTGAGGCGTTGAGTCCGCCGATGGACGACCAGTTCACGATCGACCCACCGCCGGTGGGCAGCATCGCCTTCACGCCGTGCTTGGTGCCGAGCAGCACGCCGCGCAGGTCGACGGCCATGATCCGGTCGTACTCGTCCATGCTGATCTCGGCCAGGGCCTGGGCCCCGCCGATGCCGGCCACGTTGAGCACCGCGTCGACGCGGCCGAACCGGTCGAGGGCGGCGGCGAACATGGCCTCCACCTCGTCCTCCTGGGTGACATCCACGTGGTGGGCCACCACCGCGTCACCCAGCTCCGAGGCCGTGTCGACCTCGCGGCCGCTGATGTCGCAGGCCAGGACCTGGGCGCCCTCGCGGACGAAGACCCGGGTGGTCGCCCGGGCCATGCCCGACCCCGCCCCCGTGATGATGGCCACCTTGCCCTCGAGCTCTCCCACCGCGCCTCCCGGTCCGATCCTTCCCGATGCTGTACGACTGCTTAGCATCGAGGGTGGCGCCTGGCAACCGAATCCTGTGCGACCGCTCAGCACGGCCACTAGGGTGCCCAGCGCCGGCCGCGGCCGAATCCCCGACGCGACCGAACCCCACCTGAGACGAACACGTGAAGCCTGCTCCCTTCGCCTACCACCGGCCCGACACCGTCGCCGACGCCGCCGAGCTGCTGGCCGCGCTGGGTGACGAGGCCAAGCTGCTGGCCGGCGGTCAGAGCCTGGTGCCCATGCTGGCCCTGCGCCTGGCCTCCTTCGAGCACCTGGTGGACATCTCCCGGCTGGCCGAGCTCGCCGGCATCGAGCGCCGCAACGGCTCGATGTGGATCGGGGCCGGCACCACCGAGGCCGCCGTCGAGCACAGCCCGGAGGTGGCCGGCGGCGTGCCGCTGCTGGCCCGGGCCACGCCGTTCATCGGACACTTCCAGATCCGCAACCGCGGCACGCTCGGTGGCTCGATGGCCCACGCCGACCCGGCCGCCGAGTACCCGGCGGTGGCTCTGGCCCTCGATGCCACCGTCGAGGCCGCCTCGACCCGAGGTCGCCGCGACATCGCCATCGACGACTTCTTCGAGGGGCTGTGGACCACGGCCCTGGCGGACGACGAGCTGCTCACCGGCGTGCGGTTCCCGGTGTGGACCGGCCGCGTCGGCTTCGCCATCGAGGAGCTCGCCCGGCGCCACGGCGACTTCGCCATCGCCGGGGTGGCCGTGGCCGTCGAGCTCGACGACGACGACCGCGTGGTCGCGTTGCGGCCTCGGCCTGCTCGGTCTGGGTTCGACCCCGCGCCGGGCGGTGTCCACCCAGACCGCGGTCACCGGACAGGCGGTCGGCCGACCTCGATCCCGACGAGCTCGGTCGCCAGGCCATGGCCGAGCTGGACGCCATCCCGTCCGACCTCCACGGCTCGGCGGCCTACCGGGCCCGGGTGGGGGCCACCCTGGTGGCTCGGGCGTGGGCCCGGGCGGTCGACGAGGCCCGCCATGCATGAGGTGCCCGTCCGGCTGACCGTCAACGGCGAGGAGCGGACGAGCGAGGTCGAACCTCGGCTCACCCTGGCCGACTTCCTGCGCGAGCGGTGCCGACTGACCGGCACCCACCTCGGTTGCGAGCACGGGGTGTGCGGTGCCTGCACCGTGCTGGTCGACGGCGAGGCCGTTCGCTCGTGCCTGATCTTCGCCGTCGCAGGCCGACGGCTCCGACGTCACCACCATCGAGGGGATCGCCTCGGCCGACGGACAGCTGTCGGTCGTGCAGGAGGCGTTCCGCGACTGCCACGGGCTCCAGTGCGGGTTCTGCACCCCCGGCTTCGTGATCTCGGTGACCGCCCTGCTGCGCGACCGCCCCGAGCCGACCGACCACGAGATCGACGAGGCCCTGTCCGGCAACCTGTGTCGCTGCACCGGCTACCAGGGCATCCTGGCCGCCGTCCGCCAAGCCGCCGACATGCAGGCCGGGCAACCGGGTGCGGCGTCGGCACCGGTCGCGATCCGCAGCGACTAGGCGCCGGCCGCCTCGATCAGCTCGACCACCTTGGCCGGGCTGAGGGGCAAGCGGGTCACCTTCACGCCGAACGGGGCCAGGGCGTCGGCCACCGCGTTGGCGACCGCAGGTGGGGCCCCGATGGCCCCGCCCTCGCCCACGCCCTTGTAGCCGCCGGGCCCGGGGCTGGGCGTCTCGACGTGGCCGTACTCGATGCGCGGGACCTCCGACGCGGTCGGCAGCAGGTAGTCCATGAAGGTGGTGGTGAGCGGGTTGCCGTCCTCGTCGTAGGCCATCTGCTCGAGCAGCGCCCCGCCGATGCCCTGCACGGTGCCGCCGGCGATCTGGCCCTCGACGACGTTCGGGTTGATCATCGGCCCGCAGTCCTCGCTCACGATGTAGCGCAGCAGCTCGACCATGCCGGTGGCGACGTCGACCTCGCAGGTGCACACGTGGGTGGCGTTGGCCCACACCGGCATGGGCGATGCGGCCGTGTAGCGCTCGCTGGCCTCGAGCCCCGACGACATCCCGTCGGGCATGGCCTGAGGCTGGAAGTAGGCGACGGCCGCCATCTCGGCCACGGTGACTCCGGCGGTGGGCGTGCCCCGCACGAAGGCCCGGCTCTCGGCCAACTCGATGTCCTCGGGCGCGGCCTCGAGCCGATGCGGCGGCGATGGCCACGAGCTTCTGGCGCAGCACGGCGGCGGTGGCGGCGACCGCGCCGGCGGTCATCGAACCGCTGCGGCTCCCGCCGGTGCCGGCGCCGTACGGCGTCAGGGCGGTGTCGCCCTGGATGGTGGTGACGTCGTCGATGTCGACGCCCAGGGCGTCGGCGGTGAGCTGGACGACCGTGGTCTCGAGGCTGTTGCCGGTCGAGCCGCCGGCCACGTACACGTTGACCTTGCCGGACGGATCGATGCGGATGGTGGCGCCCTCGGTGCCGTAGTAGCCATAGCCCGGCGCGGTCGGCTCGACGTAGCTGCACGTGCCGACGCCCAGGTAGCGGCCCTGCGCCCGGGCCGCGGCCTGCTCGGCCCGGAACGCCTCGTAGTCGAGCAGCTCCAGAGCGTGCTCGAAGGTCTCGCGCGGCGACATGTCGGAGTAGGGCATGCCGTTGGCGTTCGCGTAGGGCAGGTCGTCGCGGCCCAGCAGGTTGCGCCGGCGCAGCTCGACCGGGTCGAGGCCCAGCTGGCGGGCGGCGATGTCGAGGATCACCTCCCGGGCCACCGACTCGAACTGCCACGGGCCGCGGTAGGCGGTGCGCCCCACGCGGTTGGAGAACACCGACCGGTGCTGGAACGCGGTCGCCGGGATCCGGTAGGGACCCGGGAAGATCATGCCGACGGCCGCGCCCACGCCCACCGGCCAGGGCATGGGGTAGGCGCCCACGTCCTGGACGTGGTCGATGTCGGCGGCGAGGATCGTGCCGTCGTCGTCGAAGGCCATCTGGACCCTCGCGTGCTCGTGGCGGGCCTGCCCGGCCGACATCAGGTTCTCGCGCCGGTCCTCGATCCACTTGACCGCCCTTGGCAGGCGCAGGGCGGCCAGCATCACGCACCACTCCTCGCGCAACGGCATGACCTTCTGGCCGAAGCCACCGCCGGTGTCGCGCATGATCACCCGGATGCGGTGCTCGGGCAGGTCCAGCAGGCGCGAGCACACCGACCGGACCTCGTGAGGAGCCTGGGTGGCGGCCCAGATCGTCATCTCCTCGGTGGGGGCATCCCACTCGACCACGATGCCGCGCGTCTCCATCGGCACCGCGGCGTAGGCCTGCTGCCAGATGGACTCGTCCACCACGTGGGGGGCGGAGGCCAGCGCCTCGGTCACCTCGTCCCGCGAGCCGCCGGCCATCTCCCCGACGAGGTTGCCCTCGTAGCCCTCGTGCACCTGTCCCTCGGACTGGTCCGCGGTGGCGTAGTCGACCACGGCGGGCCGCGGGTCGTAGTCGACCACCACCAGCTCGGCCGCGTCCTCGGCGACGTACCTGCTGTCGGCCACCACCAGGGCCACCGGGTCGCCGGCGAAACGGACCTCGCCCTCGGCCAGGGGCGGCAGGGGGGTGGAGGGCCCGCCCTGGCCCGAGAGGCTGAACCACACCTCGTGGGCCGAGGCGTTGAGCTCGGCCGCGGTGAACACGGCGTGCACCCCATCGAGGGCCAGGGCCTCGGCGGGATCGATGGACACGATGGCCGCCCGGGCGAACGGGCTGCGCACGAAGCAGGCGTGCAGCATCCCCGGCCGCACGACGTCGTCCACGAACGTGCCCCGACCGGTGAGCAGTCGGGCGTCCTCCACCCGGTGCACCCGGCTGCCGGCGTAGCGGGCCGAGCCGACGACGCCGCCCTGTCCGACCGAGCCGGCTGCGGTCACGAAGCTCGCCCTGGGAAGGTGCGGTTTCTGGCGATCGTCACGGCTCCCTGGGTCCGAGGCCCGCTGTGCACTTGCACAGCATGCTAGCGCGCGGATTTCATCCCATCTGTAGGACGACGGTGGTGACCTGGCGCCATACGGTTGACTCGATCGACCTCTGGGGACGAAGTCGTCCACATCTGCAGCGATGGGGTAGTCGGCGCAACGTCACTCACCGAAGAGGGCCTCATGAGACAGCGCGCACCACACCAAGCCACCAGGGTGGGAGCGATCGTTCTGGTCGCAGTCATCGGCTTCGGCCCACTCGCGGCCTGCGGCAGTGACGGCAGCAAGTCGACGACCCCGACCACCCAGTCGCCTCAGGACGCGTATTGCCAGGCCGGGACCAAGCTGCGAACCGACGTCAAGGCCCTCGGCAACCTCGATCTCGTCGCCGAGGGTACGAACGGCTTGACCGCCGCCGTCGACGCGGTGAAGAGCGACATCACCCAACTGCGCGACGCGGCGAGTTCGGCGACCAGTGCACCGATCGACGAGCTGGAGACCTCCATCGATGAGCTCTCCACGACGGTCTCGAGTCTCAGCGGCGGGATCTCCGCCAGCAGCCTGCCGGACCTCAAGACCGCCATCACCAACGTCGCCAGCTCGGCCACCGCCGTCTACGACACGCTGAAGGACTGCCCCTGACCCTCCACGGGTTCCCGTCGTGATCAGGCGGCGCCGGCGGGGATCCAACGGATGTGGCGAGCCGCCAGCTTGCCGATCTCCCACAGGATGAGCAGCGCGACCGGGGGGATCAGCGCCCAGGCGAACTGGGGGAACGTGAGCTCGACGGTGCCGAGGATGCGCCGCAAGGCGTCCATCTGGGTGGTGAGCACGGCGAGCACGACCTCGATGATCAGGGCCCGGTTCATCTGCTTGCTGGCGAAGGTGGCGGTCGTGAAGATCGAGTCGGTCTCGCTACGGCACTCGAGGGCGGCGACGACGAGGCAGAGCGCGAAGGCGGTGAACGCGATCGACTCGCCGACCGCGGCGCTGTCGAAGTGGGTGCCGCAGAGCGAGATGAGCATCAAGAGGCCGACCGTGATGACGAACCCGACCAGTCCGACCGTGACGACGAGAGGCCGCGTGAGCACAGACTGGCCCCGAGGCCTGGGCACCTGGGCCATGAGTCCGGGGGTTTCGAGGTCGAAGCCCAGGGCGAAGCCGAACGCGGCGTTCACGACGAAGTGGATCCACAGGACCTGAGGTGGGGTGAACGGCTCACCGGCGGCGATGTTGAACACGCTGGCGCCGAGGAAGGTGAGCACGAACACGACGAGCAGCACCAGCACGAAGCGGATGTACTTCGTCAGGTTGTCGAAGATCTTGCGGCCCTGTTCGACGGCGTAGACGATCGTGGCGAAGTTGTCGTCGGACAGGATCATCCGCCCCGCGTTCTTGGCCACCTCCGTGCCCGTGCCCATGGCGATCCCGATGTCGGCCGCCTTGATCGCCGGCGCGTCGTTCACACCGTCGCCGGTCATGGCCACGACCTCACCCTTGCGCTTGAGCGTGTCGACGAGCAGCACCTTGTGCTCGGGTGCGACGCGACCGACGACGCCGATGTCGTCGATACGAGTGAGTCGGTCCGCTTCGGACAGGGCGGCGAAGTCGGCACCGAGGATCGCCTCGCCCGGGATGCCGAGCTGTTCGGCGATGGCGGCGCCGGTGGTGACATCGTCACCGGTGACCATCCGGACCCGGATGTGGGCCGCCTGGGCGTTGGCGACGGCGTCCTTGGATTCGTCCCTGGGCGGGTCGACCATGCCGACCAGGCTCGTCATCTGCAGGTCGGTCACGTGCGCGAGCAGATCGGCGTCGGGATCGAACGCCATCGGGGTCGAGGTCGCGTTGAGCGGCGGCCATGACCCGCTGCCCGGCACCTTCCATGCGGACCATGTCGTCCTCGCCCCTCTGGGCCAGATCGGCCTCCCACGGGATCGAGGTCCCCGCTGAGAGGGCGGTGGTGGCCCGGTCCATGACGGCGGGAGCGGCACCCTTGACGAAGCAGCGCACGACGGGCCTGCCCTCGGCCGAGGTGGCCCGATGGAACGTGGCCATCAGCTTGTAGGTGGGGTCGAACGGGAGGGTGGCCAACCGGGGCAGCCGGTCGCGGGTGGCGTCGATGTCGAGGCCGGCTTTGTGGCCGAGCACGAGCAACGCGCCCTCGGTGGGGTCGCCGACGACGGCGCCGTCGACCAACTTGGCGTCGTTGGCGATGACGAACGGCAGGATGGCGGCCTCGATGGAGTCGCTGCTCCCAGCCGGGTGCTGGACGGTGCCGTCGAGGCCGTAGCCGATGCCCGGTGATCGTGTAGCGGTCGCTCGGGTCGATCACCTCGACCGCGGTCATCTGGTTCATCGTCAACGTGCCGGTCTTGTCCGAGTTGATCGCGGACGTGAATCCGAGCGTCTCGACCGCCGGCAGCTCCTTCACGATGGCGTTGCGGGCCGCGAGCTCGACGCTGCCGAGCGACAAGATGACCTGGGTCACCGTTGGGAGCGCCTCGGGGATGGCGGCGATGGCGAGGGAGACGGCACTGACGAACAGCACGTCCCAGGCCTGGCCGCGGCTACGACCGAGTGCGAACATCACGATCATCGTCAGCCCGGCGGCGCCCGCGATCCACAGCGTGAGGCGGTTCAGCTCCCGCGTCAGCGGCGACTGCTCGACGGCGGTCGCCGAGAGCATCCCGGAGATCTTGCCGAGCTCGCTGTCGGCCGCGGTGCCGGTGACGATGACCACGCCGCTGCCGTGGGTGACCGGCGTGTTCATGAACGCCATGTTCGACTGGTCGCCGGGGCCGAGGTCGCCCGCCGGCAGGGTCGCGGTGTCCTTGCCGGCCGGTGTGCTCTCTCCGGTCAGCGCCGACTCGTCGATCTGCAACGCGCTGGCCTCGATGATCCGACCGTCAGCCGGCACCTGGTCGCCGGCCGAGATGAGCACGACGTCACCCGCGACGACCGCCTCGGCGGGGATCGCGGCCTCGACGCCGTCCCGTCGCACCCGGGCCGTGGCCTTCATCATCGACTTGAGGGCGTTCATGGCGCTCTCGGCCTTGCCCTCCTGACGGAGGCCGACGACGGCGTTGAGCACGGTCAACGCCACCAGCAGGACCGCCGTGCTCCACTCCTTGATGGCGAACGAGACGGCGGCGGCGACGACCAGGATGATCTGCATGTAGCTGCGGTATTGGTTCAGGAAGCGCAGCCAGCCGGGCTCCGGCTTCTCCTCGGGCAGCGCATTGGGTCCCTTCTCCGCCAGCAGCTCCTCGGCTCGCGCCGCGCTGAGCCCCACCGCGGGGTCGACGTCGAAGGTGGCGGCGACCTCATCGCCAGACCGAGACCACCATCCGACCGGAGCAGGTGTACCGCTCGCGCCGGGCCTGGCTTCCGAGGTGCTCACGAGCCGGCCAGGATCTTGGCCTTCCCGGCGGCGAACTCCTCGTCGGTCAGGATCCCTTTGTCGCGCAGCTCCCCCAACTGGCTGAGCTGGGTGACCATGTCCACCGGCGGCGCCGCCACCGGTGCGGGGGCCGGTTGGGCGTAGGCCTGCGGCGGGTAGGCCGGCTGGGCGTACGCCGGCTGGGGGTAGGCCTGCTGGGCGTAGGCCTGCTGGCGGTCGGCGTAGATCTGGGCGTCGCGGCCGGCGAACTTCTCGGCTTGGCGGCGCTGGACCCGACCGCTGACGGCTGATGCGGTTCCGGCCACGACTGCGGTTCGAGCGACCCCACGTAGCAATCCGGGCACGATGATCTCCTATCCGTTGGCCGCGTCGGCGGCATCGAGCTCGTCGAGCACTTCCATGACGTTGGTGCCCGGGATGCGGGCGGTGGCCACCACCTGCGCGTCTTCGGCCAGCGCCGCGGCGACGAACGGTATGGCCCAGGCGTTCTCGTAGACCAGCAAGGCCGCCGCCGTCCCCGGCCTCATGACCTCGCCGGCCTCGGCGATGTCGTCCGCGCCGAGCAGACCGGATCGGGCGCCCGCGAACACGGCGAACCCGCCGGATGCATCGCCGGGGAGGGCGGCGATGTCGACCCTGGTCAGCGAGCCGTCGAGCTCCTTGCGGATCACGAGGAGGTCGTAGATCCGAATCGTGTCCTGCTTCACCAGATCGAGCAGGGCCGCGGCCGCGCCACCCGTCATCTTCTCGGTCGCGAACTCCAACAGGAGGAAGTCGATCGGACCGTGCACATCGTCACGGCTGGCTGCGGGCATGGCTGGCCTCCGGGCGGGGTGAGTCGGGTCACGTCGTCGACACGGGCGGCCAGGCCGGTGACGGCGACGATGCGGTGATGATGCAACATTTCCTGGCGCTGAACCATCAGCGGTCATATCGTGAACGTCCGTTCACAGTACGTTGGCGCTGGGGCCATCCGCTGCGTCGGGGACCCCAAGAGGGAGGGGATTCGTATGGAGACTCGATCGCCGCGGACCGGATGGGTCGGGTGGATCTTCTTCGGAGGGTTCATGATGATCATCGGTGGGATGCTCGACGCGTTCTACGGACTGATCGCGGTGTTCAACGACAACTGGGTGGTCTGGGGGAATCGCGGCTCGGTCCTCCTCGACATCACCCAGTGGGGTTGGGTGCACCTGATTCTCGGGATCGTCGTGGTGCTGGCTGGCATCGGCGTGCTCACGGGAAATCTCCTGGCTCGCGTCGTCGGCGTGATCGTGGTCGGGATCAGCCTGATCCTGAACTTCCTCGCCGTTCCCGTGTACCCCTTGTGGTCCATCGTGCTGCTGACCGTCGACGCGCTCGTGATCTGGGCCCTCATCGCCCATGGTCAAGAGGTCAAGGCTTGATCCTGCCCGAACGCGTGGTCACGGGGTGACGGGGCGCCAGCCGAAGCCCATCGCCCGACACGGCCCGACGGCCGGACCCGGCGATGTCCGACGAGCGGTCCCGTGAGCAACGACCTCGCCGCGGACCCGACTGGAGTCGGCGCCGGCGACCGGCGACTGGCCCTTCTGCTGGCCATGGCCATGTTCGTGCTCGTGGTCGACACCTCGATCATGAACGTGTCGATCTCGGCGGTGGTCCACGACCTCGGCACGACCGTGAGCGGAGTGCAGTCGGCCATCGCGCTGGAGGCGCTCGTGTCGGCGGCGTTCATCCTCATCGGCAGCAAGGTCGGCGATCTCATCGGCCGCAAGCGCGCCTATGTGCTCGGCCTGCTGGGCTACGCCGTCGGCGCCCTCGCCATGGCGTTCGCTCAGGGCCTCACGGCCGTCATCGTGTTCTGGGCCATCGTCGGCGGGATTGGCGCATCACTGCTGCTGCCCGCCATGCAATCGCTCATCCACGGCAACTTCGAGGGCGCGGCGCAACGCAAGGCCTATGCCCTGGTCGGGGCGTCCGCCGCCATCGCCGCCGCCGTGGGACCCCTGCTCGGCGGGTTCATCACGACGTACTTGTCGTGGCGGGTGGCGTTCCTCCTCGAGGTCGTCGTCATCGCCATCGTGCTGTCGAACATCCGACTCGTCCACGACGTTCCCTACACGGGTCCTCGCGGGGTCGACGTGGTCGGTGCCGCCCTCTCGGTGGTGGGCATGGGTGGCATCGTCCTGGGCATCCTCGTCTGGCAAGAGGGCGGAGAAGCGGTCGGCGCCCTGCTCATCGTCGGGGCTGTGGCACTCGCCGCGCTGGTCTGGTGGCTCGTGCACAGCAAGCGGCGAGGACGACCGACCCTGCTCGATCCGGACCTCTTCATCTCCAAGGTGTTCCGGTTCGGCGTCTCGGGCCAGATGCTCCAACAGATCGCCCTGGGCGGCACCATGATCGCCCTGCCCATCTACCTCCAGATGGTCCTCGAGTACAACGCCATGGGCGCCGGGCTTTCGATCGCCCCGCTTTCCCTCAGCATGTTCGGGGTCGCCCTCCTGGCGGCCAAGAAGGCCGGGGGGCGACCTCCCAGCACGATCATCCGGCTCGGATTCGCCTTGCTCGTCGCCGGGATCCTGGTGTTGTTGCCGACCGTTCCCCGGGCCAGCTCGGGCTGGTACCTCCTGCCGGCGCTCATCATCGCCGGCTCGGGGCTCGGCCTCCTCGTCTCACAGCTCAACGACTACACGCTGGCGCCCATGTCAGAAGAACGGGTGAGCGAGGCGGCCGGCGTGAACTCCGCTGCCGGCTCGTTCGGCCTGTCCTTCGGTCTGGCCTTCGCCGGCGCCATCATGCTCGCCACGCTGTCATTCAGCTTCACCCACATGGCCCAGAACAGCACCGTGCTCGCCCCGGCCCAACAGCAACAGGTGTCCTCGGCCCTCGAAGACGATGCCGAGGTGATGAGCAACACCCAGCTCGAGGAGCAGCTGGTCGGTCAGCCCCCTGAGACCAAGGCCGAGATCGTCCGCATCAACACCGAGGCCCGGCCCAGGGCGCTGCAGGTCGCGCTGCTCGTGCCACTCTTGGCCGGACTCGGCGGCTTGTTCAACTCGTTCCGCATGGTCCGCCTCGACCGTCGCATGGCGTCGGAGTCGCCCATCGAGGAACCGGAGCCAGAATGAGCGCTCCGGCTCGCAGCTGAGATCGTCAGCGAACAAAACCAACAACGGAGGAAACAATGCTTGCGTCCACCTTTGGATCAGGCCAGGTGCTCTGGTCGATGCTCTGGTTGTTCATGTTCATCATCTGGTTCTGGGTGCTGATCACCATCTTCGGTGACATCTTCCGCAGCGACGACCTGTCCGGCGGGATGAAGGCCTTCTGGATCATCTTCGTGGTGATCCTGCCGTGGCTGGGGATCCTCATCTACCTGATCGCCCGCGGGTCGGGCATGCAGAAGCGAGCCATCGCCCATGCGCAGGCCAACGAGGCCCAATTCCGCGACTACGTGCAACAGACCGCCGGCGGAGCCAGTGCCGCCGACCAGATCGCCAAGCTGTCCGAGCTCAAGAACCAGGGCGCCCTCACCGACGCCGAGTTCGAGGCCCAGAAGGCCAAGCTCCTGGCCTGAGCGCTCGACGGGCGACGGTCCCGGTGGTTCTATGCGGAGAAGGGTCCAGCTCCTCGTCCAAGCACCGGGATGTCGAGCGGCCCGAGCGCCGTCGACGCCGAGGGAGCAGTGTCCCATGACCGACATGCCCGACGTACTGGTCAAGCACCGCAAGCGCCTGATGGAGATCGTCGAGGTGCTGGCTCGCCATGGGCTCGCGGCCTGGGCCGCACGCGGCAGCGGCCTGGCCGAGCTGGCGCCGGTCGACCATCTCGTGCACGACCGGCTCAGCTCCGAGGACCTCGAGGCGTCCGACGGCGAGCGGCTGCGCCACGCCCTGACCGAGCTGGGTACGACATGGATCAAGTTCGGCCAGATGCTCAGCCTGCGACCCGACCTCGTCGGCGAGGACACCGCCGAGGAACTGAGCAAGCTGCAAGCCGATGTGCCTGCCGACTCGCCGGGCGTCGCGCTGGCGCGGGTCGAACGTGAGCTGGGCGGGCCCGTCACCGAGCGGTACGGCTCCTTCGAGTCAGAGCCGTTCGCGTCCGGATCAGTCGCGCAGGTTCACCGCGCCACCCTCAAGGACGGCACTCCGGTCGCGGTCAAGGTCCTTCACGACGGTGCCGACGTGCGCGTGCGCGATGACGTCGAGTTGATGCAGGGCATCGCCAACTATCTCGAAGCCGAGGACCCCGAGCTGGCCCAGTTCCGCCCGACCATCCTGGTGGACGAGTTCGCCACGATGATGGACGCGGCGATCGACCTGGGTGAGGAGCTGTCGAACCTGCAGCGGTTCCAGGCGAACTTCGCCCAGGAGCCAGACGTCGTGATCCCCACGCCATATGCCGATCTGTCGACTCACAAGGTGTTGACGATGGCGATGATCTCGGGAAGCTCGTTCGCCGATCGGGCCGGCGTCGAGGCCGCCGGCTGGGACGTCGACAAGCTCGTGCAGCGCGCCGCCAACATCTACCTGGAGATGATCTTCCGGGACGGGATCTACCACGCCGATCCCCATCCGGGGAACTTCCTGCTCCCCGACGCCGAACACCTGGCGATCCTCGACTTCGGCGACATCGGCCGCCTGTCCAGCCTGCGCCGCGGTCAGCTCGAGTCGATGGTCATCGCCATCGGCACCCGTGACGTCGACAGCCTGATCGACGTCATCCTCGACATGACCACTCCTCCGCCGGGCGTCGACATCCCGCAGCTGCGGTCGAGCATCGAGATGTGGCTGAACCGCTACCTGCTGGTCGGCGTGGGCGAGCTCGACATGAACGCCATCACCACCAGCGGCATGAAGTTGCTCCACGACAACAAGCTCGTGCTGCCGGCCGACCTCGCTCTGCTGTTCCGGGTGTTGCTGCGACTGCAAGGCCTCGGGCGCGGCGTCGGCACCGAAGTTCGCGTGACCGAGCTGCTCGAGCCGTATGTCCGCAAGATGATGATGGAGCGCTTCGACCCGCAGAGGATCGTCCGCCAGCTCGGGCGCTCGGTGCGCAGTTGGGAGCACCTCATCGGTGATCTACCCGAAGAGATCCACGCCATCCTCGAGCAGATCCGCACCGGCAAGTTGGCCGTCGACTTCAGCATCCACGACGCCGACCACGCTGCCGATCGCCTCGTCGATGGACTGATCACCGCCGCGTCGTTCATGGCCGGGGCGCAGCTCATCTCGCGCCGGACCGGCCCGACCGTCGCCTCGATGTCCCTGCCAGGGCTGGCGGCCGCCGCGGTCGGGCTGGTCACCTGGCAACGCCTCGCCTCGCGCCGTGGCGAGCAGCGCTCGTGGGTCACGCGCGTCCGCAAGGTCGCCGAGCTCCGCGGGACCTGACGGTGGACCTGGCGGGTGGTCGGACGCATCATGTGTCCGACCCTGCCAGCGCGTTCGATCAGGAGGCCGGCACATGCCCAAGCTCGATCCCAATGTGATCCACCATCCGGTCGTCGTAGAGCAGTTCGAGAAGCGGGCGGCGGATACGCAGCTCCGCATCGCCGACAAGATCACGTCGTTCGCCGGGTCGATGAACTTCGTCTACCTCCACGCCGTCCTCTTCACGTTGTGGATGCTGGTGTTCGAGCGGAGCCCGTGGCCCACCCTGACCCTGATCGTGTCGCTCGAGGCCATCTTCCTGTCGACCTTCGTCATGATCGGTCAGAACCGCCAAGCCTCCTTCCAGCAGGCCAAGGCCGACACCGACTACGCCGACGTGACCAAGCTGCTGGTCGAGAACACCGAGCTCACGCGCACGATCCACCAACTGACCAGCGAGCTCCATCGCCATCTCATCCCCGACGCGACCCCGTAGCCCGTCGTCAGGACTTCTCGGCCGCCGCCCCCATGAACAGCTTCAGTTGCGAGGCCGGGGGGCCGGCGGTGGTCCCGCCGTCGACGGGCAACACGATGCCGGTGATCTGGGCCGAGCGGTCGCTGGCCAGGAACACGGCCGCGTCGGCCACGTCGTCGGGCTGGCCCTGGCGAGGCAGCGGCTGGGTGTACTTGAGCACCGCGTCCATGTCGTAGTTGGTCATGGGCGTCTGGATCTGACCGGGCACCAGGCAGTTGACCCGGATGCCGTACTGGGCGACGTCGAGGGCGATCGACCGGCTGGCGTGGATCACGGCGGCCTTGGTGGCCCGGTAGGTGATGAGCCCCGACCCGGCGTTGATGCCGGCGGTGGAGGAGGTGTTGATGATCGACCCTCCGCCGTTGCCCTTCATGTGCTTGGCCGCGTGCTGGCAGCCGAGCAGGACGCCGAGCACGTTGATGTTGACGACGCGGGTGAAGTCGCTCAGATCGTCGTGCAGGAAGCGGGTCATGGCGCTGGCCACGCCGGCGTTGTTGAACATCACGTGGAGGCCACCGAAGCGCTCGACGGTGAAGTCCACCAGGTCCGCCACGTCGTCGGCCGAGCTGACGTCGGTCCGCTTGAAGGCGGCGACGTCACCCAGCGAGGCGACCAGCTCCTCGCCGGCCTCCGCATCGATGTCGGCGATGACCACACGCGCCCCCTCCGCGGCGAAGCGCTCGACCGAGGCGCGGCCGATGCCGCTGGCTCCGCCGGTGACGACTGCGACCTTGCCTGTCAGCTCATCGGACAACGGTTGCTCCTAGGTCTCGGTGGGGTCCGGGCTCTCGGTGGCATGGCGCGCGGCGAGGTAGCCGAAGACCATGCTGTTGGCGATGCTCGCGCCAGGGCCGAGGTAGTGGCGACCCATGACGGTGGCGGTGATGTTGCCGGTGGCGTACAGGCCGTCGATGGGCTCGTCGCTCTGGTCGAGGACGCGGGCGCGGTCGTCGGTCACCAGGCCACCGCAGGTGCCGATGTCGCCGGGCACGACCTCGACCGCGTAGTACGGGGCTTCGTCGATGGGGCCCAGGCAGGGGTGCACCTTGTGGTTGGGATCGCCCAGCGCCCGGTTGTAGGCCGAGTCACCGCGCCCGTAGTCGGGATCGATGCCCTGTGCGGCGTTGACGTTGAAGTGCTCGACGGTCTCGGTCAGCCCGTCGCCGTCGATGCCGCACATCCGGGCCAGGTCCTGGAGCGTCCAGGCCTGCTTGAGCCGACCGCTCTCGAACAGCTTGCGGGGAAAGCGACCGGGGCTGGATCGCAGGTGGGCGTAGCGCTTGCGGTAGCGGTCGTCGAAGATCAACCAGCACGGCACCGCCCGGCTCGACTTGTCCCGGGCATACATCGCCTTGCCGACCTCCATGTACGAGTTCGACTCGTTCACGAACCGGCGCCCGTCGGCGTCGACGTAGATGGTGCGGGGTCGTTGGCGGGCCTGGTCCAACGTCGACTGACCGAACTTGCCGGTCCGGGGGGCGGGCAGCCACCACGCTTCGTCCATGAGGTCGGTCCGGGCCCCGAGTCGCATCGCGGTCTGGAGCGCCTCGCCGGTGTCGCCGGGGTTGGCGATGGACCACTTGGCCAGGTTGGGTTGGTCGCCGCCGAACTCCCCCCGCATCCCCCGGTTGTGGGCGAAGCCGCCGGCGGCGAGCAGGACGCCGCGACGGGCCCTGACGTGCACGGCCGCCCCGTCACGCGTCGTGCGAACGCCGACCACTCGGCCGTCCTCCACGATCAGGTCGTCGAGCGGAGCCTCGGTCCACACCGGGATCCCCCGGGCGATGGCGATGGCCAGCATCTGACCGATCAGCGAGGCACCGTTGGTCAGCAGCGCCTGCCCCCGGGCGCGGGCGGCATAGGTCCGCAACGCCACGCGGGCCGACACGGCGAAGGCGCCGAGGCTGCGGTTGTAGTGCGACAGAGACCGCGCTTCGTTGGTCATGACCGCGAGCCCGAGGCTCTGGGCCAGGCCCGGGCTGCAGCTTGGGGAGCCAGTCGCCGAGCGCCCGACCGTCCCAGGGAACCGGCTCGATCGCCCGACCCTCGTCGACTCCACCCTTGGCGTTCGAGTAGTAGTCGCTGTAGCCGAGGCAGTGGACGAAGCCGACCCCGAGGTCCTGGAGGAACGACACCATCTCGGGACCAGCGGTCAGGTACGCGTGGCGACGTTCGAACGACGAGGCCGGACCGACGTCGCCGACCACCGCCTCGAAGTGGGCCATGGCGTCCTCGTAGGAGTCCGCGATGCCGTCGGCCCGCATGACCGGGTTGTTCGGGACCCAGACCACACCGCCGGACATCGCGGTCGAGCCGCCGACCAGCTCCTGCTTCTCGAGCACGAGTGCGCTCGCTCCAGCGGCGTCCGCGGTCAGTGCCGCCACCATGCCCCCGCCCCCGGATCCGACGATCACGAAGTCGACGGTCGAGTCCCACTCGGTCATGTCACGCCCCCCTGGTCACGTTGACAAATGCTACGATATCAAAGTAAATAGGTACGACCACGAGAACCGGGGGACGGACATCCGATGACGGCTCGCACCAGGCACGCTCACCTATCCCCCGGAGGGCTTCGCCCCGCCGAAGGATCGACAGGGCCACGCATCGGGGTCGGTCGGGCCTGCCGCCCGGGACCGAGGTGTTCTCGGCCGACGACCACATCTCGCTGTCCGAGGACATCTTCTACGAGCGGTTCCCGGCCGGCATGAAGGAGCAGGCCCCTCGAGTCGTCTACGAGGACGGCGCCTGGAACCTGGCCATCGGCGGCAAGACCTTCCTGCCGCCGGGAGTTCACCGCCGTGCTCATGCAGTACGACCCGCTGGCCGGGTCGGCCACCAACGACGCCGAGGCCCGCCGGCCGCGACGCTCGAGTCGGACGGCGTCCACCGCGAGCTCGCCTTCCCCAACGCGCTGCTCGGTCTCATGGGCTGGCCGGACAAGGAAGTCCGCGAGCTCTGCTTCCGGATCTACAACCAGCACATCGCCGAGCTCCAGGAGCAGTCCAACGGCCGCTTCTACGGCGTCGGGATGATCAACTGGTGGGACGGCGACGGATGCCGCCGGACGCTGGCCGAGCTGAAGGAGCTCGGCCTCACGACGTTCTGGCTGCCGCTCGAAGCCGGGCGCCGGCGACGACGGCAAGCCCATCGACTACAACTCGCCGGCCATGTACCCCGTGTGGGAGGCCATCGAGGAGAGCGGCCTCCCGGTGGCCCACCACATCGGCGAGGCACCGCTGGCCTCGCCGTGCCGGGACAACGGGGTCCTGGTCGGGATGGTGCACAACGTGGCGCCGTTCCGCGAGATGTTCGGTCGCTACGTGTTCGGCGGCATCCTCGACCGCCACCCGGGCCTGCAGGTCGGCTGGTTCGAGGGTGGCATCAACTGGGTCCCGGCCGCCCTCCAGGACGCCGAGCACCTCTATGCGTCGCTCCAGCACATGGCCGACCACGCGATCGACCACGACGTCGAGCACTACTGGCGCACACCACATGTACGCCTCGTTCATGGTCGACCCGCTCGGGCTCGAGATGATCGACCGGATCGGTGTCGACCGGGTGATGTGGTCGTCGGACTATCCCGCACAACGAGAGCACGTTCGGCTACTCGGAACGGTCGCTGGCCAGCGTGGTCGAAGCGGTCGGCCCCGAGGACGCGGTCAAGATCGTCAGCACGAACGTGACGAACTTCCTCGGCCTCGAGCGCTGATGACGCGACCTGCTCACCTCGGCGCCGGGCGGGCTCGACCTGCCGGCGCAGCCCGATCTGGCGCGGATGCGCCGCGACCGTGGCGCCCGGCTGCGTCGAGCTGATGGCCGACAAGGGCATCGACGCGCTGGTCCTGCTGGCCAACGCCAACGTCTCCTACGCCACCGGAGCCAGCTGGCCGCTCAGCGACGCCGGTCGCGGCAACGTCGAGCGCCCGGTCGCCGTCGTCCTGGTCGACGACGACGACGCCCCACCTGTTCACGCCGTTCCTGGCCGACGCGGCCGAGGAGCTCGACCTCGACGACGACCACCTGCACGGTCCGACCTACCTCGACGTCGACGAGGGCGTCGAGGCCTTCGCCGCGATCGCTGCGCCGACCTGCGTGGCCGACGGCGCCGTCGTGGCGGTCGACGAGGTGACCGGGGCGATGCACCGCGACCGCGACCTCCTGCTCGCCGACTGGCCGCCGCGGGCGGCCAGCGAGGTCATGAGCACGGCCCGCCTGGTCAAGACGCCCGACGAGCTGGCCTGCCTCCGCCACGCGCTGTGGATCACCGAGCAGGCCATGGTCGACGTCCAGGTCCGGACTGGTGCCCGGCGCCCGCCAGACCGATCTCACCGCCACCTTCCTGCACCGGGTGTTCGAGCTCGGCGCCGAGGCCAACGTGCTCGACCCGATCTGGCAGGTGATGCCCGATCGCCAGGCCGACCTGCCCTGGACCGTGCACGGCGACATCGCCTGTCCGCTGCTGAGCACCGAGCGCACCCTGGCCGCCGGTGACGTCCTGTGGGTCGACACCGGCATCATGTACCGGGGCTTCCACTCCGACTTCGGTCGCACGTGGGTGGTCGGCCAGGACCCGACCGCCCGCCAGCAGGCCCAGCACGCCCGGTGGTCGCGAGATCAACGACGCCGTCCTGTCGGTCATGAGGGCCGGCGTCCCCGCCTCGGATCCTGACCGCGGCGGCCATGGAGGTGTGCGGCGGGCGAGCGGCCGTGGATGGCGCACTTCTACCTCGGCCACGGGCTCGGTCTCGACAGCGCCGAGGCGCCCTACGTCGGCACCGACCTGGGTGACGGCTACGACCGGCGGCTGGTGCTCGCCGGCCGGCACGGTGCTGGTCGATCGAACCGATCGTGTGGGACGAGGGCCACAGCGGCTACCGGTCCGAGAACGTGTTCGTCATCACCGACGAGGGCAGCGTGAACCTCACCGACTACCCCTACGACCCGTATGGCGACTGAGACCGATCCCGGACCGCCTCGAGCTCCGCGAAGGGCGTCGGGCACGGCTGTTCGACGGCCATGGAGGCCCACGACCTCGACGTGCTCGTCCTCGGTCGGGTGGCCAACATCCGCTACGCCTCCGGGCGTGCCGATCCTGTGGAACGCCGGCACCCGACCGTTCGGTCCCGGCTGCGTGGTCGTGCGGGAGACCCGGCGAGGTCTACCTGCTGAGCACCTGGGACGAGGGCGTTCCCGACGAGATCCCCCACGACCACCTCTTCGGGATCACGTGGAACCCGATGAACTTCGTCGCCCTGCTCAAGGGCATCGCCGCCGACGCCGCGCCTCGCCGGGTCGGCACCGACGCCATGTCGCCGCTGTTCGCCCAGCTGCTGCCGATGGCCTTCCCCGACGCGGAGATCGTCGACGGCAGCCGGCGCGCTGCGATCGGCCCGGCGCATCAAGACCGCCGAGGAGGTCGACGCCATCCGCTCCGCCATCGGGGTGGCCGAGTCGGCCATGGCCGCCGCCGTGGCCGAGCTGCGGCCCGGCGTGAGCGAGCGCGACCTGACCGGCGTGTTCATGGACGCCATGGCCTCGCAGCGGTGTCACCACGCCGGCGACCCAGGACGTCGTCCGCATCACCTCGGCCGGCGGGCTCGTCGCGACCCGGGCGGCGACCGCGATCGCAGGCCGGCGACCTCGTCTCCTTCGACGCCGGCGTCGTGGCCGACGGCTACGCCGGCGAGGTGGGTCGGACCTGGCCCGTCGGCCTCGACGGCGCCCGCCCGCGCCGTCGAGAGCCCTCTACCGCCGCTACGACGAGCTGTGGCCGCGGCTGCTCGACGCCTGCCGGCCCGGCGCCGTCGGCGCCGGCCTCCTCGACGCCTACCGGGCGGCCGGTGAGCCGCTGCCGGTGATGCCGGTGGCCCGGGGCCTCGGCCTCGGCTTCGACGATCCGGTGATCGTGCGCGACCTGCCCCGCACGGCGGCCGCCGGAGACCCTGGACCCCGGCGTCGTCCTGGTCGTCACCGGTTGCGTCTTCGACGACACCGTCGGCTCGGTCGTCGACGCACGAGGCGGTCCTCATCACCTCCGACGGACCCGAGGTGCTGACGTCGAGTCCGTTCTGGAACCGACCGTGAACCAGGAGCTGCCGACGTGACCGACGAGCCGACCCCGAAGCCGACTGGATCCTCTACGAGAAGGACCCGGCCACCAAGATCGCGACGCTCACGCTGAACCGGCCCGATCGACCTCAACGCGCCCACGATCGGGATGCGGCTCCGCTACGCCGATCTGCTCCACCAGGCCAACATCGACGACGACGTGAAGGTCCTCGTGATCCGGGGCGCCGGCGACGACTTCGGCACGCGGCCAGGACCTGCCCGAGTTCATGGAGGCGGTGCGCTCCGACGACGGCCTGCTGCGCGAGGTGCGGCTCGAGGACGCCGACGTCACCTACCCGCCGAGGCGCAACTTCCGCCACGGGGCCACCGCCACCCAGTGGTTCACCGACCCCCGCGGCGGCTGTCGGACCCTCCAGGAGTTCAAGAAGATCAGCATCGTCGAGGCCAAGGGCTACTGCTACGGCTGGCACTTCTACCAGGCCGGCGACGCCGACCTCGTGGTCGCGTCCGACGACGCCCTGTTCGGTCACGCCGCCTTCCGCTACGCCGGCGCCGCCCCCCGGATGTGGTGGTGGGCCATGTCGCATGGGCATCGCGCAAGTTCCAGGAGATGGTCTTCACCGGTCGGCCGTTCACCGCGGCCGAGATGGCCGAGATCGGCTTCGTGAACAGCGTCGTGCCTCGCGACCAGCTCGAGGCCGAGGTCCAGAAGTACGCCCTGGCCTGCGCCCAGAACCGCTCGACCGACGTCGTGTTCATGCAGAAGACGTTCTTCGAGATCATGAAGCAGTTCCAGGGCGAGTACATGGGCAGCCTGATCAGCGGCATCCTCGAGTCGCTGGCCGGCTACGGCCGGCGGACGCAGTCCGAGCTGGGCACCGACGAGGCCATCGACCAGGGCCTGACGCAAGGCGGTGAAGGACTTCGACAGCCGGTTCCCGCCCGGAGTGGCGGCTCAGCAAGAAGGGGCGGGAGGCGGCCGAGTAGGTCGACCCGCGCGATGACCGCGCCGCTGTCCGGCTACGTCGTCGTCGACCTCTCGACCGGGCATCGCCGGCGCCTACGGCACGAAGCTCCTCGCCGACGGCGGCGCCGAGGTCGTCAAGGTCGAGCCGCCCGAGGGTGATCCGCTGCGGCGCTGGTCGGCCTCCGGGACCGAGATCCCCGACGGCGCCGACGGCGCGCTCTTCACCTTCCTGTCGTCGTCGAAGCAGAGCCTGATCGCCGACCCGGACGATGACGACGACCTCGAACGCGTGCGCGCGCTGCTGGACCGGGCCGACGCGGTGGTGTGGTCGAGGGGATCGCGCCTGGCCGAGTCGCCCGGCGCTGCCCCCGCCGGCGCATCCGACGCCGTCGCCCCCCACCTGACCGTCACCACCATCACGCCGTTCGGCCTGGAGGGCCCGTGGTGCGGACCGTGCCGCCACCGAGTTCACGCTGCAGGCCTGGTCGGGCGGGATCGTCGGCCTCGGCCGCGGCGCGCCGGACCGGGCCCCGGTGTTCGTCGGCGGCCAGATCGGCGAGTGGCTCACCGGGGCGCAGGCGGCCATCGCCACGCTGGCGTCGCGGGCGCGGTGCCCGGCTCGACGGGACCGGGCGAGCTCGTCGACGTGTCGATGCTCGAGACCCTGGCCATGTGCCTCACCTACTACCCGGTGACCTACTTCGACATGGTGGGCCGGCCGTTCCGGAGCGGGCGCATCCATCGTCACGCCCGGGGTGGAGACCACCAGCGACGGGCTCGTCGGCCTCGGCGTCGGGACCGGCCAGCAGTGGCTCGACTTCTGCGTGATGGTCGACCACCCCGAGTGGATGGAGGACCGCTCGCTCTTCGCCAACCGGACCCACCTGCAGCCGCGACATCGCGGCGTGGATGGCCGAGCACACGACGGCCGAGATCCTCGAGCTCGACCGCCGACTTCCGCATCCCGCACGCGCCCGATCGGCACCGGAGCGACGATCCCCGCGACCGACCACTTCGTGGCCCGTCGGCTCGATCGTCGACGAACCCCCGCGGTGACTTCGTCGAGCCCGACCGGCCGTACCGGTTCGACCCGCCCCTGCTCCGCCCGGCCGAGCCGGCGCCGTCGCTGGGCGAGCACGACGACACGCTCCGCCGGGCCGAGCCGACGTCAGCCCGACCGACCCGGCGCCGACGGTGCGACCGCGGCAGCTGCCGTACGCACGGCCTGCGGGTGCTCGATCTCACCTCGTTCTGGGCCGGGCCCGCTGTGCACCCACGTGCTGGCCATGCTGGGCGCCGAGGTCCTCCACATCGAGTCGACGGCCCGGCCCGACGGCACGCGCCTGCTCGTCCGGCCTGCGCTTCTCGGAGCCGAACTGGTGGGAGCGCTCCGGGATCTTCTGCGGGCTCAACACCAACAAGAAGGGCGTGACCCTCGACCTCGCCACCGAGCGAGGGCCGCGACGCTGCTGCGCCGGCTGATCGCGACCTGCGACGTCATCGTCGAGAACAACACGCCCCGGGTGCTCGAGCAGCTCGGGCTTCGACATCGAGGCCGTCCGGGCCATCCGGCCCGACGTCATCGTGGTCCGCATGCCCGGCTTCGGCCTCGACGGCCCGTGGCGCGACGACCCGGCCTTCGCCTTCGTCATCGAGGACGCGGCCGGACTGACCTGGATGACCGGGCTACCCCGACGCCACGCCCGATCTCGCCCTACTGCGTGGGCGACTCGAACGCCGGCACGCCACGCGCTGTGCGGACTGCTCCTCGGCCCTGGAGCACCGCCGCCGCACCGGTGAGGGCGTCGTGGTCGAGGCGTCGATGGTGGACGCCGCGCTCAACGTGGCCGCCGAGCAGGTCGTCGAGCACTCGGCCTACGGCGCGCTGCTCGGGCGGGACGGCAACCGGGGACCGACCGCCGCCCCGCAGAACCTGTACCTGACCGCCGACACCGACGACGCACGGCGGCCGCGACACCTGGGTGGCGATCGCCGTCGCCACCGACGAGCAGTGGCAGGCCTCGGTCGAGGCGCTCGGTCGGCCCGCGTGGGCGATCGACCCGGCCCTGGCCACCGCAGCCGGGCGCCGAGCCCACCACGACGCCATCGACGAGCACCTGGCCGCTGGTGCGCCGACCCGCAGCGCCGACGAGATCGTCGACTGCCTGTGGCCGCGCCGGCGTCCCGGTGGGCCAGGTGATGCAGCCCCACGAACAGCCGGCGCTGCCCCAGCTCGCAGTTCCGGGGCTTCTTCGAGGACGTCGACCGCCAGGTCGTCGGGCTCGGCCCGGCACAGCACGCTGCCGTTCCGGTTCTCGCGGGGCCCGACGCGGTATCCACCGCGGCCCGGCCCCGCTGCTGGGCGAGCACACCGACGAGGTGCTCGACGTGCTCGGGCTCGACGACGAGGCCCGGGCCGGGCTGGCCGAGCGCGGGGTCATCGGCCGGGTGCCCGACGCGGCCCGGCCCCGCTCGTGACGGTGCCCGGGAACGGGAGCTCGGACCGCAACGGTGACCGCGCGGCGAAAGGTAGGCTCCCCCGGATGCCTCGCCCGCTGGTGTACGACCCCGTCGAAGCGTCCCGGGAGCGCTGGATCGAACAGGGCTGGGGAGACACGGCGGCCGGCATGGCCGCGGTCGTCTCGGTCATGCGGGCCGAGCAGATCTTCCTCAACCGGGCCGCGGCCACCCTGCGCCCGCTCGGGCTGACCTTCGCCCGCTACCAGGTGCTGGGCATGCTGCGCTGGACCGGCCCGATGACGCTCGGCTCGGTCGGCCATCGTCTGTGGATCACCCCGGCCACGGTGACCAGCGCCGTCGACCGGCTCGAGAAGGCCGGGTCTGAGTCGCCGGGTGGCCCATCCCACCGATGCCCGGGCCACCCTGGTCGAGATCACGGCCAAGGGACGACGACTGTTCGACCAGCGCGGTCGAGATGCTGAACGAGGATCTCTTCGGCACCGTCGGTCTCGACCGAGGAGGAGCTGGACCTGCTGGTCGGGCTGGTCCAGAAGATCCGGGCGGCCGAGGGCGATGTCGTGGCCACCGGGCCCGACCCCTCGACGGCACGATGACCCCTCGCTGACGGGCCATGATCTTTGGGAAACAACAACCTATGGAAGGAAACTCGATGCTTGCGTCCACCTTTGGATCAGGCCAGGTGCTCTGGTCGATGCTCTGGTTGTTCATGTTCATCATCTGGTTCTGGGTGCTGATCACCATCTTCGGTGACATCTTCCGCAGCGACGACCTCTCCGGCGGGATGAAGGCGTTCTGGACCATCTTCGTGGTGATCCTGCCGTGGCTGGGGATCCTCATCTACCTGATCGCCCGCGGGTCGGGCATGCAGAAGCGAGCCATCGCCCATGCGCAGGCCAACGAGGCCCAATTCCGCGACTACGTGCAACAGACCGCCGGTGGAGCCAGTGCCGCCGACCAGATCGCCAAGCTGTCCGAGCTCAAGAACCAGGGCGCCCTCACCGACGCCGAGTTCGAGGCCCAGAAGGCCAAGCTCCTGGCCTGAGCGCCCGATCGGGATCAGGCCCGCTGGCCTGATCCCGATCGATGCGTTCCCGTCCCGAGCAGCCCGAGGATCCCTTGCCGCGCGTCACCGTGGTGATGGCCACCTACAACTGGGCGCCCGTGCTCCCTTACAGCATCGCCAGCGCCCTCGACCAGACCTATGCGGACTTCGAGCTGCTCGTCATCGGCGACGCGTGCACCGACGAGAGCGCGGCGGTGGTCGAGGCGATCGACGACCCGCGGGTGCAGTGGCACAACCTGGCGACCAACGTCGGGCACCAGTGGGGGCCGAACAACGAAGGGATCCGGTGCGCCGGCGGTGAGCTCATCGCCTACCTCGGCCACGACGACCTCTGGCTGCCGTCCCACTTGCAGTCGCTGGTCGCCGCCCTCGACGGCGGCGCCGGTCTGGCGCACGACCAGGCGCTGATGGTCGGCGCCGGCGATCCGCTGGTCGTGTGGCCACCGGCGGATTGGACCTACCAGCCCGGCGCCTGGATCCCACCGAGCACGGTGGGACATCGCCGCGATCTGGCCGAGTCGGTCGGTGGATGGCGACCCCCGGGTCAGAACGGAGCCATCGATCCCGAAGCCGACCTGTGGCGCCGCATCTCGACCCGAACCGAGATCGGCTCGGGCTCGACGCTCTCGGCCATCAAGCTGTCAGCCGCCACCCGCCACCACGTCTATCGCCAACGGCCCAGCCACGAGCAGGAGTACTGGCTCGATCGCATCCGCGGCGCCGACGATCCCGAAGCCGACCTCCGCGCCTCCGTGTCCGAGCCCTATCCCTACGCTACGGCGCGACCGAGCCAATGGACCTCGCCCTGGGACCGCGCCCGCTGGTCGGTGCGAGCGCGCTGGCGCAAGCGTCGCGGTCGTCCGCCCGTGACCGCCACCGAACGACATCAGCTGCGGCGCCGCTTCAAGGGCCTCGAACCGTAATCCCTCACCCTCCAACCGCCTCGGCTCATTGGCCGGGTGGGGGTCGGCCGAGGTGGCGTTGGCTGTGGAGGGTGTGGCCGGTGGGGGTGGTCCAGGTGAAGTGTTGGTCGGGGGTGGTGGTCATGGTCCAGCCGTG
This sequence comes from uncultured Microthrixaceae bacterium, assembly GCA_963734965.1. Lineage (GTDB taxonomy): Bacteria > Actinomycetota > Acidimicrobiia > Acidimicrobiales > Acidimicrobilacustridaceae > UBA4742. The sequence continues at coordinate 26,050 of CAVTJK010000003.1, read as the reverse complement.
GCGGTGGGTGATGCCGTGGTGGCGGCGGCACAGCAGGGCGAGGTTGGCGATGTCGGTGGGGCCGCCGTGTTCGTACCAGTCGACGTGGTGGGCGTCGCACCATGACACGGGGGCGTCACAGCCGGGGAACACGCAGCCGCCGTCGCGGACGGCCAGGGCCCGGCGCTGGGCCGGGGTGGCCAGCCGCACGCTCTGGCCTAGGTCGAGGGGCACGCCGAGGGAGTCGACGATGAGCGCGGTGACGCCGGCGTCACACAGCAGGTGTTGGTAGCGCTCGAGGGTGGTGAGCCGATCCCCGTCGACGGTGAACAACCCGGGCCGCTCGTCGTCGCGGCCGAACCAGTCCGGCAGGACGTAGCGTACGGGGTTCGTGGTGCTCGGTCGGCGTGCCTTGGGTGCGGATGACCAGGGTGACGTCGGGGTGGGGGGCTCGGGTGATGGCGGGGTCGGTGGCCAGTCCGGCCCGGCACAGTTCGGCCAACGCCAAAGCGAGCAGCGTTGAACGCGGCGGGCATGTCGACGTCGTCGGTCTGGTTGTGGTCGTTGCGGTAGCTGGCGGGCCAGTTCGTCAGCCTTCATGTTCAGGGCCTGGGCCACCACCAGAGCGTTCTCACCCACCAGCTCACCCGAGATCACCAGGCGGGCGTCGCCGACCAGGCTGGCGTGCAACGTGTTGGCGGCCAGGTCCTGGTTCGGGTCATAGCCCCCGTCCTGATCCAACAACTCGACCAACACGGTCAGGTCTCGTTTCCAGATCTCGAACGGGCAGTGCTGCGCCGCCTCCACCAACTCGGCTTCCAGATCGGCGATCAGGTCCCCGACCCGAGGATTGGCCACCGCGTCACCCAGGGCGTTGGCGTGGGCCGAGACCGATCCGGCCCTGCGACAACGCCTGAGTCGACCGCCCACAGCTTGCGCAGTCGGGTCCCCAACCGCACCCGCGACCGACACACGGACCCGCGGCGCACGGGTCTCGGCCGCCACCCACGATGCGGTCCCCACCCCGAAGTCCCGGTCACACACCCCCCGCCCCTCGAGCTCCGCCAACACATGAGCCTCGGCCGCATCCAGACCGGCCCGAGCCCGAGCCAAGCCCTTCACGGCCGACAGCAACTCGCCGTCCGACGCGAAGGTCAGGTCCTCGAGCGCCGCCTTCTGGCACCCATCTTCGACAGTCCGTTAGATCGAACACGTATTCGATTCTAGCCGCGTCGAACAACCGACAACAACGCAAATACACTGTAAATTCTCAATTGGTCCCCCGCCGAGTGACACCAGCCACCTCAAGGTGAGCACGGCGAGTGCCGACTACGCAGGTATCCACCGCGAACGTTGCGCCAAGGCGCACCATGGTGTCGGATCCGGGCGGTCCCGGGGCGCCAGGTGACTGGAGGTGCTGGCCATGATCGATCCGTACGCCGTGCAGTGTCCAGCGTGTCTCGCGCTGCCGGGGCAGCGCTGCTCGAACCACATCCGTCAGCTCGATTCGGTGCATTGGAGCCGCCACTGGGTGGCTCGTCAGCGTCGCGACCATCGCGGTGCGCCCCGTGCCGAGGACCGTCGCGTCGGGGCCTCGGCCGCACGCGGCGGACGCAGCCGCACCGGCTGATCGTCGACGGACCCGTTCTCGCCGTCAGGGCTGGGCTTCGACCTCGGCCTTGAGGCGCGACAGGCGTTGGTCCCAGGCCGCGTCAACGGCGGCGATCCAGTCCGACGCGGCGCGCAACGAACCCGGGCGGGCCTCATAGCGAGTCTCGCGCCCGACCCGGTCGGCCTCGACCAGACCGGCGGCCTCGAGCACCTGCAGGTGCTTGGCCACTGCTTGGCGGGTGACCGGGCGGGTCGCTGACAGGGTCGTGGCCGTGATGGGGCCGTCGTCGACGACGGCGCGCCAGAGCTGACGGCGCGTCGGATCGGCCAACGCGGCGAACACCGCCCCGGCCCGAGCCTCGCTGGTCGCCGACGAACCCGACGACGCCATCACCCGACGGGCGACCCGGCCAGCACGCCGAGCTTGGCCGCGAAGCGATCGACCAAGGTGGGCAGCGCCACATCCCAGCGCTGATCGAAGACATCGGTGACGATGCCGGCGCGGCTCCCCCCGCTCGTGACCGAGGCCAGGGCCACGGTCTCGACCACGCGGACCTCGGTGGCCTCGCCCTGCGGGGTGGTCGTGATCTCGACCGACGAGAGCTCGCCGCCGTCCTCCCACCAGTGCCAGGCCAGCCGCCGTCCGTGCTCGACGTCGGTGATCAACACGTGGCGGACCGCTCCGTCGGCATCGATCACTCGGCCGGCCACGCCCGGCGCCAGCACCCCGTCGAGGCTCACGTCGGCCTGCAACCAACGGGCCAAAGCGTCGGGGTCGGCCAGCGACGGCCACACCGCCTCGACCGGAGCGTCGATCACGACGCGGCGCACGACCTGGGCCGTCTCGAGCTCGTCAGGACTGGTGGCGTTCGATGGCTGCTCCATTCGTGCAACTTAGTGGTTGCGCATCGGATCCGCAACCTTCTAGGGTGGGATTCACGCAACTGAACAGTTGCGCGAACCACCCGGCAGAAAGCGAGAGCCCGTGCTCGTCCCCACCGTCATCGAATCCACCAACCGAGGCGAACGCGCCTATGACATCTACTCCCGGCTGCTGCGCGAGCGGATCATCTTCCTCGGGGCGCCCATCGACGAGCAGGTGACCAACCTCGTCGTCGCCCAGCTCCTCTTCCTCGAGGCCGAGGATGCCGACAAGCCGATCAACCTCTACATCAACTCCCCCGGCGGCGACATGGTCGGTCTGTTCGGGATCTACGACACGATGCAGTTCCTGCACCCGCCGGTGGCCACGACGTGCATCGGCCAAGCGGCGTCGGCCGCGGCCGTGCTGCTCAGCGCGGGTGCGCCGGGGCTGCGGACAGCCCTGCCCAATGCACGCGTGCTCATCCACCAGCCCCACGGTGGCGTCCAGGGCCAGTCGGTCGACCTCGAGATCCAGGTCCGCGAGACGATCGAGATGCGCGAGCGGATGATCGACATCCTCGCCGAGACCACCGGCCAGCCCCGCGACCGGATCGTCGCCGACATCGATCGTGACTACATCGTGCGCGGGGCCGATGCCGTGGCCTACGGACTGGTCGACGAGGTGATCACCAATCGCCAGCTCCGGCCCGTCGCCGCCATCAGCGCCGCCGCCGAGCTCGGCTAGACGCTGGCCCCGTGAAAATCGGCGCGGTCGAGGTCGCTCACGGCCATGATGGAGAACCGTGCATCGCTGGAGCGTGGGTGAGGTCGAGATCGTCCGCATCGAGGACGAGTCGTTCGCCCTCCCGTCCGACGAGCCGGCCCCCGCGTGGGCGGTCCCCGACTTCGCCCCGAACCCCGGCGAGGTCGGACTGGCCTTCAGCGCCATCGCCATCGCCGACCGCGATCGACGGATCCTGGTCGACCCGTGGCTGGCCAACGACTTCCCCCGCACCCAACCCGACGCGGCCGAGCGGGTGACGCGCCTGCTGGGTGAGCTCGAGTCCGCCGGCTTCGCCGCCGACGCCTTCGACACGGTCGTCAACACGCACTACGACGGGATGGGCTGGAACACGCGTCCGCACAAGAGTCCGGTCGACCCGACCGACGAGGTCGGCTGGCAGCCCTCGTTCCGCAACGCTCGCTACGTCTATCCGCGCGACGAGCTCGACGCGTGGCGCCAGGGTCGCTTCCCGCCTGAGGTGCTGGGGCTCGAGGGCCTCGAGGTCCTCGAGACGGCCGGCGTGCTCGACGCGATAGAGCTGCCGCACCAACTCAGCCCCAACGTGCGACTGACCGATGCCCCCGGCCACGCCTTCGGCCATCTGGCCGTGACCATCTCGTCGGGTGGTGAGACCGCGGTGATCGGCGGACATCTCTTCCTCAACCCGTTCCAGATCAGCGACCCCAGCGTCGCCGCCGACCTCGATCCGATCGCGGCGACCGAGTCCCGCCGGCGTCTGCTCGCCGAGCTGGCCGACGTCGACGGGCTGTTGCTCACCACCTTGCTGGGCGGCCCCGGCGGCGGCCACGTCCGGCGCGAGGGCGACTCGTATCGCCTCGACGCCTAGTCCACCAGCGCCTGGTAGACGAGCTGCTTGAGCTGCGGGCGGATCGGGTGGGTGCTCGACGGCAGCAGCTGGGTGAAGAACGAGACGGTGAGGTCCTCGACGGGATCGACCCAGAAGGCCGTGCTGGCCGCTCCACCCCAGGCGTACTCGCCGACGCTCGACAGCACCTTGTTGGCAACCGGGTCCATCATCACCGAGAAGCCCAACCCGAAGCCCATGCCGTCGAAGGTGGTCTCGGCGAAGGTGCCCTGACCGATCTGCTCGAGGTCGACCCCGCCCGGCAGGTGGTTGCGGGTCATGTAGTCGATAGTGCGGGGGCTCAGCAGCCGCACGCCGTCGAGCTCACCGCGGTTGACGAGCATCTGGGTGAACCGGTGGTAGTCGAACGCGGTCGACACGAGACCGCCGCCACCCGACAGCACGGAGGGACGAGCGGTGGCGGCGCGGCCGAACGCATCGAGGCGCATCGCCCGCCGATCGGGCCCCGGTCCGTAGAGCGCCGCCAACCGGCTCTGCTCGGGCTCGGACACGAAGAAGCCCGTGTCGGTCATTCCGAGCGGGTCGAAGATGTGCTCGGCCATGAAGGCGTCGAGGGGCTGGCCCGACACGACCTCGACCAGTCGCCCCAGGACGTCGGTCGAGACCGAGTAGTTCCATCCGGTTCCCGGCTCGAACAGAAGGGGCATCGACGCCCATGCGTCGCAGGCGCCGGCCAGGTCGACCTCGGCCGGACTGCCCCACTCGTACCCGGCCGCGCGGTACATGGCATCCACGGGGTGGGTGTAGTGGAAGCCGTAGGTGAGCCCGGAGGTGTGGGTCAGCAGGTGCCACACCCGGATGGGCTCGGTGGCCGGCACGGTGACCGGCGCGCGCGCTGATCCGCCCGTGAAGACGCGCTGGTCGCGGAACGACTCGATGTAGCGACCGACCGGATCCTTGAGCTCGAAGCCGCCCTGCTCGTAGAGCATCATGGCCGCCACGGACGTGATGGGCTTGGTCATCGAGAAGATGCGCCACAACGTGTCGGGCTCGACCGACAACTGGGCCTCACGGTCGCGGTGGCCGCAGGAGGCCACGTGGACGATCCGCCCGTGGCGAGCGACGACGGCGAGCCAGCCGGCTAGACGACCGTCGTCGACATAGCCGGCGAAGTGGCGGTCGAGCCGGGCCAGCCGAGCGGGGTCGAACCCCGCCTCGGTCGGGTCGCCCTCGACCTCGAGTTGTGCGCTCCGGCCCACGCCGATCCTCCTCGTCTCGAACCCGCTCGCCGCGGCCGTGGCCGCCGGCCGAGGCCAGGTGACCACTCTCGACGCCCCCAGAGCCGGTTATGCCACTCACGGTGCTGAAAATTCCTACCCAGCGCGGTACTCCTGGCCATGCCCTGTGACCTCAGGCATACTGCCACCATCCAGGCACAATCGTGGGAGCTGGTTGACGACCTGATCGTCCGGGAGGGCCGGGGGGACACCCCGTTCGGTCTGTATGTCCTCGACGCCGACGAGCCCGCCGCCGAACTGGCCCGGACCATCGAACGCAACGTGTTCTACGAGGCCTTCGGCAACACCCCGGATCTGCTCGCCGCCGAGTACGGCCCGTACGAGGACACCAGCATCTTCCTGTGCGTCATCGACCATGCCGAGCGGGCGGCGGCCGGGATGCTCCGCCTCGTCCTGCCGTCGGATCGCGGGTTCAAGAGCCTGCACGATCTCGAGCGGATGTGGGGCATGACGCCGGAGAGCTTGTCCGCTGACCACGGCATCGCCCTCGACCTGACGTCGCTCTACGACATGGCCACCCTGGCCGTCCCGCCGGACTACCGAGGCGCGGCGGCGTGCGGCCTGGTCGCGACGGCGCTGTACCAGGGCCTGGGCCGCATGAGCCTCGATCGCGATCTCCGCTGGTATCTGGCCATCCTCGACCAGATCGTGCTCAAGCAGATCAACCGACCCTTCGGTCGGCCCCTCAGCCCGATTCCCGGCACCGAGCCCATGCGGTACCTCGACTCGCCGTCGAGCCAGCCCGTGCTGATCGACATCCTCGACTACCGCGCCCGTGTCGGCCTGCTCGACCCGAAGGTGCACGCGCTGCTCTTCGCCGGCGAGGGCCTCGAGGCGGTCGTCTCCCAGCCCGAGTGGCAGGTCCGGCCCGCGCTCGCCGCGGCCGCGCCGTTGGCCGCCGCCGGCTAGCACTAGGCCGAGTCCGGCACCGCTCGTAGGGTCGGCGCCGCCGCCAGCCCCAGCTGGTCGACCAGCGCCGGGATCTTGGTCACGCTGATGGGCTTGGCGAACAGGAACCCCTGCAGGTCACCGCAGCCGAGGTCGCGGAGCCGCTCGGCCTGTTGCGAGCTCTCGACGCCCTCGGCCACCGTCGTGATGCCGAGCGACTGGGCGATCGACACGATGGCCGACACCAGGCTCGTGTTGGCTCCGTCCTCGGCGATGCCGTCGACGAAGGACTTGTCGATCTTGACCTCGTCGACCGGCAGTCGGTCGAGGGTGGCCAGCGACGAGTAGCCCGTACCGAAGTCGTCGACCGAGATGCGCACGCCGCACGACCGCAGCGAGTCGAGCAGCTGTGAGATGAGTCCGAGGTTCTCCATGATGCAGGTCTCGGTGAGCTCGAGCTTGAGACCCGACGCGGGGAGTCCTCGGCGCAGCAGAGAGCGGGCGACGTGGTCGAGCAGGCTGCTGTCGCGGAGCTGGCGCGCCGACAGGTTGACGGCGACGGTCATGTGCTCGGCGTAAGGGATGGTCGAGCGCAACTCGACGAGGTCGAGACAGGCCTGGTCGAGCACCCACGCGCCGATGTCGACGATGGCGCCGGTGTCTTCGGCGATGGGGATGAACACCGACGGGGCGATCGAGCCGAGACGCGGATGGGTCCACCGCAAGAGCGCCTCGAGGCTGGTCACGCGGCCGTCGACCGACCGCACGATGGGCTGATAGGCCACGTGCAGCTCGCCCCGATCGAGGGCGTGGCGCAGCTCCTGTTCGAGATCGAGGCGACGCTCCACCCGTTGGCGCATCGAATCGTCGAAGACCGCCACCGTGTCACCGCCCGCGTCCTTGGCCTGGTACATGGCGATGTCGGCGTCGCGCATGAGCGTGTCGGCCGTCGACGGAGGCAGGTCCGATCGGTGGAGGGCCACGCCGATGCTGGCCGAGACCGGGATGTCGGTGTCGCGGACTCCGAAGCTCTGGCTCAAGCTGAGCCGCGTCCGCTCGGCCAGCTCGGTGGCATGGGCCACCTCGCGGACGCCCTCGGCCACGATCACGAACTCGTCGCCGCCGATGCGGGCGACGAGGTCGCCGGCCCGGCTGTTGGCTTCGAGACGACGGCCGACGGCGATGAGCAGGTCGTCGCCGCTGACGTGGCCCAGGCTGTCGTTCACCAGACGGAAGCGATCGATGTCGAGCAGGAGCAGGGCCAGCGACGAGTCGCCGTCGGCGCCGACGAGGCGATCGACGTGGGCCACGACATAGCTGCGATCGGGCAGCCCGGTCAGCATGTCGTGGGTGGCCTGGTAGGCCAGCCGAGCCTCGGACCGGGCGTGCTCGCGGAGCGCCAGGAACATGCGCCAGGCGGCGGTGCCGGTGCAGGCCAGCACGATGACGACGATCACGTTGTCGCGGCTGGCCGTCGTCTTGCTGAGGGTCAACAGGGCGGGGACGCACAACGCCATCACGACCAGAGCCAGACGGCTGCGCTGCGGTTGGGCCTCGACCACCGACGGGCGCACCGCCACCTCGGACGCCGACGGGTGGAGGATCGCCACGATGGCGGCCAGGTAGGCCATGCCGTAGGGGACGTCGATCATCCGCGGGTCGATGGTGGTGATGTGGGCATCGGCCAGCATGTAGAAGACGTCGCCGACCAAGGTGCAGGCGACGGTGGCCAGCAGCATCCGCAAGGACAACGGACGGCTGCTGCGATCGTTGTAGACGGTGCGGAAGCCGAAGGCGACGAGGAAGACGGACATGGCCGGGTAGGCCACGAGCAAGAAGCGCGTCTCGATGGGCACGTGGCGGTTGGCGATGGCCGGATCGATGAGGAACACCCACGCCAGGGCCAGCGCGGCGACGGCAGCCAGGATGGCGTCGAGGGTGACCACCAGGTCGCTCATGCCGTGGGGGCGTCGGAGGCGGACCAGGTTGATCATCATGACGATCATGAAGACGTAGCCCGGCAGGGTGATGAGGTCGGGCACGAGCGACCGATGCGGCGAGAGGTCGCCGAGAGTTCCGAAGAAGACCCGGAGGATCCCGCCGGCCACGAACAGCACCATGGCCACGACCATGATCATCCACAGCCAGCGAGGTCCGATTCGGCGGCGCCAGACCGAGTAGATCCCGGCCGAGATGGCCACGGCCCCGAGGACGACCACCGTGAGATCGCCGTAGGACCCGAGCACGCCCGACATCTCGAGCACGAGGAGGGTCGCGCCGATGCCCGCGGCCACCCACGCGGCATCTGCCGCGGGAAGAGCCTCCTCGGCCATGTCGGCGTCAGTCATGGTCGTACGCCCTACTCCAACGCATCGCGAGCACTCGCACACCCCCCGTCGGTCACCTGACGCGAGAAGTTGAGAAATTTCACGCGTGAAATTCACCGGCGCTCCACCTGAGCGGGGTACGCCCGTTCGGTGGGCTCAGCGGAAACGGCGCTCGATCAACGCTTCGGCGATCTGGAGGTCAGCGGAAACGGCGCTCGATCAACGCTTCGGCGATCTGGACGGCGTTGAGGGCCGCCCCTTTCCGCAGGTTGTCGCCCGACAGGAACAGCGACAGGCCGTGGTCGACGGTCGGGTCGACGCGAATGCGGCCGACGAAGGTGGGATCCACCCCGGCCGCCATGAGCGGCGTCGGCACCTCGGCCAGCTCGACCCCGGGTGCCTTGATGAGGGCCCGACGGGCCTGCTCGGGCGTGATGGGTTCGGCGAAGCCGGCGTTGATCGCCAGCGAGTGGCCGGTGAAGACGGGCACCCGCACGCACGTGACCGAGACTCGCAGCTCGGGGAGATCGAGGATCTTTCGGCTCTCGTTGCGCAGCTTCTGCTCTTCGTCGGTCTCGTCGAGCCCGTCGTCGATGATGCTCCCGGCCAGGGGGATCACGTTGAAGGCGATGGTGGTCGGGAACTTGTGAGCCGGTGGGAAGTCGACAGCCGTGCCCGACATGGCCAGCGCGCTGGCGCCGTCGCCGACCTTGCGGATCTGCTCGTCGAGCTCGGCCGTGCCGGCCAGGCCCGCCCCCGACACCGCCTGGTAGGTGCTCACCACCAGGGTGCGCAGCCCGGCCTCGCCGTCGAGCGGCTTGAGCACGGGCATGGCCACCATGGTCGTGCAGTTCGGGTTGGCCACGATGCCCTTGGGGATGTCGTCGAGGGCATGGGCGTTGACCTCGGGCACCACCAGCGGGACGGCCGGATCCATCCGCCACGCCGACGAGTTGTCGATCACGATGGCGCCGGCGGCCGCGACCGCGGGCGCCAGCTCCCTGGACGTGGACGCCCCGGCCGAGAACAAGGCGATGTCGATGCCCGACCAGTCGGCGGTGGCCGCGTCCTCGATCTCGATCTCGCCGTCACCCCAGCGGACCCGCCGGCCCGCTGACCGGTTCGACGCGATGAGGCGCAGCTCGTCGACGGGGAACTGGCGCTCGGCCAAGACGGCGCGCATGACGCCGCCGACCTGGCCGGTGGCCCCGACTATGGCGATCTTCATGGCCGTCGAGGGTAGCGAGGTCGCCCCGAGCCGCAAATCGAGTTCGGCGGCGGAACCGTCGGTCGTCCGCTCACAGCGCCACACCGCCCAGCTCGAAGGCGTCATGGAGCACCTGCACGGCCTCTTCGACCTCGAGCTCGCGCACCACGCAGCTGATGCGGATGGCCGAGGTCGAGATCATCTCGATGTTGATGCCGGCGCCGGCCAGGGTCTCGAAGACGGTCGCGGCCACGCCCGGATTGGACTTCATCCCCGCTCCGACCACGCTGACCCGGGCGATCTCGACATCGGTGCCCACGTGGGTCGCACCGATCTCGGCGGCCAACGCGTCGCACACCTGGCGCGAGGTGTCGGCCTCGTTGCGAGGAACGGTGAAGGAGATGTCGGTCTTGCCGTGCTCGGAGGTGTTCTGCACGATGAGATCGACGTTGATGTCGCGATCGGCCAGGGCGCGGAACAGCCGCCCGGCGACTCCCGGCTTGTCCGGCACGCCGGCCACGGTGACCTTGGCCTCGTCGGTGTCGTGGACGACCGCCGAGATGATCGCCTGCTCCATGTCCTTCTCCTCCTTGGTGACGAGCGTGCCCGGCTCCCACGTGAACGACGACCGCACGTGCAGGTCGACTCCGTGGGTCCGGGCGTACTCGACCGATCGCATGGCCGGCTTGGGACAGCCGTTGGCCGTCATCTCCAACAGCTCGTCGAAGCTGACCCTGTCCATCTTGCGGGCGTCGGGAACGACCCGCGGATCACTGGTGAACACACCCGATACATCGGTGTACAGCTCGCAGATGTCGGCGCCGAGGGCGTGGGCCAGGGCAACCGCGGTGGTGTCGGTCCCGCCCCGCCCCAGAAAGGTCACGTTCCGATCGGTCGACACGCCTTGGGAGCCGCCGACGACCGGGACGCGACCGGCGTCGAGCGCGTCGCGGATGCGGTCGGCGCGGACCTCGAGGATCTTGGCGTTGGTGTGGGTCGTGTCGGTGATGAAGCCGGCCTGGCTACCCGTGAAGGACTCGGCGTCGACGCCCATGTCGTGGAGGGCCATGCACAGCAGGGCGGTCGCCTTGCGCTCGCCCGCCGTCACCAGCATGTCCATCTCGCGCCCGGGCCGGGTCTCGCTGACCGCTCGCGCCAGGCGGAGCAGCTCGTCGGTCTCCTTGCCCATGGCGCTGACCGCCACCACGACCTGGTGGCCCCGGCGGACGGTCCGCGCGATGTAGTCGGCCACGGTTCGGATGCGATCGGGGTCGCTGACCGAGGTGCCGCCGTACTTCTGGACGAGGAGAGCCACGGGGGTCCACGCTACCGCCCGCCGGAATGCCTCCATGGACGGGGCCGTGCGGGCCGGCGCGCCCCGAGCCGGGCCGGGTGGCCCAGTAGCGTTCTGGTCATGCCCAGCCGATCGACGCCACGCGAACGCGACCGTCGGGCCGCTCGGGACGAGGCCTTGCGCCGCAACGCGGAGCGCGCCGCCCGCCGCCGCCGGATCATCGCCATCGGCGCCGTGGTCGTCGTCCTGCTGGCGGTGGGGGGCACGGTGTTCGCCGCCGCCAACAGCTCGAACCCCAGCGCCACCACCACCTCGACGACGGCGCCGGCCGACTCGAGCTCGACGACCGTGGCCGAGGGACCGACGATCAGCGCGCCGGCGGCGGCGGGCGGAGCCGCCATCACCGGCCCCACCCCCTGCCCGGCCGAGGACGGCTCGTCGCCGCGCACGACCTCGTTCAGCCAGGCCCCTCCGACCTGCATCGACGCCAGCCAGACCTACGACGCCACCGTCACGACGAGCCTCGGGACCTTCACGTTCTTCCTCAACACCAAGCTGGCGCCCCGCTCGGTCAACAACTTCATCGTGCTGGCCCGGTACCACTACTACGACAACACGACCGTCTCGAGCATCACCAGCGCCACGGACTTCGTCGCCGGCGACGTCACCAACGCCGGCGGCCAGCCGGGCCCGGGCTACACGTTGCCGGCCGAGTACGCGAGCTCGGGGACGACGGCGGGGGTCGTGATCGTGCCCGGCACCCTGGCCCTGGCCCCGGTCTCGGACCAGGGCACCTCGGTGGGCGGGCCCTTCCTCGTGACCACCGGGGAGAAGGGGCCGAACCTGCCTCCGACCACGACGGTCATCGGTCTCATGCTCGCCGAGTCGCCCGACAACCTCCTGCACCTCATCGACCAGCTCGGAACCGAGGCGGGCGGTCCGACCAAGCTCGTCACCATCAAGTCCGTGACCATCAAGGTCGTCCCGACGACCAGCACCACCGCCGCCGGCTGAAAGAATGCTTCCCCCGCTGCCGGGGCGGCCGCTGTGGTTGCTAGGTTTGCCGCTCCATGGGAACCGACAAGCGGCAACGTCAAAAGGAAGGCCGCCAGGCCCGGATCGCGGCGGCCGAGGAAGCCCAGCGGCGGTCCGCCCGCCGGCGCAAGTACATCACCTTCGCCGTGATGGCCATCGCCGTCCTGGCCGTCTTCTCCCTCATCAACCTCCTGACCAAGAAGGACTCGAAGAAGTCGGTCGCCACCGCCACCAGCTCGACCACGGCGAGCAGCGAGCCCTCGACGACGCTGGCCTCCGCCGCCGGCAAGCCGTGTGTGGCCATGAAGGGGACACCGCCCAAGGGCGCGCCGACGGTGCCGGTCGAGGTGGGCCCGCCGCCCACCCAGCTGGTGGTGAAGGACCTCAAGGAAGGCACCGGCACCCCGGTCACCGCCACCGACTCGGTCACCGTGAACTACATCGGGGTCGCCTGCTCGACCGGCGAGGTGTTCGACTCGTCGTGGTCGAGAGGCCAGACCGCCACCTTCGCGCTCAACGAGGTCATCAAAGGATGGACCCAGGGCATCCCGGGCATGAAGCCGGGCGGCCAGCGCCTGCTCGGCATCCCCTCCGATCTGGCCTACGGGACCCAGGGCTCGAGCGGCATCGCCCCCAACGAGCCGCTCTGGTTCGTCGTCGACATGGTCAGTGCCACCCCTGGATCGAGCACCACCACCACGGGCGCGGCCACGGCTTCGTCCACGGTGACCCCCTGATGGCTGCCATGTCGGGCGAGTGAGCGATCGGGTCCGGCGGTGAGCGGAGGGAAGCGACAGCGCCAGAGGGACGTGCGCACTCGGGTCGAGGCGGCGCGCGCCGAGCAGCGCAAGGCCGATCGCCAGCGGCGCCTGATCCTGATCGGCGGGACGGTCACGGCGGTGGTCGTGGTCGTCGGGCTGGTCATCCTGCTCGTGGTGCACCAGACGAGCGACAGCTCCAAGGCCAGCGACACGACCGTCCGCCCGACGACCGCGGCCGACTTCGGCAAGGGCCCCTGCCCTGCGGGCGACGGCACCTCGGAGCGCAAGACGACGTTCACCTCGGCCCCCAAGCAGTGCATCGATCCCAGTGGGCACTACTCGGCGACCTTCGAGACCTCGGCCGGACAGTTCATCGTGAGCCTCGACGCCGCCCGCGCGCCGGTGACGGTGAACAACTTCGTCGTGTTGGCCGAGTACCACTACTACGACGGCACGACCTTCCAGCGCGTCATCCCCGACTACATCATCCAGGGCGGCGACCAGCCCGGGGACCAGGCGAACACCGGCAACCCCGGGTACACGATCCCCGACGAGCTGCCCGGATCGCTCAGCGACTACGTCCCAGGGTCGATGGTCATGGCCAACGAGTCCAACCCCGACACCGGCCAGTCCAAGCCGAACTCGGGCGGGAGCGAGTTCTTCATCTGGGTCGGACCCCAGAAGCTGCCCGCTCCCACCTACTCGTTGTTCGGTCAGGTCACGTCGGGGATGGATGTCGTCAACCGCATCGCCGCCGGCGGATCATCCTCCGGCACCCCGGCCAATCCGGTCAAGATCAACTCGGTGATCATCGGCCAGGCCCAGGTCACGAGTCGCTAGCCGTCAGGGGTCAGGCTTCAGCGGTCAGCCGCCGAAGTGCACGACATAGCGCTGGTCGGTTTCGATCTGAGCAACCGTGCTGGCCGAGTCGGCGCCCAGGTCGAGGCCCTGGGCCGACTTCACGTGCCAGGCCGGCGAGCTCGAGGTGACCTTGATGCTCAGCGTGTCGCTGTTGACCACCGGCTGGTTGAGGACTTGCAAGCGGTACGTCGACCCGCCCGCGATCGACCCCTCGAGCCTCAACTCGATGACGGCCGTGTCCCCGGCGGCCACGCTGAAGTCCGACGAGTACACGTTGGCGCCCAGCTCGGTCTGGGCTTCGATGGAGGTCGGAACGCCATTGAGCTTGGCCGACTGCAGGGACAGCGGCGAGTAGTACGACAGGTACATCGTGTTGGTGCCGGCCGGCACGAAGCCGGGACTCCCCTTGCGTTGGTTGGCCGCATCCTTGGCGTTGCCGCACAGGTATTCGGGTCCGCAGTTGGGCGGGGCCGTGTTGTGCAGCGTGATCTTGGCCGTCGTCATGGCCGACCCGTTCCCCGGGTCGTAGGAGACCGTGTAGTCGATCGTGCGTTGGAGGTACGAGTCGATCTTGCTGGGGTTGGCGTTGGCCGATCGCAGCGACAAGTAGTCGGACTTGGCATCGGGTGCGAACTGGCCGAGCGTGCCGATCCGGGCGAACAGCTTCTCGGCCGACGGGAGGTACGGGTAGAAGAGCAGGCGCTTCTGAGCGACCATGGGACCGAGCACGGCGCCGATCGTGCGCGGACCGGGCAGATCCCGCGAGGTGAGCGCCTTGAACGTGGCCTCGCCCGCATCGGACAGGACGTCCTTGCGGTCGTCGTTGGCGGTCCCGTAGTTCACGTACTGCTGGCGGACCAGGTAGTCGGCGGCGTTGGCCGCCGTCAGCTCCATGGTGGGCAGCCGGACGGGACCGGTCAGCTTCAACAGCGCGGCCAGCGCGTACGGATCGACCACGAAGACCCCGTCGAGTGACTTGCCGTAGTACTGCTGGTAGAGCGAGCGGGTGACGGCCGCATCGGTCGGCATGTCGGGCGACACGGTCAGGTTCTGCAGGTTGCTCGCCGGCTCGTAGCGGCCGTAGCGGCGCTCGTACTCGGCGTCTCCTGGGAGCTTCAGCGTCGCCTTCTTGGCCCCGGCGAACAGGGTGTTGATGTGCGCACCGACGCGGAAGGACACCTTGCCGGCGTGGGCGTCGAGGATCCCGAAGGACCCGGTGAAGCCCCCGAGGAACCGGCTCTCGGCCGGATTGGTGAACAACACGAGATAGGTGCGATCGGTCGTCGCGCCGAGCAGGGCCGGGGCGGCGACCAGCGAGTCCCGAGCCAGCTCGGCCTGGGGCAGCGCCCCGTCGACCTGGTCTCGGAACTCGGCGAGCGGCCTGGCCACCGGATCGAGCAGCCATGGCGAGCTCACACCGTGCAGGCCGCGTCGAGCCTTCTCGAGGGCGGCGGTGGTGTCGGTCACGGGTTGGGTCATCCTCGCCACCTCGAGCAAGTTGACCTGGCCGCTCTTGGCCTTCAACTCCTGGTACGGAGCGACGCTGGCCGCCACCGATCCGGTGCGAGCGATCTCGGCGCCGTCCGACGACGCCTCGACCAGCGCGTCCCGTTGCTGGGCCACGATGGGGACCAGCCGCGCCGGCCACCCCCACGGACCGGCCAGGAGGTTCCCGGCCTTGTCGAAGTCGACGGCGGCGTCGCCCAGCTGCACGCCCGCGTCGGTCTGGTGGCCGTCGCGGACGAGCTCGAGTCCGGCGCGACTGGTCGTGACCGCCGAGTCGAGCCTCTCCTTGGCCAGCAGGGCCGGCACGGCGATGGCGATGGACGCCAGCACGGCGGCGACGCCCAGCGCGATGCCCGCCAGGCGGATCCGACGCCGGATCGGACCGGCGCTGCGCTCATAGGCCGAGGCGAACAGCGGCACCAGCGCGACGGCGGCGATCAACCCGGTCAGGCCGAAGAAGCCAGTCGACGGCATGCGCAGCGCGGCCTGGGCCATGAGTCCGCCGACGATGGCGCCGAGGACGCGGCTGCGCAGCTTCAAGAAGGCGCCGGCCAGGGCGAGGATCAGCGCGGCGACCCCAGCCAATGCCCACCACGACCCGAGGCTGAAGGCGGCGACCAGCCCCGAGGCCCACAGCCAGCACCAGCGCCGCGACCGCGACGCCGCCCAGGCACACCCGGCTCCGAGGGCGCCGCACCAGAGAGCATCGGCGGGACGAAAGCCCGTCGGGGCGGCGGGCGCCAACGCGGCGACGAGGGCGGAGACGACGACGACGATCAGGACGGCGCGGTGGTCGCGCATGCGCCGCCGGCGCCGGGCGTGACGTCGTCCCGCCCGTTGGGTGGGGGGAGTCGCCGTGGGACTGAAAGGCGAAGCCATGGGACGCCCGAGCCTAGATGGGAGCCAGCCGACGGAGAGGGCAGGGCGCCGGGGTCGCTGGCGCCGCCGCTACTCGGACGAGCCGGTCAGGACTCGACGTGTCCTCGGTGGAGGCGCTTGCGGGTCGCCAGGGTGATCAGGCCGCCGATGGCGATCAGGATCAGCGCGATCTGGAGCAACTCGAAGCTGTTGGTACCGGTGCGAGGGAGCGAGCCGGTGGCGACCGACGAGTTCGTCGTGTTCTGGGCCAGCACCATCAAGTTCGTGGCGACGGCGGGATCGCACTGCCCGGCGGGAACACCGTCGGCGGTGATGGCGTGCATCCCCGGCGAGGTGTCGTCCGGCACCGTGAACACGAGCGTGGCATCGCCGTTGGCGTCGGCGGTGGCGGTGCCGAGCACGACGTTCGGCGAGAGCGTGAAGGTCACGACGGCGCCGGCCGGATAGCCCTTGCCGGTGACCGACAACTGACCACCCTGCGTGACAGTGACGGTGCTCAACACCAGCGTGCACCCACCCTGGTAGCTGACGGGCGGCGCGGTCTGGGCCGATGCCATCGCGGTCGCGGACGGCGCCAGCGTGACCACGCAGGCCGCGACGAACACCGCCACTGCGATCGTGATCGGGTTCCGTGCCAATCGCATCGTCGTTTTCCGACCCTTTGCTCGTGGTCCGCCTCTCGGCCAACCTTACTCTATGTAGCAGCCCGGGGATATAACCCTGGGCCTGACTCTATCGGACGGAGGGGCACGGATCGTGAGTCGTTCGGTTCAACTCGTGGTCGAACTCGGGCCCGAATCCGGTGGGCCGACCGGCCCTCGTGGCCAGGTCGTCCGGCCCAGGGCGAGGTTCCACCGCAGCCGGCCCCCGGCGGTGTTACGCTCCGCGCGCTCATCGAGTTCCCCCCGGAACCGGGCCTCAGGCCACTTGCGCACTTTGTCGTCCCTGCTACTACTTATTGTGGCACGATGGCTACTCAGTGCGGGGGAGCCGGAAGGGACGCCGGGACTTGCAGCACGTTCAGGAGCTGAGATCTGATGAGATGGGGGACGTTGTCCGCCGACATGGGCACCACGGAACAGCGGGCTCGTGGCGGGTTCCGTTTCGCGTCGCACACCTCGCGGCGCATGCCTGATCAGCGGCCGATCGAGTCTTCCGCATCCTGGGACGACGAGCACGCAGGGTCGTCGAACCCGCCATTGACCATGGCCGACTCGTGCTCATCGTCGGACGCCCACGGCGACGAGGACCGATTCGTCATCGAGGGGCAATGGGCACGTATGGCCAAGCGCGCCGTCGACATCATCGTCGGGGTGCCACTGTGCGTGGTCTTCCTCATCGCCTATCCCATCGTGGCCGCCATCTTGAAGCTGACCTCGCCCGGACCGGTGCTGTTCACCCAGATCCGCGTCGGGCGGGGAGGCCAGCGCATCGCGGTCTACAAGTTCCGCTCGATGTACAGCGACGCCGAACGGCGACTCCGCGCCGATACCGCGCTCTACGAGCAATACCTGCACAACGGCTTCAAGGTGCCGTCGGCCCTCGACCCCCGAATCACCCGCTTCGGGCGATTGCTGCGCCGGACCAGCATCGACGAGCTGCCCCAGGCACTGTGCGTGCTGCAGGGGACCATGAGTGCCGTCGGTCCCCGGCCGGTCGTGCCCGACGAGCTGATCCGTCTCTACGGCGACTCGCCCCGGGCCTACCTGTCGTGCAAGCCCGGGCTCACCGGGCTCTGGCAGGTGTCCGGCCGCAGCCAGGTCCTCTTCGAGCACCGGGTTCGGCTCGATGCGACGTACGCGGCCGAGTGGTCGCTACGGGGCGACGTCCGGATCTTGGCCCGCACGATCCCGGTGGTGCTCACCGCCCACGGCGCCCACTGATCTTGTCGGCCAGGTCGAGGGTGTAGCGGGCGCGGTAGTGCTCGGCCACGATGGCGGGATCCCACTCGGCCCACTCGGTCCGATCGCGCCGAGGGCGACAGCCCGCTGGAGGGTCAGCTCCGGCACCGTCGGATCCGGAGAGCGCATCGGCGACCGCCGCGCTCGAACGCAGCTTCGTCGCCGAGGGGTACCGACCGACCGCGGGCGCCCATGGCCAGCAGCTCGGACACGCCGTCCACGGCGTAGGACACGAAGGGCACGTCGCAGGCTGCCGCTTGCACGAGGACCTGCGACAGCCCCTCCTTCGGACTCGGCAACACAACGAGGTCGGCGCTCCGGAGGGCGTCGGCCACCGTAGGCAGGAACCCGAGCAAGACGATCTCCACCGCGTCGCCACCACTGGCGCGCGGTCACGTTCGGCCTCGAGGTCACCGCGCAGTGGTCCGTCACCGGCGATGAGCAGCGACACCCGACCGCGGTCCGCCGCCGCCCGATCATGCCCGGCAGCGGACCCACGCCCTTCTTGGCGTCCAGCCGGCCGACGTAACAGACCACTTTGGACGCCGGATCGACCCCCAACTCCTCACGCAGGGCGATGCGCTCCTCGGAATCGGCGGGCACGAACCGACTCAGGTCGAGGCTCGAGCGGACGACCTCGAGGCGGCGCCTCGAGATTCCGTTGGCGGCCAACTCCCCCGCCAGGTCGTGACCGACGACGAAGTAGCGGTTGACCAGCGGAGCGGTCACGCGCTCCGCCACGGCGAATCCGATGCTCTCGACCCGTCCGTAGCTGGGACCGAAGCTGGCGCCCGACGCCGAGTGATAGACGAGACGGACCCAGCCGTCCGGGCCGCGACCCGGCCGAGAAGCCCCGATTTGGCCTGATGCGTGTGCACGACATCGAAGGAGCCTTGACGGATCAGACGCCGGAGCTGCATCAGGGTCTTCGAGATCGTTGGCCGGCTCGACCGCCCGGACGAGGCTCGGCAGCTCGATCACCGGGCCGCGGCGGGACAACGCCTCGATGGCCTCGGTCTCCGAATCACGGCCGACCACGACGACGTGGGTGCCCGGGCCACCGCGTCGAGCACGTCGAGCAGCCGACGCTCGGATCCGCCCCGCCCCATCCGGGTGATGATGCTCAGGATGCGAACCTCGGCTGGCACGGGACCTCCGTCGTCAACGGACCGGTACCCGCGTCGGTCCCTGCAGATAGGCTCTGGCGACAAATGATGACAGACACCGGGACGCTCCGTTGAGAACGCTCGTGACGGGGGGCGCAGGTTTCATCGGCTCTCACCTGAGCGAGGCACTCCTCGATCAGGGTCACGAGGTCCGTGTCGTCGACTGCCTGACCGACTACTACGACACCGACCAGAAGTGCGACAACCTCGACCGCCTGCGGGACCGGGCCGAGATCATCGACGCCGACCTGCGATCGGATGCCCTGGCTCGGCTGGTCGACGGCATCGACGTCGTGTTCCACCAGGCCGGCCAACCTGGAGTGCGCCTGTCGTGGGCCGACGGCTTCCCGGCCTATGAGTCGAACAACGTGTTGGCCACCCAGCGCCTGCTCGAGGCGTGCCGCGGCACGGCGCTGCGCCGGTTCGTGTTCGGTCGAGCTCGTCGGTCTACGGCGACGCCGAGCGGTACCCCACCCTCGAGGACGACCTTCCCAAGCCCAGGAGCCCCTACGGCGTGACCAAGCTGGCCGCCGAGCACCTGTGCTCGCTGTACGCGTCGAGTTGGGCCGTCCCGGCCGTGGCCCTGCGCTACTTCAGCGTGTACGGACCTCGCCAGCGCCCCGACATGGCGTTCCACCGGCTGTGCCAGGCCATCGTCACCAACACGCCCTTTCCGCTCTTCGGCGACGGGTCCCAGGTCCGCGATTTCACCTACGTCGCCGACGTGGTCGCCGCCAACCTGGCCACGGCCGTCGCCGACGTCGAGCCAGGGACGGTGCTCAACGTGTCGGGCGGAGCGAGTACCAGCATGGTCGAGGTGATCGAGCTGCTCGGGGAGCTGAGTGGCGCGCCGGTCCCCATCGATCGGCAACCGACCCAGGCCGGTGACGTCATGCGCACCGGAGGGTCCAGCGACCTGCGCGCTGGCCCTGCTCGGCTGGGCACCGGCCGTCGACCTGCGCACTGGCCTGCAACACCAGCTCGACTGGCATCGAGCTCGGAACGAGGCGCTCTCGCTCGACGGGCCACGCCGGTCCGAATGAGCTTGTGACTGTCGGCACCCGAGCATGACCCTCAATCGCCAATGCGCCAGCGCGATCCTGAGCGAGTACCGCGACCAACTGGCGGGCGACGTGCTCGAGGTGGGCGTTGGCGGGTACCCGTTCCCGTCGTCGGCCTCAGTGATCTCGCTCGACATCGACGCCGGTTTCGCTCCGACCGTCTGCGGTGGACGCGCACCGTCTTCCCTTCCGGGCTGGCTCCTTCGACGCCGCCGTCGCGTCGCAGGTGCTCGAACACCTCCACTCTCCGGCCGTGGCGCTCAGCGAGCTGACTCGGGTGCTCCGCACAGACGGGATGATGCTCGTCGCCCTGCCGTTCCTGTACCCGTTGCACCAGACGCCTCACGACTACCAGAGACTCACCCGATGGGGGCTCAACGGTGCCCGCCGCCCGTAGCAGATATGGTTTTATGTCACGGCCTGGACAAAGCAAAGCGACCAGACCTTAGCTACCATAAGCCATATTGCCAGAGTGCATGTAATCACTAGCTAGCTCTGCAGCCGCCCTTACTAGGTTCTATTATGACACGACATATTCTGACAGCTAAGGCCTTACAGTACTTGGACAACCACCAAAACATGTACCTTTGCCGCAGCCGATAAGGCGCCGTCACCTGCCGCAGCGGGCACGGTCATGAAACCGCGGTAGCTGTTTGCTTCACCACCAACGGCACGTTCCCGACGGCGAGCAGGAGAGGGCGTTGTCTCAGGCGACTTGGCTGCCGGCCGGGCCCTGCAACTCATGCCGTGGATGCCAACACTACACCATTGACATCCGGTCATACAGAAGCGGATCTCCATTATGGGATTTCATGGAGGCTCTGGTACGCACTCGATAGTTTCGGCCCTCCACCACGTGGAGCAGCTCGTTGGCTTTTTGTGGCGATGACGGGTTATCTGACTGGACTCGCGACACGCTACGATCTTTGTTGCACCAGGAATTGTAGCTTATTGCCACGCGACGGCAATGCTTCCGCCGTATGATTTGAGCGTAAGCGAGGCCGGCCGCCGCGTACCCGCCACGAAACGGTGTTGACTACGGGAATATGGAAGTACAGCCCGAATAACTGTGGTCGTGTCTTTTGCAGATATTACTTCTGGCGGTGTTAGAGACATGATTGGCTGGATGCCAGCATGGGCCGTGCGGACATTCAAAGACCAAAACCCTTGAAGCACAAGACACGCGCGTGAATGCGTTGATGGCCGGTGCCATGCAGTGTTCGTATTGAATGAGGCGACTGGCAAAATACCTGCTTCGAGCTCACCGTAGGCGATGGTCTGGTGCTGGCAGCGCGCAATACACAGGGCTCGGATCTCCGAAGATAACTACATCTACCAAATCGGCGGCTATTCGACCAAATAGTTGCGCCTACTCCAAGTGACGCTACTGGTTCCTATCCGTTGGCATGAATTGGTTTTGGTTTCGCCGCCGACCGAACTCGATCCGCTGTACCCATCGTCACCGAGGGCGGGGCTCATCTCTAGACACAATCTCGCATCTATGCCAAATTCGGCCCTGTTGTTCATGTGTGGGGTCCGGCTGGAAATCATAGATTTGGCGAATGCGGGCTCTAACCAAATGAGTAAAATCATAAGGTTGATGCCTTGCTCCATATTTATTACGCGTGTTTGATGCTAGGCAAACAAGAGCGCGCTCTAGCGTGGTCCATGCGTACTATATGTAATTCCTCTGTTCTAAGACTTGCCCCCGACGATTAGGTAGAAAAGCCCTATTTCAAGGACGTAATAGATCCCCAAGGCTCATTTGCTGTAGACTTTTTAGCTAATGCCTCAGATAAGCCTAACGAACTTCTAATACTCTCTAGGCATTTGGTGTTGGGCTCCGAATAGCCATTCATGGCAACAGGGTTATATGGGCGGAGCCTTTGCAGGTTTACCAACGAACTGGAAACGCAGACATTCTTTCATTAAATTTAGAGGGCGGCATGAGAATCGTCTTAGTGATGACGTACCCGTCTGGCCCTCTGGGCCAGATGAACTATGGTTCTGGTAGGCACCAATATGGTAATACCTCTGGAGATTGGTTGCACCAGCCGATCTAACGTTTCAAATCGGTATGCAAGTCGGCAATTCTGAGAATATTGGCATGAACGAGGCAATGGTGGTCCTAATGGTCATACATGGCCGACGGCTACGCCGTCACAGTCCTTTACAGTTATGATTTATTATGCCTCTGCCAATGGAGGGTTATGGAAATGGCAGCCCGGCGACTCAGGAGCATCTGGCCATCTGGGGACGGCAGTCTGGCACCTGGCGGATTTAATAGATGAATACTATTATGTTGTGAATAGCACGGTTTCGCCAGCCACAAGATGTTTGGGCCGGTGCCGATGGAGCATATGCTCTGGGCAGATAAGACTTTGGCCTCCCACGGCGGCTCTCCCATCACATGCACATCGACGCCAGTAGCTGGCGGGACGGGTGGTGAATTATATTATCAGGCGGCGTCTGGCGTGCTCCCAAGCGTACCCCGAGTGGAAGGCAACCCCACAGTCTGGGGGAACGGGCAGCTATTTCGACGTTCAGGATTGCGGCAGCGACTTATATGAAAGCCGTTAGGGTGACGGGGCTGGACAATTACATCGCTACGATGAGCAAATACCAAGCTCCTGCTGCGAACTTCTACAAATAACAGAATCATCGCTTGATGGAAGATGCAGGCGAGCTTCTGATGCCTTGGCGATGCTCGGACCGTTCGTCAATAGCTTGGACGCACAAGCCCCTTCGGTCGGGATCGAACGGGCGCGCAAAAATTAAGAGATACCGGTTCTGTCCCCATGGCTTAGTGTCGCTTCAATCCCAGAGCCTTTGATCGCCAACACAAGATGCAAGAGCGACGAGAAGAGAAGGAGGGCGCGTGCTTCGATTCGCGGTTGAATTGGCAGAACAGAAGCTCCAATACGCCTCCTGTCAAATGGCCTCGCCTTGTCCGTCATCCGCGGTGAACATCAAAATGCGTGAGCGTGGAAAATTGGAAATCACGGATCTGAAGGGTGCGAGAGTGACAGCCTACCACAACTCCTCGTAGTCATCCACACGGAGGAAGAGTTCGACTGGTCTGCACCCTTTGATCGGAGCGCGACCACTACATCACATATTCCTGCAATTCAGCCGATACACGAAGACCTTGTATGCAAAGGAGCGAAGCCAACCTATGTCGTCGACTTTCCGGTGGCCTCGCAGGAGGAGAGCGTACAACTCATTCGACGATTGCTCATGGACAGGGGCACTACAATTGGCGCCCACCTTCATCCATGGGTCTCGCCGCCTCACGAAGAGGAGGTCTCGACGTACAATTCGTACCCTGGCAATCTCCCAAATCCTTGGAACGGGCCAAAATAACTATGCTTTCGAACAAAATCGAAAAGTCGTTCGGCATTCGTCCAACTGTATATTTAGCTGGACGCTCCGGATACGGACCGAATACCAGCGTGTATTTTTAAAGGATTTCGGTGCTGAGGATTGATATAACCCTGCTAGCTTGCTTTAACTTTTCGTCTGATGGGGGCCCCGATTACTCTGGTTACGATTGTCGCCCGTTCTGGACGGCTGATAAGATATTACTTCGTATTCCCCATACATCGGCCCAGGTAGGCTTTTTGTGCCGAGCCGGCATTTCCCGCTATCCTATCGAGGACCATTCGATCTTGGCATCCATTCGTGTTAGGAATTCTTCTTGCACACATTGGTGGTGTTCGGCGGCTGCTGTTATCACCAGAAGGCTCTTCGCTGCGCGATATGTACGGCTTCAAAGCTTTGTTTCGAAGTGGTGTGCGCGTCTTCTTATTTTCCTTCCATTCTCCTCGCTGGAAGCTGGGCATACACCCTACGTCTGCAGTGAGAAAGACGTGAACAAATTCAAAAGAGTCATTACCGACTACATTACATTCTTTCGTGACGAATAGGCGGGGCCTTCTGCACTCCACATGAGGTTAGGGCACAACTCACAAGCTCCATTTTAAACCCGGCGGGAATTCAGTAGTTTCGAATAGTGAGCGCGGGGACAATGGATGAGTTTTTAGCGCTCTGATGAGGGACTACAAAGCCAATAGAAGGTTCAGCAGTGGCACGGCGGCCTAAGGTTCTTGTGTTTGGCGATGATAATCGGAGCTTCCTAGCGACAGTTCAGATCATTGGCGCGTCACGGTATTGAAGTTCATGTGGCACCTTTCGATTTTTTCGGCAGTAGCTTTAAGATCAAACAAAATAGATCGTGTCTTGGTGGCTGCCATATTACTCAGGCGATGGTCTGGAATGGCTAGAAAAACTCCGTGTACTCCTCGAGCGCGAGCACATTGATCTGCTCATCCCATGCGATGAACGAGCAATATTGCCATTGGACCGTCATCGGCCTGATCTCACGCAAGTCTGTGGCTCCGCGATTCAGAGCAGCGAAGCCATTAAAGTTTTATTTCATAAACATCTTACTCGTCAGTTAGCTCTTTCGGTGAGTGTTCCCGTCCCCCCTGGAGGATTACTTTCGGGGTACAACTCATCAGCCATCGTCGGTGATCGGCCTGCCTGTGGTATTCAAGCCGCGGAAGTCCTTTAGTCTACAATTCTTTGTACATACGTTCTGATGTGCGGATCCTAAATGACTGCGACGCCTTAGTCTGCGCAATGGATGCTGCCGAGGCTAACCACTTTATAGTCGAAAACTTCTTCGAAGGGTTTGGGGTAGGTCTGTCGGTGCTCTCTAAAGACGGGCGTATATTACCCAGGCATTCCAACATGAAAGGGTGCACGAGGCTTCTCTAACGGGTGGTAGTTCTTATCGTCGGGCAGTCCCTGTTGATCACGATCTTGAGCGCGCTGTCCAGCTTATGTTGCGACGTATTGATTATACTGGTTTAGCAATGTTTGAGTTCGCAAGAACGAGGCTCGTGACGACGTCTTACTTGAAATTAATGCGAGGCCCTGGGGTTCAATGCCTTTTCCAGTTGCTCTTGGCGTGGAGTTTCCGTTTCTACTGGTATCAACTCGTCATGCACAACATGAGTACCCAGAGCGGCATATCGAAGCGAAGTTTACAGCCGTAATTTGTCGCACGATTTAAGTTACTTCAGACAGAAAATTGACCGGCTTAAGAACCAACCATGGAAAGCAGCGTGGTTATCTATTAGGTGGTTAGCAGGATTTTTGCGATACCCCCTTAGGACGTGAAGTTTGGGATTCACTGGTAATTGATGATCCACGCCCCGGACTAGCGGAGTTGAAGCTTGCGCTTCAAGGCGCGGCGAAGCGTGCCGGCAGACATACCCGGCTGGCGTATTCTACGACGCTGGCGAGCCAAACGAATGCTTGCTCGAGCAAATCGCGACGAAAGAAGCGATGTTATCGTATTCGTTTGTCACGGAAATATATGTCGAAGTCCCTTTGCAGCTTTGCAACTGAGCGCTTTCTGGAACCAAACGGCAAAAAGCCAAAGATGTAATATGAGCCGGAATATCACGCCGCTCGAGGGCCGCTCGCCCCCTCGGACGGCAATTCTTGCAGCGCGCGAGCGTGGTATCAATATGAAGACGCATAGATCCCGACATCTGTCCCGAGGACTTGCAGAGTCGGCTCGCATCGTTTTCGTCTTTGATGACCTTAATAGGCAGGCTGTCATGGCACGCTATCCCGATCTGAAGACGGTGGTTTGCCTTAGTGACGTTTGCGGCGATGGGGAATTCGATGAGATCCACGATCCATTTGGCGAGGAACCAGCTACTTTCCGAGCGACCTATGCCACGCTAACAGACTGCAATCGCTCGATCGCATTTTATCTCTAAGGTCCCT
>CAVTJK010000002.1:0-64127 GCA_963734965.1 uncultured Microthrixaceae bacterium | reverse complement strand
AGAGCGGAAGGTAAGGGATTCGAACCCTTGGTGAGCCGAAACCCACAACGGCTTTCGAGGCCGCCCCATTCGTCCGCTCTGGCAACCTTCCGGCGACGACGATAGTCGCGGGCGCCACCCCCAGCGAAGCCGGTTCGCCTCGCCGCCGAACGGCGGAGCGCTCGATCAGCGGCGCTCGGCGAAGAAGGAGGTCAGCAGCTCGGCGCACTCGTCGGCGCGCACGTCCGGCGTCACGGCGAACTCGTGGTTGAGGCGAGGATCCGAGCCGAGGTGGTACAGCGAGCCCAAGGCGCCGGCCTTGAGGTCACGAGCGCCGAACACGACGCGCCCGATGCGGGCGTTGACCGCCGCGCCGGCGCACATGGCGCACGGTTCGAGCGTCACGACCAGGGTCGCGTCGTCCAGGTGCCATGAGCCGCCAGCGACCGCCGCGTCGCGCAGGGCCAGCACCTCGGCATGCGCGGTGGGGTCGTTGGCCTGCTCGCGTTGGTTGTGACGCCGAGCGACGATCTCGCCGTCGACGAGCACCACGGCCCCGATGGGCACGTCACCATGAGCCATCGCCGCCTGCGCCTCGTCCAGCGCCGCGCCCATGGCTTCGAGATCGTCCATGGCGCCTGAGACTATGCGCCGCCGAGCCGGCTCGAGCCCGAAGCACCACCGCCAGGCCCCGGCGCGGCTACGGCGCCCCGGCCACGACCAGGCGATAGCCGACGTCGAGCTCGTCGAGGGCGAGCAGTTCGGCGTGGCGACGGTGCCAGGCTCCCGACTCGAGATCGGCGGCCAGGCGGGCCAGGCCGTCGGTCACCTCCTCGGCGTCGAGCATGGCGAAGGTCGAGATGCCGTCGCGCACCGACGGATCCAGGTAGGCCTCGGGCCGGTGCCAGTAGGCGCCGAAGAAGCCATCGGTGCAGTCGGCGGGGATCATCAGGGGGCAGCTCTCGGCCCCGTCAAGCTCGCGCACGGCGTCGGTCACGGTGCTCTGCTGGTCGCTCAAGGCGACGACGCCGGGCAGGTACTCGGCGACGAGCCAATGCGAGTTGTTCACGTCGAGGTCCCAGGTCACCACCACCTGCCGACCTGGCGCGACGCGGCGCAGTTCGGCCATCCCCGCGTCCGGATCGGCCCAATGATGGATCGTCAGCAACGCCATGGCGGCGTCGAACGAAGAATCGGGGAAGGGGAGCTGTTCGGCCCGGGCCCGAACGCACGGGGCCGCAGCGGACGGCCGCTGCGAGGCCATCACCGGGGACGGCTCGACGGCCACGACGGCCCGATCCGTCGGCTCGTACGAACCGGTGCCGGCCCCGACGTTGACGACATGCTGGGCCCCATCCAGCGCGTCGTGGATGACACGTTCGAGACGCGGATCGGGACGGCGGTGGTTGCGGTAGGTCAGACCGAGCTGGTCATAGGCCCGCCCGGCCGGGTCCTGAGCCGGGAGGGGTGCGGTGGCCATGACCAGCCACGGTAGTGATGCTCAGCCACCCAGGCGGAGGTGGTTCCAGATGAACGGTCCGAGCGGGCTGGCCCACCACTGGCCGCCGGCCGAGATGTCGGTGGTGTGGCCCTCGCCCGGCTGGTTGACGTAGTCGCACGTGTCACCGGCATCTCGATAGGCGGTGCAATGTGGCGAACACCGTCGCGCATCATTGACCCCGGCGCCGCTCGTCGCGACATCGGGTCGTCCCGCCCGCTACGTTTCGCCAACATGACACCCACGTCAGCTCCGCCGTCGCGCCGTCGCCGACGCCCACGGCTTCGGCCGGCCCTCGGCCGTGGGGTCCGGCTGGCCACGGTCGGGATCGCATTGGCGGGGACGTTGGTGGGGTCGGCCTCGTCCTCGGCGCCCGCCGCACCGTCGACCGCCGTCCGGGCGACCGCGGCCCGGTCGGCGGCCACCGACCTGGCCAACGACGGACCGATCGGTCACGACGGCCGCTGGCTCGCCGACGGCCAGGGCCGGGTCGTGCTGCTGCACGGCGTCAACCTCGTCGCCAAAGGAACCCAGTCGCCAGCGCAGCGCGGGTTCGACGAGGACGATGCCCAGTGGTTGGCCGACAACGACTTCGATGTGGTCCGGCTCGGTCTGGTCGCGGCCGACGTCATGCCGACGCCAGGAGTGATCGACACCGCCTACCTCGACTCGTTCCAGTCGACCGTCGACACGCTCACCGACCACGGGCTGTTGGTGCTCGTCGATCTCCACCAGGACGGATGGGGACCGACGCTCGGCGACGACGGCTTCCCCGGGTGGATGACGATCACCCACGGCGCCACCGACACCCACACCGGCTTCCCCTACTACTACGTCACCAACCCCGCCATCCAGGCCGCCTTCGACAGCTTCTGGGGCAACGAGGCGGGGCCGGGTGGGGTCGACCTGCAGGATCGAGTCGGAGCCATCTTCGCCGCCCTGGCCACGCGCTTCGCCGCCAACCCCGGTGTGCTCGGCTACGACCTCATCAACGAGCCATGGCCCGGCTCGACCTACCTCGACTGCCTCCAACTGGTCGACGGCTGCCCGACGCTCGACCACGATCGTCTCGATCCCTACTACGCGCGCATGGACGCGGCCATCCGCGCCGAGGATTCCGATCATCTCGTGTTCGGCGAGCCGTGGGTCCTGTTCAACTTCGGTCAGTCCCAGACCCACATCTCGCGGCCGGGCGGCGATGCCAACAGCGGGATGAGCTTCCACCTCTACACCCTCGACCCGGCCAAGGATCCGACGCTGCTCGCCAACGCCCGGGACTGGTCGACGGCGACCGGCGGCGCGCTGCTCGACTCCGAGTTCGGCGCCACCCAGGACACGACCACCATCGATCGTCAGGTCGACGAGACCGACGCCGCCCTCATCCCCTGGATCTGGTGGTCCTATGACGAGGAGATCGTCCCCGACCTGACCGCCCCGCCGGGAGGGGCCAACCTCAGGACGGCGACCGCCGATGCGCTCGTCCGACCCCACCCCGTGCTGGTGGCGGGGACGCCGAGCGGGCTGGCCTACGACGAGGCGGCCCACGTCATGTCCTTCACCTACTCGACCACCGACCCCGCCGGGCGTCGACTCGGCGCCGACGCCACCACGGTCGTCGAGGTACCCGACCGGCCCTATCCGGACGGTTGGCACGCCGTCGTCGAGGGCGGGACCATCACGTCGGCACCCGGGGTCAGCCCGCTGACCGTCGTCGCCTCGGCGGGCGCGTCGACGGTCACCGTCGTGATCTCGCCCGGCGTCGCGCCGGACTCGTCCGACACGACCGCTCCGGCCCCACCGCCGACCCCCGCGGCCATGCCGCAGAGCCCGGCCGCCCTCGCCGTCGAGGACGAGCCGAAGTTCACCGGCTGACCGTCAGGCTTCCCTCGACCGTCTCTCACCTCACCCGTGGCCGGGAGCGAGCACCGCTCGGGTCGCGGCCTGAGCGACGGTGAGGATCACGTCGACCTGACAGTCGAGGCGGCCGCACTCGCAGACGAACAGCTGGGCCACGACCTCGGGATTGCCTTCGGCCCAGGGGCGCGCATACCGGCCGCGGACCTGAGCGATGAGCGCCTCGTTGCTCTCGCGTCGCAACGCCTGTCGCTCGGCTCGACTCCGGGCCCTGGGCATCGAGTCGAGGGCCGGGCCCAGCGCCGCCTCGACGGCGGTGACCATGACGGCGACGTCGCGTGATCCGTCCACCGTCAACGTAGGGACGTCGTGGGCCCGGGCTTCGTCCTCGATGACCTGGCGGAGCCGACGGTACAGCCGGGCATGGCCGTCGCTCGTGGCCGCCGCGGCGAGCTGGCGATCCTGGAAGGCGGCGGTCGGCACGAGCCAGATCAGGTGCGAGCGCTCAACCAGGCCCGAAGAGCAGATCGAGGCCGGCAGGCACGATCCCTCGGCGATGATGCCAGGCGACTCGGGTAGAGCCCGGACGTCGTCGATGACCATCGGACCCCGCTCGGCGTGCAGCGACATCTCGAGCAGCTCGGTGGACGGACGATCCCATCGCTCGACGGCGTCGAGCTCCTCCCAGCGTCGAGCGGCGGCGTGGCCCGCCGCCACCGCTCGGTCGCGATGTGACCACGTCCGCGTGTCCGAGCGGTAGAGACGCAGCCCATATCGGCGGGCCAGACGGCCGGCGATCGTGGACTTGCCCGCCGCTGGTGGTCCGCCGATCCACACCACGTGCTCCACCACTCGGATGCTACGGGCGACGAACGGTCACGGACGGAGCAGTGGTGGTCCGTCCACAAGCGTTTGGCCCTGTCCAGGGCGAACGTTCACGGACGGAGCACTAGCTTGACGGGTATGACCGTTGACGAGTGGAGCCCGGTCCCGTCGCCGCGACGATTCGCACCTGAGGCCTTCAGCGCCTTCGACGCCCTCGACCCCGCCCGTCGCCGGGCCATCGCCCCCGAGCTGGTCGACCGGATCCGTTCGGAGGCATCCGATCAGCTGGGCGCAGCCGTCATCGCCAGCATCCCGGCGTCGGCGTCGGCCCCCGAAACCGAGGCTCGCGACCGCGCCGTCTCGTCCTTCACCCAGCAGTTCGTCGTGGACGTGTCGTCGATCAGTGCCGAGCAGCGCGCCGCCTTCCTGGCCCAAGTCGGGCGCGACGCCTTCGCCCTCGTCCAAGTGATCTGGGTGACCGACTTCGGCATTCGCACAGAGGCGGCGTGGCGCCAGCTGTTCGACGAGGTGAACGAGCCTCGCCCGGACCTCGATGCTTCGACGGGGCCGGACCTGTGGCCGGCCATGGAGGCGTTCATGGCGGCGGTGGCTCGCCTCGACCGACTCGATCCGTTGACCACCGAGCTCGTGCGACTGCGTGGGGCGAGGGCGCACAACTGCCGGCTGTGTCGGTCGCTGCGCCATGTGCGCGCCGTCGAGGACGGGGCCGACGAGTCCACCTTCGACCAGATCGACGACTACGAGCACGGCGATCTGTCCGAGCGCCACCGTGTCGCGTTGCGCCTGACCGACGCCATGTTGTGGACGCCCATCACCTACCCCGTTGGTCTGGTCGACCAGGTTCGCGATGCGTTCGCGCCCAGCGAGGTGGTCGAGCTCGTGCTCGATGTGACCCGCAACACGGCCAACAAGATCGCGGTCGCCCTCGGGGCCGACGAGGCCCGGGTCACCGACGGCGTCGAGTTCTACGACATCGGCGCCGACGGTGAGCTCGTCTACGGCATGACGCCCGCCTGACCGGTGGGAGCCGGGGGTCGGTCAGGGTCGGCGGCGTGGGGGCTCCGAACCACCGCGCCCGAGCTGGCCGACCGCTATCGGGCCGACGGCTGGTGGACCGACGAGAACCTCGGTCAGGTGCTCGAGGAGCACCTCGAGGCCGAACCCGACATGGCGTTCACCTTCCGGTCCCAGGTCCGGCCCTGGCGGGGGACCTATGGCGAGGTCCTGGAGCAGTCCCGCCGCGTCGCGGGCGGACTCCGAGCGGCCGGCGTCACCACCGGCGATGTCGTCGCCTTCCAGACCCCGAACTGGCTCGAGGGGGCGGTCACCTTCTACGCCGCCGCCTTCCTCGGGGCCGTCGTCGTGCCCATCGTCCACATCTACGGGCCCAAGGAGCTGCGCTACATCCTCCGCCAGACCGGGGTCGACACGCTGGTGATCGCCGATCGCTTCGGCGCCATCGACTACCTCGCCAACCTGGCCGCGGTCCAGCCCGACACGCCGGCGCTCGATCGCGTCTTCGTGGTGGGCAACGGTTCGGGCCATCCGCGATGGCGCCCGTTCGACGAGTTGGTGGCGGCGGCGCCGATCGACGAGGTGACGATCGTCGACCCTGACGCCCCCGCCCTGATCGGGTACACGTCGGGGACCACGGCCGACCCCAAGGGGGTGATCCACTCGCACAACACCGCGCTGGCCGAGGCCCGCCAGCTCTGCGGGAACATGCCGACCGGCACGCCTCCCGCCCTGGTGGCGGCGCCGATCGGTCACGCCATCGGGATGCTCGCCGGTCTGCTGACGCCGCTGTTGATGGGCCGCCCCGCCCATCTGCTCGACCACTGGGATCCCCAAGAGGTGCTCGACACCATGGCGGCCGAGCAGCTGACGGCCCCGGGTGGTGTGCCCTACTTCCTGTTGTCGCTGCTCGACCATCCCGACTGCGGCCCCGAGCACCACCGCCTGATCCCGGCGCTCGGGATGGGCGGGGCGCCGGTTCCGAGCACGGTGTCGGACCGCGCCGCTGGACTCGGGATCCGCCTGCTGCGCGCCTACGGATCGACCGAGCACCCGTCGATCACCGGATCGAACGCCGCCGACCCGGTCGACAAGGGTGCCCACACCGACGGGCGCCCCCTGCCCGGCAACGAGATGCGACTGGTGGACGCCGATGGCACCGACGTCGGCGTCGGCACCCCGGGCGAGATCGTCAGCCGCGGTCCGGACCTGTGCATCGGCTTCACCGAACCCGATCTGCTGGCTGTCGCCTTCGACGACGACGGGTGGTTCCACACCGGTGACATCGGGGTGCTCGACGAGGACGGCTACCTGACCATCGTCGATCGCATCAAGGACGTGATCATCCGCGGCGGCGAGAACGTGAGCGCCCTCGAGGTCGAGGAGCTGCTGGTGTCGATGCCGGCCATCGCCGAGGTCGCCGTCGTCGCCGCTCCTGACGAACGGCTCGGCGAGCACGGGTGCGCCTTCGTCCGCCTGGTCGGTGGAGCGGCGGCGCCGAGCATCGGCGAGATCCAGGCGCACCTGAGCCAGGCCGGCTTGGCCCGCCCCAAGTGGCCCGAGGAGCTGCGCCTCGTCGACGACCTCCCCCGAACCCCGTCGGGCAAGGTCAAGAAGTTCGTCCTGCGCCAGCAACTGCGGGCGTAGCTCGTCCCCCCGCTACTCGCGCATCAGTGGGGTGTAGGTGAGCCCGACCAGCAGGTTCTCGGGGGACAGCACGTGCACGATCCGCTGACCCCAGGGCATGGTCTTGGGTTCGTGCAGCAGGGTGTAGCCATCGGCCTGGAGCTCGTCGGCGGCGGCGTCGACGTCGTCGACGTCGAACTCGATCGTGGCCTGCGGCACCGGTACGTCGGCCGGCCATTCCTTGGTGCCGAAGCACGCCTCGGCCGCCTCGGACAGCGGCCACAGCCCGAAGTGCTTGAGTCCGTCGAGGCGGTCCGTGGCCGTGTAGTCGTACTCCTCGTCGGTGACCAGCGGCAGATCCAACGTCTTGTCGTAGAACGCGGTGCTGGCGGCGCGGTCGGGGACGATCGGGGAGAATCCGGCGACGAACAAGACCTTCATGGGGTCCTCCTGGACGGGGGCGAAGAGGCCATCAGCGTGACATCGACGGCCGATGACCGTCTTGAACGGATCGGACAGCGTGGCGTGCGACCAGCTCCACTGGGGTCAGGCCCGACAGCCGCATGGCCTCGCGGTTGAGGTGGGGCTGATCGGCGTAGCCCGACTCGGCGGCCAGGCTCGCCAGCGCAAGGCCGTCGGCCGCGCCGGCGAGGGCCAGGAAACGGCGGAAGCGCAACACCCGCTGCAACGTCTTGGCGCTGTAGCCGAAGGCCTTGACGCAGCGGCGGTGCAGCGTTCGGCTCGTCAGGCCCAGATCGGCGGCCAGGGACTCGACGTCGAGGTAGGGGATCTCACGGCGCACGGCATCGATCGCGTCCAGACCCGCGTCGTCGATCACCGTGCACGAGATGTGCCGTTCGAGATGACGGGCGGCCTCAGCCGGAGCCAGGGCCGCCAGCTCATCGGTGAGTCGGTCGGCTGTCGCGCCAGGCCACAGTTCGCTCATGTCGACGCGTTGATCGAGCAACTCGGACGCGGGCACGCCGAGGAACGGCGAGGCATGACCCGGTCGAAATCGCACCCCAACCGTGAACGAACCGACCTCGTTGCGGCGTTCGACGGCCGTGGTGTCGGGACCGGCGGCGAACAGTCGCTGGCCGTCCCAGATCACGTCGAGGCACCCATCGGGCAGGATCCGATCGGTGAAGGCGTTGTCGTCACCGACCTGGCCCAGCCACACACACGCCAGGTGCGATGCCATCCCGAACGCGGTCGGCGCCTGTTCGACATAGCGCGAGGTGGGCATCGAGCTCCAGGCTAGGGCCGCCGCCGCGACCGCGGCGCCGGCAAATGAAGCCAGGCGCCGGCCGCCGAGAGGCCAGGATGGCCGCCGTGCTCACCGACCAGCAGCGCGAGGAGTTCGATCGCACCGGACTGCTCCGGCTCGAAGGCGCCTTCAGCAGGTCGGCGGCCGAGGACATGCGTGTCGTGCTCTGGAACGAGCTGGTGCACCGCTACGGCATCGAGCGCGACGATCCGACGACCTGGGATCGCCATCCGCCGACAGGGTTGAAGTCGACGAAGCGCGCCAAGGTCTTCCAGCCCATCTGCTCACCCGTCGTCGGCGATGCCCTCGACGACCTACTCGGTCCGGGATGCTGGGACAGGCCCGAGCAGTACGGCAACGTCCTGGTCACGATGCCCAACGCGACCCAGTGGCGGGTGCCGCATCGCATCTGGCACTCCGACTTCGAAGCGACCAACTCGTCGGTGGACCTGTTCGCGGTGAAGCTGTGGGCGCTGTTCGGCGCGGTGGAGCCCGGCGGTGGTGGTACCCCTCAGCTGCTCGGGTCGCACAAGCTGTTCGCCCGCTACCTGGAGAGCACCGACGTTCGTGAGTACAAGCGGGCCAAGCTCGGTTTCCTCCGATCCCATCCCTCACTGATCGCACTGACCAACGACGACGGCGATCCTCGTCGCAACGAGCGGTTCATGGGCGCCGATTGGGATGTCGACGGGTTGCCGGCCAGGGTGGTCGAGCTCACCGGTGCTCCCGGCGACGTGTTCATCACCCACGGGTGGCTCTTCCACACGGTGGCCGTGAACGCGACCGATCAGCCCCGCCTCATGCGCAGCGTGGCGGTGCGCCGACGCTGACACCGGTCAGCCGCGCCGGCCCCAGTGCGCCGCTAGCGTCCAGCTGTGACCAATGGATCCGCCGCCTGGCCCGAGCTCCCGTCGGCTTGGGAGGACACCCGCGACACGTTGCACCTCTGGACCCAGGTCGTCGGCAAGGTGCGCCTGGCGCTCGAGCCGATGGTCAACCACTGGTGGCAGGTGCCGCTCTACGTGTCCGCACGAGGTCTGACGACCTCGCTGATGCACGACCGAGGTCGCGGCATCGAGCTCGAGTTCGACTTCATCGACCAGGTGCTGTGGTTGCGGGCCTCGGACGGTGGACGTCGCACCGTCGCGCTCGAGCCGAGGACCGTCGCCGACTTCCACGAGGCGACGATGACGGCTCTAGGTGAGCTCGGGGTCGAGGTCGCGATCCTCGCTCGACCGGTCGAGATCGTCGACGCCATCCCGTTCGCCGAAGACGACCGCCATCACACCTATGACCCCGACGCGGCGGCCCGGTTCTGGACCGCCCTCGTCCAGGCTCACCGCGTCATGACGAGGTTCCGGGCCGGATTCGTCGGCAAGGCCAGCCCCGTCCACTTCTTCTGGGGTGCGGCCGACCTCGCCGTGACCCGGTTCTCCGGCCGGCCCGCGCCACTCCATCCTGGCGGGGTGCCGAACTGCGCCGATTGGGTTCAGCAGCTCGCCTACAGCCACGAGGTGAGCAGCTGCGGTTTCTGGCCGGGAGGGAGCGCCGAGGGCTCGTTCTACTCCTACGCCTATCCCGAGCCGGACGGGTTCTCGGATTGGCCGGTCGTTCCCGACGCCGCGTACTACGACGGCGGGCTCGGCGAGTTCCTGCTTCCGTATGCGGCGGTGCGCACCGCCGCCGACCCGGACGCGATGCTGCTCGACTTCCTGCAGAGCACGTATGAGGCGGCGGCCGAGCTGGCCGCGTGGGACCGACCCGCGCTCGAGGTCGCGGCGGGATGACCAGGCGCGTCGCCTTCCTGAGAGCGGTGAACGTCGGTCGGCGAACGGTTGGCATGGCCCGTCTCGTCGAGATCTTCGCCGAGCTGGGCCATGACGGCGCGTGGACCTTCCTCAACAGCGGCAACGTGGTGTTCGACGCGGGCGGCTCGCGGGCTGACATCGAGCGATCGATCGAGGTCGCCCTTGAGGCCGAGTACGGCTTCGAGGTCACCACCTTCGTGCGCACGAGCAAGGAGATCGATCGGATCCTGGCTGCTGATCCGTTTGTGGTCGGCCGGGGGGACACCTACTTCGTCACCTTCCTCAAGACAACCCCGTCGGCGGCGGCTGCTCGAGGGCTCGAGTCGGCGTCGAACGGCTTCGACACGCTGGTCGTCGACGGACGGGACGTGCACTGGCGGATGCACGGCAAATCGACGGACACGACCCTCAAGAAGAAGGACTGGAACGTCTTCGGTGAGCACGGCAGCACGAGTCGCAACACGACGATGCTCCGCAAGCTGATGGCCAAGCTCTGAGCCCGTCGGCGAGGATCGGGCTTCGTCGGCGGAATACTTGTGCCCTCGGACCCCTTGCACCTGGGTATGAACCCGGGACACACCGTGACCATTGCCCCCGCCGATCTGCACGTCGAGGTCCGCGTCGACGGCGAGCTGGTCGCCGAGAGCGATCAACCTGTCGTGCTCGACGAGACGGGGCTGCCCACCCGCTACTACCTCCCGCGTGAGGACGTTCGCATGGATCTCATGCGGCCGACCAGCTTCAAGACCGAGTGCCCGTTCAAGGGCCAGGCGTCGTATTGGACCCTCGAGCTGGGTGACACCGTCCACGACGGCATCGTCTGGAGCTACGAGACCCCGATCCCGGCGGCCGAGGGCGTGACCGGCCTCATGTGCTTCTACAACGACAGGGTCGATCTCACCGTCTCCGGATGACCAAGGCGGCGCTCCCGCAAGGGGTCGACGCCAATGGCGGTGCCGCCCGGCAGGCCGCCGTCCTAGGGTTTTGATCGTGGTCGTCGCCTTCGATCTGAGCCAGGCCCACGGTGGTCTGGCCGTGCTGTGCGCGGTCGTGGCCGCCTCGTCCTATGGCGTCAGCAACGTGCTGCAGCAGCACGAGGCCGAACAGATCGCCCAGAGCGAGACGCTGAGGCTCGGCTTCCTCCGCCGCCTGGCCCGCCGGCCTCGTTGGCTGATGGGCATCGGCGCCGATGTCGGGGGCTACGTCTTCGAGGCCCTGGCCATCGGGCTGGGCACGCTGGTCGTGGTCGAGCCGATCATGGCGACCTCGCTGCTGGCGTCGCTCTTCTTCGGAGCGTTGATCAACCACCGCATCATCACGAGGTTCGACTGGATCGCGGCCGCCGTCTTCGCCCTCGGCATCTCGGTGTTCCTGGTGCTCGTCGGCCCGACCGAGGGCATCAACGTCGCCCCCATCCATGCCTGGCTCATCGCCGCGCCGCTGATCGTCGGCGTTCGTCCTCGCCTGCGTCGCCATCGCCTGGACGCAGTCAGGCCCGATGCGCGCCGTGCCGCTCGGGCTGGGTGCGGGCGTGCTGTTCGGCACGAGCGCCCTGCTCACCCGGGCCTTCGTCCACTACCTCAGCGGTGGCATCCTCAACTGGGTGCTCCATTGGGAGCCGTACGCGCTGGCGGTCACCTCGATCACGGGGTTGATCCTGGCCCAGAGCGCCTTCCAGACCGGTTCGCTGGCCGCTGCGGTCAGCGCCGAACAGATCATGCAGGCCCTGAGCGGCGCCGCTCTCGGCATCGGCATGCTCGACGAACGCGTGCAGATCTCGGGTCCGGTCGAGGCCGCGTTCCTGATCACGGCGCTGTTCGCCATGGTCTGGGGCGTGTACGCACTGGCGGTCGCCGAAGGCACCGCGACCGACCTGCCCCCCGCCGCGCTGGCCGACGGCTAGATCCGCGACCGGCGGCGCCTAGTCGGGGGCATGAATCTGTCTCCACCAGTCCACGCCCCCGAGGGTTCCATCCTCGATCTCTCGGATCAGCTGACGGACGTAGTCGAGCTCGGCCTCCCGCAAGCGGGTGCGGAACTCTTCCTCGACCCAGAACAAGCGCGGCACCCCTTGCTTCTCGGCGAGCTCGCGGGCGGCAAGGGCGTGGGCCAGATCGACTTCGAGGCGAGACGCTCGTTCGGCCAGCAACTCGCCGACATCGTCGGGGGGGAGGGTCGGCAGGAACGAGAGCGCCGCCTCGAAGCTCGTGTAGTCCTTGACGGGGGTGGTGAGCAGATCGGTGTACCAGTCGTGCAGCTCGATCAGTCCCGCGTCGGTGAGGGAGTAGACCGTGCGTTCGGGCAGCCGACCGGCGCGCATGGTCGCTGCGGGGGCGATGAGCTCGCGCTTCTCCAACGAGGCGACGACGGCGTAGAGCGATCCGTAGTTCAGTCGGACGCTCTCGTGCTTCTGGCGCTGGCGGAGGGTGGTCGCCACCTCGTAGGGATGCATCGGCCGTTCGGCCAGACAGACCAGGACGGCGAGCGCCAACGGGTTGCTACGGCTGCGGGTGGCCATCGGCGCTCCTCCTGGGGTACTCTAGCCAGAGTATCCTATACGGAGGCAGGGCTGGCATGGCTGGAACTGTGGCGCTCGAGCTGGTCAACGTGTTCCTGGCCGGCCTGCTGGCGGGCGAGGAGTTCGTCGTCCGCTTCGGAGTCCGCGGTCCGCTGGCCGGTCTGGACGACGAGTCGCACATCGAGGTGCGTCAGGCCCTGATCATGAAGCTGCGTCTGCTCGTACCGGCGATGTACCTGTCGACGCTCGTGACGACGATCGTCGTCGTGGTCCTCGACGGGACCACCACCGGCGTCCTGCTCCGGTGGTCCGGATTGCTGGCGCTCGTCGTGTGGATCCTGGTCACGGTGTTCGGAACGGTGCCCATCAACGCCGCCGCTCTCGACTGGGACCCGCACTCCCCGCCGCCGGGCTGGAAGGCGTCGGTCGATCGCTGGGAGCGACTCAACACCGTGCGAGCCGCCGCCGCGGCCATCGCCTTCGCGCTGTTGCTGACCGCCTTGGCGGCGCGGCTTCAGTAGTTCGGATCACGCCTGGAGCGCGGCGCGGCCACGCGGCCGAAGCAGCAACTGGGATACGGTCGGCGATCTCCCGTCTGGGTGGAAGGGATCGGACATGAGCGACCTGGTTCGGATCGACGCCTCGGAGCCGTGGTCGGTGATCGTCGCCGCGCTGGCCGACGACGGGGCGGTGGTGGTCGAGGGATTGCTCGATCGGGATCTCCTCGAACGCTTCAACGCCGAGATCGATCCCTGGCTCGAGCAGGCGAGCCTGGACGAGCAGAAGTACATCAACGCCGCGGCGGAGTGGTTCTTCGGCGACCACACGCTCAGCGTGACCGGCGTGGCCGGCAAGTCGAGGGTCTTCGTCACCGAGATCCTGACCCATCCGATCTATCTGGCCGTGTGCGACGCCGTGCTCCTGCCCAACGCGGCGACCTATCAGCTCAACATCGCCCACGTGCTCGACCGGGGACCTGGCTCCGAGCAGCAGTTGCTGCACCGCGATGAACTGGTCTGGGTCCACGTGCCCGATCCCCACCCGCAGCTCCAGCTGGCCTCGGTGGTGGCGCTCGGGGACTTCACGGCCGACAACGGCGCGACGCGCGTCGTGCCGGGCAGCCACCGCTGGGAAGCCGATCGTGCCCCCGAGCCGGAGGAGCTGGTGACCGCGGAGATGTCGGCCGGCTCAGCGGTGGTCTACCTCGGTTCGACGATCCACGGCGGGGGGCCCAATGTGACCAGCGCACAGCGACGGCGGGGCATGCACGTGAGCTACTGCGTCGGCTGGCTCCGTACCGAGGAGAACCAGTACCTGACCACCCCGTTGGACGTGGCTCGAACGCTGCCGCGCCGATCCCAGGAGCTGCTCGGCTACGGCGCCCACGACGCGCTGGCCGCCGGTGGGGGCTATCTGGGCACGGTCGAGTTGCAAGACCCAGTCGAGCTCATCGCCGCCGGACAACTCTGACGAGCGTTCGTCCGCTGGTCGACCTGGTCGACGGCCGCGCGCCGACGACGGGCGCGTCGCCGTCGTTCGTCAGCTGGTCGGCTTCTGGCCGAGCTCGACGGGCACGTACTCGGGGTCGGATTCGTCGCGCATGCTGAGCTTCCACTTGCAGCACACGTTCTCGACGTCGATGCGAGGCGGGATGGCCAGGATGTCGACCTTCATGTTCGGGTTGTACATCTTGGCGGTCTCGATGAGCGAGGCCGGGCAGGTCGAGTGACAGTTCTTCTCGAGGATGTCGGGCCGGCCGAGCGCCTCCCACTGGTCCGGAGCGCAGCACCGGTTGAACGTCATGATGCCCACGTCGGGCTCGGGCATCTCGAAGGTCAGCTCGAAGGCCTTGCCGGGGAACGACGTGGCATCGATCTGGATGTCCTTCATGAAGGCGGCGACGTCGTTGGTGGTGATGTTCATCCACCGGCCCTTCATGTTGCGGATCTCCGGGAGGACCTTCTCGCTCCACAGCGTCCACTGGATGTCGAACATCTCGTCGAGCCCGTAGCGCACCACCACCTCGGCGGCCCAGGCCTCGATGACCAGCAGGAAGAACTCGTGGCTGCCGAGGCACAGCTTGACCAGGTGCTCCTTGTCGCAGTCGGCCAGGCGAGGATCCGGCTTGAACGGGTTGTACGCCACGACGCCACCGTCGAGCGGGGGCAGCTCGTCGACGTCGGGGATGGCGTCGTACTCCTCGGCGATGCGGTCCAGGTGGGGCACGATGCCGTTCGTCCAGGCCGACAGCTGCAGCTCGTCCTTGGCCTCCTCGCCCGAACGCCGGGCCACCTCGGCCGACCAGGAGTCGACCAGCAGCATGTAGTACTCGTAGGCCAGGGAGTACATGCTGATGAGCGCGTCGTTGGAGAAGTCCGAGAACCGCAGGTCGGCTTTGAACGGGCCGCTGTAGTCCGGCAGCTCGAGGCTCTCGTCGACGTCGATGTCGGCGCGGTGATCGCGACCGTCCTTCTTGTAGGTCACGCTGTCGTCGACCCGCGGGAACTTCTTGTAGTTGGTCAGGTCGACGCGGAGCGAGAGCGCGAACTCGTCGTGCTGGTGCGCATCGAGATCCGCACCGGGCTCACGAACCGCCAGGAACTCCTGAAGATCCTTGTCGAGCTGCTGATCGGACATCATGCTCCCCCGTCGGTGGTCGGCGATCGTGCCCGACGGCCCAGCCGCGGCGGTCGGTCGGTCGCTCCTGCGGGCAGGATAGCCGATCGGCTAGCCAGCACAAGCCGATCGGCTACTGTCACCGCGGTGAGCTCCCCGCCCGCCTCGACCTCGCATCGCCTGGCCTCGATCCCGCGGAGCGAGGCGCAGACCCGCATCATCGCCGCCGCCCTTGACCTGTTCGGCCGAGCACGGGGTCAACGGCACGTCGCTGCAGATGATCGCCGACACGCTCGGGGTCACCAAGG
This sequence comes from uncultured Microthrixaceae bacterium, assembly GCA_963734965.1. Taxonomy (GTDB): domain Bacteria; phylum Actinomycetota; class Acidimicrobiia; order Acidimicrobiales; family Acidimicrobilacustridaceae; genus UBA4742. The sequence continues at coordinate 48,793 of CAVTJK010000002.1, read as the reverse complement.
CGGCCGTCTATCACCAGTTCCCCGTCAAGGAGGACATCGTCCTCGCCGCCATCGAGGTCGAGCTGGTCAAGCTGGAAACAACTCTCGACGCGGCCGAGAACGCCGAGGACGTCCAGCGGGGACGTGAGCTGGTGCTGGCCCAGGTGATCGACCTGGCCGTCGAGCGTCGCACCATGGTGAGCGCCGTCCAGCACGATCCGGTCGTCGTCCGCCTCCTCGCGAAGCACGAGCCGTTCCGTGAGCTGATGGATCGGTTGTCGGCCGTGCTGACCGGCGGCGACACCGACGCCGATGCCCGGGTGCGCGCGGCCATGGTGTCGGCGGCCATCGGTGGTGCGGTCACCCATCCTCTCGTCGCCGACCTCGACGACGAGACGCTCCGGGCCCGGCTCTTCTCGCTCTCGTGGCAGATCCTCGGCGCCCGCGGGCCGCGTGCCTGAAGTTCGTCCGCGGTTGAGGCGGAGAGACCCGTGTCGGGCTACCAGACGTAGGGGATGAGGCGCTTGTGCGTGGCCGCGTAGTCGCGGTAGCGGTCGCCCAGATCGGCCAGCAGGGCCTGTTCCTCGATGCGGATGCGGTTGACGAGGCCGACGACGACCGCGACGGTCAAGGCCGCCAGTGACAGCCAGTTCCCGATGAAGAGGCCGACGCCGATGACGGCGAGCAGCACGCCGGCGTAGCTGGGATGGCGGATCCAGCGGTACGGACCGTCGGTGATGACCGGCTGATCACCGCTGGTCTGGACGGTGAAGGTGAAGTATCGGCCGAGCGTGTGGAAGCTCCACAGCCGAAGGGCGATGCCGCACCACAACACGACGAGTCCTACCCAGGCGGTGACGGCGCGGTTGGTGATCTGGGCCGCGGGCACGGCATTGGACAGGACGATCGCACCGATGGCGCCGACGCCCATCGAGATGCGCAGGACGGGGCGGCTGCCCTGGTCCGCAACGGTCGCTTCGACGCGGTGGTTGGCGCTCTGGCGCAGCTCGAACACGAGCCAGACGATCGCGGTTGCGATGAGCAGTGCCTTCGCCGTGGGCGGTGGGGCGGCGGTCGCGAGCACGATCCGACGCTAGGGGCGACCAGGTGGCAATGGTTGGCGGCGCCGCCGGGCGCGTCCCTCGGTCTCGCGCGATGGCCAAGTGGCGGAGGGAGTGGGATTCGAACCCACGGTGGGTTGCCCCACACACGCTTTCCAAGCGTGCCGATTCGGCCGCTCTCGCATCCCTCCAGGGGTGCTGGCACGCCCGGCCGGGCCACGACCAAGGCGTGCCGGACGGGAGTGCGGTCGCTCAGGCTATCGTGTCGGTGAACCCGCTCTCGCATGTGATGGTCGGGTCCTGTGCAACATCGATCCGTGAACCGAGTCAGGGCCGGGAGGCAGCAGCTCTCAGCGGAACCCGATGTGTGCCGCAGATCGCCTGACCATCACATGGGGGAGCGGGTTCTCCGCGCCGCCCGAAGCCGGCCGTTCCTCGGGGCCGTCGTCGCCGGTAGGCTCGGGCGCCGATGGCCTATCAGTCGCTCTACCGCCGCTACCGCCCGCAGAAGTTCTCGGAGCTGCGCGGCCAGGAGCACCTCGTGGCCGGCCTCCAGAACGCCGTCCGCGGCGATCGGGTGGCCCACGCCTACCTGTTCAGCGGACCGCGGGGCACGGGCAAGACCTCGACCGCCCGCATCCTGGCCAAGGTCCTCAACTGCACCAACCCGGTCGACGCCGAGCCCGACGGGGTGTGCGACTCGTGTGTGGCCATCGAGAACGGCACATCGTTCGACGTCCACGAGCTCGACGCCGCCTCGAACAACGGCGTCGAGGCCATCCGTGACCTCATCACCAAGACGGCGATGGGCACGGCCGGGCGCACCAAGGTGTACATCCTCGACGAGGTCCACATGCTGTCGACGGCGGCGTCGAACGCGCTGTTGAAGACGCTCGAAGAGACGCCGGCCCACGTCGTGTTCGTGCTGGCCACGACCGACCCGCAGAAGGTGCTGCCCACGATCCGCAGCCGCACCCAGCACTACGAGCTGCACCTGCTCTCGGCCGACGAGCTGACCGAGCTGGCCAACTACATCATCGACGACGCCGGACTCGAGGTCCCGCCCGGCGCCGTCGACTACGTGGTGCGGGTGGGCGCCGGCTCGGCCCGCGACATGGAGTCGGCCCTCGACCAGGTGGTGGTGTCGGGCGGGCTGCCCGACGACGGCGACGCCCTCGACGAGCTGGTCGAGGCGCTGTGCGATCGCGACACGGGTCGAGCCCTCATCGCCGTCGAGAAGGCCATGGATTCAGGGCGCAGTCCGCGCCTGCTCGGCGAGCAGCTGATCTCGCGGCTGCGCGACGTGTTCCTCTCGGCCATGAAGATGGACCTCACCCGGCTGCCCGAGGCCGATCGCGAACGGGTCATGGCCCAGGCCGAGCGCCTCGGGCCGGCCGGCGCGACCCGCGCCCTCGAGGTCCTCGGCGAGGCCTTCGTCGGGATCCAGGACGCGCCCGATCAGCGCATACCGCTCGAGGTGGCGCTGGTGCGGCTGACCCGGCCGGATGCGGACACGTCGCTCAGCGCCCTGACCGACCGCGTGGCGCGCCTCGAACGAGGCGGGACCCCGCCCGCCGCCGCCCCGGCGGCACCCGCCCCGACGGCACCGGCCCCCAGTCGGGAGCGCCCGACCGACGCGGCGGCGCCCGCGGCCCCGGAGGCGCCACCGGCGACCCGGCAGGAGGACGACGGCCCAGCACCGATCGAGGCCTCGGCGGACGCACCCGCCGGAGACGCCCGGCCCGCCGCCGGCGCCCGCGAGGCTCTGCAGGCCCGCAAGCGCGAACGGGCGACGACGGGCTCGCGCTCGGCTGCGCCCCGTCGCCCGCCGGTCGAACCCGAACCAGCACCGGCGGCCACGCCTACCGCTCCCGCCTCGCCGGCGGCTCCGCCCACGGCGTCGGAGCGTTCCGCCCCGGCCGCAGCGCCGGGCACCCTGCCGTCGCGCGACGAGCTGACCCTGGCGTGGGGCGACTCGATCCTTTCGTCGTTGTCGCAGCGGGCCAAGAGCCGCTTCGCCGCCGGCCGCTTCATGAGCGTGGACGACGGAACCGCCGTGTTCGGTCTGCCCAACGCCCACCACGCCCGGCGCTGCGACGAGTGCCGGCCTGAGGTCGAAGGGGCGCTGGCCGCCCACTTCGGTCGACCCGTCCCGCTCAAGGTCGTGGTCGACGACGCGCCGGCACCATCGGTTCTGGCCGAGGCCGGCACCTCCCGATCCGGCCGATGACGACGACGTGGATCTGACCCAGCTCACCGACGCCACCGATGTGGCCACCTCGTCGGTCGAGCGGGTCCGCGAGCTCTTTCCCGGTGCCGAACTGGTCGACGAGGGTTGACCTGTCGACCTCGATCCCGAAGCCGATCCCGATCTCGGAGCCCGCATGAGCGACCTACCGGTTGACCCGTCCCACCCCGACGCGTCCGACGGCGATGACGATCCTCGACGAGACCGGCGAGGCCAACCCCTTCGCCGGCGGCTTCGACATGGGCTCGCTGCTCGAGCAGGCCATGGAGATGCAACAGCACCTGCTCGACGCCCAGGCGACCGCGGCCGAGGCCGTGGTCGAAGGCCATGCCGGGGGCGGCGCCGTCAAGATCCGCGTCAACGGCGCCATGGTGTTCGAGTCGGTCACCATCGCGCCCGAGGCCGTCGATCCCGACGACGTCGAGTTGTTGGCCGACCTCGTGCTGGCTGCCCTCAACGACGCCATGGACCAGATCGGCCGACTTCAACAGGACTCGATGGGCGGCCTCGACCTCGGCTCGCTCACCGGTGCCCTCGGACTGGGGGGCGGCTCGCCGCTCGAGGCCGGCGTGATCGACGTCCACGAGATGGACGACGACGAGGATGACGACGGAGCCGGAGACGGGCGGCGGTGAGCAACTACGCCCCGCCGGTGCAGGACCTCATCGACGAGCTCGGTCGGCTGCCGGGCGTCGGGCCCAAGTCGGCCCAGCGCATCGCCTTCCACCTGCTCAAGCTGCCGGCGGCCGATGCCGCCCGGTTGGCTCGGGCCATCACCGAGGCCAAGGAGCGGGTCACCTTCTGCACGACCTGCTTCAACATCGCCGAGGGCGGCGAGTGCTCGATCTGCACCGACTCGCGCCGTGACTCGACGGTGATCTGCGTCGTCGAGGAGTCTCGCGACATCGTGTCGGTCGAGAAGACCGGCGAGTTCCGGGGCCGCTACCACGTGCTGCAGGGGGCGATCAGCCCGATCGAGGGCATCGGTCCCGATCAGCTCCGGGTGCGCGAGCTGCTGGCGCGCCTCGAGGACGAGGGCGTGACCGAGATCATCCTCTGCACCAACCCCAACCTCGAGGGCGAAGCCACCGCCATGTACCTCAGCCGGCTGCTCAAGCCGCTCGGGCTGAAGGTCACCCGCATCGCCAGCGGCCTGCCCGTCGGCGGCGACCTCGAGTACGCCGACGAGCTGACCCTCGGCCGCGCCCTCGAGGGCCGCCGAGAAGTCGGAGACGACTGAGCCGGGTCGGTTCAGTCGCGGCGGCAGATCGCCACCTGTGAGGTGGTCATCTGCCGCCGAATTGGCTGTGGGCCCGGGCGAGCCCGAGCTAGATGGTCTTGACCAGGATGGCGTCGCCCTGGCCGCCGCCTCCGCACAGCGCGGCGGCACCGAGCCCGCCGCCGCGGCGGGCCAGCTCGTTGAGGATGTGCATCGTGATGCGAGTGCCGGACATGCCGACGGGGTGACCCAGAGCGATGGCCCCGCCGTTGACGTTGACGACCTCGGAGTTGACGCCGAGGTCGGCCATCGAGGCCACGCCCACCGCCGCGAAGGCCTCGTTGAGCTCGAACAGGTCGATGTCGCCCAACGCGGTGCCCGACCGCTCGGCCGCCTGCTTGATGGCCCGGGCCGGCTGGGTGAGCAGGGACGGGTCGGGGCCGGCGACCTGGCCGTAGCCGACGATCTCGCCGAGCGGCGTCAAGCCGAGCTCCTCGGCCTTGGCCTTGGACACGACGATCACGGCGGCGGCGCCGTCGCTGATCTGGCTGGCGTTGCCGGCGGTGATGTTGCCGGCCTTGTCGAAGGCAGGACGGAGCCCGGCCAGCGACTCGGTGGTCGTCTCGCCGCGGACGCCCTCGTCGACGCTGACCACGACGGGGTCGCCGCGTCGCTGGGGCACCTCGACGGGGATGATCTCGTCGTCGAACAGGCCGTCCTTGATGGCCCGGGCAGCCCGTTCGTGGGACAGGTACGCCACCTGATCCTGGGACTCGCGGTCGAGCCCGGCCGACGCCGCGTACTTCTCGGTGCCGGCTCCCATGGCGCACTGGTCGAAGGCGCAGAACAGGCCGTCGTACATCATCGAATCGACGACGCTCTGGTCGCCGATGCGATAGCCGGCGCGTGCGCCGGGAAGGAGGTAGGGCGCGTTGGTCATCGACTCCATGCCGCCGGCCACGACGATGTCGGCCTCGCCGGCCTGGATCATGAGGTCGGCCAGATGGATGGCGTTGACCCCTGACAGGCAGACCTTGTTGATGGTCGTCGCCGGGACCGTCATCGGGATGCCGGCGTTCACCGCCGCCTGGCGGGCGGTGATCTGGCCGGTTCCGGCCTGGATGACCTGACCCATGATCACGTAGTCGACCTGATCGGGGGCGACGCCGGCCCGCTCGAGCGCGGCCTTGATGGCGAATCCGCCGAGGTCCGTTCCCGCGAACGATGCCAGTGCGCCGGAGAGCTTGCCGATCGGCGTGCGGGCTCCAGCGAGGATGACTGAACCAGCCATTGGGTGGGCTCCTTCCAGAGTCGGGCGACCTGGGATCGGGTCAGCCCCGAGGCGGTCGTGGGGAGGAGTGTAGGGAACGACCGAGGTTCTGCGTCAAGCGCAGCGGCCCGGACCGGGGCTCAGGAGGCCGACGCTTCCTGGTCGGGTTGGTCGCCCCGCGAGCCAGCCGACGCCCCTGATGCGCCTGAGGCCCGGCCCACTGCGGCTCGCACCATGCGCAGCAGCGGGTCGCCAGGACTCCCTGACTTGCCCGCATCGAGGTCGGTCGGGCCGACGGTGGCGTCAGTGGAGCGCTGAGCAGTCGGCGATGACTCGGCGGGGGCGTCGCCCCCGTCCTGGGGATCGACGGCCTCAGCTCCGGCTTCGGGTGGATGCACCTCGGCCGGCGCCTTGGTCAGGTCGACGACCGAACCCGGCTCGGGATCGGTGCCGTCACCGGGATCTTCGACGGCGACGCGTGTCGCCAACCGGTCGATGGCGACCTGCAGCTCGTCGCGCAGGCCCAGCAGCCGCTGGTAGGTCGCGTGCTCGCTCTTCTTGGCCGTGGCCGCCATGCGGTTGGCCTCGGCGGTGATCTCGCCGGCTCGGCGTTCGGCATCCAGGGCGGCGGCCTCGAGCGTGGTCGTCGCCTCGAGCTCGGCCTCGGCCAGTCGGGCGGCGGCCTCCTGGTCGGCCTGGGCCACCGCCCCGGCGGCGTCGGCCAGCCGGCTGTCGGCCTCGGCGCGGATCTCCGACGCCTGGGTCTGGGCCTCGGCCACGCGGGCGTCGATCTCGGTCTGGGCCGCTTGGCGTCGGGCGTCGAGCTCGACCTGCAGTGCCTGGCGCGTGGATTCGGCGTCGGCCTCGGCGGCGGTGCGGACGACCTCGGCGTCGACGCGGGCGGCGGCGCGGATGGCGTCGCCCTCGGCCTGGGCGTTCTCGCTCTTCTGTCGAGCCTCGCTCAGCAGCGCGTTGGCTTCCTCGAGGCGGGCGTCGGCGTCGGCCTGGACTTCGGCGTGGATGGCCTCGACGTCGGCGGCGGCGGCCTTGCGGGTATCGGCCGCCTCGGCTTCGGCCCGTGACCGCACCGCGGCGGCATGGCCTTCGGCCTCGGCCTTGATGGCCCCGGCGCTGTCGCGGGCGTTGCGGAGGATGGTGGCGATCTCTTGTCCGACCCGACCGAACTCGTCGGGATCGGGCCCCACCCCCGCGGGTGAGCGGAGGGCCTCGGCGATGTCGGCCAGGAACCGGTCCACCGCCTCGCAGTCATATCCGTTCTGGGACAGTCGGAACCGGCGCGCTTCGATCTCCTCGGGAGTCAGTCGCACTACGGTCCGAACCTCCTCATGTGGGCTTAGCCCCCCACACGTCTCTCGCACCAGGCCGGGCCTGGCGGGATGGGCCGATCCTAGAGCACAGGGGCCACCGGCTCAACGCTATGAGCAGGCTCACCTCCACCCGCGGTGGCCGATGTGGTTTCTCAGTGTGGCCGACGACCACGCCCACCCGTGCCGATCGGCCCTGCCCCCCGACACCGATCGCCGCCCCTCGACGGCCGTCGCCGACGGTCGCCGATCGACTGTGTGACCCGCTCGGCGGTGCGACTACGTTGTCGCCATGCACGCCATCCGTGACGCCATCCTGGCCGGTGCCTCCGGCGACGAGCTCGCTGCGCTTCCCCTGCCCGATTCCTACCGGGCGGCGGTGGTGCTGGCCTCCGAGCAGGACATGTTCGAAGGGCTCGAGTCCTCGGACAAGGATCCCCGCAAGAGCCTCCACGTCCAGGACGTGGCCCTCCCCGAGCTCGCCCCCGACGAGGCCGTCATCGCCGTCATGGCCAGCTCGATCAACTTCAACACGGTGTGGACCTCGATCTTCGAGCCGCTTCCCACCTTCGGCTTCCTCAAGCGCCTGGGCAAGGAGAGCCAGTGGGGAGCCCGCCACGACCAGCCCTTCCACGTCGTCGGGTCGGACGCGTCAGGCGTCGTGCTGCGAGTCGGGTCGGCCGTGCGCAACTGGAAGGTCGGCGACCGGGTCGTCGTCCACTGCAACTACGTCGACGATCAGGATCCGAGCTCGCACAACGACTCGATGCTCGCGTCGAACCAGCGGATCTGGGGCTTCGAGACCAACTACGGCGGACTGGCCGAGCTGGCCGTGGCCAAGGCCAACCAGTTGATGCCCAAGCCGGCCCATCTCTCGTGGGAGGAAGCGGCCGTCAACGCCCTCTGCAACTCGACCAGCTACCGCATGCTGGTGAGCGCCAACGCCGGCGGCATGAAGCAGGGCGACGCCGTGCTGATCTGGGGGGCCACCGGCGGGCTCGGTGGGTACGCCGTGCAGTACGTCCTCAACGGGGGCGGCACGCCGGTCGGGGTCGTCTCGTCGGCCGAGAAGGGCGACATCTTCGCGCGCCCTCGGGTGCGAGGCGGTCATCGACCGCAAGGCCGCCGGCTACCAGTTCTGGTCCGACGAGTTCCACCAGGACGAGAGCGAGTGGCGCCGCCTCGGCAAGGACGTGCGGGGCCTGATCGGACGCGATCCCGAGATCGTGTTCGAGCATCCCGGCCGCCAGACCTTCGGGGCTTCGGTGTTCGTCGCCGCCCGCGGCGGCAAGATCGTCACGTGTGCCGCGACCAGCGGCTACATGATCGAGTACGACAACCGCCACCTCTGGATGAAGCTCAAGCGCATCATCAGCTCGCACTTCGCCAACTACGCCGAGGCCTGGGCGGCCAACGATCTGATCCGCCAGGGCAAGATCCAACCCATCCTGTCGTCGGTGTACCCGCTCGACGAGGTGGGTGAGGCCGCCTACCAGGTGCACCACAACCTGCACGAGGGCAAGATCGGCGTGCTGTGCCTGGCCCCCGACGAAGGCCTCGGGATCGACGATCCCGAGTTCCGCGCCAAGGTCGGCGAGGACAAGATCACGCTGTTTCGCACCCACGGCGCATGACCGCGAGGCCGGCGATGGGTTCGACCGAGAGGCTGGAGGAAACATGAGTCCACTCACTGCCCGCATGCCTGGTGACGACGCCGCCGACCAGGTGGCGGCCGGATCGGCCCAGGTCGACGACCTGCTGACCGAGATCGACCACATCGCCATCGCCGTGAACGACCTCGGCGCCGCCATCGACTACTACCGCGAGACCTTCGGTGCCCTCGTCGACCATCGCGAGGTCGTCGACAGCGACGGCGTCGAGGAGGCTCTGCTGAAGGTGGCCGACTCGTACATCCAGCTGCTCACGCCCACCCGCGACGACTCGCCCGTGGCCAAGTACCTCGAGCGCAAGGGCGAAGGCCTGCACCACGTCGGCTACCGGGTGGCCGACTGCGCCGTCGCGCTCCAGGCGGTCAAGGACCAGGGCGGTCGGGTCATCGACGAGGAACCCCGCCCCGGATCGCGGGGCACGACCGTCGCCTTCGTGCATCCCAAGACGGCGTTCGGCACCCTGATCGAGCTCGTCCAGGAGTAGTCCGACCCTCGGGCCCGACCTCGCCGCCCGGCCCGACACCGTCCTCAGCGGAGGGATAGGTTCGTGCCATGGCTACAACCATCTCGCTTTCCACTACCGACGGGGACATGCCGACCTACATGGCCGAGCCCGACACCGACGCCAAGGGCGCGGTGCTGGTCGTGCAGGAGGCGTTCGGCCTGACCACCCACATCGAATCGATCGTGCGTCGCCTGGCCGAGGCCGGCTACGTGGCGGTCGCGCCGGCCTGTTCCACCGCCGGGCTCGCCGGTGTTCGACTACGGCGACTTCGAGTCGGTCATGCCGGTGATGAAGGAGCTGCACCGCCGAGCCGGCATCCACGCCGACCTCGATGCCACCTTCGACCACCTCGCGTCGCTCGGGTTCACCCTGGCCCAGGTCGGGATCGTCGGGTTCTGCATGGGCGGCACCGTCGCCCTGGTGGCCGGCGTCGAGCGGCCGTTGGGGGCGGCCGTCACCTTCTACGGCGGCGGCGTGACCCAGGGCCGGTTCGGGTTCGACCCGCTCGTCGAGCTGGCGCCCAAGTTGCAGGCGCCGTGGCTCGGCCTGTTCGGTGACCTCGACCAGGGCATCCCCGTCGACGACGTCGAGACGCTGCGCGCCGCGGCGGCGACGGCCAAGGTCGGCACCGAGATCGTGCGCTACCCCGACGCCGGTCACGGATTCAACTGCGACGACCGCGACGCCTACCACGAGCCGTCGGCCACCGACGGCTGGGCCCGCACCCTCGCGTGGTTCGCCGCCAACCTCGGCTGACCGGCTCTGCTCAGCCGGCCGAGGCTCGAGTTCGGGTTGGTCGTCGTGGTGGTGCCCGACTTGGGCTGGGCCTTGATCTGGGGCTCGAGGGTCTGGATGACCGGCAACGAGCAGGCCGTTAGCCGGCTGATTCTTCGTGGTCAGGCAGATCGTGGCGGTCATGGCGTTGGCGGCACCGATGGCGCCCTTGGGCGATGGCGCTGGTCGGATCGGACATGGCCGATGCGATCTGGTCCCATGTCTTGCCCTGCGAGCACGGCCGACGTCGTAGGTCGCGCCGATGATCATGTACTCGCCGTTGAAGTAGATGAACGGGATCGAGCCGCTCGAGTTGGTCGCGGAGGCGATGGCCTGTTGCGCGGCCGTCGGCGTGTCGAGCGTGCCGCGGGTGTTGTCCTGGGTCTCGACCCCGGTGAACACGATGTACTCGCTCGTGTACTTGGACTTGTAGAACGACAGCGTCTCGGACGCCGGGAGGCGGTGTCGTCAGTCGACGAGTTGGTGATCTTCAGCCCGGTGAAGGTGCCGAAGCGTGACAGGGCGTTGACCATGGCCCAGCGCTCGGTGGCGCAGAACGGGCAGTACTCGGCGCCGATGTAGAGCACGCCGGGCTTGCCGTTCACGGCGATGCTCTTGCCGCTGATCGGCTTGGGCAGCGCGGGTCGACGTGCCGACGCCCACCTTGGTGATGACCGACTGTCGGGCACGGTGGTGACCTTGGTGACCAGCGCAGCCGGGGCCGCCTTGCGGCCGACGATGTTGCTGCCACTGCTGCTGCTGGTGGCCAGCGCGGCGACGACCAGCGCGATGCCGACCACAGCAACCACGGCGATGCCGATGATCCACGGCCGTGTTGCTGCTCTTGTTGGCCCGCGACGCCGCCTGGACCCGGGCCGAGGACGAGCGCTTCTTGGACGGACGGTTGCTCACACGGCACCTACCTGGTCGGGGGGCGCGTCGACCGACGAGCCATCGGGGAGGTTAGATGGGCCAGCCGTGGCACCGGGATCGTCGCCGTCGGCGATCGAGATGTCGTCGGGTTCGTCCTCGGCGTCGTCGTAGCGGTCAGGGTCGGTCGCCCGGGACACGCAGGACCATGGTGATGATGAAGCAGGACGCGGCCAGCGACATGAACGGCAGCGACACGAACCCGAACTCCCACACGTAGCGCGTCGTGCACGGGGTGAGCGTCGGGCAGAACGTGTGCTGCTTCGGGATAGGCCTGCAGCTGGACGTGGTAGATCGCGATGGTGGCACCGACGATGAGGATCGGCACCACGTAGGTCCACACCTTGCGGTCGCGCCGCAGCGCCGCCACCAGCAGGATCGACCGCCATGCGGGTAGAGGCAGATGCGCTGGTACCAGCACAGCTCGCACGGGCACGAACTGCGGCGGACCGATCGAGTAGTAGAGGCTGCCGGCCATGGTCACCGCGGCGACGACCCAGCCAGCCAGAGGGCGATGTCGCCCAGGTCGTCGAACAGTGCGGCGGCGCGGCCGAATCGGGGGCGACCTGGCGGACCACGGCCAGCCGATGATCGTGAGGGTCCCGGCCCAGGTGAGCAGGCTGAGGATGGCGAAGAAGTGGGAGAGCGTCGTTGTGCTCATAGGACCGCCCGAGCGTAGTGAAGGGCCGCAGCGTAGTGCACAGCGGGCGGCGATCTTCGCCTGCTGTCCGCTTGGCCAGCGCGGCTCGCGGCCGCGCGTTGCGATGCCCGCCGGTCAGGACTCGGTCGGTCGGCCGCGCTGGTTGCCTCGGTCGGGGTCGAGGATCTCGGCCTCGGCGTCGAGCGGTCACGAGGCCGCCGAGCTCGCTCGGCCAGCTCGAGTGTCGGCGTCGACCGCGACCGGGTGGCACGCCGCGAGGGGATGAGCAACGACAGCAGAGCCCCGATGAACACGACGGCGGCGGCGAACAGCAGCGGCGTCGTGGGTGGCGGTCGACACCGACGTTGCGCACGATGCGGCCAGCGTGGCGCTCGGCGCTGTGCTGGCCAGGCCGGCCGGCGGTCGGTAGTTGGCCCCGAGCGCCTGGATCTGCGCCGCGGCCTGGCGGCCGACCGAGGGCGGCAGGATCTGGGCGTGACGCGATACGGCGCGGACGGCGTGGTTGATCGTCAGGGTGGTGACCACGGTGCCGATCACGGCGATGCCGAGCGCGTTGCCGACCTGGCGCACCGTGGAGTTGGTGCCGCTGGCCACGCCCGACTTGGTCCGGCGGGATCTCGCGACAGGACGACGTTGGTGAGCTGCGTGACCGCGAAGCCGGCGCCCAGGCCGTAGACGATCAGACCCGGCAGCAGCAGGTGGCGAAGGTGCAGCGACGGGCGACACGCTGAAGGCGATGTAGATCAGCGCCGATCGGTCTGCATCACCAGTCCGATGCGGATCACCGACGGCCGGTGCCGATGCGACTGGTGAGACGGCCCGCGATCGGGGCGCCCACCAGGATGGACAGGCCGTAGGGAAGCACCCACAGGCCGTTCTGCGAGCGCGCTGAGGTGCTTGCCCTCCTGCAGGAACAGGGCCAGTGCGAAGCTGAGACCGAGCTGGCCCATCGACAGACCGCGCTGGTCAGCAGCCCGTAGCGGAACGTGCGGTGCTCGAGCAGGCCGAACTCGAACAGCGGGCTGCGGTGCGCTCGCTCGCGGGCGCGCTCGTGGCGGTAGAACGAGAAGAGCACGCCGAACGATCGCGGCGAACACGATGGGGATGATCGAGATCGGCGCGGTGGCCGACCAGAGCTGCACGCCGGCCGATGGTCGACCGCCGACGATCGGGGTGAACCAGCCGTAGGTGCCGCCCTCGCTGAGGGCGAAGACGAGCAGGAACATGCCGACGGCGATCAGGGCGGCGCCGGGCACGTCGAGGGGCTCGCGCTTCCCGGCGCTCGACGGCGACTTGGCGATGAACAGCATGGCGCCGATGATGGCCAGCGGGGCGATGATCACGTTGATCCGAAACGCCCACCGCCACGAGAAGTCGGTGGTGAGGAAGCCGCCGACGACCGGGCCCAGTCCGGCCGCCGATCCGGCCACGGCCCCCCAGGCGGCGAAGGCCATGGCCCGCCCGCGACCCTGGAACGTGTTCGACAGCAGCGCCAGCGTGGCCGGCAGCATCAGCGACGCGCCGATGCCTTCGATGAGGGCCTCGCCGACGCACGAGGCTGGCCACGTTCCACGACAGCGAGGCGAGCAGCGAGCCGCACGGTGAACAGGGCGGCGCCGATGACGAACACGCGCCGCTGGCCGTAGATGTCGCCCGAGCCGACCGCCGATGATCAGGAAGGTGGCGAAGGTCAGCGAGTAGCCGGTGATGACCCACTCGAGGCTCGGCAGCGTGGTGTGGAACTCCTGGAGGATGGTCGGGATGGCCACGTTGAGCACCGTGTTGTCGAGCACGACGATGACCGTCGCCATCAGGACGATGCCGAGGGTGACCCAGCGCTTGGCGTCGGGGCGGCCCGAGGCGGCTGCGCCGACGACCGCAACGGCAGTCGGGTCGGGATCGGGCGGCGTCGCAGTCATCGGTTCATCCTGGCGGTGGGACGGCCCGGACCGACCCACCATCGGTTGGCGATGGGGCTCAGATCCTTACCTTGGCTAACAGTAAGGGTACCTGACTATCTGGTCAAGCGGACCGGCTGGCCGATCCGTACCCCGGTCGGCCGGCGGCCTGCCACCGCTCCCAGAACTCGAAGAACTTCTCGCCGAAGGGGTCCTCGCCCTGCAACGGCATCGAGCCACGGACGATGGTGAAGTCGAGGGGCGCCAGCTGCACGGCTCGCTCGAAGTGGACGACGGCGGCCTCGTCCTCGCCGTGGCGGTGCAGCCAGGCCGCCAGCCGTCGCTCGACCCGCGCCTGCTGCAACTCCTCGGTGGGAGCGTCGACGTGGTCGCGGGCCTGGTCGGGGTCGTAGGGCAGCGTGTCGTTGAGGACCCACTCGCGCAGCTGGTCGTGGTGGACGTTGCTGTCGATCTCGGTGAACTCGCGGAACTGGTCGTCGCCGGGCGCGATCACCGGAGGGCGCACGATCCGATCGTTCTCGTCGATCCAGACGACGCTGGGGACGTTCACGACGCCGTACAGCTCGGCGATGCGGTGATCGGGGTCGACGAGCACCGGGAACTGCGGGTGGGGGTCGGCGGTGTCCACCCACGGTCGGGCGGCTTCGACGTCGTCGTCCAGCGAGATGCTGAGCACCTCGAAGCCCGTCGGTGCCAGCTCGTCGCGCAGCGCCTGCCAGGCCGAGATCTCGTAGCGGCACCCGCACCAACTGGCCCAGGCCACGATGGCCCGTTTGCGATGCCCCCACTCGGACAGCTGGTGCGACTGGCCGTCGAGCCCCGGCAGGTCGATGTCAGGGGCGTCGAGCGACTCGAGGGCGATCCGACGTTCAACTGCCCCGTCCCCGAGCACGGCGACCTCGCGTCCGGCATCGACGGCGACCACACGCCCGAGCGTCTGGGCGAGGGCGACGAGCTCGACTCGCCCGTCGGCGTCGACGAGCGCGGTGCGATCGCGCACGGGCACGCACACGTCGCCGCGGCAGAGCCCCTCGGGCTTGAGCGTCCAGCCCGTCGCTCGTTCGAGGCTGGCGGGATCGATGAAGAGGTCGCCGCCGCTGATACGGAGGTCGACCTCGAACTCGGCTCGATCGATCAGCGTCCCCATCGTCAACTCCCCTGTCGTGGTCTCGCCGTAGTCAACCAGCAACGCGCCCCTTCACCGCCCACGCAAGGTGTCGGTCACGCCCGTAAGGTGTCGCCATGCAGGTGCACCTGGTCGACGGCACCTACGAGCTGTTCCGGTATCACTTCGCGCTGCCGTCGCACGTGACCGCCGGCGGCGACGAGATCGCCGCAACCCGAGGTGCGCTCGGCACGGTCATGCAGCTGCTCGAGGAGGGCGCGACCCATGTGGGCGTGGCCACCGACCACATCATCGAATCGTTCCGCAACGACCTCTGGCCCGGGTACAAGACCAGCGCCGGCATGCCCGCTGACCTGCTGGCCCAGTTCCCGCTCTTCGAGGAGGGCCTCGACCGCCCTCGGGGTCACCCTGTTCGCGATGGTCGAGTACGAAGCCGACGACGCCATGGCCGCCGCCGCCGCCATCGCGGCGGAGGACCCCGACGTCGACCAGGTGCTCATCTGCACGCCCGACAAGGATCTCGGTCAGTGCGTGCGGGGCCAACGGGTCGTGCAGTTCGATCGCCGCAAGGGCGTGGTCGTCGACGCCGACGGCGTCCGAGAGAAGTTCGGTGTCGACCCCGGGTCGATCCCCGACTACCTCGGCCTGGTGGGCGACACCGCCGACGGCTTTCCCGGCCTACCCGGCTGGGGCGCCAAGTCCGCCGCCGCCGTGCTGGCCCGCTACGGGCACCTCGAAGCCATCCCGGCCAACGGCGCCGACTGGGACGTCAACGTGCGAGGCGGCGCCAAGTTGGCGGTGACGCTGCGCGACCAGTTCGACCTGGCGCTGCTGTTCCGCCGCATCGCCACCGTCGAGCTCGACGCCCCGACCATCGAGTCGGTCGACGAGCTCGAGTGGCACGGACCGGAGCCCGAGCTGACCGAGCTGACCGAGCGGCTCGAGGCCCCAGGACTGCTGACCCGCGCCGTCAAGCTGGCCGAGCGGCGAGCCTGACGGGACCGGGATCGCTCAGGCGGTGGTCTCGTCGCGACGTGACTTGCTCGAGGGCAGGTCGTCGCCGGACTCGATGGCCTTGGGCTTCGACTTGGCCTTGGGCTCGTCCTCATCGTCCACGGCGCCCTCTTTGAGGCCCTTTTCGAACTCGCCCTTGGCTGAGCCGAGCGATCGGGCGAACTTGGGCAGCTTGGCTCCGCCGAACAACAGGACGACCGCCACGACGGCGATGACGATGACACCGTCGAGGCCAAAGATCTCTGCGATCATGGGGACTCCTTCGACCCGCTAGGGCCTGGGTGCGAGGTGGTCACGCCGGCCGAGGACCGGCAACCCGTCCAGCCTAGGCCAGTCGGGGCGGGCTGCGCAGGGGCGGCCTCGATCTCGGGGACAATTCGGTGCCGCCGGGCCGTCCGGATGAGAGCGCCCTATCCTCGCCCTGATGGCCGTGGTCCCGACCTCTGATCAGCTGCTGCGCTGGCGCGTGGCGGCCATCTCGGCCGGCTTCGCCCTGGCCTCCATCGCGGTCATCGCCGTGGCCACAGCAACCGACGACCACAGCTTCTGGGTCTTCGCCGGCTGGGTCGTCCTGCTGGTCGCCGCGGTCAGCACCGGCGTCGCCGTGCTCATGCGCGTCCCTCGGGCGCGAGAGCACATGGGCATCCGGCGGGCGGCCAGCTTCGGCGTCGTCGTCGCCGTCTTGGGGGCGACGCTCGGGCTCGCCGTCTACAGCCAGACCCGGATCCACGACTGCCCGGCCACGGGCACCTGTGCGCCGGCGGCGCCCGGTCCGGGCCAACGGCCTCAGCTGCCCTGATCGGACCCCTGGGTCACAGACCGAAGATGGACGCCAGCTCGTAGGGCGGCACCTGGTCGAGCTGGCCGTAGGTGCACGACTCGGGCGTGCGGTCGGGTCGCCAGCGCAGGAGGCGGGCCGAGTGGCGGAACCGTCCGTTCTGCACCTGCTCGAAGGTGACCTCGGCGACCAGCTCGGGCCGCAGCGGCGTGAAGCTCAGATCCTTCTTCGCGTTCCACCGGCTGACCCCGCCGGGCATGCGCGCGGCGCTCTCGTCGTGGGCCTGAGCCTCGGCCCACATCGCGCCACGGATGGTCGCTGAGGTCGTCCATCAGGTAGGTCGCCGACCTCGCCGAGCAGCTCCTTGCGCCGCGCCGGGCGGTGAAGCTGCGACGCCACCCCGACGTGGTGCAGCCGCTGCTCGTCGTCATACAGGCCGAGCAGCAGCGAGCCGACGCCCTTCGCCGTCCTTGTGCATGCGGAACCCGGCGACCACGCAGTCGGCGGTGCGCCGGTGCTTGACCTTGAACTGCACCCGCTTGTTCGGCTCGTAGACCCCGTCGGCCGGCTTGGCCATCACCCCGTCGAGGCCGGCGCCCTCGAAGCGGACGAACCAGTCGTCGGGCCACGTCGACGTCGACGGTCATCGGTGACAGGTGGATCGGCGCGACGGCATCGCCGAGCGCCTCGTCGAGCTGCGGCCCGGCGCTCGCGCAAGGGCGTGTCGAGCAGCGACTCGTCGTCGAGGGCGAGCAGGTCGAAGGCGACGAACGACGCCGGCGTCTCGACGCTCAGACGATTGACCCGCGACTCGGCGGGGTGGATGCGCTGTTGCAGGGCGTCGAAGTCGAGGCCGTCGGTCGTCGCCACCACGATCTCGCCGTCGACGACGCAGCGCGTCGGCAGCGACGGCGCGCAGCGGTTCGAGCAGCTCGGGGAAGTAGCGCGTCAGTGGTCGTCTCGTTGCGGCTGCCGAGCACGACCTCGTCGCCGTCACGGAACACGATGCAGCGGAAGCCGTCCCACTTGGGCTCGTAGATCATTCCGTCGGCCACCGGCATCTCGTCGACCGCCTTGGCCAGCATCGGCGACACGGGGGGCATGACGGGAAGCTCCACGTCGGCAGGTTATGGGCTAGTGACGGCCAGCGTCGCGGCGGCCGCCGCCAGCCGGTCGATCAGGCGGACGGGTCGGCGTCGCGGAGCAGCAGCCGGCGGTTGTCGCCGCGTCAACAGCTGGTCGGCCACGGCGCGGTCGAAGAAGGCCAGGAGGTGCTCGTAGTAGTCGTCGACGTCGAGCAGGCCGATCGGCTTGGCGTGGATGCCGAGCTGGGCCCACGTCACCGCCTCGACCAGCTCGTCGATGGTGCCCGTAGCCGCCGGGTAGGGCGATGAAGGCGTTGGACAGCTCGGACATCAGCGCCTTGCGCTCGTGCAGCGACCCGACGACGTGCAGCTCGGTCAACCCGTCGTGGGCGACCTCGTCGCTCGAACAGGTCACGGGGGATGACCCCGATGACCTCGCCGCCGGCGGCCAGCGCGGCGTCGGCCACGGTTCCCATCAGACCGACCGATGCGCCGCCGTAGACCAGGCCGATGCCCCGCTCGGCCAGCTGCGTCCCGAGGGCGGCGGCGGCGACGCTGAAGCTCTCGGGCCGGCCCGACCTCGAGCCGCAGTAGACGCAGATGCGGTCCAGTCCGGTCATGCTCGCGACGCTACCGGCGCCGAGCCGCGGGCCTGACGCCGATGCCGCACGACCCGCTCTCGAGCGCGCCGACGTCCTATCGTGAGAAGGGCGGCGCGGCCATGTAGCGTCCCCGGTCGACAAGTCTCAAGGGAGGCAACGTGGTACTCGCAGATCTATCCGCCTGGAACGTGTTCTGGGACATCCTGTGGTTCTTCTTCCTGTTCATCTGGATCATGATCCTGTTCCACATCCTGGGAGACCTGTTCCGCGACCACGAGGAATCGGGGATCTCCAAGGCGATCTGGGTCATCGCCCTGATCTTCCTGCCGTTCCTGACGGTGCTGATCTACCTGATCGTGCGCGGCTCGGGCATGGCTCAGCGAGACGCGAAGCGCCAGGCCGACGCTCAGTCGCAGTTCGACAGCTACGTGCGCACGGCCGCCACTGGTGGCGGCGGGAGCTCCGCTGATCAGATCAGCCAGGCCAAGGCGCTGCTCGACGCGGGCACCATCAACCAGGACGAGTTCGACAAGCTGAAGGCCAAGGCCCTCTCCTAGTCCGATGGGTCGGCGGCCTCCGGGCCCCCGCTCTACGAAACGATCAGCGCCCGGCCCGAGCGGTCGGGCGCTGGCGCGTTCGGTCCACCCCTGGGACGGCCGGTACATTGACGAGATGACGCAACACTCCATGTCCGAGCGCATCGAGCAGCTCTCCAAGCGCAAGGAGGAGGCGCTCCACGCCGGCTCTGAGCGTTCGGTCGAGCGCCAGCACTCCAAGGGCAAGATGCTGGCCCGCGAGCGCATCGAGTTCCTCCTCGACCCGGGTTCGTTCCACGAGCTCGACATGCTCGCCCGCCACCGCGTGCCGGCCGATGTCATCGAGGAGCGCCCCTACACCGACGGCGTGATCACGGGTTGGGGAACCATCGACGGTCGCAAGATCTTCGTGTTCTCCCAGGACTTCACCGTCTTCGGCGGCGCCCTGGGTGAGGTGTTCGCCGAGAAGATCCACAAGGTCATGGACCTGGCCCTGTCGGTCGGCGCGCCGCTCATCGGCCTCAACGACGGCGCCGGCGCCCGCATCCAGGAGGGAGTCGTGTCGCTGGCGAGCTACGGCGGCATCTTCCACCGCAACGTGCTGGCGTCGGGAGTGACCCCGCAGATCAGCGTGATCCTCGGGCCGTGTGCCGGCGGCGCGGTCTACAGCCCGGCCATGACCGACTTCATCTTCATGGTCGACGAGAGCTCGCACATGTTCATCACCGGTCCCGACGTGGTGAAGACCGTGACCGGCGAAGAGGTCACGCTCGAGGAGCTGGGCGGAGCCAAGAGCCACGCCTCCAAGTCCGGCGTGGCGACCTTCGTCTCGCCCGACGAGCAGTCGTGCCTCGAGGACGTCCGCTTCCTGTTCTCGTTCCTGCCGTCGAACAACCTCGAGGAGCCGCCCCGCTTCGCCACCGACGGATCCCCCCGACCGGCTCACGCCGGCGTTGATCGATCTCATGCCGGCCACCTCGAACCAGCCCTACGACATGAAGGCCGTGATTCGCGAGTGCGTCGACGACGGCGAGTTCTTCGAGTACTTCCCGCGCTGGGCCGGATCGATCGTGTGCGGGTTCGCCCGCCTCGACGGCTATCCCGTCGGGGTCGTCGGCAACCAGCCGATGGTGCTCGCCGGCGTGCTCGACATCGAGTCCTCCGAGAAGGCCGCCCGGTTCGTGAGGACCTGCGACGCCTTCAACATCCCGCTGGTCACCTTCGTCGACGTTCCGGGCTTCCTGCCCGGCGTCGACCAGGAGTACGGCGGGATCATCCGCCACGGCGCCAAGCTCCTGTACGCCTACTGCGAGGCGACCGTGCCTCGCATCCAGATCATCACGCGCAAGGCCTACGGCGGCGCCTACGTGGTCATGAACTCCAAGTCGATCGGGTGCGACCTGGCCTTCGCCTGGCCGTCGGCCGAGCTGGCGGTCATGGGTCCTCAGGGCGCGGTCGAGATCCTGTACCGGCGCGAGCTGCAGACGGTCGCCGACCCGGTCGCCCGACGCAGCGAACTGGTCGACGAGTACACCGAGCGCTTCGCCAACCCCTACGTCGCGGCCGAGCGCGGGTTCGTCGACGACGTCATCGACCCCAGTGAGACGCGGATCAAGCTGATCGCCGGGCTCGAGATGCTGAGGAGCAAGCGCGAGGAGCTCCCGCACCGCAAGCACGGGAACATCCCGCTTTGAGCAACGTCGAGGTCGATGCCGTGCGGCCCGATCCTGGCCCCGACGAGATGGCCGCCATCGTCGCCGCCATCGAGCTGGCCTGGCCACGGCCGGTGGTCGCGGTTCGCGACGACGAGCCGTCGCGCTGGCGCTTCTCGGGTCGCTGGTGGACGCGTCCCATCCCGACCCGGCGCGATCGCCCCTGATGCCCGGAGCTGATCCCAACTTCACCGTCGACGAGACGCTCCCGGCCTTCCGCGACGCGAGTGACTCGTTCCTGACGGTGCTGCGCGGCATCGACTCGGACCAGTGGGCGGCTCCCGGTCTGGGCGAGTGGTCGGTGCTCGAGCTGGCCGCCCATGCCAGCCGGGCCTACACGACCGTCGTCGACTACCTCGAGCCTCGGGGCGACATCGATGTCGACTCGGCGTCGGACTACTTCCGTCGGGCCATGCCCGACGCCGCGGTCAACGCCGCCATCGCCGATCGGGGCCGCAACGAAGGCCAGGCGCTCGCCCGTGATCCTGTCGGGATGATCGAGGCGAGGGCCGCGACCACCTTCGCCACGATCGAGGCGGCGCCGATCGGGTCGGTGTGCGTGAGCCGGGGCGGCACCATCTCCCTCGGCGACTACCTGGCCACGCGCATCGTCGAGCTGTCCGTGCACACCCTCGATCTGGCCGACGCGGTCGGCCTCGACGACTTCGAGCCTCCGCCGGCGGCGGCCAAGGTCGCCATCGCCGTGCTGGGTGCACTGGCGTCGCAACCATCGCCGTCGGTCCTGCTCCGAGCCCTGACCGGCCGGGTCCCGCTGCCGCGGGGCTTCAGCGTCTTTCCCTGACCTGTTCTCACCGGACCCGACATGGCGACGGCACGACATGGCGGCGGGCACGACAGAATGGCCAGGTGGAGCTGACGACGGTCGCCGACGACGAAGCGGTGGTGCACGACGGCGTCGACGTGCGTCGCTACGACGGGCTCGAGCCCGACCACGACTACGAGCTCGACGGCCTGTCCTTCCGGACGCTGCCCCGGCCTCCGGGGTCGGAGCTGTGCCGCTTCTCGACCGTGAACGACGTCCACTTCGGTGAGGTCGAGTGCGGGATCATCGAGGGTCTCGAGATGGGGCCGACGTTCCGTGTGGCCGACGGGGCCGAGCCCTATCCCGAGACCATGAACCGTGGCGCCATCGCCGAGATGATGGCCGTCGATCCGGCGGCCGTCGTCGTCAAGGGCGACCTCACCGCCGAGGGCACGGTCGAGGAGTACGAGGACTTCCGCCGGGCCTACGACGTGTTCGGCGAGCGGCTCCACCACGTCCGCGGCAACCACGACGCCTATCACGGCGCCACGTTCGCCTCGGACGCGCCCTTCGCGGTCGACGCTGGCCGGTGTCACGCTGGCCGTGATCGACACCGCCATCCCGGGCATGGCCTCAGGACAGGTCGACGCGGCCACCCTCGATTGGCTCGACGACCTGGCGGCCGGCAGCGATGTCCCGGTCTTGGTCTTCGGCCACCATCACGCGTGGGATCCGGCCTCGCGCCACCGTCCCGGTGACTACTTCGGCATCCATCCCGACGACAGCGAGGCCCTCATCGCCGTCGTCGCCCGCCGGCCGTCGATCCGCGGGTACTTCGCAGGTCACACCCATCGCAACCGCGTTCGCCACTTCGCGGCGACTGACGGCGTGCCGTGGGTCGAGGTGGCGTGTGTGAAGGACTTCCCGGGCAGCTGGGCCGAGTACCGCGTGTTCGAAGGCGGCATCCTGCAGATCCACCGTCGGATCTCGACTCCCGACGCGCTGGCCTGGTCCGAGCTCACCCGCGACATGTTCGCCGGCGCCTACTTCGACTACGCCTTCGGTGGCCTGGCCGACCGCTGCTTCCCCATCGAGATCTGATCTCCTGATCCCGGTGTTCGAGCGTGGGCATCGAGCAGGGTCGGCCGCCCGGGCGGGGGTCCATATCCCCGACGACGTCGGGAACGCCGGGCCGGCGTCGACCGGACGGTCAGAGCCGGGCCCTCACGGCGCGAGGAGGTTGAGGTCTCACCCGTGACGCCGGCGGCACGCGAGTCGTCGGCTCGGCCGTTCGAGGAGCTGGGGTGCAGGGGAGCGGTCATGGGCACGGTCCCTTCCGGGGCACGCCAGGTCGGCGGGGCCCGAGGTGGTGGACGACATCGGTCCCATGTTCGGCGCCGTCGCTGGGAGCGCCCTTTGGTTCGGCTGGGAGTTGCCCGTGACTTCCCGACAGCCCGCCCGCGGTGTCGGCGCCGCCTGCGGTGTCAGGCGCTGGTCGGGCTGGAGGGCGCGGGATCGAGCACCCGCGGGTCCGGACGCGTCGAGCGGTCCGGCCGTGTGTTGTCGACCAGCTCGACCCGCGCCCGACCCTTGCGCTTGGCCCGGTACATGGCCCGGTCGGCCTCGCGGATGAGATCGCCGGGTCGGGCCTGACGATCGGCGCTGACGACGAGCCCGATGCTGGCCTGGACCTGCAGGTCGACCTCGCCCACTGGAACCGGTTCGGTGATGGCTTCGGCCAACCGACCGGCGAGCACCGCGGCCTCGTCCACGTCGGCCACACCCTCGCACAGGACCATGAACTCGTCGCCGCCGAAGCGGGCGACGGTGTCGCCGGCGCGGAGCGTCGTCACGAGCCGCCGGGCGACGGTGATGAGGACCTCGTCGCCGGCCTCGTGCCCGTGCGTGTCGTTGGCCTGCTTGAACAGGTCCAGGTCGATGAACATCACGGCGATGAGCGTGTCGAGCCGGTCCATCTTCGTGAGCGCGACTCGCAGGCGGTCGCCGAAGAGCGGTCGGTTGGGCAGGCCCGTGAGGTTGTCGTGCAGGAGCTGGTACTGCAGCCGCTCGTTCGAGCCGGCCAGCGAGCGGGTGAGTCGCGAGTTCTCGCGGATCACGAACCCCTGGCGGACGAGCATGAGGATGATCAGCAGCGTGCCGATCAGGAACTCGGCGTCACCCACGACGATCGGATCGTTGGCGATGGCCTCGCCGACGGCCAGGGCGATCACCAGGCCGACCGGGATGTACGGCAGCAGGATCATGGCCGCGCCGGGATGATCGCGGCTGGCCAGCGAGCTGGTCCGCGCCGGCGGGAAGTAGGTCGCGCGCAGCGCCCCGAGCGCCACGAGCAGGTAGCCCGCGATCCACGCGGTGTTCGAGAAGTTCGAGACGGTGTCGGTTCGCAGCGTCGTGTAGACGAACAAGCTGTCGGCCAGCGCGAAGGCGGCGAAGCCGAGTCCGGTCAGGCCGATGGCGGCCCGCCCGGCGCGGTCGCTGCGCGTGCAGGCGACGATGGCCATCGTCAGGATCATCACGTCGCCGGCGGGATAGGCCAGGCTGATCGCCCGTTCGAGCCACGTCTGGTGACCGGAGTGCAGGATCGGCCCGAGCACGAGCACCCAGCTGACGAGGAGGAGCGCGGTCGCGACGATCATGCCGTCGAGTGCGACCCGGGCGCGGTCCCGGCGGTCGTTGATGGCCGACGGCATGGCCAGCAGGCCCCCTACGGCCAACGGGATGGCCAGCAGGAAGAAGCAGTCGGCGGCCGACGGGAAGGGCGTGGGCTCGTGGCGGATGGTCTCGAACCACGTCCAGATGACCTGGCCGACCGCCCACGAGAGGCACGACGCGGCGATCATGAGCCAGCCGATGCGCCAGCCCCGGCCGTCAGCCCAGCGGGCGGCGCGCACGGCCGCGACGGTGGCGATGAGCGGAGCGATGATCTCGAGGACGTTCGAGATGTTGGCCGAGGTGGTGCGGTGAGGTCAGCTCGAGGGTGACCGCCGTGACCCCGACGGCCAGCGCGGCGGCGACGAGGGCCAAGAAGAACCGGTGATCACGGTCGGGCCCCCGAAGGGGCTCCTCAGTCACTGCTGGCGACTTCGATGCGGTCCTGCCGCCACTCGCGCGCCATGTCCAGAGCGTTGTCGGCGCGATCGAGGATCTCATCGGTCGTGAACCCGTGCGCCGGGTAGCAGGCGACCCCGGCCCACATCGTGAGCCCGGGTGACTGGCTCGTGATCCGGCGCCGGATGCGCTCCACGGTCCAGATGGCGCCGTTCTCGGCGGTGTCCTCGAGCAGCAGGGCGTAGCCCCCGTCGAGCAGCCGGCAGGCCGTGTCGGCCTCGCGGATCGTGGTGGTGATGCACTCGGCGACGGTCTTGGGGTTGGCCGGGCGGGGGAGGCCCGAGTCGAGGCCCTCGATGACCTCCATGAGCACGACGGCGACCGGCTCGAGCTGGCGCCGGGCGGCGGCGATGCGGGCGTCGAGGGCCACGGTGAAGTAGCCCTCGCTGAACAGGCCCGTGGCCCCGTCGGTGAGGGCGTCGCCGCTGGAGTTGCGTCGGACGGCGGTCAGCTGGATGCGGCTGGCCAGTTTCGACTCGAGCTCGCTGCGGGCCTCGGTCTCCTTCTCGACCTGCTCCTCGAGCTCGTCGACCTTGTCCTCGAGCTCGTCCACGAGCGCGGTCGCTCGGCGCAGGTGCCTGATGAGATGAAAGAGGGCCACGACGCCGACCAGCACGGTCGCACCGGCGATGACGGCCAGGGCGACGATGTGCGAGAGCGCGGCGAGGGCCCCCAGCGTCACGCCGAGGAGCACGACGACTAGGCCAATGACTGCCCGGCGGTCCACGTGTCTCCATCGGCGCGGCCAGGGCTGATTCAAGCCCCGTACCGCCCGAATCCCAGCCGCCAACCCATCTCTGGACCCCCTGTCCGCACAGTGATGCGCTCGTGACGCTCAGTGACGATAGTCCTCGACCAGGTCGACGATCTCGGCCATGATGCGGCCGATGTCGAAGTCCTTGGGCGTGTAGACGGCGGCGACGCCCAAGGCGAGCAGCTCGCGTTCGTCATCGCTGGGGATGATCCCACCGACGATCACCGGGGCGGTGGAACCGGCCTCGCGAACCAGGCGCATCACGTCCGGGACCAACGCCAGGTGGCTCCCCGAGAGCACCGACAACCCGATGACATCGACGTCTTCGTCCCGGGCGACGGCCGCGATCTGCTCGGGCGTGAGGCGGATGCCCTGATAGATGACCTCCATGCCCGCGTCGCGTGCGGCCACCGCGATCTGCTCGGCCCCGTTCGAGTGACCGTCGAGGCCCGGCTTGGCGACCAGGAACCGGGGCGGGCCGCCCGGCAGGGCCCGCACCCGCTCGGCGGTGGCCCGCAGGGCGTTGGGCAGGGCGCCGATCCCGGCGGCGGCCGCCACCCCCGTCGGGGCGCGGTACTCGCCGAAGATCTCGCGGAGCAGGCCGGCCCACTCGCCGGTCGTGCCTCCGGCATGGGCCAGGTCGATGGTGGCGGCCATGATGTTGGCGTCGCTCTCGGCCACCCGCCGCAGCTGATCCAGCGAGCGCTTGACGGCGTCGTTGTCGCGGTTCGAGCGCCAGGCCTGGACGTCGGCCACCAGCTCTTCCTGGACGGCCGGATCGACCTTCAGGATGTTCTCGACGGTGCCGAGCGGCGAGGGCGTCGACTCGGTGAACTCGTTGACCCCGACGACGATCTGCTCGCCGGTCTCGATCCGCCGCGTGCGCTCGGTGTTCGAGGCGACGAGGCGACCCTTGAGCTCGTCGATGGCGGCGAACGCCCCGCCCAGGGCCAGGACCTCGTCGAGGGTCGCCTGGGCCTCTTCGATGAGCGCCGCGGTTCGGGCCTCGATCACGTGGCTGCCGTCGAGGATGTCCTCGTACTCGAGCAGATCGGTCTCATACGCCAGCACCTGCTGGATGCGCAGCGACCACTGCTGGTCCCACGGACGGGGCAGGCCGAGAGCCTCGTTCCACGCCGGCAGCTGGAGCGAGCGGGCCCGGGCGCGCTTGGACAGGGTCACGCCCAGCGCCTCGAGCACGATCCGTTGCACGTTGTTCTCGGGCTGGGCCTCGGTCAGTCCGAGCGAGTTCACCTGGACGCCGTAGCGGAAGCGGCGGGCCTTGGGGTCGGTGACGCCGTAGCGCTCGAGGGTCAGGCGATCCCACAACTCGGTGAAGGCCCGCATCTTGCAGGTCTCCTCGACGAATCGGATCCCGGCGTTGACGAAGAACGAGATGGAGGCGACGACGGCCGGGAACCGGTCCGCGGGGACCTGGCCTGACTCGCGGACCGCGTCGAGCACGTCCACGGCGGTGGCCAGGCTGAAGGCCAGCTCCTGCACGGGTGTGGCGCCTGCTTCTTGCAGGTGGTAGCTGCACACGTTCATCGGGTTCCACTTCGGGATCCACTCGGCGCAGAACGCGATCATGTCGACGATCAACCGGCGGCTGGGCAACGGCGGGAAGATGTAGGTGCCTCGGCTCAGGTACTCCTTGACGATGTCGTTCTGGGTCGTGCCCCGCAGGCGACTGGCTTCGACCCCCTCGTTCTCGGCGTTGGCCACATAGAGGCCGAGCATCCACGCCGCCGGCGCGTTGATGGTCATCGACGTGTTCATCTCGCCTTGCGGGATCCCGTCGAGCAACTGGCTCATGTGTCCGAGGTGGGCGACGGGCACGCCGACCTTGCCGACCTCGCCGTAGGCATGGGGGTCGTCGGGGTCATACCCCGTCTGGGTCGGGAGGTCGAAGGCGATCGACAGGCCGGTCTGGCCCTTGGCCAGGTTGGTCCGGTACAGCTCGTTCGACGCCGCGGCCGTCGAATGCCCCGAGTAGGTGCGCATCAGCCAGGGCTGATCGCGCCTGGGCTCGGTCCCCTCCGGTGCGGTTGGCATGACAGGAATGGTCCCATCCCGGCCCGGCGGTTGTCATTCTGGACGGGGGGTCTGTCACGATGGACGAGATCCCAGGGCTGCGAGACCCGCCGGAGGCATGGTGGCCGAGACCGACGCCGATACCGACACCCGCCACGATCTGGTGGTCGGGCGAGTCGGGCAGCTGTGGCGGTTCCCGGTGAAGTCCCTGCAGGGCGAGTCGCTCGACTCGGCCGAGCTGACCGGCGCCGGCCTGGGCGGCGACCGCCGCTACGGCCTGATCGATGTGGCCGGCGGCCACCTCCTGAGCGCCAAGTCGGTCCCGGCGCTCTTCGACGCCATGGCCCGCACCGATGGTCACACGGTGATCGTGACCCTGCCCGACGGCAAGGAGCACTCGGCCGACGATCCCGGGGTGTCGTCGGTCCTGTCGGACTGGTTGGATCGCGAGGTCGAGCTGACCGAGGTGGGGCCGTCATCACTCAGCTACGAGATGACCTTCGACCCTCCGAACGACGAGGCCGAGAAGGTGAGCTGGCCGGCGATGGACGACAGCTTCCTCGATCTGGCACCGATCCATGCCCTCACCGCTTCGAGCCTGGCCGCCATGGCCGAGGCCTACACCGACGGCGAGTGGGACATCCGGCGGTTCCGTCCGAACGTGTTCCTCGACACGCCGGGGACCGGCTTCGTCGAGGACGGCTGGGTCGGAGGCGACCTCCTGCTGGGCGACGGAGGCGCCGCCCTGCACGTCGACATGGCGGCGGTGCGCTGTGCCATGCCCTTGCGCGCCCAACCGTCGTTGGGGGACCGGCCGGCGTTGGCGCGCGACATCGAGCTGTTCCGAGCGATGACCGCCGAACACAACAACCACCTGGGCATCTACTGCGGCGTCAGCGCCGGCGGTCGGGTGAGCGTCGGGGCCGAGGTCACGCTCACGAGGCGGTGACGCGAGCGCCACGCCGCCGGTCAGCCGTCGAACAGCACGACGTCGCGAGCGACCGCCTCGCTGAGCATGGCCACGTAGCGCTTGCGGCGGATGTCGATGGCCCCGAGCGAGACGAGGTGGGGAGTCGTCCACTGCACGTCGAGCAGGGTCGCCCCCCGGCCGCGCATGCGCTCGACCAGCGCGACCAGCGCCACCTTCGAAGCATCGCGCGCCCGGTGGAACATCGACTCGCCCGCGAACAACCCCCCGATGGCCACGCCGTAGAGCCCTCCGACCAGCCGACCCTCGTCGTCCCAGGTCTCGACGCTGTGGGCCCATCCCAGCTCGTGCAGCCTGGTGTAGGCGGTCAGGATGTCGCGGCTGATCCAGCCGCCGTCGCGGTCGGGCGCGGCGCAGGCCCCGATCACCTCGTCGAACGCGGTGTCGAGCCTGATCTCGTAGCGGCGGCACGACTGGCGCAGCGATCGGGGCACCCGCAGGCCCTCGAGGGGGAGGATGCCCCGTGGGTCGGGCGACCACCACGCCATCTGAGGACCCTCACCGACCGGCATCGGGAAGATCCCGCCGCGGTAGGCGGCGAGCAGGGTCCCCGGCTCGAGGTCGGCCCCGATCCCGACCACGCCGACGGCGTCGGCGTGGCGGGCCGGCGGGAAGCTCCACGGCGTCGGTGAGGGCTCGACCGGCATGGAGGCGTTCTACACGACCGTTCGAGCGGCCACACCTGCACCCGAAGCGTGAGCGCCCGGAGGGAGGCTTGCCGACCGGAGGGCCAAGTCAGTAGTCGAGGCCGCTCGCATCGTGAGAGCCGGATGGCGGAGCGCCCGGAGGGAGGCTTGTCCGACCGGAGGGCCAAGTCAGTAGTCGAAGAAGCCGGCGCCGGACTTGCGGCCGAGCTGTCCGGCCGTGACCATCCGCCGCAGCAACGGCATGGCGGCGTAGTTCGGGTCGCGGAACTCGTCGTAGAGGGCGTCGAGGATGGCAAGCGACGTGTCCAACCCGACCAGGTCGAGCAGCGCGAGCGGGCCCATCGGGAAGTTGCAGCCGCCCTTCATGGCCGTGTCGATGTCGTCGCGGGTGGCGGTGCCGTTCTCGAGCATCCGCACCGCGTTGTTCAGGTACGGGAAGAGCAGGGCGTTGACGATGAACCCGGCCCGGTCCTTGACCTCGACGGGGCTCTTGCCGCAGGCCTCGGCGAAGGAGCGGACCTCGGCGATGGTCTCGTCGCTGGCGGTGATCGGTCGCACGATCTCGACCAGGCTCATCATCGGCGCCGGGTTGAAGAAGTGGACGCCGCACACCTTGTCGGCCCTCGTCGTGTCCATGGCCATCTCGACGACGGCGAGGGTCGAGGTGTTGGTGGCGAGGATGGTGTCGTCCTTGCAGATGTCGTTGAGCTCCCGGAACAGCTCCTTCTTGACCGAGAGGTCCTCGACCACCGACTCGATCACGAGGTCGCAGTCGGCCAGATCGTGGAGCTTGGACGTGGCCGTGACCCGGGCCAGCGTGCCCGATCGGTCCTCGTCGCTGAGCTTGCCCCGCTCGACCTGCTTGGCCAGGGCCTTCTCGAGCGACGCCACCATGGCATCGGCGCTGGCCTGCTGGCGCGACCGGAGCACGACCTGGTGGCCGGTCTTGGCCGCCACCTCGGCGATCCCCGCTCCCATGATCCCCGAACCCACGATGCCCACGCTCTTGATCGTCATGGCCGGATATTACCGACGGGTAGCTTGCGGGGGCCAGCCCCGCGGATCCTGCCTCTCTCGACGGCCCGTTCTGATCGCTAACCTGGGCGGATCCGACTGGGGTGTGCTGGGAGGCGAACCGGGCGGTTCGTCGATCGCGGAGGATCCCGCGACGGCTCGAGCGAGGGTCGAGGGGGAAGCGTGGCCATCGCGACGCGTCGCCATGGGGCGGACGGAGTCGGCGAGGCGCGGTCGGACGGGAGCGGCCTCGCCGCACCGAGTCGGACCAGCCTGAACCTCAGGGTGCGGCGGTATGTGCCGTCGATCTCTCGGTTGACCTATGTGCCGATGGTGAGGTTCGTCCTCGACCTCCTCGACATCGTGCCCCGCCTCGTCTATCGCGAGTTCCGCGCCCTCCCGCCCAACCACCTGCGGGTCCGGGTCGGGGTCAGCAACCGGATCTTCGCCAACCAGGCGTTGCACATGACGCGGGGGGCAGCCCTGTGGATGTACTGGTTCGCGTCCGGCTGGTGCGGCCTCGACAGCGACATCGTCGAACTGGGCGTCGGCTGCGGTCGCTGGGCGGCCCACGTCCGTGATCTCAGCCACCACGGAGATCGCTACCGCGGGCGGTACCTCGGCATCGACATCGACGCCGAGGCGCTCGACTGGTGCCGCGACCACTTCGATGGGCGATTCGAGTTCGCGCAGGCCACCCACGCCAGCACCTCGTACGTGAACGATGCCGCCGACCCGGCGCCGTACCGGATTCCCCGCGACGACGCCAGCGTCGATTTCGTCCTCGCCACGTCGGTCTTCACCCATCTGCTCGAGGGTCCGGCCCGGAACTACCTGGACGAGTGCGCACGGGTGCTGCGGCCCGGCGCCAAGATGGCCGTGACCTGCTTCTGCGTCGACCTGCACCCGGCCAAGGTCGGGGATCGTCACAGCTTCCGCCATCGACTCGATCACGCCTACATCGAGTCGCAGGCCCAACCCGAGGCCGCGGTTGGCTACGAATCGACGTTCCTGTGCGAGCGCGCCTTGGCCGCTGGGTTCCGCGAGGCTCGGATCATGCACACGCCCAACGACACCCAGCAGATGCTCGTGTGCACCCGTTGAGGGTCGCAGGACCGCGCGTCCCGTCGCCTCGCCACCACCCGCTGGACCAGAGGTAGCTTGCTGGTCCGTGGAGACCGACCAGAGGATCAGCGTGACCCCGCTCCCGGCGGCGGTGACGGCCGAGGTGGCTCGCCGCCGCGCCGCCATGCTGGCCCGGGCCGGCGGCCGGGTCCTCGACCTCGATCGGCCCGAGGACGAGATGCTCCTGGCGGCGACCGTGTCGGCGATGGCGACGAGCCGATCGCCGTCGCCCTCGGCCCCGCCCAGCGCCGCCGCCGAGCGCTTCGACACCATCATCTCGACCCTGGCGCTCATCGATCAGCCCGACCTCGGCGCCGCCGTCGCCGCCCTCGACCACCTGCTGGCCGACGACGGCGAGCTGCATGCTGGTCGAGCCGGTGAACCGGCCGGGAACCGCCGGGCTCTTGTGGTCGTCGCTCGGGGCGACCCTGTCGCCGGTGGCCGGGCGCCACGTGTCGCGCGATGTCATCAGGACCGTACGGGCGGCCGGTCTCACCGTCGCCGACCTCGACCGCTTCACCATCGCGACGCCGGTCTGGCCCCTCAGGCTGTTCGTCGAGGCGAGGATCATCCGCATCCCGCGCCAGCAGGTCGCCCTCGAGGAACGGTCGTGACCGGTTTCCTGGCGCTGGTCGGCGGCGGCGAGTGGACCGACGGATGTGACTTCGATGCCGCCCTCGTCGCCTCGTCGGGTGCGACCGAGGTGGCGGTCCTCCCGACGGGCTCGGCCTATGAGAACCCCGGACACCTGCTGGCCCAGGCCCAGGCCTGGTTCAGTCGGATGGGGATCGGCTGCCGTCCAGTCGACGTGCTGAGTCGGCGCGATGCCTTCGACTCCGATCACGTCGAGGTCCTGCGTGCGGCTCGCCTCATCTACCTCGCCGGGGCGTCGCCCATGCATCTGCGGTCGGTGCTCAAGGACACGCCCGTGCTCGAGGCCATGCTCGGAGCATGGGAGGACGGAGCGGTCCTGGCCGGGACCAACGCCGGCGCCGACGTGCTTGTGCAACCCGATGGTCGACTCCCGGGGTGGCGCCTTCACCGTCGGCCTCGGCGTCGTCAGCCAGCTGGCGGCCATACCCCGCTACGACGAGTGGTCCCACGACAAGGTGCGCCGCACCGTCGAGCTGGCGCCCAAGGGCGTCACCGTCGTCGGTATCCCTCGCCGGACGGCCCTGCTCCGCGACGAGACCGGCGCCTGGTCCGCGTCGGGCGCAGGCGAGGTCAGCGTCTACATCGACGGCGAGCCGGCCGCGGTCGGCGACCTGCGGGCGTGATCCGCGAGGCATCTAAGGTTGGCCGACCCGAAGGGCACGGCCACGAGGCTTGGATCCGACATGCAACTTGAGCGGGGCGAAGGCGTGTGAGCAAGCCCACGGCATCGATCGTGATGACCACGCGGGCGACCCCGACCGACCTGCTGGCCATCGGCATCGACCAGCCTCCTCGACCCAGACCATGGCCGATCTCGAGCTGGTGCTGGTGATCGACGGCGACCTGACCGACGAGAGCGAGCGCCTGGTCGCCACCGACGCGGAGTGAGGACGAACGGCTGGTGGTCGTGCGGCCGGGTCCGGTCGGGCCGGGCGCCGGGCGCTGAACCTCGGTCTGGAGGCCTGCCGGGCGCCGTTCGTGGGCATCCAGGACGCCGACGACGCCTCCCATCCCCGCCGCCTGGAGATCCAGGTCGGAGCTCTTCGACTGCCTCCCCGAGCTGTCGGTGCTGGGGACCGGCGCCCGCATCACGACCAGCCTCAGCCAGACCGCCGACTGGGCGCTGCCGCCCGACGGCCTGTCCGTGCGTCCCGATCGCGCCGGGCGGTGCTGCGCTCGAACCCGCTCATCCACTCCTCGGCGCTGATGCGGCGCGCGGCGATCGACGCCGTCGGGGGCTACGACGAGTCCCGGATGGCCCAGTTCGACTACGACCTGTGGCTGCGGATCGCATGCGCTGGGCCTGATGCTGGGCCGCTGCGACATCCCGCTGGTGCTGCACCGCCGCCACGCCCGCGCAGTTCTTCGAGGGGCTGCGGACCGGTGCGGCGAGCCTGGAGCTCGTGCCGGCTGCAGGTCTCGCACCTCGTCCGAGCTGAGCGGGCCCGAGCGGGTCGGCTACTACGGGATCGCCGGCAGCCGACTCGTCTACCAGGTCGCCCGGGGGGTGGCCTGGCACCGGGCCATCCAGGCTGCGGCAGACGCCGATCGACTGAAGTGTCGCCCTCGGGACGCACCCAGGTGGGACAATGCGTGCCCGACCTGGCCTTCCGACTTGCTTTTGCGCCGCAGAGTGAGGATCAATGGTGCATCGATCCGAACTGGTTCGGAGCAGGTACTGTGCCC
Organism: uncultured Microthrixaceae bacterium; assembly: GCA_963734965.1. Classification (GTDB taxonomy): domain Bacteria; phylum Actinomycetota; class Acidimicrobiia; order Acidimicrobiales; family Acidimicrobilacustridaceae; genus UBA4742. The sequence continues at coordinate 15,585 of CAVTJK010000002.1, read as the reverse complement.
CGGCGAGGCCGACCACCTGAGTGCTTGCCGGTGGGGCTGGGCGCTATGATTTTTCGTCCGGGGCCTGGCTATTCGTGGCCACAATCCAGGAGGATTCCCATCCCCACCCACCGCAAGCCGACGACGTCGGCCCGCCGGCTCACGCAAGGTAGGGCTGTGGCTACTGAGCAGTATCCGCCAGCTCGACGCGCGCGTCGTAGGGCAGCGCCATCTGGCGCTGGGCGTGGCTGATCGTCGCCATCGTGGCGGCGACGTTCGTCATCACCTACGGCGTGTCCAAGCTGCAGTCGCCGAGGTCTACTCGGCGTCGGCCGACGTGAGCGTCGAACGGGCGATCAACCCCGGCGCGGTAAGGTGCCGGGCGACCCACGGTCTGGCCAACGAGATGTACACGCCGGCACGGCGTCCGATCCGGGCCACCGGCGTCAACGCCATCGGGGCAGCCAGGCCGACAAGGTCCTCGGCGATCGGCGTCAGCAACGTGGCCAACACCGATGTGGTGCGCATCGTCGTGTCGAGCCACTCGTCCGAAGGTCGCCAAGGACGCGGCCAACGCCTATGGCCACCAGCTACGCGACGGTCCGCACCGGCCAGCTCAGGCCAGCCCGATCGCCAAGCCAGATCTCAGCCCTGAACAACCAGATCGACGGACAACAACACCACGATCGATCAGCTCACCCAGCAGATCAACGCCAATCCGACCTCGCCCGAACGCCGGCCTCGCGGACCCAGCCAGCCAGGCCGCCGCCCTCAGGACCACGCTGACCACGACAAGCCGACGTGTGGCGACCGCCTCAGGTCGCCCAGACACGGCGAGAGCCCTCACCGTCGTCAAGACGGCGGAGCTCGCCGACCGTTGCCGGTCTCGCCGACGCCGCTCCGCGATGCCGGCATCGCCGCGATCGTGGCGCTCGTCTTCGGCATCGGCCTGGCCCTGCTGCTCGAGCAGCTCGACAACAAGGTCAAGACGCCCGAACAGATCGCCCGGGTCACCGGCGGCGTGCCGGTGCTGGCGTCGGTCCCCGAGTACGGCGACGGGCCCCCATCGCTTCTCCCGCCGCTTCCACCGAGCCGAGCGGGCGCTGGTGTCGCCGACATCGGCGGCGGCCGAGTCGTACCACGCCCTGGCCACCAACCTGCGCTTCTCGAACCTGGGCAAGGAGAAGCGCACCATCCTCGTCACCAGCTCCGTCGGGCGAGGAGGGCAAGACCACCGTGACCGCCAACCTGGCCGCGGTCCTGGCCGAGAGCGGCTTCCGCGTCGTCGTCGTCTCGGCCGATCTGCGCCGCCCGATGCTCGGCGAGCTGCTCCACTCGGTCGAGACCGAGAAGGGCCTCACCTCGGCCATGCTGGGCGACCGCGAGCTGGCCTCGTGCTTCGTGTCGGTGCCCCTGCCGAGCGGCAAGAACATCTTCGTGCTGCCCGGCCGGTCCGCTGCCCCACGAGCCCGCGGTGCTGCTCGGGTCCGACGCGTTCGGGCAGGTGCTCGACCAGATCAAGCGGTCCCAGGCCGACTTCATCCTCATCGACTGCGCGCCGGTGCTGCCGGTGAGCGACCCGGTGGCGGCGTCCCGCCACGTCGACGGCGTGATCGTGCTGGCCCTGCACGGCGAGACCCGCGAGCAGCGACCTGGCCGAGACGGTCGACCGGCTGCGCAAGGTCGACGCCGACATCATCGGTGTCGTGCTCAACGGCGTGCCGGTCGCGACGTGGACGCTTCGGCTACTACGGCTACTACGGCTACCAGTCCTACAAGCCGTACCGGGCCGAGCCTCTGCCGCCTCCGCCGAACGGCAACGGCTCGGGCAACGGGAAGTCGGCCAACGGCTCGGGCAGCCGCCGCTGGCTCACGCCTCGAGTCAGGACCGGTGGACACGAGTGGACCCGGCGCCTCGAGCTGAGCTCGTGAGCGCCGACGGCGGCGCCGAGGTCGTCGTCGACGACGACGGAGCCCGCCGCTGCACGCCTCCATCCTCCTGAGCGGCGCCATCGTGGCGTCTCGTACGCGGGCATCGTCGTGTTGAACCCCACGCTGTCGTTCAACACCGCCCTCGTCGACTTCGTCATCTTCGGGGTCTGCGTGGTCGCCCTGATCCGGATGCAGCACCTCGGATCCGAGGCCGTCCGCACCTTCGCCCGCGCCCTGCCCTGGTTGTGGCTGGTCGTCCTCGGATCGCTGCTGGGTCTGGCCGGCGTCGGCTTCGCCAAGTGGGGCACGACGGACCTGACCATCACGATCATCTCGTTCCTGAGCTTCTTCTGCTTCTGGTACATCATCTCGATCGCCAACCTCGAACGGTGCGCCATCTGGGGCACGGGCCTGGGCGTGCTCATCACGAGCGTCGCGCTGCTGCGCGGTGGCGGTCTGCGCAACGTCGCCCTGTTCCATCAGCCGAACTATCCAGGCCACTACACGGTCCTGGCCGCCGCCGTGCTCCTGTACACGTGCCGGACCCGGTGGGCCAAGGCGCTCGTCGTCGTGGCCGTGCTGATCTCGGTCGTGCAGACCGGCTCGTTCGGAACGGTCGTGATGATCCTGACCATGGTCGGCGTGCTCGCCTGGCGGGCGTGCACGCGATACACGGCCATCCTGCTGGTCGCCCTCATCGTCCTCGTGATCGGGGCCGTCTTCGTCTGGAGCGGCGGGGCCAAGGAGTTCACCAGCGGAAGCTGGAAGTTCAGCGACTCGCTGAACGACACGCGGTTCGAGCGCAGCTCCAGCGGGCGGTTCGAGATCTGGGGCGAGGCCTTGACGGCCTGGAAGCAGGAGCCGTTCGGTCTGGGTCCGAACGGATCGGCCAACCGGAACGTGGCCCACCTCGGGACGGATTCCCTCCAGGTCCACAACGACGTGCTCTCCTATCTCGTCGAGCGTGGCCCCATCGGGCTCCTCGGGCTCATCGGCTTCTGGGTTGTCGTGTGGAGAGCGGCGCGACGGCGTGGTCTGGCCCGGCTGATGATCATCGCCGTGCTCGTGGCCGGGCTGTTCAGGGTCACGATGCACTATCGCCACGTGTGGCTTGCTGCTCGCGCTCGCGTTCGTCATCGATGCCCGCAAGGAGCGCGAGGCGCAGCGCGCGCCGCGGCGGCCGAGCTCGATGAACCGGTGAACCCCTACCAGCGCGCGGTCGTGGCTCCGTCAGCCGACCAGGCTCCAGCCACTCTCGTCTGGGACGATCAGCCACCTGACGATCGCGAGGACCACAGCTCCCACACCCAGGGGTAGCACCACACTTCGTCGTGGGTGCCGCCCAGGGCTCGGCGGATGGCGCGCCGGCGCCGATGGGCGTGGGGGTGCCACTCGTGGAACTGCACCGACACGAGGTCGATGCGCTCGAGCCATCCGGCGGCGATGAGCCGATCGAACAGGTCGTACTCGCCGCCCTCGATGTTGACCTTGAGCAGATCGACGCGCTCGAGGCCCAGCTCGTCGAAGAGGTCGACCGCGTCTCGGATCGAGACGGCCACGGTCGGCCGGTCGGTGTCGGACCCGTAGATCGATGCGCCGGGTCCGTCGAGGGTGAGCCGGGCCGTCTCGTCGGCTCCGCCCAGTCCGCAGGCGAAGATCCGTATCGATGGTCGGTCGTCGAGGGCCGCCTCCAGCCGGGCGAAGGCCTGCGGGTTCGGTTCGAAGGCGTAGATCGCGGCGCCGTACCGATCGGAGATCTGTCCCGACCACTCGCCGACGAAGGCGCCGGCGTCGACGACCACGCTGTGGGGACCGAGGTCGGCGTCGGTGAGGATGTCGGGGTTGGCGGCCGTCGCCTTGGCGAAGGCGATGATGGCCGGGTCGTAGTGGTGGAGCTCGAACATGGCCCGCCCGTAGGGATCGAGGTCGGCCGCCATGCGCCGGCGGCGATAGGCCGTGCGCGGCCGCATGAGCCCGTTCTTGATCGCGTACCGCGACGGGCTCAGCGGGGCTCCTCGACGTCCACGCCGAGCGTGTCGGACAGCCGCTGCATCCGGCGGGCGTGGCGCGCCGTCAGCCGACGATCGTGGACGATGATCTCGGCCCACGGCGGCTCGTCGGGCACCTCGGTCACGAGCGGGAACTCCTCGAACGGCACGACCTCGTAGTCGAGATCGTGCCAGTAGTACTGGTGCTCGGTCGACTCCCAGTCGGCGTAGACGTCGTCCCAGGTCTGGCGTTGGAAGTGGGGCTCGAGCACGATCGGGGTGAGGGCTTCGCCCTCCTGCTGGTAGCGGAAGTCGACCGACAGCCGCATCGAGTCGCTGGCGTTGTTGAGCGAGGCGTGCACCGTGTGGGACCCGAAGAGCAGCACGTCGCCGGCGCGGAAGTCGGTGGTGACCCATCGCAGCTCCTCGAGCATCTCGAGGGGCAGGACCGCTTGGCGGTTGCCGGCTCCGGGGTGGACGTCGAGGGGCAGCACACCGTGGCGGGCCGAGCCGCGCAGGATGGCGAGCGAGCCCATCTCGGCGGGTACGTCGCCCAGCGGGATCCACGACGCCACGAGGTTCGGCGTGCCCTGGTTGTTCGGGTAGTCCTGGTGGGGCGGCGTCGAGAACTCGTAGTTCTCGGGGAAGGCCATGCGGACGATCTTCAACGGATGCGGGAAGGCGGTGGGCCCGACGACCCGGCGCATGACGTCCAGCAGGGCCTCGTCGTGGGCCAACGAGTGCAGACCTTCGAGGCGCTGGATCTCGTCGTAGCCGTCGAGGTAGGCCTCCTCGCCCTCGCGCAGCGGCAAGATGACCGAGACGGCGTCGTGGCCGTAGTCCCGCTGGATCCAACCTCGGGTCGCGAGGATGTGGAGGAACCGCTCACGAAGGGCCAGCACCCGGTCGCGGTCGATGACCTGGGGCAGGTAGAGGTAGCTGTCCTCGTCGAAGCGGGCGCGCAGCGCCTCGGGGTCGTCGAGCAGGTCGCTCGACGACCGCATCGGGAGGAAGGCCCAGTAGTTGTTCATGATCAGTGGTCCGTCGTCGGTCGTTCGGCACCGGCTCGGGACGGGAGTTTACTTGGGTGGCCCCGAGCGCAGCGGGGTGCGCCGTGCTCAGGCGCCGACGGTCACGGGTTTCGGGCTCTCGGGTGTGCTCGGCCCGGAGACCTCGTCTTCGACCGGCTTTCGGGTTGACGATGACACGGCCGCGATAGCGTTTGAGGGTCACGACCCCGAACCTGTGCCCTCGAGGTGCCGAGTCATGTCGCAATCCCTTCAGGACCCGTCGCTGACCGAGGCGGATCGAGCCGCGCTCCTGGCCGAGGCCGACCGGGCCGAGGCCGACGGCCGCTTGATGGACGCCATCACGGCGCTGCGAGCGGCCAACCGCCTCGAACGCGAGGTGCGACAGTTGGTGGCGGGCGGGATGGGCGGGATGCAGTGCGTTCAGCGAAGCAGCACAGCATCGCGTCCGTGCCGCCCGCCGGCCCGTGCAAGGTCTAACACGCGCCCAAGGCGATAGTCACCACTGGCCGCGGTGGACCAGTTCGCTGAGTTGCCTGCGCTTGATGACTCGGGACGAGCCGCCCTGGTCGGCGACCTGATCGGGATGCCCGATGGCGACGGCACCGATCGGCACGTACTGCTCGGGCACGCCGAACTGCTCCCGGAACGCCCCCATTGCCTCAGGAAAGACGCCGAAGAACAACGCGCCAGTCCCTCATCGACGGCGGCGAGCAGCATGGGCCGCGCCATGAACCCGGTGTCGATGTCCCAGTACGGCACTGGCCAGTGCGCTTCGTCCCGGTCGGTCCAGCCCTTGTCCGGCCTGGCGTAGCGGTCCAGGTAGACGTCCTTGCAGGAAAGCGGCACGATCACCAGCGGTGCCTTCGTGACCGGCTCGAACCGCGGGTCGGGGTGGTCGCGGGCGAGCGGGAGTTCCCAGAATGGCGCGAGTTGCCCGGGCTGGTCGAGCACGAGCAGCGCGTAGCCCTGGCTGAATCCGGCCGATGGTGCCCGGTTGGCGGCGAGCAAGATGCGCTGCGCGGCTTCGGGGTGGAGGACCCCGTCGGAGGTGAACGCACGCGTCATGCGGCGTTTCCTGATCACTTCGTCGAATTCCACTCGCTCAGGCTAAGGTTCCAGCGGTCCCAGCCCCAAGCGAGGTCAGCCCAGTGTGGCGCTAGTTACCGTAGGCTGCTTCCATGGACTGGAATTTGTACCGTTGCGGTCGTATCGGGCATATCACCTATGCTCCTGATGAGCCAGCGCTCATGCTCCATGCCTCGGTGCCCGCCGGCGAGCTGTGGCGGTGCCTGGTGCGGCGCCTTCGTCACTGATGAGCCCGCCGCTTCCGGCCCTGCGACCAAGGCGCCAGTCGTCAAGCGCGGCAAGGAGATCAGGAGCGAGCTGATCCTGCGCGTGTTCGCGATTGAGCGGTTCATCCGGTTCCTGCTCTTTGGTGGCGCCGCGTACGCGATCTGGCAGTTCGGCCATTCCAAGGAGTCCATCGAGAACGCCTTCAACCGCGACCTGCCCATCATCAGGAGTACGCTCGAGCTTCGGGTTCAATATCAACCACTCGCACCTGCTGCTCGAGTTCCGCAAGGCGCTGCATTTCAGCCAGGGCACGCTGATCTTGATCGCGGCCGGGGTCGCGCTCTTCGCCGTCGTCGAGTTGCTCGAGGGCGTTGGCCTGTGGCTGTCCAAGCGCTGGGGCGAGTACTTCGCGATGGTCGTTCACCTCGCTCGGCCTGCCGTATGAGATCTACGACCTCACGCTCACGGTGACGTGGGCCAAGGTCGTGCTGTTCATAATCAACCTGGCGCTGGTCGCCTACCTGGTGCTCACCAAGCGGCTCTTTGGCGCTCGCGGCGGAGCCAGGGCGTACGAGGCCTCGCTACGCAGCGACTCGCTGTTCGATGAGATCTCGCGGGAAGCCGGGCAAGACAACGATGAGCAGGCCGAAGAGGAAGCTGACGAGGCAGCCAAAGCCGAAGCCAAGGCCCAGACCTCGGCAAGCTAGCCGCCCTGGTACCAGCTTGGCCTGGTGAAGACCGAACTACTGCTGGGCGGCATGCTCGACGACGCGTCTCTCTTTCCGCCAGCGAGCCTCAGCATGAAAGCGGCAGTAGCCGGGCACTCACGGCATCAGGCTGCCTGGTACCGCGCGCTGTGCGGGCCGCTGGTCTGCCCAGAAACCAAGCTCGCCGAGCTGAGAACGGTGCTGACGGCGACCGGCACACCTTCGGCCGAGCTGGTGCTCGTCGTCACCGCGGGCGCGGGCAGCGTGAGCCAGGCACTCGACGCGGTCGCCGCCGATCCTCGGCTGCGGCTGCGCGCGGTCGAGGTGCCGGCCAGCAAGGATACGGAGCCGCGCGCGGCGGTCACCGAGGTCGCCAAGGCGCTCGACGATGCGCCGCTCGCCGCCGCTACCGCTTACATCGAGTACCCCGTGCGAGCCGTCGCCGACCCGGCCACGGCTGGCCCGCTGCTGGCCATCGCTGGCGATCGCGGCTACCGCGTCAAGCTCAGGACTGGGGGTGTGAGCGCGGAGGCGTTCCCCGGCGAGGGCACGCTGGCGGGCTGCCTGGCGGGGATCGCGGACAGCCGGGTGCAGTTCAAGTGCACGGCCGGGCTGCATCATGCCGTGCGGCACACGGCGACCGACACCGGATTCGAACACCATGGCTTTCTGAATGTCCTGCTCGCGACCTGGGCAGCGGCCCAGGGGGCACCGGCCGCCGAATTGACCAGCCTGCTCTCCGAGCGAGATCCCCAGGCGGTGGCGGCGCGAGTCAGCCTGCTCGATGAGCACGCTGCAGACGACGTTCGAGGCCTGTTCAATTCGTTCGGCACCTGCACGTTGGCGATCCCGTCGGCGATCTCGTGGCCCTGGGCCTGCTGACCAAGCCCGACTCTGCCAAGATGCAGTGACCCCGGTAGCGAGCCGGGCGAGGCGATGAGGAGTGCGCCAATGGCGTTGCCGACCGCGCGGCCGTGGGTCGGGATACCGGACGGGCACCCGTTCGGGCTGCAGCCCTTGCTGCCGGTGAGGACAAGCATCATCCGGCGCTGCGCCGGGTCGGGGTTGCCGTCGGCGACCAAGTGCTTGACCTCACTACGGCCATCGAGCGCCTGGCAGCTGGCCGGGCCGCCGACTTCAGCGCGGGCAACCTCGACCGGTTCCTCGCCGCCGGCGACGGCGCCTGGGCGCAGGTCCGAGCCGATCTGGTGACCTGGCTCGGCCGGAACATTTCCGCGACGCACTCGAGGACCTCCTCGTGCCAGCGGACAGCGTGCTCATGCACCTGCCGTTCACCGTGGCCGATTACGTGGACTTCTACGCGTCCGAGCAGCATGCCACCAACGTCGGCCGCATCTTCCGGCCGGACGGCGAGGCCCTACAGCCGAACTGGCGCCATCTCCCCGTCGGCTACCACGGCCGGCAAGGCACCGTCGCAGTGTCAGGCACGCCGATCAGGCGCCCGTGCGGCCAGCACAAGCCTGCGCGAGGCGCCCAGGGCCGCTCTTCGGCGCGTGCCGCCGACTGGACTTCGAGGCCGAGGTCGGCTTTGTCGTCGGGGTCGAGAGCGTGACCGGCGAGCGGGTGCCGGCGCGCCGCTTCGCTGAGCACGTGTTCGGCGTGTGCCTGGTGAACGACTGGTCGGCGCGTGACATTCAGGGCTGGGAATCGGCGCCGCTCGGGCCATTCCTCGGAAAATCATTTGGCACAACGATATCCCCGTGGATAGTGCCGCTGGCAGCGCTTGAGTCCGCGCGGGTCAGACCGCCGAGCCTGGATACGGCGCTGATGGAGTACCTCGCCGACTCCGGTGACTGGGGCTTCGACATCGACCTTGAAGTGCGGCTTAACGGTCAGGTGGTAGCCGGCCGCCCTATTCGACGATGTTCTGGAGTCCGGCGCAGATGCTGGCGCACCTGACGGTGAACGGAGCCTCGCTCCGCACCGGGGACCTGTTCGCTTCTGGAACGGTCAGCGGGCCTTCGCCAGATCAGTTCGGGTCACTCATTGAGCTCGCGTGGGCCGGGCGCAAGCCGCTCGAGCTTCCTAACGGTGCGACCAGGAGCTGGCTCGAGGATGGGGACGAGGTGGTGATCACCGCGACCGCAGTCGGCCCTGACGGCCTGCGGATCGGGTTCGGCGATGTCCATGGCCAGATCGTCCCGGCTTGGCAGCCCGAGCCCGGGCTGCCGTAGTGCCTAGAGCTGCCGTAGTGCCTAGAGCTGCTGTAGTGCCTAGAGCGGCTGTAGGCCCAAGAGCAGCCGTAGGCCCAAGAGCTGCCGTGTGTCGACGAGCGGTCCTTGGGATCTGTCCGGGATCATGGCCCCTGGCCCGCCCCTCACTCATTCCGCCATGCGCGGCTTCATATAAGGGACTAATCGGTCGAAGTTTCAGGGTCGCTACGCGGTCCGGCAGAAGTCTCGTCTGGCATGCCACAGGCCGGAGGTCGTGCGGATGTTGCGCCGGATTCATGCCTGATTGTCCGTTCGCGGGTCGGCCCGGGACTCAATCGGCCGCTGCCAACCGTTCCCGCCCGCCGCGAGCCGCTGCCGGCCGCCGCCTGCCGGCCTCGCACCGCTGTGCCGTTGGTGTCGTTTTTCCAGCACCAACGGCACAGCGGTGCCCGCCGCCGCACCCGCTTTGCCGGTGCCTCCCAGCGAAAGCTGAACTGGAGGGGCGCGTGTGACTCGCCTCCCCGAGCGCGGTGATGTCCGGGCGTTAAGGATGCGGCAGGCGCGACTGACCGACACACGGGACTCGCCGAACCCGACCCGGACTTCCGGCAGCCCACGCCTCGGGCAGGTCGCCCACCGCACCGGCTAGTCCACATACGATTCACTCCGCTCGGCGCGCACCGGCAGTCCAAGAATCTCGATCGCGGCGCGGAGCTGAGCATAAGGCGCTGGTCGTCGGGGGCACGGTGTCAATCCGCAGCAACACTAGGCCGCTGTTGCTGTTGCCCGCCGGGCTGGCCATGCCGGGCCCTGGTGCTCCTGGTGCTTTTGATTCTTATGGTGTTCCTGGTGTTCCTGAGGAGGAGGCTTTTTGCGTACTGGAGCGTTTTATGCGCTATACGACTAAAGCCCTCCTTTATGCTGAAGCACTCCTGCTAGAGCACTGAAAACACTCCACGATCACAGCGATGGGAAGCTACCCGCAGTCACCAAGCCGCGGAAACCGGCATCGGACCCTAAACAGCCAAAGCCCACGGCATTGGGCTGCGACAACTCCTTAGCATCTCTTAACCTTCTGGCATTGCCTTTGCAGCGCCAAATAGCACATCTGTGAGTCCGATGTTCGCCCGAACACAGCACGGCCCGAAGTTCGCGAACAAACCAGATCAGAATTGGACTAAGCGATACGGCTGCTGCTTGGATAATCGCCATGGACCAGCCGAGGGCCGATGCGCGACCGCACACGGCCAGCAGACGCAAACGGCGGCCAGGCTGATCAACCCGCCGCTAACCCCCCGGCAACTCCGCCACGCGAGGCCTTGCACCGACCACGCGCCAGTGATTCAGGTCCAGTCGAGAGACAACGGCCCGCCGATCAGCAGACCGAATCTCCGGCAAGCCGTGCGCCAGTACCAGATAGCACCGCCCGCCGAGCTCCGGATCGCCACCCACAGGCAAGTACTCCCGCGGCAGACCGAACAGGTTTACCGCAACCACCAGCATCAGCCGCTGACGCCGCCCGGCAACGCTGGGTAGAGCGCCTGGAAAAGATGGAAAGCCCGCCGAGCTCCCGAGACGAGCTACGGCCCGGCTCAACGAGCTTGAGCCCGGGCACCCTTCCTCCCCATGGCACGAAGACGGCACCCCGCGCGATCCCGCCCCGCGCCTGTCCGAACTAGAACACCCCCGACCCCCGCTAACGGACATAGAATATAAAGAGCACACAAGAGAGGTGAGCCAAAAGCTTGAAGCCGCATTAGGGGCGTGCCTAACCACCGCAGAGCTACATACGATTGATTCCAGTAATGAAATATGGAGCGCGGAACAAGAAACAAGATACACGGAGCAATCATTGCAGAAGAATACGACAAAGCTGATTCCATCCCGTGCGAATGGCAGTCGGTCCATCGCCGGCGGGCTCAGCGGCGCAGGCAATACAACGATACTTGAACAGCACGCCGGGATTGACCTGTCCCAATACCTGACAATCAATCCGGACAAGTTTAAGGAGAAACTAGCGAAACTAGATATGATAGATAGCGCGCCAGGACTGTCTCCAATGGAGGCGACCTCATTAGCGCATGAGGAGTCGTCGCATCTCGCCCGACGACTCGCAATGCGAGCCATGGCGGACGGCAAGAACATAATCTGGGACATAACGATGTCGTCAGACAGGTCGGCCGACAGGATTAGTGAGCCGCGTAACGCCGGGTACCAGAATATCAAAGGCGTCTTTGTCGATATACCTATAGACGCAAGTATCGCCAGATCGGAAGGTCGTCATCGTCGTGCCCACGATCTCTATCTCGCGGGGGAAGGAGCTCGGTGGAAGGTGCATCCCCAAAGAGGTAATAGAACGGCAACATGATACTCGATTCGGAACCAAGAACCGACAGGTATTTGAAAAGCTAAAGAACGAGCTGGACGACTGGATTATTTACGATAACTCGGCCGACGGCCACTCCCCGAAACTCATCGAGCGAAAGCACAACGTGGCCTAGGGTCAACGATGACTGCATCGAACGGAGCAACCCAGGTAGGCAACGAAGTCACCGACTTGATTGCGGCACTTCACGCAGGCGAAATCACTCTCGACGAAGTCGCCGAAAGATTTCGGCAGTATTCTTGGCCACATTCGAGCGACCACACCCGAAAACCTCATATGCAGATCTAGCCGCAGCGGAGCAGGAGATCCAGATCCGTATATCCCTGGGTCTTATGATGATGTGGTAGGTGCATACGATCGCGGAATGTTGACAGACCCTCAGTACTCTGTATTGACCGAAGCAATCGCAGAGTCCAGGAGCGGCAACGAGATGCACTAAATTCTATTTGACGACAAGCTTGATTGCACATAAGAATTTGTGCTCGGGGCATCACTACCCGGTCCGATCGCGGAGACTTACCAGGCTGCCAGGGCGGGAGCGTCCTCGCAGATGGAGCCTTCTCGCGCCAGGGTCCGAAAAATCCTTCCACCACGAAAGAACCCTCCACCCGAGCGCTACAAGCACCTCAGCCGCACCCGCACGCCACCACCTGCCTGGCCAGACGACCCCAAGCAGCCCTCTTAGCTTCCTGGCATTGCGCTTGTGCAGCCCCAACGTCACAGCGGCGCGAGGCAGTGGCGGACAGCGGCCGACCGAGTCCCGGGCGGGACACCGAACGGATCTTCGAACTGGCGTGGGGCCGGGCGCGCGCAACTTGAGTTCCCCGACGGCAGCACTAGTTGCTAGTTCGGAGAAGGCCATGGGGCAGATTGTCCCGGCTTGGCCGCCGGAGTCAGGGCTGTCGCCAGGTAGAGGCTGGTTTCTGATCTTGGGCTGCTGTCGATCCAGCCTGTCCTGGTCACATCGAAGACTACGATGATGACTTAGGCTTCTAGGCGGGGAGAAGGGGCTATGTCGGGGCAGCACGAGCGGTGGGATGAGCTGGAGCAGCTCGACCAGCTTGACCCCCGCGACAGCACCCTCGACCTGTCTAGCCTGATCGACCGAAGGCAGCCACAGCCCAGGCATGACCGCATGTCACCCCGCCAGGACCGGGCACAGGTGATGAGTGGCCCGGTGAACAATGGCTCGGTGAACAATGGCTCGGTGAACGGCGATGCTGTGAATGGCGGGCCAGCGAATGGTGAGCTCGGTAGTCACTGGACTGGCGCTGGCACCGACCGTGACGGCCATCATGAGTATGACGGCTTTGGCAATGGCCCTGCTGGCAACGGCTATTCGGGGGTGGAGGCGGCGCCCGATGGGATTACAGATGACCGCGCGGAGCGTAATGGCGGCCGTCACTGGAGCGGCAGCGACGACCGGAGGGGCAGTGACGACTGGCGTGACGAGTTCCTCATCGGCAACCGCCAGAACGGCGACCACGTAACCGAGGGTCGCCTGCCTGAGGACGGCTGGCGCGATAGCGGACGGGATGCCGAGCTGGAACGAGCGTAGCCGGGATGAGCAGAGCTGGAGTGCGCAGGGCTTGAGAGGGGATGGCTGGGAAGCGCAGAGCGGGACTAGGGGCGGCCTGCCGAGCGGCGGCCGGGGTGCTCACGCCGCCGCCGCTCACCGTCCGATCTCCCGAGCGGCGAGCCTCCCAGAGCTGATCCCTTCAGAGCTGATCGCCTGAGAGCCGAGCCAGCCAGCGCCGAGCCAGCCAGCCCCGAGCCAGCCCGAGCCAGCGTCCCGCTGGAGCCGCGGCCCCCGCCGGTAGTGCGGCTGATCCTGCTCCTGGAAGAGGAGCCAGCCGAGGTCGGCACTCAATGGCGCCGCGCTATCCCTCTGGCCAGGCCGATGTGATAGCACCCGCACCTCAGCACCTTACGAGTCGCGCAGGAGTCCGCCGACCTGCTCGGCCACCCTGATGATGCCTCGGAGCGCGCCGACGGCCATCGCGGCCTTGCGCACGCCCAGAGCGATCATCTATCGCAGGCTCCGAGCGGTAGCGGTGAGGACTACGACCAGCGGCCCGCCATAGCTAGTCCCGACGTGAACGGCTACCGTCGCCAGGTCGGCTTTGGCGAGCCGACGGTCCCGGCGCTCCGCCGACCCGACCTGGCTCCGCTACGTGAGGAATCCGAAGACGACTCCTCGATCGGGTCGAGGCCGATGACCCAGACCCGCAGCGACATTTCGGTCCGAGCCGATCGGCCGCATCGATGTAGCCACCGGGCACGGGGCACTTACTCAGCCGCACGAACGTCCGCGCCCCCGGCAAGCTCCCCAGCCCGAAGTACCCGCTCATCCCGAGGCTTCCGCCCAGCCTCAGGTTCTCCGGCAGCCCGAACTGATCGCCCAGCCCGGAGCACCCGCCCAGCCTGGACTGTTCGCCCAGCCGGAAGCACCCGCCCAGCCCAGAGCACTCGCCCAGCCTCAGGTTGTGCCGCAGCCCGGGCTGTTCTCCCAGCCCGAGGCTTCCGCTCGCCTCCAGCCACCCCCGGAGCCCGAGGCATTCGCCGAGCCTGGACCGATCCTCCAGGTCCAGGCGGTCTCGCGGCCGGACACCCTCCTCCAACGCGAGGCAATCCCCCAGCGCGACGAACTCCCCTACGCGGAGTCAGCCAGCCTCCCCGCCATCATCACGCATCCAGCCGAACCCCGCGCAGCTGAGCCGATCCCGATCTCAGAGCCGGTCACCCCGCACGAGATCGAGCCGCAGAACTCCGACCCCGTCACCCGGCGGAACTGTTCCCAGCCTGGGACGACTACCCGAACCGTACGCCGCCGCCCAACCTGCCGCTCCAGCGAATGCGACAGTTGAGTCCGGCTCCTATGTGGCAGCTGAACCGCTGGTTCAAGCAAAGTCAGATGTCGAGTCCAACGAGCCACTCGCGGCACTGGCGGAGCCTTCGCCAGCGCAGGCAGAGCCGACACCGATTGCCTATCAGGCACCGGTCGAGCCTCCTGAGCCAGGGTCACTCGGCGACCTGCGCAACCGGCTGGAGCGGCTGCCTTTGGGCCACCCGTCGTCGCCGTATCACGTTGACGGTGAGCGCGAACCATGACCTCCGCGCCTCCGACACCTTGAACTGGCGCCGCCGACGCCGAAGAGGTTCACCGCTGTAGCGAGCGCGGCGGCATCCGCAGCCTGGCCGAGTCTCCCTGGGACTGACGACGAAGGCTGGCCCGAGATTCCGACAGCCACATCTGAAGGTCCTGCGATCACGAGTGACGCCGATTCCGGCGGCGACCGGTCGGCTGATCTGAATGGGTCGTCACTGAATGGCAGCGCGGATCCTGAACCTGCCGCCGCATCGGTACCGGCACCGCCAGCGCCGCCAGCGCCGAGCCTGGCCGCTAACGGCTCGTGGAGCTGGGGGCCGACGACCCTGAATCAAGATCCAGGTCCAGGTCGCGGATGAGGCATACGACAAGTTCCGCGCCGCCGAGGGGCGCAGCCTGTTCGGCAGCTACGGCGGCAGCGGCATCACCACGACCCTGCGACGGATAGCCGATGATGTCGGCTTCGGCAAGCTGGCCGCCGACACTGAAAAGACCGCGCTGCTCGACCTGGATGTCTTCCGCGCCAGGTTCGCCGACATGCTCAGGCGGTACCCGGACCGGTCCGCCGAGCGGCTGGCGCGGCGCGTGCCGGCCGCGATCTCCTACTGCTTCATCTTCGACGCCGATCGGTACGCAGAGGGGATCTGGCTGACGCAGGACGCGCTGACCGCGCACGGATTCCAGATACTCGCCCGGCGCAACGACTGGAACAGCACCCAGAATCGCTGCGTCGCCACAATGTGGCACGACCCGGTCAACGACCTGCCATTCGAGGTGCGAATCCGGCACCCAGGCAAGCCTTGAGGCGCAGCAGCTAGCCAAGTCATCGGCGACTCTGATTAACGACCCGCGCATTCCGGCGGCAGAGGCGGCACACCTCAAGTCAGACCTCGCGGCGACCTGGGCCGCGCTCCCCGCTCCCCAGGGCGGAGTCCAGATTGCCGACTACCGCAGGGCTCCCGACGGCACTTCGCTTCCAGGCTAGT
>CAVTJK010000001.1:0-32183 GCA_963734965.1 uncultured Microthrixaceae bacterium | reverse complement strand
CCGCCTCGAACGCGAGGACGAGCTCGACGTCCGCCTCCAGGTCCTGCGCGATGCGGCCTGGAACCAGCTGGATGACAGCGGCGGCAAGGCGCAGTGGCCACCGTCCTATCCCGACCTGTTCCCGGACGTGCGGGGGCGGCTGCCCGAGGTGACCCGCGACGAGCTGTCGGCGGACACCCTGGGCAGCGGCATCACCCACCACGGCGCCCTCTGCGTGCGCGGCCTGCTCTCGGCCGAGGTCGTCGACCAACTCATCGCCGACATCGACACCGCCCTCGTCGCCTTCGACAAGTGGGAGCAGGACAAGGCACCCACCGCCGACACCGCTCCGTGGTTCGCGCTGTTGAAGCCGGCCAGCGGCTACCCGCTCGACAAGATGCCCCGCGGCTACGTGCGGGGGAGCGGGGGCGTGCTCGTCGCCGACTCGCCCCGCATGTTGTTCGACCTCACCGAGCTGTACGAGAGCCTCGGGCTGGCCGACATGATCACCGAGTACCTGGGCGAGCGTCCCGCCATCTCGGTCAAGAAGTGGACCCTGCGGCGCGTGCCGATCGACTGCGGCAACTGCTGGCACCAGGACGGCGCCTTCATGGGGGCCGGGATCCGCACGGTGAACGTGTGGATCGCCCTCACCGACTGCGGGGGCGACGACGCCGACGCCCCGGGCCTCGACGTGGTACCTCGCCGCTTCGACGACCTGGTCGAGATGGGCACCCACGACGCCCCGTTCTCGACCTTCGTCGGGCGCAGCGTGGTCGAGCGGGTCGCCGCCGAGTCGGAGATCGACATCACCCGGCCCCAGGTCAAGGCGGGCGACGCCCTGTTGTTCGACGACCTGTTCCTGCATGCCACCGGCACGAGCCCCGGCATGACCCGCGAGCGCTACGCCATCGAGTCGTGGTTCTTCGCGCCGTCGACCTTCCCCTTCGATCAGGTTCCCCTGGCCTTCTGATGAGCTGGTTCCGGGCCAGGGGTCCGGCGGCACCGCCCCAACCATCCCAGCCGCCCGCCGGCGCCGACCCGCTGGCGCTCGCTGATCGGGCCGAGGCCGAGGGTCGGTTGCTCGACGCCATCGAAGGCCTCCAGGCGGCCAACGCCCGCCTCGGAGACCCGGAGGTCGAGGCCCGTCTCGTACGCCTGCGCCACCAGGCCTTCGAGACGCTCGATCGCTCGGTCGGCCACGACCGGTGGCCCCCGGTCTACGACGACCAGTTCCTCGACGTGACGGACCGACCTCCCGAGGTGTCGCCCGCCGAGCTGAGCGCCGACGTGCTCGGCAGCGGTCTGACCAACCACGGGTCCCTGCTCGTGCGGGGGCTGGTGCCGCCGGCGCGAGTGCCCGGTCTGGTCGATGGGATCGATCGAGCCTTCGCCGGTCGTGACGCGTCAGGCGACGGGAACCTCGCCGCACCCGGCACCGCGCCGTGGTTCGTGCCCTTCGGCGCCGACACCGGCTACCGAGGCGAGCCGCTGTCGCGGAAGTTCGTCCGCGAGGGGGGCGGGGTGTGGACGGCCGATTCGCCGCGCGTCATGTTCGAGCTGCTCGACCTGTTCACCCAGGCCGGCCTCGACGCCGTCATCGCCGAGTACCTGGGCGAGCGGCCGACCGTCTCGTTGCGCAAGTGGGTGCTGCGCCGGGTCCCGCCCGAGCTGGCCCGCGCCGACTGGCATCAGGACGGAGCCTTCCTGGGCCCCGACGTCCGCAGCGTCAACGTCTGGCTGGCGCTGTCGCGCTGTGGTGGCGACAGCGACGCCTCGGGCCTCGACGTCGTGCCGCGCCGGGTGACGCTGCTGCCGACCGGAACCGACGGCGCCATCTTCGACTGGTCGGTCGGTCCCGGCCTCGTCGACACGCTCGTGGCCGACGCCGCCACCGAGGTCACTCGGCCGCTGTTCGAGCCGGGTGACGCCCTGCTGTTCGACGACCGGCTGCTGCACCGCACCGCCGTCGGTCCCCGACCTGACCCGGGAGCGCTACGCCATCGAGTCGTGGTTCTTCGCGCCCTCGACCTACCCGGCGGACCAGATCCCGCTCGTCTTCTGAGTGGCTGAGCCCGACGAGCGGTCCCGAACCCAGCGACGCCGAGGCTCTGCGCCGGGCGTTCTGGGCCGGGCGTCGGGCTCGCCATCCCGCCGTGATGGCCGCCGTCGTGGCCGACGCTCGCATCACCGCCCATCGGCGGGGCGAGCGGTGGGAGTTCCGCTCGCGCCTCGACGCGTTGGGCCAGTGCCTGCGCCTGATCGGGGTGAGCGACGCCTTCGCCGCCCAGGTGCTGTACCGCCTCAAGGCCGGCCTGCAGGCCCGTGGCGTGCCCGTGTTGCCCCGCGTGCGCCCACCGCCTGGCCATGATGGTGGCCCAGGTGAGCATCGGTGATCCCGTGGTGGTCGAGGCCGGGATCTACTTCCCCCACGGCCAGGTCGTCATCGACGGCGTGGTCGAGGTGGGATCGGGGACGGCCATCTCGCCGTGGGTCACGATCGGTCTGCTGGCCGGCAGCATCGAGGGTCCCAAGATCGGTCGCAACGTCAAGCATCGGCACCGGGGCCAAGCTGATCGGCGCCGTCCGGGTCGGCGACGGAGCCAGGATCGGCGCCAACTCCGTCGTCCTCAGCGACGTGCCGCCCGGTGCGACCGTCGTCGGCGTGCCGGCCCGAGTGGTCGAGGGCTGAGGCCGCCCAAGTCCCGAGGCCGGGCCCCGTCTCCGGAGTCCCCCGCCCCGGGGCACGGGCGGATGGGGCTCAGCTACAGTCGTGACCTCACGACAGCGCCCTTCGGACGAGCGAGGATATGGACTTCACCAGAGACGTCGTGATCGTCGGTGGGTGCGGCCACGTCGGCCTGCCGCTCGGCATCGCCTTCGCCGAGTCGGGCCTGTCGGTCACCCTCTTCGACACCAACCAGTCGCGTGTCGACCAGGTGCGGGCGGCCAAGATGCCGTTCCTCGAGGCCGGGGCCGACGAGGCCCTCGAGCGACGTGATGGCCGGCGGGCGCCTGGCGGCCAGCGACCGAACCCGCGGTGGTCAGCGAGGCCGAGCACGTCGTCGTCGTGGTGGGCACCCCGGTCGACGAGCACCTCAACCCCGGATCCCAACGTCGTGCCGAGCCGCGATCGAGGCGCTGCTCGGCGATCTCCGCGACGGCCAGCACCTGGTCCTGCGCAGCACCGTGTTCCCCGGCGTCACCGCGCGTGGTCGAGCGGCTGTTGGCCCGGTCCGGGCGTCGCCATCGACGTGTCGTTCTGCCCCGAGCGCATCGCCGAGGGCAAGGCGCTCGACGAGCTCCGCGAGCTCGCCCCAGATCGTCTCGGGGCGCACGCCGCGGGCCGTCGCGCGGGCCCGGACGCTGTTCGGCACGCTCACCGAGTCGATCGTCGTGCTCGAGGTCGAGGAAGCCGAGCTGGCCAAGCTGTTCACCAACACCTGGCGCTACATCAAGTTCGCGGCCGCCAACCAGCTGTTCATGATCGCCAACGACTTCGGCGCTCGACTTCGAGCGCATCCGCGCCGCGCTGCAGCACGGACTACCCGCGCGCCGCCGACATGCCCGGCCCCGGCTTCGCCGCCGGGCCGTGCCTGCTCAAGGACACGATGCAGCTGGCGGCGTTCAACAACAACAACTTCACGCTCGGCCACGCCAGCGATGATGGTCAACGAGGGCCTGCCCGCTCTACGTGGTCGACCGGCTCGAGCAGCCGCTACGACCTGGCGACGATGACGGTCGGGCATCCTCGGCATGGCGTTCAAGGCCGAGTCCGACGACATCCGCGTCGAGCCTGAGCTACAAGCTGCGGCGCCTGCTGCGGTTCAAGGCCGACCGGCGTGCTCTGCACCGATCCGTACGTCACGTCCGATGACCCGGACCTGGTGCCGCTCGAGCGACGTGCTCGGCGCAGTCCGACCTGCTCGTGATCGGCGCGCCCCACCGGGCCTACGCCGACCTCGAGCCGTCGGTCCCGGTCGTCGACGTGTGGAACCTCCTCGGCGGCGGGGTGCGCGTGTGACGCCCCCGCGTCTCGATCGTCGTCCCCGTGCTACAACGAGGGCGACGCTCGTCGTCCCGTTGCTCGACCGGCTCCTCGAGGCCGTGACGCATGCCGTGCGAGGTGCTCGTCGTCTACGACTCGCTGGACGACACGACCCGGCCCTACCTCGAGAAGCATGGCCGGCGCACGAGCCCCGGCTCGTCCCGACGCTCAACGCCTTCGAGCCCGGGCCCGGCCCACGCGCTGCGCTACGGCTTCAGCCAGGCCAAGGCGGCCGTGGTCGTGGTCACGATGGCCGACGGCAGCGACGACCCGCAGCCAGATCGAGCCGCTGGTGCAACTGGTCGAGCGGGGCGTGGTCGTCGCCGCCGCCTCGCGCTACATGCCACGGCGGCCAGCAGGTCGGCGGCCCGTCGCTGCAAGGGCATGCTGTCGCGGGTGGCCGGCGTCTCGCTGTACTGGCTGGCCCGGGTCGGCACCCACGACGCCACCAACTCGTTCAAGGCCTACGACCGCGACTTCGTCGAGCGAGGTCGGCATCGAGTCCGATGCCGGCTTCGAGATCGGCCTCGAGCTGGTGGCCAAGGCGCGGCGGCACCGCCGCCCGGTGGCCGAGATCCCGACCATCTGGCTCGATCGTGGCACCGGCCAGTCGAACTTCAAGGTGCGAGCGTGGATCCCCCGATACCTGCGCTGGTACCGCTACGCGTTCGGACGGAGGCTCACGTGAGCACGGTCCTGGTCAGCGGGTCGGCCGGCTTCATCGGCGGCTACGTCGTCCAGGAGCTCCTGGCCGCGGCCACGCGGTCATCGGCATCGACAACCACTCGAAGTACGGGCCGGTGGCCCGCTCCTACGACGACGACCCCGACTACCGGCTCGTCGAGGGCGACGCCCGCGACGTCGACCTCATGACCGAGCTGCTGACGCGACTGCGACCACTTCATCGCCGGTGCCGCCATGATCGGCGGCATCTCGTACTTCCACACCTACGCCTACGACCTGCTGGCCACCAACGAGCGGATCATCGCCGTCGTCGTGCGACGCCGCCATCCAGGCGCACAGGCGACGGGCGGCTGCAGAAGGTCACCTACCTGAGCTCGTCGATGGTGTTCGAGTCGACCGACACCTGGCCGTCGTACGAGGGCCAGGAGCGCGAGGTGCCGCCGCCGCTCTCGTCCTACGGGTTCCAGAAGCTGGCCGTCGAGTACTTCGCCCGCGCCGCGTGGGACCAGTACGAGCTGCCCTACACGATCGTGCGCCCGTTCAACTGCGTCGGCATCGGTGAGGGCCGGGCGCTCGGCGACGTCGAGGTGCTGAGCGGCAACGTCAAGCTGGCCATGAGCCACGTCGTGCCCGACCTCGTGCAGAAGGTGCTCAAGGGCCAGGACCCGCTGCACATCCTCGGTGACGGCACGCAGATCCGCCACTACACCTACGGCGGCGATCTGGCCCGCGGCATCGTCGACCGCGATGGAGCACCCCGACGCCCGCAACGACGACTTCAACCTGTCGACGGCTCAGAGCACGACGGTGCTCGAGCTGGCCGAGATCATCTGGCGCAAGATCAAGGGCGACGAGCCGTTCCGCTAGGTCTCCGACCCGCCCTTCGAGCACGACGTGGCCCGCCGCGTGCCCGGCGACCGAGAAGGCCAAGCAGGTGCTCGGCTTCGAGGCCACGACCAGCGCTCGACGACGATGCTCGACGAGGTCATCCCCTGGATCGAGCAGAGCCGTCAGCCAAGGCCAGATATGACCGAGGTCGCGGCCGGGGATCGATTGCCCCGACCGTCGCGATCCCACGAGACCCACGGCGGATCGGTCGAGGATGTCCCCGAGGGCGAGGCGACGTCCTCCTCCCCCCGATCCGGGGCCCTGGCCGTCGTGCGTCGTCACCCCGCCGCGACGGCCCTCTCTGCCTACCTGGTCGTCGCTCTGCCCGTGCTCGTGTGGCTGGGTCGCGATCGCTGGTTCTTCTACGACGAGTGGGACTTCCTCGCCAATCGTCAGGCGTGGAACCTCGACGACCTGATGCGTCCCCACAACGAGCACTGGTCGACCTTCCCGATCCTGATCTACCGAGCCATCTACGCCCTGTTCGGGATCCGCTCGTACTGGCCGTACCAGATCCCGTTGATCGTGGCGCACCTGGCCGTCGTCGGGCTGCTGTTCCTCATCATGCGTCGATCCCATGTGAACCAGTGGGTGGCCGCCGTCACCGCCGCGATGCTCGTGCTGTTCGGCCCCGGTTACGAGAACATCCTCTGGGCCTTCCAGATCGGATTCACGGGAGCGCTGGCCTTCGGTCTGACGCAGCTGCTCCTGGCCGACCACGATGGAGGCCTCGATCGACGAGACTGGCTGGCCCTGGCGGCCGGCCTGTGTGCCTTGCTCTTCTCCGGCGTCGGCATCACGACCGCAGTCGTCGTCGGAGTCGCGACCTTGTTGCGGCGCGGATGGCGGATGGCGGCGTTCCAAACCGTGCCCCTGGCTGCGTTGTACGGCGTCTGGTACGTGGTCGAGAGGCCCAAGACGGCGCTCGGCGTATTCCCGATCTCGAACAGTCAGCTCGCGCACGTGGTGTACGACTGGGTCGTCCGGAACGCCCAACGCAGCTTCGGCGCGCTCGGCCACTTCCCGCTCGTCGCCGCGCTCATGGGTCTGGTCCTCGTCGTCGGCCTCGTGCTCGCGTGGGCCACCTTGAGCTGGACCGAGTTCCGCCTGCGGGGATCCAAGATCGTCGCCCTCTTGGTCGGAGCGGTCGTCTTCGCCTCGATCACCGGTGTGGGCCGCTGGTTCTTCGGACTCGGCGCGGCAGCCTCCTCGCGCTACCTGTACCTCACCGCCGCCTTCGTCCTTCCCGCTCTCGGAGTGGCGGCCGACGCCCTCATCCGGCGTTGGCAACTGATGGCTCCCGCCCTCGCCGTGCTCGTCGCGGTGAGCGTACCGGGCACGATCGGAGGGTTCGGCCGGCAGTACCCGCCGAAGGGGTTCGCCGACGCGGCGCGGGCCAACGTCCTCGCCATCGCCCGCAGCCCCTTGTCGCGCCAGGTGTCGCCCTCGGTCCAACCCGATGTGAGCAACATGCCGTTCCTCACGGTCGGGTGGATCCTCGGGGCCCAGCGAGATCACAAGCTGCCCTCAGGTCCCCCGACGGGCCCCCTTCTGGCCAGCCTGGTTCCCGTGCGGCTCGGCGTCTCCCAGAGCCGGGGTCCGGTGCCGCACACGGGGACCTGTTCGGATCTCACCACCATCGACGTTCGGCCTGCGAAGGGAGCTCGCTACTGGGTCGCGGGCGATCCGCTCTACGCGGGCGAGATCGACGTCCGGTCGGTGGGCCCCACGGGTCGGCCGAGCCCGCTCGCGACCACCTACAACCCGTCGCTGGGTGCACTGCTCACGATCGAGCTCCCTGACCTCCACCTGCAGGTCAGCCGACACGCCGGCAGCCCCGCCGGGATCACCACGGCCAAGTCCAACGGACCCGTGAAGCTCTGCCACTGAGCTTCTGATCTGATGACCATCGAGCTGTCCGTCGTCGTCGTGGCCTACGACATGGGTCGCGAGCTGCCGCGGCACGTTGCGTTCGCTGTCGCCTGAGTACCAGCGTGACATCGACGCCGACACCTACGAGGTGATCGTGGTCGACAACGGCTCGCCCGAGCCGCTGGCTGATGACCTGTTCTCGTCGTTCGGGGCCCGTATCCGCTCGACCCGGATCGACTCCGCGCCCGCCTCACCGGCCCATGCCGCCAACGTCGGGATCTCGATGGCCGCCGGGTCGACGATCGGGTTGATCGTCGATGGTGCCCGCATCGCCTCGCCAGGTCTGCTGGCCACCGCCGTCCGCGCCACCGCGGTGGCGCCAAGGCCCGTCGTCGCCACGCTCGGTTGGCACCTCGGGCCGGTGCGACACATGGACGCCGCGGCCGCCGGCTACGACCAGTCAACCGAGGACGAGCTGCTCGCCGGCTGCGACTGGGAGGCCGACGGCTACCGCCTGTTCGAGCTCAGCACGCTCGGGGGGTCGTCGGCCTGGGGATGGTTCGCGCCGGTCTCCGAGAGCAGCGCGCTCTTCATGCCCAAGCCGATGTGGGACGAGCTCGGAGGACTGGACGAGGGATTCGACCGACCCGGAGGCGGCCTGGTCAACCACGACCTCTATCGACGGGCCTGCCGCGCGCCGGGGGCCGAGCTCGTCGTGCTGCTCGGTGAGGGCACCTTCCACCAGATCCACGGTGGGGCGGCGACGTCGGGCGCAGTCGCGTTCGAGGAGCTCCAAGGCGACTACGTCCGGCTCAGGGGCGAACGCTACGAGTCGCCGACCAACGCGCCGCTCTTCGTCGGCCGGGTGCCGCCCGAGGTCGAGGCGTCCGTGGCCGATTCGGTCGGCCTCGCCGCTCGCTATCGGGCGCGGCGCACGCGCTGAGCGCCGACGGCAAGGCCTTCGTCCCCGTCTCATCTCAGGCAACGAGTGGCGCCGGGTGTTCGTTCGGCCTACAGGTCGCTGGTGATGTCGCGGATCAGGGCGCCGAGGTCGACCGACGAGTGGCGGTTGTACAGCGGCCCGGTTCCGTCGCGCAGCAGGCGTCGGGCGATCGCGATCCCGGGGCCCGGCGCCGCATGGCGTTCGCTCAGCGTGGCCAGCATGGCTTGGATGTCGGGTTCGGCGGCGAGGATCCGGTCCCGGCACAGCGGGACGTGAGGGGTGCGGGGGACGGCAGGCCGTCGGCACAGGTCGAGGAGGTGGTTCCAGTCCTCGACCAGCGGTTGGATCATCGACTGCTTGGCTATCGGTGTGGTCAGCATGCCTTGATGGTGGACCCGCGACGGCGGTACCGTAAGCGGCATGAATGACGGTGTCCGCGACGAAAACTGCCAACCTGGCGGCCCGCCGCGATCCGGTCGGAGCAGAGCGGGCTCGGGGCTCGCGGCCGAGCCGTCGCCGGCATGTCGTGGCCGTCGTCGTCTACGACGGCATCACCCCGTTCGAGCTGGGAGTGGCCTGCGACGTCTTCGGATCGGAGTGGGCCGACCTGTTCGACGTCCCCTGGTACCGCGTCCTCGTCTGCGCGACCTCGCCCGGGCCCGTCACCGTCGAGGGCGGGTTCCAGGTGCTCGCGGCCCACGGTCCCGAGCAGGTCCGGCGGGCCGACACCGTGATCGTGTTGCCGACCATGTCGGTCGATGCGGCTCCGGCCGAGCTGGCCGAGCTCGTGTGCCAGGCGCACCGGCGTGGGGCGCGCATCGTGTCGCTGTGCACCGGCGCGTTCGTCCTCGCCGCCGCCGGGCTGCTCGACGGGCGCCGAGCCACGACGCACTGGTCCGAATGTGACGAGCTGGCGCGACGGCATCCGGAGGTGACCGTCGACCCCGGGGTGCTGTTCGTGGACGAGGGCGACATCCTCACGTCGGCCGGTAGCGCGGCGAGCATCGACCTGTGCCTTCACCTCGTCCGTCAGGACCACGGAACCGAGATCGCCACGCAACTGGCCCGCCAGCTCGTGGTCCCGCCCCAGCGCGATGGCGGACAGGCCCAGTACATCGATGCGCCGATGCCGGTGCTCGACGAGACCAACCTCTTCGCCGAGACCCTCACCTGGCTGCAGGAGCATCTCGACGAGCCGGTCACGGTCGAGGATCTGGCCGCCCGCTCGGCGAT
The DNA here is from genome assembly GCA_963734965.1 of uncultured Microthrixaceae bacterium. Lineage (GTDB taxonomy): Bacteria > Actinomycetota > Acidimicrobiia > Acidimicrobiales > Acidimicrobilacustridaceae > UBA4742. The sequence goes on along the minus strand of CAVTJK010000001.1, from coordinate 22,536 downwards.
GAGCCCTCGAACCTTCTCGCGACGCTTCCTGGCCACGACGGGCACCACTCCGTACCAATGGGTCCTGCGCCAGCGTGTGCAGCTCGCCCAACGCCTGCTCGAGACGAGCGACCTCCAGATCGACGTCGTCGCCGAGCGCAGTGGCTTCTCGACGGCCGCCAACCTTCGCAAGCACTTCAATCGCGCTCTCCGCACCAGTCCACAGGCCTACCGGTCCACGTTCAGGCTCCGCCGCGCTCGGCTAGCGTTCGGGCCCGACGTCTCGCCCCACGACGCTCGGGCCGCGACGCGGTCGCCTTAGGCTGAGCGCGGCATGGGGCAGCTGAGCGACACCCGGGTCCTGGTCACCGGCGGCACGAGCGGCCTGGGGCGGGCCATGGCTCGAGCTCTCCTGGAGGCGGGGGCGCAGGTGGCGCTGACCAGCCGCGATGGCGAACGGGCGCGGGCCGCGGCCGACGATCTGGGCGCCGGAGCCGTGGGGATCGAGCTCGACGTCCGCGATCCGACCTCGGTGGCGGCGGCCGTCGACCGCACCTACGGGCTGCTGGACGGACTGGACCTGCTGGTGAACAACGCCGGGATCGGGATGCGCACGGTCAACCCTCGGTTCATGACCGAGCCGCAACCCCTCTGGGAGGTCGAACCGACGGGCTTCCGCGACGTGGTCGAGACCAAGGTGACGGGCTCGTTCCTGGTGGCCCGAGCGGTGGTGCCGAGGATGCTCCGCGCCGGGGGCGGACGGGTCGTCACGATCTCGATGAGCGAGCAGACGATGACCCGCCGCGGCTTCATCCCCTACGGTCCTGCCGGCGCCGCCGTGGAGGCGCTGGCTCGGGTGCTGGCCGCCGACCTGGCTCACACACCGGTCACGGCGAACCTCTTGCTGCCCGGCGGGGCGACGGCCACCGGCATGCTCCCCGACGATGTGCCCGACGAGCTCCGAGGTCGGCTGCTCGACCCCTCCATCATGGGGCCGCCGATCGTCTGGCTGGCCTCCCCGGACGCGGCGGGAGTGCACGACGAACGGATCGTCGCCCGCGACTTCGGCGAGTGGCTGAGCGCGCGAGGAGCGGGGAACCTCTAGTCGCCTTTCGCGTTGACGGGCGGACCTCGCCGGACGGGTGACCGCGCCGGACCATCGTGCCAATCCACGGACCTCGAGCGGGACCGCGGGGATCGAGGCGCTCCTCGGGGTCTGGGCCACGCCGGTACCGTGTGGGCTCCGGACGGAGGTCACTGATGGCTCGCGAACTGATCGTTCTCGGCATCGCCTTCCTGTTGGCCGGGTTCCTGGCTCGGGCCGGGGGGCGCGTGGGACTACCGACGATCCCGCTGTTCATGGCGGCGGGGATCCTCATGGGTCCGCATACGCCCGGTCCTGTGCTGTTCGACCGGCCCGCTGACCTCGCGCTCCTTGCCGCCTTCGGGTTGATCTTCCTGATGTTCTTCCTCGGCCTGGAGTTCTCGATACGCGACCTGGTGACCGGTGGCCGGAAGCTGGCACTTTCGGCCGGGGCCTACTTGGGTCTGAACGTCGGGGTGGGTATCGGCATCGGGTTCGCGTTCGCGCTGGGGCACGCCCGAAGCGTTCGTGATCGGTGGTGCCATCGGGATCTCGTCGTCGGCCATCGTCACGAAGGTTCTGGTCGAGCTGAGGCGCATCGACAACCGCGAGACGCCCCTCATCCTCGGCATCATCGTGATCGAGGACGTGTTCCTCGCGCTCTACCTGGCGGCGCTGGCCCCGGTCCTGGGCCAGGCCGACAGCACGGGCGCGGCGCTGGCTCTGTTCGGGCGGGCCGCGCTGTTCCTGGTCGTGATGGTGCTTCTCGCCCAGTTCGGTACGAGCATCGTGAGTCGGGTGTTCTCCGGCGCCGACGACGAGCTGCTGGTCGTCACGTTCGTGGGACTGGCCCTGCTGGTGGCCGGCATCTCCCATGAGCTGGGGCTGTCGGACGCGATCGGCGCGTTCCTGGCCGGCCTGATCCTGGCGCCTACCGCGGTAGCGGCACGCGTCAAGAAGCTCGTGCTGCCGCTGCGCGACACGTTTGCCGCGGTGTTCTTCTTCGCCTTCGGGCTGGCCGTCGACCCCGCCGACGTCGGTTCGGTGGTGGTCCCGGCGTTGGCGTGCGCGGTCGCCTCGTTCGTTCTCACCTTGTCGGCCGGCGTCATCGCCTCGCGTGTGCACATGTGGGACAGGACGACGGCCGCCAACATCGGCCTGACCACGCTGGCCCGGGGTGAGTTCTCGCTGATCCTCGCCAGCGCCGCCGTCGCCGCTGGCCTCGACCGGCGCCTGGCCCCGTTCGTCGCGCTGTACGTGCTCATCCTGGCGGTGGCCAGTCCTATCCTCGCCAGTCGATCGAGCACCGTGTCCCGGCTGATCCCGGCCCGGGTCCTCCCCGGCGTCGCCCTTGGAAAGTGACTACCGCACGCGCTTGAGGTAGCCGTCGGGGTTGAAGCTGAGGCCGTAGCGCTCGCGGATCGGGTCGGCGACCCACTCGTGGTGGTGGGCGAGGATGTCCTTCACCGCCTCGGACGGGCCCGGACCGAAGCTGGGCCAGACCGGGTGGCCGCCGACGATCGTGTTCTCCATGATCACGTACGAGCCGACCGGCACCAGGTGCTGGTAGGTGTCGAACTCGCGTGATCATCCGGTTGGCGCGCGCCGCTGGTGGCCGAGCACACACCAGGCCCGTGGCGTCGGCGCCCGACGATCTCGTCGACGGCGCGCTTGGTCTCCTCGCCGTGGGTGGGCATGCACCAGGTACTGCAGCGCTCGGATGCTCGGGCAGGTCGGGCTGCTCGCGGTCGTCGACCGAGAGCACCTGACCGTGGCCGACCAGCTCGCAGATCGACGCCAGGAACAGCGCCTGGCCGCCGTTGCCGGTCCGCTGCTCGATGATCCAGTCGGGCCGGATCTCGTTGATCGAGCTCCTGGTACATGACGAGGTCGCCCGGTGACTTGTTGAGCCGGCGACCGAGCCACGACGTCTTGCGCCAGCCGAGGTTGCGCCAGTACGCCTCGGTGAACGCCGACCTTGAGATCCTCGGGGATCGGCTCGGCGTCCTTGGGCCGGGCCGTCGGGATCGTCGGGATCCCACTTCTTGAAGAACATCTGGGCCGTCGTGCGCCGCGACCGGGTGCGGGCCGCCTCGGGGAACATCGTCCCGACGTAGTGGATGCGCTTGTTGGGACCGCGGAAGTTGCGGCCGCGCATGTCGGCGAACTGCCGGGCGTAGGAGCTGATGCGCTCCCGACGCTCCTCGGCCTCCGCCGTGTTGGTGGTCGTGCCCCGTGCACCTGGTGGAACGACCCCTCGCCGAGGATCGTCACCTCGGTGACGTCGGGCGTCGAGCCCAGGCGCTCGTACAGCTCGAGGTTGGCGTAGCCGCCGCCGGCGACGACGAAGCTCTCGTCGAAGGCGCCGACCTGTTCGAGCAGCGTTGCGGGGCACGAACAGGCAGTTGCTCTCCCACACCCCGTCGAACCAGTCGCGCCCGCCGATGAAGTGGCCGATCTCGAACAGGCGGTAGCCGTTGGACGGCCATGCGATCCGCTCGAACAGCTCGTCCTCGTAGTCCTGGTCGTAGCCGTCGGCCATCATGTCGGGCTGCTGGCCGGGCCCGACGTACCACTGCTGGGTGGTGACGATGGCCGGCTCGTAGAGGTCGAGATGCCGGCCATGCCGTAGCGCAGCACGCCCGGGGTGAGCACGTGGGCGCCGTCGATCATGAGGCCGATGGTGCGGCCCGTGGCGCGGGCGATGCCGTCGGTTCAGCGCGAAGACCGGCGAGGGCGGGGCGTCGGCGCCGAGGTCGACGAAGCGGAACTCGGGGCCGAAGCTGCGCACGAAGTCCTCGTCGAGCCGCTGGTCGGGGTCCGAGCCGTTCTCGACGACGATCACCTCGTAGTCGAGATCGTCGATGCCGTCTTGGTAGGCGCGGGACAGCGAGTGCAAGCGTGCGGGCCGCCTCGCGGCGCATGTTGTAGAAGACGACGACCACCGACAGGTCCTTGGCCCGCTCGGGTGCGGGCGGGATCAGTGGTGCGCCGACGGCGAGCGATGGCCGGCCCTCGCACCTCGGCCGCCCGTCGGCCCGGCTGCGGCGACGCAGGCGGAACCGACCGCCCGACTCGGTCGTGGCCGCGCGTCGGGCTCGGCTTCGACGACGGGCGCGGTCGCGGCCGGCTCGACGCTTGCGCCAGCTGGCGCCGGCCCAGTCGATCCGCTCGAGCGGCTCGGGGACGCCGTCGGCGGGCGCGGAAGCTCGTCGACGGCCTGGGCGCAGGCCGGCTCGACGTAGTCGTCGATGATGACGAAGCCCGCCGACCGCGACCTTGTCGTAGAGCCGGTCGAGGACGTCGCCGGTCGCCTCGGCCCAGGCCGCCGCCGATGCGCAGCAGCGCGATCTGCTCGATCGGCGCCTCGGGCAGCGTCTGGTCGAGATCGCCCTGCCACGAACCGCACCCGGTCGTCGAGCAGGTCGAAGCGGTCGAAGCCGTCGCGGACGATGTTGAGGTCGGCCAGCAGGTCCGGGAAGCCGGGCCCGCCGCCGGGCACTGGCGAGGCCGGTGGCATCGGAGCGGTCGGTCCGGCGGAGTCGGTCGCGCCTCGGCCGCGGTGTCGGGCAGGGGCGGCCGCGGAACGTGTCGGCCACCCACACCGTCGGGTCCTGCATGCATGTGGGCGTCGAGGTAGCCCCGCAGGAAGATGGCACCGCCGCCCCGGCCCGTGCCGCACTCGACGAGGTCGCCGGCCACGCTGTCGGTGCGGATCGTGTCGAGGCTGGCCTCGAGGTGATCGAGCCGGACCCGGCCCATGGTCGTCCACGGGAAGTAGGCGAGCAGCTCGCCCTCGGACTCGCTCGGCCCGCAGCCGCCCGGCCTGGCGCGCGGCCGCGAGCACCTCGGCGTCGCGTCGCAGCAGCCGGGCCGGGTCGCGCAGCTCGAGCGGCGACGGACGAGCCTCGGCTTCCAGGTGGCGCACGAGCACGCTGGATGCGCAGCTCGTTCTCGAGGTAGTGCTCGTCGAGCAGCGCGCCCTTGAGCAGGTCGAGGTAGCGCGTGGGCGGCCTCGTCGAGCTGGCGGTCGCGGATGGCGAACACGCTCTGCTGGAAGATGGCGGCCCTGCAGGCGGAGCTCCTCGGACAGCTTCAGCAGGTCGTGGCGGCCCTCGCGAGCTCTCGAGGTGGTCGAGCACGGCCGCCAGCGCCGGGCTGGCGGCCGAGGCGCTCCTCGTCGACGACGATGGCCAGGCCGAAGTAGATGGGCAGCACGACGCAGCCGCAGCGGCTCGTCGTGCTCGGCCATGAAGTCGTCGAGCGCCGGTCATCACGCCGTTGCGCTCGCCGCCCTCCTCGACGGCGTTGTGCAGCTCGGCGTTGAGCCCGCCGAGCGTAGAGCAGCTTCTTCTTGTCGGGCGACATGCCCGCCTGGGCGTAGGGCTGGCGGAACTCCTCGGGGATGCGTCTCGGGCCCGTAGTAGAGGTCGCGCCGGCCGTAGGGCCACAGCACGTCGTGCAGGATCATCACGGGCAGTGGGCTCGCCGGCGGCCGCGGCCGACCTCGGTGAGCGACTTGAGCTCGTGGTAGACCGTGTACCAGTTGTGATCGCCGTCGATCAGCGCCGCGTCCATCGGCGGCAGGTGGCCGAGGACGTTGAGGCTGAGGTCGCGGTGGAAGACGTAGCGGCCCGGGAACGCGCCGCTCGTGCTCGGCCGGATCGAAGTCGGGAACGGGGTCGATCACGTGCAGCTCGGTGTCCGGGTCCGAGCCGGTCGAGCATCAGCACGGTGTTCTCGCCCCGCAGCGCGCCGATCTCGACCACTCGCTTGGCTCTCGATCGCTTCGAGCACCGGCGCGACGGCGAGCTCCCAGAACGGAAACATGGCGGGTGTTACTCCCCCCTGACGGGTCGAAAGTGGGAAACGGTATCAGGACCGTGTGGCGGGATCCCTCGTCGGGAGGGTCTCCATCGCGCGAGACCTGACGCCAATCGAGAGCCTCAATCGTCGGCGGCGATCTCGCTGAAGTTGAGCGAGAACAGGCGGCGGCGCTGACCGCCGTTGAAGCTGGCGTGGATGGTGCGGAAGTTCCAGACGATGACGTCGCCCGGTTCGCTCTCGAGGGTCCACGACGGGATCTCGTCGGGGCCCACGCCGTAGATGTCCCTGATGGCGTCGGGGTCGTCGGTGTTGGTGCGCACCTGGCCGGCGAACTCGGACCGGTGGAAGTTGGTGCCGGGGATCATCCGGATCGCCCCGTTCGCGCCGTGGAGCGGATCGAGGTAGAACGAGAGCTTGACGTGGTAGACGTGCATCGGCGCCCCGTAGCTGTCGGGGTGCCACGACGTGTCGCAGTAGAAGAGGTTGCCGTCGCTGCCCGCCGCCTCCCAGGGCCGGTCGATCAGGCTGCTCACGGTGCCAGTGACCCTGGGGTCCGACGCCAGCCAGCTGAGCTTGTCGGTGCGGTCGATGAACACGGGGATGATGCGGCGGCGCTCGTTGAAGTGCAGGGCCTCGTTGGTGTCCCAGCTCTCGTTCGAGTCGAAGACCTCTTCGAAGCCGGCGACGAGCTGGTCGACCTCGGGGGCGAACAGGCCCGGCAGATGCACGAAGCCGAAGGTCTCGAAGAACGCCAGCTGCTGTCGGGTCAGGGCGAACGAGCCGGTGTCGGTCGTGCTCGTCATCTCGGTCATCGTCTCTGTATCGGTCGCCGTGGGTTGGGGTGTGACCGTTTCGGCATCTGACGGTGTCTTTCGGCCTCGAAGATTGGACAGCACCGACATGGGAGGACCTCGCAGCGGGGCGTCGTGGATCCCGGGCACGGTAGCGCAGTCGCTCCCGGCCCTGCGCTGGCGATCACCACGTACCGTGGCCGTCGGCCCGGTGGTTTCGAGCGGCACTGGTATAGCCTCGCGGGAACGAATTCGGCTGATCGTGAAGCGCAGGGGCCCGCCAATGCATGCACGGATCGACATCGAGTTGACCAATCGCTGCAACGCGAAGTGTCACTTCTGTCCGCGTGACCAGACCCCCCATCAGGGCCTGATGTCTCGCGAGACCTTCGATCAGACCTTGGTCCGGGCCCTCGAGTACCAGGTCGTCGTGCGAGAGGTGCTCCACACCGAGCTCCAGATCGCCCTGTGCGGGCTGGGCGAACCCCTGCTGAACAAGGAAGCCGCCCGATTCACCCGCCAGGTCACCGAGGCCGGCATCCGCTGCGGGATGTCGTCGAACGCGTCGCTCCTCGACGAGCGCCGGGGATCGGCGCTGCTCGACGCCGGGCTCAAGGAGATCTTCATCAACGTCGGCGACCGCGACGACGACTACGAGGAGATCTACGAGCTTCCCTTCGAGCGGACCCGGGCCAACGTCGTGCGCTTCGCCGAGATGGCCGAAGGCCTCTGCGACGTGTGGGTCGTGCTCGTCGACCACCGCCGCGATCTGGCCCACCAGGCCGAGATGAAGGCGTACTGGCAGGACTACGGCATCAGGCTGTTCCAGGAGTACGAGATCATCAACCGGGGCGGCGCGCTGTTCGTCGACCACATGCAGTTCGAGACCTATCCCGAGCTGGCCGAAGCCCGCCAGCTGCTCGAGGCCGATGGCGAGCGCCCCGATGTGCGGCACGCCGTTCGGGTACCTGTTCGTCGGCTACGACGGCAACTACTACCTGTGCTGCTCGGACTGGAAGAAGGAGGTCCCGATGGGGACCGTCTTCGACCGGTCGTTCATCGAGCTCACGGGCGACAAGCTCCGCGCTGTCGTGAGCCGCGAGCCGATCTGCAAGACCTGCAACCTCGACCCGCTCAACATGCTGACCGACGAGCTGCGCGCCATCTCCGAGGGCGTGTCCGATCCGTCCCGCCGCGACGAGGTCGTCCTCGTGTCGCGCGAGACCAGCCGCTACGTGGCTGACCTGATCGAGAAGCTCGATCCGGGCGTGGTGGACAGGGTCGGCGACGCCTCGGCCGCCACGCCGCCTCGTCGACTGATCCCCGTCACCTCTCTCTGAGCAGAGGGCGACGGGCGGCGGTCCGTTCGGCCACGAGCGCCACCGCGTACTCGTAGAGCTCGACGTCGAGGGCGTTGTCGGCGGCGATGCGGGCGCGGAAGTCCTCGTCGACCTCGACGTGGTCGGTGTGGTTGGCGTACATCTCCTCGCCCAGGTCCCACCCGAACCGCGTTTCGAGCTCGCCGACGAAGTCGTCGAACGTCTCCTGCAGGCCGATGACGTCGACCTGGGCCAGCCCCGCTTTGGCCTGGGCCAGCCGCTCGGGCGTGAACTCGATGCGGGTCATGATCCCGCCCTCGATCTCGTCGATTCCCAGCGAGAACATCTTCACCATGTGGTTGTGCACCAGGCCCTCGTAGCGCAGGGGATCCTCGTAGATCTCCTCGAGGGTCATCTTGCGGGCCGCCTTGGTCATCTTGCGGAAGTGACGTAGGTACGACAGCGTCCGCTCGACCGGCTCGCGCAGCACCGTGAAGGTGGTGAACCCACCGCCGAGGAGCTCGGCGGTGCTGAACGGGAAGTGGCCGGTGACGACCTTGATCTCGTTCCGACGGGCGGTCCACCGCTCGACCAGCACGTCGACGTTGAGCTGGGGCATCACCGTCATCAGGTCGCCGTCGGACGGATCGGGGTAGATCTCGGACTCGCTGAACTGGTTGGTCAGTCGGATGGCCAGCGACGTGCCCGCCGTCTTCTGCACGTGCACGAAGAAGAACGGCCCGGCGGCGAGGTCTCGTCCGCTGTCGCCGACGCCGCCGGAGGTCGAGGTCATCCGGCGATGGTAGTCACGCGGCTGGCGGTGGACATTCTGGCGCCGGCCGGGAAACCACAACCCGGGCACCACTACCATCGCGCCGATGCCGAACACCCAGACCGGCCTGACGGTCGGTTTCATCGAACCCCACCTGCGCCGCTTCGGCGGGATCCGGCGCGTGCTCGAGTTCGCCAACCGGCTCGAGGCCCGTGGGCCACCACGTCACCTTCTACCTGCCCGACGACCAGATCCTGAACTGCACGTGGATGCGCTGCGACGCCGCCATCAAGACCCTGACCGTCGGGCTTCGACGACGACGCTCGACGTCATCGTCTTCAACCACGAGCCGCACTGGCACCTGCTCGACCGCTTCGAAGGCGCCCGGCGCCGCATCTTCTACGCCCTGCACTACTCGCGCACCTACGAGAAGGAGGGCAGCTGGGAGAGCATCCGCACGCCCGGTCGACCTGCAGCTGGCCAACAGCAACTGGACGGCCGACCAGATCGAGGCCGAGATCGGCTCCCGCCCGACCGTGCAGCTGGGCGGGGTCAACCGTGAGGTCTTCCACCCCTACGGCGGCCCGAAGAAGTACCCGCTGCTGGCGGTGGGCGACAGCCGCCGGGCGTGGAAGGGCCACGACACGATCCTCGAGGCCGGGCGCCTGCTCGGCCTGCCGGTCGAGGAGTACGCGCCCAAGGACCTCTCCCAGGCCGACCTCGGGCGGGAGTACGACGCCGCCGGGTGTTCGTGGTCGGCAGCTGGTTCGAGGGCTTCTGCCAGCCCGGCCTCGAAGCCCTGGCCTGCGGCGTGCCGCTGGTGACGACCGACAACGGCGGCTGTCGCGAGTACGCCATCGACGGCGAGACCGCGCTGGTCGTCGCCGCCGCGCGATCCGGTGGCCATGGCCAACGCCATCCGCCGGCTGCTCGACGACGACGTGCTGGCCAAGCAGCTCGTCGGCCAACGGGCTCGACCTGGTCGAGCGCGACTTCGACTGGGAGCGGCGCACCGACGAGCTGGCCGAGATCCTCGACGGCGTCAGCGCCGGCATCGCCCTGGCCCCGCCGCCGCCCCGCCCGACTCCGCCCGACCAGCCCGAGCTCTCGGTGGTCATGCTGGCCTGGGACAACCTGCCCTACACGCAGGACTTCGTCGAGTCGGTGCGCCAGCACACCGACGTGCGCCTACGAGCTCATCATCGTCGACAACGGCTCGGCGTGGGAGGCGGCCAACTACGCCGAGCCGCGCCGCCGACACGGCCGTGCTGAACGAGACCAACCTCGGGTTCGCCGCGGGCATGAACCAGGGCCTCGCGGTGGCCCGCGGCCCCTACGTCGCCTTCTGCAACAACGACACGATCCTGCCCGGGGCTGGGCGCGACAGCTGGTCGAGACGGCGCGCGACCACCCCAACGCCGGCATCGTCGTGCCCGCCCTCACCGCGGCGCGCAACGCCGACACCGTGCGCACCGAGCCCGGGACCGACGTCGTGGTCCTGCCCCCGTTCTCGGCGCCGCCCGGCGCCGTGATCTACCTGATGCCCGCCGACGTCGTCCGAGAGCTCGGTGCGTTGGGGCGAGGAGTACGAGGTGGCCAGCGGCGAGGACGTCGACCTGGCCTTCAAGGTGTGGGTCAACGACCTCGACATCGTCTACGACCAGCGGGTGCTGGTCGACCACGTCGGCAAGGGCTCGGCGTCGCGCCTCGACGACTGGCAGGGCCTGTGGGCCAAGAACCGCCAGCACTTCCTCGACAAGTGGATGGGTGACGGCGAGGTGCCGCGCCTGGCGTCGTGCGATCCCGAGCGCTTCGCGCCGCAACCGGGCGACCGCCGCGCGCCGTCGCCGCCTGGATGTCGCGCTACTTCCGGGCTCGCGACCGCCCGCAGACCGTTCGCAACGCGCTGAGGCGCAGCCCCTTCCAGGAGCGGACGGTCCGCGTGCGCCACAAGATGAGGAAGCAGGCCGGTCGCAACGTGCGTCGTGTCAAGCGGCGGACGCCTCCCAAGGTCATGCGATCCGTGCGCACGGTGCTGGCCAAGCTGCCGCCCCAGGTCGAAGACTCCCTGCGCAAGAGCGTTCGCAAGGTCAGCTGATGTCGCCCGTCGCCCCGCTGCCCACGTTCCTGATCATCGGCGCCGAGCGCAGCGCCACCCGCTGGCTGCGCTTCAACCTCGATCGCCACCCGGACGTCTACGCGCCTCGGCTCGAGATGGCCTTCTTCTCGAGCCCTGACAAGATGAAGGGCCTGCGCTCGCACTGGTATCGCTCGCAGTTCACCGAATGGCAGGGCGAGCCGATCCTCGGCGAGTGCTCGCCCAGCTACCTGGCGTGGAAGAACCGCCCCCACGACACGGCTCATCGCATCCACCGGATGATCCCCGAGGCGCGGCTGATCGCCATCCTGCGTGATCCGATCGATCGCATGCACTCGGCCATGGTCAACCACATGAAGTGGGGACGGATCCCGCCTGAAACGGATCTCTACTCGCTCATCAGCAGCAGCGACGAGCGCGGTCTGGCCCTCGACCTGCTCGGGCGAAGCATCTACTTCCAGAGCCTCACGTCCTTCGACGAGATCTTCGGCGACCAACTGCTCACGCTGTTCTACGACGACGTCCGCGATCGTCCGGAGGACACATATCGCGCGGTGCTCGCACACATCGGCGCGTCGCCCGACTTCATCCCAGACGACCTCGACGTCGTCCGCTACGCCAGCGGTGATGTGATCACTCCTCCCCGGCCCACGCTCGAGGAACGTCAGGTCCTGTCCGCGTGGTTCCGGCTCGACATACAGCGCCTCCAGGAATGGACGGGACGCGACTTGTCGGCGTGGGATCCGGACCCCGACGCCGCTCCGCTGTCGCTTCTGGGAGCGCCACCAGATGAGGAAGGAGACAATGTCCAGTCCCGTTAGCGGTCACACCCCCTCGGATCTGCGCCTGCCGTCGTTCCTGATCCTCGGCGTCCAACGCAGCGGCACCCGATGGCTCCGGGTGAACCTCGACCAGCATCCCGACATCTTCATGCCGTCGTTCGAGCTGTCGTTCTTCACGAACGTCCGGCGCCAGAACCGGCCCGGTCGCAAGTGGTACAGCAACCAGTTCGAAGCGTGGAACGGCGAAGCCTTCATCGGCGAGTCGAGCGCGGCCTACCTGCAGCCGAGCAACTCGCCGCGCGACGTGGCCGAGCGGATCAACGCCGTGGTCCCCGAGGCCCAGTTGATCGCCATCGTGCGCTCGCCCGTCGAGCGGATGTACTCGGCCATGGTGCACCACATCAAGCGGGGACGCCTGCCGGCCGACACCGACCTCTTCGAGCTGATCCACAGCAACGATCCGGCCGTGGCTGAGCTCGATCTGGTCGAGGCCAGCCTCTACTTCAAGCATCTCAAGTGGTGGATCGAAGAGTTCGGCGACCGGATCCTCATCCTCCTGCACGACGACATCCGCGACCGACCCGAAGCGGCCTACGAGACCGCCCTGCGCCACATCGGCGCCTCGACCGATTTCGTGTCGCCCACCCTCGATCGGGTCGTGTTCAGCAACCGCAACTCGGTGCGAGCCGTCCGGCTGACCGACGAGCAGCGCCGGATCCTCTACACCGAGCTGTTCCGCGCCGACGTCGAGGAGTTCGAGGCCCTGATCGGCCGCCCGTTGTGGGGATGGGACCCGGGCCCGCCGCCCCTCGTCCCGATGTCAGAGCTCGAGCCGCCGGCGCCCGCCAAGGGCGACACCGACGAAGGAGCCGACGGCGACGAGGAGGCCGACGTCGAGAAGGTCGAAGAACCCGACGCCGTCTAGGTGTTCTCGGCGTCGGGGAGATGTCACGAGTCGCGGGCGGGCGGTGAGCCGATGAGCCGTTGGGCGCCGCGCCGGGCCCGCGCCACAGGATTGTGCGACGGCTCCTCGACCGGGGGTGGGGGCGGAGCCGTGGCCTCGTTCACGTCGAAGGGTGAGCCTTCGGGCAACCGGTCGGCGCTGCTCTGCACGACGGGGTGGGGAAGGGGCATGCCGATGACCGGGCGGCGACGGCCGCCGACCACGACGAAAGGCGGCCCGACCCGACCTTCGAGCAACTCGACGGTCAGCCCCTCGCTCCAGGTCGCGAACTCCTCTTCGGCCACCGGTCGGGGCTCGCCGAGGTAGTGCTCGAGCACTCGCGCCAACAGGCCCGAGCGCACGAGTCGTACCGTCGACCTCTCGACGAGGTACATGCGGCCGTCCTCCTCGCGGACGACCAGCCCCGCCTCGGTCGTCCCGCCGGCGCTCAGCCGGGCCAGCCAGCCCGACGCGGTGGTGGCGCGGCTGGGCGACAGGGAGGCTACGACGTCGAGCGTCGGGCCCTCGGGCAGGCGGTCGACGACCTCGGCCTCGACGCCGTGGGGCAAGGGCAGGCCGCGCAGCGCCAGCCGACGTCCGCCGACCACCAGGAACGCCGGGCCGGTCGAGCCCTCGAGAACCTCGACCGGAGGACCCTCGGGCCAGCCCGCGAACTGCTCATCGGTCGCCTCGGTCCGCTCGCCGAGCAGCTGCTCGAGGGCGGGCACGATGACACCCGAGCGGATTCGTCGCCGTTGGCCGCCATCGATCAGATGCAGGCTCGTGTCCGGCCTCGTGACGAGGAACGGTCGGGCGGCCTCGGGCCGCTCGGCGTCGGGTGGGCCGAGCGGTTCGAGCCACTCGGCGGCCTGGCGACCGCGCCGGGAGGCGCCGCCGATCGGAGGTGGCTTGGGCGGTGGATCCTGCAGCACATCGGGTCCGCGGGCCACCGACTCGGCTTCCAGGGCGTCGAGCTGGGCCCGGAGCTGACGGTTGACGGCGGCCGTGGCGCGGAGCTGGCGGCGCAGGCGCTGTTGTTCGTCCGAATCGGTCACCGGTGATCCTCGAGCTCGTGGGTGCTCGCACGATAGAGCGAGGCGTAGCGTGGGGCACCGACCTCCACCGTCTCGAACGTGACCGCCGACGCCCGCGCTGTGGCCCGCAGGACCTCCCAGCGATTCTGGTCCAGCCGTTCGACCAGCTCGATCAGCTCGGTCGGATCGCCGGGTCGATCGTCCAGCCCACGCCGTCGGCTCGGATCCGCTCGCCGAGCGCGCCGAACGATGCCCCGATGACCGGGATGCCGGCGATGAGCGACTCGGTCATGACGAGGCCGAACGTCTCGGCGTAGGCGCCGGGCAGCAGCACGATCTGGATGCCGGCCTGGTGGAGCAGGTCGCGCAGCACCTCGTTGTCGTACGGACCGTGCCGGCGCAGCTCGGGTGACGCCGCTCCTCGATGAGCTCGCCGAAGTGGTGGATCTCGATCGGTCGAGGCGACCACCTCGTCGGCCAGGCGTTGACCGACGTCGAGGCCCTTCTTGGCCCAGCCGCGCCCGACGAAGGCCAGCCGCAGCGGCTCGTCGACGATGGCCGCCTCGTCGATCGGCCGCGGCGACGGGGTCGACGGTCGTGCCGTGGGTGATGATGATGCACCCGGTCGGCGTCGAGGTCGTAGACCCGGCCGAAGCAGTCGGCCGCGCTCTGGCTGGCGAACACCCAGTCGTCGACCACGTCGATGGTGGCCGCCGCCCGCGACCGGAAGGCCTCGAGCTGGTCGACCGGCAACGCCTCGGTCTCGGGCAGGCAGCGGGCGCAGACGGAGAGGTCGTCGGGGAGGCCGCAGGCCTGCTCGTCGCGGTAGAGCAGCGAGTGGTGCGGACAGGCCAGGAACAGGTCGTGGACCGAGCAGACGACCGGACCGTCGAAGTCGGCCAGCACGTCGAGGGGCGCGAGCGAGTGACCGATCAGGTTCTGGATGTGCACCGCGTCGAAGTCGAACAGGTCGAGCGCGGTCGCCAGGGCCTCGCCGGCGACCGCGTCGTAGTCGCCGGCCACCCAGCGGACCGAGCCGGGGAGCAGGAACTCGTGGACCGTGTCGCGACCGTCGCCGCGGTTCCACCTCGTGCGCAGCACGAAGCCGGACTCGACCGGGTACAGGATCGAGAAGTCGAACTCGCCCGACAGGCTGGTCGAGCAGGGCGTCGAGGTGCTTCTCGGTGCCGCCGACGTCGTCGGGATCGCTGTGGAGGACCTGCAGGACGTGGGGCCGGCTCTCGTCGCGCTCGGTCAGGCCGAGCTCGAGGCCGGTGAAGGTCACCGCCAGCGGGTCGTCGGCCCGCTCGTGGCGGTTGGCCTCGCGGAAGCACCGGTAGCGCTGGTGGAGGAGCCGCGATGCGGTCCGCATGCCGTCGGAGCGCTGTCGCCGAACGACACGCCGCCGTGGTGGTGCACGTAGGTCGAGTCCTCGACGAGGTGGCGCAGGCCGAGCCGCGAGGCCCGGAGGCAGAAGTCGACCTCCTCGCCGTAGCCGCGACCGAAGGTGTCCTCGTCGAACGGACCGCACCGGTCGAGGGCCCGCCGCGTGACGTACATGCAGAAGCCGACGCCGGTGATCACCTCGGGACGCATGCCGGCGGACTGCGCCGCGACGAACGTCCGCAGTCGTCGATGCGCGGCGCCGGTCCGTCGAGGTCGAAGGCGTCGATCATCGAGGGGGGCAGCGTGCAGATCGAGCCGTGGTTCGTCAGCGGCGTCACGGTCGCGACGTCGGGCTCGGTTCGGGCCGCGGCGGTGATCCGGTCGAGCCAGCCCTCGGTCACGACCGTGTCGGCGTTCAACAGGACGACATCGCCCGAGCAGTCCGCGAACCCCCGGTTGACCGAGGCCACGAACCCGAGGTTGGTGGGGTTGCGGATCAGACGGATCGCCACCTCGGCCGGCGCGGCCACGACCGAGTCGAGGAAGGCGGCGACCGCGGGGGTGGGCGTGGCATCGTCGACGAGGATCAGCTCGAAGGCCACCTTGGTCGCCGCCGCGTGCCGGGCGACGGCAGCCAGGCAGGCAGTGACCTCGTCGAGCCCGTCGTAGACGGGAACGATCACCGAGACGAGGTCGTCAGCGATCGGGGCGCCGCTCACGGGGTGACTCCCCGGTCGAGCCAGCCGACGAAGCGTTCGATGGCCATCTGCGCCGCGGCCGAGCCGTGGAGCGATTCGGCCTGCGCGCTGGCCCGCCGTGATCGCTCGAGGCGCGCGTCGACGTCGAGCAGCGCGGCGAGTGCGGAGGCGGCGTCGTCCGGGTCGGCGCCGGGGATGTTCGTGACCTCGGGCCCCGGTCGATCTCCCCGCCGGGTCTGGCCGAGCGCAAGCGACACCGTGGGCACACCGGCCAGGCCGGCTTCGACGATTTCGATCGCGGTCGGGTCGCCCACCTGGCCGGTGGGCGCACCGGCCGGGGTCCACAGCTGGATGGTCCAGGCCGCCAGCTCGCTCGGGTCAGGATCGATGGACCGGATGGCGACCGGGGGTCGCTCGGCCAGCTCGCCGCCGAGGGGGCCGCTGACTTCGATGGCGAGGTCGGGCACCCGATCCATCAGCCGCTCCAGGGCGGCGACCGCGGCACCCGTCACACCGGCGTCCGGCCCACGTCCGGTGCGCCAGCCGATCAGCGGCACCGATGGCGCGACGCGATGCGAGGCCGCTGTCTGCAGCTCGGCGATCCGGCGGTCGGGCAGCAGGGTGGGCAGCACCAGGACACGCGCCCCGGTGGCGCGCAGGGCGTCAGCTCGGATCCGGGTCGGGGCCAGGGCCGCACCGGCCGCCGAGACCAGCTCGTCGACCCTGGACCCTGGCTGGTCGTCGTGCTCGTCGTCGATCACGACGACGGCGCGGTGAGCGGAATCGGCGCGCTGGGCGATCCACTCTCGGAGCGGACCGGCGTCGCTGCCGGCCTCGACCAGCAAGATGTCGGCGGCTGCGACCTCGGCCGCCGCCCAACTGGTGGCGGTCGAGACCCGGTGGCCGCTGGCGCCCAGCTGGGCCAGCAACCCGTCGTGACGGGCAGGACGCCGGCCCGACGCCGAGCCGATGGCGACGACGCTTCGACCTCCGGCCCGATCACCTCGGCGTGCCCGGCGGCCGACGCCGACGCGGGTCGATCCTTCGCCCTCGACGAGCACCCGTCGAGACGATTCGACCGGTGGCATCGGCGGGGGTCCGGCGCAGAGTCGGTTCACGAGGGCGGCGAGGTCGGCCGCGGCGACCCCCAGCCCGATGTGGGCCCGTCGCCGGCCTTGGGCCGTCCCGATCCGCCAGCTGACCAGCTCGATCGTGTCGGTGTCAGCGCCCTCGATGGTCACGAACACCGTGCCCCGGTCGTCGCACCAGCGCGCCGCGTCTTCGAGGGCGGACGGGTCGAGGGCGACGACGACGTCCGGACGCAGGGCGCGCATCGATGCCTCGGTGGGGGCGCACGGCTGGGTGAGGTGCGGTCCCGACGCCGGCGCTCCCGTGGCCAGCCGGGCCTCGACGTCGAGCTCGATCAGATCGTTGGCCAACCCGCGGGCGGCGTCGACGATCGCGCCCGTGGCCTCGACGGCGAGGAAGAGCACGACCGGCCGCCAGCGAAACGGCGGTCGGGAACGCGGGCCCGCCGTCTCGGCCTCGATGTCGGCTCCGGGCGAGGCGGGCCGATGAGCCACGGCGCCGCGGTCGACGAGCACAGTTCCGGCGGCGACGGTCACGTTGGTCGCGGTGACCTCGAAGCCGACGCCGTCGCGCAGCAGCACCGCGCCGTCGATCGTTGCCTCGCTGGGCGACACCGTGTCGAGCGGCGCCGTCGCGCACCACTCGGCGTGGGTGCGCGTGCTCGATCCCGGCGGCACGATCGCGGTCTCGGCGGCCACGCCGACGACGTCATCGGGCGCGGCGGCGAGCTGGCGTTCCATCCGGCGCGCCGCCGCCTCGGCCAGGACCAACTCGGGCGGAACGACGAACGTGGCCGTCACGCCGGATCGGTCGGATCGAGGGCGGCCACCGGGATCGGGGGCGCCGGATCGGGCGGCCGGCGTCCTTCCTTGAGCGCCTTGACCACCTCGTTGCGCCGCTTGAGCTGCTCCTTGAACGACACCGCCTCGGCCCGGGCCGCGGCCAGGGCACGCTCGTCGCTCGGGGGGCGCAGCCAGCCTTCGGCCAGCGCCTGGGCCACGGTCGGATCGATGGCGGCGAGGTCGGGCCGGCCGCCGTTCCAGACGCGGGCGGCGAGCTGCACGAGCGGGTTGGGGTCGTCGGTGTCAGCCGGGGCGACGTGGTGGCGCAGGCCAGGGTCGAGATGGTCGCGCACGCCGGCGACGACCTCGGGGGTCGGCGGGGTCAAGTCGAGGTGGGCGGCGATGCGTTCGAGGGTCCGCGCCAGGTCGTCGAAGAAGTCCTGCTGGGCCACCATCAGGTGGTGGGGGTCGTTGGCGGTCGCCGCGTACAGGTACCGCAGCCAGAGCACCGAGGCCTGCGCCGGGTCGATCTCGTTGCGCGCTGCCAGCGACGCCGCCACCTCGCGAGGATCGCGGACCATCACCACCGTCGCCGACACGGGACGCACGGTCCGCCAGAACGGCAACAGCAGCGAGATCCGCGGGTCCTTGAACCCGATCGGGCCACCCCTGGCGATGGCGTCACCGAAGTCGGCGGCGACGATCGTCGCCGCCTTCACCCGGAACGGGTCGAGGCCGGGGTCGTCGGCCCACCCGATGGAGAGCACCGGCGGGTGGTCCCACGCCCCACCGAGGAAGGCCAGCAGCTCGTCGTTGAGCTCCTGGATCGATCGGTTCTCGAAGTAGCCGGCGGGGTTGTCGGGGCCCGGGACCAGCAGGCCCGCGGCGTCGCCCAGCGACACGCCGAGCAGCTCGAGGGCGCGGGTCGCGAAGGAGGTGCCGCTGCGATGCATCCCCGTGATGCACACGGTGGGCGACGCGGCGGCGAGCGCGTCGGCTCGGGCCCCAGGCTCGGCCATGCGCCTAGGTGCCCGGGGGCGGTTGCAGCCCGGCGGAGGTGAGAACGGCTCTGGCGTCCGGCGACGACTTGAGCCACGCGAGGAACTTGGCCGCGACAGGGTCGGCTCGCATGGCCATCGCCCCGTAGATGAAGGTCCGGGGGGCGGCGAGGCGGGTCAGGCTGGGTGCTTGCGCCGCGGCTTCGGTGGTGAACATCATGCCGGCCGCGACCTTGCCCTCGGCGACGGCGCCGGCGAGGGTCGGGCCATCGGCATAGGTGACGTCGGCCTTGGGATCGATGCCGCCCTTCAACAGGATGCCGCGGGCCAGGCTGCCGCAGATGTTGGCCAGGTTGCACAGACCCGACTTCGGATGGTTGCCCGGGCCGAACACCTCGAGACCGGTCACGTTCTGAGGGTTCCCGGCCTGGACCACGAACTCGAACGGGTCGTTGCCCACCCGGAAGGGGGGGTCCTGGACCCGTGGGTCAGAGGCGTGGTCTCGCAGGATGCCGTATTCGTCGATCCAGACGTCGGGCGTGTCGCCGGCGGCGACCCGCTTCTGGGGCGCGATGGGCGGGGTCGGCTTCGCCCGTGGCCGTTGGGGGGTGACGGTGACCTGCAACTCGTAGACGAAGGTGACCTCGGGATGCAGCACCCTGTAGGCGTCGGTCAGCTTGTGCAGCCACACGTCGGCCGCGTTCGGCGCCAGCAACGTCACCTCGTGGGGATCGGAGCCGTTGTCGGAAAGCGTCAGTTGGGCCTGGGTGTGCGCGTCGCTGCAGGCCGACGCGGCCAGCACGACGGCGACGAGGGCGATCCCGAGCATGATGTGTCTCGTCGATCGGACCGGTGCGGAGGCCGGACCAGGCCGGTCCGTCGTCATCTCGGGGGTCGGTCGAGGCCGTGGCGGGCCAGGGCATCGATGAGCTCGCGGGCCCGGTGGTCGAACGTGTGGTGCTTGAGCACGAGCTCGCGACCGACGCCGGCGCGCCGGCGCGCCGCGACCGGGTCCTCGAGGGCCAGATCGACGGCGTGGCGCAGGTCGTCGGCATCTCGGAACATGGCGACGCGAGTCGCCGAACAGGTCGGCCACCTCGGGGAGGTAGTCCGAGACGATGGGCGTCCCACACGCCAGCGCGTCGAAGATCCGGTTGGACACCACACCCCATGCTCTCATGGTGTCCCAGTGATCGTTGAGCAGGACGCCCACCGACGAGTAGACGGTGGCCAGCTCCTTGTTGTCGACGAACTCGGCCACGATCAGGTCGGGATCCACGAACTCGTCGCCACCCGGTGCCGTAGATGGCGGGCCGCAGCCCGGCGGCCAGGGCGAAGGCGACCGACGGCCGGAAGACGTGGCGGGTCGTGGCCACCGCCGCCACGGCGTGGGCGTGGGTCGGGATCGGGCGGACGGACCCCGAACCGGCGCTGGTCGGTGGCCTGCAGCAGGACCTCGACCGGGGTCGACAGGTCGGCTGCGCAGGTCGGCGGCCAGTCGTTCGGATGCCACCAGGACCAGGTCGGCCTCCTCGCACTCGCTGGATGTCGATGGCCTCGGGGTGGCTGATCATCCACAGCACATGGCGTTGGCCAGCCGTGCGTTGGACCTGGGTGAGCCCGCGGAACACGACGTGCACGTCACACGAGCGCCCGGTCGGGGTCGTCGGCCTGGTCGGCGGTCTGGATGTGCACCGAGTGACCGAGCGGCGCAGCGATCGGGCCATGGCCTCGGCCAGGTGCCAGTCACCCCACTGGCTCGCGACTCGCGCCGACGGGGCGGCGACGGTGAGGGCGAAGCGGAGGTGCTCGGTCAACGCGATCGCCTCGGGCCATCTGCAGCAACGTCGGACCCTGTCGGTCGACCAGCGCTCGCCACGCCCGGCTGTCGGGATCGATGGGCCGCGACAGCGCCCGCAACGAGCGCACCGGTCGGTGGTCGGCCACGATGGCGGTGGGCACGGTCATCACCCGACCGCCGCCGGCGCGCAGCCGGCCGCACAGGTCGACGACGGCCGAGTCGAAGTCGTCGAGGAGGGTCAGCCCTCCGCCCTCGTCGAAGGCCTGGCGATCGACCATCAGGCACGCGCCCGACGCCGCCGGGACCTCGACGGGCACCCGGGCCGGCAGCGCCGCCGTTCCCGCCTCTCGGGCCACGGCGATGGGCCCGATGTTGTCGAGGGCGACCACGTCCAGCCCCAGCTCGCGAACGTGCAGGTCGTAGGGGGTGGCTTCGGCCAGGGGGCGCTGAGGATGGATCAGCATCGGCGTGGCCGCGATGGTGTCGCCGGTGATGGCGTGCGCCGAGGCGCCCCACCCAGCCCTCGTCGAGGGGCTCGCTCGTGGTGGCGAGGAAGCACAGCAGCCGACCCGACGCCTTGGCCGCGCCCATGGCCGCCGCCGCGGCCGGCGTCTTGTACTCGGTGCGCACGATGACCGGCGAGGAGTCGGCGGGCGGCTTGGCGTGGCGGCCGTTGAGCACGATCACGAACTCGACGTTGAGGTCCTCGTCGACCGGTGGTAGCGCGTCGCATGGGCTTGCTCGGTGACCATGATGATCGACACGCGCCGGGTCGAGCTTCGGCGCGTCGGTCAGACCGCCCTGATCTGGGCGATCTTGCTGGTCAGATCGACGCGGCGGTGGGCCAGATCGCCGCGGCGGGGGATGGCGCTGGCGATGAGGCTGACCTTGGCCACGCGGCGGTTGAGCGCGCCGGCGCCGCACGGCGATCGAGCGTGCTCAGGCCATGGGCCTGCTCGTCGAGGGCCAGGGCGACGCGCACGAGCTTGCGGCGCAGCTGCTCCTTCTGGTGGCGGCGTGAGCCGACGCAGGTGCTCGGCGTTGGCGCGCTCGTTCTCGAGGGCGGCGCGGAGGCTGGCGTCGCTCGCCTCGGGGTCGTGGCGCTCGCCGCTCGCCGGCGCCGAGGTCGAGTCGAACAGGCTGGTCTTCGACACCTGGGTGAACCGGGTGCAGCCGGCTTCGGTGGCCGCCACCGCCAGCCACCCGGCGTCGGGGCCCGTGCCCTCGGGCCAGTGGCCTCGATCGCCGTCCACCAGCGCGTCGACCGGCGGCGTGACGTAGATGACCACGTCGGGTCGGTGCCGCTCGAGCAGGGCGGTCATGGCGTCGCGATCCCCGGGATCGGCGATGACCAGCTGCGCGCTCGACGGCACCTGCGACGCCAACTCGCTCAGCCGCGACTCGTCCGCGTCCACGAGGAACAGCTGGTCGGGGTGGCGGCGGGCGGCCTCACGGGCCAGTTGGTGGCCCGCTGGTTCGCCGGCACCGATGATCATCACGGTGGCGTGCCCGAGGGGGCGGTCCTCGGCGATCTTCGGCGTGCTGGGCGTCGTCTTCGCTGGTTCCAACCTTCCCCCGACTCCGGCGCAGTGTCGCCCACCTGCTCACCTAGCGTGAGCGGTCCATCCTTGTCACCCTCTCGGGCCCTGTCAATCGGCTCGGAACGGCCGATGGAACCATTGGTGGGGCCGTCGATGGCCCCGACCGGACCTGTCTCACGCGATCGATCGCGGGTACTCTGACGTGCGGTTGGTCGGAGCGGGAGCCGGTCGACACGAACAGCTGTCCGCATCCCTCACTGAAGGTGACATGGCCACGACCTCCCCGACGCGTGTGGTGTCCGTCTACGAGCCGACGGTCACGGGGCTGCCCCCCTCCATGAAGGCCTACGTGGCCGAGGTGTGGGAACGACGGATGTTCATCTGGCACATGGCCCGCACCAAGATGAAGGCCCAGCACTACGACACGGTCATGGGCGTGGTGTGGCTGATCATCGACCCCCTGGTGGTGGCGGGCACCTATCTGCTGATCCGCGTGGTCTTCAACGCGGGCGGAAACGGCGCCCACCGCGCCCACGTCATCGCCAGCCTGATCATGGGCGTGTCCTTCTTCTTCTTGGTCCGCGACATCGTGCAGGGCTGCTCGGCGTCGAT